>CAVYYV010000009.1:0-88683 GCA_963772815.1 uncultured Acidimicrobiia bacterium | reverse complement strand
AGGTCGGTCATGGAGGTGAGGGGCACGAAATCCTTGATGAGGGGGTTGCGGTTCTCGGTGCGGCGGCCCAGGCGGATGCGGCCCATCTGGGTCAGGGACCCGAAAGGTTCCGCATAGCCGCGTCGGGCGGCTAACACCCCGGCGTAGAGGGTCGTCGCCACGGCTCCCATCCCCGGGGTGAGGACTCCGAGCCTTCCCCGTGCCGGGGCGATGGTGGGCGTGTCGGGCATCTGCAACCTCCTGTGACATCAGACGATAAGGAGTTCCGCCACGGGGGGCGAACGGAGGGCCCCGGATCGGGCCTCGGTAGGGTGACAGAGTGGACTTCGGCGACAGCACTCTGGAACCATCGGTCGACGTGGCGCTCCTCGCCGATGCCGTCCAGGCCAGCGGCGGGAAGCTGTACGTTCTGGGCGGGGGTTGGGACGTGCTGACGGTGCGTTCTCTCCCCGCCCGTCACCCCAGCATGGGGATCGGCTTGCGGATCCGTGTCCCCTGGGGTTGGCCCGGCGATACGGTGCGGCTGGACGTCGAGCTGCAGGACCAGGATGGGAAGTCGATTCTGCCGGGATCGCTGTCGGCTCCCGTGCCGGTCCGTCGGCCACCGCATCTTCCCGAGGGCCAGGATGTGACGCTGGTCCGGGCACTCACGTTCACCAACCTCGTCTTCCGAATCGAGGGTGCGTACTCATTCGTGATCTCCATCGACGGCGAGGTGAAAGAGCGGCTGAGGTTTCTGGTGCGGGTCAGAACCGACGAAGGCGACCAGTGACGAGGCGCGGTGTGGATCCGGGGTGGCGGTGAGAGAGGCGTGTCGGTGACGCTGGCCATGCTCCCGCTGGAGACGGTGGTGTTCCCTTTCACGGCGGTTCCGCTGCGTGTGTTCGAGCCCCGCTACCAGCACCTTCTCGATGATGCTCTGGCAGGTGATCGCACCTTCGGCACCGTCCTGATCAGCCGAGGGTCCGAGGTCGGGGGCGGCGACGAGCGGTTAGAGGTGGGGTGCCGCCTGCGCATCGTGTCGGTCGGTCGGCTTCCCGAGAGTGACCACCGTCAGGTGATTGTGGCCGGCACGGGCAGGGTGAGAGTCGAGGCATGGCTGGATGAGAGTCCCTACCCGGTGGCCTCCGTGTCGGAACACCCCGACCGGTTGGAGGATGTCGACGAGGACCTCGTGTCCGAGGCGGCGGACCAGGTACGGCGAGTCCTGGCCCTGGCCAGCGAGTTGGGCACCGACACCAGCGACATTTCGACCAAGTTGGCCGGGAACCCGCTTGTCGTCAGCTACCAGGTCTCGGCCCTGACGCCGGTGACACCGTTGGACTCCTACCGCCTCCTCATCGCCAGCGGTCCCCGGGAACGGTTGAGGCTCAGCCTGGGCCTTCTCGCCGAGAGTGCCAGCCTGCTCCAGGCCCGGCTAGGAGAGCCCGATCGATGACCGCGAGTCGGCGGGGCCCGGTTTCCGCTCCCATCGAGCTGGTGGCCTTCGACCTCGGGGGAGTGGTTCTCGAATCGCCGCTGCATGAGATCAGCCGTTTCGAGCGGGAATCGGGGGTGCAGGCCGGCCTGATCAACAGGGCGGTCCAGGAGGCGGGCCCAGCCGGCGCCTGGGCGCGGCTGGAGCGGGGCGAGCTGAGCATGGATGGGTTTCAACAGCTGTTTGCCGGCGATCTGGCCCAGATGGGCATCGACGGGATCGACATCGGTGATCTGATGGTTCGGATCGAGGCGGTGGCGGTGGCGCGTCCCGCCATGGTCGATGCCATCCAACGGCTACGTGCGGCAGGATTGACGGTGGCGGCGGTGACCAACAGCTGGAGGTCGTTGGCGGCCGAGCGGGTCTCGTCTCACTTCGACCTGGTGATCGAGTCGCATCTGGAGGGCACGCGGCAAGCCCGAGAAGCGGATCTACCGCCTGCTGATCGACAGGACCGGCATAGATCCGACGCGGATCGCATTCCTCGACGACATCGGCGCCAATCTGAGAACCGCCCGGTCTTTGGGGATGCGCACCATCAAGGTGGACGATCCGGATGTGGCCCTGGAGGAGCTGTCCGGTCTCGTTGGGCTGGATCTCGTCTGAATCGGCTCCAGTTGAAGCGGCTTGGTGCCGATGTAGTCGTCATATCCCATCCTGTAGCCAGGGAGTGAAGCTGCGCGATGGCACCAAACGAGGCCGGGTCAAGACCCGGCCTCGTTCTGATCCAGGCTTGTGAATCAGATCACTTGAGGGTTAGGGTCATCGCTTCCCCCGAACTTCGGTTCTCTCTCTTCCATCTGATGGAGGTCCCCTTGTTCAACATCGTTCTGATTTCCTTGGCCCTGTCCGGCATGGTTCCGGGCGGGTCCACCGCTACGACCGACCTACCGATCGTCTTCCCTCAGGAGGCGGTGGTCACTCACTTCACCGACAGCTTCGGTGCTCCCCGAGCCGGGCACCGTCATGAGGGAAACGACCTCATGGCTCCCAAGATGACCGAGGTGTATGCCGCTGCTCCCGGGACGGTGAAATGGATTCGCGACCGGGGAAGCGCGGGTCGGTACATAGCCATCGACCACGGTCACGGATGGGAGACCTGGTACATGCATCTCAATGACGACACCCCAGGCACCGACGATGGTCGGGCGCCCATGTCCTCGGGTGTGGCGGTGCAGGTCGGGGACGCGGTCCGGGCCGGCCAGTTGATCGGCTGGGTCGGTGACTCGGGCAATGCCGAGGGCTCTTCGCCCCACACTCATTTCGAGATACATCACGACGGGAAGGCCATCGACCCCCATCCCTATCTGGTTCCGGCCTTCGACGCCGTGCTCGTGTTCGACAAGCTCCATATGGCGGAGGTGAGACTCCGCTGAGGGGCGTAGTCAGAGGGCGGCGGCCTCGTCGAGGCGGAACACGTGACCGGGGAGGTCCGCGGTGGAGGGGTCGACCACGACCACTTCGGGTCCTCTGACCTCGGGCGGTTCTGATTCGAGCACCCAGATGACCCTTTTCACGCCGGCCGTGGTGACCGCCCTGGCCCAGCCCTGGAACACTGCCTCGTCGCTGTCGGCGAACGATCGCAATCGCTCGTCACGGGCAGCACGACCCACCAGCACGACCGAGAAGCAGTTCAGGCACGCCGAGGCGACGTGCGAGTCGTCGGAGACGTCGCCAAGTGCCACCTTGGCGCCAACCCGCCTCCACTCGTCGGCTACATCGGGGTCGGTCACGAACACCCGCACCTCACGGTCGGGGTCGAGCAATCGTTCCACGATCAGCTCTCCTTGACTCGTGTCTGCGCCAACGACCATCACCGGCATAGACGGCCAACGTAGTCGGTGGCCATCGCTCACCCAGATGCGCCTGGCGCCGGCCGGGGAATGGCGCGGGGTTCCGATGCCCGACCGGACTTGCCCACCCTCGCTCGATGTCTGCTGCGGTCCCGAATCTGGCCCATCACCATCACAGATCCGTTGCCCTGCTCGAATACTCGGCCTTTCGGGCGTCATCACGGGTGGGTAGCCTCTGGATGCCCAGCACGAGTCAGGATTGGCCGGGTGCACCACCCTTCAGAGCAGCGACGGGAGTTCATCCCCGATGGCGACCGGTCAGAGCTACGAGCCACCTGGCACAACGACGCCGGATATGTCGTCATCAGCTTGTGGCGTGATGAGACTTGCGTGGCGACGTCACATCTCACACCAAAGGAAGCCGGGCGTCTGGCGACGTTCATAACGGGTGGGCTGGCCGACCTTGCTCACACGGGGATGTTCTCGCCATCGGTGGTCACACTGTTTCCTCACTGACTGGCCGGCGGAGCCGCTTCCGGGAGGCAATCAGATCGTGGAGAGTCGGCGTGGGATGGTCTGTGGAGAAGATCGGCCGAAGGCTTCGTTCCGCCCGGTAGGCTCGGCCCGGGGGCCGATCTTATCCATCGGGCGTGCCTGGGTTGGACGCGGGCGTCCCGATCCTCGGAATGTGCCGACCGGATGGGCCCACCCGCCTATGCGCATATGCGTATTGGGCCTCGGCCGCCTCAGGTAGAATGGTCGACTCGCCACCGAAAGATGGGAGCTCCGGCAATCTCCAGGTCTGGTTTCACGTCCGCATTTCCGCTCTACGACCCACGAAATGAGCACGACGCGTGCGGGGTCGGGTTCATCGCCGCCCGTGATGGGTCCTCCTCGTACCGAATGACGAAGCTGGCCGTGGAGTGTCTGCGCCGGCTGGATCATCGTGGCGCCAAGGCGTCCGACGGCACCGGTGACGGGGCGGGTCTCATGACCCAGATTCCACAACGCCTGCTGCGACGCTGGCTGAAGGCGAGCGGGATCGAGGTCGAGGCCGGCCGGAGGCTGGGGGTGGTGATGTGCTTCCTCCCGCCCCTGGATGCGCATCGCTATCGCCAGATGGTGGCCGAAGCGGTAGCGGCCGAGGGGGGTGACCTGGTTGCCTGGCGCTCGGTCCCCGCCGATCCGTCCGTGCTCTCGGTGAGGGCATTCGACAGCCTCCCCATCATCGAGCAGGCCCTGGTTCTGTCGCCGTCCGGGCAGGATGACGACGGCTTCGAGCGACTTCTCTTCCTGGCTCGCAAGCGGATCGAGCGAGCCAGCGGTGCCACGGCCGATTTCTCGATTCCCTCGGCGTCGGGACGGACGGTGGTGTACAAGGGCCTGTTCACAGCGGCCGACATCGCCAACTTCTACTGGGACCTGGGCGACCCGGATTTCGAGACCGCCTTCGCCATCTTCCATCAGCGCTACTCCACCAACACCTTTCCGTCGTGGCACATCGCCCAGCCGTTCCGCGCTCTGGCTCACAACGGCGAGATAAACACCATCGCCTCCAACCGCTCCTGGACCCAGGCCCGGGAGAACGCCGCCATGGTGCCTGGACGGGCGGAGACGGTCTGGGGGCGTCGGATCCGTGACATTCGTCCGTTTCTCCAGCCGGAACAGTCGGATTCGGGCAGCCTGGACAACATGTTCGAGTTGCTCTTGCGCTCGGGGCGGGACCTGGCCCACACCAAGGAGCTGCTGATCCCGGCGGCATGGGAGAACGTCGCCGATCTGACGCCCGAGCTGCGCGCCTTTCACGAGTACCAGGCTTTCCTCACAGAGCCCTGGGATGGCCCCGCGGCGATAGCAGCCACCGACGGCGTCGACCTGTTGGCCGGGTTGGACCGCAACGGCCTTCGTCCGGCTCGCTGGGCGGTCACGCCCGAGGTGGTGCTGGTGGCCTCCGAGGCCGGAGTCTGTCCCGAGGAAGAGAGTCGGGCACAGCACACGGGGCAGCTCGGACCGGGCGACATGCTTCTGTTCGAGGGGAGAACCGGCCGGATACGCATGGGCGAGGCGCTTCGGGACGAGCTGGCCGCTCGGGCCCCCTATGAGGAGTGGATCTCGACGGAGACCCTGTACGTCCAACAGCCCTTCGATGACGAGGCGGACGATCGCTTCGACGCTGCCGCCCTATGTCGCGTGTTCGGCTACACGGCCGAGGAACGTCGTCTGATCCTGGCCGACATGGCAGAGGGCAAGACCCCGGTTGGTTCCATGGGAAGTGACACAGCATTAGCCGCCATGTCGGATTACCCGCGCCGGTCGTCGCACTACTGCCATCAGGTCTTCGCCCAGGTCACCAACCCACCCATGGATCCAATCCGGGAGCAGCTGGTCATGTCGCTGCGCACCTATCTCGGGTCTCGCGGATCGCTGCTCGATGAGGTGGCTAGCGACGCCCATCTGGTCGAGCTCTCCTCTCCGATAGTTTCCAACGCCGAACTCGAGGCGATCGTGTTCTCGGGCGACCCCGGCTTCTTCTCGCATTGGATCCCGGCGATCTGGCCCCGGGCCTCGGGCGAGGCCGGCCTGGCAGATCGCATCGAGCAAGTCTGTTCCGAGGCGGCCGAAGCGGTGCGGGCCGGCGCCACGATCGTCGTTGTCTCGGATCGGGAGGTGGACGAGGACAGCGTTCCCATCCCGATGACCCCGCTGGTGGGAGCGGTCCACCATCGTCTGATCGACGCCGGGATCCGTATGCAGGCCTCGATCGTGGTCGTATCCGGCGAGCCGCGGGATTCGCACGATCTGGCGATGTTGATTGCCGCCGGGGCTTCGGCGGTCAACCCCTATCTGGCCATCGACCAGGTCAGGACGTTGGCCGAGGACGGGGTCGTACACCAGAACCCGGTCGTGGCCCAGGAGAACTACCGGTCCTCCTTGCAGTCGGGCCTGCTGAAGGTCATGTCCAAGATGGGGATCTCGACGGTGTCCGCCTATCGGGGCTCGGAGCTGTTCGAGGTGGTGGGACTCGACTCGGAGGTCACAAAGACCTGCTACCGCAACGCCGCCCGTCGCACGGGCGGCCTCGGGATGGGAAGACCTGGCGGCTCGCTCGCTCCAGTTGCATGCCCTGTACCGATCGGGAGATGAGTTCGCCGGGGGCTTCTACAAGCAGCGGCGGGGCGGGTATGCCCACGTCACCAGCCCGGCCGTGGTTCTGGCGGTTCAACGGGCGGTTCGCTCCGGGGAGCAGGCCGACTGGCAGACCTACGTGGAGAAGGTGGAGGACCGTTCTCCAATGCAGTTGCGCGACCTGCTCCGGTTCTCCACGCGGCGCCCGGTTCCGATCTCGGAGGTCGAGCCGGCCGAGCGCATCATGCGCAGGTTCGTGACCGCGGCCATGAGCCTGGGGGCGCTTTCGGCCGAAGCCCACGGTGCTCTGGCTGAGGCGATGAATCAGATCGGAGCACTGTCCAACTCAGGTGAGGGCGGTGAGGCGCCGGAGCGCTACGGAACCTCGAGAAACTCGGCGATCAAACAGGTTGCCTCGGGTCGCTTCGGCGTCACCCCCGGGTACCTGGCCTCGGGTGAGGAGTATCAGATCAAGATGGCTCAGGGATCCAAACCCGGTGAAGGAGGCCAGTTGCCGGGGCACAAGGTCTCCGACGAGATCGCCCGCCTGCGTCATACCGAGCCCGGTGTCAGCCTCATCTCACCGCCTCCCCACCACGACATCTACTCGATCGAGGATCTTGCCCAGCTCATCTACGACCTGAAGGCTTTCAAGCCCACGGCCCGGGTCTCGGTCAAGCTGGTGTCTGAGCCCGGTGTCGGCACTGTGGCCGTAGGGGTGGCCAAGGCGCTCGCCGATGGCATTCTGATCTCCGGGTCCGATGGCGGAACCGGCGCCTCTCCCCTCGAGTCGATCAAGCACGCCGGGTCCCCCTGGGAGCTGGGTCTGGCCGAAGCCCATCAGGTCCTGGTCGCCAACGGGCTGCGCTCCTCGATCGCCCTGGAGACCGACGGCGGGCTGCGGACCGGGAGGGACGTGGTGGTGGCGGCGCTGCTGGGGGCGGAGCGTTTCGGTTTCGGGACCCTGCCTCTATTGGCGCTGGGCTGCAAGATGGTCCGCCAGTGCCACCTCAACACCTGCCCCGTGGGCATCACGACCCAGAACGAAGACCTGCGGGCCAAGTTCACCGGGGCAGCCGAGCAGGTGGTGATCCTGTTCAGGATGCTGGCCGAGGAAGTACGGGGGCACCTGGCAGGGCTGGGCGCTCGCACCTTGAGCGAGGTGATCGGCCGGGCAGACCTCCTCCAGCCGATCGATCATCCCATGGCCCGCGGCCTGTCCGATCTCCTGGTGCGGGCCGAGGGGCGTCTGCAACATCCTGGCTTCCGCCCGCCCCCTGTGTCCAAGCTCTCCCGTCGACTCTTGGAAGAGGCGCTCCCGGCCATCGAATCGCGGACCCCCGTAGACCTCTCGTTCCCTATCTCCAATGTGGACCGGACGGTGGGGGCAGGCATCTCGGGCGCCATCGCCGCCCGGTACGGAGATGAGGGGTTGCCGCCCGGGACCGTGACTCTGAAGCTGTCGGGCACTGCCGGCCAGAGCCTGGGTGCCTGGCACGCCCCAGGGGTGGACCTGCGTCTGAACGGGACCGGAAATGATTACGTCGGAAAAGGGATGGGTGGCGGCAGGATCGTGGTCTCCCCACGCCGTCCGGAGGGCAGCGTTCCCCACGCGGGCGGCAATGCCGTCCTCTACGGGGCGACCGGTGGTGAGTTGTTCATGGCCGGCACGGTCGGCCAGCGCTTTGCGGTCCGCAACTCGGGTGCCACGGCCGTGGTCGAGGGCTGCTCGGATCACGGTTGCGAGTACATGACCGGGGGCGTGGTGGTGGTGCTGGGTCCCGTAGGCCGCAACTTCGGGGCCGGCATGACGGGAGGCGTGGCCTACGTGTGGGATCCCAAGGCCCGACTCAATCGATTCGTGGCCGAGACGTCTCCGGCCATGCGCCGCCTGGTCGAGATCGAGGAGATCGAAGTGCGTGACATCCTCGAGCGCCACCTGGAGCTGACCGAGTCGGACGTGGCGGCCACCATCTTGGAGGAATGGGAGGCGCAGAGAGAGCGCTTCTGGGTGCTGCGAGCCTCTCAGCCTCATCGACGGATACCGGTTGCAGAGCTGTCCGGCAGCCAGGATCGCTGAGTCCTGGCCCGGGCCGGAAACCTCTTGGGATAGCCGACCCCGATCCGGTAGGATTGCACTATCGGGATGGTGTAAATCCCGGCAGATGTAGTGAGGTGATTACTAGATGGCCACCGTCGATATCGATCTCGGCGCATACAAGCTCGGCTGGCACGACTCCGAGGACGAGTACGTCTTCAAGCCCCAGAAGGGGCTGAACGAGGATGTCATCCGCCAGATGTCGAAGATCAAGGACGAGCCCCAGTGGATGCTGGACTTCCGGCTCAAGGCCTACCAGCGTTTCCTGCGCAAGCCGATCCCTCAGTGGGGCGGCGGCGGAGCGCTCAACTCGATCGATTTCGACGACATCTACTACTACGTCAAGCCCACCGACACCCAGGCCAAAGACTGGGACATGGTGCCCGAGTCGATCAAGAAGACCTACGAGAAGCTGGGCATCCCCCAGGCAGAGCGCAAGTACCTGGCCGGGGTCACGGCCCAGTACGAGTCCGAGGTCGTCTACCACCGCAACCGCGAGGATCTGGAGGAGAAGGGTGTCCTATTCAGCGACATGGACACCGCCCTGCGCGAGCACCCCGACATCGTTCGCGAATACATGGGAACCGTGATTCCGCCCAACGACAACAAGTTTGCCGCCCTCAACTCGGCGGTTTGGTCGGGCGGGTCCTTTATCTACGTTCCCCCCGGTGTGCACGTCGACCAGCCGCTGCAGGCCTACTTCCGTATCAACTCGGAGAATATGGGCCAGTTCGAGCGCACGCTGATCATCGTCGACGAAGGCGCCTACTGTCATTACGTGGAAGGGTGCTCGGCCCCGATCTACACCACCGATTCGCTCCACTCTGCCGTGGTGGAGATCGTCGTGAAGGAAGGCGGCCGGTGCCGCTACACCACGATCCAGAACTGGTCGAACAACGTGTTCAACCTTGTCACCAAGCGGGCTGTTGCCTATCGCAACGCCACCATGGAGTGGGTCGATGGCAACCTGGGTTCGCGGCTGACCATGAAGTATCCGGCCGTGTGGCTGATGGAGCCGGGTGCCCACGGTGAGGTGCTGTCCATCGCTTTCGCCGGGGAGGGCCAGCATCAGGACGCCGGCGCCAAGATGGTTCATGTCGCTCCCGACACCACCTCGACGATCGTCTCCAAGTCGATCTCGAAGGGCGGGGGTCGGGCGGGATACCGCGGCCTGGTCAGAGTCGAGCCGGGGGCGGAGCACGCCAAGAGCTTCGTGCGTTGTGACGCTCTGATCCTCGACGAGAAGTCCCGCTCCGACACCTACCCGTATATGGAGATCGAGGAGAACGACGCCGAGATCGGCCATGAGGCCACCGTTTCCAAGGTGGGCGAGGAGCAGCTCTTCTACCTGATGAGCCGTGGTCTGACCGAGGATCAGGCGACTTCGATGATCGTGGCCGGATTCATCGAGCCCATCGTCAAGGAGCTCCCGATGGAGTACGCCGTCGAGATGAACCGCCTCATCGAGCTCAACATGGCCGAAGCCGGAGCCGTCGGTTAGATGGTGGAGGCTTCGCCGGGGTGGGCGGCGGGTTTGAGTGTGGCTGTCGGAGCCGTCGGTTAGATGGTGGAGGCTTCGCCGGGGTGGGCGGCGGGTTTGAGTGTGGCTGTCGGAGCCGTCGGTTAGATGGTGGAGGCTTCGCCGGGGTGGGCGGCGGGTTTGAGTGTGGCTGTCGGAGCCGTCGGTTAGATGGTGGAGGCTTCGCCGGGGTGGGCGGCGGGTTTGAGTGTGGCTGTCGGAGCCGTCGGTTAGATGGTGGAGGCTTCGCCGGGGTGGGCGGCGGCCCGCTTAGGATCAGGCCGTGGAAATCGTTGCTCCGGTGGCCGCTCGTGTGGCGGCCGTGTCGGTGGAGGTGGGATCCCGGGTCAGGGCGTCCGACACCCTGGTCGTGCTGGAGGTCATGAAGATGGAGCACCCGGTGACCGCCCGGGTGACGGGCAGGGTCGACCGGCTCCACGTGCAGGTTGGAGAAGCGGTCGAGGCCGGGACGCCCCTGGTCAGCATCGAGCAGACCGAGGAGACGGAAGCCGGCCCCGATAGGGCTCGACAGGAGGATCTCTCAGCACTGGACGAGGCCATGGAGCGCCATGCCCTGGGACTGGACGACGCCCGGCCGGAGGCGGTAGCGGCTCGTCATGAGTCGGGTCATCGCACAACACGCGAGAATCTGGCCGAGCTCTGCAGCGACTTCACCGAATATGGGCCGCTGGCTATAGCCGCTCAACGGGGGCGGCGTGATGTCGAGGAGCTGATCAGGAGAACGCCGGCCGACGGGATGGTGGCCGGAATCGGGCGCATCGACACCGGCACATCGGGCGACGACCGGGCGATCGTGGTCTCCTACGACTACACGGTCCTGGCCGGCACCCAGGGGATGCAGAACCATCGCAAAAAGGATCGCCTCTTCAGGCTGGCCTCCGAGATGGGCCTGCCGGTCGTCCTGTTCGCCGAGGGTGGCGGAGGCCGGCCCGGCGATGTCGACTGGCCGGGCGTCTCGCTCCTCGAGGTCCCGGCGTTTCGTCTCTTTGCAGAGATCCGGGGTCCAACCATCGGGGTCAACACCGGCTACTGCTTTGCCGGAAACGCGGCACTGCTCGGCCAATGCGACGTGATCGTCGCCACCCAAGACTCGAACCTGGGCATGGGCGGGCCGGCCATGATCGAGGGCGGAGGGTTGGGCGTCTTCTCCTCCGACGAGGTTGGCTCCGCCGGCGTGCAGATCCACAACGGGGTGATAGACCTCCCCGTCGAGGATGATCACCAGGCGGTGGCGACGGTGCGCGACCTGCTGGGCCTGATCCGGGGTGCCACATCTGAGTGGGATGCTGGTGAGCAGGAAGCCCTGCGTACGATCGTCCCGGCCAATAGGCGGCGGCTGTATCAGGTCCGGGACATCATCGACGCTCTCGTGGACACGGGCAGCTTCCTGGAGGTGAGGCCCGGCTACGCCCAGGCATCGGTCACCGGTTTCGCTCGAATCGAGGGTCGGCCGCTGGGCATCATCGCCAATGACCCCATGCACCGGGCGGGGGCAGTCGACCATCACGCCGCTATCTCCCTGGCCCGCCACCTGCGCCTGTGCAACCGATGGGAGCTGCCGGTGCTCTCCCTTTGCGACACGCCAGGATTCATGGTGGGGCCCGAGGCAGAGGCTGAGGGCCTGGTGCGATCGGCGGGGGGCCTGTTTCGGGCCGCAGCCGAGGCCGAAGTTCCGATCGGGACCATCGTCACCCGGCGCGGGTACGGGCTGGGTGCCATGGCCATGGCCGCCGGTGGGTTCCACGAGGGGCGCTTCACACTGGGGTGGCCGACGTCGGAGTTCGGGCCCATGGGTTTGGAGGGTGCGGTGAAGTTGGGATTCAGACGGGAGCTCGACGCCATCGAGGATCCCGATGCTCGCCAGGCAGAGCTGGAGCGGAGGGTGACCGAGATGTACGAGATCGGCAAGGGCGTCAACGTCGCCTCCCACTTCGAGATCGACGATGTGATCGACCCGGTCGAGTCGCGTAGGTGGATCGTCTCGGCGCTGTTCTGAGTCAGGCTCCCCTGCCCAACCCAGGGTTCACAGCGTCGCCCGGCGACGCTCACGGCCCAAGGTTCGAGTCGGACCCGGGCCCTTGCCCAACCCAGGGTTCACAGCGTCGCCGGGCGACGCTCACGGCCCAAAGTTGCCGTGCCTCGCCTCGGCGGTCCCCCCGGGTCGGTCAGAAGGTGAAGTGCTTTATCGCCTCGCCATGGATGGCGATGTCGGTCATGGCCTCGATACCCAGCTCCAGGTGTGTGTCGGACCAATCGCGGGTGACGATGGAGTCGCTCTCTTCGCTCTTCACACCTTCGGGCGTATAGGGAGTGTCCGACACGAGGAGGAGGGCGCCGCGGGGAATCTGGTTGGCGTGACCGACGATGAAGATCGTGGCCGTCTCCATGTCGATGGCCAACGCAGTCAGTCGACGCAGGCGGGCCAGGAATGCCTCGTCGTGCTCCCACACCCTGCGGTTGGTGGTGTAGACGACGCCGGTCCGATATTCGAGCCCGCGGGCGACGATCTTCTCAGAAACGAACTTGTGCAGCTTGAAAGATGGCAAAGCCGGGACCTCGGGCGGGAAGTAGTCGTTCGAGGTTCCCTCTCCGCGGATCGCGGCAATGGGCAGGATGAAGTGGCCGATCTCGGTCGATGTCTTGAGGCCGCCGCACTTGCCGAGGAAGAGGACGCCTTTGGGCTCGACGGCGACCAGGAGGTCCATGATCGTGGCAGCGTTGGCGGTCCCGATCCCGAAGTTGACCATGGTGAGCCCGTCGTGGTTGGTGGCCGCCTGCATGGGCCGGTCCTCGCCCCTGATCGTGCAGCCGAAGCGGGCGGCGAAGCCCCCCAGGTAGGACTTGAAGTTGGTGAGGAGGACATAGTCGCCGAACTGAGCCAGGGGCATGCCGGTGTAGCGGGGCAACCAATCCCGCACCAGGGCCTCGCGAGCGACGGTGGGCTCGCCCATGGTCAGCGGCGGTCGCTGCGTCCGACCGAGTAGCTCAGGATGAGACCACCTACGGCTCCGTACACGAAGGAGTAGTCGTTGCCGATGCCCACTATCGGGTCGAGCCGGGCCACGCGGGCCACTGCCGCCGCGGCCACCGCCCCCATGGCGCCTATCAAGGAGACCAGGCTGAGAGACTTGGCGCCGGCCGCGATTCCCCCCACCAGCCCCATCACCACACCGAAGAGGGCGATGATGCCTAGAGCGGTGAAGTTGGGGTCATTGAGCATGGCAACAGCTTATCCAGCCGTGCCGCGGGCGCCAGGGACCTCTGCTACCACCCGGGACAGGTCTGGTCAGGGATCACAGCACCGCGCCGGCCAAATCCGCCCGGAGGGAGGGGTGGCGGAGCTTGGCCAGGGCTCGCCCTTCGATCTGGCGAACCCGCTCGCGGGTCGTGTGCATGACCTGGCCCACGTCGGTCAGCGTCCAGGGTTCCGAGCCGTCGAGCCCAAAGCGAAGCCACAGCACCTGCTGCTCGTCGGCCTCGAGCATCTCCAGTGCCGCCATCAGCTTCTCCCGGGCCAAGGTCTCGACGGCGAGGGTGAATGGGTCGACCGTTTCGTCCTCGACGAAATCCTGCAGTTCTGCGTCTCCCTCAGAGCCGACCGGCCGGTCGAGCGAGACCGTGTCCCCGGGTGCCTCGATGGCCACGAGAACCCGGTCCCTGTCGACTCCGGACGCCTCTGCCACCTCGTCGACCGTCGGCGCCCTCTGCAGCTGGTCGTGCAGCATCTGGCGAGTGTCTGAGACCGTCCGGACCACGTCGATCAGGTGCACAGGGAGCCTGATGGTACGGCCGGCGTTGCCGATGCCCCGGGTGATCGCCTGACGGATCCACCAGGTGGCGTAGGTCGAGAACTTGAATCCTTTTCTCCAGTCGAACTTCTCGACGGCTCGGATCAGACCCAGATTCCCCTCCTGGATGAGATCCAGGAGATCCAGGCCGCGTCCCGTGTAGCGCTTGGCGATGGAGATGACCAGGCGCAGGTTGGCGCTGATGAATGCGGCTCGAGCTTCCCGGCCGTCCTCGATCAGGAGCTCGAGCCGGCGCCGGTCGTCGGAGTCGAGCCCGAATTCGCTCAGACGCGTGCCTCGGCCTGACGGCCTCGCTCGATCGTTCGGGCCAGGCGCACCTCGTCCTCGGCCGTCAGCAGGCCGTGATCGGACACATCACCCAGGTATAGGCCAACCGCATCGGCGGTGGCGTGACGTCTAGACCTGCTCACCGATCCTCCCCTTTTGGACGTCGTGAACGTATCAGAAGAAGTGCCTGTTGACAACGGGTTTTGACCGATCGGCATGAGCCGTACGGGTACGCGGCCGGTAGGCTGGCCTTTCGCCGTGAGACGACGAACTCAGTTCCGCCTTCTCGTCTTCCTGACGCTCGCCTGGGGTGCCTGGGCGGCCTGGAGCCTGCTCGGAGGCTCGGAGCCGTTCACACTCCGGGTAGTCGACGACGCCGGTCAGCCCGTTTCCGAGGCGGTGGTGGCGGCCGGCGGCCACCAGCTCGGGCTCACCGCCGGGGACGGGACGGTGGTGGTGGAAGGGGTCAGTCAGCCGATCGAGATCTCGGCAACGGGCCACGTCTCCACCATCCTCGCCTCCCCTGAGCCGACGGATGGGGTGTTGGATGCGGTGCTCAAGGCGCGGGTACTGCGGGGTGAGGTGGTGGACGGCTCTGGACGGGCCGTGTCCGACGCAGTTGTGGCGGCCGGCCTGGCCTCCGCCACCACCGACGGGAACGGGGCCTTCGAGGTGAGAGGGGCCGAGCCCGGATTGGTCACCGTGACCCGGCCCGCCTGGCAGAAGGTCAGCTTCGATTGGTCCGGAGGCCCAGGAGAGCAACAGATAGTGCTGGACCCTGCCGTCGCCAAGGCCGTCCACATGTCCGGGGAGGCGGTGGAGAAGCGGTTCGAGCAATTCCTGTCCATGGCCAAGGACACCGAGCTCAATGCCCTGATGGTGGATCTCAAAGACGAGACCGGTCAGGTCCTGTACGAGTCCCAGGTGCCCCTGGTGGCCCAGGTTGGTGCCGACGCCAACATGTTCGACCTGCGCCACGTGGCCACCCTTGCCCACAGCGAGGGCCTGTATCTGATCGGGCGCCTGGTGGCGTTCCAGGATCCAATCGCCGCCAAGAGGATGCCGGATATGGCGGTGTGGGATACCTCCACCGAAGCGCCGTTCACGGCTAACGGTCAGTACTTCCTCGATCCAACCGACCCCAACGCTCGGGCCTATGCACTCGACCTGGCCAAAGAGGCCTGCTCGATGGGCGTGGACGAGCTGCAATTCGACTACGTCCGCTTCCCCGACTCCCGGCCCGAATCAGTGATCTTCGATGGCGGCGTCACCGCCCAGGTCCGGGCCGACACGGTGCGGGAGTTCCTCTCCGATGCGGTCGCCGCTCTCCACCCGATGGGCTGTGCGGTGGCGGCCGACGTGTTCGGGTTCGTCACCACCGTCGAGGATGATGGTGGGATAGGCCAGAACTGGCTGGATGTGACGTCGGTGGTGGACGTGGCATCCCCGATGCTCTATCCCAGTCATTACGCATCCGGCTGGTTTGGGTTCGATTCACCCAACTCGCATCCAGGGTCCGTCGTTCAGCGGGCACTGACCGATGGGTTGAATCGGCTCTCTCGACAGGTCGTGGTTCGCCCCTGGCTCCAGGACTTCAACTACACCGCCTCCGAGGTCCGCGCCCAGATCGACATCGCCGAGTCGCATGGCCTGGGATGGATGCTGTGGAACGCGAACATCGAACGTGACCACCGATGCGCTGGCGGGCGATTCTCCTTGAGCCCGATGGTCGGTGGCCCTCACGAGGGGCTGGTGGAGTGCCGCCTCTGTCCCCGGCTGGTCGAGTGGCGGGAGCGGAAGGCGTCGACCGAGAAGCGGGCCGCCTTCTCCGACCAGGAGTACTGGGGACGTCCGGTTCCTTCCCGAGGCCCGCTCGACGCTCCGATCCTGATCGTGGGGCTGGCGCCTGCCGCCCACGGCGCCAACCGCACCGGCCGCATGTTCAGCGGCGACCGCTCAGGCGAATGGCTCTTCTCCGCCCTGCACAAGGCGGGTCTGGCCACCTCGCCCCATCACGATGATCCGAATCTGGAGCTTGTGAACGCTCGGATCACGGCCGTTTGCCATTGCGCGCCTCCGGACAACCGTCCCACCGCCCAGGAGGTGACCGCATGTGTGGAGACCTGGCTGGCCACGGAAGTGAAGTGGGTCGCTCCCCGGGCCGTCGTGTGTCTGGGCGGCTTGGCGTGGAACGCGGTGCTGCGACTGGGCGGGAAGCCTGGGCTGGACGGTGCCCAGGCCTCGGCCGAGGTTCGGGCATCTGGCCGAGGTGGAGCCGGCGAATGGGCCGCTGGTGATCGGCTCCTACCATCCCAGCCAACAGAACACCTTCACCGGCAAGCTCACGGAGGAGATGTTCGACCGTGTCTGGGCGTGGGCCGCCCGGCTCGTGGGCTCGACGTAGAAGCCGCGGGTCGGCGACCAGCCTCTCGACGACGCCTGATCCACCGGGGTCATCGATTCAGGGAAGGGCCTTTTCGAAAATGACACGGGCTCCCATACCATTCGGAGGGTCCAACACCTGATCTTCGCCCACCTACCGTCTCCCATCGAATTCCACCCAATGACACCACCGGAGTGCACCACGTGACCGCCTTCGATAGCCGCGCCCTCGATCTGATCTCTGAAAACCAGCCCGCCTGGAGGGTGGAGCAGATGGCCAGTGCCTGGGCGGGTTTCGATGCCCAGGAGCTCCCGACCGGAGCCGAGGAGGAGTGGCGCTATGTCGACCTGGGTGTTGATCTGGACCGCATGTCGCCCGCCACGGAGGAGGGCGAACCGCTGGCAGACGACGACTTCGTGCGCCTCGCCCGTCAGGGTGCCCTGGCCGCATCGGTGACCATCGTCGATGGGCGCGTGCAGCAGGCCGAGAGCTCTGGGGTGGTGAGTATCCGGCGCCTGGCCGAACTGGACGGACTGCGGCCGGCCGCACCGGTGGATCGCGACAAGCTGGCTGCGGCGCATCTCGCCTTCGCACGCGACGGGGTGCGGGTGGAGGTTGGCGCCCGAGAGATCGTCGAAGCCCCCATCCTGATCGACGTGCAGTCGACACGGGCCGGTGTGATGTCCTTCCCCCATGTCGAGCTGGCCGTGGGGGCCGAGGCAGAGGCCGGGTTCCTCCTGGTCCACCGCAGCCCCGACGGTGTCGAGATGGCGTCCGTGCCCGGTGTGACGCTGGAGGCGGACAATGGCGGCCGGATCCGCTATCAGGCGGTCCAGAATTGGGGTGACGCCACCGTCGGCGTGGTTCATCAGAAGGTTCGTCTGGGCCGTGACGCGACCGGATGGATCGGCGACGCGGGCCTGGGTGGCCGGGTGGGTCGTTTGGATCTCCACGCCGCGCTGGAGGGGGCGGGCTCGTCGGCTCAGATAGTGGGTCTCTACTTCGGTGAAGGAGACCAGACCCTCGACTATCGGATGCTCATCGACCACATCGGCCGCAGCACGTCTTCGGATGTGTTCCTGAAGGGAGCCGTGGAGGACAACGCCCAGTCGATCTTCACAGGACTGCTCCGCATCGAGAAGGGCGCCGTGCGGTCGTCCGCGTTCGAGACCAACCGAAACCTGGTGCTGTCCGAGAATGCCAAAGCCCATTCGGTCCCCAATCTCGAGATCCTCTGCGACGACGTGGTCTGCGGCCACGGTTCGTCGGTGGGGCCGCTCGAGGACGAGTACCTGTACTACCTGCAGAGCCGGGGAATCTCCCAGGCCAAGGCCGAGCGGATGCTGATTCGGGGTTTCTTCACCGAGGTGATCGACCGCCTGCCCATCGACGTGGTGGGACGGCCCATCCAGGACGCCGTGTTCCGACGCTTCGTCCGGGCCCAGGAGGGGGGTCGCCTGTCTTGAGCTGGATCGAGATCACCGAGGCTCGCAAGGTCCCTCGGGACACGGGTCTTCGGGTCGAGATAGGCGACCATCGCATCGCTCTGTTTCGGGTGGGCGACGACGTCTATGCCCTGGGGGATCGCTGCAGCCATGCCGAGGCCTCCTTGGCAGAGGGGGAGGTATGGGACATGGAGGTCGAATGTCCCCGGCACGGGAGCGCCTTCGACCTGGCGACCGGCGAGCCGCACGCCCTCCCCGCCACCGAGCCGGTCCCCGTCTACGACGTGAAGGTGGAGGACGGGATCGTCTTCCTGCGCATAGGAGAAGAGAGCTGATGAGTGTCGCCCTGTCCGTCGAGGATCTGCACGCTTCGATCGCCGACAAGGAGATCCTCAAGGGTGTAGACCTGGAGGTCCCCTTCGGTGAGATCCACGTGATCATGGGGCCCAACGGTTCGGGAAAGTCCACTCTGAGCCACGTACTCACCGGCCATCCCGACTACCGGGCATCAGGGTCTGCACGGTTGGGGGAGGACGAGCTGTTGGGCCTGGAGGTCGACGAGCGGAGCCGGCTCGGGCTCTTGCAGGCGTTCCAGTATCCCACCGAGGTCCCCGGCATCCGGCTGGGTGAGTTCGTTCGGGAGGCAGCAGACGAGCGAGGCTTCGACCCGGAGCGGGTGGAGGCGGACATCGAATCTGCTGCCGTGAGGTTCGGCATGGACGAGTTCCTGGACCGCTCGATCAACGACGATCTGTCGGGAGGCGAGAAGAAGCGCTCGGAGATCTTCCAGATGGCCGTGTTGCGCCCCAAGGTGGCGATCCTGGATGAGATCGACTCGGGGCTCGACATCGATGCAGTAAGGCAGGTGGCCGAGGCCGTGGAGTCGATGCGCTCGCCCGAGGTGGCGGTGGTGATGATCACCCACTACGCCCGGATCCTCCGCTACCTGTCTCCTGAAAGGGTGCACGTGATGATCGACGGCCGCATCGTGGAATCGGGCGGCGCCGAGCTGGCCCAGGAGTTGGAGGATGGGGGCTACGACGCCGTCCGCCAGCGTCTCGGCTTGGAGGCCCCGGTCCGAGAGGAGCCCCTTACGCCGGCCGCCTCGGAGTTCTTCACCGACACTCCCTTCGATCGCTGACGCCGTTCCCGGTTGCCGGGACACGAGCGGTCTGGGAAGCTCCCACGATGGCGGACAGGAGCACGGAGCGCCGCTGGCTGGTTCAGCTGACCCGGATCCCGACGGCCCCGGGTCTTGAGCAGCGAGTGCTCTCGTGGGTCACGGCGTGGGCCGGGCGTCGAGATGACCTGAGGGTGAAGCCCGATGTCCACGGGAACCTGCTCATCACCCAGGCGGGACGCAAACGCCGTCCTCCGGTTCTGGCCGTGGCCCACACCGACCACCCGGGGTTCGTTGTGACGGGCGTCGAGGGGCGGATGGTTTCGGTCGAGTTTCGGGGAGGCGTGCGCAAGGAGTACTTCCGCGGGAATCGCATCGAGCTGTTCGACCGCGATGACGTGGTCCACGTGGGAGACTTGGAAGAGTTCGATCATGGGTCCTCCCGGGGTCTCGTGAAGATGGATCGGTCCGCCGACTTGTCGGTGGGGGATGTGGGGCGCTGGCTGTTCGGCCCCAACCGCGGCGGCGCCGGCGAGCGGTTCCTGCTGGCACCCGCCTGCGACGACCTGGCCGGGGTGGCGGCAGCCCTGGCAGCTCTGGACAGAGCCCGATCGGCCGACACGAGCCGGCACTTCGGCGTTCTCCTCACCCGGGCCGAGGAGGTCGGGTTCGTCGGGGCGATCGGGGCTTGCCGGGCGGGCACCCCGCCCGAAGGATCTCGGATCATCTCGGTCGAGTGCAGCCGGGCGTACGAGGACTCGCCGCTCGGGGCCGGTCCGGTGATCCGGATCGGGGATGCCTCGAGCGTGTTCGATCATGAGATGACCAATCGCCTGGTGGGGGCGGCGACCGAGCGGGGAATCAAGCATCAGCGCAAGCTGATGGCGGGCGGGTCCTGTGAGGCGACGGCCTTCCTCGCCTACGGTTATCGGGCGGGCGGCATGTGCCTCCCGCTGGGCAACTATCACAACATGGGCCATCTCGATCAGGTCGAACAGGGAAAGGGCATACCGGCCCTATTACCCGAGGTGGTGAGCCTGGACGACTTCCATGGATTGGTC
Source organism: uncultured Acidimicrobiia bacterium (assembly GCA_963772815.1). GTDB lineage: Bacteria > Actinomycetota > Acidimicrobiia > Spongiisociales > ZC4RG35 > DATFFO01. The sequence goes on along the minus strand of CAVYYV010000009.1, from coordinate 68,564 downwards.
GACCTGATCGGCCTGGCGGCCGAGGCGGTAGACCGGCCCTCATCTGCGAGGGCCAGACTCGACGGCCGATTCGAGAGAGTGAGCGGAATCATCAGTGAATGACCTGCCCGTAGGCCACCCGGTCCACGACTGGAGCCCTCCCCCCCGCCCCGAGCAGACGCCGATGATGGGCAACCATGTCACCATTACTCCTTTTGCCCTGTCGGCCCTGCCCGACCTGTGGGAGGCCTTCTCCGCGGACGACGGTGCCATGTGGACCTACATGGGATACGGGCCCTTCGACGATCCGACCCAACTCGCCGACACCGTGGCTTCGTGGCCTGAATCGAGCGATCCCCTCTTCTTCACCTTCGACGTAGACGGGCACTCGCTGGGTTGGGGCAGCTATCTGCGAATCAGTCCCGAGTCGGGTTCGATCGAGGTCGGCCACCTGGCCTATTCGCCGTCATTTCAGAAGACGACCGCGGCCACCGAGGCCATGTACTTGATGGCAGACCGTGTCTTCGCTCTCGGATATCGGCGCTATGAATGGAAGTGCGATGCCCTCAACCAGGCCTCCCGACGGGCGGCCCTGCGTCTGGGGTTCGTGTTCGAGGGCGTGTTCCGCAACCACATGGTCTACAAGGACAGAAACCGCGACACGGCCTGGTTCTCGATCACTGCCCAGGAGTGGCCCGCCCTCAGTTCGCGTTTTCAGGTCTGGCTGGACCCCGTCAACTTCGACCAGCACGGGCGCCAGCGCCGCTCGCTGTGATCCTCATTCCGGCCTCTTCTCTTGTTGCTGGGTAACGCTTCCCCGGTTGTTTGGGCCGTGACCATCGCCATCCGTTTCTCACCGTCGAGAGTCCGGGGAGGGGGTTGTGGTCGTGCGGAGAAGCGGGGCGGACGGTGTGTCGGTTGGGTGCACTAGCGTCAGGATCGAACCGAAACTGGAGTAATCGTGACAGACAGAATCGAAAAGGACTCGATGGGAGAGGTGAGGGTTCCTGCCTCAGCCCTCTACGGCGCTTCCACCCAACGTGCCAAAGAGAACTTTCCCATCTCGGGAATCGGCTTCTCGCGCCGATTCGTCTGGGCTCTGGGACTGCTCAAGGGGTCGGCGGCCACGGTGTCGGCCGAAATGGGCAACCTCGCCGGGGACAAAGCCGATGCCATACGCCGGGCGGCCGACGAGGTGATGAACGGCGATCACGACGACCAGTTCGTGCTCGACATCTTCCAGACCGGCTCGGGCACCTCGACCAACACCAACGCCAACGAGGTCATAGCCAACCGGGCCACACTCATCCTCGGCGGGGAACTCGGCGACCGCCTGGTGCATCCCAACGACGATGTGAACTTCGGCCAGTCCTCAAACGATGTCATCCCCACCACGATCCACATTGCCGCTGTGGCCGCCATCCGAGAGAACCTGCTTCCCGCTCTCCGGGGCCTGGCCGATGGCCTGGCGAGCCGGGCGGACGACTTTGCCGACGTGGTCAAGTCGGGTCGCACCCACCTGATGGACGCCACCCCGGTGACGTTGGGCCAGGAGTTCTCCGGTTACGCCACCCAGATACGCAAGGGTGCCGACCGGGTCGAATCCGTTCTGGAGGGGCTGGAAGAGCTGGCACTCGGAGGCACGGCAGTCGGGACCGGTATCAACGCCCCGGAGGGCTTCGCCGCCCGCACCATCGCGGTGGTGGCCGAGCGCGTCGGCTGCTCGTTCCGCGAAGCCGACAACCACTTCGAGGCCCAGGCGGCCAAGGACGCCGTGGTGATGGCCTCGGGAGCCCTCAAGACGGTGGCCGTCTCCATGTTCAAGATCGCCAACGACATCCGCTTCCTGGGTTCGGGGCCCTCGGCCGGACTGGGGGAGTTGAGGCTGCCCAGCCTTCAGCCGGGTTCTTCCATCATGCCGGGGAAGGTCAATCCGGTCATGTCGGAAATGGTGATGCAGGTGGCGGCCCAGGTGGTGGGCAACGATGCCACCGTCGCCTGGTCCGGGGCCAACGGCAACTTCGAGCTCAACGTGATGATGCCGGTGATGGCCCATGGCCTGCTTCAGTCCATCGAGCTTCTGGCCAATGCCGCCGAGAACTTCCGGACCAAGTGTGTGGATGGAATCGAGGCCAACACCGAGCGGACTCGTGAGCTGGTGGAGCGCAACGCCATCGTCGTAACGGCTTTGAACCCCCACATCGGCTACGACGCCGGCGCCCGGATCGCCAAGGAGGCGGTGGCCAGCGGTCGTTCCGTGCGCGAGCTCGTGCTGGAACAGGGCCTGATGGAGCCCGACGAGCTGGATGCCGCCCTCGACATCAAGAAGATGACCGAGGGCGGCGTGATGTGACCGGAGATGTGGAGACCCTCACCGTCTCTCAGGTGCTGACCAGAGTCGGGGCGGGAGTCACGGCCGCTTTTCCCGGCCCTGTATGGGTGCGGGGTGAGGTGTCGGGCTTTCGGCGCACCAGTGGTGGGGCCGCCTTCTTCCGCCTGGCCGACCCCGAATCCGATCACGAGGTGCTCGATGTGGCGGCGCGGGGCCGCGTGATGGCCGACATCGACCAGAAGCTGGCCGCGGCAGGCGTGGGCCGTCTCAACGATGGCGTCGAAGTGCTGGTCAAGGGTACTGTCGGCATCCAGGCAAGCCGATCCCAGGTGCGGCTCCTGCTTCTCGATGTAGATACGGAGTTCATCGCGGGCCGGCTCGCCGTCAACCGCGAAGAGGTCTTGCGGCGTCTGGCGGCCGACGGATCCCTGGCCGCCAACCAACGCCTCCCCCTGCCACTGGTGCCCTTGAGGGTTGGGCTCCTCACCAGTCGGGGCTCGGCCGCTCACGCCGATTTTCTCGACCAGCTGCGAGGATCCGGGTTCCGGTTTCGGGTTCGCACGGCACACGCTCTCATGCAAGGTGAGGCGGCGCGGAATTCGGTGGTCTCCGCCTTCGGCCGCTTGGCCCGGGAGGAAGTCGACATGGTTGCCGCGGTACGAGGCGGGGGCTCCAAGCTGGACCTGGCCACGTTCGATTCCGAGGACGTTGGGAGAGCGGTGGCGGCGATGCCCATCCCGGTCATCGCCGGCATCGGCCACGAGACCGATCGCAGTGTGGTCGATGAGGCTGCCGCCGTGTCGGTGAAGACTCCCACCGCGGCCGCCGAATGGCTCGTCCAGCGGGTGGGTGACTATGCGGGCCGTGTCGACACCGCGCGGCGACTGATCACCGACGAGGCCCGAGCGGCTTGCGGGCGGGCAGGGAGTCGTCTCGACCACTCTGCGGCTGTCCTGAGCGGTGTGCGGGCCCTGTTGTCACGTCAAGCTGATCTGCTGGATCACCTGAGCGAGGCCATTGCCGAAGGTGCCCGAAGGGCATTGTCCGTCCAGGAGAAGGGCCTGATGGCCATGGCTGAGACCCTCGGGGCGGTCGGGGTCGGGCCCACGCTCCGGAGGGGCTTCGCCCTGGTCACGGACGCAGAGGGGAGAGTGGTCCGCAGCCGGGAGGCCGTGGCGGTGGGAGATCCTCTCGAAATCGAGTTGGCGGACGGCACATTCGGGGTGAGGGTGGAGGAGATCGGTGACTGACGGGCAGCTGACCTATCGGGCCGCCCTGGAGGAGCTACGAGAGATTCATGGCCGGTTGCGGGGAGAGGAAGTCGATGTCGACCGGCTCCTGGACGACGTCAAGCGGGCGTCCGATCTGCTCGCCTTTTGCCGGCGCCGCCTGACTGCGGTGGGGGAGCGGCTCGAAGAGGTGCTGGAGGGGTTCGAAGAGGGCGACTGAGGCCCGGGTCGCCCCCGGCGCTCATCCCGCCCCGTTGCCCATGGCCTGGGCCAGAGTGGTCCACGGCAGGCTGGCGCACTTGATACGAACGGGATAGCGTCGCACACCCTGGAGGGCTTCGAGGTCCCCCAGGACTGCCCCGGCCGGGCGGGATCGAGCCCGGCCGCGTCCTCGTCTTCCGAGGTCATCATGCCGTTGAACCGGTCGGCCAGCCGCTGGATCTCCTGGCGGGTCTTGCCGATCACGGCGTCGGACATCATCGAGGCTGATGACTGGCTGATCGAGCAGCCCTGGCCATGCACGGAGATGTCGGCGACCCGATCGCCGTCGAAGCGAAGTTCGACCGTCACCTCGTCTCCGCACAGAGGGTTGACTCCCTCTCCGGTGGCGTCGGGATCTTCCAGCGCATGGCGGTGCCGGGGATTTCGGTAGTGATCGAGGATCACATCCCGGTAGAGGTCTTCCAGGGCCATCAGCTCACCCCGAACAGACGCCCGGCCTCGCCCAGCGCCTCGACGAGGGCATCGATGTCCCTTGGCGTCGTGTACAAGTAGAAGGAGGCCCGGGCGGTGGCGGGCACACCCAGCACCCTCATGAGCGGCTTGGCACAGTGGTGGCCGGCGCGCACGGCCACACCGTGTTGATCCAGGATGGTGGCCAGATCGTGGGCATGGATATCGCCCATGGTGAAGCTGATGACGCCGCCTCGGCCCTCGGTGGTGAGAGGGCCCTGGATGGACAGCTGCGGCACATCGGACAGCGCGTCCAGGGCGTAGGCGGTCAAGGCCGCATCGTGGGCCGCCACAGAATCCATGCCGACCTTGTCGAGATAGTCGACTGCGGCGGCAAAGCCGATCGCCTCGATGATGGGCGGTGTTCCGGCCTCGAACCGATGCGGCACGGCCGCCCAGGTTGCATCACGCAGCGTTACGTCAGAGATCATGTCCCCCCCGTACTCGACGGGATCCATCTCCTCGAGGCGCTCCGGGCGTGCCCACACCGCCCCGATGCCGGTGGGCCCGAGCATCTTGTGGGCCGAAAAGGCGATGGCGTCCGCTCCCAGCGTGGACACATCCACGGAGGTGTGGGGAACGAGCTGCGCGCCATCGACCACGGTGAGGGCTCCGGCAGCCGACGCCGCCTCCAGAAGGGGCTTCAGGTCCGGCACAGTCCCCAGCACATTGGACATGCCCGACACAGCAACCACCTTGGTGCGGGGCCCGACGAACTCGTCGAGACGGGACAGATCGAGGCAATGGTCGGTGGTGATGGGCAGGAAGTCGAGCTCCGCCCCGGTGCGGCGGGCTACGACCTGCCAGGGAACGAGGTTGGCGTGGTGCTCCATCTCGGTGAGCAGGATCCGGTCGCCGGCTCGCAGATGTCTGCCGGCCCAGCCCTCCGCGAGAAGATTGAGGCCGGTGGTAGTCCCTCGGGTGAAGACGAGCTGGTCGGGAGAGGGGCTGCCGATGAAATCAGACACTCGATGCCGGGCGGCCTCGTAGCGTTCGGTGGCGTCGATCGAGAGCGCATAGGCACCACGATGCACATTGGCGTAGTGGTGAGCGGAGAATTCGGCCATGGCATCGATGACGACCCGGGGCTTCTGCGAACTGGCCGCCGAGTCGAGGAAGTGAAGGTCGGAGTCCTCGAAGACGGGGAAGTCGAGCTGGATCGTGTCGGTCTCCAGGAGTCCCATCGCCTTGGTCAACGTCGCCCGGCCACTAGGTATGCCCTCTCAGGCTCGCCGTCTGACGGAAGGTGTCGTAACCCTCCTCCTCCAGGCGCTCGGCGAGCTCCACGCCGCCCGTCGCTGTGATGTGACCGTCGATGAATACGTGGACACGGTCGGGGGTCACGTAGTCGAGCAGGCGCTGGTAGTGGGTGATGATCAGATAGCCTCGCTCGGGCCCGGTCAGCTTGTTGACCCCATCGGCCACGATGCGCAGGGCATCGATATCCAGGCCCGAGTCGGTCTCGTCCATGATGACCATCTCTGGCTCGAGCACCGCCATCTGAAGCACCTCGTTGCGCTTGCGCTCTCCGCCCGAAAAACCCTCGTTCAGGTATCGGTCGGCGAACGAGGATTCCATTCCCAGCTCTTTCATCGTCTCCATCACCTTGAGCCGGAGCTCCAGCACCGTGTAGTCGATGCCCGTGCGGTTCGAGAGCGCCTGGCGGAGAAATTGGATCACGGACACGCCTGGTATCTCTTCGGGATACTGGAAGGCGAGAAACATGCCTTTCTGGCCCCGGGCCGTGGGCAAGGCCCGGGTGATGTCCTCGCCCTTGAGCAGGACCCGACCCTTCGTCACCTGGAAGGATGGGCTGCCCATCAGGACGTTGGCAAGGGTCGATTTGCCCGAGCCATTGGGTCCCATCAAAGCGGCTATCTCGCCGCGCTCCACGGTCAGATCCACGCCTTTGAGGATCTCATGACCGTCGGCAGACGCATGCAGGTTTTCGATCTGAAGCAGCGGTGAACTCACGATGCTTCCAATGGTATGGCCACGGGCGCCGGACCACGAAACCGCCAGGAAGATGGGGTGGATCGCCCCGAGGACGACAGGCTCGGGATCGAGCGGGACGCGCAAGAAATCCGCTGGGTCCGCCCCGTGCCATGCAGGCTGGGCACCGGTCTACCCTGGCCGGTCGATGGCTGGTTCGAGCTCCGTGCAGAAGGTGGTGGAGGCCGCTGCTCAGTCGGGTCTCGAGATCGAGGTGCGGGAGTTTCCACAAGGAACCAAGACTGCCCAGGATGCTGCTGCCGCGATTGGATGTGAGGTGGCCGCGATCGTCAAGTCACTCGTGTTCGCGGTCGACGACCAGCCGGTATTGGCTCTGGTCCCGGGAGACCGTCGGTTGGACACGGATCGCCTGGCGGGGGCGGCTGCCGGCCGGGTTGTGAGGAGGGCGACCTTGGACGAGGTTCGGGATGCCACAGGGTTCGCGGCCGGAGGCACTCCGCCGTTCGGGCACGTGACCGAGCTGCGTGTGTTCGCCGACGAGGCGCTGAGGCGCAACGACCCGGTGTGGGCCGCAGCAGGCACCCCGCACACGGTGTTTAGCCTCAGCCTGGTCGACCTGGATCGAATCGCCCGCCCGGAGTGGGTGGAGATCAGCCTGCCCTGAGAGCCTCGATCGTGGCGGCGAACCCTTCCAGATCGCCCGGATCGAGCCATTGCACGTACCACTTGTCCACCCCGGCCGCCTCCAGGGCACCAATCGCCTCGGCGGCCCGGGAGGGCGTCCCGAACGGGACCCCGTTGGTTTCCAGCCTCTGCTCCATGGCCTCGGGACTCAGATCGCGCCGGGCGGCGGCCCTCTTCAGACGCTCTCGGTACTCGCCGTCGGTTCGACCCACCAAGGGAGCGCCCATCACCGAAACGGTCACCTCCCGTCCTTCCGCGGCCTCCCTCATCACGGCGATCTTGGGAGCGATCACCGCCGCTGAAGCCAGGAAGTGGTTGTACTCGTCGGCGTGCCTGCCGGCCAGCGAGGGAGTCCTCTGCTTGCCGGAGCCGCCCACGATCAGGCGGATGCCCTCGGGCTTGGGTCGAACGTCGGCGTCCAGCCGGTAGTAGTCGCCCTGGTAGCCGGCGTGGTCGGAGAAGGCAGCACCCAGGTAACCCAGCGCCTCCTCCAGGCGGGCATATCGCTCAGACCAGTCCGGGAAGGGAAGCCCGAGAGCTTCGTGCTCTGCCTCCATCCACCCGGTTCCCACTCCCAGATCGAGTCGACCGCCCGACATCTGGTCGATGGTGGCGGCGTTCTTGGCGATCACTGCCGGGTGGCGAAAGGTGACCGGTGTCACCAGGACGGCCAGGCGGATGGTGTCTGTCTCTCGGGCCATGCCCGCCAGCGTGGCGAAAGCATCGGTGGCGTCGGGTGCAGGATCGCCCCTCCAGTAGTAGTGGTCGGAGCGGGCGAAAGACACGAGACCGTTGGCTTCCGACCAGCGCGCCAACGCCAGGAGTTGCTCGTAGGTGCCCCCTATCTGGGGCTCGGTCATGGCTGCGAGTTGCATCCAGCCGAGCGTAACGGGGCCAGGTCAGGAGTCGCGGACCAGCGCGATCGAGCGCTTGATCTGGTCGACTGAGTCGAAACTCATCTGGAAGTACACACGCCGGACCCCTAGGGCTTCGAGGCGTTCCAAACTCTCCCGGAATTCGCCCGGGGCGCCGACGGGAATCCCCATCTCGGACCATCGTGTGCGCACATGGTCGGCCGACGTGCCCCGCGAGGCCGCGACTTCATCCAGCCGTCTTTCGAGGTCCCCTGGTCCGGCTATGACCAGCGGGAATGCAGTGGACACCATGAGCTCCTCGGGATCGCGCCCGGCTGCGGCGGCCGCGTCCAGGGCCCGCTCGATGCGGGGGCCGAATGGCTCGCGTCCGGGGAAGACGTTGAACTCGTCTGCCTTCTCGCCGGCCAGGGCCGGTGTTCGGTGGCCGCCGGCCCCGCCCACGATCAGTCGCACGTTCCGGCCGGTCGGCTCCAGGCGGTGACCCGCCTCGAGCGAGTAGTAATGGCCCTTGAATCCGGATTCGGCTCCCCCCAGCCCGGTTCGCAGGTAGTCGAGCGCCTCGGCCAGTCGATCGAGGCGCTCTCCGACCGCCGGCAGGCCAAGGCCGAATCGATCGTGCTCCTCCTGCATCCACCCCGCGCCGACTCCGAGACTGAAGCGGCCACTGGATATCTCATCGATGGTGACCGCCGTCTTGAGCATCGCGGCCGGATGGCGGAACGTGATGGGGCTGACAAGGGTCGAGAGCTTCAGGTCCGAGGTTCGGGCGGCGACCGCGGCCAGGACGGTGAGCTGATCGAGGGCATAGGTGTTCTCGCCCACCCCGGACAGGTAGTGATCCGCCACCGCCAGGCCGGCCAATTCCTCGGCCTCTGCCCAAAGCGCCAACTCCAGCGTGTCGGAGTATCCCTTCATCACCTGGATGGCCAATTCCATAGTCACGGCCTCTCCCCTAAGGGCGGTTGCTCCATCACCATCCTCTTGCCCGCCACTCCGCCAGGTGGGGCCGCTCGGCGCCGATGGTCGTGTCGTTCCCATGGCCGGGATGCACCACGGTCCCGTCGGGCAGGCGGGGAAATAGGCGCATTTCCAGGCTGTCCATGATTTGTCCGAAGTCCGAGTAGTCCCAGCGGGTGGCGCCCGGTCCGCCCGGGAAAAGGGTGTCGCCGCTGAACAGGACGTGCACCTCTGACTCGTCCGCCGGCTCGAAGACGAAAGAAACGGAACCCGGCGTGTGGCCGGGGGTGTGGATCACGTGCAGTGCCACGCGGCCGAACGCGATCTCCGCCCCATCGACCAGAGCTTGGTCGGGGCTGCGTCCGGCTATCTCGACATCTTCGGAGTGGAGCAGCCAGGGCACGCCGAGGGAGTCCTTGACCGGGTCGAGGGCGCCGATGTGGTCCAGGTGGCCGTGAGTGGTCAGAACCGACGACACGTGCAGGTCCCGACAAGCGTCGAGGATCCGCTCGGCCTCGGAGGCGGCGTCGATCACGACGGCCGAGCCGGTGTCCCCACACGACACGACGTAGCTGTCGTTGTCGTAGGGCCCGACGGCGAGCTTGTTGATTTCGATCATTTCACGACCGTAACCGTGGAGCTCGCACAATCGGGTGCTCGTGGCGTCTACCTGACCGGCAGGGGTCGCAGCGTGAGGAGGCGGTGGGCCTGGCCCGCCAGGTCGAACGAGTCGTCCAGCAGCCGATGGAAAGCCAGGCCGTTGAGCGCGGCGACCATCAACTCGGCCATCTGCGCCGGCTCATCTACTCCGGCCTGGGCGAGGGCCGAGGCGAAGAGCGCCACACGGCGCTCGTGATGGCGCATCACCCGGATCCGGAGCTTCTCTTCCCGCAAGCCCCGGGCCATGGCCACTTCAAGGTATACCCGGGCCACCGGCTCCTGCTCTTCGACGAAACGCACGTAGGCGTCCACCAGCGACGTGATATCGGCAGGGCCTTCGGGATCGGGTTCCACCATCTGTATGGCATCGCGCACCACCGAGAGGATCGCCTCCTCTTTGGATTCAAAGAGGTTGTAGAAGCTCCCGGCCAGAATCCCGGCGCGCTCGCAGATCGCCTTGATCGTCGTGCCCTCCAGCCCGAACTCGCCCACCAACGAGCGGGTCGCCTCGAGAATTCGGTCACGGGTTTCCAGGCCCACTCGATAACGCATGATCAGTCACGGTAGCCACGGTCGTGGAACCAGAGCGGCCGGGCCGACTCCGACGGTCTCGTGGGGAATCCTCACGGTGACATCTTTCTTTGAGCGTAGACTCAAATTAGAATGGTCACTCAAAGAGTCAGCCGTCAAGGGAGGACGATCATGACCCATTACCGGTCCAATTTGGCCGACCTCGAATTCAACCTCTTCGAGGTTCATCGCATTGATCGGCATCTCGATCGGTGGGCCGGCATGGATCGGGCCACCGTCATGGATCTCCTGCGCGAGGTGGATCGCTTCGCCACAGAGGATTGGGCCTCTTCCTTCGTCGAGGCCGATCGCACGCCTCTGGTGCTCGAGGATGGAGAGGTGCGGCTGCCCGGGGGCCTGAAGGAGAGCCTGCAAAAGGGCCATGAAGCCGGTTGGACCAAGCTCGGGGCTCCGGAGGACTTGGGGGGATTCGAGGTGCCACCAACCGTGTTCTGGGCCACGCAGGAGTTGCTGCTGGGCGCCAACCCGACTGCGGTCTTCTACGGGGGCGGGGCCCTGTTCGCCCGTGTGGTTCATGAGGAGGGGACGCCCGAGCAGGGCGAGCTGGCCCGGATGATGGTGGAGAGGAACTGGGGCGGCACGATGGTCTTGACCGAGCCGGACGCCGGCTCGGACGTCGGGGCCGGCACGACCAGAGCCATCCACGTCGAGGGTCTCACGTATCACCTGGAAGGGGTCAAGCGCTTCATCACCAGCGGCGAGCACGACGCCACCGAAAACATCGTGCATCTCGTCCTGGCCCGTCCGGAGGGCGCCGGCCCCGGTACCAAGGGCCTGTCCCTGTTCATCGTCCCCAAGTACCTGATCAACGAGGACGGAACTCTGGGGGAGCGCAACGGTGTCCTTGCCACAGGGGTGGAGAAGAAGATGGGCCTCAAGGGATCGGCCACGTGTGAGCTCACCTTCGGCATGGATCGACCCGCGATCGGCTATCTCCTCGGCGGCGTCCACGACGGAATCCGCCAGATGTTCCGGGTCATCGAGCACGCCCGTATGACGATCGGCACCAAGTCGGCCGCCACGCTGTCGACCGGCTACCTGAACGCTCTGGACTACGCCAAGGAGCGGATACAAGGGCCCGACATGACCCAGATGACGGAAAAGACGGCTCCTCGGGTGAGGATCATTCGCCATCCCGACGTCCGTCGCATGCTCATGACCCAGAAGGCCTACGCCGAGGGTCTGCGGGCCCTGTGGATGTACGCCGCCTGGTGCCAGGACATGGCTCTGCTGGAACCGGAGGCGGACTGGGACAGGAGAGTCGACCTTCTGCTGCCCCTGGTCAAGGGCTACTCGTCCGAGAAGGCGTACGAGCTGCTGGCCATGTCCCTTCAGGTCTTGGGAGGATCGGGGTTCCTGCAGGACTACCCGATGGAGCAATACATCCGGGACGCCAAGATCGACACCTTGTACGAGGGCACCACGGGTATCCAGGCCATGGACCTGTTCTTCCGCAAGGTTGCCCGTGACCGGGGATCGACCCTGTCGGCGGTGGCCGCCGACATCGCCGAGTTCGTCAAGGATGGGGCGGAAGGCGATGCTCTGGCCGAAGAGCGGATTCTGCTGGGTGAGGTGATGGACGATGTCCAGGCACATCTCGGACTCATGGTCGAGGATCTGATGGCGGCGATGGGTGGAGAGCCCACCCGGATCTATGAGGTGGGCCTGCATGCCAACGCCTTGTTGGAGTCGATGGCGGAGGCAGTCATCGCTTGGCAGCTGCTGCGGCAAGCCGAAGTCGCCCTTCCCGAGGCAGACGATTCGCCCTTCCACGAGGGGAAGGTGGCAATTGCCCGGTTCTTCGTGCGCGACATCGCCCCGGGAGTGGCCGCCCGCCGCCGGGCCACGGCCGAGGAGGATGGCTCCTTGATGGAGCTCTCCGAGGAGGCCTTCTGAGCAGGGGCCACCCGGGCCTCTTTGGGTCAGGAGGGGCGCTCCACTGATTCCTCGGACGGTGAGGAGGGGATGGCGACGGCGACGGCCCGAAGAACGACAGGGGCATTCGCCGGTGGCCGGCCGGGTTCGCCTCTCGGGGGTGGTGGAGTGAATGGTGGTCCGGGTACAGGGCAGGTACCGTCGCGGTCATGAGCGTTTCGTTCACCGACGATCAAGAGGAGCTACGCCGATACGTCCGGCAATGGCTGGACGAGCGTGCCCCGCTCGACGAGGTGCGCCGGATCATGGAGTCGGAGCCCGGCTACGACGCCGGCCCGTGGAAGGAACTGGGTGATCTCGGCTGGCTGGGGATGGCCATCTCCACCGAGCGAGGAGGGGCCGGATACGGGTTCGGCGAATTGGCGGTCATGGGAGAGGAGATGGGCCGCACTCTGTACCCGTCACCCTTCCTTCCCACCGTTGTCATGGCCGCTCCACTGATCGCCGCCCTGGGCACCGAGGAGCAACAGAGCGAGCTGCTGGCCGCCATCGCCGACGGCTCGATGACCGCATCGGTGGCCCTGGTGGACGCCGAGCCCGGCGCCTCGGCTGTGGCTTCACCGACCGAGGCGGGGGGAAACGCAGCCTGGAGCCTCACCGGGGTCAAGTCGTATGTGATCAACGGAGCCACCGCCGATCGTTTGCTGGTCGTGGCCGAGACGCCCGCCGGGCGAGAGGTCTTCTTGGTTGAGCCGGGGACCTCGGGAGTCGGTGTCGATCGTTTGGACGTGATGGATCTGACCCGCCCCCAAGCGATCGTGCGTTTCGACTCGGCGCCGGCCACCAGGCTGGGCGACGGATCGAGCGACGTGGCGGCGGCGCTCGATGACGCCGCCTATCGGGCCGTGGCCTTTTTGTCGATGGAGCAGGTTGGCGGTGCACAGGCATGTCTCGACATGTCGGTCGCTTATGCCAAGAGCCGGTACCAGTTCGGCCGTCCGATCGGGTCGTTCCAGGCCATCAAGCACATGTGCGCCGACATGTTGGTGGCGGTCGAGTCTGCCAAGTCGGCCGCCTACCACCTGGCGGGCGTCATCGGCGCTGATCCCGAGGAGGTAGCCATCGCCGCTCCCTTGGCCAAGTCGTTCTGCTCGGAGGCATATTTCCGCTGTGCCGCGGACACGATCCAGATCCATGGTGGCATCGGCTTCACGTGGGAACACGACGCCCACCTGTACTTGAAGCGGGCGAAGAGCTCCGAGCTCATGTTCGGCGGCCCCGCCGAGCATCGCCGACGTCTGGCCGGCGGCCTCGGGATCACATGAGCGGGACCAGCGTGGTGGCGCTGGTGGCGTTGCTGGCCGCCGCTCTGCTGATCGTCGTCGGGGCGATGGTGTGGCAGGAAGCCAAGAGGCGGCCCCAGAATGCCGAGCCCACCTATGTGATCTCGGACGCGGTCCGCTTCATCCTGGCCCGATTGGAGCCGGACGTAGCCGAGAGATTGCACCGGTCGGGCGTGCTTCGGATCATCGAATGGGAGGTCCATTACCTCCAGGGACTGGCCCAGGACGATCGCCGCAACCCGGTGGAGACGGTGGCCGGGGGATCGGATGCATCCATCGACTACGTGACCGGCCAGATCGCCCGCGTGAACGGCGTCACCTACGATCGAGACGACGTGGCCGCCGTGCTGCGGGGCGAAGCCGACTACCTGCTGTCGATCGGGGCGGTGGGTGAGCCGGTTGAGCCCGGCGACGAGCCAGTCGGATGAGTTGACCCGATGATTGACACTTCCAAGACAATCGAGACCGAAAGAGGAGGCGATCAGGTGTGATCGTTCGATGCGGCGCCTGCCGAACCCAGTTCGACGTCCCTGGTGAGGGACGGTTCTCCTGTCCCGTGTGCGGGTCGGTGAACATGGTGCGTCCCCGTCCCGGCGCGGCCGGGCCCGGAGGGGCGCCACCTCCCGGGTCGATGCCCCCGACGGGCGGGCCCGAGGATGGCCTGGCTACTCCCCCGCCACCTCCGCCCCCCGACACGCCTTCGCCCAAGATCGAATGCCCCGAGTGCGGGTACTCGTTCATCGTGGGCGACATAGCCGTGGCGGTGTGCCCCATGTGCTCGGCCGAGGTGGAAACCGGCCGAGGGTCGATGGAGGGTGATTAGTGGGCCGTCTCAAGCGATTCGAGGACTTCCGGTTCTTGGGGACGCGGGACACGATGCGGGTGTATGACTGCGATGATCCGGACCAGCTCCACAGCCTGGAAGGGAGGGTCGAGGCGAAGGATCTCGTGGCCAGGAATCTGATCCAGAGCTTTGGGCCCGATTCGGCCGCTGAGGCGGCCAACCGCGGTTTTCGGCCCGTGACACAGCAGCGCGGCTAGACCCGCTCACATGTAGGCCAGGTCTTCGAGCCAGTCTGCGATGACATTGGTGAGACGGGCCGGAGAGTCCTCCATCAGGAAATGGGCCCCGTTGATGGCCGCGGTGCTGGTGTTGCGCCACTTCGCTGTGGTCGCCAGCACCGCCGGTGGGACCAGATGACCCGGCTTTCCGCCTACCACGAGCTTGGGGATATTGGACTGGGCACACCACAGTCGGAGCTGCTCGGCCAGGTCGTCGATTGGCCCCGGGTCGGAGCTGATGGGAAGGCACCTGGCCATGGACAACATCGCCCTGCGGGCTTCACCGAGCTTCAGGTAGGGCGAGCGATATGCATCCATCTCCTCGTTGTGGAGCGGTCGTACAACCAGCCCGGGCAGGTAGTCCTCGATGAGGACGTTGTAGCGGAGCACCAGATCCTCGGTGGGATCACGCCGCACGTCGAGCAGCAAATCGCGCATCTTCTCGTCCATCGTTTCGTCATTCGTGACCCGGAACACCCCTTCCACGATTCCGACGGCCGCCACCGACTCTCTGTGGGCGATGGCGTACTGGATCGCCAAAGCCGCGCCCAGCTCGTGCCCGATCAGCACGAAGGGCTCATCGAGGTCGGCCCGCTCCAGGAGGAGCTCCAGGTAGTTGACGTGGTCGGCGAAGGAGTAGCTCGACGAGCCGGAAGGGAAGATCAGCTCGGATCGCCCCATGCCGATCAGGTCGGGAGCCAAGCAGCGGTAGCGCCGGGCCAGATGATGAATGATGTTGCGCCACGTATAGGAGTACGTGACGTTGCCGTGGATGAACACCACGGGACGACCCTCGCCGGCGGTCGCCACGGAGATCGACCTACCGACGACGGTGTATGTCTGACGGGGAATGAGATCGGCGGGATTGATCATTTGAAGATGGGTCCGGACGAACGGTACCCGCTCCATGAGCGAAGCCGTCCCGGTCGGTGCTGAGGAGGCGGTTCCCGCCGCTTGACGGTCCCGACACCCCACTAGGCTCGGGTGCAGCTTCAGGAAAGGCATCCAACTCGTGCATGACATCGTCGTCGTGGGTGGGGGCCCCGGTGGTTACGCCTCCGCCCTCTACGCCCATCACTTCGGGCTAGACGTGGCTCTCGTCGACGAAGAGCGCCCCGGAGGAACCTGTCTATTGCGGGGATGCATACCGGCCAAGCAGTGGCTACAGGTGGCCGAGGTCTACACGACTGTCAAGCATGCCTCCGATTTCGGCGTCGTGGCAGGGGACCCGGAGCTGGACTGGGATGGGGCGCTGGCCCGCAAGGAGAAGTCGGTCGAGGGGCTGGTGCGGGGTCTGGAGGGCCTGCTCAAGCAACGCAAGGTGGAGGTGATCTCGGGATATGGCCGTCTCGACGGCCCCAATGCCGTGGTGGTCGACACGGGCGAAGGGGACCGACGCGTCGAGGGACGGGCGGTCATCCTCGCCTCCGGATCGCACCCCCGCACCATTCCCGGCTACGACGTGGATGGGACCAAGATCGTCACGTCCGATCATGCCCTCGACTGGCCTGCCCGGCCGGACCGTGTCGCCATCGTCGGCGGAGGCGTCATCGGCTGCGAGTTTGCCTCGATGCTGGCCGATTTCGGTGCCGAGGTGCACGTCTTCGAGGTAATGGATCAGATCCTCCCCGGGACCGACGCCGGGATCGCCCGCCAGCTCGAGCGGCAGTTGAGCCGCCGGGGGGTGCGCTTTCACACCGGAATCGGCGTGGACCCGCCCAAGCTGGGTGCCTCGACGGTTGTGGTTCCCTTCGGTGACGAGTCCGTCGAGGTGGACGTGGTCCTGATGGCGGTCGGGCGTGGCCCCAACACAGATGATGTGGGCCTCCAGACAACCTCTGCCCAGGTCGATCGCGGGTTCGTCCTGGTCGACCGGGCAACCATGCAAACCGGAGACCCGTCCCTGTACGCGGTGGGCGACATCGTGGCCGGCACGCCCCAGCTGGCTCACGCCGGTTTTTCCGAGGGAATCGCCGCCGTCACCCACATTGCCACGGGTAAGGCTGAACCGGTCGACTATCGGGCCATCCCGCGGGTCACGTACACCCATCCCGAGGTGGCGGAAGTGGGATACAACGAGGCGCAGGCCGCCGAAGCCGGACTGGAGGTCGAGACCTACTCGCACGGTTTCGGGGGCATTGGACGGGCCATCATCATCGGCCAGAATCAGGGGACGGTGAAGGTCGTGGTGGACAAGAGCGGGCCGATCGTGGGCGCCTCCATCGTCGGGCCCCAGGCGGGGGAGATGATCCACGAGCTGATGTATGCCGTAGGTTGGGAGGCGCTCCCCTCGGAGGCAGCCGCCTTCATCCACGCCCACCCGACGCTTTCCGAGGCGGTCGGTGAGACTCTGCTCACCGCTGCCGGTCGAAGTCTGCACTGAGAGGTAACTAGAACATGGCGACAAGAGTGAGCATGCCCCAACTGGGCGAGACCGTCACCGAGGGAACCATCCTGCGATGGGCCAAGTCGGTGGGCGATTCCATCTCCGAGGACGAAACCCTGGTCGAGATCTCGACCGACAAGGTTGATACGGAGGTTCCGTCACCGGTGTCGGGGGTCGTCCTGGAGATCCTGGTAGACGAGGGTGATACGGTCGAGGTGGGCACCGATCTGGTCGTCATCGGTGAGGAAGGCGAGGCGGCAGAGGCTGCTCCGACCGAGGAGACCGCGGCCCAGGAGGAAGAAGCCCAGCCAAAGCCGGAAGGGGGCGAGGAGCAAACCGCGCAAGCCCCGCCGTCGGAGCCGGCCGGTGAGCAGGCACGACCGGAGGAAACCCAGTCTGCCCAGGCGCCCGCACCAGCTCAGAACCAGGCGCTGGAGGAGGAAGCCCAGGCGGAGGCGAGAGCTGAGGAGCCAGGAGGACGGCCCTCTCCCGACGGCGAGCCGCGTCTCCTGTCGCCGGTGGTCCGCAAGCTGGCTCGGGAGAACGAGATCGATCTGCGCAAGGTGGAAGGGACCGGCCAGGGCGGACGGATCACCCGCCGCGATGTGGAAGCCTACATAGCCGCCGGGCCCCAGGCCGGGGAGGCTGCACCGGAGCAGGCGCCAGAACGGGCGGCACCGCCAGAGCGGCCTGCGGCGCCACCACAGCCACCGTCGCCGCCGCCGGCGGCAGAACCCAGCCCGCCGCCTGCACCTGCTCCCGCCCGGGCAGAAGCCGAGGAGGGCGCTGAGGAAGTCGAGCTGAGCCGGCTCCGGGTCCGGATCGCCCAGAACATGCACCAGTCGAAGCAAACCGCGGCTGATGTGTGGACCTCAGTGGAAGTGGACTACGAACGGGTCGAGCGGGTGCGGCAGGCGCACAAGGCGGCCTTCAAGGAAGAGGAAGGGTTCTCGCTCACCTATCTCCCCTTCATAGCCCGGGCCACCATCGACGCCCTGAAGGCGTATCCGGTGGTGAACTCGTCGTTCTTCCTGGAGGAGCGCAAGTCGGTCCGGCACCGAACCGTCAACCTCGGCGTGGCCATCGACCTGGATCAGCAGGGCCTGATCGTGGCCAGTCTGCGAGATGCGGACGGGTTGCGCATGGTCGGCTTGGCCCGCGGCATCAGCGAGCTGGCCAACAAGGCGCGGACGGGCAAGCTGGACCCCGGCGACGTGACCGGAGCGACGTTCACCATCACCAACCCGGGCCCGTTCGGCTCGTTCATGTCGGCCCCGATCATCAACGTGCCCAACGTCGGCATCCTCTCCACGGACACCATCACCAAGCGGGCGGCCGTGGTCACGGGGCCCGACGGGGAAGACATGATTGCTATCCGTCACATCGGGTATCTGGGGCTGACCTGGGACCACCGTGCCTTCGACGGCTCGACCGCCGTGCTGTTTCTGCAGCGGATCAAGCACAACATCGAGACGTGGGACTGGGAGCAAGAACTGGCCTGATGACGGGACTTTCGACTGTGTCCGACTACCGGTGCGGTCGTGATAGGTTCAGATGGTGACGACCCCGATCGAGCCCGCACACTTGCTTCGCGCCCGCTGGCTGGGGCGGCTTCCCTATGGAGAGGCCTGGGACCTCCAGCGCGCCTTTCACGAGGGCCGGGTGCGGGGACGCTCACGTGACGACTACCTGCTGCTGGTGGAGCATCCACCGGTGTTCACCATTGGGCGAAACGGAGACCATGCCAATTTGCTGGCCGATCGTCGGTCGGTGGCCGAGGCCGGCGCCGACGTGTTCGACGTCGATCGCGGCGGCGACATCACCTTCCACGGTCCCGGCCAGCTCGTGGGTTATCCCATCTTCGGTCTGGACGATCCCAAGCGAATCGTTCCTTACGTGCGTTCCCTGGAGCGAGCCCTGATTGCCGCACTGGCGCAATTCGGGGTGCAGGGATGGACCGAGCCGGGATTGACCGGTGTATGGACCGAGCTGGGAAAGGTCGCAGCCATCGGTGTGCGTGTCGCCCGGCGAGTCACCATGCACGGGTTCGCCCTGAACCTCGACCCGGACATGAAGTTCTTCTCGATGATGAACCCATGCGGCATCACCGACCGTCCGGTAACCACGCTGTCGGAGTTGGCCGGGCGCAGGGTGACCATGGAAGAGGCAGTCGAGGCGGTGATCCCGGCATTTGCTGAGGAGTTTGGATACGCCGAGGTCGAGAGCCAGCTCGCCGCCTTCACGCGGCGCCAGGCTCGGCGCGACCCGGACCATGAGGTGGACAGGCTGGTTGCGGCCGGCACCTTCTCACCCGAGAGTCGCAATGCGGAACCGGTCCTGATCGATGGCCGACTCCCCGGGGAGCCGCCCCGCCCGGAATGGATGAAGGTGCGGGCACACATGGATGACGACTACATCCAGCTCAAGAAGCTGATGCGGGGCCTCTCCCTGCACACCGTGTGCGAGGAAGCTCGCTGTCCCAACATCTACGAGTGCTGGGGCATGGGCACCGCCACCCTGATGATCCTGGGCGACACCTGCACGAGGGCGTGCTCGTTCTGCAATGTCCTGACCGGGAAGCCCACTGAGTTCGACGTGCTCGAGCCCTTCAGAGCCGCCGAGGCGATCGCGTCGATGAACTTGAGCCATGCCGTCATCACCAGCGTGAATCGCGACGATCTCGCCGACGGTGGCGCCGGGATCTTCGCTCAGACCATCATCGAGAGCCGCCGGCGGTCACCGGGCACCGACATAGAGGTGCTCATACCCGACTTCAAGGGGGACCCGAAGGCTCTGGAAACGCTCATGGATGCGCGTCCCGAGGTCTTGAACCACAACACAGAGACAGTGCTGCGTCTCCAGCGTGACATCCGGACATCGGCCAACTACGGGCGTTCCCTGGCGCTGCTGTGGCGCGCCAAGCAGAGGTATCCGGAGGGCCTGACCAAATCCGGGCTGATCGTGGGAATGGGCGAGACCGAGCACGAGGTCCTTGGCGCTCTGGCCGACCTGCGGGCGGTGGGGGCCGACATCATCACCATCGGCCAGTATCTACGGCCCACCGCCCGTCATCGCCCCATACATCGCTACGTCCACCCCGACGAGTTCGCTCGCTACAAGTCCTTCGGTGAGACGCTGGGCATCGCTCACGTGGAGTCTGGGCCCCTGGTGCGCTCCAGCTATCACGCCAAAGACGCCACGGCATCAGCCGCCAAACCGGTCCCGGTCACAATCGGCACTCTTCCGCCTGAGCACCTGCTTTGTCCCCCCTACCTCCCGCCTTCGGCGGCAGGAACCTTCCCCCTCTCGCTGCGCTCGTGGGGGACAAACGCTTTGTCCCCCTGGCCGGAGGCAGGGGGAAGGGGACCCCGCTGCGCAGCAGTGGGGTAGGGGGTGCCGGAGCGTGCGTGAGGCCCTTCGGCGGCAGGAACCTTCCCCCTCTCGCTGCGCTCGTGGGTACGAGCGATCAGCCCCCCTGCAACTCTCCGGCGTGGGATTGGATGCGGGCCAGGGCCTCTACGACTCCCCGGGTTTGGTCCTCGGTCATCTCGGACCAAATCGGCAGCGCCACCACCTGTTCCGCCAGGCGGTCGGTGACGGGCAGCGGACCAGTCTGGACATTGGCGTAGGCCTGCTGGCGGTGAACCGGGGGCGAGTAGTAGGGCCGGGTTGGCACGCCCTCGGCGTGCAGGGCCCCAACGGCGGCGTCACGAGAGCACCCGAAGACTGTGTCATCGATGGTGACGATGAAGTCCTTGTAGGAGCTGCGCGAGGTCGGTGGGACAGCCTGCCAGCCGACGCCCGGCACTTCGGCCAAGCCGCTGCGGTACCGCTCCGCGACCGCCGCACGCCGGGCAACTCGGTCGTCGAGGTGTCCCAGGGCCACCAGGACCAGGGCGGCATGTAGCTCAGACAGCCGCCCGTTCAGGCCGGCGAAGCGGGTGTCGTAGTCGCCGGGGTTGGCGTAGTCGCGGGCCAGGCGGATCTCGGCGGCGAGGGCGTCGTCGTCGGTCGTCACCAGGCCACCCTCGGCACCACTCAAGACCTTGGTGGGGGTGAGGCTGAACACCTCGGCCCTGCCGAAGCGGCCCAACGGGACCAGGGCCCCACCGACCTCGGTAGCGCTGCCGGCCCCATGGGCGGCGTCGAACACGAGAGTGGCGCCGATCTCCTCACACCGGGCCTGGAGGCCGGCCACGTCACAGGGGACCCCCGACACATGTGTGGCCATCACCACCGACAGGCCGACGGGAACATCCTCGGGACGTACCACCCAGCTGTCGGGACCACAGTCGAGGAACCGGATGCGCCGCTGGTTCCAGGCCACGGCATGGGCAGTGGCGGAGAATGTGAACGAGGGGACTCCGACCAGCCCCTCAGAGCCCTCGCTTCTGCTCAGGGCCTGGATCACCAGCATGAGGCCGGTGGTGCAGGAAGCCACCGCCACACAGTTGCGCACCCCGAACAGCTCCGCAACCCGCTCCTCCAGCTCGGCCACACGTGGTCCGTTGGTCAGCATGCCGGAGTCGAGCGACCCACGGATCAAGGCGAGGACCTTGTCCGGTTCCTCCATCGAAGGTCGGGCGAAGGGAATTGGCTGCGGGAAGACGGGGTCGCCGCCCAGGGAAGCTGGCTTCGAGTTCATGGGGTGCTCCAATGGGGATCGGTCACAGTAGCTCCAGGTCGCCGATGGTCAGGTCCCACGCCGACAGGCGGGAGATGGGCCCCAGGTCGACCAGTGGTCGTGCGAAGAGGGTCAGGGCCCGTTTCCTCGGGATGGGGATCATCCCGGAGAGGAGGGCAGTCCGTCGCTCCGGCGAACCGGCCAGGAACGTGCCGACCAGGTAGTCGGCGGAGGTGCCCGCCCGGGCTCGTCGAAGAGCGGGGCCTGGGTTGGGCCCCAGCATTTCGCTCACCACGAGCTCGGCTCTTCCGCTTCGTGTGTTCTCTCGCACGATCACCCAGCCGTCTCCGTCCTGGACCGATCGGTAGGTGGCGGATGGATGAGAGCCGAACCTCCACTCCAGGTACTCGCCGGTCCGTGGGGTGCGCAGGCCGATCGGATCACGGTCGGTGGGGGTCTCGCGGGGGGAGCCCAGCGGAGCGTCGACGAGCGGTCCTGCGGAGGCCCGTCCAGGGCGAAGCAGTCGCATCTTGGGAGAGATCATGACCGGGATCCCTCCTACTTCCGACCAGCCCATTTTGAGGTATCCGGCTCCCGAGCGGCGATTGGGAGTGTTGAAGATGAGGTGGATCCCCTCGGCGCGCGCCTCCTCGACGGCGGACATGGTCAGAGTGCGGAAGATGCCCTGTCGATGGTGCTCGGGGTGAGTGGCGGTGTCTACGGCCCGGACGCACCGGATAGTCGCTCCTGAGGGATCGAGGAGCTCCCATCGCATGAAGGCTCGCACCCCGGCGATGTGCCCTCCACTCTCCGCCACCAGGACGATCGACCGGCCGAAGGGGTTCTCGACGTGCTTCCACTCCCATAGGGCGGGTGTTCGCTCCAGCCCGGGCGGCTCTCCGAGAGCCGCTCTCAGCACATCGAGGATCTCGGGCAGGTCCGACTGGGTTGCCCGGCGCACGTCGACTTTCACCGGCATGGCGCCGCCCGCTTGGCGACGAATCTCCAGCGACAATGGTGGTTCGGATGATGTTGCCCGGTGCTCACCTGGAAACCCGCTCCCGGAGTCTCGGTCCCTGAGCCCGTCACCCTACCCGGGGCGTCGGCTCACGCCAGAGGGGCTCCAGACTCATCACGGTTGCGCCGAAGCCTTGAAGTAGGAGTCCGGACCGGCCGATACACTCGATCGCTACCCCATTGCAGTCCCATGAGCCGGTTGGGCCCACCGGTGCCGGTGAGGTCGAGCTCCTCGCCAGCGGAGAGTCATCACACATGAACGCCACCACACATCGGATAGACGTCTTCGTGACGTCCGACGTGCGGCGAGGGGCGGAGGTGTTTGGAGAGAGGCTGGTGGAGGGGCTGACCAACCGAGGTTGGGACGCTGAGCTGGTGTCATTGTTCGGGAGTGACCGGCCGTCCATCCATTCCACGGCTCTGACCAGGGGTTCCACCCGCGGCTACGCTCCGGCCACCACCTGGGCCGTCCGCCGTCGACTTCTGCGCCGTCGACCGCAGATCGTGTTCGCCAACGGCGGGGCCACATTGCGCCATTGTGTTCTGGCATCGATGGCGGTGTGGCCGCGGCCCAGGGTCGTGTACGGGTCGATCGGAGAGCCGTCGTTCTGGTTGCGGGGCACGGCGCACCGGCTGCTGCAACGAGCATTGATTGCAGGCTGCGCCCGCGTGACGGCCGTCTCTGAGGCCACGAGACTCGGCCTGGAGAAGTCGGTCGGGGTGCGGCCGGCCAAGATCACAGTGGTCAATCCGGGTGTGGACGAGAGATGGTTCGAGATAGGTGAGGCTGCCCCCGAGCCCGGTCCATTGCGCGTGTTGTTCGCCGGAAGCCTCTCCCGCGAGAAAGATCCGCTCACTGCCGTGGCGGCCGTCGAGGGGCTCGATGGCGCCGTCCGCCTGCGGATGGTGGGCCTCGGGCCCCTCGAGGCATCCGTTCGTTCCGCGGCCGGGCCAGGAGTCGAGTTGCTCGGGTCGGTCGGCGACATGTCCGCCCAGTTCGAATGGGCGGACGTTCTCCTGCTCACTTCATTGACCGAGGGCCTGCCGGGAGTGGCGGTGGAGGCTTCTGCTGCTGGAGTGCCGGTGGTGGCTTCCAGAGTGGGCGGAACCTCCGAGGTGGTCGTACACGCCGAGACAGGACTCCTGGTCGATGCGGGCGACGTCGAGGGATTCGTGGACGCTCTCAAACAGCTCGCCCTGGACCCTGGGTTGCGAATCCGGATGGGCGCGGCCGCCAGAGTACGGGCGGCTCAGAGGTTCCGGCTCGAGGAAAGCATCGACCGTTACGCGTGGGTATTCGAGGAGGTGGCCGCCGGATGACACCAGAGCCGAACCGAATCGCCCATCTCACGACCGTCGATCTGAGTCTGCGCTATCTGCTGCTGCCGCAGTTGACGGCACCCTTGGCGCTGGGAGTGGAGTCGTACGGGATTTCGGCTCCCGGGCCGTGGGTCGAAGAGCTGGAGCGGGAAGGCATCGTCCACGTGGCGCTGCCCTCGTCGACCAGGGGGGTCGACCCGATCGCCGACCTGCGCAGCGCCTGGGAGCTGTATAGGGCCCTGCGTCGCATCAGACCCACAGTCCTCCACACCCACAACCCAAAGCCGGGCCTCTACGGGAGGTTGGTGGGCCGACTGGCCGGTGTGCCGATCGTGGTCAACACGGTTCATGGCCTGTACGCCACCCAGGACGACCCGGCCATCAAGCGCCTGATCGTGTACGGGCTGGAATCGGTCGCCTCCCGGTTCTCGGATGCCGAGTTGGTCCAGAGCATCGAGGACACCCGGCTCATGCGACGGATGCGGCTTGCTCCCCGGTCTCACATTCGCCACCTCGGGAACGGGGTGGATCTGACCCATTTCGATCCCGACAGATTCCCTCCCGGGACCCGAGCCGAGGTCAGGGAGGAACTCGGGATTCCCGACGACGCGGTCGTGGTGGGCCAGGTGGGGCGCCTGGTGCTCGAGAAGGGTTACGCCGAGCTGATCGAGGCGGCTGAATCGCTCGACGGGCGCTTCGTTGTGCTGTGTGTGGGTCCCGAGGATCCCGACAAGCCGGACGCCGTGCCGCCCGACCTGATCGCCCGAGGAAAATCGGCGGGTGTCAGATTCCTGGGTATGAGAACGGACGTCGAGCGGCTCTACCAGGCCTTGGACGTGTTCGTTCTGGCCTCGCATCGGGAGGGCTTTCCCCGTGCAGCCATGGAAGCGGCCGCGATGGGGCTGCCGGTCATCGCCACCGACATCCGGGGATGCCGCGAGGTCGTTGACGACGGGGTCAACGGGCTCCTGGTGCCGGTGAGAGATCCCCACGCCCTCGCCGAGGCGATCGCCAGGACGGCTGATCCGGATTTTCGAGCCGGTCTGTCAAAGGGTGCTCGGGTGAAGGCGCGGGAGAGCTTCGACGATCAGCGGGTGGTCGGGGTCGTCCTGGAGACGTATACCAGGCTTGCCCGTGCCCGTGGCCTGGACGCTCTCGCCGAGGCCCTGGGAGCGAGGAGCCGAGGTGACGTGGATCTGCGGGAGGCGACTCCCGCGGACGTCGAGTTTCTGGCCCGGATGCACTCCTTGGCCATCTCCACCGGGTTTCTCCCCACTCTGGGACTGCCGTTCATGAAGGTCCTCTATGGCGCCCTCGTGACGGACCCGGGCGCCACTGTTTTGGTCGCGGCCGACGGGTCCGGTCCGCTCGGGTTCGTGGCCGGGGTCCGGTCCACCGGTGCCTTCTACCGGCGCTTTGTGCGCGGGCACGGTCTGAGAGCAGCCCTGGTTGCCCTACCCCGCCTGTTTCGCCCTTCGGTGATCAGACGGGTGTGGGAGTCACTGCGATACGGCTCGGGTGAGGAGGAACAGGCTCCCGAGCTGCTGTCACTGGCGGTTGCTCCGGATGCCCGGGGTCGCGGTCTGGGCACCGAACTGGGTGAGGCCCTGCTCGGTCGCTTGGACGAGCCGCTGGTGAGGGTGGTGGTGGGGGCGGGCAACTCCACCGCGATCAGGGCATACCGTCGCATGGGGTTCGTGCATGGGTCGACCATCGAGGTTCACCGGGGGGAGAGCTCGGAGGTGTTGGAGTGGCGCCGCTGACGGCGACGGCCATCGTTGTGGCTGTGGTGGTCTCCGCCCTGTGGTGCTCGATGCTTCCCGCCTTGGGGCCACGGCTCGGTTACGTCGACGAGCCTGCGGCGGACGCGCTGAAGGTGCACCGACTGCCGGCCGTTCCCCTGGCAGGCCCGGGCCTGCTCCTTGCCATGATCGTCTCGTCCATGGTGGCCGGTGAGGTCGACGGCTTCTTCATCATCGGGATGGTCTTGATCACCGGTCTGGGGATAGTGGACGACCGATTCGGGCTCAGCCCCGGTCTGCGCCTTTTCGCCGAGTTGGCGATTGCGGCGCTGATAGCTGTTCGGTGGCTCGACCTGGGAGTGGGGTACATGGTGGCGGGAATCGTCGTGGTTGTGGTGGCGGTCAACGCCGTCAACCTCTACGACGGGCTCGACCTCCTGGCCGGCTCCACGGGTTTGGTCGGCCTTCTGGTGCTGGCTTGGGCGTCTCTGGCGGTCGGCGGATCTCCCTGGCCGGCGCTGGGACTGGCGGCGGCTCTGGCCGGCTTCCTTCCCTACAACCGACCGCCGGCCCGGGTGTTCCTGGGAGACGGAGGTGCCTACCTGCTGGGTGCCGTCACCGCGGTCGCCCTGGTCGACCTCGGGGCGGAGGCGGGCCCGGCTGGTGTGGTTGCCTCGCTCGGTTTCCTCGGGATGTTCGCCCTGGATCTGATCATCACCGTCATACGGCGGAAGCGAGTCGGCCATCCCCTCTTCGAGGGTGACAGGAGCCATCTCTACGACCGTCTGCGAGACCAGGGCCGCCGTCTTCTGTCGGTCGTGGGAGCCCTGGTGGCCGCCCATGCTGTGATCGTCACTCTCTGCGCGATGGCGATCGTGGCGCTGCCGGCGGTGTGGGCGGCGGTTTCGATAGCAGCGTTGGGGACCATCGGACTGGGTGTCTTTTGGCCCATCTCGGCCGGGGGACCGGCCGGCCCCTGACAGCCGGCCGGGTGGTAGGTCGGAGCTGCGGAGGAATCGCTGAGCTGATTCGGGCCCTCCTCGGGTGCCCATATGACCACCAGGTGAAGCGGCCGTTGACAGACGATGGGTCGCTGGACTCATGGGACCCACCGGAAAAGGGGCTGAGATCAGGGTACGGTTTGGGCTGGGTCAAGGAGTTTGGGAGGCATGGGTAACATCAGCATTCACTCTTCACCGGATTATGGGGTGAAGGCTGCCTGGAGCAAGGGTCTCGCCATCAGGGCGGCGAGGGTGCGAGCCGACGTGGCTTTCGCTCTCACAGATGCACTCACAGTGGTGGCCGCCTATGTGGTCGCCCTGGCGATCCGGATGCTGGATCCGGGTGTGTCGGATAGGTTCTGGCCCACTCTTGTCCGGTTCCTGCCCCTCCTCGTGGCGCTGCATCTGGTGGCCAACATCGTTGCCGGCGCCTACGGCCACGTCTGGGAGTTCGCCAGCATCGCCGAGGCTCGCCAGGTCCTCGTTGCCAATCTGTCCGTGATGACGATCATGTCCGTGGCCGTGATCGTCCAACACAGCCATCCCATCCCGTTGAGCACCCTGATCCTGGGCGCCGCCATAACCACCGGGGGTATGGGGCTGGTCAGGTTTCGCTCGCGGATGTTCTCGTATCGTCGAATGGCCGACGGCATCCGTCGCCCGCGGGCGCTCATCATCGGCACCAATCGCGCCGCGGCCATTTTCGCCCGAGAGGCGGGCAGTTCCGTAGACGTCTTGGGATTCGTCGAGACCTCTTCCACGCACAACGAGCGCTGGATGGCGGGCCTGCCCATCATCGGGTCTCTCGATCGCCTCGAGGAGTTGGTCGAGGAACTCGGCATCGAGCAGGTGATCGTGGCGGGCGGCAACGATTCCCTGGTGCGACTGGTGGTGGACCGTTGCCTCGCCATCGACGTGAGGCTGCGGATACTGCCCGATCCCCACGCCATCATGGTCGACAGCCACGCAGCCGTCGATGTGCGTGACATAGAGCTCACCGACCTGCTTCCCCGCCCGGCCGTGCATCTCGACATGGTTGCGGTTCGCCAGCTTCTGGCCGGAAAGCGGATCCTCGTGACCGGAGCGGGAGGCTCTATCGGCTCTGAGATCGTGCGTCAGGTGTGCCAGTTCGCTCCGGGGGAGGTCTACGCATTCGATCACGATGAGACTCTCCTGCACGAGATGCTCCTCGAACTGGGCGACCGAGCCGATGCGGTCACATCGGTTCTGTGCGACGTGCGGGACAAGGAGTCGCTGCGGGCTCACATCAGAGAAATGAGGCCTCAGATCGTCTTCCATGCCGCTGCCCTCAAGCATGTGCCGATGCTGGAGAAGTTCCCCGACGAGGCACACAAGACCAATGTTCGGGGCACCCTCCACCTTCTGGAGGCCCTGCGCGATTCGGAGGTGGAGCGCTTCGTGCTGATCAGCTCGGACAAGGCCGTGCACCCCAGCAGTGTCATGGGAGCCTCGAAGCGGGTGGCCGAGATGGTGGTTCAGCAGGAAATGGTGAGAGCCACCGAAGGCATCTACACCTCGGTCCGGTTCGGGAACGTCCTCGGGAGCCGGGGTTCGGTGGTGCCGACCTTCGTTCGCCAGATCCAGGCGGGAGGCCCGGTCACCATCACAGACGAGGAGATGACCCGGTTCTTCATGACCGTCGATGAGGCAGTTCAGTTGGTGCTGCAATCGGCCGCTCTGGCCGAAGGGGGTGAGGTGTTCGTGCTCGACATGGGCGAGCCAATCAAGATCTACGATCTCGCCCGCCGTCTGATCAGGCTGGGGGGCTTGGTCCCGGAGCGGGATGTGGCGATGAAGATCACGGGAATTCGGCCGGGTGAGAAGTTGACCGAATCTTTGGCCCATGGTGAGCTGTTCCCCACATCTCACCCCAAGGTCAACGTCACCCGGCCGCCCTCTCCGGGCCCGGTCACCATGTTCGACCTGGTGACGCTGCTGGACGGGCTGGCCGACAAAGGCGATCAGTTGGGCGTGCAGGAAGGCCTGCGGGACCTGGCCACCCACGAGTGGGATGGTTTCGAAGTAGTCAACCTCAACGAGCCCGAGCACATGAAGGCCGTGGGCAATGAATAGACCCTTCCGGATTCTCCGCTACCGCTGGCGGACTGTGCTCTTCGTGGTGGCCGCCACCGTGCTGGTGGCCGTTTGGGCCGCAAACCTCCGCAACGAGGCCATAGAGCCTCGATTCCAGGCCACGGCGCCCGTCACCTTCGTCAACGACATCCAGGGCCTGGAGAGCCTGGGCACCCAGTTGGCCGAGACCGTTCAGACCCAGCTCGAGGACGCTCATCTCCAGGCGCTCTCGGTCAACAAGGACGTCCTCGGCTTGCCCGGTTACGCCGTCGAGGTGGACACCACCCTGGGCCGACTCACATTCCTGGCCACGGGCTCCTCGGCCTCCGACGCAACTGCTCACGCGGCCGACATGCGGGATCGACTCCTCGCACTGAAGCCCTTCGATCTGGCCGGCAAGCTCAACGACCAGATCCAGGTGACGCTGAGCCAGCTGGGTGACGTGCGCGACGAGATACGGGCTCTTCAGGATCAGACTTCTCTCGATCCGCAGATCGAGGAACAACGGAACCAGCTCACCACCCTGCTGGGCGACTTGGAGAAGCAGGCCCTGACGCTGGAACAGTCGATCCGGGTCCCGTCCACCCTGCCCGATGCACCCACTCAGAGCCAGCTCCAGGACCAGCTCGGTCAGGTGAATTCGGCTATAGCGGACGTGCAGAACGAGCTGGCCGCACTCCCTCCGGGGCTCGATCCTCTGTCCGCCGAGGCAACCCAGCTCCGAGTTCTCCAGGGCGAGTACGACCAGCTCGAGCAGAAGTACCAGAACCTGCTCGTTCAGCAGACCGACCTGGCCGGGCTGCCGCTGATCGGCGCCATCGAGAACCAGGACCAGACGCCCAGCCAGGTTCCGCTCGAGATCGCCGCTCTGGTGGCCCTGGTCCTTGGCCTTGGATTGGCCTTTGCGGTCCTCGTCCTGAGTGAGCGGCTGGTGGCTCCCGTCTGGTTCCCTGCCGACATATCCGAGATTCCCTTCCTCCCCTCCGTCACCACCCGCCCGCGCGGTGGCGTTTCCTGGTATCTGCGGTCCGGCGCCAGCCGGCGCAAGTCGGCGATACAGGCGATCCGCTCGACCATCAGGGCTCGGGTCGGCGGCGAGGACCTCGTGGTAGCGGTGGCCGGTTCGGGCGTGAGCTCAGCGGACATCCAGACTCTGGGCGTCGACCTGGCGTCGGCCTTCGCCAGCACGGCCGTCGACACAGTCCTGGTGGATGCTGCGTTCGATGCCACCACCAAGCAGCCCGAGTTTCGCCACGCCCTTTTCTCGTTGAGCGATGTGGCCGGGGCCAGTGAGGAAGCGGTCAACACGTTGGTGGACGAGGCATCCACCTCCGATCCCACCCTGCAGCCCGACCTCACGATCATCTCGGCGGGTGAGGGAATCGATGTTCCGGCCGACGCCCTGGCCGGTCCTCAAGTTGGTCAACTCTTCGATCTCCTCCGCGAGACGAAAGATGTCGTGGTGGTCTTGTGCGACGACGTCGAGATGCCCTCCACTCAGGCGCTGCTCGACAGGAGCGACTTGGTGCTGATGGCGGCCAAGCCGGGAGCAGCGAGGCGAGCGGTTCTATTGAGGCTCGCCCAGGAGATGTCCTACCGTCAGATCGATCTGATCGGCACCTTCCTCAAGACGCCTCTGGTGCTCGCCCTGCGCCGGCCCGGCATGGGCCTCAGGGAACGCTGGCGCCGTCGGCGGAACAGGATGGAGCCGCCGGTCGGCGTCGAGCCGCCCGCCGAGCGCGTTTCCCGGCCCCCAACAACGGCGGATCGGGAACGCTATCCCCGACCGGTGCCTGCACCGGCCGAGAAGGGATCCGCCCAGGCGGCGCTGGACGAGGCACTCGAGTCGATCGACGTGCCGGCCCGGTCCGACTCCTCCCCGGTGGCCGAGGAGGAGGTCCGAGACGAAGAGGCCGAAGACCAGCGCCGCTCACTGGCCGCGGTGGTCTCCTCAGCCGCTCAGGAGTCCAGCCTCTCCCATGCGGAGCGGGCCCGGGTGGACGAGATGTATGACCTGCTCCAGAAGTCGGATCCGACCCACTCGGTGACGGAGGCGGAGCGGTTCCTGATGGACTGGGTTACTGCTCTCGTGCTGGCCGAGCGCGGGTCCGGACTGGACCCGAAGACCCTCTCCGAGGTGGCCGAAGCTGGTTTCGTTCCGCTGGCGACCTGGAAGGGTCACCCTTCCCTGGGCTCGAGGTTGCGCCACGAGTTCCGCAACGAGTTGGGCAAGAAGGACGCGGCCGACTTCGAGCAGCTCCTGTTGAAGGCCCTGTCCTACGGCGAAGATCCCTCGGACGCCACCAGCATGGATCGCTGGGTCAGCCGTCACTACTTCGAGCGTCATGCCAGGGACCAGGACTGGGAGCCGAAGGTGTGGCACATCATGAGTCGGGAGGGAACCATCTCGGCTCTGGTGGCGGCCGATCGGTTCGAAAAGGAGCGTATGGTCGCCTTCGTCGATTCGGTCGTCATACGCGCCATCGAGCGTCTGGCCCGGCGCCGGCGTCGCAAGGAACTGGTCGGCGACCAGGCCGCAGTGGATGAGCTCAATGCTCAGGTCGAGGACGCCCAGGAGCTCGGCCTGGCCATCGCCTGGCTGATCGACGGGAGCAAAGCCGAGTCGCGGCTCTGGTACCCCACGCTTCCGGACGAGGATCAACCCAGGGGATGGGCGCCCGACTGGAGTCAGGGCGTCAAGACCAACCTCGCTCCGCTCCAGCGCCTCGGCATCCTTGCTGCCCCTGTGCTGACCGAGCGTGAGCTGGAGGCGCTCGAGCGCACCGGATGACGTCGGCCGCCAAGCGGGCATCGAAGGCTGTATTC
This sequence comes from uncultured Acidimicrobiia bacterium, assembly GCA_963772815.1. GTDB lineage: Bacteria > Actinomycetota > Acidimicrobiia > Spongiisociales > ZC4RG35 > DATFFO01. The sequence goes on along the minus strand of CAVYYV010000009.1, from coordinate 37,282 downwards.
GCCGGCCTCGACCTGCTCAACAGACCCTTGAGCGGCCCCCGGATCTTGATCTACCACCAGATCGGAGGCGGCTCGGGCCTCGAGATGGAAGTGTCGACCGAGGTTTTCCGCCAACAGCTCGATTGGCTGGCCGACAACTACCAGGTCATGCCGCTTCCCCTGGCTCTGGATCGGCCAGGATCGGTGGTGCTGACCTTCGACGACGGGTTTCGATCCGTGCACGAGGAGGCCTTTCCACTGTTGGTCGAGCGCGGAATTCCCTTCACCCTGTACCTGACCACCGAGCCTGTGGAGACCGGGCGGCCGCTCCGGGATCACCCGGGGGCCGAACCTCTCACCTGGGACATGGTGAAGGAGATGATGGACTCGGGTTTGGCCACCATTGGCGCCCACACCCACACCCACCCGGACCTTCGGTCACTGGATCCCGACTCGGTCGAAGGGGAGCTTCGTGTGTCCGACGAACTGATCAGCCGCCATACGGGCATCGATCCAGAGCACTTCGCCTATCCCTGGGGCTACTGGTCGCCTTCAGCCGACGGCGTGGTGCGGGCGCGTTACGTCACCGGAGCCCTGGGGTCGCCGTTGCCGTCGCGGCGAGTGGAAGATCCTCACCTGATCAGCCGGTTACCGATCCAGCTCAGCGACGGGTTTCGCTGGTTCGGCCCGCGAGTTCGGCGCGGTCTCCTCTACGAGGAGGTCGTCCGGCGCCGGTTGCGGGGCTACCGGGGGCCATGAGGCGAGCCGTCAGATCGTGGGCGGCGTGATCGTCCACCGAGTCATTCCATCCCAGGGCGACGATGATGGCCAGCAGGAATGGAAGAAGCAGTGAGCGCTGTCTGGCGATGATGCCCAGGTTGTTGATCGCGCTCCAGGCGAATATGAAGCCGAGGGTGTAGACCAGGCACATCATCAGGTAGGGCCAGCGCAACAATCGACGCGCGTTCCTGGGGAATTTCGGCACCCTCCACAGGATGAGAAGGATCAGCAGCACGCTCTCGACGCTTGCCGCCAGCGTCTGGAGGTTGGACGCCTCGGTGGGCAGCGGCCTGAAGAGCACCTTGAGCACACCGCCCGGTATGTCGGCCGGTGAGCGGATAGCGCCCGTCTGAACCGCCGAACCGCCCTGAGCCGTTCGGGTCTCGATGGTCGAGAATGCCGGGTCAAGGTCCTCGATGGAGATGGGCCCGTTGAGGCTGACACCGAACTGGTTCGCCACACTAAGAACCAGCGGGAACATGGCGGCAATTCCGAGGGCGACGAGGAGGATTCGGCGCAGGCCGGCCCCGATGTCCCGTCTTGGGCCCCGGGCCAGGAGGGCTCCGGCCAGGATGCTGCCCACCAGCAGAGCCGCCACATGGACGCGGATGAAGCCGATGATCGCGGCGGCACCGGCGATCGGTATCAGCCAGGCGAACCTGAATCGGCGATAGAGCTTGGCCGCGCCCCAGGCGGTGATGCCGATGAACAGGAGCAGGAGGGCTTCCTTACCGATGCTGGACGGCCAGTACAACAGCGTGGGCCAGAAGAAGACGAGGAAGGCATAGCGTCGCCACCCCGGGGGGCTGGTGAAGGATCGGAACGCCAAATACAGGAGGACCTGGCCCAGGAAGGCGAAGAACGAGAAGATCCAGAACCCGCCCAGGGACGACGGCTCGAACGGGGTATAGATCAATCCGGTGAGCCAGCCCACGAAATGGGTTCCGAAGCTGCCGCTGCCGGCGGATTCGATCGAGGGCACGACAAAGGTCCGCCAGACATTGGCGATTTCGATCCCGACCCGGTGATAGGTGACGGCATCGCCGCCCCCCGAGTACACGTCGAAGAGAACCAAGTGGCGAACGGTGGCTCCGGCCAGCTTGGCGATCATGCCCCACAGCATCAGCGTGGGAAGCCAGCTCTCCTCGGGACCGGCGATTCTGAGGGCGATCAGGTAGGCGAGGCCGGTGAAGGCCACGAACATGACCAGGATGTGGCCCGGGACTGAGCCCGTCCCGGCCAGCAGCCCGAGGGGAATGGCCAGGACCACGGCCAGCAGGGCCAGAGCGGTGACTTTCCCGCTCATTGGCGCACCATCCCGAGAAGACGTTCGTAGACCGATTCGTACCCTCGGATCATTCGCTCCAACCCGTGGGTCTCATTCACCCGGGCGTGTGCTCGCTTGCCCATTTCTCGACCGCCGGGCAAGTCGCCGATTACTCCCAGCAGGGCGTCCGCCAGCATCTGGGGCTCTCCGGGTGGGACGAGGCGACCCGTCTCACCATCGATGACCACCGACGGCACCCCACCCACCGCCGTGGCCACCACCGGCTTGGCCAGGGACTGGGCCTCAAGGATCGCAACCGGCAGGCCTTCGACATCTGCCGGGTTGACGAAGACGTCGGCGGCTGCGATGAAATCGAGGGCGTCGGGACGGCTACCCAGGAAGCGCAACCGGCCTTCGATCCCCCTTGCTCTCGCCTCCTCCCGCAGGCGGGCCAGATCGCCGGGGTACTTCTCCCCGCCGATGGACACGATGTGTACGTCGGGGCGCTGATCCAGGACCGATTCGGAAGCGTCCACGAGGTTCTGGTGGCCCTTGTGGGGACGGATGTTGCCCACGTGGACGACGAGAGCGTCGTCGGGCCCCAGGCCCAGCTCCTTGCGAGCGGCCAGGCGGGCGCCGTCGGAGACCTGGGTTGCCACTCCATTCTCGATTACCTCGACCTCGGGGCCGGGAAAGCCCTCCACGCTCGACTTGACCGCCTCGGAGACGGCTATAACTGCTGCGTTCCGACCGTAGGTGAGGCGGTTGAGGATCCGGGTCGGCGCCCGATAGGAGTCGGCGATGTTGTGCTCGGTGTAGACGACGGGAACCCCGCCGACCAGCCTGGCCAGGATCCCGGTGCTGGGAAGGTGGGCATGGATCAGATCGGGATGCACGCCCCGCACCAACTGCCGCCAGCGTATTGGGGTCAGTGGGTCGAAGCCGCGCCGACCGCCAATGCAGGTGACTGTTACCCCCAGCTCCTCGAGTTCGGGAACCAGGGCGTCCTTCCAGGGCAGGACGTAGGCGACCTGGTAGTCGTAACGCTCGCTGTCCCAGTGGGCGCTCCCCGAGGCAATCAGCCGCTCGGCTCCGCCTATCCCCAGCCCCTTGACCAGGATGAGGACCCTGGCTCGATCAACTCCCATTCTGAAGCACGATATCCGAATCGCACCCGAGCACCATGGGCGAATCGACCCAAGCCGGGTCCGGGGCGGAATCAGTAGCCACTGAGAGCCCCGATCTTCCGCCCGTACTCGAGGGTGCGTCCGAACACCCACATCGAGACCGGATACAGCACGACCGAGAAGAGCAACAGCGCCCCGATTGCCTGCAGCGTGGTGGGGCCGGGCAGGACCGATCCCTGCGGCATCAGCACTCGTCTCAGCGCCTGGATGACGTAGGTATGGGGGGTGATCCAGGCGACGGCCTGTAGCCACCGGGGGAGCAGATCAATCGGGAAGAACGCTCCCGAGAGGATCGATGCCACGATCGTGTAGAGGACGAGTACGGGGTCGGCCCGCTTCGAGAGCACCTTGACACTGGCGCCGAGGATCCCGATGGCCAGGGTGGCGGCCAGACCCAGGGCGAGAATCAGGGCGGCTACCCCTATGGAGGCGAGATCGTACTGAGCGCCCAATGGCATGGAGAGGAGCACCATGACCACGGCCGTGGCGATGGCCTGGATGCCGGGCCAGGTCATCATGGCGAAAGGGAGGACCGACCAGCGTACGGGTTCGACGAGGAACATCTCCAAACGTCCCTGATCGACCAGTCGCAGCATGGCGTTGCCGAATGAGTTGAGCGTGGCGCCCAGTGCTCCCATCGCCACGATGCCGATGACGACGAATGTGTAGTAGTCGAAGGCCACGCTAGGCCCGTTGTCGCTCACGAGCTGGGCCACGAACATGTAGGTGATGATCGGGACCAGGGTCTGGATCACCTTCATCACCACCGCCAGGGGGTAGTTCTTGGTATCGATCCAGTCGATGCGGAAGAAGGCGTCCCCTATCTGGTAGGCGCGGCGCAGTCGGGCACCGGTCCGAGTCATCACGGCCGTCATCAGGAGTCCTCGCCCTGGTCGGAGCCGAGCATCTGGCTGAGCACGTCTCGGAGCTTGGGCACGAACTGTCCCATGGAGACGATCTCGTCGGCATGGCCGTTCAACTCCGACACGATGCTGCTGACCGAACGGTCTGTCGTTATGACTACGGATGAGCCCTTGACCTGCACCTCCGACACACCGGTCGCCTCGCGTAGCATGGAGGCCGCTGCCTCTGCGGTGATCTCCTTCTCGAACAGGATCTCCATCCTCGCCTGTCGGGTTCCGATGGTCATCGAGGCGAGTTCACCCGAATAGACCACCGAGCCCCGGTTGAGAAGCAGCACCATGTCGTCCAGGAGCTCCACCTCGTCCAGCCGATGGGAGCTGATGAGCACGGCCAGTCCCCGTTCGCGGGCGATTCGCTGGATCATCGTCAGCAGCTCGAATGACCCGATTGGGTCTACGGCGGCGGTGGGCTCGTCGAGAATCAGGACCTGCGGTTCGTGGAGGATGGCCCGGGCCAGCATCAGTCGGGCGAGCATGCCCGACGAGAGAGCGAATCCAACCCGATCCCGCGCCTCGTATAGGCCCACGGTCTCCAGCGTGTCATCGACCCGAGCCGCTAGCTGGCGTTCCGGTAGGCCCTGGAGGCGTCCATGAAAGGCGAGATTCTCCCGGCAGGAGTGGCGCAACAGAAGGGTGCGGTTCTCGGCAGGCATGAAACCGATCAGCTTGCGGACTTTGGCCGACTCTTGGGTGCAATCCCTGCCCAGGATCGAGGCGGATCCCGCTGTGGGGGTGGTGAGCCCGGTCAGAATTCGAAACAGGGTCGATTTGCCGGCGCCATTGGGCCCCAGCACAGCCCGGATCTCACCCGGCAACACCTCCAGCGAGACGTCTTCGAGCGCCACAACGGGCTCGGTCACCGAGGTTCGTAGAAGCAATCGCATCCGGCGCGAGAAAGGCTCGTAGACCTTGCGCAGATGCTCGATGGTGACGATGGGCTCGGACATGCCAGTCTCTCGTGATGCCTTCGGGCGAACGTCGACCCAGAGCCCCACACGGCGTACCCCACGGCCGATCGCGAGTGGTCAGACTAGTGGGCATACCCCCGAACACCAGCGTTCGATAGACCTATCCCTGCTCATGCAAGCTGCCGGTAGTCTGCCTTCCCAGTGGGGTGCGGCGTCGGGCAGATGCTCTGAGTTTCGGCCGCCGAAGCGGAGAGGGTGGTTCAAGGGCCGCCCCGGGATGAGAGACGACAATGCACGAAATGCAGGACAGGGCGGAGTACCTGACCACCTTGAGGAGAATGGTGCTGCGAGTCCTCCTGCCTGTCACGGCGTTCTTCGTGCTCGTATCGGGCGTGGCGTATCTGAGGGGCATCCCGGTCACGGACCTCCTGCGTGACACCAGCGCCGTCCTGGACGGCCCCTGGTACGCGGGATTGTTCTCGACCCTGGGTGTGGCATTGTGGGCTGTGGCCGGTGCGCTGTGCCTCCTGGCTTTGGTGGCCGAGCCCAAGGGTGCGCTTCGTTCGCTTCTCATTGCCGGTGCCGTCGTGAGCCTGATGTTCGGGGCCGACGACGGGTTCGTGCTCCATGAGACGATCAAGAACTACGTCGGCATACCCTCCCCGGTCACAATCGGCACGTACGGTCTGGTGACGGTGGTCCTGTTCGCGCCCAACTTTCGTCACCTCGTGCGTCGCCCCGACTTCGGGATACTGCTTCTGGCGGTGGGCCTGCTCGCCATCTCAGTTGTGCTGGACGCCGCCGGTGAGGCTGGAATTGGGACCATTCCCTACCACGAGATCGTCGAGGACATGGCCAAGTTCCTGGGGATAGCCACCTGGGCGACCTTCTTTGCCGGAGTGTCGGCGGGTGCGATCCGTGGTGCGATCCGTACCCCAGAGGCCGCTGGTCGGCATGCAAGCTGAGGAACCCCCCGAAGGCGGTTCCCCCATGGACCAACCGGATCGGCTCGCATTGGTGGGAGCGGTGTTCGGTGCTTTGGCGGACAAGGGCCTCACCTACGTGCACTGGAAGAGCAATGAGCACCTATCGGCGGCCCTGAAGGGTGAGACGGATTTCGATCTCCTGGTTCGTGATTCGGATCGGCCGGTGTTCGAAGAGACCGTGATCGGTTTCGGTTTCTTGCCGATGCGGCCGCCTCGTGGCCGCCGGATCCCGGGAGTGAAAGGCTTCCTCGGCCTCGATCGCGATACGGGTGTGCTGGTGCATCTCGACGTCCACTATTCGCTCGTACTCGGTGAGCGCCTGGTCAAGAACCATCACCTCCCACTGGAGGGGTGGCTGTTGGATTCGGCTCAGGATCTGCACGGGATACCGGTGCCGGCTCCGGCCAAGGAATTCCTGCTGCTCTTCGTCCGATCGATGCTCAAGACGGGCGTCAAGCAAATGCTCAGGTCCGCGGTCAAGGGAGGATCCCCGCTGCCCGAGAGGATCCGTGTGGAGGCCCGATGGCTGGCCGAGAGGGCCGATCCGGACCAGCTGGTGGAGGCCGCCGAGTCGAGCGGGCTCGGTATCGGCGCCGAGGAAGTCCTTCATTTCCGTGACAAAGCTCTGTCGGGAGCTTTTGGGTGGCCGTATGTAAGGAGTATGCGGAGGCGGCTGGGTAGGTTGCTCCGACCTTATCGACGCTCCGGTCCTGTGGCGGTGGCAGCCAAGAAGGTGGCGCTGTATGCCAGGCGCCGACCGGTGGCGGGTCGTCTGGGCCTCGGCCTGGGGCCCCGTCGCCTCCAGCGCCCGGCTCCTGTCCTGGCCGTGGTTGGAGCCGACGGTTCCGGCAAGACCCGCCTCACGCGTGATCTGGAGGCCTGGCTCGGCCGCAAGCTGGCCGTCGCCCACATCTACTTCGGGCAGCCGAAGTCGGGCGTGATATTCAAGCTGCTCAACAAGCCGGGCAGCATGGCCCGACACCGCACCGAGGGCGACGACGAGCGATTAGGTGGTGCGACTCGGCTATTGGTCTCGCTCAGCGACGCCTCCAAATGGATCGTGTTGGCCCGCCAGCGACGCAGGCTGGCTCGTCGAGCCCGCCGCCTCTCTCGAGAGGGTCAGATTGTGATTGCCGAGCGTTATCCGTTGCGGGAGTTCTGGTCGATGGAAACTCCCATGGATGGGCCGCGATTGGCGCGCTCGGCATCGGGTGCCCTGACTCGGTGGGAGCGGCACTTCTATGAGGGGATAGCGGCTCCGGACCTGGTGCTCGTTCTTCGCACCGATCTCGAGACTCTGAGAGCCCGGAAAGAGGACCTCTCCAGGGAGGAGCACATACCTAAGGTCGAGGCTGTGGCAGCACTGGAACCTCGAAAAGGCATGACGGTCATCGACGCCGGGCACCCCTACGAGCAGGTGCTGCTGGAGACCAAGCGGGCCATCTGGGGAGCGCTGATTGAGGCCGGTTGAGTTCATTGGAGCCCCCGGGGCCGGTAAATCCACCCTCACCTCGACTCTCCTTTCCCGTCTTGGAGATGGAGCCGTGGGTCTCGACGGGGCCGTCAGGGCCTCGATTTCGGCTCATGGCGCCGACGCCTTGTCCAGAGCGGCTGCGCGCCTGACTCGCTCATCTTCCGGCCGAGTTTGGAAAGGGGCGTACGGGCGTTCCTCAGACCGGTTCTCGGCACTGGTCCGCTTCGCCGACCAACGTCCCCGCCTCGTCGAGACCGTGCTTCACATCCAGCAGGCTCGACAGGATCGTGACGTGAGCCAGGCAATGGCTTTGGGCTGGATGTTCAACCTGATGGCTCGTTTCCAGCTCGCCTCCGAGGGCGATAGCGACCTCGTGGTCATCGATGAGGGATTCTGCCAGCGGGCCGTGAGCCTCTTCGCCCATGGCTTCGACATTCATGAGGACGGTGAATTGCTCGACGGCTACCTGGATCAGATCCCTTTGCCAGAGTTGCTGGTCTGGGTGATGACGACCCCGGAGACAGCCGGGCGGCGCCTCGACGGCCGGGGATGGTCTGAACGGATGAAAGGCGGCGATGCAGATCGCCAGGGATTCCTGGCCGGTGCCTTCGAGGTGGTCGAACTGGTCAAGGTGGCTCTGTCGGACAGGGGGGTCCCTGTGATCGAGGTCGACGGAGCAGACGACACGCAGATGACGGCCAGTCGCCTTGCCGCCGACGTGGCGCGACGTCTCTCCTGAACCCCCGTCTGATCCCGGCTGATCCTGTCTAAGGCGGTGCCGACGGTGGGTCAGTCGACCCAGTAGTAATCCGCAGACCTGGGGTTACGCTGTCGTACCGGGAAGCTGTGTGGGGCTCATCGCTCGAGCGGCAAAGCAATGACAGGGAGGCTTTCGAAATGGCCAATCGGCTAACCGTTGACCTAGTTCGCGACGCAGGTCGCCGTACTCTCGTTTCACTACTGGTAGTTGCACTGGTGGCATCAATGATGATCGTGATCGGCTCGGCGCCGCCCGCAGACGCGGTCAGCGGTGAGACCGGCCCCCAGCCCGTGCCCGGCACGGACACGATCGGCCTGCGGAGCACAACGGGTCAATGGGAAACCAAGAACCAGCACCGCATCTGGTGGAACGACGCCGCCAGTCGATGGGATGCCATCCTTCCCGCCGCCACCGTCGCCAACGGTGGCCCCGCCAGCGCCGATTCACAGTGGTGGATCGGTAAAGGCGTGATCCCCAACTCCGTCGGTGGAGCGCCTACCTGGGACACCACGGCCGGTGCTGTCGATGCCACCACCAAGAACCGTCCCGATGCCTTCTGGGACGCCGCCAACGACCGCCTCTACGTTCTTCTCAGCGGCGGGGCGACAGTCTTCAGGGTCTACAACTACAGCGGCGGCAACTACTCACTGGTTGCGGGCACCGCTACCCCCCCTCTCCCCAATGCCGGCCAGGGTCGCGCCGTGATCTACAAGTCACAGAATGGATATCTGTGGGCTGCGGTGATGACCAAGGCTGGTCTATTCGTGACCAACTCGACCAACGACGGAACCACCTGGAGCCCGGTGACCAATTTGATGCTTTCCGTTGATGAGGGTCAGACCGTTCTCGCCAATCTCGGTACCACGATGGTGGTGGCCGCAGCCGAGGACAGTCGGGTTCCCAGCGAGGCGGGTCGCTATTCGGAGTATCTGTACTACTCGATCGCCGAGAGTGCCAGCACCGCTGTTACCCGGGCTACCGGCACGCTTACGCTAGCGAACCAGCCGGCAGCCGGTTACTCGATCACAATCGGGGGCCGGACCTACACGTTCGATGCCAATGGTGCTCTGACCACGGCTGCTGGCCATGTAGAGATCGGCGCAACGCTGCCCGTCACCCAGGCCAATCTGGTCAATGCCATCAACGGAACCGGGACTCCAGGAGTCGGATACGCGGCCAATACCAATCCGCATCCGAGTGTCACCATGAGCGGGTTCTCAGTCCAACCAGGCGACCGTCACGGCCAAGGACTCCGACCCGGTGGTCGGGAACGCCATTGCGACGTCGCCCGTGGCTGCGGACGGCTTCGGTGCCGCCACCTTGACCGGTGGTGTCTCCAACTGGACGTCGGAGACGGAGGCGCTCAACCTCAAGCTCACGCAGACCACGCCCACCAACGTGGCCATCGTCCACTCGGACGACGAGCTGAGCGTTGTGACGTCGGGCAACGATCTCTACCTGGCTACCGAGACGCAGCGGACGCTTCTTCCCGGCCAACCGAACAGCGCTTCAGCGGACGCCGACCCTCAGGTGGTTGTCTTCAAGCGCAGCTCATCCGCAAGGCTGGTCGGAGCACATCGTCAAACACGATCAGACGAGCACGACTGGGGATCGCAAACGGCCAGTGATCACTGCTTATGGCGGGAATCTCTATGTCATGGCGGTCGACAACCCCAGGACCGAGAGCATTTACTGGACCAGGGCGCTTCCGCTTGGTGATACTCAGGAAGGTCCTACTGCCTGGCCGGCACCGCAGCCGTTGTTCAAGACGGAATTCGAGAGGTTCCGTAACAACATCGTGCCCAGGTTCGCCGACGAAGGCACCGGGCTGCCGGTTCTGATCGACTGGGCCTATGGCGGTGCCGGAGACGACCACGTCATCTGGCAGACGATGCTGCCCAACTCCGGCAACCAGGCTCCTGGTGTGTCGGCCGGTGTCGACAACACGGTCTCGATCAACGACACCACCACCCTGGGCGGGCTCGTGAGTGACGACAATCACTCCGAGGCCCAGCTGGTGAAAGCCTGGAGCAAGGTGAGCGGTCCGGGGACGGTGTTGTTCGGCAACGCCGCCAGCCCGACCAGCACGGTCTCTTTCACCACAACCGGAACCTATGTGCTGCGGTTGACCGTGACGGAGCCGGGGGCGGCGAGCACCAACCCGCTCACCAACAGCGACGAGGTGACCCTGATAGTCACCAATGCTCCGGCCAACCAGCCACCGACGCTGTCGGTACAGAACCCCAAGTCGGTCGACTCGGCCGTGCAAGGTGACGACGTCCACTTCAAGGCCTCGGCCTCCGATCCTGAGAGCGGGAACATCTCCAGCGGGATCGTGTGGACCTCGAGCATCGACGGGCGCATCGGCGTCGGAGGCGACTTCATCCGAAATGACCTGAGTGTCGGTGTGCATACGATCATCGTGTCCATCAGCGACGGTCAGGCGTCGGTGCAGAAGACTCTGAAGCTCACCATCACGAAGCCGGGCAGCCCGCCACCTCCGCCACCCCCACCGCCCGGCGGCAACGACACCTTCAAGGACGACAACGGGAACATCTTCGAAGCCGACATCGAGTGGCTGGCTGCTGCCGGCATCACCAAGGGATGTAACCCGCCGGTGAACGACATGTTCTGCCCCAACGACTACGTGACCCGTGGCCAGATGGCGGCGTTCCTCACCCGTGCGTTCGGCTATACCGACAACGGCGGCGGCAACCTGTTCGTCGACGACAACAACTCGGTGTTCGAGGGCGATATCGATCGTCTCGGCACAGCCGGAGTGACCAAGGGCTGCAACCCGCCCAAGAACGACAAGTACTGCCCGAATGACTTCGTGACCCGTGGTCAGATGGCGGCGTTCCTGGTCAGGGCGTTCGGTTACACCGACAACGGCGGTGGCAACTTGTTCGTCGACGACAACAACTCGGTGTTCGAGGGCGATATCGATCGCCTTGGAACGGCCGGGGTGACCAAGGGTTGCAACCCGCCCACCAACGACCGGTTCTGCCCCAATGACTACGTGACACGTGGTCAGATGGCCGCTTTCCTCCACCGGGCCTTCACGGGCTGAGGTAGAGGCAGGCGGGCACGGGAGCTCCGGGCATGAACTGGCTGACGGACAACAGGGGAGGGGGTCGGCGCCTCGCCATCGTGGCGCTGGCCTCCCTCCTCGCGGTGGCCGGCTTCGGGCCAATCGGCGCCTTACAGGCGGATGCCGCAGTCACCGTGACGGCCCAGCTCGTGGGCTCGCCGGTTGATACATCGGGGTGGACGCCACCCCCGATCGATCCATCGGGGATCGCCTGGATACCAAGCCGGAGCATCTTCTGGGTGACCGACAACAACATCGACAACTCCGGAATGTACAACGCCTGGGAGTACACGTACGGAGGAGGGGCGGTGAACAGGTACACGGGCATCGTGGAGCCCACAGGAGTTGATTACGACCCCACCACCAACACGATGTTCGTCTCGGATGACCACGTGAGCAAGATCTTCATAATCCAAGATTTCGATACCTCACAAGAGAGTCGCATACCAATCGATACAGACGCCATGGGCAGTGGCGACACGGAGGATCCGGCCTACGACCGTGCCAACGGCGTCCTCTTCTTCATCAATGGACACGAAGCGGCCGGACCCGGAAAGAGGATCTTCTGGATAGACCCGGGAGCCGACGGTGACTTCGGTACTGGCTACACGACGGGATCGATCGATATCGCACCACTGAATACCGCCTCGAATGCGGATTGGGAGGGTTTGTCCTGGGATCCCGCCACCGGCCACCTGCTGGCCGGCAATCGCCTCGGACGAGTGATCTACGAGTTGCCGACGACTGGGTTCGCCACTCGAACCAGTTATCAGCCCAGCGACATCATCCGAACGATCGCTCTCCCTACCAGTCCTGCTATCCCCACCTACATCTCGGGGTTGGGCCTCGCCCCCGCCAGCTACGACTCCACCAAGACCTCGATCTGGGTCACGGATCGGGGCACCGACAAGCTGTATGAGTACAGCTTTACGGCCATTCCCCAGCAGGCACCGGTCGCAAACGATCAAACGCTGACCGCGACCGTCGGCAATTCGCGGCCCGTGACACTCAGCGCCAGCGATGCCAACGGAGATCCGTTGACATACACGGTCACGAGCGGCCCCTCGTTGGGGACCTACTCGGGAACACCACCCAACCTCACCTACACGGCGACGAGCGTCGGGACGGACACCATCAAGTTCAAGGCCAACGATGGGACGGCGGATTCCAATGAGGGCACGATCACGATCGAGGTCAGCGCGCCGGCACCGAACCAGCCGCCGACCCTCAACCCGGTTCCAACCAACGTCTCCATCAACGAGATGGAGCAATACACCTTCACCGCCACTGCGAGCGACCCTGAAGGCGACAGTCTGACCTTCTCGCTTCAGGGTGCTCCAAGCGGGGCAAGCATCAATCCGTCCTCGGGCCAATTCAGTTGGACGCCCACCGAGTCGCAGAGCCGGGTTACGCCTTACCAGTTCTCCGTTGTGGTCACCGACGGAGAGTTTTCACCCTCACAGACCGTCAGCCTCACCGTGGACGAGGTGAACCGACCTCCGACCGTGGCCAATCCCGGAAATCAGAGCAACGGCGAAGGTGACCAAGTCGATCTCTCGATGACGGCGACAGATCCGGACATTCCGGCCAACTCGATAGTCAATTGGAGCGCGACCGGTCTTCCGAGTGGACTGAGCATCAACCCATCGACTGGACACATCACCGGAACCATCTCACCTACGGCCGCCTCCGGCTCGCCCTACTCGGTGACTGTCACTGCGACCGACAACGGTTCACCGGCCGCGAGTGGCCAGAGAACATTTGATTGGTCGATATCGAATACGAACCGCTCTCCGGTCCTGGGATCGATCACTGACAAGACCGTCAAGCAGGGCGATACCTTGTCCTTCAATGCGGGGGCCTCGGACCCCGACAATGATTCGCTGTTCTTCTCGCTCGTCGGCGGTTCGCCACAAGGGGCTACGATCACCGCCGGCGGTGACTTCTCATGGACGCCCACTCAGGCACCCGGTGATTACGCGATCACGGTGCAGGTGAGTGACGACGGCAATCCGGTGCTCCACGACCAGGAAACCTTCACCGTCACCGTCCTCCCGCCCGACACCACCGATCCTGGCAACCCCGGCGATCCTGGCAACCCCGGCGATCCCGGCAACCCCGGGAATCCGGGCAATCCCGGCACTTCGGGTGTCACGTTCAAGGATTTGGGTAATTCGGTGTTCTCGGCGGATATCGAGTGGTTGGCGGGTGAGGGGATCACGAAGGGTTGTAATCCGCCTACCAACGACATGTTCTGTCCCAACGATTATGTGACTCGGGGTCAGATGGCGGCGTTTCTGGTGCGGGCGTTCGGGTTCGAGGGGGGCGGGATTCCGTTCAAGGACGTGGGCGGTTCGGTTTTCGCTACCGATATTGGTGCTTTGGCGACGGCGGGGGTGACGAAGGGTTGTAATCCGCCTACGAATGACTTGTTCTGTCCGGATGATTTTGTGACTCGGGGTCAGATGGCGGCGTTTCTGGTGCGGGCGTTCGGGTTCGGTCCGGGTGGGAGCCGGTTCACCGATGTGGGTGGTTCGGTGTTCAAGGCCGATATCGAGGCTTTGGCGGCGGCGGGGGTGACGAAGGGTTGTAATCCGCCCGTCAATGACATGTACTGCCCGAATGATTTCGTGACGAGGGCGCAGATGGCTGCGTTCCTCCACCGCGCCTTCGGAGGCTGATGGTCGGCCGCCACCACGCTGCGCCCGGCGTCCTTATCGTGGTCGCCCTCGCTCTCTCGATTGGTGCCTGCACGTCCGCCGAGTCGACCACGACTACCACACCAGCGGTCACGACCATCGGTTCGACTCCGTCTACTTCTGGCTTGGCCCCGGTCACCACCTCTGGCCCAGCCGCTACGGCCGAGGTGGACTCCGCTCCGACGCGGGTACTCAGTGGCGAGATGGATTTCCCTGACGGCTTCGTTGTGCCCGCCGGCGAAACCTGGGAATTCGACCCCGGTCACGACGTCACCGTCACTTCGGAAGCGAACGTGGTCGTGGAGGGAACCCTTGTCATGCGACCCTCTTCTGGAGACATCGAGCATGTGCTCCAATTCGAAGACATCGACGAGAGCGCCTTTCAGGGTGGGGGAATGGAGCCGGTCCCGACCGACGTGGGCCTGTGGGTGGTCGGAGACGGCCGGCTGGTGGCTGAGGGAGCGGAGAAGCCTGCCTGGGGCTACGAATTCGATGCTTCCTGGGTAGGCGATGAAGTGGTGGCGGCCCCCAATACGGCGGGTGAGTACGAGAAATTCGGGCCCGTCTCTGCGACCCCACCGCCCAACTCGCTGGGATATCCCACCGAGTTGCTGGATCTGACGCGGAACGTTCGAATCGAGGGAACTCCCAATGGCTACACCCATGTCTTCATCCACTCCACCCGGCCTCAGACGATTCGGTATGTGGCCATCCGCTACGTTGCCTCCGGCTTCGACCAGGACACAGATCAGACGGGCAGATATGGGCTGCACTTCCACCACGCCGGCGACGGGAGTCGAGGGAGCCTCGTCGAGGGCGTCGTGGTGAGGGACGCCGGGAACCACGCTTTCGTGCCCCACGCCTCCAACGGCATCACCTTCCGGGACACCATCGCCTATCACGTGCAGAACGAGGCCTACTGGTGGGATCCGCCCGAGGAGCCCGACTCGACCGTCAACGACACCCACGACCTCGTCTGGGACCGCGTGATTGCCGCCGGGGTCGGTCTGGGAGCCGGAGGCAGCGAGTATCGGCTGTCGGCCTTCTTCCTGGGCAACGGCACCAACATGGCATTGACCAATTCGGTAGCCGTGGGGGTGGAGGGTAAAGACGAGTCCAGCCGCTCGGGATTCACCTGGCCCGAGGCCGCCAAGTCGGCCTGGACCTTCGAGAGCAACATCGCTCACAACAACGATGCCGACGGCATCTTCGTCTGGCAGAACAATTCGATCCGCCACGACGTGGTGGGTTTCACCGCCTACTACAACACGCTGGCGGGAGTGGAACACGGCGCCTACAGCAACTCCTACCAGTACACCGACCTGACACTCCTGGACAATGGCGTAGCGGTTCGCTCTCACGCCCTGGGCAAACCCACCGACGGGGCCGACACCCAGACATGGTCGGGGCTCAGGACGGACGGGGGAACGCTCGTCGTAGATGAGCATGCCACCGCCGGGGAGACCCCGGTTCGGTTCTTGAGCTGCGACCTGAGCAAGGTGGTCGTGGCCGATGGTGGAGGAGACTCCCCGGGCGACTTCGACTTCGTCGGTTGCGGCCTGACGCCAGACGACTTCGATTTGAGCCGGGCCAAGGGCGACTCGGTCTTTCGGGTGCAGTCCTCGGACGGCAGCGCCTACCAGCTGACCGGTGGCGGGAAGGTCACCGACATCGATCCGTTCTACGCAGGGCCCTGAACCCGGCCGGGCGAGCGTCCCAGCCCCACGCGAAGCGAGAGAGCGGTTCGGGCGAACCACCAGGCGTCGGACGGCCGACCGGGCAGTCGCTTTCGGACCATTCCCACCACGCGTCGCAGCTGATAGAGGTCGATCAGACTCTCGTCGGCCCCGTTCAACTCGATCCCGGACCGCGCGTTGGAGTAACCGTTGAGGAACGCCGAAGCGAGGCGTCCGTACTGGCCGGTCACCGGGGCCGTTCGTGTGTATCCATGACCGGCTAGCTGTCGTCGGGTCTCGAACAGGAAATGGGCCTGGTCTCGATGGATCAGAGCGTGCTCGGGGCTCTCGGGGGCGTCGAGGACGTAGAGCAGGCGATCCTCTGTGAGGTGGAGATTTCCGGGGCCGTAGTCACCGAAGGAAAGTCTGAATCGGGAGCCGAGGTCGATCGAGTCGAGCGCGATAGCTATCTGCTTCGAGGCTTTGACCCGTGCCGCGATGGCTCGAGCCTCGGCGTCGGTGGGCATGAAGCCGGGAGGCTCCTCGGGTTCGGTGTCGTGGAAGGCCGCCAGCATGGCACCGGCATCGGCCATGCATGCGGACAGGATCGCTCCGTTCCCCTGCCACGCCCAGTGAGTCGGAGTGCGAAGAACCGAGACCAGATCCAGACCCTCGACATAGGGCATGACGACCGTCTCCGGGTCGGTGGCCCACCCCATCGATCGGACCACGCGGCCGTGGGCGAGCCCGGCATGAGCTACGGTCTCCGCCAGCCGGTTCGTCGCCAGGTGCACATGCTCGGCCGTGCCTTCCGACCAATCGCGCCGGACCTTGACCACCAGCTGCGGCCCGTCGGGGTGGCCGGCCAGTCGGAAGAAGACAGAGCCCGAGCGCGGACGCTCCCAGCGGTTGACAACCTCATAGGTCTCGGCCGTCGCTTCCCAGCCAAACCGATCCTGGAGGAGTGAGACGAGATCGACGATCTCCGATGGTGAATCCGTTCGGCTCACGGACGGGCACTCTAGAGCTTGCTGTCCGCTCTCAGCTCCCCATGGCCCGATGGAGGAAGGCCGCCATCTGGCCCCGGGTCACGTAGTCGTTCGGGCAGAACCGGTCGTTGGCGGGCGGGTTGCAGCCCTTGGTGACACCGGCCGTGCCGAGGCGGTCGATGTCGCCTTCGAACACCGAGCCGTTGTCGTCCACGAACAGGTTGCCCTTGCCGGCGTCGGTGTAGCCGAACGCTCTGGTCAGAAAGGCAGCCATCTGGCCCCGGGTGACGTAGCTGTCGGGACAGAACCGGTCGTTGGCGGGCGGGTTGCAGCCCTTCGTCACCCCCGCCGCGCCGAGGCGGTCGATGTCGCCTTCGAAGACCGAATTGTCATCGTCCTTGAATAGATCCCCGCCGCCATCATCGGTGTATCCAAGGGCCCGGGTCAGGAAGGCGGCCATCTGGCCCCGGGTGACGTAGCTGTTGGGACAGAAGTGGTCGTTGGCGGGCGGGTTGCACCCCTTGGTGATGCCCTGGCCGGCCAGCCAGTCGATGTCGGCCTCGAAGATGGAGCCGTTGTCGTCGTTGAAGACGTCACCCGGATAGAGCGGGGCGAAGGCGGGGATGGACGTCACCTTGCCGTCCGAGGTGAGCCGGTAGGCGGAGCCGTCGGCCCGCTGCACGCGGAACACGCCCCCGGGCATGGCCCGGGTCAGGTCGAAGTCGGATGGCTCCAGCCCGCAGCGGACGAAGTCGTAGACGCCGG
Organism: uncultured Acidimicrobiia bacterium; assembly: GCA_963772815.1. GTDB lineage: Bacteria > Actinomycetota > Acidimicrobiia > Spongiisociales > ZC4RG35 > DATFFO01. The sequence continues at coordinate 19,798 of CAVYYV010000009.1, read as the reverse complement.
GAGCCTCGCCGCCCTGATCGTCGACCTCGACGTGGCCGAAGTCGCAATCTGTGAATCGGACCGGTGCCTCGGCGGGCAAAGTGTGCTCGTCGATGTAGAGGCCACCCCCATCCGTGCGAATGTTGCTCCACAGTTGCATGGAGACGCCACCGTCTCCCGGCTCGCCCAGAGCGTGGGAGTGAACCGCCACTCCGTTGCCCAGCAGCACCAGCCTCCTGTACTGATAGGAATTCGTGTAGGCACCCTGGTTCACGCCGGCGTCACGGTTGTAGTAGGCGGTGAACCCGTCGATCACGTGCAACATGTGGTTGTTCTGCCAGACGAAGATGCCGTTGCCTTCGTTGTTGTGGGCGACGTTGTCGCGGAACGTCCACGTCCCCTGTGAGTTCTCCGGCCACAGGAACCCGGACCGATCGGCCCCTGTCTCGCCTTGCATGCCAACCGCCACCGAGTTGATGACGCTCGTGTTGGACCCCTTGCCGAGGTAGAAGGCGGTGAGGCGGTGGTTCTCACCGGGGTTAGAGCGTGATATCCGCGCCGCCACGACATGGTCGAAGAGGAGGTCGGACGTCTCGTTGGTCTGACCCGGGGCCGGGTCGTCCCACCAGTACGGCTCGCCGTGGACGTTGTAGGCAATCGTGTCGCGGAAGGTGATGCCGTGTGAGTTGTGGGGGACGAAGGCGTGGTTCTTCGTGTCCCTGACCACCACCCCCTCAACCAGCGTCCCGCGGCTTCCTTCTCCCGAGTGATGGAAGTGGAGGCCGTAGCGCCCTGTGTCGTGGTGGTCCGAAAAGGCTCCGGGGTCGGGGCCCAGGTAACGCAGCGCGGCATAGCGGATGGACGAGGGGCGAGACGAGTGGATGAGGATGTGGGCGTAACCACTCGGTGTGCCTTCGATACGCACGTTCCGGGTCAGGTCCAACAATTCGGTGCGATACCCGAGAGCATTCGGGGGCGGCGTGGAGGTGACGGGGTGGAAGCCGTCGTAGTTCCCGGGAGTGTTGGGGGCCGCCATGACCTCGTCGCCCGTCCAGGTCGGGTCGTACTGGTAGCTCCAGGCCGTTTTGTGCTGGCCCTCGATGACAAGCCGTCCGCTCCCCACCACCCACAGGCCCACATCGGTGGCGATGGGAGTCGTACCGTCGCCACCACCCTGGAAGGCGCTCTCGTCGACGCCGGTGAACCGGAGCAGGTGTTGGATACTCCCGGAGCTGGGTCGCATCACGAGTGTGCCGCGCACGACGACGTTGCCCCCCGACGAGATCGTCACGTTGCTGTTCGGATCGAGCTCCCAGGTCTGTCCGGCGGGAACGGTGAACCCATTCGGATACGACCCGGTCGTCAGGACCTTGTCGGCAATGGCGGCGCCGGCGGTGGAGCCCACTCCCAGCACCAGCGCCAGGGTCGCCCCCATTCCGAGTACCCCGGCGATCCACCACCCCATCCGGCGCGTCGAGAGCCTCCGGTCGGTCGGGGTCAAGGAATTGGCTATGGAGTTCGACACGTAGTCTCCTTCTGTCGGCCATGCCGGGGGGGAGCTCACACCACGGACAGTGGCGCAAACAGCATCCTCCCAGCTCCGGGTTGGAGCATACCGGGAGCTCGGTCGATACGATGTCGGACTTGGCGGAGCTCGACGATGTGGAAGCCACATACCTGTTCGTGATCGACTCTTTCGGCGCCGGCGGCGCCGAAAGGTCCCTGCTCGAACTCATCCCTCGTCTGGCCGAGCGGAACATCCGAGTCGTAGTGGCCTGCCTGCACCAACGGGCAGTCGGGTTCGAAGACGAGGCGAGGCAAGCAGGGTTGGATGTTCGCTTTCTGGAGGGCAAGGGGCGCCTGTCGAAGATCAGGTCGTTGCGACGACTCATCGTGAGTGAGCAGCCCAATCTCGTCTACACGTCCCTGTTCGATGCGGATCTCGCGGGTCGTCTGGCAACGATCGGCCTCGATGTCCCCGTCATGGTCAATCTGGCGAACACCGCATACGACCCAGCCCGCCTCGACGACCCGAACGTCTCCCCTCGGCGGCTCCGGATGGTGAAGCTCGTCGACCGGGTGCTTGGGCGTTATCGCACTGACCACTTTCACGCCATCAGCCATGCTGTCAAGGATTCGACCGTCGCCACTCTCGGTGTGCGGCCGGACCGGATCAGCGTGGTGCGGCGAGGCCGGGATCCGGACCGAATCGGGGAGCGGCACCCTCAACGCCGGGCTCGTACGCGAGAAGCTCTCGGCCTTCCCGATGATGCCGAGGTGGTCGTGACCGTGGGAAGACAGGAGTACCAGAAGGGTCATGTCCACCTGATCGAAGCCTTCCCGGCCGTGGTTGCTGCCCGTCCCCGGGCTCGTCTGCTGATCGTCGGGCGAGCCGGACACGCATCGGGATCGATCAGTGCCACTATCGGAAGGCTGGGCCTGGGGTCCGTGGTCGAGGTCCTCGGCCACCGGTCGGACGTGACCGACATCATGGCCGCGGCGGACCTGTTCGTGTTCCCCTCGCTCTACGAGGGTCTGGGTGGCGCTCTGATCGAGGCCGTCGCCCTTGGCCTGCCGGTGGTGGCCAGCGACATCCCCGCCCTCCGGGAGGTGGTGGAAGAGGGTGGGAACGCAGACCTGGTGCCGCCCGGCAACCCTCGAGCGCTGGGGGAGGCGGTGATCGGTCTGCTGGGCGACCCGGAGCGCCGGGAGCGGTACGGCCGGCGAAGCCGGGAGATCTTCCAGACCTCTTTTCGTTCCGACCTGGTTGCCGATCAATTCCTGGAGCTCCTGGCCTCGGTGGCGAAGCCGAGGCGGACTGCGTGATCAGGTCACCGGCGATGCTTGGCGGCGATCGGCCCGATGGAGGAGTCCGATGAAGACGGCCACGATGGCCAGAGTGGGCACGGCGATGGCGGCGGCGGCGCCCCGGCCCTGCTGAAGCCCGGCTACCCGGGAGGCCAGGAATACGGCGACTCCGTGCACGATGAAGGCGACCCACCGGTAGTGGGATAGCCGGGCCCTGACGACGGGCGCAGCCGCGAACAGGCCCAGTGTCGCCCAGCTCCCCACGATGGCCCCGGGACGGGTTACACCGCCGGAGGCGATGATCGCCGCCATCACCGCAGCCAGGGTGCAGGCGCCAGCCACTCCGACCTGGACCCTCGCCCTGGGCCAGGCGGTGAAGATGACCGCCACCATCACCCCCATCAGAACCCTGGCCAGGTCGGTCTCGGGAACGGTGGCCCAGATGCCGAACACGGTTCCGGCCACCATCAGCGCCGGGATCCCGGTGTGGCCCAGCTCCTCGTCGACGGCGCCGATCGCCAGGCCCCCGTAGGCAACGAACAGCATGGTGCCGAGCCGAATCCACAACTGATCAGGAAGCACGGGGTCCAGCCCCACGGCAACCGCGCCACAAATGACGATGAGAATGCCGATGCGATGGTCGTGTTCGACCAGCAATCCTCCCGCCAGCAGGAGGGCCAGTCCGATGGGGAACTGCCATCCAAAGTCGGCCCTGCTCCAGAGGGAGATCATGGCGGCTGCCGTGGCCACCAGTCCCCACAGTGGCGTGGGCTGTTCGCGGCGTGACGCAGCAACCAGGAGGACCGCTCCCACCAGCCCCCAGCCGACACCGGCCTGGAACTGTGATTGACCGAGTAGATCGACGAGCGTTGCCGGGTTCACGTTCCTCCCGGGGTGGAACCGATCGGAGGTTAACTGAGTCGATCGAACGGCTGTGCTATCCGGGCCCTGTCGATAAGGTTTCGGGGGAGTGGAGCAAGAAGTGGGTGGGAGAATTCGACGACTCGTCACGAGCCTGATGGTGTTGTTGCTTGTGGCGGCATGCGTCGGCGGCGGAGCCGTCGATCCCGTGTCGTCGGCGGCGCCGATTTCGGGCCCCGGGTCCTCTTCCGGGACATCTGGCTCCTCACCGACTTCCGCGGCCGGCGCTTCCAAACCTGCAGGCCCTGCCCGGACCAACGAGTCGAGTGATCGGGCCTCCTGCCCGGGTGCCGGAGGGACCCCCATGCGACAGGATGACTCGGTGACACTGAACCAGATCGGAAGCGAAGGCGGCTTGACCATCTACGCCGCCGAGTACCCGCTTCCTGGACCTACCGAGGGTTTGTGGACTCAGTGGGGTCAGGGGATCGCCGCATCGAACGGTCTCCACTACTCGGCCGTAGGGAATCATCTCGGCGTCGACGGCAACTCGTACCTCTTCCAATACGACCCCGAGACTCGGGTGTTGACGAGGTTCATGGATGCGCTGTCGATGGTCGACCACCAATCCGGGGCCTGGGGCTACGGCAAGATCCATGCCCAGATGCGGGAGGGGGCGTGCGGCACCATCTGGGCCTTCACCTACTGGGGGACCCGTCGCGACCTCGTGTACGGCAACGGTTACGAGGGAGACCTGCTTCTGCAGATCGATCCGGCTGCCGGCGTAGTGCGCAACCACGGTGCCGTCGCCGGTCGTCGCGGGGTGCCCTCCATGGAGATCACGCCGGATGGGCGTTATCTGGTGGGCGAGGCGGTGGACGCCGCCACCGACGATGGAGACCTCGTGGTATTCGACACCGCGAGCGACCAACTCACCCAACGCGTCGACGATCCCGACCAGGTCGGGTTCCGCTCCCTGGCCGTGGACGCGGCGGGGCGGGTCCTGTATTCGGTCGCCTCGATCCACCTCATGGCCCTGGATGCCGCCACAGGGGCGACCTCTGATCCCGGGATCGGCCTACCCGGGTCCGACGAAGGGGAGTTCCTCCGTGCGGTCACCCCGGTCCGCGCCGACGGGACCTTCTATGGCGTGACTCAGGAGAGCGACACGCTGTTCTCGATCAATGGCGACGGCGAGCTGTCAGTGCTGGGATCGTCGGGTGGATACACGACCTCCCTGGCCATGACCCCCGACGGCAGCAGAATCTTCTGGATGCCTGGGGCCCACGGCGACTCCTGGCAAGACGGGGCTGTGGTGAGGTCGCTTGATACGGCCACCGGAGAGATGTCCGATCTGGTTTCTCTGGCGGGCCCATTCCGTGACGGGCTGGGTTTGCTGCCGGGCGGGACCTACTCGATGGTCTACGACCAGGGTCGGCTGATCATGGGAATCAACGCCTCTCCACTCGATGACGACTCCGGGTTCGGCAAGGTGGCGTTCGTTGTGATCGAAGGCCTATGAAGCGACTCATTCTGGTGCTGGCTTTGATCGGGTCGGCCTGTTCGGGAACCGGTGCGTCGTCGACGAATGCCCAGCCTCCGGGAGCCGCCCCCCTCACGACGGGCTCCTCACTAAGCGGATCAGGCCCATCGTCCACGGCCGATTCCTCCGGCTCGAACTCTGCCCCGTCCTCCGGAGGGTCGACCCTGGCCTGCTGGGGCGCGCCTGTCCAAGTCCAGGACCCGCCCGGCACCGTGGCGCTCGAAGACGTGACGGATCCGTTCGGCTTGGTCGAGCCCCTGACCGGCATGTACGGGCACGCTGCAGCATTTGGAGATGTCAACGGGGACTCGTATCCCGATCTGGCGGTGGGTACCTTCACGGACCGGCCGGTCGAGAACTACCAACTGAGAGGAGCCGACGGGCCCTCCCCGGACCGGCTCCTGTTGGGGGGCGATACCTTCACCCAGGCCGGGCGTTTCAGCCCCGACATGGGCAGGACCTCGGGTGCCGTGTTCGCCGACTTCGACGGCGACGGCGATCCCGATCTGCTGCTGGTCCGCAACGACGATAAGGAGCCGCCGCCGGCCCAGATGTTCGAGAACGTCGACGGCGTTCTGAAGGCCGTGGCGGAGCCGCTTCCCGACCTGTTCAACGGCCGTACCCCGGCGGTGGCCGACTACGACGGTGACGGCCTTCTCGACGTGTACGTTGCCGAAGACCGCTATGGAGAAATGGGCGGGGTGCTCTTGCACAACGAGGGCGGGTTCGCATTCACCGATGTCACGGCCCGCTCGGGCCTGAAAGACGTCCACGCCCTGGGTGCGACGGCAGCGGACCTCAACGGAGATGGCATCGCCGACCTGGTGACGTCGGAGAACGTCTTCCTGGGCAATGGTGACATGAGCTTCACCGATGCCACGCCGCCGGGGTTCGGCTGGGAGCAGATCGGTCCCGATGACGACCCGGCGGGTGTCGCGGTGGGCGATGTCAACAATGACGGGCGGCCCGACATCCTGGTAGGCCAGCACTATCGCTCCATCGTCGAGGAAGGGGCCCGGGTTCCGATCCGACTGTTCCTGAATCGGGGGCTCGAGAAGGACCGAACGTCCTTCGAAGAGGTCACGAAGGAGGCGGGTCTCGACGCCTTGCCATCACTCGCTCCCCACGTCGAATTTGCCGACATGGACAACGATGGCCGACCGGACATCATCACCTCTGGCTCTGCTGCCGACGGCGATACCCCGGCCATCTTCCGGAACCTGGGCGGCGACCCGGTGCGATTCGAAGCCCCGGCCGGCATGGGGAACCTCCAGTACTGGGTGGGTGCGCCGGTCGCCGACGTCGACCACGACGGGCGGCTGGACGTGTTCGCCCTGGAGTGGGAGCCGGCTCTGCCCAGCCGGCTCTACCGCAACGTGACCTCGGGAGGCCACTGGCTGGAGGTGTCTGTGGATGATCCCCTCGGGGGAGTGGGAACGGTGGTGGAGGTGGACGGACCAGACGGCTCGATGCTGGGAAGGCAGGAGATCGGTGTGGCGGTCGGGTACGCATCGGGGACGATGCCGGTGGCCCATTTCGGGCTGGGGGCCAACGACCAGGTAGCGGTGAAGATCAATACGGCCACAGGCGAGTCGGCCGTGCTGAAGGACGTGTCGGTCGACAGCCACATCCGCTGGCCGAACGGATGCTGATGGTCTGAGGCTGACTATCAGCCCACGGCCAGGAGCAGCCAGATCCCCCCTGCCACGAGGATCAGCAGGGCGACGACGGCCGAGATGATGAGCAGCCAGCGGGTCGACATGGGCCGGTCACGGTACCCCCGGTACGATTCCAGGGTGACATCGCCTGCGCCGGACTCGACCCCGTTCGACTACGCGGCTCGCATGCAGCGAGCCCGGGACGTGATGTCCACGCATGGGCTGGACGGGCTGCTTCTCTCGGTGGGCACCGACCTGCCCTATCTGACCGGTTATGAGGCCATGCCCCTAGAGCGACTGACCATGCTGGTCCTGACCGCCTCCGAGGCGGTGCTGGTAGTTCCCGAGCTGGAGGCTCCACGGGTGTCGCCCGGGCCTTTCACCGTGAAGCCCTGGGGCGAGACCGAAGATCCCGTGGCGGTCGTGGCGGGAATCGTCTCCAAACGGGGTCGAAACTTCGGCATCGGAGACCACACCTGGTCTTTGTTCCTGCTGCGTCTCCAGGAGGCGATGGAAGGGGCCCATTTCTCATCTGCCACTCCGGCGATGACCGAGCTCAGGATCCGCAAGGAGACCGCCGAGATCGAACTGTTGCGGCGAGCCGCCCAGGCGACGGACCGCGTGGCGGCGCGTCTGGCGGGAGTGGAGATGGAGGGAATGAGCGAGCGCCAACTGGCGCGACTGGTTTCGGCCTGGACGGTGGAGGAAGGCCACCATGTCTCGACTTTCAACATCGTGGCGTCAGGCCCCAACGGTGCCTCGCCCCATCACGAGCCGGGCGAGCGGAGCATCGCTGCCGGAGACCTGGTCGTGATCGATTTCGGGGGACGGCTTCAGGGCTACTGCTCGGACACCACCCGGCACGTTCGCTGTGGGGGAGCCGGATCCGGACCAGGTCCGGGTGCACGAGGTGGTGCAGCGAGCCCAGCGGGAGGCGGTCGAAGCGGTCCGGCCGGGGGTGGTGGCGGCCGACATCGACCGGACGGCGCGGGACGTGATCGAAGATGCCGGTTTCGGGGGCTATTTCATCCATCGCACCGGCCACGGCATCGGACTCGAGGCCCACGAGGAGCCTTACATCGTCGAGGGCAACCGTCGGACCGTGGAGCCGGGAATGGCCTTTTCCATCGAGCCCGGGATCTATTTGCCGGGCCGGTTCGGGGTGCGACTCGAGGACATCGTTGTGGTGACCAGCAATGGGGTCGAGGCACTCAACCGATCGGACCATGGGCTGATCCAGGTGGCCTGAGCCGAATCTCCGTCGGCGATGGTTCGGTCAGGGCACGGTGATGACCCAGGTGACGGTCTGGGTGGTGGTCCCGTTCCACCTCCAGGCCGCCCGGAACGTGTGGCTGCCGGAGGTGAGGGTGGGGATGGCTACGCGCCAGCGACGGGTGGCAGGGGAGGACTTCTCGTTGAGCCCCAGGTAGGTGCGGCTGAGCGGAGAGCCGTCCCAGGTGAAGGAAACGACCGTGCTCCCCGACTTGAAAGCCGCCTCCTCGCCGGATTGATAGGGGACGACCTGGTACCAGCCCTCCATGGCCTCCATCTGGACTCCGGCCACCAGAGTGAGACGACCGGTGCACGAGGTCCCGTCCTTGGAGCATTTGGGCCCGGAGAGAACCGACAACCGGTTGAGGATCGGCTGGATGGAGGGCATGGCGCGGGTGAGGAAGGTGGCCATTTCGGCGCGGCTGACGGGCCGGTCGGGGCAGTAGCGGGTGTTTTGGGGTGGGTTGCAGCCTTTGGTGATTCCGGCTTGGGCGATGGCGGCGATGTTGGCGGCGTGGATGGATGAGGCGGTGTCGGTGAAGGTGTTTTGTTGGGCTGGTGGGAGGTTGAGGGCGCGGGTGAGGAAGGTGGCCATTTCGGCGCGGCTGACGGGCCGGTCGGGGCAGTAGCGGGTGTTTTGGGGTGGGTTGCAGCCTTTGGTGATTCCGGCTTGGGCGATGGCGGCGATGTTGGCGGCGTGGATGGATGAGGCGGTGTCGGTGAAGGTGTTTTGTTGGGCTGGTGGGAGGTTGAGGGCGCGGGTGAGGAAGGTGGCCATTTCGGCGCGGGTGATGGGGCTGTCCGGGCAGAAATGGGTGTTGGCGGGTGGATTGCAGCCCTTGGTCACGCCGGCGGCCGCCAGGCCGTTGATGTTCGCCTCGTGCACCGACCCATCGTCGTCTGTGAAAGCTCCCCGTCCATTGCTCCCTGCGCCGACGGCGGTGGCGGACCACGCGGCACCGGTAAGGAGTGCGCCGGCAACCAGCACTGCGAAGAGCCGGCGTCTCATTCGACTACGAGTGAGTCGAGCAGGTCGTTGACCGCTGGCACGGCATCGGCCCGATCGATGTGGCTGCCGACGACGACGTAGAGGCAGAAGGGCCGGTTGCCGGCCGTGAAGAAGCGCTGCAAGCCGGACTGGCCGGCGACACCGCGTTGGAGGGCGTTGCGATCGAAGTCTCCCGGGGCGATGCGGGGCACACCCTGGGCGGCGAAGAGGGCCTTTCCGGCCGACTCCGGCCCGTACTCGAAGAGGACCACCAAGACATCCCCAGGCCGCATCGTCTCTGTCACATCCGCCCCGAAATCGGCCCTGGATGCCGGGAGCGGGAAGTTGGCGAAGTGAGCCACGGTCGGCTCGACGAGATCTGCGGCCGCCTGAGGGGTGAGGGCGCCGCTCCGCCCGATGGCGCCGTCCCATCCGGGCGGCACGTCGACGCTGATCCCCGATCGAGCGAGCTGCATCAGATCAGGCTCCAGGCGGCGCCGACTATGCCGAGGGCGATGAACGCGACGGCCACCCCTCGGGCCACAGGCGAGGCGAGGTCGGCCATCCTCCGGTTGAAGGAGGTCAAGCGGCTGGGCCGGTCAACGCGGCCGGCCAGGAGGAGGAGCACGGAGCGGCCGATGCCGAAGGTGGCACCGACGATGGCGCCCGGCAGCGGTCCCCCCGCCAGGAACGCGGCTACCAGGGTGGCCCACACGCCCCAGGTCACGACATAGGTGGCGGCTCCCGCTCCGAGTTGGGCGCCAAACCCGATTCCGTAGACCCATCCCCGGAAGGTCCCGATCCAATCCTCGTTGACCTGTCGACGCGGACCAGGGGGCGTGACCCGGGATATGTCGAGTAGGCCTGCCAGAAGGGTTGCCGCTCCGACTGCTGCCCAGCGCCAGGCTCCGTCGAAGGCGCTGCCGGCCAGCCCGGCCAGAGCTCCGATGGCGGCGCCGACGATTACGGCACCGATTGTGAAGGCGGTGGCCGTGATTGCCCATCGATTGTGGCGAGCCCGCTCACCGAGCGGGTGGATGCTGGACAGCATCGACTCTCCTCATGGGGACCACTGGGAGCGAACGGCGGCCAGTAAGGCGACGGCGGATCCCAGGAGCGTCATTCGTTGCCCTCGTGGGGATTGCGATAGAGGCTCGGATCGCCGGGTTCGATTCCGGCCGAGTGGAGGTGATCGCTGGTTCGCTCGGATCGCTCGCGTGTGGTGCGGGCATCTGTGCCAACGTCGGCCAAGGCCTGTGCCAGCAGGTCCCGAACGTGGTCCCACGACCCTGCAGCCCCTTCGCCGATGACCGTTCCCTGTTGCGCGTCGACGAGGACGAAGTAGGGCGATACGGGGATCTGGAAGTCATCCCAGGCCTGGGAGGACATCACCGTCCTGACTTGGGTGGGGGCCAGCTCGGCGATGCGGGATGGGCTTTCTTCTTGCTCGCCCTTGGTCACGACCAGCGGACGCACATCGGGTGCGGGCATATCTGCTCCGGCCTGAAACTCCTGCCAGAAGGGGCGACAGGTGGAACAGCCGCTGGACAGGAAGGCCAGCAACACCTTGCCCCTGGTGTTGCGAAGGGCCACGTTGATCGCCTCGCCGGTGGGGGAGGGACCGGTGATGGTGTCCGGCACCCTGGAGCCACTGCGGGGAGAGATGTGAAGGCCCCTGCTTGTAGTGCCCTCGGCCTCGCCTCCGTCGAGGACGTGGAGCCGGCGAAGGATGTCGGCGTGAGAGCGGAGAAGCCCGGCGACGACCAGCACCAGCAAGGCGATGACCACGCCCTCGATGATGACGAGGGCTGTCATTGCAGCTTCCCCCACACGAGGGGGATGTCGCCGGGTGCTGCCGAAGTCGAAGGTGGCGTCAGCGTTTCCGGAGGTGAGGCTGTTGCGCAGATACCACGTGCCGTCCTGGAACCAACCAGGGCGGTCCCGTCCAATTCCCTGCCAGTCTCCCACCACAGGCGTCCCTCCCGGGCCGAAGTCGAGGGTCACCGTTGAGCCGCCGTCGGTGGTGCGGAGGATCCAGGTGGTGCCACGCACGAGACCGGGGCGGGCGATTCCGTCGTCGGTCCACCGGCCCACGATGGGTATGTCACCCGGCTGGCCGAACGTGAAGTCGAGGTCTGCTCCGCCGGGCGAGTTCGAGTTGCGCAGCAGCCATCGGTTCCCGCGGACGACACCCGGTGTGGCGACTCCATCGCCGTCCCAGTCGCCCACTACCGGCGTGTCGCCTGCTTTGCCGTAGTCGAAGATCAGATCGGGGAGGCCGGGCCCTTCGACCTGGCGTACGTACCAGGTGAGCCCCTTATCGCCGGCCGGACCGTGGCGGGTACCCCGGACCATCGCGGACGTGGCTTCCCCGGCGGCCGTCCAATCGGCCATCAGGGGCACATCGCCGCTCTGGCCAAACTCGTATTCGAGGAAGGGGTTGCCGGTGGAGAGGCTGCCCCGTAAGGCCCAGTGGGTGCCTGATACCACTGCGGGTCGGGCCGAATAGAAGGTGGTGGGGCGGAGACAAGCGGCGTCGTGGTACCAGGTGGATTGGCTGACGGCGTCGGTGGTGGTGCAGGTGGAGTCCCACTCCCAGGGAGGTACGCAGGTGACAACGCGACAAACGATGGGACCCAGGCAGGCTATGTCCTGGTTGCACTGCCCGTAGCGGAATCGGGTGCAGCAAGTCTTCCAGTAGCTGCAGTCGTCATTGGCGCATTCGCAGTTGCAGTCCACGCAGTTGTTACCGCATGTGCCCGAGCCTCCGCAGCTGCATCCGTGGCAGTCGTCCGAGTTGCAGTCCATATAGAAGCGGGAGGAGCCGTCGCAGTGATCCGGCCCCGTGCCCGGATACTCGGCACGCCACCATCCGGCGATCATTGATCCGGGCGGGCACGTGTTGACTCCGGTCAGTGTGCAGCAGAACTCCGTCCAGGCGGCCTGGCCACATTTGGTGTTGGGCGGGCAGGAGTTGGGAGTTTTGACCAGGGCCGAATAGGCACTTCCGGGCCGGAGGATGTAGGCGGTGGGGGCGGCCACGAGGGCCGTCCCGACCATGGCGAGGCGACGGAGGAAGCCACGGCGGCTGGTGCGGGACTCGAGGAATCTGGCACCGGCTTCGGCGAGTCGCTGACTCATCGCCCTGCTGCCAGGGTGCGAGGCATCTCGGCCAGGAGCAGGTATACCACCCAGACTCCGAGCGCGACGAAGGCCAGATATGGGATCCCGGCCAGCGGCTGGTCGGATAGAAGGTCCACCGGCGATCGTCCGGTGAACGCCAGACTCAGGCCGACCCCAAAGGAGAGGAGGTTGAATCCGAAGTGCCACCAGGTGGGAGGAGTGTCGGGGCGACCGAAGCACCCGCACGACTGGATGGGCAGGCGTCGCTGCAAGGCGTAGAAGACGAATCCTGCGAAGCCGAGGTAGATCAGCCCCACCGCCGCTGCTCCCCATCCACCAAGGATGATCCCAGTGAACCCTGCGGCGATCTCAGCCACCGCCAGGGAGGGAACCGTGCCCGCTCCGGCCGGCAGTCGAGCGGTTTCGAGGGCGCCCCGTGTCGGTGCAGGGTCGATCAGTTTGGATCCCCCACTGAGTACCAGCAGCGCCGCGGCGATGAAGAACCATGCCTCGAGCACGTTGGCAGAGTAGTGGGGTTGAGGGACACAACAACTTCAACCGAGGGCTTGGTCGCCCGTCGACAAGGCAGCGGGGGACGCGCTTCCTCTATGGAGGCCCGTTGGGGAGGGTGGTTGTGTCGGGTCGGGTGAAGACGAGTTGGCCGTTGCCTTGGTTGGTGATGGTCCAGCCTCTCGGTGAATCAGGGTGTGGTGGTTTCGGCAGAGGAGGCACATGTCGCACAGGTCGGTGTTCCCGAGTTGGTCCCATGACAGGGTGTGGTGGGCGTCGCACCAGGAGGCGGGCCGGCGGCAGCCGGGGAAGCGGCAGTGGCGGTCCCGGATGACCAGGGCCCGCCATTGGGCGGCGGATACGGTGCGTCGGCTCCTACCCAGGTCCAAGATCTCAGAGTTGGGTCCGGTCAGGAGGCGACACACCGGAGCGTCGCAGGCGAGTCGGCGGGCGTCGGCGGCCGAGATCAGAGTCCCGTCGGTGAATTCGGCGGGCTGATCGTTGCTACCGATGAGGGTGTCCCAGGGGACGATGACGCTGACTTGGGGCCGGTTGCCGTGATCGGACGGAGACTGGTTAGAAGCGAGGTGGCGGCGGATCAGCTCGGTCAGGGCCATGGCTCTGAGTATTGAGCGGGACGGCAACTGGTCTTCGGGGGTGGAGTTGACGATCTCGTGAGATCAGCGGCTCCAGGGCGGTTTCCAGGAGGTTGTGGTCCTCGGGTGCCAGGTCCCCGTCCAGGCGTCCCCGACCCCCGAACGTCTTGGACGAATGCAGTCCGGGACGGTTCGGGGTCCGAAAGGTCTTCTGGTTCTTCGTGCAGGCAACACCAGTAGGTGACGGCCCTGGCGGTATCCGTCCAGGACAGGCCGACTACCGATTCGGCCAGGGTGGCTTCGTCGGTGGCGAACCCTTCAGGATGCTGAGATTAGGCATGAGCCAGGATCTCGAACTGAGACAGGGTCAAATCGCCGGAGCGGACCAGTTTGACCGAATAGGCCATCTGCCCCAGGGCCCGAGCCAGGAATACGCTGCGGTTGGCCTCTCGCACTCCCATCCCACAACGGTGAGAGAGAAACGCAGAAACCGACGTGTATCCGTCGTAACGGAACCCTTCCGAGGTATCCAGGGCGGCGATGCGTTCCAGGCGGTCCAGGCTCGACCGGTCCAACCCGGAGGTGGCGGCCCGGATCGCTTCCATCAACTCGGGGGCATTAGCCGGCTCCCGGTCCTCTCCCCACTCGAACGTATGTTCGCCCATACGATGAACATACAAAACCCCACCGACAATTCCTACCCCCTTATGCCCCGAATCTGGACAATTCTCTGGCCCGCTTTATCCAGTGCTGGTCAGGGTGGAAATGGCCTCGGTCACCGGATAATCGACCGTGGTAGAAGAAGGAGTCACATCGACGGTGATCCACGCGCCTCCGTTTGCCCTCCAGCGGGCGTCCCAGACGTACGACACAGTGATCGGATATGCCTCCAGGTCCGGGTCGCAGTCGGGCTGTGATCCGGGCGGGGTGCAGGTCTTCACCTCGTAGAGATGTCGAGCGACACCATCCGGGTATCCCACCAGGAGCGGGTAGGCCTGGGGTGGGAAGGTATCGATACCTCCGTCGCCCCAGTCAACGGCTACCGCTGCCACGGATACCTCGACGTCGATCGTGTAGCCGGGGATCGTCAGGGAGTCCGACCATGGGTCGGGAACGGTGATCTCGGCGAAGGTATCGAGTCCCGTGAGTCCTCGGCCGATGGGTGGGTTGAGGTTGGGCTCGGGAGGGTTGTGGACGTATTCAGTGATCATGTCCCAGGCCACGAGTGGCGGTGGATCCTGGACGATCGGTTCGGATGTACATCGCCGGATCTGGCCGGTGTCGAGCGCCAGGAAGCCGTTGATATAGAGGCCGAGCACCGCGGATCCGTCGGAGAAGGTTGAGAGAAGCTCCCAGTCGGTGTCCTGAGAGGTCCAGAACCAACACACTCCAACCGCATCGGTTCCAACGGCCGGATCCAGGTCGCTGGGTGGAGTATTGCCCGGATACTCCCTCAGGTCGCCGCCCGCCAGGCGACAGATTGTGACCTGGCGGGTGCGTCCAGTAACGGGGTCGGTGTCTGTCTCCGCCCAGCAAGCCACGTACGCCTCTTGCGCATCCAGCGGCGGGGGCGCTGATGAGAACCAACGCCAGGCTTAGGACGAGAGCGGCTCGATATCGCAATCAGGTTTCCAGAGGTCCGTCTTGTTTGTCCATGAGGTTCCCAACCGCCAATCCCCGTCTACTGGCAGAAGACATCGACGCCGGATCGTGACGCGCGGAGTCCCACGCCAGGAGGAGAGGTCGATGCGTCGAGAACGTGACCAGGCAGTCGATTGCTGTCGAGAAGGATTTCAAGATTCCGTATCAGGATGTCTGATGGCTCTGCGGGATGCGGTCGAAGCATCTGGAAGCCGACCGCTCCTTGGAAATCGCTTGAGAGCCTTGCTCCGTGGCCACAACCTCCCGAACGGCCTCTCCGTCATTGCGATAGATGGCATCGAACCAGCGGTAATAGAGGTCCTGGAGGATGAGCCGAACCTCCTCGAGCCGCGCCTCGGAGTCGATGGTGGTCGAGGTCGGCCTAGACGTGACTGTCGTGGTTGGCTTGGACGTGGTCGAACTCGGGGCTCCAGCAGTTGTCGTAACAGTCGAACTGGGGGCTGTGGTCGTGCTGGTGGCCGGGGGATCCGTCCTCTGTCCGCCGGCCGAGACGGCCGCCCAGATCGCGACTACCAGCGCGGCGATCACTCCCAGGCTGAGACCGGCTCGCCAGCGCCTCATCGCCACACTCCTCGACCCATGTCGACCACCCTACGCGTTCAGGTCGACGCCTTGCAGAGGGTTGTCGGGGATTCAGGTGAGAGCCTGAAAGACATCAAGGGAGGCTGCGGATCAGCTCCAGGACCTCGTCGATGATGTCACTATGGGCGGCGACGAACCCAGGGAGGAGCGTGTCGGGCCTGTTGAAGAGAACTGGGTGGCCCTCTGGATCCACGGTCGCACCACCCGAAGCCCGGACGATGGCGGCGCCGCCCGCTACATCCCACTCATTCTTGGGCACTCGTGTCCACGTGGCGTCGGCCAGCCCGGCGCCGACCATGGCGAGTTTCAGAGCCACGGAACCCATGTTGCGGACCGACACGGGTGTGGAAAAGACCGGCCCCCATTCACCTCGCCGAACCTCACTTCGGCTGGCAAGAACCAGCGCGCCCGCGAGACTGTCGGAGCGGCGAATGGGTTGAGCCCCCTTCATCTCGACGCCCTCACCGACGCCACCGAGAATGCGCAGATCCCGACCCGGAGCGAGGACGCCGCCCGCAACGGCATCGCCGTCGACCACATATCCAATCGAGACACACCATTCAGGGATGCCATCGACGAACTCCCTGGTTCCGTCGAGCGGGTCGACGATCCAGATCCGGCTGATATCGAGCCGGTCCTGGTTGTCGGTTGTCTCCTCGGACAACCAGCCCTCGCCTGGTCGGCGAAGGATGGTCTTGAGGGCCCTGTCGAGAGCGATGTCGGCCTCCGTTACGGGATCGCCGCCGGTCTTGCGGGAGGACTCGATGCGGCCCTGGTCGAATGGGCCGAGAACTTCCGCCGCCACGTCGAGAGCCTCGTCGATTCGCTCGAGAACGTCGTTCACAACGGCCATACGATCGGCGCCGCAACGATCTGCGTCAAGGCGAGAACGTCCTGCTTGCAGGCGACCCCCCTAACCTGTGGGCGCAATGTCCTCATCCAGCTATGAGCTGACCCATCTAGGTGCGCTCGAAGCCGAATCGATCCACATAATCCGGGAGGCCGCCGCCGAGAGCGAGCGCGCTGTCCTTCTCTTTTCGGGAGGGAAGGACTCCGCCGTCGTGCTCCACGTGGCTGCCAAGGCCTTCGCCCCGGCACGGTTGCCGTTTCCGATCATGCATGTCGACACTGGCCACAACTTCCCCGAGGTGCTCGAGTTTCGGGATCGCACCATCGAGCAACTGGAGGCCGACCTGATCGTGGCCTCCGTGCAGGAGGCGATCGACGAGGGACGGGTGGTGGAGGACACCGGACCCAGGGCCTCACGCAACCGCCTCCAGATCGAGCCTCTCATCAACGCCATCGAGAAGTACCAGTTCGATGTGGTGTTCGGTGGGGCCCGGCGTGACGAAGAGAAGGCTCGGGCTAAGGAGCGGATCTTCAGCTTCCGGGACGAGTTCAGCCAGTGGGATCCCAAGAACCAGCGCCCTGAGTTGTGGCATCTTTACAACGCCCGTCACCGCCTCGGCGAGCACGTCCGCGTTTTTCCCATCTCCAACTGGACCGAGATGGATGTGTGGCAGTACGTGATGGAAGAGGAGATCGAGCTTCCCTCCGTCTACTTCGCCCATCAGCGCAGGGTGTTCGAGCGCGACGGGATGCTGATGGCCGAGAGCCCTCATCTGACGCCGATGGAGGACGAGGAGGTTTTCGAGGCCACGGTCCGTTTTCGCACCGTCGGGGACATGAGCTGCACCGGCGCCTTCGAGTCCGCGGCCGCCACGGTGGGCGAGATCATCGATGAGGTGGCGGCCAGCCGCATCACCGAGCGCGGAGCGAGCCGGGCGGACGACCGCACGGCCGAGGCGGCGATGGAGGATCGCAAGCGCGAGGGCTACTTCTGATGGCTCAGACCATCGCCGATCCCAAGAACATGGAGCTGGTCCGGCTGGCGACGACCGGTTCGGTGGACGATGGGAAGTCGACCCTGATCGGCCGCCTTCTGTTCGACTCGAAGCAGATCTTCCAGGATCAGCTGGATGCGATCGAGGAGGCATCCAGGCGTCGGGGGACCGACTACGTGGACCTGGCCCTTCTTACCGACGGCCTGAGGGCAGAGCGAGAGCAGGGGATCACCATCGACGTCGCCTATCGCTACTTCGCCACTCCCAAGCGCAAGTTCGTGCTGGCAGACACTCCCGGCCATATCCAGTACACGCGCAATATGGTGACCGGAGCGTCGAACGCCGACATCGCCCTGATCCTGGTCGACGCCCGGCACGGGGTCATCGAACAGACCCGCCGCCATGCCTTCCTCGCCTCGCTACTGCAGGTTCCGCACCTGGTCCTGTGTGTCAACAAGATGGACCTGGTCGACTGGAGCGAGGAACGCTACGAGGAGATCGTTGCCGACTTCCGCCACTTCGCTTCCCGTCTGTCAATCCACGACCTCCGTTTCGTCCCCGTCTCTGCATTGCTGGGAGACAACGTGGTCGACGAATCGGACCGTATGCCCTGGTATAGCGGTCCCTCGGTCCTCCACCTCCTGGAGGAGATCCACATCGGTTCCGACCGGAACATGATCGACTGCAGGTTCCCGGTCCAGTACGTGATCCGGCCCCACACCCTGGAGCATCAGGACTACCGGGGTTATGCCGGCACCATCGCCGGGGGAGTGTGGAAGCCGGGGGACGAGGTGATCGTGCTTCCCTCCGGGTTCGAGTCGACCATCGCCTCGATCGACACCGCCGACGGTTCCCTGGAGGAGGCCTATCCGGAGATGGCGGTGGTGATGCGGCTCGCTGACGACATCGACATATCCCGGGGCGACATGATCGCCCGGCCTCACAACCGTCCCATCGTGGGCCAGGACATCGAGGCGATGGTGTGCTGGATGACGGAGGCGCCGGTGCTGCGCGAGGGTATGAAGCTGTCCATCAAGCACACCACCCGGTGGGCGAAGACGATCGTGAAGGACCTCCAATACCGCCTCGACGTCAACACCCTGCACCGGGACGAGGATGCCGAGACGCTGGAGTTGAACGAGATCGGGCGGGTGAGTCTCCGCACCACAGTTCCCATCCTGTACGACAACTACCAGCGGAACCGGACCACGGGGTCGTTCATTCTGGTAGAGGAGGCCAACAACAACACGGTGGGAGCGGGGATGATCTTGGGTCGATCGGGGTCGTGACCGACCACGTCACCTGGCACGAAGGTGCGGTGCCGGCCGAGCTCAGACAGAAGGTCACCGGAGGGCCCGGGGCCACGGTGTGGTTGACGGGCCTGTCGGGAAGCGGCAAGTCAACCATCGCCGCCCGGCTCGAGGTCACCCTGGCCGGGGCGGGTCGAGCCTGCTACCGGCTCGACGGCGACAACCTGCGGCTGGGACTGAACAGTGACCTGGGTTTCTCGGCGGCCGATCGGGCCGAGAACGTTCGCCGGGTAGGAGAGGTGGCCCGGCTGTTCGCCGATGCCGGGGTGGTGGCGCTGGCTCCTCTGATCAGCCCGTATCGAGCCGACCGGGACCGGGTGAGGGAAATCCACGACGAGGTCGGTATCGCATTCGTAGAGGTGTTCGTCGACACGCCGATCGAAGTGTGTGAGACCCGCGACCCAAAGGGGCTGTACGCCAAGGCCCGGGCCGGGGAGATCTCGGGTTTCACCGGGGTGGACGATCCCTACGAGCCTCCCCTGCATCCGGAGCTGGTGATCGACACCACCGCCACCTTCGTGGACGAGGCAGTGGCCCAGATCATGGCCCTGCTGCCGTAGGGCCCCGTGACGCCTCGGGTTCACCCGGACCTCCGGTCCGCCCCCTACCTCCCGCCTTCGGCGGCAGGGACCTTCCCCCAGGCCTGCGGCCTAGGGGACAAAGGAACCCACGGACCTTTCTCCGGGCCTGCGGCCTAGGGGACAAAGGAACCCACGGACCTTTCTCCGGGCCTGCGGCCTAGGGGACAAAGGAACCCACGGACCTTTCTCCAGGCCTTCGGCCTAGGGGACAAAGGAACCCACGGACCTTTCTCCGGGCCTTCGGCCTAGGGACAAGGGAACCCACGGACCTTTCTCCGGGCCTTCGGTCTAGGGACAAGGGAACCCACGGACCTTTCTCCGGGCCTTCGGCCTAGGGGACAAAGGAACCCACGGACCTTTCTCCGGGCCTTCGGCCTAGGGACAAGGGAACCCACGGACCTTTCTCCGGGCCTTCGGTCTAGGGACAAGGGAACCCACGGACCTTTCTCCAGGCCTTCGGCCTAGGGGACAGAGGTTTGTC
>CAVYYV010000008.1:0-9644 GCA_963772815.1 uncultured Acidimicrobiia bacterium | reverse complement strand
AGTGCGATGTCCGCGTAAATCCGCTGACTGAAGTGGGGTGTGTGGGATGCTGCTCGTTGATAGTCTCCGACGTTGGAGGTTGGCGATGGGCAGGGTTGCTGATCCGATCGAGGTGACGCCCGAGGATCGTGGCGTGTTGGAAGGGTGGGTGCGGTCTTCGACCTGTGAGCAGCGTCGGGTGGAACGAGCACGGATCGTGCTGGCGGCGGCCGACGGCATCTCGAATGAGGCCATCGCCGAACGGCTCGGGCTGGTTCGTCAAACGGTGGCCAAGTGGCGAGCCAGGTTCGTCGAGTTCGGGGTGGAGGGGTTGGAGGATGCGCCCCGGTCGGGCCGCCCCCCGGTGTATACCCATGATGATCGGCTCCGGATCGTGACCGCCGTCACCGAAGAGCCGCCCGATCCCGATTCGCGTTGGACGGTGCGGGCGGTGGCGGACAAGCTGGCCTCCGAGGTGGGGGATCTCCGCCTCGCAGGTGTGGCGGATCCTCGATGACCTCGATCTCAAACCATGGCAGACCAGGTCGTGGCTAACTTCTCATGATCCAGCGTTTTGGGACAAGGCCGCCGACGTGTGCGGCCTGTATCTCGACCCGCCCGACAACGCCCTGGTGCTCAGTGTCGACGAGAAGACCGGGATGCAGGCCAAGAGCCGTACCAACCCGACCAAACCGGCCCGGCCGGGACTGACAGAACGCCGCGAGTTCGAATACCGCCGGCACGGCACCGCTGCGTTGTTCGCCGCCTTGGACGTGCACTCTGGTGAGGTCATCTACGAGACCAAAGAACGGAACCGCTCCCAGGACTTCATCGAGTTCCTCGAACTGCTCGACACCCACACACCCACCGAGTTGACGTTGCATCTGGTGTTGGACAACGGGTCATCCCATGTCTCCAAACAGACCAAGACCTGGCTGGCCGCTCACGCCGATCGGTTCGTCGTTCACCACACTCCCACCCACGCTTCCTGGCTCAACCAGGTCGAACTGTTCTTCTCCATCCTGGGACGACGGCTCCTCAAACGAGGCGAGTTCGACGGCATCAACGACCTCGTCAACCGCATCTCCGGGTTCATCACCGACTACAACCGCACCGCCAAACCCTTCCGCTGGACCTACCAAGGCAAACCCCTCAAAGCTGCATGACATGTAAACGGACTTCTGCGCGAGAGCACTAGTATATGGTCGTTCCGAATAGATAGCGTGCCCAAACTCGACCCAGCTCACTCTTAGTGGTTAAGGTCGGCTTACTCCCTACCGATTGGTCATCGAATGACCAGGCTTGTTCGACGCGCCCTGAGCATCGCCGTCGCCTCTTCGGGCTGGCGGTGGCGGCTCCCTGCCTCTAGCCTACAGCCGACTCCCCCGGCCGATCCTCCTCCGACGTGCTGGTCCCGATCGTCTTCCCGGTGGCGGGGCCAATCACCCCACGAACAACTTCGGTGCCGACAGGGGCGACCACGTTCACCAGGGAGACGACATCATGGCCGACAAGGGCATCCCGGTCGTGGCCGCCGCCGACGGCAACGTCGTCGAGGTGCGGGGCATCAACCTCGATGGGACGCCCGTGCCCGGTGGAGGAGAGTGGCTGATCGTCGATCACGGCGGATGGCAGACCTGGTACCTGCATCTCAACAACGACACCTACGGCACCGACGACGGGCTCGGGGTCGGGATCGCTCCCGACATCATCGCTGCCTATGTGGCCGGAGCCGGAGACGATCGACTACCCGGTCAAGGCCGGGCAGCTTGATCGGCTGGGTGGGTGACTCGGGCAACGCCGAGAACTCGGGCTCGCATCTTCATTTCGAGCTCCATGTGGGCGCCGAGCAAGTGGGACGACACCGCCATCGATCCCGGGCCGTCACTGCAGGCGGCAACGCTCCCGCCCGAACATCCCAAGGGCCTTTGGAACGGCTACTTCGCCGACGACGACGGCAGCGTCCACGAGGGAGACATCGACACACTGGCGGCCGCCGGAATCACCAAGGGCTGCAACCCTCCCTGGGACACCGATTACTGCCCGCAGCGACTGATCACCCGGGGTGAGATCGCCGCCTTCATCCGCCGCACTCTCGACCTTCCGGCTTCGGAGACCGACTACTTCACCGACGACGACACCTCGGTGTTCAACGGCGACATCAACGCCGTGATGGACGCCGGCATCGGCTTCGGGTGCAGCGACACCGAGTTCTGCCCCAACCAACCTCTCCTGCGCGAGGAGATGGCCGAGATGCTGGTGCGATCCTTCGCCGATGCCGATCCCGCCCGGTACGACAACTCCGCGGGCGTCGACTACTTCACCGACGACGCCGACTCTCTCATATCAGGACTCGATCAACCGCCTCATGGCCGCAGGGGTGACCAAGGGTTGCAACCCTCCTGACAACGATCAGTTCTGCCCTGAGCGTCCGCTGATCCGGGCCGAGATGGCCTCATTCTTCGTCAGAGCTCTCGGTTCCTGAGTAGTTAGCGTTGGCGGCGATGAGTCGCCGTGCGATCGAGTCGTTTGGGGCGGGTGCCCTGTCCGTGGTGGAGATTGCCCTGATCGCCGGGGCAGTCGAGCGGCTCGCCACCAACAGCCCGAAGGCGGTGGTCTATGTGGCCGCTTCCGTCGTCGGGGTCGGCGTGCTCACATGGCTGACCGGGCCCGAACTGTCCGTCCGGCCGTTCCGTTTGGGCGCTTTCGCCGTGGGGTTGGTCGCCCTGGGGGCGGAGGCCTTCTCGCCCAACCCGGGGCTTGGTTGGTTCCAGATCACGGTCCTGGCCGTGGCTTTGGCGGTAGCTCTGGTTGGGCCGCGGACGCTTCTAGTCCTGCAAGGGCGACTTCCTTGGTGGGTGGGCGTCCTGGGTCTGGGTGTGTCTGGTGCTCGTGTTTGCCTGGATCGTCGTTGGTGGGGGTGGGTTCGGCCACGACGAGTCGACCTATGTGCTGAAGGCGCGAGCCTGGGTGTCGGGGACACCCGACACGGGCTGGGACTTCCACCGTGCCATCGCCCAATCGCTCATCGCGGTTCCCATCGTCTTCTTCACCGAGAACGAGGTGGCGTTTCGGTCCCTGTCGGTCGTGCTGGCGGTGGGGACGGTGGTTGCGGTCGGGTGGTTGGGTTGGAGAGTGCGGTCGGCTCGTGCCGGCTGGCTGGCGGCGGCCGTGTTCGCCGTGGCCCCCAGTTTCCTTCGGCGAGGAGCCGAGTTTCTGACAGACGTCCCGTCGGCCGGACTGCTGGTGGTGGCGACGGGCTTGCTGTGGCGTTGGGGAACGCGCAGAAGCCGGATAGGCGTCTTCTGCTCGGGAGCCGTAGCGATTGGGGCGCTGGCCTTCTATGTCCGCTACCAGGCCATCCTCTCCCTCGCCCTCTTGGCGTTGGCGGCGGTAATCGTGTTCTGGTCACGAATCAAGGAAGCGGTGGGCCAGCTGGCGGCGGCGGCGCTGCTCTTCTTGGGGCTGCTCCTGCCCCACTTCATCTGGTCCTCGGCCGTTGCCGGGACTCCTTGGGGAATCATCACCCAAACCGGGGAGTCGGGTGGGCGAACCTATCTGGGTCAGGGCCTCGTCGGCTACGTCCGGGACCTTCCCGACCTGCTGGCTGGGCAGTTGGGCGCCCTGGCGATCATCGCAGCCATCGTCTGGTTGGTGGTGCGGATCGCGGTGATCCTCCGGAAGCATCGCGTCGAGCCATTGGATCGTCTGGCCATCTACCTGGTCGGGCCTGCCTTGGGTCAGATCCTGATCCTGGGGTTACTGGCGCATGGGGAGCCTCGATTCCTCTTCTTTCCGGTGGCCCTGCTGGTGGTCGCCGGTGCGGTGGTCGCCGATCAGATCGGATCCCTCCTTTCCCTCAGGTGGCAACGGGTTCTCACCTTCGCGGCGGTCGTCGGGTTTCTGGGAATGCTGGGCTTACCGGGGTACGCATGGACCGCAATGCTGAGGCACGGGCAGCGTCCACTCAAATCCTGATCGACACGGCCACGAAGGTGACGGAGGAATCGGGTGCCGGTGGCCCCTGTGAGATCACCACCAGCTACGGGCCACAGCTCACGTGGTACTCGGAGTGTGCGACTCGGAGTTTTGGTCAGCTCGAACTCCGAGGCCCGACGAAGAAGCACTCTTACGTGGTCCTGTTCGAGAACGGGAAGCGTCAGCCCATCGGGGACGAACTCGACCAGGTTCTCGCTCTCACCACCGGGGAGCCGATGCGCCTGGTCGACAAGGCCAACAGGATCGGTGACGCCACTATCTGGCGGGTGCGCGGCTAAGCCAGCCGCTCGTATACCTCGAGCAGTTTCTGGGACTCGACGTCCCAGTTGTATCTTTCCCGGGCCCCTCGGCAGGCCTCCCGATAGGGCTCGGGGTCCGCCAGGATCTTGGCGGTGGCGGCGGCCAACGAGTGCGGGTCGACCGGGTCCACCACCTCGCCCACGCCGGTCTCCTCCACGACCTTTCCGATTCCGGGCGAGTCAGAGCCAAGGACGGGTACCTCAGCCATCACGTACTCGAACAGCTTGTTGGGCAGCGTCGTGTAATAACTGATCGAGGCGTTGACGATGTTGCACAACCCGACGTCGGCGGATGCGGTCCAATGAAGGAGCTCGTCGTTGGGGATCGGCCCGAAGAACCGGACCCGTTCTGCCAAGCCCCTGTCGGACACCAAGTTCTGGAGCTGGTCCCGGTAGTAGCCGTATCCGACGATCACCAGCACCACGTCGTCCAGTAGCTCGATTGCGTCGATGGCCGGCTCGATTCCCCGGTTCTCCTGGATCGAACCCTGGTAGAGGAGAATCTTCGTATCCGGTACCAGACCCAGCTCGGGCCGCAGGTCACGGGGATGGATCTCGGTTGGTTCGGGGACGTTGATCACTGCCCGGGCCGGGTCGGGGATCGAGCCGTACAGGTTCGCCAAGAAGTCGATCCAGGGGGGGCTGGCCACGATCAGGGCATCGGCCGAGGGAAGCCACCGGCGCTTCGTTCCACAGGGCCCACCGCTTCCACCAGTAACCCATCCGGCTCCGCTCGGTCTGTAGCTCGTGGCTGTCGTAGACCAGCTTCGCTCCGATTCTCTTCTTGCACACGTGGCCGATGTAGAGAGTGTTGAGGTCGTGACAGTGGTAGATGTCGGCGTGTTCGGCCATGCCGACCTTGATCATGCGGCGGTTGATCGCCCATGTCTTGGCAACTCGGCCCTGGTCGGCCCATCACCGCCTTCACGGCTCGGAAGCCGAAGCGGGCCAGGCTGGTCACGGTGCGGAGCAGGGGCGTAGTCAGCCTGCCCCACAGACGGGATAGCTGAGTGGGAGGGACGCCGTCGGGGTTGCTCGCCCGAACCTCCACCCTCGGGGCGGCGCCCGGTGCTGCGGTGGAGGGCGGGGTAAGGCGGCCCTCCCGGCGCGCCCGCTCGGCGTCGACCGGCTCACCGGTGAGTCGTGAATGACGCTCTTCGATCGTGCCCGCGTAGCGAGCCGCCAACCGGTTCAGAGTGTCGACCCCGAAGTTCACCCGGCTCACCCGCCTTACCTCGATACCGTCGTCCCGTACCTCGTGCTGGGCCGTCACCCCCGGCACGTGATAGGCGATCACCGTCACGTGATTACCGGCGTCGATCAGAGTGCGGGCTTCCTTGGTGACGCGGGCATCGAACTCGAAGGAGTTCTTGACGAACATGCAGATACGCACCCCGTCATGATGGCACGCAAGCCTGGAGCGCAACTGCGGTCACTAATCGTCGCCCGTTCGAACGCCCATCACCTCGGCAAGGCGGTCGGAGGCTGCCCGAAGCTTGCGTCGGTACTCCTCGACTCTCTGAGTCAGCTCCGTCGAGAGTCGGGAACGCTCGGTCAAGGCCCGATCCACGACCCCGCCCAGGCTGTCCAGGCGGTCGGTGCGGAGGGTGAATTCCTCCAGGCCCACCGAGCGAGCGAAGTCGCGCACCTTGGGTCGATACTCGAGGGCCACGAACGGCGTGGAGGCTGCAGCCGCCAGCACTGCGGCGTGGAGACGTTCGGCCACCACCAGGTCGGCGGAGGCGAGCAGATCCAAGGCTCGGTCCATGTCCCGGTACCCGGCCAGGTAGGGAAGATCCGGATGTCCGGCGCTGCGCATGATCTCCACGGCCGGACCGTCGTCGTCGGGGTGGCTCGACATGATCTGCACCTCGTGACCGCGAGATGCCAGCGCCGCCACCAGCTTGGCCAGGTGCTCGAACACCTGGTCATCGCTCTCTCCCCACAGCTCGCCCCTGGTCCTGCATGGTGCCACCACCACCAGTCCCTCCCGACGGGTTCCCTCTGGGCGAAGGAGCAGGGCGGGATCTCCCACCACCTCCACCTCGTCCAGCCCCCAGTCGGCCAGGACTTCGGCGGAGGCGGGGCCCCTGACACCTATGTAGGCGCAGGTCCGAAGCCACTCCGTCCATCTTCGAGCCTGGTGCCGGTCACCCCAGAAATCGGGGTTGGCCACGCCGGTGCCCAATACGGCCCGTTCGAGGCGGGGCGAGTCCTGGTCTTCCAGCCATGCGATGTAGGAGCCGCGGTTGATCAAGGTGCCGCCCCCGAGGAGGAGGAGGTCGCCCCGCTTGGCGGTCCGCACCTCGGCCCAGTCGAGCTGGTCGGTTATGGCCCTGAGTAGCGCCTCGTCGCCGAGGTTGTCGTGGCCGGTCCAGCCCACGTATCGGACGACCGGTACGGACGAATCGGCGGGACTCTCGGGCGGGCGCTTGGAGGGTGCGCGCTCTGCGGTCGACCGTCGGCCACTCACGTATCGAGCGACCGCCTTGAGAGAGGAAGCGCTCAGACCTGAGGCAGACACGTCCCTTCGCAGCCGGGTGGTGGCGGAGACGAAGGCGGGATGAGGTCCCCCCCATCGCTGATCCGGACGTTCGGACCGCAATGCGATGTAGGCCTCTCGCACATGGATCGGGGCCGACCACCCACAGATCTGGCGATAAGCCTGGGCAGGGTCTGAGGTGGCGTGGGCGGCCTTGGACCATTCGCGTCGTCGGGCGATATGGAACGCCGGCAGGCCGGAGCCCTCGGCATCCCAGGCCTTGTCCAACCGGGCCAGGTCGTCCTGATGGCGGTACGTCTCATCGCCCACCTGGTAGGAGCAGACCGCCACCGAGCGGCGTCGTCGGCCTTCCAGACGCTTGACCATGGTGGCGAGAAGACGCGGCTCGAGGGCGGCGTCGCCGTGCACCACTGCCACGTATTCACCGCGGGCGGCGGTGATCAGGTCGAGGGGCCCGGCAGCGGACACCAAGCGAAAGCGAGGGTCGGCGGCGTTGACCTCGCCGAACAGGCCGTTGGCCTCGGAGGATCTGGCGATGAACTCCCAGTCGGTGAAGGTCTGACGTCGCACCTGGTCGGCAAGTTCGTCGAGCCGGCCATCAACCGTCGGTTGCACTACGAGAGAGACCTTGGGCACCTCCCAGATGTGCCCGACCCGGTACTTGCGGTAGAAGGAGTGGGGGATCTTGTTCTGGATCACGCCCGCGTTGAGCGCCTTCGACTCGTCCCGGCCCGTCGTATCCCAGAGGTCTTCCTGGAGCTGGTGATAGCAGACCGCCGAGTCCTCGGTGATGGTGAACAGCCCCGCCGCCTGGCATCGCCAGCCCAACTCCACGTCCTCGCCGCCCCAGCGCCGGAAGCTCTCGTCGAAGCCTCCCACTTCCAGAAAGCGGTCGCGACGGATGGAGAAATTCGAGGAGACCAGGGAGCGGAACGCCTCGTCACCGTGGCGCTGATCTGCGGTTCGGCGATGGAGGAGGCGCCGGTGGTCGCTCTGTCTCCAGTCGGCGGCGCCCGGATCGTCAGTTCCGAATGCCGCCGACCGCAGTGGGGCGGTTCCGGTGGCCAGTTCCTCCAGTCCGAACCGTGCCGTGTCCAGCCCGTGGCGCGACCCGATCACGACCAGATTGTCGGCTTTGTTATGCCAGCGGGCATGACGGAGCACCAGATCCTCGTCGGGGAGACAGTCCGCGTCGATGAACACGAGGATGTCGGCTCGGGCCCGGCGGGCGGCCATGTTGCGGGCCTGTCCGGCGCCATACCCGTCGTGCGGGCGGCGATGGACGGAGATCTCGAGCCGATCGGTGAAGGGCTTCACCGCCGCCCGTACGTCTTCTTCCGAGCCGTCGTCGCCGATCACCACTTCCATCAGATCGTGTGGGTAACTCTGGGGGACGAGGGCGGCAACGGTCCTGGCCAGGAGGTCGACCCGGTTGTACACAGGCATGCACACCGCCACCGAGAGCCGGGGGGGAGGGGAGGGGGCTTCGAGGAGTGAGCCGTAGTCGTTCTCCGGGGCCTGGAGCCACATGCCCGGTCAGCTTAGGAGGCCGCCGCTCCAGGCAGGCTTTGGCAACGGCGTCTCTCCTCAGACGCCGACGGTGTCGACGTCGTATCCGGGGCCGCCTACATCGACGATCACCAGTTCGCCGATATTGCGTGCCGAGCGGATCGGGACGCCCAGCAACTCCGGATCGATCCCGAATCCGATCACGAACCGGCGCGCCGCTTTGGGATGGGAGGGGGAGAAGTCCGGGTCGATGACGACCGTGTCGAATGTGGCCGACCCCGGATCCCAACCGAGGTTGTCCGGGGTCCACACCTCACGATCCGGTGCGTTCACCCGCCCTGTGGTGTCGAAGATTCGCTGTCCGTAGGGGTGATCGAAGAGGAATCGCGCCAGCGACTCGTTGGGCGCCGGCTCGGGCCGGTGGGAGTGCTCCACCTCGGAGGCCAAGCGAAGCAGCAGATCGACCCGGTGGTCGTAGGTATGGGACGAGAGCGCCCTGCGCCGGCCGTCCTTGGCCAGTTCCTCCCCCGACCCGTCCGCCAGAGTGCTGCGAAGCGCGGGGGCATCGAGACCCGGCTCGCCGATCGGCACGTAGTCCTCGCCGAGGATGAGCTCGATGCCCGGGGCCGGACCTGTGACGAGCAGCGCCCCGGCGCCGGCAGTCTCGAAGGCTCGCATCGGTATGGGGAGGTGGCGGGTGCCGCCCTCGTTGAGGACGGATCGGGCGTCTCCATACAGGGTCGGTATTTGCGAAGGCGGAAACCCGGTCTCTATCCGGACCTGCTCCAGGCCCTGGCGGGCCTGGTCGAGGAGCAGGCGCCGCCGGGCATAGGCATTGCCTTCTGTCGAGCCTACGAAGGCCATGTCCCACTCACGCTCGGCGAACGTCTTGGTGCCCTCGCCGGCGCCTACCTCCACCCCGAAGGGGAAGCGCTCCACTCGCCGGTCGAATCGGGCCGCCAGGTGCCAGCTGTGGGCCAGCAATACCAGGTCGGCTCCGTAGCGATGGGCGAGGCGAATGTTGGCCTCGAGATGATGCTCGCCGTGGTGGGCCCAGTACACGACCGGGATTCCCGGGTTGGCACCGGTGAGCTCGATGGCCGGTGTGGGGCTCTCGACGATCACCACCAGGTCGGCGGGCCGGACACGATCGAAGTTCACTCTGTCCGTCGCCGCCACCTCGACCCCGGCTCTCATCAATGCCGCCCCCAGGTAGCGGGCCGGTGTGGCCGGCGTGGGCCGATAGCACAGGATGACCCGGCGCCGGGCGTGACGTCCGGCCGGGGTGGGCCCGGCATGCTGCGCCCAGGGCTCCTTCTCCGAGGGTTTGAGCCCGGAGGGCACCGACAGCTCGG
>CAVYYV010000007.1:0-119888 GCA_963772815.1 uncultured Acidimicrobiia bacterium | reverse complement strand
TCAAGCGGTTTCGGCGACCTGCTGGTCGGTATCTTTGACCGTGGACGGGTCGGACGTCGGAGCGGCTTTGGTCGACTCCTTTTTGCGCCGGCTCGTCCGTCGTTTCAGGCTTTTGGCTTGGCTGGTGGCTCGTCGAGCAGCTCGGGTCGCTCAGTCGACTCGGTAACGGTCTGTGCAGATGGCTCGGCCTTCGGCTTCGCTGATTTCGCTGCCGTTGACGTCTCGGAGCACATAGTGCTCGCCGTTGCGCCAGCAGGCGCCGATGCGGGTGATGAGCACGGTGGCGACGGCGCATACCGCCGACACGTGGTGTTTTCCTGCTGTGGTCATGAGTCGGTGGTATCGGGCAGCCAGGGTGGGGTCGACTTTGCGGGCGGCGTCAGCGGCAAGGAAGAGAGCCTGTCGTAGTCCTGGGTCGCCTTTCTTGGTGATTCCCTTGTGGGGGTTGGCGGTCAATCCGGACTGGTCGACCTTGGGCACCATCCCTGTGAAGGCTCTCACCCCAGCGAGGCTGTCGAACCGGTTCATGTCTCCGACACGTCCCAGGATTCCAGCCGCCGAGGTGACCGCCACTCCTGGAGCGGAGATGACGATCCCGTCGGGGTCGGCTTTGGCGTAGAGCACTTCGATCCGTTCGTCCAGGTTGGCGATCTCAGTGTTGAGCGTGTTGATGACCCGGACTTCGGCGGCGACGTCTTCGGCGAGTTCGGCGAAGTCGATTCCGCCATGTGCCCACAATTCCAGTGTCTCGTCGGCTGCGGCGAGGAGCCTGTCGGCTCGGTCTTCCCGCCAGCCACCACGGCTAACCCGGATCATCCGGGTTGTGATCCGTTTCCTGCCTGCTCGTTTCACTGCTCGAGGGTCGGCCCACCGTTCCAGGACGGCCAGAGCGGCCTTGCCGTAGTCGCCAGACCCCAACGCGTCAGACCATGACGGACCCAACAGTTCCAGATAGGCGTCGAGACGCTGCATGGCGGCGACACGACGTTTCAACAGGCTCGACCGTTGCCTGACGGCTCTCTTCAACGGGTCGGCGGCTCCGGAACCGTTCTCAGGTATCAGACCCTCGGGATGCAACAGGGGAAGCCGAGCCAGCACTCTCGAATCCAGACGGTCGGTCTTGGTGTGCTTGTTGTAATAGTCCCGAAGATCAGCCGACTGTTCCGGAGGGACCAAGACCACCTTGGCGCCCCGGGCCCGCAGCCACGACCCCAACGGCACCCACGCATTCCTCGTTGGCTCCATGATCGCCGTCACCTCAGCGCCGTCGGGGATCCTCTCCCACAGCCGCTCCAGCTCCTCCAGACGAGAGTGGAACCGCCAGCCCGACCATGAGAACCGACCCCGCTCATCGGCCAGGCTCGCCCGGTGAGCTGCCACACAAGCCACATCAATACCCAGATACAAGACCATCACGCCTCCTTCACACGCGGTCTATCCATCCAGCCGGAGTTCGTCTGGGCCGGCTGCACACGATCCGAAGAGGCGGGACGTGTCCAACCCGGACATTCCCGAAATAGAGGTCCAACATTCCACGTCGGCCGTCGAGTTCCCGAAACGGTATCCACGTGTGCCGGGGAGTTCGTTTGACCAACGGTCAGATTTGAGGAGTCGAACATCACGTCCGCTCCAGTCACAGTCCCTGCCGCACCAAACGAACCGGCCCCAGCAAACCTATCCGCTCCTTCGGAACGCCCCACCGAAATTAAATGTCAGAGGCGACTCGTACCGTGTCAACATGGGGATGCCGGAGGAGATCGGGGTACCGCAGGAGTTGCAGTCCCGAGTCGCTGTCTGGGACTCGCTATCACGCTGGGAGCGATCGGAGATCGGGAGCGACCTCCGCCGCCTGGGACTCTCCTATGGGGAGATCCGGGAGCTGATCGAGGTCAAGAAGAGCACCCTGGCCACCTGGTGTCGCGACATCGAACTGAGCGAGGCTCAAAAACAGGCGATCCTCCTACGGACGGGCTCTCGCCGAGGCGTACCGGTGAATACGCAGCGGAAGCGGCACGAGCAAATCAAGCAGCTAAGGAAAGAGGCCCGGACCCAGGCGTTGACCCTTGTTGAGAATACGCCTTGGATCGCTGGCGTGATTCTGTATTGGGCTGAGGGAGCGAAGACCAATCGACGCCTTGAAATGGCCCATACTGAACCCTCGGCTCTGATCCTCTATCGAGAATGGGCTCGAGAGTTTCACAGCCCCGAAGCGCAGTTTCGCGCCAGCATCAATCTCCACGCCGACAATGACGAACCGCAGGCCCGAGCGTGGTGGGCTACCCAGCTCGAGCTCGATCCGATCGGGGACTTCACGAAGTCATTCATCAAACCCGACGGAACCGGACACCGAAAGGATCACCTCCCCCATGGAACATGCAGGCTCACGATGAGATCGAGCACGGACGCTTGGCTGAGGACCCTCGAGTGGATCGATGTGGTTCGAAAACTCGTCAACGATTACCCTGGTTTCTGGGCCGCTGGCGCAATTGGCAGCGCAGTTGACTCTTAATCAAACGGTTCCGGGTTCGAGTCCCGGGCGGCCCACGACTCACCTCGCGGGTGTGGCGGAACTGGAAGACGCGCCAGGTTTAGGTCCTGGTGGACGAAAGTCCTTGGAGGTTCGAGTCCTCTCGCCCGCACCGGGACCCCACGCCGTTCAGAGCCCCAATGTCCTGGCCAAATCCCGCAGAGCCCGCGCCCGATGCGAGAGCCGATTCTTGGCCTCCTGGCCCATCTCGCTCAAGGTGCGGCCATCCACCTCGAACACCGGGTCGTAGCCGAAGCCGCCCGTTCCCCTCCGCTCCAAGGCTATTCGTCCCTCGAGCGAACCGGACGCGCTCACGGTCACCCCATCGGGGAAGGCCAGCGCCACCACGGTGACGAACCGGGCCGAGCGATCGCCGGCGCCTTCGAGCTCGGCCAAGAGCTTGGCGATATTGTCGTCGAAAGTGGCGTCGGGCCCCGCGTAACGAGCACTGTGTACGCCGGGTCGTCCCGACAGCGCCTCGACCTCCAACCCGGTGTCGTCCGCCAGGGCCGGCAGGCCCGTCACCTCCACGACCGCCTCTGCCTTCAGGATGGCATTGGCCTCAAGGGTGGCTCCGGTCTCCTCCACGTCTGGCCAATCCAGGCGAGGGACGTTCTCGGCCGCCAGGCCCAGCGAAACCATGAGAGCCGAGATCTCCTCTATCTTCCCTTGGTTCTTGGAGGCGATAACCAGCCGGGGAATGCTCAAACGATGGCCTGCTTCTGAAGGTCGATCAGCTGCTCGATTCCCCCGGCGGCCAGGTCGAGCATGCCATTGAGCTCGTCACGAGTGAAGGGCGCACCCTCCGCCGTTCCCTGCACCTCTACCAAGAGACCTCTCCCGGACATAACGACGTTCATGTCGACCTCGGCCGCCACATCGGACTCGTACTCCAGGTCCAGTAACAGGTCGCCGTCGACGATCCCGGTGGAGACGGCAGCAACATGGTCCACCAACGCCTTGGCCGTCAGCACGCCGTCCTCTTCTGCGGCCACCAGGGCATCGTGCAGGGCCACCCAGGCGCCGGTGATGGCAGCGGTGCGGGTCCCCCCATCGGCCTCGATCACATCACAATCAACCCGGACCATCGCCTCTCCCATCCGGCCCAGATCCACAACGGATCGCAGGGCCCGGCCGATGAGCCTCGAGATCTCCTTCGAGCGCCCCCCCTGGTATTGGTCCCGTCGGATCCGCTCGGAGGAGGAGCCGGGAAGCATGCCGTACTCGGCCGTCACCCAGCCCTTGCCCGAGTCGCGCATCCAACGGGGCAGGTCCTTGTCGACCGACGCCGTGCACAAGACACGCGTCTTCCCCATCTCGATCAGAACCGAACCGGGGGTGGCATCGGTGAACCCGCACGTCATACGTACAGGCCTCAACTCGTCGGACAGCCTCTCTCGGCTCATGGTCTTCTCCAGAATCGGGTGTGGGTCACAGGGTGGTCGACGCGCCCGGCACCGCCAAGGCCACTGCCCGCCCGTAGGTCTCCTCGGCTTCGATCACGGACCTGGCCGGGTCGAGATGGGGCGGGATGTGGGTGAGCATCAGCGCTCGGGCACCCTCGCTGCGGGCGATCCGACCCGCCTCCCGGGCCGTCAGGTGATGCGGGTACTCCGCCACTCCCGGCTCGCCCTGGTAGCTGGCCTCGCACAGAAACAGGTCCGTGTCCCGAACCAGGTGCATCCAGTCCCCTGCCGGGCCTGTGTCGCCCGAGTAGGTCAGGGAACGGGACGCCGACTCCCACCGCGACGCCAACGTCGGAACCGAGTGGTCGGCATCGGCGACGACCAGCTTCAGGGATCCGACCTGCAGGCGGGCGCCATCATCGAGAGGAATCGGGTCGAAGACCCTCTCCACTCCTCCCCCATCAACGTAGTTCGTCACGGTCTCCAGGGCAGCGGCCGGCCCGTACAGAGGGACTCCGGAGCGTCTGGATGGGCCGAACGCCAGGACATGCGTGGCGATCACGACGTCCAGGCAATGATCGGGGTGGCCATGGGAGACGAAGACCGCGTCGATCGTATCGAGCCCAACGGGTAGGGCCACCATCGTGCCGGGCCCCGCATCGCACCAGACCCTGGTTTCTCCCTCCTCGATCAGATAGCCGGAACTGGGCCGTCCGGCGACAGGGTAGGTTCCGGCCGACCCGAGGACCGTCAGGCGCACCGAAGGCTCCGCACGTTCATGGGGCCAACCTCTCTATCAGCCATCTGTCTCCTTGGCGCGAGTAGCGAAAACGATCGTGAAACCTGTTTGCTCGACCTTGCCAGAACTCGAACATCGACGGGACTATGGCATATCCGCCCCAGCGCGGCGGACGGGGGACGTCCCCGTCGGGGTAACGCTCCTCCAATTCCGCATAGGCGCGATCGAGCGCTGACCTGTCGGGCACGACCTGCGACTGAGGTGATGCGGCGGCAGCCAGCCTGGCGCCGAGTGGACGGGACCGGAAGTACCGATCAGAACTCTTATCGTCGACCGCTCCGACCACACCTTCAATCCGAACCTGGCGGTGCAGCGGCAGCCAGACGAAACACGCAGCAGCCCTCGGGTTGGCGGCCAGCTCCTGACCTTTGCGACTGTCCCGATTCGTGTAGAAGACGAGGCCGTCATCCGACATGTCCTTCATCAACACGGCTCGGGCCGAGGGAGTTCCATCGTCGGTCGCGGTTGCCAGGACGAAGGCATTGGGCTGATCGACGCCGGCCGCCAAGGCGTCTTCGAACCAATGCTCGAACTGACGGTAGGGATCGTCCGCCAGACCCGAGCGGCTCAGGCCGGCGGTCTGGTAGTCGGTGCGCAGCGAGGCGATCTCCTCGGGATCCACCCGGACGAGGTTAGGAGAGCGCGGCCGGGCTGCGTAGCCTTCCCGACATGCGCGATCCTTCTGCCTCCAGCCGGCAGCTGCTGAGTCGGGCCGTGCGGCTTCGTTGTCCCCGCTGTGGTGGGAAAGGCATATTCGCCACCTTCTTCGACCTCCACGAGCGATGCCCATCGTGCGGCATCCTCTTCGAACGCGAGCCCGGTTACTGGGTCGGTGCGATGATCGTGATCACGACGGTTACCTTCGGGTTGTTCCTGGTCCTGCTGGTCGGCGGAATGATCGTCACCCAGCCCGACGTGCCCTGGAACTGGCTGATGGGCGTGACAGTGGGAGCCAACCTGATCGTACCAATTCTCCTGTATCCGCGTGCCAAAGTGATGTGGAGCGCCCTGGACTTGGGTTGGCACCCGCTGGAGCAGGACGAGATCGAAGCTGCTGACCGGGCCGTTGCCCGGGTCGCATCAGACTCGGACGCCTGGTAGCCCAGCACTGCCTCAGAGACGCTTGGCGACCTCTTCCAGCATCACTTCCGTCGCTCCACCGCCGATCGATTGCACCCGGGCATCCCGGTAGAGGCGCTCTACCGCCGTCTCGGCGATCAAGCCCATCCCCCCGTGGAACTGCACGCAGTCATAGAGAACCTCGTTGACCAGCTCGCCCACGAGAGCCTTGACTTCGGAGACCATGCGAACGGGCTCCTCGCCCCTCTCCTCGAGCCACGCAGCGTGGTAGGTGAACTGGCGAGCGGCATCGATCCGTGCCTGGTCCATGGCCATGCGCTGGCGAATGGCTTGCTTATGCCACAGCGTAGAACCGAACGCTCGCCGGGAGCGCAAGTGCTCCACCGTGATCTCAACCGCCCGCTGCGCCTCGCCCAACGATTGACCGGCCAACACCAGCCTCTCGTTCTGGAAGTTCTCCATGATGTAGTAGAAAGCCTGGTCCTCCTCGCCGATCAGGTTCGACGCCGGCACAAAGCAGTCCTCGAACACCAACTCGGCGGTGTCCGACGACCGCCAGCCCATCTTGTCCAGCTTCTTGGCCACTGCGAACCCGTCCGTGCCCGCCTCCACGACGAACATCGAGATGCCACGCGAGCCCTTGACATCCGGGTTGGTCTTGGCCGCCACCAGCACCAGGTCGCCCTTGACGCCGTTGGTGATGAAGGTCTTGGTTCCGTTGAGCACGTAGCCGTCACCGTCCCGGCGCGCCGACGTCCGTATCGCCGCCACGTCCGAACCTGCATCCGGTTCGGTGACGGCTATGCCGGCAATCATCTCCCCAGCCACCATGGGGCCCAGGTAACGCCCCTTCAGCTCCTCGGATCCGAATTTGATCAGGTAAGGCATGGCCAGATCTGTATGTGCCAGCACTGTGATCGTGAATCCCCCATAGGTAGATCTTCCCAGTTGTTCGGCGAATACCACCGAAGTGAGCGCCCCCTGGCCTATGCCTCCATGAGCCTCCGGTGCTCTCAGCCCAAAGAAGCCGATCTTTCCCATCTGCACCAACACCGCCCTCGGCACGTGGCCCTGTTCCTCCCAGGCATCAGCCTGTGGAACGATCTCACGCTCCACGTACTCGGCAATTTGGGCGGCGATGGCCCGCAGGTCTTGGTCGACATATGGGCTCATCCCTGCGCCCCGGCGGCAGCCAACATGGCGCGACCAGCTTTACTTCGATGGGTGAGATGCTGCCTCTGGCAGAAATCGAACGCCACCCGAGCCACCGCCCTCTTGTCGATCCCGTGAGTGACCCCCATGCCGTCGAGAAGCCAGAGCACGTCCTCGGTCGCCACGTTTCCCGCGGCTCCCGGCGCGTATGGGCATCCCCCCAATCCGCCTGCGGACGAATCGAGGCGAAATATCCCCGCCTGGAGTGAGAAGACGACGTTGGCGAGGGCCTGGCCGTACGTGTCGTGGAAGTGCACCCCCAAACGGTCCACGGGGGCTGCGGGGAGCACCCGCTCCAGGACCCGCTCGACGTCACCCACCGTCCCCATGCCTACGGTCTCCCCGAGAAAGACCTCGTCGCATCCCCATTCGAAAAGCTTCTCGACCAGGTTGACCACGTGCCCGGGATCGGTGCGGCCTTCGTAGGGACAGTGTGTGACAGTCGACACGTAGGCTCGGGCGCTCATCGTGGACGGCTTCCGGTCCAGGATGGCTCGAATCCGCTCCATGGACTGATCGACGGTGGCGTTGACATTGGCCAGGCTGAAAGAGTCAGAGGCCGCCGTCAGCAGTCCTATCCCGTCGATCTCCGCCGCCACCGCCGCTTCGAGACCACGGAGGTTTGGCACCAGCCCATTGAGGAATATCCCGCTGCGTGCCACTCCGGCGATGACTTCCGAGCCGTCGGCCATCTGCGGCACGGCGGCCGGACTCACGAAGCTGACCGCATCGAAGCTGACCACGCCTGCCGCGGCAAGATCGTCGATCAGGCCGATCTTCGCCTCCGTGGACACGAAGGCACCCAGAGACTGCAGACCGTCGCGCGGAGCCGACTCGGTGAGAATTACCTGGTCGGGAAAAGTGACCACCCGGTGAGGATAATGGCCCCGGCCGGGGCTAAATCAGCTGTGGACGAGGTCTGCCTGATAGGGCTGGATCATGATGCACTCGCCGGGACACTCTTCGGCCGACTCGATGGCCAGGTCCATCTGATCGTCGGGGATGCGGGCCAGACCCCGCGCTCCATCGGGGCCAGAATTGGCACCATCCAGGCCGTCGAAGATAACTCGGCGGCCAAAGGTACTCTCCTCCTCCTTGACGACCCACAACCCGTCGTCGCGGGGTTCGAAGACGTCCGGACAGATCTCTGAGCAGATGCCATCACCGGTGCACAGGTCCTGGTCGATCCAGACCATGAGCTGGGTTTCGTCCGCCATGAGGTCCTTTCGTTGTCTGAGTGGAACCAACCTTATCGGCTTCAAGCCGGAAGCCTCATCGACCGATTAGGGCAGGACCGATGCTCAAGCGCCTACTGACCGCTTTCATCCTCGTGGTGTGGTTGCTCCCGTGGGCGGGGGCTGCCCAAGCTGCCAACGACCACTGGTTGGACGAGGACTTCAACGGCGGTCCCCGCATATTCAATCGGGTGGTGGCCGACATGACCCCACTGGCCGACGGCCATCAAGGCCCGGGAGCTCGCTCCAACATCCCCGTGGGTGGGCACTGGGGATCGTCGGGCCACTGGGAGTTCTCCCAGCACGGGCTGGCCGATCCCCAAGAGCTCTACTGGCGGTACTGGATCAAGTTCGAAGACGGCTTCTACATCCAGCCCCGAAACCGTGGGAAGTTGCCCGGACCGTCCAACCTGTACACGTACAACTGCCTGGGCAACCGCCCCTCCACTCCCTCCGTGCCGTGCTGGTCGGCCAGGATGATGTTCTCCCGCCGTTATCAGGGTCTGGCAGACCCCGATCCCAACGGCCCGGACGACAAGACCCTGCTCGGGTTCTACGTCTACAACCTGGACTCTCCGTCCAACCGGGGAGACATCTGGGACTGGGACCCAAATGTGGCACTGTTGGATCATGGCAAGTGGTATTGCGTCGAGGGCCGCATCGACCTGAACACACCCGGTCAGCACGACGGTCTCCTCCAGGGCTGGGTGGACGGACGGCTGGCGTTCGACAAGTCCGCGATAGCCTTCCGTCGGGCGAACGAGGATTACCTGAACATCGACAGCTTCTGGTTCGACGTCTACTACGGGGGCGACACGTCCGTGAGTGAGGACCACATCGACTTCGACTCTCTGGCTCTGGCACCAACCCGGATCGGATGCGATGACACACCGCCGCCCCCGGAGGGGACATTCGCCGACGATGACAACTCGATACACCAGGCGAACATCGAGAAGCTGGTAGCGGCGGGAATTACCAAAGGCTGCAACCCGCCCGACAACACGCTGTACTGCCCGGAAGATCCGGTGACCAGGGGCCAAATGGCCGCCTTCCTGGATCGTGCGTTGCATCTGGACCCGGGTAGACAATCCTTCGCCGACACCCTGGAATCGGTCTTCAAGGACGACATCTCTGCCCTGGCCCTGGCAGGCGTGACGAAGGGCTGCAACCCGCCCGACAACACCCTCTACTGCCCCACAGATCCTGTCACCAGAGGCCAGATGGCTGCCTTCCTGACCCGAGCGCTCGACCTGGCGCCGGCTTCACCGTCATTCATCGATGCCACCGCCAGCGTCTTCGCTCGAGACATCGGAGCTCTCGAAGCGGCCGGGATAACCAAGGGCTGCAACCCGCCCGACAACACCCTCTACTGCCCGACCCAACCCGTGACCCGCGCCGAAATGGCCACGTTCTTGGTGCGTGCTGGCCTGGCCGGCTGACACTCTGTGAACGCAAATACGGCCGGGCACCCCGAAGACGTTCACAGAGACCCGTCATCTGGACTTTCGGCCCTGGTCGCCGCCTCCTCTCAGGTCCGAGAATTTGACTAGCCCCTGTCTGCGGGGAGGTCGACATGGAAAGGAGGCGAAATGGAGACCAAGCTGTGGACGCCGCTCCTGGACCTGGAGCGTGACTTTCGGGCGATGGTGGACCGTTACTGGCCGTCAGAGCCAGGCGAGCACCCCCAGTTCCGTCTTAGGACGGACATGCACCGTGAGGAGGACAAGCTGGTGGTGACGGTCGAGATCCCCGGCATCGACATCGACAAGAACGTCGATGTGACAGTTGAGGATGACGTTCTCACCATCAAGGGCGAGAAGCACGATGAGCGTGAGGTGGACGAGGAGAACCACTACATCAAGGAGCGCCACTACGGCAGCTTCGGACGTAGGATCGTCCTCCCCGACGGAGTCGACCCCGACACCGTCACCGCCACCTACGACAAAGGTGTGCTCACCGTGACCGTTCCGATTCCCGAGGTTTCGGAGCCCACCCTCAAGTCCATTCCGGTCAAGGCAACCGGCTGAGCTCCCTCGAGCCGGCATGTCGTCCGCTGGATCGGCCCCGGCGTAATGCCGGGGCCGATCCCTTCCGCCTCTCTACATCCTGGAGTCCCGATGAGAGTCCTGATCGCAACAGCTTCCAAGCACGGTGCCACATCGGAAATCGGAGATACGATCGCCGAGGTCCTGGGCAACCAGGGCTTCGACGTCACCACCAAGACGCCCGAGGAGGTCGGATCGGTCGACACGTTCGACGCCGTGATCCTGGGGAGTGCCGTCTACGCCGGGCGATGGATGCGCCCCGCCCGGGAATTGGTTGATCGACTCGCCCCCGACTTGGCGCAAGGGCCCGTGTGGCTCTTTTCGAGCGGGCCGCTGGGAACACCTCCCGAACCCGGATGGGATCCGGTCGACGTGGCCGAGATCAAGGATGTCACCGCTGCTCGGTCTCATCGCCTCTTCATGGGGAAGCTCGATTGGTCGACTTTGGACTTCGCCGAGAAGGCGATCGCGGCCGCTCTTCAGTCACCCTCGGGTGACTTCAGGGATTGGGACGCCGTAACGGAATGGGCGAGGGAGATCGGGGAACGTCTGGAAACGGAAATCTCCACACCCCCGATCCCCTCCATCCCCTACTGACCTTCCCTGTTTGCTCTGGTGACCGTTCCGATCACCACTGCGAAGCCCGCCACCACCAAGGCCAATGGCCCGATGTAGCGCAGGTCGCTCACTCGGAGGGACCACGCGCCGAGCGATTCGAAGATGAATGCGATGCCGATGGCGAGGAAGATCGCCCCGGCGAACAAAGTACCTGCATGTAGCTTCATTGCCTCACCTCTATCTGCCCTGCCACGACGTTCAGGTCGAGGGTCAGGCGGACGGCTGCATCGGCGAAACCGGGGCTCGTGTACGTACGGGAAACGGACAGACCGTCGGCCGTCTCACCCAGGAGATCGACCTGGCCGGCCTCCACGGCTGCATCGATGCTCACGGGCACATCAGGGGGCAGCTGGATTCGCATCTGCCCGGTGCCGACTGCGACCTCGATCGTGGCCGAATGGGTCAGAGTCAAGTCACTGAGATCGAGCGTGAGGTCTCCGATTGCCACGTCGTAATTCGACACCAAGTCGGTCTGGTTGGTGACAACGTAATCCCGTTGCCCGATTCCGCCGTCGAAAGCTCCCGACGGGACCACGGCGCTTGCGACGACGGCGATGGTCAGGAACACGCCGAACACGACCAGGCCATTGTGGGGCCCGTCGAAGGAACCCACGATCAGCGCCAGACCCACCACCGCCAGGACCGCAGGGAGGACAATCGAGGCCCGGATACTGAAGGCGTCCAAGGCGTCCAGCAACCAGATTCCTCCCGACACCACCAGGATGGCTCCCAGCACCATGGGCCCGTACGGGCGCCTGGGGCGGGGTGGTCTCACCTCGGGCGGGGAAGGGGTTGTCGTATCAAGCGCGTTCATGACGACTCCCGGTGTATAGAAGGACGAAGCCGACGACGATCACTCCGAGGGGCCAGAGGATCCGATCGAACCACGGGATGAGAGCGTTGGCCAACAGCATCAGCCCGATTGCCACCAGTGCCACCCCGGCGATCACGGGCCCCTGGTCGCCTATCGTGCGCGGACCTTGAGTGAGAGTCTCGTTGGGATGTTGCTCGGGTATGACCAGCCAGGCGATCAGGTAGACCAGGATGCCTGATCCTCCCCCCACGGTCAGGACAACGAAAGCCACCCGGAACCAGACCGGATCGACGCCGAAGTAAGTTCCCAGGCCCCCACAAACGCCGGCTATCACCCGTTCGTCGCGGCTGCGGCGCAGTCGCGACGTGGCGTTGAGCGCGGGCGGGGGCCCCGTTTCCAGATCGGTCAAAACTGCCTCCTTGTCAGGCTGAGGGTCGCGAGTCGGGACGCCTCCCACCAGTGCCGAAAGTCCCGCCTGGGTCGAGAGAGCTGTCGAGCCAGAATCAGGATCCGCTCGGCTTGGCAGCCGCCTCGCGCACAGCCGTCCGCAGACTCTCCCCGGTCAGC
The DNA here is from genome assembly GCA_963772815.1 of uncultured Acidimicrobiia bacterium. GTDB lineage: Bacteria > Actinomycetota > Acidimicrobiia > Spongiisociales > ZC4RG35 > DATFFO01. The sequence continues at coordinate 107,585 of CAVYYV010000007.1, read as the reverse complement.
TCGAGTGCCACCTCGATCACGCCGTCGCATCGTTCGGCTCGGGCCACTCTCGAGGTGAGGAGAATCAGCCGACGTTGGCTCACCGAGACCCACACGAACTCGTCCGGAGCGTCGATCATGCCCGGGCCCACAACCACGAGGGCGTCGTCCCAAGCGTTAGCTTCTTCCACGGTGGCCACACGACCCACCACCCGCACATCACCATCCTGTTCGAGCAGTCTCTGCATGCCCTTCCCCATCTCGTCGTCCTGGACAACGAGCACCACTTCGATCATATGTGACAGTTATGGTCACAGACGGATACGCGTTGCTAGGGACCAAAGTCACGTAGGTGAGGCATCCTGTTGAATCCGTCTCACTTGGGCCGGAGCGGAACCCTCCAGACGACGTTCGTACCGTCGGCGGGCGACGATTCGACCGACGTGCGCCCTCCACGCTGACGCGCCCGCTCGTCCAAGCTGCGGAACCCGGTGCCAATTGCGGGAGCGGCCCCGCTCTCCATCCCCACTCCGTTGTCGGCCACCGTCACGATCACCTCGTCGACGTCTTGTTCGATGGTGATGCTCGTCTCTGTGGCTCTGGCGTGACGCGCCACGTTCGAGAGGCACTCTCTGAGAACTACTTCGACGTCAACCAGCAGGTCTGGTGTCACGAGCCTGAGATCCCCCCGGACGATCAACCTGGGTTCGAATCCCAAGACCCTGGTGGCATCCCTCACCACCCATTGGAAGCCGTCATCGGGTGGGAAATTGGCGTGGAGCTGGAACACAGCCTCTCGGAGGCGCCGGATGCTCGTGTCCAACTGTGATATCACCCGCTCCAGAGCGCCTGTCATCGATTCCTCTGAGATAGAAAGCAGGTTGGCCACCGTCAGACCAGTGGCGAAGAGGTCCTGGATGACGCTGTCATGCAAATCGCGGGCGATCCGCATCCGATCATCCAGCACTGCCCGCCAGGACTCCTCCCGACGGGCCACCTGCTCGGCGTCGACCTGCTCTGTGATGTCGCGGACCGTCGTCACGACGTGGGGAATCCCACCGACCACTATCGGGCTGAGGGCGACTTCGGCGGTCAACGTCGAACCGTCCGATCGCAGACACCGCAGAAAGCGTCCCGCTCCCATCCGGCGTACCGACGGACTCTGGGCGTAGTCCGAGCGATACCGACGGTGATTGGCACGCACGTCCTCGGGAATCAAATTCTCGACCGAGCGATCGACGAGCCGGCCCGGTGGCCACCCGAAGATTTCACCGGCGGCTGTATTGGTCAGAACGATCCGCCCCGACTCGTCAACCACCAGGAGACCCAGCGGCAGGGCATCGATGGTCACGGCGAGCGAGTCGTAGTCCAACACGCCCCCCTGTCTGGCGAGGCGAAGGGCATCCGTTCCCGGTCTCTCTGTGCCCATGCGCGTCTCCTCTCGCCTCTTCTCGGAGGACGATGGACCTTTGACTCTAGTTAGAGAAGCCTCGATCTGGGTAAGGAAGGAGACGCCTGCCCGGGAGACCAATGGCTACCGAGTCCAACAGATCCGCCCGCATCCTCTTCGTCAGCACCTACCCGCCCACCGAGTGCGGCCTGGCTACCTACACGCGGGCACTGATCACAGCCCTGGCGGATCTGCGGGCGGACACCCGAGGATTGGGGGTGGCCCGGCTGCTCCAGTCTCCCGATGAGGTCATCTCCATCGATCCGGAGGTGGCCACAGAGGACGCCCCGACGGCGTCGGAGTGGCCGGACCGCGTGCGCCAGGCAGCGCAGGCATACGACCTAATTTGGGTCCAGCACGAATTCGGCATCTACGGGCCCGACGATGGCCGGCGGGTGCTGGAGCTGCTCGACCACCCCGGAAGGCCCGTCTTCACCACCTTTCATACGGTGCTGTCGCGACCCAGTCAGCGTCAAAGACGGATCATGGATGAGCTGATCGAGTCGTCCCGCCGGCTCGTGGTCATGTCACGGGCCGCCCGAGAGAGCCTGGCAGCGACGCATCGGGTGGACGCCCGCCGGGTATCGGTGATCGCACACGGCGCTCACGGATACGTCCATTGTGGCGAGCGTCTCCGCGGCCGGCCGACGGTGGCGACATGGGGTTTGATCGGGCCCGGGAAGGGCATCGAGTTGGGAATCATGGCCATGTCCCGCCTCCGTCACCTTCGGCCCCTCCCCCGATACGTGATCTGCGGCGCAACCCACCCCCAGGTGCTCCGTCAGCAAGGTGAGGCCTACCGCCAGAGCCTGATGAGGTTGGCCGCTGACCTGAGGGTGACGGACATGATCGAGTTCCAGGATCGGTACATGAGCGATGCCGAGCTCGGAATGCTGATCAGTCAGGCCGATATTGCCCTGCTTCCCTACGATTCCACAGACCAGGTCACCTCTGGTGTTCTGGTGGAGGCAGTCGGAGCCGGTCTTCCGGTCATCGCCACGCGATTCCCGCATGCCGTCGAGCTTCTCTCCGACGGGGCGGGCTTGACCGTGCCGCATGGGGACTCACGCGCCATCGCCCAGGCCATCGAGATCTACCTCACCCGGCCCAGAGCGCTACTCATAGCCCAGATGGCTGCCAACCGGCGGGCTGCGGAGCTGCGATGGCCCTCCGTGGCACGAAGTCATGAGGCTCTGGCACGCCTCGTGACCCGCCCGGCCAGGAGCGGAGCGGCATGAGGACCCACCACGGCCTCACCACCGGAGGCAGGCTCGATCACATCGTTAGACTCAGCGACGACACCGGCATCCTCGAGCATGCTCGGGGTCTGGTGGGCAGTCGGAGGCATGGGTACGCCACCGATGACGTCGCACGAGCGCTCATGCTTGTCGTGGACTGGTCCAATCCGTCCGGGCTGACCGACAGGCTCACCGACACGTATCTCGGCTACATGGCCGACACCATTCGGCCCGACGGATCCGTCCGATCACGGATGGCCTATGACCGTCGTTGGGTGGGCCCCGATTCCCTCGACTCGCTCGGGCGAGCCTTGTGGGCGCTGGGTCACACCGCCACCTACGCCCGCCGCGCCTGGGTGCGGGAATGCGCCCTGGCCTGTTTCGGCGACATCGAACTCCCCTATGAACTGCTGTGGCCCCGCCCCTACATCTACGCCGGGCTAGGCGCTTCTGTTCTTCTCGGCCGCCACCCAGACGACACCGGGGCCCGGCAGGTAGCCGAGATTTCCGCCTGGCATCTCTCGACGTTCACATCGCCACATTGGCCCTGGCCCGAGGACCGGCTCGCCTACGACAACGCCCGTTGGCCTGATGCCCTGATGGCGTTGGGGGTCGCGCTGGAAGACGAATCGTTGACAGACAGAGGACTGGAGCTTCTCGGCTGGCTGATCGAGGTGGAGCGACCCGAGCAGCACTTCTCGTTCACGCCGGTCGGGGGCCTTTCCCACGATCGAGAGCGTCGCGGTCCCCTGTTCGATCAGCAGCCGATCGAGGCAGCAGCCATGGTGTCAGCTTGCGCCCGGGCCTTCTCGATCACCCGCCACCCATCCTGGAGCCAGCAGGCCATTGTCGCGGCTGCCTGGTTCCTGGGTCTGAACGACCAGGGCACCCCGGTCTATGACATGGAGACCGGCGCCGGCCACGACGGGCTCACTGCCGACGGCTTGAACGGCAACGCCGGGGCAGAGTCGACCATCTGTGCCCTTCAGGCGCTACAAACGGCCCGGTCAATCCTGGTCCAACAGGACCTCGAGCAGGACCGCCTCGTCGATGGTCGCCGCACCCACCGCCCGGTCGGCAGCACCGTAGGTGAGATAGATCCGACCGTCGTCCATTCGGTAGGCTCCCTGGACGAACACGACGTCGTCGACGTCACCCGACCTCTCCCAGGCCAACTCGGGGACGAGGATTGGCCAGGGGAGGTGCGCCCTGGGTCGCCCGGTGGCGGGATCGAGCAGGACGACTCGGGCCACATAGGTGCCGGAGGCGTCACGTTCGTGATAGAAGAGCAAGAGCCCTTCCTCGCTGGCGACCGGAGGAGCCCCCGCTCCGACGCCGAGCGAGCCCGGTGACGAGCGGATGATCACGTGGTCGGCCAGATGCTCCAGGTGATCCTCCCAGTACCCGGGCGGGGGATCCACCAATTCATCCACCGAATCGAACACAGCCAGCTGCATGTCGGGATGGATCCTGTGGACCATGGCCACGCGCCCGTCGGCGAGATCGAAGAGTACGGCGTCCTTGTCGGCGATCCCGGGCGGCCCCACCACCCTCCCGGAGGTGCGGTTGAGCCGGAAGATTTCCTCCGAATACACCAGTCGATGAAGGCCGATCCGCCACGGTGCATCCGATCCCGGGGAGGGGAGGTCGGTGTAGGTCATGTACCAGGAGCCTCCTGGTCCGCCCACCTTCTGCACACGGGGGTCTTCGTAAGACCACACGCCGTCATCGGACCCGCTTGCCAGAACACCATCGAACTCGTAGCTACGGCCGTCTTCGGAGCTGAACAGGAGGACGTCGGAGCGATAGTCGAGGAACCGAGCTCCACTCGAGGGGTTGGCCCGGTACCCGGCTCGTACACCGCGGGCGAAGAGATGGAATCGATCATCCGCGTGAACCACGCCCGCATTGAATACCGCCCCATAGCCGGGCACGGCGTCGGCACACACGATCGGCTCAGAGCTGAGGCGCTGCGCGGTCACGTTGGCGGAGATTCGAGCTGGGTCTGTCACACCGGGCATGCTGGTCGGATGAGGCTTTCGGTCGATGGATTTACTGGCATCTGCTCCCTAAAGATCGGACGAATGAAGTCGTGCTGAAGCCCCACGGTGTCGGGATCGTCGGGTATGGGCGCTTCGGCCGGATTCTCCACGACGCCTGGGGCGAGAGAGTGACCGCCGTCCACGACCGCCTACCCGTCGACCCTGGGAGTGACGTCACGAACCACTCGAGCTTATCGGCGCTGCTCGAAGACCGTACCGTGGAAATTGTGGCGGTGGCGACTGAGCCACGCACCCATGCCTCCATTGCCTGCGAAGCCCTATCGGCCGGCAAGCACGTAATCGTCGAAAAGCCCATCGCCATCGACCGACGGGGCGCTGAAATGGTGGGTGAAGCCGCCACTCGACACGGCCTGGTCGTGTCGGTGGACCACGTGCTCATCGCCCATCCCCTCGTCTCGGCCACCATCGCCCTGGTCGAGAGCGGCCTGCTCGGCAGACCCTTCAGTTTCGGCGTCACCAACTTCGCCGCCTCCGATCAACTCGGGCCGGAGCACTGGTTCTGGGATCCGACCAGAAGCGGAGGAGTCCTGGTGGAGCACGGCGTGCACTTCTTCGATCTAGCGATGCGCCTCCTGGGAGCGAGACGGGAAACGTGGGGCTCTAGGGTCACCATAGGAAAGGCCACGCTCGGCGAGGCTGCTGCCGTGGGCCATGCCGACGGGGTGTCTAGCCACGTCCACGTATTCAGCCGGACACGGACTTCCGAGTCGACATCGATCGAGGTGGGGTTCGAGCGAGGCACGTTGCGCCTGGACGGCTGGATCCCTCTCTCCGGCCAGCTGCTCGGCGACGTCGACGGAACCCAGGCTTTGTTCCCTAACGCCACCACTGAGGTATGCACCGACCCTCCGGCCAGGCGAGTTGCGTTCCACATGGACGAGGAAAAGGCATCGGTGTATCGGTCGTGCCTGCAGCGAATCCTATCGTGGACCATCGAGTCGATCGAGGAGGGTATCCCACCGCCGGTCGACCTAGACCATGCCCGCCGGGCACTGGACACTGCCCTGGACTGCCGAGGAGGATTCGATGAACCCTGAAATGAGACACCCTCGCCACGGTCAGCTGTTCAGACGTCATGACGGCAACCCCATACTCACCCCCGAAGCGTGGCCGGACACGGTCAACGCAGTCTTCAACCCAGGCGCCACGATCGGCCCTGACGGCGAGACCGTCCTCCTCGTCAGAGTCGAAGACCGCTCCGGGCTGTCGCATCTGACCGTGGCCCGCAGCCTCGACGGCCTCAGCGACTGGAAGATCGATCCCCAGCCGGTGATCGAGCCTGAACGAGAAAGGTACCACCATCGCTGGGGCGCCGAGGACCCCCGAATCACCGCCATGGGTGACGAATACTTCATCGCCTACACGGCCTTCTCCCCGAGCGGTCCGCTGGTGGCTCTGGCGTCGACGACCGACTTCCGCGAGTTGACGCGACGTGCCATCGTCTCACCACCCGATGACAAGGATGCTGCCCTGTTTCCTGTCCGTGTCGGGAATCGCTTCGCCCTCATCCATCGACCTTCCCCTTCGGAAGCGGGACGGGGATCCAACATATGGCTCTCGTACAGCCCCGACCTGGTGCACTGGGGCGACCATCAGGTGCTGATCGAGAGCCGCCACTCGGGCCATTGGGACCGAGAGAAGGTGGGACTGGGCCCTCCACCGCTCGAGACGGCTCAGGGCTGGCTGGTCTTGTTCCATGGTGTGAAGGCAACTGCCGCCGGCCTTCTCTATCGAGCCGGAGTAGCCGTGCTCGATCGGGACGACCCGAGCGTGGTACTCGCACGGAGCGACGAGTGGGTATTCGGTCCCGAAGCCGCATACGAACAGAGCGGCGACGTTCCGGGCGTCGTCTTCCCAACCGGCTGGATTCCCCAGCCCGATGGCCAACTGCGTCTTTACTACGGAGCCGCAGACACCACTGTTGCCGTGGCGTTTGCATATACCTCGGAACTGGTCGACTTCGCCTTCTCCCACTGTGTGTGCGGGGCGAGACACCCGGGTCAACGTTGCCCGGTGGGTGGAATCGACGTCAATCGCCATCCGGTCTGATCTGTCTCGTGGGGACCTTGGACCCTGGCCTGTGACGATGCGAATCACCACGATGGAGACACAAGGCCGCCTATTGGAGGAAAGCGATGATCAACACGCGCGAGATCCCCAGGGAGTCCCTGATTGGTCTCGATCGGCTCTTGCCCCAGCCCAACACGGTAGATGTCACCATGGAGATCGTCGGTGACGACGTCGGTGACCAGCTCGAGGCGGATCGGGTTCCGTGGCATGGCCTGATCTATGACCCCACGAACGACGTGATCGAGGTCTCGGCAGGCGAGCGCGATGATCAGGGCCAGGTCTCCCTCCGTCACGAGATCCACAAGCCGAGCAAAGTGTGGCTGGAAGAAGTGGATGGCAGCGTCGAGAGCGTGTCCATCGAGTCGAGCGTCGGCCCACGCACCATTCTGCGCTTCGATAGTCGCTCGGCCATCAGCGGTGGAGGTGCCACCACAGGCTGAGATGCCCGAACGAGAGAGCCGAAAGGGCCCTGATGCTCCATCACACACTGGTAGCCGTAGACGGATCGGATCACGCCAACAAGGCGGTTGATCTGGCACCAGATCTGGCCAACCGTTACGAGGCCGACCTCACTGTGCTGCACGTGATGAGCGATCCGGGTGATATGCGATCCCGCCCAGCCTCGAGGAGTTTGCTGCCCTGGAACAAGTGGTTCTGACTGAGCACGACCTCCTCGAAGGGGCAGCCGAGGCCATTGCTGAGAAGGCAGCGGGCCGCATCGAGGTGGTAGAGCTTCCCCGACCCAAGATGGAGATCGCCACCGGACATCGGGCTCAGGTCATCGTCGACCGCGCAACCCAGCTGGGCGCCGATATGATCCTGATGGGCTCACGTGACCTGGGAGGCATCGAATCGATGCTTCTGGGAAGCACCTCGCACAAGGTTGCGCACCTGGCCGGCTGCACCGTGGTGACGGTGAAGTGAATCGGCTCGGGCCGTCAGATTCAGCCCAGGTGCCGATCAAACCACGCCACTGCGAGGTGAGCCACCTCCTTCAGGGCTCCGGGTTCCTCGAACAGGTGGGTAGCACCAGTCACCACCTCGAGTTGGTGAGAACAGGTGAGACGGGAAGCGGCGTCACGGTTGAGGGCTAGCACTTCGGTATCTCTACCGCCGACGATGAGGAGCGTGGGTGCAGTCACCGAGGGTAGACGGGTCCGAGCCAGGTCCGGGCGGCCACCTCGGGAAACGACCGCCCCGATGCCGTCCCCCATGTCCGCCGCGGCCACGAGAGCGGCTGCCGCCCCGGTGCTGGCGCCGAAGTAACCGACCTCGAGGTCTCCGGGGCCTGTCTGGTTCAACCAACTGGTGGCCGCTTTCAAACGCTCCCCCAACAGCGGGATGTCGAACACGTTGTGACGATCCCCGCTCTCTTCCTCGGTGAGCAGGTCGAACAACAGGGTCCCATGCCCGGCTCGGTTGAGCTCGGCGGCGACATTCCTGTTGCGGGGGCTATTCCGGCTGCTTCCAGAGCCATGAGCGAAGATGACCACGGAGGAAGCGCCGGGCGACAATGTCAACAGACCGGGAAGTGTGACTCCGGGCAGCGTGATGGAAACCTCACTCGAAGGTTGGATGGAATCGCCCCTTCCGTCGGAGCCGAGAGCACGCTGGGCATGTCCCTGGAGAATCCGGCGCACCTCAGAATCGGACGTGGGAGAGAAGTCCGCGTAGAAGGCGCCGATCGCGCCCATGTCCGACGGAGCACCCACCACCACGACCTCATCGGCCTCAGAGCTGAGGTGGGCTACCGCCTGAACAGATGCCACCGGCGCAGCCAGAATCACGCGCTCGGCCCCGTGCGCCCGTGCCACCGCACATGCGGCAGCGGCCGTCGCGCCCGTGGCGATCCCATCGTCAACTATTACCGCCGTCCTTCCTGCCAGGTCGACCATCGGACGGCCTCCACGATAGGTTTGCGCCCTTCTGTCCAACTCGTCCCTCTCGAGCCTCTCAACCCGCGACAGGTCGTCCTCTCCCAACCGCAATGAGCGAATCAGGTCCTCGTTCAAGACTCGAACTCCGCCCTCGCCTATCGCTCCCATTGCCAACTCCCGCTGCCACGGGACCCCGAGCTTGCGAACGATGATCACGTCCAGGGGCGCCTCGAGGGCGTCGGCAACCTCTTGTGCCACCGGAACCCCTCCCCGAGGCAACCCGAGCACCACCACCGGCGATCCTCTGAGATGATCGAGGCGTTGAGCCAGTCGCCGGCCCGCCTCCTGTCGGTCCTGGAAGTAGAGGTCTGAGTCGAAACGCCCGCGAAATCGGTAAATGATCGGTTCCCTTCGCTAGTCCTGGGCCGCCAGATCGGCGACTCGGGGGCGGACCACTTCGAGAAAACCATCCCGGCTCATCGAAAGGGCGCTCGAGTGCGATCCCCCCTCGAAGTGAATAGTCTCCGCGATCAGTCTCTCATCGACCAGGGTGAGCACTCCATATATGGTCCCGAGCGGTGGTTCCGCACCCCGGTCGCAGTCATGGAAGACTTCCCCGAATTCGTCCTCGCGAGCCAACCGTACCTCTCTGCCGAGCGCTTTACCCATCTTGGCAAGGTCGAGCTGATACGGCGCAGGGAGCACGGCCATTACCAGTTGCTCTCCTGCCATGACGAACACCGGCTTGGCGACCTGATAGCCGCTGATGTGCTCGGCCGCAGCCATTTCCAGGGCGGTAAAGGTCTCGCGATGCTGGGACTTATGAAAAGCAATTCCCTTCGTCACCAGCGCAGTTCGCAGCGTCTCGGCAACCATGCTCGTCCTCCTGGGTCAGCCACCGGAAGAGGCCGGGTCCCTCTCCAGCATGGCGTGGCGCGCATTGCCCCGCCAGGGGCGAAAGGCCCCCGAGGCAAGTTTCAGGCAAAGAACCAGGCGGCTTCCTCGTAGCGTTCGGGATCGAGGTTCCGGGGAGGACGATTGATCACTTCGAGGTCGAGAGTCACGATCTCATCCCCTCTGAGCGCCACCATCGTCCCACCCTTTCCCTCCAGCGCCAGGCCCCCGGCGGCAATACCGAAGCGCGTGGCCAGGATGCGGTCGTAGGCGGTCGGGGAGCCACCCCGTTGGAGATAGCCCAGCGTCATGACCCGGCATTCGAAGCCGGTCAACCGCTCCAACTCCCCGGCGAGCACCGACGCCACGCCACCCAGCCTGGAAAACCCGTAGGCATCCAAACCCTGAGTGGCGACCTTGCCGGCCGGGCCCGGCGTACCCTCGGCAACCACCACGATCGAGTAGTTCCTCCCCGCCTCGTGACGCCGGCGGAGCCGAGCGGCCAGGTCGTCGAGGTCGTAGGAAACCTCGGGTATCAAAATGGCCTCCGCGCCCCCGGCCATTCCCGAATAGGTCGCTATCCAGCCGGCCGTTCGGCCCATGACCTCCACCACCATGACCCGGTTGTGGGACTCGGCTGTCGTGGTGAGCCGGTCGATGGCATCTGTGACTATCTGCACGGCGGTGTGGAATCCAAAGGTCGTGTCCGTGCCGGCGATGTCGTTGTCGATCGTCTTGGGAATACCCACCACGGGCACACCCTCGGCGTGCAATCGGGCAGCCGTGCGAAGTGAGCCGTCACCCCCGATCACCACCAGACAGGTCAGGTTCTCGCGCTCTACGGTCTCCCGCACCGAGCCGAGACCTTCGCCGTGGACGTAGGGATCCATCCGCGACGTCCCGAGGATCGTCCCTCCGCGGACGAGGATTCCTCGCACGTCGTCCCTCTTGAGCGGTCGCGTTCGACCCTCCATGAGCCCCTGCCAGCCGTTCTCCACGCCCACGACGCGAACCCCCTCCGTCACCACCCGGGTCACCACTCCACGGATGGCGGCGTTGAGACCCGGACAGTCACCTCCAGCCGTCAGCACCCCGATGCTCACAAGGTCCCCTCCTCTTGTTCGTGTTCATCACTCCCGGCGCGGATCTGGGACCTAAGGCCCCAGGGAGCCAAATTCAATGCCCATACGGTTCTTCCATGGACGACCTGCCCATCGAGCAACGGAGTTGGGGGGTTCGTATCGATCAAGCGACCGTGCTGGGGTTGACGCCGGTCTGTGCACTCCTGGTGTGGGCGCTGATCCGTTGCTTCTTCCAGAGATTTCGTCCGTCCGGGGCAACCCGGTGAAGGATTCGAATTGACGGCCCCGTCTGTTGTCGGCGGCCATGTCGAGACCGTCGACGAAACCCGCTCTCTATGCACTCCCGCCCGCTTCCTTGTGCATATCGGATCCCTCCCGGTCATGAATGACGAACTCATCACAGGCATTATCACCGAACACGATCGAGCGGCTGCCATCGCCCAAGATGCGAACTTGGACGCCGAGCAGATCGGCACGTCGAGCATCAAGAATCCGGCCTGGGCATTGCGGGAGTCGAGCACCGCAGCTCACACTAGGCATCGACGACGGGCGGAGTGATTGGTTTGGGACTTTCTGCCCTATGTATCGGGCGCCGGGCTTCCCAGGCTGAGCCGCACCGAGTCCGGGGGGTCGATTTAGGAGGGGCGGTCGGGTCGGAGGAGAACCCTTCGTCGGGTCGGGAGCGGCATTGACCGGAGAACTCCAGGGGGCGTCTCCCGGACTCGGATTCTGTCGGCTCATCCGGGACAGCGGAAGGGGGCGTTTTTCCGGCGCGGTGGGAGGGGGACTTTTGCCTCTTACCAGACGAGATCCCAAACGACATGCTGGCTACATGGGCAGCCAAGCGCCCCCAACCAGCTTCGAATACCCGCCCATCGAGAAGACCGGAGCCTTTCGCAAGCCACCCAATCTTGTCGACTATCGGCGCACCCGTGCGGAGTTCAACTGGCAGGATGCCCTGGGGGGACTCGACCTGCTCCCAGGAGGCCACTGGAACATCGCCTACGAGGCAGTGGATCGCCATCTGGACCGTCTGGCGGACAAGACTGCCCTCAGGTGGCTGTCTCGCACCGGGGAAGTGATCGATGTCAGCTACGCGCAACTCGCCGCCGACACCTCCCGTTTCGCCTCGGCACTCGACGGTCTCGGCCTGGAACCCGGAACACGGGTCTTCACCCTCTCCAGCCGAACTCCCAAACTGCATACGGCAGTCCTTGGCACCCTCAAGCATGGGAGTGTCGTGGCGCCGCTCTTCTCGGCCTTTGGTCCCGAACCGATCCAGACCCGGTTGACACTGGGCGAAGGTGCCGTCCTCGTGACCACCGACTCTCTCTACAAGCGCAAGGTCCTCCCCATGAGGGACCGGCTCGAGCACCTCCGCCATGTGATAGTCATCAACACAGGAGCCAAGGCGGACCTGGCCGAGACCATCGATTTCGAGGAGTTCATGGCCTCGGGGAGCCCGACGACGCCGGCCCGTCCCATGGACCCCGACGACATGGCGCTGCTCCATTTCACTTCCGGCACCACCGGCACGCCCAAAGGTGCCGTGCACACCCACCGGGCGGTGCTGCATCACTACGTATCCGCCCTTTATGCGCTCGACCTCCACCCCGATGACATCTTCTGGTGCACAGCCGATCCCGGCTGGGTGACGGGAATGTCGTATGGAGTCATCGCCCCATTGACTCACGGCGTCACCAGCATCGTCGACGAGTCCGACTTCGATGCCGACCGCTGGTACGGCATCATCGCGGACCAGGCCGTCGAGGTCTGGTACACCGCTCCGACCGCCCTCCGAATGTTGATGAAGGTGGGCACGGAGGTGGCGCGGGAATACGACCTGTCCTCGCTCAGATTCGTAGCCAGCGTGGGTGAACCGCTGAACCCGGAAGCCGTGATCTGGGGAGAGGAAGCGCTGGGCCTTCCCGTGCACGACAACTGGTGGCAGACGGAAACGGGCGGAATCATGATCGCCAACTACGCCGCCGAGGAGATTCGCCCCGGGTCGATGGGCCGACCCCTTCCGGGGATCGGGGCAACGATCCTGCGCCGGGACCAGAACGGTTCGTTGGTTACTGACGGATCCGGTTCGCCGGTAGAAGAGTCCGAACCGTTCACCGAGGGCGAGCTGGCGCTCGAGGTGGGCTGGCCCTCGATGTTCCAGGGCTACCTGGGAATGGACGAGCGCTACCAGCGCTCCTTCGCCGACGGCTGGTACCGAAGTGGCGACCTGGCCGAGCGTGACGAAGACGGCTACTTCTGGTTCGTGGGCAGAGCCGACGACGTCATCAAGTCGGCGGGGCACCTGATCGGCCCCTTCGAAGTCGAGTCGGCCTTGATGGAGCATCCAGCAGTAGCCGAGGCCGGCGTGATCGGCAAGCCGGACGAGGTGGCCGGTGAGATCGTCAAGGCCTTCGTTTCCTTGAACCCTGGCTACGAATGGAGCCCGCAACTGGAGAAGGAGGTGATGGGATGGGCTCGAACCCGCCTGGGAGCAGCCGTGGCTCCCCGGGAGATCGGCCACGAGCAGCAGCTTCCGCACACCCGCTCCGGCAAGATCATGCGCCGCCTGCTGCGGGCCTGGGAGCTCGGTTTGCCCACCGGCGACCTTTCCACCCTCGAGAACGGAGGAGAGAAGTGAGCCAAGATCGAGACCATCTCATCCATCTGTTGAGCGAGATGCTGCGCATCCGGCGTTTCGAGGAGCGCTGTGTGCAGCTGTATCAGCAGGAGAAGATCAGAGGCTTCCTCCATTTGTATATCGGAGAGGAAGCCGTGGCCGTAGGAGTGATGCAAAGCCTCAAACCGGATGATGCGGTGGTCGCCACGTATCGGGAACACGGCCATGCCCTCATCCGGGGTGTCGATACCGGCTCGATCATGGCCGAGATGTTCGGCAAGGTCGAGGGATGCAGCCGGGGCCGGGGTGGATCCATGCATCTCTTCGACGCCTCGCGCCGGTTCTACGGCGGCAACGCCATCGTCGGCGGTGGCCTCCCCCTGGCGGTTGGCCTGGCCCTGGCCGACCGGATGCAGGACAGGAGCCGGGTAACGACGGTCTTCTTCGGAGAAGGGGCAATGGCCGAAGGTGAGTTCCACGAGGCCATGAATCTGGCCGCCCTGTGGGAGCTCCCGGTCCTGTTCTGCTGCGAGAACAACCTGTATGCGATGGGCACGGCGCTGGAACGGTCCGAATCTCAGACCCATCTGACGCTGAAGGCCGCCTCCTATGGCATACCCGCCTGGGCGGTTGACGGCATGGATGTGGTGGAGGTCGAGGAAGCCGCCCGAGCGGCCGTTGAGGCGGTCCGGGCAGGTGCAGGCCCTCACTTTCTCGAGTGCCAGACCTATCGCTTCCGGGCCCATTCGATGTTCGACCCCGAGTTGTATAGGGAGAAGACAGAGGTCGAGGTGTGGAAGGGGCGTGACCCGATTGAGATACTCCAGCAACGACTATCGGCGGACGGGCTGCTGACCGAGGCCGACCTCGCCGTCCTGGAGTCCGAAGTCGCCGCCGAGATCGACGCCGCCGTGGAGTTCGCCGAGGCGGGCTCTTGGGAGTCGGTCGACGACCTGACCCGGTTCGTCCATAGCGAGGTCTCATCATGACCAGCCCTACTACCGCCCCAGCCACATCGGTCGACACCCTCACATACCGAGAGGCGATGCGAGAGGCGATCCGCGACGCCATGCAGAGAGACGAACGCGTCTTTCTGATGGGCGAGGACGTTGGTCGCTACGGCGGCTGCTACGCCGTGTCGAAAGGCCTTCTGGAGGAGTTCGGGCCGGAGCGCATACGTGACACACCGCTATCTGAATCAGCCTTCGTCGGTGCCGGCATTGGGGCCGCCCTGGGCGGACTGCGACCCATCGTCGAAGTGATGACGGTCAACTTCTCCATGCTCGCTCTGGACCAGATCGTCAATACGGCCGCCCTGTATCTGCACATGTCGGGTGGTCAGCTCAACGTGCCGGTCGTGATCAGGATGGCGACGGGAGCGGGACGACAGGTAGCCGCCCAGCATTCACACTCATTGGAAGCCTGGTACGCACACGTGCCTGGATTGAAAGTGGCTTCACCCGCCACTATCGACGATGCTCGCTGGATGCTGTGGTCGGCCCTCGAGGATCCAGACCCGGTGATCATCTTCGAGCATGTCGGGCTTTACACGCTGTCGGGGACGTTGAGCGAAGGGGCAGGCCCCGCCCCGCTCACCGGCTCGGCCATCCGCCGTTCCGGCACCGACGTGACGATTGTCACGTACGGAGGAAGCCTGCCCAAGGCGATGGCGGCGGCAGAGTCCCTGGCCGATCAGAACGTGTCCGCCGAAGTGATCGACCTCCGCATGCTGCGCCCTCTCGATACCGGGGGCGTGCTCGACAGCGTGGCTCGCACTCATCGCCTGATGGTCGTTGACGAGGGCTGGAAGACGGGTAGCGTGGCCGGCGAGATCGTATCGCAGGTGACCGAGCAAGCCCTGTGGGACCTCGACGCTCCACCGGTTCGGGTGTGCTCAGCGGAAGTTCCGATTCCCTATGCCCGGCACATGGAGGAGGCTGCTCTTCCCCAACCAGAGCGAATCGTGGCAGCCGCGCTGGCCGTGGTGGGACGATGATCGAATTCCACTTCCCATCCTTGGGCGCGGACATGGACGAGGGGATGCTGGTCAAGTGGTTGGTCAAGCCGGGCGATGTGGTCCACCGAGGCGACATCGTGGCCGAGGTCGAGACCGACAAGGGCCTGGTCGAGGTCGAGAGCTGGGAGGAGGGCAAGGTTGCCCAGCTCCTCGTGGAGCCCAGCCGGGATCGAGTCCCGGTTGGCGCCACACTCGCCCTGTTCGAGCCACTCGAGACCGCACCGTCCCAGGCCACGGCGATGGGGCAACCGGCCGCCGCGGAGCCTCTGCCCGCAGCACCGGCAGCCTCGCCCGCCGAGGTGCCGGAGACGCCGGCACCTGCCCCGATCCAACCTCCGCCTCCCGAGCCCCATGTGACTCCACCCGTCCGCCACCTGGCTCACCAACTGGGCGTCGACCTCGCTTCGGTCCCATCGGCCGGCAACGGAGTCATCACCCGTGAGGACCTGTATCGGGCCGCCACCGCCCAGAATCGGCCGCGGGTCTCTCCACGGGCCCGCCAAGTCGCCCAGCAGCTTGGCGTAGACCTGACCGGCGTAGCCCCGTCCCGCCCGGATCGAATGATCACCGTGGCCGACGTCGAGGCCTCAGCAACCGGCGCTCGCCATGCCCACCAGCAGACTCCCAGGGAATCGGCCGAGGTGAAGCCGACCGAGGAACAGGACCGAATCGAGGCGATGCGAACCGCCATCGCCCGCTCCATGAGTCGGTCCAAGCGCGAGATTCCCCACTACTACCTGGGAACACACATCGATCTCTCGACGATGATGCGCTGGCTCGAGGAAGAGAACGAAAACCGATCGCTGGAGCGCCGCCTCCTGCCGGCCGCCCTTTTGCTGCGGGCCACGGCGCTGGCACTCACCGAGGTGCCGGGGCTCAACGGTCACTGGGTGGACGACGGATACCGGCCTGCGAAAGAAGTACACCTGGGAGTGGCGGTATCGCTGCGCGAAGGCGGCCTGGTGGCGCCTGCCATCCACAACGCCGACCAGATGAGCGTCGACCAGATCATGCAGGCACTGCGAGACCTGGTATCCCGGGCACGGACCTGGCGCATCCGGAGCTCGGAGATGTCCGACCCGACGGTAACCGTCACGAATCTTGGCGACCGTGGGGTCGAGACGGCCTTTCCTGTGATCATTCCCCCGCAGGTGGCGATCATCGGCTTGGGGAAGATCATCGACCAGCCGGTTGCCGTGGACGGAATGGTGGGGGTCCATCCGGTCGTCCACGCCACCTTGGCGGGGGATCATCGTGTAACCGATGGACACAGGGGAGCGGCGCTCCTCGCCGCCCTCGATCGCCTACTTCAGGAGCCACACAAGCTATGAACAAAGATCAAGCCAAGGCGATCATCTTCCGGGTCCTGGGAGACATCGCCCCCGAAGTCGAACCGTCCACGGTCGACCACGCAGTCGATCTGACGGACCAGCTCGACCTGGACTCCATGGACTATCTCAACTGGATGCTGGCGATAAGCAAGGCCACCGGAATCGACATCCCGCAACGTGACGGGTCCAAGTTCATCACCATCGACGGAGCCTCCGACTACCTGGTCGCCCACTCCGCCTGAGTCGGCGCACTCGATAGGGACTTTCGACCCTACAGGTGGCGCCGACCATCTGGCAGAGTTCAAATTCGAGAGCCTGTGAGGTGAATCGGGAGCCAGATCGAATCTGGCTGAGAACCGGCTAGCGCGTCGGAACCGGCAACACTCGACACGGTTAATGCCGTCGAGGGGATTCGCTTTGCAGGCTCTCGATTCGCGCTCCTACTCAGCAGCCGCGGACCTGCAAAAGCCAGTCGGACGATCGCAGTCGGTTCGCCGTGATCGTCAGCGGCCGTTGGGCCACTCGCTGGGCGGGCGGCTTACCAGCGCCTTGGCTCGATAGTCCGCGTAGAGGGCGGCGGCACCGGAGCGGTGGTCCATCCCGAGCTTGGTGAGAAGGGTAGATACGTAGTTCTTGATGGTCTTCTCAGCGAGATAGAGACGATCAGCGATCTCCCGATTGGTCAGACCCTCTGATATGAGCGACAGAATCTCCTCCTCCCGGTCGGTAAGACGTCCCAGCCAGGTCGGGCGCGTCGACTCCGGTCGAGTTGGAGGTCCGTCGAAGACTGTCTCTCCACGGGCCACCTGACGAATGGCTTCGATCAGGTGGCGATTGTCGCCGCTCTTGAGCAGAAAACCCTTGGCCCCTGCCTCCCGCGCCTGATCCAGGGCACGCTCGTCCGCATACCCGGTCAGGATCAACACCTTGGTGTCGGGCGAAGTCTCGAGCATCTGCCGGCAGGCCTCCGCTCCAGTCCCGTCTTTCAGCGAGAAGTCCAGCACGACGACGTCGGGCTCGTCGAAGGCCACCCGTCGAACGCCTTCCGCCACGGAACCCGCCTCGTCGACGAAGCAGAAATCCGGTTGGCGCTCGACCAGAGCCCTGAGACCCTGACGAACCAGCTCGTGATCATCCACCACTACGACCCGGATGGGATCTCCGGGACTTTCGGTCTCCTGAGTCGCCAGGAGCGGAACCAGCACCGTCACATCTGCCTCCGATACAACCCCAATGTCTATTATGCCGTAAGTCGGGCCAAGAGGACTGAGTCACGCCTGCGTGGGACCATCGGCTCAATTTTCTTTGACCGCCCAGGTCGCGCCCTCTTCTTCTCTGGGCGCTTCTGGTCCACCGTCTTGTGTCGCAAAGCGGGTTGTAGAGGGGATAGAGGCGCTTTCGTCTCTCGGCCCCGAACGGGGTTCGTCTGAGCTGCCTGGTTCGACGTCCCCGACCCTTCAGATCCATCGAACATAGAGCGGTTTTGGAGTCGATCGGGAGAGTCGTGTGGCTTTTTGATGGGGACGTGGAGCCCCGGTTGGAGATTTCAGCACCTGGCGTTTCGGGGATCGTGTCAGGGACCTCTGCCTCGTTGGTTAGGGACTTTCGGCCCTACTTCACCCCCGGTTCTTTCCTCTACTCCTTGAGTAGATAAATCAAGGAGAGAGGTTCTTTGCGTCTTGAGCTGCAGCGCCGCACCGATCTCGGTTTGCGGGCGCTTCGCCACTTGGCAGGGAACGAGGGAAACCTCAAGGCCCAAGACCTAGGCGAGGCGATCGGAACATCGGCCGCATTCGTGGCCAGGGTGATGGCCCCGCTGGTGCAAGCCGGATGGGTGGTGTCGGAGCCCGGTAGGAGGGGCGGTTACCGGTTAGTCGCTCCCGCCGCCGGGATCTCGGTGCTGCAGCTCATCGAGACCATGGAGGGACCAATCGACAATGGCCGCTGCGTACTGCGCCACGGACCGTGCCCCGGTGAGGAGGTGTGCGCTCTCCACCAGACCTGGATCGAGGCGAGAGACGCCCTTGTTGCCGGACTCGCCGCGGTGTCGGTAATCGAGACCGACGAGGAGAGATGATGGAACCGAAGAATGGCATGTTCGAGAAGTTGCTGGTTGCGCTGACGACACTGCTACTGGTGGCTGTTGGGCTCGGTTTCGGGATAGTGCTGGGGCGGGGCGGGTCTGCAGCGGCTGCGGAAACACCCACTGGTACGGCTGCGGGTTCGGGCGGGGCTGCCGCCCTGGCATTTCAGGGCGAGCTCGAGGTGCACACAGTCGACTTCGCCTTCGATCCGTCCACGATCGAGGTCGACCAACCTGGCCTCTATGACCTCACCGTGGTCAACGACGGGACCGTCACCCACGACCTCACGATGGCCGATGGCACCACCATCAGCGTGGACGCGGGCCAGTCGGTGACCAAACGGGTGACGTTGACCGGCACCACCGCGTTTTGGTGCGGCATCCCGGGCCACCGCGACCTGGGTATGGAGGGCACGTTCGTAGTAACGGGGGCGAGTGCGCCCCAGGCCTCGGCGGGCTCGGCAGCAGGCACCGCGGCGCCCTCCTACCAGGTGCTCCCCGCAAAGACTCCCGGAGTCGATGAGATCTCGCGGCACCCCACCGAGCTGCCGGACAGCACCGATTACGCCCTGTACGAAGACGGCCAGTATCAGAACCTCGTGGTGCGCGACGGCCCGGTTGACCATGAGGTCCACTTCCACCTCAAAGAGACGGTTGCCGAGGTGCTGCCGGGCACGACGATGGACTACTGGACCTTCGATGGAGCGATTCCCGGCCCGATGATTCGCGGTCGGGTGGGCGACAATGTCGATTTCTTCCTGCACAACCCGGAGGACAGCTCGATGCCACACGACGTGGATTTCCACGCCGTCACCGGCCCCGGTGGGGGCTCTGTGCGGCTGGACACGGCGCCTGGAGCGGTGAGCGAGCTGAAGGTGAAGCTGCTCAAGCCGGGTATCTACATCTACCACTGCGCCTTTCCCGACATTCCCACCCACATCGCCCACGGGATGTACGGGCTGGTGGTGGTCGAGCCTGAGGGGGGCTACCCCAGGTCGACCACGAGTACTACCTGATGCAGAGCGAGTTCTACACCGACCGGGGTGGGTCGATGACGACCGGCCAGCTGGAGAACGCCGGGCACCTCAGCTACTCCAGCGACTACGGCAACCTGGAGGAGCCCACCTTCGTAGTGTGGAACGGCCGTCCCAACTCGGTGACCGGAGATCGCGCCATTGGCGTCTTCGGTGGCGACACCATCAGCACCGGCGACACCGCCCGTCTCTTCGTGGGCGACATCGGTCCCAACCTGATGTCGAGCTTCCACGTCATCGGCGAGATGTTCGACACGGTCGACGTGGAGGGGTCCTTCGACCTGCAGAACCACGATGTGCAGACAACAGTGATCCCCTCCGGCGGTGCGGTCGGGGTCGAGATAACCTTCGAGGTCCCGGGCGACTACCTCGCCCTGGACCACGCCATCTACCGCCTCCACAAGGGCATGGTCGGCGCCATCCACGTCGAGGGTGCAGATCGCCCGGACGTCTACGACCCGGTCACGTACTCGAAGGACCTGCGTGGCGGCTGAGCCGGGGAGCCGAGCCGGTTGGCCTAGCCGCTGGTCCTCTCGAGCTCCGGCTCGGAGCGGAGTGCATGACGCGCGTCTCCGCGTCGGGTGCCAGCTTCGAGAGAGTGCTCCCGGTCCGAGCCCGCCAGAGAATCCGCACAATAGGTGACCACGGGGAGGCCCAGCGCCGTGGCGAGCACGATGAACTGATTCAACGCCAGCCAACCGCCCCATTCAGTGACGCCTGGCACGAGAGCTACGGACGCCGCAACCTGTCTGAAACCGCCAACAGCTACCTCCAAGGCAGCTTCGTCAACATCGAAGAGGAGTACGCCCGCTTCCTGACCACCACCAAAATCGAATCATGGCTGGTTTACACAATCGCCGAAGCCAACCGACGCATCGTCTCTAACTTCGTCGATTTCCAACGAGACAAGGACACCATTCGGATTCGCCGCCCCCGACGCGATCGGGCAACCCGAATCTCAGACCTCAAAACCCACCCGTCGCCAACCAGTCGTCACCGGGCCAACGGCAAATCACCACCCGGCTGATCATCCACTCCCCCCTTTCACCGACACACCGACTACCAACGCGCCCCCTAGGGCGCTTCATCGCGCCCACAGCCCCACAACGGTGAGCCCCCGCACGCAACCGAGAACGATCTCGCCCGGGCAGTCGTCAAATACTCCCCGCCAGCAGCCAACAACGCAGTTCGGCCGCTCCATGCGGCCGAACTGCGGACACAACGTGCCGCTAAGTGCGAACACGCCTTGGTTGGTTGGTTGGTGGCGTGTTCGCAGTTCGCTGAAACCCTTGCCACTCCTACTTTCCGCACGGCTGACGCCAGGGGTCCCGTCCAGGGACGTGGTGTATGGGTGATGCCGCGTCGGCCTCTGTGGGGTTGTTTCTAGCCGGTTGCTTCTAGTGCTGCCACCTCCTCGTTCTCGAGGTCGGGTTGGTCGAGGATGCGGATGCGTGCTTGGGCGAGGGATTCGAGGCTCATGTATCGGCGGGTGATGGCCCACTCGTCGTCTTGTTCGGCCATGACGGCTCCGACGAGGCGGATGACTGAGGCTCGGGTGGGGAAGATCCCGACTACGTCGGTGCGGCGCCGTATCTCACGGTTCAGGCGCTCCTGGGGATTATTGCTCCACATCTTGCCGCCAGTGCTCTTTGGGAAACCCGGTGAACGCCAACAAGTCGGCAGCTGCCTCGTCGAGGTGGGTGGCGGCGTCGACAAAGCCGGCGTCTTCGAGCTGATCGACGACCCGCCGATGCTGGGCCCACACCCTGTCGGGGTCGGGTTGGGCGAAGATGGTGCGGACCATGGTCGCCACCATGTCGGAGGCGGCCTTGGGCACTTTGGTCAACAGGTTGCGCATGTAATGCGTTCTGCATCTCTGCCATGACGCTCCCGGCAGGGCGGCCCGGATCGCCTCGACCAGGCCTCGGTGGTCGTCGGAGATCGACCAACTGCACCCCTGCGAGGCCCCGGGCGACCAGTGACCCGCCAGAAGGAAAGCCAGCCGGCGCCGTCCTCGGCGGTGGATAGCTCGAGGCCGAGGATCTCTCGGTGTCCGTCGCCGTTGACCCCCACGGCGTGCAGAAAGCGACGTTGACCACTCGGCCACCCTCTCTGACTTTGAGGAAGAGGGCGTCGGCCCACACATACGTGTAAGGGCCCCGGTCCAGGGGCCGGTTTCGGAAGTCGTCCACCACCTCGTCGAGGTCTTTGGCGATCTCCGACACCTGGCTACTTCGACAACGAGGAGATCCCCAACGTCTCCACCAGGCCCTCCACCCGCCGGGTCGAGACACCCCGCACATAGGCTTCTGCCACGCACGGCCACGAACGCCCGCTCCGCCCTGGTCCTGGCGTCGAGGAGCCAATCGGGGAAATACGTGCCCTCCCGCAGCTTCGGGATCCTGCAGGTCGATCGTGCCGACCCGGGTATCCCAGCGGCGGGTCCGATACCCGTTCCGGCGGTTGACCCGATCCGGGCTCACCGTCCCATACGGGGCGCCGCACGTCTCGTCGGCGTCGGCCGACATCAGCGTCTCGGCGAAGGCCCGGACCATCTCCCGCAGCAGATCCGGGTCCGCCGCTTCCAGCTGCTTGCGCAGCCACTCGTTCACGTCCATCCTGTCGTTGATCACCGCGTTGCTCCTCACGGTCGCTTCCACGGCTTCGTGAGGCTGGCGCGGTGATCACCTATATGGAAGGACCCTCAAGTTCCCTCCGTACACCACGTCCGTGGACGTATCTACGCCAGGGCCCTCCACGCGATCTCCGTGCCACGTTCCACATTGAACTCAAGACCTCGGATGCAAAGTAAGCAGCAGGTGCAGTAGACGCCACCGAATCTCGCTGGAGTTGACCGGTTTCGTTGGATACGGGTCTCT
Source organism: uncultured Acidimicrobiia bacterium (assembly GCA_963772815.1). GTDB lineage: Bacteria > Actinomycetota > Acidimicrobiia > Spongiisociales > ZC4RG35 > DATFFO01. The sequence continues at coordinate 84,965 of CAVYYV010000007.1, read as the reverse complement.
GCCTCTGGGCAATACCCCAACTCATAAGGTCGCCATCACCCTATCCGGCTCTTGGGGTGGCGGCGTGACGATCTACGAACGCATCGTCGAGGTCCGGGCCTCCTCCCCGCCGACTGGACCCCGAACCCTGGCGCCGACTGCGATGGGTTCCTCGACGAGGTCGGCTTGCCCCGGCACCGAATGGCCAAAGCCCCGCCCAAAGCCGCCTGACCCTCGCCGCCTCATAGCGCCGCGGGCGCCCACACAAACGCGTCCACACCACCCGCCACTCCGGGTCGGGCACCACAAATCGCCACCAACACAGCCGACAACGGCAGCCACCCCACATTCAGTAGCCTCACCTCCCAGAATCTCGACCAATTCTTGAACCTATTCTTCATCCCCCGAGTGCTAGGGCGATGAAGAAGAGGTGTCCTGCAAGGGTTCGGAGGGCTGCGCGGAACGCGGTTCACCCAATCCGGGAACGCCAAGATTCTTGGAAGCCTGCGGATCCCCCAGGTTCCAAACCCAGGGCGAGCTACCTCAGGGAGCCTCCAGCGGCTGTACGGGCATAACCAGGCGGAATCGGGTGGGTCCGCCCGCGTTTGTAACCAGGAGCAGACGGGCTCCTTCCGCTTCGGCCAGGGTACGGGCGAGCGCCAATCCGATCGAGCCTGAGCCCCCTGACCGCCTTTGGAACACATCCAGCTTGGGATCTATGCCTGACCCCTGGTCGATCACGTCGAGCGATGCGCCGCCGGTCAAGGTGCGCCCTTCGATCGTGACTTCACCTGCCCCGTGTACTAGAGCGTTGTCTATCAGCACGTCGAGGATCTGACGGATGGCGGCTGATGAGACAGGCGTTACCTCTGGGAAGTCGTCGTGGAGAGTCACCCGAAGCGGCCTTCCTCTCTCGGCGAGGGGGCCGTGCCATCGCTGCTCGGCCGCCTCTGCTTCGGATCGGGGATTTCCTCGGGCCTGAGCGCGGTTGGTGTCGCGGGCCAGGACCAGGAGATCCTGGATCGTCGCCTCGATTCGGCTCACCTCGGCCATGGCGGTGCTGGCTAGCTCGTCGTGACCCTGCACCCTGGCAGCCTCAAGATCGAGCTTCAAGGCCGTCAGGGGCGTTTTGAGTTGGTGAGACACGTCGGCGCTGAAGGAGCGTTCTCGATTTAGCAAATCACCGATGCGTTCGGCGGTGCCGTTCAAGGCGTCGGTGGCTTCATCGATCTCTGCAACTCCGGTCTTATCGATCCGGAGCTCGAATTGTCCGCTTCCCAATGCCACCACAGCGTTGGTGAGGCTCTTCATTGGTCGCGCCAGCCTGCGGCCGATGAGTGTGGCGACGCCGGTCGCTATGAGCAGGGCCGCCACGGCAAGTCCCGCTAACTCGAGCCATCTCGGCGCTGCCTGTTGGGTCACCAGGCTGGCGGGCACGGCGGCTCTGATGGCTCCGTACACCTGCTCATTGGACGTGAGAGGAATGGCCACGGCCAGGACATCGGCCGTGACCCGATCGGAGGCCGTTCCCTGAAGGGCATTGTTGGTCAACGTGTCGGCCGAGCCTGGTCCCTGGCCGGCCACGAGGCCCCCGGTCAGGTCATACACCCCGACTGAGGTTCCAGGGTTCAAAGGTGGAAACTCGATGGGGTCCGAGCCGCCCATCGAATCGATCGATACCGACAATGCGGCCTTGGCCGCTTCGCTCTGCAACTGCATCAGGATTTCGTCGCGGGTCGTGTTCCGGATGGCGATGGACAGGGGCAGTCCGAGGAGAATCACGCTTATCGCTGCCAGCCCCACCATCGCGGCTGTAATGCGGCGGGTCATGCCTCTTCCAGTCTGTAGCCGACGCCCCTGAGAGTGACGATTCGATCGGCTTCAGGTCCTAGCTTGCGTCGGAGGGAGACCATGTGTACGTCCAGAGTCTTCGTGGAGCCGAACCAGTGCTCGTCCCATACGCTGGCCATGATGTCCTCGCGACGGACCACCGCCCCAAGGTTCTCAAGCAGGGTTAAGAGCAGGTCGAACTCGCGGGGTCGTAGATCGATCTCTGACCCATCGATAGTGACCTTTCTGGCGGCGACGTCGACGGCTATCCCACCGCTGACCAGAGGTTGCGCCTCGGATGCCGGAGCCTTTCGGTGTCTCAGATTGGCCCGCACGCGGGCGAGAAGCTCTGCAAGGCCGAACGGCTTGGTGATGTAGTCGTCGGCGCCGGCGTCCAGACCCACAACCACATCCACCTCGGTGTCGCGGGCGGTGAGGATGATGATGACGCTGTCGGCGTGGTCCGCGCGCAATCTGCGACACAGATCGATCCCCTCTACATCCGGAAGACCCAGATCCAGGATGATTAGATCCGGGGGGGTCTCCTCAGCTGCTTCGAGTGCCTCGGCTCCTGTGGTCACCAGCTCCGTCAGGTAACCAGCTTCTTGCAATACTCGCCGCAGACCGTTGCCGATCGAAGGGTCGTCCTCGACGACCAGAATCGCTGGCTCGGGCATCGATCGGCAGGGTACCTGGATGCCTGGGTAGAGGTTTTACCTGGCTCTAACTCGCCTCGAACCGTCGGCTAGCCGGGCTTCTCGTAGCTTGGTGATCCGACATCCAGGAGGTGACCAATGAATAGGACCTACCGCATTGCCCTGTATGTGGTGCTGGTGTTGGCGACGACGTTGGCGGCTTGCTCGGCCTCTTCAGCGACCCAGACCACTGCCGCCACCACAACGAGCACCACCGCTGCGGGAGTGAACCCGAATGCACCCGAGGTGAACCCGGCGGGCGACATCCCAGATAATCAGGTGTTCGTGCCGTACCGGGCCCCAAGCGGGGACTTCACCGTGAAGGTCCCGGAGGGCTGGGCCCAGAGTTCGGATGGCAACGCCACGGTCTTTACTGACAAGCTCAACACGATCCGCATCGAGGAGAGCACAGCGGACAATGCTCCGACCGTTCAATCGGTCAAAGACAACGAGGTTCCCCAGATTGCTTCCACGTCCACCAACTACGAGCCGGGCGACGTCACGCAGGTGTCGCGCAAATCGGGTCCGGCCATCCTGGTGACCTATAGAGCCGACTCGGCGCCCGACCCGGTTACGGGGAAGGTGATCCACCTCGACGTGGAGCGATACGAGTTCTACTCCGCCGGCAAGCTCGTGACTCTCACGCTGTCCGGACCCCAGGGCGCCGACAATGTCGACCCTTGGCGCATAGTCACAGATTCGTTCACATGGACGAGCTGAGCCCGCCGATCGAAGCCACCGGTCTGTTCCGCTTCTATCACTCCGGCGACGAGGAAACGGTCGCCCTGCGCGGCGTCTCTCTCAGGGTCGAACCCGGCGAGATGGTTGCGGTGGTGGGACCGTCCGGTTCCGGGAAGTCGACGCTGCTTGCCTGCCTGGCCGGTCTAGATGAGCCCGATGGCGGGACCGTGCAAGTCTCGGGCAATCGAATGAGCCGTCGGCCCGAAGCGGTGAAAGCGGCCTTGAGGGCCGAGCATATCGGCATGTTGTTCCAGGTCACCAACCTGGTGGCCCATCTCAGCGTGCGCCAGAACGTCCTCCTCGCTCAGGCGCTGCGGGGAGATGTCGATCCACCTGCTGCAGACGCATTGCTCGAGCGTCTGGGACTCAGCGGGCGATCTGGTGGAGTGCTATCCGAGCTATCAGGCGGCGAAGCTGCGCGGGCCGGCCTAGCCGTCTCGCTTGCGAATGACCCCGGGCTACTTCTCGCCGATGAGCCCACCGGTGAGGTCGACCGACACACCGAAGCGGGTCTGATGGATCTGTTCAGGGAGCGGGCTCATCGGGGCCGGGCAGTGCTGGTGGTTACACACAGTCCGATAGTGGCTCACGCCGCGGATCGGGTGATGGCACTGACAGATGGGCTCCTGAGCGATGAGTGACCTGTTGGTCGAATCCGCGGGGGTGGCCCGGACTTTCGGTCGGGGACGGGCAGCCGTGGTCGCGGTTCACGGTGTCGATTGCCGGGTGGAACCAGTAGCACGGATCGCAATCACGGGACCGTCGGGTTCTGGCAAGTCGACGCTGCTACATCTCATGGCCGGCCTGGACGAGCCGACCGTCGGAACCGTCCGGTGGCCGGCATTGGGCGACAGGGATTCTCTCCGGCCGGGTCTCCTCGGGATGGTATTCCAGTCGAGCAGCCTGATTCCTGCTCTCGACGTCACCGAGAACGTTGCGCTTCCCCTCCAACTCGGGGGTCACGAGCCCAGCGCGGCCAACGAACGCGCCGCGGAGGCTCTGGACCGCCTGTCGCTTGGGGGGATCGCTCACAGCCTTCCCGACGAGATATCCGGCGGTCAGGCTCAGCGGGTGGCCGTGGCCCGCGCCCTGGCAGGCGAACATCGACTCATCTTGGCCGACGAGCCGACCGGACAGCTCGATCACCTCAGTGCCTCCGAGGTGATTCATGCCCTGATGGAATCAGCGGATCATCTTGGGGCCGCCCTCATCGTCGCCACACACGACCCTGAGGTGGCCGACCTGCTTTCCAAGCGCTGGACCATGGTGGATGGCCGGCTGGATTCGGGGAAATACTGATGCCGACGCTCACTTGGATCCGGGCTCTCGTCGGACGCCGCATCGGCCGGATAGCAGGCACAGTTGCCGGTGTGGCGCTGTCAGTGGCCTTGATCGCCTCCATCGGCGGCTTTGTCGCCTCCTCCAAGGCGACCATGACCGAGCGGAGCATTGCCACGGTGGGGGTGGACTGGCAGGTCGAGGTCCAGGCCGGATCGGACGCTGCGTCGGTCCTCTCACAGATCCAGGCATCTCCCTACGTCGTTGATGCGCTTCCGGTGGGCTATGCCGCTACCAGCGGATTAAGCGCCACGACCGGCGGTACCACACAGCACACTGGGCCCGGATTCGTGCTTGGTCTGCCGGCTGGATACTCCGACACCTTCCCGGGTGAGATACGGTCGATGAGCGGGACGGCAAGTGGGGTACTGGTCGCACAGCAGACGGCGGCCAACCTTCGAGTTCGCCCCAGCGACACCATCAATATCGGCAGGCCGGGCATGAGCGATGCCACCGTGACGGTCGACGGCGTGGTCGACCTGCCACAGGCAGACTCCCTCTTTCAGAAGGTTGGCGCACCGGCCGGCGCTCAACCCACTGCGCCGCCCGACAACGTCGTCCTCGTGCCGGCCACGACCTGGCACGAGCTCTTCGACCCCCTAGCCACCAGCCGTCCCGACCTGGTCCATTCCCAAATCCACATCCGTACCAGCCACGAACTCTCGACCGATCCTGTAGTTGCCTACGGCCAGGCTCTGGCTCGCGGCAACAACCTCGAAGTGTCTCTGGCCGGTTCTGGACTGGTGGGCAACAACCTCGCTGCTGCGCTGGGCTCGGCACGTTCGGATGCCCTCTACGCACAGGTGCTGTTTCTCTTCCTCGGTCTTCCCGGCGCGGTTCTGGCCGGAATGCTCACCGGCGTGCTGGCCGGAGCAGGAGCACAGCGTCGCCGCCAGGAGCAAGCCCTGCTCAGAGCACGAGGCGCCACCCGCTCGGTCCTGGTCCGCATCGGCGCCGTCGAAGCGCTAATTGTCGGGCTGGCTGGATCGATTCTCGGCCTGTTCACGGCCACGATCGTGTCCAGACTCGCATTCGGTCACTTCTCACTTGGCGCCACGCCAGGAGCAACCCTGTTATGGATGGGCCTGGCAGCCGCTGCCGGTCTTAGCGTGGCGCTCCTCACCGTGGCACTCCCAGCCCTCCGGGATGCCAAGGAGGTGACCGTGGCTTCTTCGCGACGTCCGTCGCTGCGTGCCGGGCGCCCCCGTTGGACGCGTTATGGGCTGGACATCCTTGCCTTGCTGTTGGGAGCAGGGGTTTACCTGATCACCAGTCGCGCCGGTTATCAGCTGGTTCTGGCGCCGGAAGGTGTCCCATCGATCTCTGTCGACTATTGGGCGTTCCTCGGTCCGGCTCTCCTATGGATAGGTGCTGGCCTGTTCATGTGGCGACTGTCCGAACTGCTGCTCCGGCGGGGTCGTCGGGTGGTGGAACGCGGCGTGAAGCCGGCAGCGGGGCCTCTGGCCGGCACCGTCGCTGCCTCAATGAGCCGGCAGCGCCGCATCCTCACCGCGGGTCTCGTATTGGTTGCCCTGACGGCGGTGTTCGCCCTGTCGGTCAGCACATTCGACGCGACATACCGTCAGCAAGCAGAGGTCGACGCTCTTCTCACCAACGGTGCCCCTGTGACGGTCACTGAATTTGCTTCGAGCACGGTAGGTCCCGACGCCGCCGCCGACTTCAAGTCCATTCCAGGTGTCGTAGGAGTCGAGGCGATCCAGCACCGCTATGCATATGTGGGTTCAGACCTCCAGGACCTCTATGGGGTCGACCCGACCACCATCGTGGATGCGACGCGTCTTCAAGATTCCTATTTCGCAGGCGGCACCGCCCGTGACCTGATGGCCGACCTGGCTTCCCAACCCGACGCGGTGCTGGTCAGCGCGGAGACGGTGAAGGATTTCCAGCTTCACCCCGGCGACCATTTGAAGCTTCGACTCCAGGATGGTCAGACCAAACAGTTCAAGGACGTCCTCTTCACCTACGTGGGGGTGGCGAAGGAATTTCCCACCGCCCCCAGCGACAGCTTCCTAGTCGCCAACGCCGGCTACGTCGCCCAGCAGACCGGTTCCAACGCAGTAGGCGCTTTCCTTCTCGACACGGGTAACACACCACCAGAACAGGTCGCGGTGCAGGTGCAGGCCCAGGTCGGCGGACAGGCGCAAGTCACCGACATCGTCACAGCCCGGAGGCTGATCGGATCCAGCCTGACAGCCGTCGACTTGGCGGGGCTGACGAGGGTCGAACTGAGCTACGCGCTGGCACTGGCCGTCGCCGCCACCATGCTGGTGATGGCGTTGGGGTTCGCCGAACGACGCCGGGCCTTCGCCATTCTCTCGGCCCTGGGTGCCAAACCCGCCCAGATCGGCGCACTCGCCTGGAGCGAAGCGGGCTACATGACCGTGGGTGGACTGCTGCTCGGTGCAGTGGGTGGCTGGGCCATGGCCGAGATGCTGGTCAAGATCCTGAACGGCGTTTTTGATCCGCCCCCGGCCGCTCTGGCGGTGCCGTGGCTCTACCTCCTCGCCGTGGCCGCCCTGTCGGTCATCGGGGTCGCTGTGGCCGTGGTGATCGGAATTCGCCTGGGACGACGAGGAACGATCGAAGAGCTCCGATCCACATGAACAGCCGCCGCAGCTCGCCACCGGTTCCCAGCGGTGACGAGTTCGCTCTTCAAGGCTTCCTCAGCGTCCTCTCAGGTGAGCGGACATAGCGTCGGATCGGACAACCGAGACTGGAACTGCGTGCGACTCCTGGTTGTGGAAGACGAGCTCAAACTGGCGGCCTACCTCAAGAGAGGGCTGGAGGCCGAAGGTCACGCCGTCGACGTGGTGGGCGATGGAGGGGAGGGACTGTGGCTGGCGAGGAACCAGCCCTTCGACGTAATCGTGCTCGACATCATGTTGCCGCGCAAGAACGGGTACCAGGTCTGTGCCGAACTCCGTGCCGAAGGCAACTGGACCCCGGTCATCATGCTCACCGCCAAAGATGGTGAATTCGACATCGCCGAGGCGCTCGACACCGGCGCAGACGACTATCTGACCAAACCGTTCTCCTTCGTGGAGCTATCGGCTCGCATCCGGGCTCTGGCCCGACGAGGGTCACAGGCACGCCCGACCATTCTCCGCGCCGACGACATCGAGCTGGATCCCGCCGCACACCGGGTCAACCGGGACGGATCCGAGATCGATCTCACCCCGAAGGAGTTCGCCGTCCTGGAGTACCTAATGCGTCACGTCGGCGAGGCGGTGAGCAAGTCGGACATACTCAACTCGGTTTGGGATTGGGGTTTCGACGGCGATCCCAACATCGTCGAGGTCTACGTCGGCTATCTACGCAAGAAGATCGACAAGCCCTTCGACAAGGCTTCCATCGAGACCATCCGCGGTATCGGATATCGGCTTCGAAATGACGGCAAATGAGGGCCCAAGCCGTCAAGAGCAGATTCGGCGTGCGTGTTCGCACCACCATCGTCGCCACCGTGGTTGTCATCCTCGGAATGACCGCCGCTGCATTGTTCCTGGTCAACGCGACGAGGGCCGCCCTGACCAGGTCGGTGGAGACCACGGTCACAGCCCGCTCCGCCGACCTGGCGGCGCAGGCCGCGGCCGGTGGCACACCCGACGTCCTCCCGCTCGTCCACAACATCTCGGCCCAGCTGGTGTCCAATAGCGAGGTGGTCGCGTCCACTCCCGATATCGAAGGCCAAGCCAGGATCGTCAACGTGAACGTTGCAGCCAGCGTCATTATCACGACAAAGCTCCCCACGCTAGATGCCGAACAGAACGACTCGGGCGAGGGCAACGACGAAACGGAAGGACCCTTCCTCGTCGCCGTCACAGGTGTTTCCGGCACAGGGGACGTGGTGATTGCGGCAGGCTCCCTGTCCACCGTCACAGGGACCACACGCGCCTTGGTTCCCCTCCTTGCCCTGATGGTGCCCGCCATCAGCCTTCTAGCCGGCTTCACCGTGTGGCGACTCACCTCGAGAGCTTTTCAGCCCGTCGATGCAATGATGCGCCAGGCGGAGAGAATCAGCTATGGCGACCTGCACGTTCGAGTACCCGTCCCTGAACCGAAGGACGAGATCAGGCACCTGGCCGAGGTCCTCAACGGGATGCTGGATCGCCTCGAAGCATCCGTCACCCGTCAGCAACGGCTCGTGGCCGACGCCGGCCATGAGCTCAGAAGCCCGGTAGCCACCTTGCTCACCATGGGGGAAGTTGCCGAAGCGAACCCTCACCTCTTCGACCCCAGGTCATTGGCGGCCGACGTAGTAAGCCAGACCCGACGTCTCGCCTCCCTGGTGGAGGATCTCCTCGTCATAGCCCGAAGCGACGACCCGGACATCGAATTGAGCCGTCGGCCCATCGACGTTTCGGATCTGATCAGGGAGGAAGCAGCCCTTCGCATCCACGAGGCCATCTCTGTGCAGGCTGAGGCCAGCCGCCCGACCATCGCTTATGCCGACCGCCGCCGCCTGGGCCAAGTGGTTCGGAACCTGCTCGACAACGCCATCCGCCACGCAAGCTCCGTCGTCCGAATGGCGACGACATCTGCCGACGGAACCACGACCATCACCGTGGCGGACGACGGGCCTGGTATCCCCGAGGACGAGCGCGACCAGATCTTCGAACGGTTCGTTCGCCTCGACGAGGCCAGATCCCGGGACTCAGGCGGAACCGGCCTGGGGTTGGCCGTGGCTCGCAGCCTGGTTGAAGCGCATGGAGGCTCGATCGGGGTGAGCACCGATCCTGAATTGGGTGGAGCCCTCTTCAAAGTGACGCTGCCTGCCGCCGGCCCATAGCAATAGCCTCTCCTTGTTCTCAGGTTCACTCAGTCTCATTTCAGGTTCCACGCGGCATATTCAGGCCACACGCGACGAAAGGAGTCGTTCGAGATGAAGACAAGACACACCAACCGTCTGGTGGCGATCGCCGCCGCGGCCGCGGCCGCTCTGAGCATAGGCGCGGTCGCCTTGGCCCAGGCGGGTGGCACCACAGCCTCCACGCCCCCGACCACCACGGCGACAACCGTTGCCGACGGCAACACTTCGAACACGAAGACGGTGGCGCCGGCAGAGACGCCTACGACCACCGTCGACACCGACTCGGTGGAGAACGAGAACGGCGCCGACGACGCCACGGAGGGCCCGGACGTCGAATCCGGCGCCCAAGACCAATCACCCTCATATCGGTCCTCCGTCACCGCCCCCAACACGGTCGATACGAATGAGACCAAGACCGGGGACGGTGGAGCCGGTGAGGCAGACGAAGCCAAGAATCTCCAGAGTCTAGCCTCGATCACACCTGAGCAAGCTCAGGCCAGCGCTCTGGCAGCCGTAAACGGCACGGTCGTCCAGGTAGACCTGGACAACGAAAACGGCCAGGTGGTCTACTCGGTTGAGATCGACACGGGATCCGGAACCGTTGACGTCAAGGTAGACGCGGGCGACGGCTCCGTACTCCACCAGGAACAGGACCAGAACGGACAGGAAGGACAGTCCGGCGAGCAAGAGAACGGCAACAACGAAGGCTGAGCAGCTCGACTCAGTTCACCCGGAACAGATGGGGCTCCACTGAGGGAGCCCCATCTTCGCGTCGGTCGGCGAAAGGCACCACAGCGTCAGGTGCGGTCGAGTCTCGATCACATGTGCACCATTCGCGCCGCCACCGCCTCAGTGGCGACTTCCCGCTGGTAGGCATCCTTCAACGCCGAAGGGAACACGGTCCAAGTCACGCACGCGGATTCAGAGCGCCGCTGGTCGCGACGCCAAGCCTGGGCTAGGTGTTGACCGGGCGTCCACAGAGTGCGCCGGCATCTAGTCGGCTTAGAAATGGAGACCTTCGTCCTCAATCCGTTGCTCGTCCCGGAGAACCCCCCAATCCGAATGCTGCTACTAGGTCACGTTGCCGCTCGAGGACGTGTCGGGCAGAGGCTGCCGCAACGCAGGTCACTCTCACCGCGCGCCCAACCGAGGAACCACCCAATGAAGCCGTATCCCGCAGTCGATGACCCCGCACGAATCCGTCCAGCGCCGGTGCCTTGGCTACTCGGGAGGTCAGCCTCGCTGGGCCAGGCCGTCAGCGCGTATTGCCCGTGTGACCCAGCGAGAACCTGCCCGGCTGGGGCCAAACGCACAGGCCATGAGGCTCGCTCCCTACCGCGATACGGGCGAGCAAGTGTCCGTCGTCGGTGGAGATGGCGTATACCTCCGAGTTGTAGCGCCCGGACAGCCATAACACGCTGCCGTCGGCCGAGACGCCCCCCATGTCGGGAGATCCTCCCGGGATCGTCCAAGTGTCGACGATTCGACGCGTGCCGAAGTCCAAGACTGAGATGGTTCCCGCGTGTCGCGATTGGAGACGTACAGCTTCGTTGCGTCCCTACTCGGGTAAAGGCCATGCGCGCCACGATCGGTGGCCAGGAAATCGACTACATCCATCGTGGATGAATCGACAACCCACAGCCCATTGGATTTCATGTCGGCCACATAGAAGGTGCTGCCATCGGGCGAGAGTTTGACGTCCTGGGGCATCGCATCCGATCTAGGAAGATCGATCGTCTTGATCAGAGATCGCGTGGCGAGGTCGACCACCACCATCTGCGCTGAGAACTCACAACTGGCGATGAGCTCCGACCCGTCGCCGGTGAAGTCAAGGTGGTCTACGCCCTTGCACTTCACATCGACGCTGTTGGTCAATTCCATCGTCTGTGGATTCCTAAAATCGAGCCGCCGTTCACGCTCGGCAACCACGATTGCGTAGGCGCCATCCGGCGTGAAGTACAGGTTGTAGGGATCGCTGACGGTGATGGGCGACCCACTCACCATGCCAGTGAGAGGATCGATCGGGGTAAGGCTATTCCCGGCGTTGTTGTCAACATACAGGGTCTTCATGTCCCACGACGGTGTCACATGCTGAGGCAGCCTTCCCACAGCAACGTGGTCAACGACTTCGAATGTGGTCGGGTCGATCACGTCCAGCGTGTTGGACTTCGAGTTGGGCACATATACGAGGTCCCGAGCCAGGGCCGCGATCGGGTTGATACCATCCGCCCGGGTGTACGCATACACGTTGTTGGCCTGATCTGCCGTCAGGCTCTCGGGCACCCATGGGACAAGTTCGCTCACCTGGGCTGACACACCGCTACCGGATCGTCCGCCTATCAGGAGCAAGCGATCTCCGGCGGCAGCAGCCGCCAGGTCAGAGCGCGGCTCTCCAAGTCGTCCAACCACACGAGCTTGACCGGTCGATGTGTCGACTTCAATGACTGCACCCGACAGATCAGTGACCGAGCTAACCCTTTGACCGGATTCAGCGACTCAACACCAGAATCTCCCAGATCCTCGAGAAAGGCTGGACGGACGACGAAACCGGACAGCCGCGAGATCGCCACTGGTACGGAAAGAGCATCATTCACGCACCGATTCCTCCCGAGCTGATCCACGACGCAGCCGCAGCGGTAGACGGGACGCCCCTCAGAACCCACGCCACGCTGCATTCAGACTCTGCAACGGTTGAACTCGATGGTGACTACCGACAAGACGACCCCGACGCCAAGGCGCATCAGAAAGAGGCCAAGAAACGCAAAGCCAAGGTATTCGGCATCGGCGACGACGGCCGCAACATCTACACCAAAGATCGAGAAGCCCGAGCCGGATGGGCAACCGCCACGGCGACACGAAAGGCCGGCCTCTACGTGGGCCGAGAACTCCACCTCGGTGTGGCGGTCCCAAGCATCCGGTCCACCGACGGTGTTCGGAAGATCAAATTCGGCAAGGACGTTCCCCCAGTCATCACGACCTATGCACTGACACCCGCCGGGTCCCACCGCGGCCACGCTGTCGTCGAGAGGCTCATCAGTGCCAACCATGCCGGACACTGCAAAGACGTCATCGCCGACCCCGGCTACAGCCTCCTGGCCGAAGGCTTCCTCGAACCCCTCCTTCGCCAAAACATCGATGTCACCTTCCGACCCGTCACACACCAAAGGGGAGCGAGAGCGTTCGGAGACGGCTGGGAGATCGAAGGTTTCGTCTACTCGCGCTACACACCGCAGCACCTGATGCAACTCGAACCACCCCCTCGCGGCGCCACCGCCGATGAGCGCCAGCCCTACATCGATGCCCACAACGAGCGGGCCCGCTGGCGCATGGGACGAAACGGAAAACCTAAAGACGGAGTCATCCGACTCCGCAGCCCCTTCGACACCGGCAAACTCAGATCACGACAGCTCCCCGCATCCATCCGCGGCCCACGCTCCGCACCGCTAGTGGAGCTACCCCCCGACGCTACACCCGAATCCACCATCACTGTAGGTATCAACGAGCTCGTTCAACGCCAGCCAACTGTCCCATTCAGTGACGCCTGGCACGAGAGCTACGGACGCCGCAACCTGTCTGAAACCGCCAACAGCTACCTCCAAGGCAGCTTCGTCAACATCGAAGAGAAGTACGCCCGCTTCCTGACCACCGCCAAAATCGAATCATGGCTGGTGTACACAATCGCTGAAGCCAACCGACGCATCGTGTCTAACTTCCTCGATTTCCAACGAGACAAGGACACCGTTCGGATTCGCCGCCCCCGACGCGATCGGGCAACCCGAATCTCAGACCTCAAAACCCACCCGTCGCCAACCAGTCGTCCCCGCCCAGCCAACGGCAAATCACCACCCGGCTGATCAGCCACTCCCCCCTTTCACCGACACACCGAATACCAACGCGCCCGCCAGGGCGCTTCATCGCGCCCACAGCCCCACAGCGGTGAGCCGCCGACAACGACCCAGCCCGGGCAGTCGCCAAATACTCCCCGCCAGCAACCAACAACGCAGTTCGGCCGCTCCATGCGGCCGAACTGCGAACACAACGTGTCGCCAAATGCGAACACGCCTTGGTCGGGAGCTAACGAAATTCGCTGACCTGTGCGTTCGCGGGCTTGGTGGTGGCTCGATTACACCGCTTCGGGCCGAAAATTACAGCCAGGTTCTTCCAGGAACAATCAGAACTCTGCCAGCGTGAAGCACACGACTACCTCCTCATTGTCGCGGGATTCATAACGCCAAGTGACCCGGTATCCACGGGATGTGAGCCTGAGAATCTCGGTTGCCCACAATCGGATGTCGGTGCCTTCAATGCGGATCGAGCCAACACGCATCTCTGCCGACTCGTGCTCCAGGCTGAGCCTCTCTAAGAATGAGTTGAGCTCAGCCTGATCTTGGGAGGTGCGAACCGCCTCTCTCAGGCAACGCTGAAACTCGGGCAAGCCTATAACGCGCATGTCGAGATTCGGCGGTCCGCCAGCTCAGACGAGATCGGTTCCTTGCTCACCTGCTAGCGACTCGGCCGCTGCCCGCTGCAGAGACTCCATGTTGCGAGGGTTGTTCAGGAAAGCGAGCTCCACGTCGGTGACGATGCGGCCTGGCCGGAGCACCCACGCATTCTCTTCACTTTCGAGGGGCTCTGCTACGACGATCGAACCTTTGGCGTAACCAAGCTTCGACAGGTAGGTCCGACCCCTTTCATCAACTTGCACGGCCTGTCGCTCTTTCATGGTCACAACTGTACCCCATCACCCCATCCAGGGCAACAGGCCCGGACTTTCTGATGAGGCCAAAGAGGCGGGCGTTTTCGTCTGGTTCACCAGCCTATTTTCGTTAGCTGGTGCTGGTCGCCAGCTAACGAAATTAGCTCCTGGGAGAACGCCGGCTCCGTGGGGGGCCGATTACACCGATTCGGGCACGAGATTACAGCCAGACTCTTCCAGGATTGACCGCCGCCTCGATCCACGGCATCGTCTCCACTAGCTAGTCACTCCAGGGCCCCGACGAGCGCCTACCAACGTCCAGATGATTACGGTCATGAGAGTCCCCAAGACGAGTCCCGCACCTACCTGGAGCCTGTCACTGAGAAGGCCCCATCGCAACAGTTGTTCCCCGATAGTCCGCGAGCGTGAGACGACAATCACGTACGGAGCAACCAGAACGACCAAAGGCGACAAAACCGCGCCGGCCAGCAGCCCCATGCGATGCCCAAAAGATCCCCTGCGAGCCGAGAGAACGACGCCGACCACGACCGCCCCGGCGATGACGAAAAGCAGTTGGGCGGCAAGAAACCAAGTCCACTGCGGGAGTCGGAGAGTGTGGACCCCCATATTCTCCGCATGAGTCATCTGTTCGGAGCCGAGCCATAAGAGCGTGCACGCGACCAAACCGGTCACCAGACCCGCCCCCAGCCACAGGAGCCAGCCCACCTGAGGTGCTGCCCCGCCTCCGCGACCCTGGGCAACCGATCCTCTGGCCTGCATGGACTCTCCTTCCGGTTCTGTAGCAACGTTACGACCCATGTTCGACAACTGTGGCTCACAGCCACTGCGAAGCCACCAGCGTCGGCACGCGGCCGGCCCTCCCCCGACCCCGACGCCAACCACATCCGCTACGAGAACAAAGCCAAAACCGGCCCCAAATACAACCTGTTCGGCTACGCCGTCCACGCCCTGGTCCGCACCCGCACCCCAGACCAGGACCGCATCCCCTACCTGTGCGAACGCATCACCCTGGTCCCGGCCGCCACCGACCCCCAGGCCGCCGTCCTCCCCCTTGTGGAGGACCTGCGTCGTCACCACCACCTCGACCGGCTCCTGGCCGACCGGGGCTACACCATGGCCACCGCCGACCGGTGGGCCGACGACCTGCGCCGATCCGGTATCGACGTCTCCTTCGACCTCCACCCCAACCAGCGGGGCACCAAAGGCACCTACGGTGGCGCCCTCCAAGTCGACGGCCAGCTGTTCTGTCCCGCCATGCCCGAATCCCTGGTCAACATCGAACGCCTCGACCAGTTCGCCACCGTCAAGAAACGACAAGAGTTCTTCGACCGAGATCGACCGGCGCAACCTCTACTCCATGAAGCCGTTCGGCCGTGAACGCCCCGGCCGTCCCCGCCGAGTCCGCTGCCCCGCCGCCGCCGGCCTGGCCCGCTGCCCCCTCAAACCCGCCTCTGAGAACCTGCCCTACGACCAGCCCACCATCTACCCCGGTCAAGCGCTCATGGCTGCCCCACCGACCTGCTGCACCCAGCAGACCATGTCGGTGCCACCAGACGTACAGGCAGCCACACGCCAAACCCCCCACTGGGGATCCCAACAGTGGTTCGACATCTACGGACGGTTCCGGCCCGCCGTCGAGTCGTTCTTCTCCATCGTCAAAGACCCAGGCAAAGAACACATGGCTCGAGGTCGCATCAAAATGATGGGCCTCGCCAGGACGTCCATCACGGTGGCGTTCTGGACTGCGGCCGCCAACTTCCGGCTCATCGACGCTTTCGAACGGGGCGAACAACACGACGACCCCGACTACCGCTTCGTGCCCCGCCAGCCACGCCGGCGACGGGCCGTCCCCTACGCCGACCGGGAAACCGGCCGGGACCCACCGGCCGCCCCACCCGGCACCCCAGCCGTCTGACTCTCCCCCAAGACCCCACCCCGGGTCTGTCCCCTCCTGCCTCGAACACCTGCGTTCGGGGCTTTGTCGCGCCCCAAGGACCCCAGGCGCCGCCCTCCAGCCCCGCCTTGTCTCCCCTCCCATAGACAAACCCGCCTCCCGGCCCCGAAGGGCCGCAGAGGCGGGCAATTTCGTTTGGTTCACCAGCCTATTTTCGTTAGCTGGCGTCGGTTGGGAGCTAACGAAATTCGCTGACCTGGGCGTTCGTGGGCTTGGTGGTGACTCGATTACACGGCTTCGGGCCGAAAATTACAGCCAGGTTCTTCCAGCCGATTCACTCGGAGGTGGTCCCATAAGGGAACACGCCGTGTTCTCGCTTTCCGTTCACGGTCCGTTCGAGACACGTGCCTTCCCAGCCTTGGGGGAGTTCGGCTTCGGCCAGCACGTCACAGGAGGTGGCATACATGTGGGGTCGGGTGCCGGCCCGGAGTCGAACGAAGATGGCGAAGCGCCCTACCGGCACTGTGTAGAGCTGGTCGCCTGGTTGCGGGTCGATCACGTCACCCAGGTCCTGGGTTGGGATTCCGCCGGGACTGATTTCGGTAGCGTCGGCCATGAGTGGCACCTGGGTGGGAGCGATCGATGTGGTGGTGACGGGCGGCTTCGAGTTGCGAACCTGGGTGCGATCGAGGCTAAGCGGGAGGCCATCGGTGGAGAAGGACACGTCGCTCAACGCGACCTCGTTGTGCTCCAGGGCTTCCATCGTCACGATGGTTCGGCCGGTTACCTCTTGGTCGAGGTCGGAGATGTCACGCACCACCCGGCGCTCGTCCAGGTCGACCCAGCGTTCCTGAGTGCTGCTCAGGATGCCTAGTTCATCTTCCGACGTCGAGGTCGCTGAGAAAACGGTCACTGTCTCTCCGTGCCATCGGTCTTGACGGCGGGTGCCGAGGAACATGTAGGCCAGGTCGATCGGGTTACCGTCTGCATCCTGGATCGGGATGGGAGTGAATCCGAGGGGAAAGACTCCTCCGGAATCTAGGGGGGGACGGGCCATCTGGTAGGACGCGGACCTTTCCGGGTCGCTGCATTCGGCCGAACGGAACAAAGAACCCGAACCCGGACCAAGCCCGGCTGTGGACCAGGCACGAACCGGACGCCCAAACTCTGGTTCCTCGACCATGAGAAGCTCAACGGCCCCGTCCGGAGCGGTGGCGTCGATCCGGTACATTCCATTGGAGGTGGGTCCCCAGATGTCGATGGTGGCCGAGTCGAACCCACCATTGTCGACGGGTTCCATCCCCTCGCACCGAAGCGTGACCTGGGTGGTCCAGGTGAGGCGCACATGGGGAACGGTGGCTTCGGCGACGCCGCCAACATTGGTCAGCAAGCCTGCCGCCACGCCCACCACCAGCACCAGGGCGAAACCGGCCGCGAACACCAGCCACCCCGGCTTCGGGTATGGGCCGCGTGTTGGGCTCAGCCGCTGGGAGCGGACCTGATCCCAGGTCGGTGGGTCTTCCATGTGACGGAAGAGAGCATCAAAGGCTTCGGTCAGGCGGTCAGTCATCTTCAAGCACCTTCTTCAACTTGCGGCGAGCCAGGAACAGGTAGCGGCGCACCGTGGCGGGTCGGCATCCCATCAGCTCGGCGATCTCGACTGGTCGGTACTGCTCGTAGTAGGCCAGATACACCGCTGCTCGCTGCCGCTCCGGCAGTTCCATCACCACATCCAGAACATGGTCGTTTTCCGGGTCGGCATACTCGCTGGCCCCCAGCGTCAACACGGCCCGGCGTCCCCTAACCCGTGACCTGTGCGCCATCCGGACCTCGTTCAGCACCGAACGCATCAGATACGGCTTCGGGTCTTCCAGGCCTACCAGGCCACCCTCGAGCCCTAACGCCCTGGTCACCACCGCCGACACGACGTCTCCGGCGTCGACCACCCCCACCAGCGCAGTGGCATAGCGCATCAAGTCGGTGCGCAACTCGGCGTAGATGTCGGCGTCAGTCACGACACATCCATGCCGCAGACCCGCTCAACGTTGCACGCGAGTTCAGACTTCTTCACCTGGGCTCCGATTGGATAGCTGCTGCACGCGGTTCTGTTCAGAGCCAAACAGTCGGCCACCGGACAAACCAACCCACTAACTATGCTGCCTGCCCGCCCAGACGCAACCGGGGCTGTCGGCCCTAAGCACGCCACCGCTGTGCCCATCCGATAAAACGACTACTGCTCGTTCTCGGGCCGCAGCCGCCCGCCGAGGGCTGTCTGGAGGTGGGCGTGCTATCCGACATCTCCCAGGCTGCACCCTTCGATGGCGTCGCTGGGGGCGTCTTTCCGGCCAGGCGCGTTGTGCGACTGGCGCCCAACTGCGGACGTCGTCTGGGAGGGACCATCAAGTCCCGGCCAAACCAGGCGCATGCTCAACTCTTGCCCCCCGTCCACGCCTACTCGCGGCCCCGAAGGAAAGCTCGAGTGGTCTCGACATCAGGATGCGCTTCCCAAGGCACGAAACGGAGCGCATCCGGATCAGCGGCGTAGGGCTCACTTACGCTGGATTCGGGTCGAGATCACAGCCAGGCTCTTCTAGAAGCTCATAGGCACCTTCGGAGAAGACCCCGCCCAGCGGACCTGGCTGATTGCGTCAGCCTGTACCAGCCAACACAATGATGCAAAGGAAGGAGATAGTATTGAATCACCTGCCGCGGAGGAACACATGAAAGATCGACAAGTACCAGCGTGGATTGGTGCTCTCACGGGTGTCGTGGCAGCAGCAGCACTCACCTGGGTTTTGAATGAGGGGTCAAGAGCCCTCGCGCTAGCAGTCAGAGTGCAGCAGGGGAGCCTCGCCAGCGCTGGGTGGTTGCTCGTCGCAGCCGGGATTTTGCTGGTCGCTGTGCTCTGGGGCGCATCATTACACCCCCTGGTGACAGGAGTTCCCGCCGCTTGGTTCCTGCTCAGATTCGGACCCTCCCTTGTCGGCATCTACGTGTTTCCAACGTGGTATCCGACCTGGCTCCAGACTTCTGTACTGGAGGGTCTCGGGGACACAGCCTTCGTCATCACGGGGATACTGTTGACAGCCACGCTGCTCGCGCTCGCCCGACGTAGGTCTACCTCGAGGTCGCTTTCCCAAGTCGAAGCCGTTCACCACTGAGGGTCATCGACCCGGGGCGTTGTCCAAGCCGATCAGGCAGTTGCCGCTGTCATAACTTGGAGACGGACTGACAGACGGATTGACCTCGCGGTCCGAAGCCGATGTCAGCTCACTGGCGGCAGCATCCGTTCGATGTCGGCCGGTGCCGACAACACGGTTACGGCTTCGACCGCGAGAGCCCATCCGGTGATGTCGTCGATGGTGGCGGGCGACTCGCCGTACAGTTTGCGCCGCAGGGTGTCTTTGCGGCTGCCGACCTTCTCGGCCAGTTCGTCGAGGCCCCATCCCCGCTGGCCGGCAACTCGCAGCGTTTCACAGGCGGCCAGGTGCTGGTAGTAGGAGGCGGCCACCTGGTTTCGGACTTCGAAGTCGTCTGGCTTGAACGGCTGCCATTCGGCGTCTACCCGCCGCCCGAAGAAGGCGGGCTGCTGCAGGTAGGTGCGGGGCTTGTAGCGGTACGGCACCAGGCAACCCTGCCAGCCTCCCACGCGTCGACTGGTGCGGTTACGCGCTGCCTGTAACGGTTACGCGGTTCTGCCGCGCAGCTGGGCAATTTCCGACCGCCCCGGCCGTCCTGTCGCGCCACCAGTGATCCCCATGAGCACCAAACGATTACTTGTTGACCTCTGGCCGGAGCCCCGCTCTGCAAACCACCGGAACGGTTCACCGAAGGCAGCCGTCTCGGCTTGCCTCCTTGTGCGACTGGCGCCCAGGTGCGCGGTGTCAACTGTGGCCAGCGACGAGGAGGGAACATGACCCCCGAAGTTCGAGCCCGGATCGATGCGTACCGGCCCCGCGCTGCTCCCGATGGCTGGGATGCGGTGGCCGACATGGTCCGTGACCGGGTGGGGGCGTGTGAACCGTCGACACCTGAGATGGCGGCCCGGCTGTTGTCGGCGGCGGCGGGTCTGGCGTTATGGGCGGACCACAA
Organism: uncultured Acidimicrobiia bacterium; assembly: GCA_963772815.1. Lineage (GTDB taxonomy): Bacteria > Actinomycetota > Acidimicrobiia > Spongiisociales > ZC4RG35 > DATFFO01. The sequence goes on along the minus strand of CAVYYV010000007.1, from coordinate 64,851 downwards.
CGCTGTCCCAGCCGGCCCCGAGGTGGTGTTCTCCGACGCCTCTCTCGAGCGGTACTGCGCCACCGCCCTGGCCGGGACTGCCGGTTCGGTAGCCACGATCCGTTCTCGGCTGCGGCGTCTCCGTGACGCCGGCCAGCCGAAACCTACCCCCACCATTTCCCGTTCTGCCGCCCGGCCCCCGTACACGCCCGATGAGCTGGCGGGCTTGTGGCGTCTGGCTTCTGCCCAGCCCACCGTTCAGCGTCGCCGCCGGGCCCTCTCGGTCATCTGCCTGTCGGCGGGGGCGGGCTGCTCGTCGGCGGATCTGCGTCACGTCGACGCCGAAAGCATCGTCGACGACCCCGAAGGCCCCACCTTCGTCAACATAGGCGGGCCCCGACCCCGTCGGGTACCGGTCCTGGCCGGTTTCGACGTGGCTCTGGTCGCCCTGGCCGAAGGGGTTTGCGGCCCGCTGGTCGCCCCCGATCCCACCTCGAGGAACTTCTCGTCTCATCTGGTCGACGACATCGACGGCGGCGAGGACCTGCCCCGCCTGGAAGTGGCTCGGCTGCGGCACACCTGGCTGGTGTGCCTCCTCGACGCCTGGGTGCCGACAGCCGCCATTATGACCCTGGCCGGCGTCAAAACGACCCGGATCCTCGAAGAGCTCCTCCCCTACTGCCACCAGTGTCGAGAGCCCGTCCAGGAAGTGGCCGAAGCGGTCCGCAACGCCTGGAGGCCGCCATGGCTCTGAGCGTCACCCAACTCCGCCGCGCCGCCGACCTCGTCGACCGTTCCGGTCTGGCCGCCTGGTTCGAGAACCGTCTGGCCGGAACCGACGACGACGGCCAACCCGAACGGCGGGGCCGGCCTCGTCTCCTGTCGGTGCGCACTCTCCTGGTCGGATTGGCGCTGGCTGCGATAGACAACCGAGAACTGCATCTGGTGCGGGTCCGCCACATTCTGGCGAACCTCGCCTGGAAAGAACGCAAGACTCTCGCCATCCCCACCGAAGAGGGCGCCGCACTTGTCGGGCTCACCGACCGGCAGGTCTCCTACCTGTGGAACAAGATGGTGGCGCTGGTGGATCCGTCACCCCACTCTTCGCCCGAACTCGACGACGACCTCGACGTTCACGACCCCGGCCGTCAAGAGCTGCTGCAAGGGATACTCGACTGCGTCGTCGAAGCTTCCCTCGATGACCGCACCACCTCGACATACGCGGTCGACTGGACCTACCTGCCGTCGTGGGCGCGGCTCCGCCGCGCCGGCCAACCCTCCCCCGATCCCGACGCCAACCACATCCGCTACGAGAACAAAGCCAAAACCGGCCCCAAATACAACATCTTCGGGTACGCCGTCCACGCCGTCGTCCGCACCCGCACCCCAGACCAGGACCGGATCCCCTACCTGTGCGAACGCATCACCCTGGTCCCGGCCGCCACCGACCCCCAGGCCGCCGTCCTCCCCCTTGTGGAGGACCTGCGTCGTCGCGGCCACCTCGACCGGCTCCTGGCCGACCGGGGCTACACCATGGCCACCGCCGACCGCTGGGCCGACGACCTACGCCGATCCGGTATCGACGTCTCCTTCGACCTCCACCCCAACCAGCGTGGCCTCAAAGGCACCTACGGTGGCGCCCTCCAAGTCGACGGTCAGCTGTTCTGCCCCGCCATGCCCCCGACCCTGGTCAACATCGAACGCCTCGACCAGTTCGCCACCGTGAAGCAACGAGGCCAGTTCTTCGACCAGGTCGAACGCCGCCAGATCTACGCCTTCCGGCCCCACGGCAGAGAACAACCCGACAAGGCCCGTCGGGTGCGCTGCCCCGCCGCCGCCGGCGCTGGCCCGCTGCCCCCTCAAACCCGCCTCCCTGAACCTCCCCTACGACCAGCCCACCATCTACCCCGGTCAAGCGCTCATGGCTGCCCCACCGACCTGCTGCGCCCAGCAGACCATGTCGGTGCCGGTCGAAATCCAGTCCAACACCCGCCAAACCCCCCACTGGGGATCCCAACAGTGGTTCGACATCTACGGACGGTTCCGGCCCGCCGTCGAGTCGTTCTTCTCCATCGTCAAAGACCCGGGCAAAGAACACATGGCCCGGGGTCGCATCAAAATGATGGGCCTCGCCAGAACGTCCATCATGGTGGCGTTCTGGACTGCGGCCGCGAACTTCCGCCTCATCGACGCTTTCGAACGGGGCGAACAACACGACGACCCCGACTACCGCTTCGTGCCTCGCCAGCCACGCCGGCGACGGGCCGTCCCCTACGCCGACCGGGAAACCGGCCGGGACCCACCGGCCGCCCCAGCCGCCTGACCCTCCACCAGACCCACCCCGGGTCTGATTGCTCCTGCCTCGAACACCTGCGTTCGGGGCTCTCTCGCGCCCCAAGGACCCCCGCCGCCGCCCTCCAGGCCCGTCTTGTCTCCCCTCACATAGACAAACCCGCCCCAACGGCCCTAGGGGCCGCCGAGGCGGGCATTTCGTCTGGTTCACCAGCCTATTTTCGTTAGCTGGTGTCGGTGGAGGTGCGGGGAGTCGAACCCCGGTCCGCTGAGCCATCGGCGCCGGCATCTCCGAGCGCAGCCATCAGCGAGCTTTCGGTAGGGTGAGGAGCTGATGGCGCTGACCTCACTCACCTATCCGGACTCATCTTTACCCGCCGGTCCCGGACCCCGGCGGATGCATCCCGCTGAACGACGCCCGACACCGACGGGGCGGGAACCCACCGGGCGGACGGGCTGTTACTGAGTGTTAATCAGGCAGCCAGTGCGAAGTTGTCTTCGGCACTTGTTGCTTGTTCCGGCTTGATAACGGGGCATCCGGAGTCCCCGGCTCGCTTCCGACGCTTCATCACTCAACGTCGAATCCAGTTCACCCCCTAGGTGTTTGTCTGAACAGTGTACCGGCGCCGGCCATTCCCAGAAAGACGGTAACGCAACCTGCCGTGGGGCGACTTCCTATACGCAAGCAAGAGCCCAGGGAGTAGGGATAGACATGCGAGCAAAGGTGACGACGGCTGCGGCGATAGTCGCAGCAGTATTGTTGGCGGTTCCGGCTTTGGCTCAGAGCCCGTCCACCATGGATTCGGCCGATCGGGCCCTTATACACAGCTACGACGCCGAGTCCATGCAGCTGTTCTGGGCCACGGTGATGGATGCGAGCGCGGACTCGACTGACGCCTGCAACGATGTCGACTCGACTGCCACCTACGACTACACGATCGATCCCACCGGGGCTGTGACGGTGGCTGGGCTGGAAGGCTGCACCTTCAATGTCACCGACGTCACCGGGCCCAATGGCCAGGTCAATCACGGCACCGTGGTATCGAACTTCGTCCAGGCGCTGAAAGACTCCGGCTACACCGGGTCGCGGGGCTGCATGATCCGGATCATCGCCCACAGTGACTACGGCAAGGGTGACCAGCAGGTCAAGGTCTCGGAGACGACCACCACCACCGCGCCGCCCGTTCCGACCACGGTCACGGGGACCGCGTCGTTCACCGCGACCGAAACCACCTGCGGGAAGCCCGACAACCACGGCAAGTCCGACGAGTCACACGGTAAGTCCGAGGACTCGCACGGGAAGTCGGACGAGGTCCACGGCCAGTCCCAGCACTCGCACGGCCAGTCCGCCGCTCACAACCCGAATCACTGATCGGCCGTAGCCGGGTGAGGTCGGTCTCACCTCGACCTCGCCCGGCGGCCGGCCCGAAGCGCTAGCGAATCCGACGGGTGGCCCGCTGCATCTCCCGCTCGTGCTCCTTGCGGCGCAAATCGGCTCTCTTGTCGATCCTCCGTTTGCCCTTGCCCAGGCCCATCTGAACCTTGGCCCGGCCGTCCTTGAAATAGAGCCGCATCGGAACCAGGCTCAATCCCTTCTCCGCCAACTGACCGGCAATGCGATCGATCTGGTGCCGGTGCAGAAGCAGCTTGCGGGACCGTTCGGGGTCGTGACCGCCCTCACGGGCAAACGAGTACGGCCCTATGTAGGCGCCGACCAGCCACACCTCGCCATCGCGAAGATGACCGAAACTGTCCTTCAGGTTGGCCTTGCCCGCACGCAATGATTTCACCTCCGAGCCGGTCAGGACCAGGCCTGCTTCGAAGTCGTCCTGGATGTCGTAGTCGTAGCGCGCGCGCCGGTTGGTGGCGATCACTTTGATATCTGCCATCACATCAGCCCATGTAGGGAGTCGGGTCCACGGGACGGCCATTGATACGTACCTCGAAGTGAAGGTGAGGTCCGGTGCAATAGCCGGTGCACCCAACGTACCCGATCACCTGGCCCTGCGAGACGTGCTGGCCGGACGAAACCGCCACTTTCGACTGATGGGCGTAGAGCGTGGCCATGCCTCCCCCGTGATCGAGCACGACCGCGTTCCCGTACCCACCCCGAGGCCCGGCCGACACCACGACGCCGTCAGCCGCAGCGCGGATCGGATCCCCGTAGGAAGCTTGCATGTCCCAACCGGTGTGGAGCTTCTTGGTTCCGAAGATGGGATGGATGCGGTAGCCGAATCCCGACGTGACCCTGCCCGGGACCGGCCGCATGAGTTTGCCGGCCGGCAACTCACCGGTGACGGGTCGTGCAGCCAGCTCCTTCTCCAGGGCTGCAGCGTCGGCCTCGAGACCCTCCTTGTGCTCCTCGAAGTCCTGGATCTGGGTGTTGATCTTGTCCACCAGGGCCAGGGCCTGTGCCGCGGCCTGAGCGGCCTCGTCCTTGAGCCCGTCCAGACGGGTGACCTCGTCCTCTTGGGTCCGACGCTTCTGGTCCAGGTCGACGAGGAGGGAACGCTGCTTCTCCTTCTGCTGGTCGAGGATCAACGTCTGGCGGTCCTCCTCGTTCTCGAGGATGTCGAGTTGGTCCAGAAGGCTGGCGCTGTCGCCCATGGCTCCATCCATATAGGCGTATCCGATCGCCGCCTCGGTAGCGTCCTTGAAACCGAACAGTCGAAGCCCGGCCGTCGAAGCATTGATGTACAGCTCCACCACCTGGGACGAGAGCTTGTCCTTCGTGTCTGCCACCTTGAGTCGGGTGGCGGCCAAGGCCGATTGGAACCGATCTAGCTGGGCCGTGACGTTGTCCAGCTCGTCCTGCTCCCGGCCGATGTCGGCCCTGATCGAGTCGAGCACGCCCTGAGCCTCGAGCACCTTGCCCGCAAAGTCGTCCAGCTTCTTCTTGGCCGCGGCCACTGCCACCGCAGCCTCGGTCTTGTCGGACTTGGCCGCTTTGATCTGGGCGTCGAGGTTGTCGATCTGATTTCTTACGTCCTGGAGGTCCGACTCGCTCGACCCGCTCGCCCTAATCGAGAACGTGGCGCTCAAGGCCAGTAGGAGGGCGAACACGACGGCCCGGCGCATGTTCACACCGGCTCGAGCGCCCGCCTCGCTCCGGCGGGGCGCCCTCCATCGGCTTCGCGGAGGTAGCGACTCAGGCCTACCAAGCTCCCGAGCACTCCAGCGGCCGCCCCGAACAACAGGAAAATCACTCCCCAGCGCACGAAGAATGAACCTGCGATATGGAAATTGAACAATCGGATGCCGACTGCCGCCCCGGCCAGGGCGCGAGCCGCCACCCAGACTGTGAACACAGCCAGTCCCGCTCCGACCAGGCCCTCGATCAGGCCCTCGAGCAGGAAGGGGATACGGATGAACCAGTTGGAAGCTCCCACCAGCTTCATGATCGACACCTCGTCCCGGCGAGCGTAGATCGCCAGCCGGATCGTGTTGGCGATGAGAATGACGGCCGAGGCCCCCAAAACGATCGACATCCCGATACCGAGGAAGCGGACCACGCGGGAGAGCGCCGAGATCTGTTCGATCTCAGCTGCCGCCGACGACACCTTGAGCACCACTTGTGGCTGCTGCTGGAGGCGGAAGGACACCGTCTGGTACTGGTTGATATCTTTGAGCTCGATCCGGATCGAAGCCGGGAGCACGGTGGGATTGTCGAGGATCTCCAGCATGTCGGGGTCGTTGGCAAAGATGCGCTGGTACTCGGCGTACGCCTGCGTCTTGTCGACGTAGTTGGCGTTCTGCACCTCGTCCCACGTCCTCACCTCCTGGAGGAGCTTCTGATGGGCGTCGGCGGCCACCCCATCCCGGCCGGCGTCGTTGAGCCAGGCGATGATGTGCACACCTTCCTGCCACTTCACCACATTGGCCCGCGCCAATTCGTTGAAGGCGAGAGCGGCGAAGGCCAGGCTCAAGGATATGAATACGGCCAGGACGGCCCCCGCCACCACCAGGGCATTGCGGCGCAAGCTCACCAGAGCTTCCTTGACCAGGAAACTGACCCGGCTCATTGCTCGACTGCCGTCTCGTAGCGACCAGACACCTCGTCGCGAATGACCATGCCGTCTGAGAGCTGAACCACACGGCGCTGCATGGCGTCGACGATGGCGTGGTCGTGGGTAGCCATGACAACCGTGGTCCCGGTGCGGTTGATGCGATCCAGAAGTTTCATGATCCCCACCGAAGTAGCGGGATCGAGATTCCCGGTCGGCTCGTCGCACAACATGATCGGCGGCCGGTTCACGAATGCCCGGGCCACCGAGACCCGCTGCTGCTCCCCGCCGGAAAGCTGACGTGGGTAGCGCTCGTGCTTGTCGGCCAGGCCGACGAGGTCGAGGACCTGGGAGACCTGGGGGCCAATGACCGAGCTTGGGCGTCCCAGCACCTCCAAGGCGAAGGCCACGTTCTCGGCCACCGTCTTGCTGGGCAGGAGCTTGAAATCCTGGAACACGGTGCCGATCGAACGACGGAGGAAAGGGACCTTCCAATTGGGCAGGGCGGTGATGTCCTTGCCGGCCACGAAGATCGTCCCCCGGGTGACCGGCTCCTCGCGCAGCATCAGGCGAATCAGAGTCGATTTCCCTGACCCCGAGGGGCCGACGAGGAAGACGAACTCACTCTTTGGTATCTCGAGGGTCACGTCACGCACGGCGACGGTGCCCCCCTCATAGACCTTTGTTACGTCCTGGAGTCGGATCATTGCAGAAAGCCTCAGTGTGCCAGACAACTGCTGCACGCTCGGGGATTACCAAACGCTACTAGGCGTTCATCGCAATACCCCATCGGTGAAGGGCCCCAGGGTAACGGAGGGATGCGTCCCAAGACGTCACCCGCACCGACAGGTGCCGATGGGTCAACGCTGTTCGTGACCCGCCCGGCGCCACCTCAGGTAGGCCTCGACGAAAGGCATCAGATCGCCGTCCAGCACCCCCTGGACGTTGCCGACCTCGACGTTGGTGCGCAGATCCTTGACCATCTGATAGGGCTGGAGGACGTATGAGCGGATCTGGTGACCCCAGCCTGCGTCACCCTGCTCGCCGCGGATCGAGTCGAGATGCTCACGATGCTCGCGCCGGGCCCGCTCTGCCAGCCGCGCCTTCAGCATGGCCATGGCCCGATTCTTGTTCTGAAGCTGGGAGCGTTCGTTCTGGCACTGGACGACCAGTCCGGTCGGCAAATGGGTGATCCGGACGGCCGAGTCGGTCTTGTTGACGTGCTGGCCGCCCGCCCCCTGGCTGCGGTAGGTGTCTATGCGAAGGTCCTCATCACGGATCTCGACGTCGGTGGACGACTCGTCCAGCTCGGGAATCACATCGACGGCGGCGAAGGACGTCTGGCGGCGAGCATTGGCATCGAAGGGGCTGATCCGGACCAACCGGTGTACCCCGCGCTCGGACTCCAGCTTTCCGTAGGCGCGGTCCCCCCGGACCGTGAGGGTGGCCGACTTGATGCCCGCCTCGTCGCCCTCACTCCAGTCTTCCACTCTGACCGACATCCCCTGCTCGGACAGGAACCGCTCGTACATTCGCACCATCATCTCCGCCCAATCCTGGGCGTCCACTCCCCCGGCCCCGGCGTGGACGGTGAGGATGGCGTTCTGTTCGTCGTATTCGTCGAAGAACAGCGATTCCAACTCCAGATCGCCCAGTTCCTTCTCAACCTGGCGCAGCTCTTCGTCGGCCTCGCGACGGTTCTTCTCGTCCTCGGCCTCCGCAGCCAACTCGCCCAGCACCTCGGCGTCGTCGATAGCCTCTCCCAGCCTGGTAACCGTCTCGAACAGCCCCTCATAGCGGGCAAGCCGTTGGGAGACGGCCCGGGCGCGTTCGGGGTCGTCCCACAGATCGGGCGAGGCCGCCTGGTGGCGCAGATCCTCGAGCTCGATGGCTTTGTTGTCCAGATCGAGAAATCCGCGCGCCGCTATGAGGCGCTCCCGCAACTCGTCGGGTGCGGGAACGGTGTCGGGGGTATCGACCATGGTGGTGCGGAGGCTAACGGCGCCTCAGGCGACGGCGCCGTGGCACTTCTTGTACTTCTTGCCGCTCCCGCAGGGGCACGGGTCGTTGCGGCCGATCTTGGTGGTGGTAACCGGCTGGCGCCGCTCAGGCTGAGAGGGATCGGCCTGAACCCGGGCGGGGCCCACACCCTGGCTGGAGGAAGTGGTGGACACCGAGCGCGTCGGTTGGGCAAGCTGGACATGGAACAGATATCGGACGGAGTCGAGCTTGACGGACTCCACCATGTCCTGGAACAGGTCGAAGCCCTCCCGCTGGTACTCGGTGAGCGGGTCGCGCTGGCCCATGGCTCGCAAGCCGATACCGGCTCGCAGGTAGTCCATCTCGGAGAGATGGTCGCGCCACTTGTTATCGATCACCGACAGCATCACCGACTTCTCCACCTGGCGTAGAACCTCGGACCCCAGCTCCTTCTCGCGGCCGTCGTACGCCTGGAGCGCTTCCTCGACGGCGGCCTCGGTCAGGGCGTCCAGGCTGATACCACCCTCGAAACTGTCCCGTGTGATCTCGCTGGGATAGATCTGGGTCAGCTCGCGGTTGATCAGCTCCCAGTCCCATTGCGAGGGCGGGGCGTCGGCCACAGCCAGAGCCACGGTCTCTCCCACGACATGGGTGACCCAGTCGTCGATCAGGTCTTCGCCGGCCTGGTTGTCCAGAATCGAGGAGCGCCAGGTGTAGACGACCTCTCGCTGGCGATTCATCACCTCGTCGTACTTGAGAACGTTCTTACGGATCTCGAAGTTCTGGGACTCGACCTGACGTTGAGCCCGCTCCACGGCAGAGTCGACCCACTTGTGCTCGATCGGGGTGTCGTCGGGGATCTTGAGCCGATCCATGATCGTCTCGACCCGCTCCCCCTGAAACCGACGCATCAGTTCGTCCCGGAGCGATAGAAAGAAGCGGGATTCACCGGGATCCCCCTGCCGACCTGATCGGCCCCTCAACTGGTTGTCGATTCTGCGGGACTCGTGTCGCTCGGTCCCAACGACGTAGAGCCCTCCCGCCTCCAGCACACGCTCCCGGTCCGGGGCGATCTGAGCAACGAACTTGGCGGTCAACTCCTTGAGGCGGGTCTCGAACTCGGGGTCATCGGGGGAGACACCCTCCTTCTTCAGCTCGCCCCGAGCCATTCCCTCGGGATTGCCGCCCAGCATGATGTCGACGCCCCGGCCGGCCATGTTGGTCGCCACTGTGACGGCCCCGGGCCGCCCCGCCTGGGCGATGATCTCGGCTTCACGGGCATGCTGCTTGGCGTTGAGGACCTCGTGGGGGATGCCCCGCTTCTCGAACAATCGGGCGAGGGTCTCGGACTTCTCGATCGAGACGGTGCCGAGCAGGACCGGCTGATCCTTGGCGTGACGCTCTGCTACATCGTCGGCGACGGATTCGAACTTGGCCTGTCTCGGTCTTGTAGACCAGATCCGCCTGGTCCACCCGGGCGATGGGCGCGATTGGTGGGCACCACCACGACTTCGACCTCGTAAATCTGGGCGAACTCCGCCGGCTTCGGTCTCGGCGGTGCCGGTCATGCCGGCCAGCTTCTCGTAGAGACGAAAGTAGTTCTGCAGTGTGATGGTGGCCAGAGTCTGGTTCTCTTCCTTGATCGCCACGCCTTCCTTGGCCTCGATGGCCTGGTGCAGGCCCTCGGAGTAACGGCGCCCCTCCAGAACTCGCCCGGTGAACTCGTCGACGATCTTCACCTCACCGTGGTCGATCAGGTACTCGACGTCGTGGTGGTAGAGCTCCTTGGCCTTGAGGGCGGACTCCATGTGGTGGACAAGGTCCACGGCGGCATGGTCGTAGAGGTTTTCAACGCCGAGCTGCCCGCTCGACCGCTGATGACGCCCTCCTCGGTCGCCAAGACCTGGCGCTTCTTCTCGTCCACCTCGTAGTGGAGGTCGGGCTGGAGGCGATCCACGATGCGGGCGAAATCCTTGTACCAGCGCCGGCCGAATCGGCTACCCGACCGGAGATGATGAGCGGGGTGCGGGCCTCGTCGATGAGGATCGAGTCCACCTCGTCGACGATCGCGATAGCGGTGGCCGCGCTGGACCATGTCATCGCGCCGCATCGCCATGTTGTCGCGCAAATAGTCGAACCCGAACTCGTTGTTGGTGCCGTAGGTGATGTCGGCTGCGTAGGCGGGACGACGCTCGTCGGGGTTCATGCCCGCCTGGATCAGGCCCACCTTCAGGCCCAGGAACCGATGGATGCTGCCCATCCACTCGGCGTCGCGGGCAGCCAGATAGTCATTGACCGTCACCAGATGGACGCCCTTTCCCTCCAGGGCATTGAGATAGGCGGGCATGTCGAAGCGAGGGTCTTTCCCTCACCGGTCTTCATCTCCGCCACCATGCCGGCGTGGAGCGCTGCCGCCCCTACCACCTGGACGTCGAAGTGACGCTGCCCGAGGGTCCGCTTGGCGGCCTCGCGGACCACGGCAAAGGCTTCCACCTGCAGGTCGTCGAGAGACTCGCCGTTGTCGAACCGCTGGCGGAACTCCGTCGTCTTGGCAGCCAGGGCGGCATCGTCGAGTTCCTCGAATCCCGGCTCCAGGTCGTTTACGGCGGCAGCGACCGCCTCGAATGCCTTGAGATTGCGACCCTCGCCGATGTTGAGGACCTTCGAGAAGAGAGACATTGCCTCAATTGTACCGGTCCCGGCCGTTTTGCCAGAGACCCGCCTACGGACCAGGGCGGGTCAGCCGTCGATCAGACCCTCGCGAATCGTGTAGCGAACCGCGTCGTGGCGGGACGTGAGCCCCGTCTTCTCGAGGACGTTGCGCACATGGTTCTTGACCGTGTTCTCGGAGATGAACAGCTTGTCGGCAATCTCCCTCGAGGTCAGGCCCTCGGCGACCTCGCTCAAGATCTCTATCTCTCGTCCCGTCAGGCTGGGCTGGCGAGTGGCGGCTATCTCGCGATTGCGCAGGAGGCGGGCCACTATTCCGAACAGCTTGGCCCCCATGGCAGGAGATGTGATGGCGCCCCCCCGCTCGATCTCGTGTAGGGCCGAGACAAGATCTTCGAGAGGGGTGTCCTTGGTCAGGTACCCGCGGGCCCCTGCCTTGATCCCCGCCAGAAGGTCCTCCACCGATTCCGATGATGTGAGCAACACGACGGCCGCGTTGGGGACGTCTGAGCTGATCGTGGCCACGACCTCCAGCCCCGACATGCCGGGCATGAGCACGTCCAGCAGGATCAATTCCGGCTGGTACTCCTTGGCCAGGGTCATGGCGGTCATGGCATCCGCCGCCGTCGCCACCACTTCGAAACCCGCCTCCTTCACCGCCGCCGCCAAGGCGGCGCGGAACAGCTCTGCGTCGTCAACGATGAGGACTCGGCTGCCTGATGGGCTCTGGGTCACGATGGCTCGATCAGGCCCAGGTTGCCGTCGCGACGTCGGTAAAGCACGCTTGGTCGGTCGGTGTCTGCATTTTGAAAGAAGAAAAAGGAGTGTCCGAGCATCTCCATCTGAAGGGTTGCTTCTTCGGTAGTCATCGGCTTCATGACGAATTGCTTGACCCTGACGATCTCATTCGTCTCCACCCTCTCGGGAGGTGGAGGAGGGCCGTCGTTGCGGCGGCCGCGGTCGATCAGTCGCTCTTTCAGCCTTCGTATCTGGCGGGTCAGCCGGTCTGTGCCGTCATCGAGAGCGGCCTCGAAGGTCGCCGCGGCCGCCTCGATGCGAAGCACGTGGCCGGACACGGAGGTGGTCAACTCCACCCTGGCCCGGTGCTCGGCTCGTCGCGGGTTGGACGCCTCCGACAGTTCGACATCCACGCGGTCGACCGCCTGATCGAAGACGCGAGTGGCGTGCTCTACCTTGCTCTCTATTTCCTGGCGCTGCCGTTCGGAGATGTCGACGCTGCGGCCGTGGACGGTTATCTCCAAATTCCCACCTCCGGCGATTGCTGATCGGGGAATCTAGTGGCCCGGTCCGATATGGGCGAAAGGCTACGCCGACCGAGCCCGGCCGAAGTAGCGGTGAGAGCGCCGGCACAACCGCCCACGGTCCGGGCCGCCGACTGGAGGGTCGCACCCGTGGTGACGACGTCGTCGACCAGGATCACATGCGAACGACTCCCCGGTGGTTCGGACGGGGACCGGAGACGAAACCGGGGAGCGGTTCCGTGATCATGGCCGGCCCGGCGCCGGCCCCAGAGTGGAGGCCCCAGCAGCCGCAGCACCCGGCTCCCGGTGACCGCGGCCACGGCTCCGGCCAGTTCCAGGGCGGGATCGATGCCGTACCGGACCCGACGCCAGGTGACCCGTGGCACGGGCACCAGGACCGCACCCTGTTGCAGCTCGGGCGACGTGGTTTCAGCCAGGACGCGGGCCGCCGCCACCACACCCCGATACTTGAGGACGTGCACCAGATGGCGCGCTACCCCCTGGTGGAGGAACCCGGCCCGCACGACTCCCACACCGGGCAGGAACCGCTCGGGAGCGACCCGGAGCGATCGACGGCACGGAGCACACAGAGGCACTCGCCCCAATCGGCCACAACCCAGACACATCATGGAAGCCAACCTACGGGGGCGGTGCGACGAGATCCGCTCAGGTTCCTTCCTGCCAGCCGGCCAGGTAGGCCTCCTGCTCCTTGGTGAGGTACTCGATGCCTCCGCCCATATGGGAGAGCTTGATGGAAGCCACTTCCCGGTCGATGTGTGGGGGCAGCGTGTAGATGGCGGGGTCCAGGGTTCCGGCGCGTTCGATCAGCCATTCGGCAGCCAGGGCCTGGTTGGTGAAAGACATGTCCATCACCTCGGCCGGATGTCCCTCGGCGGCGCTCAGGTTGACCAGCCGTCCCTGGGCGGCGACGAGAATGCGGCGGCCGTCACTCATCTCGAACTCCTCCAGGTGGTCACGCACCTGGCGCCGCTGCTCAGCCATCGAGCTCAGAGCGGTCAGGTCGAGCTCGATGTCGAAATGCCCCGCGTTGGCCAGGATGGCCCCGTCCTTCATGCGTTCGAAGTGCCGCCGGCGCAGAACATGCTTGTTGCCCGTCACCGTGATGAAGACATCACCCACGGTTGCGGCGGCATCCGCCGTCAGAACCTGATAACCCTCCATCGCTGCCTCCAGAGCGCGGATCGGGTCCACCTCGACCACTACCACCCTTGCTCCCATCCCGTCGGAGCGCGACGCCACTCCTCGTCCGCAGTCACCAAAACCGACCACGACGATCGTTCGACCGGCCAGAAGGATGTTGGAGGCGCGGATGATTCCGTCGAGAGCCGACTGGCCCGTCCCGTAGTGGTTGTCGAACAGGTGCTTGGTGGGCGAATCGTTGACTGCCACCACCGGGACCCTGAGGCTGCCTTCGGCTGACATCGCCCGTAGACGGATGACCCCGGTGGTGGTCTCCTCGGTGGAACCGATCACCTCCAGATCGCGCCGCTCCGTGTGCAGCACGCTGGCCAGATCGGCCCCGTCGTCCATGGTGACGGCCGGACCGTGGTCGAGGGTGGCGTTGATGTGCTTGTAGTAGGTATCGGAATCCTCGCCGCGGATCGCGAATACGGAGATCCCTTCCGCCACCAGAGCGGCTGCCACGTCGTCCTGGGTGGAGAGCGGATTGGAGGCACACAGGACGGGCTCGGCACCGCCGGCCCGCAATGCGAGCATCAGATTGGCCGTCTCTGCAGTCACGTGTAGGCAGGCGGCCACCACGTGACCCTGGAGCGGCTTGTCGTCCTCGAAGCGACGGCGAACGGTTTCCAGCACCTCCATACGCCGACCCGCCCAGGCGATTCGACGAGCACCCGACTCCGCCAGGGTCGGATCGGCGATGTCGTAATTCATTTGCTCTCCTCGAGTTGGCGCTTGAGTGTCTCGATCAGCGCCACTGCCTCAGGGTCTACCTGATAGCGAGCGGCCAGACGCAGTGTCACGACGTCGGCCATGGCGGCCAAACTGAGCATCCGGGCCAGCGGCGCCTCTCCCGTCGAACGAACCGGGTCCGTCCAGGCGACGTCTCCCGTCGTGAGTCGTCTGGTCAGGGCAAGCCGCGTCCCCACCCGGGGGTGGTCGGCGCCGTCGACCAGCGGCACCACCACGACGGAGGCCCGGGTGAGCTCGGCCAGAGATGACCATCCCACGATCTCGTTGTGATCCGCCTCGGGCAGCGCGGACCACCAGGCGGGAGCCTTTGCGTTCTCGTTGATCTGGGTCTTCCACCTCTGCGCCACCGGGGCCGTGAGCGGGGAGCCTGCCCACACGATGGCGATCTTTCCCACCATGTCCTCTACGAGCCGGTCGACGCTCGCCTGGCCCCGATATACGCTCTCGGCGACGTCGGCGGCGCCGGCCAGGTCCGGTTCGTTCAGCACCGATACGGCCTGCAGCACCCGGCACAGGCTGCCAAGGAGGAATCCGAGCGACGCCCGCGGCTGGTTGCCGCCCGGGACGGCGATGTGGAGTTCTGCCTCCGAATCGGCCAGGTGGCCACCGCTGGATATCGTCACCACACGCAGGCCCCGGGCGGCGGCCTGCTCGGCCACCGACAACGTCTCCTCGGTATCCCCCGAATAGGAAACGGCGACGACAAGCGGCCTCTGCCGAGCCGCCCATCCCGGTAGGTCGTATCCCTTCACGACGTCGAGCCGGGTCCCGGCTTCCGCCGCCAGTACGGCGCCGAAGTCGCCCGTGATACCCGAGCCACCCATCCCAGTCACGAGTACCGATTCGGTTGCAGCCAGCGCGGGAATGTCGTACTCCGAAGCCCAACGCAGCTGGTCGGGAAGGGAACGGATCTGGGCGTCGAAATCCATCAGGCCTCGGGCCGATCGGCCTCTTCGACCAGCATGACCGGGATTCCGTCCACCACCGGGTATCGCCGGTCGCACACTGTGCAGACCAGCCGCTCCGCCTTCACGTCGTCGACCAGATCTCCGTGGTCGGAGGGACACACCAGGAGTTCCCTGAGCTCGGGGTCTATCACTGCCCTTCCTCCACGATCGCCTCCACCCGGGCCACCAGGGACGACACCGCCTCAGGGTCGGGCCCCTCGACGTTGAGGCGCAGGAGAGGCTCGGTGTTCGACGGTCGGAGGTTGAACCACCGATCAGGCCAGGAGACTGTCAAGCCGTCGAGATGGTCTGTTTCCGCATCGGGAAAGGCGCGTTCCACCCTTTCCATGGCCGCGGCCTGGTCGGAGACCCGCATGTTGATCTCACCGGAGGATGCGTAGGGCTCGACCTCCTGGCGGATCTCAGAGAGCCGCCGCCCGTCTTCGGAAACTACCTCGAGCAGGACCAGCATGGCCAGCATCCCCGAATCCGCCCGATAGTTGGCGGCGAAGTAGTAGTGGCCGGAGTGCTCGCCACCGAAGACCGCCCCCGTTTCTGCCATCACCTGCTTGATGAACGAGTGCCCCACCCGGGTCCGAATCGGATGGCCACCGTAGGCAACGACGGTTTCGGCGACCGCACGGGACGTGATCAGATTGTGCACTATCGACGCGCCGGGCTCCCGGGCCAGAAACCAACGGGCGATCAGTGCCGTGGTCGTGGAACCGGACAGAGGCCGGCCCCGGTCGTCCACGAAGAATGCCCGGTCGGCATCACCGTCGAATGCCACCCCCAGATCGAGTCGGCGCTCCTTGACCAGATCGACGAGGTCAACCAGGTTGGCGGGATCGATCGGGTCGGCGGGGTGATTTGGGAACGTCCCGTCGAGCTCCAGATACAGCCCCGTCATGTCTGATGCGATCCGATCGAACACCTTGCCGAGCACGACGCCCGCCATCCCGTTCCCGGCGTCCACTCCCACGTGGAGAGGTGCGATCGCATCGACATCGACGATGCCCAGCAGGTGATCCACATAGCCGGGGACGGGATCGAAAGGCACCACCTCGCCCCGGGTCTCCCCCGGGGGGAGGCCAGCTTCTGCCATCCCACGGATCTCATCGAGGCCCGAAGCCTCGCCAACGGGGGCCGCACCCGCCCGGCACAGCTTGATCCCGTTGTAGTTGGGGGGGTTGTGCGAAGCCGTGATCATCGCTCCGGGGATCTGGCGGGCGCCCGATACGTAGTAGACGGTGTCCGTGGCCACTTCTCCCAGATCCAACAGGTCCACGCCCTGGCCAACAACACCCGCGGTGAAGGCCTGCGCCAGCTCCGGGGAGGAGAGTCGGCAGTCGCGACCCAGCGCCACCGTCCTCGCCCCGGCGAATGAGGCGAATGCGGCGCCCACCGCCTCGGCCACCTCGGGCGAAAGGTCGCCCGTATCGGTTCGCCCGCGCACGTCGTACGCCTTGAAGATGGAAGAGAATGTCACCAACGACCTCCACGAGGATTGTAAGTGCGTCCCCGGGCAGTTGTGGCCGTAGGCCCGCGCCCGAATCAATCAACCACGACTTGCCCGTACACTGCCGCCGGTGCCCAGGTTCTCCATAGTCGTTCCGGTGTACAACGAGGCGGGCTTCCTTCCCGTCGGCCTCCCGGCCATGATCGGCCAACTCGAGCAAGCCGGGCTGGACTACGGAGTCCTGATCGTCGACAACGGCTCCACCGATGGAACGGCCGAGGTAGCCGCTCGGGTCGCCGGAGCTGCCCCCGTCGAGGTGATCAGCCTCCCCGACCCCGACTACGGGCTGGCGATGCGGGAGGGGTTCCTGAGGGCCGAGGGGGATTGGGTGGTCAATTTCGACATCGACTACTTCTCGGCCAGGTTTCTGGCCCGGGTAGTGGAGTTGGGCGATCGAGTGGATTTGGTCATTGCCTCCAAGCGGGATCCCCGATCGGAAGACCAGCGGTCGTTCCTGCGTCGGCTGGCCACCATGGTCTTCAACCTCCTCCTGAGGGCTCTGTTCTCCTCCTCCGTCTCCGACACACACGGCATGAAGGCGTTTCGACACGACCTCGTCGCGGAGCTGGCCCCGCGAGTGGTGAGTCGCCAAGATCTGTTCGACACGGAACTGGTAATCAGGGCAGAACGACAGGGTTATCGAATCGCCGAGGTACCGGTGGTGGTGACGGAGATGAGAGAGGGGCGTTCCCTCATCCGACGGGTTCCCCGGACTCTGCGGGGCCTGTGGAGGATCCGGCGGATCCTCGCCGCCGACGGCTGACCACCAGCAGAACCACGACGCCCACAATCGACAGGACGGTCAGGGCCATTCCGGTCCACTCGGCGGGCAGACGCTCGAAGTCGACCTCGACGTGGTTCTGGGTGGGCACCACCACCATCAACGACGGCGTGGCGTGGTAGGGCCCTTCGGCTCCGTGGGCCACCCAATTGGGGAAGTAGGATACCCGGATCAGGTGGGGCACGCCGATCGCCTTGGTATCGAAAGAGATGGAGTGATCGTCGATGACCACATTGGAGACGGCATCGGCCGGCACGTCCGCCAGCGGCGTGTCGGGCAACTGGCTCAAATCGGTGATACGGGGCCAGTCTGAGGGGCCGTCGGCCACGACCCAGCGGTCCGCCAGGCCGAGGTCGTCATACCACTCCAGGGCCAGGTCTCCGAAGGTGGGTCCGTTGGAGCCTGCGCCCACCAGGCCCAGCAACTTCCCCGCCGCCCCTCCGTCGGGAGCGTCGTACACGGCCGGCTGGCGTGTGGCCGGCACCACCATCTGGGGGTCGGGAAGCTGGAACACGGTAAACGGCGGAGACTCGGCCACCAGGGTGAGATCGGCCATCCTCTCGGCCTTGGCGGCCGACTCCTCGTTGTAGGCCACGTAGTATCGAACTCCGTACATCTCCAGATGCTTGACCCCCCGCTCCATGTCGAAGTTGTGGTAGGTGAGCCCGGGAACAGGATTGGACGGGTTGAGCGCCATCTCGCCGGCCGCGATGAAATGGAAGGGCGTGGTGAGGCTCGACTCGAAGTAGAGGCCTTCCATGGACGGATGGTCCTGGCCCGTCCAATAGGGAATCAGCATGGGAGCCATGGGCGTCCCGTACTTGTCAAGTCCCCCGTCGCCACTGTCCGGCTCCCATAGGACCCGCCCCGGGGGCAGGGTTTCGATGGTCTGCATCAGACCCTCGTACTCGGGCCACGGCGCTTTGGCCTCATACCCCTCGTAATTCCATTTGGCCCAGCTGGTGATGTAGCTGACACCGGCCAGGGCTCCGAGGGCGAGAAGGCCGGCGGTCATCGTGATCACCACGGAACGGGTTCGAGCGGGCCCGCGCCACATCAGCGAGAACCCCAACACCGCGACCACGACTGCTCCGATGGCAAAGGGCAGCCATGGGGGCGCGCTCGAGTTTCGGATGGCCAGCGTCACCCCGACCACTCCGGCCACGGCGAACAGGCCTCGCCCCCACCAGGCCGAGACCCGCTCGGGGAGGCGGCGCATCACCCATAGGGCGATGAACCCGACCGCGATGGCCGCCAAGAACACCACCCCGAAGTACCAGTAGGGCAGGAGCCTCCCGTTCCACAGCTTCCAGCGGGGCTCGGTGAACACGTTGGGGAAGCTGTTGTGGAGCACGGTGGGCAGCGGGTAATAGATGACGGGAATCAACGTGAACGCCGCCACCGGGATGATCCGCGGGGTTCGACGAGCCATGATCACCGCTCCCACCACCGCCAGGGGGATCAGCAACCAGAACTCGGTGGGGAGGAGCTCGGAGATGGCCGTCAAGGGTGACCAGGCCATGTCGGACGTGTAGCCGATCCGCGCCAGCAGAGGCAGCGCCCAGAATCCGGCCAGTGCGAAACCACCCAGCCAGGCGGCGATGGCTCTGAACCCCTTCTTCCAGAACAGGACCGGGAGCGACGCCGCCAAGATCACGATGGTGGTGAGAATGTGACACAACGCGGTGAGGGCGAGGAAGACCGCCGCCCAGATCAGCTTCCGCCGGTCATCGCGAAT
The DNA here is from genome assembly GCA_963772815.1 of uncultured Acidimicrobiia bacterium. Taxonomy (GTDB): domain Bacteria; phylum Actinomycetota; class Acidimicrobiia; order Spongiisociales; family ZC4RG35; genus DATFFO01. The sequence continues at coordinate 45,726 of CAVYYV010000007.1, read as the reverse complement.
ACCCCGGATCAGATACCCCAGATAGATGAGCGAGAAGACGAACGACCAGGAGAACGAGAATTCACCCGCCAGCGTGGAGGCGACGTTCCCCCCATAGATCTTGAAGCTCTCCATGAACACGAACACCACCCCGGAGCTGGCCGCCACCAGCGACACCGCCTTCCCCAGCCGCAGGGAACGGGCCAGGAAATAGGCCGCGGCGGGCGTGGCTAGCAGACCCATCACGGTGACCAGCTTGAAGGCCACCCCATAGGGCAGGACCACGTCCAGGAGGACTATGACCAGCGACGGAAGAGGAAAGTAGAAGTAGAAGGCGGGAAAGCCGGCGAACCAGGACTGGGACCAGCCCAGGATCCGGCCCTGAGGTAGCAGAACGTCACGGAGGTAAGCAGGGCCCAGGACGTGTGCGCCCATATCTCCGCCGGTGGGGGTGGTGGCCGAGAACAGCAGACGCGGCTCCAGCACGGTCAGCACCACCAGCGACATCAGTCCCAGCAGGGCGACGGTCAGCCAGGATCGGCCGAGACTCGCCCTCACCCCACGCCACCTGTGAAACGGGCCCGACCCGTCCCCGCTGTGAAAAGGGCCCGACCCGTCCCCGCTGTGAAAAAGGCCCGACCCGTCCCCGCCCGCGGCGACGCTCACGCCTCGGAGTTACGAACCATGTCGAGGATCTGACCGAGGTCGATGGGATCGCCGTCGTGATCCCACCATTTCTCCTCGCACCGGTGACATGAGAAGAACTGGACCTCCGTGCCATCGGGAAGTCGATGCTTGATCTCGATCACGTCATGAGCGTGACATTGGGGGCAGTCCATAGCCAGCCTCGGTCTTGGGGACGCTGAAGTCTACCGTCCTGATAAGAGTTTTCCACAGCCGCACGACCCATACGAGCGGTCAGCCTTCCTCGAGCAGGCGCCCGATGTAACGGCTCCGACGGCGACCGTTCTCGGTCCAGTAGGCGTACCAATAGGGACCGTGCGGGCACCGGGTACAGGCCGACTTGCCGCACTTCACCGCCTGGCGGCGAAGGCTCACCGAGACCTCCTGGTCCGGGGTCAGCGCTCCCGATCGCTCCAAGTGAGCCCGGGCCAGGATGAGGAGACGCCGCAACTCGTGCTCGTCGAGGTCACGTACCGCGTCGAGAAGGTCACGGTCTAGGGCCATCGTCCCGTCGAGACGTCAAGCGACGTCGAACGCGAACAGGGGCGTGACGGTGCGACGGTCGGTGAGCGTCCAGCCCAGGGGCGGAGCAAGACGGTCGGCATGCTCGCCGCACATGGCGTAGCCGGTCTTGTCGGGCTGCTCGCCCAGATTCTCGAGCCACACGGCTCGTTCGGCATAATCGTATGTCATGAAGGTGGAGGCGGGCGCTCCACAGCGGGCACAACGTGGGACCATGGACGGCAGGCTAACCGACGCTGCCCCTTGTGCCCGGCATCTCCACCCGGCGCGGGACCCCGCCCCTCCACCAGCGGCCTGTGCCGCCGCGGCCGACCGCCACCAAGGAGGGAACGGCATCGATCCCCAACCCCTCGAATGTCTCCGGCTTCTCCTCCCAGGACAACTCGGTGTAAGTGAACCCCCGCCGGGCCAGACGCTCCCGGGCCCGGCCACATGAATCACAGCCGTGTGAAGTGAACAGGTAGAGACCGGGGCCCAGACCTGTGGCATCGATCCGGCGACTCCGCCGCGGCGGCCGTCGACGGAACACGATGGAGACCAGGACCACCAACAGGATGATCACGGCCACGACACCCAGGCGCTGAAGCTCGGTCATGACTCAGGGAGGCGGGACACGCCCCGAGTCGCCGGCCAGGCCCGCGTCGCTGCGTGTCATCCAAGCGACGACGACGTCCCCGTCCGCCTCCACGCGGGCGCCCACGTCGTCGGCGGGGAAGTCGACCCTCGTCATGGTCCCCGCCATGACATCCACCGTGGTGAGGGTCTCGGATCCATTGGCCCTCATCACCTGCGCCGACACGTCCACGTCACCGGGGTTGAGGATCAGAAGGCTGGTGGGGCCGAGACGGCCGGCACCGGGAAGGACCCACACCGGGCCCGGCGCCGGAGCACCGGCCACGATGGCTCTGACCGCTTCACCCTCGAGACGCAGCGCCACCCCGACCGCTCCCGCCGCCAGAACCCTCACCCCGCCCGGTCCGTCCAGAAGGTCGGCCGTATCGATGCTGATCTGGCCGCGAGCCGGCACCGTGTCCTCATAGGCGTCCTCGTAAAGGCCCTGGCTCCCCCCATAGACATCGAGTTGGAAAGGGACGTCCGACAGACTCGGATTGACGAGGACGAGCCGGGTGGCGACTCCATCGAGGGGCAGGACGGGCAGATACCAATCCAGCCCGGGCACCTGGCCCTGCAAGGCACCTACGTCGTCAGAGCTTCCCTGCACCGCTGCCGCCACCACCCGGCCGGCTACGGGGGTCACCCAGGCCGAGAGCATCTGGCGGCCGGGCAGCAAGGCACCCAGGTCGGCCGGGATGAGAGACCGGGGCGGAACGACGATGCCTTCGAGCCCGGAATTGGTCTCGGTGCCCACTTCGCTGGCAGCTCCGATATCGACGGTGGCGGACCCGGCGAACGGGTTGGCCAACATCAACACCAAGGCATCGCCTTCCTTGGTGGTCCCGCCGGGCAATGCAACCGTCTCGGCCGAGCCGGCGTCACAGGTGAGAGCGGCCCGGCCGTCACCGCTGAGCACGGTCTCGGCGGCCGCTGAGGCATCGGGAAGAGCCACCAGCAGAGGCGCACGGTCGACACCCGTCAGATCATTGACGACCATAGACAGTGCCCCGCTCTCGGGGATTTCGATCTGTTTCTCCACCTCGATCTCGGAGGCGGAAAAGACGGTCACCTCGGCGGTGCCGGCTCCGCCCCCGGCCACGGCCAACGCGGTCTGTCTCCTGGCTGCCTCTGATGCCGGGCAGACCGCAAACGGCGCCGGCTGGGGTGTCGCCGGCTGATCCGCCGACCCCGGGGCCGGAGCGGGAGCGAGCGCCACCGCCACCGCTAGAGCGGCGACCACCAAGAGCGCCACCAGCTTCACTAGGCCTCCCTCCGTCGCAGCCGTCGGCCCCAGATCCCCATCACCAGCGCCAAAGCCAGCAGGGCCAGGCCGCCGCCCGTCATGGCCCGCGTGGCGGCAACTCCTGAGAAACGAGCCACGCCTTCCGACCCCGACACCGTGCCGGCCCAGTCGGACGAGCGCCAGTCCGGTCCCCAGCGCCCGTCTCCCTGCAACGCCAGCCTGATCCGACCGCCGGTGGCAGGCCCGGTGAAGCCAGTCCCCTGGCGCTTCCACACCGTGCCGTCTCCGGCCTGCGCCACGGAGCCGGAAACCTGGTTGTCGTATACCACCAGGCCCTCAGCCAGCGGCAGCGGCTGCAGATCGACCTGGGCTTGGAAGGCGGGACCCAGGTCCACGGCCGCCTCGTCGACGGCCACCACCCACCTGACGCCAAAGGGCGCCAGGAGGCTGCCCGGACGCAGGGTGATGCCCGCAGAGATGCCGTCCAGCACCTCCCTGAGGGCTGCATTGCCCTGGCCCGGATCAGAAAGGTAGACCTGATCGAGCGTGGGCCCCTCGGAGTCGATCAGCCGGTACCAAAAGCCGGGGCCCGGACGGGACTCGCCGGGCAACTCCGCAGGCGTGGCCGCGATGAGCAGGGCTCGTTCGACACCGTCTGGCCCCAAGGCGACGAAGCCGAGACGCTCACCCCACTGGTCGCCGGGCATTCCTGCCCGGCCTCCACCCACGCCGGCCATGGAGACCACCACCAATCCGAGCCCCGCCAGCAGCGCGAACCAGGCACCCGCATCGCGAGACACGCGCCGTCTCAGGGCAGCCGACACAGCAAGCCCGATTCCCACCGAGGCGATGACAAGCAGCGCCACCTGGGCGTCCGGGCCGGTCACCCGGGCCGCCGCCAGTCCGCCGAACACCATCACACCTGCCAGGGCCGAGGCCCGCCAGGAGCCCGCCACCATCCCGGCCAGGACCACAATGACCATCACCAAGAGGGCCACCGGGTGAACGTCGACCGCCAGAGGCACCCCTCCAACGAGTTGGCCGAGACGGGCCAGCAGGAACGGCAGCGCGGCCAAAGAGCCGACGGTGCCGACCAGGGCCGCCAGGAGACGCACCTTGAAACGGCCGATCAGCCGGACCCCAACCGCGAACAGCAGGGGTACCACGGCGAGGGCCGGCACGAGCATCGACACCAGGCCCACGGCCAGGGTCGTGCGGGAAATATCGGCCAGCCTCTGCAACCGGCCCTCCCGCCTGTCTCCCACGACGGTCGACAGCGCCCATGGAAGGACGCCGATCGCCAGCAGGGCAGGCCAGCGGCCGCCGCCCGCGAGCAAGGCAGCCGCCGGCCCGAATACGGCCGCCACTCCTCCCAGGTAGGCGCCCGGTCCCCCGATCCGCAGTCTTGCCGCCAGGCGGGCTGTGCCCATGACGGCGGACCCGAAGGCGATCACGGTGACGACGGACCGGGCGAGCTGGGCCTTGTTCAGTAGGACAAGCTGTATCAAGGCCAAGAGACCGGTTGCGGGATGCACGGGAGCGTCGCTTCCCAGCCCCGCCGAGTTCCAGCCACCGAGGAACCGCGCCAGCGCAGTTCGGGCGTCCGCCAGAAGGGGAACCGAGTGGCCAACTGTCGGTAGCGGCCCCAGGAAGACCGACCGGACTCCAACCAGAACCACCACCACGGCAACGACCAGGCCCCAGGCCCCGGCCGCGTTCCAGATCTGGCTCGCCCGTCTGGTGAGGGCCGTCTCGTCGTCGAAAGCGGCCAGCGCCTTCTCCGACAGCTCCGATCCGAGCTGGCGGAGCCGGACCGATCCCCTCACCTGGTAACGGAAGAGCTCTTCGTCCCTCACCTGGCGAATCCGAGTAACCGACCGGCGGGACTTGAGGGTGGAGGGAAGGCGCGCCAGATTCCACGCCCAGGCCGCCAAATATCGGGGCCCGAGGCGCCAGCGGCCCTGCAGGAGGCTCCCGAGCGAGTCCAGCGCCCCGACGACGAAGGCGAACGGGATCATCCAGGCCAAGGTCACCGGCGTGTACACCTTGAGCATGGCCCGCAACCTGCCCGCCTGCTCCCGCCAACCGCCGTCGCCCCGGCCGCAGCGACGATGATGGAACACCTCTGACGAGGGCACGACCATGACCCGCCCTCCGGCGATCCGGACCCGCTGACTGAGGTCGAGACCGGCAGCCACCGGGGCCAGGACCGAGTCGAGGCCCTGCAGCCCGCGCAGCAGATCCCGTCGAACCAACATCGAGACGGAAGAGACGAAAGCCACGTCACGCACCACGTCGTACTGTTCCAGATCGACCTCCCCCTCATCGAGGCCGCTGTAGGGCTCACCGAAGATGTCGGTCGCCGAACCGACGCCCTCCAGGGTGTCACGCGTGCCCGCTACCAGCAGCTTCGAGCCCGTCAGCGAGGCCTCGTAACGCTCGGCCTCGTCCACGAGCGCGGTGAGGGCGTCGGGCCGGGGCTCGGCGTCTCCGTGCAGAATCCACACGTAGTCGATGTCCGGCGAGAGCGAGGCAACCACCTCCTCCAGGTCGGCGCTCATGACCAGGCCGGAAGGAACTCCCGAATCGTCTTCTCCCACCAGAGTCACCGACGCGGCCGGGTAGGCCTGGCGGGCCACGGCCTCGAGTGTGGGCTGGGGATCCACGCCTGCCACCACGTTGACGGCGACGGCCACCGACACCTGGCCACTGTGGGCAGGGGTGTCGTCGGTCTGGGCCGGGTCGAGGTGAGCGGCGCGTTCCGCGAACAGGGCGTCGGTCATGCGGGCAGCCATTGTGGAACGAAAGGCACATCTATGGCAATCTCTTCCCGTCCGATCCCGCCGCGGGCGACCACGGCGAGGGCAGGCGGCGGCGAGCGTCGGGAGCAACAGTGAAGGTAACTGCCTTGTCCGGGGGTGTCGGTGGAGCGCGCATGATGCGAGGATTGGCCGCCCTCGACGACTGCCAGCTCACGGGAATCGTCAACGTCGGGGACGACGAGGTCATCTACGGCCTGCATGTCTCCCCCGACATCGACACCGTCATCTACACGCTGGCCGGCGTGGAGGGGCCTCAGGGCTGGGGCCTGGGGAGCGATACGCATTCCGTCATGGAGGCATTGGAGAAGTTTCCCATCGACACCTGGTTCCGCATCGGCGACGGCGACCTGGCCACCAACCTGTTCCGCACCATGCGTTTGGGCCAGGGATGGACTCTGAGCCAGGTCACGACGGCGCAGGCGGCGGTGTTCGGCGTGGGGGCGACCATCCTGCCGGTCAGCGACGACCCTATTCGGACCGAGGTCTCCCTTCCTTCCGAAGGCTGGATCTCGTTCCAGACCTACTTCGTCGACCGACGCCATCAGTCGGAGATCGACGATTTGCGATTTTCGGGAGCGACCATGGCTGAAGCGGCGCCCGGTGTGATCGACGCCATCGACGATGCTGATCTGGTCGTCATCTGCCCCTCCAATCCACCTCTTTCCGTCTGGCCCATCCTGGCAGTCCCCGGTGTGGCGGAGGCAGTCGAATCCGCCCGACGGGTGGTTGCGGTCAGCCCGCTGTTCGGGGGACGCCCGCTGAAGGGCCCGGCCGACAGGGTGATGCGCGGCATCGGCCTGCCGGAAGGAACCGAGGGCATTCTGGCCGCCTACGTCGGCCTGATCGACGAGCTCGTCATCGACCTGGCCGACGCCGGAGACGTCGAGCGGATCGAGACCGGAGTGGCGATTCGCCTGTTGAGCACCCACATCGGCCACCTCGAGGCCGCCCGGACCCTCGCCAACAAGCTGGTGTGGGCGTGACCCTGGTCGTCGAGCCGCTCACGGGCATCGGGGAGGTGGCCCCCGGCGACGACCTGGCCGGCCTTCTGGCCAAGGCACTGGCTCCTCTGAGCCCCATGCCCGACGACGTCCTGGTGGTCACCCACAAGGTGGTGTCGAAGTCCGAAGGGGCAGTGGTCGAACTCGAAGATGACGGGCCGGACGCGCATCGCCCGCTGGTCGAGAGAGAAGCGGTTCGGGTGATCCGGCGACGAGGCAACCTGGTCATAGCCGAGACCCGACACGGCTTCGTCTGCGCCAATGCCGGCGTGGATCGCTCCAACGCCCTCCCAGGGACGGCAGTCCTGCTCCCCGAGGACCCCGACCGCTCCGCCCGGAGGATACGGGATCGAATCGGGGCCGAGCTGGGGGTCAGACCGGCCGTGATCATCAGCGACACCTTCGGCCGTCCCTGGCGGAGGGGCCTGGTGGACGTGGCCATCGGCGTGGCCGGGATGTCGCCCATCCACGACCTGAGGGGCTCGACGGACTCGTTTGGCCGGGTACTGGATGTGACCGAGGTGAACCAAGCCGACGAGGCCGCCGCCGCCGCCGACCTAGTGATGGGCAAGGCGGACGGAATCTGCGCCGCGCTGGTGCGGGGGATGAACCCGGTGGGGACCGGCGGCTCCGTCCGTGAAGACGTCGTCCGGCCGCCCGAGGAAGACCTGTTCCGCTGAGCCGCCCCGTCGGGCCGTCGGCTCAAGCCAGAGGCCGCCCCATTCCCACGTAGTCGAACCCGACCGAACGGACCGCGGCTGGGTCGAGAAGGTTGCGGGTGTCCACGATGCGGTGGCCCTTCATGACCTTGCGCACCTGGTCCAGGTCCACCTCGACGAACTGGGGCCATTCGGTGGCCACTACCAACACATCGGCGTCCCGAACCGCTTCCATAGCGGTGGGTGCCGACTCGACCTCGCTCGAGCTGGCCTCCGGGTCGTAGACCACGACCTCGGCTCCCTCGGCTATCAGGGAGCGGGCCACGCGCAAGGCGGGTGATTCGCGCACGTCGTCGGTGCCCGCCTTGAAGGCCAGCCCCCACATGGCGATGCGCCGGCCGCGTAGGCCGCCTCCGGCAGCCTGGCGAATCTTTTCCACCACCCTCTCCCTCTGGTTGGCGTCCGCGTCGATGACCGACTTCAGCAACCTGAAGTCGTAGCCGGCGTCCTCGGCCACCGCGATCAACGCCTCGGTGTCCTTGGGGAAGCACGACCCCCCGTAACCGGGACCGGGCTTGAGGAAGTGAGGGCCGATGCGATGGTCCCGGCCCATCCCGTCGATGACGTGGGTGATGTCGGCACCCACCGCCTCACATAGATTCGACAGGGTGTTCACGAACGTGAGACGTGCCGCCAGGTAGCTGTTGGAGGCGTACTTGATCATCTCCGCCGAGGTGGGATCGGTCACCACAGCATCGGATCCCACCCCGTCGTACAGACCGACGACGGCGGCCGAGATATCCGGTTTGAAGGAGCCCACGACGATGCGATCGGGCTGAAGGAAGTCGGCCACGGCCCGCCCCTCGCGCAGGAACTCGGGATGCGAGGCCACCTGGGCCGGGCTCCCCAGCTCGGCGAGACGGCGAGCGAAGCGCTTGACGGAGCCGGGAGGGACGGTCGACTTGACCACGAACACGGCATCCTCGGAGACCACCCCCGCCAACTGTTCGAGCACTCCCTCCACGAAGGTCAGGTCGGCCCGACCGTCGGGCCCGGGCGGGGTCGGCAGGCAGAGGAAGATGAATCGGGCCGCTTCGGCGGCGGCCACATTGTCGGTGTGGAAGGTGAGACGGCCCGAGGCGCGACCCTCGTCCAGGAGGTCCTCCAGCCCTTCTTCGAAGATCGGGACCTTTCCCTCCTCCAGCGCCGCCACCCGTTCGAGCGACTTCTCCGCCAGCCGCACCCTGTGACCAAGATGCGCCAGGCCGGCGGCGGTGACGAGGCCCACATAGCCTGCTCCAATGATTGCTATCTCCATCAGATCTCTCTCCTCGTCGACATGACGCTCACGAGAGGGGCACCGCGTCTTCGCCCAGGATCACGACGGCATCCACCCCGGCGGGAAGCTGGCCGATCGTCACCTGCCCGAATCCGAGCTGGGCGACGAGATCGTCGGCGGCCGGATCGGGAGCAGCCACGACAACCTCGGTGATCGTCACCTGATGGTCGGCGTCCGCCACGCTCTTGACAACATAACCGGCCGACGTGAGCCGGTCCGCCCACGAGCCAGCATTGCCGGCCACCCCATTCCCGTTCAGCACATCGACGGTCACGATACCGCCCGCCTGGGTGGTGTCCATGGGCTCGCCGGACTGGAAGGCGGCCACCATCGGGTCGGCGGCGGCGTGATCTATCAGCTGCACGGAGGCCGTTCCCCGCCTGGCACCCACGGTGGGAAGGGTGGCGGTCTCGATGTCGGTTACGCCCACGTCGCGCATGTTGAAGGCGAGCTGGGCCAGGGAGGAGTCTGCCAGGGCGGCATCGACGGTCATATGGCGGGCCACGGATGCCACCACCGATCCCGTGGCAGTGAGAGTGGAGGGCCGCTTGAGACGATCGAGTATGGCGAGCACCAGCTGCTGCTGGCGAGCCGTGCGCCCGATGTCGGAGGCATCGACGCTTCGCCAGCTTCCATTCCGCTGCTCCTGATAGTGGCGGCTCCGGGCGTAGGCGAGCGCCTGGAACCCGGTCAGCATCACATCACCGGCCGGGACATCCAGCTTGGATTTGAGGTCACGAGCGGGATAGGAGAATCTCATCTCCACTCCCCCCAGCTCATCGACCAGGTCCTGGAATCCGGCGAAATCGATCTCGACATAGTGATTGATGGGCATATCGAAAGCCTGACGGACGGTCTTGACCATCAATGGTGCGTCGCCGTAAGCGTAGGCAGCATTGATCTTGTTCTCTCCGTGCCCCTCGATGGGCACGTAGGTGTCACGGGGGATGCTGAGCAAGGCCACCTTGCCCTTGGCCGGGTCGAGACGGGCGATCATGATCACATCTCCCCTCGCCCCGCTGAAGTCCCCGAAGACCGACGTGTCCACGCCGGCCCGGCTGTCGGTGCCGATCAGGAGAACATAGAGGGGGTCGGTCGAATCGTTGGGGACGACGGCCAGCTCCTGGACGACGTCCTCGCGCACGAGGGCGTTGTCACGGAAGGCCTTGTCGGCGCTGTGCACGGTCCACCAGACGCCGAGCACGACGAGGTTGGCCAGCACCAGCAGCGAGATGACCGTGATCTTGAGCCATCTGGGCAGGCGTCGGCGGGCAGGCGCGGAGGAGGAAGAAGAATGCCGGGACATGGCGTGGGACTGGAAAATGCTATCACGCCGTCAGATTTGGCAGGAGCCATTGAGCTGAGCCCTCGATCGGTTCGGGTAACCTGCTCAGGAGCCAACAACCGAGCGGAGGTCAGACAGTGGCGGTCCTCGAGCACGAGGGCACATACTCGATCATGTACGGGCGCTTCGGCTTCCCAGTGGGCGCCGGGTACCGGCCGGGCTACCTGGCTCGTCCCGACAAGGCGGGGCGTTTTCCGGTGGTGATAGTCACTCCCGACATCGACGGCCTCACCTCACACGAGAAAGATCTGTGCCGCCGCCTCGCCCGCCATGGCCTCGCCGCGGTTTGTATGGAGCTGTATCGCCAGAGCACAGGTGATCCGCTCGACGACTACGCCGCCCTGTCCGACCGGAGGGCGATCACCGACCTGGACGAGTTGCACGAGTTCCTGGTCAGCGATGACGTCGACTGGGCACACGCCGGCGCGGTGGGTTTGCTGGGACTGGACGTCGGTGGTCGCTTCGCCATGGCCCAGGCAGCCAACCGATCCTGGGCCCGTTCTCTGGCAGTGTGCTACACACCCCTGACCGGTGACCAGGAGCGAGACATCCACGTGGCCGACCTGTTGGATCACCTCGCAGTCCCCGTGATGGGGATCTACGCCGCCGAGGACACCTTGATCGACACCGGCACGGTGGACGAGGCCCAGCATCGCAACGAGTCGGGCCAGTGGCTCCTGTACGAAGGGGCCCACCACGGGTTCATGAATATCAATCGAGATGAGTACGACGCCGATGCGGCCGCCGACGCCGAGAGCCGGCTGATCCAGTTCTTCCTCCAGACCCTTCCGCCCGCCACGGAGCTGGAACTGGGCTGAGCACCGAGCCGGACGAAACTGCGGGGAGGGGTTCAGCTATGGCGGGAGCGGCCGTACGTGACGCACCGCCCCTGCAGTGAGCAGCACCTGCCCATCGTCGGTTTCCACCACCAGGGCACCGTGATCGTCGACATCCACCGCCAGTCCCCTCCCGTCCGGCTCCCAGCTGATCTCGCGACCGATGGTGCTGCACGAGCCCCGATACTGCCGGCGCGGCCATTCCGATGCCGGTCGCTCCATGATCTCCAGGAGCTCCTCCGCCCAGGAGGTGGCGAGACGAGGCCCCAGCTCGGGCCCGGGATCGACCCTCTCCAGGGCGGCCACCCCCGATGGAGGGGAGGGCCAATAGAGGTTGACGCCCATGCCGACGACGACGAGATCGGAGCCCGCTTCGGCCAGGACCCCCGCCACCTTGGCCTCTCCTACCAGAACATCGTTGGGCCACTTGAGCGTCGTGGTGGCACCCAGGACGTCGTGGGCTGCCACCCCGGCCACGAGCGGGATGAGTGGCCAGGCCTCGGTGGGCCAACCGGGCCGAAGGGCTATCGAAACCGCCAATGCCCGTGGTGCCGTCTCCCATTCTGCACCGAGCCGTCCTCGCCCCTTCGACTGGCGATGAGCCACCACGACCACGGGCCGATCGACCAGGTGCTGACGGGCCCAGTCCTGAGTAGATGCAGTCTCTGCGAGTACTGTCAACGAATATGGTGTAGCCACATTGTCTCCGGACGAGTCCAAGGTATCTGAGATGGAAACCGAAGCGCGTATCGAACAACTCCGCAAGCTGCGGGAGGAGGGCCTCAACGCCGGCAGCCAGCGGGCGGTGGCCCGCCAGCACGAGCAGGGCAAGATGACGGCGCGGGAACGGATCGAGACCCTGCTCGACAAGGGCTCCTTCAACGAGCTGGATCTGTTCGTTCGCCACCAGGCTCTGGGATTCGGCATCGAGCAGAAGAGGCCTCTCGGGGACGCGGTGGTGACTGGCTACGGCGCGATCGACGGGCGGACCGTCTTCGTCTACGCCGAGGATTTCACGGTTTTCGGAGGGAGCCTGGGATCGGCCGTCGCCGACAAGATCTGCAAACTGATGGACATGGCTATGGAGGTGGGGGCACCCGTGGTCGGGCTCAAGGATTCGGGCGGGGCCCGCATCCAAGAGGGTGTGTCGTCACTCGACGGATACGGGCGCATCTTCGAGCGCAACGTCCGCGCCTCGGGGGTCGTGCCCCAGATCTCGGTCATCATGGGCCCCTGCGCCGGTGGAGCCGTCTACTCGCCCGCCATGACCGACTTCATCTTCCAGGTCGACAAGACCAGCCACATGTTCATCACCGGCCCCGACGTGATCCGCACCGTCACCGGCGAGGAGGTAACCATGGAAGAGCTGGGCGGAGCTTCGGCCCACGCCTCCACCTCGGGCGTCACCCACTTCGTGTTCCCCACTGGCCGCGACGCGCTGGAGGCGGTTCGGTACCTGCTCTCGTTCCTACCCCAGAACAACCTCGAGCTGCCCCCGTATTTCGCCACCGCCGACAGCCCCGACCGGATCGACGACAGCCTCGACACCATCATCCCCGACGCCGCCAACCAGCCCTACGACATGGTGGAAGTGATCGAGATGGTGGTGGACGACGGCGAGTTCTTCGAGGTCCACGAGGACTGGGCGCCCAACATCGTGGTCGGCTTCGCACGCATGGACGGCCACAGCGTGGGTGTCATCGCCAACCAGCCCGCCGCCCTGGCCGGCACCCTCGACATCACCGCTTCGGAGAAGGGGGCGCGCTTCGTCCGCTTCTGTGACGCTTTCAATATCCCGCTGCTCACCTTCGTGGACGTCCCCGGCTTCCTGCCCGGAGTGAGCCAGGAGCACGGCGGGATCATCCGTCACGGGGCCAAGCTGCTCTACGCCTACTGCGAGGCGACCGTGCCCCGGGTCACCATCATCACCCGCAAGGCCTACGGGGGCGCCTATCTGGTCATGAACGCCCGGGGGGTGGGAGCCGACCTGGTCTTCGCCTGGCCGTCGGCCGAGATAGCTGTGATGGGCGCCCAGGGGGCGGTCAACGTGATCTTTCGCAGGGAACTGAAGGAGGCCTCGCACCCGGAGGCACGGCGGACCGAGCTCATCTCCGACTACGAGGATCGATTCAACAACCCGTACCGGGCCGCCGAGCTTGGTCTGGTGGACGACGTGATCGAGCCGCGCCAGACGCGGCCCAAACTGATCAGGGCGTTGCGCATGCTGCGCACCAAGCGTGACACCCTGCCCCAGAAAAAGCACGGGAACATCCCGCTGTGACGGAGCCATCGGGGAAGAGCGGGGCGGCGGGTAATAGCATTCGGGTCCCGATGGATCTTGTCAGTACCTCATCTCGGCCAGCACGCAAAGCCACCGTTTGGGCGGCGAGATGATCCAGCGCTTGCTGATCGCCAACCGGGGGGAGATCGCGGTGCGCGTGATGCGAACCGCGAGGGACATGGGGCTGCATACGATCGCCGTCTACTCGGAGCTCGATCGCGACGCTCTCCACGTCGAATTGGCGGACGAGGCATGGAACATCGGCCCGCCCCCCGCCTCCGAGTCCTACCTCAACCAGGAGGCCCTCCTCCGGGTGGCCAAGGAGGCCGGGGCGGACGCCGTGCACCCCGGGTACGGCTTTCTCTCAGAAAACGCCTCCTTTGCTCGGGGGGTGGAAGACGCGGGGCTGATCTGGGTGGGTCCACCGGCCGGAGCCATCGAGCTCATGGGGGACAAGATCACCTCGCGCCGGACCGCCGAGTCGGAGGGTGTGCCAACCGTGCCCGGGGTCACCGAGCCGGTCGACGACGTGGAAACCGTGGCGGAACTGGCGGAGCAATTCGGCTACCCGGTGGCGATAAAGGCAGCCTACGGCGGTGGAGGAAAAGGTCTGCGAGTGGTTCGCTCGCCCGACGAGCTGGACGCCGCCTTCGACGGCGCTCGACGTGAAGCGGACGCCTACTTCGGAAACCCCCAGGTGTACGTCGAGAAATATCTCGAGAAACCGCGCCATGTCGAAGCCCAAATCCTGTTCGACCGCCACGGCAACGGCGTCTTCCTGGGCGAGCGGGACTGCTCGGTGCAGAGGCGTCACCAGAAGCTGATCGAAGAGACGCCCGCGCCGGGGTTCACCAACAAGCAACGGACCTCATTCGCCGAGGCGGCCCTGGCTGCGGGGCGGTCATGTGGATACGTCAACGCCGGAACGGTCGAGTTCCTCCTCGACCAGAGCGGCGACTTCTACTTCCTGGAGATGAACACCCGCCTGCAGGTGGAGCACACCGTGACAGAGATGGTGACGGGCCTGGACCTGGTCGAGTGGCAGCTGCGCATTGCCGACGGCGAGACTCTGGACCTGGGCAAGGTCGTGCCCCGGGGCCACGCCTTCGAGTTCCGCATCAACGCCGAGAACCCCTATCAGAACTACCTGCCTACCCCCGGCCAGGTCGTGGAGTGGCGCGAGCCGTCCGGACCGGGTGTGAGGGTGGACGGCTGGATCGTGCCCCAGACCCGGGTCAGTCAGTACTACGACAACCTCATGGCCAAGCTGGTCGTGTGGGGCATCGACCGCACCCACGCGGTGGCCCGCGCCAAACGGGCCCTGGAGGAGTTCGTGGTGCGGGGAGTGAACACCACCATCCCGGCTCATCTGGCGGTGCTGAACCATCCCGATTTCCTGTCCGGTGAGCACCACACCCGCTGGATGGAGGAGTCTGTCGACCTGGGACAGGAGGCGCCCGACTCTCCTCCGGCCCTGCCCGAGGAAGAGGAGCTCGATCAGCGCTCCATGACAGTCGAGATCGGCGGCCGCCGGTTCGCAGTCACCTTCTGGGCACCGCAGACCCAGGGAGGCCCGGACCAGGTGCGTCGCCGGCCACCCAAGCTCAAGGCGTCCGGCGACACTCGGCCCAGCGACGGCGTGGTGGCGGCACCCATGCAGGGCACGATCGTCAAGGTTCACGTCAAGGCGGGCGACAGTGTCGAAGCCGGCGATGCGATCTGCGTGCTGGAGGCTATGAAAATGGAAAACGAAGTCCGGTCGCCTGCCACCGGTGACGTCGTCGACCTGCGAGTGCAACCGGGCGATACCGTCGCCAACGGTGCCGTCATCGCAATCATCAAGTAAGTCGGGCCGTCACGTGGCAGTCCTGTCCGAAGCGGTCGCCGATATCCTGAGGCGAGCTCGTAGGGCTGTCCTCGGCACGATCGGCCCCGACGGGCGGCCCAACCTGGTCCCGATCGTGTTCGCGCTGCTCTCCGACGGCCGCCTGGTGAGTGCTGTCGATCAGAAGCCGAAACGGACCCGACGACTCCAGCGACTGGAGAACGTCAGATCCGACCCGCGGATAACGCTGCTTGTGGACCATTACGCCGACGACTGGAACCACCTGTGGTGGGTCCGCGTCGATGCCAAGGCTGTAGTGCACGAGTCCCCTCCTCCCCGGACTCAGAGCCTCCTGGCGGACAAGTACCCCCAGTACCGGGCCGACCCTCCCTCGGGCCCGTGGATCGTGATGGAGCCGGTCCGGTTCCGCTCCTGGAGCGCTGAGCCCGACGCTTGGGGAGAAGCAACTTCGTGAGCCCGTCGTCCCGGTTCTACGACGGATGGCTGTACGCCATGACGATCGACCGGCTGCTGGCCGGTCTGAGGCATGTCCTCGCGGCCCGCGTCCCTGCCCAGGGAAGCGTGCTGGATGCCTGCTGTGGCACCGGAGCGCTGGCCATCCTTCTGGCCGGCGAAGGCAGGACCGTGGTCGGGGTGGACATGTCCGCCCGGCACATCGCGTTCGCCCGCCGCGCGGCTCGATCCGCCCGTGTTCCCGAGGAATCACTCCGATTCGAGGTGGGAGACGTAGCCGACCTGGAGGTGGCTCCGGAGGAGAGATACGACCTGGCGATCGTTGTCCTGGCCTTGCACGAGATGGAAGCCGCTACCCGACTCCAGGTCGTGACAGCGCTGGCTCGATGCGCCCGGCGCGTCATGTTCGTCGACTTCAACACACCCATGCCCCGGAACGCACAGGGACTGACGAATCGCCTGGCCGAGGCCCTGGCCGGGATCGGACATTTCCGCGCCTTCCGGGACTTCACTAGGAGGGGAGGGCTGGTTTCTCTGCTCGACGACGCGGGTCTGGCCATCGAGAAGGAGGAGGAGATCGGCTCGGGAACGCTGCGCATCATCACGGGTACCAGTACCTGACGGAGGCGCGGCGCCATCCTGTGGGCCAAAGTACAAGCATCTAGTTGGTCGTGGTTGAGTTGGGGTGCACTTAGGGTGAGAGGGTGTCCACGAGAGGAACAAATCCATGGCCGTCACCTCCACCATGCTCCCGCTGGGAACCGAAGCGCCGCCTTTCGCCCTGAACGACGTCCGAACCGGCTCCGTGGTCTCGAGCGATGACTTGACCGGCCCCATGCTGGTCATGTTCATTTGCAACCACTGCCCCTACGTCAAGCACCTGCGGCGCGGGCTGGCGTCGTTGAGCGAGGACTACGCTCGGGCCCCCATCGACATCGTCGCCATCAGCTCCAACGACGTCGACTCCCACCCGGATGACGATCCCCGTGAGCTGGCCCGGGTGGCGGACGAGGCGGGCTATCGGTTCCCGCTCCTATACGACCAGTCCCAGGAAGTCGCCCGGGCCTACAGGGCGGTCTGCACCCCCGACTTCTTCCTGTTCGACGGGGACCACCGGCTGATCTACCGGGGCCAATTCGACGGGGCCCGGCCCGGCAATGACGTGCCCGTCACGGGAGAGGACCTGAGAGCGGCCATCGACGCCGTGATCGCTGGTACCGACGTGTCTGAAGATCAGCGACCTTCCATGGGCTGTTCGATCAAGTGGAAGGCGGGCAACGAGCCCGTGAGCATCGGCTAGCGAGCTCACTCGGCCGCGTCGGTGATCGCCTCCGACATCGAAGGATGCACCATCAGGGTCTCCACCAGCTGGGAGACCGTGAGTCGGGCGTTCACCGCCAGGGCCACTGCAGAAATCAGCTCCGAAGCTCTGTGGCCCACGATCGTCCCGCCCAGGACCACCCCGGTGGCGGGATCCGAAATGACCTTGACGAAACCCCGGGTGAATCCCTGAAGCACCGCCCTGGCGTTGGCGGCGAAGGGGACCTTGGTCGTGCGGAGACGCCGGCCCTCGGCCGCGGCGCCCACCTCCTCCAACCCCACCGAAGCGATCTCGGGCTCTGTGAAGACTGCCTGGGAGACCCGCGAGTAGTCGATCGGAGTCACCGGTATCCCCAGTGCGTGCAGCGCGATCTTGCGGCCCTGCATCGCCGCCACCGAGGACAACGGCATCTGACCGGTGCAGTCTCCGGCCGCGTACACGTGAGGAAGCGACGTCCGCTGGTATTCGTCCACGACCAGGTAGCCGTGGTCGGTCTCGATCCCCACTTCTTCCAGCCCGAGTGCGTCGGTGAGCGGAACCGACCCGATAGCGAGGAGGACGTGCGAGCCTCGAACCACCCGACCGTCGTCGCAACGCACGACCACCTCGTCGCCCTCACGCTCGATGGCCTCGGCCCGGGCCCCGATGAGCAGCTTCACCCCCCTGTCCAGGAAGTCCTCCTCGAGCACCGCGGCTACCTCTGGGTCGCGATGGGGGAGGATCTGCTGGCGGGATACGACCAGAGTCACCCGGGAGCCGAGCGACTGGAAGATGTGGACGAACTCCACGCCGGTCACGCCCGAACCGATCACGACCATGTGCTCAGGCACCTCGGGGAGGTAATAGGCATCACGAGTGGTGAGCACGCGCTCGCCGTCGACCTGGGCCCAAGACGGCACGCGTGGTCCGGACCCCGTGGAGATCAGCGCCCGGTCGAATGTGACGCTTCGCTCCCCCTGCTCGGTGGTGATGAGTGCGGTGTGACCGTCGATCAGGCGACCCTCTCCCCCTACCAGCTCCACGGACTGCGACTCGAGCAGGTCCACCAGGTTGCGGTTGATGTCGCCGGTTATGGCCCGGATGCGCTGGGCGAGGCCCAGGGTGTCCACGGCCCCGGGGTCGGTCACCAGGCCCAGCTTGGCGGCGTCGCGGATGACCGCGATCCGGACCGCGGAGGCGGTCATGGTCTTCGACGCGATGCAGTCCCACAGATGGGCGGCGCCGCCCACGATGTCCTTCTCGACGACGGTGACGGAGGCCCCCCGGGCGGCGGCGGTGGTGGCGAAGGTAGTACCGGCCGGCCCTCCCCCGATGACGAGGAAGTGCGGCTTGCGGGCTTCAGGCTGGCTCACGCTGGGGCAGGGTACTCCGTGAACGGAATCTCGGCCTAGGCCGAGATTCCGTTCACAAACAGGCCCGATCGCACAGGTCTGTGAACCAAAACTCGGCCACCGGCGGAAAAACGGTTCACAGACCCGGCCGGTAGCGCCCGAACACCTGGCGCAAGGCATCGGAGACTTCGCCCACGGTTGCGCCGGCCATGAGGGCGTCCTTCATCACCGGCAGAAGGTTGTCGCCACTCTTTGCGGTGGACACCACGGCACCGAGAAGCTCATCGACCGGACCTCGCCGTCGGCGCCACTCCCCCAACCTCTCGACCTGGCCCCGTTCCAGCTCGGGGTCGACCCGCAGCACCTCGATCGGCTCGCCCGGCCCGCTCTCGAAGCGATTTACCCCAACCACCACCGACTCTCCCGAGGCCTGGCGGCGGGCTTCGGAATAGGCGGCGTCCTCGATCTCACCCTGCATGAACCCGGCCTCGATGGCCGCCACAGCCCCGCCCAGCTCCTCCACCTGGTCGAATAGCTCTTGAGCTGCCGCCTCGAGGTCGTCGGTGAGAGCCTCCATGAAATAGCTTCCCCCGAAGGGATCGACGGTGTCGGCAACGCCCGACTCGAAGGCCAGGATCTGCTGGGTGCGAAGGGCCAGGCGAGCCGAATCCTCGGTGGGCAGGCCGACCGCCTCGTCATAAGAGTTGGTGTGCAGCGACTGGGTGCCACCCAGGGTGGCGGCCAGCGCCTGGACGGTGGTGCGAACCACGTTGTTGAGCGGCTGCTGGGCCGTGAGGGTGGAGCCCGCCGTCTGGGTGTGGAAGCGCATTGCCAGGCTCTTGGGATCCTCTGTCCCGATCAGATCGCGCATCAGCCCGGCCCACATGCGACGAGCGGCACGAAACTTGGCGATCTCCTCGAAGAAGTGGTTGTGGCCGTTCCAGAAGAAGGACAGGCGGGGAGCGAACGACTCCACCTCGAGCCCCGCATCCACCGCCGCCCGCACATATGCGATCCCGTTGGCGATGGTGAAAGCGAGCTCCTGAGCGGCCGTGGAACCCGCCTCCCGGATGTGGTACCCGGAGATCGAGATCGTGTTCCAGTTGGGCACGTTGCGAGACGCGTAGGAGAAGAGGTCCGTCACCAGGCGCATCGACGGGGCGGGCGGGTAGATGTAGGTTCCTCGCGCCGACGTACTCCTTGAGAATGTCGTTCTGGACGGTGCCGCGGATCGCGTCGGGCGCCACACCCTGCTCCTCGGCAACGATCTGGTACAGCAACAGGAGAACGGCGGCTGTGGCGTTGATGGTCATGGAGGTCGACACCTCGCCCAGGGGAATCCCAGCGAAGAGGCGTCGCATGTCGTCCAGGGAGTCGATGGCCACCCCCACCTTCCCCACCTCACCCGCCGCCAGCTCGTGGTCGGAATCGAGGCCCATCTGGGTGGGAAGGTCGAAGGCCACCGAGAGACCCGTCTGACCCGCGTCCAGAAGGGCCTTGAAACGGCTGTTCGTCTCCTCGGCCGTCCCGAACCCCGCGTACTGGCGCATCGTCCAGAGCCGTCCCCGATACATGGTGGGATAGGGCCCGCGCGTGTATGGATAGGAGCCGGGAGCGCCGATCCCTTCTGGCTGGGACGGACGATCGTAGAGGACGTCGATCTCGATGTCGCTGGAGGTTCTACGGCTTTGGGAAGGGGTCACGGTATCCTCTTGGGGACTCGGAGACATCGTATCCGCCCCCCGCCCCGGAACCACATGGTTCCCCACGACGTTGGGTATCGCTCATGAGCAAAAAGGCTCTAATCCATCAGGTCGAAGCGCGCGAACGGCGTGGACGCTGGTTCGGCGCTCTGGCCACACTGCTGTCGATCGCCGTCCTGGCCAGTACCTGGGTCGGCCTGTTCGGCTTCATGAGCGCCAATGCCGCCTTTGGCACCTTCGAACAGGTTCGGGACAACTGGGTCCCAAATGCCGAGGAGATGGAGCTGAGCCTGCCCGACCTGTCGCGGGTGTCGCGGATCTACGCCTCCAACGGTGAGCTCCTGGCGGAGCTACACGACGGCCGCAACTCACAGCCCGCGCCCATCGACCAGGTGCCCGACACGGTCATCCACGCCGTCCTGGCCGCCGAGGACAAGGACTTCTACGAGCACGCCGGCATCGACTTCAAGGCCATCGCCTCCGCCGCCGCCGATTCGATCGGAGGGAACCTGCGAGGCGGCTCGACCATCACCCAGCAGGTGGTGAAGAAGGTCTTCGTGGGCGACGAGGTGTCGTTGCGCCGCAAGGTCACCGAGGCCTTCGTCTCGGCCGAGCTCGAACGACGCTTCCCCAAGAGCCAGATACTCGAGTACTACCTCAACTCGGTCTATTTCGGTGCCAGCGCCTACGGAGTCCAGGCGGCAGCCCAGGAGTTCTTCGGCAAGAAGCTGAACCAGCTCTCGGTGGCGGAGGCGGCGGCCATGGCCGTCTCCATCAGGAACCCGTCCTTCTACGACCCTCGCAAACGGCCCTCTGATGTGTTGAAGCGACGCAACCAGACCATCGACATCATGGCCGAGAAGGAGTGGATTACCCCCGCCCAGGCCGAATCGGCCAAACAGGAGCCCCTGGGCGTGATCCCGCACACGCCTTTCCGCGGCCCGGCCGACCACGTGGTGGCCGAGGTGAAGCGCAGACTTCTCAACGATCCCGATTTCGCCATGCTGGGCGCCACCAATGATGAGCGCAAGCGGGCGATCTTCGGGTGCCCCGCCGACGACACCACCTGTGAGGGTGGTGGTGGCTTGCGTATCGAAACCTCCATCGATCTCGACTGGCAGCTCCAGGCGAACAAGATCTTGGAGCAGTGGCTCCCGCTGCTGCCCGGCGACCAGAACCTGGAGGCCTGCAAGAAGCTGTTCCCCGACGAGGACCCCGACTTTCTGGCGGGCTACTCCCAAAGCCACTCCTGCGCCCCCACCGGGGCTCTGACGATGGTCGACAACCACACGGGAGCGGTCAAGGTGATGGCCAGCGGCCTCGACTTCTCCTTCACACAGTTCGATCTGGCCGTCCAGGGCCGTCGAAACCCCGGATCCTCGTTCAAGCCCTTTGGGCTGGTGGCGGCGCTGGAAAGCGGGATAACCCTGGGCAACCGGTACGACGCCCACAGCCCACAGACCTTCGAATGCCCTTATGTCTGCTCCGACAAGGGCAAGCAATGGACGGTGGGCGGCCACGGCATCAATGGATTCATCCCTCTCGACCAGGCCACCTACCAGTCGATCAACGTCGTGTACGCCCAGGTCGCCCTCGATCCCAAAGTGGGGCCCGAGAAGATCGTCGAAGTGGCACATCGGATGGGTATCCGCTCGCCCCTCACCGCGGTCCCATCCCTGGTCCTGGGAACTTCGGAGGTCTCGACGCTGGAGATGGCCTCGGCCTACACGAACTTCGCCACCCAGGGCCTGTGGTCTGAGCCCTTTCTCATCTCCCGCATCGTCGATGCCAATGGAAATGTGATCTACGAGCACAAACCGAACCAGGAGCAGGTCATCGAGCCAGGCGTGGCCGCCGCTGCCCTGCGTCCCCTCCGCAAGGTGCCCACCTCCTCCGGCACTGCCCGGCGGGCCAACATCGGGCGCCCCCAGGGCGGCAAGACCGGGACCCATCAGGATTACAAGGACGCCTGGTACGTCGGCTTCACCCCCGAGTACTCCGCCGCCGTTTGGGTCGGATACGAGGCCAAGCAGCAGCCGCTCAGAGACGTCACCATCAACGGACAGGTGTATTCTCGGGTGTTCGGAGGCGATGTGCCCGCTCCGATCTGGGCCGAATTCATGAATTACGTGCTCGACGGCGTCCCGGCCTCCGAGTTCCCGCCCGAGCCTCCAGGCATGGATCAGTACACCACTCCGCCCAAGACCACGGTGCCGTTGGTGGTGGGTCTCGACGTCGACGCCGCAACGGCCAAGCTGAAAGATGCCGAGCTCAATGTGACCGTCGAAGAGGTGCCCTCGATCGAACCGCAAGGACAAGTGTTCGGACAGAGCCCCGGCGCCAACGCCAGCGTGGATGTCGGCACGGCGGTGGCCATCAAGGTGTCGAACGGCCAGCCTCCGGTGGGCAACCTGCCCGACCTGACCGGGCTGACGATGGAGGGCGCCACCGAGGCCCTGCGTCAGTTCGAGGACGACACCGGGGTGCTGATCAACCTGATCCGGGTCGATCAGCCGGTCAACAACCCCGATCTGGTGGGCAAGATTCTCTCCAGTAACCCCCAACCCGGCGACGAGGTGGCATACGGAATCACCGTCCGGGTGGCGGTTGGGGTGGCACCCGCCAAAGGAAAGGGCAATGGCAACAACGGTGGTGGTGGGGGATAGTCACGGTGGTGGTGGGGGATAGTCACGGTGGTGGTGGGGGATAGTCACGGTGGTGGTGGGGGATAGTCACGGTGGTGGTGGGGGATAGTCACGGTGGTGGTGGGGGATAGTCACGGCGGTGGCGGGGGATAGTCACGGCGGTGGCGGGGGATAATCACGGCGGTGGCGGGGGATAGTCACGGCGGTGGCGGGGGATAATCACGGTGGTGGCGGGGGATGGCAATGCCAGAGCGCGAAAAAAACGTATCCGATCCCACTTGACGTTCTATAACGTTACTTTGTAAAACAGGGCATATGGCAACCACCGGCCCCGGGGAAACCAATGCTCGTCCTCCCGTCGATGCCGCTTCCTCCCCGGGGCCGGCGGTGCGCCCCACCGCCCGGGTCAGGCCACTCCTCCCGGTGCGGACCGAGCCCACCAAAGCAGGCTTCTCCCCCTCCGATCCCTACGTGCGCCGATTCTGGGTGGCCGCGATCGGGGCCGGTGCGGTCGCCGAGCTACTCCGGCTGATTCGGCTCGGGATGGATGAGCGGTGTGCGCCCCTGCCCAACTGGCTGCCCATCCTCATTCGAACCGAGCTGGTGAGGGTGGAGGGCGACCATCTGGTGGTGCGCAACCGCCTTCCCGCCGTCCCCCGGAACCTGGCGCGGCGCTTCCCGCCCGGGCTCCAAGATCAGCATCGACGCGCCCTCACGAGCAAGCGGCCCGGCTGAGCCTGTCGTGACTCAGGTCCTGGTGATGAACCAAGCCACGGCGGACATGGCCGCCACCTCACCCACGGCAAAGCCCAGGGCCACCCGGAGATCGGGTGTGCCGGTTGCCACCAACATCACCACCACCGCCACGACCAGGCCCAGTGCCCAGGCCGAGGCCAATGCTGCCGTTCGGGCGTGTGCCACCAGGACCTGGCCGGCAATTTGAGCGGTGGACGCGGCCATCACACCGGCGGCCGTGAGCATCGCCACCATCGCCGCCGGACGAAACGGATCACTGAAGAGAACCGCCACTACCCAGGGACCCACCAGCCAGCCGACCAGACCACCCACCACCGTCAGAGACGCGCCCGCCAGGACTACCCAAACCGCGATGCGACGCAGGCCCCGATGGTCACCCTCACCCGCCATGGCGGTCAGATACGGGAGTACCCGCGACTGCAGGTTGTAGATCAGAGTCAGGGGTGCTCGATACAGAGTGAAGGTCACGAACACGACCGAGAACAAACCGGGTGAGCCGCCCAGGGCGACCACGGCCAGCGGGGCGCCGGCCAGCAGCAACTGAGAGGCCGAGCTCCCACCGATGTAGGCACCCAGGAATCTCCTGGCCCCGACCGGCTCGACGTCTCCGACTGAGCGATCATGACGCCAGAAGCGCAGCAGCAGGCTCGCCGTCGGGGCAGCCACCATGGCCCACACGAACGTCGAGGCATCCAGCGCCACCGCCAACAGCAGAAAGCCTGCCACGAGGCGGATGACACCCTCGAAGCCCAGCAGCCAGCCAACATCGGCAAACCGCCGATTGCCGGCCAGCACGCCCTTGGCGGTGAAGAGCGTGGTGTAGCCGGCCATCATCAGCGCCATCACGATGATGTAGGTGCCATTGCCTCCGAAGAGCGGCGTCTCCAGCGTGAAAGCCACATAACTGATCGCCGCCGCCACACCCAGGACGCCGACGGTGATAACCGACCGAAGGTCTTCGCGGACCGACCTGCCCCGACTGGTCTCCCGGGTCACGTACTGCTCCAGAGGCACGAACAAGACCGAGGCGATGATGAACATGGCGGTCCAGATGGCAGCAACCGGGGCGAAGCCCTCGTCGCCCAGGGCTCGACCCCCCACCGCCTGGAACACGTACGCAAGGATGGCACCCGACAACCCACCGAGGATCATGGTGGTGGTGCCCGGGGCGCGCAGGCCCCGAACCGGCGTGCCGGTCATGGATCCCGTCATCTGGCCCCGGCGCCGCTCAACACCGTCCAGATGCTCTTCCAGAGAATCTGGAGGTCGACGATCGGGGACATGTGCTGTATGTAGTAGAGGTCGTATGACAGCTTCTCGATCGTGTCGGCGGCATCATCGGCATATCTGTAATTGACTTGAGCCCAGCCGGTTATCCCGGGCCGAACCAGGTGGCGCATGTCGTAGAAGGGGATCCGCTTGCGGAACTGTCGCACGAAGGGGACCTGCTCGGCACGGGGGCCCACCAGGGCCATATCTCCCCGCAACACGTTCAACATCTGGGGTATCTCGTCCAGCCGCGAGCGGCGCAGGAACGACCCTCCCCCGATCAGCCGGTCGTCATTCTCCACGGCGAACCGAGGCCCGTGGTCTTCTGCGTCGATACGCATGGTGCGGAACTTGTACATGACAAAGGGCTCGCCTCCTCGTCCGATCCGACGCTGCCGGAAGATGGCCGGGCCCGGAGACGACAGTTTGACGAACAGACCGACCGCCAGACCAAGAGGAACCCACAGCGGGAGAGTCAGGATCCCCAGAGCCGTGTCTACGAGCCGCTTGCCCGGGAACCAGAGAGCGGACTGATTGAGGGGAGCCGAAATCTCCCAACCCTCGGCCAGATGTACCAGCGGGACACGTCCCAGGTGCTCCTGATAGACCGAGGTGAAGGCACGTACCTCGAAACCCGCCAGGTCACATGACGCCACGAACTGGGCCACCCGCTCGCTCAGCGGAGCCCGAAGGTCGACCAGGAGCCCGATTCCCGGCTCGAGAGGTTGGAGCTCGTCCTCGTCTGCGGGATCGACCACACCCACGATCTCGACGTTGGCGCTATCGGCCAGCTCATCCACCAGCGCCTTCTCCGAGCTGATGGCTACGAACCGCTCTGTCCATGGGCGGCGGCGACGGATCGACCGGTGCAGCACGCCCAGTGCCAGCCAGATGCCGAGCACGGTCGGAACGTAAGAACGCGAGTAGGGCGTCCTGAACAGGAAGGAGGCGGTGGCGGCGATCAGGAAGGTGCCGAGAACGATCATCACCAGACGCCCGTAGGTGGGCCTCGGCACTCCCGGGCCTGACATGGATGAGGTGACGGCAGACATAATGACGGCTCCGACTCCCAGCGCGGCTAGTAGGGGAACCAGGGACTCGGTTCGGTTGACGACCGCTTCCCAGGGCAGCGCGGTCTCGAAGAGGATGAGCGAACCGGCCGCCATGGCCACCGCCAGCGCCGCCAGGTCGCTGAGCGTTATGGCGAAGAGAAACCGGGACCGCATCATTTCGATGCTAGGACTCTGTCTTCGAGTACGACGAGGCTGCGTAAAGGATTCGTGCGGGTACCCCTTCTGCTCACTGCCCCGAGAGACCGCCCGCCAGTGACACGATGGTGGCGACGCCGTAGCCCGATGCTCCCTTGGGGCCGTCCGGCCCATCCTCCAGAAAGGTGGCGGGTGCGGCCATGTCTATGTGGGCCCAGGGCAGGCCCGCGGTGAATTCGGCCAGGAGCAAGGCGGCCGTTATTGCACTGCCGGATCGGCCGCCCTGGTTCTTCATGTCGGCCACGGTCGAGTCGATCAGCTGTCGATAGTCGACCGGCAGCGGGAGGGGCCAGATCCGCTCTCCTGCCCGCGAGGCGGCGGCCTCGATCATCTCGGTCACTTCCTCACCGGAGGTGAATAGGGCCCCGATCCGGTCACCCAGTGCGACCCGGGAACCGCCGGTCAACGTCGCCAGGTCGACGATCAGATCCGGGTCGGACTCGGCGGCCAGCGAGAGGGCATCGGCCAGGATCAGACGGCCCTCGCAGTCTGTGTTGACCACCTCGATGGTCTTTCCGTTGCGGGCGGTGAGAACGTCGCCGGGCTTGGTGGCCGAGCCACCCGGCATGTTGTCACACAGCGGGACGAACACGTTCACGTCGACCGCCAACCCGAGCGCGCCGATCGCTTCGGCGCCCCCGACCACGGCGGCCGCGCCGGCCATGTCGACCTTCATCGATTCCATGGCGGCGGCAGTCTTGAGAGACAGGCCGCCCGAATCGAACACGATTCCCTTACCCACCAGCGCCAGATGGGGGGACTGGCTGCCCGATCTGCGCCTCCCGACCAGGACTGTGGGCGGGCGATCGGATCCCGCTGCCACCGCCTGCACCCCACCCAGACGCTCGGCGGCGATCCGCGCTTCGTCCCAGATCTCGACCTCGTAGCCCACCCCGACCAGGACGGCGGCCATCTCCTCGGCCAGCCGGGCCGGCGCCTTGTCGGCCGACGGCCGGTTGACCCAGTCCCGGGCATGACCGACGGCCGTCGTGAGGGCACGTGCCTCCTCGAGCTGTGCCGGGTCGGCGTCACCGAGCAAGATCACCTCACCCAGGGGTCCTTCTCGCCGCTCCGATAGGCGTCGAAGGAATAGGACCCGAGCCGGAAACCCTGGGCCGTTGCCCACACCGCCCGCTCGACGCCGAGCCGATGGAGTGATGTGACCAGGACGGATTCCCGGGGAGCGACGCGGGCGGCCGCACCCGCCGCATTCCTGAGGGTGTCCTCATCGACCTCGTCTCCGAGTCCCGCCACGATCACCGGGCCGTCTGGTCCCGGGAAGAGTTGCGCCGTGCCGGGATCACCGCTGAGCCCGACCGCCCCCAGGGCGTCCTCGTCCCAACCCACCGAATCCAATAGAGCGCCGCCGAGCATTCCCACGACCCGAATCGAGCCATGGGGAGCCGACTCTCTTACCTCGACGTTTCGCACTCTTTTCCTCTCGGTCGCGTTCAGATGCCGAAGGGGCCCGTCCCGGTGGCCAGGACCCGGATCAGGAAGACCGTGGCGAGACCGGTCAAGACGGCCAGGTACGACAGACCGGTTGCCGCCATCACCCCCGAGTAGGCCGGGTAGCGCAGAGCACCCACCACGGCCGCCATCAGCCCGGCGGTGGTCAACGCCAGGATGACCACCACCCAGGTCATGAATCCGCTCCGCGGCCATCCGACGATGGCCGCCACCAGACCTGAATCCAAGAGGACGCCGATCATCCCCGTCACGGCCAGCACCCTCAGCACCAGGCGGGAAAGAGTGGGATCGATCAGGTACCAATGACCGAGCAGCATCTCACCGGTGATCCCTCCCAGGGCCAGTCCGGCGGAGATGGCCAGAACCGGGCCCCCCAGGTCGGCGGCCGCCCAGATGAAGCCGAGCGCCGACAGGCCCAGCAGAAGCCCCGAAACGGGCCGATTCGGCTTTACGATCAACCCGGCCGCAACCGTGGCCAGCGCTGCCGCAGACACCAGGAGAGAGCCGCCCAAGGCGGGCCAGATTCCGATCAGCACGACGGTGGCACTGGCCAGCCAGGTGAACCCCACGCCCACGATCGACCGGTAGGTCACGACAGACCCGGCCGCCGCCACACCCCCGGCCCAGGCCATAAGCACGAACAGGGGGTCGGAGACGAGAGCTGGATCAGGGTTCACGACGAGCCCAACACATGGCAAAGGATCGGACCAGGCACCGGCCAGGGCATCATACTGGGCATCATGCCTCCACCCCCAGTCGACCGCCGGGTCTCGGTCATCATCCCCGCCCGCCACGCGGGCGGAGTGGTGTCTCGGGCGGTTGAGTCCGCTCTCGACCAGACAAACCCAGCCGTCGAGGAGGTGGTAGTAGCGGCCGCCGACGGCGACACGGCCCGGGCGGCGTCCTCGATGGGAGATTCCCGGGTCAGGGTGATCGACAACCCGGACGGATCGACCCCGGTGGGCCTCAATCTCGCCTTGGACGCCACGTCGGGCTCATTCATTGTCCGCTGCGACGCCCACGCCGTCCTTCCGCCCGGCTACGTGGGGATGGCGCTGGAGACCTTGGAGAATCCTGCCGTGGTCAACGTCGGAGGGCGCCAGGTGCCCAGGGGCAAGAGCCCTTTTGAGCGGGCGGTTGCCCTGGCCATGACCTCTCCTCTCGGATCGGGTGACGCTCGCTATCGAATCGGGGGACGGGCCGGACCGGTTGACACCGTGTACCTGGGGGTCTTCAGGAGGTCGGCCCTGGAAGCCGTTGGAGGCTTCGACCCCACCCTGGAACGCAACCAGGACTACGAGCTCAATTGGCGTCTTCGCCAGGCCGGTGGCCTGGTGTGGTTCGATCCCCGTCTGGAAGTCGAGTATCGGCCCCGCCCGACGCCGCTGGGGCTGTGGCGACAGTTCTTCTCCTACGGCCGCTGGAAGCGAGTGGTACTCGGACGCCACCCGGGCTCGCTCCGCCTTCGTCAGTTGGCGTCGCCCGGCCTGGTGGCTGGGCTGGTTGTGTCGGCAGGCTTCCTCGTGGCCCGCAACCGGATCGGCCTCGTCCTCCCGGGAATCTATCTGGCCGTCACCACGGGCGCCGGCGCCTATGACGTGGTGAGGAAGGGAGACACCGGAGCCGCCCTGGAGCCTCTCGCCCTGTGGACGATGCACCTGGCGTGGGGTTGTGGGTTCATCGCCGGACCGCCTCCCGGTAAGCGCTGAGCGCAGCCTCGGCCGGCCAAGCGAATCGCTCCCGCACCTCGCCTGCATCGGCCCGCGCCCGGGCCCGGAGCTCCCCGTCGTCGACCAGCCTCTTCCCGGCGCGGCGCCAGGCACCCGTATCGCCGGGCGCCACGAACACCATCCCGGTCATGCCAGCCGCGACCGCCCGTGTCCCGGGCAGGTCGGAGGCGAGGACCGGAAGCCCCAGGGCGAGATACTCGAGGACCTTGGTCGGCAGCGAGTCGTGGTAGTTGGGCACGTCCAGCAGAGGCGACAACCCGGCCAGGGCGGGGCCGACGCGAGCCATCGCCTCGGGATGGGGCAAAGGCCCGGTCAAGGTCAGGTCGACACCGGCGGTGGCGGCCCGGGCAACGAGCTGGGGGTGGAGCTCTGCAGGCGCAATGCGGCCGATCATGAGCAGTGGACATGAGGCCCCGGCCGCTGCCTCGATGGCGAGGTAGGCGCCGCGCTGTCGCGTGATGTCGCCCACGTATGCGAGAAAGGGCTGGGGAGATGCGGGCACGGGTGGTGGCAGGTCGGGCGATGAGAGGTAGTTCTCGAGCACCGGATGGGGTCGGGCGAACAGGCGCAGATAGCCGGGCTCGGCCAGCGTGATCGCCATACATCTCTCGGCCAGCCTCAACAGCTTTGCCGCCAGCCACGCTGCCGGGGCGCGAAGCCACGCCGGCAGCCATTCCTTGTGCTTGATCTGAGCCGGAAGGTCTTCGTGGAGATCGAACAGTGTCGCTCTACGAAGCAGGGACCGGAGGATGCCCGCCGGCAACAGCTCGGGGTCGTGGATAGCCACCAGGTCCCACCGCTTCATCTGCATGAGCCGGGCGGCGGATATCCACCGACCCGCACGACCTCCATGAAGGGGGATCCAGACGAGACCGTGGCGGTCTGTCGGTCCGGGGAGCCGGGTGGCGTACGTGACATCCCACTCTGATGTGAGGGTGCGGATCAGCTTGGCTCTGATCCGTGCGTCGTCCGGCTGGTGGACGGTGGTGACCACCAGTAGCCGGGGTCGGCTCACAACGGAGTCACGTTGGAGGCAGCCGACCCCCGGCGCCGATAGACGCCCCGGGTGTCGAAGACCTCGCCCACCTGGGCGGCCACTGCCTCATAGTCGATGGAGGTGTGATCCGTCAGCACGACCGCCAGGGGAAAGCGGGACAGGTCGGCCTCCTCATCGACCGGCTCCAGGCCGTGACGGCGGATCCCGTCTCGGCCCACGACGGGATCGAGAACCGAGACGTTGGCCCCCCTGTCCACCAGCTCCTGGATCACGAGAAGCGAGGCAGATTCTCGATCGTCGGCGATGTCGCGCTTGTAGGCCACACCGATGGCCAGGATATCCGTTCCGAAGACGGGCCGGCCCTGGCGATTGAGGATATCGGCGACGCGAGAGGCCGTGTAGGCGGGCATCCGGGAATTGACCTGCTCGGCGGTGTCGATGAACCGGGTGGCGAAATTGGCCTCTCGTGCCCTCCACGCCAGGTACTGAGGATCGAGCGGGATGCAGTGCCCACCCACCCCCGGACCCGGATAGAAGGGCTGGAACCCAAACGGCTTGGTAGCTGCGGCGTCGACCACCTCCCAGATGTCGATATCGAGCTCGTGGGCCAGCTGAGCCATCTCGTTGATCAAGCCTATGTTGACCGCCCGGTAGGTGTTCTCGAGCAGCTTGGCCATCTCAGCGGCCCGGGCCGAAGAAACCATATGCACGGATGGCACCAGCCGGCGGTAGGCGGCTTCGGCGACACGGCCGGAGAGTTCCGTAACCCCTCCCACCACCTTGGGGATGTCGGCCGTCTTCATGGCGTCGCCGGGCGAAACGCGTTCGGGGGAGAACGAGACATACACGTCGTCGTCGATGGCCATCCCCGCCTCCTCGACCGCCGGGACCAGGATGTCCTCGGTGCTGCCCGGGTACGTGGTGGACTCGAGTGACACCAGCTGGCCCGGCCGAACCACCGAGGCGACGGTGGCGGCGGCCGACTCGATGAACGACAAGTCGGGCTGGCGATTACGCCCCAGTGGAGAGGGCACACAGATGAAGATGGCATCGGCCTCGGCAAGAGCAGAGGCATCGTCGGTGAACACGGCGCCGGCCGCGATCGCCTCCTTGAGCTCTTCATCAGACACGTCGCCCACGTGGGAGACACCCTCGGATAGCTGTTTGACACGGGCTGATGACACGTCGAAGCCGATCACCTCGAGGCCCTTCCGGGAAGCAGTCATGGCCAGGGGCAGGCCCACATATCCCAGCCCGATCACCCCGGCCGTCCAAGGCTGGCTGGAGAATCGCTCTACAGGAGAAGTCAAGTCGAACCTCGGTGTGGAAACCCGCTGAATGCTACCGGAGCCGCCCATCTCGCGGACCTGAGCGGACGCTCCTCCGGTGCTTTGGACACCCGCGAACGCCCTGCCCGCTCACCGGACCTCCAGGACCGCATGGCGAACGCCACGGTCCAGAGAGGCCGTGAACCGTCCGCCAACACACAAGCAGAGGCGACCATGGGGCTGGGTCAGCCGCCGGCTGCGCGCAGCGCCCGGGCCAGGAACGAGGCCATTTGTTCTCGCGTGACTGGATCGTCTGGGCAGAACCGGGTGTTGTCGGGCGGATTACAGCCCTTGGTCACGCCGGCCACAGCCAGACGATCGATATCGGCTTCGAAGATCGAGCTGTCGTCGTCGGTGAACAGGTTCCCGCTCCCTTGGTCCGTGTATCCGAAGGCCCGCACCAGGAAGGCAGCCATCTCCCCCCGGGTGACACGCCGCTCCGGGCAGTACCGGGTGTTGTCGGGCGGGTTGCAGCCCTTGGTGATCCCGGCCTCGGCCAGGGAGTTGATGTCTCCCTCGTGCACCGAGCCTGCATCGTCGGTGAAGTGATCGCTCTGGGCGGCAGGAAGCCCCAGTGCCCGAACCAGGAACGACGCCATCTGCTGGCGGGTGACAGGATCGGTCGGGCAATACAGCGTGTTGTCGGGCGGATTGCAGCCCTTCGTGACGCCGGCCCTCCAGATGTAGGCGATGTTGTCGTAGTGGATCGATCCGGAAATGTCCGTGAAGGGAGGCGGGGGCGGGCCCTCCCTGGTCACGTCTGAGACGTACGGTGACAGGAGCCCGAAGGCCGCCCGGAGCTCGGCCCCGGTCTTGTCGGCCGTCACCGGCGCTCCCGCGTCCATTCCCTCGAAGTGAACCACCGTGCCGGGGGGTCCCGCCACCTGTTTGACGCTGCGCACCTCGTCCCATCCCAGCCACTGGGCGGCGGCGGCCTTGGAGATGAGTTTGGTCCACTTCGCATAGGGATTGTTGATGGACGGGTCGACGGCCCAGTGGTCGTCGACGGACTTCAGATAAGGCTGGGGGCTTCCTCCGAAGATGTCCTCGACGTTCTCCGTGGCACCGCCGGTGGACGACGAGTAGTAGGTGGCCAGAACGGAGTTGCCTCCGTCTACGTCCTTGTGCGTGACCACCTTCCCCGCCGTGTCTGCCACTGCCGTATGCCAGTTGCCGGTGACGTCGTATCCCTCAACCCACCAGGCGTCGTAGTTCTGGTCGGCAGTGGTGCGCCTGATGTGACACCCACAATCGGCCAGACGTCCGGTCCCGTCGGGCCCGCCCCGTGCCGTCACCAACCTGACCGCATAGGAACGGGCCGCCACCGCCTGCGCCTTGAGGGCCTCTATCGGCCAGCCGAGGGGCATCTCCCCCAGACCCAACAGGTACTCCTCCAGGCCCAGCCGAACGGTCACGTCGAAGGTGGGAGCGCTGTCATGGGGCCGAAGCTCGAATGGTCCTCGGGCATAGATCAGATCGGGGTTGTCGTAGGAGTCGGGGATCTGGATCCTTGTATCGACCGAATAGATGCCGCTGTCCGGGCCGGAGTCGTCCCAGGTGATGTCGATGTGGCAATCGCCGGTCACCGCCGAGCCCGGCTTGGTGGCGCCGGATAGCAGAATCGAGCGGGTACAGGTGCCATCGCCGTTGCGTCGGACGCGCAGCGTCTCATCTTTCATGACCGTGTCGTCGGGGTTGTCGGATACGCTCGAGTCTTCTGTGCACTGGTCCGGATGCCCATCCCCCGTTTGGCACACCTCCACCCCGGTCGTACTCGAAATCACCTTGAAGTCCAGGTGGGTGCGCTTGGAGGCAACGTTGACCGCCAGCGCCTCGGGCTCGAGGATCCAGGCCGGAACGCCGGCCAGACCGGCGGCATCGGTCAGCTGGGCGCCGCTGTAGTAGTGGCCGATGATCTCGTCGACCTTCATGCCGTCCAGGGCTGCCATCCCGTAGGCGCCGTACTGGGACATGCCCACACCGTGACCCCAGCCTCCGCCGTCGATCATGAAATCACCCTCGGCCCCAACAGCAGACTGGGCGATCGGCAGAAGAAACGCCACGGCAGTGGCCACGAAGGCGATGCGGAATCGTTTGAACATCATTTGCTCTACTCCCCCTGCCCTCGGGCAAGCCTAGAACGGCCTGCGCAGTTAGTAGGGCAACCCGGGCTTAGGCGGGTCGATCGGGTCAGACGATGTTCTCGGCCTTGACGCACGATTCGCACAGGCCCCGGAAGATGACCTGCGCTTCGTCGACCACGACACCGGGAACGGTCGCCTCCAGACAGGGCTTCTCCCCTTCCTCGCAGGGGACGTCGACCACATGTCCACAATGCCGACAGACGAAGTGGTGGTGCCACTCGTCGGCCACCTCGTACAGGGCGCGTCCCGGCCCCACATCGGCCTGCATGGCGATGCCGGCCGTGACCAGGTCGCGCACCACGTTGTAGATCGACGCCCGGGGGAGCTCCTCCTCGGCCGTCAGCGCCAAGGAGGAGGCGATGTCGTCCACGGCCATGTGGCCCTGCCCATCCTCCAGGCAGGACAGAACCAACAAGCGCGGCCTGGTCACCGACAGACCGGCCTGTCTCAAACGGTGGGCGCGTGAACTTCGTGAACTTGTCGTATTCGTTCTCACACAGGACTCCGGCCAAACGGTCGAGATCGGCGAAATTGCGGCCACAAGCGTAACCGGAACTGCTCCTCGAGCACGTCGATCAATTTTGAATTTATCCATTTCTTGATAGATTCAAAATTGAGGAAGGCCTTGAGGCCACGCAAGGAGGATCATGCACTGCCTGATTTGTCAGGGCGAGGGAACGATCACCCCTGCCATCGGGATTTGCGTCCATTGCGGGGCAGCCTGCTGTGACCGACACGGAACGATGACCATCACGACCAGAAACGTTCCCACCGGCAACGTCGTGGAGCAGGTCCCGGTCGAGACGCGTGCCTTCACCTGCGAAACCTGCCTGGCGATGGGCGCACACGTCCCCGCCCGAGCCTGGGCCCAGTGAGCGACTCGAGAGGAGCCCGACAATGACCGAACGACGCGACACCACAACCGATGCAGGAATCCCCGCACCGTCGGACGAGTACTCCCTCACCGCAGGCGAGGAGGGACCCATCCTGCTCCAGGACCACTACCTGGTCCAGAAGATGGCCCAGTTCAACCGGGAACGCGTCCCCGAACGGGTCGTCCATGCCAAGGGCGCCGGTGCCCACGGGTACTTCGAGTGCTACGAGGACGTGAGTGACTACACCAAGGCCAGCGTCTTCCAGAAGGGGGCTCGAACCGACGTCTTTCTCCGCTTCTCCACCGTTGCCGGCGAGATGGGATCGGCCGACACCGTGCGCGACCCGCGTGGCTTCGCCATCAAGTTCTACAGCGACGACGGCAACTACGACCTGGTCGGAAACAACACGCCGATCTTCTTCATCCGCGACCCGCAGAAGTTTCAGGATTTCATCCACTCCCAGAAGCGGCGCGCCGACAATGGGATGCGGGACAACGACATGCAGTGGGATTTCTGGACCCTGTCGCCCGAGTCCGCCCACCAGGTGACATTCCTCATGAGCGATCGCGGAACCCCGCGGCACCTACCGCAACATGAACGGGTATGGGAGCCACACCTTCACCTGGGTGAATCGCGCCGGCGACGCCTTCTACGTGAAGTACCACTTCAAGACCGACCAGGGGATCGAGAACTTCACCGACTCCGAGGCCCAGGCCATGGTCTCCGAGGATCCCGACTATCACCGTCGCGACCTCTACCAGACCCTGGCCTCGGGCCAGGAGGCCTCCTGGGATCTGGAGATGCAGATCATGCCGGTCGAGGAGGCCGAGGACTATCGGTTCAATCCGTTCGACCTGACCAAGGTCTGGCCGCACGCCGACTACCCGCCAATCGAGATCGGGCGCCTGGTGCTCAATCGCAATCCCGAGAACTACTTCGCCGAGGTCGAGCAGGCCGCCTTCGAACCGGCCAACATGATTCCGGGGATCGAGCCGTCACCCGACAAGATGCTGCTCGGCCGTCTGTTCAGCTACCCGGACACGCACCGGCACCGCATCGGCACCAACTACCTGCAGGTGCCCATCAACCGGCCCAAGTCGGAGGTCAACAGCTATAACCGTGACGGTGGAATGCGTTACAGCAACCCGCCCGATCCCGTCTATGCCCCCAACAGCTATGGAGGCCCCCAGGCCAACCCCGACCGGGCGGGGGAGACACACACCCGCTGGCCGGCCGGTGAGCTCGATGAGGGCCCCGTACCGCCGGCATCGCGATGACGACGACTTCATTCAGCCCCGGATGTTGGTCGAAGACGTGCTCACCCCAACGGAAGTCGACCATCTGGTCAGGAACATCGTGGCCCATGCCAGCCAGGGAGTGTCCGACGACGTCAAGGCGCGCGTGATCGACTACTGGCGCAACGTCCATGACGACCTCGGGGCCCGCGTAGCCAAGGGCCTGAACGGAGACTGAGACGTTTGACGCTGATGATGTGGTGGGCGAGGATGCGCCCACCACATGTCCGAACCCTCCTCAGACTTACGGCGCGTTCATTTGGTCGGCACGGTGCCGGCCCCCGACACCCGGGCCGCCCTCGAGATCTTCGCCGAGCATCTGGGCGAGCAGCTCCCCTTGTGGATCCCCGACGGCGAGACTGGCGATCGCCTCGACTGGGTGGAACGGATCATCGAGGGGCTCGGGGACCATCCCGACCTGGTGACCGCCAAAGAAGGCGACTGGAGCGACTACGAGAAAACCCCCCGCTTCGCAGTTGCTCCCGGCCACCGTTTCGCCAGCCTGGAACTGGACTACACCCGGAACTTCCAGGCATCCTGGCCCGAATTCCTGTCCTTTCGCTCCCGGCACGGTGAGGATCGCCTGTTTCAGGTCGGCATACCCAGCCAGCTCGACCTGTCCCTGATCGCGTTCGGGTTCAAGCCGGTGCAGGGGTTGCGCAACCTGGCCCCTTTCCGGGATGCCACGGTGCGCGAGATCACCCGGATCCACGCCGTGGCAGGCGAGGACGTGGTGTTCCAACTGGAGATCCCGATTCCGCTGATTCTCCTGACCCGGGTGCCGGCGCCGTTGCGCCCCGTGGTCGCCGGCCGGCTGGCAGCCGAGCTGGTCAAGGCGGTGCGCCGCTCCCCCACCGGAACCCGCTTCGGCATCCATCTGTGTTACGGCGACATGAACCACAAATCGATGGGAGACCCCGAAGACTCGCTCCCGCTGGTCCAGCTAGCCAACGCCATCATCGAGACCTGGCCCCACACACAGAAGCTCGAGTTCGTCCATGCCCCCTTCGCCCGGGGAGAGGTAC
Organism: uncultured Acidimicrobiia bacterium; assembly: GCA_963772815.1. Classification (GTDB taxonomy): domain Bacteria; phylum Actinomycetota; class Acidimicrobiia; order Spongiisociales; family ZC4RG35; genus DATFFO01. The sequence continues at coordinate 8,944 of CAVYYV010000007.1, read as the reverse complement.
CGCCGACACTGGACCCCGATTTCTATCGCCCCCTGGCACAACTCAGGCTGCCGCCCGAAGTGCGCTTCGCAGCCGGCTTCATCCACGAGGAGCGGTCGATGGACGAGCTGGTCCAGCTGCGTGAACTGATCGAGGACACGCTGGGAAGACAGGTCGATGTCGGGGCGTCGTGCGGCCTGGGAAGGCGAGACCAGGCCAGGGCCGTGGCCAACCTGGACCTGAGCGCTGCCGTCGCCACGCGGGGACGTTCAGGCGGGGGATCTCAGCCCGGGAGCCAGGCGGCGGCGCGGTGCAGGAAGGCCGCCATCTGACCCCTCGTCACCGGGGCGTCCGGGCAGAAGTGCTGGTTGGCAGGTGGGTCACAACCCTTGGTGATCCCCGCCCCGGCCAGTGAAGCGATGTCGTCGCCAAAGACGGACCCTGCCGTGTCCACGAACGTACCCTTACCGGCCGCCAGGCCCAGGGCGCGCACCAGGAAAGCCGCCATCTGTCCCCTCGTCACCGGATCGTCCGGGCAGAAGTGCTGGTTGGAGGGAGGGTCGCAACCCTTGGTGATCCCCGCCGCGGCGAGGGCGCCGATGTCGGCTTCGAACACCGAACCCCCGGTGTCGACGAATTGGCTCTGGGCCGGTGCCAGACCCAGGGCCCGGTTGAGGAAAGCGGCCATCTGCCCTCTGGTGACGGTGTCGTCGGGGCAGAACCAATCGTTGAACGGCGGGTTGCACCCACGCGTGATGCTGGTGTCAGCCAACCACTCGATATCGGCCACGAACACCGACGCGTCGTCGTCGGCGAATCGGCCCTCGTGCAGGTATGGAACCGTGTCGGGCGAGCATCGGAAATCGGCCGGGAGGAACCAGGTCTCGGCGGCGTAACCGGCCAAAGGAGTGTTTCCGGCCCAGGCCCGGATCACCCCATCGGGGGACAGAACCTCCAAATCGGGACGCCCATCTCCGTCATAGTCCTCGAAGCCGAGCAGGTCCCCGGTGGCCAGGGCGGGCGCCGACACGCTCTCCGCCACCTGACTCAGAGCCGTGGCAGAGACCACCTGCACGCTGGAGGCTGTCGCCCCCGGCGTCACCATCAGGAGGTCCTCCCGGCCGTCCACATCACGGTCGGCCACCGCCAGGCGGGTATCAGGCTCGAGCTGCGCCCCGGCCACGCTCCCGTTGGCGATCGTCTCGGCGAACGAGCTGGCCGCCGACCAGACCTGGACGTCGATGCCGCCGGCACCTGAAGAGACGACCCACAGGTCGTCTGCCCCGTCTCCATTGGCATCTCCGAAGACCAGATCGGCCGAATCGGCCGAGGGAACCTGGGTAATCACATCAGAGCGAGTGGCGTAACCATCCGCCGCCGAGTACGAATGCAGCGCCAGGAAGCTGCCGGTGTCCTCGACAAAGACCAGGTCGGGCCTGGACGAGCCGGTCAGGTCAGCCATGTAGGCCCGGCCGGGAGGGGGGTCGGCTATCCACCACCGCCACACCCCGCACGCCTCGAATCCCCCCCGGGAGGTGGCCGCCTCCAGCACAGCGTCCTGGCCCCATTGCCGCATCTGGACCACGTCCGGCGCACCGTCACCGCTGACGTCGATGACGATTTGGCCTCCACCCGGCCCAAACACAACCTCGTGGTCGGACCCGGCCCGCGACGTGAAGGCGGCGGGATCGGTGAGTGGAGGAAGCGGAGCGGGGACGCCGCCGTAGCCCGGAGTTCCGGCCGGGCCCACCCAGGAGAAATGCATGGTGTCCTTGACTCCCTGCCAGTGACCGCCCCAGCACATGCCGGCGTCCTCCCATGCTTTCACGAACCAATCGGGCATGTCGGTTATCAGTCGGTTGTCGAGCCGGTAGGGGTTGCGATTGGAGTTGATGTCGATGGCGGCCCCGAGGGCGTGATAGCTGATCCCGTCATGGGAGACGCTGGTGCGAGAGTTGTAGGCCGAGGTGTAGGCAGCGTGAACTTTGTAGTAATGACCCTGGGCAGCCTCGGCGGCCAGGTTCTTCTCGACCTGGTGGAGGACAGGCAGCAGGGCGCGGTTCACCTGCACCCGGGCCCCGTCCGACATGGGCACCGTCCACCGAACCAGGTTGTTCTTAGCCGCACCGAGTGTCCGCCCGAACAGGGCCCCGGCCGGCCCCCGCACCGGCAGGGAGAGGGGCAGGGAGCCCCGGGTCCCGGTGTGGGGCATGTAGAAACGCGAATAGCCACAGCCAAAGGACTCGGATACGAGCTCCGTGTCGGCCCGGGCGGTTAGTGGGCCGGCCCCGACGGCGATAGCCAGGATCAGGGCAGCCCCCAGGCGAGCCAATCGGCTCAGCGTCATTTGGCCTCGAGCCGGTAGACAACGCCCTGCCCCGACACCACCAGCATCTCGCCGAACCCATCCACCCCGAACGACCAAAGGGCCGGGACCTTCCCCAGCCGCGAGGCCCAATCCTGTTGATCATCGGCCGAGGTGCCGTCCCAGGTACGGAAGCTGCGGATGAATCCGGCGCACAGGTCACCGTAGAAGTAGTGCCCGTCCAGCCACGGCAACGCCGAGCCCCGATAGACGATGCCCCCGGTCAAGGAGCACGCTCCGCCGTCGTGGGTGTACTCGACGAGCGGGAACTGCATCCCCGATGAGGCACAGGACGGGTCGGTGTCGTTCAGGTTGCAGGTCGAGCCCTCGAACCGGGACCAGCCGTAATTCACCAATGGGCGGCCGAGGGAGACCACGTCGACCTCCTCGCGAGCATCCTGGCCCACATCTGCCACGTACAGCAGGCCCTGGTCGATCCAGATACGCCACGGGTTACGCAGCCCCACCGCCCAGATCTCGTCCCGGCCGGGCCCGCCGACGAAAGGATTGTCCCCGGGGTTGACGTACGGAGGATTGCTGATGTCGATGCGCAACAGGGAGCCGAGCAGCGTGTTGCTGTTCTGGCCGTTTCCGTTCGGATCGTTGGCACCGCCTCCGTCACCGACGCCAACCATGAGGTAGCCGTCCGGAGTGAACAACAGATGGCCCCCGTTGTGGTTGGTGAACGGCTCGGGAATGGTCAGGATCCGGGTCTCGGTCGGGTCTAGCCGGTTGGGATCGCTACTGAGATGGAACGACGAGATCCGCGACTCGAGCGACCCGTTGGCGTTCTGGTGCGAGTAGTAGACGAACACACGATCGTCGGTCGGGAATTCGGGATGGAAGGCCATCGAGAGCAGTCCCATCTCACCCCGGTTCTCAACCCGGTCCGAGATGTCGAGGAAGGGGGTGGGCAGGACCTTTCCGCCCACGACAACCTCGATCTTGCCGCCCTTCTCCACGACGAAGATCCGATCGTCACCTGGCGGTGCCACGGCATAGGTGGGCTGGGTGAGCCCGGAGGCGACCTGGCGCAACGTCACGTCGGGACGAGCGGGAACCTCGGGCCGAGGCAGGTTCTGGGCCCGGGCCAGGAAGCTGGCCATCTGCTGGCGCGTGACCGGGTCATTGGGGCAGAAGCGGTCGTTGGCGGGCGGGTTGCAGCCCTTGGTGACCCCGGCCGAGGCCAGGGCATCGATGTCGTTCTCGAAAACCGACCCATCGTCGTCGACGAACACGTTGTGCTCGGTGGCCACGTAGTGATAGGCCCGGGTGAGAAAGGCGGCCATCTCCCCCCGTGTGATGGTCCTACTGGGACAGAACCGGTCGTTGGTGGGCGGGTTGCAGCCCTTGGTGACCCCGGCGGCGGCGATGGCATTGATATCGGCCTGGAACACCGACACCCCGTCGTCGATAAAGGCATCTGGCCCGGCTGGGAGGCCGAGGGCCCGATTGAGAAAGGCTGCCATCTCTCCCCGGGTCACCGGACGGGTGGGGCAGAACTCGTCTCCCCAGGGCGGATTGCAACCCCGGGTGATGTCTGCGGCAGCGATCGCCTCGATGTCCTGCTCATGAACCGAGCCGTCGTCGTCGACGAATGTCCCCCCGGGAGGCAGCGCCCCCCAGGCGGGCAGCGACACCGCCAGGATCAGGAGCGTCAGCATGACTCCGGTACGCAACCTCACCGGCGACAGCCTACGCGATCCGTCGGTACTAGTGGAGTGAGACCGGCGGAAGGTGGCTCAGCGCTCGAGGGCGCGCACCAGGAAGGCCGCCATCTGGCCTCGCGTCACGTTGGCGTCGGGACAGAAGGTCGTCGACGTGCAACCCTTGGTTATCTCGGCGGCGGCAAGGGAGTCGATTGCAGAGGCGGCCATATTGCCGGCGGTGTCGGTGAATCCGGCCGGCGGCGCCGATGGGAGATCCAGCACCCGGGTGAGGAAGATGGCCATCTCTCCCCTGGAGATCCGCCGATCGGGGCAGTAGCGGTCGGGTGCGCAGCCCATGGTGACACCGGCTGCGGCCAGGGCATTGATGTCGGCCTCGAACACGGAGCTGTTGTCGTCGGCGAACAGGTCGCTGCCCGAGCGGGGGATGTCAAAGGCACGGACCAGCATGGCGGCCATCTCACCCCGTGTCACGGGATCGTCCGGGCAGTAGCGGTTGGAGGCGCAACCCTTGGTGATCCCCAGATTGAAGATGGTGATGATGTCCGACTCGAAAATGGAGCCGTCGTCGTCGTAGAAGGGTGGCGTGTACTGGCCGGGAAGAGGCTCGATCGGGTCCATGAAGACTTCGGACACGTAGGGGATCCCCGCCTTCCACACCACGCCGACGCCGACGCCGTCATAGGCCGGGTTGAGGATGTTCGCCCGGTGCCCGGAAGAGTTCATGAATGCCTGGTGGAGGCCGTCGACGGTGCCGCCCATTCCCACGTTCTCTCCGAGCATCTGCCAACCCGAGGTGATGTCACCCAGGTTCTGGTTATGGAATATGGTCCCCGCGTCCGCCATCCGAGCAGCCTGGCCCTCGGCGCCGGCCACCAGATCGGGCACCACTATCAGCTCGGGAACGCCCACCGCCGCCCTTTCGGCGTTGATGAGGTTGACGAGTCTCTGCTCGTCGCTCGACGCGCTCGCCTGCGCCACCGCCATGGTCGACGCCAGGAGCGCTACTACGAGCATTACAACTGTCGAGGCTTTGCCAGCGCGGCTACTCAGATGCACAAATCATTCATCGTCCGTTCGCACGCCGCTCTTGAGCGCGACGCTCCAACTGTGCCGGCGGAACCAGACGAACGACCAGAGCCGGTTGAGTCGCATCCCTAATACCCTTGCGACGTGCTTCCCTGGCTGCTGCTCGCTCTGCTCCTGGCTCCAAACGGCAGTGGGACGGTTCTAGTACGCGATCCGCCTGCGGTCAATGCGAGCCAGCAAAACAGATCCGTTCTTGGGTGGCATCGGATGCCCTTGAGCGAGGTAGCTGCGGACACCCAATGGGTGCCCGACACCCGTCTCGATCTGCTCGGGCCGGACCCAACCGCCGAGCCGCTGTCGAGTGACGAGTGGGCACTGGTCCCGCTCGGAGTCCAACGCGCCTGGGAGGAGACGACCGGAGACCCCAGCGTGCTCATCGCCCTCGTCGACAGCGGCATCGAGCTGAGTCACCCGGATCTGTCCGACCGCATCTATACCAACAGCGGCGAGATCGCCGGCAACGGGATCGACGACGACGGCAATGGCCTGGTAGACGATGTCCACGGATGGGACATCGTCGACGACGACAACGACCCGAGCGATCCGACGGTTGGCCACGGCACCGAGGTGGCAGGAGTGGCGGTCGCATCACTGAACGGAGTCGGCGTGGCCGGCATCGCCCCGACCGCCACCATTCTGCCGATCCGCGCCTGTTCGACGAGTTGCGGTTTGTTCGACGTCGCCTGGGGAATCGTCTATGCCGTCGATTCTGGAGCCGACATCATCAACCTCTCGCTGGGAGGGTTCGCCCAGCCCGGACCGCTCAGCGACGCGCTCGACTACGCCCAGAGCAAAGGGGTTCTGGTGGTGGCGGCGGCCGGCAATACCTCCACCGACGTGGACGGCCAGGAGTTCGTGCCGGCCAGCCTGCCCAACCCGAACCTGGTGGCGGTGGCCGCCACAGACCAGAACGACGACCTCTGGTCCGGCTCCAACACCGGGAAGGCAACCATCGACATCGGAGCTCCGGGAGTGGACATCGCCACAACCACGCTGTCGACCATGGGCTCGTTCGCATCCGTGACCGGCACCTCGTTCTCAGCCGCAGAGGTCTCGGGGACGGCCGCGCTCATGCTGTCGGTCAACCCGGGCCTGTCACCTCAAGAGCTGATCACGCGCCTCGGCGTTCACGGGACCCCTCTCGATGCTCTGGCGGCGACCACCTTCTACGGGACCCGACTCACCACCGATCTGTCCACCGTGGCGGCCAAACTCACAGACATCCACGCATCAGCCTTCGACACCGACATCGTCTGGCTGGCGGCGATCGGTGCAACCAGGGGTTGCAACCCACCGATCAACGATCTCTTCTGCCCGCAGAGGGAGGTGAGCCGGGGGGAGATGGCGGCATTCCTGCAGCGTTCCTTGAAGCTGTCACCGGGACCCGGCGCGTTCACCGACGACGACGGATCCATCTTCGAATCGGCCATCAACGCCCTGGCCCAAGCCGGAATCACCAAAGGCTGCAACCCACCCACCAACGACCACTACTGCCCCGACTCACCCATAACCAGAGGAGAGGCCGCCGCCTTCCTGGTCAAGGGCCTATCGCTGCCTTCAGGACCCAACGCTTTCGTCGATGACGACGGATCCATCTTCGAGTCCGCCATCAACGCCCTGGCCCAAGCCGGAATCACCAAAGGCTGCAACCCACCCACCAACGACCACTACTGCCCCGACTCACCCATAACCAGGGGCGAGATGGCGGCAATGCTTCACCGGGCCCTGGGCTGAGCGCTGCCTTTCCATCGCTACGAACATGAAGGGGGGTAAAGGTTGTAGGCGAGTAGCAGAGTCTGCCGGTCTGGTGTTGTTCCATGCATCCAGCTTGGAGAGCCCGTGTCGAAGCTGACTTTGTCCACGTGTGTGAACTGGTGGTAGGACTGTACGTTACTCTGTGAGGCCGGCGCGAGGCTTGAGGGATTGTGGTGACGAAGATCCGGCCGTGGCACGTGGTACTAGCGGTCATCTGTACCTCGTTACTCGCCCTGCACGACCCTTCCCACCTGCTCTCGAAACCTCTTTGGCTCGATGAGTCGTGGGTGGCGGTCGCTTCGAAGGCGCCTATTCGAGAGTTGCCCTCAATAACCAGCGTAACGCCAATCGGTTTCACGTTCCTCGTCTGGGCTATCCCCTGGCCCTTCCCCGAGGCAGCGCGCCTAATACCTCTGGCGTTCACCATCGGCGGGGTCATCGCGTCAGCTGTTTTCGCCTACTCACTGCGTTGGACCCGAGCTGTGACAGCCTCGGGAGCTGCTCTGGCGACGGCGGCTGCTTTGGCCCTGACTCCAGCAGCGCTAATGCGCAATGACCTGAAGCAATACACCGCCGACGCCTTGATGGCCCTCGCCATTCTCGCTTCTGCGGCAGTAGCGGAGAGATCGTGGACAAAGCGGGCCAGGGTGGTTCTCGTCCTGGCTTCGATCGTCGGCGCCGCCATGAGCAGCACATCAATTCTTGTCAGTCTCTCCGTTTTTGGTGGCCTTTCAATCGTGGCCTTGGCCAAGCGGGAGTGGTTGCAACTCCGTCAGACCCTCGTGTCAGGCCTGATTGCCGGGCTGGGCATCGGTTTGATCCTTGTCATCTTTGTGTATCCCGCGGGCGCGGAACCAAGCCCTCACTTCCTACTGGTCGAAATTCTTCTTGACTGGTTCGGCGGGGTCGGTATTGAGGACAATCTGGACACGAATGAGTGACGTTGTTGCACCTGGTGTTGGCTGGGGAATCGCGTCACTTCCTCTCTTTGTCTCGGGTTTGATCAAGATCCGCCGGTCGGGACTGCCGGCGGTGACGATCGCCTTGTGTTTGCTGCCAATTGAGTTAGTGGTCCTTGGCCTCCTGGACGTCTACCCATTTCTCAATGGTCGGACCTCCTACTTTGTACTGATCACGGTTGCGGTGGTCTGTGCCGTCGGGGCTTTGTATCTGGTAGAAGCGAGTTGCCAATTCATGCCGTTACTGGGGATTTTGACCGCTGTCCTGTTGACCGGCTTGTTCTTCCTAAACGTCAAGTCACACATAGGCAAGACTCCCCTGCCTAGCAAGGAGGATGTCCGAGCCCAGACGGAATATGTAGTGTCCGAACGGCATCCGAGTGATGTGGTCCTCGTCAACTCGGCCGGCAACTTCGGCGTGGCTCTCTACTGGCCGTCACAGAAAGTGGACTACTTGGCTAGTGACATCGTTGCGACTGGATTCATCACCCGAGTTGCAGACGAAGATTCGATCGTCTACGCAACGAACCGCGATGAGCGTTCAGTCCACGAGGCCCTCATATCAGCTTTGGCGGTTGCCAGGCGCCGTGGCGCGGACCATGTCTGGGTCATCCGTTCGCACGTGATCCGAAGCGAACGGCAACACTGGCAGGAAGCCGTGGAGCAGTTGCACCTGAGGGTGGAGGTGCTTGACGTCGGACCCGAACCCCTATGGGTGATTGACCTGCAGTAAGGCGGAGACACCTCGGGATCTGGCGACCAGATATCTACCGCCACTGTCTTGGGGTAGTCTGCTCAGCGCCGTGCGTGTCACACTCATGAGTGGCAGGAGCGACCTGTCGCCACGCAGCACCGCCCTGCTCAGCTCCCTGGCGGCGGCCGGACACGAGGTCACCGTTGCCCAGGTGGCAACCTCGCGCCTGGGCAGGCAGCACCTGGCTCCGATACACACATGGACCGCAGCCGGACCAGAGCCGCCGCCCCGCGGTCGCCTACACCCCCAGATTCTCTATCCGTCGAACTCGAAGACGGTCGACGTGGCCGACGACCTGGCTGCCTCGCTCGACGCCTGGGTGGCGCGCCGCCCTGATTGGCCGTGGCCAAAACGGGACCTCATCGACGCCACTCCG
>CAVYYV010000006.1:0-736156 GCA_963772815.1 uncultured Acidimicrobiia bacterium | reverse complement strand
ATCTCACCATCGAGACCATCCCGCCTGACCTTCACGATATGGACCCGGTCCAGGTCCGCGCCGGCGGCAAGGAGCCGTGGGAGGATGACGGTGCTCGGGTGATCTTCAGAGGAGGCAATCACCACGTCGACGCTGGTGCCTCGAAGGTCGCCCGTCAGATCACCCCGTGTGGCACGAGCCGCTTTCGTGTACAGGATCGTTGACTTGCCAACTCCGTCGACACCCGTAACAAGAGTCACAACCCGAAGGGGGATAAGCCCCTCTTCAAGCCACTCAACGGACTCTGGTTGGATCTCGGAGGCACGAAGTAGACGGACGCCTTCCTCTATCCGCTTGGCTGCATCGAGAGTAAGACCTCGTAGGTCCGTCAGAAGGGGCCGACCGATCCTCCTTCGGTGTTCATTGATGTTGTGCAATGCGTCGCCGAGTAGCTGGCACTCGTCGGGACTGCGGCCATCGTCTTGAAGCGCTTGCCTCAGCGTGCGACCGAGCGCGTAGTCGGCGGCTGCTCGGCTCGCTTCGATTTGTTCTGCCAGGTTCTCCGAGTCGCTCATGGCTGCGATCCGGAAGCCGACTCCTCGTTTGGACACTGGGAATCGTCGTTATCGTGGGCCAGATCGGAGTGCTCAGTTCCTACGACTCCGGATCGCCGACGAGCCTTTGCAGCTCGGAGCGACAACGCTGTGAAGTAGCGTTTCTTGGCGTGCTCGGCGTGTCGAGCATGCTCCGATGGATCTAGCCGTCCATCCGGATCGACTTCCCGCTCAAACCGGTTTAGGAACGCCCTGCGAGCGGGCTCGGTATTCGTTCCCCCGCCCGTGTGGAGCGTGTGTGCTGCTAGACGTGCTCGAAGTGTTCTCTCACTAGGCGAAAGCGCCATAGCTGAACCCCTTTCGGGTCAGCTTCGGCGCTCATTCCGAAGTTGAAGTTCTGGCCCCGTGGGCCGAGCACGGTTGTGAGCACAACGGTACCAGCCACATCTCGAACGCGGCGGGATTCTTAGTTGCAGTCGGACGCGCCCTACCACGTGACCTTCTCGGCGAGGGTAACGCTGAGGGGGCCGTCCTTCCCGCCTCTTCCCAAGCACTAAGAAGCCAAGTCCTGCGCGTCGCCAAGTCGGCCATGCCTTCTGCATCCAAGCAACTCATGGGCCCAAGGTTCTTCGGGAGCGCGTGCCCCACCAGGAAGCATGACATCTCCAAAGGGCCGAGATGGGGCCGACTCATTTGATAGCTCGATCGGATAGCACCAGTCGTCGGAGATCATGGCCGTCAGACTGGGTTGTACGCGGACCGACGAAATTGCATTCTTCCTGTACCATGCAAGGACGGGGTAGCCCTCGACGTTGAAGATCCCTCCGATCAATGGATTCCCCCCACGGCCTTGATCGCACAGTCCGCACCGAATACTGACCAGCGGCTTCAACGTGCTTCCTGCATCTGCTCTACTGGGCTGAAGCGTCGGTGGGCCTCCCGTGCCCGTTCATCGGCGGCGGATGCGGCATAACGGGACACCATCGCTCTCGACGACCATCCAGCTAGTCGCATCAGGTCGGTTTCCTGACCGCCGGCCGCAAGAAATGAGTGGGCGAAGAAGTGACGCAGCATATGGGGATGAATCTCTTTGATCCCCGCCTGGCGGCAGCGTCGTTTCAGCATCTGACGAATGCCAGACCCTGATATCGGACCTTTGCCTCCGAGCCAAAGTTCATCCCGGTGAGCATCCGTGTGCTCCCCCGCGCTCTCAGGTATCCATCCACCGCCTTGAGAGTGGTCGGACCCATGGGCAGAGAGCGGTACTTCCCGCCCTTGCCTCTCACCGAGGCGACTCCCCATCCATGGAGATCAACGTCGTTCAGCTTGAGGCCAGCGATCTCGGATAGGCGAGCACCTGTGTCGGCAAGCATTAACACCATGGCGGTGTCGCGTCGCTCGTTGAACCCGGTTCCCTTGCAGGCTGCGAGGAGAGCTTGTAGATCCTCTTTGGCTATCACCGGGACCTCGGGGGTGTCCAGCTTGGGTGGCTTCATGTTCGCCATGGGTGAAGTTGCTATCTCCCCTTCCTCCGCGAGCCATTTGAAAAGCTGTTGGACGCTCCGGTACCTCTGGTTAGCCGTGGCAGGAGCACGTGTCTCAAGGAGATGAACGATCCACGCTTCGAGATGTTCTCGCTTGATGGCATGGACCTGTGTCGGCATCCCTGAGGCACGAAGAAAGTCAGCGAGCTGGGAACCCGCAGACAGGTATGCCTCAAGCGTCTTTGGTGCCTTCCGCTCCGACCGAAGATGCAACTCCCAGGAGCCGAGAAGTCCGTCCAGAGTTCCTAAACTGGCGTGGCTTGTGTGTGTTTCGGTCATTTCCTCTAGCCAAAGTTATCCGCTGTGCTACCGTTGTGCGGGTACGTTGAGAGGCGAAGACTAGTCGGAACCCCTTACAGCACAAGGAAATTGACGGGGCTGTAGCTCAGTTTGGCAGAGCACCTGCTTTGCAAGCAGGGGGTCAGGGGTTCAAATCCCCTCAGCTCCACAACACCTGACGGTTCTTACTAGAACCGTTGACGTTTCGGCGTTTTCCGGGCATCACAGTTATGAGGATGAACAAGCAAAGCGCGCAGAAATAGCGACCAACATCCAACCAAGTTCTCCGAACTCAACTCGGTTCTGAGCGAACACCCCAGGGCTCTAACTGTCAAGCGGCTGCGGTGGTGTTGTTGGGTTGGCGGTGGCCCCAGGCGGTGTGCTCGTTGTAGAGCGTGCGGGTCTTGAGGCATCCGTGGAGGATCCCGACGAGGCGGTTGCCGAGTGCCCTGAGGGCTTGGGAGTGGGTGTCGCCGTTGGCTTTGCGCTGGTCGTAGAACGTCCGGCATCCGACGCTGGCATTGAGTGAACTGTATGCCCACCGGTCGATGGCGTTGTAGAGGCGATCGTTGCGGATATATCGGGCTATGACCGCCCGATGTTTGCCGGAGGCGATCGTGATGGGTGACGTGGCGGCGTAGTTTCTGCGAGACTTGACATCGGCGTATCGGTCGGGGTCGTCCCCGAACTCGCCGAGCACCCGGGCGCCGAGCACGACACCGAGTCCTGGCTGAGACAGGTAGATGTCGGCGTCCGGGTGTCGCTCAAAATCCGCCCGCAGGTCCGCCTCGAGCTGGCGGATCTGGTGGTTGAGTTCGATGAGGATCGCCACGATGGCCCTGGTGGTGGCCGCATACGCCGAGGTCACCGGGTGAGGGGCGGTGAGTTGTTCCGTTCGTAGCCCGGCTTGGATCTTGACGGCTTGCTTGTCGAGGTATCGCTGCCTGCCGGCTCGTTTCAACACCGCCCGTATCTGCGATATCGACAGTCGTGCACCGGCATCCGGTGTGGGTGCTCGCTCCAGCACCGCCAGAGTGTCCCTGTCCGCCAGATCATCGAAGGTGGCCAGGGCCTGGGGGTAGTACTCACGTAACGCCGCTCGCAGCATGAGGGTATTGCGGGTCCGTTCCCGGATCAGCTTCTGGTGGGCCCGCGCCAACACCGTGATGCCCTGAACCTCGGCCGAGTCCCCCGCCACCTGACGGTGGTTGTGCCGGTCGGTGCGGACCAGGTCGGCCAACACCTTGGCGTCTGCACGATCGGACTTGGCGCCCGACAGGCCGTGGCGTTCCCGATAGCGGGCGACCGACCTGGGATTGATTGCATACACCCGATAGCCCGCCGCCACCAGCGCCTGCACCCACAAACCCCGATCCGTCTCGACTCCCACCACTACCTCGTCGGGGTCGTCGACGAACTCGCCGACCAGCTGATGGAACCTCCCGAGTCCTTCAACCCCCTCATCCAGGCGCCGAACCGCCAACATCTGTCCCGTTTCGGACATGACCCATATGTCGTGGTGGTCTTCTGACCAGTCGTTGCCCACAAAGAGCATCCATGTTCCTTTCTCCGTTGGTTCCTAGCCGTGGGAGCCTCCCGGCGACGATCCAATGGGCAAGTGCTCGACGGCACGACACCCCAGCAGTGCTGCAGGCAGGCTCACCAACCAGCCGGGGCACGGTCCGCGCACAGGAATCAACGCTCCGGTGAAGTGAAGTGCTCACCGGCTGGTCGGCTCTGTCCTCAGCCTCCCACAAGAGAAGACCGATACGACCCCATTGGTGAGGTGGGATGGGCACCTCGTCTCGGTTCATGGTGATGTTGCCACGGCTGGCATCTGGAGGAGTGCTCTTTGGCCGAAGTTGGCGCTGTTGACGAAGCCGTAGGCGGTTAACCGATATTCGTTTTAGGACTCCGAGCTTGCCGTTTATGCCTTCGAGCCGCCCGTTCGAGGGGCGGTCGGTGTCGTGGAAGGCGAAGATCTCGTCTCCCCAGTCGATCAGGGCGGAGATGATCTGGTCGAATTCGGGGAGGGGATGGTCCTGGTGGGTTTGGATGAACGCTTCCAGCGCCTGGTTGGCTTCCTCAGAGTCCTGGGCGAGGTAGATGCCGTAGAGGTGTTGGAGCATCCGCCAGGCCGCCTCCAGGTGGGGGTCTCGGGCCAGGACCTTGCCGAGGGTTTCGATTCGTTCGACGTCGAGGCGGTCAAGGCGGCGTACCTGGAGGTAGCGGGAACGGAAGATTTCGGGATCGAAGACGGGACGGGAACCTTGGGGTGCGATCCGTTGCACACGTCGACGGACCTCGATTAGGCCGGCGGCGAACCAGCGGGTGACGTGAAAGCGGTCAACAACGTGGGTGGCGTGACCGAGGTGGGTGCGGATGGCGGCCCGATAAGACGGGGACCCGTCGGTGACGACCACCTTGACTTGGCGGCACCACCGGTGCCCCTGAGCCAGGAGGAACCCAGACAGGGCCCGGGCGTCTCGGCGGCGGACCACCCCCAGACCTTCACCCGTCTCCCCATCCAAAAGGACGGTGACGTAGCGGTGGCCGCGCCGCAGCGACGTTTCGTCCACCATCAGAACCCGGCAGCGGCGACGACGACGAGCCGCCACCACCAGATCCGACCAGCCCCCCACCACTCCCATGATGTAATGCCACGAAAGGCCGTAGCGGCGCGACATCTCCCGGATGGAGAGATGGTTGACGTCTCGGACCAGCTGACGGGCCAAACGACGAGTGACATGGGTGCGCCTGCCCACCAGGATCTCGGGATGGTTCTCCCAAGACCGCTCCATGCACTCGTCGCAGACGAAGCGGCGGCGGATCCACACCAGGGTGGTAGGACGGCCCCGAGTAGGAAGATCCACCACCTTGAGCCGCCGGCGGTCATGCACCCGATGAGTCTTGAACCCACAATGCGGGCAGCGAACCACCCGACGAACATCGGCCATCTCCACCACCAGCTTCTCGATCACATCCACCAGCACCGCCACCACACGGATGCGGCGCAGATGAAGACGGACAGTCATAGCATCAGGTGCCATCAGGGCCCTTCCTTCTCGGCGACGTACATCACCGAGTATCGAGGGGCCCTGACCCTCAACCTGGCATTACCACCAACCTGCAGCTCCCCACCTCAACGCGGAGTCTCGATAAAGAACCCTCATAGCGGGCCGCTTCAGTCGGGTGAGTCACGGGGAAGCTGATCAAGCTCCTCCGTTTCTCTCGCAGTTCCTCGATCTTCCGCTCCAACAGCGGGTTCAAATAGTGTCCCGTCAGGTCCACATCCTTCAAGCAGTGTCCCTCTGACACAACCGTACGGTCGTTACTTGAACTACGTGAGAAGCGATGGACCGAGGTCTATGAGTCGAGGTCTGGGGCAAGGAATTCCAGTCGATTACCGAATGGGTCGTGAGCATAGAAGCGGTCGAATCCGGGCAGCGGCTGATCGTCTACGGTCTCGATGCCCGAGTCTTTGAGGTGTTTCCGCGTCTTCGAGATGTCCTCGACTAGGAGAGCTGGATGCGCCTTTCTGGCAGGTTGGAACTTGTCTTCTGCGCCCAGGTGGATACGGACGTCGTCTGATTCGAACCAGCAACCTCCGCGGGCTTCGAGGTGGGCGGGCTTCTCAACTCGAGGCACCCCGAGCACCCCTTCGTAGAAGGCAGTCGCTTCTGGCTCCTTGCCAACGGGCATCGCCAACTGCACATGGTGAAGGCCCTTGATACTCATGGTTCCGTTGTAGCACGGCGCGATCTACCTATGTTGCGCGATCTAGGAGCTTCTCCAGTTTAGCCGTTTTCTTTTTCAGTTCCTCGGTGCTTCGCTCCAGTACCGAGTTCAAATAGTGTCCCGTCAGGTTTACAACGTTTGGCTGCGCATAGGGAGGCGACCCCCTGGCACCCCCGCTGCGACCCGTCTCGCCGGATCCAACTTCACGGCATCATGGGTTCGAGGACTGTCCTAGGGCCATAGCATGGCGGGGATGGAACGAAGAGACCACATCAGTGCATCCAAGGAGATCGACGAAACGATCGCGAACCTGGGCGATTGGAGGGGTGAGACGCTGGGCAAGCTCCGCAAGCTCATTCATGAGGCCGACCCGGACGTGGTCGAGGAAGTCAAATGGAGAAAGCCGTCGAACTCGATGCTCGGGGTCCCGGTGTGGTCCCACGATGGGACCATCTGCACCGGGGAGACTTACAAGGACAAAGTGAAACTCACCTTCGCCATGGGAGCCTCCCTCGAAGACTCAGCGGGACTCTTCAACTCCAGCCTGGGAGGCAACACGAGACGCGCCATCGACCTCCACGAGGGAGACGATATCGACCGCACAGCCTTCAAGTCCCTCATACGGGCCGCCGCGGCCCTGAACGCCGCATCCGCTGGGCGCTGACAGAGTATTTCAGCGCGACATTCAGGACGGATACGCCCCGAATGTCGCGCCAGAGTGGTTCAGGAGGCGGGTGGCGGCTCCGGTGGCGGAAGACTGGTGTCGCCCAAGTCACGGGCGGCAACCAGGAACTCTTCGCGGCTTATATCACCTTTGGCGTACCGCATGCGTAGGGCCGACAGGGCCTGATCGTGGCTCCCCGAGGGCGTGCCGAGGGGAGCGGATGGGCGGGCGCTGCCCCGAACCACCCAGATCGCACCGACCACCACCAGGGCGATGAACCCCAGCAAGAGCAGCAGCCAGAACAAGCCGAATAGACGTCCGCCCCAGGGTGCGAAGCGGGCCATCTGCATGAAGGTCCCTTCCATAATGCCCCAATTCTCCCACGTCGAGCCTAAGCAGACCCTAAAGCGAGCTGGGAACTAGCTGAGAATCGCGGACTACGAGGGGAGCCGAATGGAGCCGTCCTCGGCGATGGTCCAGTAGGGATTGTGGGCTACTTCCCACCCATGACCGTCAGGGTCCACGAACACCCCCGAATAGCCGCCCCAGAAGGTGGCCTCGGGTGGGCGAGCCACGGTGGCGCCGGCACCGCGAGCCTGCTCGATCACCATGTCCACCTCGCCCGGCGTGGAAACGTTGTGCGCCAGGGTCACGCCGCCCCATCCGCCACCGTCCTCAACGCCGGTGTCCTCGGCCAGTTGCTGCCGATCCCACAGACCCAGGACAATTCCGCCGGCCTGGAAGAGGACCACATCGTCCTCAGGAGCGCTGTGCGTCTCCCAGCCGATTGCCTCGTAGAAGGCTCGGGCACGGGTCAGGTCTCTGACTCCCAGGGTCACCAGGCTCACACGCTGTTGCATGCTGCCAATTGTCGCGCCGGATGTCACGTCATGTGTGTTCGAGTAGCCAGCGCACCCGATCCAGGGATGTGAGGTAATGAAAGACCACGACCACGGCGTAGACAGCGGACACAATCGGGTGTCCTCCGATCAGCCACCCGAGCCCCCCGGACACCAACACCAGTGCCTCGAAAGCGAGGCGAACCCGGCCTGCGACCGCCACCGGGGCCGGGCCTGGGTCACCGGGGACCCGGTACCGTCCCCAGGCTCCCGCTGCGACCAGCCCGAATCCCAGCGCCAGCACCCAGCGCCAGGGATTCGACGCCATGGCCCAGCCACCGACCACGATTCCCGCCAGAGCGGCCAACTCCAGGACAAATCTGAGTACGCCGTTCCACATCGACATCGGTGCAATGCCATCCACGCGGTTCAGATCCTGGTGAACTGGGCCACCCGCAGGACGGTGCGCCAGTTGCGGGTGGTCGCCACCGCGTCTCCGATGGCTCTGTCCAGGGCGGCCGGGAGGGAGGCGCGCCCCATCCCGTTGGGGAGATGCAGATAGATCCAGGTCTCCCCCACCTCGAACCGCTCTTCTCCGAAGTTCTGAGCCTTCACATCCCGCCAGGCCGTCGGCGCCGGCATCGGCTCCAGGAAGGTGACGTGGACCTTTGTCGGGTCGGCGGCAGCCGGCCCCGCGTAGGGATTGGCGTCGACCACACGCGAAAGCTCCTCGGCCGTCACCACAACCATCGGAATGTCGAAACCGAACTCGGCCGCCAGCAGGCCCTCCAACCGGTCCAGCAGGAGCGAGCGATCATTCTCTTTCGAATCGAACACGACATTGCCGCTTCGGAGATACGTTTCTACCTCCTCCAGCCCGGAGCTCTCCAACACCCGGCGCAGGTCGGCCATGGCCACCTTGCGTGTGGAGCCCAGGTTCACGCCCCTGAGCAGCGCCGCATATCTCACCACGGGATTGTCCCATGCTCGGACCGGCGTGGCCACCGGCGGCACAACCCACGCAAGATGCGAATCGGGCCGGCCGTTCCATACTCACTAGGTTCTTGTGGTTCCATCGAGGAGACCCATGAACACGACCAGGATCATCGCCGACACTCTCATCCCCGGGCGGGGGGACCCGATCGAGGACGGGACCGTGGTGATCGAGGAAGGGCTGATCCGGTATTCGGGTCCAACCGGCTCGGCGCCCACGGCTGGAGAAGACGAGTCGGTGAAGGAGGTTCCTGCCGTCATGCCGGGGATGTGGGACTGCCACGCCCACTACGTGGGGATCACAACGCCCAATATCGAAGCTCTTGCCATGACCCACCCCGTCACGGCCGCCGCCCGGTCGACCGCCGACCTGGCCAAGGTCCTCGACGGCGGCGTTACGAGCGTCCGCGAGGTGGGTGGGCTGGGTATCCATCTGGCCCGGGCGGTAGCAGAAGAGTTCATTCGTGGCCCCAACATCTACGCTGCCGGATCGATCCTCTCCACCACCGGCGGCCATGGCGACATCCATGCGCTGCCCCTCGACTGGATCCACCAGGCGGGCGACAGGGGCCTCGGGATCCTCTGCGACGGTGTCCCGGAGGTTCTCAAGGCCGTGCGAACCAACCTGAGGAACAATGCCCGCGTCATCAAGGTGTGCGCCTCGGGCGGGGTCATGTCGGAGGTGGACAGTCCCATCCACCAACAGTTCTCCGAGGAGGAGCTGAGTGCCATCGTGGCCGAGGCTGCCCGAGCCGA
Source organism: uncultured Acidimicrobiia bacterium (assembly GCA_963772815.1). Taxonomy (GTDB): domain Bacteria; phylum Actinomycetota; class Acidimicrobiia; order Spongiisociales; family ZC4RG35; genus DATFFO01. The sequence goes on along the minus strand of CAVYYV010000006.1, from coordinate 726,810 downwards.
TCGGATCGTGGCCGCGGACTGCCACGGGAAGCCGGGGATAATGGCCGCTCTCCGGGCGGGGGTGCGGACTATCGAGCACGGCAGTTTCTTGGACGAAGAGGCGGCCGAGCTGATGGTGGAGAAGGGGGCCATCCTCGTTCCGACCCGGTTCGTGATCAACGAGCTCCTCTATCAGGTGGAGCGTCTGCCCCGCTATGCGTACGAGAAGGGCCAGGTCGTTGCCGGCCAACACGAGATGGCCATGAAGATCGCCGTCTCAAAGGGAGTCCGAATCGCGGCCGGGTGCGACATCTTCGTATCAGGAGAGATGCACGGTGAGAACGGCCGCGAGATCGACAACCTGATCAACGCCGGGCTGACAGATTTGGAGGCCGTCGAGGCCGCCACCGCCACGCCCCCCGAAACACTGGGCCCACTGGCGCCGCATACCGGCCGACTGAGCAGCGGATTCGACGCCGACGTTGTGGCTCTCGACACGAATCCACTCGAGGATCGCTCAGTGTGGGGGGACGCGTCACGAGTGACGCATGTCTGGAAGGGCGGGAAACTGGAGAAGGCGCCCGTATGACACCACCACAACGTCTTCTAGGCCTCCAATAGGCCTCCGACTCGGTTGAAGGCAAGAACAACTTAGACTCAGGCGAGATGAAGAACCTCAAGCCGTTGCTGGTGGTAGGCGCCGTCGCCCTCGCCATCGTGTCGTTCCTCCGCTCCCGCCTCGGTGGGGAGCGCACCCTCGACGCCGGAGGCTGGGAGCCGGTCGACCCGGCGTGAATCGCGTTCTGATCGCGGTCGAGGGCGAGGTGACCATGCGCGCCGCACAGAGTCTCGCCGCCCAACCCGGAGTGGACCAGATCTCCCTCCTGGCGCCGGCCAAATCCGCCTCCTTCCCCACAGTGGAGCGGGCCACGGGTTATGACCTGATCGTGGGGCGTGCGGTGGCGGCCGAGGTGGGGGCCAAAGAGGGAATCCCAGCGGTGGTCGAGGGGACGTTGGAAGTCCAGCCCGGCATGTACCACGCTTCGATTGCTGGACTGGCCATGTCGCTGGCCGTGGGCGTCGACGGAGTCGAAACTGTGGCCGTCGCAACGCCGGGCGAACCGCAAGGCAGGCGCCATTTGGTTTTCCCCTCACCGATCGATGCCCGCAACGCTGTCGAAGATCGGGTCGACGGGCACGAGGTGCTCGTTGCCAACGGCGCCGGGCCTCTGGCGTCGGCCATGGTGCTGGGCGCCGACCGGCACAGGGTCATTGTCGACGACCACCACTTCCTGGCCGGAATCGCCCTGGCCGCGGCCGCCGCAGTGGCCCTGACCGACCCGCCTGAGGAGCCTGTGCCGGTGTGGACCAGAGCCGGCGATTACCTGAGGCTGGCCGTGGAGATGGGCCTGGTCATCGGGGAACGGGCCGCCGCCGGCTGAATCGACTTCTTCGCGCGACACTCCCTACGTGCGCCCGAAAGTGGCGCCAAATCGGAATCAACGGACGACCGGAGCCTCTTCTGTGGGGATATCGGCGTGTTCGAGAGGTGGAGTCGCGCGGGTGCCGTTGCTCTGGGTGTAGCCAGTTGGGGGACGGAAAGCGGGTCCGTTGCCGCCGTTGCCTAGATGCTCCTCCAGCACCACGATCTCCAATCCGCCCACCACATCTGTCACCAGGTTGTACATGACCGCCATCAGCGTCGTGAAACCGGTTGTGACCGCCCACCAGACGATGGCGCCGAAGACGACGAAGCGGAAGAACTGCTCACTATTGGCGAACGGATTTGTTCCCTCGCCGATCAGGGTGATCCTGACCAGGAAATCGGTGATCTTGCCGGGGATCCCGGCGTTGTCGAGCACCGACCAGAACAGCACCACTCCCAACACGATGGCCACGGCGGCGACCGCGTAGAGGATGGCCGAGACCTTGAGCACGGTCCACGGATCGATCTTTCGAATGATGCGTCGCACGCGGCGAACAGTTGTCATTGGAAACCTCGGAAGCGAGTGTACGGGAGCGTCCCGACTTGACCAACGATCAGGGTACTGCACCTGGTTCCCGGACCGCTATCGAGTGGGACTAGTCATTGTCCTCTTCGTCGGAGCCATTCCCGATCACGGTGTAGGTGGCCAGGCTGCCGTCGCCCACATTCATCACCTTGACCCCGGTCGAATCACGCTTCTGCCGGCTGATGCTGTCCACCCCTGTGCGGATGGCGATCCCGTTCGAGGAGATGAGGAATACCTGGTCGCCCGAGGCGACGGCGCGGGCGCCGATTAGCCTGCCGCGCACGCGGGTGAGTTTGAAGGCCTTGACACCCACCCCGCCCCGGGCCTGGGCGCGGAATTCGGACATCCTGGTCCTCTTGCCATAGCCGCCCGAAGTGAGGAGGAGGATTTCCTCGCCGTCGACTGAGGAGCAGGCTGCCACCACCTCGTCGTCCTGGCGCAACTTGATTCCCCGGACGCCCTGAGTGTCTCGACCCATCGGCCGCAAGTCGGTTTCACTGAAACGGATCCCCATGCCGTTCTTGGTGAAGATGAGGATGTCATTCTCGCCGCTGGTGGTGCGGACGGAGACCAGCTCGTCGTCGTCGAGCAACTTGACGGCGATGAGACTCTGGTATTTGGAGTCGTATTCCTTGAACTCGGTCTTCTTCGCCTGGCCGCGCTTGGTGACCATGACCAGGTAGCGGGCCGTCTCGTAGTTGCGGGTATCGATGATCGACTGGATGCGCTCTTCGGGGTCGAGGGGCAGCACCGACTGGGCCAGGACCCCCTTGGAGGTTCGGGTCTGGCGGGGGATCTCGTGGGCTCGCACCCGGTGCACCACGCCCCTGTTGGTGAAGAAGAGCAGATAGGCGTGGGCCGTGGTGTGGACGAGATGCTCGATGGCGTCGTCTTCGGCCAGGTCGGCAGCCCGGATCCCGCGACCCCCTCTCCCCTGGGTCCGGTAGGTGCTGGCCGGCACCGACTTGACGTACCCGGTCTGAGACACGGTGATGATGAGCTCGTCGTCGGCGATCAGGTCCTCCAACGACATCTCTCCCTCGTCGGGGATCACCACGGACCGGCGGGGCTCGGAAAAGGTGTCGCGAACTTCGGTCAACTCGTCGCGAATGATCTGTCGCCGACGGTCGGGGTCGGCCAGGATCGTCTCCAGCTCCGAAATGAGCTCGTGCAGTTGGGCCAGTTCGGTGCGCAGCTTGTCCACCTCGAGGGCAGTGAGGCGACGTAGCGGCATGTCCAGGATGGCGTTGGCTTGGATCTCGGTCAGGTCGAAGCGCTCAATGAGGCCGGCGCGAGCCTCTGCCGTGTCCGCCGAGCCCCGGATCAGGCGGATCACTTCGTCGATGTTGTCGACTGCGATGATGAGGCCCTCGAGGATGTGGGCGTGGGCCTTGGCCTCCTCCAGGCGGAAGCGGGTGCGACGCTCGATGACCTCCATCTGATGGTCGAGGTAGTAACCCACCATTTCGGCCAGGCTGAGAGTGCGGGGCACACCGTCCACCAGCGAGACCATGTTGTAACCGAAGCTGTCCTGGAGGGGGGTCATCTTGTAGAGCTGGTTCAGCACCACCTGAGGCACGGCCGCCTGCTTGAGCTCGATCACCAGCCTGGTTCCCACCCGATCCGACGATTCGTTGCGGATCTCAGAAATGCCGTTGAGCTTCTTGTCGTCGACCAGGACCTTGATCTTGGCCACGATGCGCTCGATCGACACCTGATACGGCAGTTCGGTTACGACGATGGCGTGACGGCCTTTGCGGATCTCCTGGACGTCGCAGACGGCCCTCATCTTCACGGAGCCCCGGCCCGTGGTGAGCGCATCGCGAATCCCGGCCCGACCCACCAGGAACCCGCCGGTGGGAAAGTCGGGCCCGGTCACGAACTCCATCAGGTCCTCGGAGGTGGAGTCGGGATGAGAGAGGGCGTGGAGGCAGGCCCCTATCACCTCGCCCAGGTTGTGGGGCGCGATGTTGGTAGCCATGCCGACCGCGATCCCCTGGCTTCCGTTGACCAAGAGGTTGGGGAACCGGGCCGGCAGGACCGTCGGCTGCTGCATCTCGCCCGAGTAGTTGTCCTCGAAGTCGACGGTGTCTTCTTTGATCCCCTCCAGCAGCTGGGTGGCGAGCTTGGTGAGGCGGCATTCTGTGTACCGGGAGGCACCCGGCGGATCATCGGGGGTCCCGAAGTTCCCCTGGGGGTCGATGAGCAGGTGGCGCATCGAGAAGTCCTGGCCCATCCGCACAAGCGCCTCATAGATGGCCTGGTCGCCGTGGGGGTGGTAGTTGCCCATGACGTCCCCGACCACCTTGGAGCACTTGCGGTGGGCGGAGGTGGGGCCGATGTTGTTCTCGAACATCGAGTAGATGATGCGGCGTTGCACGGGCTTGAGGCCGTCGCGCACGTCGGGCAGGGCCCGGGAGACGATGACCGACATGGCGTAGTCGATGAAGCTCTGCTCCATCTCATCGACGATCTCGAGCTCCGGGTAGTTATGTGATTCGGTCGTCATGGGATCAGATGTCGAGGAAGCGCACGTCGGATGAGTTCTGCTGGATGAAGGCCTTGCGATCGGCCACGTCGTCGCCCATCAAGGTGGAGAAGGTGTCCTCGGCCCGGGCGGCATCCTCCATCTCCACCCGCAACAAGGTGCGGGTCTCGGGATTCATGGTGGTCTCCCACAGCTCGCGAGCGTTCATCTCACCCAAACCCTTGAACCGGGTCGGCTTGACCTTGGGGTGCTCCTTCTGGAACTCACGCAAGGCGGCGTCGCTGGCCAGGTAATGGACCTTGGAGCCCACCTTGACCCGGTACAGCGGCGGCTGGGCCACGTACATGTACCCCGCCTCTATCAGGCCCCGCATATGGCGGAAGAAGAGGGTGAGCAAGAGGGTGCGGATGTGAGCCCCGTCGACGTCGGCGTCCGCCAGGAGCACCACCTTGTGATAACGGGCCTTGGTGATGTCGAACTCCTCGCCGATCCCGGTGCCCAGAGCGGTGATGATGTCCTGGATCTCGGAGTTCTGGAGGGCCTTGGCCAGCCGGGCCTTCTCGACGTTGAGGATCTTCCCCCGGATGGGAAGAATGGCCTGGATGTTGGAATCCCGGGCCTGCTTGGCCGGTCCGGCGGCCGACTTACCCTCGACGATGAACAGTTCCGATTCTCCCGGATCACGGCTCGAACAGTCGGCCAACTTGTCGGGCAGGCCTCCGGACTCGAGTCCAGACTTACGACGGGTGAGCTCGCGCGCCTTGCGGGCCGCCTCCCGCGCCTTGGCGGCATTGATCGACTTCTCCACGATCCGGCGCGCCTCGGGTGAGTAACGCTCCAGCCACTCCGGCAAGCGACGGTTGAGTGCCTTCTCCACATACGAGCGGATCTCTGTATTGCCCAGCTTCGTCTTGGTCTGGCCTTCGAACTGGGGTTGACGGACCCGCACGGAGACGATGGCGGTGAGACCCTCGCGGACGTCCTCGCCGGTCAGGTTGTCGTCCTTGTCCTTGAGCAGGTTCTTGGAGCGGGCAAAGTCATTGACCGCCTTGGTCAGGGCCTTACGGAACCCCTCCTCGTGCGTCCCGCCCTCGTGGGTGTTGATGGTGTTGGCGAACGAGAGGACCAACTCGTTGTAGGCAGTGGTCCACTGCAGCGCCAGCTCCAGCTCTGCCTCCTCGCCCTCGTCGAGGATGTCGATGACGTGGGAGTGGAGGGGCTCTCGCTTGGCATTGAGGTGCTTGACGAAGTCGATCAGGCCGCCCCTGTATTGAAAGGTCTGGGTGATGGGCTCCTCACCACGCTCGTCGACCAGGACCAATTCCAGGCCTCTATTGAGGAAGGCCATCTCCCGCAGCCGGCTCGACACCACCTCCAGGTCGAACTCGGTGGTGTCGGTGAACACCTCGGGATCGGGCCAAAAGGTGATGGCGGTCCCGGTCCGTTTCACTGCAGCCCCCTTCTGGGGGTGCTTGGTCTCGGGAACGCCGCGTCGGAAGACCTGGGTCCATATATGGCCCGAATTCCGTACCTCGGCTTCCAGGCGAATCGACAGGGCATTGACAACCGAGACCCCTACTCCGTGGAGCCCTCCCGACACCTGGTAGGCGCCCTGCTGAAACTTGCCGCCGGCGTGCAGAGTGGTGAGAACCGTGGTGACGCCCGACAGCTTGGTCTTCTCGACCGTGTCGACAGGAATGCCGCGACCGTTGTCGATCACCTGCACTCCCCCGTTGGCGAGCAGTGTCACCTCGATCTTGGTGGCATAACCGGCCATGGCCTCGTCGACCGAATTGTCCACGACCTCCCACACCAGGTGGTGCAAGCCGCGGGGGCCGGTAGAGCCGATGTACATGCCCGGGCGCAGCCGCACCGCCTCGAGACCCTCGAGAACTGTGATGTCTTTGGCTGCGTAGGAATCGCGCGTTCGCCGTCAAAACACTCCTCTCGGCACGGCTGGCAACACTCGTGGAAGAACCTGGCAGAGCGGGCTGTGGTGCCCGCTGAGGAAAGCGTTACACATATGTAAGTATACGGGATGGCGGGTCCCCACCCAAGCCCATCGCGGCCCTCCTAGGGCCCTTTCCGGCTCCCTCACGAGCCCCGCCTCCTGCCCGGAGGGCGAATCTCCACTCCGGAGATGGCCTGTTCTCCGAACCGCTCACCCAACCGTCGCTGCAACTCGCCGACGCCGTAGCGGAGGAAGGCCACGGCTCCCGGATCCGTCGCCTCCACCACCAGCACGCCCGAACGGACGAATAGGGGACGTGCCTTGGCGCTCCACGGCTCGCCCGCCAGGTCGGACCACTCGGATTCCAGATCCAACATCAGCGCCGGCTCCGCCAGGCCCATCCTTCGCAGGGTCTGGCCGAGGGCATCCTCGAAAGGGATCACGGAGCCTCCTCGACCAGGTTGCCGGCCCTCACCGACCAGCTGTGGCCACCGATGGGAACGTCCTCGGGTCGGGCCGAGGTGATCACCGTCTGCGTGGATGGCAGAGCTGCTGCCAGGCGTCGGGATCGTTCGGCGTCGAGCTCACTGAAGACATCGTCGAGGAGCAGGATCGGAGAGACCCCGAGACGATCCGTCACCGCGGTGTGCACCGCCAGGCGAACCGCCAGCGCCACCGTGCGTTGCTCACCCTGGCTGGCGTGGAGACGGGCATCGTGACCCTCGAGGACGAACACTGGATCGTCTCGGTGCGGGCCTACGGTCGTCACCCGCCGCTCCAGGTCACCTCGCCGCCTCGCCGCCAGAGCCTGAGCCAGAGCCTGGGCCTGTTCGCCGGCGCCCACGGTGGGATCGGTGGAGGCACCCCAATCCGAACCATACTCGATGGTGAGGGCCTGATCGGAGAGGCTGATCTCTCGATAGGCGGTTGCAATCGGCACGGACAGTTCGGCCATGGTGGCGGCCCTCCTCGCCATGACCTTGCCACCCGCCTGTGACAATCTCTCGTCCCAGACAGACAGCGTCACCTCATCGGGCGCACCCTGCTTCAAGAAGGCGTTGCGCTGGCGGAGGGCCCGATCGAACTCCGCCTGGTCCAGGGCGGCCGAAGGCCTCAGCAGCACCGCCGCTTCGTCGATTAGGTCCCGGCGCCGGGCGGGCCCCCGCTTCACCATGTCGAGATCCTCGGGAAGAAACGTGACCACCCTCATGACTTGGACCAGATCCGACGTGCGTCTCAGGCGACTCCGGTCGATCTGGGTGCGGCGCGCCCCGCGCCGGGGAATCTCTACCTCGATCAGGGATTCGCCCGGGGCCGGCATCCCACGCTCCACTCCCGCCCTCAAATAGGCGGCTTCAGCGTCGTAGGCGATCAGACCCTCGTCCGGGACCGCCCGGAAGGACTTCAATGTGGCCAAATATCCAAGAGCCTCGAGGATGTTGGTCTTTCCTGCTCCGTTCGGCCCGACGAGCAGGTTTACGGCCGGATCGGGTCGCCATTCCAGGCGCGGATAGGAGCGAAAATCGACCAGCTCCAGCCAAACAACATGCACCTGTGAGCCGGGCTCACACGCGCACGGGCATCAGGAGGTAGAGGAAGTCCTGGCCCTCTCCCCCGTCGACCACGCACGGCCGGACTCCGTCGATGACCTGAATCCGCACCGAATCCGACGAGATCGCACCCACGCCGTCTCCCAGATAACGGGGGTTGAAGGCCACCGTCACCTCCTCGTTGGAACCCGTGTAGTTCCCCGACAGGTATTCGCTCTCTCCCCCCACGTCCTGGCGGGTGACCGTCACCTCGACTCCCCCTTCGCTCATCTTGAAACGGACGGGAATGTGATCCTCGGCCACCAGAGAGACCCGACCCAGGGCATCGAGCACATCCTCTTTGCTCACGACCACCTGGTTGGGATAGCTCTCGGGGAGCAAGGACCGGTATTTGGGGAAAGAACCCTCGATCAGCCGCAACCGCAGGGTTCCGCGGTCGGAGGAGAACACCGCTTCCCGGTCTCCCAACCGGGCCGTCACCTTGACCGAGCCGATGGTTCGCGGCAGCTCCCTCAGCCCGCGGGCAGGAACCAGACCCATCCCCTCCAGCCCAACGCCCTTGAGGTCACGCACCGCCAGGCGGTAGGAGTCGGTCGACACCATCCTCAACCCCTCAGGGGACGACTCGAACAGCACCCCCGTGAGTATGGGTCGAGCCGAATCGGACGACGCCGCCACCACCACTTGGCTGATGGCGTCGGCCAACTCTTCGCCGTCGACCTCCACTCCCTCGCCCGGGGTATCCGATATCTCGGGGTAGTCCTCGGTGGCCAGGGGGCGGACCGAAAAGCGCGGGCCCTTTCCCACGATCTCTACGTCACCGTCGCCGCTACCGATGGTGACCGGTCCGGCCGGCATCCGCCGCACGGCATCGGCCAGCAGTTTCCCGGGAATTACGACCCGGCCCTCCTCGAGCACTTCCACTTCGGTAGCCGCTTTGACCGTCATCTCGTGATCGGTCCCTGTCACCCAGAGGTTGGAACCCGACACCTCGCACAGCAAACCTTGCAGCACGGGAACGGCGGTGCGGGCCCCGATGGCCCGATTGGCCCGGCTGAAGATGTCGGCGAGGTCGTCTCGCTCCGCTCTGATTCTCACAAGGGTATTTCCCTTCTTCTCTTCCTACTGGAGAACTAATTGATTGTCGTAGTCGTAGTAGGGGTTGTGGATTGTGGATGATGGTAGAAGATCCCAATGAGCACAGGCCGAATCGGCCCACCCAAGGCTGTGGACAGAGCGCCCGATTGTCCACAGGAAAGCGCTGCTCCGCCCGGGGGTGGGGAGAAGTCGGGCCGGTGTGGGGACAGTTTGGGAATATTCCACAGGGGTTTCCTCAACGCTGACGGAGCTGCTGGGACAGCTTGTTGACCCGATCGAAGATCTCGCGGTCGGTTTGGAGCAGGTTGCGGACCTTGCCGAGGGAGTGGATCACCGTCGTGTGGTCCCGGCCCCCGAACTGGTTGCCGATCTTGGGCAGGGACAGATCGGTGAGGTCCCGGCACAGGTACATGGCTATCTGGCGGCAGCGGACCAGGGGCTGACGGCGGCTCTTGCCGGTCACCTCTTCAACGGTGAAATCAAAGGACCGTGCAGTGGCCACGATGATGTCCTCGGGAGTCAGCGATTTGGCCGCATGACCCGGGATCAGGTCCTGAAGGACGGACTGGGCCATCTCGAGGTGGATCTGGCCGTTGGTGAGAGCGGCGAACGCCGTCACCCGTGTCAGCGCCCCTTCCAGCTCCCGGATGTTGTCCGAGACCAGAGTGGCGATGAACTCGAGGACATCGGTGGGTACCTGGAGGGGGGCGAGCTCGGCGTTGCGGCGCAGGATGGCCATTCGGGTCTCGACATCGGGTGGCTGGATGTCGGTCAGCAGGCCCCACTCGAAGCGGCTTCTCAGCCGGTCCTCCAGGGTGTCGAGATTCCGAGGGTGCCGGTCGGAGCTGATGACCAGCTGCTTACCGGACTCGTAGAGGTTGTTGAACGTGTGGAAGAACTCCTCGAGAATCTGTTCCTTGCCTTCGAAGAATTGAACGTCGTCCAGCAGGAGCAGGTCGACGGAGCGGAAGCGCTGCTTGAAATCGTCGACGCGCTTGCGTCGGATGCAATCGATGAAGTCGTTCAGGAAGTTCTCAGATGTCACGTATCGCACGGAGAGATCCGGGTACATCTCTGCTACCTGATGACCTACGGCATTGAGCAGATGGGTTTTGCCCAACCCCGCCGGCCCGTAGATGAAAAGAGGGTTGTAGTTGGTTCCGGGTTGTTCGGCCACGGCCATGGCAGCCGCCCAGGCGAACCGGTTGGATGGTCCTACGACGAACGAATCGAAGCGATATCGGCTGACCAGACTGATGACGTTCGGCTCGGAGGTGGGCCGGTCCGAGGAGGAAGGGTGCTCGTCGCCAAGTTCGGGATGGCTGCTGATGGGAAGATTGGGTTGGTCGGTGGGAGTGTCGTCGATGCGATAGCGGACCGAGACGTCGGCACCGAAGGCAGCCACCGCAGCGGTGAGGATCGCTTCTTCGTGCTTGTCCCGGATCCATTCCAAATGAAAATCGCTGGGAGCCACCAGGACCAGGTCGGTGCCGTCGATTTCATGCTTGAGACGGCTGAGCCATGTCTGCCAGTTGGCCAGGGAGACGGAGCCGCGCAGAAAGTCATTGAATAGGCTCCACTGGTCTGCGGAATGTCGTACTTGGACCAAGGAACCTCCTTCTCTGCTAGGTCACAATTGGGCTTTTCCACAGGTGTGGATGCATCTGTGGGTAACCCGGTCGACCCCGGTCTTGCTCGTTTCAGGGCGCGTACGACCAGAGCCCTAGGGGAAGTGAGCTGCCGACCGTATGCGACGGGGCGAAAGTATGCGAGCCTGGACCCAAAGGCGTCAAGAGCGCGGAAATCAATCTTGTCGGCAGGTAAACGCATGCTGAGGGAATCTGAAACTCCCTGGTAGACGGGGTGTTTGCCATACTCTTCCTGAGCTCGACCGGCCGGAGTTGCGTCCGGAGGGGGCTTAGTTCCTTTTCGCGACCACTGATTTTTCTTCGCGACCCGAGCCGAATGCCGATCTTTGGGCTTCCGCCTTTGACATAGGCCGGGGTGTCTCCGTAACCTTTCCGGGTCGTCCCCCTGTCCACCTCAGACGAGTCTTCTCATGAAACGAACGTATCAACCCAAAGTGCGCCGACGGAAGCGCAAGCATGGATTCCGACACCGCATGCAAACCCGATCGGGTCGAGCCGTGCTCAGTTCACGACGCCGCAAGGGTCGCAAGCGCCTCGCCGTCTGAGCGCAAGCCACTCCGCCGCTCGTCAGATTTCCGTAGAGTCCTGGCGAACGGCCGCCGAGCTCGCCGGGGAGGCGTCACCGCCGTAGCCTCCCCGGGTCTCGACGGCACGATCAGGACCGGCCTGGTCGTGGGAAGATCAGTCGGGAACGCGGTGGCCCGAAATCGGGCCAAACGTCGGTTACGGCACGCACTGGCCAAGACACCGCTGGAGCAAGCAATGGATTATGTCATCATCGCCGATCATCGGGTGGCCGAGGCACCCTTTGCCGACCTGTGCGGCTGGCTCCAGCGCGCCGTGGAACGGACCGGCTCGTGAACCCGTTCGCTGCGCTGGCAGTGGGCTTGGTCCGCACTTACCAGAAACTGGTAAGCCCCTCGCTGGGGGTCAACTGCCGCTACAGGCCAACGTGCTCGGAGTACGCCGTCCAGGCCATCGAGGGTTTCGGTCTGGTGCGGGGCGGATGGCTGGCGGCCCGACGCCTGGGCCGTTGTCACCCCTTCCACGAGGGGGGCTACGACCCGGTACCGACTGGCGGGGGTAAGTAATGGCAGAGCTCTGGCACGGCCTACAGCAGATCCTCGCATCGACTCTGAGCTTCTTCTACGACCTGGTTCCTTCCTACGGCCTGGGAATCGTGTTCCTGACCATCGTCATCAATGCCGTGCTGTTCCCGCTCACGCTCAAGCAGACCCGGGCCACGCGCGCCTTCCAGGCCGTACAGCCCGAAATCAAGCGGATTCAAAAGGAGCTCAAGGAAGAGCCGGAGAAGATGCAGAAGGAGCTGATGCGGGTGCAGAAGGAGGCCGGGGCCTCCCCCGGCGGCTGCCTGCTGCCGATGCTGGTCCAGATGCCGATCTGGTTCGCGTTGTTCCGGGTGTTGCGCGATCCCTCCCAGTTTCTTCCAAGTGGCTCGGCGCTCGGGCAGGCGGTCAATTCTGACGCCACCACGTTCCTGGGAATGCACATGTCGGTCAGCCCATCGCAGGCCTTCAGCCAGAGCTGGGTGACCGCCCTCCCCTATCTGTTCATGATGGTGCTGATGGTTGCCACTCAATATGTCCAAACCTGGCACTCGACCTACGGACAGGAAACGCCTTCCGGCAGTGGAGCCGGAGCCCAGCAGGCCGTGACCAAGATCATGCCCTTGTTCATCGGCTTCATCTCCTGGGGTTTTCCCGCGGGCCTAGTTCTGTACTGGGCCACGGCCAACATGTTCCGACTCGGCCAGCAGGTATTGATCTTCCGTATCGACGGCCGCCCATCGCCGGGTGGAGCCGGGAACGGGAAGGCCCCCTCCCCCTCCTCGGGCGGTTCCGGTGACGGCGAGGCGGCCGAGAAACCGACCAAGAAGCCACAGCCGGGCTCAGCGAAGAAGCGCCGGCGGAGAAGGAGTTGAGGTGGCGTACGTTGAAGTGAAGGCGAATACGGTCGAACTGGCGATCGATGCCGCTGCCAAGGAGTTGGGTATCGCCGATCGGGACAGGCTCGAGATCAAGGTCATTCAGGAACCGGAACGGGGTTTCCTGGGTTTCGGTGGTCAGGACGCAATCGTGCGAGTCGAGGAACGGCGCGATTCGGGCAAGTCGAAGAAATCCCGCCGCAGCAAGGGTCAGTCGTCGGGGAGCAACGATCAGAGGCAACGCAAGCCTCAGAACAAAGGCGAGAGCAACCAGAGTGCCCGGAGCGGTCGGTCCAGTCAGGGCTCCGGGAACCGGGGAAACGGCAGGGGAAAGCAAGGCCGGGGCTCGGGCGACAAGGGAAACCGCCCCAAGAAGACCGACGATCGGCAGGAAGTGACGGTGGCCGATCAGGAGCCGATGGTCAGAGACTTCCTGGGCGGACTGGTGGAGGCGTTCGGTCTAGAAGGCCGGGTAGAGACTCGAATCGATGACGACATCGTGATAGCCGACGTGGTAGGTGAGCAGACCGAGGCATTGGTGGGACCGCGCGGTTCGGTCATGGAGGCGGTGCACGAACTGACCAAGACCATGTTGCAGCGCACCGTGCAGGACTCGGCCCGGGTGCGAATCGACATCGCCGGGTACGCCGAACGGCGTCGTCAGGCTCTGACCATCTATGCCGGGGACCTGATTAACCAGGTGCTGGAGGATAGCGGCGAGCTGATGCTGGAACCGATGTCCGCCTCAGACCGAAAGGTGATCCACGACGCGGTGGCGGCACGTGAAGGTGTCCGCTCCTACTCGGAAGGCGAGGCTCCCAAACGATATGTGGTGATTGCTTTGGACGAAACGGTGGAAGGGGCGGCTTCAGAGGAGGAGTGAGTACTTCAGTGCAGCGGGCTGACACCGAAATCAACCTACGACCCCGTCTCTGGCGGGGTCGTTTCACGTGAAACCCAAGGTCGAGGGTTGCTGGCTCCAGCCGGCCTGCAGTTTCACGTGAAACTTGTAACCTGTGCGGGTGGAAACAGTGCGACGGGCTGCCGACTGGGCGGGCTGGCCTCTAGATGGTCGGTGCCAAGATCTGCTCAGTCGTCTGGGAGAATGGCTGGAGAGGGAGGCGATTCCTGCCGGAGGCCTGGGGCCGAACGAAGCCTCTCGTATCGAAGGCCGGCACCTGGCCGACTCGCTCTTGTTCGCCCGAGGATGGGATCCGCCCGACCCACCCCGGTCCATGGTCGATCTGGGAAGCGGGGTGGGCCTGCCCGGTCTTCCTCTCGCCATTCTGTGGCCGGATACGGAAGTCACGTTGATGGATCGGTCGGGCAAGAGGGTCGATTTGGCTCGTCGGGCCGTCCGGATCCTCGGAGTAGAGAATGTTCGCACCGTGCAGGGCGAGGCTGGTTCGCACTTCGGCCGATACGAGATGGCGGTGGCGCGGGCGGCGGGACCGCCGGAATTGGTACGAGATTGGGGATTGCGTCTGGTCACACCTGGAGGGGTGATGGTGGTGGGTGGATCTCACCGGGCTCGGCCCGAGGCGGGGCCGGGAGAGACCGTGGTGGAGGTGGGAGCCGGAATCCTTGACCGAGCCGTGTGGCTTCGTATGATGACGGCATCGTGACCGACTTCTCCACCCGCATCATCGCCCTGGCCAACCAGAAGGGTGGGGTAGGCAAGACCACCACCGCCATCAACCTGGCCGCAGGGCTTGCTCTGCAGGGAGTGCGGGTGCTCCTGGTCGATCTCGACCCGCAAGGGAACGCTACTTCGGGATTGGGATTTGACCGCTCCTCCTTCGCCCACTCGATATATGACGTGCTTCTGAAGGAGTTTCCGCTAGAGGACGCTATTGAACCGAGCAGTGTGCGCGATCTGTTCGTAGTTCCGGCCACGCTCGACCTGGCCGGAGCGGAGATCGAGCTGGTGTCGGTATTCAGCCGGGAGAAGCGACTGGCCAACGCCCTCAAGTCGATAGCGGGCGAGTTTCAGGTGGTGCTGGTGGATTGCCCGCCTTCGCTGGGTCTTCTCACCGTAAATGCGTTGGCGGCGGCAGACGAGGTGATGATCCCCATCCAATGTGAGTACTACGCCCTGGAAGGCCTGACCCAATTGTTGCGCAATGTGAACCTGGTCAAGGGGAATCTCAATCCGGATCTGGAGGTGGGGGGAGTGGTTCTCACGATGTACGACGCCCGAACCCGCTTGGCCAAGGATGTCGCCGACCAGGTCCGTGAGCACTTCGGAGACGTGGTCTACAGAACCATCATCCCTCGGTCGGTGCGGTTGTCGGAGGCCCCGTCTTTTGGTGAGCCGATCGAGGCGTTCGACGGAATGAGCCGTGGGGCCATTGCCTATCGGGAGATGGCTCGCGAGTTCCGGCGTAGGCATGGACTGGACTGAGAGGTAGTGATGGCCGCCAGGAGATCCGGATTGGGGCGGGGGCTGGAATCGCTGATCCCCTCGGGAGGCAGCGGCGCTGATGAGTTCCGTCACATCAATATCGACGACCTGGTGCCGAATCCGCACCAACCCCGATCGGCCTTCGATGCCACTGCGCTGGACGAGCTGGCCGCCTCGATCGCCGAAGTGGGCGTACTCCAGCCGGTGGTTGTGCAACCCCAGGAGGACGGAAAGTTCGCCCTGATCGCCGGTGAGCGGCGCTGGCGGGCGGCCCGTCGAGCCGGCCTGACCGAGATCCCGGCGGTAGTGAGGACCTCCGACGATCGGGGAAGCCTGACGGCGGCCCTGATCGAGAACCTGCAACGAGAGGATCTGAGCCCGCTGGAAGAGGCCGCTGCCTACCACCAG
This sequence comes from uncultured Acidimicrobiia bacterium, assembly GCA_963772815.1. Lineage (GTDB taxonomy): Bacteria > Actinomycetota > Acidimicrobiia > Spongiisociales > ZC4RG35 > DATFFO01. The sequence continues at coordinate 711,326 of CAVYYV010000006.1, read as the reverse complement.
CTCCTGGAAGAACATGGTATGACTCACGATCAGGTTGCGTCGGCGGTGGGCAAGAGTCGGCCCGCCGTCAGCAACACCCTCAGGCTCCTGCAGTTGCCGGCCGCGATACAGGGAATGGTGGAGCGAGGCGACCTGACCGCGGGTCACGCTCGGGCCCTCCTGGGGCTCGAGGACCAGTCCTACGCCGCCCACATAGCCCAGCGAGCCGTTGAGGAGGGCTGGTCGGTGCGACAGGTCGAGGAGGCGGCCCGGGCCAGGTCGCGGGGTGAATCCGATCCCGTCCCAAAGATTCGAGAGATCCGTCCGGTGGAGATAATCGAGCTGGAACAGCGGCTACGTGATCGGCTCGATTCCAAGGTGAAGATCCGTTACAAGAACCGTCGGGGACGGGTGGAGATCTCCTTCGCTTCCCTCGAAGACCTGGAGCGCATCTACCGACGATTCTTCACCTGATCGGTCTGATCGGCCAAAAAGAAGGCTTCGATGCCGTCCACGATGGCCGCGCCCGTCTTCTCCGACAAGGTTGCTGTCTCGATCACCACGGCCGGCGCCCGGGTTTCCTTGAGCATGGGGGTGGCGCGACCCTCGACGGCCCCACTGATGTGAGGGGCGATGGCGGCTGCCAGCAGAGCGCCGGCCTCACTGCGGCTGTGTCCGGACTGGAAGTAGTAGACCGCGGCGGGCGCCTCGGTCAGCCCGATAGAGATGATGAGATCGGCGGCCAGTCGGTTGGCCCGCTGGGCCCGGAGGCGCTCGGGAAGATGGACGTCGTGGCTGCGCGAGACCAGGGGAACGCCTCCTCTTTCCTGCAGTTCGATGGCCACACTGGAGGCGGCCGTCCAGGCGGCCGCGGCCTCCTGGTCGGTGCGACAGGCGGCGTCGATGTAGATGCGCGATCCAACCAGGCTCTCGGGCCGGCACCGCAGCCATTCCAATTCCCGTACCGCCTCCCGGCCGGCGCGAATGGTGGCCCGGGTAACCAGCCGGATCTCGGTGATCACCCCCGGGCCCGCCTTTCCATCTTCTGGAATATGGCGGTTGCGCTGAAACTCGAGAACGGCTCGCTGGCTGTCGGGGCCGAAGATCCCGTCGACCTTGCCGGCATCGAATCCCAGGCCATTGAGACGACTCTGGAGCTCGGCCACGTCCTCCCCGCGGATCATGGGCCGGCGATAGAAGAGGAGCCGGTCGCCCAGGCGATAGCCGGCCTCGTACAGGGCACGCCAGGTATCGGGACCGACGATTCCGTCCACTGCGAGGCCTCGTGATTCCTGGAACCTGGCCACGGCGGCGCGGGTTCCCTCACCGAATTCCCCCTCAGGATCGGGAACGGTGCTCAGTCCCAGCCCCAGTAGTCGATCCTGGATATCCCGGATCGACTCACCGGAGTCGTTGAGCCGGTAGAGCCGCATCCTCCAATGCTGCCACACATGCCAGGTTGCGCGCAGACGTGAACGCTGGTGAGGGATCTACCGGGCGTCCGTTCGAGCGATCAGGAAAGGAACTCGCCCAATTCCTGGAGCAGGTTGGACTTGGGTCGAGCGCCGACGATGCGCTTCTTCTCCACCCCCTCCTGAAAGACGATCAGGGTGGGGATGCTCATCACGTCGAACTGAGCCGGAGAGCGAGGGTTTTCGTCGATGTTCAGCTTGGCGATGTCGATCCCGTCCTGTTCTTTGGCAATTTCTTCCAGAACGGGCGTAATCAACTTGCAAGGACCGCACCACTCGGCCCAGAAGTCGACCAGGACCGGGGTCTCCCCGGAGATTGCCTCATCGAAGCTGGAGTCCGTCAATGTCTGTATATCGCTCATGATTCTCCTTGTCTCACTTGGTACACCAACACCGTTGTGCCCTGGCTCATTCCTGTGCGGCCAGCCAGCGCTCCGCGTCGATGGCGGCCCTACATCCCGTCCCGGCCGCGGTCACCGCCTGGCGATAGTACGAGTCCGCCACGTCTCCGGCTGCAAAGACACCCTCTATCGAGGTTCGAGTCGAAACACCGTCGGACAGCACGATGTAGCCGGCCCTGTCAAGATCCAACTGGTCCTCGAATAGGCCGGTCGTGGGAGCGTGGCCGATGGCGACGAACACGCCGTCGGTTTCGAAGAGCCGGGTCTCACCTGTCACCGTGTCGGTGAGAGTGACCGATGTCACTCCGTCCTCGCCGTGGACCTCGGACACCACCGCGTTCCAGACCACGTCGATCTTGGGATTCTCCAGCGCCCGGGCAACCATGATCTTCGAAGCCCGGAACTCGTCGCGACGATGAACGATGGTCACTTTGGAGGCGAACTTCGTCAGGAACGTCGCTTCCTCCATTGCGGTGTCTCCGCCGCCGACGACCACCAGCTCCTTGTCCCTGAAGAAGAACCCGTCGCAAGTGGCGCAGGCCGACACGCCCCGACCGGTCAGCTGCTTCTCACCCGGTATGCCGAGCCATTTCGCCTCGGCACCAGTGGCGATGATGACCGCCTCGGCACGGTACTCGTCGCCGCCCACCCACACGCCGAAGGGCCGGGACGAGAAGTCGACTCGGTCCACGTCCACCGTCTGGAGGCGGGCTCCGAAGCGCTCCGCCTGCTTGCGGAACTGGTCCATCAACTCTGGTCCCAGGATCCCGTCAGGGAAACCGGGGTAATTCTCCACGTCGGTGGTGATCATGAGCTGGCCCCCGGCCGAGAATCCTTCGAAGACCAGAGGCTCGAGATCGGCGCGGGCGGCGTAGAGGGCTGCGGTCAGTCCGGCGGGGCCGCTCCCGATGATGATCAATTTCTCTTGGGTCATCCCCATCTAATCCTTGCTTCGCTTCACCCACATGAACGCCCCACCGATGGCGAATAGTCCCGCCAGGACTGCGAAGGCACCCCACTCGCCCAGGGGAATCTCCAATGCTCCATAGATAGTGAGGAACAGAAAGATCAGGGCCATCAGCCCCAACGTGAGCGCGATCAGACCCAAGGTGGTCAATCGCACTGCGTTGGCGGCCTTGTCGACCGTGAGCGACCGGACCTTGGTCGCCGTGGTCTCGAGGAAGGCAGCCAGCTTGGCGGGAAAGTCATCCATAGGCTCGCCAAGACTAGTGGGAGAACTGTTCAGCTCATCGGTCTCGGAAATACACCGCGCAGTCGTCAACCCCGTAGACGACCACGGCGGACACATCGCCCTGTGAGCCGAAGGCGACGAGCCAGGCGGGCTGGTCGTCGACCACGATGCTCTCGTCGGCGAAAGGATCCTCCGGGGCCAGAGCGTCCCGGTCCAGGCACCGGTACAGGTCGGGGTCGAGGTCTCCCCGACGAGCGGTGAGGAGGAACCGGGCGGCGGCCTGAGCGAGCTCGTCCGCGGACAGGTTGGGGGGCCCGGAGGCGCCGGCGGTCGTCTCGGTTGCGGCCATGGCGGCTGTGTCCTGGCTCGGTGAGATCGTGGTTGCCGTTGCCCCGCCGGCGTCCGACTCACCGCTTCCCGAGAGGTCTCGATTGGAGGACTCTTCCTGAGAGGTGTAGGCGTCCATGGGAGCGGATGCCGCGGCGAACGTGGTTGCGGTCGTCGTGCTGCCGCCGCGGTTGAGAAGGATGCTGCCCACCCCGACTACCAGGACCAGGGCGGCCGCTATGGGCGCGATCCGATACCAAGAGGGAGTCATTCGCTTGGGCTCAGGGGAGGTGTCCAGCTCCGACCATATGCCGGAGCGAAGCCGACGTCTTTCCAGGTCGCTCAGCGGGATCACGGGCTGGATCTCCACGGCCTGCTTCACGGCGAGGTGAGCGCGGTAGGCCTCCCGGCATTCAGGACACGTGTCAACCAGCCGTTGGGCGGCGGCGGGGTCGGTCGAGTGTCCTTCCACGAGGGCGTCGATGAGGTCGAGATGTTCTTCGGTGTGCATTTCCTCTGTCACTTGGATGTCACCCGTAGTCCTCTCGGTTCCCCAATAGATTTGCCAGCCGGGCCCGCCCTCGATGCAGCCTGGACTTGACAGTGCCCTCGGCCACCTCGAGCACTGATGCCGTCTCTGCCACCGACATTCCCTCGACATCGACCAGCACGATCGCCGAGCGGAACTCTTCGGGCAGAGCAGCCAGTGCAGCCGACAGGTCCCCGCGCAGCTCGACACCGCCCAGGGTGTCGGCGACGGCGGGATCGGGTGGATCGTGAGGCTCCGGAAGCGGTTCGGTGGGGCGCCGCTTGGCCCGGCGCAGCTGGTCATAGCAGGTGTTGACCGCAACCCGGTACAACCAGGTGGAGAAAGCCGCCTCGCCCCGGAACTGATCGGCCTTGCGAAAGACCGTCAAGAACGTCTCCTGGGCAGCATCGAGGGCCGCTTCTCGCCGACGCATGATCCGCAGGCACACCCCGAATACCCGGTCCTCGTGACGCCGCATCAACTCGTCGAAGGCGGCACGGTTGCCGGCGACCACCTGGTGGATCAGGGCGCCGTCATCGAGATCGATCACCACGGGAAGCGTAACTGCGTCGATCCCGGCGCTCAGGGACGGAATCTGATCTCGGACAGGGACAGCGAATAGTCCTCACCGGCCGGCGGGAGGTCGGTGAACCAGATCAGCCAGGTTCCCCCGGTGCGAGGAGGAAGCTGCACGGTGGTTACTCCGGGCTGGGAAAGAAGACGCGCCACCCGCTCGTAGTCGTCGGGCCGATTGCCCCGCGTGGCGGCCCATCCCACTTCTACCGAGGCGCCACTCGTGAGACCCAACAGATCCAGTGAGCGCGGGGTACCGGCCACCCGGACGGTGACTCCCACTCCGGGCTTGAGTAGCGGGAGCGGATCCAAGTAAGTCTCGGTCTTCCAGGCTGTGGAGAGGTCTCCGTCCAGCAGATTTCCTAGTAGCTCGTCGTTCTCGTCTCCACCTCCGAACGGATCGAGGGTGGAGGCGTCGCTCACGTGGATCTGCGCGGTCTCCACAGGGACAATGGTGGTTGACGTGGTTAGGGGCGGGATCGTGGACGTGGCGGGGCCGGTTCCGGTCGGAGTTGTGGCAGGTGGGGGAAGGCTCGGCGCGCCGCTGGGTGTGAACAATCTCCCCAGCCCCACGAGGGCAGCGGCCGCCACCACGAGGCCGACGGCCGTGAGAAGCAGCCGGCGCGACGGCCGGGTGGACTCGGGTTGAGGACGTCTGGGCGTCGGTGCCCCGGCGAATGCCTCCGAGAGGGCTCGGGCGCCCAGCAGGCCGCTCTGCCCGGACGCCAGGACACGATCCACGGCCGGGTTGAGCCCGTCAATCGACTCTGATGGCGGGGGCCCGCCCGGTGGGGTGCCGGTTAGCCCCTCCTCGAGTGTCTCGGCCAGGCGCCGCACGTCTTCGTGTGTGCTGGCGCCGCGGGATCTACGCCCGAAAGCGCCCAGTTTGGCGGGATGCGAGACCGTGTAGGTAATGGCGGAGAGGTCGATCCCGCCATGTACCACGCCCCGATCGTGCAGCGCGGCCAGGGCTGCGGCCAGGCCGGTGGCGTTGGGGAGGAATTCATCCGAGTCGATGGTGTCGCCCGCCTCCAGCCGTGAGGCAAGGGTCGCCCCTCCGGTCCATTCCGACACCGAATAGGCGCCGTCGTCTATCTCGGAGACCATGAATACGGCTGCCAGGTGCGGGTGGCTGACAGTCGAGGCGAGACGCACTGCATGCACGAATTCCTGCCGCCTCTCGGGGGAGGCTTCCGGCCCGAGCATTCTGATCAACACTGGGCGATCGAGAGACGTGTCGGTCGCCAGCCATTCCTCGATGTCCCCGTCGCGCCCCTGGCGCACCTCGAGTCGAAAGCGCTCCGGAAGAGGAGGTGGCATCAGGCCTCTAGGTAGGCCACACCCAACACCCCTGGGCCGGTGTGGGTTCCTACCACCGGGCCAAGTTCGGCCACGACGGGCCTCTTGGCGCCCGAAAGGTCGAGGGCGTCCGACAGAAGTGGTAGACCCTCGGCATTGCTGTGAATCAGGGCCATGTCGCCGACCGACCGCCCGGTCAGATGTTGGGCGATGGCGGACAAGGCCCGACTGCGCGTGCGGGAGCGTCCGGCAGCAGCCACGACGCCGTCCTTCAATGTGATCAGGGGCTTGATCTCGAGCATTCCCCCCAGCAGGGCCGATACCCGCCCGATCCGGCCCCCGCGCTCGAGAAACTCGAGTGTGTCGAGGGCAGCGAAGACATTGGCTCGACCGGCCGACTCCGCTCCAGCGGCGGCCACCGTATCCAGGTCGGCACCCAGGTTGGCTGTTTCGGCGGCGGCCAGGACTGTGAGCCCGAGTGCCATGGACACCACTCCGGAATCGAGCACCTTGACCGGCATCTCAGACTGATTGGCCGCCAGGACGGCTGCCTGGTAGGTACCTGATAGGCGGCTGGACAGACAGATGCAGACAACGCCCTCTAAATCGGCCAGTGAGTTGAAGGCGTCGAGGAATGCTCCCGGGCTGGGTGCGGCAGTCTCTGGGAGCCGTTCGGATCCTTTGAGTCGCTCCCAGAACGTCGCCGTGTCCAGGTCCACCCCGTCGAGATAGGTCTCGTGCCCGAATCGAATCGTGAGAGGCACGATGGTGACGGCATGACGCTCCGCCACGTCGCTGGGGAGGTCGCAGGAAGAGTCGGTAACGATCCCGATTCGCCTCATGTCGAAGTCTCGTTTTCGGGGGTGCGGGCCAACACCTGCAGTCTGTGCGGCAGCCGAACGAAACCCTCGCTCCGGTAGAGGGCTGCCGATGTCTGGTTGTCAGGCTGGGTGTTGAGCAACATGGTACGGGCGCCGCTCCGGCGTGCCCAGCGGATGGACTCCCGAACGAGTGACCTTCCCACGCCGTGTCCTTGCACCGACGGTAGGACGGCCAGCCGTTGCAGATAGCTGACCCGTGAGTTTTCGCCGGCTATGGCGAACCCAACCGGCGCGTCCTCGGATAGAACCGCCAGTACGACGGACCGGGCAGTGGCCGCACGTGCGTCGGCCAGGCCCAGCCGACCCACCCGCCACGTCTCGTCGAATGCCGCGTCGTCGATGGCAGCCAACCGGGCCAATTCGGGGTTCGGTTGCTCGATCACCTCGACCGTGGACTCGAATACGGTCCCACGCAGGTCACGTTCGTAGATGTCGAGCTCCAGGTGGGGTCGGAACCCGGCTCTCCGCCAGGCCGGAGTCTGGCCGGGCGCCAGGGCAGGGGATCGAATGGTGGAAACATCGTGCTCGAAGAGCCAATTGCCGCAAGCGTAAAGAAACCTGTCGCTACCTCGATCAAGCCTCAGCGCGGCAGTGACCGTGGTCTGGTCGTTCCACGGCCGGGTTTGGGCCAGGGCCCAGCCTTTCCGTAGTACCACCGGGCCGGGCCACGTGCCCCTGGATCTCACCTCGCCGTTCACACTGTGGGAGAGTACGGGGGTGCGGCTCCTCCATGTCACACATCCGAGCGGCTTCAACCACGACACGGGCACTCTCCACCCGGAGCGGCCCGCCCGGCTGCGCGCCGTCTACCAGGGAGTGGCCCAATCGGGAGTGGAGAAACTCGAGGTGGAAGCCGAGCCGCTCAGCCGCCGGGACCTCACCGTCGTCCACGATGCCGGGTATGTGGAGGCCATACGTCGCTTCTGTGCGGCCGGAGGTGGCGACCTGGACGCGGACACACCGGTATCCGAGGGTTCGTGGGAGGCCGCTCTGGCGGCCGCAGGTGCAGGCCCCACCGCGGTGGAACGACTCTCCAACGGGTTCGAAGGTCCCGCCTTCATATCCGTCCGACCACCCGGTCACCATGCTTTGCGCGATCGAGCTATGGGCTTCTGCCTCTTCAACAATGTGGCCATCACGGCCGCCCGTCTCATGCACTCAGGCAGCCGGGTGGCGATCGTGGACTGGGATGTGCACCACGGCAATGGAACCCAGGACATCTTCTACGAGGAGCCGGCCGTTTTGTATGCCTCAATTCACCAGTCGCCCTTCTATCCATATCAGGGAAACCCCACCGAGCTCGGCGCCGGGGGAGGAGTCGGGGCCACGCTCAATGTTCCCCTGCCGGCCTTCACGGCGGGGGACGTCTATCTCGAGGCTTTCGAAGGCTTGGTCATCACAGCGGTGAAGAGCTTCGAGCCCGACTGGCTTCTGGTCTCGTCGGGCTTCGACGCTCACGCCCACGATCCTCTGGCCGAGTTCCGGCTGACCGAACTCGACTACGCCCGCATGGCGTCTGAATTGACTGAGCTGGTCCCGGCCAACCGAATCGTCGCCTTCCTCGAAGGGGGATACCACCTCCCCGCTCTGCGGGACTCGACTGCGGCGGTGATCCGCTCCCTGGTTGGGTTGAGCAACGATCTCGAACCCTCGCCGTTCCGGAGCCCCGAGGTCTCGAGCAGGGCACTCGAACGGGTCAAGGGGGCGGTGTCGGGTTACGTGCCGGGCGTGGTTTGAGCGTGTGGCGGGCGCTGGGGGATCGGCTGGCGGGCAGGCGCGAGCGAGGGTTGCCTCCATCGGGCAACGGTGCCTCTTCGATGCATCTGGGTTGGGAGGGCGTGCCGGACGGCATCGAGGCCAGCGTGGAGTTGGAGATCGTCGAGCCGCCCACCGTCGCCCGGCTCTACTTCTGGGCCCTCCAGGTCGGCTTCCGGTCGAGTTCGAGCCCTGATGCGGGTGGTGGCGCTCATCTGGGCCTGCAATGGAATCCCCGTCACGGAGGCTCCACCGCAGTCAACTTCGGTGGCTATGACCGGGCCGGGCGGATCCTGGATGGGACCGCTTCGACAATCCCCTCGATGGTGGACGACGCCAACACACGCACCTTTCCCTGGGAGCCCGGGCAGCGCTATCGGCTGCGTGTGTTCCCCGGCCAAGACACGGGGTGGTGGTGGGGAGAGGTGACCAATCTCGCCACCGGTCGGGCCGCCCGCGTTCGGGAGCTGGCCGGAGGCGGAGATCACTTGACCGGATTCGTTGTCTGGTCGGAGGTGTTTGCCGCCTGCGACGATCCGCCGGTGGTGGCTCGGTGGAGCCGACCGGGGGTGGTGACCTCCGAAGGTCCGCGGGAGCCAAGCGGGTTGCGAGTCAACTACCAGGATTACACCAGGGGTGGATGCACCAACACTTGCTCGATGCGGGACGGCGACGGGGTAGCCCAAAAGACCAATGCACCCCGGGTCGTAGCCCAGGGTGAGCTCATCCCGAACTGACTCTCAGATACCCACTTGGTGCTTCAGGACGGCCGGGTTGTCGCCGATACGGACGATGACCGCATTCTGAGCTGAGAGGGAGTAACCGTATGACCGCACCCATCGACGAGTTGCTGCGCCGCGTGGTGGAGACCGGAGCGTCCGATCTTCACCTCAAGGTCGGCGCGCCTCCCGTGATCAGGGTCGACGGCGAACTGCGACGCGTGGAAGGTCTGGATCTTCTCAAGCCGGCCGACACCGAGGCCTACGCCGCCGAGCTGTTCACCCAGCGCGCCGCCCGCGATTTCAAGGCGAACGGTGACGCCGACTTTGCCTACGGTCGTCCCGACGTCGGTCGTTTCCGCGTCGCCGCCTTCCGTCAGAGGGGCTCGGTATCGATGGTGCTGAGGCGGGTTATCTCCGGCTCATCGAGTTTCACCGAGCTCGGCCTGCCCGGTGCGGTGAAGAAACTCGTGGAGACCGAGCACGCCGGACTGGTCCTCGTAACCGGCCCGAGCGGTTCTGGAAAGACCACCACGATGGCTTCCATGATCGACTGGATCAACACCAACCGAGGCGTCTCGATGGTCACCATCGAGGACCCGATCGAGGTGTTGCATCCCGACAAGAAAGCGGTCGTGGCCCAGCGCGAGATCGGTGTGGACACGGCGGACTACTCGGCAGCCGTCCGGGCAGCCATGAGACAAGATGCCGACATCATCGTCATTTCCGAGATCGACGATCTGGAGACCGCCACGGCTGCCATCACAGCCGCCGAGACGGGGCATCTGGTTCTGTCCTCGATGCGCACCACCGATCCGGCCGATACGGTCAACCGCCTGGTGGGGTTCTTCCCCGCTGCCCAACAGGTTGCGGTTCGCTCCCAGCTGGCCGCCCTGGTCAAGGGAATCGTCAGCCAGCGTCTACTGGAGACGGTCAACGGCAGCGGACAGGTTCTGGCGGCCGAGGTGCTGATCAACAACGAGCGGGTTCAGGAGTGGATCGTGGCAGGTAATCACGTCAACGAGCTCCAGGACGTGATCCGGGAGTCGGAGTTCTTCGGGATGCAGACCTTCGACCAATCCATCCTCAAGCTGGTCCTCTCCCGTCACGTCGACGTCACGACAGCCCTTCCTCACGTCCGCAATAGCCATAACCTTCGAGCAAAGGCGATAGAGGCCGGCCTGCTGTCCTGATCGTGGTAGGTCCCGCTTCCCTCGACGCCGATGGCGCCTTGGTCATTGACCCCACCACTGCGCCACCTCTGGTGGCGCGGCTGCGCCTGCGGCGCTGTTGCCCGCGATAGCGCGTTTCCCACTCAGTAGGGGAGGTATCGAGCGGAGCGAGCCAGAGGGGGTCCGGGCCTTGTGCGATTCGCGGATTGATCGCCCCGCCTCGTGGGAGTCTTTTCTCGGGGTAGACGGGACTCGTATCCTTCCGGCAGTGATCCCGGAGCGAATGCGCTGGTTGGTCGACCCCGAGCTCCCTCCCATGCAGTTGGGGGAGAGGTTCTCGCAGGCGGGGTTCGAGATCTACCTGGTTGGTGGGTCGGTTCGTGATGCCTTCCTGGGTCGCGACGACGAAGGCGACTTCGACTTCGCGACGAACGCCCGTCCTGACGACATCGAAGAGATACTGCGCGCCTGGTCACCCAAAGTCTTCACCGTTGGCAAGACGTTCGGAACGGTGGGTGCCATCCAGGATGGGCGGACCGTTGAAGTGACCACATTCCGTAGCGAGGTGTACCGGGACGACTCGCGCAAGCCACATGTGAGCTATTCCGACTCGATCGAGGTGGACCTGTCCCGGCGCGACTTCACCGTGAACGCCCTGGCCATTTCGTTTCCCGACGTGGAGCCGATCGATCCCTTCGGAGGCACCGCCGACATGGCGGCTCAGATACTTCGCACGCCTCTGGAGCCGGAGGTCTCGTTCTCCGACGATCCGCTGCGCATGCTGCGTCTGTTTCGCTTCCAGGCCACGCTGGGGTTCGCCCCCGATCCGGGGGTGCTGAAGGCGGCTTCGGCAATGGCGGACCGGATCCGGATCGTGTCGTCCGAGCGGATACGTGAAGAGTTCTCCCGGCTCCTGGTGGCCAAGGATCCGGGACCTGCACTGTGGGGTCTGGTCGAGTCCGGGCTAACCGACCACTTCCTTCCCGAGTTGCCGGCTCTGCGGATGGAACAGGACCCGGTTCAGAAGCACAAGGATGTGCTGGCACACACGATCGCCGTCACCCAGAAGGCCTCCCCGGACCTGGTTTTGAGGCTGGCGGCCCTGTTGCACGACATCGGCAAGCCCGATACCCGGGATTACGGGCAGGAGGGCGTGTCCTTTCACCACCACGAGGTGGTGGGTGCGCGCATGGCCCGCCATCGGCTCCGAGCTCTGCGCTACTCACGCGAGGTCGTCAACGACGTGTCCAAGCTCGTGTTCCTCCACCTCCGTCCCCACACGTTGATTCTCGGATGGACCGACTCGGCGGTGCGTCGATATGTGAGGGACGCTGGACCGCTCCTGCACAAGCTCAACGAGCTGGTCCGTTGCGACGTCACCACCGCCAACCCGGGTCGGGCGCGTGCCATCCAGCAGCGCATCGATGAGCTGGAGGAGAGGATCGCCAAGCTGTCCGAAGAGGAGGAGATCGCCAAGCTCAGGCCACCGATCGACGGTCGGGACGTGATGGCCTTCCTCGGCATCTCCCCGGGGCCTGTCGTGGGTGAAGCCATGGACATGCTCTTGGAGCGGCGAATCGACGAAGGCCCCTACTCGGAGACGGAGGCCTACGAGATGCTGCGCGGCTTCGCCCGGGAACGAGGCATGGAGCTGCCCTCGCCGTGACACGGATTCGGGGTTTCCTGGTGGTGGCCCTGGTCCTGGTTTCATGTTCTCCCACATCGGAAGTGACGGGTGGGCCCGCCTCCTCCGGCACCACCGTGACTTCCCCCACCACCACCGTGACTTCCCCCACCACCACCGTGACTTTCCCCACCACCACCGTGACTTTCCCCACCACCACCGTGACTTTCCCCACCACCACCGGCAGCCGAGCCCCGGTAAGGGGTGCGGCCGGCATCGGCGACAGTCTGTATCCGGGCCTGGGAAACGGCGGCTACGAGGTCGACCACTACGACCTGGACCTGGCGATCGACCCGGAGGCCGGGACTCTCGAGGGAACAGCCACTATCTCCGCCACCGCGAAGGAGAACCTGGCGGGGTTCAATCTGGACCTGGTCGGGCTCGACGTGGACGCGGTGACGGTAGATGGTGAGCCCGTGTTCAATCAGCACGAAGGGCGAGAGTTGGCGATTCGGCCCGGCGCCGTGCTGAGGGCGGGAACCGGCTTCGAGGTAACGGTCAACTACCACGGTGAGCCGCTGCCGGGCACGGCCGCCGTCCCCCTTGGCGGAGGCTGGCAGAACGAAGGCGACATGGTCTATGTGATCGACGAGCCCGATGGCGCCGCATCCTGGTTCCCGGCCAACGACCATCCCCGCGACCCGGCTACATTCACGATCACCCTCACCGTCCCAGCCGGATACGACACGGTGACGTCCGGGCGGGCAGTGTCCGGTCTCGGCGACCCCGACCAGCCGGACAAGTGGGACATCCCCGAGCAGACGGCTACCTACTTGGTCGCCATGGCCATCGGCCACTTCGAGCACGAGGAGCTTGCGCCGGCGGGCTCGGTGGACCTTTCGCTCTGGTATCCACCGGACCTGGATCACAGCCTTCTCGAGCCGTTTCATCGCCAGGCCGAGATGATCGACTTTTTCTCGGAACGCTTCGGTGACTTTCCCTTCGCCAGGTACGGCGCCCTGATCATCGACGACCCGAGCCTGGGAGCGGCACTGGAGACTCAGACCCTTTCCACCTTCGGTACACCGATCCTCCCTCTCGGTGAGCAATTGGTGGCGCACGAGATGGCCCATCAGTGGTTCGGGGACACGGTCCGCCTCCAGAACTGGAGCGATGTTTGGTTGAACGAGGGCTTTGCCACACTCGCCCAGTGGCTGTGGCTCGAGCACCGAAGCGGCCAAACTGCCTACAACACCGCTGTGTCCAACGCCTACAACCTGATGTCGGGGGCCTCTCTGGCCCAGGGGAGCGAAGGGCCGGCCCTGGCCCGGTTGCGGTTCCCGCCGCCGACAAGACCCGCCCCGAACGATCTGTTCAACCGCTCCGTCTACTTGAGAGGGGGCCTAGCGTTGGTGGCCCTTCGCGACGAGGTGGGCGACGATCTCATGTGGCGAATCCTGACCAGGTGGCACGAGCGCTACGGCGGATCCACGGCCACTACCGAGGACTTCGTGGGATTGGTGCAGGAGATGGCGGGGACATCGGCGGCCCGGATTCTCTCCGACCAACTTTCCAACCCGCTTCCACCCGCCATGCCGGCTCGGGGGTTGGCGCCCCCAGGATGAGACCGGCTCGGCCTCAGTCGTAAAGATATTCGCATATGCGTATACTGCTGCGGATGGCCTACATGACCGCCGTCCTGGGCGCCTCCGGCTATGCCGGCGGCGAATTGGTGCGCCTCCTGGACGGTCACGACGAGTTCCAACTCTTCCATCTCGGGGCACACAGCCGCGAGGGGCTCGTCTGGCCGACGTGCACCCTCACCTGAGTGGCGGTGATCGTCCGCTCGGAGCCATCGACGTGGACAGTGTGTCGGATGCCGACGTCGTCTTCCTTGCCCTGCCTCACGGCGCCTCGGCCGAGCTCGGTGCCGAATTGCGCGCCCGGGACGTGATGGTGGTCGACCTGGGCAGCGACTATCGCCTGGACACGCCTGAGCGGTACTCCTCGGCCTACGAGAACGGTCATCCCCACCCCGAGGCTCTCGGAGAGTGGGCCTATGGCTTGTGCGAGTTGTTCGATCTGAAGGGATCCCGCGCCATCGCCTCGCCCGGCTGCTATCCCACCTCGGTCCTCCTCGCCCTGGCCCCACTCCTCGGGGCAGGGCTGGTCGAGCCGGCTGGAATCGTGGCCGACTGCCTGTCGGGCGTCTCGGGGGCGGGCCGCTCGGTCACCCCCGACCTCACCTTCGGAGCGGTAGACGAGGGAGTGAGGGCCTACAGCGTGGCCAGGCACCGCCACCGGCCCGAGATCGAGATGGCTCTCGACCGGCTCCTGGGCGGCGAGCACAAGATCGTGTTCACGCCTCATCTGGTACCGATGCAGCGCGGCATCCTCGCCACGGTCACCTGTCGGGCCCGAGGGTCGGAACAGGACTGCCGTGACGTCCTGCGGGATGCATACGCTCCCAGTCCGTTCGTGGACCTGCTCGACCGGCCCCCCCAGACGCGGTGGGTGGTGAGCTCCAATCGGGCATTGGTCGCCGTGTTCGCCGACCCTCGTACTGGGTCGATCATCGCCCAGTGTGCCATCGACAACCTCCTCAAGGGGGCGGCGGGCCAGGCAGTGCAGGCGGCCAACATCGCTCTGGGCCTCGAGGAGACCAAGGGTTTGCCTACCGCGGGGTGGATGCCATGAGCGTCACGGCCCCCAAGGGGTTCGTGGCAGGCGGTGTGGCTTGCGGCATCAAGCAGGCCGGGGCCCTCGACCTGGCGATGGTCGCCGCCGACGCTCCCGTTCCGGCGGCCGGTGTGTTCACTCGCAACCTGGCCGCCGCTCCTCCCGTGATCGTTTCCCGCAGGCACATGGCGGGAGGCCGCATTCGGGCGGTGGTGATCTCCTCCGGCTGTGCCAACGCCGCCACCGGCGAAGCTGGCCGGGAAGCCGCCGAATCCACAGCCCGAGAAGTGGCGTCCCGCCTCGGCTGTCTGCCCAGGGAGGTGGTGGTTTGCTCGACTGGGCCGATCGGGGGCCTAGTGCCTGTGGACCGAATAGCCGCCGGCCTGGACGTTATGGAACTGACCGAGGCGGGTGCCGATCTGGCCGCCCGGGCGATTCTCACGACCGACAGTCGCCCCAAGCAACAGGTCAAGGCGACGGGGGGTTTCATCGTCGGTGGCATGGCCAAGGGCGCCGGGATGATCCGCCCCGACATGGCCACGATGCTGGCCGTCATCACCACCGACGCCATCGCCGATCCGCTCGAACTGGATGGAGCTTTGCGCCGGGCAGTCGATCGTTCCTTCAACGCCCTGGACATCGATGGGTGCGAGTCGACCAACGACACGGTGGTCATCCTTGCCTCGGGGAAGAGCGGCGCGCGTCCCGACTCCTCCGTGTTGGCCGGGGCGGTCGAGGACGTGTGTCGGGGCCTCGCCGCCCAGATGGCAGCCGATGCCGAAGGTGCCTCCAAGGTTGTGACCCTCGAGTTGAGAGGCGCCCCAGATGACGATTCGGCGCTGAAGCTGGCTCGGGCTGTGGCCGACTCGGCCCTGGTGCGGGCCTCCTTCTTCGGAGCCGATCCGAACTGGGGACGTGTGGTAGCTGCCCTGGGATCGGCCCGGGTCCACTTCGACCCCGAACTGGTCGAGGTCGACTATGCCGGAACCGCGGTGGCGAGAGAAGGCGTCGACCTCGGTGCCGACCACGACGCCATCTCCGCCAAGCTGAAGGGAGACTTCACGGTCTCGGTCTCGGTCGGAACCGGACCGGGGCGGTGTTCCCTCCTCACCACCGATCTGACTCCCGAATACGTCCGCTTCAACGGGGAGCGGTCATGAGCCTGGGTCATGGTGCCCCCGACGCCCAGAAGAGCCGGATTGCCAACTCGATGGGGCGGGCGCGAATCCTCATGGAGGCAATGCCATACATCAAGGCGTTCCGCGGCAAGACCATGGTCATCAAGTACGGCGGCTCGGCCATGGATGACCCCGAGCTGCGGGACAGCTTCGCCGGGGATGTGACCCTCCTCTCCATGGTCGGTATCCGGCCCGTGGTGGTACACGGCGGAGGACCCCAGATCACCCAGGCCATGGCGGCTGAAGGGATCGAGCCCAGCTGGGTAGACGGGCTCCGCGTCACCGACGCCCACACCATCGGCGTGGTCCAGCGGACCCTGGTGGGGGTTATCAACCCCGAGATAGTGCGCTTCCTCAACGGCCACGGCGCCGCGGCCATCGGCATCAACGGTCTCGACGCCGACCTGTTCCGGGCCGTGCCCCGGGATCCGCGCCTCGGTTTCGTAGGCGACATTTCCACGGTCAACTCGGCACTGATCGAAGCGATGGTGGATCGGGGCCTGGTCCCGGTGGTGGCTCCCATCGCCCGCGGTGAGGACGGTGAGGTGTACAACGTCAACGCCGACACGGCCGCCGGGGTGCTGGCCCGGGCCTTGCGCGCCCAGAAGTTGGTCTACCTGACGGACGTGGAAGGCGTGTACTCCGACTACGACGACGCAGGATCACTGCTCTCGCGCATAGATAGGGCCAAGCTGGCCGAGTTGCTGCCCAACGTGAGCGGGGGGATGCTGCCGAAGCTGTCCTCGGTGCTCCATGCCCTGGACGGAGGGGTCTCGCAGGCTCACATCCTCGACGGCCGGACCGAGCATGCCCTACTGCTCGAGGTCTTCACGTCTGAGGGCATCGGAACGATGGTGACCCCGTGACATCGCTGTTCGATCGCGAAGCTTCCTCGGTCATGCACACCTACGCCCGAGCCCCGGTGACCTTCGTCTCGGGAGAGGGCGGCTGGCTCGAGGACGACCTAGGTCGCCGCTACCTCGACTTCCTGACCGGACTAGCGGTGGTGTCGGTTGGCCATGCCAACCCGGCCGTGGCTCAGGCGGTTTGCGACCAGATGGGCCGACTGGTTCACGTCTCCAACCTCTATTACACGGAGCCAATGGTCGGCCTGGCCGAGGCGCTCGCGTCGCGCTCGGGCATGGACCGTGTGTTCTTCGCCAACTGTGGGGCTACGGCCAACGAGGCCGCCATCAAGCTGGCCCGTCGCCACGGCCAGAGTCGCTTCGGCCCTGAGCGATATCGGGTCCTGTCCCTGGAGGACTCCTTCCACGGGCGTACCCTGGCCACCCTGGCGGCAACCGGCCAGCCCGCAAAGCAGCAGACCTTCGAGCCTCTTCCACCCGGATTCGCTCAGGTCCCGGCGGGAGACCTCTCCGTGCTCGAAGGGGCCATGGACGAGACTGTGACCGCCGTTCTTGTGGAGACGCTTCAGGGTGAGGGGGGAGTCAAGCCTCTCGATCCCGAGTACCTCAGGGCGGTTCGGGCCCTGTGCGACGAAGTGGGGGCATTGCTGGTGGTCGACGATGTGCAGGCAGGGATGGGACGAACCGGCTCGTGGTTCTCGTGGCAGCAGCTGGGATTCACACCCGACATCGCCACCACGGCCAAGGCTCTTGCCAACGGCCTGCCCATCGGAGCTTGCATGGCGACCGAAGAGGTGGCGGAGGCGTTCCGCCCCGGCGATCATGCCACCACCTTTGGCGGAGGGCCGGTCGTGTGTGCGGCTGCTCTGGCCGTGATTGACGAGATCGAGCGTCGGGATCTCCTCGGCAACTGCAGGGAGAGGTCGGCCCAGATCGTTGCGGCACTCGAGAAAATGGACGGTGTGATCGACGTGCGGGGAAGGGGCCTCCTCCTGGCGGCTCGACTCGGTGAGGCCGAGGCCGTCGATGTGGCGTCACGGGCCCTCGAGGAGCACCAACTCGTGGTCAACGCGGTCCGTCCCGATGCGATTCGTCTGGCACCGCCCCTGTCGGTTTCGGCCGCCGAGGTGGACGAGGCCATGCAGCGTCTGGCCCGGGCCCTGGCCGGCTGACGGCGGTCCCGCTACGGAGTCCTAGGGGCGAGGGTGCGGGTACCTTGTTCTGGTGGTCGTACCTGATGGTTTGGAGCCGGCCAGGGAGCCGGCGTCCCGGCCCGCCGCCGGATGGATGGTGGCGATCGGGGTCGTCGCCCTGGCCGCCTTGCTGTTCGCCTCCCGAGGAGGAGGAAAGACCCCCGCTACCGAGACCACGGTTCCGACCGTGCCGGATGTGGTGGAGACAGACAGCGGCTGGCATTTCCTGGGACTTCCCGGATCGAACCGGCTCCTGGGAGTGACGCACCTGGACACGGGTGGATACGTGGCGGTGGGGGCCGGTCCCCAGTTCTGGTCCAGCCCCGATGGGCGCACCTGGAGCCCGGGAACCTACGGAGGTGACGTAGTGGGCGATGCGGCCGGTGTCGCAGAATTGCAGGGGACGTGGGTGGCGGTCGGCTCGGATGTCGCCGACAACGGACAGATCCGGCCATCGGTGTGGGCTTCAACCGACGGTCTCTCGTGGGAGCAGGTCCTGAGGGGCCCGATGACGCCTGCCGCCCTGGAGGGGGTTACGGCGGGAGCCGATGAACTCTATGCCTGGGGATGGAAGGGATCCGACCAAGACTTTTCGCCGGCGGTGGGCTCTCTCCTAATGACGTCGAGCGACGGTGCCAATTGGAATGAGGTGTCCGGCGTTCCCGAGGAGGTTCGAATCCACCGGGTGGTCTTCTTGAACTCCGGTTGGTATGCCATGGGCCTCCAGACCGGCCAGGCCGCCGTGTGGCGTAAGGACGGCGCCGCCTGGACCCAGTTACCGTCGACTGGATTCCCGTTTGGCTGGTCCATGGTCGATCTGTACTCGGATGGTTCGGCCCTCACGGCAAACCTGGCCGAAGTGGGGCTGGGTCGCACGCAGGCGTACCGGGAGGGACAGGATGGAGAGTGGGCTCCCGTCACGGACCCGATCGTCAACGGACCGGTAGTAATGCTGTCTCCGAGCAGGGCGGTGGGGGCCGGCCATTTGTGGGAGAGCGGTCCGCACTGGAGCCCGATCGAAATCTCGGGTGAAGTGGCCGCCGCCACCGGAGACCTGGCTGTTGGATCAACCGAAGGCCAACCGGCGTTGTGGGTCGACCATCCCGCGGCCGAGCCTTCCTACCTGTCGCCGTCGCGGGGAAACGCACGAGTGTGGAGTGTGAAGGCGGACCTGGGCGAAGGTCAGCTGCAGGGTCCTTGGGCGGTGGCAGACGGCTGGCTGGTGGGGGTGAACTCCAGATGGTGGCTGGTTGGGGACGGTGAGCCCGTGGCCGTGTCGGACCTCCAGGGCATCCCGGTTTCCGCGGTGGATCGAGTCGGAACCCATTGGGTGGCCGTGCCCGAAATGGCATGGAGCGATGACGGTGTCTCCTGGGAATCCCGTCCCCTGCCTTGGGAGTCTGCCGACACCAACCTGGGCTACGTGGCGGCGGTATCTGCCTTCGAGGGCGGAATCCAGGCCATCGGACAGGATTCCGCCTATCTCTGGGTGGCGGCCGTCAGCTCAGATCTCGGCCACACCTGGCAGGTCGTCCAGCGCCGGGCCATCACCCCTGTGTACCGAATCCGTTCCGTGCCGGACGGCTACGTCGGGGTGGCCGCCCTGCCCCGCAGCACCCAATCCGTGGTGAAGAGCAGCGACGGCTTCGAATGGGACGGCTTCTCCGGCGGCGATCTGATCGATGCCAGCCAGCCGCCGGCCGTGCTCGGGCCGGATGGGCTGGTCTTCCTGGACGATATGTCGGTGGTCCCGCCTCCCCGCCAGGACATCACGGCAGCGACGCGGGCCTCGTCAGGCCCGGTGATGGCGGTGGCGGGACGGAGCCTCTGGGTGGGGAGCGGAGACGGGAACTGGTCCAGTCTCCCCCTCGACCCTGCTCATGGCGTGGACGGTGCCGTGGTAGCGCCTATCCCCGTAGGGACGGCGCCGTTGATCCTGGTGTCCGACCACCACCATGTGACAGTAATGGGCTGGACCGGCTGAGATCGGACTCGCCATCCATATGCGCATATGCGTATGATGGGGCAATGTCGACGTCATCCGCTCGCCGGCGCATCATCCGCTCGCTTCTCAGCGATCACGAGATCACCTCCCAAGGTGACATCGTCGATCTGTTGGCAGAACGGGGATTCGAGGTGACCCAGGCCACTGTCTCGCGCGATCTGTCCGTGATCGGAGCCCACAAGAACGGCCACCATTACGTGCTGGGGGGAGGCCCGGGTCAGAGCTCCGCCGAACTGGCTCTGGCCGGCGTGATCGATGCCTTCGTGCTCTCCATCGAGGCCTCCGCGAATCTGGTGGTGCTGAAGACGCCTCCCGGAGCTGCGCAGGTGGTAGCGGCGGCCCTCGACCGCGCTTCGTATCAGGAGATGGCGGGTTGCGTCGCCGGCGACGACACCGTGATCGTCGTGGTCGGCGAGCGATCCACAGGCCGGGATTTCGCCGGGAAGCTGCAGGAGCTTGGGGCCAGCGTATGAAGGTGGTGTTGGCCTATTCGGGTGGTCTGGACACGTCCGTCATCCTGGCCTGGTTGCGGGAGACCTACGACGCCGACGTCGTGGCATACACCGCCGACGTCGGGCAGGGTGAGGAGGTGGAAGAGGCCCGGGAGAAGGCGATCGCCACCGGTGCGAGCCAATTCGTAGCCGAGGATCTGACCTCCGAGTTCGTCTCCGATGCCGTCTTTCCCGCCGTTCGTGCCTCCGCCATCTACGAGGGCTACTACCTGCTGGGCACATCGCTGGCTCGACCCATAATCACGCGCGGCCTGATGCGGACCGCCAAGGCCGTCGGGGCGGACGCCATCGCCCACGGCGCCACCGGCAAGGGCAACGACCAGGTGCGCTTCGAGCTTTCCGCCTACGCCATCGACCCGGACATCAGGGTCATTGCCCCCTGGCGGGAATGGGACCTGAGGAGCCGCGCCGATTGCGTCGCCTACGCCGAGGCGAGAGGCATCCCGGTCCCGGTCACCCCCGACAAGCCATACTCGATGGACGCCAACCTCTTGCACATCTCCTATGAGGGAGGCGTGCTGGAGGATCCCTGGGAGGCGCCGCCGAAAGGGATGTTCCGTCGCACAACCGACCCCGAAGATGCTCCGGACGAGCCGGAGACGGTTACGGTGGCCTTCGAGGCGGGGTCACCGGTGTCCATCAATGACGAGAAGCTGGAGCCGGTGGAGCTTGTCACCCGTGCCAACGATATCGCCGGCCGTCACGGAGTGGGTCGCATCGACATCGTTGAGAACCGCTTCGTGGGGATGAAAAGCCGTGGCGTCTACGAGACTCCCGGAGGAACCCTGCTCTATCACGCCCACCGCGCCGTGGAGTCGATCACTCTCGACCGCGAGGTCACCCATCTGCGGGACGAGCTGGTTCCCCGCTACGCAGAGATGGTCTACAACGGCTTTTGGTTCTCGCCCGAACGACGCGCTCTACAGGCCTTCATGGACGACATTCAGCGCCGAGTCAACGGCCAGGCCCGCCTCAAGCTCTACAAGGGTGGGGTGTGGATCGAGGGTCGGCGGTCCGAGCACTACGACCTCTACGACCAAGCCACAGCCACCTTCGAAGAAGACGACGTCTACGACCAGGCGGATGCGGCCGGGTTCATCCGCCTCAACGCCCTTCGCCTACGCAAGCTGGGTGAGGAGTTGTTGGGTGAGGGTGAGTGAGCAACAGCCCGTGACCATGTGGAGTGGCCGCTTCTCCGAGCGGCCCGACGATGTCCTGTGGCGTTACACGGCCACGCACGAGGACCGCAGGCTGCTGGAGGTCGATGTCCGCGGCTCCCGGGCCCATGTGGCGATGCTGGGTTCCACCGGGATCATCTCCCCGGAGGAGGCGTCGCAGATCACCGAGGGGCTGAATGAGATCACCGCCGAGGCGGTAGGTGGACAGTTCGAGTTCCTCGAAACCGACGAGGACGTCCACAGCGCAGTGGAGCGGCGTCTGATTGAGCTGGTCGGAGAGGTGGGCGCCAAGTTGCACACGGGCCGGTCGCGCAACGACCAGGTCGCCCTGGACCTCCGTCTCTACCTGGACGAGGCGGCACGCGCTCGTCAAGCGGACCTGCTAGCCCTGGCCGGTCTCTTGGCCGACCTGGCCGAGCGTCACGCCGACGACGTCGTCCCCTCCTACACCCATCTCCAGCAGGCCCAGGCCATATCGCTCGGCCACCACCTCGCTGCCCACGCCTGGTGGGCGGTTCGCAACGCGGAGCGGTTTGCAGACGCCGGCCGGCGCATCGCCGTGTCACCACTGGGAGCGGGCGCTTCCGGGGGTTCCTCCTTGCCTCTGGATCCGGGAGTCAGCGCCCACCAGCTGGGCTGGCACCGGCACTTCACCAATTCTCTGGACGCTGTTGCTGCTCGTGACTTCGCTTCCGAGTACGGGTTCTGCTGTGCCCAGACGATGGTCGATCTGTCCCGGCTGTCCGAAGAGCTCATCTTGTGGAACACATCCGAGTTCGGCTGGGTGACGTTCTCTGATTCGCTCACCACCGGATCCTCGGCCCTGCCCCAGAAGAAGAACCCCGACATAGCCGAGCTGGCCCGAGGACGGTCAGCCGGTGCCATCGGCTCGCTCACTTCTCTGCTCGTACTCCAGAAGGGGTTGCCTCTCGCCTACAACCGCGACCTGCAGGAGGACAAGAGTCACCTGTTCGCCCTCGACGACGTCACTGCCACCACGATCGAGGCAGTGGGGGCGCTGCTGACCGGGGCAGAGTTCCACCCTCCAGCGCCCGGGGCGTGGACCACCGCTCTGGACCTGGCCGAGGCGCTGGTCGGGCGCGGCGTCCCCTTTCGGCGAGCCCATGAGGCGGTGGGGTCCCTGGTCGGTCGTCTGACGAAGAACGGTCAGACCCTCGGCGAGGCGACCGCCGACGATCTCGTTTCCGCCCATCCGGCATTTCACCCCGAAGATGTCGGCCTGGTCGACCCGGTTGCTTCGGCGTCCCGTCGCCGCTCGCCGGGCGGCGGCAGCCCCGACTCGGTCCGCCGCCAGGTGGTGGCGCTGAGAGAACTGCTCGCGGGCAGTCCCTGACCACAAGGGATGAGTCGTTCTCGCGCGCCATTGCGGGCATATACGGCCCGAATGCCGCGCGAAAAGGGCGTATGGCCCCCGATATGCTGGCGGCCATGTTCAAACGGCGTTCTCCAACCAAGAAACGAGCCCGCGTCCTGGGATCGGAGATGGCCTATGTGGAGCAGGGCTCAGGGGACCCGATCGTATTCCTGCACGGCAACCCAACCTCTTCGTTCCTCTGGCGCAACGTGATCCCGGAGGTGGCCGGCAAGGGTCGCTGCATTGCCCCCGATTTGATCGGGATGGGAGATTCCGAGAAGGTGGGAACAGGCCCTCGCTCCTACCGGTTCATCGATCACCGCACCTACCTCGATGCCTTCCTGGAGGTGCTGGGGGTGAATCAGAACGTGACCCTGGTCGTTCACGATTGGGGCGGCGGTCTCGGATTCGATTGGGCTCATCGTCATCCCAACGCCATCAAGGGCATCGCCTACATGGAGACGATCGTGATGCCGGTGACGTGGGACGACTGGCCAGAAGACGCCCGAAGGATCTTCCAAGCGATGCGCACGGAGGCGGGTGAGGAGATCGTGTTGAACAAGAACGTGTTCGTCGAGCGGATCCTGCCCGCGTCAGTTCTCAACCCCCTCGACGATGAGGTGATGGACGAGTACCGCCGGCCCTACCGTAACCAGGGAGAGGACCGCCGTCCCACTCTGACGTGGCCACGGGAGATCCCCATCGACGGTGAGCCGGCCGCGGTGGCCGAGATCGTCGAGAGCTATGGGCAGTGGCTCGCATCCAGCCCGGTCCGCAAGCTCTTCATCAACGCCGATCCGGGGTCGATCCTCACCGGCCGCCAGCGTGAGTTCTGCCGCGCCTGGCCAAACCAGACCGAGATCACGGTGCCCGGTATCCACTTCATACAGGAGGACTCGGGCCCCGAGATCGGCCGGGCCATCGCCGACTGGATGGGGTAGCACGCGAATCAATCGGCGGTCCCGCCGCCCCTACCCTGATTCGTCATGATCGTCGTGGCAGTCCCCGCCGTGGCGTTGGCCCTGGTCAGTGTGGCCGCCTTTTTC
Organism: uncultured Acidimicrobiia bacterium; assembly: GCA_963772815.1. GTDB lineage: Bacteria > Actinomycetota > Acidimicrobiia > Spongiisociales > ZC4RG35 > DATFFO01. The sequence goes on along the minus strand of CAVYYV010000006.1, from coordinate 687,371 downwards.
GGTAGTTGGTCCTGGGTGCTCGACGTTGCCGCCAACTTCCGGGTCCAGTATGCGGTTGCCCTGATCGGGCTGGGCGCTCTACTCCTGACGCGAGGCTGGAAGAAGACGGCGCTGGTGGCGACCTTGGGAGCCGTCGTGAACCTGGTCGTGATCGTGCCGTTGTTCATCGGTCACGGGTCCACGATCCCGCCCGAGAATCCACTTCGAGTCATGTCCTTCAACCTCTACGACTCGAACGAGAAGTTTGCCGCCGTCATCGCATTCATCCGCCAGGAGGATCCCGATGTCGTCTTCTTGCATGAGGCGTCGCGGCCGTGGGAGGTGGCGATAGAGAGCGCCGATCTGGGGTATGAGATCACCAAATCTCGTAGCCAAGAGCTGATATTTGGCACTCTGGTCCTGACCCGCACCGGAGACGAGGTGACCAGCTTCGGGTTCACCACCGGCGGAGCGCGGGCAGTGGAGGTGATCCACGGGGACGTGGCCATCCTCGGGGTTCATGCCCTTTCGCCCACCGATGCCGAGCGGGCAGCATTGCGTAACGCCCAGCTCGCATTCGCGGCCGACTGGGCCAACCGACAGGAGGGTCCCCATATCGTCACCGGAGATTTCAACGCCACACCATGGTCGTATCCCTTCCGACGGCTGGTTGCGGCGACGGGGCTCCGCAACTCCCAGGCCGGATTCGGCATCGACGCCAGCTTTCCCACCACCTGGTTCTTCGCCCTCCGGGTGCCGATCGATCATCTCCTCTATTCCGACGGGCTGGCCGTGTCCGACCGTCGTCTCGGTCCCGCGTTCGGCTCGGATCACTTTCCCCTGGTCGTCGATCTGTGGGTGCCGGGGTAACTTGAGGTGCATATGGTCGACAGATTTCACACCCATCGCTCCCGGCTGGCCGAGATCGTCGGAACCGAGGGCATCGCCGTGGTCCCAGCGTCCAGCGAGACGATTCGCAACGACGACGTCACACACCGCTTCCGACAGGATTCCAACTTCGTCTACCTGACCGGGTTCGAGGAGCCAGACGCGGTATGTGTGATCGCGCCGGGGCATTCCGACGGCGAGTACACGCTGTTTGTGCGTCCTCGGGACCCCGAGATGGAGGCTTGGAACGGCTACCGGGCCGGCCTGGAGGGCGCACGTGCCCAGCACGGGGCCGACGCCGCCTACGACATCTCCGAGTTGGACGATGTCCTGCTCCGGCTCATGGTGGGGCGTTCGGTGCTGTGGTATCGGATGGGCGACCCCGGTTACGACTCGCGTATGACCCGTCTGCTGGCTCGAGCCCGTTCCTATCGGGACCGTTCCGGCCGGATCGCTCCTGACACCGTCAAGGACGTCTCTGTGGCACTGGGGGAGTTGCGGCTGCTCAAGTCCGAGACAGAGATCGAGTCGCTTCGGGCCGCGTGCCTGCTTTCGGCCGAGGGCCATCGGGAAGCGATGCGGTTCACCCGGCCCGAGCTGTACGAATATCAGGTGCAGGCCGCCATGGAGTACGTGTGGAGGGAGGGCGGATCGCCTCGCAACGGGTACCCCTCCATCGTGGCTTCGGGCCCCAACAACTGCATCCTCCACTACGTCGAGAACGATCGGCGGATCGAGGACGGGGACCTCATGCTGATCGATGCTGCCGCCGAGATCGATCACTACTCGTCCGACATCACCCGCACCTTCCCGGCTTCAGGAGAATTCAGCGCCCCACAACGCGCCCTGTACGAGGTTGTGCTCGCCGCTCAGCACGCCGGGTTCGAGGTGGCGCACCCGGCATCTACCATCGGAGCAGTCCACGAAACCGCCACCAGGGTCCTGACCGAGGGGCTGGTCGACCTGGGATTCTTGCCGCGGGGGGTGGATGATTCCCTGGCCATGCACCACTACCGCCAGTTCTTCTTCCACGGCACCAGCCACTGGCTGGGACTCGATGTCCATGATCGCGGTGCCTACCGCCTGGCCGGCTCCAGTCGCAAGCTGGAACCGGGTATGGCCTTCACGGTCGAACCCGGCCTATACGTCGACGGCTCCCGCCCGACGAGGTCTTTTCCCCTGCTCGAGTACGACCAGGATCAGTGGAGCCTGGAGCGGGTTCTGGAAGGGGAGGCGGCGCGCAAGCGCCAGACCGAGACGCTCGAACAGGCAGAACAGGTCGAATGGGAGGTGCCCGAGGAGTTCCTGGGGCTGGGCGTCCGCATCGAAGACGACATCCTGGTCAGCGAAGACGGCCACGAGAACCTGAGTGCCCACGTTCCCACCTCCATCGGCGGGATCGAAGCCCTGTGCGCCGAGACTTCGTGGCTGGTCAGGGACTGACCACCGCCGTTCGAGGCCGGGCCAAGACCCAGACCGCTCCCATCACCAGAGCCACCCCCAGCCACCCCTTCCATCCGGGCCGCTCCCCCAGCAAGGCGAAGCCGAGAACAGCGGCTGTGGCGGGCTCGGCCAGAGTGAGGGTTGCGGCGCTTCCAATCCGGGAGCCCTGGAGGCCGCGGGCGAAAGCGATGTAGGCGAGGGTCGTGGCGCCAAGGCCTAGCCATACGGCGGCTGCCACCCCTCGGGTGTGGGACAGCCAGGCCAGGTCGGCGCCGAGCAGGAGGGGAGCGAGCAGCACCGCCGCACCGGCGAAGGTGAGGGCCATGGCTGCGGTGGGGTGGAGCTCCTCGACCAGATACTTGGAGCTGAGGGCGTAGACGGCATAGGCGAAACCGGCGCCCAGGGCCAGGCTCACACCGAGTGGATCGCCATCACTGGGGGCGGCGGCGACCAGCATCACTCCGATCACGGCAAGAGCCGTGGCCATCATCCAGCGAGTCGTGAGCACCTCGCCGCGAATCATTCGGCCCAGCAGGCCGGCGATGATCGGGGCGCTGCCCAGCGCCACAACGGTGCCCAGAGCCACACCGACCCGGGCCACGCCCGAGAAGAAGCAGACCTGGTATCCAGCCATGCATATGGCAGAAATCGTCAACCACCCTGAAGGCGGGCGACTGAGGCGTTGCCATGAAACGGCCAGCAGCCCGGCCGCCCCGATCGCCATGCGAAGAGCCCCGACGCTGAGCGGAGACCCCTGGGCATTGCCGAGTGCCTGAGCCGTCCCCGTAGTGCCCCACAAGACGGCGGCCGCCACCACCAGAGTCGCCGCCCGTCCTTCTCGCACCGGCGGAGCTTATAGGAGGCGACGAGGGCCGGGCGGATCCTCTAGTGGCCCGTCGCCCAAATGATGACGGCGTCTCTCCGGCCCTCGCCGACCTTGGCTGCGTCGAAGTGCTCGTCGCAGCTCCCCGGCTGCGACTGCGCCCCTTCTTCTTGCCAATGACGCCGATGACTCGGAGACATGCACGCCCTAATTGAGCGACAGACCACTAGACGATCACGTACCGGACGATGGCCCAGAAATGAAGGCTCGACCCGGCAATGACCAGGATGTGGAACACCTCGTGGTAGCTGAAGAGTCTGGGGAAGAGCCGGGGTCGCTTGGTGAGGAAGACGATGGTTCCGACCGTGTAGCACAGGCCACCCGCCAGGATCAGTATCACCGCACCCCATCCCAGGCTGGACAGTATCCAGGGCAGCCAGATCAGAGCGGACCAGCCCATGGCCATCTGCAGGGTGACCGACAGCCAGGTTCTTGGGTCGGGAAGGGCGAACTTGAGGACGATCCCCGTGACCGCGATTGCCCACACCAGGGTGAGGGCCACCAGTTGGCGGATGCCCTCCAGCGCTGTCAAGGCGAAAGGGGTGAACGTCCCGGCCACCACCAGAAAGATCAGGGAGTGGTCGATGCGCTGCATGAGCGCCTTCCAGCGTTGTGTCCAGGGAACGGAGTGGTACAGAGCCGAGACCGTGTACATGGTGACGAGAGCCAGTCCGTAGATGAGAACGGCCAAGAGGACGGCAATCCGGCCCCAGGCTCGCGTGACCAGGAAGGCGAGGCCGCCGACGGCGGCCAGAGCGGCCGATCCGTGGAGAATGCCACGAAGCGGGTTCTGCATTCGGCCCCAGGTGACCCGTTCCATCTGCCCTACAGACTACGGAACGAGTCGGACAATTGACACGACCAGCGGATGACCCGAAACATGGAACCCCCGCCCGGGGACTCGGCCTTTGACCGTCACCTGTCGAACCACCGTCGGCGCGGAGGGTCGATGGCCGCTGGGTTCCGGCCGACACGGATGAGACCGGCATTGCGGTCACGACCGCTGTTTCCTGAGTCCGGACCAGGCTTCTTCTACTGGTAGATGTCGGCCATGCGGTTCCATCCACGGTCGGTAGCCATGCCCACCCAGAATCCGATGACCCGTAGCGCGAGCATCAAGACTCCTACGACTGCCGGAAACAACAGGGCGGGAGTAGAGCGGGCCGCTGTCGCCAGAACGATCGCTGCCAGGAGCCATGCCAAGTACGAGATGAGGCGCCGCCGACCCTGCTTTCTGGCCTCGAAGCGCGTTGCCCATTTCCTCAGGCCCTTCATTGAACGCCCGCTGGCGAGGACTGAAGGCCACCGGGAATGATCGGGGCGGCGGGTCAAAACCCAGAAGCCGGGGGCGACCAGCTCGATCTGGTATGGATCACTGCGCCAGCCGTGCTTGGTCTCCGTCCATTCGAGCCGCTTCATCGCAGCCTCCTCTTCGACCCACTCTACCCATCGAGCTCCCGTGACGGGCCCCTCTGGGCTTGGTGCCCCCGCCGCAGGTTTGTGGGTGTTTCAACGGCGGCCGAAACAACGCGTACCCTTTCCGCCGGAGAGCACTTACTCTCAGCCCCCCAGCGAAAGGAATCAGGAGAATGAGCCTCGGGTTCGGCTTGTTGAGTGCGCAACTTCGGCCCGGTGAGACCGATTGGTCCCGCGCCTACGACGAGACTGTCCGGTTGGCCGTGGATGCCGAGCGAATGGGCATGTCCTCGATCTGGACCACCGAGCACCACTTCGTCGACGACGGCTACATGCCTTCCCTGCTGGTGGTGAGCGCTGCCATCGCCGCTGCCACCTCCACGATCGAGGTGGGCACCGGCGTCGTCCTCGCTCCGCTGCATCATCCCCTCCGCCTGGCCGAAGACGCCGCCACTGCCAGCCTGCTCAGTGAGGGCCGGTTGACGCTCGGCCTCGGTCTGGGCTGGTCGGAGGCCGAATTCGAAGGCCTCGGGGCGGAGATGAGCAAGCGGGGCCGGGCCATGGAGGAGATCCTCACCATCCTTCCCCGGGCGTGGAGCGGCGAGGTCTTCGAGCACGCCGGGTCGGTGTACGACCTTCCCCGGTTGGCGGTTCGGCCCACCCCGTCGGCGAAGGTGCCCATCCTCATCGGGGGCGGCGCCGAACGGGCCATTCGCCGGGCCGCCCGTCTGGCCGATGGGCTATTCGCCAACGTTCCCGGCGAACGGTTCCTCCAGATGCTGGAGTGGCTGATCGACGAGTGCGAACTTATCGGCCGCGACCCGACCGAGCTACGCATCGTCCACTACTCGGTGATGCTCCCGGGCGACTCGGTGGCCGACGCCTGGGAGCGTTACACGCCCCATCTGTGGCAAATGATGTGGAAGTACTCGGACATGGAGGCTTCAGCCGATCGGCCCGGCCCGCCCCCGGCGGCGCCGGAACTGACCGAGGACAAACGGGATCGGCTGTTCGGGCGCTCTACCGTCGTCGGGACACCCGACCAGATCGTCTCCACCCTGCTCGACATCCGCGAGCAGGCCCCGTTGCCGGTCGAATTCGTCGCCCGCAGCTATCTCGCCACCCTCACCTACGAGCAGCAGGTGGAGTTGATGCAGCGACTGGCCGAAGAAGTGGCCCCGCGCCTGTAGGGGAGATTCTCAGCGACCGAATCGCCGGTCGCGCCGGTTGAAGTCCCGGATGGCGCGCAAGAAGTCCACCCGGCGGAAGGCGGGCCAGTACACGTCGACGAAGACGAATTCCGCGTAGGCGGACTGCCAGAGCAAGAAACCCGACAGGCGGGATTCGCCGGACGTGCGAATGAGGAGGTCCGGATCGGGGAGGTCGGCCGAATACATGTGCTTGGCTAGAGAGTCGGCGTCGATCCGGGACGCCAACTCGGACGCCTCCACACCGGAACGAGCCAGGTCCGAGACCAGGTCACGGGCGGCGTCGACGATCTCTTGGCGTCCCCCATAGCCCATGGCAATGTTGAGATGGCGTGAACCGTCGGTGCGCGCCGACTCGGCGTCCTTGGCAGCCATGACCAACTCGTCGGGAAGTAGGTCGAGAGAGCCGATGAACCTGATGCTCATGTCCTGGCAGGCAGGAAGTGTGCGAAGGCGGCCGAACAGGTCGATCAAGACCTCGAAATAGGGCTCCAGCTCCTGGCGCGAACGCTCCAGGTTCTCCCGGGAGAGAACCCAGGCGGTGACGGCGGGGATTTGCAGCTCCTGGGCCCAGCCGAGGAAGTCCTCGAACCGCCGCATGCCGGCCTGGTAGGAGTCGGTGTAGCTGGCCAGGCCCTGGTGGCGGGCGTAGCGACGGTGCCCGTCGAGGACGATGCCCAGATGGTGGGGCAGCCGGTCCTTGTCCAGGGAGCGGACCAGACGGTCCTCGTACAGCTTGTAGAGAAGGCTGCTCGGTCGTGTCATTTCCCACCCAGGATGCTACCGGCATCCTCATGCTTCTCGGCACCATGCCGACGACCCAAATACTGGAGCGGTAAGTCCACCAAGCGGGCCCGGACGTACTCGCCCAGCGACTTGGCCTGCGGGTCGAGGCGTGTGGAGGCAGCGACTCCCTGCCCCAGCAGGCCCTTGACGACGAAGTTGAGCGCCGACAGGTTGGGGAAGACGTGCCGCTCGATGGCCAAAGAGTCCGCCTCCGGCAAGAGTCGGCGGAACCCTTCCTCGCTGAGAAAATCGCTCAGCCAGGCGAAGGCGGCGGGATCCTCCACCCAGATGCCCACATTGGCGTCCCCACCCTTGTCGCCCGATCTCGCCCCGGCCACTCGTCCCAGGGACGCAGCCACCGTCTCGCCGACCGGGGAAAACGCCGGATAGCTCACGATCACGTCCGCCAGCTCGTCACTCGTGGCCGGTGCCACACTCGAGACCTCGGTCAGCTCTCCGCTTACATGGACCCGGGCGGGAACCAGGTCACGGTCGACCGTGGCCGGCCAGTACACGGCGTAGGGTGAGGCGTCGCCGGGCGGCTCGGTGGCGAAGAACCCCGGGTAGTTGGCCAGGGCCAACTCCACCGCGGCACCCGAGAAACGGCGGCCCACCTTGTCGGCGTCCTGGTCCTTGACCGTGACCCGAAGATGGGCCATGGCCTGCTCGTTGCTGGTCGGGTTGGGGCGATCCCAGCGGACCAGACCCACCTCTGCTTCGTCGACGGATTCCCGTCCGCCCATCGCCTTCCACAGGGCTGCTTCGACGGCCGCCGCCTTGGCCTCGATGTCGAGACCGGTCAGGACGAACGTGACCTGGTTTCGGTAGCCGCCCAAGTAGTTGATCGCCACCTTGAGCCGTGGAGGTGGGGGCTGGCCGACGACGCCGCTCACCCTGACCCTGTCGGGGCCTGTGTGTTCCAGCCGGATGGTGTCGAATCGGGCAGTCACGTCCGGGTTGGGGTAGCGGTGGCCCCCCACCTCGTAGAGCAGTTGGGCGGTCACCGTGCCCGTCGTCACCATGCCGCCGGTTCCTGGATGCTTGGTCACGACAAAGCTGCCGTCCTCGGCCATCTCGACCAGGGGGAAGCCGACGTGATCCAGCCCCGGGACCTGTTGAAAGAAGGCGTAGTTGCCGCCGGTCGCCTGGGCGCCGCACTCGATCACATGCCCCGCCACGAGGGCGCCGGCCAGACGGTCCCACTCGTCACGTCCCCATCCGAAGCTGTGGGCGGCCGGCCCCATCACCAGGGCGGCGTCCGTGACCCGTCCCGTCACCACGATGTCGGCGCCGCGCTCCAGGGCCTCGACGATGCCCCAGCAGCCCAGATAGGCGTTGACCGTCACAGGGGTCACATCTGCGTCGGACAGCGATGAGCCGTCCTCGAACGACATCAGTGGTACCTGGTCGAGGCGGGACATCAGGTCGTCCCCATCCACTGCCGCAACCACCGGATCAACCCCCAGTTCGGTGGCGAGCGTCTGGAGGGCAGAGGCCAGGCCGGTCGGGTTGAGGCCTCCGGCGTTGACCACCACCCGGATCCCGCGCTCCAGGCAGTCGGCCATCACATCTCTCATCTGGGCGAGGAAGGTGCGGGCGTATCCACCCTCGGGATGACGCGCCCGGGACCGCCACAACAGGGCCATTGTCAGCTCGGCCAGATAGTCGCCGGTCAGGTAGTCGATCGGGCCGCCGTTCACCATTTCCTTGGCAGCCGAGAGGCGATCCCCGAAGAACCCTGAGCAGTTGGCGATTCGGACCGGCTCCATCCCGGGGACGTTAGAGGCGCTGGGCTCCGGAGGCTGGGTCCGGGGGAGAGGGGATTGTCGGGTCAGGGCGATACCATCCCCTGCGATGACGACCCCCCGCCCCGGCCTCCTCGATCATCTGCGCGCCCACTCCCTGCGCACCGACGGTCCCTTCATGCTGGCTTCAGGCCGGCAGGCCGATTGGTACATGGACGCCCGCCAGACCACCTTCTCGGGCGAGGGTGCCCGGCTGGTTGGGGAGGCGGTGTTGGCCGTTCTGGATCCCGGTGTGCGGGCGGTTGGGGGCATGACCATGGGGGCCGACCCGATCGCCGTGGCAACGGCTGTTTGCTCGAAGGGAATCATCGACGCCTTCTCGATTCGCAAGGCGGCCAAGGACCACGGGACCGGTGGGCGCCTCGTGGGCCCTGTGACACCGGGGACCTCAGTGGCAGTTCTGGAGGATACGACCACCACCGGAGGGGCTTTCTTCGAGGCGATCGATGTGGCGCTCGGCGAGGGACTCGTGATCGTCCAGGCCGTCGCCCTCTTCGATCGCAGCGCGGGTACCGTGGGAGCCGAGATGGCACGGCGCGACCTTCCCTACCAGGCCCTGGTCACGCCCTCCGATCTGGGTGTGGGCCGGTGACCCAAGACGAGACGAGCGAGAGCAGAGGCGCCCATCTTCGGACTGGTGCCCGCACTCCTCAGCCGCCGGAAGAGCCTCGGACGGAGGTTCTGGAAAGCCCCAGCGCCGCCACGGGCCCAACTCTGGAGCCGTACGAGGTCGGCCGTTCGACCCTGCGAACATGGCTCATCTCCCTGGCAGGGATACCCGCGATCGTGGTCGGGATCGACTTCGTCTCCCGACAGAGGATCGTGGCCTGGCTGACGGACCGGATCTTCACCTCGGATCCGCAAACGCTGGAGCCACGGGACTACATCTGGGCATGGGCCCTGATCATCGTCGGTGCTGCGGTCGTGGTGTGGGGACTCAAGGAGCTGTTCATGCCTGCGCCGGTCCTATCCACCGACGACACGGGCCTGCATATTCGCATGAGCGGCCCGTTTCGCCCTCCCGTCACGCTCCCGTGGAACTCTCTGCGCGACCTCGACGCCCGCGGTGATGGAGGACGACGATGACCAGCTCGACGTCCTCATCGTCCAGGTCGACGATGGTTCCCTGCTCCCTGTCAACCCGTGGGCGGGCAGGCGTGTGGATGACACCACCGTGGCCCTCTACACGAAGGAATGGGAACACGACGCCGCCCGGGTAGCAGCAGCCGTCGCCGATCAGGCGGTGACGATGGCCCGTCTACGTACGACGCAAAGATGATCATCGGAGCCCACACCCCGAGCCGTCATCCTCTCCAGGAGGCAGAGGAGAGGGGCGCGGACGTGGTGCAGATCTTCCTGTCCAACCCCCAGTCATGGAAGAAGCCCGCTCCGCGTTCCGACGCCGCCGAGCTGGTGGCGGCCAACCTTCCGATCTATGTCCACGCTCCCTATCTCATCAACCTCTGCGCCGACAACAACCGGGTGCGGATCCCCAGCCGGAAGATCCTTCAGGACACCTGTGACGCGGCAGCCACGGTGGGTGCGGCCGGTGTCGTGGTTCACGGCGGTCACGTCACAGGGGAGGGGGACGTCTCGGAGGGCTTTACCCGTTGGCGCAAGGCTCTGGACCAGGTCGACTCGGAGGTCCCGATCCTGATCGAGAACACCGCCGGAGGGGACAAGGCGGTTGCCAGGCGGCTTCGAGAGCTGACGGACCTCTGGGAGGAGATCGGGGGTTATGGAGTCGGTTTCGTGCTGGACACGTGCCATGTCTGGGCCGGAGGAGAGCCGATGGACGAGTTGGTGGAGCGGGTCATGGCCGCCATCGGGCGCATCGACCTGGTCCACCTCAACGACTCCCGCGATGCATTCGACTCAAGACGTGACCGTCACGCCAACCTCGGCCAGGGGGAGATCCCGCCCTCGGATCTGGCTTCAGTCGTGGCGGCGGTCGACTGTCCGGTGATCGTCGAAACCCCCGGTGAGGCGGCGGATCAGGCGGCCGACATATCCTGGGCGCGCCGGGCGTTGGAGACCGCCTCCAGGTAGACGCCGCCTTGGTTTTCGATGACCGGCGGGCGGTGCCGCGACAGGTTGGCAAAACATGACGGCCCCTCCGGGCCCCCGAAGGCCCGACTCGGCCCGTTCCCGATGCATGACGACACCATGACTCGTGGCACGCGTCCCCAGATCGTGACGGGCCACTAGCATTTGACGAGAAACCACCGTTCCCCCGGGCACGGGCGACCCAGCGCGGCGGCCGAGGTCCATCCCGACGGTTGACAGAGCCGACTACATCCCCCAACCCGACGTGGTGGGGAGAGAGGAGTCTCCGATGGGTGACAAGATCACCGTTCCCTGGGTGCGCGCCCGCAAGGGTGGCCCCAAGCTCACCATGGTCACCGCCTACGATTACCCGTCCGCCCGGGTCGCCTCCCAGGCCGGAGTGGAGATAATCCTGGTGGGTGACTCGGCAGCCAATGTGATCCACGGCATGGATGACACGCTGGGCATGACGATCGACATCATGATTCTCCACGCCCAGGCCGTGGCCCGTGCCAAACCCGATTCGCTTCTGGTTGTGGACATGCCCTGGCTGAGCTACCACATCTCGATCGAGGACACGCTTCGCAATGCCGGGCGCCTCGTCCAGGAGGGCCACGCCGAGGCCGTGAAGCTGGAAGGCGGCACCAGGAGGTTGCCCATGATCGAGGCCATCGTTGGAGCCGAGATCCCGGTGCTGGGCCATCTCGGGCTCACGCCACAGTCGGTGCACGCCATGGGCGGGTACAAGGTCCAGGGTCGGGAGCTGGAAACGGCTCGCATGCTGGTCCAAGAGGCCAAGGAACTGGAGTCGGCCGGGGTTTTCGCCATCGTCCTCGAAGGCATTCCCGATCTGGTCGCTCAGCGCGTCACGGAGCAAGTGTCGGTGCCGACCATCGGGATCGGTGCCGGGCCACACACGGATGGGCAGGTGCTGGTCTACACCGATCTGCTCGGGATGGGGTTCGGTCACTACCCAAAGTTCGTGCGCCGCTACGAGGACTTCGCCCAACGGGCCGTGACGGCGCTCGAGAGTTACGTCGGCGACGTGAAGAGCGGCTCCTTCCCCGGTCCGGACGAGACCTATCACCTGTCGGAAGAGGTGGCCGCCGAACTGGGGGTGTCGCCGTCAACCGGCGCACCATCGGTCTGATTGCCCTGACGGTTCTCATCGCCGGGTGCGCCACAGCACCCGGCGATGAGTCGCTGCCTCTCTCGACCTCGTTGACCTCGTCGACCTCTCCGACCTCTCCGACCTCTCCTGAGGTCCCGGTGTCCGAGGTCACACCTGCTACCTCACCCAGCCGGGACACGGGTGATCTGGTCGATCCCGAAGTGCGGACCATCGTCGTGGATGGCGAATCGCTGACGGTGGCCTGGGCGGATACCTACTCCACCCGCACCCGGGGCCTCATGCAGGTGAGCGATCTGGGCAATCTGGACGGAATGTTGTTCGATCTGGGCGACACGGCCATCTACACCTTCACCATGCGCAACACGGTGATCCCTCTCGACATCGTCTTCTTCGGTCAGGATGGAGCCGGGGTGGGAATGCTGAAGATGACACCCTGCCAGGCCGAGCCGTGTCCCGGCTACAGCGTCGACCGTCCGTCGGCCTACGCCCTCGAGGTGCCGGCCGGTTCGGTGGATCTGAGCGGCGACTCGCACCTCACCCTTCCCTGACCCCGGCTTCGCTCTCACGCCCTGACTGCCTTACACTTGTTGCTCCGGTGCCGGCCACGCGCGGTCGGCCCCGTGAGACCCCTGCTCCACCGGTTCGGCGGATGTCGGCGCACCGAGTGGGGCCTCCCAAGTGGATGTCCATAGGAGGTGACACACGATGCGCGGTTATGAAGTCATGACGATCCATCGGCCCGAGTTCGCCGAGAGTGACGTCCAGGCCAAGGTGAAAGAGGTCGAGACCTTCCTCGCCAGTCGAGGGGCGACGATCTCCTCCTCTGACCTGTGGGGCAAGCGCCGCTTCTCCTACGAGATCAACCATGTCAACGAGGGTTACTACTCGGTGGTGACCTTCGAGTCCGGCACCGATGCCGTGGATGATCTCGATCGAGTACTGACCCTGGCCGACGATGTGGTCCGCCACAAGATCCTTCGCACGGATGACTGATGAACCACTGGACGGTGTCAGTGGCCTGCGGCATAGTCGGGGCGACCGTCCTGGGAAGGAGATACTGAGATGTCGAACAATGTGACCGTGGTAGGAAACCTGGTAGACGACCCTGAACTGCGTTTCACGCCCTCGGGAGTGGCCATGGCCAAGCTGCGAGTGGCCGTCAACCGCCGCTGGCGGGACCGCCAAAGCGGGGAGTGGCAAGAGGACACCAGCTTCTTCAGCGGGACGGTATGGCGTGAGCAGGCCGAGTCCGTGGCAGAGTCGCTCCAAAAGGGGGCCCGAGTCATCATCACCGGTCGCCTCGAGCAGCGCTCCTGGGAGACCGAGCAGGGCGATCGCCGCTCGGTGGTTGAGATCAGCATCGATGAGATCGGTCCCAGCCTCCGATGGGCGACGGCCTCGGTCAACAAGACCACACGGGGTGACTGGGACAACAGCGGCGGTGGGAAAGACGCCAAAGGCTCGGTGCCTCCCGGCCCCGTGGCTCGCGAAGACTACGGCCCCGACGAGGCGCCTTTCTGATCTAGGAGAAATTGAAAATGGCGAAGAAGAAGCCCCAGGACCGCACCAGGCGCCGACGCGGCCCCTCCGACATGAGGCGCATGAAGAAGAGGGTGTGCCAGTTCTGCAAGGAACCGGACACGAAGATCGACTGGAAGGACGTGGCACTGCTGCGCAAGTTCATGTCCGATCGGGCCAAGATCCGTTCCCGGAGGGTGACGGGCAACTGCCCCCAGCACCAGCGTCAGGTGGCATTGGCGATCCGTAACGCCCGGGAGATGGCCCTCCTGCCCTATGTGGGTGGCCGATGAAGCTCATCCTCATCGCCGACGTGGCCGAGCTGGGCCGCAAGGGCGAAGTGGTCGACGTTTCCGACGGCTACGCCCGCAACTTCCTCCTTCCCAAGAAGAGGGCCGTCAAGGCCACCGAGGGTGCCATACGGACCGCCGAGGAGCTTCGTCGAGCCCGTGAGGAGGCCGAGCGGCAGGCCAAGGAGGAAGCGGAGCGGATTGCCACTCAGCTGGTCGGAACCCGGGTCGTGCTGGCCGCCCAGGCGGGAGACGAGGGTCGGTTGTACGGGTCGATCGGCCTGCCCGACGTGGTGGAGGGAATTCGCAAGTTCACCGGGGTCGAGGTGGACCGAAAGAACATCGTGCTGCCCGCCCCGATCCGGGAGATCGGTCTGCACGAGGTGCAGATCAAGCTGCACAACGACGTCGAATTCCCCATCACGCTCGACGTGATCCCGGCCTGAGAGCCTCCGCTTGCGTGTGAGAAACCGCCTTCCGGGGCGGTTTCTCACATTTGGGCCAAGATGGTTTTCCCAACCCCACCCCCGTGAGGTAGGTTGCCCTCGCTTCCCTGGTCGCCCCTTCGGCGGCATTCCGCGTCACACCTGGCGTGTAAGAACGACAACGAAATGGATGACCAGAGTTGAACGGAGACAGCGCCGGACCTCGTTCAGGAGCCCGGGTCCCGCCTCACAGCCGCGAAGCTGAGGAATCGGTACTGGGGGCTGTCTTGCTGTCGGTCGAAGCAGCCAACGAGGTGATGGACCGCCTGGGAAGCGATGACTTCTACGTGCCCGCCCACCAGTCGATCTTCGAGGCCATGCGTCGTCTCTACGACGCCAACCAGGCCATCGACGCAGTCACCCTGTCAGAGGATCTGCGTCGCTTGGGTGAGCTCGACAAGGTGGGCGGCGTCAGCTACTTGACTCGCCTGGTCGACGTGGTGCCGGTCACCTCGAACGTGATCCATTACGCAGACATCGTCGAGGACGGCGCCCGTCGGCGGGACCTGATCAGAGCAGGCAGCACGGTGGCCACCATCGCGTTCGACCTCGACGACGAGATCCATTCGGTCATGGACCGGGCGGAACAGACGGTGCTGGGCGTGGCCGAGAAACGGGCTTCCCAGAGCCTGCTCGAAGTGGGTCCTCTCTTCTCCCACGTGCTGGAGCAGATCGAGACGCTCGAGGCTCAGGGCTCGGAGATCACTGGTCTGGCGACCGGGTTCCGGGACCTCGACAAGAAGCTGGCCGGATTGCAGAACGCCAACCTGATCATCATCGCCGCAAGGCCGGCGATGGGCAAGAGCGCCTTGATGCTGAACATTGCCACCAACGCTGCCGCCCAGGGGAGGCCCGTGGCGCTGTTCAGCCTGGAGATGTCGAAAGAGGAGTTGGTCCAGCGGATCCTGTCGGCGGTCGGCCGGGTGGACTCGATGAAGCTGCGCTCAGGCCAGTTGGGACCGTTGTGGCAGCGGGTGGTCGATGCGGCTTCGCGCATGTACAAGGCCCCCATCTTCATCGACGATTCGCCGGTTGTGACCATCACCGATATCAGGGCCAAGTGCCGACGGCTCAAGCGCAAATCCGGCCTCTCGATGGTGGCAGTCGACTACCTCCAGCTCATGCAGGGGACGGCGCGGGAGAACCGCCAGCAGGAGATCGCCGAGATCAGCCGCAACCTCAAGAACCTGGCCCGTGAGCTGGATGTGCCGGTGGTGGGCCTGTCACAGCTGAACCGTTCCCTCGAAAGCCGAGAGGACAAGCGTCCCCGCCTCTCCGATCTACGTGAAAGTGGATCACTCGAACAAGATGCCGACGTCGTGATGTTCATCTATAGAGATGAGTACTACCACCCCGAGAATCAGGAGAACAAGGGCCTGGCCGAGGTGATCGTCGCCAAGCATCGCGCCGGCGCTACGGGGACCGTACGAATGACCTTCCTGCCTGAGTTCACCCGCTTTGCCGACTTGGGCCGCGACGTGACCTGAGCGGGCGGCCTAGCGGGCCGGCTCAGTTGTCGAGTCGAGCGTTTGCCACCACTGACGGAGCGCCGCCACGGTTTCGTTGGGCGCCTCCAGCGGAGGGAGGTGGCGCGACCCAGGGATGATGGCACACTGACCATCCCTCAACTCAGCGGCTTCCCGGCGGCACGTTTCGGCTGTCCACATGGGATCGTCTTCCCCGGCTACCAGCATCACAGGGGTGTTGAGAACCCTCGCCACCTGAGTCAGGTCGGCCCGGTTGAGCATCACAGACTGCATGGTCAGCTGGGCGGCTCGGCGCGGAACGCCATCGAGGTGCTTCTTGATGGATCGGGTGGCGTCTGGATCGGAAGCCCGGGTTTCAGCGGACAAGAGCGCTTCGGTGATCTTGCCTGCCACCGGAGCAGGCCCGATCAGCCTGTAGAGCTTCACCAGAGGTGTGCTGGTTCGGCGCACCGACCTGCTGATGGGTTCGAACGGTGAGGCGATGGCCACCAGAGATCTGAGGCGGTGGGGATAGGCAGAGGCGAAGAGGATCCCTACGTGTCCGCCCCAGGCGTTTCCCACCCAGTCGACGGACTCGATGCCCAGCTGGTCGAGGATCGTGGCGGCCACCGCGGCGCACTCGGCCAGCGCGAACACACGGCCCGGCCCCGGGCTCCTTCCGGCCCCGGGACCGTCTACGACGATCACTGTGTGGTCGCCAGTGAGGTCGCGCAACGTTCGGTCCCAGGAATGCCCGTCTACCTACAGGCTGTGCCACAGGAGCAGCGGTGATCCGCCTCCGCCCAGGCGGACGTGGATCGAACCGAGTTCCGTATCAAACATCCTCTCAACCAGCTCCTCCATTTCTCTTCTCCATTTGTTGTAGATAGTTCGGGCGCCGAAGCTTCGGAAACCGTAGTAATGTCTTCGAGCATGGCCATGTCAAGAGGTGTACCGCGCGATCGTCTGGCGATCGGACAGTTACTCGTTCGGCTGCTGCATGAATTCCGCTCCTATCTGATGCGGCAAGCCGAGGACAGCAAGTATCTGGATCTCCGGCCGGCTCATCTCCAGATCTGGGGCAATATGGGGATCGAAGGCATCCGTCTCACCGACCTGGCCGATAAGGCCAATCTGGGCTTGCCTGCTTGTTCGGAGCTGGTGGACCAGTTGGAGGGTCTGGGTTATGTCGAGCGCAGGTCCGACCCTTCCGACGGACGGGCCAAGTTGATCTTCCCGACGGTGCGAGGCAGGGCGCTCCTCGACGCGGCGGGGGAGGCCGTGGCCGATCTGGAGGCCGCCTGGGGAAGGGCAATCGGTTCCAGGCGGTTCGAGGAGACCTGCACCGCCCTCAACCATCTGCTGGCTCTCCTGGGAGATTCGGAGGCGGCCGATCTCGAGTCATGGGAGAAACCAGCGCCCGAAAAGCAAGAACCCGAGGTCGAGAATCACGCCGAGGAGATGCCCGCTGAAGCGGAGCCGGCGGCTACTCGCATCGCGGTCTTCGCCCCGGGTCCTCGCCCGGGCGAAATCCGAACTCACCAGTAGCCGGCGTTTTCGAAGTTTGGATTCTGTGAACTCAGCACCGATGCCTCTGGCGGACGCAGCGAGGGTTGGAGTGGTGGCTACCAACGCCGCCAAGCGACGAGAATCTGAAGGTGCGGCGCTTCGCCGCCGGGATGCTGATTGTTGGCGCCACAGAATCTGCCATGTGGATGTTCACCGGACCGCCATCAGTACAAGGCGATGAGGGTGACACATAAGAGATGGCCCCGGCTCGGGAGCCGGGGCCTCTCACTCTCCACGGATCCTGAAGGGGGAGCATCGGAGGAGGAAGGGACTCCGAGGAAGGAGGATCAAGTTGGGTCCGTGGTTTGTCTTTGCGCTTATCGGCGGCGGGTGACGCTTCTTTAGTGAAAGTCTCGGTGCGCCCTGCTGGGGGTGGGGCCGCTCTGGCCCTGATACTTGGAACCCAGCTCGGGAGACCCGTACGGGTGATCGGCCGCCGTGGTCATCTGATAGAAGCTGATCTGGCCGATCTTCATCCGGGGATGGATCGCAATCGGCAGGGTGGCGACGTTGGACAGCTCCAGGGTGATGGCGCCTTCGAAGCCGGGATCGATGAAACCTGCCGTCGAGTGGATCAGGAGTCCCAACCTGCCCAGCGACGACTTCCCCTCCAGGCGGGCCACCACATCCACGCCGAGACGGACTCTCTCCAGGGTGGCGCCGAGCACGAACTCGCCCGGATGGAGCATGAACGCCTCTTCCCCCATGTCGACCAGGCGTGTGAGGTCTTCCTGCGGAGAGCGGGGATCGATGAATGGGTGGCGATGGTTTTGGAACACCCTGAACCCGCTGTCCACCCTCAGGTCGACACTGGACGGCTGCACGAAGGAGGGCTCAAACGGGTCGATGGCGATCCGTCCCTCGTCGATGGCCTCTCTTATCGAGCGATCGGAGAAGATCACGGCGGGGATCCTACCTGTACATTGAGGGGCGTCCCCATCCCATCCACACCGGCGGGGTGTCCTGGCCGATCAGCCTCACGAGCACGAAGTCGTCTGTCAGGGCAAGAGAGTCGATTCCCTCAGCCAGGGGGCCGGCGATGCCGCTCCCTCGCCGGGCCGACCAATGCACACCGTCGGGAGAGTGGACCAGTGCCATATTGGGCATGAACGCCCGTCCCGACGTCAGTGCGTCCCAGGTTGCTGTCCACCGACTGGCAGGCATGGTCCCCAGCTCGTGGCCGTTACCGTCACCGAAGATGAGATCTGCGCCGCGCAGCGTCACCGAGTCGGTTGGCCTCTCGGTCAGCTGTGGATATATGGTCGGGATGAGGGTTGAATCGCCTTCGGGCGAAACGTATGTGGTGTCGCCCCGGCTCAGGTCAAAGGTGACCGCTCCCCCTTCATCGGTGGCGACGGACAAGGTCCCGGCGCCAGGATCGATCGTATACAGCACCGATCCGTCGTCGGCGGTCTCCTGTTGGAGAACGCCCAACCGGCCGTATTCCGTTGCGGGTCTGAAACCTATGGCCAGACCGGCGATTCCCAGGTCGGAGGTCTCGATATCCGCCAGGTGCCAATCCTGACCGAGAAAGCCACTTGGGGTGATCGTGCTCCAGCCGCTACCCGGTGAATATTCGATTCGGTTGTCGAACGAGTCGGTCAGAACCGAGCTTGACGCAGCCCGCACCCAGCCGTTCTGCCAGGGAGCGACGGACTGCACTCTCGAGTCGAAGCCGGTCGGGCTGTCGGTCCACCGGGTGCCATCGGTCGAGACCATCAGACGAGACGTGGAGCTGAGGCCGTACCCGGTGCCGTTGTCGGGTCGAGCTCCCAGGGGACGAAACCCGGTCCCGGGGCTGGGGACGCTCTTCATTGGCTCGGACGCGTACCCAACCCACATCTCATAGCTGGAACTCCTGTAGTAGGTCACCCCGAGCTGTTCCCAGGTCCGGTAGTCGACCACGAATGGTTCCAACACGAGAGCTACGCCTTCCGACGACATGCTTAACGGCGAGACGTCTGACGACTGCAACAGGGAGTCCCACTCGGACGGCACCCAGGTCGGTATCCCCGCTTCCGATCCAGCCCTGGCCGTAACCGGCCGGGTCACCGTTGTGAAGGCCACGTTGGCCGTGACGACGAGATTCCCGCCCGCCCTGGCGGCCCCGGTCACCTCGACCGTGCTCTTGGTGTCCGGAGGTGTGTCGGTGGGCTCGGTTAGTGGCAGAGCCGTCATGGTCCAGTCCTGTGCATCCGTCGACCACCACACCGTGCCGATCTCGGAGCCCCCGGCTTCCACGTACTTGCCCACTGCGGCCAGGTTCGTTCCAACCCGGACGAGGTAGCTGATTTGTGCTGCCTCCCCGGTCGGGCCGGTCGGCACCGGGAGGTGATCCCATCGAGTGCCCGAAGCCGAGGCGTACAGAGCAGAGCCGTTGGCGGTGTCTGCGGCCGCGTACCAGACCTGACCGAGTCTTGTGGCTGACCGTATATGGGTGATGTCCGTCAGCCCCGACGCCGGGGACCAGGTCAGGGCCGACTCGGCGTCGAAGGCAGTGTCCGGAGCCGGGAGGGTGGTGGTCGTGGTCGTCGTCTCGATGTCAGGCACCGGTGGCACGGTTGTGGGAGGTGGTGGTCCCGAGCGTGATACCCCGAGAAGAACCAGGATTGCTCCCAGTAGCAGCGATCCGACCAGCCATAGCGAGGGTGGTCCATCCCTCCCTCCGCCGTCCGGTGGGGCGCCGTTGTCGACCGCGATGGTTTGGAGCTGGTCGTCCCGGGAGCCCATGGATCCTCATTGTGCCCCGGCAGCACGGCTATGGCCGTGGAGAGCACCTTCGTGTGATGGGCGTCCCCGCCGCAGCCGGGTACGTGGTCGAACGTTCTGTTTGGGGGGCACTACCTCCCGGGACGAAGTCTCGCCTCGCCTCAGCGACGTTTCATCGCCCGGCACGCCACGCGGTGCACGGTGTCTGGCTGGGTGCCGCGGGGCAGCCCCGCAAGGGAGCCCGTGATCGTTTCCACCAGGGCCCGCGTTCCCTCGCCCATGTCATCGAGGGGAACCGGGTGCCCGAGAGCGGGGATGGCCAACAGCAGCTCGACGGTGAGGAGATCGTCGACCAGGTCGATTGCCTCGTCGAGCAGGTCGAGTGCCTCGGGTGCATTGGTGGCATGATCCTCGACGGACAGATCCAGGGTGGGCACATCGAGAGTGATGGGGTTGGCCAGGTGACGCAGACGCGTGTAGCGACCGGCGGCCGGATAGCGAAGGCCGAGACCGGCCATCTCCGGTCGGCCTCCCTGGGCGATGTCGGCCACCTGGCCTTCGCCCGCCTCGGATAGCAGAGAGCCGACCAGGCTGTCCCACAGCTGGCCCATCCTTCGGTCACACAGCATCCCGACATGTGCCATCGCAACCCGAACCGATTCGGCCGCCAGGGCCAGATTCATAGGGTGAGAGTTTCCGTTCGATAGGACCCGCCCGCTCGACAGATCGACCAGCGGGTTGTCGGCGGTGGCGTTGAGCTCCGAGCTCACCACTTCGCCGAAGCCGGCGGTCACGTCTCGAAGAGCACCGTGTACCTGAGGGATGACTCGGAAGCTGAGCGGGTCCTGCACCGAAACGCCGGGTCCGGTGCCGGTTCGAGTGCTGCCGGTCAGCGCCGCTCGCAGGTTGGTAGAGGTGACTTCCTGTCCCCGGCTGGCTCGGGCAACGGCCACAGCCGGATCGATGACCGATGTGTTGGCAGAGATGGCCTCCATGGATGTTGCCGCCACCAGATCGGCCAGGTCCGACAGCTCCCGCAGTCGGCAGACCAGGAGAACCGCGTGACCCACCGAAACCGCGTTGGAGGAAAAGACCGTGAGAGCGTCTTTGGGTTGGAAGCTAACCGGAGCCAGTCCGACCCTCCCCAGAGCTTCTGAAGCGGCCAGGCGGGTTCCTCCCATTTCGACGTCGCCCCTGCCAATCAGGGCGCGGGCCAACACTGCCAGCTGGCTCAGGTCTCCGGCCCCGACCGACCCGTGTGAGGGTATGAGGGGATGGATTCCGTGGTTGAGGAGCGCTGCCAGGGCCTGCGCCGCGGGTAGGGAGATGCCCGAACCGCCCCGGGCGAAGCCGTTGAGCCGAACGATCATGGCAGCGCGGACCCGCGGCGCCGGGAGTGGCTCTCCCATGGCGCCGACGTGCATTTCGGCATAAGCAGGCTGGATCAGGCCCATTTCGCCGTCCGGTAGTCGATGGTTGCGGGCGTGACCCAGTCCGGTCGTGGCGCCATAGATCAGGTCCCCCCGTTCGATGGCCTCGTCGAGCACCTGTCGGCTCTGGGCAATCAAATCGATGACCTCGTCGGAGAGCACGACGCGTGCGCCCTGGGCAACAGCCTCCACCTCGGTCAAGGTCATCGGCTCCCTGCTGATCCGAATGTCCGCCCTTGCCATCATGATCTCTCCTTCCATCGCAGCCGGATGCGCCGCGTCCGCCGGGCCGTGACTCTGTGAACCTTCGCGTGGGCGACGCCCGCGCGAAGGTTCACAGAAGTCGGGTTTCTTCGCGGGGACCGTGCTTAGCCTGGGAGTGATGGAACAGCAGATCCGGTTCTGCACGGCCGATGACGGGGTGCAGCTCGCCTATGCCAGCTTCGGCAAGGGGCCTCCGATAGTCAAGGTGGCGAACTGGGTCACGCATCTGGAATTCGACTGGCAAAGCCCTCTGTGGCGGCACTGGTGGGAGGAGCTTGGAGGGAGCCATCGCGTGATCCGCTACGACGAACGCGGCTGCGGGCTATCAGACAGAGACCCCGATGTGCTGACTTTCGACGCGTTCGTGAGCGACCTCGAAACGGTGATCGACTGTGCCGGGCTGGACCGCTTCGTGCTACTCGGCATTTCACAGGGTGGGACCGCCGCCATCCGATACGCCGTCGAGCACCCCGACCGGGTCAGCCGGCTCATCCTATGCGGCGCCTACCGCGCGCGGTCGCCACCGCCGGGGCCTGACCGGCGAGCAGCGAGCAGAGGCTGAGCTGTTGCAGTCGATCGTCAAGGTGGGTTGGGGCAAGTCGGATCCCAAATTCCGCCGTGTCTTCACCACGTTGTTCGTCCCCGGCGCAACCGAGGAGCAGAAGGGCTGGTTCGACGAGCTGATGCGGATCTCAACCACCCCCGAGATGGCAGTCCGGCTCCGATCCGCCTGGGGAGAGGTGGATATCACCGACCTGCTTTGCGAGTGTCAGACGCCCACCCTCGTGGCTCACGCACGGGACGAGGTGGCGGTCCCGTTCGAGGAGGGGCGACTCATCGCTGCCCGGATCCCCAATCCGCGGCTGCTCCCCCTCGAGAGTCGCAACCACGTCCTCTTGCCCGACGAGCCGGCCTGGCCGGTGTTCGTGAGCGAGATACTCCGCTTCTTGGGCGAAGCGCCTGCCCCCGCTCCAATCATGGACGAGCTCAGCCCTCGTGAGCTGGAGGTGCTGCGCCTCGTGGCGAGAGGTCTCAGCAACGACAAGGTGGCCGGCCGGCTCTACCTCAGCCCGAGGACCGTGGAGAGGCATTTGTCGAACATCTACGCCAAGCTGGGTCTTTCCGGCAAATCGGCCCGGGCCGGGGCGGCGGCGCTCTTGTCCGAGCTCGACTCGGCCTGATCGGCCGTTCCTCTGCGTGGTAACCCCCACATCGCATGGATGAGATTGCGTGGTGCCACCGAAGGCGCCTGGGCGCCCGGTCCCTACGTTGGTTGACATGGCCTTTCTCTCACCCAACAAGCCCACTGGTCTCCCCGGGTCTTCGGAACGCGGTGTCGGAGTGCAGGCACGACGGTTGGCTCCGCTCGTCATCGCCACCGGGGCGTCTCAAGCCTTGTTGGTGGTACTGGGGCCAACGATGGTGGCCATGGCGACTGACCTGGGAACTTCGGTCAGCGCTGTGGCCCAGGCTCGAACGGTGACGGCCGCCGTGGCCATCGTGGCCTCGGTCACTATTACCCCTCGAATCGATCGAATCGGAGTCCCAAGGCTGCTTGGCATCGGAGCGGCCACCGGCTTCGTCGGCTGTATCGCCGTGGCGGTGGCTCCCTCCTTCCTGTTGTTCCTCGGCGCGCACCTTGTGATCGGATTCGGCTTCGCATGTCTGCTCTCCGCTGGCTTCGCCGGCGTGGCGGCCTTCCCCTCCGAAGAGAGGGGCCAGGCGATGGGTTACCTGGCAGCGGCCAACGCCGGGGCATGGATCGCGGTCAATCCAGTGGTGGGATTTGTCACCGAGCACTTCTCCTGGCGGTGGGCATTGGCCATGCCGGCGGCACTGGCCCTGATCGCTCTGGCCCTGGTGCCGGCCACATCCCCTGTCGAGCAAGCCGACGAGCCCGTCCGGCTCCGGACGGTGCTGTCGGTCCCATCGGCGAGGCGATGGATGGGAGCCGAGCTGATCGCATACACGGCGTGGACCGCCTTCCTCACCTTCAACGGAGCCTTCTTCATCGAGAAGCTGGGGGCGGGCGAGGCCCAGGTCGGTTGGCTGCTCGCTCTGGGCCCCGCCGCTTACATGATCTCGGCCACGCGCAGCGGCTCCCTGTCAAAGCGTTTCCAAAGGCGCCGGGTGGTGGCAACCTCGGCACTGGGGACGGCAACGCTTCTCGCCGTGCTGCTCGGCGGGGAGAACGGGTTGGCATGGGCGGCTGCTCTTTGTGGGCTGATCGGGTTGGTGGCGGGCGTCCGTACCCCAACCTCGGCCGCCCTGGGTCTGAACCAGCTACCCGATCATCCCGGAGCGATGATGGCCACTCGCACTGCCCTCACCCAGATGGGTTACCTTCTGGGCGGGCTCATCGGCGGCGCCGTCATCGCCGGTCCGGGCTATGGCGCCTTCGGCCTTGTCCTGGCCGTCGGCCTCGCCACCTCAGCCGCTCTGGTCTTGCGGGTAGAGGACCGAGTCGGCCAGGGTCGGCGCCCGGTCGCGGATGAGAGTGCGGTGAGGGCTACCTAGCTAGGCCGGGCGTTGCCACGACGACCTCGGAGGTGAGGGCCCAGGCGGATATCTGGCGACGATGGGTTATCTCCCACTCCGAGGTCAGCATCGCTGCCAGGTTGACAGGTCGGCAGCCGCCGACGAGCTTGGGAGAGCGAGACCACACCCATTTCCAGGCCCGACTCACGACCCGACCCACCGGCGTGGCTCCTTCGGTCAGGCTCACGACGCATAGCCGTCCTCCGGGCTCCAGCAGTCGTCTCGCCTCGTCCAGCACTCCCTGTGCGTACTCGGCGTCCAGGAGATCGAACACGTAGGCCGCCACGAACCGGTCGTACGAGTGGTCGGCCCCCACCAGGGGTAGTGCGCCCGTGGCCTGTGTGACTGAGCAACGCTCCGACCACGGGGAGAGCCGTTCACGCGCCAGGCGAATCATCGTGTCGCTGACGTCTTCAGCCCGATAGGTCGTGGATGATCCCAACTGGTTCTGCAAGAGGGTCCGAGCCAGCGCGCCCGTCCCGCACCCGAGCTCATAGATCGAACGGGCGGATGAGAAATCTGAGTGCTCGATGAGGTCAGTCAGGGCGGGAGACTCATAGAAGCTCTGCCAGTCCTGGAAGCGTCCGATGCGGTTGTAGACACGACGGGCTTGCTCGGGCGTGAGCGCTGCGGTGGTTCCATCATCCATTCCACGCGCAAGCGTAGAAGTGAGTCCGTTGGAGCGGAGATTGGGCGGAGCGGGTGACGGGAATCGAACCCGCGTCCCGAGCTTGGGAAGCTCGTGTTCTACCATTGAACTACACCCGCAGGCAGGCTGAGGATACAGGTTCGTGTCTGGTGTGGGAAGGCCGGGATTCGGTCCGGGAGACGCCAATCGTCGATCAGATCGAAATGACCCCGGAGACCACGGTGACCGTCGCTCCGCCGACCCACACTGTTCCGTCGGGGTCCTGATCGACGAGGACTCGGCCTGCTCGACCCAGTCGGGTCCCCTGCCTCGTCCGGTATGGCGCCCGGGCCCGTCCGGTGCTCAGCAACCATTGTCCCAGCGAAGCGTTCAGGCTCCCGGTTACCGGATCCTCCCGCAGGTCACCCTGGTCGTCGGCGAAAAAGGCCCGCACCTCGAAGGCGTACTCGGAGTCAGCAGGATGGGGCCCCACGACGCCGATGTCCAGGCTCGTCTCGCCGTCGAAGCGGTCGATTCGGGGCTGCAAGCCGAGCACGGCGTCGGCGTCGCCCAACAAGATCCCCACCCATCCGGGTCCATTGTCTACCCAGGCCGCGTCGACGACGTCGTTCTGATCGATCCCGAGCACGGCAACTAGCTGGGCCAGGAACCCTTCATCCACGGGACCGTGACGGATGAGCGGAGGAGCTGCGAAAGCCAGCAGGTCGTCGGTCCTTCTGATGCGTATCAGCCCGGCTCCGCATTCCTGGACCACAACGTCGGTTCGGCGCGCCTCACCACCGGAGGTCAGCCAGGCGTGACATGAGCCGAGAGTGGGATGTCCGGCGAAGGGAAGCTCTCCGGCCAGGGTGAAGATCCGTACCCGATAGTCGGCTTCGGGATTGGTCGGGGGGAGGAGGAATGTCGACTCTGACAGATTCATCCATCTGGTCAGATTCAGCATCTCGTCGAGGGTGACGTCGTCGGCATCTACCACTACGGCGAGAGGGTTGCCGGAGAAGGGTCCATTCCCGAACACGTCGACCTGCTGGAATCGGCGTCCGCTATGAGTCAGCACCTCATTCATCGGCTTCAGGTGCGCCCGCGTTGCACGTCGATCACTCCCCAGAGCATACGTAGAGAGGCTTGCATGCGACAGCTCGCGGCGGGCCCGGATCTCACGACGATTGGCCGTGCTCAGGCCGGGACGGCCACCGGTGTGCGGCCCGCTCACCGAGGCGTTTCCATTCGCCCCGCTCGAGCCGTCGGTGTGATCTCCGTGCGAACCCACCGCCGGCAAAGGACCAAGAGAGCCATCGGCCCGCCAGCTCTTCCCTGTATCTACTCGCACAATCCTCTGGACTGTGTCGGCCAGACGGCGAGACTCTGCCCGCTGTCGGGTCGAATCCAAACATGGAAATGGGGGTCCTTGGTTTGGCCTGTGGGATCTCACCGACGGCAAGATCCGCTTGACACGATCGCATCGGGCTCAGCCGTATACCAATCCGATAATCTGGAGAATTACGCAATGGGCGGGATCGTGTCGGACCCGGATCCGATCGTGAAAAGGCGGCCAGACCTCGCGTTGAGACCTTCCGGCCGGCGGCCGGCGGCCCGCCAATCACCACCAGAAACTACTTTGTGACACCCCGCGAACTCCCCTAGCCTGACCGGTGATGCGCCGCTTCCTCTCTCCCATCCTGGTACTGCTCGTCGCCCTAGCCCTGGTGCCGATGCTTCCCTCCCAGCCGGCACAGGCCTCTGTGAGCACCACCACGCTTCAGAGAGCGCTGGCCGACAAAGGCTTCTATCGGGGCCCAATCGACGGAAAGTACGGCGCAAAGACCCAGTACGCGGTGATGGCGTTTCGCAAGGAGATCGGGGTGAGTCGGTCGTACTCATGGAGCGACTCGCTTTGGGATGATCTGATGATCTATCAGGCGCCTTACACCCGCTTCGACGAGCCCGATCGAGTCGAGATCAATCTGGCCAAGCAGACGGCGCACCTGTTCATCGATGGCAAGCTGAAGGCCACGTTCCCCATCTCGTCGGGGAGCGGCGAGATCTTCCTCAACAATTACGGGAACCCGGTCCACGCCGTCACACCCACCGGCGATTACAAGGTCTACCGGCGGGAGTACGGCTGGTATACCTCGTATCTGGGCCAGATGTTGAACCCCTGGTTCTTCAACGGGGGGATCGCCCTCCATGGCTCGACCTCGGTGCCTCCGTACCCGGCTTCCCACGGTTGCGTCCGGCTCACCATCTGGGATAGTGGCTACATCAATCACTACATGTCCATGGGGATGCCCGTGCATGTCTTCGCCTCCAACGAGAGCCCTGTCTACGGAAGCGATGGGCCGTACGCCGATGTGCCCGCCGACCACCTTTTCTTCAATGCCGTTCAGTGGATGGTCGACAATGGATATACGAGCGGTTGCTCGAAGTACTTCTACTGCCCTGGTGACCCGGTTACCAGAGGTCAGATGGCCGCATTCCTCAACCGAGTCCTTGGCTTGAATGCAGCCGGTAAGGACTACTTCACCGACGACAACACTTCGATCTTCCAAGGGGATATCAACGCGATTGCGGCCGATGGGATAACCAAAGGCTGCAACCCTCCAACGAACAACGAATACTGCCCGAAGAAATCAGTGACACGCGGTGAGATGGCGGCTTTCTTGCGGCGAGCACTGGGATTGCCGGTGACCACGATCGACTACTTCGGCGATGACAACGGCAGCGTGTACGAAAGCGACATAAACGCGATTGCCGCAGCAGGCATCACCCAGGGCTGTACCCCGGACTCGTACTGTCCAAGGGCCCCGGTCACGCGTGGCCAGATGGCGGCCTTCCTGTATCGCATCGCCGGCTAGGAGCCCGTTGAACAATGCATGTCACCCATCTTGACGACCATGCATCACCACCCGCTGCGTTCTCGGCCCCGCCATTCCGGCACAAGGAGTGGCGAAACCTCGGCCTTGCGGCTGGCGCGCCTGGCCGCCAATCCGAGCAACGGCATTATCCACCAGCCACCTAGAAGGCTGTTGATTTAATCGCTGATTTGGTGCTCGCGATCGGCGAGCGTGGTTTGGGAGAATGTAGCGTATGCAGGGTTCTTCTCGACCGGAGCGGATGTTGTTGGATGCGGCGGCGTTGTGTCGGCAGCTGGTCTCGGAGGGGTCGGTCTATGCGTTTTTGGCCGACCATCGGGCTGAGCTGTTTCCCGATGTGATGTTCTCGGACTTGTTTCCGTCGGGTCGGGGACGTCCCTCGATTCCGGTGGATGTGATGGCCTCGGCGATGATCCTCAAGGAGTTGGAGGGCCTGTCGGATCGGGAGGCGGCTGATGCTCTCCGCTGTGATATCCGTTGGAAGGTGGCCTGTGGGCTGGCTCTCGACGATGAGGGTCCTCATTACACGGTGTTCACCTATTGGCGGCAGCGGCTGGCCGGATCGGAGCGTCCCGATCGGATCCGTGAGACGGTCACCGAGGTGGTGGAGGCGACGGGTGTGTTGGCGGGGAGACGTCGCAGGGCGTTGGATTCGACGCTTTTGGATGATGCGGTGGCCACCCAGGACACGGTCACCCAACTGGTATCTCAGATCCGCCGGGTGCGTCGTCTCATCCCCGAAGCCGCCGCAGTGGTGGTGTCGGCGCATGATTACGACACTTCAGGCAAGCCGGTGTGCGCTTGGGACGACCCCGAAGCGAAGGCCGCTCTGGTGTCTGCCCTGGTCAACGATGCTCTGGCCCTGATCACAGCGTTGGAAGGAGTCGATCTCACCGAGGATCAGGCTGATGCGGTGGGATTGTTGGCGTTGGTTTCTGGCCAGGATGTCGAACCCGGCGACACTGAGGGCACCTGGCGGATCACCGAAGGCACCGTCGCGGACGGGGTGATCTCCACGGTCGACCCTGAGGCCCGTCATATGCACAAGTCGACCAGCCAATACCGGGACGGCTACAAGGCGCATGTCGCGGTCGAACCTGAAACAGGGATCGTCACCGCCTCTCAGCTCACCCCAGCCAACGCCGGCGACGGACCCACCGGATTGGAGCTGCTGGAAGGTGAGGAACCGGGTCTTCAGGTGCTGGCCGACTCCGCCTACGGGTCGGGAGAAACAAGAGCCCGGATCCGGGAGGCGGGACACGACCTGGCGATCAAACCCATCCCGCTGGCCCGTCCCAGAATCGAAGGAGGGCTCACCCGAGACGACTTCTGTGTCGACCACGACAACCGCACCGTCACCTGCCCGGGAGGACACACAGTCCACATCGCCGCCAAAGGCTCCGCCAGTTTCGGAAAACACTGCCTCGGCTGTCCCCTCCAAAGCCGATGCACCACCGCCAAAGGCGGACGGGTTCTAAATATCTCGACACACGACGCCGAGCTGGTCGCTGCCCGTCGAGCATGGGCAGCCGGCGAGTTCACCGACGACTACCGACAGTTCCGGCCCATGGTGGAACGGTCCATCGCCTGGCTGGTCGGCAAACACCACCGGCGTCTCCGATACCGGGGAGTCGAAGCCAACCGAGGCCAACTCGCCCTCCGCGTCGCCGCCATCAACCTGAGACGGCTCGTCAACCTCGGACTCAACCACGACGGCACCACCTGGGCCCTCACCGGCTGACCCAATCCAGCAATCCCGCCTGAACCATCTAGCTCACCCTGCGACAAGAACCGCTGGAATCGCAGATCACGTCACCCGCGACGCCGACAGAACCCGAAACCAGGCCCATGGCCAGTGACGCAGCAACACTCAGGGCCCCCTAACCCGAGTTGTTCAACAGCCTTCTAGTGGTGCGTCGGCCCCCACTCCTCGGGTATGGAGGGCTCAGCCTCCCAGCACTGAGGCGACTCCCCAGATCGCCATGAGTACGCCAACCGCCATCAGGAACCAGACTCTCCCGGGACGGAAGTCGCCTTCGACTCCCTTGGGCTTTTCCCCCCGGCGATGCTTCCACCAGGCCAGTCCGTTGCCGATCACCAGTGCCAGGCCGAGCCCGAGCACCATCTCGGCGAAGATCGTGTCCAGCCCGAGGATGTCGATCATGATGCTGACGGTAGCCCAACCATGGCACCCTTCTGGACGGTTGGGGATGCTCTCCCGGCTCCCGCAACGGTGGCGATTACAGGGCGCGAGCCTCGCAGACGAAAGGGCGTACGATTCGTGTGATGAGCTACGACGACGCCCGGGAGGCGGCGGCCTTCTTCGACCTCGACCGGACCCTGATCGCGGGAGCATCGACCTTCGTCTTCGGCCTGGTGGCCTGGCGCCGCAAGCTCATCCCGACATCCGACATCCTGGGTGACGCCGCCACAGCCCTCAGCTTTCGTCTCACCGGTGGTAATGACGACCAGTCAGACATGGTTCGGGACCGGATCCTCGAGGCGGTGAAGGGTCGACGCCGAGAGGACGTGACGGTTCTCAACGACGACATCCTTCCCCGGCTCCTCAAGAGCGTTCGTCCCGAGACCCGCCAGGTTGTCGAACGTCATCACGATGCGGGCCGAGACACTTACATCGTGTCCGCCTCCCCCGTGGAGATCGTCAGTCCCCTGGCGGGAGCGTTGGGTATGACGGGCGCCATCGGGACCGAAGCTGAGGTGGTTGACGGCGCATACACGGGAAGGCTCTTGTCCGAGTTCTGCTACGGGGAGGGCAAGGCGGAGCGGGTGCGCAAATTGGCCCAGGAGAAGGGCTACGACCTGCGTCTTTGCTACGCATATTCGGATTCGCGCAGTGACCTGCCTCTTCTCGAGCTGGTGGGCCACCCGGTGGCCGTGAATCCCGACGGCACACTGCGGCGTACGGCGCGCAGCGCCAACTGGCCGGTGGTGCACTTCGCACGCAAGGCCAAGATCACGGCCACCGCAGTGGCTTCCGGGGCGGCGGTGGCGGGCCTGGGAGCCGGCCTGTACGCCCTGGGTCGGGTGCAGGGAGGGCGTTCCTCGTTGGGTCGGCGCCTTCTCCCCGGATAGTCTGCTGCCCGTTATGGCCCTATCCCGATGTATGCGTTGTGGCCGGCGGCGAGGCCGCTGTGGCTGAGGCATCGGCACCGGCGTCGTCGGCCAATCTCGGCCCCGGCTTCGACGTCATCGCCCTGGCGCTGGAGCTGCGCTGTCGGGTGATGGCGGAGCCCGCCGACAAATGGGCAATCGACCACGGTGAGGGCCAGCAGCCAGATTCTGATTCCGACGACGCTGTCCTGGCCGCAGCCAGGAGAGCGGTAGGGCCCCAGCGGGCCGTGACGTTGAAGGTCGACAACGAGATACCGATCGGCAGGGGGCTCGGATCCTCCGCCGCCGCCATCGCCGCCGGAGCGGCGGCGGCGCTGCTGGCCGTTGGCGAAAGCGCCGACGCCGACCATGTGTTCGAGCTGGCGGCGTCGATGGAGGGCCATCCCGACAACGCCGCGGCAGCCGTCTACGGAGGTCTGGTCCTGGTTCCGGTGCAAGGCCGGCCCCATCGTCTCCCCATCCATCCTGGGCTACAGCCCGTCCTGGCGGTTCCCGAGGACGTCTTCTTCACCGCCGAAGCCCGGCGAGCGGTTCCTGGGTCCGTGGAGAGGGACGTCGCCATCCGCACCGCCTCACGCATCGCTTCGTTGGTGGGCGGGTTGATCACAGCAGACGCCGAGCTGTTTGCTGCCGCCCACGGTGACGAGATCCACGAAGGCCCTCGCTCCAGGCTGCATCCCGAAACGGCTCGACTCGTGCAAAGGGCCCGCAGCGCCGGTGCCCTGCATGCGGCCTGGTCCGGATCGGGTCCATCGGTCCTGGCAATCGTGGAATCAGACGGAAAGAGGCAGGTGGTGGAAGCTCTCACGATGCCCGGGATCAAGGTCCTTGCCCTGGAGGTAGCTACGGAGGGACTGGTCCTGTCGGCTTGACCTTGTTCGCTGTGCCCACGAAGCTATGTGTTACAGGTTCCCCTGATCTCTGGAGTGTTTTATGGGTTCGTTGGTCAAGAAACGTCGCAAGAAGATGTCCAAGCACAAGTACCGGAAGCGCATCAAGGCCAATCGGCACAAGCGCAAGTGACCATCAGGCCGGCCCCCTCGGGTCGGCCTTCTCAGTTGTAGGATCGAATCGATGACGGTCCGCAGTCGCACCGACGAGAAGGTTCTGGTGGTCACGATCGATAGGCCGGCTCGGCGCAATGCCATCGATCAGGCCACGGCCGACGAGCTCCGGGCCGTCTTCTCCCAGTTCGAGCAGGGCGAGGAGCGTGTTGCCGTCCTCACCGGCGCCGGTGGGACCTTCTGTGCCGGCGCCGATCTGGTCTCCTTTGAACTGTCCGAAGGCGACGACGGATGGCTCGGCCCTACCCGAACCACGCTCGACAAGCCGGTGATCGCCGCCGTGGAGGGATACGCGGTGGCCGGCGGGCTCGAGCTGGCACTGTGGGCCGATCTGCGGGTGGCCGGCGATCGCGCCGTGTTCGGTTGCTTCGAACGCCGATTCGGGGTCCCCCTCGTCGACGGGGGCACCCAGCGCCTGGCCCGGATCATCGGTCAGGGGAGAGCCCTGGACATGATCCTCACCGGGCGTCCTGTCGCCGCCGACGAGGCACTTGCCATCGGGCTCGTGGACCGGGTCGCTCCCGCCGGTCAAGCGGTGGAGACGGCCACGGAGCTGGCACACCTGATCGCCGCCTACCCCCAGGACACGATGCGTTCGGACCGTCGGGCGCTCTACCAGGGCATAGGGCTGGAACTCGAACGCGGGTTGGAACGCGAAGCCGAGCTGGGGCGCCAAGTACTCGAGACTGCCAGACAGGGAGCGGCTCGCTTCGCGGCGGGGGAGGGTCGATCCGGGACGTCTCAGGTACCGCGGAAGTAGCGTTCGATCTCTTCGACCAGCTCGTCGCCGTCGTCTTCGTCTTCCATGCCTTCGGTCTCCAGCTGGTGCACATAGTCGGCCAGCTCGTCTGACTCATACACGGCGGCGTCGACGTTGGAGCGGAACTCGTCCGATCGCTCGGTCAGGTCGTCCATCTCGAGCGTGAAACCGACGATTTCGGCGGCCTTGCGCAACAACGCCTCCACTCCAGGCGGGTATGCCTGGTTGGACAGGTAGTGGGGCACCGCCGCCCACAGGCTGATCACCTGAATCTGACGGGAGGTGAGGGTCTGGTTGAGCACCCCCACGATTCCGGTCGGGCCAACGTACCGGCTTGGGAGGAGTCCATGGGCCGTGATGGTTCCCGACGAAGAGGCTGACCCGACGACAGGAACGGGCACCGTGTGGGCGACCTGACCGGCGAACGCTCCCAGCGTGACCGCCGTCTTCACTCCCAGGCCGACCAGGGCATCGCCGAGTTCGGCAACGAAGCCCTTCCAGTTGTAGTTGGGCTCCTCGCCCAGCACGACCACGATGTCGCGGTCCTCGAGTCGCACCACCAGGATCTCGGTCGTGGGCCAGGTGATGGAACGAACCCCCGACTCGTCGAGGGAGACCACAGGCCGGTTGACCTGGAAGTCGAAGAAAGAGTCGCTGTCGAAGCGCCCGATGGTCTCGGCGTCGTAGGAGGCCACCAGAAAGCGGGCGGCATCGGTCGACGACTCGCCGGCGTCGCCCCAGCCGCTGAAGGCGAGAAGCGCGACGGGCTCACGCAGTGTTGGTCGCTTCAGCCATTCCAATATCGGCATCTTCTATCAACCTACACCCGGTGCTCATCTATCCAAGCGGGTCAATTCTCCTGCTCCTTGGGGGGCAGGTGCACCACGCGTTGGGGGAAGGGGATTTCGATCTCGGCCTGGTCGAGAGAGGCCTTGATGTTCCGTGCCACCCGATCCCGAACCAGCCATAGGTTGGCCATGCGGGGACGATGCCAGTACCGGACGGCGAAGTTGATTGATGAGTCCCCGAACTCGGTCACGAGGGCGACCGGAACCGGGTGGTCCAGTACTCCCTCTGTCTCCTTGGCCGCCGTCTCGAGGACCTCCTTGGCTCGATCCAGGTCGGTGTGGTATGCCACCCCCACCATCAGCGTGGTGCGGCGGGTGTTGCGCTGGGTGGCCTCGAGGATGGGGTTCTTCCACACCATCGAGTTGGGGAGGTGCACCCGTTCACCGTCGAAGGTATCGATGATCACCGTCCGCAAGGTGATGTCGACGACCGTTCCCTCGTGGTCGCCGGTCATGATCTCGTCGCCGCGCCTCATGGGCTGTCGGATTTGCATGGTGATCCCGGCGATCAGGTTCTCGGCCAGATCCTGGAGAGCGAAGGCCAGGGCTAGCCCGGCCACTCCCAGCGCGCCCAGCAGCGGGCCGATGGGGATATTCACGGTCCTCAGCGCATACACGATTCCCACGATCACGATCACGTAGGCCACGAATCGGGCGATCAGGTGGGCGCCGTTCTCGGAGGCGGGGGTGATCGTGAGCGCTTTGCGCAGCAGGCGACTCACCACCCGGGCCAGGATGATCGAGGCGATGAAGATGCCCCCGGCGATCAGCCAATCCTGAAGAGTGAGGCGACCGAGCGTCTCCAACGCCTGAGTCTCATCCTGGAGAGCGACCAGCATGGAGCGACCTTAGTGGTGCAACCGAGCCGGACTGCGAAGAGCTCTTTGCGGCGACGCGCGTTCTCGGCTGCTGCGCCCGCCGATGGGCAGTCCTAGAGTTGCCTCCCATGACCTGGTGGGTTGTGACCGGAGGTATCGGCTCGGGCAAGAGCACGGTGACCCGGCTCGCGGCCGCCTCGGGCCTGGCCACCATCGACGCCGACCTGGTGGGCCATGACGTACTGGCGGGCCCGGCTCGGATGGCTGTAGCGGCCAGGTGGCCGGAGGCGATCGTCGATGACCACGTCGACCGCCACATCCTGGGATCGATCGTGTTCGCCGATCCTCCCCAGCTCAAGGAATTGGAGGCAATCACCCACCCGCTCATCTCCGACGAGCTCCGTCACCGAATGGTCGCCACCACCCGGGGAGTTCTGGAGCTCTCGGTCCCGATTCCTCTAGCCGGAGACCTCCCTACGTTGGTGGTCGATGCGCCTGACGACGTGAGAAGAGAGAGGCTGCAGGAGCGAGGCTGGGCGGACGAGGCCATCGATGCGAGGATGGCGAACCAGCCCACCCGATCCGAGTGGATCGCACTCGCCACGGTCGTGATCGACAACTCGGGCACTCCCGGAGAGCTGCACAGCGCCGTCGCCCGCTGGCTGCCGATGGTGGCGTGAGCCATTCTGAGCCCTAATCAGCCGGGGCCCGCGGTTCACCGACCCGGTGACGTCGGAGATCGCTCAGCGCGAGAAGCGGCGCAGGCGAAGGCTGTTGGTCACGACGGACACCGAGGAGACGGCCATGGCGGCGGCGGCGATCATCGGATTGAGAACGCCTGTGGCGGCCAGAGGGATGGCAGCCACGTTGTAGCCGAAGGCCCAGAACAGGTTCTGACGGATCGTCTTGAACGTTTGGCGGGCCAGGTCGAGGGCCACCGGCACCAGCTTGGGGTCAGACGACATCAGCACCACACCCCCTGCCTCGATGGCGACATCAGACCCCGAGCCGACCGCTATTCCCAGGTCGGCGGCCGTGAGCGCCGGGGCATCGTTTACGCCGTCACCGACGAAGGCGACCGTGGCGCCGTGACTCTGGAGCCTCTGCACCTCTTCTGACTTGTCGCCGGGGAGAACCTCGGCCAGGACCGAACTCAGGCCAAGCTGATCGGCGATCGCCTGAGCGGTGCGATGGTTGTCGCCGGTGATCATGCCGGTGCGGACTCCGCGCTCCGTCAAGCGGCGGACGGTGACTGCCGCCTCGGGGCGGAGCGTGTCGGCCACGGCCACCACGCCTTTGGCTTCGCCGTCCCAACCAGCCACGAAGGCGGTCTTTCCCGACGCCTCCAGTGCAGCGAGACGATCCATCCACCGATCGGCGACGCTGAGACCACGATCAGCGGCCAGCTTGGCCTTGCCGACCACTACCTCGACATCCTCGACGATTCCGACAACACCCATCCCCGCCATCGACTCCACCTCGACCGATCGAGTCAGTGTCACACCTTCGGCCTCGGCCCCGTTGGCGACGGCGCGGCCGATCGGATGGCCCGACGCCGCTTCAACGGATCCCACCAGATAGAGGAAGCGGCTCTTGTCGAGATCGGTGGCCACATCGGTCAGCTTCATGACACCGGTGGTGAGGGTGCCGGTCTTGTCGAAGAGGACCATGTCGACCTGATGCGCCCGCTCGAAGACGCCGGCGTCCTTGAACAGCACCCCCAACTCGGCCCCGCGACCACTCCCGACCATGATGGCGGTCGGCGTGGCCAGGCCGAGAGCACACGGGCAGGCGATGATGAGCACGGCCACGGCGGCACGCACCGCGTCGGACGGGGAATGGCCCAGCACCAGCCACACCAGCGTGGTCACTACTGCGATGCCCATGACGGTGGGTACGAATACCGCGGAGATGCGATCCGCCAGCCTCTGGACCGGTGCCTTGGTGGCCTGGGCGTCTTCCACGAGACGAACGATCTGGGCCAGGGCGGTGTCGGCGCCGACACGGGTGGCGCGCATGACGAGGCGGCCCTGCTGGTTGACCGTCCCTCCAATGACCTCATCGCCCTCACCACGGTCGACCGGTATCGACTCGCCGGTCAGCATCGACTCATCTATCGAGCTGTGGCCCTGAGTGATGACGCCGTCGGTGGGGATCTTCTCACCCGGGCGCACCATCAGGATGTCACCGGGGACCAGAGATGCGACCTCGACCTCTTGCTCTCCGGCGTCGGTGAGGAGGGTGGCGTGGCGGGCGCCGAGCTCGGCCAGCTTCTGAATGGCGACAGAGGCCCGTCCCTTGGAGCGCGCCTCGAGAGCCCGACCCAGGGTGATGAGAGTGATGATCATCCCCGACGTCTCAAAGAAGACCGCAGCACCGGTCACGGTGGCCCATATCGAGTAGGCGTAGGCGACCAGGGAGCCCATCGAGATCAGGGTGTCCATGGTGGCCGTGCGGGCCAGAAGTTGCTTCCAGGCCTTGGTATGGAACTGGGCACCGGCCCAGAACACGATCGGCGTGGCCAGGGCCCATTCGGTCAGGTGCGCCCAGAGCGCTGTCGGGTCCCAGCATCGCCAGGCCCACAAGAGGAAGCGTCAGGGCGGCGGCAACCCAGAACCGCCTCCACTGGGTGCGGGCTTCGGTTTCGTAGGAGTCGGTCAGGTTGCGTCGCTCCTGATCCTCCGTCCGGACGGTCAGTTCGTAGCCGATCTTGCGCACCGCCTCGGCGAGGGCGTCGGGATCGACCACGTCCCCCACCCGAACTGTGGCGGAGCGGCCGGCCAGGTTGACGGCGGCGGCCTCGACACCTTCCTGACGGTCAAGGGCGCGTTCGATGCGACTTGCACAAGACGCGCAAGTCATGCCCTCGACGTCGAAGGTGAGGGTGGTGTCGTGGCGCGGCGCCTCGGTGGCAGCGTCAGGACTGATCGGGAACCTCGTATCCGACCGCCTCGATGGCCGACTTGACCCGGTCGAGGCCCAGGATCGACTCGTCATAGGTCAGGTGGACGGTCTTGGGCTCGATCTCCACGTTGACCGATTCCACCCCATCGAGGGCCCCGACGGCGCCCTCGATGCTGTGTTTGCAATGGTCACAGGAGATCTCGGGAACGTTCAGTGTGGCGGCAATGCTCATGTCTCCTCCAATGGGGCCGGGGAAGGCCCGGTTACGGCAGCGGTGTACTTCATGGTCTCCATCAGCTCGTCGACGATCGCGGCGGTGCGGCCCTCGGCGACGGCCTCGGTGACACAGGTCTCCAGATGGTTCTGCAACAGGATGCGGTTGACCCGCTCCAGCGAGGACTGCAGGGCCGACACCTGTTTCATGATGTCTGGGCAGTAACGCTCCTGTTCGACCATGCCCAGAACGGCGTCGAGATGGCCCCGCACCGTCTTGAGCCGATTGACAGCCGACCTCTTGTGCTCTGGTTTCACGTTCCCATCTTACCTACCCCCCAGGGGGAGGGGTAAAGGGGCTTTGGTCAGATGGGTTAGGGACTGGTGGTGGGAGTCGGTGCAGAACGCCGAGACAAACGGAGGCCCCGGCCGGGGGGACCGGGGCCTCCTCAATGGGCGCCGCGATGTCGGGGGAGGGGGAGAGAACCTGAAACCGCGGCACCCAAACCTGGTGGATTCTAAATTGTCACGTCCCCTCGGGGACGATCCTACCCCGCACCCTAGGGAATTTCACAGGTGCGTGCACGTGACAATAGTCGCGCTTGTTGTACATGCTGAGTTTGGTGTCGCAAGTCGGATCAGCACAAACCCGTCCCTCTCCGTACCGGCGGGACGCACGTGTGATGCCCTTTATGGCCTTGCCTTTCAGGGTTTCACTCACGGGCCCTCCTTTCTCCCGGACCATATTTCCAAACGCCCCGGGGTCTCTGGTAATTCCCGGAAGGTCTTATGACCGGGAACCTCCAGTCCATGGCCATCTCAACCATCGGCCGATCGATCTGGTGGTACCCAACCTGCCTTCAGGGGGGTAAAGCCTCCCTAAAGAGGCACCGTTCAAATAGGACGTCGAATCGAGCTGGATGGTTCCCTCCTGTCAGGGGTGGCTCACCCTTTTCCATACGGGGGAGGGAGCCGATCGGTTCCCGAGCCCCCCTCAGTCGGTCAGGCCCAGCTTGCGCAGAAAGGCCTCGTTCGCTGGCTCGCGCCCGAGGAAGTCACGCAGCAGATCCATCCCATCGTGGGTT
This sequence comes from uncultured Acidimicrobiia bacterium, assembly GCA_963772815.1. Lineage (GTDB taxonomy): Bacteria > Actinomycetota > Acidimicrobiia > Spongiisociales > ZC4RG35 > DATFFO01. The sequence goes on along the minus strand of CAVYYV010000006.1, from coordinate 649,170 downwards.
CCGCCTGCCTCGAGGATCTTGGCCCGATACTCGGCTCCCACGGTCGGGTCTGTCACACCCTCCAGCTCGAATCGGCTGAACATGTCGTCTCCGTATACCTCCGACCACAGATACCCGTAATAGCCGGCGTCGTATCCGCTCAGCAGATGCCCGAAGCTGGCCGGGGCGAACGTGCCTTCATGGAAGGGGAGAAGAGAGATCGCGGTGGTGGCGCGGTGTATCTCGTCCAGATCCACTTCGGCGGCGCCCGGGCCGTGCAGAGCCATGTCGAGCTTTCCGAATTGCACCTGGCGCAGGGTCGTAAGCGCGATATCGAGATTCCGTGCCGCCACCATCTCTGCCAACAGGTCGGCCGGGAAGGGCTTCCCGCTCTCGTAGTGGCGGGCGAAGGTGGAAAGGACGTCGGGGCGCCAGGTCCAATGCTCCATGATCTGGGAGGGTGCCTCCACGAAGTCACGTTCCGTCGACGCCCCCGAGAAGCGAACCAGCTCTGCGGTGGTCAGGACCTGGTGGAGGATGTGCCCGAACTCGTGAAACAGGGTCTCGACTTCGCCGTGCTTCAGGAGTGAGGGTCGGTTCCCCGATGGCTTGGTGAAGTTGGCGACGATGGCCGACACCGGATGCTGGTAGGACCCGTCCGGGTTGCGTCGCCCCGGTACGAGGGGGAACGCGGCGGCGTGGCTGAACTTGCCTTCGCGAGGAAAGAGGTCCATGTGAAAAGTAGCGATGAAGTGGCCATCGGCGCGATCGCGGACGTGGAAGGAGCGAACGTCGGGGTGCCACGACTCCACCTCGGCCGGCTCGTACACCAATCCGAAGACGTTGCCGGTGATGTCGAACAGGCCGGCAAGGACCGACTCCAGCGGCAGGTACTCGGCCACCTGGTTGGGGTCGATGCCATAACGCCGGCGCCTGAGTTGGTTGTGATAGAAGCGCCAGTCCCAAGGCTGGAGGACGGAGTCGGGATCGCCTGTGTCGGCGGCGAGCATCTCTCGCAAAATGGCAATCTCGTCTCGGGCGGCGGCGGTGAGAGGTGGAACGAGCTTTTCGTAGAACTCTTCGACCGCCTCGGGTCGGCCGGCCATCTGCTCTTCGAGTTGGTGATGGGCCCATGAGCTTTGGCCGAACAGGGCGGCGATGCGCGCTCGTAGGTCGACTGCCTCGGCCAGGATTCCCCGGTTCGCGGGCACGGCTCGGTTGTTGAACTTGAACGAGAGCTGCTCGCGCAGATCCCGGCGTTCGGCTTGGTCCATGAAAGGGATGACGTCGGGATAGGCCATCGTGACCTTGAAGGTGCCCTCCTGGTCGCCCGGCGTCAGCCCCTCGACGTACGAGTCGGGCAACCCGGCCAGGTCCTGGCGGGTCGCGGTCAGGCTGTCCTCGTGTTCGGCGATGTTGGTCTCGAACGCCACACCGAGCTCCACCAGCCTCTGAGTGAGCCGTTTGACCTCGGCTCGGGTCTCGGGATCGAGGTCGTGGCCGGCCCTGCGCAGATCCCGGCGGGTGAAGTCCAAGTACCTGGCTCTCTCGCCCTCCAGCGCCGAAGCTTCGTCAGCGGCGGCGTAGGCGCTGACTGCCTGATAGACATCGTCCCGGAACACCAGCTCCACCGCCCACTGCTGCAGGCGCGCTTCGGCCTGTCGGCCGGCGGCCCGAACCGCCTCGTGGCTGTGCACGTAACCCATGAAGGCGGCTTCGCCGAAGGCTCGACCGAGGAGGTCGCCGAGGTCGTCGAGGGGACGCATCGTCGTGTCCCATGTCCGGCTGCTAGCGCTGACGAGCTGGTCGATGAGTGTGTCGGCCCGGGTCAGCGCGTCGTCGGTGACGGCGGCGACCTCTTCGGCGGTGGAGGCGAAATGCATCCGGTAAGGATCCTGTGTGGAAGCGGTTAGTGCAACCCGGGTAGCCTGACCGGTGATGCAAACCGTAACCATCGAATTCTGCCGATCCTGAAACTACACCGGCCGTGCCGTGGGCATGGCTCAGGCGATATTCGACGAGTTCACCCACCGTTTTCGCGTGGATCTGATTCCCTCATCAGGCGGCGTGTACGAGGTCGACGTGGATGGAGAGCGCATCTTCTCGAAGAAGCAACTCGGGCGACACGCCGACTACGAGACAGATATCGCCCCTCATCTGCGCAGATAGGGCCGGATCCGCGCGGTGCATTCTCCCCTACGAACCGGTCCTTGCAGGGTCCCGTTTTGCTGATAATAAAAACGCGGGATCATCCCGGCCAGGGCTGCGGGGACAAGGCTTGACGGCGGCCGTCGTGGAAGACGGCCAGGACGGTGGCGGCGGGGTCGTCGGGGGTGGAGTCGAGTACGACCAGATCGGCCGGGCTGCCGGGTGACAGGTCGTGGGTCGTGAACAGCGACAGGGCCGTGGCGGGGTCCAGGTGCTCGTGGTCGTTCCAGCCTTCCCGGTGGACGGCGGCGGTTATGCCGACCAGCGGGTTGGGTCTTTCCACCGGGCAGTCTGAGCCCCCGATCATGTTCACCCCGGCGCTGTGCATGCTGGCAAAGCGGTAGGCGGCTCTGTCGCCCAGTCGGGCAGGCATCCAGTTCGCCTCCGAGGTGAGGAAAGAGGGCTGGACGGAGGCCACCACTCCCAAATCCGCCATGCGGCCGATGGCCTGGTCGGAGGCCACTGAGGCGTGCTCGATTCGCATTCGGCTGGAATCGAATCCTTCCCCGACGAGCCTCTGGTAGACGTCGAGGCACACGTCGATGGCCCGGTCACCGATGGCGTGAATGGCCGATTCGCCACCCATGTCCACCACCTGGCGGGCCATTTCGACGGCCCGTTCCTGATCGAGGCGCAGCGTGCCAGTGGTTTCCACGTCGGCGAAGGGCTGCCACATGGCGGCGGTGTGGCCCCCGAGACTGCCGTCGGCGAATGTCTTCCAGCCCCTGAAACGGAGCCGCCCGCCCGCGGCGGCAATCCTGGAAGCGGCGCGGTCCAGGTCTTCGGGGGTCTCGGCGATGACCAGCACGTCCACATCCAGTGGCAGATCCCCGGCCAGCTCGCACAGCGACTCCAGCTCGTTGCCCACTCCACACCACAGCGCCGCGCCGGCAGCAACGATGGCGCCGATCCGCCGCATGCCGGTGGAGACGAGACTCGCCATAGCGTTGAGGATTGCTTCGGGCTCCGGCGGAGACACCAGTCGATCGATTGCCGCCGACACCAGGCTCACAGCAGTTTCGCGGAGCACACCGGTGGGCATCCCCACCTCGTCTCGGTCCAGACTCCCGCCCTCGGGATCGGGGGTATCGGGGCCTACACCGGCCAGGTCCAGGGCCGCCGTGTTGGCTACCGCGATGTGCCCGCAATAGCGGTAGGCGAGGACGGGGAGGTCGGATGCGGCTCGATCGAGATCCCGGCGCGTGGGGAGTCGTCCCAGGCGGGAGTCGTCCAGACGCTGTGCCACCAGGGCCCCGCCGGCGGGAGTCCGATCCCGGGCCATGCGGAGGCGATCGGCCAGGTCGTCGAAATCGGTCGCTTCCTTCAGCGAGGTTCCCGCCAGAAGAGCTGCGTAGCCGATCGGGTGGATATGGGAATCGACGAAGGCGGGAACGATGGTGGCGCCGGGAAAGTCGATCGACTCGAGCTGTCCCACTCGGTCCCGATCGGTGACCTCGACCACCCTTCCCCCCTGGATGACCACGGAGTCGCCGGACTCTGCACCTCCCCGGACCGAGGCGGCGGTGATGACATGCGGCGTCATCGAAGGTCGGTCGGCAGGTTCTCGAACACAACACTGGCCAGGCCGTCGTGGACCAGGCCGTTGCTGGCTATCACCGTTGCCGAGTCGAGGTCGAAGCCGGCTCTCGCTGCCGTGCTCACGCGCCCTCCGGCTTCGGTGACGAGAAGGACGCCGGCGGCAGCGTCCCACGGTGCCAGCCCGTACTCCCAGTAGGCGTCGAAGCGGCCGCAGGCCACCCAGGCGAAGTCGAGAGCGGCAGAGCCCAGCCGTCGCAGGCCCTGCACCTCGGCCAATACGGCCCCGACCACCGCCGCGTATTGGCGGCCGCGTTGGCGTCGGTCGTAGGGGAAACCCGTCACGACCAGGGATTCGCCCAGATGTTCCTGGGTCGACACTTTGATGGGCTCTCCATTGAGTCGACAGCCCTGACCTGCAACCGCGGTGAACTCCTCGTCGTGCATCACGTCGATCACGACCCCTGCCACAGCCTGACCGTCCTCCCAGAGACCCACCGACACGGCCACGTGGGGCATGTGGTGGACGAAGTTGACTGTGCCGTCCAATGGATCCACGATCCAGACTCTTCCACCTTCCCAACCGGTTCCCCCCTCTTCCTCTCCCAGGACCTGGTCGTCGGGTCTCTGGCCGGCCAGGACGGCTCGGACGGCGTCCTCGGCGGCGGTATCGATGGCGGTTACCGGATTCACTTCGCCCTTCATGTGGACGTCGGTGGAGCCTGAGAATCCATCTCGGACGACGATCGCGCCGGCTCGCGCCGCCTCGACGGCCACCGAAAGGTCTGGATGCATGGGCCCACTCTATGGAGGAGACCGAGTCGCCGGTTCGCGCCTCGATGCGCCAGACTTACCGGCCCATGATCTATGTTGCCGCTCTCGTCGGCGCCGGCCTCACCCTGCTCGCCTTCCCTCCGTTCGGATGGTGGCCCATGGTCGTGGTCGGCCCGATGGTGTGGCTGGTCTTCCTGCGACGTGAGAAAGGCCCGTGGCGGGGTGCCCTGTCGGGCTACCTGTTCGGGCTGGCCTTCTATGGCGGGCTGATCTGGTGGCTGGGCAGTCTCGGGTTGGTGGCGGTGATCCCTCTCGTCGTGGTGCAGGCCCTGTATCCGGCCTTGTTTGCCGGGTTGATCGTTCGCCTGGCCCGGACGGTGAGCGCCGCCTGGTGGTGGATCGCGGCCGCCGGCTTGTGGGCGTTGGTCGAGATCATCCGTTATCGCTTCCCGGTGGGGGGATTCGAATGGGGTGCCTTCGGCTATGCCCTGTCCGGTGTCACCGCAGTGCGAGCCGCCGCCCGTTGGATCGGGACGTCGGGGTGGACGGTGCTGGTGATGGCGGTGGCGGCCGGCCTGGCATCGCTGCGATGGCGGGGCGAGTGGCTGGCGGCTGCGGTGCCTCTGGCTCTCGTGGCACTGGTGGCGGCGGCAAGTGTCACCATCCAGGATCTGCCCAGCGGAGTGCCGGTGCAGGCGGCCGTGGTGCAGGGTTCCACGCCCTGTCCCTTCGAGCACTGCGTCGATGAGCGCTACCAGACGTACCAGCAGCATCTGGCCCTGACCGAGCAGATCACTCCCGGCTCGGTTGATCTGGTGGTGTGGTCGGAGGGGTCGACCGGTTCCTCCAACGCAGACCCGGTCAACAATGCTGAGGTGGGGGCGGCGATCGGAGCCCAAGCGGCCCGGATCGGGGCCTGGATCCTGGTCGGGAGTGACCGGCCGGTGGACTCGCAGCATTGGATCAACGCCAACGTCCTGTTCAATCCTCAAGGCGAGATCGTGGGTGAGTACCGAAAGCGACATCCGGTGCCGTTCGGCGAGTACATCCCGGCCCGGCCGCTTTTCGACTGGATCCCGGCTCTGTCCCAGGTCCCCCGGGACATGATCCCGGGCGAGGGACCGGTGGTCTTCGACCTGGGGGACTATGGTCTCGGGTCGGTGATCTCGTTCGAGGGAGGGTTCTCCCGCTACGTCCGCTCGGAGGTGGCAGATGGGGCGGGGCTGTTGGTGGTGGCCACCAACGAGGGCAGCTACGGCACCACCCCGGCTTCGGACCAGTTCATCGCCATGACCCGGATGCGCTCGGCCGAGACCGGACTGGACTTGATTCACGCCGCGGTGACCGGCAAGTCGGTCATGGTGACCGATGCGGGTTTAGTAGGTGAGGAAACCGGGTTAGGAACCCAGGAGGTCCTCTATGGGAGCCTCCACGCCCGGCCCGGGTACCAGACCCTATTCGTGCGGTGGGGCAACTGGGTCATGTTCCTGGCCATCGGTGCTGCCCTGGGAGTTCTGGCGGCGCTATCACGCCCCCGGCGCAAACCGGGGGCGTGAGGTCGGCGGGGGATCCAGGTCAGTGCTGTGACAGGCAGGGTCCCGCGACTGTGAGCGCGAAAGCGGTTACGGCCGGAGCAGATCCCCGAGACCTGAGCCTCCGCTACCCCCGGCAGTCGACAAGCTGACCGAGCCGGTGTTGCCGATCACAACATTGAGGTTCGAGTCGGCGACGCTGACGTCGTCAACCACGGAACGCCCGCAGAGCGTTATTTCCGGCCCTCCGGAGATGGCCACGACCATCGATCCGGACACATGCGCAGTTGCAGTGTTGGCGTAGTCCTCGATGACGAGACTCCCGTCCAGGATCTGGTCGTATGGGGGAGACGGAGGAAGTGTGCAATCGCTGCTGTCCAGCTGAAGCCAGGCGGCGATCCTCCCCGCCGCCGGGGCCGTGTCTGCAGCAACGAACCCATAGGTGACGAGGGCGTATTGGCCATGAGCGTTGTTGGTGGCGACGGTGTTCAGAGCCGCCTCTTCATCGCCTGCCAGGGCAATGGTGTTGGTGGTTCCGTCTTCGGTGTTTCGGCTGCTGCCGATGATCTCGGTCTCATAGGAGGCAGGATCTTCTCCGTTGAGGCTGCCGGCATCCACGACCTTGTTGACCGCCAGACGGTGCATGAAGGCCGCCATCTGCTCACGGGTGACGTTGTTAGACGGGCAGAACTGCGTGTTGGCCGGCGGGTTGCAGCCCTTGGTGACGCCGGCATTGGCCAGCCAGGTGATGTCGTCGTGGAATACGTTGGTGCTGGGGACGTCGGTGAAGACGTCCGAGGCCACCACTGTGAGTGGTGTGGCGACGAGAAGCGCCAGGGTCACAACAAAGGCGATAAGGCGTCGCTTACGATCAGGTCCGGGCATATGCCCCTCCCTCTGGTTGCTGTTTCTTGCCGACCCGATCGTAATCACGGTGCTCTCAGCGAACACCAGCCATCAGGTTCCGGGGTGCATTCCGCGACCCCGCCAGAAGCTGCTGCAGCTCTCCGTCGCATCTCTGCTTGTTGTCAGTAGCCCAGGGCGCGATTGAAGAAGGCGATCATTTGGTCTCGGCCAAATGGGTGTGGCTGGAACTGGATCCGGCTGCAGGGGCTCGACCGCAAAGTCCTCCATGGCATCATCCACCACCCTCGGCCGGGTACGAGACCCTGTTCGGACGAAAAGGTAGCTGGGTGATGGTTCGGCCGTCGGCGTTGCTCCGGGGGCTGTGGCGGCGCCCTCACGCCCCCGGCCCAGACCGGAGGCGTGAGGTTGCGTCGCTTCTCTTGGAGATCAGACCTAAGGCGTCAGCCAACGAGCCCCGATCTCCAGTGCCTAGCCGTCCTGGCCGTGATACTCGCCCAGGGTTTGCTTGAACTGGTTGATTTGCTCTTGCGAGTAGGTAGCTACATCACTCGCCGAAGCGATCGGCACGCTCGAGCCCGCCGGAGTCCATACGCCAGTCAGAGAGCCATACACAATGTTGTAGCTGGACGCGTAGTTGAGCTGGCACAAGCTGAACGTTTGTGTTCCGGCCGAGACCGAAAGAGCGGTTGTCCCCGACAGCGATCCCACGCTCGTTGCTGGTAGGAACGTCTCCGTCGTCGACCCTGGCATCGCGTTCTTCGGTATCACGAAGAAGAGGATTAGCTGCGTCTCACAGGTGTCTCCTGCCGCGATCCAGGCGAACTGGGCGTCGGGACCTGACGAGTCCGTGTTGTCGGTTGTGAGCGAGTAGTCGAACTGGACAACGCCCGGGTCGGGAGCATCGATATCCATCGACATCACCTTCAGTGCCTCTGCGCAGTCGGTAGTGCAGGCTTTACCGAAGACTGCTGGAGCGAATTTGTCTACGGTCATACCGCTGACAGTGTCGGCATCGGCTGCGTGGTCCGCTTCCTGAGCGGTGGCAGCATCCACCACCTGGTTCACAGCAAGGCGGTGCATGAAGGCCGCCATCTGCTCACGAGTCACGTTGTCCGACGGGCAGAACAGAGTGTTGTCGGGTGGGTTACAGCCCTTTGTAACACCTGCGTTGGCGAGCCACGTGATGTCGTCGTGAAAGACGTTGCTGTTTGGTACGTCGGTGAAGACGTCCGATGCCACCACCGTCAGTGGCACGGTGATGAGAACGGCTAACGCTGCCACGAAGGCAACCAATCGACGTTTGCGGCCGGATCTGGGCATTGCGCCCTCCTTCAGTTCGCGGATATTTGCCAAGCTGACCGGAGCGAAGGGGTCATGGCGAACTCCCCCAGTCAAGTCGTAGCGGAACCTAGTCGCTGGGGATCTGCCGTGCGTGATATCTGGGCTCCGTTTCTGGATCGTGCAGAGGCGAAGACCGTCCCGCGTCATTCAAAGAGCCCCCGTGCGCACGGGGGCTCTTTGTTGGTATTCCGCCAGGTTCGTGACTGGTCAGCCGACCGTCACATACCCGGAGTAGAAGCACATGTTGTCACCAAGGGCCGGGGCGTCCCGGAGGAAGAACTCAACCGAGGTCTGGAAGTGCGAGTCGTATCCGACCGCTTCCGCGGTTCCCACATCACCAAAGGTGCCGCCACCGATGTTGATCGTGGTGCCGGCGTTCACCTGGGCGTTGCCGAATTGGCCGCCGGTAAAACCGTCGAAGGTCATGTGATTCACGTCCTCGGTCCAACTGGCTCGCAAGGCCGGTACTCCGCCCGAGTCACAACTCGCCTTGAGCGTGATCGGTCCGTAGGTGCCGATGACTTCGTCGGTGGTGTTGGGTGCCGTCTGATGGAAGAAGTGTTCTATCGTCACTCCGTTCACCGCCGAGGCGTTGTCCGCCTGCGCCGGCGTCCCGTCTTCTGCGCCCATGTATTGGGCGAGGCGGTGCATGAAGGCAGCCATCTGCTCACGAGTCACGTTGTCCGACGGGCAGAACTCGGTGTTGGTGGGCGGGTTACAACCCTTAGTCACGCCCGCGTCAGACAACCACTGAATGTCGGCCTTGAACACGTTGGCAGTGGACACGTCGGTAAATCCTGCAGCTGCCACCACGGCGAGTGGTGTAGCCAGCAAGACTGCCAGCGCCACCACGAAGGCGACGAGGCGTTTGCGATTGGGGCCGGGCACGGTGGCCCTCCTTCCGGTTGCGGATGTTGACAACCTGAACGGAGCAAGACGTCTACCGGCGTTCCCCCGAGCAGGTCCTATCGAACCTACCTTACGACACGTTCCTATGCCTTCAGCAGACGGAGAAATCTTGAGCCCCGTGGATCGGGCCCGGTCTAGGCTCCTCAATCAGCCCAGCGTTGGGTTGGAGGAGGGTTGATGAACCCGGCCCGGGACGGTGCGACGGCTCCTCGGTACCGTGCCCGGATCACTCCCGGTGGTGGCTCAGACACCCTGAACTGGCACGTCCTCGGTCCAGGTGAGCCGGCTCTGAGCGAATGGAAGGCGCTGGGTCTCGAGCTGCCCGACCAGGATGTCATCCGGCGCTGTCGGCTTCAGCGGGTGCCCGAGCATCTGGCCCGCTTCGACCATGCCTGCCGGGATCGTTCTCTTCGACCATGGGCCGGGCAAGGAATGTGCGGGTAGGACCCTCACGCCCTCGAAACCGCCGGCGTGAGGGTCGGTGAACTGATGCCGTGTGCAGCACAGCGTGTTAACCCACTGCATCGGGTTTCCGATCAGCGACCGGGTCCGTTGCCAGATGGCGTAGCACCGACCGTTCCCAATGTGTCAAAGGCGGAACCACCAGTCATGTCGAACGGTATATAGGCGACGGTAAGGCGACTGTCTCCCAAGGTCAGGTTGTTGGGTGCGCCCGTGTAATCACGTGCGTGCATCTCCAGTTGATGCACACCTTTGCTCAGGGGCAGCAGATTCTGGAAGGACGCTGTCGCCTTGTCGCCTGAAGCGGCGCAAGTGAGCACAACGAAGGAGGAGTCGTTTCCGACGCCATCAACGTACAGCTGCACCTCTGCTTCATCGGTGCCGGCGCATTGCTGCCACACGCTCCACAGAACCAACAAGGCGCCGTCTTCGGGCATCGTGATGGTGGCTGAGTTGAGGATATTTGCGCCTGATCCCAGGTCGGTGCTGGTGATCTGCGTCAGCGTGTTGCCACCATTGGTTCCGGCTCGGCTGATGCCGTTGGCGTCGAGACCATCCACCTGGTCGGCGTTGTCCGCCTGCGCCGGGGTGCCGTCTTCTGCGCCGATGTATTGGGCGAGGCGGTGCATGAAGGCAGCCATCTGCTCACGAGTCACGTTGTCCGACGGGCAGAACTCGGTGTTGGCGGGCGGGTTGCAGCCCTTGGTCACGCCTGCGTTGGCGAGCCACTGTATGTCGGCCTTGAACACGTTGGAGTCGGGTACGTCTGTGAATCCGGACGCGGCTACCACGGTGAGTGGTGTGGCAATCAGTAGAGCAAGTGCTACCACGAACGCGCTGAGCCTCTTGCGATTGTCGGGTGCGGGCATCGCACCCTCCTTTCGGTCGCTTGCATGTACGACCTGACGGAGCGAAGCGAACGCGGTGTAGCGGATCCCACCGATCAGGTCACGGCCAGAAGCTATGTCGGGGCATGTTCCTATGACGGATCAAGCGTGGAAGCAGGAGTCGAAACTTACAGTGCGTCCGTCAGATCGAAGGACACCCTGCATCGAACACGACAAGCTCTAGGCTCCACGTCGCCAGGGTCTGCTGGCCAGGCAGAGGAGAACCTGATGAATCAGTCCCGGGACGGTGCGACGGTTCCTCGTTATCGCGCCCGGATCACTCCCGAAGGCGGATCGGAGACCCTCAATTGGCATGTGCTCGGGCCTGGCGAGCCGGCTTTGGGCGAGTGGGAGGCGCTGGGTCTGGACCTGCCCGACCAGGACGTGATCAGGCGCTATCGCCTGGATCGTGTGCGGGAACAGCTGGCCCGCTTCGACTACGCGGGGATCGTCCTGTTCGACCCGCTCAACGTTCGCTATGCCACTGACAGCACCAACATGCAGGTCTGGATCCTGCACAACGCCGCCCGCTACTGCTTCGTCCCCACCGATGGTCCGGTGGTGCTGTTCGAGTTTCCGTCCGCCGCTCATCTCAGTGACCACCTTCCCCTCGTGTCCGAGGTGCGGCCCGCCACCCCCTGGTACTACTTCGGAGCCGGGCCTAAGTTCGCCGAGCAGGCCCAACGCTGGGCCGACGAAATCGCCGACCTGGTGCGCCGGCACGGTGGCGGCAACTCCCGGTTGGCCAGCGACCGCATGAACGCAGAGGGGGTGGCGGCTCTCGGCACCCGTGGCGTGAGCGTCCACAACGGCGAGGAGGTCATGGAACTCGCCCGGGTCATCAAGCACCCCGAGGAGATCAAGGCCATGCGCTGTGCAATCGCCGCCGCTGAGGCCGCCATGTCGGTGATGCAGGACGCGCTGGTGCCGGGGATCACCGAGCAGCGCCTCTGGGCCTACCTTCACGCCGAATCGATCGCCCGGGGCGGGGAGTGGATCGAGACCAGGCTGCTCTCGTCCGGCCCCAGGACCAACCCCTGGTACCAGGAGTGCTCCAGCCGGGTCATCGAAGATGGCGACCTGGTCGCGTTCGACACCGACCTGATCGGTAGCTACGGGGCGTGCGTGGACATCTCCCGCACGTGGGTCTGTGGAGATCGCTCACCCAGTCCCAACCAACGCCAGGTGTTCGAACTGGCCGCCGAGCAGATCCGGACCAACACGGAGTTGCTTCAGCCTGGCACCGGGTTCAAGGAGCTGGCCTGGCAGGCCCACGTTCCCGACCACGACGCCTATCGCCGTTACACGGTCCTCTATCACGGGGTGGGGCTGTGCGACGAGTATCCCGGGGTGTGCTTTCGGGACCAGTGGGACGACATCGGCTACGACGGGGTGATGGAGCCGGGGATGGTGATGTGCGTCGAGAGCTTCGTGGGGCGGCGTGACGGTGGTGAGGGGGTCAAGCTGGAAGAACAGGTCCTGGTCACAGAGAAGGGCCCCGAGACGCTGTCGACCTATCCGCTCGGTCTGGTCCGCAGCTAGGCCCGATCGCCGGGCAGGCTCTCGATCGATTCGTCGAGTCGGTGGTAGTCGGAGGCGTGCTCGGTGAAGAGGGTGAGGACGGTCTCGAGTCCAGTAGGCGGATCGAGACTGCCGGCCGCTATCGAGATCGTCTGGGGTCTTGCGGCGGATTTCCAGAACAGGGTGCCGCCGCAGTTGGAGCAGAACCCGTAACTCACGTCGTCGGTCGCCTGCCACCAGCGCAATGCCCGGGTGTCTTCGATGACGAGGTCGTCTGAGGCGGCCGCGGCAGCGGCCATAAAATGCCCGCTGGTTCGCCGGCAACGGTCGCAGTGGCAGTTGATCACATCCCGAAGCTGCCCCTCCACCCGGTAGCGCACCCGCCCGCAGGCGCACCCTCCGGTAGCGCCGGTCTTCATCCGAACACGGGGACCTCGTCGACCTCGTCCCCTTCTGGGATACGCTCGATCCCGACCATACGGTCGATGACCATGTTCTGGAACCGGTGCAGTGGCTCCTCGAAGCGGTAGCACATGCGTCCGCCCCGGTACTCGGGGGTGGCGATTCCCCGCTGGACGCGTTCGACGATCTCGATGTCCTCGACGTTGACGTCGTCCCAGAAGGCATGCAGCTTCTGCAGCGCTCCCCGGCTCTCCTCACCCTCCATGGTGTCGGAATGGGTGAGCAGGAAGGTGGACTCCCTGGTCTCCCCGGGGCCCTTTGGTTGGAGGACCATCACGAAGGCGTGGTTGGGGAGCAGCGACAGAGCCACGTTGGGAAAGATCATCACGAACCTGCCCGATGTGAGGTCCTTACCACCGACGCCGGGGTGGGGAGGGAGGTCCAGCCACACCGAGTTCTCGTCTCGGCTGACCGGGTTGGTGGTCATCCCGGTGTACATGCCCGGGCCCTGGTATCGGTAGTGGTCCTTCACCCGGGACACCTTGATCAGCTCGGGATGGACCCAGGGCAGGTGGTAGTACTCCATGAAGTTCTCGGCGATCAGCTTCCAGTTCGCCTCGATGTCGTAGTCCTTGGTGGCCTGGATTTGCCAGGACTCCAGCTCGTAGCCGCCCAGGCGCTCGGGCAGATCCCCGAGCCAGACATCCAGCTCGGGGGCTGTCTCGGAGAGCGTCGCGAACAGCAAACAGCCCCAGGTGGCGGTTCGGACCGGGAAGAGCCCATAGTCCGCCCTATCGAACGCCTTGACATCCGACATGTCGAACAGGGCGCGCTGATCATCGGGAATGTCGGATCCCTCGAACAAGGGCGTGCCGATACATGCCCCGTCCAGGTCGTAGGCCCAGGCGTGGTATGGGCAGCGAAACCGGCCTCCTACCTCGCAGTCGTACTCCACCAGCTCCGTGCCTCGGTGGCGGCACACGTTGAGGAAGGCGCGTATCCGGCCTTCGGCGTTCCGGGTGATGATCACCGAGCGGCCCGCTACCGACCTGACCAGCACTTGGCCGGGCTGTGTCACTTCGGACAGAACTCCCACGCACACCCAGCTTGTGGCCCACAGGTGCTCGCTCTCCATGGCGTGGAAGGCGGGCTCGCAATAGGCGTCGGGGAGCAGGGTGGAGGCTGCCTCGACAGGAAGCCGCGTCAGGCGGTAGGTGGCTTCGGCCGTGTAGTCGGGCAGGGCCATGGATTCGAGTGTGCCAGATCCGGCCCGTCCCTGTCGGGCGAAAGCGTGTCGCGATCGGTGTCACCTGGGGCACGGCATTTCGGACCTGCATAGGATGGCCGCACGGAATTCGCGTCGGAAGGATCGCTATGTCCCAGGCCATCGAGAACCTGCTCAGCGAGGATCGCAGCTTCCCCCCTTCGCCGGAGTTCACGGCCCAGGCCAACGCCAAACCGGGAATCCACGAAGAGGCAGCTGCCGACCCGGTCGCCTATTGGACCAAGCAGGCCTTGAGCCGTATCACCTGGTTCAAGGAGCCCACGGTAGGTCTCGATGACTCCAATGCTCCCTTCTACAAGTGGTTCACCGACGGCGAGCTCAACCTCTCCTACAACTGCCTCGATCGGCATCTCGATGAGCATGGCGACCAGGTCGCCTACCGCTGGGTGGGTGAGCCCGGTGACACCCGCGACCCTGACCTATTCCGACCTCCACGCCGAGGTGGGCCGGTTTGCCAATGCGCTCAAGTCGATCGGCCTGAACAAGGGCGATCGCGTCGCCATCTACATGGGCATGGTCCCCGAGCTGCCCATCGCCATGCTGGCCTGCGCCCGGCTCGGCATCGTCCACTCGATCGTGTTCGGCGGTTTCTCCTCGGATGCCCTGGCCAGTCGGATCCTCGACGCTGACGCTCGGGTGGTCATCACCCAGGATGGAGCCTGGCGCGGTGGAAACGTGGTTCCGCTCAAGGCCAATACGGATGTGGCTGTGGCCCGCACCCCCGATGTGGAGAAGGTGATCGTGCTGCGGCGGGCCGAGAACGACATCCACATGGAAGAGGGCCGTGACGTCTGGTGGCACGACCTGGTCGAGGGCCAGGACACGTCGTGTGAGCCGGTGCATCTCAACGCTGAGGATCCCCTCTACATCCTCTACACGTCGGGAACGACCGGGAGGCCCAAAGGGATCGTGCACACCCAGGGCGGGTACCTGACCCAGATCATGACCACCCACTCCCAGGTATTCGACCTCAAGCCCGACGACGACGTCTACTGGTGCGCGGCCGACATCGGCTGGGTCACCGGGCACAGCTACATCGTCTACGGCCCGCTGGCCAACCGCACCACCGGAGTCATGTACGAAGGGGCGCCCAACTACCCCGACAAGGATCGTCTGTGGCAGATCGTCGAGCAGTACGGGGTGACGATCTTCTACACGGCTCCGACCGCCATTCGCGCCTTCATGAAGTGGGGCGACGAGTATCCGGCGGGTCACGACCTGTCCAGCCTGCGGGTCCTGGGAACGGTCGGCGAGCCCATCAATCCCGAGGCCTGGATCTGGTACCACGAGAATATCGGCGGGGAGCGCTGCCCGATCGTCGACACCTGGTGGCAGACCGAGACCGGCGGCATCATGATTTCTCCTCTGCCCGGTGTCACGGCCACCAAGCCCGGATCGGCCACCATGCCCCTGCCTGGGATCTCCGCCGACGTGGTCGACGACGACGGCAACTCGGTGGCGCTGGGAGGCGGCGGGTTCCTGGTCATCACCGCGGCCCTGGCCGTCGATGCTGCGCACCATCTAGGGCGACGACCAGCGCTTCGTCGACACGTACTGGTCGCGCTTCGAGGGCCGCTACTTCGCCGGCGACGGCGCCAAGCGCGACGACGACGGCTACTTCTGGCTCCTGGGCCGGGTCGACGACGTCATGCTGGTCTCGGGGCACAACATCTCCACCATGGAGGTCGAGTCGGCCCTCGTGTCGCACACTTCGCCGTGGCCGAGGCGGCCGTGGTCGGCCGCAAGGACGACCCTCACCGGCCAGGCCATCGCCGCCTTCGTGACCCTGCGCAGCACCGTCGTCGGCGACGCAGTCCTTGCTCGACGAGCTGCGACAGCACGTGGCCTCTACGATCGGCCCCATCGCCAAGCCGAAGCCCGATCGTGTTCACCGACGATCTTCCCAAGACCCGCTCCGGGAAGATCATGCGGCGCCTGCTCGGACATCTCCGAGAATCGCCATCTGGGAGACGTCACCACCCTGGCCAACCAGGACGTCGTGGATGAGATCGCCCGGAAGTCTGATCAGGCCTCAGAGGACTGATCAGGTCCAGAACAAGACCACGGCCAGCCACAGGCCGAACACCATCAACCCGGCGGTCAGCTCGATACCGATCGACAGGGCCACGGCCTGGAGCGACCGGGTGGTGGAGGGCCAGGCGTGGCCGGCCCCGACCCGGCGGCGCTCGGCCAGGTAGGTGCCGAGGACGAATCCCAGCGGTGCTCCCACCACGGGGATGACGAAGAAGCCGACGATGGCCAGGCCACCGGCGAAGTAGAGAGTCATCCGGGGGATGCCCGCCGCCTTGAGCCGCCGACCCGGTATCAGATACTTGACCACGGTGCCGGCGGCGGCCACCACCAGTGCCGCCGCCGCCGTCGACCAGGCCGGCGGGGTGGCCTCGATCAGCGCCCACAGGAATACGCCTCCGATCTCCAGGGCGAGGCCGGGAAGGAGGGGAAGCACGGTCCCGGCCACGCCGACCAGGAGCACGAGACCTATGAGAAACTCACCTGCCGGGCTCATTGGCCCGCAATGCTACGGGAGTCAGGGGTTGGTCGGGCAGGCCTCCTGGCCCGGCATCAGTGGAACCACCCTGAGATTCACCTGTTCCGTCCCCGTGTCCCAGAGAGTGGCCAGGTTGGCGTCGCCGAACGTCCCCATGAGGTCGGAGACCTTCGGGCCGCCAACTTCGACACATCGCCATCCGACAATCCAGTCCGTCATGTCCGCATAGGTCACATCGAGCGGCCAGGCCTGCACCGCGGCCATTCCCGGCTCGACATCCAGCCCGGCGTCTCCGGCCGCCACCTGCAGGGTCAAAGGCGAGAACGGCTGGCTCTCGCCTTTGAAGGCGGCGTCGTCGAGGATCTGCATGAGGTCGGTGGCCAGGAGCCGGTCCTGGGATGTAGAGCCGTTGGTTACGCCCAGGGCGTAGATGGCCAGCCGGTGGTCTCCGTTGGCGTCGTGATAGGTGATCACGTCGGTGCCGGCGTCGGCGATCTGGTCGGCTCCCTGATCGTCCAGCTTCTCGGCGTAGTCGGGGAGTCCCAGCTCCGCCACGACATCGAAAATGTCCTTCCAGGCCTGCCCGCTCAGCTCAACCATCTGGACATTCGGGAGCAACGGTCCGGGAAAGATCTCGGGCACCGGTCCGTGGTAGTAGAGGGTGTGGTCTGCGCCGACCACGTAGCGGGGCAGGTTGCCCACCCGGAAGTCGGGAGGGACGAAGCCTCCTTCGGTGGTGACGGTCAGCACCGCCACCTCGGGGTCGGGCGGCACGGTGTTCGACAACCCCGACCCTCCCCCACATGCCGACAGAATCAAGGTGAACGCGGCTGCAACGGTTAGATGGCGGGTCACGGCGCTTGGACGGTTCCGCCACCGCATCCGGTTCCCGGAGCTCGGGTGGTGCGCGTCGAGTCTCAGCGGGATTCCCACGCCGTCAGGCCCTCGTCCATCAGGCCGATGGCCCAGTCGAGCTCCTCGTCGGTGGTGATGAGGGCCGGAATGAATCGGATGACATTGCCGTCGGGCCCACAGTCGATGATGATCAACTCCCGCTCCAGGCAGTATTGCTGAACCGCACGAAAGGCCTCGGCGGATTGCTGACGGGTCTGTCGATCCGAGACGAGCTCGATGCCGATCATCAGGCCGAGGCCCCGAACGTTCCCGATGGTCGGATGCTGCTCGGCCAAATCGTCCAGCTGTTCGAAGGCACGCTTGGACAGCTCTCGAGCATGCGGAAGTAGATCGCCCATGACGTCAATCACGGCCACCGAGGCGGCGCAGCTGACTGGGTTCCCCCCGAACGTGGTTCCGTGAGCTCCGACCGGCCAACCGTCGATCACATCGGCTGAGGCGCCATAGGCCGAGAGAGGGAGGCCGTTGGCGATTCCCTTGCCGAGAGCGATCACATCGGGGTTGACTCCGTAATGGTCGGTGGCGAACCACTCGGCGGTCCGGCCGAAGCCGGTCTGCACTTCGTCGAAGACGAGCATGATTCCCTCTTCGTCGCAGATCGAGCGCAGGGCCGACAGGAACGATTCCGGTGCGGGGTAGTAACCGCCTTCTCCCTGCATGGGCTCGATGAGCATCGCTCCGATGTGGTCCGGCGTCACGACGTGCTTGAAGATGAGGCGCAGCTCCTCGAGGCATCGTTCCACCGCCTCGTCCTCCGACGCGCCCCAGCGGTACGGATGGGGGAAGGGGGCGACGAATGTTGAGCCCAGAATGGGGTGGTATCCGCTGCGGTACTTGGCGTTGGAGGTCGTGTATGAGACTGAGCCCATGGTGCGGCCGTGGAAGGCCCCCCGGAAGGCGATCACGCCCGGACGGCCCGTGGTGTAGCGGGCCAGCTTGACCGCTGCTTCCACGGCCTCGGACCCGGAGTTGGCGTATCCGAACTTTTCGATTCCGGCCGGGGCGATGTGCACCAGCTTCTCGGCGGCGTCCACCAGTGTGTCGTAGTGAACGACGCAACCTGAATGGACCAGCTTGTCGAGCTGGGCATGGGCGGCGGCAACGACGGCGGGATGGTTGTGACCCAGGTTGACGACGGCCGTGCCGCAGGCGAAGTCGGCGAAGCGGTTGCCGTCGATGTCGGTGATCCAGATGCCCTCGGCTCGATCGGCCACGATCGGGGTGTCGAAGGCGATTACGGGGGCGACGAATTTGGAGTGACGGGTGAGATGGTCGCTCATGAGATCTCCTCTGTGCTGGAAGATGGGCAGGGAGGACGAGATCGGCCTATGGAGCCGCGTACAACCCTTTCGACTCTCCATCGGCATCACTCTCAGCATCCCCCAAATCCTAACCGATGGGTCGCCGTGGGGCCGTAGGGGCCTTTCTGTGAACCGTTTCGCGGCTGACAGCCGCGAAACGGTTCACAGAGTCATCGGCGACCCTCCAGGATGCGGGTGAATGAGCGGGTGTGGAGCTCGTCGGTGTTGAGGCCGGTGCGGCTTCGGGCTTCTTCTTCGGTGATGGCGCCGCAGTTGACGCCCCGTAGGAAGTAGTTGAGAAGGCCCTGGCCGGTGGCGGCGTCGTCGAACACATCTCCCACCAGCGTGGCCTTGGCGGCCTGCTCGACGAAATTGGACAGGCGTTGTCCCGCCCCCTCCAGGCCTTCTAGGAAGAAGGCGTACACGGCGGCGAACCGAGTCGAAAGCTGGGCCGGATGGAGGTCCCATCCCTGGTAGTAGGCGTGCATGAGCGAGTGACGGACGTGGGTGTAGTGCAGTCGCCAGGCAGCGTGCACGGTGGTCGTGTCCCCCACCGGCATCACATTGGTGGCGCCATCGGACAGCCACACGCCGGTCCCGGCCAGGCTCGCCTGCATGACGTGCCGGGCGAAGTCACAGGCGGGGTGGGTCATGGACTGATGGGCGGCGGTGATGTTAAGCGACGCCGTGTAGTCGTAGGTCCCGAAATGGACGCCCCGTACCCGGCGTTGCCCGGCTATCAGGTATCGCCTTACTCCCATCGTCCCATCCTGGTCGATCACCATCTGGGGTGTTTCCATCATCAACTCGATCGGGACACGGTCCAGGCCGAGGCGAGTCTCGAGCTCGGTCAGGGCCTCATCGAGGACGATCACCTGTTCGGGGCTCTGGATTTTGGGGAGGGTGACCACGAACCCGGCGGGTAGCTCGCCGGCCCGAGCCACCAGGTTGGTGATGAACAGGTCCATGGTGCGCAGACAGCGTCGCCACTGCTCTCCGCTCAACGATTTGACCCGGATTCCCATGAAGGGAGGAAGCGTCTGTCGCTCCATCCCCATCGCCACCTCCCCTGCGGCGGAGACGGCGTGGGAGTCCTCTTCCTCGTCTGAGCGCTGGCCGTAGCCATCCTCGAAGTCGAGTCGGTAGTCCTCCACCGGCTCGGTGGAGAGCTTGTCCCGCACGCGTTCGTACACTCGCTCGGCCAGATCGGGGTGTGGGATGCCAATGGCATCGGCAAACGTGGCCGGATCGGGGGCGAACTCGTCCAGGGCCCGGCGGGCCAGCTCACCCAGCTTGGGACCGGTTTCCGCTCGAAACAGATGCGCCCCCCCGTAGACGGTGTGGACCGGTTGACGCCCGGGCCGCTCTCCCGGGAAGTCGGCCGCCAGGCTGGCCGAGAGGGCATCGAGGCGGTTCTCCCACGCCCGCATCGACGCTTCGTTCAAGCTCAATCGCATCCTTCCTAGATACGTTTGCGACTGTAGGTGCTCTGGAGGTCGGGCCGGTTAGCGTCAGCCCTGATGACGACGCTGCTTCTGCAACATGCCGAGTGCCTGGTGACCGTGGATGGCGACGAGATTGCCGATGGTGGCCTTTTCGCCCGGGACGGTTGGATCGACCAGGTGGGACCGACCGCCGAGCTTCCGACCACCGCCGACGAGGTGGTCGATCTCAAGGGACACGTAGTGATGCCCGGCCTGGTCAACACCCACCACCACCTGTTCCAGACGCTTACCCGCGCCTTTCCCGGCGCTCAGGATTCCGGCCTGTTCGATTGGCTCACCACCCTCTATCCCGTCTGGGCGGGACTGACTCCCGACCATGTCCGAGTGGCCACCACCACCGGTCTGGCCGAGCTGGCGCTGAGTGGCTGCACGACCGCCTTCGATCATCAGTACCTGTGGCCAAACGGATCCAGGGTCGACGACCAGATCGAGGGGGCAGGGGTGGTTGGGATCCGTTTCCACGTGTCCCGGGGATCGATGAGCCTGGGCGAATCCGAGGGCGGCCTGCCCCCCGATTCCCTGGTCGAGGACGAAGGAGCGGTTCTCGAGGACTGTCAGAGGGTCGTGGAGCGTCATCACGATCCGTCCCCCGGGGCTATGACGCGGGTGGTGCTCGCTCCATGTTCGCCCTTTTCGGTCACTCCGGAGCTGATGAGACGCACCGCCGAGTTGGCGCGGGACCTAGGAGTGGGGCTCCACACCCATCTGGCCGAGACGGCCGACGAGGAGGAGTTCTGTGGGGCGAACTTCGGGTCGCGGCCCGTGGACTACGTGTGCGATCTGGGTTGGGAGGGCCCAGACGTGTGGTATGCGCACGCCGTTCACGTGTCGCCCGACGAAGTCGATGCGTTGGCCCGTGCCGGCACAGGCGTCGCGCACTGTCCGACATCGAACATGCGACTCGCTTCGGGAGTGGCTCCCATCACTTCTTACCTCGCTGCCGGTGTCAGGGTCGGGTTGGGCGTCGACGGTTCCGCCTCCAACGATTCCTCCCATCTTCTGGCCGAGGCTCGCCAGGCCATGCTCCTGGCTCGCCTGGCGGTGGCCCCGGCGATGGGTGAGGGCGAGCAGATGTCTGCCCGGGCAGCGTTGGAGATGGCCACCGTCGGGGGTGCTCTCGTGCTAGGGCGAGAGGACATCGGCCAACTGGTGCCCGGCAAGGCAGCCGACGTCGTGGCCTTCGACCTGGACCAGATCGGTTACGCCGGTGCTCGTCACGACCCCGTGGCTGCTTTGGTGTTCTGCTCACCAACGCGGGTAGCACATTCCTGGGTGGCTGGCCGCAGGGTGGTCCGCGACGGTCGGCTGGTCGGTTTGGATGAGAGGGAGATCGTTCGACGCCACAACGAGCTCGCCGGGGTCCTTTTTGGCGGATAGCTCACTACATTCTGAGCCGATGCGAATTCACCACCCGAGGTGCTTGAGCGAGGCTGTTGACTTGATGGCCGAGGGTGTCACTCCGTTGGCCGGTGGCACAGATCTGATGGTCGAAATCAACTACGGGTATGTGTCCCCTGAGGAGGTCCTGGCCTTGCGGCGGGTGGAAGAGCTCGGGCTGTGGGAAGGAAGCCGGATCGGCGCAGGGGTCACCTGGCGCCGGCTGGAGGGCGAGGCGCCGCGAGGGCTGGCGCAGGCTGCCCGCACCGTGGGGTCGCCCCAGATCCGCAACGCCGGGACCCTGGGGGGCAACGTCGCCACGGCCAGCCCAGCCGGAGACGGGCTTCCCTTCCTGGCCGCCACCGACGCCTTGATCGAGCTCGTCTCCACTGACGGATCCCGTTTGGTCCCCTGGGATCTGTTCTTCACCGGCGTCAAGAAGACGGATCGCCGCGTGGACGAGTTGGTCGCCGCCGTCGTGTTGCCGGAACGCCTTCCGGAGCGTCAGGAATTCGGGAAGGTCGGGATGCGCAATGCCATGGTCATATCCACTGTCTGTTGTGTGGTGACCCGGGACTCCGACGACACCACCACCGTGGCGCTGGGGTCGGTGGCGCCCACCCCGATGCGGGCGCGACGGGCCGAGAGCATGATCAGCGCCGAGCCGACCCCGTCGGAGGCGGCGCTCGACGAGTTCGCCCGGCTGGTCGCCGAAGAAGTGCGGCCCATCACCGACCACCGTTCCACCGAGTCGTATCGACGCCACGCATCCGGAGTCCTGGCCCGCCGTTTGCTGGAGCGGTGTTTGGCCGGCGAGGCCCGATGACGGTGATTTTCAGCCTCAACGGCGTCGACACGACGTTCAACATCGACCACCCGGTCAGTCTGCTCGACGTCCTGAGGGATCAGCTCGAGCTGTTCGGCTCGAAGAACGCCTGTGAGCAGGGCGAGTGCGGCTCATGCTCGGTGATGCTCGACGGCGAGCTCGTCTGTGCCTGTCTGGTGCTCGGAGCCGACGTGGCGGGGTCGGAGGTCACCACGGTGGAGGGCCTCGGTTCCGATGCCGCCCTCCATCCCGTCCAGGTCACGATGAGCCAGGCCGGCGCTGTTCAGTGCGGCTTCTGCACCCCGGGCATCGTCGTGGCGGCCGTCGACCTCTTCCGACGCAACCCACACCCGAGCCGTCATGAGATCAAGGAGGCTCTGGCGGGCAACATCTGTCGCTGCACCGGGTACGGGGCCATCTTGCGAGGGTTCGAGGACCTGGCGGCGGGGGAGCCGATTTGACCACCCGCACCCCTTCCAGGACGACAACTCCCGGCGGGGTGGGTGAGTCCCCGATCCGCCCCGACGGTGTCTCCAAGCTCCAGGGCCGGTTCGCCTATGCCCAGGACCTGACGGCCGAGGGCATGTTGTGGGGTGCCACGGTGCGCAGTCCCCATCCCCGGGCCAGGATCCGGTCCATCGACCTTGCCCCCGCCCTGGTCATGGGTGGAGTGCATGCGGTTCTCACTCACGACGACGTTCCGGGCCGGGCGATGTTCGGTCTCGAGCTTGTCGATCAGCCGGTGTTGGCCCACGACGAGATTCGCTACTGGGGAGAGCCAGTGGCCGTGGTGGCTGCCGAGGATGAGATGACGGCGCGTCGGGCCGCAGCGGCCGTGGCGGTCGACTACGAGGACATCGAAGCCTCGGTGGATCCAGAGCAGGCGGATGCGCGCGATGAGGTTTTCCGCCGGGTGCGGATACGGCGGGGAGATCAGGAGGCTGGGGGGTCGGTGGTCGTGGAGGGCTTCTACGAGATCGGTATGCAGGATCAGGCCCCATTGGGGACTGAGGCGGGACTGGCCGTCCCGGACGGGGAGGGCGGGGTCGACCTGTACGCAACCAGTCAGTTCGTGCACGCCGACCAGGAGCAGGTCGTGGCCAGCCTCGGCCTCCGCCCCGGTCAGGTCAGGGCCCACCCGGTCGGAGTCGGGGGCGCTTTCGGGGCCCGGGAGGACCTGAACCTGCACATCCACCTGTGCCTACTGGCGCTGCACACCTCTCGCCCGGTCAAGATGGTCTATCACCGGGCTGAGTCCTTCACCGGCCACGTCCACCGCCACCCGGCTCGCATGTGGTATCGGCACGAGGCCGACGAGGAGGGTCGTCTGGTGCGGGTCACGGCCCGTATCCTCCTCGACGGAGGCGCTTATGCCTCCACCACCGGCGCCGTCCTCGGCAACGCCTGCTACTTCGCCGTCGGCCCCTACCGGTGCGACTCGGTAGCCGTCGACGGGGCCGGGGTGAGGACCAACAACCCACCCTGTGGAGCCATGCGCGGGTTTGGTGCCGTCCAGGTCTGTTTTGCGCACGAGAGCCAGATGGACCGCCTGGCCGAACGCCTCGACATGGACCCTCTCGAGCTGCGGCGCCGCAACCTCCTTCGCCGCGGAGACCCCCTTGCCACCACCGGACAGATCATCACCACGTCGCTACCCACTCGGGAGGTGATCGACTCACTGGAGGCGATGCCTCTCCTGAGCGACGAGCCGGGGGCCGATCCCCTGGCCATGCCCGGTGGCACCGGGCTCACCAGCGAGCCACGGCACCTGCGGCGTGGAGTCGGCTACGCCCTCGGCATCAAGAACCTGGGGTTCTCAGAGGGGTTCGACGACTATGCCGACGCTCGCCTCGTCCTCGGAGGCGAAGGGGTGGTGATCGAGACCGCCGCCGTCGAGGTCGGCCAGGGATTGGTCAACGTCCTCGCCCAGATCGCCCGCTCGGTGCTCGGCGTCTCCCGGGTTTGCGTGCGTCATGTCGACACGTCCCGGATCGGCCCGGCGGGCTCCACCTCTGCTTCCAGACAGACCCAGGTGTCCGGAGGGGCGGTGCACCAGGCGGCCACCACCTTGCTGGCCCGGATCCTTCAGCACCATGACGGCGACCGGCTCGACGACGACGGTGTCTGGTCAGGGGAGGATTTGGTCGTGCCGATGGATGAGCTGGTTGGGGCGGGTTGGGAGGAGACGGCTCGATTCCGTCACCCGCCCACCGAGCAAGCCAACGCCGACGGGCAGGGGACGCTCCATGCCGATTTCGCCGTTGCCGGCCACCGTGCCGTGGTGGACGTGGACCCGGAACTGGGTCTGGTGCGCGTAGTCCGGGTCGATACCGCCCAGGACGTCGGCCGGGCCCTCAACCCCGATTCGGTCCGGGGCCAGATCGAGGGCGGAATTCTGCAGGGCGTAGGGCTGGCCGTGATGGAAGAATTGGTCATGGAAGGAGGAAGGATGCGTAACGCCACCTTCACCGATTATCTGCTTCCGACCATCCTCGACGCCCCCGAGGTCGAGGCTCTGTTGATCGAAGTGGAGGGATCCTGGGGACCCTTCGGCGCCAAAGGGGTGGGAGAGCCTCCCACCATCTCTTCGACGGCGGCGGTGATCGCCGCCATCCGGGCCGCAACCGGCCGCCCGCTGCATCGCGTCCCCGTCCGGCCCCAGGACATCGCGTTGGGAGAGGGTCTGTGATTGGAACCCTCTTGACCCGGCTTCCCAAAGCCGAGCTCCACCTCCACATCGAGGGGACGCTGGAGCCGGAGATGATGTTCGCCATGGCCGAGCGCAACGGTGTCGACTTGCCCTACCCGGACGTCGATGCAGTGCGGGCCGCCTATCGCTTCATCAACCTGCAGTCGTTCCTGGACATCTACTACCGGGGGGCGGCAGTCCTTCGCACCCGGGAGGACTTCGCCCAGCTCATGGCTGCGTATCTCGATCGTGCCGCCGCCGATGGGGTGGTCCACGTCGAGATATTCTTCGATCCCCAGGCCCACACCGCCCGGGGCGTCGACTTCGGGGTCTTCATGGCAGGCTTCCGCGATGCCATGGCCGATGCCCGTCGCGTACACGGCATTACCGCCGACCTGATCATGTGCTTCCTCCGGCACCTGTCAGGTCAGGACGCTCTCGACACCGTCGCCGCTGCTGAGGAGCACCTGGAGGGGGTGGTGGCGGTGGGTCTCGACTCGAGTGAAGTGGGCAACCCTCCGGAGCTGTTCGAGGCTGCCTTTGACCGGGCCCGCACTCTGGGGTTGCGCGCCGTGGCACATGCCGGCGAGGAAGGCCCACCCTCGTACATATCCGGGGCGTTGGACGTGCTCGGGGCGGAGCGGATCGACCACGGTGTCCGCTGCCTGGAGGACCAGGAGGTGCTGGCCCGTCTGCAACGGGACCAGATCCCCCTCACCGTTTGCCCCCTGTCCAATGTCTCATTGAGGGTGGTGGATCACATCGCCGTCCATCCGTTGCCCGAACTGCTCGAGTCGGGCCTGATGGTCACCATCAATTCGGACGACCCGGCCTACTTCGGGGGTTATCTGGGAGACAACTTCGCCGCGGCGGCACAGGAGCTGGGCCTGGAATTGGACACCCTTGCCCGGCTGGCGGCCAACTCGATCGAGGCCTCGTTCCTCGACCGGGATGGTAAGGATCGCCACCTTTCCAGGATCGAGGCCGAGCTGGCCGGCGGGTCCGATCATCGGACCAGCGTCACCCCGAAGGGGCCCAGCCAGGACAGGTGAAGCGCTCGGGCTACGGCGTGGCTCATGTCGTGGAACAGGGAACCCTGGGGCATCATCGGGCCAATCACTATCAGCACAACCAGTGCGACCAGCACCACCAGCAGAAACCGGAACAGGATCCGCATGATGTGATGCTAGGAATCCTCCCCGGTTTCAGTCGGTCTCGATGCGTCCGATCACCTGAGGGGAGTGCGGTGCGGTGGCCTGGTTCACATCGGTCAAGCGCTCAGGCTCCACGATTAGACAGAAGCCGATCCCGAGGTTGAAGGTGCTGCGCATCTCGGCCACGGAGGTTCCTCCGCGTCGCTGTACTTCGGCGAAGACCGTGGGCCACTCCCACGACCAGTGATCCACCACGGCTCGCATCCCGGGCGGAATCGACCGTGCCAGGTTTGCCTCGAGGCCACCCCCGGTTATGTGTGCTGCGGCATGCATCCCACCGGTCGCCATCGCCTCCAGCACCACCGGGGCGTAGATGACCGAGGGACGCAGCAGGACCTGGCCCAGAGTCTCCGACTCCCCGGGGAATGGCCCGTCGAGATCGTCCGCCTCGAACGCCTTCCTCACCAGGGAGAATCCGTTGGAGCGGAGGTTGGGGCTGCGGAGCCCGACGATCAGGTCCCCCGGCGCCACCAGGTGCGGCCCGAGACGACCATCCCTCTCGACCACTCCCAGTGCGGCACCGGCCAGGTCGATGGCGTCGGTCTCCATCACTCCGGGATGCTCGGCCGTCTCTCCACCCACCAGGGCGCAGCCCGCCAGGCGACAGGCTTCGGCCACCGAGGCGACCACCGCCGTGTCCCGTTCCGGTTGCAGTGACCCCACCGCCATGTAGTCCACCATCGCCAGGGGCCGGGCGCCACTGACGACCAGGTCGTCGACGCACATGGCGACCAGGTCATGGCCTACACCGGCCCAGATTCCGCTCCGGCGGGCCAGTTCGAGTTTGGTCCCCACGCCGTCGGTGGACAGCATCAGCACGGGGTGTTCATAGCCCCGGGGCAGCTCGACTCCGGCGGCGAAGCCACCGAATCCACCCTGGACGGCGTCTCCCCAGGTGGACGTGACCAGCGACGCGATCCGCGCCACGTGGGCATCGGCACCGGCCAGGTCAACGCCTGCGGCCCGGTAGGTCTGGCTCATCGGCCGGCTTCGAGCAGGAACTTGGTCGGGGCCACCTCCACCGGCGTCGGGTAGTCGCCTGACAGGCAAGCGGTGCAGAACCCGCTGGCTTCGGTAGCGGCCAACAGGCCCGGCAACGACAGATATCCCAGGGAATCGGCGTTGAGGTGTTGGCGGATCTCCTCGACGCTCTTGGTGGCGGCGATGAGGGTGGCGTGGTCGGAGGTGTCCATCCCGTAGAAGCAAGGCCAGCGATAAGGGGGTGACGATACGCGCAGGTGAACCTCGGACGCGCCGGCCTGACGCACCATCGCCACCAGCTGACGGGTGGTGGATCCGCGAACGATGGAATCGTCGACCAGGACCACCTTCTTTCCCGCCAGAGTCTCGGGGATCGGGTTGAGCTTGAGCCGGATCCCACGGTCTCGCATCAACTGGCTCGGCTCGATGAAGGTGCGACCCACGTAGCGGTTCTTGACCAGCCCGTCGGCGTAAGGAATGCCTGATGCCTGGCTGAAGCCCTGGGCGGCCGGGATCCCCGACTCCGGGACCGGCACGACCACATCGGCCGTGGCCGGGTGCTCTTGGGCCAGGATGGTGCCCATGCGGCGGCGGGCCGCATGGACCGTCTGGCCGTGAAGGCGACTGTCCGGGCGGGCGAAGTAGACATACTCGAATACGCACAAAGAAGGCTCCGTGAAGGAGAAGGGCCGCATCGACCGCACTCCGTTGGCGTCGATGATCACCATCTCTCCGGGCTCCACCTCGCGCAGGAACCGGGCGCCGACCAGGTCGAGGGCGGCGGTTTCCGAGGCCACCACCCAGCCGCCGTCCGGGAGCTCGCCCAGGCACAGGGGCCGGAAACCGTAGGGGTCTCTCACCCCCACCACCCTGCCCTGGTCCATCACCACGAGTGAAAAAGCTCCCTCGAAGGTGGGGAGCACCTCCTGCATGGCCAGTTCCAAGCCCCTGCCGTCGGAACGCTCATCGTCGATGTGTCGGGCGATCGCCTCGACCATGAGGGCCGAGTCACTGGTCGCCTCACCACAGCCGAGCGAATCGGCCAGAGCGGCGGTGTTAGTCAGGTTCCCGTTGTGGGCCAGGGCGACCGATGTGTTACCGACCTGGCGGTGGATGGGCTGAGCGTTGGCCCAGAGCGATGAGCCGGTGGTCGAGTAGCGGGTGTGGCCGATTCCCAGATGCCCGTCGAGGGCGGCGAGGTTGGCTTCATCGAAGACCTGGGACACGAGCCCCATGTCCTTGAAGATCGTCAGAGTCCGCCCGTCCGACGTGGCGATGCCGGCCGATTCCTGACCCCGGTGCTGGAGCGCGAAGAGCCCGAAGTAGATGAGCGGCGCCACACGCTGGTAGGGGGCGTAGGTACCGAAGATCCCACAAGCCTCGCCGGTGGCTGGGTCGCTCACGCCGCCATGGTAGGGAGGCGGCCACGACTCCTCACACAATGCGATCGACCGATCAGGAAGGACCGAATCGGGGAGGCCGTTTCTCACGCACCGCCGCCAGCCCCTCCGGAGCGTCAGGTCCCAGGAAGCCCAGGAACTCGTAGGCTATCGAGGCGTCGAAGGCCGGATAGGCCGCCCTGAGCCAGTGATTGAGGGTGTGCTTGGTCCACGACAGAGCCTCGGCCGGGCCGGCGGCGAGCCGTTGGGCAATCGCCCGGGCCTCACCGAGCAGCTCATCGTCCTCCACCACCTTGGCCACCAGCCCGAGACGCTCCGCCTCGGTGCCGTCGATTGGCTCGTTGGTGAGCAGGTAGTACTTGGCCTTGGCCATCCCGACCAAGAGGGGCCAGATCACGACGGCGTGGTCGCCGGCCGCGACACCGAGTGTTGTGTGCCCGTCCAGGATTCGGGCCGACCTCCCCGCCAGGGGTATGTCGGCCAGGAGAGCGGCAGCCAGGCCCGCCCCCACGGCCGGTCCGTTGATGGCCGACACGATCGGCTTCGAGCACTCGATCACGTTCCGGACCAGGTTTCGGGCCTCACCCAGCGTGCGGCGATGAGTCGTCGGGTCGTTCATCATCCCCTCGATGAGCGAGAAGTCCCCGCCGGCCGAAAAGGCCCGGCCCTCTGCCCGCAACAGCACGGTGCGTGTGGCGGGGTCGGCGTCGAGATCGGTCCAGACATAGGTCAGCTCCCGATGACCCCGGACGTCCACCGAGTTGAGGCGCTCGGGGTGATCGAGTACGACCTCGGTCACGCCGCTCGGGGTGCGGTCGATGCGTAGGCTCTGGTATTCGTCGAGTCCCATCCCCGCATTGTGCCTTTTCGACGGCTCGTCCGCGATACTCCGGTGGATGGAGAGTGGTGGCACGGCGTTGGTGACGGGGGCAGCTTCAGGGATCGGCCAGTCGGTCGCCAGGCTGTTGGCGGGTCGCGGCTATCGGCCGGCCCTCGTCGACGTCCAGGACGCTGAGGATGTGGCCCGCACTCTGGGCGGTGCCTACTACCGACTCGACATCGCCCAGGCTGACCAGGTGGCCGCCACCTTGGCAAAGGTGGGAGGGGATCTGGGACCGATCGACGTCCTGGTCAACTGCGCCGGATGGGACCGGGCCAAGCCCTTCACCGAGACCGACCAGGGGTTCTGGGAGAGGGTGATCGACATCAACCTTCTGGGCCCGATCGCCATCACCCACGCCGCCCTGTCCCTCATGCCCGACGGGTCGGCCATCGTCAATGTCGCTTCTGACGCCGGTCGTGTGGGCTCCTCGGGCGAAGTGGTCTATTCGGCCGCCAAAGGCGGCGTGATCGCCTTCACCAAGGCACTGGCCCGGGAGGTGGCCCGGCGCCGGATTCGGGTCAATGCCGTGGCCCCCGGCCCGACCGACACACCATTTCTGGCCGCGTTCGATGAGACCGGCAAGTTGGCCGAGGCCATGATTCGCCAGACGCCACTGCGCAAGCTGGCCACGTCAGAGGATGTGGCGGCGGCAGTGTGTTTCCTTGCATCGCCCGAGGCGGGCCACATCACCGGCCAGGTTCTGTCGGTATCGGGCGGGTTGACCATGGTGTGACCGGGGGCATGGTCCAGGCCACGACTACGGCCGCGACTATCAGGGTCAGTGCTGCCAGATGCGCCACTGCGAAGCCACTTCCCAGGGCATCGGCTGCCTTGCCTGCCAGATCGGCTGCCTCACCGGCCAGCGCACCGCGGATCTGGCTCACGTCGGCGATGCGGGCGGCAACCACGGCCAGTATCACTCCTCCCGCCAGGCCGGCTCCGAGCGACATGCCCATCGTGCGCATGAAGGCGTGGGCTGATGTGGCGCGCCCGGCCAGGTTGTCGGGCACAACCCTCCGCACCAGTTGGAGGGCGGCGTTGGTCACGGTGCCCACAGACGTGCCCATGATGAAATAGGCGGCGAACACGATGGGCAGCGGCGCATCGAAGGCGACGGCCATCCAGGCGAAGGCGATGCCAATCGGGCCGATCAGGGCGCCCACCCTCAGCACCCCGCGCTCGTCGTAATGGTCGGTCGCCCGCCCGGCCACGTTGGCCGCAACTGTCCACCCGATCGTGAGCCAGAGCACCGACCAGGCCGCCAGGGCGGCACTGCCGCCGCGGGCACCACGCACATAGACCGGCAGGTAGGCGGAGACACCCTCCATGGCGGCCAGGGTCAGGGAGGCGATGAGCGCCAGCCGCCCGTAAGGGAAGCTGCGCAGGAAGCGGGGATCGATGAGTGGGGAGGGACGATGACGGCTGCGACGCCACAGGGCCGCACCGCACACGGTTCCGGCGGCAACGAACCCCAGCGAGGCGAGGTTGATGTCGGATACGGCTCCCAGGAACAGTCCCACGGTCAGGATGAGGAGCGCCACCGACGGCCAGTCGACGACGAGGCGCTCCGGCGTCACTGCGCGGGGCAGGTTGCGCCATCCCGCCATGAGGGCCACCAGGCACAAAGGAGCCATGACCAGGAAGATCCATCGCCAGGATCCGAACTGGAGCAACGCGGCCGCCAGGGCGGGCCCGGCGAAGCCCAGCACGCCCCAGACGTTGGAGTTGGCGGCGAAGGCCCTGCCCATCAGGTGAGGCGGGTAGACGAGTGCCACGGCCGCCAGCCCGACCGAGATGATCGCCCCTCCGGATGCTCCTTGGAAGATCCGGGCAGCCACCAATACACCCATGTTGGGGGCGGCAGCGGCCGCTACGGAGGAAAGCGCGAAGATGGCCGTGGCCCAGCGGAAAATGGCCGAGGTGCCGTAGGAGTCGATGAAGGATCCCGTGACGGCGGTGGTAACGGCCGAGGCGAGCAGGAAGGCGGTGATCACCCAGGGAAGTAGCGAAACGCCGCCCAGGTCACCGGCCAGATCGGGCAGCGCGGCGGTCACGGCCAGGCCCTCGAATGCAACGATCGCCACCGTGGTGAAGATGGCCAACGACGAGGGGAGGAGCTGGGGGGACAGTATCGAGCGGGGAACCGTCATGAGCCCGCCAGCATGCCACGCCGGGCGGGGGGCTCGTACATAGTCGGCGCTACCCGGCGCGATTTCCTGGTAAGTCCCCTCTGATAGGGAGGATCGGCGTTCCCGGACATCGGGGAAAAGGGCAGGCCCTCCCGGGAGTGGTCAGTCGCCCAGTGAGATGCCCAGGTTACGGGCGCTGTGGATCATTGGGTGGTCCAGGGGAACCGCGCGTCTCTGACCGGCGATCTCCTTGAGGTCGACCGGCTCGACCCCGTCGCCGCGCGCCGCCACCAGGACTCCGCTGACGCCTTCCGCGATCAGATCGGCACAGGCCACCCCCAGTCTTGTGGCCAGGAGCCGGTCGGCAGGCGAGGGGGTGCCGCCTCGCTGGACGTGGCCCAGGATCGTCACCCTTGATTCGAGGCCGGTCCGGGCTTCGAGCTCCTCGGCCAGGTGCTCGGTGCTGCGGGCCTGGTCGCGTTCGAACTCGGAGATCGCTCCCCGTAGGGACTCCTTGTCTTCGCCTTCCGCCTGGCTCCTCCGCTTGCGCAGGTCGGCGTACTCGCCCGCCGCCGGCACCGACATCGCACCCTCCGCGACTGCCACGATCGAGAACGGCGACCCGACCGCCTTGCGATGGAGGATCTTCTCGGCGACCGAGTCGATGTCGTAGGGGATTTCGGGGATGAGGATCACGTCGGCTCCCGATGCCATGCCCGAGGCGAGTGCCAGCCAGCCGGTGTTGTGGCCCATCAACTCGACCACCACGATGCGATGGTGGCTGTGGGCTGTGGAATGAAGTCGGTCGATGGCCTCGGTGGCGATGTTCACGGCAGTGTCGTAGCCGAAGGTGACATCGGTGCCCACGACGTCGTTGTCGATCGTCTTGGGAAGGGTGAGGACCGGGATGCCGATCTCGGCCAGCCGCACGGCATTCTTGATGGTGCCGCCCCCACCCAGGCACACCAGTGCCTCGAGCTGGTGCTGTTCCACGACCTTCTTCATCATTGGACGCATGTCCATGGGCTTTCCATTGCCCACGTCCATCTTGTGGACCTTGGCCCGGCTCGTCCCGAGGATGGTCCCACCCCGGTCAACGATCCCGGCCAGGTCTTCGGGGCCGAGGCGGACGAACCGATTCTGCATCAGACCCCGGAATCCGTCCCGGAAGCCGATCAGCTGCATGCCATAAGCCTTGTCAGCCGCCTTGCCCACGGCGCGGATAGCGGCATTCAGGCCTGGCGAATCGCCTCCTGCGGTGAGTATTCCGATGGTTCGGGGCATGCCCACTCATCGTAGGCGCGGAGGCTCGCGATTCCAGGTCGACGGCACAGGCCGCGCCGCATGTCTCGTAGTCCAGGAGCGCTCCTAGGTTGGGCCGGTCCGGCCAAGAAAGGCGAGCTCAGATGCGAGCAACCGTGACCGTCCTCGTTGTGGTGGCCCTGGGGGTCACAGCATGTTCATCGGCAGGCACGGGGGCTGTGACTACGGCCGGTTCGCCCACCACGGTGCAGTCGACGACAACGTCGATGGAGGCCACCGTCACCACCGGTCAGGCACAGCTCCCGGATCCGTGTTCGATGGTGTCAGATGACCAGGTGGCGGCCGCAACCGGCAAGACGGTGGAGGAGTCGGGGGCCCCGCTGGAGGGAATCTCGATAGGTGTGGATTCGGCGGTCGCCTGTCGCTGGGGTCTCGGTTCCATCGACGGTGCCGATCTCTGGCTGTTTCCGGCGGGTGACGCGGATCTGAAATCGACCATGGCCGCCATGTGGGTCGAGGGCTACGAAGTCCAGCCGCTCTCCGGAGTGGGAGACGAGGCCTACGAGGTCGTCTGGCAGGGCGATCCGGCCCAATTCGACGTGGGGAAAGTGGCCCAGGTTGGCGCGGATGGCGGGGGGCTGGCGGCCATCTTCACCATGAGCATCATCCCAGGGCCAACCGACGCGGGACCGGCCGCCCAGTTGCTGGAGTCGGTCCTCTCCGGCTGATCTTTGGGTCAGTCCAGGCGGCGCGGTATGGCGGTCTGGTAGGTCCGGATGGCGGTGGCCAGGTCGACGACGGCGCTGGCCCCGCCTCTCCCGAACGTGATCGCATCGCCGCCGAACGAGCCGATCGGGCTCACGTCCATCCCGGATCGCTCGGCGGCCTCCTCGACGGCATCTCTCGCATCTGGCGGGGCG
The DNA here is from genome assembly GCA_963772815.1 of uncultured Acidimicrobiia bacterium. Classification (GTDB taxonomy): domain Bacteria; phylum Actinomycetota; class Acidimicrobiia; order Spongiisociales; family ZC4RG35; genus DATFFO01. The sequence continues at coordinate 615,555 of CAVYYV010000006.1, read as the reverse complement.
GCGAAGAGGAACCGATGGGGATCCTCGGCGAATAGGTTGCGCCAGTCTCGATACTGCAATGACACCCCTAAGTCAGACGCTATGGCCAACTCGGCCGCCGCCATCGCCAGCCCTCCATCAGAGATGTCGTGCAGGGCGGGAGTGAGCTGCTCGGCCACCAGGGTGCGCGCCAGCCTGATCGCGGCCCGGGCCATGGTGGGGTCCGGGGCAGACGGTCTTCCGCCCACATGACCGAAAGTGACCTGCTCGAACGCCGAGCCGGCCAGGTTGATCGAATCCGGGGTGCCGGCCAGCCATAGATCCATTCCCGCCTCGGCCCGGTCCAAGCGGGGCGGGTGCGCCGGGCATGGCTCCACCACCCCCACCAGGCCCACAACAGGGGTGGGGTAGATGTCGATGCCGTTGGTCTCGTTGTAGAACGAGACATTCCCGCCCACCACCGGGATGCCGAGAGCCTCACAGGCCTCCGAGATCCCTTCGATCGCCTCCCGGAATTGCCACATGACCTCCGGCTTCTCGGGATTCCCGAAGTTGAGGTTGTCGACCACGGCCCGGGGCTCGGCTCCGGTCATGGCCACGTTGAGCGCCGCCTCGAACACCAAGCGGGAGGCGCCCCGCCGTGGATCGAGATGGCATAGGCGACCGTTGCCGTCGGTGGAGACCGCGATGGCCTTTTCGGTTCCCTTGATCCGGATCAGGTTGCCGTCGTTTCCGGGTCCCACGACCGTGTTGAGGAAGAGCATGTGGTCGTACTGCTCGTAGATCCACCGCGCAGATGCGATGGAGGGGTCATCCAGCAGCTGGAGGAGCGAGGTGGCCAGTGCGGGCTGGGTCACATGCTTGAAGGTGTTGGACCACAGGTCCTCCATCCATGTGGGTTCGCCCAGGGTCCGGTCGTAGAGGGGGGCACCGTCGGTCAGAGAGGCGGCCGGCAGGCGTGCCACGGTCTCGCCCCGATACCTCACCTCGAGGGTTTCTCCGGGCTGCACCTCTCCCACCATCGAGGCGTCGATCTCCCATTTGGCAGCGACGGCCATCACCGCGTCTACCTGGTCCGGCTCGACGAATGCCATCATTCGCTCTTGTGACTCGGACATGAGCAGTTCGGAAGCGCTCATCGCCTGCTCGCGCACGGGAACCTGGTCGAGATCGACGTCGATTCCCACCCCGGCCCGGGCGGCGGGCTCGGCCACGGCGCATGACAGGCCGGCCGCACCCAGGTCCTGCACCCCAACCACCAATCCTCGGTCGTAGAGCTCGAGGCACGCTTCGATCAGCTTCTTCTCCTCGAAAGGGTCACCCACCTGAACCGAGGGGCGCTTGGTTGCGGACTCCTGGTCGAAGGAGGCCGAGGCCAGCACCGAAGCACCGCCGATCCCGTCACGGCCCGTGGCCGCTCCGAGCAGTACTGCGATGTTGCCGGGTTGCCCCGCCGTGCCCAGGACGAGCTGGTCCCGACGCAAGATCCCCAGGCACATCACATTGACCAGCGGGTTGCCCGAATAGCACTCCTCGAAGGCGACCTCGCCTCCCAGCGTGGGGACCCCGACCGCGTTGCCGTAGCCGGCGATGCCGCCCACGACGCCCGAGAGCAGGTAGCGGTTGCGGGGATTGTCGAGTGGGCCGAAGCGGATCTGGTCCCAGAGGGCCACGGGACGAGCACCCATGGTGAACACGTCGCGCAGGATGCCGCCCACCCCGGTGGCGGCGCCCTGATAGGGCTCAACGAAGGAGGGATGGTTGTGGCTCTCGATGCGAAAGGCGGCCAGCCAGCCATCCCCGAGGTCGATCACCCCGGCATTCTCTCCCGGGCCTACCACCACCCAGGGCGCGTCGGATGGGAAGCGGCGCAGATGGATGCGCGACGACTTGTACGAACAGTGCTCCGACCACATCACCGAATACATGGCCAGCTCGGCATCGGACGGGTCGCGGCCCAGCGTCTCGACGATCTGGTCGTGTTCATCGTCGGTCAGACCGAGACGGCGATGGAGGGGCTCGGGCCCCGTTTCTTCCCCGGGGGGCGAAGACGCTTCGGTGAGTGCGTCCTGTTCCGGGGCCAGATCCATGCTCACACTCTCACCTGCTCGGTGGCGGCGATCAGGCTCTCCAGCAGCAGGCGGCCGTCGGCGGAGCCCAGGATCTGCTCCGAGGCGCGTTCGGGGTGAGGCATGATGCCGACCACGTTTCCGGCCCCGTTGGCCACCGCGGCCGCCCGACCCTGCGACCCGTTGACGTCCTCGACATAACGAGCCACCACCCTGGCCCGTCCGCTCGGATCGGTGAACTGGCCCTCGTATGAGTTGAGAGGCAGGCTGACCACGGTTCCCTCCGGGATGCCGGCGGTGAGGACGGTCCCGGTGTCGACGATCTCGACCGGAACGTGGCGACAGATGAAATTCAGGTCGCGATTGGCGATCAGGGCACCCTCCAGCAGATGCGCCTCACACAGGATCTGGAAACCGTTGCATATACCCACAACCGGCCGTCCCGCCTCGGCCATGGCGGTGATGGACGACATCACGGGCGAGAATCGGGCGATGGCGCCCGTGCGGAGGTAGTCGCCGTGGGCGAAGCCTCCCGGGAGCACGGCCGCGTCAAGTCCGCTCAGGTCGGTGTCGCGGTGCCAGACCAGTTCGACGTCGGCGCCCATGGCTCGAAGGGCCCACTGCACGTCCAGCTCGCAATTGGAGCCCGGGAAGACCACGACGCCTATCACGATCTGCCCTTTCCCCGCGGCATACCGGGCGCATGTACCGGGAATGTCGCGCCAAGACGGATCACGCCGGTCTCACGAGCCCACATCGATCGTGAAATCTTCGATGACGGGGTTGGCCAGGAGTCGTTCGCACATCTCTGCCACGCGGATCCTGATCTGGCCTCCGTCGCTGCCTGAAACGTCCAGGTGCAGGGTTCGGCCGGTGTGGACCGCCTCCACCTCGTCGTAGCCCAGGTCGGCCAGGGAGCGGGCGATGGTGCTGCCCTCCGGATCGGCGATGTCGGGGCGCCGTTCGATGTGGACGGTGACCTTCACCGCCCCTCGCCTCCCAGGTAGGCGTCGAAATCCGTGCCAGTGATGCGCTCGTAGGCCTCGACGTAGCGTGCCCTGGTCCCATCTATCACCTCGGCTGGGAGATCGGGCGGAGGGGGGTTGTGGTCCCATCCGGTCGAGTCGAGCCAGTCTCGAACATACTGCTTGTCGAAGCTGGGCACCGGGTTGCCGGGCGACCACTCGTCGGCGGGCCAGTAGCGAGAGGAGTCGGGCGTGAGCACTTCGTCGATCAGAAGCAGCTCGTCGCCGACATGCCCGAACTCGAACTTGGTGTCGGCCAGGATGACACCGCGCTCGGGCGGCGTATTCGGCCGCCCGGGTGTAGATGTCTACCGAGCGCCGTCTCAGCTCTCCGTACAAATCGTCGCCCAGAAGGCTGCGGGTCTCGGCTTCGGTCAGATTCTCGTCGTGGCCCGTGACCGCCTTCGTGGCGGGCGTGAAGATGGGCTCGGGGAGCTTGTCGGCCATCTGCAGCCCGGCGGGCAGGTGCTCGGTCGTGGGGCCTCCGCCTGACTCGTACTCACGCCACGACGACCCGTACAGATAACCCCGCACCACGCACTCGACCGGTACCACCTGGGCCCGGCGCACCACCATGGCCCGCCCGTCGAGCTCACGGCGCTCCCCTTCGGTGAGCTCATCGACCTGGCTGAGGTCGGTTCCGACCAGATGGTTGGGTGTGTCCAACAGGTCGAAGAAGTGAAGGGAGAGCCCGGTGAGTACCCGCCCCTTGTCGGGTATCGGTTGGGTGAGGATGACGTCGTAGGCGGAGATCCGGTCTGTGGCAACGAACAGGAGCCGTTCGGCGTCGATCTCGTAGATTTCTCTGACTTTACCGGAGGCGATGTGAGGTAGTGCCGGCACGGGAGGTGATCGTAGCGAGTCGCTCCTGCATCCCGCAGCGACCAGAATCGCCTCATGGCGCGCATGGCATTGGTCCACCACAACCCCGAGGTCACCCCGGGCCGGCTTGAGCCGTTCCTGGCGCGTCACGACGTTGTGGAGGTGTGGGCCGGAGCGGGAAGCTTCCCCCGAGAAGTGGAGGCCGTGGTGGTCATGGGTGGCTTCATGGGCGCCTACCAAAGGACCGAATACCCGTGGCTGATCCGGGAGGCGGCCTGGCTGGAGAGCCTGGTGGCCCACGATGTGCCGGTGCTGGGTATCTGTCTCGGCGCTCAGCTCCTGGCCCACGCCCTCGGCGGTCGCGCCTTCAAGGCGCCCGTACCCGAGATCGGCGTGATGCGCCTCTCCCTCACCGAGGCAGGGACGATGCACCCGGTCGTATCCGCGGTGGGCACCCGGGCCCTTTTTGCCCACCAGGACACCTTCGACCCGCCGCCGGGTGCAACCCTCCTGGCCGAGACCTCCTCCTATCCGGCCGCCTTCGAGATCGGCAGCGCCCTGGCTCTCCAGTATCACCCCGAGACCAAGATCGAGGTGGCGCAGCGCTGGGTCGACGACCCCGGCTTCGACATGCTGGACCGTGTCGGCTTCCCACCAGAGGCCTTCCTGGGTCAGCTGGCCGGGTTCGCCCAGGAGGCGGATGAGAGAGCCGGGGAGATGTTCTCGGCCTGGTTCGATCGTGCCGCCCGGCCGGGACGGCTGCGGGAGGAGGCCGGTAGCATCGCCGCCGATGACGCCTGAATCTTCTGCCGAGTGGCCGCTGGTGGATGACCCGTGGGGCGCCCGACTCGGTGTGCGGGCCGTCCCCACCGGTCGGGGACCCGCCGACCTCGTGCTCGACCTCCACGAGAGTCACATGAACTTCCTCGATGGAGCTCACGGCGGCGTGCTCTTCTCGCTGGCGCAATTGGCGATTCGGAGATCGGCGCGTGAGTCGGGGAGGGAGCCGGCTCTCCTGGACGCCCATCTCGCTCTGACCGCTGGAGGGGTCCGTGGCGACGTCTTCGCCGCCTCCGTCATCCCGGTCAAGGTGGGGCGGTCCCTCGGCGTGTATCGAGTCACGGTCACCAAAGGCGACGGGGTGGTGGTGGGGGAGCTCACCGGGACGGTGAGGTTCGGCACATGACCGCCCGGATAGGGATCGACCTCGGTGGGACCAAGATCGAAGGAGTGGCGCTCGACCCCGACGGGGGGCAGCTGGCACGGATGAGAGTTCCCACCCCACAGGGCGACTACGAGGGCATACTGGCCGCCGTGGCCGACTTGGTGGAGAGAGTCGGCATGGGCCTGGACGTGGCCGAGACGGTGGGAGTCGGCACGCCGGGGGCCATCTCCCCCTTCGACGGTGAGATGAAGAACTCGAACTCGACGGTGTTGAATGGGAGGCCATTCGATGTCGACCTCCAGCGGATTCTGGGGCGGCCCATGGTGATGCGCAACGACGCCGACTGCTTCGCCCTGTCCGAGGCGATCGACGGTGCGGCCGCCGGAGCCGAGGTTGTCTTCGGAGTGATTCTCGGGACAGGCGTGGGAGGGGGCGTGGTCGTCGACGGCAAGGTGCGAACCGGCCCCAACCGCACGGCCGGAGAGTGGGGGCACAACCCCCTGCCGTGGCCGACGGCCGAGGAGCTCGAAGGGCCTCCGTGCTACTGCGGTAAGACGGGCTGCATCGAGACCTGGCTGGCCGGCCCGGGCCTGGCGGCGGACGACCAACGGGTCAACGGGGCCGAACGCAGTGCTCCGGACGTGGTCGAGGCGGCTCGAGCGGGCGAACGAGGTGCACGCGCCTCGGTTGAGCGTTACATCGATCGTCTGGCCCGGGCGCTCGCCACCGTGATCAACATCCTCGATCCCGAAGTCGTTGTCCTCGGAGGCGGTATGAGCAACGTCGACGAGCTCTATGACGGGGTGCGGTCGCAATGGGCCCGGTTCGTATTCGGGGGCGAGGCCGCAACCCGGCTGCTCCCCAACCGACACGGTGACTCGTCTGGAGTCCGAGGGGCCGCCATGCTGGTGTCGACATGATCGAGAACACGCTCGCGTCCCGCTACGCCTCGCCGGAGATGATCGAGGTCTGGGACCCCGCCAACAAGGTTCGGATGGAGCGGCGGCTGTGGGTGGCGGTGCTGGAGGCGCAGCGGGACCTGGGAATCGAAGTCGACGCCGGGTTGGTGGACGACTACCGGTCCGTCATGGATCAGGTCGATCTCGACTCCATCGCGGCTCGAGAGAGGGTCCTCCGTCATGACGTCAAGGCGCGGCTCGAGGAGTTCAACGCCCTGGCCGGGCACGAGTCGGTCCACCTCGGAATGACCTCACGCGACCTGACCGAGAATGTGGAGCAGGCCCAGATCCTTCGCAGCCTGGATCTCATCATCACCCGGTCGGTCGCCTCTCTGGCCGCCATGGCACGCGTGGCCGCAGACTGGTCCGGCTTGGCGGTGACGGCCCGCACCCACAACGTGCCTGCCCAGATCACGACGGTGGGGAAACGGGTCGCCAACGCCGGCGACGAGCTGGTGGTAGCCGTAGAGAGGGCGGAAGCGGTTCGGAACACGCTGCCTCTCCGGGGAATCAAGGGCCCGGTCGGAACCCAGCAGGATCAGATCTCGCTGCTGGGATCGGACACTGCGGCGGTGGAGCTGGATCGGCGCCTGGCCCAGGAGTTGGGGTTCTCGGCGACCCTCGGCTCGGTGGGCCAGGTCTACCCGAGGAGCCTCGACTTCGAGGTGGTCTCGACGCTCGTCCAGCTCGCCTCCGGTCCGACCAACTTCACCAACACCCTCCGCCTGATGGCTGGGCTGGACCTGGCCACAGAGGGATTCAAATCCGGTCAGGTGGGATCGTCGGCCATGCCCCACAAGATGAACGCCCGCACCTCGGAGCGGATCCACGGCTTCAAGGTCCTCCTGGGAGGCCACCTCGCCATGGCCGTGGGCCTCACCGGTGAGCAGTGGAACGAAGGTGACGTGTCCTGTTCGGTGGTGAGAAGGGTCATGCTCCCCGATGCCTTCTTTGCAATCGATGGCCTGTTCCAGGCCCTCCTGACCGTCCTGGATGAGGTGGGTTTCTATCCCGCCGTCATCGAAGCGGAGCTGGAGGCCAACCTGCCCTTCCTGTCCACTACCTCCCTGCTCGTGGCGGCGGTCCGGGCCGGCATGGGGCGCGAGGAGGCCCACGAGGCCATCCGTCGCCACGCCGTGGCGGCGGCGCTCGATCGTCGTCGCGGTGATGTAGAGGGTGGCGGGTTGCTGGGTCGCCTGGCCGAGGACGAGGCATTCGTTCTCGACCGATCCGGTGTGGATGCGGTTCTGTCCGACCCGCTCGCCTTTACGGGCCGGGCGGGAGCCCAGGTGGAGTCGTTCGTTGCTCGGGTGGCAGAGGTCGTGGCCCGCCACCCGGGGGCGGCCGGCTATCGGCAGTCAGAGATCCTCTGATGGCCCGCCTCAGTGCGGACCGCGCCCGGAGGCTGGCTCTGGGTGCCCAGGGGTTCACCGATCCGGTTCCCACCGGCCGGGTAGATGTGCGTCATTTCCGGCGCGTCCTGCGCCGGGTGGCATTGATCCAGCTCGATTCGGTCAACGTGTTCAGTCGCGCTCACTACATGCCCTTCTTGTCTCGGCTGGGCACTTACGACCGGGATGCCCTCGACTCCTGGCTTTGGGATTCGGGTGAGTTGTTCGAGTACTGGGCGCACGTGGCATCCCTCATCCCCATCGAGCATCATCGGCTGTTCAGATGGCGGATGGATGGGGGATGGCATTGGGGGCGGATCGAGCGGATGCTGGCCGAGCGTCCCGGTTTCCTGGAAGCGGTGGAAGCCGAGGTAGCGGCCAAGGGGCCCCTTCGCACCGCCCATCTGGATGACCCCGGCGAGCGGGACGGCGACGCCATGTGGGGGTGGTCGGACGGCAAGGTGGCCCTCGAGGCCCTGTTCTTAACGGGTCGGATCACGACCGCGGCCCGTCCCAATTTCATCCGCCACTACGACCTCACCGATCGGGTCATCCCGGCTGAGGTACTGGAGATGGAGTCGCCCGACGAGGACGAAGCCAAGATGGAAATGCTGCGCATCGCCGCTCGCTCCCTCGGAGTCGGAACCGCCGCCGATCTGGCCGACTACTACCGGCTCAAGGTGCCTCAGGCACGCACTCTCCTGCGTCGGCTCGTGGACAGGGGGGATTTGAACCAGGTCGAGGTGGAGGGCTGGGACGCTCCCGGCTTCATGGATCCGGAGGCGGTGGTGCCCCGCCGAGTCGAAGGTTCCGCCCTGGTTTCTCCGTTCGATTCCCTGGTTTGGTTCCGCCCGCGGCTGGAGCGGATCTTCGGATTTCGCTATCGGATAGAGATCTACGTGCCTTCCCACCAGAGGGTCCACGGCTACTACGTAATGCCCTATCTGTTGGACGGGAATCTGGTGGCCCGGGTCGACCTCAAGGCCGATCGAGATCGTGGCCGTTTGCGGGTTCAGGGCGCCTTCGCCGAGGAGGGGGTGGATCGCTCGTCGGTGGCGCGCCACCTGGCCGCCGACCTGGAGTCGGCCGCCTACTGGCTGGGCCTCGACGGGGTAGAAGTGGTCGACAACGGCGATCTGGCCGGTCCTCTCGCTCCCGTGTTCTGATTGGGCAATCAGGTGAAGGCGTTGAGGCCGGTGATGGCCTGGCCCATGATCAGGGTGTGGATTTCGTTGGTGCCCTCGTAGGTGTAGACCGTTTCCAGGTTGGCCATGTGGCGGAAGATCGGGTATTCGAGGGTGATTCCGTTGGCGCCCAGGACGCCCCGGGCCAGGCGGGCGACATCGAGGGCGTTGCGGGTGTTGTCCATCTTCCCGAAGCTGACCTGGGCCGGGGTAAGGGTGCCGGAGTCCTTGCGCCGTCCCAGGTGGTGGGCGACCAGCGTTCCCCGGTTGACGGCAATCATCATGTCGACCAGCTTGCGTTGGGTGAGCTGGAAGCTGGCGATCGGCCGGCCGAATTGCTCCCGTTCGGTGGCGTAGTCCAGGGCTGCCTCATAACACGCCCGGGCGGCGCCCACCACCCCCCAGGCGATCCCGAAGCGGGCCTCGTTGAGACACGACAACGGACCCCGCATCGACGCCACCCCGGGCAGAGCGAAGCCGTCGGGAACCCGCACGTTGCCCAGAGTCAGCTCCGAGGTGACCGAAGCCCGCAAAGAGGCCTTGTGCTTGACCTCGTGAGCCGCGAACCCCGGCGTGTCGGTGGGGACTATGAAACCCCGGATTCCCTCATCGGTGCGGGCCCAGATCACGGCGATCTGGGCCAGGTTCCCGTTCGTGATCCACATCTTGGAGCCGTTGATCACCCAGTCCGACCCGTCCCGGCGAGCGTGGGTGCGCATCGAGGACGGATCCGACCCCGAATCGGGCTCGGTCAACCCGAAACACCCGATCACCTCCCCCGAAGCCATCCGGGGAAGCCACTCCTGTTTCTGCTCCTCGGACCCGAACTTCCAAATCGGGAACATGGCCAACGAGCCCTGCACCGACACGAAACTACGGAGCCCCGAATCCCCCGCCTCCAACTCCAAACACGCCAGCCCATACGCGGTGCCTGAAGTGCCCGCACACCCATATCCCTCCAGATGCATACCGAACAGGCCCATATCGCCCATCGACTTGGCCAACTCCACCGGGAACACACCCTCCTCCCACCACTGACCCACATTGGGCACGATCTCCTTGCGAACGAAATCACGCACCGTGTCCCGCAACAACAACTCCTCGGAGTCGAACAGGGAATCCGTGTCCAGGAAATCGCGGCCGTCGGGAGTGGCGAGGGAGATGTCGGTCATGATGGCCCATCGTACCGGGGCCGGCGGGTGCCGAGCCTAGGAGGCCAGGGTCTTCTCGGTCAGCTCGCGGCGGTAGGCAGCCAATTGCTCGGTCAGGGAGGGGTCTTCCACAGCCAGGATGGCCACCGCCAGCAGGGCGGCGTTGTTAGCCGAGTCGATGGCCACGGTGGCGACGGGGATCCCGGTTGGCATTTGCACTGTCGACAGGAGGGCGTCCATGCCATCGAGTGAGGCGCTGATGGGCACCCCGATGACGGGTAGCAGCGACTTGGCTGCCATGACTCCCGCCAGATGGGCTGCCTTCCCCGCCCCGGCGACTATCACCCCGAAACCGTTGGCGGCAGCGTTCTCGGCGAACTCCAGAGCCTGTTCGGGCGTCTTGTGCGCCGACAGCACTCTCACTTCATGAGAGATCCCGAAGCGCTCCAGCATGGCGGCGGCCTTTTCCATCACGGGCCGGTCGGAACCCGACCCCATCACGATTGCAACTCTCTTCACGGGCAAGGACGGTAGTGGCTTCCGATGCAGGTCGACACAGGAGTGACCACGAGAGTTGCTCAATCAGAGATGAGTCAATAATCTTCGAGCAAATGACCCGCAACGAACGTGCCAAGGTCTACGCGGCCCTGGGAGACGAGCATCGACTGGAGATCGTCGAGCATCTCCTGACTACCGACCTCACCCCGACCGAAGTCGCTCACCAGGTCGGCCTTCCATCGAACCTGCTTGCTCACCATCTCGACGTCCTCGAATCGGCCGGGATCATCGAAAGGCGGGTCTCCGACGGTGATGCCCGGCGGCGTTACGTCCGGGTGGTGATGGAAACACTTCCGGACCACCTCCGGTCTCACGCAGCCCTGCCCGATCGGATCCTGTTTGCCTGTCGCCACAACTCGGCTCGATCGCAGCTGGCAGCAGCGCTGTTCCAGCAGCGAACGGGACGCTCTGCTTCCTCGGCGGGATCGCAGCCGGCCCGGGCCATCCACCCCAAGGCGAGGGCCGCCGCCGCCGAGGTGGGTCTGGAGCTGGTGGGTGAGCCCAAGGGATACAGCCACGTGGAGGCTCCGGATCTGGTGGTCTCGGTTTGCGACATCGCCGGCGAGGAGCCGCCGCCTTTCGACGCTCCGCAACTCCACTGGTCGATCCCCGATCCGGTGACCGATGGTCACCTGGCCGCGTTCCGAAGAGTTCGTGACCAGCTCTCCATCCGGATCGACTCCCTGGTCGGAGCTGAGAGTTGAGGAGCAGGCTCCTGGCCGAGGGTCTGGGCACCGGGACGCTCCTCTTTCTGATCGTGGGATCAGGAATGCCGTCCAGGACCTGACGGGGGACCCGGCGGTGGCCCTGTTCGTTAATGCAGTTGTGGTGGGGGTTGGCCTGTCGGTGTTGATCGTCTTGTTCATCACCACGTCCGGATCCCACTTCAACCCTGCGGTCACGCCGGCCATGTGGCGATCGGGACGGATGGCGGGTCGTGAGGCGGGTGCCTATGCCACCGTTCAGGTTCTGGGAGCGTTGGTGGGTGGTCGTGGCCCATCTGACCTGTCATGACCTGGGCGACCACGAATCGGGACGGTTGGGGTAGGCCGTTGGACGAGTTGATCGGCACCTTCGTCCCGGTGGAGGTGATCCTGGCGCTGGTAAGAACTGGTCGCACAGGGATGATTGGCCCGTCAGTGGGCGCCTGGGTGGCGGCCATCATCTTCGCCATTTCCTCGACCGGGTTCGCCAATCCGGCTGTCACAGTGGCCCGCTTGTTCTCCAACACCTACAGCGGCATCGCTCCCCGTTGGGTACCGGGGTTTCTCATTGCTCAATTGGCCGGGGCACCCCTGGCCGTGATCGCTGGCGACCTACTCCTCGAGGAGGAAACATGACCGATCTATCGACCGTCCAACAATTCCAGATCTCCCAAGCCGCCGAGCGGCTGAGCAGGGAGTTCGCCGGTGTTCTGAATCAGGAGACGATCGAACGCTTCATGAACGACTCGCTCGACCACCTCCTCCCCCGAGCCACGGTGTCTCAATGGGTTTTCCTGCTGGCTGAGCGCTTCGCCCGCCAGCGGCTCCAGGCTCTGAGCCGACTCCAGGCCGTCGGCGACCCGGATCGTGCTCCTGCCGTGCTGTTCTTGTGCACCCACAACGCCGGCCGGTCCCAGATGGCCGCCGGTTTCATGCGCCGTCTGGCAGGAGAGCACGTGGATGTCTACTCGGGGGGCACCGAGCCCGGCAACGAACTCAATCAGGCCGCCGTGGCCGCCATGGCCGAGCTGGGCATCGACATCGCCGAGGAATTCCCCCAGGCGTGGACCGACGAAATAGTGCGCGCGGTTGATGTGGTTGTGACCATGGGATGCGGGGACGCCTGCCCTGTCTTCCCAGGCAAGCGCTACGTGGATTGGGATCTACCCGATCCGGCCGGGAAGCCGCTCGAGAAGGTCAGGTCAATTCGCGACGAGATTCGCACTCGTGTGGAGGGGCTGATGGCGGAGCTGGGCGTCCGGGTCGATTGAGACCCGGTCAACCCGCCGTACTGGACTCGCCGAGGAAGGCAACCACGGCATCCAATTGGCCGTTGGTCAGGGGGAGCGGGACCATTTCCTGGTAGGCCGGGTCGTCGTCGATTCCCTCCGTGACGGCACGGCGGATATCCGCCGGTATGGCATCGACCAGAGCCGGCCCGGTGTCGGTGCCCTGCCGGTCGGGGCCGTGACACGTGGCGCATCGCTGCTGGTACACGGCCCTGCCCACTTCAACCTGGTTGGCGGGTTCCTGGGCGCAGGCGGTCATCGAGACGAGGATCGTGAGTGTTACAGGGAGCGTCCGAAGAAGGCGGGTGTGGCTCGGGTCGGCTGGCATCTGATATCCCTCGGAGGTGGGCGACCCCGAGCGTACCCAGAGCCCGTCCGGAGCCGGATCAGGTCAGGGTTGCACTTAGGCTTGAGGATCTACGACAGATGACACGCCCCTATCTGCTGATCGACGTCGACGGAGTGCTGAACCCCTTCGGTTCGGTTGCACTGCCGGATGGTTTCGAACGCCACGAGCTGATGGAATACGAGGTCTGGCTTTCTCCTCGCCACGGCTCCTGGTTGAACCAGCTGGCCTCCTGGTTCGAGCTGGTGTGGGCGACGACGTGGGAGCATCAGGCTCCTCGCCTGATCGCTCCGCGCTTGGGTCTGCCCCCGGATCTCCCCGTCATCGAGTTCGATCGCGCCTCCGCTCATCAGACGTGGAAGCTGCCGGCGGTGGAGGAGTTCGTCGGTGACCGTGCCGCCGCCTGGATCGACGATGACCTGTGGTCCGACGCATTCAACTGGGCAGAGAGCCGCCCGGCCCCGACCCTTCTGATACGAACCACGTCCAGCCTGGGGATGACTGAGCAAGACGTCGCTCGTCTGGAGCGTTTTGGGCGGAAGCAGGCCGCCGAATAGCCCAGCTCAGGAGCCGTCGGCGATGTCGGTTCGATATTGGACGCCCGGCCACGTGACCATGGCCGCCGCCTCATAGGCGCGTTGCCTGGCCGCGGCCAGGTTGGGGGCGATTGCCACCAGGTCGAGAACCCGCCCGCCGTGGACTGTGAGCCGGTGATCGTCACGGCCGGTCCCGGCGTGGAACACCAGGATGTCGTCGGGAACCCTGGAAAGGCCGCGGATTTCGGCCCCCTTCACCGGAGATTCGGGATAGCCCGCGGCGGCGAGCACTACTTCGACGGCCGCCTCCGAAGACCATTCGGGCTCCGGCAGACGCCCGGCCAGGGCGCCTTCCAGCAAGTCGACGAGGTCGGTTTCCATGAGCGGCAAGACCACTTGCGTTTCGGGATCACCGAGCCGGACGTTGAATTCGAGGACCATGGGTCCTGCGTCGGTCAGGACCAACCCTGCGTACAGAAACCCGGTATAGGGATTTCCGTCTTCGGCCATCTGTAACAGAGTGGGCTTGATCACCGAAGCCATCGCAGTCTCCACCAGATCGGGTGGCAGGTCGGTGACCGGCGAGTATGAGCCCATCCCGCCGGTGTTGGGCCCCTGATCGCCGTCAGACAGGCGCTTGTAGTCCCGGGCAGGCTGCAGCGCGACGGCCTCGGTCCCGGAGCAAACGGCGAACACGCTCACCTCGGGCCCGTCCAGAAATTCCTCGATCACGACTCGCTCGCCGGCCGGGCCGAAGCCGCCGCCGAAACAGCGGTCGATCCAGTCGCGGGCAGCCGATTGCTCTTGTGTCACCAGCACCCCCTTGCCGGCCGCCAGCCCGTCCGCTTTGACGACGTACGGGCCGGGCTGGGCATGGACGTGGCGATGGGCCGGTTCGGCGGCGTCGAACGTCCAGGCCCGAGCGGTGGGTACTCCCGCCCGGACCATCACGTCCTTGCAGAAGGACTTGGACGCCTCGAGTCGAGCCGCGGCCCGGGACGGCCCGAACACTGGTATGCCCAGGCTGGCTACGGCATCTGTCAGGCCGGCTGCCAGCGGTGCCTCCGGCCCCACCACCACCAGATCCACTCCCTGCATGCGTGCGATCTGGGCGACGGCCCCCACGTGGGCGGGGTCGACTCCGTCGACGGTGGATCCAAGCTGAGCCAGCCCCGGATTGCCGGGCAGGGAGATCAGCTCGGTGAGTCTGTCGCTGGCAGCCAGCTTCCACCCCAGAGCATGCTCGCGCCCTCCGGAGCCGACCAGGAGGACCTTCACCCGATCTCCAGCATCTGGGAGCGCTCTGGACCGACCGAGACCCAGCCGACCCGGGTTTCGGCGTACTCCTGGATGTATTCGACGTAGGCGCGCGCCTCGGGGGGCAAGTCCCCGGAGGTGCGGGCCGACGTGATGTCGGTCTTCCATCCGGGGAGGTCCTCGTAGATCGGCTGGCACTCATACAGGGCGCGCTGCTGGCGGGGAAACTCGGTGAGGATCTCGTCCTCCCAGCGGTATCCGGTCGCCACGCGGATCGTGTCGAAGGCCGAGAGGATGTCGAGCTTGGTCAGGAACAGACTGGTGAAGGAGTTGACTCGGACCGCGTAGCGAAGGGCAACCATGTCCAGCCATCCGCAGCGCCGCCTTCGGCCGGTGACGGTCCCGTATTCGCCCCCAAGTTCGATCATCGTGTCGCCGATCTCGTCGCGGAGCTCGGTTGGGAAAGGTCCGGTCCCCACCCGGGAGATGTAGGTCTTGGCAACACCGATCACCTCGTCGATGGTCTTGGGACCGATTCCCGAGCCCACCAGGGCCCCTCCGGCCGTGGGGTTCGATGAGGTCACGAAGGGATAGGTGCCGTGGTCGACGTCGAGCAAGGTTCCCTGGGCGCCCTCGAACAGGACCTGCTTTCCCTCTTTGAGTCCCGTCCAGAGCAGGAGTGACGTGTCGGTGACGTGAGGCCCCAGCCTCTCCGCATAAGCCAGATACTCGTCGACGATGTCCTCGCCCGCCATGGGGAGCGTGTTGTAGATGCGGGGAAGGATGCGGTTGACGTCCTCAAGGGCAGCGTCGACCTTGTCGGCGAAGATCTTGGGATCGAACAGGTCCTGGACCCTGATGCCGGTCCGTGAGTACTTGTCGGTGTAGGCAGGACCGATCCCCTTCTTGGTGGTGCCGATCAGATTCCGTCCCAGGTAGCGCTCCTTGACCGCGTCCAGCTTGCGATGCCAGGGCATGATCAGGTGGGCGTTGCCCGACAGCCGCACCCGGGAGGGATCGAGGTTCTTCTCGGCGGCCATGTCCATCTCCGCCAGCAACACTTTGGGGTCGATCACGGTGCCCGAAGCGATCACCGGGGTGCAGGTGGGATAGAGGATCCCCGATGGGATCAGCGAGAGCGCCAGTTTCTGTTCGCCCACCACCACCGTGTGGCCGGCGTTGTTGCCCCCCTGGTAGCGGACCACGAAGTCGGCGTGCTCGGCGAACACGTCGACCACGCGTCCTTTTCCTTCGTCGCCCCATTGGGCTCCGAGCACGATCGTGGCGGGCATGGCCGAGACGGTAGCGGAGGGAGGCGTGGCCGCCGTTGAGTGTGCCAACAGCGACCTTGACGGTTGACCTACGCACACCCAATCCGACCTGTCCGAAACACAGCCGTAACACTTGGTCAACCCCCGGGTAATGGCCACTATGTTCAATCTTCGGGTTAGTCCAGGAGAGGAAGACATGTCCACAGCCAAAGAAGTGTTGGCAATGGTCGAGGCCGATGGGTACGAATTCATCGACCTCCGTTTTTGTGACCTTCCCGGTCAGGTGCAGCACTTCACCGTGCCTGCCCACGAGTTGACCGAGGCCTCCTTCGAGGAGGGGTTCGGGTTCGACGGCTCGTCGATTCGCGGCTTCCAGCAGATCCAGGAATCGGACATGATCCTGATTCCGGATCCGACCATGGCGGTCGAGGACGTGTTCCGTCAGCACAAGACCCTGATCCTGTACTGCTTCGTGCACGATCCCCTCACCAAGGACCCCTACGAACGCGATCCCCGCTACGTGGCCAAGAAGGCCGAGGAGTACCTCAAGACGACCGGTATCGCCGACACTTCCTACTGGGGACCGGAGGCCGAGTTCTATATCTTCGACTCGGCCCGGTTCGCCCAGAACCAGCACTCGGCGTTCTACTTCGTCGACTCGGTCGAGGGGGCCTGGAACGCCGGGGTCGAGGAAGAGGGGGGGAACATGGGCTACAAGCCCCGCTACAAGGAGGGCTACTTCCCCGTCCCCCCCACCGATCACTTTCAGGATCTTCGCTCGGAGATGGTCAAGCACCTGGAGGCGGCCGGGGTCGACATCGAGGTCCAGCACCACGAGGTGGGCACGGCCGGGCAGGCCGAGATCGACATGCGCTTCGACACCCTGTTGCGCACGGCCGACAAGGTCACGATGTACAAGTACGTGGTCAAGTCGGTGGCCTGGGCGGCCGGCAAGACGGTCACTTTCATGCCCAAGCCCATCTTCGAGGACAACGGCTCGGGTATGCACACCCATCAGTCGCTGTGGAACGGGGATGAGCCCCTGTTCTACGACGAGGCAGGTTACGCCGGTCTGTCCGACATGGCTCGCTGGTACATCGGTGGCCTCCTCAAGCACGCCCATGCCGTGCTGGCCTTCGCCGCCCCGACCACCAACAGCTACCACCGACTGGTCCCCGGGTATGAGGCCCCTGTCAACCTGGTGTACTCGAATCGCAACCGTTCGGCGGCCGTGCGAATCCCCACCTACTCACAGAGCCCCAAGGCCAAGCGGCTCGAGTTCCGTTGCCCGGATCCGTCCTGCAACCCGTATCTGGCCTTCTCGGCCATGTTGATGGCGGGCCTGGACGGAGTGGAGAATCGCATCGAGCCCCCCGACCCGGTCGACAAGGACATCTACGACCTGCCCCCGGCCGAGCTGGCCAACCTCCCGGCCGTGCCCGGCAGCCTGACCGAGGCCCTGGACGCCCTCGAGGCCGATCACGACTTCCTCTTGAAAGGCGGGGTCTTCACCGAGGCCCTGATCAACGCCTGGATCGAGTACAAGCGCCAGCATGAGGTGGACCCGATCCGCCTCCGCCCCCACCCCTACGAGTTCACTCTCTACTACGACATCTGATGTAGGCGACCCAAGGTTGTGGACCGGTCCGCAGGCTGTGTCAACAGGCCGTGTCGCTGTCGGCGCTGCTGCATTGCGAATTGCTATACTCATCGTATGGCACAACTCGTGACGCGCGTCGATGACGAGTTCATCGAGGCCATCGATGAACTAATCACCGAGGGTGTTGTTGCCTCACGATCTGACGCGGTGAGACGCGGTCTTCAGGTGCTGATCGACCAGTCACGGCGGCGTCGGACGGCCGATGCGATCGTTCGGGGATATCAACGCAGGCCCCAGACTGAGGACGAGTGGGGTTGGGCGGATGAAGCAACGGTTCGCATGATCGGCGAAGAACCTTGGTGACACCGTCCCAGGGCGACATTTGGTGGGCCGAGGCCGAGGACAAACGTCGACCCGTCCTGGTGGTGACCCGTTCCGAAGCGATCCCGGTTCTGACATGGATCGTGGTTGCGCCGATCACGAGAACGGTTCGAGGCATCCCCACCGAGATCGAGGTGGGTGAGGACCACGGACTTGGTGTCGAAAGCGTTGCTTCCTTCGACAATATCCAACCGATCCGGACAACCTTTCTCACCGAACGGGTCGGGTCACTGCCCCATGCCCGACAGAGCATCTGCCGTGCCCTGGGGGCACTCGCCGATTGCTGATCACAAAGACCTGTCCACGACGGTGGCGTCTGGAACGGGAGCCAGTACCCGGCACCGCAGCCGCGACAACCCCAATGCGTTCGCTGATGTCCAAAGAAGCGGTGTTCCGTTTGTTTACGTCCAAGGAGCGGGTGGCCGGGACGTGAAACGACCCTCCGGAGCTCCGGAGGGTCGTTCACGAATGTCTCGTAAGAAGAGGGTCAGTGGTTCAGTCTTCGTCCTCGCGGTCGATGAAGCGCTTGGGAAGCACCACGAACGCCAGGAACATCGCCACGAAGGCTCCGATCGCCATGAATTCCATGTTCGTGCCTTTCAGTTGGTGAAGCTGAACAAGAACAACCATGGAGGCGAGATGTTACGGGACTGTTTCGGACCCGTTACACCTCCGAGGCGAGTCTGATAGATGGAAACCAGGACTCGGTTCGTCTCAAAGGCCCCGACCGAGCGTTCAGTGCAGTCGGGGCCGGACCTGGGGCGCCTCGAGCAGGATCTGATCTTCGAGCTGACGCATCTCGGCCGAAGGTTGGAGGCCAACCTCACTCAGAACCCGCCGCAGCTCTTGACAGGCGCGCAGCGCCTCCACCCTTCGCCCGCACACGGACAGCGCCGCGGCCAGCAGGTACCAGAGCCGCTCGCGATACGGATATTCCTCGACCAGCCCTCTGAGCCGGGCGACCACACCTTCCGCTCTTCCCAGGGCCGATTCGCTCTCCAGCTCCAGCTCCATGACCAGAACTCGAAGCTCGTCGAGCCTGATTGCCTCCAGCCGGAATGGGTCTTCGTCGGCGAACTCTCCGAATGGCGTACCACGCCACAACGCCAACCCGGCACGACACAACTCCGACACTCGCTCGGGGTCGCCCCGGGCCGCCTGGGCCTCGCCCACCAGCTTCTCGAATGCCATGGCATCGAGTTCGTCGATGGCCAGCTGCAACTCGTAGCTGTGGTCGGCGCTGATGATGCGTCCCGGTCCGATCGCCTGGCGGAGCCGGCAGATGTATGTCTGAAGCGTGTTGTCGCGTGACGACGGTGGCTCGTCTCCCCAGAGGATGTCGGCCAGCTGGTCAGTGGACACGAGATGGTTTCCCGACAGAGCCAGGGCCCCCAGGAGCTTTCTCTCCAGGCGGCTGTTCACGGTCACCGTGCCCTCGTCGGTTACCAAATCCACCGGTCCCAGCACCCGGATCATCACCAACCCACCGTCACCGGTAACCATCGCCTCGTTCTCCGCTGATCAGTTCTCTCCTCCATTACGGAGGTGGTCGTCGAGTAGGCGCAAGAGGATTTGGTCCGAACCTGTCGGCTCGTCCGGGCTTTGCAATCGGGTTGCAACTCACCCTTCAGGGCGGGGTTGGAGGATTGGAAATGAAAGGAGGTGTAGTCGTGACCACGGTTCTGGAGCGACCGACCGAACAGATCGAGTCCATCGAACCCAAGGGCACAGTCAGGACTGTCGAGCGGCGACCGGCTCCACAGCTGCCTCCTCCGACGGAGCCGACGCGGTTTGTTCGCTGGATGGGTTGGCTCATGGTGATGGTCGTCCTGGTGGCAGCCGGAATCTTCGGGTTGGTGTGGTGGAATCAGTCTCAGGAGCTCGTGGCTCCCTCGGTCGAGGCCATCGATCCGCACGTGAATCCCGAGATTCTAAGAATCGGCAGTGTGGCTTTGGTGACTCCTTCGCTGGAGAGCATCGATCCTCATATCAGCCCTGAGGTTCAGAGGATTCCCACCCTGGTGGTTCCCTCGTTGGAGAGCATCGACCTGCATCTGAATCCTGAAGTTGTCAGGATCGGCAGTGTGGCTTTGGTGACTCCTTCGCTGGAGAGCATCGATCCTCATGTCAGCCCTGAGGTTCAGAGGGTTCACACGGCCCTGGTGCCTTCGCCGGGCAGTATCGATCCTCACGAGAGCCCCGAGATCCAAAGGCTTCCTTGAGTCTCGGATCTGAGTCGGTTTGAGAAAGGGAGCCCCCGAGCCTGGGGGCTCCCTTCTCGCACCGTGGTCGGGGAGGAACAGGCGGCCCCCCTCGGGCCTTCCCCGGGGCCTTGGGAGGTGACTGCTGACTTCGAGCGTCTGGGAGCCCTTACCCGTCCGGGCGTATCAGCCGTTGGGTGAGTTGGACCGGCTGTATCGGGTCGGAGCCCGCCCGGAGAGGCTGGAAGACGGCGCCGCCATACTGGTCGTATATGGGGAAGACATCACCCCAGCCCGTTGAGCGAAGACTGGGTCCGCACTCGCGACACCGCCATCGATCAGGATTCCGTGGCTCTCACTTCTGCTCCAGGAGCTTACGGAGGGAGTCGAGATTGGTGGCCACCGACGAGGCCACCCGCCGCCGGAAGGCTCGCGCCAGCACGCTCATGCCCTTCCCGGACTCGAGCGCCACGTCGTTGCGAAGCGTCGTCTTGGACTCATCCGATTCGAGGTGGTAGTCGAGTACCGCCTTGAAGGGGCCCAGATCACCGCTCACCTGGAGATGTCGATTGGGTTCGAGAGCGGTGATCTCGACGAACTCGATCGCCGGCGACGGAGTGTGGCGTGTCTGCCTGTAGACCGCTCCAACCGAGCCCCGGGCTTCCGTGGTTGGCTCGGTGCGGGAGATCGCCCAATTCCATTCCGGAACGTGCTCAAGATCGGACAGATAGGCGAAGACATCCTCCGCCGGCCGGGCGATCTCGACCGTGCTCGTGAACCTGATCGTCATGCCGTGCCGGGTGGCGTATGCCGACTCCTCCTGATCTCACTCTAAGGCAGAGAGACCTCAACTCCGATCCCGGAGCCGGCACGCGACCAACCGCACCTGCCGATCGCAGTGTTCAGACGGGGTGATGCGTCGAGGCACCCCCCGTTTCCTAGTTCTTGCTCGCTATAGGCCCCAGAAAACGAGCCAGATACCGAGGCCGATCAGGGCAACCGCCAGCACAATCAGGCTGATTGCCGATCAACCGCTGATTGTCATGGACCAGTTCCGTATCGACTGGCTCCTGGACATCGCCCTTGGGCTTGTTGGTCAGCAGCGTCATCTCAACTCCTTTCCGGCTCTGCCCTGCTTACCGACCAGGGCTGCCACCACTGATGCTTAGACCCGAGACCGGTGCCCGTTAGAGGATTTGGACCCGACCTCTACATCCATCCGGCCCGTTGACACCGGCGCCACGCGTTCCCTAGACTGTCTAGGTATGAGTTCGAGTCAGGTGAAGGGAAATCTCGACCTGTTGCTGTTGTCGTTGCTTGCGGGCGGCGAAGCCCACGGTTACGAGTTGATCGGGCGCCTCAGACGTAAGAGCGGGGGGGAGTTCGATCTGCCGGAGGGCACTGTGTACCCCGCCCTCCACCGGCTGGAGGCGGACGGCCTGCTGAGCAGCAGATGGGTCCGCGAGAGCGGGCGTCGCAAACGCGCCTACACGTTGACGGAGCCCGGTCGCGTAGAAGTTGAGTGAGAAGCGTCGGGAATGGCATCGCTACCGCTCTGGAGTCGAATCGATATTGGGAGGCCTTACATGATCGAGTCGCGTGAGCCGATCGAGGAGTATCTGGACCGCCTCCTGACCCGCCTCACCGGTTCGCCTCGACAGATCCGGCGAATGATGGCCGAGACGGAAGAGCACCTGCGCTCCACCTCCGATAATCTCGAGGCCGGCGGGATGGACCGTTTGGCGGCAGAGGATGAGGCGGTGCGGCGGTTTGGTAGTGCCGATGTGGTTTCGCCGGGTCTACCGGGCCGCCTCGTAGGGCTGGTCCGGTCGTTGGTGGGGCTGGTGGGAGTAGGCCTGGTTGCGATCGGAGCCAGCGGGCTCATTGCCGAGGTGTTTGGCCGGATCTGGGGAGCTGATTTCGTGGCGGGCGATCTGCCTGGGACCACCTACACATCCGCCCGATGTCAGGATTTCGTCGGCTTCTTCCCCGGCCACTCGTGCCTGGAGGCGGCCGCCCTTCACCATTGGGGCGAGGTGGTGATCTACCGGGTGGCGGTGGGAGTGCTGGGCCTGTTCGTTCTCGGCCTCTACTGGCTTCTCCGGCGCCAGGGAACTGCGGGACGCGGTCTCGTGCACCTCATCGGTACCGTGCTCTTCGGTGGCGCCGCCGCCGTTCTGGGGGCAGTGGCCCTCAACACGATCCTGGCCGGTGGGGGAGTCGGATCGGGAGCCCCTTTGAGCGCTGCCGTCGTTGCGGCCGCTGTCGCCTGTCTCTACGGGCCCGGAGCGTGGCGGTTCCTCCGGCCCTCTTATCTGGAGCGCCCGATCGGCGTGCTCCGTATCGATTGATCGGACTGTAGCGACGGGCTAGCCAGGTGCCACGGGGAGGTCCACCGTGATTTGCGCTCCGGCTCCCTGCGCGTTCTCGGCGGAGATCTTCCCGTCGTGGGAGGCGACTATCGCCGCGACGATCGCCAGGCCCAACCCACTCCCGCCCAGGGCCCGCGACCTGGATGTGTCGATGCGGTAGAAACGTTCGAAGACGCGATCGACTGCGTCCTCGGGGATCCCCGGCCCGTGATCCGTCACGGTCAGGGTCGCCCGGCCGTCGGAGGCGGAGAGTCGCACCTCCACCGGCGTTGCGGGGGCGGTGTGCTGGCGGGCGTTCGCCAGCAGGTTCGAGATGACCTGGGTCAGTTGGCTCTCGTCGCCCATCACCGAGAGTGAGGGAGGCGCCTCAAAGGAAATCGGGCGCTCCGGGTCGATCGCCTTTGCATCCAGGATGGCCAGTCGGGTCAGTTCCACCAGGTCGACCCGGGCATGAGCCGTGGGCCGCACGTGATCGAGGCGGGCAAGGGCGAGCAGGTCTTGGACCAGCTTCTCCATGCGGTTGCTCTCACTGGCTATCCGCCCCATGGCTCGGTCGAGGTCGTCGGGATCGGTCAGGGCACCCCGTTCGTACAGCTGGGCATATCCCGAGATGGCCGCGATCGGGGTCCGCAGCTCGTGGGAGGCGTCTCCGACGAACCGGCGCAGCCGCTCCTTGGCATCGCGTTCGGTGGCGACGGCGTGTTCGATGTGTGCCAGCATCTCGTTCAATGAGCCTCCCAGACGGCCCAGCTCGGTGGCGGGGTTGGTTTCTGGAACACGCCGGGTCAGGTCTCCGGCCGCGATGGCCTCGGCCGTCTCTACCATGTCCTCGACCGGTCTCAGCTCTCGTCTCACGGTCAGCCAGGTCGCCAGCGCCCCCAAAGCCGCCACGATCGAGCCGGCCAGCACCATGGCCCGGATCACCTGACGCTGGGCGTCGGCCACCTGGTGGAGCGGGATGGCCAGCACGACCGTTTCGCCGGCGGTCGGAACCACCAGGATTCGATACTCGAATCTGCCTCTGGTGGCGGGAGCGAAGCCGGCGTGCCGATAGGAAAGGTCGGTCCCCGCCAGGTCCGGAAGCGGGTCGGGGTTGTCGCGAAACCCCGAAGGGGTCGAGCGGATGACGTTTCCCTGGTCGTCCACCAGGAGCAGAGCGACGCTGCGAGGAAGTTGGGGGCGCGATTCGCCCTGGATGACCTGGGGAAGCAATGGCCCGCCCCGGTTGGCGATCGCGGCGATCTCTTGATCCACCTGGTGGGTGAGGATGGTCCTCACCGACCGAGACGCCACGAATCCGACGGTGGCTATGGCGAGGAGGAGCAGGGCCGTGAACGAGATGATCAGCCTGCCCCGCAGACTCACGGGTCGGTCCCGGTTCTGAGGACGTACCCGACCCCTCGCACCGTCTCCAGGAGTTGGCCGTCGGGATCGTCCAGCTTCTTGCGGAGATAGCTGATGTAGGTCTCGACGATGCTGTAGTTGCCGTCGAAGTCGTATTCCCACACGTAGTCCACGATCTGGCCTTTGGACAGCACCCGATCGCGATTGAGGAGCAGATAGCGCAAGAGCCGAAACTCGGTGGGGGAGAGCTTTATCTCCTGGTCATCCCTCCATACCTGGTGGGCATCTTCGTCAAGGGTGACGCCGGCCACGGTCACCCTCCTGCGCCCCCCGTCCTCGCCGCGAACCCGTCGCAGGATCGCCTCGATTCGCAGCCCAAGCTCCTCCAGGCTGAATGGCTTGGTGAGGTAGTCGTCCCCACCGTGGTGAAAGCCGGCACGCAGGTCGTCGATGTCGTCGCGGGCGGTGAGGAATATCACCGGGGTCTGGTCTCCATCCCGCCTCATTTTGCGACAGACGTCGAATCCGTTCAGGTCCGGAAGGTTGACGTCGAGCACGACGATATCGGGTGATTGATTGCGCACCCGGCTCAATGCTTCAACCCCGTTTGGAGCGGTGATCACCTGGTAGCCGGCGAAACGGAGGGCGCTCGACACCAGGTCGGTGATCGATTCCTCGTCGTCGACGACCAGCACTGTGTGGGCCGATCGGTCGTTCACGTCCGCGACGTTAGACCCGCTATCTGGGAGAAACCTGAGTATGGGCTGGGAGTCCCCCGGCGGTGGGGCCGCCCCTCGTCGCTCAACCAGCGACCACTCCCGTGCTTGCCTTGACCGTGAGGAACGTCCCCAGCGTTCTTCGGACCGTGAGGAACGCATAGCGATGGGCAGCGCCCAAGGATCGGATTCGACGTCTGTCTACATCCAGAGAAGCGCGTGATGATGGCCGGTGGGTCAGAAGACCTCGGAGCACCAGGGGAGCGGAGACCACGTAAAGGCTCGATCGAGGGCTAACAACTGCTGGTGGTCACCGGACAGGCGGCCAGCGGCTGCCAGGTCGGCAAAGCGCGACCAGCCCATGAAGCATGCTCCCAGGTCCTCCAGATCCAGCGTCACCTCGGGCGGATCCGTTGACGGGCTCACCACGGCTCCCTCCGGCGACAAGTCCAGGTGCCAGACGGAGCTCGAGGCATCCAGAGGGCCGTGGATCTCCACGATCACGTCTGCCCGTCCCGAGTAGGAGCGGCCCTGCAGTGCCTTCTCCACATCCATGATGCGAATCCACAGGGAATCGGCGACTTTCCGGCGGGCCCGGCGTCGCCCTTCCAGCATCTCGAACAGTGGGTCCCGGGGGGACCGTTCGGGCGCCACGATCTTGGCGGTCAGGTCGTGGTCCAGCACGTAACGCCACAGCCCCGCCCATGAGGCCGGGTCGCTGCCAAGGAGCTCGCGCACTCGCACCTCACCCGTCCCATGCCCCTCGTCCCAGCTTTCCTTGAAGCGGTATTGAACGTATCCGGTGGGTTCCCCGTCCGCCTCGGTGACGGCGTAGCGATAGGCCGTTGCGCCATGTCGGTTGTCCGGCTCGTCCCTGAAGCGGCGCAGGTTCCACCACTGCTGAGACCGGCCGAAGAAGCTGGGCGTGGTAAGGCGAAAGGTTTCGTAGAAAGGGGGCAGAAGGCGGTGGGCCTCCTCGGCCGATATGAGCCGGACCGGGGCCGGCAGGGGTGCGAGCCGATGGAAGCGCCCATGTTCCCGCGACACCTCGACTTCGATGCTCTCGGCGACACTCCCGTATCCGAACCTTCCGTAGATGGCTGAATCGGATGCCCACAGACCCGCGATCGGCTCCTCCCGCAGGCGAACATCCTCGAGATGCGAGTCCATCATCGAGCGCAGGATTCCCCTTCGCCGGTGGGTGGGCAGCACTGCGATCACCGTCGTGCCGGCGCACGCCATGGTTCCACCCGGGACGGTCATATCGAGGGAGAACGCTCCCGCGGTACCTACGATCTGGTCGCCGTCGAAAGCCCCCAGGCTCCGGTCCCATTCGAAAAGATCGGCGAATCTACTCAGCTCGGCTTCGTCTTCGATGTCGAATCCGAACGCGGTCCCCATTGTGCCTACGAAGTCGGCCGCCCTCTCTCTGGAGACAGGGGCGATGGTGACGCCCATCATCCGTTCCCTGTGGTGTCCCCAGTTGTGTCCCCGGTGGTGGTGGGCGTCGTGTCTCCGGTGGTTGGTGTGGACAGCCCCGCCGCGGCCCGGGCATTGGTGACTGCCGTCTGGAGGTCGGTGACGGCTGTGTCGAATGCCTCGACGGCATTGCGACGCTGACTGCCGTCGTCGTTGGACTGCAGCCCGGCCAGAGCCTCCTCGGAGGATGTGGCGGCCGTGGTGATGGCAGTACGAATCGTTTCGTGGTTGGTGGCCAACGAGTCCGGCGGCGTGAGGGCGTCGATCTGGTCGACCAATGCGTTGGCCTGGTCGCTCAGCGTCGTGAGGCGATCGACCGCCTCCGAGTACTGGACCGTGCGGGGGTTGGCGTCGAATCCACCGTTGACGGCCGACATCTCACGCTGTAGGTCCTCGAGACTGGCCAGTATTCCGCCGACACCCTCCAGATAAGCCTGGGCTGCCGGATCGGTGACGATGCCGGGCGTGGTGGTCTCCGATGTTCCCGGAGTGGTTCCGCCGTTGCCGGGCACCGTGGATACCGAGCTGGGTTGGGTGCTCTCGATCGGAAGTCCATCGGTCGAAGGAAGGGCCCGGACGAAGAAATAGGTGAAGGCGACCATGCCCAGGACAACCAGCGGCAGGATCCAGCGGCCTGGTTTGGGGTCGGGGTTAACAGCCATTGCCGCACAACGTTAGTGAGCGTCGCGCAGTTCCTCGCGACTTCGTACGGAGCCGCAACCCTCTTGAAGCGGGAGGAGCGCCCCCGTAGGTTCGGAATCCGTGGAGGCAGACGATCGTGACACCGAGATCTTCGAGCGAATCCCATGGGAGGCCTTGGAGAAGAGAGGCGGCGAACGACGGTGGTGGGTCTACCTGGCGGCGGCCGCCCTCTTCATGGCCGGGCTGGGTGTGACGATCGGGCGTAGCATCGCCTCCCCGACCGCCCCTCCGGAGGCCGACAGCTCCAGTCTGGTGCCCACGACTCTGCCGGTGGCGGCTCCGCCAACTTCGATCACCACTCCCAGCACCGATGATGTCACCTCCGGAACATGGGCAGAGGCAGACCTGATGGCCGCGTCGGCGCCGGCCCTGGAGACCTCGGCTGCCAGTCTGGCCGAATGGTTCGTGGCCGGCTACTTCACCCGCGACGGCTCCGATGGCGAGGGGGGTCGTTCCTTCGTCGATTGGGCGGGCCCGATCGGCTTCGAATGGGTCGAGTCTGGGCGAGCCCAAGTAACCGTCCTCGTCAGGAGGCTGGCCGGCCTCGACGAGGGCCCCTACCAGCGTCTCTCAGATGAGGCCTGGAAGGTCGTCCTGGCCCTCGACGAGGAGGGATGGCAGATCGTCGATGGCCCCTTCCGGGCCGACGTGCCGAAATCGCCCGTGGCGATCGAGGCGCTCGACTCCGCCGTCCCCGACCAGGTCGTGGCGTTGGCCGGGGACGAGACGGTCGCCGGTGCCCGCCGGGAGGGCCCGGACTGGCTCGTCGAGGTGGATTGGACCGATGAAGCCGGGCTGATCTGGCCAATTCGCCGACTGTTGCCCGGCGGGCCGTGAGGGTGTTTACGCTCGCGGGATGAGCCTGGCCCAGGATCTGGTCGACGTCATCATCGCTACCCCGGCCGAGGACGCCGAACAGCGATACCGAAGAGCCGCCTGGTCGGCCCTGGCGGCGCAACCGACGCTGCTGGATCGCGGTGGGGAACCGGCCCACTTCACCGCCTCGGCCCTCCCCGTGAGCCCGGGCGGAGATCGCGTCTGCCTCGTTCTCCACCGCCGCATGGGACTTTGGGTACAGCCGGGTGGCCATTTCGAGGCCGGAGACCGCTCGGTGCAGGCGGCCGCCGCCCGCGAGATGACCGAGGAAACCGGGCTGGTGGGTGAGGTCGGGTCGGTCCCTCTGGCGCTCTCGCGTCATGCTTCCCCATGCGGTCGGGGTGATTGGCACCTCGACGTCCAGATGCTGGCAGTGGTGATGGAGACCGAGCCCTCTGTGAGTGACGAGTCCCTGGACGTTTCGTGGTTCGGCGTGAGCGAGTTGCCGGACAACCGGGCGGTTGGTGTTACGGACCTGGTCGGCGAGGCCCTGCGCAGGCTCAGCCGAACCGGCGGTTGAGTACCTCGGTGGCTGCCGGCTCGATGCTGTCCCATTCGACTTCGGACGTCTTGGTCACCGTGACGAAGTCGGCGGTCATGAAGATCGATGCCACTCCATCGATAGCCAGCAACTCGGCGGCCGCGGGGTCGTCGTTCGCATTGGTGGGGGTAAATGTCGCGGGGCCGCCCACCGGCTTGCCCACGGTGAACTTGTGGGCATTGGGATTGGGGGTGGGCTCGGCGACCACGGGCATGGACCGAGAGCGTAGCGGCATCAGGGGATCCTCGTTCTGGCGCAATATTCCGGTCGCCTGTGCCCCGGATCTCCGCCGAATCGGGAGGGTCGTTGAGCATGGCTGATTCAGCCCCGGTGGTGGGGGTGGACGTAGGCGGCACGTTCACGGATTGCGTCGGGTGGGTGGACGGACGGCTCCGGGTGGCAAAGGTGGCCACCACGACCGACCAGAGCGAC
Source organism: uncultured Acidimicrobiia bacterium (assembly GCA_963772815.1). Taxonomy (GTDB): domain Bacteria; phylum Actinomycetota; class Acidimicrobiia; order Spongiisociales; family ZC4RG35; genus DATFFO01. The sequence goes on along the minus strand of CAVYYV010000006.1, from coordinate 587,205 downwards.
GGAGTCATGGCCGGGGCTGAAGAAGTCTTGGGTGGTGCCAGGGCGACTTCGCTCGTCCATGGGTCCACCGTGGCCACCAATGCCCTGCTGGAACGCCGGGGTGCGCGCACGGTGCTGGTGACCGACACGGGATTCGAGGATGTGATCGAGATCGGCCGCCAGGACCGGCCCTCCCTCTACGACAGCTTTGCCGACCGTCCGGCGCCCCTAGTGGAGCGCACCGACCGGATCGGGGTGGGAGACGAGATCGACGACCTGGTGGCGAGGGTACTGGCCCGCAAACCCGAGTCGGTGGCCGTGTCGCTGGCCTATTCGTTTCGGGATCCCGATCGCGAGGAAGAGATCTCCCGAGCCCTGACCGAGGTCCCGGTCTCCCTCTCCAGCCGGGTGGCGGCCGAGTTCAGGGAGTTCGAACGCACCTCGACCACGGTTCTCAATGCCTACCTGGCCCCAAGCGTCTACGGCTACCTGACGCAGCTCGATGCGCGGGCAGGTGGGTTGGCCGACCGTGTGCAGGTCATGCGGTCCTCGGGCGGCCTCATGGAAGGTGCCCACGCGGCGCGCGCCTGGCCGCCGCACTGCTGCTGTCGGGCCCTGCCGGCGGCGTGGTGGGAGCCGCTGCCATGGGCCGGGCCAGGGGCTATGAGCGGATCATCACATTCGACATGGGAGGGACCTCCACCGACGTGTGCCGGATCGAGGGAGGCCGTCCGGAGGTGTCGTATGAGCGGATGGTGGACGGATACGTCTGCCACTTGCCTTCGGTGGCGGTGCACACCGTGGGAGCGGGCGGGGGCAGCATCGCATGGCTGGACTCCGGTGGGTCGATGCGAGTCGGTCCGGCCAGTGCTGGAGCCGATCCGGGGCCTGCCTGCTACGGGTCGGGCGGTGACCGACCCACCGTCACCGATGCCCACGTGGTCCTCGGCCGCATCGACCCGGAGGGGCGCCTGGGGGGCTCTCTGGCGCTTCATCCTGACGCCGCCGGGGCGGTTCTCAGCGAGCTGGGGAAGGTGGCCGGCCTAACCACCATTCGGGCAGCCCTGGGTGTGCTCGAAGTGGTCGAGGCGCACATGGAGAGGGCGACCCGGGCTGTGTCGGTGGAACAGGGGGTGGATCCCCGTACCTCGACACTGGTGGCCTTTGGCGGGGCGGGAGGCCTGCACGCGGTGTCCCTGGCCAGACGGCTGGGCATGACCCGGGTTGTCGTTCCTCCCCACGGGGGAGTCTTCTCGGCCCTGGGTCTGTTGATGGCGCCTCCTCGCCACGATGCCGCCCGTAGCGTGCTGATCCGGGCCGATCAGGGCCCGGTACTGGGCGACGCTCTGGCCTTCATCTCCGGCCGGGCCCGGTCGGAGTTCCAGGCCGGCCACGGTCATGCTCCCAGCCAGATCGAGCTGATCGTCGACGCCCGCTATGTGGGACAGTCGCACGAGATCTCGCTTTCCCTGGGCGGGGAGGAAGACTTCGATCGAGTCGTGGAGCAGTACCACGCCGCCCATCGGGACATCAACGGATTCGCCCGTCCCGACGACCCGGTGGAGGTCGTCACGGTAAGGGCGGTGGCCTCGGGCCGGCCGATCCTGTCGTGGCAGGATCTACCGGGTGCCCGGCCGGGCCCGGCCCCGATGGGTCGGCGACGCAGGGTGGTGGTCGACGGGGACGATGTCGAGATGGACGTGTGGTGGCGGGACGCACTGCCGGCCGGGATCGTGGTGAGGGGACCGTGCGTGATCGAGGAGGCGGTGGGGACCACGTTCCTGGAGGCCGAAGATCGCGCCGAGGTATCCGAAGACGGCACCCTGGAGGTCACCTGGTGACCTTCTCGATCGATCCGATCGCCTTGGAGGTGTTTCGCAACCAGCTCGCTTCGGTGGCCGAGGAGATGGGGACGGTGCTGCGCCGCACGTCCTACTCACCGAACATCAAGGAGCGGGCCGACTGCTCGGCTGCCCTGTTCACCCCGGAAGGAGAGATGCTGGCCCAGGCCGAGCACATACCAGTGCATCTAGGAGCCATGCCGGCGTCGGTGGCCGCCGTGCTCGAGCGTTTCGACCCCCGACCCGGGGTTCAGTATGCGGTCAACGACCCCTTCGCAGGGGGAACACACCTCAACGACCTCACCCTGGTCAGGCCGGTGTTCGCCCGGGGCCGGCACGTGGCCTGGGTGGGCAACCGAGCCCATCACGCCGACGTGGGCGGCGAGGCTCCCGGGTCCATGCCGGCCCATGCCGTGGAACTGGCTCAGGAAGGTCATGTGGTTCCGCCCATGGTGTGCGTCGTCGACGGCCGTTGGCAGGACGAATTCCTCCAGCCCTTCCTGGAAGCTACCCGCACACCGGCGGAGAGGAGCGGCGACCTCTCCGCCCAGATGGGAGCCAACGAGGTGGCGGCCCGGCGCTTGACGGAGCTGATGGAGCGCGAGGGTCACGAGACCTTCGATGTGATGTCGACGGCCCTGCTCGACTACGGCGAGCGACGCATGCGGGCTGCCCTGTCCGCGCTCCCCGATGGAACCTACGAGTTCGAGGATTTCATGGAGTGGGGCCCCAGGGACGTGGCCGTGAGAGTGTCCGTCACCGTCGACGGGGACGGGCTGGTGGCCGACTTGTCCCGCACCGACCCCCAGGTCCCGGCCAACTTCAACGCTCCCGAAGCCGTTACCCGCTCCTGTCTCTACTACGCGGTGAGGGTGGCCACCGATCCAACCATCCCCACCAACGGTGGCTGCTACCGGATGCTGCATCTGGTCACCCGCCCGGGCACGCTGGTGGCGGCCACCCCCCCGGCTGCGGTGGCGGCCGGGAACGTGGAGACGAGCCAGCGCATCGCGGACGTGTTACTCGGTGCCCTGGCCCAGGCCGCTCCCGACCGGGTGCCGGCCGCTTCCCAGGGCACCATGAACAACTGTCTGATCGGAAATGACCGGTTTGCCTATTACGAGACGGTGGCAGGGGGCCAGGGCGGGCGCCCGGGCCGAGCGGGGCAGTCGGGAATCCACACCGGGATGACCAACACCAAGAACACTCCCCGCGAGTCCCTGGAAGCCCACTACCCGTTCAGGGTGGCGCGCACCACCCTGCGTCGCGGAAGCGGCGGCGAAGGTCTCTACCCGGGGGGAGAGGGGATAGAGCGGGAGCTCGTCTTCGATCAGCCTGCCACGGTGTCTTTGATGGGTGAGCGCCGCCGCCACCGGCCGTGGGGCCTGGCGGGGGGCGGTCCCGGGGCCACAGGCGAGGACTGGCTCATAACTTCGTCCGGGAGGCACCGTCTGGAGGGAAAGACCACGCTGGAGGTCGACACCGGCGATCGGCTCCTCATCCTCACCCCGGGCGGAGGTGGGTGGGGCGAGCAGACCTGATCGGGGCCTCCTAAGGCTTGATCAGGTCGAGGTTGAGCGGGTAGCGGTACAGCTCCCCGCGCGAGGCCGCCATCGAGGCGAGGATGGCGAAGACGACCTCGGCTACGACCAGTACCACCAGGAAGGCGATGATCAGAAAGGTCAGAACCAGGCCCACGATGGTGATGGCGGCCAAGAATGCCACCGCCATTCCGCCGATGAAGTAGATCAGCAGCGAGATCTGGAAGTTGAGCGCCTCACGTGCATGCGGCTCGACCACCGGGTCCTGGCGTCGAATCAACCAGACGATGAGGGGTCCGACCAATGAGGGGACGCCCACGAACTGTATGAGGGCTGAGGCGTGCGCCAGCACCCGCCAGGTCTGCTGGTCGGCGGTGGGAGTAGGTCCCTGCGGGTGTTGTGGCACGGGGGTGTGCTCGTCCACACTGACACCTTACCGATCGCCTTAACATCGGATGATGGACTTGGCCGACGACCTGACCGAACTACTGGGGCCCGACCGTGTTTCGGTCGATCCGTTCGCCCTACACCTCTATTCCAAGGATGCCGGCATCACCCACGGCCGGGCGTCTGTGGTCGTGTTCCCCCTGTCGACCGAGGAAGTGGTCGGTATCGTTCGCATCGCCTCCCGACGCGGAACCCCGATCGTGGCTCGGGGAGCCGGAACCGGCCTGGCGGCGGGAGCCGTGCCCACACAGGGTGGGGTGGTCGTGTCCACCAAGCTCATGGATCAGATCGAGGAGATCGACCCGAAAGACCGCACGGCCTGGGTCGGTCCCGGCGTCATCAATCTCGACCTGTCCGTCGCCACCTCCCCCCTCGGGCTCCACTTCGCCCCGGATCCGTCGTCACAGGCCGCCTGCACGGTGGGAGGCAACGTGGCCAACAACTCGGGCGGACCCCATTGCCTGGCCGAGGGAAGCACGGTTGCCCATATCCTGGCGGTCGAGGTGGTCCTGGCCGACGGCGAGGTCATCGTGCTGGGCGATGCCGCACCAGATCCGATCGGTCTCGATCTGAGGGGAGTGATGATCGGATCTGAGGGCACATTGGGCCTGGTCACCCGGGTCCTGGTCCGGCTGGTACCCGACGCTCCTGATGTTCGGACCCTGTTGTTGGCATTCGACACGGTGGAAGCCGCGGCGGGCACGGTTTCGGGCGTCATAGCCGCCGGCGTGGTCCCGGCCGCCCTGGAGATGATGGACCAGCGGATGGCCGTCGCCGTGGAGAATTGGCTTCATGCAGGGCTCCCCACCGATGCCGCCGCCCTCCTGCTGGCGGAGGTGGTGGGTGAGACGGCCGCCGTCGAGGCGGAAGCCGCCCTGATTCGCCGAGTGGCCGAATCGTGTGGCGTCCGCAGCGTCAAACTCGCCGCCGACGAAGCGGAGCGGGCACTGCTATGGAAGGGGCGCAAGTCAGCCTTCGGTGCCGTCGCCCAGGCAGCGCCCGACTACTACCTGCACGACACCGTCGTTCCTCGGACTCGCCTGGTTGAGACGATGTCGGGGGTCTATGAGATCGCCGAGCGTTACCACCTGGTGATGATGAACGTGTTCCACGCCGGTGACGGCAACCTCCACCCTCTCATCGCCTATGACGCTCGAGACGCCGAGGAGAGCGGCCGGGTCCGGCTTGCCGCCCAGGAGATGGTGGAATTGTGCGTCAGGAAGGGAGGAACCCTGTCGGGTGAGCACGGCATTGGCCTGGAGAAGAGGGACCTGATGCCAATGATGTTCAACGAGGTGGATCTCGATGCCCAGGCTCGACTGAAGGAGTGCTTCGATCCCGGCGACCTGTTCAATCCGGCCAAAGTGCTTCCGGCCGGCTCCCGTTGTTTCGACCTGGGGCCGGGGCGAGCGCTGCCAGACGGGGTCTGGGTGTGAGCGAAGGATCCGGCGTGATCGCCCGCCGCTCCGTTTCCATCGATGGGCGCGAGGCTGTTGCTCCCGCGGACGAGGACGAGCTGGTCGCCCTCCTCTCCCATGCCTCGGAGAATGGGCTGCGGGTGGCGATCTGGGGCGGCGGCACACAACGGGATATGGGACATCCGGTCGAGGTCGATCTCACGGTCTCCACTTCGGCTCTGAGGGGGATAGTGGACTGGGAGCCCGACGATCTCACCGTGGTCGTCAAGGCAGGGACGCCGGTGGCCGAACTGGAGGCCGAGCTGGCCGAACAAGGTCAGAGTGCGGTGCTGCCCGAGCAACCGGGCCGGGCGACGGTGGGCGGGACTGTGGCAACGGCCACCTCTGCATATCGCCGACTGCGTTACGGCCCCACCCGTGATCGCATGCTCGAGGTCCAGGCCGTCACCGGGGATGGGCGCCGGATCAAGGGCGGAGCCCGGGTGGTGAAGAACGTCACCGGGTACGACCTACCCCGATTGTTCACAGGCTCCCTCGGCTCCCTCGGTGTGATCACATCCGCCTGCTTGAAGTTGTGGCCCCGCACCGAGGCGTCCGCCACGGTGCACATTTCGGATGTGGAGGAAGTCGGCGCCATCTACCGTCCCTTGGCGGTGCTGGAGGACAGGAGCGGCATCAGGGTGCTGTTGGAAGGAACCGGGCCCGAGGTGGAGGACGAGGTGAAGCGCCTGGGCGGACAGGCAGAACCCGGCCTCAGCTATCCGGAGCCGCTGGCGGGGCCGGCCGTGTGGTCGATACGGGTCCGGCCCTCGTTGATGGGAGAGGCAATCGGGCGCCTTCCCAGCGGGCGTGAGTTCGTGGCCCAGCATCTCGTGGGCGAGGTGAGCTTTGGCGTCGACGACGGGTTCGATCCATCCGGGATCCGGGGCTGGGCAGAGAGCACCGGCGGGCGGGTGGTGCGACTCCGTGGCTCGGGAGATGCAGATCCGTGGGGAACCCCTCCTCCCGGACTGGAGCTACAGCGGCGAGTGGTGGCCGCCTTCGATCCCCGACGGATACTGGAACCTGGCCGACTCCCGGGTGGGCTGTGATGGCGTGGGTCACGGGTGATCACCCGACGGACACCGAACTTGGGGCCTGCGTCGAGTGTGGCCTGTGCCTGCCTCACTGTCCGACGTACCGTCTCACCGGTCGCGACACGGCCTCGCCTCGGGGTCGCCTCATGGCGATGAGTGCCGTCGCCTCAGGCGAGCTCGAGGTCGATGGCTCGTTCGCGGAGATCATGGGGTTCTGCCTCCAGTGCCGGGCTTGCGAGGCCGTGTGCCCGGGCCTGGTCCCATTTGGGCGGGCCATGGAGGGCGCCCGAGCAGAGGTGACCGCTCAGATCCCGGATCGGGGCCGGTCGATGCGCCACCTGATGCTGGGACGCGGTCTGGGCTCTCCGAGGCTGATGCGGCTCGTCACCACGGGAATGCGGCTCATGAGGACGTTGCGATTGGACCGGCTTCTTCCCCAATCCCTGCGACGGCCGTTGTCGGGGGTGCGGGTATTGGCGCCTGCCCCATCCCTCCGAGGGCGGATCTCCTCCCACGGCGAGAAGGGCACGGCGGCGCTCCTGGCCGGATGTGTGATGGAGCCGTGGTTCCCTGGAGTCCAGAGGGCGGCCGTGGAGCTATTGGAGCAGGCCGGATACCGGGTCCTGGTGCCTCGACGCCAGACGTGCTGTGGGGCACTGGCGGCTCATGACGGGGCCGCCGACCAGGCCCGTCGCCTGGCGGTGAGGAATGTGGCCGCCCTGGCCGGAGTGGATGTAGTGGCGGTGACTGCAGCGGGTTGCTCGGCTCACATGGCCGAGTACGGGAACTGGGCCGAAGACGGAGATGATCTGGCCCGAAGATCATCGGACGTGACCAAGCTGGTGGCAGATCTCATCGGACAAGGGGCTCTTCCCCGCTTGGCGCCGGGCAGGGGAAAGGTGGCGGTCCAGGATCCCTGCCACCTCCGTCATGCGCAGCGCGAGACGGCCGCCCAGCGGACGATCGTGGCGGCCGCCGGATACGAGGTGATGGAGGTCGACCCATCCGGTATGTGCTGTGGGGCTGCGGGCATCTACTCGCTGCTTCACCCCGATGCCTCGTCCGAGCTGGGCCGGCGCAAGGCGTCGGAAGTCGAGGCCACGGGCACCACCCTCGTGGTATCCGCCAACCCCGGCTGTGAGATGCAGCTGCGTCAGCACCTGTCCGGCTGGTACACCATCTCCCATCCCATCGAGCTGTATCGGGACGCTCTGATTGACGGCGGTTGGGAGCCGTCCACCTGATGGCGTGATGGTCAGCCTCCCGGGCAGGGCCCGGGCCGGGTCTTGGTCACTGGCTAGAGTTCGGCGCCGATGACCGCCCGACCCGACGCCGCTCGCTCCAACTTTCGTCACTACGTGTCTCTGGCAGGGGGCGCGATGGGGACCATGCTCGATGTCGGATTGGTCGTCCTGGGCAGCGTTCTTCTGGGTCTGGCCATCGCCGTCTTGCTGGACGGCTTCGATCTGGTCCACATTGGACTGGGCCTGTCCACCGGCGCCATGCTCGGATCCGGTCTGGTCATCGGGATCGTGGGCGCCTTCGCCCTGGGTGTGGCGTCGGAAGGCCCCCTGGGCCGCGGCCGCCGACTTGTGGGCTATGACGAAGTGGAGGTGCTGGTGGCCCGGGTTGTGGCGTCTGTGATCGTGGGGTTGCTGCTGTTCATTGCACACAACTACCTGGTCGATCCCGCCGCCGAGCTTCCGCTGCCTTTTCAGGTCGGCGTCGACGCCATTCGGGCGGTGGCGATTGCGGGAATGGCGGTCGTGCCCGTGGTCGGTGTGCCTCTCGCCTGGTGGGCCAGATCCGGCTATCTGGGGGAGTCGATCGCGATCGACGCCGACATCCCCCTCCTGTATCTGGTGTGGGCCATCACCACGATGATCATCATGTGAGCCTCACAGGGGCTTGGCGTATATTCGGCTGGGGTGGCATTCGAAGCCATGGGTCTCCAGGGCGGACGTGAGCCACGGGACATCGGGGCCCACCAGGTGAAGGCGCTCGGTCCCTTTCTCATGGGCAAGGTCGGTGACGGCCTTCACGAGGAGAGGAGCATCGTCGGGGGTGGTGACGGGCCACCGGACCACCATCAGGTCCTCCTCGCGATCGGCCATCACCCAGCCTGCCGGACACCACCAGATTGGATTGTCGCGCACGTCGTGCTCGGTCATCTGTCGCCAGGCCCACGGATCGACCGGGAACATCCCCCGGGATGCTCGGGCCAGGTCGCTGGTCGAGAAGGCGATGTAGGCGAGGTCGGCTTCAGCTTGAGGTGCCCGATCGAGCCTCTCCTCACCCTTTGCGCGTCTTCCTCCATTGGTGTCGGGATGCATTGGGTCGGAGCCCACCGGCCTCTCGGCGTTCACTGCCGCCATCACGGGTCTATATCCGAGTCCAGCCACCTGATTGTGAGCTGCCCCGTTCCAGGTCTCGATCTGGAGTCGGGCCACCGCTCCGCCCCGGCCGGCGATCCAGTCGACGCACCAGTTGTTGAGGGCGGACCCGAGGCCCTGGCGGCGGTGGTCGGGATGCACCCGCGCCGCCGAGAGCCATCCTTCTCGTCGACTGAGCATCCGCGCTCGAGCCACGGCGACGGGTCGGTCGGAGTCGTCGGTGGCCACGACCACTCCCATATCGGGCTCGTGCAACCACGACGGAAACTCGTCCGCTACGTAGTCACCCCAGGAGAAGGTGTCGGAGGTGAAGGCCGCTATCGCCGGAGCATCGGAGAGGCGGGCGACCCGCAAGGTGGGAGAGGCCATCGTCACATCCGTTCTGGGATATCGATCCCCAGCAGATCGAGGCTCCGGACGAGGGTGTCGAGGGTGAGACGACACAACGTAAGCCACGATCCCCTCCTATTCGGGTCGGGCTCGGACAGAACGTGACAGGCGTCGTAGAAGCGGTTGAAGGTCCCGGCCAGGTCGTACACGTACTCGGCGAGGTGGCTGGGCGCTCGCAGATCCACGACGCGCCCGATCACCTCGGGCAGGCGTAGGATCGCCAGCATCAGGTCGCGCTCGGCGTCGACCGATGGAGCCGCCAATGGCCCCGAGTCAACGCCTGCTTCCGCCGCCTTGCGCAACAGGGAGCGGATTCTCACCGCCGCGTATTGCACATACGGGCCGGTCTTGCCCTCGAACGAAGAGAAGCGGTCCAGGTCGAAGACGTAGTCCGAGGTGCGGTTGGCATGCAGGTCACCGAACTTGAGGGCGGCGATTCCTACCTTGTGAGCGATCTCGGCTCGTTCTGTGTCGGCGTAGCCCGAGGCGATGTCGGCTTCCTTGAGGCGTTGAAGCGCTGCCGTCTCCACCATCTGGATCAGGTCGTGAAGCGAAACCACCCCTCCTTCCCGGGTCTTGAATGGGCGTCCGTCGGGCCCGTTCATGGTCCCGAACCCGATGTGCTCGGTCATCATGGACCCGACGATGCTTCCCCGTCGGGCGGCCCGGAACACCTGCACGAAGTGATCCGCCTGGCGGGCGTCGACCACGTACAGGGCCAGATCTGCGCGGAGATTCTCGGCCCTGTACCAGACGGTGGCCAGGTCGGTGGTGGAGTAGAGGTATCCGCCTCGTCGGTTGACCAGGATGAGCGGCGGATACTCGCGGTTGTCGTCGGGCTCGTTCACCCGCACGATCAGCGCTCCTTCAGATTCCTCTGCCACGCCCGACTCGCGGAAGCGCTTGACCAGCGGATCCAACAGGTCGGCTACGTCGGATTCGCCGTACCAGATATCGAAATCGACTCCCAGGTCCGAGAAGTCGGCCCTTTGGGCCTCGAGTGACACGTTGCGCATGTGCTGCCAGAGAGCCAGATACCCGGGTCGCTTGCGCTGGAGCTCGACGGTCGTGGTTCGAGCGGCCTCGGCGAAGTCCTCGTCCGAGGCGGAGCGGGCGGCGGCGGTCGGATAGATCTCCTGGAGATCGTCGAGGGTCACGGGTGAGTCGGGTGGGTAGGGGTCCGAATAGTCGGGATCGAAGTACGGCCAGTCCGGATGGCGGCGCTCCAGCTCGGCGATGACCAGACCCATGTTCTGGCCCCAATCTCCGAAGTGGGGGTCACGAATGACCTTGTGGCCGACGAAGTCGAAACAACGGGCGATGCTGTCCCCGATGATCGTGGCCCGGATATGGCCCACGTGCATCGCCTTGGCCACGTTCGGACCGGCGTAGTCGACCACCACGGTTTCAGGCTCAGTTGCGACATCGACGCCCAGCCGGGGGTCGTCCGCTGCCGCTCGAGCCCAGGACGCCAGGGCAGAATCGGTCAGGGTGAGATTGATGAATCCCGGACCGGCCACCTGCACCGATGCCAGCTCTGGGTGATCGAGCAGGCGAGCGGCGACCTCTTCGGCGATCTGGCGAGGAGAGCGCCCGGCCCGGGCTGCGGCAGCCATGGCTCCATTGCACTGGAACTGGGCCAGTTCGGGGCGATTGGAAGGCACCACCGCCCCCAGATCTGCGTCGAGCCCGAGGCCGGCGAACGCGGCGCCGGCCAGTTCCGACAGGTGCGAAACGAGTGACATCCCCTTCAGGTTAGGTCGGGCCTAGGGCCCTCCTCCCTCCCGCCTTCGGCGGCAGGGACTTTCCTCCTCTCGCTTCGCTCATGGGCGACACGCCCTTTGTCTCCCTGCCGGCCCTATCACCAGTTGGCCAGTTCGGTGGCGTGACGGACGATTCCTGCGGCGTTGGGGTAGATCTCGTCTTCCATCTCCTGGGCGTATGGCATGGCCGGGACGTCGGGCAAGGCGTAACGGCGGATGGGGGCATCGAGCCACTCGAAAGCCTTGTCGGCCACCTGCGCCGCCAGCTCGGCCCCATAACCGACGAACTCGTTGTCCTCATGCACGATCAGCACACGGGACGTCTTCTGCACCGATGCCTCGATCGTTGGCCAGTCCAGTGGTTTGAGCGTGCGCAGGTCGATGATCTCGGCGTCGATTCCGTCGCCGGCCAGTTGAGCGCCGGCCTCGACCGCGAAGTGGGCCATCGCGCCGTAGGTGATGATCGTCAGGTCCCGCCCCGACCTGCGGATGGCTGCTTTCCCCAGCGGCACCCGCCAGTCGCCCTCTGGATATGGCCCCTTGGCCAAGCGATAGAGCTTCTTCGGCTCCAGCATCATGACGGGGTCGGGATCTTCCACCGCTGACAACAGCAGGCCCTTCACATCGGCCGGAGTCGAGGGCACCACGACCTTCAGCCCCGGAACGTGGGCGTAATAGGCCTCGATCGATTGCGAGTGATAGAGGGCCCCGTGGATGCCGGCTCCAAACGGGGTTCGTATCACCACCGAGCAGCCCCACCGGCCATCGGAGCGGTAATGGATTCGGGACACTTCGGAGACGATCTGGTCGAAGGCGGGATGGATGTAGTCGGCGAACTGGATCTCCGGCAGAGGCCGGAGGCCTGAGGCCGCCATCCCCACCGCCACGCCGACGATCACGGACTCGGCCAGCGGGCTGTTGAAGCAACGCTCCTCGCCGAAGCGCCGTGTGAGCTCCTGGGTGGCCTTGAAGACTCCGCCCTTCTCACCTGCCACGTCCTCGCCGAACACGACGGTGTCGGAGTGCAGCTCCATCACTTCGTTCAGGGCCCGGTTCACTGCGGTGATCAAGTTCACGACCGGGCCCTGCGGGGGCTCCTCCGGCGCGATGACCGGTTCGGAGGGGGTGATCGGGTTGGCGTACACCCGTGAGTAGGGCTCGTCGGGCCGGGGGGCGGCCTCAGCCTCGGTCACCGCCTCGGCCAGTTCGGCGGTGACCTCCTCGTCGATCGCCCGTTCCTCGGCTTCGGTGAGCAGGCGCTGTTCGATCAGATACTGGCGGATCCTCTTGACCGGGTCCTTGCGGCGCCATTGCTCCACCTCGTGGCGGCTGCGATAGAGGCGGTCGTCGTCGTCCGAGGTGTGGGCGTAATAGCGGTACGTCTCCGCCTCGATCAGGGTGGGCCCGTTTCCTGACCGGGCCCGGTCGGCCGCCTCCCTGACGGTGCGGTAGACCTCGAGGGGGTCGTTGCCATCGATGGCCACCCCGGGGAACCCGTACCCGCGGGCGCGGTCGCTTAGGCTCCCGGCAACTTCCTCGATGGCGGGCACGGAAATGGCGTAGCGGTTGTTCTCGATGACGAAGATCAGCGGGAGGCGGTGGATGCCCGCCCAGTTCATGGCCTCGTGCCAATCGCCCTCAGAGGTTGAGCCTTCCCCTCCGTACACCACCACGATCCCGGGGCGTCCCTGAATCGTCAGCCCGTGGGCGATGCCTGCCGCATGTGGGTATTGAGTCCCGATACACGACGACTGCGTGAAGACCCGCCGTTCCGGATCGGACCAGTGGTTGGGGAGCTGGCGTCCCCCAGACATCGGGTCGTCCTTTCGGGCGAACACAGCCAGGAAGACGTCCACCGCCGGAAGGCCCCACGCCAGCGCCACACCCATGTCGCGGTAGTAGGGGAGAATCCAGTCCGCTTCGCGGTCGAGAGCCATGACAGAGGCCACCTGGATCGCTTCGTGGCCGGATGAGCCGACCACGAACGGTGCCCGGCCCTGGCGATTGAGGGCAAACATGCGGTCGTCGACCCGACGGGCCATCAGCATCAGCCTGTACATCTCGACCAGCTGCTTGTCTTCGAGGCCGATCTCTGTGTGCTCGTTCGTCATGCTCCCGTTCCGATCATCGCCATCCCCCAGGGCCGTGACCAAAGCTTCGTTTGAGGTCGCTGATCCCGGCGATCCGCTGCTCGGCCAGCTCCATGGCCGCCTCGACGGGGGTGATCCCTTCCTCGTCTGCCTGTTCGAGGATGCGCAGGGTGGCGTCGTAGATGCGGTCGACACGATGCAGGGCGCGAGTCCTCGAGTATCCCAGCAGCTCGTCGTAGACGTTGATCAGGCCTCCCGCATTCACCACGAAATCGGGCGCGTAGAGAATGCCCCGATCGTTCAGGAGCCGGCCATCCTCTCGGGTAGCGAGCTGATTGTTGGCTGATCCCACTATCACTTCGCACTGGAGCCGCGGGATGGTGTCCTTGCCGAGGACTGCCCCGAGAGCGCACGGTGAGAGTATGTCGCACGGGACTTCGATCGCCTCGTCGGGATCGGCCGGCTTGACGTCGAAGGTGCGGACGGCCTCCTCGACCGCGGCAGGGTAGGCGTCACTGACGATCACCTCCGTCCGGCCCTCCACCAGCAGCTGGACGAAGGCCGAGCCCACCTTGCCCACGCCTTGCACCACCACGCGCCGGCCGGCCAGGTCGGGATCACCCCAACGATGGACTGCGGACGCCTGGGCAGCTGCATAGAGCCCGCGGGCAGTGATAGGCGACGGGTCGCCGGAGCCACCCTCGGCCTCGGGCACTCCCACCGCCCATTCGGTCTCCCGCCGGACATCGGTGAGGTCGGCGGTGGTCGTGCCGACGTCCTCGGCGGTGATGTATCGGCCGCCCAGCGACTCGACCACCCGTCCGTAGGCTCGGAACAGGCGCTCCGACTTGTCCGTCCTCGGGTCCCCGATGATGACGGCTTTTCCCCCTCCGAGGTCGAGCCCCGCCGCGGCGGCCTTGTAGGTCATGCCCTCGGACAGGCGGAGAACGTCGGTGAGTGCCTCCTCTTCGGACTCGTACGGATAAAAGCGGGTCCCGCCGAGAGCGGGACCCAATGCGGTGGAATGGATGGCGATGATTGTCCTGAGGCCCGATACCGGATCGGACCCGAAGACGACTTGCTCGTGACCTTTGATCGAGTCGAAGACGCTCAACCCAAGTCCTCTCGTAGTGACCTCAGCGACCGCCCGAACCGGGCGATCACATCGCCCGAGTGTACCGGGTGCGGCCGGGTCTGCCCGGTGAGGCGGACATGAGCAAGTGCGGTCCACGGAGGTAGTGTCCGGGCATGATCGACGTGGCCTATCTCCGGATCTACCGTCCGGCCGAGGAGGTGCGGCTCCCGGTGGCCGTGGGGCCCGGAGACGTGCCCAGGCTGGGAGAGGCGGTGCTGACCACGGAGTCGCAGAGGGCCGACGCCTGGGAGGTGGAGTGGCAGGGTCTCCGCTGGCGTTGTCCCCGCACCCCGCGGCGGCGCATGCTCGAATCCCTGGTCGCCCACCAGCAGGCCACGGAGAGATTCGGCTGGGGGATGATCGACCGGGCGGTGGCGGAGGCGGCACGCCGCGAGTTGTCTCGTCTGCGCACCGGCGCCCCGGGCCCGTCGCCCGTGATGACCTCGGCCTGGCATCCGCCTTTGCGGTGGTTCCTCATGTTCTCGCCCGACAACACAGCCGAACCGATGATCCTCCGGGCGCGGGTGGCAGATGCGGTCCAGAGGCTGGAATTGGCCGTGGCGGCGATGGAACGGGCCGGACTTCCCCCCCTCTGGGTGGACGAGCAGCGAGCTCTGGTCGACTGGTTGGGCGCAGCCGACGGTGAAGGCATGGTGGAACTGGATTACCGGCAGGTGGCCGAACGGCTCGATCCAGTCGACCGCGTTCTCGACGACACGGTCTCGGAAGTGGCACGCTCACTGGAGGCGTTGGGGCAGGGCGATCTGGAGGAAGCTACGAGACGCTACACGAACGCGCTGGCCCGCTGGGCCGATGCCCAAGCAGTCGCCTTCAGCAGCTGAGCCGTCTCCTACCATCTCCCACCCATGGCGTTTCCCGCTCTCTCCTCACACGATCTCACCAGGTCCTTCGGTGACAAGGTGGCGGTCGACTCGGTGACGATCGACGTTCCCGCCGGATCGTTCTTCGGAATATGCGGGCCGAACGGGGCGGGCAAGACGACCTTCCTGCGGATGGCCACAGGGCTGCTGAAGCCGGATCGCGGTTCGGTGTCCGTGGCGGGCCACGATGTGTGGTCGGATCCTGCCGGTGCCAAGGAGCTGTTCGGGGTGGTTCCCGACAACCCGACCATGTTCCCCCGTCTCACCGGTCGGGAACTGATCGATTTCAACGGCCTCTTCCGGCGGATGGACCCGGCCGTGGTGGCAGAGAGGCGCGACACGCTGTTGCGACTACTCGATCTCGAAGAAGACGCCGACAAGCTGGTCGTCGACTACAGCCTCGGCATGACCAAGAAGGTGGCCATTGCTGCCGCTCTCCTCCACAACCCGCGGGTTCTGTTCCTGGATGAGCCGTTTGCGGGCATCGACCCGGTGGCTCGCCAGACGCTGGAGCGGATCCTGGCCCGGCACACCGCCAGCGGAGGCACCGTGGTCTTCTCGGATCATGCCATGGATGTGGTCGAGCGGCTGTGTGACCGGATCATGGTCATCGCCGACGGGCGGATCATCACCTCCGGGGAAACCAACGCTATCACCGGGGGCCGTCGTCTCCAGGATGTGTTCGTGGAGCTGGTTGGAGCGCGGGTGGACGAAACCGGGGAGCTCACGTGGCTTGGCAGTTCGTCCGGCTGAGGTTCCGGCTTACGGGCCGCCTCAACGGGGCCGGCGACGCCTGGTCGCTGCTGGGATTGATCTTCTTGTGGCTGCTGGCGCTGTCGGTGGGTCTCGGAGCTGGAACCCTGTTGGCAGCCGGCGCCCGCTTCATGGCCGAGCCCGCCGCCCTGGCGGCGCTGGCAGGAGCACTGATCCAGCTGGCATGGGTGTTGGTGCCTGTGGTCGGATCGGCTCTCGACTCCACCCTCAATCCGCGCTGGTTCGAACTGCTGCCGATCTCCGCGCGGGACCTGGGCAGGGGACTGCTGACCGCGGGGGCAGTTGGCCCGGGAGGCCTGGCCACCGTGCTGGTGGCGTCCGTCGGCTTTGGAGCCGGCTTCTGGCCCGGGTGGTGGGGACTGATGACCATCCCGGTGCTGGTCGTCCTCGCCACGGTCATCGGTGTTACCACGGGGCGCCTGGTTGTGACGCTCTTGTCCGACTTGCTCTCACGTGGACGGGGGGAGGCACTGGGCCCGCTGATCGGGGTAGGAATCAGCTTCATCAGCATCGCCATCAGCACGGCCGGGTTCCACTCTGGCTTGTCGGCCGGGTTGCCGCGCTGGTTGGAGTGGCTGGCCGTTCTCCCGGGCGGTTCGGTCGGATTGGCGGCAGCTGCCCTGGGTCAGGGTCGGTGGCTCGTGGCTCTGTCCACCGTGGCGTGGTCGACGGTGACGGCCATAGCCCTCGTACGGGCCCACGGGTGGGCGGTGGAGCGGATGCAAACACGGGCCGTTGCCGCCCGTTCGGGCCGGGTTCGTGGCCGGGGTGCCGGCACGTTGGGTGCACGGCTGGCCCCTCTAATTCCATCGGGCCCGGTTCGGGTCGCCGCCGCCAAGGAATGGCGCTACCTGCGGCGCGACCCACGATTGCGGGCCCAGATCCTGGGCTCGGTGGCGTCGATCTGCATTCTCGGATTCGTTGGAGTCAACTTCTTCACCGGGCCCTACGCCCCTTTCCTGGCGGTGGCCGCGGCCTGGGTGGCCGTGACCGCTCTGGTTCCCAACCAGTTCGGCCCCGACGGGGGGTCGTTCTGGGCCTATGTGATCAGCCCCACCGATGTAGCCGTGGCCCTGGCGGGCAAGAATGCCCTCTGGGCGATCTCTGGAGCGGGGGTGGCGCTGGCCGCGGCGGTGCTCGGGGCGGTTCTGGGGGGAACCGCCGCCTACCTGCCGGCGGCCTTCATGGCTTCGATGACGGTTCTGTTGGTTTGGATGGCGGTCGGGAACTTGACCTCGATCTTCGGGGCGTTTCCCCTCCCCGAGCGTCAGGTCATGTCGTCGGGTCCCAAGAATGGGCGGGCCATCGTCGTTTCGCTGGTCGGCCTGGCCGTGTCGAGTGCTTTGACGGTCCCGGCCGCGGCAGTGGTGGGGCTAGCCATCTTCTTCGCCGGCGCGCTGGCTACCACGCTCGCTGCGCTGGTCGGTGTGTGCTACGCGGCGTTGCTGTTTCGCTTTGCCTACCGATGGGCTCGCAACGAGGTGTTTGCCCGCCGGCTTATCCTGGTCGAGGTCCTCGACCGTCCCTGAGCCCTATGGAGTAGCCCATGCCGTTCACCGCCGAGCATCATGAGTTCCGCCGCGTGGTGCGCAGCTTCGTCGAGAACGAGATCAACCCCAGGGTCCCGGAGTGGGAAGAGGCGGAGTGGATCCCTCTTCACGAAGTCTTTGCCCGGATGGCCAAGCTGGGGATGCTGGGCCTGGAATACGACCCGGCTTACGGTGGCCAGGGCGCAGACCATCTGTTCACCATGATCCTGGCCGAGGAGTTCGCACGGGCCGACCACGGGTCGATCGGCATGGCCCTGGGGGTGGTTACCGACATGGCGACTCCCTCCCTGCATCGCTTCGGCACCCATGAGCAGAAGGAGCATTTCCTGGCCCCGGTCTTGCGGGGCGAGCAGGTGTGCTCGATCGCCGTGACCGAGCCCGACGCCGGCTCCGACGTGGCTGCGATTCGCACCCGGGCAGTCCGGGACGGAGACGACTGGGTGATCAACGGGTCCAAGATGTACATCACCAACTCACTCCAGGCCGATTGGATGTGTGTCCTGGCCCGAACCTCCGACGAGGGCGGCTACGGAGGGATGTCCCAGATCATCGTCCCCACCGATGTGGACGGGTTCGAGGTCTCCCGCAAGCTCGACAAGCTGGGGATGAAGGCGTCGGACACTGGCCTGCTCGCCTTCAACGACGCGGCGGGTTCCGGTGGCGAACACGATCGGCACCGAGGGGATGGGCTTTCAACAGCAGATGGCCCAGTTCGTCGTCGAGCGCATGTGGGCCACCTACGGGGCCGCCGCCTCTTGTCGCCTGGCGCTGGAGCGCACCCGTGACTACCTGGCCCAGAGGGTGGTGTTCAACAAGCCTCTACTCAAGCACCAGTACGTCCAGTTCAAGCTCGCCGAGCTGGCGGCGGAAGTGGACATGCTGTCCGAATACAACCTGGTCATTGCCGAGCGCCACACCCAGGGCCAGGACGTGACCCGCATGGCCACCATCGCCAAGCTCAAGGCGGGTCGCCTCCAGCGTGAGGTGGCCGACTGGGTTATGCAATTCCACGGCGGCATCGGCTACATGTCCGAGACCTGGACGACCAGGTTCCTGCGTGACGGCCGCCTGACCGCGATCGGTGCTGGGGCCGACGAGGTCATGCTCCAGATCCTGGCCCGCCTGGACGGATACGCCGGTTGAGCGGAGTCCACAGCACCAACATCTGCTTGGTCACATCGGTGATGCCGAAGCTCGCCAGGAAAGAGTCGTCTCGACGCACCACGACATCGACCGCACCGCCAATCAGAATCTCGGGTGCGATGTCGGTGATCTTCTTGCCGACCGACAAGAGCGTGGCTGATATGACCTGGCCACGGTGGCCGACGGCCTGGGACCACAGTCTCGCCAGAGGATGAATCCGGGTCATGATGTCATCCCGTCGCTCCCGAGGAAAGTGGTAGTTCTGAGAGTCAGCGGTCGACGTCGCTGATCTGGAACACCGGGTGATCTGGCGCGATTGAGAGCAGTTCCTCGTCTGAGGCGTCGGGTCCCACTCCCCCAAAGAACTGGCCGACCTCCCATTTCCAGCGGCGCAGGTAGGGACGAAGGATGGCGGGCTTGTCCTCGTCGGCCAGCTCGGTGGCCTGAAAGGTGCTGACCCGGCGTCCCAGGCGGAGGCGTCCGGTCCCGGCGGCCCTCAGATTGCGCACCCACTGCGTATGACCTCGGGGTGCCACCAGGTAGTCCACGCCGTCGACCGTGAGCAGATTGACCGGGTTGGAACGCCATTCACCGCTCTTTCGCCCCCGAACCTCGAGGATGCGCGATCCCCAGAAGCTCATCCCGAGGCGCGTGAAGCCCTCGACCAGCGGGTTGAACAGGTTGCGGGTGAGCCAGTCGGGCGCCTGATAGCGAGGTTCGGGCACAGGCGATCCGATCAGGCCGCGTTGGCGGCGACACCGAGCCGCTGGGCCCGGGTCGCCAGCGAGCGAGCCCCGAGGGCGAAGATGGCATTGACCGAGGCGTGGACACCTACGGAGGCCCAGACGCCTCCGGTCTGCGTTCGCAGCCAACCCAGCCCCACTCCGGCGATCAACATCACCACCAGCGTGGTGACGACCCAGCGCACGGTCGGATACCCTTCGCGCCGGGCCTGGTGCTTGGCAACCACGATGTGCCCGAGGGCGAATGCCACCGAGCTTCCCACCCAGGCCAGTTGCCAGCCGCCCAGCGCCTGTAGCAGGGCCCACACCACGCCGCGGAACAGGATCTCCTCGGTGAACGCGGTCAGTAGCGGGATGCGGAGGACGGTGTGGGCGATGAAGGCACCGTCCGACATCTCTTCTATCCGCCGGTCCGAAACCGCCTTCGCCAGAGCCTGCCAACGGTGGGCGAGCGTTACCACGCCGACCGAGATGCCCGCCGCCGCTGTCGTCCAGATCCAGGCGGCGGCCAGCCCGCCCTGGGGGTCGAGGACCGAGAAGAGCCACACGGCCCCGGCCACGCCGGCCACCGCCACACCCGCCGACACGACGGCATCCCGCCAGCGCGCAGGCGTCAGATGCAGGGCATTGTTCCACCCAGCCACCACCGCGACCAGACCGAGGGCGATCAGCGTGTGCATCTCTTCAGTGTTCCCCAATCGCGTTTTTATCAGCAAAACGGGACCCTCAGGGGACCCTTTCGTAGGGGAGAACCTACCAGCGCTTCGTCGCCAAGCTCACCCGGCCGCCCGTGGGGCATACATGATCACGCCCACGCCGACCAGGCAGATGGCCGCTCCGGCGATGTCGTAGGGGTCGGGTCGGAACCCTTCGAAGACCACACCCCACAGGAGTGATCCGGCCACGAACACTCCCCCGTAGGCGGCCAGGACCCGCCCGAAGTGCTGGCTGGGCTGGAACACCGCGGCGAATCCATACAGCCCCAGGATCAACACCCCGGCCACGACAAAGAGGAATCCTCGTCTCTCCCTGACGCCCTGCCACACCAGGTACACCCCGCCGATCTCCGCGAGGGCGGCGCCTACGAACAGGAGTGCCGATCTCAGGACGTACACGTCAGGCTTCAGCCGGTGTCAGTAGAGCCTCTACCGCGTCGATGATCTGGTCCATGTCGAACGCTCTGGTCTTGTCGTAGATCTCATCCCCATCGACCCTGATGGTGAAGACGCCGCCATGTCCCGTCTTGAGGTAGACGCCGTCGAGATCGCGACCGAAGTGCTCCAACAAGGCCCGCTCCGTGTCGATGGCACGGGTCAGGTGGCCACATGGGACGCAGTATTCGATTTCTACGCTGGTCTCGTGGTCACTCATCACCTGATTCCTTCAGTGGCTTCGTGTCTCTTCCGAAGGAGGGGCCCATCAGCGTCGTCGTAATGTCGGCGACTCCCGGGCCCGATACCTCCAGGGTCACCGCCGCGCTCGACAGCTCGATCCGAAAGTGAAGGCCAGGACAGCATCGACGTTCTGCGGCGGCCAGCTCCGCCAGCCGGGCCACGTCCACGTTCTCGGGAAGGGTCAATCTGACTCCGTCCGGCAGCTGCATCTGTGCCAGGGACCCGGCGACCACTCGCTGCCACTCCGACAGGCGCCTGGCTTGGTCGCCGTCCGTCAGGCTGCACTCCACCGCCAGCCTCGCCGAAGCGGCGCCGGCAGCTTCTCGATCGGACTCGGCCAGGCAACCGCAACCGTCGTCGCAGGGCCCGACATGCCGATCGGATCGCATGGTCTCGACGGCCGCGACGAGGCGGTTGAGATATGCTTGCATTTCTGCCCTCTCGTTGTTCACCTGGCGGACCCGGTCGCTCACCAGCTCCGCAACCTGGCGGCGCAACGCACCACACCGGTCCTCCTCCAACATCTCGACCAGCGTTGAGATCTCCGTCAGCGGGATCCCCAAGGCCTTGGCCCGCTTGATGAGCCGGAGCGTTCGGATCGTCCGGTCGTCGTAGAGCCGGTAGCCGGAGGCGCTTCTGTCCGGGTCGACCAAACCTTCCTTCTCGTAGAACCGGAGGGCACTGGGAGTGAAACCCGTGAGTCTGGCTGCCTGAGAAATGAGACGAGCATCCATGCTCTCACCATAAGGCTTGGACCCAGGTCGAAGGTCAAGTCCCCCCCTTTTCCGGCTACCCTCTCGCCTACATCCAGAAGGAGCAGGCAGGGTCATGAGCATGTCGTTTCCGGTCGTAGCCCTAGCCATCCTGGGAATCGTGATCGCCGTGCTGGGTCTATTCGGAGCAAGCCCTGGGGTGATGGTCATCGGTCTGGCCTCTCTCGTGGTTGCAGGGCTGCTCGAGATCCTGGGCCGCAGTCGGGCTGGTCAGAGCGAGACGGAGCATTCAAAGGAGTGAGCGCCGCTCGGAGTAACCGCCGGGTGTTGATCCTGGTCGGTTTGGCGCCAACTGAATGTTAGTAACTAACATTCTTTGGTGACCGCGACCGCGTCCCGAGCCGAACGGACCCGCCAACGCCTCCAAGAGAAGGCTCTGGCCCTGATCGCCGAGCGGGGTTTCGACGATGTCACGGTGGAGGAGATCGCCGCCGCCGCAGAAGTCTCACACATGACCTTCTTCAGGCACTTTCCCACCAAGGAGTCTGTGATCGTCTCTGATCCCTACGACCCCGTGATTGCCGAGGAGGTGGTCCGTCAGCCAAGGAATCTTCCTCCTGTGGAGCGGGTGCGAAGGGGTCTGTGGAAAGTGTCGGAGGCCCTGAGCGGGCCGCTTGATTCTCTCACTCGAGCCCGAATCGAGATTGGAGTCGGTCACCCCAAGCTGCGGGCCGCCATGTGGGAGAACACCCACCAGACCGAAGATGTGATCGTCGACGCCCTGGTCGATTCGGGAGTAGGCCGCTTCGAGGCCCGGGTCGCGGCCGGGGCCTGCCTGGGGGCCGTCATGGCGGCCCTGCTCGACTGGGCCAACCAGCCCGCCGGCGAGACGCTGGGCGAGCGAGTGCGACGGGCCCTCGACCAATTGGGACCGGCCAGCGTATGAGCCGCATCTCTGCTCGCGGCGTCACACGCGCCTACGGCGACGAGGTGGCCGTGGCCGGCTTGGACCTGGAGGTGAATGCGGGGGAGGTCCACGCTCTGGTCGGGCTCAACGGTGCCGGGAAGACGACCTTGATGCGGATGCTGATGGGGATGATCATCCCCGATTCGGGTGTCGTTCTCCTGGATGGGACTCAGGTGGCCAGGGCTCCGGCGTCCACCTGGGCCACGGTCGGGCATCTGATCGAGACTCCTTTCGGCTATCCGGAGCTGACGGTGAGCGAGAACGTCCGCCTGGCCGCGCGTCTGCACGGAGTCACACGAGTTGGGGCGACGGCCGCCGCGGAGGAGATCATCTCCCGCTTCGAGCTCACCCGCTGGGCGAACCGCAGGGCACGGGCACTTTCGCTCGGCAACCGGCAGAGACTGGGTCTGGCCTGCTCGCTGGTCCACTCTCCTCGCACCGTCGTCCTGGACGAGCCATCCAACGCCCTGGACCCGGCCGGTGTCTTGTTTATGCGTGATCTCCTGCGCAGGGAGGCCGAAGCCGGAGCCGGGATCCTGGTGTCGTCTCATCATCTCGATGAGCTGGCCCGGGTGGCTCATAGGATCTCGATCCTGCACCGGGGTCGGTGGGTGGGGACTATCGATCCAGGCGGGATCGACCTGGAGCGCCGCTTCTTCGACATGATCCATGAGGCCGAGGCCAGATTGGGTGGCGCACATGCGTGAGGCCCTCGATCTCGAGATACTGAAGCTGCGCCGCTCACCGGTTACCTGGGTGACCAGCCTGCTGATCCTCGTCCTCTGCCCCGGCTTGTGCATCGGATTCGTGTCGGTGGTGGAGGGCTCCGGAAACGGGCCCCTGGCAGCCAAGATCCAGGCCCTCGTGTCGGGGTCCGGCTGGGATGCCTACGTCGGCCTGCTGGATCAGTTCGTTGCTTCGGCGTTCTTCGTCGGGGTGGGTGTCGTGATCATCTGGTGCTTCGGCCGTGAGTTCTCCGATCGAACCGTCGGCTCGCTGTTCGGCCTTCCGGTGTCGCGCTCGACCATCGCCACCGCCAAGTTCATCGCCCTCTCGATCTGGTCGGTCGGGTTGAGCGTGGCCCTGGTGGCTGTGGCTACGCTCCTCGGTCCGCTCGGAGGTTTGGGCTGGCCGGACTCGGCTGCCTGGGCCGGGCTGGCCAAGCTCCTCGGTGTGGCGGTCCTGACAGCTGCCGCTGCCCTCACCGTCGCCTTTCCCGCCAGTCTGGGTCGCGGCTACCTGCCCGGCATCGGGGTGCTGGTCCTGGTACTGATGACGGCCCAACTGGCGGTCTTGTTCGAATCAGGCGCCTGGTATCCCTTCGCCGCCTCCGGGCTATGGGCCGTGTCCGGACAGCAGGATGTTGCGGTGGGTCCGGCTCAGCTGGCGCTGGTTCCCCTGACGGCGTTGCTGGTCGGCTGGGCAACCGTGCGCTGGTGGGCCAGGTTCGAGGTCGTCTGACGACCACGGATACTCAAGTCATCTCATCGGGGGTTCTGACCTGGCGTCCCGGCGCGCTCGGTAGCCGGGAGCGCCGCAGGCTGAAGAAGATGGCCGACCCGAGCATGACCATGATGATCCCCAGAGACACGTAGGTGTCCAGGTGGTACCAGTGTGACACCACCATCTTGAGGCCGACGAACCCGAGGATCCCACCCAGGGCATGAGACAGGTAGTGGAACCGTTCCTTGGCGTTCGCCAGGAGAAAGTACATGGCGCGCAAGCCGAGGATGGCGAAGGCGTTGGAGGCGAAGACCAGGAAGGGCTCTTGGGATACGGCGAGGATGGCCGGAACCGAGTCGACGGCGAAGATCACGTCGGTTACCTCGACCACGAACAATGCCGCCAGCAGGGGAGTGGCGGCGAGCCGGCCGTCGATCCTGGTGATGAACCGCTGGCCGTCGAACTCGTTGCTGACCGGCATGACGCGTCGCAGGAGCCCGAGGCCCCGGGTCGCCTCTCCCTTGCCCTCGTCGGCACGGTGGCGGATGATCTTGGCCCCCGTGTAGATGAGGAATACGCCGAATACCAACAGCACCCACCAGAAGCGCCCGATGAGGGCGGTACCCAGGAAGATGAACAGGGCCCGGAGGGCCAGAGCCCCGAAGATCCCCCAAAACAGCACCCGGTGCTGATACTTGACCGGGATCGAAAGGGTGGCGAACAGCATCGACCACACGAAGACGTTGTCGACGCTGAGCGACTTCTCGATCAGATAACCGCTGATGTACTCCCCGAAGGCATCGGTTCCGAGGGTGACCCCGACTATCGCCCCGAAGGCCAGGCCGCAGGCGACCCATATGCCGGATTCGGTAGCGGCCTCGCGGGTTGACGGTGCATGTGCCTGGCGGTGCCGGTAGAGGTCGATGGCGAGAAGGGCCACGATGGCACCCAGGAGGGCGAACCAGGCTGCGCCGGGCACGTCGAGATCGACAAACTGAGAGTTGGCTTCGGCGGCTAGAAGCAAGGGGGATCCTTTCGACTACGTCGCTCGCTGCGATGTCGTCGAAAGTCTCGCTACCGCCGGAAGCGGTCGGGGGGCCGGGCAGCTAGCTGCCGTTCTGACGAACCTGACCCGTGGGCTACTCCCCTTCGACGGCGCCATTATCGGGCATCGAAGGCGCAGCGCCAACACCGTTGGGGTCGTCGGCCGCGGAAGGCCGGGTTGAAGCTCCCGGCCCTCCGCAGGTTGATTCAGGTGTCCTGTTCGCCCTTGACGGCGACCTTGACCCCATTGACGCCGCTGGCAGCCACGTCGCGCACGGCGTGGACGGCGGACTCGCTGATCTTCTCGGCAGCTTCGAGGGCTCCGGTAGCGGCGGCGGAGGCAGCATCCTCGACATTGAGCCCAACCTCCTTGGCCCCCGAGATGGCCCCTGAGATAGCACCTTTGGTCACGTCGACGACGTCGACGCCGACATCGCCGGCACCCGACACCAGCCCCTTGGCGGTGCTGCGTATCGCGGTGAGTACGTCGGCTCCGATCGACTCGGCACCTTTGACGGCACCCGACACCGTGCTGGCGGACGCCCCAAGGACGTCTCCCCCGACATCCTTGACACCACTGATGGCGGATTTGCCCAGAGCGACTGCGCCCTCGGCCAGGCTGACGCCGGTGTCCTTCGTCGCGGTGATCAGCCCCTCGGCCATTCCGCCGGCCGCCGCCGTTACGTCGCCACCGACAGCGGCCGTGCCCTTGACGGCGGCCCGGGCTATGTCGGAAAGGGTGCCAACCGTCACCGTGGCTACTTCGCCTACGCCCCGTACCACGCCGAGGACGACGCCCTTGACGGTGTCAAAGGCTCCGGTGCCGACCTCGCCGACGGCAGAGACAGCCCCCTTGATCACGTCAGTCGCAGTGGAAGCAACGGCCCCGGCGATGTTCCCTACACCTTTGAGAGTGCCAACGACAGAGTCGCGGGTGGCGTCAGCAGCCCCTGTTACGACCTCTCCAGTCCCCTTGAGCAACCCCACGATAGAGTTCTTGAATCGGGTGCCTGCGTGCTCATGTTCCTCGGTCATAGTTGACCTTTCCGGCGACGAATCCCTTTCGACCGCCACCAATGTTGGACACTGTCAAACATACTCGGGCGCCCCCTGGTGCGTCGGAGAAAGCAGCCGGGTCGGAACGCCGGGGCCTCCGTGGTTCGCGGTGGTAGCGGTGGTCGCGCGGGGCGGCTGGTGCCATCGAGGGCCGTACGACCATCGATGCTGGATTCGGATGGCCTCTAGCTGGTTATCGCGACGGCCTGCTGTTCAGCCGAGTGACACCGAAACATATGGATCCGTCGCCTACTGGCCCGCCGGCGGCACTCCGGAGCCGCTCGAGCTCCGAGTGGACCCATAGAGCGGGCTTCACACCGTCGCGGCGACCTCGCTGTCCTTGTAGCCCCTGGTCCTCTGCTCAGTGTGGTTGATCTGAATACGGGAGACACGCTCGCCACACTCCCATTCGAATCCGGAGAGGGCAACGTGACCGGAGTGTGTTTCAGCCCGGATCGGCGGTACCTCGTCGCAGTCAGTTCCACAGGCCCCGTTG
Source organism: uncultured Acidimicrobiia bacterium (assembly GCA_963772815.1). Classification (GTDB taxonomy): domain Bacteria; phylum Actinomycetota; class Acidimicrobiia; order Spongiisociales; family ZC4RG35; genus DATFFO01. Next base: position 560,928 of record CAVYYV010000006.1, on the reverse strand, counting down.
GAGGTCTGGGAGCTCGACAGCGGCGCGACCGTCGGCCGCATGGACACGAGTAATGACCTATGGGCAGTCGGCTGGACCGCACCCACCGAGCTTCTTTTCATCTCAGACGTTCAGGGCGAAGCCCGGCTGAGAGCCTTCCAGGTCGACACCCTCACGACAACCGATATCGCAAGACTCTCTGCTCCCGGCATCTGGCGACTCACCACAAGTGGCCCCGCGTGTTGAGCCAGCGACGCACCGACAGTGGAATTCGGGGAGGCCCCCGATCCACCGAAGAGTCCGCGAAACGACGTGAAGTGTCGCGAAATGTCGCGAAACCAGGAACAGCGCGCAACCGTCCGGAAACCCAACTGCCACAAGGCGTTTCGGGGTATCACACGGCTGGATGGTGGTCAGGGACGGCGTCGATCCGTCGACCTCCGGTTTTTCAGACCGGCGGTTTCAGTGGCCTTACCTGGGGTGATGGGTCGGGGAGACCGCGAGGAGTCCGCAGGGCTCAGGCTCGAGCGGCGAGCTCGAGGATGGAGCGCATGGCGCGGATCGCCCTTTTCGCTTCCGGGACCGTTGGGTCGGCCTGTTCGTACTGTGCCTTGTGCTTGATCGACAGCAATGTCTCCAGATGGCGCGACGCCTCGCGGCCTACGTCGCCTGCCTCCTCGACGAGCGCAATTGCCTGCTGGTGGTCGTCCCCGGTGGCATGGTGGCCGAGACGTCGGCAGCAGATCGAATCGGCGGCCGCGATGCCGGCCAGCACTGCGTTGCTGACCGCCGCCGACCGCGCCGGTCCGTCGTCGGATTCGGGATCCAATTCGGCAAGTTCGGCGAAGGCCCTGGCTTGGTCGTTCCGCTGGTCTGCGTCCTGAGGCCCGCAGGGCCGATTTCTCGACGACTTCCTGGCCATCAGCGAGCCAGAACTCCAATGAGGTCGATTCCCTCAGATTCGAGGGCGGCGTACAGCTCTGGGGCTCTCCCCGGGAGGGTGTCGAATTCCTCCGTGGTGTAGTGGAGGAGGTTGCAGGCATTCCCGGTCAGATCGTCTACCCGGACAGCGATGTTCTCTCCAGTGGTGTCCTGTGTCTCCTCGTCCGGCCAAACCAGAGCGATATCAATGTCGCTTTCCTCGTCGGCGCTGCCACGTACGAGAGAGCCGAACAGGATCGCTCGCCTCACTTCGGGAGCCTCCTCGGAAACGATGGTCGCGATTCGGTCGATCAGTTCGTTCCTCAGATTGACGATGCCGATGATGTAGGGGGCGAGGATGTGGTCCCGGTTGAGGGTGTTGAGGATCGATCCCCCGGCGGAGACCCGCTCGACGAGCCCGTGGGCTGCCAATTCGTCGAGGGCGTTCTGGACGCCTTGCTGGCTGGCTTCGCGACGCAAGAGCCGCATCACGTGCCGGCCTGACAGGGGATAGGAGGTGTTGACCAACACCTCGAGGACCCGGCCCGATAGGGTTGTTATCAGGGATGAGAGGGGATGTCCGAGATTCACGATGCCAAGTATAATAGGCATCTGCCAACTAGTCTAGGCATATGCCAAGAATAGTAGGCAAATACCTCAGAGCGTTCTGCCGGTACTTCGATCCTGGTCTCGTCCCCTTCTGTCATTGCGAATCAGCTCGTCGAGCTTGGACGCCAACTCGTCGAGACGGTCGGGGAAGAGGTGCCCGTACACGTCGTAGGTGATGGCGATCGAGGCATGGCCGAGCTGGGTCTGGATGAGCTTGGGGTCGGCGCCGGCTCTGATCATCAGCGACGCCGCGGTGTGACGCAGCTCGTGGATGTCGAGGCCGGGGAGTCCGGCCGCCTTGGTGGCGGCGATCCAGACACGATTGCGGAAGTTCGAGTAACGCAGGGGCTGGCCTGTCGGAGAGGCGAAGACGAGAGCCTCCGGGGCCTGGTCGACGGTCTCGAGGTGGCTCACCAGGAGGTCCCGGATGGTGGCCGGAATGGCCACGGTTCGTCGCCGATGAGTCTTGGTCGGTCCGAAGTGAAGGTCGCCCGCCACTTCCGCAAGGGACTCGGCGACGTCGAGACGGGATGCCGCAACGTCGCATCGTGCACGTCGTAGTGCGGCTGCTTCACCGAATCGAATCCCGGTGTAGGCGAGCACGTAGCTGAGGACCTGGTAGCGGTCGGGCATTGAGGCGGCGAGCAGCTGTACCTGCTCCGACGTGAGGGGCCGACGGTCCGTGACTCCTTTCGAATCGGCGGAGTGGATTGATCACTGACAGGCGCTGTACGGGTCACCTAGGTTGTACCTGGGAGCCACTGAGCATGACCGAGGCACTGCTGATCATCGGAAGCGCCACGGCGCTGCTCTTCCTTGCCGTCGTATTTGTTGAAGGTGCTGCGAGACCTGGCTATCGACCGCTTTATCACACGGGGAGCGAGCTGTCGTTGGGTGATCGTGGTTGGGTTCAGGTAGCGAATTTTCTTCAGTTGGGGGTTGGGATGCTTGCTTTCGCACTCGGCGTCGGCCGGGTTCTCGACACTGTTGCCGGACCGATGTTCATCGCGGTCTTTGGTCTCGGTGCGATTGGGTCTGGTGTGTTCGTTCCTGACCCCCTCCGCGGATATCCGCCAGATGCTGACAGGAACGTGACTCTCCACGGTCAAATACACAATGCAATTGGCCCGGCCATGTTCATGGCCATTCTTGTGGCAGTCATTCTGCTGGTAGGTCAGTTGGACGGTGTTTGGCAGCTCTATACGGTCGTCACCGCAGTTGTCGGCCTCGGTCTCACTGTTGGGACAGCCGTGTCGTTCCAACGAGACTCGGCTTACACCGGCCTCGTTCAGCGCGGTCTCCTATCCGTGTACTTGATCTGGGTCGTAGTGCTCGGCGTGCATCTCATCTGAGGACGGTGATAGCGACGCCGATCACCAGAGCCCCGAGCGACAACGATCACATCCAGAAACCGAGCAGAACGGCACTGCTCGCTCGACCTGGCGCTCGCTGTCCCAAGGCTCTGGCGGACCCTCTGCTAGCGATCACTCAAAGGCGTCTGTCTTCTTACCGGCGCGTTGTGGTGTCGACGCTTGTCTTGTTGAGGAACGTCAGCACGTGTTCGACTACTGCCGCGGGCTGCTCTTGCTGCACCCAGTGGCCAGCGCCGTGGACGAGGTGTGTGCCGCGCCAGTCGGTCGTTGCAGACGCCTCCATAGATTGGAGCGCACCCGGCACCTGTGCCCACCCCCAGTCCTGTCGCCCTGCGATAAAGATCATCGGAACCTCGATCCGCTTCTGGTGGAAGAGCGAAAGGTCGCGACGGAACAGCGGAGACGTCGAGCAGCGATACCAGTTGAGCGCGCCTTGGAGGCCGGTGCGCTGGAACTCTGCGGTATAAACAGAAAGCGCTTCCTCCGGTAGCCACTCACATGCTGCAACGGCCTCTGGCGGGGGCATCTCCGGCGCCACGGTCTCGGCCATGTTCTGGTCGGCGTGCATCATGTAGTAGGTCGGCAGGGTCGCCAGTTCCTCCGCCGACGACCCCGTCAGGCCGTGGGGCTTGTTCGGCCAGTCGGCGCTCTTCATGTGGAAATAGGCGCGGAGGAAGTCGTGGAACCCCTGCGCCGCCCCCAACATGTCACCTTCGGCGTCGCGGGTCGAGTAATACCACTGGTAGTGCTTGCGTGGCGGATCGAGCGCCAGAAGGTCGTCAAGCACCGCGTCATGCACTTGCTCAATCGGGGGAGGCCCGCCGAACGGAGCGCTCATTGCGATGAGGCGCGGGAAGATGTCAGGTCTGAGCAGCACCGCCCAAGCCGAGATGACGGCACCAAAATCGTGGCCTATCAAGGCGTGCGCCGAGTGTCCGAGCGCCCGTACGAACGCAACCTGGTCTCGCACAAGGTTGAGCGCAGAGTAGGAAGAGAGATCGCCCTCATATCGGCCGTCCCAGCCTGTGGTGCGCCCATACCCGCGTTGGTCCGGCGCAACGACGTAATAGCCCGACTCGGCAAGCGACACCATCACCCGACGCCAAGAGAACGCAAGCTCTGGAAATCCGTGCAGCAACAGAAGCATCGGCCGCCGCGAGTCGCCAGCCTGTAGAAAATGCTGGTCGAGTCCACTTCCGGTCTCGACTCGGGCGGATGAGATACCGTCTGGCAACGGCAGTGGTGGGAAGGCGCTCATGATGCCATCTGACCCCCCTCAGCGCTGATTGTCCAGGCGACTCAGGATTCCGATTGCCTCTTCCATTCCCTGGCATGCGGCACAACTGGGCTACAAGACCGCGCTCGACGACGGGTCCAGCCAGGCCCGGTAGTGGTGCAGATCACCCTGTTCTCGCGCGATACCGCCCCTCCCCCCAACCCGAGCAGAACGGCACTTCCCGTGCGCCTCGTGTTCCCCCTCCCGCCACTAAGGGTGACCCTTCGCCCGAAGCCGCTGATGCTGCTCGCAGCGCTCCGTCTGGTGGAGGAGTCCGCGAATAGTCCGCGAGAGTCCGCAAGACGATGTGAGAGGTCGCGAAATGTCGCGAAACGAAGAGAGTTGGGCAGGCACCCGAAAACCCAACTGCCATAAGGGGTCTTGGGCGATTACGCAGTTAGTTGGATGGTGGTCAGGGACGGCGTCGATCCGTCGACCTCCGGTTTTTCAGACCGGCGCTCTACCAACTGAGCTACCTGACCTCCCGCGCACCAGGGTGCGCGCCCAAAGACCCTAGGGCCTTCGGGTGGCGGGGACGACGGGATTTGAACCCGCGACCTCCGGCTTGACAGGCCGGCGAACACTCCAGGCTGTTCTACGCCCCCAGGGGATCGGGTCGGGATTCCGACTGCGACCGCCACATTGTAGCGGTGCAGCGGTTCCCGACAATCCGAGCTCGGGAAGAAGATAAGGGGTCGCGAGATGCAACACCTTCGGCGTTTCATAGGATACAGAACGGGGGAGAGGCTCCGCTGGGCTGCCCATCGGCGGCCGAGCCCACCCCCAGGACCACCCAGAGGACGCATAATGCCGGAAACGCGGATCGGGTGATTCGGCTGGATTCAAGGAATAACTGGCGGGCGTTAGCGCTGCTGATTCGTCGCCGCTGACCCTGCCTCGCCGGGAACGAAATCGGCATTGGCTAGGCGTCGCGTTCTGCCAGCCTCTTGATCTCGAGCATCATCTTGCGGTTCATCACGAAAGAGATCGCTTCGATAGGAAAGCGCCCAACGCGAGGCGGCTCCTCCAATCCAGGCTGTGGTCATAGCGGCCTCTGGTCAGTAGCCGGCTACCGCCATCCGGGCCAGGGCTGACCACGAACTGCCAGCTCACCGTGCGTGTCGTCCGCTACGTGATCGTCGCGGTCTGTCGCCCAGGGTCAGGATTGGGCGAGCTGCGCCTCTACTTCCTGGGTGCAGGCCAGACGCACCTGGGGCTCGAAGGCGACGTCTCCCTCTCCGACGATTTGGGCCGAGAGTGTCCGGACGTGACCGTCCGCCGACACCTCCACCTTCACGTTCTCCGCTTGCACGTGATTACGGGAGAAACAGTCCTGGAAGAGGGTCACCGCACGGTTGGAGAGGGCTTCGGGATCCGGTGTCGGGGTGGTGGTGCATCCCGTGGCGAGCGCCAGAACCATCACCAGGATGGCCACCGCCGTGGATGAGGACAGTCGTATCGGTGGGAGTGTCACAAGCATGGGCGAAAGACCGTATCGAATCGCGTTCCAGCTCCCAAGCTCGGGGGCGGTGGGGCCTGATCATGCCGCTCTCATGCGGTTGTTGCGGGCGTTGTGCTCTACCTCGGCCAGCCCCAGCACTTCCAGCACCGGGGGTACGTAGTTGGCGAATCGGCCCCGCAGTCCCTTCTTGAGCCCGTACCAGCCACCGATCGGGTTCTCGGGTGAGCGTGCCCAGGCTTCCACCGTCCCTTCCTTGGCCGGCTTCTGCTCGTCGGTGTTGCCCAGAGGCATCCAGTCGCCGTGCTCTACCAGCATCCGGTGCAAATCCTCGATACAGCGCAGGTCGTAGGCGAGGCGGGTCTTGCCCACCTGGCAGACCAGCTGGGGCGGGTCCCCAGCGTCATCCCGGTACATCTCGAACTCGGAGCTGAGGCTGGGTGTCTTGAGAATCCAGGGGTCTTCGATGGTGCCGGAGCCGGTGAAGGGTGTCTGTGCCACGTCGTCTCCTTATGTAACGCTCCGGTTACGGTAACATACGAGCTACCATTGCGCTGGTTGTCATGACCGCCGTTCCCGACCACGATCCGTTCGATGCCCTGGCCGACGCCAATCGTCGCGCGATCGTGGAGATCCTGGCCGAAGGAGATCGGCCCGTGGGAGAGATCGCCTCTCGTCTGCCCATCAGCCGACCGGCGGTTTCGCGCCACCTGCGTCTGCTGAAGGAGGCGGGCCTCGTGACCGACCGGGCCCATGGCACCCGCCGCATCTACAGCCTGGACTCGGTGGGGGTGGAAGCGGCGGCCGAGTACCTGGAGCGGGTGTGGGGCGAGGCGGCTGCCCGCTTCAAGATCGCGGCCGACAATCTCCACTGATCGTGGATTACCTGACACGCCACTTCGACGTCGACGCATCACCTCAGCGTGCCTTCGAGATCTGGACTAATCGGGCAGGATTGTGGTGGCCACCTGGCCACACCATCTCGGGCGAGGATCTGCATCAGGTGGTGTTCGAACCGGGTTTGGGTGGCCGTATCTACGAGCTTGCCCGCAACGGAGACCGACACGACTGGGGTGAGGTGGTTGCCTGGGAGCCGCCCCATCGAGTCGTCTACACATGGCACCTGTTCTTCGACCCGGCGGAGGCGACGCGTGTCGAGGTCACCTTCGAGCAAACGGGTGAGAAGACTCGAGTTCAGATCCACCAGAGCGGTTTCGAGCGTCTCGGCCCCCCGGGCATCGACCGCAGGGAGCGCACTCTTGGAGCCTGGGGTGTCCTCACCCCTCTCTATCAGGCGGTCACGGGACCCACTGCTCGGTGATCGTCACGACCTGTCCCGACTGCACTCTCATCCAAACGCCGAAGGGAAACGTCCCGTTTCGGGTTGCAAGCCAGTCCGAATAGCTGCCGGTATTCGAGGAGTTGGGGTCGCCGTCGAGATACCACAGCACCTGGGCGCCGGGGGCGACTGTCAGGTTGCGGATGAGTGGGTTGGCGTTGCGGACGTAGTAGTCGTTGGGAGGTGGCGATTCCTGGCCGTCCTCCGCAGCTGCCGCGGCGGCTGCGGCACCGGTGAACCAGCAGGCCAGATCGAACTGGAGCTGACCCGCGTCTGCTCCTGCCACCAGTCCGAACCAGACGCCGTCGCCCAGCGCCTGGCTCCCCGGTGTGCAGCCTGCTCCTGCTGCACCGTCGGGTCCGGGCGGTGGAGTGGTAGGCAGCGGGGGAGGGATAGACGTGGTTGTCGTGGAGGGGGTCGTGGTGGTTTCCGACACGGTCGAGGTGGTGGCCGGCGCCGGGGAGGTGGTCGTTTGAAGGGGCTCGGTCGTGGAGCTGGTGGTGGGCTGAGTGGTGGAGCTGGTGGTGGGCTGGGTGGTGACCGATGTGGAGGTCGAGCCCGGGTTGGTAGTCGCCGAGCCGGAGCCGGTGCCGCAAGCGGCCAGAGCGATGGCCACGATCGTTGCCAGGAGCGGTCGGTACTTGTTCATCCGGGAAGGATATGTGATTCGCAGTGTCATCGGGACCGAGTCGGATCAGCTGCGTGCCGGGCCGCTCTCCCCGCCAACAGGATGGACCCGCCCGCCGCCACCAAGCAGGTGAGGGTGACGGCCATGGCCGGACGGTAAGTACCGAGAGCATCACGTGACACACCGGCCAGGAGGGGACCGGCCGCGCCGGCGAATGCCGCCATGGTCCATTGGAAACCCATGATGCGCCCGTAGTTGGGACCGTTGAACCATGTCCCCATCACAGCCGCCCGCATGGGGAGGACGGCTCCGAAGACGAGGCCGAAGAAGATGAAATGCAGGATCATCACGACATGGGCCGGCCGGTGATCACGAGGGGGACGATGGTGACGGCGAGGCCAATCGAAACCGTGGCATTCCATCTCACTCCGTTCTCACCGCGGGCCAGTATCGGCCCCAGGTAGCGGCCGGGGAAGCTGAGCCAACCCGATACCCCGGCCCAGAACGAGACCAGGCCGACGACCATCCCCGCCTGTTCCCACAGGGCAATGCGATGGAAGAGCACGGTCTGGAAAGCGGCGTAGGTGAGCAGAACCGACACCGTGTACCAGGCGAATCGGGAGTCCGCGAACAGCGACCGCAATGAGATGTGACCCGGGAAGCTCGGTGTGGTGTTGGGAGACGCTGCCCGTGGGGAGTACGAAGATGGCCGCCCCCAGCCCCACCGCCCCGGTGATGAGGGCGAGAACCACGGCGGCGTGCGCCACCCGAACCCGTCGACCAGGGCGGCGGTGAGCGGCAGGAAGATGGGTCCCGCCAGGCCGCCGACCACGGTCAAAAGCCCGAGCGCCCGGCCCTGCTCGGCGGGCGGATACCACTGGTTGATGGCCACGAAGGCCGGCTCGTAGAACGTCATTCCCACCGCCGGACCCAACAGCAGCCAGGAGACCGCGATCACCTGCCACGGCTCGGTGGATGCGGCCAGTCCCAAGCATGCCCGCCATGCCCATGCGTCGCTCCCGTCGCGATCACCGGTCGGACACCGTTGCGATCTACGAATCGACCTACGGCGAACGCCAGGGCGCCACCGATCAGAACCGTCCCTCCGTATGCAATCGACAAGACGCTGGTCGAGAAGTCGGAACCGGCCGCCTCGGCAGTTATCAGCACCGAGAAGGCGTAGAACAGCGAGCCGAAGGCGACCGCCACCGTGGCGGTGAGGCCTGCCATAGCGAGGGGACGCTTGGCCATCGGTGGACGCTAGCCACGACGGCGCGCCCACCCAAGCGGGTCGGATGAGCCTATCGGCCGATGACGACCTTGCCCATCTGTTGGCCGGAATCCAGGTGGTGCAGAGCGTCGGGCAGCTGCTCGAAGGGATATACCGAGTCGACGGGTGATTCGACTTCCCCCGTGGAGACCATGTGCAGGGCGCGGGAGAACTGGGAGTGGGTCGCCATGGAGGAACCGATCAGCTCCAGCTGCTTGAAAAAGAGAACCGGGATCGTGAGCTCCACCTTGGGTCCCGATGTGGCACCGCACACCACCAGGCGTCCGCCTCGTTTGAGGGACCGGAGGGACTGGTTCCAGGTGGTCGGGCCAACGGTTTCCACGACGACGTCCGCGCCGCCCTGGCCCTGCACTTCCCTCGAGAATTCGGACCCGGAGTCGAATCCGCCGGCGGCGCCGTGTTGGACCGCCCACTCGATCTTCTCGGGGAACGCGAGGTTACGAACGCTTCGGCTCCGCGGGCCAGGGCGAGCAGCATCGCCGCTGAGGAGACGCCGCCGCCTATGCCGGGCACGAGCACGGTCTCGCCCCGCTTCAGGCGGGCCCGGTCCAGCATGCGGAGGGCGGTTCCGGTCACCAGGCCGAACGACCCCGCCACCGACCAATTCATGGCGGGCGGTTTGGGCAGGGCGTTGGCCGCCGGGACGACGATGTAGTCCGCCAACGTGCCCGTGTGGTGCTCGCCCAGGATCCCGAACTCGGAGCAGTAGACGATCTCGTCGCGGACGCAGGCGTTGCAGTGGCCGCACGAAAGCGAGGGGTCGATCACCACATCGTCTCCGGGCTCCAGGCCGTCCACCCCCTCGCCGACCGCGTCGATCAGCCCGGCTCCGTCCCCACCCAGAATGTGAGGCAGTTGCTTGGGGGCGGGCAGAGCACGGGACACCCACAGGTCGAGATGGTTGAGCCCCGTCGCTTTCAGCTCGATCCGCACCTGGCCCGGACCGGGTTCGGGGGTGGGCACTTCATCGAGCACGAAGCCGTCTATTCCGGTGGTTTCGGTCAGTAGCCAGGCTCTCATCAGGGTGAGGCTAGTGGGCCCATTCGGGGGGCCTTCCGGCCTTCCGGCGCGGTTCTCCCCTTCAAAACGGGACCCCGACGGGTCCGTTTTGCTGATAAAAACACAGGATGCACCGGAGCGAGATCAAAGTGCGGTTCTACGAGCTGGACCCGTACAACCATGTGAATCATACGAATTATCTGGCCTATTTCGAGACGGCCCGGATCGAGTACCTGGATGAACTGGGCTTTGGACTGGGCGTGATGAAGGACCAGGGCCACCAGCTGGTGGTCGTGGAGCTCGAGGCCAGGTTCCTGGCCGCGGCCGGGCTCAATGACGTGCTGGCCGTGACGACCGAGGTGGAGGATGTGGGCCGGGTCACTTCGACCTGGCGGCAGGAGATGACGCGTGATGGCGAGCCGATTGCCCGGCTGGTCGTCAAGGCGGCCTTCACCGATCTGGAGGGGCGCCCGCGCCGCATCCCTGACGAGTTCGCGGCCGCCGTCTCCCCGGGCTGAAGTCGCCCGGCGTATCCTGGCCCTCCCCGGCCCGAGGAGATCACCTGAGCGGAGTGCAGCATCGCCGTCCCCGCGTGTTGGTGTGTGATTCCATCTCGCCCGATGGATTGGCGATCATGGAAGAGCATCTGGACGTCGACGTCCGCACCGGCATGTCGGAGGAAGAAGTCCTGGCAGTGGTGGCGGATTACGAGGCCATGGTGGTCCGCTCGGCTACCAGGGTCACCCGCCGGATCCTCGAATCAGCCGAGAGGCTCGAGGTGGTTGCCCGGGCGGGAGCCGGGCTCGACACGATCGACGTGGCGGCGGCCGTGGAGAGGGGCGTGGAGGTGATCAACAGCCCCGACGCCAACACGCTGGCGGTGGCCGAGTTGACCCTGGGGTTGATCATCGACTTGGCCCGCAACATCACCCGGGGCGACGCCGCCCTCAAGGAGGGGCGGTGGATCAAGAAGGACCTGATGGGCACAGGGCTGGCCGGCAAGACGCTGGGGATCATCGGCTTCGGGCGTATCGGCCAAGCGGTGGCGGCTCGTGCGCGAGCGTTCAGCATGACCGTGGTCACCAACCAGTACCGGCCCACCCCCGAGCTCTACCTCGAGGCGGGCGTGGAGCCGCTCGATCTGTACGATCTGCTGGCCCGATCGGACTTCGTCAGCCTCCACCTCCCGGCTCGCCCCGAGACCGAGAGCCTGATCGGGGCGGACGAGCTGGCAACGATGCGGCCGACCGCCTGCCTGGTCAACACCTCCCGGGGCTCGGTGATCGACGAGGCTGCCCTTCTCGAGGCCCTGGATCAGGATCGAATCGCCGGCGCCGCCCTCGACGTGTTCCGCCAGGAGCCCGCCGTCGAAAACCCCTTGGCTCTCCACGCCAGGGTGATTGCCACCCCTCATATCGGGGCCAGCACTTCCGACGCTCAGTCGTCGGCCGCGGCCGATGTGGCGGTGGAGCTCGTCCGGCGGCTCGGTGGGCTGGACAGTCGATCGATCCTCCCGGTCCGCTTCGTCCCGCTGGAGAGGGTGGTGCCGCACGAGGCCACGGATCCCGGCCGGGCCGACAAGCTGGCCCGCCGCTTGTCCGAAGAGGGCGTGATGCGTAACCCGACGATTGTGGCCACGATCGGAGACCGCTACGTCGTCTTGGACGGTGCCACCCGCACCGAGGCCCTGCGGTTGCTCGACTCGCCCCACGCCGTGGTGCAGGACGTGGGAGTCGAAGATGGTCTTTCTCTCGAAACCTGGCATCACGTCGTCCGGCGCTTGCCCATTGGCCGGCTCACCGACCTTCTCAGTGGCCTGGACGGCATCTGGTTGGAAAAGGTCGAAGACGAGTCTCCTCACCAACGCATGATCGAGTACGGGGGGTTGTGCTCGGTGGTCTCTGCCGACGGTGAACAGGCCTTCGTGCTGCACGCGGCCGAAGGGAAGAACCGGTTTCAGGCGGTGGCGGCGGTGGCCGAGGCCTACACTTCCGAGGCTGTGGTGTCCCGCACCTTGGAGAGAGATGTGCGGAGGCTGCATGGCTGGCACCCGGACATGACCGCTCTCGTCGAGTATCCGGAGTTCACCGTCGAACAGGTCCTCCTGGCGGCCCGTTCCGGGACTCTGCTACCGGCGGGAGTGACCCGCTTCATCGTTCCGGGCAGGGTTCTCCATCTCGACGTTCCCCTGGAGATGGTAACCGGCGAGCAGTCGCTGGAAGAGAAGAACCGCTGGCTGCACGACCATCTTGCCGAGAAGGAAAGAGCCGGCGAGATCCGCTATTACAGAGAGCCCGTCTACATTCTCGACGAGTGAGTGAGGGCTTCCGCACCTGGTGGCTGCCTCCCCGCAGGGCGGGGGAGCCGATAGAGGATCGAGCTGTCAGCTTCCTGGAGCTCTTCTTCGACCTGGTCTTCGTGGTGCTGATCGCCCGGCTCTCCCGCCAGCTCAGCGACAACGCGGGGCGCCAGGAAATCGCACGCACGGGTCTGTTGCTCGTCCCCGTCTGGAGTGCCTGGATCAATGGCACCTTCTATCACGATCTCCATGGCACCAACGACATCAGCATCCGCGTCTTCACTTTCGCTCAGATGGTCACCATCGCCGGGATGGCCGTCTACGTAGGTTCGGCCACCGGTGCCGGTGCTCCCGGATTCGCCATCTCCTACGCCCTCAACCACCTGGTGCTGGTCGTGATGTGGTACCGCACCGGCCACCACGACCCTGCCCACAGACCCGCATCCATCCCCTTCACGCTCGGATACCTGATCTCAGTCGCTCTCTTCGTGGCATCCGTCGCCGTTGCCCCACCGGTTCGATTCGTGCTGTGGGGTGTCGCCCTCCTGGTCGAGATCGCCATGCTGACCTCGGTGGGGTGGTTGATTCCCGACCCGGCCGGGCTCCGGACTCGCGGCCTCAGCCCGGCCGTCGTAGAGCGCTTCGGGCTGTTGGTGATGATCGTCCTCGGCGGAGTGGTCATCGGAGCGATCGACGGTGTGAACGCCAACCGCCACATCGATGCCGAGGTGCTGGTGACAGGATTCGAGGCGGTGGTGGTCGCCTGCGGACTGTGGTGGGTCTACTTCGACTTCGTGGCGAGGCTCCGACCGATCCCGGCGCGCTCAGCAATCTGGGCCCACCTTCATTTCTTCGTCGTGGCGGGATTGGCCGGGGTCGGGGCGGCCATCCTCAGCACCGTGGGCCATGCCGACATGAATTTCCCGCCCCGGGTGCACTGGCTGCTGGCCGGGTCTCTGTCGGTGACCTTCCTCGCCATCGCCGGACTGATCGCCGTCCTCGAGATCCGCCATGTCTTCCCCCAGGCGTACGGGAGGGGCATGTGGATCCTGGTGACCATGGCGGGTGTGTCTTTGGCGACCGGGCCGTTGCCCATCGGTCAAAGCAGGAGCCTCGCCATCGCTTGGGCTCTCCTGGCCGTACCCATCGGGTATGGCATCTCCACATGGGTCAAGCTGAAGCAGAGGGGGCTTTGGCCCGAAGACCCCACCGTCCTCTAGGAGAAGAACTCGGCCACCCAGTCGTCGGAAGGGTCGGACCGGAGCTCGTACGGGGTGCCGACCTGAATCAGGCGGCCGTCCCGCATCAGGGCGATGCGATGCGAGAAGATCCTCGCCTCGTCCTGGTCGTGTGTGACGTACAGCGCCGTGGTGCCTTCCAGAAGATCCCTCATTTCCACCAGGAGGCGCTCACGCAGGGCACGATCGAGCGCCCCCAACGGTTCGTCCAGCATCACCATGCGCGGATCGGGCGCCAGAGTTCGGGCCAGGGCCACCCGTTGCTGCTCGCCGCCCGAGAGATTCTCGACCGAGCGCCCGGCCAGTTCCGACATCCCCACCCACGACAGCACCTCGGCGGCCCTCCGCTCGACCTCTTCCCGAGGGCGCTGGGCCATCCGCAGCCCGAACGCCACATTGTCATGCACGGTCATGTGTGGGAACAGGGCATATCCCTGGAACATGAGCCCGAAGCGTCTCCGGTGGGGAGGTGTGCCGGCCAGGTCGGTCCCGTCCCACATGACCTGCCCCGAGACCGGAGTCTCGAGCCCGGCCACTACCCGAAGCAGAGTCGACTTGCCCGAACCGCTCGGTCCCAGCACTGCCACCCTTTCGCCGTCTTCCACCCGAAGGCTGAAGCGGTCGACTGCGATCTTGTCGCCGAAGCGCACCGTGACGTTCTCGATCTCGAGCACGGCTCAGAAGGTTCCCAGATCGGCCGGTCGGAATCGGTCCATGACCAGGATCACCGCGGCAGTGAGGGCGCCCAGCAGCGTGGCGAGAGCCAGCGCCGCGGCGAAGTTGCCCACGCCGGGACGGCCGAGTAAGCGAAAGATCATGACGGGGATGGTGGTCGTGTTGGGGCGCACGATGAATGAGGTGGCCCCGAACTCACCCAGCGACACCACGAAGGCGAAGCCCGCACCCACCATGGCGGCTCGAGACACTATTGGCAGGTCGACGTAGCGGAAGACCTTCCGGGGGGAGGCACCGAGTGTGGCGGCCGCTTCGCGCAGAGTAGGGCTGATCGATCGCAGCAGTGGGACCGTGGCCCTGACCACGAATGGGATGGCCACCAGGGCGTGGGCCAGCGGCACCAGGGCGATCGTGGCGCGCAGGTCGACCGGGAATCCGAGAGCGATCAAGAAGCCAAACCCGATGGTGACGGCGGAGGTTCCCAGGGGGAGCATCAACACCACGTCGAACCACTGCGAGAGCCGACTGGAGCGTTGGGAGATGACATAGGCGGCGCACATGCCTATCAGCACGGCGATGACCGTCGCCGCAGTGGCGAAGCCCAACGAATTGGGTACCGACGAGACGGGACGGCCCACCACCGGGTCCCGGGTGAACAGTCGAGAGAAACCGGCGTTGGACAGCGCCCGGACCGCGAGCACGGCGGGGGGGATGGCGAGGGCTCCGAGTGTCCCGACCAGTGCCGCCGTAACCGCCACTGCGCCTCCCCCGCGGGGGCGACGTCTGGTGCTCCGCTCGGAAGCCAGGGCGAGGTGAGAAGCCGATTCCTGACGACGGGCGTAGATGGCGAGCACAGTCGAGACCCCGATCAGTTGTATCAGCGCCAGCACCGCAGCCAGCGGCAGGTTGAACAGAGTCACGGCCTGGCGATAGATGGCGACCTCGAGGGTGGCATAGCGAATCCCGCCCAGAATCAGGATCACCCCGAAGGAGGTGAACGTGAACAGGAAGACGATCGAAGCCGCCGAGGCGATGGCGGGTCCCAGCAAGGGAAGAGTCACGCGCCGGAACACCTGCCAGGGCGAGGCTCCGAGCGTCGAAGCCGCCTCCTCGACCCGACGGTCGAGCCGTGACCACAGCCCACCCACCGTGCGTACCACCACAGCCACGTTGTAGAACACATGTGCGGCGAGGATCGCCCAGATGGAGTCCCGCCAGCCGAGGGCTGCGAAGGCCGTTCCCACTACCACGGTGGGAAGCACGAAGGGAACGATCACCAGAGCCTGCGCCAGACGCCGACCCGGGAACTCGAAACGCGACACGGCCCAGGTCAAAGGCGCGGCAGCCACCAGGGTCAGGACCGTCGACACCGTCGCCTGCCACAGCGTGAACCACGCCACCTGGAGCAGCCGGGAGTTGGCGGCCAAGTCGGACGGCTGGAGGCCCGACACCCCCAGCCACAAGATCCGGATCAGGGGGTAGACGAACAGGTACCCGATGAAGAGGATCGGGATCGCCGCCACCGCCCACAGGGCGCGGCGCGAGGTCAGGGTGTGACCACCTGATGCCACTGGTTGATCCACTCTTCACGATTCTGGTCGATTACGGAGGGGTCGAGCGAGGCGGGGTGGTCGGGGATGACGGTGTTCTGGGCGAAGACCTGGGGGAGCTCCACATCGGCGTTGGCCGGAAATACGAACCAGTTGGTGGGTATCTGCTGTTGAAAGTCGGCGGACAGCATGAAGTCGATCAGTCGGCCCCCCGCATCGGGGTAATCGGTGTTGGCCAGGATGCCGGCGAACTCGATTTGACGGAAGCAGCCGTCGGTCATCACGGCGGTTGGCGCGGTGTCGACCGGCGGGTCGGCGAACATGACCTCGGCCGGGGGCGAGGAGGCATAGGAGACCACCAACGGATAGTCGCCTCCATAGCGGGTGAAGTCTGTGTAGTAGGCGGTGTCCCAGTCGGCCACGACGCCCACCCCGTTGTCGACCAGGGACTGCCAGAAGTTGGGCCAGTCGTTTCCGTAACGATCGATGGTCGCCATCAGGAAGGCCAGGCCGGGCGAGGAGCTAGCTGGGTCCTCGACCACGAGCATGCCCGAGTAGGCGGGTTTGGCCAGGTCGGCCAGGGTCTCGGGCGGTGCCAGGCCCTTGTCGTCGAACCAACCGATGTCATAGTTGACGCAGACATCTCCGTAGTCGATCGGAGTGACCCGGTGTTGGGGGTCCAGGTCCAGGCCGGGCACCAGGTTCACGTCAGTCTGGTGCTGGTAGGGCACGAACAGGCCCTCGTCGAGCCCGCGGCTCAGAAAGGTGTTATCGATCCCGAACAGGACGTCGCCCAACGGGTTGTCTTTGGTGAGGATTGTCTGGTTGACCATCGACCCGGCATCACCCGCCGCCTTGACCTCGATGCTGATGCCGGTCTGGTCGGTGAAGGCGGCGAAGGTCTGGTCGGTGACCGCGTCGGCGAACGAGTCGTGGGACACCAGGGTCAACTTGTCGGGCGGCCGGCTGGTGCCGCCGCCGGAACAAGCCGTGGCGACCAACGCCAGCAGTATCACGATCAGAGAGGTCCGGCCGGTGCTCATCAGTCTTCCTTCGTCGGGTGTGACGCCGGGCCGATGGCTGGCCGAAAAGTCCCTTCGCCGGTATGACCCGGATCAGGTTCGAACGGTCGGAGCCCTGATGGCTCCCTCTCAGCCCGGTCCAGCGGGCTCCCGCGTCCTGATGCCAGCATAGGGCACTCGCCGTTCCTTGCCCGAAGCCAACACCCTCCCCGTTGTGTGCACGCAGGCGGAAACCCTCCCCGGCGCTTGGACGCCGGCGTACGCATGGCGACGGGTGGCGGTCGAAGGAAGCAGAGAAGCCCATTTCCACGTCCAAGGAAGCAATGCCCAAGGCGGCGAGGCGGTTGCCGGTGTGGGGTGGGTCAGGTCGGCGGGGTGATCGCCAGGACCGTGTTGTGGCCCCCGAAGCCGAAGGAATTGGACAGGACGGGGGCGGGTTGCCAGGCGCGGCGTTCGGTGACCACGTCGGTGAGGGGTATGGCAGGGTCCAGGGTCTTCATCCCAACATTGGGCGGGAGCTCGCCATAGATGATGGCCAGCACGGCAGCCGCTGCCTCTATCGCCCCCGAGGCCCCGAGGGCGTGTCCGGTGGTCCCCTTAACCGATGAGATGGAAGGCTGGCGGTCTCCGAACACCCGGGCCACCACGGAGCCTTCGGTGCGGTCGTTGAGCTCGGTCCCGGTGCCGTGGGCGTTTATGTAGCGGACATCGGCGGGTTCGAGGCCGGCGTCCTCCATCGCACGGCGGAGAGCTCGCTCTGCGCCATCTCCTTCAGGATGGGGAGCAGTGATGTGGTGGGCGTCGGCGGTGGACGCACCACCGGGGATCTCGGCCAAGATGGGGGCGCCCCGGTTCAGCGCTCGCTGCTTCTCCTCGATTACCAGGATGGCCGCTCCCTCGCCCAGCACGAAGCCGTCCCTGTCCAGGTCGAATGGCCGGGCGGTGCGTCCGGGCGACAGCGCCCTGGCGGCGGCAAACCCCTCGATCGTGGGTGGCCTTATCGCCCCTTCTGCCCCGCCCACCAGAGCCGCATCGGCGTAGCCCCACTCGATCTGACGCACCCCATCCAGCACCGCCTGGGCTCCCGCCGCGCAGGCGACGACGGGCGTGGTGGCCTGGCCTCCGAATCCGTAGCGAATCGAGACGGCGGCGGCGGCCGCGTTGCACATCATCATGGGAATCCACAGAGGCGAGACACGCGGATTCTCCTCATAGGCGTTGCTGATCAGCTCTTCCAGGGATGCGAGCCCGCCGATCCCGGTGGCGATGCTGACCGCCACCCTGTCCGGGTCGGCGTCCAGGGTCCCGGATTGGTCCAGAGCCTCGTCGGCTGCCACCAGGGCGAACTGCGAGAAGCGGTCCAATCGCCGCGCTTCACGATGGGGGATGTGTGGCTCGGGGTCCCAGTCGGGAACCTCATGGGGCCCGGGGCCCGGGTCCTCGGACAGGCCCTTCCAGAAGGTGTCGCGACCGACCCCTGGGGCGGCCACGACACCTACCCCCGTCACTACTGCGCGCCGTCTCTCCATGGCATCATTCTGCCCGAGTTGGCGACGAAGTGAGGCAGGGGCCGTTTCGGCTGGTCGTGAGGCGGGGTTTCCGGCAGGCTCAATCGGTGAAGACCCGTCGCTGGAGCTTGCGCATCCCTCCCAGCCAGCGGTCATAGTCGGTGGCCTTGTTCTGGAAGTACTGCTCGACCTCGGGGTGGGGCAGTATCAGGAAGCTCTCCTGGCGCAGGCCCTCCACCACTGCCTGGGCCACATCGCCCGGGTCGAGGGCGATCGGTTCGAGCAGTGTCCGGAAGTCTTCGCTTGCATCCAACAACCTGGTGCGCACACCCTGAGGGCACAGAGCCGACACGCCGATCCCCTCGTCACCGTAGGTGATGGCGATCCATTCGGCGAAGGCCAGGGCGGCGTGCTTGGTGACCGAGTACTGGGCGGCCCGGAGATTGGTCAACAGCCCCGCAGCTGAGACCGTGGCCAGCAAGTAGCCCTCCCCCCGCGCCCTCCACTCGGGCACCAGACGCCGAGCGGCATGCACATGGGACATGACGTTGACGCGCCACAGCCGATCCCATTCCGAATCAGGGGTCTGCTCGTCGCCGGCGATTCCGATCCCGGCGTTGGCGCAGAACAAGTCGACCGGTCCGAACCGGTCCTCGGCGGCGTCGATCATCGCCGCGGTCTCGGCCTCGACGGACACGTCCGCCTGATAGGCCGCGGCTCCGATGTCGGCCGCCACGGCCTCCAGCGGCTCCAGGTCGAGATCCGAGATCAGAATCCCGGCGGGCTGCTCCTTTGCGAATCGCCGGGCCAGGGCCTCGCCGATGCCCCGAGCTGCCCCGGTAATCACGATCACCTTGTCACGAAGTTCCATCCGCCGATGCTAGATCCGCTGCTCCGTGCCCCGGTCAGCGCCCGATCCGATCTGCCCGGCGCGTCCGCCGTTCAGCCGGCCAGAGCCTGGTCGTCGATGGCGAAGAGCAGCTCGGAGTCGGCTACTACCGCCTCGATGAGACCCATGACAGTGGGAAGGATCTGCTCGCCATAGAAGCGGGCCGTCGCCAGCTTGGCGTGGAGGAAGTCGGCATCGCCGCCGCCGTCGGCCAGGAGGGCCGAGGCGGCCAGGGCCGACTTGCCCATCAACCATCCGCCGATGACCGTGCCCAGCAGCCGAAGGAAAGGTGTGGCCCCGGCCAGAGCATCGTTTGGGTCGTCGCCCAGCCTGGTCAGCAGTGACTCCGATGCCTCCTCGATGGCTTCGGCCCCGTCTTCGAGGTGCAAGCCGAATCTGCTCAGCCGGTCATCGTCGGAGAGCTTCTCGGCCACCCGACGGATCTCGTCCACGAGGCGCTTGATCACGTCCCCGCCCGCCATCGGCAGCTTGCGGGTGACCAGATCGATGGCCTGGATGCCGTTGGTTCCCTCGTAAATGGGGGCGATCCGGGCGTCGCGGAGGAACTGGGCGGCTCCAGTTTCCTCTATGAAGCCCATTCCGCCGTGGACCTGGATACCCAATGATGCCATCTCTACGCCGATGTCTGTGGGCCAGGCCTTGGTGACCGGCGTGAGCAGGGCCACCATCTCGGAGGCTGCCTGGCGCATCTCGGCCGTCTCGGCGTGACGCTCCTTGTCGACCTGTCGAGCGGTCATGTAGAGCAGGCACCTGAGGGCCTCGCGATACGCCCGCATCGTCATCAGCATCCGACGAACGTCGGGGTGGCGGACTATGAGGCTCGATTCGGTTGCCGGGCCACCGACCTCGCGTCCCTGCCTGCGCTCCAGGGCATAGGCGGCGGCTTTCTGGTAGGCAGCCTCGGTTATGGCCAGACCCTCGACTCCCACCCCTATGCGGGCCGTGTTCATCATCGTGAACATGTTCCTCATCCCGGCTTCCTCTTCTCCGATCAGGTAGCCGACTGCCCCTTCGCCCGAGTCCCCGAAGCTGATTACGCAGGTTGGAGAGGCGTGGATGCCCAGCTTGTGCTCGAGAGACACGATCTTGAGGTCATTGAGCTCACCGAGCGATCCGTCCGTATTGACCAGGAACTTGGGGACGATGAGCATCGAGATTCCCCGAGTTCCGGGTGGGGCGTCGGGGGTGCGGGCCAGAACCAGGTGGATGATGTTGTCTGTCAGGTCCTGGTCGCCCCAGGTTATGAAAATCTTTGTGCCGGACACACGGTAGGAGCCGTCGTCCTGGCGGACCGCCTTCGTGCTGAGCGCTCCCACGTCGCTCCCGGCCTGGGGCTCCGTCAGGCACATCGTCCCTGCCCACTCGCCGGTGACCAGCTTCTCGAGATAGGTGGCACGCTGGCGGTCGGTGCCGTGCTGGATCAACGCCTCGATCGCCGCCTGGGTGAGGAGCGGGCACAGCGAAAAAGACATGTTGGCGGTCTTGAACATCTCCTGGATGACGATCCCCACCGTGTAGGGGAGGCCCCCGCCGCCGTGCTCTTCGGGGATGTGGGCTCCCCCCCATCCTGCCTCGACATACTTGGCGTAGGCCTCCTTGAACCCTTCGGGTGTACGCACAGAGCCATCTTCGAGGACGCTCCCCTGCTCGTCCCCGATCCGGTTGAGGGGGGCGACCACCTCGGAGAAGAACCGGCCCGCTTCGGTGAGAATCCCCGACGTCGTGTCCCGGTCGAGGTGCTGAAATCCGTTCAGCTTTGCCACCGAGGGCAGGTCGGCGACGTGGTTGAGCGTGAAGTTGATGTCGTCGAGAGGTGGGCGATATTCGGACATACTCCCAGGGTACTAAGCACCACGGAGTCACGGCCCGCGAGCGTCGTATCCTGGCGGCGATGAGAAGGGCCCATTGGTTGGTGATGGCTGCGCTCGCCGTGCTGGGAGCCTGTGCCCCAGAGGCGGGATCCACAACCGCATCGACCGTCGTCGTTTTCACGACCGCTCCCGTCGCCACCACCTCCCCGGAGACGGTTCCGCCCTTCGAAACGGTGTCCGTGGCCGTCGAGTCGGGGTCCGTGGGCGACTACCTCGTGGATGACTCGGGCCGGTCTCTGTATCTTTTCGCCCTCGACGACGAGCGCACCTCGACATGCGTCGATGCGTGTGCGGAGCGCTGGCCACCCCTGCTGGGAGATCCCACGGCAGGACCCGGTGTGGACCAATCGCTGCTGGGTAACGCCGAGCGAGCCAATGGAGCCATCCAGGTGAAGTATGGCGGCCATCCCCTCTACTACTACACGGGTGACGGCGGCCCGGGTGACATCGAGGGGCAGGGCTTCAACGACGTCTGGTTCCTCGTCTCGCCGTCGGGCGAGCCGGTCACCGGCTGAGATCCCATCGCTCGATCACAGCCGACACCAGCGCCGGCAGCAGGTCGCCGGCGGCGCCCTCCAGTCGCACCGTGGCGAGGTGATCGGCTTCGGTCGGGCCGCGGTTGACTATCACGAGGGGCCGCCCTTCGTGTGCCATCCTGATCGGAATCTCGGCGGCCGGAAACACACCCACCGTCGAGCCCACCACCAGAGCGGCGTCCGCCATTCCGGTGAATGCCCACGCCTTTCGCAGCTCGTGATCGGGGAGGAGCTCGCCGAACATCACGGTGGCCGGCTTGAGGATTCCACCGCACAGGTGGCAGCCGGGATCTTCCTCCCCGGCGTCGACTCGCTTCAAGATGTCCTCGATCGGCCAGGTCTCTCCGCACTCGATGCATCGGACGGTGCGAACATTGCCGTGCAGCTCGGCCACCCGCCCCGGCTTCAGGCCGGCTACGACATGAAGGCCGTCCACGTTCTGGGTCACGCACCCCGCCAGCAGCCCGGCACGTTCGAGATCGACCACGGCCATGTGGCCCCGGTTGGGAGCAACGGTCGACCTCGCCCCCCACAACTCTCCGCGGGCGTGCATCTGCCAGCGCCTCTTGCGTAGGTCGGGGTCGGCCAGGAAGCGAGAGATGTTGAAGTCCTCGGGGTCCACCTTGGTCCATAGGCCATCCGGGCCACGGAAGTCCGGGATACCCGACTCGGTGGAGATGCCGGCCCCGGTGAAGACCAGGATCCGGCGGCGGTCGGCCAGAGCCGTGATGGCTTTGTTCAGGTCGCCCATCAGTGGAGAAGGGCGGCGCCGATCAGGCCGAGCACATAGAGGGCACCGAAGCGGCGGTTGTGGACGAACGCGAAGCTCACATACCAGAGGGGCCAGGCGGAAGGTGGGTACCCCTCGGGAGGGGACTCGGGCGCCGGGTGAGTGAAGACGGGGACGAGATGGCGGAGCAGGGGCGTGGCTCCGAGCACCGCGAGGATGGGCCAATCCGTTGGGGCCGTCGCCACCAGGAACCCGACGATGACGTACTGGGCGGCGACCATGGCGAGGACCACCGACCGGGCCGCTCTCGGCCCGACGACGACCGGCAGGGTGTGAATGCCGCGGGCGGTGTCGTTGTCGTACTTGTCGATGTGCTTGGCGAAGAGAACCGTGGTCACCCCCAGGGCGTAAGGAAGCCCGGCCACCACCACGGGCCAGGACCACTGGCCGGTGATGGCGTAGTAGCCGCCTCCGATCATGAGCGGTCCCCACACGATCAATGCAGACATCTCACCCAGCCCGATGTGCTTCAGGGGCCAGCTGTAGGCCACGAGGAAGAGGGCGCCTGCCCCGGCCAGGACAAGAACCATGGGACCCTGACGGATGGCGAGGTACACCCCGGCTGCCAGGGCTGCTGCCCCGGTGACGGCAAAGTAGGCCAGGTTCTGGCGCACGGTCATCAGCCCCGCCTCGAGCGGCTGGGTGCCGTAGCGGGTGCGGAACGAATTGTCACGGTCGGTGCCGGTGAGGTAGTCGGTGAGGTCGTTGAGGATGTTGTTGGCGGCGTGGGCCGCCACCAGCCCTACCGTCATCACAACGAAGCCGATCGGGTCGAACATTCCGTCTCTCCATGCCAGGAGGCCGGCGATCACGGCCGACAACACAGTCATGACCAGCACGGCAGCCCGGGAGGCGATCAGCCAGCGGGTCAGGGGCCCGATCTGGCCCCATGCAGGCTGGTCTACTCGAGGGATTCCGGTGAGGGCGTCACGCCACGTGGTCACCCTCGGAGTGTATGGCGATCGCATGACTTGGAGGTCGTGGCATGATCGGTGCCAGACCAACCGGCGACGAAAGGGAGCCTCTTGAAGGCGAGCGTACAGATGCCGATCTTCGACCGCGATCCGGCCCGAATCGGGCAGGTCATCTCCGAGGTCGCCACCCATGCCGAGGCGGCAGGTTTCGACACCTTCTGGGTGATGGATCACTTCTACCAGCTGCCGGTCGCGGGCGGTCCCGACGAGCCCATGCTCGAGGCGTATACCGCCCTGGGATTCGTTGCCGGGGTCACCAGCCGCATCCGTTTGGGCACCCTGGTCACGGGGGCCCACTACCGGGCGCCGGGGTTGCTGGCCAAAGCCGTGACGACCCTGGACGTGGTCTCGGGGGGACGTGCCTGGCTGGGGCTCGGTGCCGGCTGGTACGAGCGGGAGAGTGTCGGCCTGGGCTTCGGGATGCCGTCCACCTCGCATCGTTTCGACGATCTCGAGGACGCTCTCGGACTCATCACCCGGATGTGGTCCGGAGACCGCACTGCATTCAGCGGTCACCACGTGGAAGCCGTTGAGCCGATCTCCAACCCCCAGCCCGTCACCAGGCCGAGGCCGCCGATCATGATCGGTGGCGGTGGTGAGAGGAAGACGCTGCGGTTGGTGGCCCGGTACGCCGATGCCTGCAACCTCTTCTCGGCCACAGGGCGGGCCGATCTGACCCGAAAGCTCGAGGTTCTCGATGCCCACTGTGCCGACGTCGGCCGGGATCCCTCCGAGATCGAGCGCACCGTATTCGTCACGCCCGGCACCGATGACGAAGCCGTTGCAGAACTGGTCGAGATGGGATTCGGTCATCTGATATTCCCCGTGGCCACTCCCGATGACGTCGACTCGGCAATCCCGAGGGTGCCCGGCGGCCTGGGATGATCGGCGTCGAGATAACCCGCCGACGGATCGAGGAGGCGGCGACCCGTATCGATGGAATGGTGCGGCGCACGCCGATCCTCACCGTGGAGCCAGGGCTGCACCTAAAGCTCGACCTGCTTCAACCCACGGGATCGTTCAAGGTTCGGGGAGCGTTCTCGCTTCTTACCTCGCGTCCGGACGTGAACAGGGTGGTGGCGGCCTCGGGAGGCAACTTCGGGTCGGCGGTGGCGTATGCCGGGTCGAGGTTGGGTGTCTCGGTCGATGTGTTCATCCCCTCCACCTCTCCCACCACCAAGGTGGAGCGGGTGAGGCAATGGGGGGCGAACGTCCACGTCATCGAGGGCTATTACGCCGAGGCGCTGGCCGCTTCGAGAGAGTTCCTGGCCGACAACGATGCCCTGGAGGCGCACGCATACGATCAGCCAGAGGTGGTGGCGGGGCAGGGAACCTGTGGGCGCGAGATCCTCGAGCAGGTTCCTGATGTGGACCATGTCGTAGGGGCCGTGGGAGGAGCCGGTCTCATCGGCGGCATCGCTTCCTGGGTTCGTAACGACGCCCGGGTGGTGGCGGTGGAGACGGAGCGCACAGCCAGCCTCCATGCCGCCCTCGAAGCCGGAAAGCCGGTGGGCGTCGAGGTAGGAGGGCTGGCGGCCGACTCATTGGGGGCGTCGAGGGTGGGAGAAATCGGCTTTGGGGCGGCCACTCGCTGGGTGGATGAGACCGTGCTGGTCACCGACGAGTCGGTCCGGGAGGCTCAGCATTGGCT
This sequence comes from uncultured Acidimicrobiia bacterium, assembly GCA_963772815.1. Lineage (GTDB taxonomy): Bacteria > Actinomycetota > Acidimicrobiia > Spongiisociales > ZC4RG35 > DATFFO01. The sequence goes on along the minus strand of CAVYYV010000006.1, from coordinate 536,030 downwards.
CTGGGACGCCTGTCGCTTGGTGGCCGAGCCGGGCGGGGCCGCCGCGTTGGCGGCCGTCAGGTCGGGGAGGTTCGCGCCCGCCGGCGACGAGAGCGTCTGCGTGCTGGTTTGCGGAGCCAACACCGACCCGTCCTCGGTCGTCTGAGGCCCACGCGGCTCATCCCTCGACACTCACGCCTGTCAGTCGTTCGATCCGGGTCACGTAGCCGTCTGCGTGCTTCTTGGAGCGGAGGCCTTTCGAGGTCATGGTCCTCACCTTCCCGTAAAGGTCCCGTTCCGGCCAGACGATCGTGGGGACCGAAGCACCCGGCGACGTTGGTGTAGGAGTTGGGGTCGCGTCCGTCGAGGCGGTAACGGTTGTTGAGGTAAAGAGCATCTTCGAATGCCTCCCGAGGCGACTCCGTACAGGCCAGGATCTGCTTTCCCCAATACATGCGCATGTAAGCGGTCGCCATGGGTCCGCCGGCGCACAAGGAACGGGTGGGGAATCCCCGACGGTCCAGAGAGCGGGCGGGGAGTGGCGGTCAGCGGAGGCGGACCCGGGAACGGTCCAGGTCGGACGTGGCCGTGACCCCCATCAGCTGGAGGGTGCGGACGTACTCCGTGCGGAGTATCTCCAGGGCACGGTCCACGCCTGCCCGTCCACCGGCCATCAGTCCGTACAGGTAGGCCCTCCCAACCATGGCCGCCCGGGCGCCGAAGGCGACCGCGGCGACTATGTCGGCCCCCGACATGATCCCCCCGTCGACAAAGACCCCGACCTCGTCGCCGACGGTGTCGACCACTTCGGGCAGCACCTCCAGGGTCGTCGGTGCCCTGTCGAGCTGGCGACCCCCGTGATTGGACACGATGAGGGCATCAGCTCCCCGGTCCACGGCGGTCCGGGCGTCGGCGGTGTTCTGGATGCCCTTGACGACCACGGGGCCGTCCCATTGCTCCTTGAGCCAGGCAACGTCGTCGAAGCCCACCGTGGGGTCGAACACGCGGTTGACGAGGTCCGCCACGGTTCCCCCCGACGAGGTGAGAGAGGCGAAGACCAGAGGCTCGGTCGTGAGCAGGTCATACCACCAGGCGGGATGAAGGGCTCCATCGAGCAGAGTCTTCAGGGACAGCTCCGGGGGAATGGTGAGCCCGTTGTGGACATCGCGGAGGCGGGCACCGGCCACGGGGGTGTCGACGGTCAGCACGAGCGCCGAGTAGCCACCGCGGCGGGCAGCCTCGATCAATTCCTGGGCGAATCCCCGGTCTTTCCACACGTAGAGCTGGAACCAGCGATCCGCCTCCGGCACGGCCCCGGCCAGATCCTCGGCCGAGGTGGTCCCCAGGGTCGACAGTGCGTAGGGGACGCCGAGCCGGGCCGCGGCGGCGGCGACCGCCTTCTCCCCCTCGGCGTGCATCATGCGGGTGAAGCCGGTGGGTGACAGCGCAAGCGGCATCGTCGCCGGTCTACCCAAGATGGTCGTGGAGGTGTCCACCTGGGACACGTCGCGCAACACACTGGGCACGAACTCGACCCGCCGGTACACGTCGCGGGAGCGCCGCAGCGTGATCTCGGCCTCGGCGGCACCATCGGTGTAATCGAAGACCGCGCGGGGTGCCCTGCGCCGTGCCAGCCGTCGCAGATCCCACACCGTGGCCGCGGATTCCACCCGGGCCGCTCTCCCCATCCGAGGGGGGCGAACCCGTATCAGCTCTGACCATTCGCTCCAGCGGGGACGACGCCGTTCCATGGAGCAAGCATGGCACGGCCCCCCTGAGTCTCGCCAACCGGACGTCGGGCGCTAAGCCCGTACCTCTTGTCTCATGAATGCCACGTAGGCCAGGGCGAACATCACCGACGTCATCGCCATGAGGATGACCAACTGGGGCCACACCACCAATAGCGACTGGGCCAGGTCAAGCTCAGAGACGATGGCCCGGTCCACCTGCTGAACAGTGACCAGCCCGGTCGTACGAACCGAAGGATCGAGCAGTACGGACGATCCCTCCTGGAACAGGATCACCGGCGAAGCCTGCGATATGGCGTGCTCGGTGCGGATATTGGCCACTTGGCCGGCGGTGGAACCGTCGTTGGGGGCCACCACGCCGGCGGCGGCGGCGAAGATGAACGAGCCGAACAGGGTGATGATCAGCCACACGCCCACCGGAATGAAGGCCGAGGTGGACGCTCGCTTGGCCAGCACCGAGGCCAGGGTGGCCAGCGCCTGCCATAGGCCCACGTAGATGATGGCGAACACCAGCCATACCGCCAGACGGGAGATCTCGGTCGGGTCGGGCACCACTCCGAGACGGAAGATCCCTATCCCGGACACGAAGATCACCAGCGAGGTGAGCATGATTGCCACCACGGTCAACCCGGCGACGAACTTGCCGAGGATCACCTCGTCGCGGTGCACCGGTTGGGCGAGCAACCGGGGAAGGGTTCCCTGGGACCGCTCTCCATTCACGGCGTCGAATCCGAACATGATCCCGAGCAAGGGCGCCAGGAACCCGACGAACGTGACCAGCGGGAACGGGACCGGGTCTGTGGTGACCGTGAACAGCTTCAGGAACAGTGCCGTGATCCCGTGTGCTTGTGGTGCCACGTCGCGGATGCCTCCCGATGCGGCGAACACGGCCGCGGCCGTGGCTACCCCCAGCACCGCCATCAGAACCACGAACCTTCCCGACAGCAGGTGATCGGCCAGCTCCTTTCGGGCCACGACGGCCCACCCGCCTCTTGGCACCCGTTGGGGAGGTGGAAGGGGAGCCTCTTCCCGGACGGAGCGAACGTTGGTGGTCATGACGCCACCCCCTGCTTGGTCTCGAAGTAGCGTCGGTAGATGGCGTCGAGGTCGTCGTCTACCCGACGGATACCTGATATCTCCAGGTCCTTTCCCACCAGGCCTGTGACGACCTCACCGATCGAGGCCGGTTCGAGGCTCACGATCCACGACCCGGGAATCTTGCCCCGGGTGACATCGGTGACGCCTCCGATTTCCTGGAGGGAGGATCCGGCCTGTTCGTCATCACCGATGAACCGGAACTCGACCCGAGCCGGTCCGGTCTGGTTCGCGGCCAACTCGTGCGGTGGGCCCTGGGCAACCACCTTTCCTTCAACGAAGATGGCCACCCGGTCGCACACTTCCTGGACCTGATGGAGCAGGTGGCTGGAGAGGAGGATGGTGACCCGGTCGTCCACGGCCAGGCGCCGGATCATTGCCAGGATGTCGGCCACGCCCTCGGGGTCGATGGCGGTGGTGGGCTCGTCGAGTATGAGAACCGAGGGTTTTTTGACCAGTGCGTCTGCCAGGCCGAGTCGCTGTTTCATGCCCCGCGAGTACTCGCCGGCAAGCTGGTCGGCGGCGTAGGTCAGGCCCACTTCCTCCAGAAGCTGGTCGATCCGTTCCTCGGTGTCGTCGATGTCGTTGAGGCGGGCGGTGAAGCGCAGGTTCTCGCGACCGGTCATGGTGTCGTAGAAGCCGACCGCGTCGGGGAGGAGGCCGACAGTGCGCTTCACTTCAAGCGGATTGCGGCGCGGGTCCTGGCCTACCACCTCGATTTCACCTGAGGTGGGCTCGATCAAGCCCAGCAGCATGAGGATCGTGGTCGTCTTGCCGGCCCCGTTGGGCCCGAGCAGGCCGAACACCTCTCCATCGGGGATATCCAGGTTGAGGTGGTCGACGACCTTGTGCTTGCCGTAGACCTTGGTCAGGCCCCGGGTGCGAATGTTGGTCGGCACTCAGCGCCTCCCGAAACGACGAAAGATCCAGGCCAGCCCGGCCAGGGTGAGGGCGATGACCGCCACACCGACGAATCCCCAAACCGGCGAGGGATTGACCGTGGTGCGCACGTCGATGCTGTCGTTGGCCTGGTCCTGGCTCACCCGGAAACTGACGATGTAGTCCCCAGCGACCGCATCCTGGGCCGGAGTGATCGTGGCGTTGACCACCGAGGTGTCCCCGGGGGCGATGTCGGGCAACGTTGGCGTGTCGAACGTGACGTCCCAATTGCTGGGAGGGGTGGCGCTGATCGTGGCGCCCTGGAGGGGGGCGGTTCCGGTGTTGGACACGACCAGCTGCAAGTCGCTCGAGCTCCCGGCCGAGACATCGGCGTTGAGTCGCTGGTCCGCGGTGCTGAGGGTGACCGAGTAGGACCCGACGATCTCGACCACCATGTCGGCTTGCGCCTGGGTGTCGCCCGACGTCGCCTCGACACTGATCGAGTACTGGCCGGCGTCGATGTTGGCAGGTGAGGTGGCGTTGACGCTGATGGTCTCCTGGCTACCGGCCTTGACCGCGACGGTGGAGGCCTGAGCCTTGCTGGCCGGCTCGGCCGTCACCTTCCAGCCGGCAGGCCCGGTGGCGTCCAGTTGGAACTGGAGGTCGGCCGGAGTTCCGTTGCGCAGCGTCACGTTGAAGGAGGCCTGCTCGCCCGCCGGTGCGCGGAGCCCGGGGAAATCGGGCGTCAGGGTCACCTCGCCGCCGACCTGCTGAGAGACCCTGATCGACAGGGGTAGGCGGACGGTCTTGGTGCTCGAGGCGGCGATGACGGTCATGTCGTAGGTGCCTTCGGAGGCATCGACCGGCACGGTGATGTCGAAGTTGACCGAGGGTTCCACGCCCGGGCCGGCCATCACCTGGTCGATGTCGAATCCGCCCCCGCGGAACGAAGACGTCCAGCCGTCGGGTACCCCGTCCACAGACAGGTCGACGCTGTCGCGTACGGGGGACGCGATCGTGAGGTCGAAGGTGACCTGGTCACCGGGCTCGACGGCCACTCCCGGATAGGGGGTAGTCACGGTGAGTGTGGTGGGGAGCGTCGTTAACGTGGTACCTACCTGTGCGGAGGCGGGCAGGGCGATGACCAGCAACAACGCCGCCAGGCTCCCGATGATTGTCCTCGTGCGCTTCACGGATCCTCTCCTCGTTGGTGCTTGCGTTTCTTGCCATCAATCAGAGTTAGTCCAGCGACATCAAGAGAACATAAAGATTCGCCGGTTGCGCCGTCTTGTTCGAGATTTGGCGTCGAGAATGTCGAAATGGGGTCGGGACGTTCGTCGTAGTGACGAAGGTATCCCACAAGAGAGAGGAGCCAGGATGCCTACCTATGCCGCTTTGATATACACCCCCGCCGAGTCCGAGGGTCAGGGAACTCCCGAGGAGTGGGATGCGGTGATGGTCGAGTACAACGAGTTCGGTGAGAAGGCGGGGGCGTCGGGCGTTCTCCGCGGAGGGGAGGCACTCCAGGAGACAAACACTGCCACCACGGTTCATGTCGTGGGCGGCAAGGGAGGCGAGGTGATCCACACCGACGGGCCCTTTGCCGAGACGAAGGAGGTCCTGGGGGGTTTCTACCTTCTCGAGTGCGCCGACCTTGACGAGGCCCTGGGATGGGCGTCGCAGATCCCGGGAGCGTGGCATGGCCGGGTCGAGGTTCGCCCCGTGGTCGACTTCTCCGAAGGTTCGTGAGCGAGGCGATCGAAGAGACGCTGCGAGTTGAGGGTGGCCGGGTTCTGGCCACCCTCATCCGTCTGATGGGTGACTTCGATTCGGCCGAGGATGTGCTTCAGGATGCAGTGCTCGTCGCGCTGGAGAAGTGGCCCCGGCGGGGAGTGCCCGACAATCCGGCAGCCTGGCTGACCACGGTCGCCCGCAACAAGGCCCTCGATCGGTTGCGGCGAGAGGCGCGCCGCACCGACAAGGAAAGCGAGGCGGCTCTGCTGCAAATCCCGGACCCAGAATCAGGCGTGCGCGACGACCGGCTGCGGCTGATGTTCACCTGCTGTCACCCGGCTCTGTCGTCCGAGACCCGGGTGGCTCTCACGTTGCGCACCATCGGCGGCCTCACGACCGGCGAGATCGCCCGTGCCTTTCTCGTCTCCGAGGCCACCATGGGTCAGCGCATCAGCCGTGCCAAACGCAAGATCTCGGTGGCTCGCATCCCCTATCGCGTCCCCGAAGACCATGAGCTACCCGATCGTCTGGCCCCGGTCCTGGCGACCCTGTATGTGATCTTCACCACCGGTCATCATGCCCCGAGCGGGAGGCTGGATGCCAGGGTGGATCTGGCGGATGAGGCGATTCGCCTGGCCCGCCTGTTGGCCCGCCTCATGCCCGACGAGCCCGAGGCGCTGGGCCTCCTCGCCCTGATGCTCGCCACCCACGCCCGGAGGTTGGCTCGCCTCGATGCTCGGGGTGAGATGGTTCGGATGGCCGACCAGGACCGAACACAGTGGGATGGAGCGGCGATCGCCGAGGCCGCCGCCATGGTCGAGGCCGTCCTGCGCAGTCGACGCCCGGGCCCCTATCAGATCCAGGCTGCCATCGCCTGTCTGCACGGCCAGGCCGCCTCCGATGCCGAGACGGATTGGGCCCAGATCGTGGACCTGTACCGGACGCTGGAGAGAATGGTGCCGGGGTACGTGGTGCGGGTCAACCGGGCGGTGGCAGAGGCGAAGGTGTTTGGGCCCGAGGCGGGCCTGCGGTTGCTCGATCAGATTTCGGGGGCGGAGGGCTGGCACCTGTATTGGGCTACCCGGGCCGAGCTTTCGAGAGAGCTCGGTGACCACCAGGAGGCGTCAGCGGCCTACCTGCGGGCCCTGTCGTGTGAGATGAACGACTCCGACCGCGCCTTTCTCGAGCGTCGTGCCCGATCCCTCGCTTCGTGACCATTCGACCACGCTCCGTGTTCAAGTTATTTGGTTCCATCGTCGATAGACCCCATGCCTGTATGCCTGGAGGAGTGGTCTATGAAGAGGTTCCGGCTGCCTACGAAGCTGGCGCTGGCAATCATCCCGATCTGGTTGGTTGCTCTCGTCGCCGGGGCCACACTCACCTGGACCTATCTGGAGCAGGCCAAGGCTGAGGAACGGGTCTCCTGGGCGGGTCGGGTCGCCGCCGATGCCGTTCAGGTACTCCTCGATGTGGGCGCCGAGCAGTCCGCTTCCGTGGAAGCCGCCGGCGGTGCCGGCACCGGCCTCGACGCGACTCGGAGCCGGGTCGACGCCGGCGTGGAGAAGTTGCGAGCCGACATAAAGGAGCTGGTTCCCAGGGCAGCCGGGCCGGGAAGCGGCATCGCCTCCCGCATAGTCTCCGACAGCAGCAGCGTAGTTTCCAGGCTGGAGGATGTCCGAGCCGCCGATCCTCTCGCCTCGGAGGCGAGTGATCTCTACGGGAGCATCGACCAGAGCCTGATCTCGATAGTGGCGCAGAGCACCCTCTATTTCGGCACCGAGGTGCGGGCCCGGGAGGGAGCCGGTGCGGTGGCGCTGACGAGAGCGGCGGTCGCGTCGTCCCAGGAGGAGCGCATCATCGCTGCTGCCTCCGCCGATGGGGTGTTTGCTCCCACCCCGGCTCTCCAACAGCAACTACTCTCGCTGGAGACCACGGTGAGTGACTGGCTCAATACCGCCGAGGCTTCATCCCCCACGGTCGGCGCCCTCAATCTGGCCAAGACTCAGCTCGTGCCCGAGGGCCAGAGCATCGAGCCGTCGACCTTCCCCGACGGACGCGATGATCTGCTGGTCGGTACGTCCTCGGATATCCTGAATCGGGTATCCGGCTCGGCCGACGCAGCCGCCGCCAAAGCACGGACCGAGGCGGTGACCGTCGGTGTGATAGTGGCCGTGGCGCTGGTACTGGCGGCCTTGGCGGCCTTGGTCATGGGTCGGTCCATGGTCCGGCGGGTGCGCTCGGTCACCTCGGAGGCACGACGTGTGGCCGAGGACGACCTTCCCAAGCTGGTGGATGCGCTCAGCGACCCCCGGGGAAGGCTCACGGCCGAAAGCTCGATAGGCATCGAGGAGCAAGGGAAGGATGAGGTGGGCCAGCTCGCCGTAGCCTTCTCCTCCCTACATGGCACGCTGGTGGACGTCGCCAACCGGCAGCTCGAGATCCTGCGCCGGGGTGTGTCCGACATCTTCGTCACCCTGGCCCGTCGCAACCGCTCTCTCGTCGATCGCCAGCTGGCGCTGATCGACGACCTGGAGGCGCGAGAGGAAGATCCCGAGGTGCTGGGGGGCTACTACCGCCTCGACCACCTCGCCACGCGTATGCGCCGCAACGCCGAGAGCCTCCTGGTTCTGGCCGGTGCAGAGAGCCCCCGCATGTGGGCCGAGCCCCTCGACGTGGGCGAGGTCGTCCGTGCTGCGCTGGGCGAGGTTGACGAATACCAGCGGGTCGATGTGCTGGCGGTGGAGCCGGCTCTTGTGGCCGGACGCGCCGTCACCGACCTGGCTCATCTCCTTTCCGAGCTCCTCGACAATGCCACCCAGTTCTCCCCTCCCTCTGAGAGAGTCCGAGTAGCGGGTCTATTCGACGACGACGGGTATGTGGTCACGATCGCCGACAACGGCATCGGGCTCTCCCAGGACCGCATGACCGAACTCAACCATCTCATGGTGGAGCCGCCCGTCATGGGCCTGGCCCTGGATCCCACGCTCGGCATGTACGTCGTGGCACGGCTCGCCAATCGCCACGGCATTTCGGTCAAGCTGGTGGCGGGTGTGCCCGGCACCACCGTCCGCGTCACCATTCCCCGCAGCCTGCTCCAAGTCGACAGCGGTTCCGAACCGAGTCTTCCGGTCCCGGTCTCGGTCGCCGGTGAGGCTACCGGGATGGATGGGCCCGTGCCCATCGACATCGACACACTCGAAGATGATCCCCTCTCCACGGAGCTGGAGGCTCCGGCTGCGGCCTCCGCCGAGGGGCCGACGCCAGAGCAGACCACCCCGGCCTTCCCATCAGACGAGCCCGGGGCGGCGTCCGTCAACGACGAAAAGGACCCAGGTCATCGGCCCGAGGAGGCCGCGCCTGGCCCAGACCAGGCCTTTCCATCCGACGAGTCGGTGGCAACCAGCGGGGCGAAGTCAGCCGAAGAACGGTCCCCCGGCTCGGCCGATCCCGATGAGATCCGTACCGCCATCATCCCCGGCTACGCCTTCCGCGGTACCGGCCGTCACGAGGACGGCCCACACTCTGACCCGGAGGCCGAGGAGGTTCCCGCACCGGACGCGGAACTAGAGACGGTTGCCGGCCTTCCCACCCGGCGGCCTGGGGCCCATTTCCTCGAGGAAGACGCCGGCGAGGAGAGTGCGAAAGTGTCGGACCTGGGTGCGGCCGGTATCCGAGATGTCTTGACCGGCTTCAGTCGGGGGCGGGAAACGGCGCTCGGACCGGCCGATGACCAAGCCTCGACCGCCCCTCGGGTCGATCCCGAAGAGACGGAGCGCGAGTCATGAGCGCAGCCGCCAGCAACCTCAACTGGCTCATCCAGCGATTCACCGAGGCCGTGCCTGCGATACGCCAGTCGGTGGTCGTTTCCTCGGACGGCCTGGCTATGGCCGTTTCGAGCGATACGGACAGAGAGTCGGCGGATCGGCTGGCGGCTGTGGCGTCGGGGATGATCGGGCTTGCTTATGGGTCGGCAGGGCGCTTCGGTGCCGGCTCAGTCTGCAACGTCATCGTGGAGATGACCGAGGGTTGGTTGTTCGTGACCGGCATCAGCGACGGTTCTTTGCTCTGTGCCCTCACCGGGCGGTCCGTCGACATCGGCGCCGTGGCCTACGAGATGGCCCTGTTCGCCGACCGAGCCGGTGACGTGCTCACCCCCGAGGTGCGCGAGGAGCTGAAGGCCTCACTGGTGGGATCTGAGTGATGGCAACAGGAGACCGCGTCGGGGGCGGCCGACTGGTTCGCCCGTACACGATCACGGGAGGTCGGACGGGCAGCGACCTGCCACCGCTTGCCCTGGAGGCGCTGGTACGGGCTACTCCTCTGGGAGAGCGAATCAAGCGCCAGTTTCGTTGGGAGGCGGCACGCGTGATCGACCTGTCCCGGCGTGAGACTGCCCTGGTCGAGTTGTCTGCTCACCTGGACGTGCCGATCGGGGTAACGCGGGTCGTGGTGGCCGATCTTTCCAGCCGGGGTGCGGTGACGGTCTATGAGCCGCGCGACCTCACGGCACCCGAAGACGGTGACGAATACGCCGTATTGCTGAAGAGAGTGCTGGATGGAATCAACAGCCTCTGAATCCGGCCGCCGCCTGCCGGTCAAGATCGTCGTCGCCGGCGGCTTCGGCGTCGGGAAGACGACTTTCGTCGGAGCCATCTCAGAGATCGAGCCCTTGAGGAGTGAGGCCACGCTGACCGAGGTGAGCTCGGGCATCGACGAGTTGTTTGAGGACAACACGAAGACCACGACAACGGTGGCCATGGACTTTGGCCGGATCAGCCTCGAGCGCGATCTGGTGCTCTATCTGTTCGGCACCCCAGGACAGGATCGGTTCCATTTCATGTGGCACGAGCTGGCCAAGGGAGCCATTGGCGCGGTGGTGCTGGTTGACACTCGTCGCCTGGATGCCTGCTTCGCCGCCGTGGACTTCTTCGAGAGGCGCAGCATCCCCTTCCTGGTGGCGGTCAACACATTCGACGGCCATCGTCTCCACTCGCTGGCCGCGGTCCGAGACGCCCTCCAGGTGCCGGCCGATGTCCCGATGGTCTATTGCGATGCCCGGGTCAGGGTCGACGCGCAGGCGACGTTGGCCCGGCTCGTGGAACATGCGCTCGTGCGAGCGACTCGAGGAGCCGCGGTCACATGAGCCTGGGTTGCGGGAGCCAGGACTAGCGCACGATGGCTTCGGCTGAATGGATGGCGCTTTGGGGGCCGCGCGCTCAGGTGCGGCGTCTGAAGGCCCGCAGAGCCTGGAGCACCTCGGGATCGTCTGTCTTTTCGGCCATCTCGGCTCGGATGGAACGGATCAGCTCCGCCTGCCGACGCACTGTGGTCGGCACCGGGTTCTCCGCTGGTCGAGACCGGGCCGGCCCGGGAACCGGTGGGCCGGGGTCCTCGGATTCCTCTGACGTCCGGCCGGGAGCCTGTCGGCTCACCTTGTCCTTGAGCGTGCCGAGGCGCTCCTCGTAGGCTGCGATGCGGTCTAGGACCATGGTCTCCTCGTTCCGCATGCGCCGCTGCAACTCTCGATAGGTGGCTCGCATCCCGTCGACTCTTCGTCGCCCGTCGGCCTCGATGTTCTCGGCCTTCCGTCTGGCTTCTTCGAGGATCTCAGCCGCGCGGGCCTCGGCTTCGGCCCGTGCCACTCGCAGGATGCGGTCCGCCTCGGTCCGGGCTTCCTGGACGGTGGATTGGTCCGAGCTGCCGGGCTGTGTGAGGGTTTCTGCCCCGGTCGGGGGAACCGAGTCCACCTGTTGGGCCCGCTCGACGATCTCGTCGTGAACCGACCGGGCCCGTGCCAGAACGATGTCGGCCTCCCGGCGGGCCGCGGCGCGGATCTCCTCGGCTTCCTTGCGTATCTCGTCGGCCTCGTGCTCGGCGACGCTGCGAAGACGGTCAGCCTCGGCGATCAGCCTTTGCACCTTGTGAGCGGTTTGCTCCCGGGCACGCGCCACGATGCGGCTCGCTTCATCACGTGCCACTCCCACGAGTCGCTCGGCCTCAGCCACCAGGGACTCGAGATGTGCGCGAACCATGGCCGGGTCGGAAGGGTTGGCAGGCAGAGCGGATCCCACCCCTACCTTTCGGCAGATCGGGGGGTGGAACTTCAGTCACATCTGCCCCCGGACAGGCCACTTCCAGATTTCCGGGAGGTATGGTTCGCCTCGCATGATCAGGGCCATTCACACGCTCGTGTATACCGACGAGCCCCAGGCCGCCCGTGCTTTCTTCAGGGACGTTCTGCGCTGGCCACACGTCGACACGGGTGGAGAGTGGTTGATCTTCAAGACCGGGCCCAGCGAGCTCGGTGTTCATCCCACGTCCTGGGAGGTCGACGGCGAGGAGGGCTCGACGCCGCCGCGTCATGAGATCTCCCTCGTCTGCGACGATATCGAGGCAACCATGACCGAGCTGCGTGGGCGGGGTGCGACCTTCACCCGCGAGGTACGTGACGATGGTTTCGGCCTCACCACCGAAATCGTCGTCCCGGGAGGCCCCCCCATCATGGTTTATCAACCCCGCTACGACCCCCCGGCCCTGTCCCGGTAGCCCGTTCGGGCGCGGGCATCGCACCGCTAGCGTCGCTCCCACACCAACACCCACAGGGAGCCCCGATGAAGGTCGCCTACGTGTTCACCAGTCCCCGAGCCGCCTCCTACAAGCTCGGTCAGATGATCCTGCCCCAGCTGGAAGCCGGCACACACGGGGTGGAGGTGGTAGGGATGTTCTTCTTCGACGACAACAGTTTCGTTCTTCGCAAGGGTGATCCCATTGGGGAACGGCTGGCCAGTGTGGCGGAGGCGAGCGGCATGCTGCTGATGATGTGTGACATGTGTGCCCTGGAGCGGAACCTGGCGGAGGGCGAGCCCCGCTGGTGCGACCCGGCCACCGGTCAGGGGAGGAGCCAGCCGGGCGAGTGCGTCCCGGTCGACACGGTCGACGGGGTTCGCGTGGGCTGTTTCCCCGACCTGTATGCGGCCCTGAGCGCCAACGCGCCGGACCACGTGATCACACTCTGATACCAGCGGCCGGACGCCACCGGCCGGACCAATGGAAGGGGTTAGCGCGTGACGTCTCCCGGGACCAGAGGCCAGCCGGCTGTCGAGGTCATCGACCACGCGTGGTCGGTGACAGCCGCCGAAGTGGTCGCCCAGGCGCGGGTCGAGGTTGCAACCGGCCTCAGCTCATCTGAGGTGAAAGACCGTCTGGACCTCTTCGGACCGAACGAATTGCAGGCCATCAGGCGGGCCGGCGTGCTGGAAATCCTCGTCGATCAGTTCAAGAGCGTCATCGTCACGATCCTGGTGGCAGCGACCGTCGTCTCGCTGATCCTGGGTGAGTATCCCGAGGCAGCGGCGGTTGGGGTCGTGATCGTCATCAACGCCGTGATCGGCTTCATCACCGAATACCGGGCGGTTCGATCGATGGAGTCTCTACGCGAGCTGGGCCGTACCGAGACCAATGTGCGCCGTGACGGCGAAGCGGTGTCGGTCGCCGCCGAGGACCTGGTTCCAGGCGACATCGTGATCGTCGACGCCGGGGACGTGGTGACCGCCGACGTGAGGATCGTCGAGGCGTCGAAGATGGAAGTCGACGAGTCTGCCCTCACCGGCGAGTCGATGCCGGTGGGCAAGTCGATCGCTCCCGTGGACGATGAGACAGTCCTGGCCGAGCGTACCAACCTCTTGCACAAGGGGACCGCGGTAACCCGGGGCTCGGGCGAGGGAGTCGTCGTCGCCACCGGCATGAACACCGAACTGGGTCGCATCTCCGAGTTGGTGGCCGAGGCGGATCAGGGCGACAGCCCCCTCCAGCACCAGCTCCAGGCGCTGGGGAGGAGGCTCCTCTGGCTGACCCTGGGCGTGGCGGCGTTGATCGGGATCATCGGAGCGATGGCCGGCCGGCCGTTGCTGGACGCGATCGAGACGTCGATCGCCCTGGCGGTGGCCGCTATTCCGGAGGGCCTGCCCATCGTTGCCACGATCGCCCTGGCCCGTGGAATGCGGCGCATGGCACGACGCAACGTACTGATCGAGCGGCTGGCCGCCGTCGAGACCCTGGGATCGGTGGGCGTGATCCTCACCGACAAGACGGGGACTCTCACCGAGAACCGCATGGTGATGGTGCAGCTCGTCATGGAGGACAAGACGGTTGAATTCGTGGGCGGCTACGGGGGTGAGGGAGAAGTGAGGTACGAGGGCGCCCCGATGGCCCAGCTCCCCGAAGACGTGAGGCAGGCGCTCACGGTGGGCGCATTGTGCAACAACGCCTCTCTTGGGGGCGAAGGGGAGAAGCCGGTGGGCGACCCCACGGAGGTTGCGCTGCTCATGGCGGCGACCAAGGCGGGTCTGCGTCGGCCGGAGTTGCGAAGGGCTCTGCCTGAGGAGCGAGAGGTGGCCTTCGATCCCGACCTGAGGATGATGGCCACCTTCAATCGACGAGACGACGGCTATCTCGTTGCGGTCAAAGGCGCACCCGACGCCGTGGTCGAGGCCTGCGACTCGGTGCTGGTCGACCGCGATACCCGGTTGATGGACGACGACTCTCGCCGGCGGTGGCTCGACGAGAACCACCGCCTCGCCCAGGAGGGTTTCCGGGTGCTGGCCCTGGCCGAGCGGTCCGAGCACGACCTTTCGGCCCACCCCTACCGCGATCTGACCCTGCTGGGACTGGTTGCCCTGGTCGATCCACCCCGGGAGGACATCAGGTCGGCCATCGAAGAGTGCATGAGAGCCGGCATCGCCATCGTCATGATCACCGGGGACCAGCCTGCCACAGCCCATTACGTGGCAGGCGAGCTGGGACTCGATCGTGACCGCCTGGTCACCGGTGGTGAGCTTGCCTCCGACGAGGTCGACTCGGATCGAGTTCAGCGAGCAGGCGTCTTCGCCCGCACCAGCCCCCGCCAGAAGCTGGACGTGATTGCCTCGCGCCAGAGGGCTGGAGACAGCGTGGCGATGATCGGGGACGGTGTGAACGATGCCCCTGCCCTCAAGAAGGCAGACATCGGTGTGGCGATGGGAATCAGAGGTACCCAGGTCGCCAAGGAAGCCTCCGACTTGGTCATTGAAGACGACCGGTTCTCGTCGATCGTGGCCGCCATCCGCGAGGGCCGGGTCATCTTCGACAACATCAGGAAGTTCGTCCTGTATCTATTGTCGAGCAACTTCAGCGAGATCATCGTGGTCGGCATCGGATCGGCGCTGGCGCTGCCCACGCCGATCCTCCCCCTCCAGATCCTCTACCTGAATCTGATCACCGATGTCTTCCCGGCCTTGGCATTGGGAGCGGGCCGTGGTGAGCCGGGCGTGATGAATCGGCCGCCCCGAAGTCCGACCGAGGGTGTTCTCGCCCGTCGGCATTGGTTGTCGATTTCGGCGTTCGGGGTGGTGATCTCCGTCCCGGTGCTGGGCGTCCTGGCTGTGAGTGTGGATGCCATGGGCCGTTCCCCACTGGTCGCGACCACGATGAGTTTCCTCACGCTGGCTTTCGCCCAGCTCTGGCACGTGTTCAACATGGCTGATCCGGCCTCGCCGGTCTTGCGTAACGACGTGACGCGCAATCCATGGGTGTGGGGGGCTCTGGCCCTGTCGGGCGGCCTGTTGGTGGTGGCCATGTACACGCCGGCGTTGTCGGACGTGGTTCAGGTGGCGGCCCTCGACCTGGGGGAGTGGCTGGTTGTCATAGTGGCCAGCCTGGTTCCATTGCTGGTCGGCCAGGTCTTGCGACCTCTGCGGCGTCGAATGGTCTGACGGCCTCCGTTGCCGTCGAGCCAATTCGGCCGTGTCATCCGAGCCGGAGCCTTCGTTCGCTCTCTCCAAGCTCTTGGGTCAGCTCCAGCCACCGCACCACGTCTCGAGGGGTGATCAGCCCGATCATCTCGCCATCGTCGACCACCGCCACTCGGCCGACCTGGCCCTGCATGAGCTTGTCGACCACGTTCCCGATGTCGTCGGACACGCCCACCGTGCACATATCCGAGAGGGGCTCGAGGATCTCGTCGACCAGCACATTGTTCCACCGGTCCCGGGCAACGTCGCGCACAGCCTTCATCGTCACCAGCCCCAGCGTCCGGTGGTCCGAGGTTACGGGGAAGCTGTTGTAGTTGTGGCGCATGAAGTAGCCGTCGACCGCCTCCTGGACGGTGGTGCCCGCCGGGACTCCGACCAGATCGCCGGCCATGAGACGTGAGGCAGGAACGCCCTGGAGGGCGGTCCGCACCTGGAGGTGCACGAAGGAGCTGGCTGCGGCCTGGGTGAGGAACCAACCGATGGCCACCAGCCACAACCCGCTGATCAATGCCCCGAGGAAGAACACCTCGAACACACCGATGGCGATGATGACTGAACCGAGTATGCGTCCAGCACGGGCGGCCACCCGGGTGGCGCGGACCAGGTCCGAAGTACGCCGCCAGACCAGCGAGCGCAGGACCCGGCCGCCATCGAGAGGGAACCCGGGCAAGAGGTTGAACACGGCCAGGGAACCGTTGATCCAGCCCAGGTAACCGGCCGCGAAGCCGACCGACGTGCTGCCTGAGACCACCGCGATAATCCAAAACAGGCCCCCCAACAGCAGGCTGGTGACGGGGCCCACCACGGCTATGAAGAACTCGTCGCTCGGCTTCTTGGTGTCGAGATCGGCCTCGGTGGCGCCTCCGAACAGGAAGAGCGTGATGCCCTTGACTTCGACCCCGCGGGAGATAGCCAGCCAGGAATGGGCCAGTTCGTGCAACAGGACGCTGGCGAAGAAGATCAGCGCCATGACGGTCGCCAGGCCAATCAGGACGCCGGCGGACTGGTGGGTGAACCGAGCGCCCAGCGAAAGGTAGAAGCTGTAGCCGACGAGCAGGGCGATGATGCTCCACGACGGGTCGATCTTGACCTCGACCCCGCCGATCCTGCCCAGTTTCCAGCCATGTCCTGAAAGCACGGTTTCCTCCGTCGTTCCTCCTATTTGTAGCCGGTCGCGGTGGCCAACAAACGAATCGGGCCGCGGCCCGCCGTTTCCCTCGCCGTGTGACGGGTAGGTACCTTGGGTAGGACACGCGACAGGACAGCTCGAGGTGTGCTTGATGAGACCGATCGTTCCCGACCGTTCGTTCTTCGAGAGGCTGGCGGGTGTCACCGATGGTCTCCTGACGTCTCTGTACATACCAACCCACGTCAGGGGTGCCGAGATCCAGCAGGATGCGATCCGCCTCAAGAACCAGATCGGCGAGGCCGACCGCTGGTTGGAGGAGGCCGGATGGAGCCCTCGACGCAGAACTGACCAGCTGCGCGAGGCTCGCGCCCGTCTCCAGGACCAGGAGTTCTGGCGCCACCAGTCGGTGGCCCTCGGTGTCTTCGTCGACGCCGAGGGAAAGGCCACCTCTGTTGCCCTGGCGGAATCGACCGAAGCTTTGGCCGTGGCGGCGGACACTTTCCATCTCCGCCCTTTGCTCTCCACGCTGCAGGTGGCGGTCGTGTCGGTCCTGGTGCTGACAGAAGGCGGGGTTCGCCTCTACCGGTCGAGTCGATATGGGGCCGAGAGGGTTGACGCCGATCTGCCCGAATCGTTGCAGGACGTGAACTGGTTCGTCGACCGGGAGAAGCAGCGCCAGCAGCATCCTGATATGACCGGGACGGCGCGGTCCCGACATGGTCATGATGCATCCGCCGGGCGCGACGAGGATCGCCGCCGCTTCCTTCGTGCAGTGGTCCACGCGCTTCCGCAAGTGGACGGACCGCTGGTGGTCCTCGGGGACGACAACCTGATTGCCCGATTCGACCGGGAGTATGGAGGAGATGTCTGTAGCCCCGACAACAGCGGAATCGGACACGTGGACGACCCCGACGAGGTGCGCCGGAGCGCAGCGGCGGTGATCGCCGACGAGGAGCGGTCGGCCCAACTGGAAGCCCTCGATCGGGTCGGGACAGCTCTGGGAACCGGCGGTGCCACGAGCAGGATCGCCGAGGCTCTGGTGGCCGCGGTCGAAGGACGTCTCCAAGAGGTCGTCCTCCATCAACACGCCCCGCCGATATGGGGCCGGTTCGACCCGACTTCGCTGGAGGTGTCGTACCACGAGGGCCAGGAGCTAGGAAGCGTCGACTTGCTCGATCGTCTCTGTGTCCATGCCCTGCGCACGGACGGAGAGGTGACGGTCGTCGACACGCCCGTCAACGGCCACCCCTTCACCGCCATCCCCCGTTATTAGTAGTGCGTCGGCCAAATGATGGCGCGGTCTCTCCGGGCCTCGACGCCCCTGGCTGCGACTGCGCCCTTCTCCTTGCCAGATGACACCGATGACTCGGAGACACCGTCCCCCTGATTGAGCGACACACCACCAGGAGTGCCGCTCATTGGACCGCGACGGACCCCCGTCATTGGGACCTGCACCAACGCATAGCGATAGCCACCGTCGAAAGACCGGCGGGACCGTTCCCCTGCGTCCACAGGAGCTCAGGCCTCAGAGACGGTGTCGTCCCTATCGGAGGCGCCTCGCTCCAGATACCAGGTGCGTAGGGTCCCCTTGCTCTTGACTTCGATCGGCCCGCGGGCTGTGCAGACGAAGTCGTCCTTGATCAGCTCGTAGGTGGCTTCGGAGATCTGGATCTGACCCGGCTCACCGTGGGACTCCATTCGACTTGCGGTGTTGACCGTGTCGCCCCACACGTCGTACTGGAACTTGGAGGTGCCGATCACGCCGGCCACCACCGGGCCCGAGTTGATTCCCAGCCGGAAGGTGAGCGGCCCGCGGCTGGCGTAGTCGCGCATGTCCAGTGCCATCTCCGCCAGCGCCCGGGCATGGTCGGGGCGCGGAACCGGTACCCCACAGGCAACCATGTAGGCGTCGCCGATGGTGCGGATCTTCTCGCACCCGTACCGGCGAGCCAGTGTGTCGAAATAGGTGAACACCTCATTGAGAATGTCCAGCATCTCTTCGGGATCCATCCCGGCGGACATCTCAGTGAATCCGACGACGTCGGCGAACAGGACGCTGGTCGAAGAGAACCGCTTAGCCGTCGTCCGACCTCTCTCCTTCAACTCGGTGGCGACCTGGGCCGGCAAGACGTTCAGCAGGAGGCTTTCGGCACGCTCCCGCTCATAGGCGAGGCGGACCAGCAGGTACACGAGAACCGAGGTGACCATGGCCAGATTGCCTACGAAGACAACCGCGAACAGGGCGGACGTGAGGGCACTCGAGGGCGGTGGTCGACTGGCGGCCAAGGTCGGTTCCAGGAATCCGAACACCACCCCGAGCACCGCGTAGACCCCGGCGACTATTAGCGCCGGGCGTCGGCCCATCATGATCACCAGGGCGAAGGTCATGGTGATCCCCCACATCAGGTACGCGCCGGAGTTGGCGTATCCGCCCAGGGCGATTTGGACGATGATCTGGTCGGCCATGCTGGCAACGCAGGCGAACATGGCCGGCCCAGCCACTCCGCCGATGGCGGCCGTCCAGACCCAGATGCCCGCATAGGCGATTGCCAGGCCGAGGGTGGCCCACCCGGACACCATCTCGCCTGAGCGGAAAAGTACGACGGCGAACACGGCGGCGAAGAACGTCGCTCCCCCAAGTGCCCCGGTGACCAGCTTGGCAACGGTGCGGGGGCTTTCCAACGCCGCCAGAGCACCCGACGGCTTGGTCCGGGAGGCGAGACGCTCCCACACATCCCTGGAGGCGGGTTCGGTCAGTGTGTGCTCCTTTCAGCCGCCACTAGTGAAGCAGGATGGAGAATTGCAGGGATCAGGCCACGCGTCTGAGCCGGTCAGATCCAACTCGGGGGTCGCCCTCCACGCCTTCTGCAGCTTCACCACTCCGCCTCTCTTCGTCGCCGCGTCCCGGCATAGGCGAGCATCGATTCGAATCACGAAGAAGATGGTGATGGCGACGATTGGCATCCTTCAATGCCATCACCGCGATCCTTACTCGAACGGCGCGACCTCGGCGGTCGCCTCACCAGGGCCGAATGACCCGAATCGAGGTTTCAGCGTTGACGGGGTCGGTTGGTCACCCTGGCGAGCCAGTGGATCTGGCCCGGAAGGCATTCGCCGGCGGACATGTCGGTACCCCGTTGTGTCAGCTGAGAGCCTCGATAGGCGAAGCGGGACTCACATCACCTGCCGGGTCGGGACCTATGGCACTGGGGCCGGCCCGCCCAAAGTTGTCCAATGGGAACGGGAGGTTGTCTCCCGGTCGGTGTCTGGGCGGAGGAAGCGCCTGGAGTTCCTGGGCATCCGGCTCCACACCGCCTGAGGAGCGAACATGCGCAAATTCATTGCTGCGAGCGGCGTCCTCGTCGCCGGCATTGCCATCCTGGTCGTCGGACTGATGAACGGTCTGTTCACTGTCGCCCCGGCCTTCGAGAACCTGACGGACGGGTTCCGGGATACGGTGATGTCCGACCAGGCCATCGACGCTACCCGGACCGATATTGCCGCTCTCTCGGCGGTGAGCACCGAGATGTCGGAGAAGGTGGTGCCCACTCTCTCTGCCCAACTCGGAATGGACGAAGCCACGTTCAGTACCTACCTGGCGACCGAGTATCCGGCCGTGGCGACGGGAACCGCGGCGCTGCCAGGGATCGTCGGCCAGTTCGATGGCGTGGCCGGCCTGATCGAGAGCCAGCAGGCAAACTTCCAATCGGCTGACGCTCTACCGACATCCGGCATCCCTGCCACCACCCTGCCCTGGATGATCCTCGGCATCGGTCTGTTGGGGATAGCGGTGGGGGTCTGGATGTTCTTCGATGGACGTCCGGCAGCCTGGTCCGCCCTGGTAGTCGGCGTTCTAGTCGTGGCCACGACCTTGAGCTTCTCGTTCATCGGCAAGTCCACCAGTGCGGACGCCATGAACGACGCGTTCCGTCCCGTGTATACGGCGCAGCTGGTCGAACAGAGCAACGCAGCACTGCAGACAGTGGGTGCGATGGGCACCGAGATGCAGACTGCGCTGATTCCGGACCTGGCCGGAACACTTGGAATGACGGTCCCCGAGGTGCAGGCCTTTATCGGCTCCCAATTCCCCGCTACTGCGGCCGCCCTGCAGTCGCTGCCCGAGGCAATGGGCCGGTTCCAGACCACCGTCGGCGCCTTCGAGGCCCAACTCGACAACTACGACACGATCAAGGACACCGCCCTCACGCCCCTGGCGTGGACCATTCTCGTGGGTGGCCTGGTGATGGCCCTGTTCGGCGCTCTTGGCCTGTTTGTGCCGACCCGAGAGGTTGCCGACCATTCGCACACCGAGACCCGTGACGAGTTGATTACAGCTGGAAGCTGAACCAGCCCAACTCCCTAGAACGAGGTACGGGGCGGTGGACTCCACCGCCCCGTACGTTGAGCACCGGGCTGATTGAGAGTGACGCGCTCCGGGGGTGGACCGGTTGTCGGCCCCCCCCGAGGCCGCCGCTCTTGGAGCCGCGATGGTGTTTGGCCGCGGGCTCGGGGTGGCCTCGTCCGGGATCGGGCTGGCCTCTAGTGGTGCGTCGCCCAAATGATGGCGCGGTCTCTCTGGCCTCGACGCGCCTGGCTGCGTCGAGGTGCTCGCCGCAGCTCCCCGGCTGCGACTGCGCCCTTCTCCCTGCCAGATGACACCGATGACACGGGCTCCTAGTCAGGCCGGTCCTCCGGTATGTTGTCTCTTCCCTTCCACGAAATCCAGAATCTGAGCGATGATCCGCTCCGGGTACTGAAACGCCAGACCGTGGCCGGCATTGGGCGTGATGTCAATGGTCACGTTGGGCAGCAGCCTCCGGGCCCGCTCTGCCACCTTGTTGGGGTCGTAGATCCGTGTGTTCTCGGCGAGGAGAAGGAGGGTCGGAGTTGTGATTCGTCGAAGTTGTTCGTCGGCTAGGTGCCCCGGATTGGGTAGTCGCTGACGGAAGTTGCGGAAGACGAACAGGATCAGCTCGATCTGGTCTTCGTCGAGTTCGATGTCACCGTTCATCCATTGGTTGAAGTCGCGGATGGCTCGCTGCTTGTCTCTTGCCCACAGAGTTCCCGCACCCCTGAGGATCAGGCTGGCCAGTGTCCGGCGAGGGATGCGCTCGATGGCCCCTCCGGGTTCGATCAAGGTCAGGGTGGCGAGTCGGTCTGCCCGATCTGTAGTGGCGGTGTGCCCCACTCGCTGTCACAGCTGCGGGAGTTCGGGCTCGACCCCAGGGTGGACGGGGTTCGCCGCTCCATGGAGCTGATTGGCGCCAATTGCCGCTGGGAGCACGACAACCAACCTTATTGGGAGGGTGAGGTCGAAACCGTGCATCAACGGGGTGACCGTGGCCAATGGCTCCTACTTCGGCGTTGACATGACACCGGTGGTCGAGAGGCTGGTGGGGGAGCGCATGGAGGACGGCGGGTGGAACTGCGAAGCCGAGAACGGATCCGTCCGCTCTTCCTTCGACAGCACGGTCAACGTCCTCGAGGGCCTGCTGGAGTACGAGCGAGTCACCGGAGGGACAGCGGAGTCCAGGGCGGCGCGCCGCTCGGGGGAGGAGTATCTGTTGAAACGGCGGCTCTTCCGCCGCCTCAGCACGGGTGAGCCCATCGAGAAGTATCTCCACCTGCTCCACCCCAACCGCTGGCACTACGACGTGCTGCGGGGTCTCGATTACTTCCGCTCGGCCTCGGTTCTGACCGGGCAGGCCCTCGAACCGCGGCTGAGCGAGGCAATCGAAGTAGTGCGCTCTCGGCGCCTGGACGACGGCACGTGGCCGCTCGATTGGAATCCCACCGGGCGGGCCTGGTTCCAAGTCGACGACGGCCCTGGTGAGCCCTCGCGGTGGCTCACTTTGCGCGCCCTGAGGGTGCACAAGTGGTGGGAGGCTGCCCAAGCACCTCGCTAGTGGGCGGGTCCAGCCACTCGAGGGGCCAGGGGAGGCCTAGTGGCCCGTCGCCCAAATGATGACGGCGTCTCTCCGGCCCTCGCCGACCTTGGCTGCGTCGAAGTGCTCGTCGCAGCTCCCCTGCTGCGACTGCGCCCCTTCTTCTTGCCAATGACGCCGATGACTCGGAGACATGCACGCCCTAATCCTGGATCCACCGATCGGCCTTTAGGTTCGGTGGTGGTGGGCGAGGATGGGTGCTGTGAGCCCGGGGTGAGCCCGGGGTGGGGTGTTGGGTGGCGTTTCGGGACGATGTGATGGCGCGGGGGCGCTGGAATGCTCTGGTGTGGGCGGGCTGACGCCTGGCGGGTGGTGCCGCGGCGGGGCGAGTGGAAGGGGTGGGGTTAGACGAGTTGGGGGATGGCCCGGAGGTTGGTGAGGATGAGGCGCCGCGCCCAGGGCCAGTGGGTGGGTAGGCGAAGGGTGAGGCGTCCGGCCCGGTTGATGATCCGGCCGGGCATGGCGACGAGTTGGGTGCGGAAGCTGGCAGCGACGGTGAGGATGTCTCGGTTGTTGGGGTCGCCCAGGATGCTGGTCCAGCGGATGAGGTTGTGGGCGAGGACGGTGCAGGCGAGCCAGGCGCCGTTGGCGGAGAAGTGCCCGGAGGGGACGTGGGAGAGGCCGGCTCCTTCTTTGAGGTCTCTGATGGCCAATTCGACGACGGCGTGGTGGCGGTGCTCTCGGTCGACGAGTGTCACTTCGGTGTCGTGACGGTTGGTGACGAAGACGTGGTAGCGCCAGTCGGGCCATAGGGCGGCTTGTTTCCCTATGAGGCGGGTACGGCGGACAATGAGGCGGACCGTTTTTGGTGGGAGTCCATGCTGACCCCGTCCGGTGGTGTAGGCGACGGAGGCTACCTCGGCCCGGCCACCATCGGGGTAGGTGATCGGAACCCAAGAACTGTCCGGGATCTCGCCGATACCAGCCCGGACCGACGGGTTGATGTTCACCGTGATCGAAAACGACACTCCCAGCCGTTCCAGAGTGTCGATGAGCCGGCGGGACCAGAACCCCGAGTCGGCCCGGAGGAGGATCTCACCGGTGGCTCCGGCTCGGCGGACCCGGGCTACGAGCTCTTCGATGAACCGGTTCGCTCCCTTCTGAGATGAACCTTTGCGCAAGCGGGAGTGGAGGATCTCGCCGGTGTCCGCCCGAGATGCCATCAGCGGGTGATACCCCTTCTGTTTGGTGTATCCGTAGGCGACGCCCTGCTTTTGGTATCCGAACACCTCAGTGATGGTCGAATCAACATCGATCACCAGGCGACTGTCGCCGGGTCCGGCCCCCAGCGCCCACACCCGCCCCAGGGCCTCGGCGATGACCCGGTCCAGTTGGCGGACGTGACCGAACGTGAACGACCGAAGAAACGTCCCCAACGTCGAGGGAGCCGCCACCCGAAACGGCAACACCCTCTCTGTGTCGCCGGAGCGCAGCATGTCGGCATGGTCGATATGGGACCCGCCCGCCACCAGTGTGTGCACCAACGTGAGGACCTTACGGCCCGGGTTGGCTCCCCCGACCCGGCCCGCCAGGCGCACCGTCTGGTCGATCAGCCGCTCCAACCCCAACCGAACCGCCAGGGTGGCCACCGTCACCAGTCCGGCGTTGGCCACCAGATTCGGCTCATCGAAAACCACCCCCAAACGGTCAACGTTCTGCGATACTGACCTCACTGGAAATGCCTCCCGACTCTGGTCGTTGAAGAGCCTTTGACAGCCTCATCGTCCCAGGTCAGGAGGCATTTTCTGTGTCAATCCCATCAATCATCCACCGATCGGATCGGTGGATCCAGGCTAATTGAGCGACAGACCACTAGATGCCCTGGCGGGCTCGGAGTGTCCACCAACACGGTGAGGCGAGTCGAGGCTGGTAGTAGATCCAACGAGTCGCGGGAGGTGAGCGGTTTCGACCAGATCGTGTTGATGACCAGCGGCGACGTCAACGTCGAGGTGACCGGAAAAAGACCGCTTGTGATCGAGGCGGACGACAACATCCTCCCGCTGTTGACGACTCAGGTGGTAAACGGCCGGCTCGAGTTGGGATCCAGTGGGCCCATCGCGGCTAGTTCGGTCTGTGAGAGTGCTGGGCTGAATTGCCATACGGCGTTCGCCTTGGTCCGGTGGGCCCCGTGGGACTCGAACCCACAACCAACGGGTTAAAAGCCCGCTGCTCTGCCAATTGAGCTAGAGGCCCGGGAACGCACGATAACCCGCTAGAAAACCCTCGAGAGAACGCGCGCGACCAAACGAGGTGGTAAGGCTCAGACTAAATAGTCCCGATGGCGCGCGAGCGGGCAATCGGGAGACACTTTTCCCGCATCTCGACCATTGGGACCAGTCGTCACCCTGCGTCAAGAGAAAGCTGGCCGAGTCGAGGTTGTCGCCGTGGGAGCGAGCCGTCGATCCGGAATCCGGTATGCGAGCCACAGTCGCATGGCGGTAGTGGTCTTGGCCTGGGTGCGGGCTCCAATGCTTGAGCGCCTCGTCCGATACCTTCCCGAGGCTGGCCGTTCAGCCTCGAAGCGGTCGCCTGAATAAGTCTGTCAGCGGCCCTCTACGGTCGGACCCGTCCATCGAGGCTCACCGCCAGATCGGACACATGCCGGTGGGTGGGTGGCGTTGAAGTCAGTCGGTCGAACTGCCTGCTGCCGCCGCGATCAGGCCGACGCCGACCATCCCCAAAGCAGCGCCCCATCCTGTGTTCAGAATGCCAGCCACCATCAGGAACGCAGCAACCAGGCAAATCGCGAATCCAGCAATCGACGTCGTCCGGCGATTCAGGGGAACCTTTCCTTTACTCCCGAATTCTACAGCGTACTCCAGAAGCCTCCAGCGCCCGATTGTAGGACCGCCCGCTATCGGCAGTTCCAGGGTGGTGTCGCGCGGTAGTGCTCGTCACTGTTGTAAGGAGTTTGTTCGCCCCGTCCTGATGGGTTACGAGGCCAGCTGGTTCATGGCTGATCGGCAAGGCGCTAGAACTCGATCTCCTTGGTGACTTCTTCGACGATGGTGAGCGAAGCGTCGGCCGTGCTCCCGGCCGGCGTGATTCCCGGGCTCGCCGCAGACACCGATGTGCTCACGGTTGGGCTTGGGGCGGTCGACGGCGATCTCGTCGTGCTGACGTCACGGTTGCCCAGCCGTCCTCCGCAGCCGGCCGCCAGCACCGCGATCAGCATCACTACTACCACGAATGAGGTGGTGGAGCGCATCAGTGTGCTATCGGCCACCGGGGCGAGGCCCCTGAGAAGAGCGAAGCCTGCACCCGGTGGCTCGAGATGCGATTGGTCAGGAGACGAACTCGATCGTGAACGGATACTCGTAGTCCTGGCCGTTTGCCGCCTTGGTGGACGCTGTGATCACGAGGACGAACCACGTGATCGCCACCGCGGGTAGGGCGATCAGACCGACGAGGAGGACGATCGAAATCGCGGCTGCGATGCCGTAGATCAGGAACGAGATGTTGAAGTTCAACGCCCGCCTCGCCTGTGCTTCGACATACGGATCGTCCCTCTTCAGCAGCCACATGACCAGCGGGCCCACAAGTGAGGGGATTCCGGCGAAGGCGATGAATGCCGACAGGTGAGCCAGCATGGCGAGGTTGCGTGATTCGGCCGACACACCCGTACGGGTGAGGGTCTGGGCGGTCGTTTCGGTAGTCATCGGTTGGTCTCCCTTGTTGGTTGCGATGTCAGGGACCACGATGCGGCATGAGTCCGATCTCCACCATTGGGGATTTCCCTAAGTCATCCCTGACGCGATCCCGATCGCCCTCAGGGTCCAAGTTCTCGGGCGCCCGGCCATGGTCAGATGTAACCCGTTTGGCAGGTGCGTGCCGGCGGCGGGCTGAACCTTCGACCTGAGCTTCGGATGGGTGCGTCTCTCTTGGGCTGGCCCTTTCCCGAATCCTCGTCAGCCTCCGACGGCCCCGATCACCAGATCGGTGGCCAGGGCGAGGATGAATCCGCCGAACACGCCCCAGAGGGTGATGACCCAAGACAGTCGGCGACCCGCCACGAACAGCTCTCCGATCACGTAGAGGATGGCCCCGGCGGCCAGGGCCAGAAAAGCCACGAACACATACACCGAGCTGAAAGCGGTGCCCACGATCGTGCCGAGGAAGGTTGGGCCACCGCCTATCACGCCCGCTAACAAAATCCATCGCCACGATGCCCGGACTCCGGAGCCGGCCAGGGGGCCGACGATGCCGAAACCCTCAGTGGCGTTGTGGAGAGCGAAGCCCACCACCAACAGAACAGCCAAGGAGATCTCGCCGGCCTGGGCAGCCTGGCCGATCGCCAGTCCCTCAGCGAAGTTGTGCAATCCGATGGCGCCGGCGATGGCCATGCCCAGGTTGAGCACCTCCTGGTCGGTGGGCCCAGTCACCTCCGCCACCGCCATGGTGCCCGGCCCGACTCCCGGTCGTTGGGCGGGCCTGGTGGTCAACTTGTTGAAATAGACGATGCTCATCAACCCCACTCCGAGGCCGATGACGTAGAGGGCTCCCAAACCGGCGAGATCCCCCCAGGCGCCCGCCTTGACCGCATCCTCCACCGGCGCCGTGGCGTGTGAGAGGATGTCGAACAGGAGAAAGACGAGGATCCCCGCCGACATCCCGCTGAGCAGGGTCCGCAGCCCCATCGCTCTGGCCCGCAGGCGTCCCAGGGGCAGGCCCAGGAAGATGGTGAACCCGGCGATCGCTCCCAGGGCGATCGTCTGCCATGTGCTCATCGGTGTGGACTCCTCGTGTCGACTTCTGCCGGGACAGCGTGCTGTTAGGTACGCCTAACTAACACTACGGCCATGGTGTAAATGGCGCAAGGTCGACGGCCGGGTTGGACCGATCTTGCGTCCTACTTGTTGCCCAGGGGCGTCACACTCCCGCTCCCGATGGGGGACCGCCAGCCACAGAAGGGGTGCCGTAGTAGGAGATGGACCCCGTGCCCGACACCTCGGTCCTGAGCTGCTCGGTGGCCCACACCTTTGCCGCCCCGACACCCGAAAGCGTCACATCGGCGGTCTTCGGGACCAGGTCGCCTGCTACATAGGATCCCTTTCCCAATACCACGACCGTCTGGTCGTCGACACTGCCCGAGACTGGAGAGTCCCGACGCCCGACAGCTCGACATCGAGCGCCCCCGGGTCGGTCATATCCATGTCGACGGTGCCCGAGATGGTGATGGCCATGTCAATCGTGTTCCATCGGTGCATGGTTGCGTGACCGACTCCGGTCATCGTGGCCGTGTGCAAACTGGGAGCCCCGATCCGGAAGACGATCGATTGGCTGGGCTCGATGTCGACGGTGGAGCGAGTGTGGATGTTGAGCGTCGGCCGGTCCATCTCCACCTCGATGTATTCCTGGAGGTTGTCGTCACCCCCGATCTCCAGGCCAGGCTTCTCGCCCCGTGACAGCACCACGGTTCCCTCACCGGCAAACACCAGCCTGTTGAAATCGTGGATCGAGCGGGTCTTTGTGACGATCGTGCCCGATCCGTTCACCTGTGTGCCGTCATTCCCCAACTCGATCGTGGCACATGCCGGGGTGAGGGCCATCAAGACGATCAGAGCAACCACGACGCGGCCTGTACCTCGAGACATGAAGCTTCTCCTTCACGCGGCGATTATCCGACGTCACCGGGTAATCGCGCACGGTCCAAGGTCATGTCCGCCGCCACCCAGACCCCGGCTCTGAATGAGGGTCTTCTGGGCCCTTTGGCGAATCCGTCTGAAGGCACCATTCTCTCGGAGAGCGGTCGACTTATCATCGATGACCCCGTGAGAACTGGGGCCGCCGATCGACGCGCGACCGGGTGGCGTTGAACGGCGAGAGGACACGCGATGTCGTGGTGGAAACGAGGAGCCCTGGTGGTAGTCGTCGGACTGGTGGCCATTCAGTTGATTCCCTACGGACGTAGCCACGCCAATCCACCCGTCACCGCTGAACCTACCTGGGACTCTGCTCAAACTCGTGACCTCGCCGTCAGGGCGTGCTTCGACTGCCACAGCAACGAATCGACCTGGCCCTGGTACTCCAACGTGGCTCCAATGTCCTGGCTGGTCCAGCGTGATGTGGACGAGGGACGCCAGCATCTGAACTTCTCAGAATGGGATCGGGCCCATCAGAGCGATGAGGCGGTTGAGACGGTTCGAGAGGGATCCATGCCGCCAACCGAGTATCTGTGGACGCATCCCGGTTCCGGTCTCACCGACTCCGAGGTAGCGGCCCTGGCGGACGGTCTGGCGGCCACCCTCGGCACACGCGGGCAGGGGGTGAGCGGCTCGTGGTGCCGGATCATTCCGCTAGCCGTCGCCGGCGGCGGCATCCAGCACCTGTTGGGCTCGCTCAGCGAGGCTGCGGGCCTGGATTCGACGGGCTCCTCTAGTGGCCCGTCGTCGCTCGGCTGTCAGGTGAAGTCTCAACTCGGGAGGGGTCTGGCGAAGCTGAGCTGATGCCCGTCGGGGCCGCTGAGGTGGAAGTAGCGCTCCCCCCATTCGGCGTCCCTGGGTGGAGTCTCCGGATCGAGGCCGAGTTTGCGGGCCCGCTCGTAGAAGGCGTCGACGTCGGAGACGTAGAAGATGATCCTGCCCCAGTGGGAATCTGCTCCGTCCGGATCGACCATCAGGTTCACGAAGCCGTTGCCGACGCGGAAACTGGTGAAGTCGGCGTCTTGTCCCCCGTAGGCCAGGTCGAATCCGAGCGATGAGTAGAAGCGAACCGCATGGGCCATGTTGGCGGTGAACAGGGTGACGGCGCTGAGCGACTCGATGGTGGGCTGGGTCATCTTCCGACCGTAGCCGCAGGGTTCTCCGATCAGATGGGATCAGCGATTCTGTTGAGCAGCACGAGCTCGTCGGCCAGGGCGGCGATCAGCCGGGGCTCCCGCTAGATCGTGGATTGGGTGCCGTCCCCCGAACCGGATTCGGTGCCCCACCGCCGAGGTCGGCAACACCAGGCGGCGGCGGAGAAGGAGGATGGAGGTGACCACGGCGAATCGAACCTCGGTCAGGGTTACGGCCGGGCCACGGCGCAGCAGGGGCGATGTCGGGCCGATCGCTGGCGCTTCGTCGGGCAGGTCGACGGGACTGACGAGGTCACTCACTATCCCGACCCCGAAACCGGCTGGTCATCACTGCCAGCGTCGTTGGCTGATTGGGGATCCGGCCAGAGGCAAGAGTCTCGGTGTGGTGGGACCCCTGGCCGCACTCGAGTGGAGCGGAACCGCATTTCGAGTCCCCGGGCCGTCGTCTCCAATATGCTCGGGTGCATAGCGACGCGGAGCCGACATGACCACCAGCACCTTCTTCCCGCCTCGGCCCTCAAACGAGCCGATCCACAACTACGCCCCCGGCACGGCCCAACGCGGCTCGTTGCTCGACGAGGTTCGCCGCCTCGAGAAGCTGACCGTCGACGTACCGTGCGTGATCGGCGGCCGTGAGGTGCGGACCGGCACCACCTTCGAACGCAGGGCACCTCATCGCCACGACCTGCACCTGGCCGAGATCCACGCCGCCGGAGAGCCAGAGGTGGAAGCCGCCATCGCCGCGGCGGCGGCGGCCAAACCCGATTGGGAGTCCGCCACCCCGGCCGAGCGAGCTGCCGTGTTCCTCCGGGCGGCGGAGTTGTTGTCCACCACCCGCCGCGACCTGATCAACGCCTCCACCATGCTGGGCCAATCCAAGACCGTATACCAGGCTGAGGTCGACGCTGCCTGCGAGCTGATCGACTTCCTCCGCTTCAACGTCAGCTACTACGCGGAGATCCTGGCCGAGCAGCCCCAGATCAACCCAAAGGGGGTCTGGAACCAGCTCGACTACCGGCCTCTGGAGGGGTTCGTGCTGGCCATGACGCCCTTCAACTTCACTGCCATCGCCGGCAACCTTCCTACGGCCCCCGCCCTGTGTGGAAACACCGTCGTGTGGAAGCCGTCAGAGAAGCAGGCACTGTCGGCCCATTTCTTCATGCAGGTTCTCACCGAGGCGGGACTTCCTGAGGGGGTCATCAACCTCCTCCACGGCGACGGGGCGCTGGTGAGCCGGGCCTGCTTCGATTCAGCCGACTTCGCAGGTTTCCATTTCACCGGTTCGCTGACGGTGTTCCGCAACCTGTGGTCGGCCATCGGCAACTCGGTGCAGCGCTACCGGACCTTTCCCAGGGTGGTGGGCGAGACGGGGGGCAAGGACTTCATCCTCGCTCACCCCTCGGCGGACGTGGACGCCCTGAACACCGCCATAGTCAGAGGTGCCTTCGAATATCAGGGACAGAAGTGCTCGGCTGCGTCGCGTGTCTATGTGGCGTCGAACCTGTGGCCCGAGCTGCGGGAGCGCCTGGTTGACACCACGGCATCTCTTCCCATGGGTGATGTGGCCGACCTGTCAAACTTCCTCGCCGCGGTCATCGACGAGGCCGCCTTCCGGCGCCACGAGTCCTGGCTGGAGAGGGCCGCCTCGGATTCAGAGCTGGAGGTGCTGGTCGGAGGGCACGCAGTCGACTCGGAGGGCTGGTTCGTCGAGCCGACCGTCATCGAGAGCGCCGATCCTCGCCATGAGATCATGGAGACGGAGCTGTTCGGCCCGATCGTCAGCGTCTTCGTCTACGAAGAGGGCGACGAATGGGGGGATACGGTGGCGATGGTCGACTCGACCTCGCCCTTCGGCCTGACCGGTGCGGTCTTTGCCCGGGACCGTGCGGCCATCGAGCAGGCCGCGGCGGGGTTGCGCCACGCAGCCGGGAACTTCTACGTCAACGACAAGCCCACCGGGTCCATCGTGGGCCAGCAGCCCTTCGGCGGGTCGAGAGCATCAGGGACGAACGACAAGGCCGGCTCCAAGCTGAACCTGCTCCGCTGGCTGAGCGCCAGGTCGGTCAAGGAGACAATGACCCCACCGACTGACCACACCTATCCCCATATGATGCCGGAGGGATGAGTCAGCCAGTGGCCGGCTCGGCTCCCTCCTCGTAGCTCGCTAAGACGGCGATCTCCTGCTCGAGCTCGACCGCCTCGTCGAGGCGCCGCAGCTGCCTCAGCTGCGAGGCGGTGCGACCGAGTTGTGAGATCTGGTCGGCCAGGAGCTGCCGTCGGTGATCGTCGGTCAGAATCCGTCGGCAGACTTCCGAGCTGGTAGGGGTCATGCCTTCGTGCTCGGCCGGATCCACCGCCTCGGCGTTGCCGATCACACCCAGCATGTGGCGCAGTGCCCGCACTCCCGTGTCGTCGCGCTCTTTCATGGCGGCGAGGAGGTCCCCTCGCATCCGCTGTTCCAGATTCATGGACGGGCGAGAATACGCTGTGGACCGGTGGGGTGCCGACCATTTTCCTTTCCCCGTCGTTGGTGACATTGGGGAACCCTGTGGTGCCCTCCTGCATCCAATAGCTGTATCCGATTCGCCCGTTCCAACCAGAGGTGAAACCAGACATGTTCAGGTCGACTCGCGCCCTCCTCGTGGTACTCCTGATTGTGGCTACCGCCTGTGGAAGCGCCGGTTCTTCAGGCACCACTGCGGCGCCTGCCACTTCGCCTTCTCCCACGCCATCGCCATCCACTACACCTCCCACCACCGGTGTGCCCACGCCCACTACCGGCCCCGTTGACCCGGTCGACAAGGCGGCAGGAGCCTTTCAGGCCTGGGTTGGATACATAGCGGATGGTGACGAGCAGGCGGCCTGGGATGCACTTGCCCCCACCTCGCAGGCGGCGGTGGGGCGCGACCAGTTCGCCAAACTGATGATCGAGATGTCAGAGGGCTGGGCGGCCTGGTCCAGAGCCGAATCCGTCACATACTCGCTCTCCGAGGACGAAGCGGGGAGAACCGTGCTCCACGTCCACGGGACCGTGACCCGGGAGGGTATGACGGAAACCACCGAGAACACCATCACCGTTGTCGTAACCGATGGTCGGGTCTTGATGTCGCCCTTCGAGGAGTTTGGGAACGTGGCTGAGGGCATCCGTCAGGATCTGGAGGGGGTCCCGGCTCCGCCGGTTCCTCCCCGCTCGGGCCAGGGACGCCGTATCGTCTACTCCAACAGCGGCCAGCGCGTCTGGCTGGTCGACGCCAGCGGGGCGGTGGTCGATTCGTACCTGGTGTCTGGCAAGGAGGGCGTTCCTGCCCCGGGTACCTACCAGGTGCTCTCGAAGTCCCCCACCGCATTCGCCGGCCACGACGACATCACCATGCGCTACATGGTGCGCTTTGCTCGTGGCGACGATCTTGCGATCGGGTTTCATTCCATCCCCAACGACGGAACCGGAGACCCGCTCCAGAGCGAGGAACAGCTGGGTGAGTATCACAGCGCCGGATGTGTGCGCCAGAGCCTGGAGAAGGCTGCATTCCTCTACGACTGGGCATCAGTGGGGACAACGGTGGTCGTCTTGTCCTGATCGGTGGCGCTCCCACCGCGTACTGTGTCGCCCATGATCACCGTGGGCGTCTCGGCGATGCCGCCCGAGGGCGAGGACGAACACTATCTGGACTCCCTACTCGAGCAGGGTTTCGGCGCTCTCGAGCTGCCCTTCGTGACCGAATTCCCCTGGAAGGAGAAGAGGTGCGCCGCCTTCGGGGAGCTGGCCGCCCAGCGGGGGATCCGGCTCTCGGTTCACGCCCCCTACTTCGCCACCCTCACACCGGAGGAGGAGGATCGGGGGGCACAATGCCTCGCCGCTCTGGAGCACACGATGAAGCTGGGCCGGGCACTCGGGGCCAGGATCATCGTCGCCCACGGCGGGGCCACGCACGGCGAAGACCCCGCCGTCCTTGTGGACCGGGTCACCGCTCGTCTGGAAGCTGTGGCGCCCAAGGTTGAGGGGCTGGGTCTGGGACTGGGGCTGGAGACGGCCGGAAAGGAAGGGGCCTGGGGCACCTTGGGCGATATCGCCTTGATGGCGTCCCGTTTCTCCTTCGTGCGGCCGGTGGTGGATTGGGCCCATATTCACGCAATCACCGGCGGAGGGCTGACCACGGTGGAGGCCTTCACCCAGGTCCTGTCGTTCCTGACCGACCAGTTCCCGGCCTGGATGATCGATCCACTCCATTGCCAGTTCACCGACAACCAGGTCGGTGCAAAGGGTGAGGTGCGACACGTCCCCTACGGTGAGGGCACTCTTCGGGTGGGCCCGCTGGTGGCGGCTGCCTCGAGGGCCGGCATCGACCTGGTGTTGATCTCGGAGGCCCGGGAGGAGTCGAGCCACGCCGCCATCCTCGCCGAGGCGCGCCGGGCGGTTGAAGCCGAAGCAGACGAGCCGAGCCGCCCGATCGGTTCGGGGCGGATCACCTTCCCCGGAGCGGTGCGAGCCGACTCGCAGGGAGAGCGGTTTCGTGCCCGGGTGGATGTTCCGCTGACGCTCTCCAACCTGGACAAGGTCTTCTTCCCCGGGGCCGGGTACACCAAGGGTGACCTGGTCCAGTACTACGCCTCGGTGGCCGACGTCCTTCTGCCCCATCTGGCCGATCGGCCCCTGTCCATGTCGCGTTACCCGGACGGGATCGAGGGGCCGTCCTTCTACGAGAAGAGGGCGCCGGGGCATCAGCCCGAATGGATGGCCACGGTGCCCGTGCCCTCCGATTCTCAGGGAGGCGTGATCGACTTCCTGGTAGCCGATCGCCGCGAGGCGCTGATGTGGTTCGCCAACATGGGCTGCATCGAGGTGCACCCCTTTCATGCTCGCTACGTCAGCCTGGATCGCCCCGACTACGCCATCTTCGACCTGGACCCGGCGGAGGGCTCCAGTTGGGACCAGGTCGTGGCGGGGGCAAGCCTGATCCGGGTTGCCCTGGACCATCTCGGCTTGTCCAGCTACCCCAAGCTGTCCGGTAGCCGCGGGCTCCATGTCTATGTTCCCCTCGACCCCGAGCACACATTCGAGCGGGTACGGCGATTCGTGGGCGAGGTGGGTCGGTACCTGGTCTCGGCCAATCCCGATGACCTGACCATGGAGTGGGACAAGCCCAAGCGCCGCGGGAAGGTGTTCATCGACCACAACCGCAATGCCTCCGGCCAGACCATCGCCTCGGTGTATTCGGTCCGTCCCAGGCCGGGGGCACCGGTCTCTGCTCCGGTGCGCTGGGAGGAGCTCGGCGGGATCGCCAACGGCGATGTCACCATTGCCAATATCTGGGACCGCCTCCAGCGCCACGGCGACCTGTTCGCTCCGGTAGTGGCCGGAGGCCAAACCCTGGACGAGGCCGAGACGGCCCTCGGCCTGGCCTGAGATGCCTCAGGCTTGCCAGGGGCCCGGCTTGGGTTCGGGCGGCCGTTACTCTCGGCGCGTGGATGCGACGGCAAAGCTCGCCGCCTTGATCGATCAGGCCGGCGTCGTGGTGCTCAGTGGAGCGGGGATCTCGACCGACTCCGGCATCCCCGATTATCGAGGGGATCCCACCAGGGTTCGCCGCCCACCCATCACCTACCAGGAGTTCATCCGCGATCAGGGCTCTCGCAGCCGTTACTGGGCGCGGAGCCACTTCGGATGGCAGCGCATCACCCGGGCTCGGCCCAACCCGGCCCATGAGGCCGTGGCCGCCTTGGAGCGCGACGGGAAGGTTGAGGGCGTGATAACCCAAAACGTGGACGGATTGCACCAGGCGGCCGGATCCGTTGAGGTGGTCGAGTTACACGGCTCCCTCGCCCGCACCGTGTGTCTCGCGTGTGGGGACGGTCGGAGCCGGCTGGAGCTGCACCATCGACTCGAGGCGGCCAACCCGAACCTGGGTGGAGCAAAGGTGGAGTTCGCTCCCGACGGGGACTCAGAGCTGCCCGAGAGCCTGGTGGCCGGTTTCGTCACGGTCGACTGCCTCGCCTGCGGGGGCATCCTGAAACCCGACGTCGTGTTCTTTGGGGAGAACGTGCCCAAATCGGTCGTATCGGATGCCATGAGGATGTTGGAGACGGCTTCGGCGCTCTTGGTGCTGGGCTCCTCCCTGGCTGTGATGTCGGGGTATCGCTTCGTCCTGGCTGCACAGCGACGGCGTACCCCGGTTGCCATCGTCAATCGCGGCCCGACCAGGGGGGACCATGCCGCCACCGTCCGGATCGACGACGGCCTGGCCGAGGTGCTGCCGGCCCTGTCGGTCGGCCATCGCAGGCTCACGGCCTGATTCAGCATCGCCGGGCGTCTATCGGTACACACGGACCGAGATAGGCTCGATGAAATTGGAAAGGTTGATCACATGCAACTGGGAATGATCGGATTGGGCCGGATGGGGGCCAACATGTCCCGCCGCCTCCAGCGCGCCGGCCATGAAGTCGTAGGCTATGACATCGACGAGGGTGCCCGCAAGGATCTGGCGGGAGAGGGTGTCATCGAGGCCGTAGCGTCGCTTGATGAGTTGGCGGCCGCCCTGGATCCGCCACGAAACCTTTGGATCATGCTTCCGGCCGCCTACGTGGACTCGACCATCGAGCAGCTTCGGCCTCATCTGTCCGAGGGCGACGCCCTCATCGACGGCGGAAACAGCTTCTACCGAGACGACGTTGACCGAGCCCAGGAGCTCACGCCCGCCGGGCTCCACTATCTCGACGTAGGCGTGTCGGGCGGGGTGTGGGGTCTGGAGCGCGGTTACTGCCTGATGATCGGCGGAGACGCCGAGGCGGTGGAGAGACTCAGCCCCGTGTTCCGAGCCCTGGCGCCCGGGCTGGGCGCAGTCGCCCGCACCGAGGGCCGCACCGGCCAGCCCTCCCCTGAAGAGGAGGGCTGGCTCCATTGTGGTCCCGCCGGTGCAGGCCATTTCGTCAAGATGGTCCACAACGGGGTCGAATACGGGCTGATGGCGGCCCTGGCGGAGGGTTTCTCGATCCTCGAGCGTGCCGACGTCGGATCGGACAAGCGCCAGGAGGATGCCGAGACAGCGCCCCTCCGCCAGCCGGAGTACTACCGGTTCGACCTGCCGCTAGACCGGGTTGCCGAGCTGTGGCGCAGGGGCACCGTCATCGCCTCATGGTTGTTGGACCTGACGGCGGCGGCGCTCTATCAGGACTCGGACCTGGTCGAATACACCGGCCACGTATCCGACTCCGGCGAGGGGCGGTGGACGCTACAGGCGGCGGTCGATGAGGGAGTTCCGGCCAACGTGATCGCCTCGGCCCTCCACCAGCGCTTCTACTCTCGGGACCAGGGAGACTATGGAGACAAACTCCTCTCCGCGATGCGCCGCCAATTCGGGGGCCATGAGGAGAGGAAGGGCTGAATCGGTGGCCCGCGGCTGTTGCTCAGGGGGTGCCGAAGCGGGCCTCGAACTGTTCCGCCCGACGCACGATCTCGGCCGGGAGGGCCATCAGCTTTTCCTGGAACTCGGAGGCGACGGCATCGAGCCGTGTTAGGTCGGCGATCTTCCACTGTGAGAGAAGCGGGGTCAGCACCTTGTCGTGATGGACACGCAGGTTGTAGACGCCCGCCTTGGCGATCTCCACCGACCGCCGCAGAAAGCCGGGAATGCCAATGCCCGGCATCTGGAAGTTCTTCATGGTGCGATAGATGCCCTCCAGGGCGGTGGCGGGTTGGATTTCGAGCATCGTCTGCATCACGCCTTTGTAGAACATGAAGTGGTGGTTCTCATCTGTGGCGATGTTGCGCATCAACTCGAAGGCGGTCTCGTCTTCGGTGATCTTGCCGGCGTTGCGATGGGACACGCGGGTAGCCAGTTCCTGAGCGGACGTGTAGGCGAACAGCTCGGCCGGGTTCTTGAAGTGGGGCTGGTAGCCGGCCTCCATGGTGGCCATGCGATCGTCTTCCAACTCGTACGGGTCGCAGTTACGGCTGGTGAGGAGGTAGGAGCGGATGGCGATGGCGTGCTGGGCCTCCTCGGCCGTCCACAGACCGTTCCACTCCCGCCACACCGAGCCCTCCGGAAGGTACTTCTCCAGCGCCACGTGGTAGTAGGGGAGGTTGTCCTCGGTGAGCAGATTCAAGACAAGAGAAGTCCGGGCCCGCTCGTTGATGGTCGCCTGCGACTCGTCCCACGGCTCCTTGACGAAGCTGCGGCCTTCCTCCCAGGGAATCAGATCGTGGAAGTACCAGTGCCGGCGGCGCTCGCGGTGCTCGGCAAGCAGTTGGGACACGGTCGGCTGGAGCGCCTCGACGAGCTCTGCGTTCGCGTTAGGGGCCATGGGTTTCCTCGAATGGGTTGATCAAACGGTAGGCGGTCTGTGCCCGCTTACCCACTTTGGACATGACCTCGACGCCCGGGGTTACATTTCGACACCACCCCGCGGGCGGTTCGGATACCGTATGGGCATGGATCTCTACGCCCGAGTCAACATTCTCGAAGGACGTGCCGTCCGCCTTCCCCGGGGCGATGTCCACGATGCCATCGCCCTTCACAACGATCCGGTGGGGCGGGTCAACAACTGGTTCAGCCAAGGTGTCGACCACGTGCACGTTGTGGATCTGGACGCTGCGGCTTTCGACGATCATCGCAATCGGGCCCTGATCGACGAGATCATCGACACCGCCGAAGGTGAGGTGCAGATCGCCGGCGGGATCCGCTCCCATGTGGAGGCGGCGCGCCTACTCGATAGGGGTGCCTGGCGTATCGCCATGGGAACCGCCGCCATCGAGGACCAGAACATGGTCTGGGACCTGTGCCGGGAGTTCGCCGGCCGGGTGGCCGTGTCGCTGGATGTGCGGCCCGACGAGGAGATCGCTACCAGAGGATGGACCAAGAACTCGGGCCGTTATCTGGAGGAGGTACTGATCGAGATGTCCTCGGCCGGGGCGGCGGCGTTCATGGTCAGCGAGGTCGGTCGGGATATCCTCACCGAGACGACCAACATCCAGATCCTGGCCGAGGCCCTGGCCACGGTGGAAGAGCCGATCATCGCCGCCGGCGGCGTGCGCGACCTCGAAGACCTGCGCCGTCTGCTGTCGCTTTCTATCCACGGTCGGACCGTCAGCGGAGTGGTCATGGGTCGCGAGGTGACCCAAGGGCGCTTCACCCTCGACGAGGCGCGCCAGGTCATCGCCGCCGGGCCACCCCGGCATGTGGCCGAGCCCACGGTGGTCGAGGCGGATCACCAGCCCTCGATCCCGCCCCTATTGGCGGACGCGGCGGCCGCCTATCTCCGGGTGGCCGAGTCGGCCGAACAAGCCGCCGCCCAAGCTCGCACCGCCGCTCATCAGATGCAGTCGGGTGACGGAGGGGGAGGGGCGGCGCACGCCTTTGCCGCCCAGGGTCACCTGGCCACGGCCGTGGAGCAGCTGGAAGACCTGTCCAAGCTCCACGCCCACCACGCCAAGCCGTAACACCCGGAAGGAGAGGGAGGTATGAACTATGGACGACTGTTCGTCGGAGTGATTCTGGTCACTCTGGGGGCCCTGCTGGCGCTCGACGCCGCCGACGTTCTCAACGCCGGGGACATCATCGCCGCCTGGTGGCCGCTGATCTTCATCGTGGCGGCAGCGATCATGTACGTCAGCAACCCCAGCAGATGGATGCCGCCGCTGATTATCTTCATCATCGCCGGGGTGATTCTGTTGGGGACCACCAATCTGGTCGAGGCCAATCTGTGGCAATTCGTCTGGCCGGGGATCCTTATCGTCATCGGATTGTCGTTCCTGCTCGGCCGGAGTTCCGGGAGGGGGAGAACGACCAGAGACGACCGGATGGAGCACTTCGCCATCTTCTCGGGTATCGAAGTGGCCAACCACTCCCAGCACTTCTCGGGTGGCTCGGTGTCGGTGATTTTCGGAGGAGCCGAGGTCGACCTGCACAACTCACAGCTGGCTCCCGGCGCCTCCCTGGACGTGTTCACGGCGTTCGGTGGGGTGGAGATCTCGGTCCCGCAGGGCTGGAAGGTAGTCCTACATGGCTTCCCTTTGTTCGGAGGGTTCGACAACATCACCACCAAGGAGAGCCTGCCCACCGATGCCTCCACACTCGACGTCCACGCCGTGGCACTCTTCGGCGGGATCGAGGTGAAGCACTGAGGGGTGTCCCCACCGGTTCGAGCCGACATGTGTAGCTTGGGGACATGAAGATAAGGGCGTATCGGACCTGTCCCCTGTGTGAGGCCACGTGCGGGTTGGAGCTGACCCTCGAGGACGACCGGGTCAAGGTGATTCGGGGTGACCGCGACAACGTGTTCTCGGGCGGTTTCATCTGCCCCAAGGGAACGACCTTGGGTCGTCTCCACGATGATCCGGACCGCCTACGTGCCCCTCTACTGAAGCGGGACGGGGAGTGGGAGACGGTTTCGTGGCCGGAGGCCTACGCCTTCATCGCCGAACGTTATGAAGCGGTGGTCGAGGCTCATGGTCGGAATGGGGTAGGCGTCTACATCGGGAACCCCAACGCCCATCAGCTCGACAGCGCCCTGGTCCTGCGTCCGTTCATCAAAGGCCTGGGTACCCGCAACATCTTCTCGGCCTCGACGCT
This sequence comes from uncultured Acidimicrobiia bacterium, assembly GCA_963772815.1. Lineage (GTDB taxonomy): Bacteria > Actinomycetota > Acidimicrobiia > Spongiisociales > ZC4RG35 > DATFFO01. Next base: position 496,372 of record CAVYYV010000006.1, on the reverse strand, counting down.
GGACCAGATGCCCAAGCATGTCTCCTGCGGTTACATGTTCGGCCATCCCGGAACCATCCCGGTTCCGGATCTGGACCGGACCGATTATCTGCTGATCTTGGGAGCCAATCCCTACGAATCCAACGGCAGCCTCGCCACTGCGCCCGATTGGCCGGGGCGTCTGGAGGCGATAGGCAAGCGGGGTGGCAGGGTGGTCGTGGTCGATCCCCGTCACACCAAGACGGCGGCTCACGCAGATCTCCATCTTTCCATCCGGCCAGGAACCGATGCCGTCCTGCTGGTGGCGATGATCAACCACCTCCTCGCGTCAGACCTGGCGGATCTTGGTCACCTGGAAGGGCATGTGGCGGGCGTGGAGGATGTGCGCCAGGCTGTGTCCGGGATCACGATGGAGCGAGCGGCCGCCATCTGTGGAGTCCCCCAGGACCTAATTGTCACGGTGGCCGAAGAGCTGGCCCGGGCCGATCGGGGCTGCGTTTACGGGCGGATCGGCACCCACACTGTGCGGTTCGGCACCGTCGCGGCCTGGGCAGTAGACGTGCTCAATGTCCTCACGGGGAACCTCGACCGCCCCGGGGGAGCCATGTTCCCCAAGTCGGCGGCTGCGCCGGCCAGACGGTCCAAGCGGCCCTTCCAAGTCGGGCGCTGGTATTCCCGCGTGAGGGGATTGCCCGAGGTCCTCGGAGAGCTGCCGGCCGTGACCATGGCAGACGAGATCCTCACGCCGGGCGAGGGGCAGATCCACGCCATGTTCATCGTCGCCGGAAACCCCGTCATCACCAACCCCGACTCGGACCGGCTGGCCGAGGCCCTGAAGGGCCTGGACCTGATGGTGTCGCTCGATCCCTACCTGAACGCGACCTCGCGGCTGGCCGATGTCGTCCTTCCTCCTCCCTCGGCGTTGGCGAGACCCCACTTCGATGTGGCGTTCACCGCTCTCAGCGTCCGCAATTACGCCATGTACTCGCCGATCGTGTTTGACGCCGACGGCCCCTCCGAGTTCGACGTGCTGGTGACGCTGAGCGGGATCGTCTCGGGGCTCGGGCCGGAGGTGGATGTGGACCGGCTGGCATGGGCCTCCATCGAGCCCCGGCTCGTCAAAGCAGCGGCTGCCCTGGGTCGCGAGGTGGAAGAGATCAGAGGTGAACTGGCGGCGTGGGACGATCCACGTCTCTCGATCCTCGACTTCATGCTTCGGACGGGGGCGTATGGGGACGGCTTCGGAGCCCATCCAGAGGGCCTGAACCTGGCAAGGCTGGCCGATGAGCCGCATGGGGTCGATCTGGGTCCCTTGGAGAGTCGCCTGGCCGAGGTGCTCACCACCGACTCGAACAAGATCGAGTTGGCGCCGGCACCGATCATCGCCGATCTCGACCGGCTCTGGGTCGATATGGAGCGTTTCGATGCTGATCAGCTCGTCCTGGTGGGGCGGCGCCAGGTCCGGACCGCCAACTCGTGGCTGGGCAACATCGAAGTCCTGGTTCGAGGCAAGGACGGGTGCACACTCCAGATCCATCCCCAGGACGCCGCCCGCCTCGGCCTGGCCGACGGCTCACCGGCGACGGTCACCTCGTCGACCGGCAAGGTGGTGGCCCCCGTCGAGATTACCGAAGACATTCGGCCGGGTGTGGTCTCGATGCCCTATGGATGGGGCCACGACCTGGAAGGGGTCCGGCTCTCCGTCGCGGCGGACAACCCCGGCGTGAATGTGAACCGCCTCACCCCAACCGATGAGATCGACCCGCTGTCCGGCAACGCCGTTCTCAACGGGATTCCGGTCAGTATCGCGGCCGGTTGAACCCTTTTCGCACGACCTGCCCGGGCAAGGTCCGAATGTCGCGCCGGAACCAGTGGGGTCTACTCTCACACCGATGGGTGATGACAGCATCAAGCCAGACAAAGTGGGGTTCGAGACGCTGGCTCTGAGGGCCGGTGTCCCGCCCGATCCCAGGACGGGGGCTTCCAACGTTCCCATCTACCTCTCGTCCTCCTTCGTGTTCAAGGACACGGACCACGCCGCCTCCCTGTTCAACCTTGAAATCCCCGGCCATCTCTACAGCCGCATCTCCAACCCCACGGTGGCCGCCTTCGAGGAGCGGATGGCGGCCTTGGAGGGTGGTGTGGCCGGGGTGGCGACCGCATCCGGCCAGGCTGCGTTTGCCCTCATAGCCACCACCCTCACCGGCGCCGGTGCCCATATCGTGGCCTCGACCTCGCTGTACGGGGGAACGGTCAATTTCCTGGTGCACACACTTCCGCGTTTCGGCGTGACCACCACCTTCGTCGACGCCTCGGACCTGGGGGCGGTGGCAGGTGCCGTAACTCCAGATACCCGGCTGGTACTGGCCGAGACGATCGGCAACCCGGTCATGGCCGTGGCCGATCTCGCCGGCCTGGCCCAGGTGGCACACGAGGCGGGGGTGCCCCTGGTCGTGGACAACACCTTTGCCTCCCCCTACTTGTGCCGCCCAGCCGAGTGGGGCGCCGACATCGTGTTCCACTCCGCCACCAAGTTCATCTCGGGTCACGGTTCCGTCATCGGAGGCGTGTTGGTCGATGCCGGAACCTTCGACTGGTCGGGGTCGGGCCGTTTCCCCATGCTGACCGAGCCCTACGCTCCCTATCACGGGATCATCTTCACCGATCACTTCGGCACTGCCGCCTTCGTGGCCCGCGCCCGATTCGAGGGCGTGCGCGACTTCGGCGCCTGCATGTCGCCCGAGGTGGCGTATCGACTGCTGGAGGGCCTGGAGACGCTGGCCGTGCGCATGGACCGGCACGTGCGGAACGCCGGGATCGTGGCCCGGTATCTGGAGCGGGCCCCGGGAGTGGTGACGGTCAGCTACCCCGGCCTTGCCTCCCACCCCCAGCACGATCTCGCCGCCAAGCTGATGCCCAGAGGGGCCGGCTCCCTCATGGCCGTCACTCTCGAAGGGGGCCGCAAGGCCGGCCGGGCCTTCATCGAGTCGACGCGAGTCTTTACCCATCTGGCCAACGTCGGCGACGCCCGCTCGCTGGTGATACATCCGGGCTCGACCACTCACGCACAGCTCGATTCCGATGCCCTCGCCGCGGCCGGCATCAGCGAGGGTCTGGTACGGATTTCGGTGGGCCTGGAAGATCCCGACGATTTGATCGCCGACCTCGACAGGGCTCTGCGGGCGGCCCGCCGATGACCGGCACGGAGACCGTCGTCCTGGTGCACGGTGCGGGCCTGGATCACACCGTGTGGCGCTATCAGTCGCGGTGGCTCGACAACCACGGCTTCCGCGTCGTGGCCCCCGATCTGCCCGGTCACGGCGAGAACCGCGAACCGGGCCTCACGTCGGTTCCCGCCTACGCGGACTGGCTGGAGAAGTACCTCTGGGACCTGGCTCCGGACTCTGCCCCGACCCTCGTAGGCCATTCGATGGGCTCGCTCATCGCCATCGACCTGGCTGGTCGCACGACTTCGTCGGTCGCACGGCTGGTCCTGGTTGGCTCTTCCCGTCAAATGAAGGTCCATCCCCAGCTCATCGCGGCCGCCCAGACGGACCTGGCGCGGGCGGCCGCACTCATCGGCGGATGGTCGTTGCCGGGGTCGTTTACCGGCGGTCACCCTGAACCGGGGACGTGGCACCGGGGCGCCATCGAGCGGCTGGTCGTCCGTAGCCATCCGGGCGTCCTGGCCGGCGACCTGGTCGCCTGCGCCGCCTACGACTGCGCCGATGCCGCTTCCCGGATCCAGCTGCCCACCCTCCTGATCTCGGGCGCCGAGGATCGCATGACTCCGGCCCGTAATGCGATGGAGCTGGCCGGCCTCATCCCCGGGGCCGAGATCGTGTTGCTGAGTGGGGCGGGTCACGAGCCCATGTTCCAGCAGCCCCAGCGGTTCAATCGCCTTCTGGAGAAGTGGTTGGTCGATGGCGGGAAGCCGACGAGCCGGTAGCGTGTTGGCCTGATCCTGATGACCAAGGACTCTTCAAACGGCGTGGGGGTCTCAGAGACCCGCTTTCATCAACTGGACGGACCCTTCGCCCTCCAGAAGGGTGGGGTGCTGTCGGAGGTCACGCTGGCCTATGAGCAGTACGGCGAAATCGGCCCCGACGGCGAGAACGTGATCCTCGTGTTCCACGCCCTCACCGGAAGCCAGCATGCGGCCGGGTGGAATCGGGCCGTCCCGGGTTTGGCGGTGGAATGGACCGACGAGTGCCAGGAAGGCTGGTGGGACGGCTTCATCGGGCCTGGAAGGGCCCTCGACACGGACCGTTTTGCTGTTATCTGCGTGAACTATTTGGGCGGATGCTACGGATCCACCGGCCCGTCCTCGATCGACCCCGCCACCTCCAGCCCGTATGGGTCCCGGTTCCCCGAGCTGACTCTGACCGATCTGGTCGACTCCCAGATGCGTCTCCTCGAGGAGCTGGGTGTCGAGCGGGTCCATGCCGTGGTGGGCGGTTCGGTGGGCGGGATGATGTGTGTGGTCTTGGCCACCCGCTACCCGGACCGGGTCAGGAACGTGATCCCGATTGCCGCCGGTCTGGAGGTGACCTCACTCCAGGTGATCCACAACTTCGAGCAGATGTTCGCCATCGTCTCCGATCCCGAATTCAAGGGAGGCGACTACTACGGGGGAAACGGGCCGGAGGTAGGCCTGGCCCATGCCCGCATGATTGGCCACAAGACGTTCGTTTCCCTCGATGCCATGCGGCGACGAGCCAGGGACGAGGTCGTCCAGCATGAAGACCTGGGCGGTTACCAGGTGGGCCACCCGCTCGAGTCCTACATGCTCCACCAGGGCCAGAAGTTCGTCCGTCGCTTCGACGCCAACACTTATCTCCGCGCTATGGAGGTGTGGCAACGGTTCGATCTCGTCGAGCAGGTGGGTGCTCCCATTCCCACGCTGTTGAAGGGGTGTCGCAACCAGAATTGGCTGGTCCTGACCATCGACAGCGACGTTTGCTTCTACCCGGATGAGCAGGGCGCCATGATCGACGCCCTCAATCGGGCTCGGGTTCCGGCTCGGTGGTTCACCGTTCACAGTGACAAGGGGCACGACTCGTTCCTCGTCGAGCCATGGCTGTATTCGGCCCTGTTGCGGGAGGCTCTCGATGCTTGAGAACGCTACAGGCCCGGTTGTCGGAGTGGTCGTTCGGGCGGTGGGTCCGCGATGATGGTGGCGATGTCTGATTTGCTGCGTCTCGTGGGTGCTCCCGCGGCCGCCTACCTCCTCGGGGCGATCCCCTTCGCCCTCCTGATCGGGTTCATGCTCGACCTGGATCTGCGCCGGGAGGGAACCCGAAACGTCGGAGCCGGGAACCTTACCAAGCTGGCCGGGCTCCGCTACGGCCTCATTGCCGCCGTCCTCGACGGCCTCAAGGGCCTGGTCCCCGTGCTGGTTCTGCGACGGCTGGGGATGCCACCGGCGGTAGTCAGCATTTCCGGGCTGGCGGCGGTGACGGGGCACAACTGGCCCATCTATCTGCGCAGCCGATCCGGCCGGGGTATGGCAACGGCAGTAGGTGTCGTGGTGGGGGTGGCTCCGGTGTTGATGCTTTGGACCGCTGCCTGGGCCGTCATGGGGTGGCGCATAGGCGGAGGTCTGGGCGGTTTCGTCGGGTGGGGATCCTTGCCCGTGTTCGCCCTCGCCGCCGGCCAGCCCGGCGTCGTCGTGGTCCTGGCAATGGCGCTCAGCTGGGTGATCATCCTCCGCCGCGTCCAGGGCAACTACGACCGTTCACCCGGTTTCAGAGCGGCGGTCGTGAGAGCCGTGTGGGATACGGATCCGGTTCCGAGCGGCTCGGCGGACGAAGCCGCCACTACATGACCGAGATCCGGTTGCAGAATGTCGGCAGGACGGCGATTATCGCCGCCCTCCTGTACGCCGTGGCCTTCCTGTTCGTCGTCAACACGGTGGATCTGCCCCCGCTCGACGCCACCACCTGGCTGGTCATCGCCCTGGCGGCCGTGGTCCAGCTCGGGTCGGTGTGGTTCTTCGGGGAATTGTTTCGCCAGGGAATCGAGCTTGGTGGCAGACAGATCCGTGGGATCCTCGGCTTCCAGGCAGCTCTGGTCGGTTCGACCGTTGCCCGGCTTCTGCCGGCCGGCGGAGCCGTAACACCGGTGGCCATGGCCTGGACGGTGCGCCGACAGGCCCCCGGAGCGGCCGGCGCCGCGGTGCGGGCGACGGCCCTGAACTATTCGGGTCTGTGGATTGGGACAGGAGCTTGCCTGTTGTGGCTGAAGCTTCGGGGGAGGATCGAGCAGTGGCAGGGGAGCGTGGTCGTGGCGGCCAGCATCGCGGTGGTGGTGGGCGTGGTGCTGATGGCGGCGGCCACACGGCTCGGAACGCTTCGACGACGCTTGCCCGACTGGATACGACGTCGCGTCAGCACGTCGATGGTGGATGCTCCCGTCGACTTGCGCTCACAGACCTTCATGTGGGGCCGCCTGGTGGCCGAGGCCATGGTTCTTGCCCTGGTACTGGCCGGATTCCACCTCGACGTGACCGCCATCGAGGCAGCCGCGGCCTTCGGGGTGTCTCAGCTCGCCTCGGGCATACCGGGGACGCCGGGAGGGGTGGGGTTCGCCGAAGCGGGATTGGTCGGAGCCTTGGCGCTGTACGGCTTCCCGGCCGTCGAAGTGGTAGCGCCCGTCCTGGTCTTTCGGATCGTGTCCTACTGGCTACCGGCAGGAGCAGGGTTGGTGGCCGGGAGTCGGTCATTTCTCGCCTCCCCCGTTAGCGTCACTCCCATGAACGTTTCATTCAATCTTGTCGATCAGGACGGGAATCCCGTCTCGTCTGACGACTTCGCCGGCCGGCGACTGATCATGTTCTTCTACCCCAAGGCGATGACTCCGGGTTGCACGACGGAGGCTTGCGACTTCCGTGACTCATACCAGGAGCTGTTGGACGCCGGTTACGCCCTAGTCGGGATAAGCCCCGACGAGCCCGACCTGAACGCCGAGTTCAAGAAGAAGGAGGGGCTGCCCTTCCCCTTGCTGTCGGACCAGGATCACGCTCTGGCGGAGAAGCTGGGGGCTTGGGGAACCAAGAAGCTCTACGGCAAAGAGGTGGTGGGCTTGCTCCGCTCCACCTTCATCATCTCACCCGACGGCGCACTGGAGCGGGCCTACCGCAACGTCAAGGCCACCGGCCACGTCGAGCGGCTCAAGAAAGAGCTTCTCCCCGCCTGAAATGCGTCGCCGGGGGATCCGGGGGCGCGGACAGCCGGCCTACCCGTTCCGCAGTGCTCAGCGACCGGGGCCGGGAGGGCCGGCGAACACCTGGGCGACCTCCATCCATCGTCGTGCCAGACCTCCTTCCAGCACCAGGTGGGTGTCGGCCACGTTGCGACGCTGGGCGACCACCAGGCAGAACTCCTCGACCGGGCCGGTGATCGAGGCGTGGTGGTCGTCATTCCAAACTCGAACCGCCCCCGAAGGCCCACGCAAGGCCACCCTCACCCTCTCGGCGGGGGCCCCCAGGCCCCGGTTGGCGAAGGACCAGGTGAAGGTGCGTACTCCGAGGTCGGCCACCCAGAACAGGCGATCTGTCACCGGAAGACTGGTTCCCAGCGTGTCCGTTACATCGGTGCCGTGAGCCCAGGTCTCCATCAGTCGAGCCACCAGGAAGGATCGGGCCCTCATCGGTGGTCCGTACCAGGCGATGCGCTCGTCGGGATCCAGGGCGGAGGACGCAGCGAGCAAAGCGGCTCTGGCACCTCGCCACCACCCCAGATTGGCGGCCCCGTGGTGTCCCCGCGCCCTGTGCAGACCGGATATGTCGGCCAGCTCTGAGGCGATCTCGTTCATCGACGTGGCGAACTCATCGGGATTGGTGATTGCCAGCACCGCTTGTTCGTCGAAGTAGGCGAGGTGGCCGATCTGGTCGGCGATGGTCCACGGCTCTGACGGTGTCACTAGCTCCCACTGATCGGCCCTGAGCCCCTCGACCAGATCCACCAACGCGTCGGTCTCGCTTCCAGATCCGCCCGAATCGAGCCCAGAGCTCTCGGTTCACTCATCCGCGGCCTCGATATCAACCGGGATTACCGCCATGGTTGCTTGCAGCCGGGCCACGTGCTTGCCGTCACAGTGCACATCTGCCTGGGTGGCGATCAGCCGACTGCCCGATGTCACCACCTCTCCCCGACAGGTCAGCCCGGTTCCTCGAGCGGGGCGAAGCAACTGGATGCTGAGGGTGGCGGTGAGGACCGAGTTCCCCGACTCGACGACGGTGGAAGCTGCCCCGCCCGCGGTGTGGTCGGCCATTGTCGTAACCACGCCCGCATGGGCGAAGCCGTGCTGTTGCAGATGCCTTTCCTCGAGGGTCAGGGCAGTCTCCACCCATCCCTCGCCGGCGTCGATCAGGCGGTATCCGAGCAACCGGATGAAAGGAGCTCGCTCGAAGACGTGGGCGATGCGGTCCCGGGCCGTCACGGGAACTGGATCGGCCAGACGACCTGGGTTCGGGCCGGGTCGGCGTCGTGCGCGATCCAAGATGCCCCCCAGGGGTGGCCGGCCTGAGTTGCGTTCTCCGAGACCCATGCCCGGACGGCCGAGAAGGCTGCGGGGAGTCCCTCGTAGGAGCCGACATGCCAGGTCGAGGCAGCCTGTCCTTCGGGAAGGATGGTGGCGCGGAGGCTGGGTGTCGATTGGGGCTCCGTGAGAGGAAGCCCTACCTCCATCTCGATCTGTGGCCCGAAGTACAGATATCGAACGAAAGAGGGCCCCACCACCACCGTCATGATTGCCCCACCACCACCGTCATGATTGCCCCCACCACCACCGTCATGATTGCCCCACCACCACCGTCATGATTGCCCCACCACCACCGTCATGATTGCCCCACCACCACCGTCATGATTGCCCCACCACCACCGTCATGATTGCCCCACCACCACCAGTACTGCGTTGGCTACGACCTGGTCGCCGGGGGCTGTGTCCACCTCCGTGACCACCCCACCATGGGGGGCCCGAAGCGTGTGCTCCATCTTCATGGCCTCCATCACGACCAGCACCTGGCCTTCCTCGACCTCGTCTCCCGCAGAGACGTCGACGCGGATGACGGTGCCGGGCATGGGAGCGCGGAGCGATCCGGGCTGATCCTCCACTCCGGTCGTCGGGAATCGGGCCAATTCCACCAGGCGCACCAGACCGCCCGGGCCGTCGACATACAAGGCACCGCCCGCCCGGTTGATCGCGTACCAGCCCATGTGCCGGTCGAGCTCGACGCCGACCTCGTCGAAGCCGACAGCGACCAGATGGGCGGATTCGTAACCATCCACCACCAGCGCCCCGGTCGGTTCGAATCGATAGTGGACATCGATCTGTCCGTGCGGTCCCTCGAATCTTGACTCCTGCATCTGGGAAGGGACGTTACGCCAGCCGCTCGGAATCGTGTTCAGTACCGCAGCGTCACGCCGGCGTCCGGCCTGGTCGGCCAGGGCCGCTGCAACCGCCGCCCGTCTCGCCTGGTCGTTCGTGGGGAGCGAAGCACCCAGAGCAGCCGGGTCGTGCCGGGACAGGAAATGGGTGTCGATCTCGCCGGCGATGAACTCGGGATGCCTCAGGATCCGCACCAGAAGGTCACGGTTGGTCACGGAGCCGTGGATCCGGGCTTGCTCCAACCCTCGCGCCAAGAGCGCGGCTGCCTCGATTCGGGTTGGAGCCCATGCCACCACCTTGGCCAGCATGGGGTCGTAGTGGACCGAGACGACCGAACCGTCCTCGACCCCGCTGTCGACACGAAGTCCGTCCAGGTCGGGGAAGGAGACCCGGTGCAGGGAGCCGGTGACGGGCAAGAAGTCGGCGCGGGGATCTTCAGCGTACAGGCGGGCCTCCACGGCGTGACCGGCTCGAGTGGGGCTGAGAGCTTCGGGGGGGAGGGGTAGACCCATCGCCACCAGCAGCTGTAGTCGGACCAGGTCGAGATTGGTCGTCAGCTCGGTAACCGGATGCTCGACCTGGAGGCGAGTGTTCATCTCGAGGAAGTAGAAGTTCCCGTCGGAGAACAGGAACTCCACCGTTCCCGCGCCGACGTAGTCCACCGCCCGGGCCGCCGCCACGGCCGCCTCACCCATGCGCGAGCGGGTGGGCTCGTCGATGGCCGAAGAAGGCGCCTCCTCGATGATCTTCTGATGTCGGCGCTGAATCGAGCACTCCCGTTCGAACAGCGACACGGTGTTGCCGTGGGTGTCGGCAAACACCTGGATCTCGATGTGGCGAGGCGCCTCTAAATACGGCTCCAGGAAGACGGTCGCGTCGCCGAAGGCAGCCTCGGCCTGGCGACCGGCGCTGTTCACGGCGTCGGACAGAGCGTCGGGGTCGTAGACGATCTGCATGCCTTTCCCGCCGCCTCCGGCCGATGCCTTCACCAGCACCGGGTAACCGATCTCTTCGGCAGCCCGGACGGCGGCTGCACCACTCATGCCGGTCAGGTCCTGGCCGGCCAACGTGGGCACCCCCGTCCGACCCATGAGCTCCTTGGAGGCCAGCTTCGAGCCCATTGTCTCGATTGCTCTCGGTGATGGGCCGACCCACGTCAGGCCCGCCTCGTTCACCGCCCGAGCGAATTCTGCGTTCTCCGCCAGGAAGCCATAGCCGGGATGGATGGCGTCGGCTCCGGTGGCGCTCGCCGCCTCTATCAGGCGGTCTATACGGAGGTAGGACTCAGCAGCAGTGGAACCGCCCAGGGCGAAGCCCTCGTCCGCCTCGGCCACGAAGGGCTCGCGCCGGTCTGGGTCCGAGTAGACCGCCACTGTGGCGATGCCCATCCGGCGGCAGGTGGCGAAGATCCGTCGTGCGATCTCGCCCCGGTTGGCCACCAATAGCTTCTTGATGCGGGTCATCTGTGGGGATTCCATTGCGACACTGGGACGGTAGCGGCCTCGTTCACGGCCATAGCCTCCCGCGTCCGAGTAGATTGAGTTGGCACGGAGAGGAGCCAACCATGACTGCAACGCACCTGCGTCCTATCGAACGACGCGTGCTGGCCATGCGCGCCGATGGACTGACCGATGCCGATATCGCCGGCAAGATCCGAAAGAGCCCTGATCTGGTCTCGAAGATGGCCGAGTGGGCTCAGCTGCCGGGCAGAGACGCAAGCCGGGTTGTGGACGATCACCTCCTCACACCGCTGGAGCGGCGGGTTGTCGCCATGCGAGACGAAGGTCAGTCACACGGTGAGATCGCAGAGCGTTTCCGCCGCTCGGCCCGCTTCATCCGCCAAGTCGAGGGTCTGGCCCGATACCGCCAATATCGGGAACTTCTCGGTTGACGGCCCCCCAACCCGACAGAGTCCCGGCGCGGCGCACGGGTCTGGGCTCTGCGCTGCTGCTGGGCCTCATTGCATTGATCCTGGCCATTGGGGGCCTTCTCTTCTGGGGTATCCGCTCCGTCGCCGATTCGATTCCCACCCCCGGGGACCTCACGGCCGCTCTTCAACCCAAGCCATACGAGGAGATCGGCCCCACCGTGGTGCGCTCCATCCGAGACTTGTCCAACCTGACCACCGTCGAGCTTGTCGAGTACACCATTGTGGAGAAGGGAAAGGACGGTGGGCTTCTCAACTGGGCCAACGGGGACAAGCTTCAGCTGTTCGCCGTCGCCCGAATCGGAGCCGGCATCGACCTGGGCAGCATCACGGTGAGGTCGTTCGACCTCGCTCAGGACGGGGTAGTGGAATTGGTGGTTCCCAAAGCCGACATCCAATACGTGGCCGTCGACAACGAGTCCACCCAGATCCTGGATAGGGAGACGGGTCTGTTCACAAAGGGGGATCCGCGCCTGGAGACGGACGCCCGCCAGGTGGCAGAGGACGTGCTCCGCCAGTCGGCCCTCGACGAGGGAATCCTCAGTCGAGCAGAGGACAATGCCCGACAGGTCATCACGAACTTCCTCCTGAACCTGGGTTACCGGGACGTGGTGGTTCACTTCGAGTGACACGCGCCGGGCGTAAGGGCGGGCTGTTAGTCGTCGATCGCGCGATCGTCGAAGTGACGCCCGAGCCCGCGCACATAGCGGCGCATGATCTCGGTCATCACGTCTTCAGTCCGGGCCACTCCGAAGACTTCCCCAGGAAAGTCGAGTCCCTCCTGGATGGCCCAGATCTCGTCGTGACGGTCGGGCGGGAGGATCGTGGCCGGGTCGCCGACGGCCACCCATCCGATCGGAACCGTCGCCCCGTCCCCCAGACGGCTTCGCACGTGGACGATCCCGTTGACGCGTACCTCGGCTCTTCGTCCGATCCGGGCTCCATTGAAGATGGTGGCGCCTGTGGCGAGAAAGGCTTCTTCCTCCACCGTGCATCCGGATAGGTAGGCGCGGGGGCCGACCAGGACTCTATTCCAGAGCTGGAGCGGGTGCCGGTGGGTTCCCCTGAGGACCGCGTTCTCCATCACCACGCACCCCGACCCGATCCGCACGGGGCCTCCGTCCGAGGTCAAGACCGCGCCGAACAGCACCCTGCAATCGGGCCCGACTTCCACGTCGCCCGACAGTGTGGCGGTCGGGGCAACCCAGGCACTGGGATGGACAACAGGTGTCTGACCGGCATGTTCGACCCGCATAGGTCCACGTTAGGCAGAGCTTCGCGCCCCGGCCCTGGTGTTACATGCGGAACACGCCGAAAGCGGCAGTGCCCTCCACGGGTCCCGAGTGGACCGCAGATAGGGCGATTCCGAGAACGGTGCGTGTGTCCCGGGGATCGATGAGGCCATCGTCGCGTACCCGGGCAGTGGAGAAGTAGGCCTGCTCCTCGTGCTCGATCTGGGCCTCGATGAGTGCCGTCCGCCGGGCATCCGCCTCCTCGTCGAAGGGAACACCCCGTGATTCGGCAGCCGCCCTGGAAATGATCGACATCACGCCCGCCAGTTGCTTGGGACCCATCACCGCCACCTTGTGGGTGGGATAACCGAAGACGAAGCGGGGATTGAAGCTTCGCCCCGACATCCCGTAATTGCCCGCTCCGTAGGAGACGCCTGCCATGAGGGCGATATGGGGGACCGTCGAGTTGGAGACCGCGTTGACCATCTTGGCTCCATCCTTGATGATTCCGCGCTGTTCGTAGTCCTTGCCCACCATGTAGCCGGTGGTGTTGTGGCTGAAGATGATGGGCGTGTCGTAGCGATTGCAGAGTTGGATGAACTCGGTGGCCTTCTGCGCTTCCTCCGAGAAGATCACGCCCTGCTGGCTGGCCACCACGCCGATCGGGAATCCGTGCACCGATCCCCAGCCGGTGAGGATGGAGGGCCCATAGAGGGTCTTGTACTCCTCGAAGCGGGACCCGTCCAGGACCCGAGCCAGGATCTCGCGTTGGTCGAAGGGAACTCGAAGGTCCTGAGGCAGAATCCCCAATAGCTCATCCGGGTCGTGGACCGGCTCGTCGGCGGACATCGTGGGCCCGTAGCCCAGCTTGCGCCAATTCAGGTGTGTGACGATGTCGCGTCCCATCCGGATGGCTTCGTGCTCGTCGCGGGCGAAGTAATCGGACAAACCCGACACCCTCGAGTGCATCTCCGCGCCCCCAAGCTCCTCGTCGGTGGATTCCTCTCCGGTGGCCATCTTCACCAACGGTGGCCCGCCCAGGAAGACCTTGGCCCGCCGGTCGACCATCACCGCGTAGTCGCACATGCCGGGGACATAGGCACCGCCGGCCGTCGAATTGCCGAACACCAGGGCGATGGTCGGGATGCCCATGGCCGACATCTGGGTGAGGTTGCGGAACCATTTCCCCCCAGTCAGGAAAACCTCGGCCTGGTCCGGGAGGTCGGCTCCGCCCGACTCGACCAGGTTTATCAGCGGGAGGCGGTTCTCGCGGGCGATGTCTTGGGCCCGCAGCGATTTGGCCAATGAATAGCGATTGGAGGACCCGGCTTGGGAGGTCGGATCGTTTGCTGAGACGATGCACTCCACGCCGTTGACGACGCCGATCCCCGTGATCACGTTGGCTCCGAGCGGCTTGTCGCTGCCCCAGCCGGCCAGCGTCGAAAGTTCGAGGAGCGGGGCGTCGCGGTCTACCAGGAGCTCGATGCGCTCCCGAGCCAGCAACTTGCCTCGCTTGCGATGTCGCTCGATGTACTTGTCTCCCCCTCCCAGGCGCGCCTCTGCCAGGAGCTTCTCGAATTCCTCCAGGTTGGCCAGCATCGCCGTGCGGTTGGCCCGGTACTCCTCCGAGCGGGGGTCGACCCGCGTTGCTAGAACCTGCATCGGGTGGTGAGAGTAGTTGCGCACGAAACCAGGGGGCAGCTCATCGTAGGATGGTGGGCATGAACGAGATACTCGAGGATCTCCGCCCCCTGGTGGGCACGGAGATCGGCGTCAGCGACTGGCTGACCATCACCCAGGAGCGGATCGATGCCTTTGCCGACGTCACCGACGACCACCAGTGGATACACGTCGACCGTCAGCGTGCCGCACGGGGACCGTTCGGCACCACCATCGCCCACGGGTTCCTCAGCCTGTCGCTGGTGGTGGGGCTCACCGCCCACCTGGATCTCGATCTCGGACAGCCCAAGATGGGCATCAACTACGGCCTGGACCGGGTTCGCTTCATCAGTCCGGTGCCCTCGGGCAGCCGCATCAGAGCGCGGGTGGAGTTGGTGTCCGCCGATGAAGTCGAGGGTGGGATCCAGTTGAAGCGAAAGGTGACCATCGAGCTGGAGGGCAGCGACCGCCCCGCCATGGTCGCCGAGACCCTGGCCCGCTACCTCTACTAGTGGTCGGATTGGGGGGGTTGGGACACCTCGGTCTCATCAAGCCCAACCTCCTGGGCGAAGTCGAGCAGCCAGGTGCGGTCGGCCTCGGGCATGGTCGAGGTTCGCACCACGTCCAGGGTGGCCCGTGCCTCGGCCCTCAGGCCGTCGGTACGTCCCTCGTGACCGGAATTTTGTACCGCGTCGATCAAGCTGGCCAGGGTTCCGATCAAGGCATGCAAGACGTGGGGCTGGTTGTGTGCGTTGATGCGGATCTCGCGAAAGGCTCCGTGCACGTATTCGGAGTGGGTGAGCGAACGGGGTAGGTAGGCGCGGCGGCCGTCGAGATGGACCACCTGGCCAGGCAGCTCCCGCAGCAGGGCGGCCCGCAGCGGTCCGTTGAGTTGATAGACGACGTCGGCGGCGGTGGTCGGGTCGTTGAGCGATGCGGACAGTGCCCGCAGGGCCACATCGATCAGCTGGCGGAAACCGTGCATCGGATCACTGGCGATGGTCCGCGTCAGATTGACTTCGATGGCGGCGTCGATCGTCCTGGCGGCATCGTCGTCCACCTCCGGCCAAACCGCCGCCACCAGCTCTCCCGCCGCGATGTACTCGCCCACGCGAACGTCCAGCCGAACCGCCGTCCCGTCGGGAAGGGCGGCCAGCATCTGCTTGATGGCGATCGACCTGATCCATCCGCTGTGGGAGGTCGTGACCGAGGTGGTGGTGGCCGTGTCGGGTGGGGTGAGGCTCTCGTTGTCCAGGGGCTCTCGATCCGGAAGCCTGTGCAGGGCCTCCTCTGTGTCGTGGGCCAGGCTGGCCACGATGGTATCGATGCGCATGCTGCGCATGATCCGGTCGATGAAGAAGACGATGGCCAGCATCGAGGTCACCCCCAGCACCACCGCCACCGTGGAGGAGAAATCGTGGTGGCTGTCCGTCACCGTTCCCGAGCCGCGAACGGACCCCAGCACCATCAGAGAGTAGACGAAGGTGCCCACCGTCAGGCCGATCGTGACCTGCTGGTAGCGGTCGCGGAGCAATCCCTGGCTGATGCGGGGGGAGAATTGGCTGGTGGCGAGCTGAATGACCACTGCCGTCATGGAGAAGACGATGGCGGCGAAGGTGATGGTCGCGGTAGCCGTGGTGGTGAGGATGGAGCGGGCCGAGTCGACCGACGTGCTGAGCAGACCGGCCGTGCCGACGGGGATCCGCTCGTCGATTGCCAGAGTGAGACGTGAGGCGACGCCCAGCCCGGCGATGATGGCGGCCGGGATCAGGAAGAGACTGTCCCGGATCCGTTCGTACAGCGCTACGATCACGAGTCGATCACCGGGCCAGGCTCCGCCCTCCACCGATCACGAACACGTGGCCGGTGATGTACCCGGGAGCCAGCAATGAGGCCACTAGGTCCGCCACCTCCGTGGGCTGGCCCATTCGCCCCAGGGGGATGGCGTCGACCATCTTGGAACGGATCTCCTCGGGGATGGCCATCGACATCTCCGTGGCGATCAGGCCGGGGGCGATGGCATTGACCCTCACCGCTGGTGCCAGTTCCAGGGCCAGGGCCCGGGTGAGCCCCACCACGCCTCCTTTGGACATCGAGTAGTTGAACTGGCCGAAGTTGCCCAGATACGCCCGTGAGGCCAGATTGACGATCGACCCGCCCTCCCCCATTCGGGGGCCAAGGGCCCGGCTCAGGTGATAGGGGGCGCCCAGGTTGACCTCCAGGACGGCGGACATGTCGGCTTCCGACAGGTTGACCAAACGGGCATCGCGGGTGATCCCGGCGTTGTTGACCAACATGGCCGGGTCGCCGCCGAGCCTGGCGACTGTGGCCACCACCTCCTCGATCCCGGCCGGGTCGGTCAGGTCGACCTGAACCGGCTCGAACCCGGTTTCGGCCAGCCCCTCTGAGACATCCACCCCGATCACCCGTAGGCCTTCGGATTGGAGGCGCTCTCCGATCGCCCGCCCGATCCCCCGGGCTGCCCCCGTAACTACGGCAAGGCGAGTCACGACCGGCTCCTTTGTGAACCGAAACGAGGCCGCAGGCCGAGTTTCGGTTCACAGGACCCCGGGTTGGCACCCGTCATGGCAGCGCCTTCCCGAGGTGGCCCGGGTCGAGGCGGATCACTTCGCCCGTCGGGCCCGAGGAGTCTGTGAGGGCCAGGACCCAGCGAGCGGTCACCTCGGGCGGAGTGTCGTTTCCAACCGCTACCACGTTGACCGTGGCTCCTTTCCGGCTCAACTCGATGGCTGCGGTACGGGCAGCCGAGAGGAGCCCCGTCGCCACCATGGCGGAGGGAGCACCCCTGCGTCCCAGTAGGTCGTCGCCGTGCACGACGTAGATGACAGGAGCCTCGGCCACGGCGGCGCGCCGGCTGAGGGCGAAGGCGTTCATCATGACCCTCTTCGCCTCAGGCCAGTCGGCGACCCGAGCCGTCGCCTCCACCACCGCACCGCCGACAGGGAGATCCAATTCCGCCAGGACTTGGCGCAGGGCGTCTCCGGCATCGATCTCCATGCCACTCACGATACGACGACCACTCCGGCCCGCACGAGTTGCTCGATCGTCTCGTCCGGGGCTCCGAGCTCGTTCAGCACCTGACGTGAGTGCTCGCCCAGACAGGGCGGCGGTTGTTGAGCCCGGGCGGGCCGGCCGTCCACGCGTAGAGGGGAGCCGAGGGCGCTCATCCTCCCGGCGGTGGGATGCTCGACCTCCAAGACCATTTCGTTGTGGAGGACCTGGGGGTCGGTCAGAACCTGCCTCAGGTCCATCACGCGCCCCACCGGAAGGCCCGCCTCTCCCAGCAGCTCGAGCCAATGGGCGGTGGTCGATTGCTTGAACACGGCCGACAGGATCTGGGTGAGAAGCTGGCGATCGGCCATACGTTCGGCATTCGTCTCGTAGCGTTGGGTCAGATCGGGCCGCTGGATACGGTCGGCCAGGATCTGGAAGTGTCGGTCTGACACGATGGCCAGCGCCAGGAGTCCGTCCGCCGTCTCGAACACCTGGTTGGGAGCCAGGTAAGGCGAGGCGGTTCCGGTCCGCTCGGGCTGCTCCCCGCTGGCGAAATGCAGCGCATACCACCCGGACTGGACGGGTAGGAGCCCGTCGCGGAGGCTGATGTCGATCCGGCGGCCGATCCCCCGCCGCTCACGGTCGACCAGGGCGGCGCAGATAGTGAGGGCCGCATTGGTGGCCGCCACGTAGTCTCCCACCGTGGTGGCCGTCTTCTCCGGAGGGTCGTCGGGGTTGCCGGTCAGAGAGATCATCCCGGATTCGGCCTGGAAGATGATGTCGATGCCCGCCCGGTCGGCGTACGGCCCATCAGATCCGAACGCGGAGACCACTACGTAGACCACGTCCGGATTGGCCTTCCTGATGGCGTCCTCGTCGTAGCCCATTCGCTCCATTGCCCCATGGCGGAGATTGTTGATGACCACGTCGGCGCGACTCACGAGTCGATCGAGCCACGGCCTGACCGAGGGATCCTTGGGATCGACGGCCAGCGAGCGCTTGCCGCGGTTGACAGCCATGAAGAAGACCGACTCACCCTCCACGTAAGGCCCGAAACCCCTTCCCAGGTCTCCGCCCGGAGGCTCGACCTTGATCACATCTGCACCGAGGTCCGCCAGCAGCATTCCGGCGTAGGGAGCGGCGATGAGGTTGCCGAATTCGACCACCTCGATTCCCGCCAGCAGAGTGCCGGCCACGCTCATGCCGCTTCGACCACCAGCGCTATGCCCTGGCCCACTCCGATGCACATGGTGACGAGCCCGAATCGCCCATCTCGCCTGCGGAGCTCGTGGACCAGGGTGGTGAGGATCTTCGCCCCGCTGGCTCCCAAGGGATGGCCCAAGGCGATGGCGCCTCCGTTGACATTGACCATCTCCGGGTCGAGCCCGAGGTCGCCCATGACGGCCACCGACTGGGCGGCGAATGCCTCGTTGAGCTCGACCAGATCGAGGTCGTCCATCGTCAGACCCGCCCGTTCGAGGACCGTCCTGGTGGCCGGCACCGGCCCGATGCCCATGATGTCGGGGTCTACCCCGGCGGCCGCCGACGCCACCAGTCGCGCCATAGGGGTGAGCCCGTGTGCGTCGAGGCCTGCCTGGGTGGCCACGATGAGCGCGGCGGCACCGTCGTTCATTTGCGAAGAGTTGCCGGCCGTCACGGTGCCGCCTTCGCGGAACACCGAGGGCAGCTTTGCCAGGGCCTCCATGCTGGTACCGGGCCGAGGCCCCTCGTCGGCGTCGACTGTGACCGTTGAACGCCGCTTGTGGTCGGTGGGAGCGTCGATTGGGACGATCTCGTCCTTGAACCGTCCCGTCTCGGTGGCCGCCACGGCGCGACGGTGAGACTCCAGGGCGAAGGCATCCTGCGCCCGGCGCGTCACCTGCCAGCGCTCTGCCACTTCCTCGGCCGTTTCGCCCAGGGCCAGGCAGCCGTGGAGCCGTCTCATGGCCGGATTGACGAGTCGCCAGCCGAGCGTGGTGTCCGCCACCTGGGGCGCTCCCGTGGCGAAGGGCCGCTCGGGCTTGGCGATGACGTAGGGGGCGCGGCTCATGGACTCCGATCCGCCCGCCACCATCACGTCCCCCCAGCCGTCGGCCAGCGCCTGCCCGGCAGCGATGACCGCCTGAAGACCGGAGCCACACAGCCGGTTCACCGTGACCCCGGGCACGGAGTCGGGCAGTCCGGCCAGCAGGCCGGCCATCCTCCCCACGTTGCGGTTGTCTTCGCCGGCCTGGTTGGCGGCTCCCCACACCACGTCCGCGATGGCTCCGGGGTCCAGGTTCTGATTGCGTTCCATCAGTCCGCTGATGGCATGGGAGGCGAGGTCGTCGGGCCGTACGTAGGACAGCACACCGCCCAGCTTTCCCACGGGCGTGCGACAGGCGTCGGCTATGTAGATGTCGGTCATGGGCCCATGATCGCAGCCGTGGTGGCCGACGTGACGGTCCGGCCCGGCCCGCCGCAACAGGTTCTGCTCAACCCATGGCCTCATACGTCCGATACGCAAAGTGCGCCGGAACGGCGGTGTGTGAACTCGAGAGGTAGACAATGAATCTGTCAGGATCCATATCAGATTGGACCGTCGCCGACCTCTTGAACATGCTGCGGGTGACGTCGAAGACGGTCAGTGTCGAGATTCGGGGCAAGAGATCCGGGATGATCCACTTCCGCGAGGGCCGTGTGGCCGGAGCCGTGATCGACGGCGACGCGGTCGTGGAAGGGGATCTGGGATCGAGAGTCTCGACGGTTGACGCACTGTTCGTCCTTTCCAGTCTCCCGGAGGGCACGTTCGAGTTGAAGGCCTACTCAGGGCCCGAGGAGGGCGGCTGGGAGGTAGACGAGGTCGTGTCGGACATGGACCGTCTCAACGAGCTCGAATCGGATGTGTCCGAGTCGCACCTGGCCGATCGGCCGATGATCCTCAAGGACGACATCGGTGGCCCGGTCACGATCGACCCCGACGACTGGTGGGCGTTCGCCTCTCTCGTATCGGTCATCTCCCTGCAGCAGTTGCAGGCTGCCTTCGGTCGAGCCCGCGCCATCCGGCTCCTCCACACCCTGTGGCGCCTGGGTGTAGTGGAGCCCGTTTCGGAGGACGAGGTCCCGTCTTCCTCCGAAGAGCCCTCGGCCGATGGCTCCGTGCCCAATGACGAGGCGTGGCTGGACGAGATCGCCGCCAAGGCGGCCCAGCCCAATGGCTCGGCGTCCAAGCCGGCGGCCGTGGCAGCCGACGATGCCCCGGCTGCCGAGGTCGTGGAGGTGGAGGTCCGCAAACGTATGACCGGTGTGTCAGCCCCCGCCTCGACGGTTCTCACCGGTTCGGTGCTCGACGAGATGCGACGTCTGCGAGGACACTCCGGCGACTGAGGAGCGCGTCGTTCACGTCGGCATGTCGTCGAATCCCCTCCGGCCGACCGGCCGGAGGGGATTCATATACTCGGCGTCCCATGTCGGCCGAAACAGCATCCGCACGACCCTCCGTGGCGATCCTGGGAGCAGGAGCCATGGGGGAGGCGCTGATGAGAGGTCTGCTGGCGGCCGGTTGGGATGCGGCCGACATCTCGGCCGCGGTGAGGCGGCCCCAGCGAGCCCAAGTCCTGGCGGAACGGAATGGGTGCCGGGTGACCCTGGACGCTATCGAAGCCGCTGCAGGCAAGCGGGTCGTGGTCGTGGCCACCAAGCCCCGGGATGTGGGCACGCTGCTCGACACGGTGTCGGAATCACTTGAGTCCACGCAGGTCGTGTTGTCGGTGGCTGCCGGGGTGACCATTGCCTTCTATGAGCGGAGGCTGGGAGGGGACATTCCGGTGGTTCGCGCAATGCCCAACACGCCGGCCCTGGTGGGTGAGGGCATGACAGGCATTGCCGCCGGTACCCATGCCGACGACCAAGCCGTGACGGCCGCCCGGCGCGTCCTGGAGGCGGTTGGGTCGGTCGGGGTGATGGACGAGTCGCTGTTGGACGCGGTGACGGCAGTGTCGGGCACGGGCCCCGCCTATATCTTCCTTCTGGCTGAGGCCCTGACCGAGGCCGCCGTGCGTGAGGGCCTCCCCCGAGACGTGGCCGAGACCTTCGTGCATCAGACCGTACGCGGGGCGGGGCATCTGCTGACAGAGACCGGTCGGCGGCCTTCCGAGCTCAGAGCCGATGTCACCTCGCCGGGCGGGACCACTGCTGCCGCGGTGCACATCCTCGAACAGCGTGGGTTCCGTGCCCTGGTCGAGGATGCCGTCAGGGCGGCGGCGGAGAGGTCACGACAGCTGGGCGAGACTTCCACATGAGCATCTTCACCCGGGGAGTCATGGCCATCACGGGCGCCTCTTTGGTGGAACGGACCATCACCGAGACCCGGGCCGGCAAGGCGCTGGCAGGCAGGTTCGTGGCAGGGGACACGCTGGACGACGCGGCCGATTCGGCTCATGAGCTGAATGCTGCCGGTCTGGCGGTTTCCCTCGATCACCTTGGGGAGGAGGTGGCCGATCGTGAGGGCGCCGAGCGAGCCACCCAGGAGTACCTGGAATGCCTGGAGCGGATACCGGCCGAGGGGATCGAGGCCAACATCTCTGTGAAGCTCACCCAGCTCGGGCTGAGTATCGATCGGTCGCTGGCGGAGGGTGCAGTGGAAGCCCTCGCCACCAAGGCAGCTGCCACTGGGACGACGGTGACCGTCGACATGGAGGATTCCCGCTACACGACCGACACCATCGAGATCTATGCCGAGGCCCAGGAGAGGCATGGGAACCTGGGCCTGTGCCTCCAGGCGTATCTCCGCCGTACCCCCGACGACTTGCAGCGCCTCCTGCCGCTGGGCGGTCACATTCGCCTGTGCAAAGGCGCCTACGTTGAGGACCAGGAGTTGGCCTTCACGGACTCGGACGATGTGGATGCCGCCTTCGCCCGGCTGTTGACGCTGTTGATGAGAGCCGAAGGGGTCCGGCCCGCCATCGCCACTCACGACCCTCGTTTGATCGAGCTCTCCCTCCAGCTTGGCGCCAAACGGTCGGCCGGGTACGAATTCCAGATGCTGTATGGGGTTCGAGGAGACGAGCAGTGCCGTCTGGTTGGCCTGGGCCACGATGTGAGGGTCTATCTCCCCTTCGGCTCCGCCTGGTATCCATACTTGACCCGGCGGCTGGCGGAGCGTCCCGCCAACCTGTGGTTCTTCGCCCGGTCGCTCGGAGGCCGCTGACCAGCGTTCACGGAGGGACCTCGTTGGCGTATGCTGCGCTCCGACGCATCTACGGGAGACCAAATGCTCAAGAGAATCTGGGGATACATCAAGCAACTGTTCCGGGGCTTCGCCGAATCGGCCATGGATCCGGAAGTGGAGATCGAGCAGGCCATCTCGGAGGCCAAGGCGGCCGATCAGCGGCTCCGCAACCAGGCAGCGCAGGTGATTGCGCACCGTAGCGAGCTCCAGTCCAAGATCGAGAAATCCGCGTCGAACCTGGGCGAGGCGCGAGAGATGGCCAAACAGGCACTGCTGAAAGCGGAAGAGGCCAAGAACTCCAACGACGCGGCCGGGGTCGACAAATGGACCCGGGCGGCCCAGTCGCTGGCCATGAAGATCCAGGCGGAGGAGTCCAACGTCAACGGGCTCAAGCAGCAGTATGAGGTTGCCCTCCAGCAAGCCGAGGACGCCAAGCAGGCCGTGCAGCAGAACGCCATGCGAGTTCAGGAGCTCGTCGCCAAGCGCATGCAACTGGTGGGAAAGCTGGAGCAGGCCAAGATGCAGGAGGCAGTCAACTCGGCCATGGAGTCGATGTCGGCCACCATGGAGCAGGAGGCTCCTTCGCTCAGCAAGGTGGAGGACAAGATCGAGAGCCGCCTCGCCACAGCCCAGGCGCACGGAGAGCTGCGCGAGATCACGCCCGAGGGAGCCGAGCAGGAGCTCAAGGATGCCGTGTCGCTCTCCCAGGCCGACGCCAAGCTTGAAGAGCTGCGCCAGGAGCTCGGCCTGAGCTGACCCCGTTCCTTGGACGCCCACGAACGCACGGCGACGGTGGCGGTCCAAGCGACGGATGGGCGGGCCGATCGGGAGCAGGTTGTCCGGCCGGCCCCGTGCCGTCGACCTACACTCCGCCGCCATGACCGTCACGGAGGACAAGACCGAGGTCACCGAGACAGATTCCCGGGGTCTCCCCAGCGCAGCCTTGGTTCTCGAACTGCTGGGAGCGGTATCGGCGGGGGGCACTCTGCTCCTGTGGTGGCTGAGCACGCTCCCGGGCGAAGCCACCTTCGATGTGGGACGGGTCGTGTTCGGCGACATCCCGTCGGCTCTGGTCGCCGTGTTCTATCTGGGGGTATCTGCAGCCCTTTGGCTGATGTTCCATCTGTTCGCTCTCAGGGCCCGGAGCTGGCAGAGGGGTAAATCCGACCGCCGGGCAGGCCACTGGGGTGACCGGATCCAGCGTCTGTACGCGGGGCTGCGCATGGAGACGCTGCTACGCGATCGGCAGGCGGGGCTGATGCACTCCATGGTGTATTACGGGTTCATCGTCCTCTTCCTTGGCACCGTCACCCTCGAGATCGACCACCTCATGCCGGTTGGGCTCAAGTTCCTCCACGGGAACGTCTACCAGGGCTACTCGGCGGTCCTGGACCTGGCCTCGCTGGTCTACCTGGGAGGCCTGGCCTGGGCATTGGCGCGTCGTTACGGCCAGCGTCCGTGGCGGCTTCGCTCCAAGACGAAGCCCGAGGACGGCTTGATACTCGGGGTGCTGGCCCTGATCGGGATCACGGGGCTGACCACCGAGGCGTCCCGTATCGCCCTGGTGGGCCGTCCCGGCTTCGAGGTCTGGTCGTTTGTCGGACGCCCGCTTTCCTATCTGGTGCCGCTGGCGGACGCCTCCGTTGTCCATCGGGTCTCCTGGGTGATTCACGTTGCGGCTTTCGGCCTTCTGCTGGTCGTGATTCCCACCACCAAGCTGCGCCACATGTTCACGTCGCCCGCCAACCTGTTCCTCTCGCCCCATGAGCGTCCCAAGGGTGCCATGCGGGAGATGCCCAACCTGATGGAGGTCGAGGACATCGACACGATTGGAGCATCGGTCGTCACAGACCTGACCTGGAAGCAGATCTTCGACACCGACGCCTGCACGATCTGCGGGCGATGCACCTCGGTGTGCCCGGCCAACATCACCGGCAAGCCGCTCGACCCGCGGGAGATGGTGCTCAAGACCGGAGAGGTGGCGTCGGTGACCGCCGGGGTGTCTCCCCCCGTTTCCTTGGACGAGCGGATCACGATCGAGGGCCCGGAGCTGTTCGCCCGTGTCCAGCCTGACGAGGCGTGGTCGTGCACGACCTGCAAGGCCTGCGACGAGATATGCCCGGTGGGCATCGAGATCCTGGACCGGATCCTCGACATGCGCCGTTACTTGACCCTGATGGAGTCGAATTTCCCCAGTGAGCTCGGGAAGGCGTTCGTGGCGATGGAGAACCAGGGGAACCCCTGGGGAATGGGCCAGGATCAACGGGGCGACTGGACCAAAGAGCTCGAGTTCGAGATCCCCATCTGGGGTGAGAACGGTGTGGAAGAGGCCGAATACCTGTGGTTCGTGGGCTGTGCCGGCTCCTTCGACGACCGAAACACGGCGGTGTCGGTGTCGTTGGCCCGCCTCCTGCATCGGGCCGGGATCTCCTTTGCCATCCTCGGGCGGCGCGAGCTGTGCAACGGGGACCCCGCCCGCCGCTCGGGCAACGAGTACGTGTGGCAGCAGCTGGCGCTCCAGAACATCGAGAAATTCTCGGAGTTGGGGGTCAAGAAAGTCATCACCCAGTGCCCCCACTGTTTCAACACGCTGGCCAACGAGTATCCGCAGATGGGTGGGGAGTACGAGGTGGTCCACCATACCCAGCTCTTGGCTGAGCTCCTGCGCCAGGGTCGGCTGGCCAAGGGTGATCAGGGCAGGGAGCGTCGCACCGTCACGTATCACGACCCCTGCTACCTGGGTCGTCACAACGACATCTATCTGGCCCCTCGTGAGGTGGTCTCGGCCAGCGGCGGAGTGGACATGGTCGAGATGCGCCGCCACGGGACGCGGGCGCTGTGCTGTGGGGCCGGCGGCGCCCGATTCTGGATGGAGGAGCACACCGGTAAGAAGGTGAACATCGAGCGGGCCGAGGAGGCTCTCGAGACCGGCGCTGCCGAGGTGGCCGTGTCCTGTCCCTATTGCTACGTGATGCTGGACGACGGTGTGAAGGAGTTGGGCCGCGACGACGTCGTGGTGCGGGACTTGGCGATGATGCTGGACGAGGTGCAGCCGCCCACCACGTGAGCCGATCAGCGGTGCTCTGGTGGTGCGTCGCCCAAATGAAATCACCAGGCCGGTTCGACCTCGTTCCGCCACCCATAGTGAGATTCTGTGCTCAGTTTGCTACGCTCTGTGGTGGGATTGAGTCATGGGAGGCTTTTGAGTGGGATACAAGAAGTGCGATGGTGACCATCGCTACGCCAGTCGGTACCTGGGAGCAGGGCTGCAGCGTCTCGAATGCGAGATCTGTGGGTCGGTGGTCATCGATCTGGATGCGGCACAGGATGGGCGATCCCCGGTCACCGCGCCGGGGCTGTTCAAACGGTCCAGGCCCACCATCTTCTCGGTGCTACGTCGAGACGCATACGGGGAGTCGGACACCTAGGCACAAAAGGACGTGGAGGGACGGGAGCGTCGCCCCTCCCACGCGTGCGGAGTTTCACCACGACCGCCGCGATGATGTGAGGATTCCCGCACCGCCCGGGCCTGGCTACCGTTCAGGATGTGCGGATCGGATATCAAGGCGAGACTTTCTCCTACTCGGATCGTGCGTCGGCCGAGTTGCATCCCGATGACGAGCGAATCGGGTACCCGAGCTTCGTAGCAGCCTTCGAAGCGCTCGCCTTGGGGGAGGTCGAACGCCTGGTGGTGCCGATCGAGAACTCCACCACCGGCAGCGTCCTGGCCGTGCTGGACCGTCTCCTTCCGGGTAACGCCACCATCGTGGCCGAGCACCTCATCGAGGTACGGCACGCTCTCCTCGGCTTGCCGGGGACCGCCGTGGATCAAGTCGAGCGGGTGCTCTCGCATCCGGAGGCACTGAGCCAGGCGGAGGCAGTGCTGACGCATTGGGGATGGGAACCGGTCCCTGTTCACGACACGGCCGGAGCGGTGCGGCGGGTGGCGGAGGCAGGTGACCCGCGGATGCTGCCCTTGCCCCGGCTCGTGCCGCCGCCTCCCATGGGCTGGCCGTGTTGATGACCGATGTCATCGACCGCGACCACAACACCACCCGGTTCGTGGAGCTGGCTCAGGGAGACCAGCCCATCGCCGAAGATGCCGACAAGACGACCGTCGCCTTCACCACCGGGCACACGCCCGGCGCCCTGGCCCTGGCGCTGACCGAATTGGGCCTGCGGGGGGCCAATCTGACCCGGATCGAGTCCCGCCCCTCCGAGGAGGCGTGGATATACCGTTTCTTCGTGGACCTGACCCATCCCCCCGGGCCATCCGGTCTCAAGTCGGTCTTCGACCCTCCTCTGGTGAACTTCTCCGACCTCAGGTTCCTCGGCACGTACCGCTCAGGGTGAGGAAGCCGTGGCACCGACGCAGTCTCCCGTTGTAACCCCCGGAGTCGACACCGAGCGCAATGTCGACTTGGACGGGACATGGAAAGTGGTCGTGTGGGATGATCCGGTCAACACCATGTCCTACGTGGTCTACGTGTTCCGTTCCCTGTTCGGCTACGACAAGGCCAAGGCGACCCGACTCATGCTCCAGGTCCACAACGAGGGTCGCTCGGTAGTGACAGACGGGCCGAGGGAGAAAGCCGAGCACGACTGCTACCGGCTGCATCATCACGGCCTGTGGGCGACGATCGAGCAATGACCGCCATCGACTCGCACTTCGCCGTGGTGCCCGAGGGGGTCCAACTGAGGCTCACCGACATCGAGGTGACCTTCCTGACCGATCTTCCCCGCCTGTTGGCCGGCCTCGGGACTGCCGAGTCCGACCCGGCGGCGGCGCGGCTTGCGCCACCGGTCTATCTCGGTGATCCGGAAGCGGATGCCGAGTGGCGGCGACTGGCGGGCACCGAGCTGGAGGCATCACGGCGGGCAGACCGCTCCGCCTTCGAGTCGGTGCTCGAGGCGGTAAGCGACTCGCTGCCCGAGTCCGCGGCGAGCGATCGGGAGGAGTCCGTGGGCAGCGCCGTCATCTCGCGGGCGGAGGCGGATGCCGTCTTGCGAGTGGTCAATGAGGCCCGTCTCGTGCTGGGGGCGCGGTGGGGAATCGAGACGGCCGGCGACTACGACGATCTGCGCCCCGAGGCCTCGGAGGTCCTCTCGTTCCTGGGATGGCTGGTGTCGGACCTGGCCGAGGTGCTGGAGGAGAGTCTGGGCCGTTGAATCGCGCCCAGCCATGCGTCGAGGTCGAGTCACTGGCCCACGGCGGCTCCGGTGTTGCCCGCCAGGATGGCCGGGTCTTGTTCGTGCGAGGCGGAGTTCCGGGCGACCTGGCCCATGTCAGCGTCACCCGCGCGCACAAGCGGTATGCGGAGGGCCGCTTGGTTTCGGTGGTGAGCCCGTCGGGGGACCGGATCAGCCCCCCGTGCCCCGTGTTCGACCGATGTGGTGGATGCGACTGGCAGATGATCTCGCTTGATGCACAGAGGAGATGGAAGGCGCGGATCGTGGCCGAGCAGCTCCATCACCTGGGTGGGGTGGTCGATCCTCCGGTCGCGGACACCGTGGCAGTCAGCGACGGATATGGCTACCGGAACCGCATCGACCTCCGTCTCGATGGGGGTAGGCCCGGTCTCTACGCCCCGCGCAGCCATGAGCTGGTGCTGATCGAGGACTGCCCGCTGGTCACCCCGTCGCTTTCGAGCATGCTGGGCCAATTGTCGGTGGACCCCGACGTGGACCGCGTCACCCTGCGAGGGTCGGAGCGCACCGGCGAGCACGCAGTCATCTCCCGGCTCAAGGGGCGCTGGTCGCAGGCCGAGATCCATGAGAGGGTGGATGGGCATATGTTCCGTATCTCGGGCCGGGCCTTCTTCCAGGTCAACACCGGTGGAGCCGATGTCCTCGTGGCGCTGGTCAAGCAGGCTCTGGCTCCCGGCGCTGATCAGGTGATGCTTGACGGCTACGCCGGCGGCGGGCTGTTCTCAGCGACAGTCGGGGACACGGCTCGGGCTGTGGTGGCGGTCGAGAGCGATCCCGTCGCCGGAGCCGATATGCGCCGCAATGCTCCCGGCGCTTCCGTGGTCTCCGAGCCTTTCGAGGCTGCCGTGCTACCCCGCGTGGACGTGGCCGTGGTCGATCCTCCGCGTACGGGCCTGGGCGAGGATGGGGTCTCCACCCTGGTGGGAGCAGCCCCCGCCCGTCTGGCCTATGTCTCCTGCGATCCGGCCGCCCTGGCCCGCGACACCCGTTGGCTTGGCGCGGCGGGCTACCGACTCGAAGCGGTCACGCCGGTGGACATGTTCCCTCAGACCCATCACATAGAGGCCGTCGCCACCTTCGAGCGCTGACCTGTCAGAATTCTCCCGGGTCCTGGGGGCGTATTCGCTCCCAGCCTGATAGGTTCGGGATCAACCATCCACAGGGAGGACGCTTGCAAGTCTCGATGACGATCAACGGACGGGACGTGTCAGCCGATGTGGAGCCGCGCACCCTCCTGGTTCACTTTCTGCGGGAGGACCAGGGCCTGACCGGCACCCACGTCGGATGCGAGACCAGCTATTGCGGCGCCTGCACCGTGCTGGTCGACGGCGTTACCGCCAAGTCGTGCACCATGCTGGCCATGCAGGCGAACGGGGCGTCCATCATCACGGTGGAGGGCCTGGCCGAGGACGGCCGGCTCCATCCAGTCCAGGAAGGGTTCTGGGAGCGTCACGGCCTCCAATGCGGCTACTGCACTCCCGGCATGATCATTTCGGCAGTGGGTCTGCTGGAGGCAAACAATTCCCCCAGCGAGGACGAGATCCGTCACGGCATCGAGGGAAACCTGTGTCGCTGCACCGGGTATCACAACATCGTCCAGGCGGTCCAGTACGCCGCCGCCAAGATGCGGGGCGAGGAGCCGCCGCCGCCCGACTGGGAGCGCGAGGAGGTCACGGCATGACTACCAGCACGAGTGTTCTCGGGGGCACGATCCGTCGGCGAGAGGATCCTGCTCTGGTGCGGGGGACGGGCCGATACGTCGACGACATCAAGCTCAGCGGGATGCTGCATGTCGCGTTCGTCCGCAGCCCCATGGCCCATGCCCTCATAACGGGGATCGACGCTTCGAAAGCGCTGGCCATGGATGGGGTCCGGGCCGTATTCACCGCCGACGACGTGCGCCATCTCGGTCCGCTCTTGGCTCAGGTGCCGGTGGGCAAGGTCCGTCCGCTGTTGGCCGACGGCGTTGTCAACCATGCCGGAGAGGCGGTGGCCATGGTGGTGGCCGATTCGCGCTATCTGGCCCAGGATGCGGCCGACAGCGTAGAAGTCGACTATGAGCCCTTGCGCGCCATCGTCGACCTCAAGGAGGCGCTGGCCGGCGACACCAAGGTCCACGACGACCTCGACTCCAACGTTCTCATCACCTGGGAGGGAGGTCCATGGGGCGACGACGAGGGAATCGCCGCCACCCGCGAGACGATCGCCGAGGCCAGAAAACGCGACGATGTGGTGATCGTCAGCCAGGAGATGGAGAATCAGCGTCTGATCCCCACCGCCATAGAGCCCCGGTCGGTGATCGCCGACTGGAACGAGGGTTACGGCCGCTTCGAGGTCTTCTCCTCGTCGCAGATACCCCATGCCTTGGCGGGAGCCATAGCCAAGACCTTCGGTCTGCCGGCCAACGCGGTGCGGGTCGTCGCCCCCGAGGTGGGGGGCGGTTTCGGGGTGAAGCTCAACGTCTACGCCGACGAGATGCTGGTCTGCTTTGCCTCTCAGCAACTGGGTCATCCGGTCAAGTACACCGAGACCAGGCGCGAATCGCCCTCCAGCTCGATTCAGGGAAGGGGTTGGCTGGGAACGGCCACCATCGTCGGGACGAAGGATGGCGAGGTGCTGGGCTATCAGCTCCACGCCATCTGCGACATGGGTGCCTACACCCAGAACTTCACTGTGGCCATTCCGTTCCTGGGGGTGTTCGTTGCCTCGGGACAGTACAAGTTCCCCATCGACCTCAAGCTCGATTGCGTCACGACCCACACCATGACCACCGACGCATACCGGGGGGCGGGTCGTCCGGAAGCGATCTACTACCTCGAGCGCATCCTGGACATGTATGCCGTCGAGATCGGTATGGATCCAGCCGAGGTTCGTCGCAAGAACTACATTCCGGCCTCCGAGTTCCCGGCTGCGGTCGCGCCGATCGGCTTCGCGATCGACACCGGCGACTATGAGAAGAACCTCGATGCTGCCCTGAGCCACTTCGGCTGGGATCACCTCAAAGAAGAGCGCGACAAGGCCCTGGCAGAAGGACGCAACGTGGGCGTCGGCCTGGCCTCCTATGTCGAGGTCTGTGGTTTCGGGCCCTCGGCCCTGGCCGGACTCGGTTTCTCCTGGTCGGAGTATGGGCTCCCGGCGGCCTTCAACGGTTCGGGCCTGGTCAGGGTCAATCCCGATGCGTCGGTCACGGTGATCATCGGGACCGGGCCCACCGGGCAGGGCCACGAGACGACGTGGGCCCAACTGGTCTCCCGCCAACTGGGTATCCCGGTGGAGCGCATCCGCGTGCTGCACGGCGACACAGGCGATTCCCCGATGGGCATCGGGACTTTCGGATCCCGCTCCGCCGCCGTTGATGGGTCGGCTACTCACGAGGCGGCCGTCATGGTGCGGGACAAGGCAGCCAAGGTGGCGGCTCACCTCCTGGAGGCGTCCGAAGAGGACATCCGCTTCGAGGGTGGAGAAGCTCACGTGGCCGGCTCGCCCGACAAGTCCGTCACCTGGGAGGAGATCGCCACCTCCGCTTACCAGCCCCATACCCTCCCCGAGGGATTGTCGGGTGGCCTGGAGGCACAGTCCGTGTTCAGCCCCGCCAACGCCACCTGGCCCTTCGGAACCCACCTGGCCATGGTGGAGGTCGACGCGGAGACCGGTGACGTTCAGCTGTTGCGCTACATGGCCATGGACGACTGCGGCAATGTGATCAACCCGATGATCGTCGACGGCCAGGTTCACGGAGGCATCACCCAGGGAGTCGGGCAGGCTCTGTTCGAGCACTCGATCTACGACTCGGACGGAAACCTGCTGACCGGGTCGCTGATGGACTACCCCCTGCCGACCGCGGTTGATGTCCCCAACTTCGAGCTGGGACGCACCGTCACCCCGTCGGACATCAACCCGTTGGGTGTGAAGGGCATCGGTGAGGCAGGCACGATCGGTGCTGCCCAGACGCTCGTCAACGCGGTGGTCGATGCACTCCGCCCTTATGGGGTCAAACACATCGAGATGCCCATGCGACCAAAACGTGTCTGGCAGGCGATACAGGACGCCAAGCAGGATGGGAGCGTGGCCTGATGTATCCGAGGAAGTTCGACTACGTGGCTGCCGGCAGCATCGATGAGGCCGTCTCGGCCCTGTCCGGTGCGGAGTTGGGCAAGGTCATGGCGGGCGGCATGAGCCTCATCCCGATGATGAAGCTTCGCCTGCTTTCGCCGTCGACGGTTATCGACATCGGTCGGGTCCCCGGGCTCGATCAGATCGCCGACAAAGGTGATCACACATCGGTCGGGGCGTTGGTGCGCCATGCCCAGACCGCCGCATCGGGTCTCCCCAAGGCTCTGGTGGATGCCGCCTCCTGGACGGGTGACGTCCAGGTTCGCAATCGCGGCACCACGTGCGGGGCGGTGGCCCATTCCGACATCGCCGCCGATCAGACCGCAGCCGTGCTGGCCCTGGGCGCGACGATGGTCGCTCACGGCCCCAATGGCTCTCGGGAGATCGCCTCGGACGACTTCTACGTCGACGCCCTCATGTCGGCGCTGGAGCCCGACGAGATCCTCACCGAGATCCGGATTCCCAACCGGGGCGGCGCCTCCGCGTACGACAAGCTGGGTCGAAGGGGCGGACACACCGACTACGCAGTGGCGGGAGCCGCCGTGTGGGTGGACAAGTCCAACGGCTCGGTCTCTGACTGCCGCGTGGCCCTGACCGGGGTCGGTACCAAGGCCTCCCTTGCGTCGGGAGTGGCCGAGGCCCTGATCGGCACGGACGGGTCGGAGCAGGCGGTGAAGGAGGCTGCCGGGAGGGCGACGGAAGGCGTCACAGTCCTGGAAGACCTCTACGGCTCCGAAGCCTACAAAGCCCACCTCGCCCAGGTCTTCACGCGGCGCGCCCTCACCCAGGCGCTCGCCCAGCTCTAATCCGCGTTTTTATCAGTAAAACGGGACCCTGAGGGGCCCGTTTTGCAGGGGAGAACGCGTCAGGAGCGACCCTGGCGCAGGCTTTGGCGTGTCTTGAGGAGGCGGTCGACTACTCCGTCGCCGTCGAACCACAACTCGTGGTCCCAGACAACCAGCACGGTGTATCCCGCCGCCTCCAGCTTGCGGATTCGTTCGGCGTCGGCTCGGCGCGCGGCCCACGACGTGTGATAGCGCTCGCTCTGGATCTCGACGATGAAGGGCAGATCGGTGTCCTCGAAGTCGACCCGACCCACCCAGCTTGGGGAGCGCACGTCGACCTGTCTGCGGAAGGTGGTGATGCCAGCCCGACGGGAGAGATAGTCGAAGCGTCGCTCGTTGTTGCTCTCGGCAGGAGGCTGGTGGTCGGCGCGGTCGTCGAGGAGCTTGCGCAGGTCCCTCAAACCGTTGCGACCCTGTTTGGACAGGCCGTCCACGACGGCCCACACCTCGTCCAGGGTGACATCTCGCTGGCCGAGAAGGTGATCGAGCACCTGGGCGCCGCGGCGGGTGCCGGAGGAGCCGGTGACGCATAGGACTGTGAAGGCGGGGGCTGTGAGAGGGATGTCGTAGAGGACTGCCCGTTGGTCGGACGGAATCACCGTCAGGTGATGAACTCGGACCGGTGCCTGGTTGCGGCGTACGTAGCGCTCGACGGAGACGTCGACAGGTTCCGCGGGCACGTTGGGCACGCCCCACATGGCGGCGGCCGTGAGATGAGAGGCGAGGGCGGCTGGGCCGACGTCGAGAACTCCGGCCATGACTGTCTGCCACCGCGAGGTGGCGGATCCCCCGATCTTGAGTACCCGTGGCGTGACGAAGGTCAGATGCCCGGACCGGACCCGGTGTCGCAGCATCTTCTTGCTCAGGCCTGCCTCCCGCGCCTGGCGTCGCGTCAGCAGGCCATGTTGGGTGGCGGCGATTTCCCGAAGCAGCTCGAAGGGGGCCATGGGCCGAATATCACCCAGCCCACCCCTCATGTGAAGGGGGTTGACCCGAGGCGCGGAATTCTCCCCTACAAAACGGTACCTCCAGGGTCCCGTTTTGCTGATAAAAACGCCGGATACCATGCAGGGCATGGAAATGCGGACGGTGGAAGAGGTGGTTGCGGGGTTTAGGGAGCGGGGGTATGTGGCGGATCGCGGGTTGGCGGTTGCCGTTCATCTTGCGCTGCAGCTGGAGCGGCCGCTGTTTCTCGAGGGTGAGGCCGGTGTGGGCAAGACCGAGGTGGCCAAGGTTCTGGCGGGCATCTTCGACGTCCCCTTGATCCGCTTGCAGTGCTACGAGGGACTGGACGTCAACCACGCCCTATACGAATGGGATTACGCCCGACAGATGCTCGCCATCCGCCTCATCGAGGCGGGCGGGGAAGGCGTGGACGCGAAGGTGGGTGACATCATGTCTCGCGAGTACCTGATTGCTCGTCCCCTACTCCAGGCCGTGGAAGCGGGTGCCGAGGGAATGCGGCCCGTTCTGCTCATCGACGAGCTGGACCGGGCCGATGAGGAGTTCGAGGCCTTTCTGCTCGAGATCCTTTCCGACTTCCAGGTCACGATTCCCGAAATCGGGACCATCACCGCCCACCATCCCCCGATCGTCATCATCACGTCCAATCGAACCAGGGAGATACACGACGCCTTGAAGCGGCGATGCATCTATCAGTGGATCGACTACCCGACGGTCGATCGGGAGATCGCCATCATCAAGGAGCGCATCCCCGACCTCGACCAGAGACTGGCCCGGAACCTGGCCGAAGCGATGGCCGACCTGCGAACCCTGGATCTCTTCAAGCCTCCCGGCGTGGCCGAGACCCTGGATTGGGCACGGGCGCTAGGCGTGTTGGGCGCCACCGAACTCACAGACGACGTGGTCGAGGACACGCTCGGAGTGGTTCTCAAGTACCGCGAGGACGTGGAGACTGTGCGCAGCCATCGCTCGTCGGGCGTGGGCTGAGCATTCGCCCTCGCCTACGGGTACGCTCGGGGCAACGCATGGAGATGACGTGGTCCCCGTTGCGCGGCCCTCCGCTACGGTCGAAGCGAGGCCGCCGATTCCCGCCAGGAGGACCACACCAGTGATTGATCCCATCGCCAAGTTGCACAGCCCCACCGGGACGCTGCTCAGCGTCTACGTCAACCGACGGGCCCCCGCCACTCGGGCGGTCCTGGTCGATTTGCTCAAGGGCATGAGGAGTGAGCAGCGAGACGATCGCGCCACCGAGAAATCGATCAGATCGGATTGCGACCGCATCATCGATTCCGCCGCCCGCATCGACGCCGAGACTGCGCCCGCGGTTGCGTTCTTCGCCTCGCACGACGACGGAGTCTTCGAGTACCTGCCGTTGACGGGCACCGTCGAAGACACGGCTGCAGTTGGCACGCGCCCGTTGCTGCGCCCCCTTCGCGCCCAGCCTCGTCCCATGCGGGCCGGGGTGATAGTCGCCGACGGCGCACGGGCGAGGACTTATCTGTCGTCGGGCGGAGAGCTGCACGATTTGGGCGATGAGCTCGAAGTCGATCCCGGCAAGGACAACTACGCCGGATTTGGGGGATACGAGGAGCATCGGATTCGCTCCAGGGCCGACGAACTGGCCAACAAGCTGTGGAGGCGGGCAGGGAGACAGTTGCTCGAGGCGCATCAAGATCAGGCGCTGGAGCTGGTAGTGATCGGGAGTCATGAGGAGCTGTTCGATCCGATCGCCGCCCAGATGCACGCCTACCTTCAGGATCTGCCCCAGGGCCGGATGGTCGTGGATCCCCAGTACTCTGACCCGCTCCGAGCTGATCGAGATGATCTCAGGGGAGATAGATCGGGTACGCCTGGCATCCCAGGAACGGCTCTTGGAACGCGTCATGGGGGAAGTGGAGGCCGGAGGCCAGGCCGTGGCAGGCCTGGCCCCCCTGCTCGAGGCCTGCAATGCCCACGCAGTAGATCACATGGTCGTGGCAGGGCCCTTTGCCAAGTCGGGCGTGCAATGCGACCAATGCGGCTG
This sequence comes from uncultured Acidimicrobiia bacterium, assembly GCA_963772815.1. Classification (GTDB taxonomy): domain Bacteria; phylum Actinomycetota; class Acidimicrobiia; order Spongiisociales; family ZC4RG35; genus DATFFO01. The sequence continues at coordinate 460,806 of CAVYYV010000006.1, read as the reverse complement.
GTTGGGTCGAATGGGAACCGCCTGTCCGGTGTGCGGCTCGCCTCTGTTCGAGGTCTCCGACGTCGTGGCGGCCGCGATGGAGGCCACGGTCGAGGCCGGAGGCAAGGTCAGCATCGTCTCGGTGGCGTCTCGTCTCGATGCACAGGGAGTGGCCGCCCTGACCAGGTTCACCATCGGCTGACCTGATGGCCGGCTCGGAGACTCTCGTCGAGTTCGGGCGTCGCCTGCGAGCGGCAGGCGTCCCGGTCGGGCCCACGATCGCCGCCGATCTGGCGGCTGCCGCCGACGCCGTGGGCCTGGCCTCTGCTGCCGACACCTACTACGCCTTTCGCGCCGTGTGCGTCAGTTCCGCCGACCAGCTACCGGTCTTCGCCCGCGTTTTCATAGAGGTATTCGGACGCCAGGGTCCCGACGCAGGCCTCGCTCTGGTCAGCGATCGAGATCGGGGATGGTCGATCGATGAGGCAACCGGGGGCGGTGAAGGCGACGGCTCCGACCCGACCGATGAGATAGCCGTGCTGGGAGCCTCTTCCATCGACAGATTGGCGGAGAAGGACTTCTCCGAGCTGACGGACGCCGAGGCCGCCCAGGTGCGGGCCCTGATCGCTTCCATGATGTGGCGACCGGCGGATGCGTGGTCGAGACGTCGTCGTTCGTCGCGGGGTGGCGACCATCCCGACCCGCGGCGCACGCTGGGACGGATGGTGGGCAGCCAGGGAGACCTGCTGCTTCCCGCCTTCACCGAAAGACGGGTCAGACGGCGACCGCTTCTGTTCATTGCCGACGTGTCCGGCTCCATGGAGCGCTACTCGGAGATGCTTCTCTACTTTGCCCACGCTGCTCGGGGTCATCTGGGGCAACTGGAGGCCTTCGTTTTCTCGACACGCCTGACCCGGATCACGCGCGCCCTCAACAGGCGTAGCCCCAGCGAGGCCATCGCCAGGGTGGCCGATGCCGTGCATGACTGGTCGGGGGGCACTCAGATTGGCGAGGCGCTGCGGGTCTTCAATCGGCGCTGGGCACGACGCGTGACCGGGAGCGGCCCGATCGTGGTGATCGTATCCGACGGCTGGGACCGGGGGGATCCTGAAGTCCTGGCCGAGGAGATGGCCCGACTGGCTCGCTCCGTTCACCGGGTCGTGTGGCTGAACCCCCTGGCATCACGACCGGGTTTCGCGCCCGAGACCAGGGGTATGCAAGCCGCGCTTCCCCACGTGGATGATTTCCTCGCTGCGGGCAAGTTCTCCGATCTCGCTTCGGTGGTGAGGCTCCTAGAGTCGGTTCCCGAGAGGAGACGGCGATGAGAGAAGAGCTCGAGATACGCGACAGGTGGAAGGCGGCCGGCGACTCGGTGGCTGCGGCCACCGTGGTCCGCGTGGCGGGTCCGGCTCCCCGGCCTCTGGGGTCGAAGATGCTGGTGTCGTCGGCCGGGGAGATGGAAGGCTCGGTCTCGGGCGGCTGCGTCGAGAATGACGTATTCCTGCATGCCCAGAAGGTGATGGAGACGGGCCGGCCGATGCTGGTCACATACGGGATCTCCGACGACGATGCCTTCGATGTGGGCTTGGCCTGTGGCGGCACCATCCAGGTGTTCATCGAGCCGTGGTGAATTGGGACTGATGGCCGAGGTGGGCGACATCCTGAGCGCAGTTGCCGAGTTGATCGATCGAGAGCGGTTCGGCGCTCGAGTAACGGTCGTTTCCGGCCCCGGTCTAGGGGCGTCGGCCACGGTCGACCTGGAGGACGGGGTTATGGTCGGAGAGCTGCCGGCTCGGGTCGGGCCCGAGATCCTCGCCGACGTGGCCCAGCTCGTCGATCGGGAGGCGCCCGCCACGCTGGGTTACGGAGACGTCGAGGTCTTCATCGAGCCCATAGTCCCGCGTCCCCGGCTGGTCGTGTTCGGGGCCGTACACATTGCCCAGGCTCTATCCGGCCTGGCCAGGCTGATGGACTTCCACGTCACGGTGTCCGATTCGTGTCCTGCCTTCCTGACCAGAGAGAGATTCCCAGAGGCCGATGAGTTGCTGGTGGGCTGGCCCGACCAGATCGCTGACCGGCTCGTGCTGGACCGCCGGACCTCTGTGGTGGTCCTGAGCCACGATGCACGGTTTGAGGATCCGTTGTGGCCCATTGTCCTTCCGACCCCGGTTCGCTACATCGGAGCGATGGGCTCCCGTCGCACCGCCCAGCGTCGGCGTGAACGGCTGACGGAGGCAGACTTCGATGAGGACACGATCGCTCGGATCAACGGGCCGATTGGTCTCGACATAGGCGCCGAGAGCCCCCAGGAGGTGGCGGTCGCCATCTTCGCCCAGATGATTGCCCTGCACAGGCGACCTGATCAGCCTCCCGAGCTCAACGGAGAACGGCGGCCATTGGCTCGACAGGGTGGAGCGGGTTAGCGTTCGTGCGTCCCATGTCCGTGCCTTGCTGATGCCGCCCCTGAGCCGACGGCCGAGTCCCTTCCTTCCTCTAGGGTCCTATCGATGTCGGTAGCCGCACTGGTTTTGGCGGGAGGCGGATCCTCCCGGCTGGGTCGCCCCAAGCAACTGGAGCCGTGGGGCGGGACCAACCTCTTGGGTCACGTGATCGACGCAGTCCGGCATTATCCGGTGGACGAGGTGTGGGTCGTGCTGGGGGCGGACCTGGAAGAGATCCTGGACCAGGTGGACCTGAGCGACTGTGGAATCGTGGAGAACCCCGAGTGGGAAGAGGGCATAGCCTCGTCGCTGCGGGTGGGGCTCGACGCTCTGATCCAGAAGAGCCGGTGTGAGGCGGCTTTGGTGGTCATCGGCGATCAGCCCGACATCGACCCCGATTTGGTGGTCCGGGTCCTGGAGACCTTCGAGGGATCCTCGGCGCCGGTCGTGATACCCAAGTACCGATACACCCTGGGAAACCCGGTCGTCATAGATCGGTCCCTTTGGCCCCGGTTGATGAGCTTGATTGGAGATGAGGGGGCGCAGCGGCTGTTCCAGGCCCATCCTGAATGGGTGGAGGAGGTCTGGGTCGAGCAGCTTCCTCCCCGGGACGTGGACACCGAATCAGACGTTACCGAGCTCAAGCCGCGCCAGCCCGGACGCCCTCAGGACGTCCCCGGCCCACGCAAGTAGAGTCCCGGTCGGGACAGGAGGCAGAACAGGCGAAGATGGCACGTATCAATGAGATCCGCTCGCTGAGTCACCGCGAGGCGACGCGGTTGCGCAAGGCTGGAGTGCGCACCACCGAGGCGCTATTGCGCCGAGGCGCCACGAGACTGGGCCGCTCCGAACTGTCGGATGAGACCGATATTCCCTCCGCCGACCTTCTCAGGTGGGTCAACGTGGCCGACATCATGCGTATTCGCGGCGTGGGCGGTGAATACGCCGAACTGCTCTCGATCTGTGGGGTGTCCACGGTGCGCGAGCTACGACGTCGAAACGCGGTTGCCCTGACCGCCAAGATCCAGACCGTCAACCACCGCAAGGATCTGGTGCGCCGGCTCCCGACCGAAGCAATGGTCGAGAGCTGGATCGGAATCGCCGACGGTCTGGAACCCGTTGTAAGGCACTGAGACTCCACAGATTCCTCATCGCGCAGCGGGTTGCTGCTCAGGAAGCCTTGGTGGCTGGGGTCTTCTTGGCTGCGGGCTTCTTGGCTGCGGGCTTCTTGGCTGGGGTCTTCTTGGCTGCGGGCTTCTTGGTCGCTGTCTTCTTGGCGGCCGGGCGAGTGGTGGTCTTGGCACGGGCGGTCTTCTCGACCTCGTTGGCGGCCATATCCATCTTGTCGCCTGCAGTCTCCACGGCTGAGGCTGCGGAAGAGGCTGCCTTGGCAGCGGTCTCTTCGGCAGGCCGGAAGGAGGTCCGCCATGTGGCGAGCATGTCCTCGAGCTGGTCGCGCAGCCGGCTGACCTGCTCGCGTGCCTGGTCGAAATCGACCTTGGCGGCGAACTCATCGACCATCTTGCCATCGGACACCTTGTCAACGACCTGGCGGCCTTCTTCGGCCCACTCCTCGAACCGCTTTTGGGCGGTGTGGGAGAGCTCCTCGGTGCGGCTGCCCAACTCGTGGCGCAGGACGCCGATCCGCTCGTTGATGTTCTTTGCTACTGCGATGGGGGCACCCACCGCCGCATACAGCGCGTTCTTCGTGTCCATTTTCTCTCCTACGTCTCTGACGTCGTCTCGGTGAGCGTTCGATACATATCCAACAACACCTGCTTGTGCCGAGGGGCAAGCCTCTCGTCTGCTTCTACCGCCTCAACGACGGTGGGAGGGCTGGTTCCCTCCTCGATCAGGCCGGCTCTGGCGTACATCGTCTCTGCTGAGATCTGCAGGGCCCGCGACAGCGCCTTGAGGATCTCGGCCGAAGGCTTTCTAATTCCCCTCTCGATCTGGCTCAGGTAGGGATTCGAGATCCCGGCCCGGTCTGCCAGGCGGCGGAGGGACAGATTGGCCCGCTCGCGCTGCTGGCGAATGAAATCGCCCAAGTCCGAGTGGTGTTGGTCCTCGCTCACAATTGCATTATATAGCATAGTGCTAACTATTGCAAGCAGGATGGATAGAGTCGTCCGGCGTCTCGGTGCTCCGCGGCAGGGGCGCAGGTGGGCAAGGGTTGGGGTGGCCGGGGGTGCTGGGGGGGTTGCCCCCTGTGCAGAGTCACGGGGTGGGTGGCTGGGGCGGGACCGGTGACGCTGACCCTCGGGCAGGTGGGCAAGGGTTGGGGTGGCTGGGGGTGCTGGGGGGGGTTGCGCCCTGTGCAGAGTCACGGGATGGGTGGCTGGGGCGGGACCGGTGACGCTGACCCTCGGGCAGGTGGGCAAGGGTTGGGGTGGCCGGGGGTGCTAGGGGGTTGCCCCCTATGCACAATCGACACCGAGATTGTGATGTTTCAGGGGACAGGCCAAACTGCAATCGACCCAAGAGATGTCCTCCATGATCATCGTCATGCAAAACTCCGCCACCGATGCCGACATTGAGGCTGTGGTGGATCGCCTTCGCTCGGTCGGTTCGGAGGCTCACGTATCGGTGGGCCAGTTCCGCACTGTGATCGGTGCGCTGGGTGACCGGGAAGCGATACGCCAGCTTCCCTGGGAGGCGATGTCGGGCGTAGAGCGAGCCGTTCCGGTCATGAAGCCGTTCAAGTTCGTCAGCCGGGACTTCCAACCCGACGACACCGTTCTCGAGGTGAGAGGAGCGCGCATCGGTGGGGGTCACTTCGCGGTGATCGCCGGGCCCTGCGCCGTGGAAAGCCGGGATCAGCTCTTTCGCACGGCAGAGGCGGTCAAGAAGGCCGGGGCTTCAATCCTCAGAGGGGACGCCTTCAAGCCACGCACTTCGCCCTATTCGTTCCAAGGCCTCGGGGAGGAGGGTCTCAAGATTCTCTCCGACGCTCGCGAAGAGTTGGACATGCCGTTCGTGGCGGAGGTGCTCGATCCCAGGGATGTTGGCCTGGTGGCTTCCTACGCCGACATCCTACGCATCGGGACCAGGAACATGGCCAACTTCACCCTCCTGACCGAGGTCGGGCGCCAGCCCAAGCCGGTCCTGTTGAAACGTGGGTTCACCGCCACGATCGAGGAGTGGCTCAACGCCGCCGAGTACATCTACAAGGAAGGCAACCACCAGATCATCATGGCGGAGCGCGGGATTCGCACCTTCGAGACCGCCAGCCGCAACACGCTCGACATAACGGCGGTGCCCATCGTCAAGGGGCTCTCGCATCTTCCCGTTCTGGTGGACCCATCGCATTCAGGCGGTCGACGCGACCTGGTGGCGCCGCTCAGCCGGGCTGCGGTGGCCGTCGGTGCCGACGCCATCATGGTCGACGTCCATCCGACCCCGGACACGGCCAAGGTGGATGGTGCCCAGGCCCTTCTTCCGGCGGAGTTCGCCGAGATGATGGTCTCGGTGCGTGCCCTTGCCGAGGTCGTGGGCCTGAAGACCTGACATGAAGGCCCTCGTTCTCGGGACCGGGCTGATTGGCGCCTCGGTGGGAGCGGGGCTACGCCGACGAGGTTGGGCTGTTGCCGGCTGGGACCCGTCACAGGCTGCCCTGGAGGGTGCCCAGGAGATGGGGGGAATCGATACCGCTGAGGCGGATGTCGAGCAGGCCGCGGAGATGGCCGATCTGGTTGTGCTGGCCGGCCCGGTCCGAGCCATCATCGAGACTCTCTCGGGCCTCAGCACCGGGGCCCTCGTTACTGACGTGGCGGGCATCAAGACACCGGTGGTAAAGGCCGGGTCGCATCTGGCGCACTTCGTTGGAGGGCATCCGATGGCGGGACGGGAGAGCTCGGGGCCGGGAGCTGCCAGCCCGGTCATGTTCCAGGGCGCCAGCTGGATCCTGGTCACCGATGGGGCGGGAGGTGCAGATCTGGCTCGCATGGAGGAGGTCGTTGTGTCGCTCGGGGCGCGACCGGTGAGAATGACCGCCGGCGAGCACGATGCGGCCGTCGCCGCCGTCAGCCACGTTCCCCAGGTGCTCGCCTCCGCCTTGGTGAATCTCGTAGCTCGTGAGGGAGGTGCCCTTCCACTGGCTGCTGGGGGTTTTCGCGATCTGACCCGCATTGCCCTCTCCGACCCCGCCTGGTGGATCGACATCCTCAATGAGAACCGGGCAGACGTTTCCCAGTTGATCAGAGCTTTGAGCGAAGACCTGACATGGTGGGCGGACCGAATCGCCGGACAGGATCGTCACGAGGTGACGGCCGCCCTCGAGGCGGCGCGCAGTGTGCGGACCGGCTTGACGGCCCCGGTGGCGGCGGTTCAGGTGCTGCTGGAAGACCGCCCCGGTGAGATAGCCCGGGTCGGGCAGGCGCTGGCCGCCACCGGCGCTGATGTGCGCGACCTGCAGCTGCGCCACGCCACGCGGGGAGGAGGCGGCATCCTCACCCTCTCGGTTCGGATCGGCCAGGAAGCCGAGCTTTCGGATGCGCTGAGGGCGGAGGGATTCCGGTTGGTGGGCTGAGCTTCCCGCCGGTCAGGCGAGTGGCTCCGACCCCAGCAGATTGAGCAGGGTGGCGGTGCCGGCCAGGATGCCAGTCTCCAGGGCCCGCTCATCGAAGACGAACGATTCCGAGTGGAGGTCTACCGATCCTCTATCCGGAGCGGTTCCCAGCCGCATCAGGGCGCCGGGAATGCGGTCGAGATAGCGGGAGAAGTCCTCGGCGCCCATCGAGGTCTGGGTGGTGGTGACGGTCTCGGGGCCGAGCAGGTCCGAGATGGCGTCGCGGGCCGCGCCAATGACGCCGGGGTCGTTGACCACGGGAGGGATTCCCCTCACATACTCGACCGAGGAGCGCGCCTTGGTCGGGATGAGGATCTGGTCGGTCAGAGTGGAGATCAGCTCTGGCATCTCATCCCACAGGGTTCGGTCGATCGTCCTCACGGTCCCTCCCATCTCCAACCGGGTGGGGACCACGTTCTCGGCCGTGCCACCCGAGATGTGCCCGAATACCACCGTCACCGGGCGGCGCGCGTCGACCATCCGTTGCACGAGGGCCGGCAACTCCGTGGCGAGACGCCCGGCGGCATAGATCAGGTCGACCGTGCGATGGGGCCGGGCTGTGTGCCCGCCGGGCCCCTCGAGTCTTATCCGGAACCGGTCGGCCGAGCCGGTGACGGCCCCGGTTCGCAGGCCCACCGAGCCCACGTCGAGAGATGGATCGACGTGGAAGGCGATGATGGAGGCCAGGTCGTCGACGACGCCGTCGCGCACCAGCTCCAGTGCGCCTCCAGGAAAAGCCTCTTCACCCGGCTGGAACAGGAACCGGATCCTTCCCGCTAGGTGGGCCCGGGCCAGAGCCAGGGCAATACCCGTCCCGATTGCCGTGTGGGCGTCATGTCCGCAGGCGTGCATCGCTCCCTCCACCTGGGAGGCGAAAGGGTTGTCGGCCGGCTCGGAGATGGGGAGGGCATCCATGTCGGCCCGGAAGCCGACCACTTTCTCACCCTGGCCCACCTCTGCGATGAGGCCGGTGCCGGTGTGGCGAACCTTCGGATCGAGACCTCCATGGTGGAGGGCGGTCGCCACTCTCTCGGTGGTGGCGAACTCGTGGAATGAGAGCTCGGGATTGCGATGGATTGCACGCCGCAACTCGGTGACGGTGGGGAGCACCTCGGCGACCAATCCCCGCAGCTCGTTGGGGGCGATCATCGCCACTGAGGATAACTCCTTCAGGCCCCGGCAGCCGAGCCGCGGAGGACTCTCCCCCTACGAGACAGCCCTCGGGCGCCGCATATCTCGAGTGGCCGCCGTGCCGGCGCTACTAGAAGAAGCGATCCATGAAGATGCGGCGAGCGCGGCGCGTGACCCGTCGGTAGTCCTCGCGGAGGTCGCCTCGGTGCTGGTAGCCGAGCGACATCGCCAGGCGCCATTCCTCGGCCGGATCGGTGGGGAGCGAGTCGGATCTCCGTCCCGATTGGAGGAAGAGCCGGTTGCGGACGTTACTACAGAACCGATAGGCGGCCGCCAGGTCGGCTGTCTCGTCGGTGGACAGTGCTCCCACCTCGTCCAGTCGCTGGAGCGCTCTCAGGGTGGGAGTGACCCGCACGGAGGAGTGCCGACCGCCATGGACCAGCTGCAATAGCTGGGTGAGAAACTCGATATCGACCAGTCCTCCGGGACCCAGTTTGAGATGGAAATCGGGGTTCTCACCGGGAGGTATGCGCTCTTTCTCGATCCGGGCCTTCATTTGCCTCACCGCGGCTGCCGCCTCGGTGGGGAAGGGTCGCCGCCATACGAAGGGATCGATCATGGCCATGAACGCTCTGCCCAGATCGGGGTCACCTGCCACGGGTCTGGCCTTGACCAGGGCCTGCAGTTCCCAGGTGTGAGCCCATCGCTCGTAGTAGGCGCGGTAGGAGGACCGCGACCTTACCAACGGTCCGGATCTGCCTTCGGGCCGCAAGCCGTTGTCGAGCTCGTAGGCCACCCCGTCCCGAGCCGGTCGGGCAAGGAGATCCCGAAAACGAACCGACATGTCCAAGGCGGCGTCGGAATCGAGCGGCTCGTCGTAGACGTAGAGCAGATCGAGGTCGGACCCGTAGGAAAGCTCCTCTCCTCCCCAGCGACCCAGGGCGATGATCGCCAGCGGCGCATCTCCCATTGCCACCGATGCCGCCACCCGGGTGGCGGCGTCCGCCCCGTCTGTGAGATCCCTCATCGTGTCGTCGGCCTCCGCCAGTGAGAGCAGGTCGCGGGCCGCTACGCGAAGAATCTGACGCCGGGCGAAGCGGCGGATCGTGCCTTCCTTTTCTGTGGGCTCGGGGCGTGAGTCGACCCTGCGCTTCAACCTCTGCTCCAGCTCGGGCTGCCGCCGGAGTTGCGTCAGGGCCTGATCGTCGGCCAAGCGGGGCAAGAACTCGGGAATGCGATCCAGGTAACGGCCCAACAGACGGCTGCTGCCCAGGAGGAAGGCCAATCTCGAACCGGCCAGGGGCCGCTCGTGGAAGGCAGCAAGCAACTCCCGATGGTCGTGAGAGTCCGCCGCCAACAGCCTGAGCTGGTCCAGGCCGAGGTCGGGATCGGGGGAATCGGCCAGCCAGTCGATGATGAGGGGGAGCATCTGCTGCATCATCCGGCTACGCCGCGAGAGGCCGGCGGTGAGCTCCTCGAATGTGCGTGCGGCAGCCGGGACATCCCGGAACCCCAGTGCGGTCAACCTGCGCTCCGCCCCTTCCCGGCTGAGGCCGGTAGCCGGAGTGGCGGCGAACGCCTCCAGAAGGGGACGGAAGTAGAGGTCCTGGTGGATTCGACGCACCGTCGTGCGATGCGAGACCAGATCGGCCTCGAATTGGTCCCGGGCGCTCCCACCCGGCGCGTCTCGATAGCCCATTGTTCGGGCGAGCCGTTCCCGTTCGGGCTCTCCTTTGGGCAGGAGGTGCGTCTGATGGAGCTCCCAGAGCTGGAGACGGTGCTCGACGGCGCGCAGCCAGCGGTAGGCGCGGTCCAGCTCCCGGGCAGTCTCCTGGTCGACGTAGTCCCCGGACGTGAGGGCTTCGATCAACTCCAGAGTCGAGGTCTGCCGCAGCTGGCGGTCGAAACGGCCGTGCACCAACTGGAGCATCTGGATGGCGAACTCGATATCTCGAATTCCGCCTGGTGCCCGTTTGAGGTCGCCCGGTGCGGCCCCTGCCTCGACCCGCGCCTTGAGCGCCCTGAGCGAACGGATGGTGTCGGGGTCGATGGTTTCGGGCCAGAGGACCTCGCTCACCAGATCGAGGAAAGCCGCCCCCACTTCCAGGTCGCCCGCCGCCGCCCGGACCTTCAGCAGAGCCTGGAACTCCCACGGTTCAGCCCAGCGCTCGTAATAGGAGCGGTATGCGCTCAAAGAGCGGGCGAGAGGCCCGCGACTGCCTTCGGGTCTGAGCCCGGCGTCGGCATTCATGACCAGCCCCTCGTCGCCGCTTCCGAGACGCTGCATGATGGCTCGCGCGGTGCGATTGGCCGGCCCGGCATCGGCGGAGGAGCCCTCGTACACGAAGCCGAGGTCGATGTCCGACCAGTAGTTGAGCTCGGTGCCGCCCCACTTGCCGAAGGCAATCACCGCCATTGGCGGGGTCTGATCCGTCCTCTCCTCCTCGAAGATGTTGCTCACCACCTCGTCCGCCATCTCGGAAAGCAGCCGGCCGCCCTTGGCGACGTCGATGTCACCGGCCAGATCGGCGCCGGCCACACGGGCAAGAGTCGCCCGAACCTTCCCGACCGGGTCGCGGTCGGGGATCTCGACGAGCCACCGGGGATGGCGGGTCAACTGCCGGCACAGCTCCAGGCTGGCCCCGGCCAGGTAGGCGATTCGCCTCGCCGCTTCCGGATCGCTCAGAACGTCTATGTCCGGGCCGGCCGCCGCCACATATTGGGCCAGGCGATCCACCGCCTCATCCGGGCTCGGCCCCGACCAGATGATGCGCAGCGCTTCGGCGGCCCGATCGTCTTCGAGCCATCCGATCTCTCCCAGCACCTCACGGGTGGGAAAGGCGAAAGGCGGCGTTTCGGTCACGCTGCAAACGGTAGAGCGACTGATGCACCCCTCTATCCTCATCGACGATGTCAATGCGCGTGGCAGGGGCTCAAATCAACTTGGTGGTGGGCGATATCGTCGGCAACGAGAAGCAGATCGCCGAAGCGATGGACTGGGCTGAAGCCGAAGGCGCCGAGGTCCTCTTGGTACCCGAGCTGGCCGTGTCCGGTTATCCGCCCGAAGACCTGGTGATGCGGTCGTCGTTCGTCGATGCGGGGATCGAAGCGGTGAGGCGTCTGGCTCGCCGCTCCGGCCGTACCACCACCCTGGTCGGATTCGTCGACCACGCCTCGTCCGGATCGAGAGAGGCAATCGATGCCGCCGACCGACGGGTGGCGAATGCGGTGGCTGTGCTCCGCGACGGTCAGATGCTCGGCACCTACCACAAAGTGATGCTGCCCAACTACGGGGTGTTCGACGAGAACCGCTACTTCCTGGCGGGTGGCGATCCTGACCGTATCTGGGAGTCGAATGGGGTTCCGTTGGGCATCTCGGTATGCGAGGACATCTGGGTTCCCGACGGGCCGCCCCATCGCCAGGCGGTGGCAGGAGCCCGGTTGCTGCTCAACGTCAGCGCCTCCCCCTTCCATCGGGGCAAGGCGGCTGACCGAGAGGACATGTTGTCGGCCCGGGCCCGGGCGGACCGGGTTCCCCTGGTCTTTGTCAACCTGGTTGGTGGCCAGGACGAGCTCGTCTTCGATGGTGCCAGCGTCGTGGTGGCCGCCGACGGCACGATCGTCCATCGCTCGCCTCAGTTCGAGGAGGATCGCTTCGTGGTCGACGTGCCGCTCGATGACGATCCGATCGTCGTGGGAGATGTGGAGCCCCTGTTGGATCCGATACCTGAGATCTACGCGGCCCTGGTCACGGCCCTGGGGGATTATGTGCGCAAGAACGGCTTCACAGAAGTCGTGATCGGTCTCTCGGGGGGAATCGACTCGGCTCTCACGGCGGTGATAGCCGCCGACGCTCTCGGCCCTTCCGCCGTATGGGGCCTGGCCATGCCTTCTCGATACAGCTCCCAGCACTCGATCGACGACGCCACGAATCTGGCGGAGAACCTGGGAATCCGATTTGACCTGGTGCCGATGGACGAGGTCTTCTCCGCCTACCTGTCCGTCCTGGACCCAATATTCTCCGACACCGAGCCGGGACTGGCCGAAGAGAACATCCAGGCCCGGATTCGAGGAGGAATTCTCATGGCCGTTTCCAACAAGTTCGGGCCGATGGTGGTGGCCACGGGAAACAAGTCCGAGATGGCCGTAGGGTATGCCACCCTGTACGGAGACATGGTGGGCGGCTATGCGCCACTCAAGGATGTTTTCAAGACGGTCGTCTATCAATTGGCACAATGGCGCAACACGGCGAGCGTGGTGATCCCCGAGAGCACGCTGACCAAGCCGCCGTCGGCGGAGCTTCGTCCAGACCAGCGGGACTCGGATTCCTTGCCCGAGTACGACATCCTGGACTCGATCCTGGATCGCTATGTGGAAGACGAGATGAGCTTCGATGAGATCGTCGCGGACGGCTTCGTTTCGGACACGGTGGCGACTGTCCTCGCCATGGTGGATCGCAATGAGTACAAGCGTCGCCAGGCCGCACCAGGAGTGAAGATCACGGTCAAGGCCTTTGGTAAAGATCGCCGTCTTCCCATCACCAACCGCTTCCGGCAGACGTCGAGAAGCACGCCCTCATGACCAGAGAGGCCACCGACGTCGACTGCCTCGTAGACGGAGTGGAGGCCGACCGGCTGGTCGTGACGGACTCCGCCGTGGTGAGGGGGTACGGCTGCTTCGAGGCCATCCGCTGCTACCAGGGCCGCCTCTTCCGGCTCGACGATCACCTCGACCGCCTGGTCCGCAGTGCCGCAGCATTGGGGATCAGCGTGCCGGATCGCCGTTTGCTCACCTTCTGGATCACCAAGCTCACCGAAGCGCAGGGAGACTGCGTAGCCCGGGTGATCCTGACCGCCGGCGGCGCCGTGCCCGGAGTGACCGACCCTGGGCGCTGCATCGTTGTGCGTCACGGCCTGCCTCAACGCCGGCAGTCTGTCCGTCTGATGGCCGTTCCCGCCCCCTGGCATCCGGCCGGGAGACCGTGGGAGCTGGCGGGAGTCAAGACGACCTCGTATGCGCCCAATCTCGCCGCCGGATTCGTGGCCGGCAAGGCCGGTTTCGACGATGCCGTGCTGATCAGCGATCAGCGGATCGTCCTGGAAGGTCCCACGTTCTCGATTGGATGGGTGGCAGACGGGACCGTCTACACGCCCTCGCTCCACTTGGGCATCCTCGAGTCGGTCACCCGTCGGGTGGTCATGGAGCTCTGGCCCGGCATCACCGAGGTCGAGGCACCACTGGAGCTGGTCGAGGGCGCCGACGAGGTGTTCGTCATGTCGACCGTCAAGGAGGTGACACCGGTCACGGCCCTGGGAACCCGCTCCTATCCGATCGGTCCTGTCACCCGCCGGCTCGCTCAGCGGCTGGAGGCGGAGATCGCCGCGTTCTCGGAGACGCACTGAGGGTCCCCGAGCCCCAACAGGTCGATGAGGGCGGCCGCCGCCTGGCGGCGAGTGAGCTCACCCTCGCCGGAGTCTGGAGCCCGACAGGCGGTAGGCCCAATGATCCGATTGGCGCGAGCGAGGGCCAGGTCGTAGGCGTGCGTTGGCGGCGGGGAGACCCTGGGCGCTCCGGGCCCGCCGCGGAGGCTGGGAGCCGGGTCGACATGGGCCAATTCGTAGGCGTCCCGAAGCCGATCCCAGGCGACGGCCCGGACCAAGTCGTCTCGTGTGACCCCCGTTGGCGTGCAGTCCGTCGTCGAGCACAGGAGGGTGTGGTCCACGCTGCCATCGGACAGACAGGCCAGGGTCGGGGAGCAATCCCCAACCGGGCGGTCCCGAGGCGGTTCAGAGTAGGGATCGGGCACAAGCTCGATGGGTCCTACCAAGGCGGTCAACCAGGCAGAAGCGGCCGCCCGGGTCACCGGATCGTCAGGGCATGACATCACGCCGCTCTCGTCGCACCGCACGGGCGCTCCCCGGCTCAACAGCACCGCCAGCGAGTCGGGCTGGTCGCCATCCGAAGCGTCCGCAAACGGGCCCGCGAACTCGATGACCCCCTCGCCGGGGAGACTCACCCTGGCCGCTGCCTTCAGGCTGGGCCCTGGGTCGACCGCCGCGCCGGCAGGCTCGTGGAGCTCGAAATGGAGATGGGCTTCGGTGCCTTCGGCGTTGCCCGAGTCTCCGACCCAGCCGATCACCTGCCCCGGCTCGACCCGGTCACCGAGGGCCAGATCGGGCCAGATCCCGATTCCGCTGCCGTCATCGGTCCCGAGCGTGTCGTTGTTGAGGTGGATGTAGTAGGTGAGCCAGCCGTCGTCGTGGCCGATGATCACCCGGTAGCCCGAGATGCCGGTGTCTGCGCTGACCTTGATCACGGTCCCGGCGGCGGCAGCGACCACCGGCTGCATGCGCGGGGCGAACACGTCGTTTCCTTCATGGAGGCGGGACCCGCCGTCGCGGGGAGCGCCGAACGGGGAGCCGATCCCGCCCCCGCCCACGATGGGGAAGACGAGTGGGTAGACGAAAGGCTTATCACAGGCGGGCGCTGGGGCCGCGGTGGTGGCGACGTTGCCGTCGGTGCTTGGCGTGGGGGAGGACGTCGCGGGCTGTGACCGCGCGATCAGGTCGTCGATTGTGACCGGAGAGCACATCGCGATGGCCAAGCCCGGCGCAGGGCGAACGACCCATGCCACGACAACGGCGGCGATGAATAGGAATCCCAATCCCAGTACCCTTCTCCCCATCGGCCAAGAGGCTACCGGATCTCCGACCCGAGCGGGACCAGGACCAGGAACCACTCGCTCTCGGTGATCGTTGAGGGGAAACCATCGGAGGAGGAAGCTCCAAATGAAGAAGCTCACCACCATCGTCGCCGGCTCCTTGCTCGTCGTGGCCCTAGGGGGGTGCAATTCGAACGATGCTGTGATCACGACCACCACGATCGATGCGTCGCTGCTGACGACTACGACGACACCGCCTACAACCACCACCGGCTCCGAGATGGGGACCGAGACCACTGTTCCCGCCGGTGAGCCGATCAACAGCTACGAGGTCATATCGAGGCAATCGACCGAGCAGGGGGAGACGCTCTACATCCTCGTGCCTCCGGGCGATTACACCGACAGGAGCATCGAGAACTTCCTGGGTGATCTGCTCGAGAACGATTCGGGCGTGTCGGGGGTCGAGGTGTTCGATGACCAGGCTGCCCTGGACGCAGCCCTGAAGCCCGAGGCCGACCGTACTGCAGCAGAGCTACAGGGGATCGCCGATCACCATCTCGTCAGTCTGCACGACGGATCCCAGGTCGAGTTCCAAGGCCCGATGAGTGACTTCGGCGACTTCGTGATGGGGTCCTGAACCACACCTGTGTGGCAGGCAGTCAGTCCCGATAGGGCTCGATAGCCCGGATCGTCACCGAGAAGCTGCCACCGGGCGCCTCGTAGCTAACGGTGTCGCCTACCGACGATCCCATAAGGGCGTCCCCCAGCGGCCCGTCGGGGGAGGCGAGTAGGAACCCGGCTACCTTGTTCTCGTGGGGAGCGACCAGGAACTGCATCTCGTCCCCGTCCCCGTCGATCACCGTGACGACACTACCGACCTGGACCGTGCCGTCGTCGGTGGCCTGGCGGACTTCGGCCGTGTTGAGGAGTCCCTCTATTTGGCGGATCCTCGCCTCCATCAGTCCCTGATCGTTCTTGGCGGCGTCGTAGTCGGCATTCTCACGTAGATCCCCGTGCGAACGGGCCTCGGCTATGCGCGCCTCGATCTCGGTCCGTCCCTCGGTCTTGAGTTGTTCCAGTTCGGCCTGAAGCTTGGAATGCGCTTCGGGCGTCAGCCATGTGGTTTGGTCGGTCATCTGAACACGTCAGGTTAGGTGTGGACACGAGCCATGACCAGTCGCGTACCGGTGCCTGTGTGGGGAGGGATACCGTGTAGGAATGGATTCCATTCGCCTCACGTCATTCAGTCACGGCGCCGGCTGTGCCTGCAAGCTGAGCTCCCTCGAGCTGTCTCAGATCGTGGGCCCGCTTCTAGAGCATCCGGCCAGCCGTCACGCTGATCTGATCGTGGGAGTTGCCACCTCCGATGATGCCGGCGTCATGCGACTGCCGGGTGGGGATGGTCGTGTCCTCGTCCAGACGGTCGACTTCTTCACTCCCATCGTGGACGACCCCGGCGACTGGGGTCGCATCGCCGCCACCAATGCTCTGTCCGACATCTATGCCATGGGCGCTACTCCGCTCACCGCGCTCCAGCTCCTGGGCTGGCCTAGAGACACTCTTGCCTTCGAAGCCGCCTCAGAAGTCGTTCTGGGGGGTGCCGAGGTGATGGCCACGGCAGGCTGTGTGATCGTGGGCGGCCACTCGATCGATGATCCTGAGCCCACCTACGGGTTTGCCGTCACCGGCCTGGTCGATGAGAGCGGGGTGATCACCAACGGCGGTGCCCGCCCGGGTGATGCCCTGGTGCTGACCAAGCCCCTCGGAGCCGGGATCGCCACCACGGCCCACAAGGCGGGCAGGTGCCCGCCCGGGGTGCTGGACCAGGTTGTGTCGAACATGGCGACGCTCAACGATCGGGCCGGAGCCGCCCTGCGGCCCAACCAGGCTCACGCCGCCACCGACGTGACAGGGTTTGGGCTCCTGGGCCATCTCACCGAGATGCTCGAGGCCTCCGGAGTCGGGGCAGTCGTCGAAATGTCGCAAGTGCCGGTCATAGAAGGCATTCGCGAGCTGTATCGGCAGGGGTTCTATCCGGGAGGCAGCCGCAGGAACCTTCAAGCAGCCTCTCGAGCGCGTAACAGGCGACGAAGACGCCATCGCCCTCCTGGCCGATGCCCAGACATCGGGCGGGCTCCTGGTGGCACTCCCGCCCGACACGGTGAGCGCCTACCTGGCAGATGTCCCCGGCGCCGCCCTCATAGGCCGAATCACCGACGGAGCGGGCCGGATAGAACTGTCTTGATTGCGGGCGGGGCCCCCTTTCCTCGCCGTCTGCGGCGGCTCGGTCATTGACCCCGCCCGTGCGTCGCCTGTGGGCGACGCGTCTGCGCCTTTGGCGCTGTTGGCCCGTGTGGGCGCCGGGTCGGGGCTTCTTTCCTCGCCGTCCGCGGCGGCTCGGTCATTGACCCCGCCCGTGCGTCGCCTGTGGGCGACGCGTCTGCGCCTTTGGCGCTGTTGGCCCGTGTGGGCGCCGGGTCGGGGCTTCTTTCCTCGCCGTCCGCGGCGGCTCGGTCATTGACCCCGCCTGTGGACGACGCGTCTGCGCGTCGTTTCTCGCCGGCTGTGGCGGTCCCGAGTGGTGTGGGCGGGGTCGCAGGGCGGGGGAGGCCGGGGTGTCCGGTCCAGGGGTGGCCTCACTACCGTTTGGCTTCGTATGGATGGTCACGAGCGGCTGGTCAACATCTCCCGGGCTCTCTCGATCCCGGGAGCGGTCCGCCACATCTTCCTGTGCGCCGGTCAGTCGACCCCCAGGTGCGCACCGGTTGAGGAGACCAACGCAGTCTGGGCCCATCTCAAGCGACGGCTCAAGGATCTCGGCCTGGCCAGCGCCCCACCCACGTGGCGGACCGACTTGAGCGCCCATCCCGATCCGGAGCCGCTCGGCTCGGGAAGGGTTCTGCGGTCCAAGGTCGATTGCCTGCGTATATGCGAGCAGGGACCCATCTGTGTGGTCTACCCCGATGGCACCTGGTACGCAGGTGTATCGATCGAGGTGATGGATCGGATCATCGACGAGCACCTGCTCGGGGGAATCCCCGTTGCCGAGCACGTCTTCGCGATCGGGAAGCTGGGATGAGAAGGCTCAGAAAGCTCCTTGGCGCCTGGTTTGCGTACAGGCTGTTCGGCCCTGATCCGGCCCCGCGATTCGAGCCGCCCCAACTTCATCCGTGGCGAATCCCGGGGCGCACGGTCTTCATCGGCGACGAGGAGTTCCTGGTACGGGAGGCAGGGCCCGACGATGGACCGCCGGTGGTGCTCGTCCATGGGCTGGCGGGGTCGTCTATCGCCGAGTGGTATCGCGTTGGACCGCTCCTGGCGGATCGATTTCGGCTGATCATGATCGACAACCGCGCTCACGGGCTCTCTCCCCGGACCCGGAGCAGGTTCGAGATCGAGGACGAGGCCGACGATATCGCTGCCGTCCTCGATGCGCTCGATGTGGGGATCGCCACCGTGGTGGGCTACTCCCTAGGCGGGACCATCGCCCAGGCCTTGGCCCACCGCCACCCGAAGCGGGTGGCCGGCCTTGTGCTGATCGCCACGTTCTCCCATCATCCTCCCATTTGGCGTCTCGCTCGTGCGGTGGGGGCGTTCCTCACTCGGGCCTGGGAGCGGGTCAACTGGTTCGGGACGGCTGAAGTGCGCTCGGGGTACCTCCTTGCTACAGGCGCAGTCGAAACTCGGCATGCCCGCTGGCTGTGGGACGAGAGCCGCCGCCGTGACCCAGATGCAGGCGCCCAGGCCAGCCTGGCCATGCTGCGCTTCGACTCTCGGGATTGGGTGGGGCGGATCAAGGTGCCGATCACGGTCGTCATCCCGGTTCACGACCAACTGGTGCCTCCGGCATGGCAGTACGGGCTGGCGGCCGAAATCGGGAGCCCTGAAGTGGTCGAGGTACCGGGCGGACGTCACGAGCTTCCCTGGACCCACGCCGAAGTTCTTGCCGACCTTATCGCTCGGGCGGCGTCGGGCGGCTAGCTATCTGGACAAGAGGGCCCGTCAGCCGGGCACGAGCTCCAACACGCCCTCAGGGTCCGTCACCGAATCGGGTCCGAACCGCATCGGGTGAGTGCCCCCGGTCGCCCAGGCGTGGTTGAGGTCGAAGTAGTGACGGTCGTAGGCGTGACCGGACTGGCCTGTGGTGTTGATCGACACCGACTGGCTCGGGTCGGACAGGTCGACCACCATCCTCATCGAGGGAAGGGCGACCAAGCCGTACCCGTCGGAGGCGATCCAGCCGGTGGCGTTGACGATCGAGGGCCCGCCGGAGATCTCGGGTTTGGCGGTGCGGTTGAAGATGGCCTCGATGACCCCGATGCCGGATTGCCCCAGCGTCTGGTTCTCGAAGGTGCCCACATGGAGATCGCCCCAGCGCCACCGAGTCGGGTCCTTGCCGAGGCTCTCGGTGAGCTCAGTGTGGGCTTCCACCACGGCCCTATTCAGCATGTTGGTTGCGGTTTCCCGCTGGTCGGTGTTGACGTCATCCCACCAGGGGTCGTCGGGGGTCTGGAGGAGATCCGCCACCACCTGGAAGTAGCGACTGCTTCCCTCGGCTTTCATGTCTTCGGGGAGCTCGTCGTCGAAGGTGTCGGCGAGCAGGTGGCGCCAAACGGCGGCGTAGGCTGCGGCGCCCGGGCTGTCGGTCCTCATCTGATAGGGGTCGCTTCCCTCGCTCCACGGCCGCAGCACCTCCTGCATGGCGGCCACCTCCGGATCGCCGCTCGGCAGAGCCATGACCTCCGGCACGACGGTCGCGGCCGAGGCGTCATAGTCGTCCATCTGGATGGCCACCATGTCGGGGGGTTGGAGGGCCGTGGATCCCGTCAGCAGGTCGTTGATCCTCTTGGCGCGGAAGCCGTAGTCGTGGTCGATGCCGAT
Source organism: uncultured Acidimicrobiia bacterium (assembly GCA_963772815.1). GTDB lineage: Bacteria > Actinomycetota > Acidimicrobiia > Spongiisociales > ZC4RG35 > DATFFO01. Next base: position 441,146 of record CAVYYV010000006.1, on the reverse strand, counting down.
GAAGTATGGATAGGACGAGTCCACTACCGGCTGATTGGCGGTGACGATCATGCCCGAATCGGGATTGAAGATGCGAGGGAGGGCATCGGTGGCGATGTAGCTCTCCCATTCGTAGTCGGAGTTCCATCCAGGTGCCGGATAGCGCCCGTCACCCGCCCTTCGTATGGGTATCTTCCCGGTGGCCTGATAGCCGATGTTTCCTTCCCGGTCCGCATAGACCACGTTTTGGGGGGCGATGTCGAAGTGGGAGGCTGCCTGGCGGAACTCGTCCCAGTTGGTCGCTGCGTCGAGTCCCAGTAGGGCCTGGAAGACGGTCGATGGCTCGAGGGCTTGCCACCGGAGGGCGATTGCGTAGTTGTCGGGGAGGTCGATGCCTCCATTGTCTATGCCGTCCAGGGATCCGAGCCGACCCGAGATGACCGGGCCGTGCCGGGTCGAATCGATCTCGAGATCCACATCTTCGCCGCCTGCCACCTTGATCGTCTCATGGCGCACGTCGAGGCTCTTCCACTCGCCGTCCACCTCGTAGTGGCCCCGGCCGTCCGTGCGCTCGACGTAGAGGTCCATGGCGTCGGGTGCTTCGTTGGTGAACCCCCAGGCGATGTGCTCGTTGTGCCCGATGACCACTCCCGGCGCCCCGGGGAAGGAGAACCCGGTGACGCGATAGGGGCAGTTCTCGTTGACCTGCTCGCACCACAGGTCGATCTCGTACCAGATAGAAGGCAGCTGGATACTCAGATGGGGGTCGTTGGCCAGCAACGGCAGCCCGGACGCGGTGTGGGTCCCGTCGACGACCCAGTTGTTGGACCCGATGCCGTCGATCGGCTCGCCCAAGGTCGCCTCCACCGCGGCCAGGTTGGTCCGGACCTGTTCGAGAGCTGCCGTGGCGTCGGATGGAATGGGTGGGGCGGCGACGCTCTCGGCCCCGACACCCTGAGGGACGATGACAGGATGATCGCTGGGATAGGGCGGGTACAGCTGCTCGGTTCTGTCTCGGCCGACGATTCCGCTCAGGATCGAGCGGTTGATCTCGTCCTCCATGTTGGAACGCAGGTCCCAGGCCATCACATGGGCCCAGGTCAGGGTGTCAGTCGGTTTCCAGGCGGTCGGGGCGTAGTCGCCGTTCTGAAGACCGAGGACCGCGTACTCCAGCGACAGGGCGGAGCCGCCGGGGCGCTCGTCCAGATAGGCATTGACCCCGGCTGCGTAGGCATCGAGCGACGCCTGCATCTCGGGCGGGGCCGACTGATACTCCTGTTCGGCCAGACGCTCGAATCCAAGCGTGCGTAGGAACGAGTCTGTGTCCACCTGATCGGTCCCGAACATCTCGGACAGGCGGCCCGCCCCGATGTGACGCCAGGTGTCCATCTGCCAGAACCGGTCCTGGGCATGCACGTAGCCCTCGGCCAGGAACAGGTCGTGGGTGGTGCGGGCCCGGATATGGGGTATGCCATAGCTGTCACGGGTGATCGAGATGGGCCCGTCGAGCTCTTGCAGCACCACCTCTCCACTCACCGAGGGGAACGATCGCCGGCTCATCCACACCCCGGCCAGCGCCAGCACGACGACGAGGACCAGCAGGGCTACGAGTATGCGGCGGACCCAGCGCATCGAATCAATCTAGTGCGGGCCAACCTGCGAATTATCGCAGTCCCCGCTGGTGTCGTAGGGTCGGGCTCGATGCTGCGCAGGGTCTCATTGACGGTGATTGGGCTGCTGTTGCTGGTGGGCTGTGGAGGGTCATCCCGCACGGCGTCGACCGGCTCCACGAGTCCCACGTCGACTTCGAGTGTCGCCTCGTCTGCAAAATCCTCGTCCGTGCCCGCTCCGGACACGTCCGTGCCCGGGTCGCGTTCCACAACCAGCCCGTCGATGGCCGCCACTACGACGCCGTCGCTTCCGACCCTCATCGTGAACAGCGGCGAGGTGAGTGGTCCCGACACCCTAGATTTCAAGCTGGGCACCGAAGCGGTGTTCGAGGTAGTGGCCGACGTGGCCGACGAGGTGCACGTGCACGGCTACGACCTCCATTTCGACACTCAGCCCGGCGTCCCGACCCAGATTCGATTCACGGCGGATGTTCCCGGTGAGTTCGAGGTGGAGCTGGAAGGCGCCAGTCTCGAATTGGTCAAGCTCGTCGTCGAGCCATGACCAGAGCCCGGTTGCTGGCCGGCGCCCTGGTGGTCCTTGCCTGGGCCCTGCTGGCTCCTCTACCGGCTCAAGCTCACGGCATTGGTGGCCGTCTGGACCTTCCCGTGCCGGTCACCTACTTCGCCATCGGCGCCGCGCTGGTGGTCGCCCTTTCCTTTGCGCTCCTCGCCGTTCTCTGGCCCCGACCCCGTCTCCAGGATGGGCCGAGGTACCGAATCTGGCCCGCTCCGTGGCTCCGGTACCTGGTCGTGCCGGTCCGGGTCGTGGGCGTCGTGTCGCTTCTGTTGGTCCTCGGAGCGGGGTTCGCCGCGTGGCTTGGCGGCGCTGAGGGGACGACCATCGCCCCGGTCATGGTGTGGGTGGTGTTCTGGCTGGTGGTTCCCTTCTCATCGGCCGTGTGGGGCGACACCTACACCGCCCTGAATCCATGGCGGACCCTGGCCGACACGACGGGACTGGGGAGCGAGGAGCGACCGGACCTGGCCCGGCGCTGGGGAGTGTGGCCCGCCGTCGCTCTCTTCTTCGGGTTTGCCTGGATGGAGCTGATCTTCCCCCATTCCGACTCTCCGTTGGCCCTGGCAGGAGCGGCTCTTCTCTACACGGCGGTGCTGATGATCGTGATAGCCATCGTGGGTGGCGATACGGGGCTGGGATCGTGGGACATGTTCACGGTTTACAACCGCCTCTTCAGCTCTGTGTCGCCTCTGGGACGGGTCGACGGGGAACCGGGTCGGCGAGGATGGTTGCGGGCCCTGGTGGTACTGCCCGAGTGGCCCGGGCTGTGGGCCTTCGTCGTCATGACCATCGGCACTGTGAGCTATGACGGCCTCAAGGCCGCCTCCTGGTGGCCCGGCTGGGGTATTGCCGCCCAGACGGCGGTGATGGCCGGGATCGTCCTGGTCCTGGGCGGTGCCTATCTGGGAGCGTCGGCCATGGCCAATCGCATGACCGGAGGCGCCTCGAGCACGATGAGGGTTGCCCAGCGATTCGCCCATACCCTGGTCCCCATCGGCATGGCTTACGCCGTGGCGCACTATTTCTCTCTGATCATCTTCGAGGGTCAGCAATTCTTGTCGACATTGTCCGACCCCTTCGGCATGGGATGGGACCTGTTCGGAACCGCGGCGCGCAAGGTCGATTTCTTCATAAGGCGCCCTGAGCCGATCTGGTACGTCCAGGTGGGTGTGATCGTGGCAGGCCATGTGGCAGGGGTGGTATTGGCTCACGACCGCGCCCTGGCCGACTTCAAGGGGGCGGCAGCGGTGCGCAGCCAGTACGCCATGCTGGTCCTGATGGTCTTGCTTACCAGTCTTGGCCTGGTCATCCTGGCAGGATGATGGAGGCTCTCGTCCCAGTCTTGGCTCACTACGGCGGAATCGACGAGATTGGGATATTCGTCGTGCCGGCGGTGGCGGTGATCCTCATCTTGCGTTGGGCAGAGCGACGGGCTCGGCAAAAGATGGACACCGAGGAGGGCGAGGACGGCGACTCCGACCAGATCGAACGCCCGTCGGACGACAGCTAAGCTCCAGCGTCGATGAGTGATCAACTCGCCGCCGCGGCCGAGGCGATGCAGGTCCCCCAGGCAATCGTCGAGCGCTCCGCCCGTGCGTGGGCCGACGCCACCGGAACTACCTATGAGGATGTGCTGGCCGGGTGGGCCGGGGGAACGGTCGTGGCGGCTGCGGCGCCTGCTCCGGCAGCGGCCACTCTTGATGTGGAGGAGGCACCCGTTCCTGCGGCCGAACCGGAGCCGGTGCCGGAACCGGCGGTGCCTGCCCAACCTGCTGCTGCTGCCGTTCCGGCCTTTTCCCCCGTGGCCGTTCTCGAGCCCGAGCCTGAGCCCGAGGTGGAGGCGCTGGGCCTGGGCGACCGGTTGCGCCTGGCGGGGCGGATCGGCGCCGTGACCGGCGTGGTGCTGGGTCTGATAGGGCTGGTGTTGGCCTCGACGTGGCTCCTCTCTGCGGCTTCTCTGTCCGGTCAGGAAGGTGCCTATTCGCCGGCGGTGGAGGTGTCCACGACGACGTTCCTGGTCGGCGCCACACTCATATCGGCGGTCTTCGGGATCGTGGTGGCCACCCTGAGCCGGGGAGCGGCGGGCTGGATGGAGCCCGGCGCTCGGCTGGAGGGAAGATCGGGCGTCACCGTCTTGCTCGGCGCGGGGCTGGGACTGGTGCTGGGCGTGGCGGCGGGAGCCGTCCTCACGTCCGCCTTCGCCCAGCCAATCGAGGGGTCGGAGGGGATGGCGACCATGGGCATCATTCCCACCGCAATCGTGGTTCTCCTGGGCGGTGCCTTTTTGGGCTGGGTGACTTCCGTCCTGGTTCAGGTCGTGGGGGTTCCGGCCGGGGTCGACGAGGTCCAGGCCGTCGAGATCGCCGATGTGCGTAGCAGGCTCGGGGCAGCCGTCCGGATCCCATTGACCGCGGCGGCGATTCTGGCAGTGTTGGTGCTGCCGCTAGGGATCACCTTCATCCGGTCCAATGAGATGGCCTCGGGCGGTGCCGCCCTACTCGCGCTGCTGGCGGCCGCGTCTGTGCTCGGGTTTGCCTCCATGGCTGCCAGTCGCCCCAACATGGGAATCAGCTTCGGCGAGTTCTTGGTTGCCCTGGCGGGGATCGGGACCGTCGTGCTGATCATATTCGCCGTTATCCAGGCTCGATCGGGCCCCGCCCAGGCTTCGGAGACTCCCACTCAGACGACGCAACAGACAACGGAGACCACGGCACCGTCGGCGTTGCTCAGGGTCCGGGTGCCCCTCTGACGAGCCTTCAGCCGTCGCTGATCGAGAGGGCCACCAACTCGCCGTTGTCCTCTCGCTCCCAGCCCACCAGCACCGGTTGACCGGTCCGGAGGTGCTCCCTCAGGTGGGAGAGGGGGAAGTCGTAGGAGCCGGTGGAGCTGGGGTGGAAGGTCACGTCGTCACCCTCGACGAGAACGGTGAACTGCGTGATGTTGGTCAGACTCCCCTCCACATCCACGACGATGCCCTCCATCGTGCCCGACGTCGGGGCGGAACAGGCTGCTGCCAGGACCCCGATCGTGAGCACCATGACGCCCAGTCCGGCCGAGCGGGTCAATGCTCGGTGGGCATGGACCTCAGCTCGGCTTCGATTTCGTCCCACTTGCGCTCCTCGGTGACCCAGCGGAACCAGATGACGGCCATGACGATGAGGATCAGGAAGCCGCCCCCCAGCTTCATGATCACCCCGGCGACGGTCTGATCGGCCAGAGGCGTGATTCCCCATGCCAGGGCAGCATCTCCATACACCGGGTAGAAGGGGGTGGTGGAGAAGGTCAGAAAGGAGGCCGGGATGGTGGGCAGGATCGACTGGCCGAAGAGATACAGGACCTGCATGGGCCTGCGCAGCTTGGGAAGGGCCGGGGTGGGGGAGAGGATCGGCATCCAGGTGGCCAGAGCGGTGGCGAAGAGGGTTGCGTGTATCAAGAAGTGCCCGAAAGAGTTGGTCACCATGATCGTCACCATGTCGGGCCAGTGGATGGCGATCATGACGCTGTTGAAAACCACGAACGCCGCCACCGGGTGGACGAAGGGACGCAGGATGCGAGCGACGGCGGGCCTTCCGATGGTGGCGTCGGCCATCCAGCGGGGCATCCCCATCAGCAACATCGGGGCCGTGACGTATGCGATGACCAGGTGCTCGATCATGTGCACCGAGAAGAGGGACGTCTCGGCTATGTCATGCAAGGGCCAGCTCGACACCACCAGCATGAAGAAGAGCCCCCCGAACCACTGCCACCACTGGCGCCTGGTCGCCGGCGGGGACCCTGGGGCAACCAGCCTGCGGAGTCGGGTCTCGGCGTAGGCGTAGGCGAAGCCGAGCACGAAGATGGTGCCGAGCACGTCCCAGTGGACGTGAGGGGTCGGCCACGGCATCTCAGGCGCCCCGGATCACCACAACACCCAGAGTGGCGAGTACTACCACGTAGCACCCCATGGCCACGGCGATGCCGGCGGTGAAGAAACGGTTGAGTATGGGCTTTTCGTATCGAAGGTGCATGTACCAGCCGACCACGATCACGAACTTGAGGATGGCCAGCATGATGAGCAGGAGTGCGTTGAGACCACCCAGCCCGAGCGCGGCGTCTATGTAGAAGAGCGATACCTCGATCGCGGTGAGGACGGCGAGGACCACGGCGATCTTCCAGTACTGGGCGACGGTCGGATGTGAGGCGTGCTCGGTCACGACTCAGCGTCCCGAGGCAGAGATCAGATAGACCACGGTGAAGATCACGATCCAGATGATGTCCACGAAGTGCCAGTAGAGGCCGACCAGCTCGAGGTTGAGGCCCCGTCGGTCTGAGAGACTGCCCTTGGTGCGGGAGATCCCCCACAGTGAGAGCAGCATGATCACTCCGATCGCCACGTGGGTGCCGTGGAAGCCGGTGAGGACGTAGAAGGCAGAGGCGACCGGGTTCGAGGTGAGCTTCATGCCATCCTGGACGACGAACTCGGTGAACTCGAATACCTGCCCCGCCAGGAACACCGACCCCAGGGCGGCCGTGGCGAACAACCAGGTCCGGGTCTGGCGGTGGTCCTCCCTCGATTGGGCGTTGTGGGCCAGGACCATGGTCAAGGAGCTCATCAGCAGCACGAATGAGCTGACAGAGGTGAAGGGGATGTCATAGGCGTTGGCCGGGTAGATGTCGAATCCGGTCCGGTGCGAATACAACAGATAGTTGGTGATGAGCGCCCCGAAGAACAGGAACTCTGAGCTGAGAAAGAGCCACATCCCCAGCTTTCGGTTTTCGACGCCCGTCGACTCGTGCTCGACGTGGCCCGCAACCTCTTCGTGGCTGATCTCGGTCATGCACCCGCCTCCGCCGCCACTTCGTCGCCCGGCCCGGCATCGGGCTCATGCTCTTCCTCCAGAGGCTCCATGCTCCATCCGATCAGGGCGGACAAGGACAGTACGGCCCCGATCACGATCAGGGCCTTGCCCCAGGGCTGGAGGTGGTAGATGATCCCGTAGAAGACGAGGGGGATTCCGGCCGCCATGAGGATGGGGAAGTAGGAGGGGTTGGGCAGGTGGATTGGCTCGGGGGGATTCAGCCCTTGCTCTTCGAGACGGGCGATCACTTCCTCCGCTTCGGGTCGCCTCACCGACCTTCCCTCGTCATCCTGGGTGTACTTCTGGCGCCAGAAGTCGTCTAGCGATTGCACGACAGGCGAAACCCCGAAGTTGTATTCGGGAGTGGGATTGGGAATCGTCCACTCCAACGTGCGGGCATCCCATGGGTCCAGCCCGGACGGCTCGCCGTGAGACTTGGAATGCCACCAGTTGTACATGAAGACCAAGACGGCGGAGGCGATCACGAACGCGCCCACGGTGGCGGCCATGTTCCAGGGCTGTAGGCCTGTCTCGGGTGCGTACTTCCACGTTCGACGGACCATGCCCTGTAAGCCCAGCCAGTGCATAGGGGCGAAGGTGAGGTTGAACCCGATGAACATGAGCCAGAACTGGAGCTTGCCCAGCTTTTCGCTCATCAGGCGCCCCCGCAGTTTCGGGTACCAGTAGTAAGCGGCTCCCATCAGAGCGAACACAGCTCCTCCGAACAGCACGTAGTGGAAGTGCGCCACGATGTAGTAGGTGTCGGTTTGCTGCCAGTCGGAGGGGACTACGGCGTGCGTCACTCCCGACAGTCCGCCGATCACGAACATGGCGACCATTCCGATGCTGAACAGCATCGGTGTCGTGAAGCGAAGCTTGCCCAGCCACATCGTCCCCACCCAGTTGAAGATCTTGATTCCCGTCGGTATGGCGATGGTCATGGTGCTGAGGCCGAAGGCTGCCTGGGCGACGGGGGTGATGCCCGAGGCGAACATGTGGTGGGCCCACACTCCGAAGCCGAGGAATCCGATCGCCGAGGTGGCGAAGACCATGGCGGCGTACCCGAACAGGGGCTTTCGGCTGAATACGGGAATGATCTCGGAAACTATCCCGAAGGCGGGGAGAATGAGGATGTACACCTCGGGATGGCCGAAAAGCCAGAAGAGGTGTTGCCATAGCACGGCATCTCCGCCACTTGCGGTCTGGAAGAACACGGATCCGAACTGGCGATCGAATGTGACCATGAACAGGGCCACCGCGATTATCGGCAGAGAGAACAGCAGCAGGAAGGCCGTGACCATGGTCGTCCAGGAGAACAGCGGCATCCGCAGCAGGCGCATTCCCTTGGCCCGCATGTTGAAGATGGTTACCAGGAAGTTGACCGCCGAGATCAGCGAGGCCAGGCCGAGGGTCTGGAGTCCCAATGCCCAGTAGTCGAGGGCCGTTCCCTGGGAAAACAAGGGACCGGCATTGGGCTGGTAACCGAACCACCCCCCGTTGGGGGCGTGAGCCAGGAAGTTGAAGGCTCCGGGCCCCCCGTTGATGGGCAGGTTGCCGACGACGCCAGTGGGATTGACCGGGGCGAGGGCGGTACCGAAGAGAAACGTGGAGTAGAGGAAGATGCCGCCAAAGAAGAAGATCCACCACGACAGTGCGTTGAGCCGGGGGAACGCAACGTCTCTCGCCCCGATCTGGAGCGGGAGCATGTAGTTCATGAAGGCCGCCGAGATCGGCATCACGAACAGGAAGATCATCGTCGTGCCATGCATGGTGAACATGGCGTTGTACGCCCCGGCGGTGAGGAACTCCGAGTTGGCGTGGGCGAGCTGAATCCGGATCAGCAGAGCCTCGGTGCCTCCCAGGAGGAAGAAGAAGAAGGCGGCGTAGCCGTACATGATGCCGATTCGCTTGTGATCGACAGTGGTGATCCACGACCAGAGCCCCGTGGTGGCTCCGGGCTTGCGGAAGATGGTGGCGTTCGGCCGGGCGGCGATGTCTGTCATCAGTTCTTCCCCATCCAGGTCAGCCAGGAGATCAACGAGTCTATCTCGGAATCGGTCAGACCCAGGTTGGGCATGAAGCTACCCGGCTTCACCGAGGGAGGATCGTGCAGCCAGCGTTTGAGAGCGGCGTCGAATTCTTCTCCCTGTTCGGGGAGGGAGGCTCCGGCGAAGACGGTGCGGTACTGGCTGTCGAAGTGAGTCAGGTTGGGGCCGTGGAAGGCGTCCAGTGCCACGATGTTGTCGTTGATGTTCTGGTCGTTGTCCACGAAGTCGACCGTATGGCATTGGGTGCACCCCTTGCTGAGATAGACCTGTAGACCGTCCCACTCGGGAGTGCCCTCGGCGGGGATGGGTGCCTCTTTCTGCTGATCGGCCAGCCAGGCCTGGAAGTCGGCTGGTGACACCGCCTCGACCCTGGCCCTCATCAGGGAGTGAGACAGGCCGCAGAACTCGGCGCAGTGAGCCCAATAGGTACCGGGTTTGTCGGCCTCCAGCCGGAGGATCTCCGGGTGGCCGGGGATGACGTCCCGCTTGCCGTCCAGGGTGGGTACCCAGAAGCTGTGGATCACGTCCTGGGAGGTCAGATGGGCGCAGACCTCCTGTCCGGCCGGGATCACCATGACATTGGCCGTCTGGACCGTGACCCCGTCGGGCATGCCCTCGAGGCCGCTGTAATCGAACTCGAACCACCACTGATGGCCGACCACGTTGACCGGAATGGCTCCGGGGGCGCACTCCGTGAGGTCGAATACCGTCCTGACGGTGGGAACGGCGATTCCGGCCAGGATCAGCGCCGGTATCACCGTCCACACGACTTCCAGCTTGGCGTTGCCGTGGATCTGCTTGGGCTCGGGCCGTCCGGGCCGGTCACGGAATAGGAAGACCGTGACGAGGATGGCGCCCTGGACGACGACGAAAACGCCTACCGCGATCCAGAACACGGGCCAAAAGAGGTTGTCGATCTGCCGCGCGAAAGGGCCCTGGGGATGCAGAGAATCCAGGGGCGGGTTGTCCACGTTGGGCTCTATGAACTGGCAAGCCGACAGGGCGAGGGCGAGCAAGCACAGGCCAAGCAGCCGAAAAGAGCGCAGCCGGTTTCCCATCGGGCCGCACTATAAGGCCGGGCCCAGGTGGTGACCAACCCATCCCGAGAAGGCCCAAAGTGCCGGATCGACCCGGTCAGGCCCCTACCTGTGTCAGGGCGGCTGCCAGGTCCTTTGCGTCGACCGTGCCCTCCCAACGCGCCGCTATGAGCCCCTCCGAGTCGGTCACGAACACCCAGGGCTCAGATGGCAGTGCCCAGGTCTGGACCGCCTTGACCGGGATGAGATCGTCGAAGCTCGTGGCGTCCAGGTTCTGATAGATCTCGACGTGGACGTAGTCGGCTCCCGGGTGGTCGGCCGCCACGCCCTTGACCGTGTTCAGCATCGGGCCACACGTAGCGGATGTGCAGAAGGCGGGAGTGGCGAAGACCACCACCGTGGGTCGACCATCCGCCAGGGCCTTGTCGAGCGACAAACGATAGAAGTCGGGGTCGGGGTCGGGGTCGGAGCTGATCTCCGACAAGGGCGCGTCGTCCAACGTGCGGGTCACTTCAGGGGGTGCCTCGTCTCCCACCTGGGGCATCGCCGTCTTGTCGCTGATCACCACCACACCCGGATCGGTCGTCGGGTAGCCCGTCGCGGAGATGGTCACCGACCATTGGCCGGCCGTGGGGAAGTCGGCCTTGGCCTCGTACAGGCCCCGCACGTCGGGCACTGCCCAGGCGAAATCCAGGGGCACGTCGGAGATCGCCTGGTCGTCGGGCCCGATGAAGCTGGCAGTGGCGCTCAGTTTGGGCGAGGCGAGGAAAGATTGACTGTCGGGATCCACGAGCCCCAATAGGACCCGTGCCTCCCCTACCTGGAGCGATCCGGTCGAGGAGGCCACCAGCACCAGCGGCTGGGTGGTGGAGCCACAGGCGCCGATGGTGATGGCCCCCACGATGCCCAGGATTGTGAGGAGTCGGCCGCGGCATGGGCAGAGTTTGGTCAGTTCCGCCGGCTACGTGCACCCAACTGTCCCCGCTTGTGCCTGCCTCGCTCTCGACCGGTACCCTGACCTGACCGTGGAGACCCCCGCCGTCGCCATCGCTCAACCAGTTTCGGCCTTTCGCGGCATCGTCTCCGCCTATGTAGCGCTGACCAAGCCGCGCATCATCGAATTGCTCCTCATCACCACCGTTCCGGCCATGGTCCTGGCCGCCGGCGGGTGGCCCGGTTGGTGGCTCGTGGCGGCCACCCTGGTGGGCGGCACCTTTTCCGCCGGTGGCGCGAATGCCATCAACAACTGGTTCGACCGCGACATCGATGCGCAGATGCGCCGCACCCGGCGCCGGCCCCTGCCCCGGAGCCGGATCACACCTCGAGCCGCGCTTCGTTTCGGCGCATGCCTGGGAGCGATCGGCTTCTTGTGGCTGTGGGCTTTCACGACTCTCCTGGCCGCGTTGATCTCGACCGCCGCCCTACTGTTCTACGTCCTCGTCTACACCGCCTGGCTCAAGCGGCGATCGCCTCAGAACATCGTGATTGGGGGAGCCGCCGGGGCCGCCCCGGCTCTGGTGGGCTGGGCGGCCGTGACCGGTCATGTGAGCCTGGCCGCCTGGATACTCTTCGCAATCGTGTTCTACTGGACGCCGCCCCACTTCTGGGCGCTCGCTCTTCGCTACGAAGAGGACTACGCCGCGGCCGGTGTCCCGATGCTCCCGGTGGTGAGAGGGATCGAAGCCACCACCCGCTCCATGCTGGTCTACGCGGGGACGATGGTGCTCATCTCGCTGATGCTGGTTCCGGTCGCCGGCATGAGCTGGGTGTACCTCCTGGCGGCCGCAGGCACAGGCGGATGGTTCGTTTGGCAGACGTACCGGGTTCGCAGAGATCCCGACCGCGCCATGAAGCTCTTCACCACATCCACCGTTTACCTCTCACTGGTGTTCGCCGCTGTGGTGGTGGATGTGATAATTCGATGAGCGATATCTGGGCCGTGATCGTGGTGTGGGTGTTTCCCACGGCGGTCGTCGCCGCACTCGTCTGGCGCGCCTGGTCAGCGCGGCTCTCAGGACTGAGCCGTGCTAGCCGTCATCTCCTATCCACCCATACCCATCTGGTATCTGGGGCCACTGCGCTTCTCACTGCACGGGGTGTTCGCTGCGGTGGGGTTCGTGGTGGGGGCTTGGCTCGCAACGCGGGAGATGAGGCGAAAGGGCTTGAACGCCGAGGCCTATCAGTCTGCCCTGACCTGGGGTCTGATAGGGGCCCTTCTGGGGGCGCGCTACCTGACGACACCCGCCGCCCTCCTGTCGGGAACGCCCCTGATCGAGGCCCTCAATCCGATCAGCGGCAACTTCTCGATCATGGGCGGCTTCGCCGGGGGGATCTTGGGGGGCATGATCCGCATGCGCCAGGTCGGGCTTCCCATACTGCCGACCCTGGACGCATCGACGTTCGGTCTCGCCGTGGGAACCGTCGTAGGACGGTGGGGGGACCTGGCCATCGTGGAGCACCTCGGACGAGCCACGACCGTGCCGTGGGGATATGGCGTGCGTCCCGGTTACGACCTGGCTCCTCAGCACGACATTCTCCAGTGCACGGCCGCCCAGGCGCTTCCGAATGGTCTGTGCCCCGTACCCAACCTGGCTTCTATGGCCGGATCGGTCCCACCCGGATCACCAGGTATCTACCACCATGTTGCTGCCTACGACATGATCGGTGCGGCGGTGCTGTTGGGTGTCCTCTTCTGGCTCACTCGCCGCCACGAACTGCATAGGGGACAGCTCTTCTTCATCTGGGTCGCCTGGTACGGCCTGCAACGGTTCGCACTCGACTCGCTGCGCTTCGGAAACGGCGACGCCACTCTGGGCCCATTCACGTGGAACCAGGTGTCGGGGTTGGCGGCCGGGGTGGCCGGCGTGGCCGTCCTGATCTGGCTTGCTCGCAGGGAGCGGGCCCCGGCTTCCTCCGGGGCCGGGTTGCAGTGAGCAGATCGGGCGTGTACCTTCGCGGGCATATGTCCACGCGGCGCTACTTCGGCTATTTCGTCTTTACCGGGTCCGAGCCCGGGTTGACGTGATGGCCTGAATACAGCACCCACCACCAGACCCGGAGCCGGACGCTCCGGGTTTTTCTCATTCCTGGGGTGTCCACGAAGGAGAGTCCCATGGAACGAAAGGCCCACAGACGCATCGGAACCCCTCCCACGATCGTGGAGGTTGGACCGGTCCGGATCGGTCACGACCTCTTTCCCGTGGTGGCCGGGCCCTGCGCCGTCGAATCGGAGGCGCAGATCAACACGGTGGCGGAGGCAGTGGCCGAGGCCGGTGCCTCGGTGCTGCGGGCCGGGGCCTGGAAGTCGAGCTCGTCTCCCTATGACTTCCACGGCCTGGGGGAGCGGGCGGTCGACATGCTGGTGGCGGCCGGGGCCGCCGTAGGCCTCCCCACGGTCACCCAGGTCCTCGAGGCGAGCCACGTCGAGCTGGCGGCCGACTCGGTGGACATGCTCGAGATTGCCTCGGGAAACATGCAGGACTTCGAGCTCCTGCGTACGGCGGGGCGGTCGGGGCGCCCGGTTCTGTTGCGGCGCGGCCCCTCGGCCACGTTGGACGAGTGGCTGTGGGCCGCCGAGTACCTGCTGGCAGAGGGCAATGACCAGGTGGTGCTGGTCGAAAGGGGCATCAGGACCTTCGGGGGCGGCGATGGTGACACGCTCGACATCGGAGCGGTCCCCACGCTGAAGGAGACCACCCACCTTCCCATCATGGTGGATCCGTCCCATACCTCAGGTGGAGCGGCGCGCGTGCGGCCACTGGCACTGGCGGCGCAGGGCGTCGGAGCCGACGGCCTCATCGTCGAGGTGCACAACCAGCCGGAGGTGGCCCGCACCTCGTCATCGCAGCTCGGCGTTGGAGCATTCGAGGATCTGATGACGGCGCTGGGCATCTCCCGGGTTCGCCGTCACATCGATCAGATCGACCGCCAGATCGTGCGTCTCCTGGCCCGCCGTCAGGATCTGTCACTGCAAATAGGCCGGGTCAAACGAGTTCGCGGGATGCCGGTTCACATACCCGAACGGGAGCAGGAGTTGCTCGAGATCATCCGCGAGGAGGCGCTGCACTTGGGGATCGACGTCGATCATGCCGTGAGCCTGTTCGAACTGGTCCTTGCCGAATCGAAGCGGCTGCAAATGGAGGAACGGGACACCTCTGCTCATCTGACGGCCGGATAACACCTTTTCGGCGTTGGGACGGCCATCTGCCACGCTTCGAGCCCATGAAGCGCAATGTCAGAATCGCTGTCCAGCTCCAACCTCAGCACGCCGACTACCGACATCTGCGGCATGCGGTGGACGCGGCCGAGGAGATGGGAGTCGACGTGGTCTACAACTGGGACCATTTCTTTCCCCTGTCTGGCGATCCGGTCGGCAAGCACTTGGAATGCTGGTCAATGCTGGGTGCCTGGGCGGAACAGACCGAACGGGTCGAGATCGGGGCACTCGTGACGTGCAACTCGTATCGCAATCCTGAGCTGTTGGCCGACATGGCTCGAAGCGTCGACAACATCTCGGACGGGCGCCTCATACTCGGGGTAGGAGCCGGCTGGTTCCACAAGGACTACGAGGAGTATGGATACGACTTCGGGACCGCAGGCACGAGATTGAACGATCTAGCCGAGGCGATGCCGCGTATCGAGAATCGTTTGGCGGAGCTCAATCCGCCGCCCCGGAGGCGGATCCCGGTGCTGATCGGCGGCGGCGGGGAGCAGAAGACCCTTCGCATAGTGGCCCGGCACGCCGACATCTGGCACGGCTTCGGGCGCCCGGATGTCATCGCCCGCAAGCACGAGGTCCTGGATCGGCATTGCGCGGAGATCGGCCGGGACGCCACCGAGATCGAGCGCTCGGCTGGAGCCAGCCCGCGTCAGCCCGAATCGGGCGAGGACTACTTCGCGGTCGGAACTCGACAGCTGACGCTCGGCTTCTCCGGCCCCGACTACGACCTCGCCCCGGTGAGGGAGTGGCTGGCCTGGCGGGACGAGAAGAATCGGACTCTGTGAATTCACCTCACAGCCCGTACATCGTGTCCATTATGAGGTGATCGACCACGGCTGCGAGGGCTTCCTGCGGTTCGGCTCCGTCCTCCAAGGCTTGGTGATAGACCTCCAGCTGGCGGTGGGCGCTGGTTCCCTCTTTGGCGATGGTGCGGATATGAGCCAATTCCTCGGATACGCCCAGGCGCCGGGCGTCGACCTCGGTTGCGACCAACAACTCCTCGACCAGGTCACGGAACTCGACCAGTTCCCCCTTGCCGAAGTCGACCAGGCTGCCGTCAACTCCATACCGCTGGGCTCGCCACAGGTTCTCGGAGATCAGCATCGGGGCGTAGGTTCGCCAGCGGCGATTCTCGGTTCGGAGGCGGAACAGCATCTCCAGCAGGGCCAGGTAGAGGGCACCGACGGCGATTGCGTCCTGGAGGCGGGTGCAGATGTCGCACACGCGCAGTTCCACGGTCGGGTAGCGAGTGGAGGGACGGATGTCCCACCAGAGCTTGGAGGCATCGTCGATGATCCCCGCTTTGATCAACACGTTCACGTGGCGCTCGTATTCGGACCAGGAGCTGAACTCCTCGGGGATTCCGGTCCGGGGGAGGGTCTTGAAGACCGAGAGGCGGTAGCACTTGAGCCCCGTTTCGCGGCCCGTCCAGAAGGGCGAGGAGGTGGTCAGGGCGAGAATGTGAGGCAAGAAGTAGCACGCCTGGTTCATCAGGTCGATGCGCAGATCCGGGTCGTCGATTCCCACATGCACGTGCATCCCGCAGATGACCAGGCGTCGTGCCACCTGTTGGAAGTCGCTGGCTAGTTGGTCGTAGCGAGCGTCCTTGGTGGGGCGCTGGTCCCACCATTGGGCGAAAGGATGGGTGGAGGAGGCGATGATGGCGGCTCCGAAGTCCGATACCACGCCCGAGAGCTCGCGGCGGAGTCGGGCCAGGTCGTCGGCGGCCTCCTGAAGGTTGCGGCCCTTCGTGGTCCCGACTTCGATCTGCGCTCGAAGGAATTCGGGCCCCACCTGAGGTCCGAGCACCTCCCTCAGCCCATCCCAGAGGGCCGGTTCCGGATCGGCGACCAGATCGCGCGTGGTCCTGTCAACGAGTAGGTATTCCTCCTCGATGCCCACTGTGAACGGCGGGTGCTCGACCGCCATGGTTGCTCCTCGCGACGTGCCTCGCCAGCCTACCGGTAGCCGCTCACCGTCTCCTGCCGGAGTTGCTCAACCTCGGGCCTCACCCAGCACTGCGCCGCGTGATCGTTGACTATGCCCATGGCCTGCATGAAGGCGTACACGGTGGTGGGCCCGACGAAGCTCCACCCGAGGCGCTTGAGCATGTGGGCCAGGTCTTTCGACGCGGCTGTTGATGGGGGCACGTCGTGGGGTGGATCGGGCGACTCGTCTGCCATGGGCCAAAAGACGGCGGCGAGGGATCCGTGACTCGCGATCATTTCCAACGCCCGAGTGGCATTGTTGATCGCGGACCTGATCTTGCCCTCGTGACGAACGATTCCCTCGTCCTCGAGCAGCCGCTCCACGTCCCGTTCGCCGAAATCGGCCACCACAGTCGGGTCGAAGTCGGCGAATGCGGCGCGGAACGCGGGCCGCTTGCGAAGAATGGTGAGCCAGGAGAGCCCCGCCTGGAAGCCCTCCAGACACAGCTTCTCGAACAGGAGGCGATCTTCGGTGACGGGGCGGCCCCACTCCCCGTCGTGGTAGCGCCGATAGATGTCGGGCTCTGTGCCCCACCGGCAGCGGAGCCTTCCGTCTTCGCCGCTGATCACGTCAATCATGTAGCCAGTATGCCGGGGCTGCCTCTTTGACGGCCTCGATGGGCTGGATCCGATTCTGAAGGATCTGGAAACAAACCTCCACAAACCTAGAGAAGGCCCTGGGTGCCACTTAGCGTGGAGGCCATGTTGAGTCGTCTACGTCCCGCCGCAGCCGGTGCCCTTGCTGCCGGGAGCGCATTGGCAATCTCGGAGCTGGCGGCGGGCCTGTTCGGCTCGGTGCCGTCGTTGGTCGAGTCGGTGGCCGGGGTCTTCATCAACAACGTGCCGCCAGGGTTGAAGCAGTTCGCCATCGACACCTTCGGTACCAACGACAAGCTCGCCCTGGTGGTCGGTATCGGGGTGGTGACATTGCTGCTTGGCGCCCTGGTGGGTTTGATGGCGCGAAACCGGATCTGGCTGGCGGTGGTGGTGTTCGCCGCCTTTGGCGTGTTGAGTGCCTGGTCGGCCATTCACCTCGGAGAGTCGGTCGCCGGGTCGGTGGTCGGGGGCGGTTTGGCGGCCCTGAGCGGTCTACTGGTCCTGGTCTGGCTCTACAACCTGGCAGAAAGGGACCAGTCGGCCGAGCCGGAGCACGCCGACGGGACCGTCACGCGGAGAGCCTTCATCACGGGTGCCGGGGCGGTTCTGGGCCTGGCCGCGCTGTCGGCGGGAGTGGGACGCGCCCTCATTGCCCACGCCAAGCAGATGATCGCTGGTCGGGACGAGGTAGTGCTCCCCGAACCGGTTCAGGCCGCGGCTGCGCCCTCGGCAGCCGCCTCGTTGAACGTGGCCGACCTCAGCCCCCTCGTCACCCCCAACAATCTGTTCTACAAGATCGACACGACACTCTCCCCGCCCCGGGTCGACCTGGCCACGTGGTCTCTGCGTATCGATGGCATGGTCGATCGTCCCTACGAGCTGACATTCGACCGGTTGCTCGAGATGGACATGGTCGAGCGCTACGTCACCCTGTCCTGCGTCTCGAATCAGGTCGGTGGGCACCTGGTCAGCAATGCCAAGTGGTTGGGTGTACCTCTCTCCCAGATCCTCGATCGTGCCAAGGTCCAGACGGGAGCCGGCCAGGTGGTAGGCCGCTCGGTGGACGGTTTCACCGTGGGTTTCCCCACCGAGGTCGTCTATGACGGACGCGACGCCATGGTGGCGGTTGGGATGAACGACGAACCGCTCCCCTTCGCCCACGGCTTCCCGGCCCGGCTGGTCGTGGCCGGCCTGTACGGGTACGTGTCTGCCACCAAGTGGCTGTCGGAAATCGAGCTCACCACCTGGGATGCTTTCGACGCCTACTGGGTGCCCCGTGGGTGGGCCAAGAAGGGGCCGATCAAGACTCAATCCCGCATCGACACGCCCGCCGACCGTTCCAGTATCGGCACCGATCCACGCGCCATCGCCGGTGTGGCCTGGGCTCCCAACCGGGGTATCTCCCGGGTCGAGGTGCAGATCGACGAGGGCTCGTGGATGGAGGCCGATCTGGCGGAACCCTTGGACATGGACACCTGGCGTCAGTGGAAGCTGGAGTGGACGCCCGAGCCGGGCAAGCACCGTCTGCGGGTGCGGGCCACCGACGGCACCGGCCAGACCCAGACCTCCGACATCTCCCGCCCGGCACCTGACGGCGCCAGCGGCTGGCACACGATCCAGGTCACCGCCCAGGCCTGAGCCTTTGGTTCGGATCGGGCACCGATTCTTTGGGTCTCAGAGCACGCGGTGGGGTGTGTTCCCCTGCGTCCAGAGAAGGGGTTTGATTTCTTGGTTCAATCGGCGTCGGCGGCGGTGAGAGCCCAGGCCAGACCCTCTGCGGGGGACTCGACGGCCAGGCGGAGAGCCCAGCCGGTGTCGGGGGAGCCGTCTGACCACAGATACCAGGCCAGGCGGGCAATGGCCTCTCCCAGGTCGGCCGGCTCGGGCGGCCACTCCAGGCCGGCGATCTCATGGGCTGCCCACCAGGCGGAGAAACGTCCCGCGGCCGCGCCGCGGCGCCGCCCGTGAGCACCCCCGCTGGCGGCCGCCCAGGCCATCCATGCCACGGCCAGGTCCGGTACCACAGGGGCGCATCGGATGGAGCTCACTCCCAGGGCGCCGATGGCGGCTGCCACCGGGCCCTCCACGCAGACGGCCTGGGCGCGGCCGTTGGAGTCCTCCACCCAGTGCTCGACCAGGGCGTACAGGGCTCGGCACCCGTCGAGGTCTTCGACCCGGGCTGCCTCGACCGCCGTGGTCGTGTCGCAGGTGCTCGGCTTGGCCGGTGTGGGGAATTCGACCCGGTCGCTGTGGTAAGTCGCCAATGCGTAATGGGGTTCCCACGCTTGGAGCACGAGGGGTAGCTCCATCACGCGCGGATCGATCTCGACTCCCCGCAGGTCCTCGCCTCGTACCACCCGCTCGTGAGCAGTCGTAGCTCTCTCCGGCCCGACCGCCAGGTAGGGCTCCAGATCGGACCAGGTCTTGGTTGATGCTGCCACCTCGGGAAGGGGCCCCAGAGTGAACCGGGTACGACCCTCTCCCACAGCAGGCCCGGCCCACTCTCCGGGGCCGTCGAGAGCGAACCGGTAGAGGATGTACTCGGAGATGCCCCAAAGCTGTTTGCCGCGGGTAACGGCCTCGTCGCATCGCTGCCTCAGCTCGGCCATGGCCGGCCAGTCTCGCCCCTCGGCGTGGCCGTCGACGATGCGGACCAACTCGTCGGTGTCGCTCGATTCGATCGCCTTGGCGGTGGGCTCGTCGATCACCGCGGGCTGGGCCCTTCGACCACCGGCCGCTCCGAACGGGACCAATCGGAGAAGGATCCCACATAGACCAGGGGGCGGGGGAGGCCGGCGAGGTCCATCGCCAACGCCATGTGGCACGCATTCACTCCGCTTCCGCAGGACATGACCGTAGGTCGGCGGCCGGCACCCAGCGCCTCGAATCGTCGACGGAGAGCGGTTGCGTCCTTCATCCTCCCGTCGGCGGCCAGGTTCCCCTGCCAGGGTGCCGAGACTGCCCCGGGGATGTGTCCGGCCCGGGGATCCACCGGTTCCACCTCCCCCCGGTAACGTTCTGGAGCGCGGGCATCCAGGAGCAGATGGGAAGTGCCCATCTGGGCCACCCCCTGCGCGTCGATGACTCCCGAGAAGCTGATAGAGAGCGGGTAGACGGCGGTGCCGGGAACGACATCCCCCTGCTCCATCTCGTAACCCGACTCCACCCAGGTCTGCCAGCCGCCGTCCAGTACTCGAACCGTGCCCCTGTGGCCGATGGCCGCGAGCATCCACCACATGCGAGCGGCGGTGCTGCCGCCGGCATCGTCGTAGACGACCACATCGCTATGGAGCCCCACGCCCAGACGGCTCAACGTGGCGGCAAAGTCCTCGGGGCTGGGAAGCGGATGGCGCCCGGGCCCTTTGGAGGCAGCCAGGTCTTGGTCCAGGTTCACGAAGACGGCCGTCGGGATGTGGCTCTCCAGGTACTGGCGGCGGCCCAGGTCGGGCTCGCCCAGATGCCACCGGACGTCGAACAGAGCCAATTCGCCCAGATCAGCGTGCAGTTCAGGAACCGAGATCAGCGGTTGGGTCAAGAGCTCAACCTCCTCACCAGGGCCAGGATCAGCGAGGCCGCCACCGATACGACGATCATCGACGTGATGGGTATGAAGACGTTTGTGTGCTGGCCCTCGTAGTGGATGTCGCCCGGTAGATGACCGAACCAGGAAACCACCCAGGGCGCCCAGCGGATGACGGCGCCTACGACGATCACGGCCAAGCCGATCAGCATGATTACCGTGCCGGTCCTCACGGCTCCTCACCTTTCGCCTGTGCTCGGGCGCTCCCATCTCCCGGCGACTCCCGGGGAATGAGCTCGTCGAGTGTGGCGGAGACCGCGCTCGGCCAGAGAGCCGGCGGCACTCTTCAGATGTTGGCGGACTTCCCGGTCCTGGATGGCTACACCGAAGGCGCCGGCCAGGTGATTCCAGGCTCGGCCCAGGGTTGAGAGTGCCTGGCGGATCTCCTCCTCGGTGGGGCCTTTCCCATCCGCCGCTTCTGTGTAAGTCTGGCGGAGGCGGCCGCCCAGGGCTAGGACCTCGTCGGTCAGTTCCGCCCAGGCGCCCTCGTCGTCCGGGGTCTCCGGCCCGCCCGTGTCCTCGCTCATGCCGGAGATGGTAGGGGGCGGGCGCCCCGGCATCGGTGGGCATCTAACGTCTCGCTTGTGAAGCTATACCTCATCGATGGGACCTTCGAGCTGTTCCGGGCCTTCTACGCCCCGTCGGGGGACCGGGCCGCCCCCGACGGCTCGAATGTGAAGGCCGTCTACGGGCTGCTGCGGTCCACCATGTCGCTCTTGGAGCAGACGGACGTGACCCATGTGGCCGCTGCGTTCGACACCGTCATCGAATCCTTCCGCAACGATCTCTTCGCCGGCTACAAGACCGGGGCCGGGGTCGATCCCGAGCTGCTGGCGCAGTTCCCCCTGGCCGAGGAGATGCTGGCGGCGGCTGGCGTGGTGGTGTGGGGAATGACCGAGTTCGAGGCCGACGACGCCATCGCCACGGCCACCCTCAGGTGGATGGATGACGTGGAACAGGTGGTGATAGCCAGCCCAGACAAGGACCTGATGCAATGCGTGGTTGGGTCCCGGGTCGTCTCCTGGGATCGGATCCGCGACCGATGGTTCGACGAGCCTGCCGTGGTGGACAAGTTCGGTATCCACCCCGAATCCATCCCCGACTACCTGGCCCTGGTGGGAGACACCGCCGACGGTGTGCCGGGCTTGAAGGGGTGGGGCGCCAAGTCGACCGGAGCCGTCCTGGCCCGTTATGGCCGCCTGGAGATGATCCCTGCCGACGAGACCGAGTGGGACGTGGACGTGCGCGGTGCAGCCAAGCTTGCGGCCACGTTGCGCGACAACCAGGACGAGGCGATGCTCTATCGCACCCTTACCACCCTGCGCCGAGATGTCCCGTTGGGGCGCTCGCTCGAAGACCTCGAGTGGAAGGGCGTCGAAGAGGAGCGCTACCGAGCTCTGTGCGAGCGGTTGGGCTTCTGACTCCGGTTCGAGGACGGAGAGGTCACAGCCAAAGATCGAGGGCCGACGCGGCCGCCAGGTGCCCGGCCATCCCGTGTGCCCCGGCTCCCGGTGGGGTCGAGGCCGAGCACAGGAACACCCGGTCCAGGGGTGTGGCGTAGGGATTGCGCCGCATCACGGGCCGAAACGCCAGCTGACGCAGGGTGTGAGCGCCGCCGGCGATGTCGCCTCCTACCAGGTTGGGATTGTGCGAGGCCAGCTCGGCCGGGGAGTGGATCGTGCGATGCAGCACCACCTCCCGGAATCCCGGTGCCATCTCGGTGATGAGGCGCTCAACCGGCTCGAGATGGTTTGCCGTCGAAGCGTGGGGCACGTGCGCATACACCCAGAGAGAATGGCGGTCGTTCTCGCTCCGGGACTCGTCGAAGGAGGTCGCCTGGCACACCAGCGTGAACGGCCGGGCTGCGGCGCGTCCGGACCAGGTGGCGCCCTCCGCGGCTGTGATCGCCTCCGCCGTTCCCCCGAGATGGACGGTGCCGGCGCGGGCCAGGTCGGGATTGGTCCAGGGCACCGGTTGGGATAGGGCGTAATCGATCTTGTAGGCGGCGGGGCCGTAGCGGAACCGACGGTAGGGGCGCAGTACCTCGTCGGGGACTCGGGGCGACAGCAGGTCTGCGAGTGCCTCGGGCCCGATGTCCGCCAGGATCACCCTTGAGCGGGGCAGCTGGCTCAAGTCGCTGATCATGCGCCCGGTCTCCACCCTCCCCCCGAGCGACTCGAGATGGGCCACCATTGCATCGGCCATGGCTTGTGAGCCGCCTCGGGCGAACGGCCACCCGAAGCGATGTCCCAAGGCGGTCAGGAGCAGCCCGAAAGCAGAGGTCAGAGGTCGGTTGAGGGGCAGGAAGGAATGGGCTGCGCAGCCGGTGAACAGGGCGGCTGCCTCGGGTGTCTGAAATCTCCTTGCCGTAGTGGTGGCCGGCCACAGGGCCCGGAGGCCAAAGCGGACCAGATCGACGGGATGAGCCGGAAACCGAAGCAGTGGACCCAACACCGATCCCTCCAGGTGATCCCAGTGCTCGGCGACCCAGCCGACGAGCCGTCGGTAGCGGGCCCCGTCGCTTCCCAGCCCGGACGCCGTGTCGTCGACCGAGCGGTGCAGGAGTGCTGCACGGGTGGGGTTGATTGGATGGGCCAGAGGGATCTCTGGATGCACCCATTCGAGGCCGTATCTCTCCAGCGGGAGGGAGCGGATGAAGGGAGATCCCACTCCCAGCGTTTGTACGGTCGAGCACAGATCGTGAACCAGGCCGGGCAGGGTCAGCTCCGCGGAGGTCAGCCCCCCGCCCACATGTTCGGTGCCCTCGATCACCAGCACAGAGCGGCCCGCCTGGGCGATCGTGATGGCGGCCGCGAGACCGTTTGGGCCGGATCCGATGACGACTGCGTCCAGTTCGTCAGCCATGCTCGGGATCCTCTCCTTCGTCTTCCCAGACCAAATCCCAGCGGTCCAGGCACTCCTGGCACCGGTAGGTGAGCACGCTTCCCGATTCGAGTGGTCGATCAGGGGGCAGGTGCGTGATCAGATGGGCATCGCCGCCGCAGTCGACGCAGACAATCTGCTGGGGCGGTTCCGGGGTCATGCGCCCATGTGGACCGGCTCGGCTTCAGTCTCCTGAACTGCTTTGGGCCGTGCTCGCCAGAGCAGGGCGGATCCGATGATCCCCGCCAGGGCGGATCCGGTGAAGATGCCGACCTTTGCTATGTCGGTGAACTCGGGCGAATTGAATGCCAGACCCGTCACGAAAAGTGAGACCGTGAAGCCGATGCCTCCCAGGGCGGCCAGACCGACGACGTGGTTCCATCCCGTGTGGGCTGGCAGCCGGCCCAGGCCGAGACGGACCGCCAGGAAAGTGAAAAGTGTTATGCCAACCGTCTTGCCGACCAGCAGGCCCACAGCCACCCCGAGTGCCACCCGGTCGACGGCCAGGTTTGTGATGTCGGCTCCGGCGAAACTCACCCCGGCGTTGGCCAGGGCGAACAATGGCACGACCACGAAGGAGCTCCAGGGCAGCAGGTTGCGTTCGAGGCGGCTCAAAGGCGCCACCGATTCGGTGGCGATCTCGGCCAGAAGGTCGGCTTCATGGTCGGCCCTTTCCTCGTCGTGGGTGGTCTTGCCCAATGGAAAGGTGTCGAGGATCCGTCGCGCCTTGCGATCCAACTCCTGGGAGCTGTACAGGGACCGGGCCGGGGTCAGAAAGCCCAGAGCCACACCAGCCAGCGTGGCATGTACCCCTGACTCGAGCGTGGCGAACCAAATGGCCAGAGCCAGTGGCACATAGAAGGTCAGCGACCTGATCTTGACCCGCTGGGCCACCCACACCGCCAACAAGCCGATCAGCGCCGCCACCAGCCAGCCCAACTTGAGGTCAGAGGTGTAGAAGACGGCGATGACGACGATGGCGCCGATGTCGTCGACTATGGCCAGGGCGAGGATGAATAGCTTGGCGCCGGAGGGAACCCGCTTTCCCAACAGCGACATGACGCCCACCACGAAGGCGATGTCGGTCGCCATGGGGATCCCCCAGCCGCGGATGGCTCCCGGGCCTACCGAAGCCACGAAGGCCACATAGATCAGGGCGGGAAAGATCATCCCCCCCAATGCGGCCATAACGGGCAAGGAGGCCGCCTTGGGATCGCGCAGGTCCCCCAAGACCAGCTCGCGCTTGATCTCCAATCCGACGACGAAGAAGAAGATCGCCATCATGCCGTCGTTGATGATGTGGGCGAAGGTCTCGTCGAGATGGATGGGCCCGAACGTCAACTGGATCCGGGTCTCCTCGAACACCGTCACGTAGGTGTGGCTGAGGCCACTATTGGCCCAGATGAGGGCCAGGGCGGCTGCCACGAGCAGCACGATGCCCGAAGCGGCCTCCACCTGGGTGAACCTCAGGAAAGGCCGGACGAATGTGCGGGGAACGAAGCGATCCGAGGTCGCCCACGTGTCATGGCGGTCGTCGAAGGTCATGAGGCGATCAGATTAGAGACGCTCCGGTCGGCAGATGAACGCCGAGCGATGCGCTCAGGTGAGTTTGTGACCGGCTGAGCCCAGATCCTCGCAGGCCTTCACCACGCGGGCGGCCATCGACTCTTCGGCCTTCTTCATGTACGAACGGGGGTCGTAGGTCTTCTTGTCGCCTACCTCCCCATCCACCTTCAGCACGCCGTCGTAGTTCTGGAACATGTGACCTGCCGCGGGCCGCGTGTACGCGTACTGGGTGTCGGTGTCGATGTTCATCTTCACCACGCCGTACCCGATCGTCTCGTGGATGTCGTCGATGCTCGATCCACTGCCTCCATGGAAGACCAGGTAGTGACGTGCCTCTTCGCCGAGCCTGGCTTCTACGGCCGCCTGGCCATCACGAAGGATCTTGGGTCGGAGTTCCACTGCTCCGGGCTTGTACACCCCGTGCACGTTGCCGAACACAGCGGCCAGCAGATACCGGCCGCGATCGAATGCACCCAGGACTTCGGTTGTGCGCACCATGTCCTCGGGGCTGGTGTACAGCTTGCCGCGATCGACGTTCTCATGGTCCGTGGTGTCTTCGACGCCGCCCACGATCCCGATCTCGAGCTCCAGGATCACGTCGACTTCGGCACACTCGTCGAGAAGGGCCGAGGCCAGCTCGAGGTTCTCCTCCAGCGGCAGGGCAGAGGCGTCGAGCATGTGGCTCTGAAACAGGGGTCCTAGCCCGGCCTCGACCCTGCCCCGACTGAGGGCCAGTAGGGGCCGGATGTAGGAGTCCACCTTGTCCGGCTGGCAGTGGTCGGTGTGCAGGGCGATACGCATCGGGTAGCGCTCGGCCACGACCTGGGCGAACTCGGCGAGGGCGGCTGCCCCGACGGGCATCTCCTTGATGTGACGACCGGACAAGAACTCGGCCCCGCCGGTCGAGATCTGAATGATGCCGTCCGACTCAGCCTCAGCGAAACCTTCCAGAGCGGCATTGAGGGTGGTCGAAGACGTGACGTTGATGGCGGGAAAGGCGAACCCCGAGTGGCGGGCCGTATCCAGCATTCTCCGGTAGTCGGCGGGAGTGGCGATGGGCATGTTTCCTCCTCGATTTCCTGACTCTGACGGTAGTAACCCTCGGAGGGAGTGCGTCAGCCGGGAGAGCGGGCCGCGCTGGGACCGGCCGGGGCTATCGTGCTCCCGTGGCGAGTGACCACCCCACATCCGGCCACCGGCGGAGCCAGCGGGAGCGGATGCTGGCCGGGGAGCTGTACACGGCCGACGATCCCGTCCTGCGTCAGGAGAGCCTGCGCGCCATGGCTCTGATCGAGGCGTACAACGCCTCCAGTGCCACGGAAGCCGATCAGAGGCTGGGGATACTCGCCGAGCTGTTGGGATCCTTTGGCGAGGGATCAGAGATCCGGCCTCCCTTCTATTGCGACTATGGCTATCAGATCCACATCGGTGACAGGACCTTTGCCAACTTCGGCCTCGTGGCCAGCGACGTGGCCGAGATTCGGATCGGGCACGATGTTCAGATCGGGCCCGGAGTTCAGCTGCTCACCCCCACCCATCCACTGGAGCCACAAGCGCGTCGCGACAAATGGGAGGCGGCTTCGCCGATCGTCGTTGGAGACAACGTGTGGCTGGGGGGCGGAGTGATCGTGTGCCCGGGCGTGTCCGTCGGCCCCGATACCGTGGTCGGTGCGGGTTCGGTGGTCACCCGCGATCTTCCGACCGGTGTGTTGGCGGTGGGTGTGCCGGCCCGGGTTGTTCGGTCCCTGGTCGACACCGAGGACGCCCGGCCGGGCGTGTAGAAGCTGTCGTTGGCCTCAGACGCATCCTCTGGGCTCCAACGGTTCGTCAACGAGACGACAGCGCCACCTCCCGAGGACGGAGTTGTCGACTCGCTGTCCGAACCGCCCGACCGTAGGGTGCCGCCATGGCCGACGTCGCCCTGCCCGCTGCGAACAGAAAGCCCCGCTCGAGGCTGGTCCGCGGGATCTACTTCACCCTGGGCTTGATCTGCCTGGGAGGCGTCTACCTCAGCTTCCTGCCGGGAATTCCGACTTTCGACCTGGTGATGCTGGCCGCCTTCTTCTTCGCCCGGTCCTCGGACAGGTTCTATGACTGGCTGATAAACCACAAGGTCTTCGGCCGGATCATCGCCGCATATCGCGGGGGTGGGCTCACCATGCGGACCAAGTTTCTGGCCGCGGTGGGGATCGTCGCCAGCCTCACTTTCTCGGCCGTGGTGCTGATCGACAACCGCATCCTGCGCACGATCCTGGTGCTGGTGGGCGCATATGCCCTGTGGTTCGTGTTCTCCAGGCCCACTCGGAGTGTGGCCGCCGAGGTGGCTCAGCCTCCCGAGACGGCCTGAAGGAAGCGAACCTCTCCGGCCACCGGCTGGTCCCGGTCTGAGAGCCTGTCGGCTTGGCCGTCGATGAAACAGAGGACGTGGGGGCGGAGCCGTCCTGTATGGTCGAAGAGGTGCGCCCCCACCCCGGGCATCTCGGAGAGAATGGCGTCGATCACCGACCCGATCGTCTCGCCCGGCACATCGATTCGACGACGCCCCCCGGTGGCGGGGTCGAGAAGGCGGGGGAATCGGACGATCGGCATCAGACGATCGACACCGCTCCAATTCGGGGGAAGGTCGCGTCCAGCATGCTCCAGCTGTCACCGCTGTCGGTGGTGAGCCATACGTTGCCTCCAGTGGTGCCCAGCGCAACGGTTCCCATCCCGTCTGCGGCCACGGCCCCCCGAAGAACGCTGGTGTAAGTGGGAGCCTGGTTCCAACCGGTGCCCGCGATCGTCCAGCTGTCACCGTCGTCGTCGGACGCGTAGGCCCGGAAGGCTCCATCCACGGGGACCCGGTTGGCGTCGGAGTGAAGGGGGACTACGAACAGCCGCCCGCTCTGGTGGTCTCTCCGCATCACGAACCCGAAGCCGGCCGGCAGGCCCGTCTCGGCTCGCTCCCAACGATCTCCACCATCGGTGGATCGGAACACGCCTCGATGGTCCTGGCGCCACATTCGCTGTGGCGACAAGGGGTCGTGATCCAGGTTGTGAACGCAGTAGCCAACCTCGGGTGGCTCTCCTTCGGGATCCGTGGTGGATGGGATACCGGTGTTCTTGGGCACCCACGTCCGGCCGTCGTCGTCGGAGCGGAAAACGCCCACGGCCGAAATGGCCACCCACATGGAGCCGTCGCCGACGAGGATGCGATGGGCGCACAGTCCGCCCATACCGGGAAACCACTCGGCCCTGGTGCGGTGCTCGTTCAGCCCTTCCACGCCTGCCCACGTCAGGCCTTCGTCGTCGGAATAGAACAACCCGGCCTCAGCTACGCCTGCATAGATCCGGGATCCCTCACTGTGAAAGGTCCAGATCTGGGACAGCTCTCGATCCGCGCCATAGGAGGGACCGGCTTCCACCTGCGCCCAGGATTCCCAATCCGGGCTGCGGTGTATCGCCACACCGAACCAGTTCGAGGCCACTGCAGCCAGATATTCTCCCCCCGGCGCTTGGCCGAATGCAGTCACTTTCCAACCCGGGAACTCAGGGCCGGCGACGTCTCCCGTGGCCGGATCGACCAGGTAGGCGCCCTTTTCGGTTCCCAGCGCGATTCTCATGAACGGAACGCTACCCGATCACTCCGAGGGCGGGGGACCTTGGTCGCCGCGCTTGCTCGAGGCGCGATTGATCTCCAGGACGTGCTCATCCAGCCAGGCCTCGATGGCGCCGGCCACTGCCCGGGTCCTCGGGCCGGCCAAGGTGTCGAAGCCGTGCTGGGCCCACGGCACCTCGAGATAGGTGGTGTCGACGTGATGGGCCTGGAGCACGTCGGCGAAGTGGCGGCTCTCCTCCGGAAGAACCAGCGAATCATGGGATCCCGCGATGAGCAACGTCGGTGGTGCCGACCGGTCGACCAGGTCGATGGGTGAGGCACGCCGGTAGGCCTCGGGGTTCTCCGCTGGTGTCGTCTTCATGACCACGCGAGGAATCAGAGGCCAGTCGACCCTGGTGTGGTTTCGATTCAGAAAGTCGAAGATCCCATAGAGACCTACCAGCCCGGACACGTTCGGCCTGGTCAGGGCCGCCACCGCCGCCAGATGGGCGCCGGCCGACCCGCCCATGAGGACGACCGGCCGCCGGCTGCGGGACTCCGCCCAGCTCAAGGCGGCGTCGATGCCCACCAGATGTTCGGGGAAGGTGGCGGCGGGTGACAGGGGATACTCGATCGCCGCCACCTCCCAGCCTGCCCTGGCCAGGGCCTGAACCAGGAGCTGGCCGGCCTGGCGGGGGTGACCACCCCGCCAGCCTCCCCCGTGCACGTAGATGATCAGCCCGAGAGGGTCGGCCGCGGCCACTCTGCGATAGAGATCCATCTTCAAGGGCTCGGGACGATGGGGATGAGGGGCCAATTGCCGGGTCTGGCGTTCGATGTCGTCGGGAAGTCCGGGGGGCCGGCTCAGCAGCCGTCGCCACAGAGGCCCGCCGTGAGCTGCCCGGGTCCCGATTCTCCGCGCTCCCAGATGCGAGCGAAACCATATCGCCAACTGGCCGGCGAAGGCCACCACCAGCAGCGAGATTCCCAGTCGACCGAGCGGCTTGCTCCAGGCATCGACCGCCACGCCCAGGGCCGCCACGGCCGCCACGATCACGAGCCAGAGCCCCGACGCCTCCGAGGCGATCATGGCGGGCAGCCACAGGGGAGGGAGCCGATGGGTCGGGGGTTTGGGAGAACGGAGGGCGTTGACCACCAGAACCACCGCGACGAGGCCATAGATGAACAGGAGACCGGCGACCATATGTCAGTCAACCCTCCCGGGCCGTGCGGTCATCCCGGTTTCGTCGATGTCTGTGGTGGTCATGCTTTCCGATTCTGATATTGGTGATCGGCAGTAGCGTCTGACGACATGAGTGTCCGCCGGATCGGTCTGGGAACGTCATTGGCGGCGACCATGGCCGCGGCGACCTTCGTTCCTGCCGTGTTCTCGATCTTGGCGGTGCCGCTCAGGTCGGAGTTTTCCGTCGCCCGCTGGCGGATCGGGGTTCTGGTCACGGTCGTGATGGCGGTCGGCGCTCTGCTGTCGCCGATCTCGGGTACCTGGGCGGACCGACTCGAGCCGAGAGTCTCGAATGCTTTCACGCTGGTGCTGGCCGGGTTGAGCTTCCTGGTCATGGGCCTAGCCCCCGGTTATTGGACGCTGGCCGGTGGTGCGTCCATCGCCGGAGTGGCGCAGGCCATGTGCAATCCGGCCACCAACCGCCTCATCATGTCCCACGCCGGAGTAGGAAGGCGGGGTTTCCTCACGGGCCTCAAACAGGCGGGTGTGCAGGCGGGGAACTTCCTGGGCGGCATCCTCCTCCCCATCGGGGCGGCGTCGGCTATGGGCTGGCGGGGCACGGTGTCGTTGGTGGCCGTGGCGCCGGTGATCGGGTTGGTGGCGTTGGCCGTGGCGGCGGGCCGCGGAGAGGCACCGATTGCGGTGCCGGTGACCTCGACCCTGACGAAGTCTCCGCCAGAGGTCGTGCGGATCGCCGTGTACGCGGCCCTACTCGGGCTGGCAGCCGGAAGCCTGTTCACCTACCTCCCCTCCTATGCCCAGGAAGGCTTCGGGATGAGCACCGAGGTGGGTGGCCTCCTGGTTTCGGTCTTCGGAGCCGTCGGGTTCGTCACCCGTCTGACGGTCGGCCACGTCTCAGAGCGGTATTTCGGCCACCAGAGGACGCTGGTGTCCATGGCCCTCATGACGTCGCTGGCCGGAATCCTGATGGCTGTGGCCCCGAATGGCGGTTGGCTGTGGCTCGCGGCCGTTCTCATAGGCATAGGGCCCATGGCCTGGAACGTGGTCGCCAACGTGGCAGTGATGGAGCTGGCTCCCGAAGGCTCCGCCGGCCGGGGGTCGGGCGTGATGATGGCCGGCTTCCTCGGCGGCATGGCAGTCGGGGCACCGTTGTACGGTGCGTCGGTGGACCTGGTGGGCAGTTACCGGCCGGGTTGGCTCGTTGTGGTCGTCCTGGGCGGCGCGGCGGCCTGGGTGGCGGCCGGCATCGGTCCCAAACAGCTCATCTCCCAGCATTGAGCCCGGGCCCTACCCTGGCAGGCGATGCGACTCGTTATCGCCCGATGTTCAGTCGACTACGAGGGCCGTCTCGATGCCCACCTACCTGAGGCGGTCCGCCTGCTGATGGTGAAGTCTGACGGCTGCGTTGCGATCCACGCCGACGGCGGGGCGTACAAGCCGCTCAACTGGATGAACGCCCCCAACACCCTGGTGGAGGCCGAACACCGCTGGGAGGTATCCAACCCAAAGGGCGAGCGACTGGTCATCTCGATTCAGGAGATCATCTCCGAGCACAGTCACGATCTGGGCGAGGACCCGGGCCTGCAGAAGGACGGGGTGGAGGCACATCTTCAGGAGCTGTTGGCCGAGAGGCCCTGGGTGCTGGAAGATGGCCTGTCGCTGATCCGGAGGGAGTACCCGACAGCTCTGGGCCCTGTCGACCTGCTGTGCTTCGATGCGGCTGGAAGGGCGGTGGCGGTTGAGATCAAGCGAAGGGGCGAGGTAGACGGGGTTGAGCAGTTGAGTCGCTACCTGGAGCGCCTCGACATGGATTCGCGCTTGTCGCCCGTGCGGGGGATGTTCGTCGCCCAGTCGATCGCTCCCCAGGCCCGGACTCTGGCCGAGTCGAGGGGCCTGGAAGCGATCGAGGTGGACTACGACGGCCTGCGGGAGGTCGAGGGCTCCCGTCCTCGGCTGTTCGACGTGATCTGACGCCTGTGTTCTCGATTGTCTTCTATCACCCCGAGATCCCGCCCAACACGGGGAATGCGATGAGGCTCGCCGCCGTCACAGGATGTGAGCTTCACCTGATCGAGCCACTCGGCTACCGCATGGACGACGCAAAGCTGCGGCGGGCGGGCATGGATTATCGTGATCGGGCTGTGGTCGCGGTTCATCCGGACCTGGACCACTGTGTTGCGGCCCTGGGCCATCGGCCGGTCTATGCATTCACCGTGGACGGTGATCTGGCGTATACCGATGTGGCTTACAAGGGAGGGGACGTGCTGTTGTTCGGGCCGGAGTCGGTCGGACTGCCCGCCGAGGTTCAGAACCACTCCTGGGTCGACAGGAGGGTTCGCATACCCATGGTCCCGGACGTGCGGTCCATCAACCTGTCCAACGCGGCCGCCATCGTCGTGTACGAGGCCTGGCGCCAGAACGGCTTCGCTGGATCGGCGGGTTAGGCACTGGCCAGGATCTGAAGGGCGATGGCCTCGGCCAGCACTGCCTTCTCGAGATCTCCCAGATCCTGAGATTCGTTGGGAGCGTGGATGGAAGAGGTGGGATCGCCGGCGCCGGTCAACAGGATCGGAGCGTCCGGAAGCTTGTCTGAGAAGGCGGCCACGAACGGAATCGATCCGCCGACTCCCATCTCCACCGGACCAGTTCCCCAAGCCTCTCGCATGCCTTCCCGCCAGGCGTTGAACGCCGCTCCGTCCGTCTTCAGCGTGAAGCCGTCGCCGAAGTCCTTGTCGGTGACGGTCGCCCGGGCACCCCAGGGGACGTGGCTCTCGATGTGGCGCCGGAGCGCTCCCAGGGCCGCATGATTGTCCTGGTCAGGTGCGGTGCGCATGCTGATCTTGGCCCGGGCCACCGGGACCAGCTGGTTGATCGCCTCGGACACCCGAGGCGCGTCGATCGCCAGAACCGAGACGGCGGGCCGGGTCCACAACCGCGAGACCAGTGACCCGTGGCCAATCGTCTCCAGGCCCGGCACTGCTCCACTCATGGCTGCCGCCTGTTCCTCGGAGAGCTCGAGGCCCTCGACCTCCTCGGAGGACAGACCCTCGACTGCCACCTTGCCCTCCTCGTCGTGGAGGCTGGCGATGATCCGGGACAGGACCATCAGGGCGTCGGGGTAGAGGCCCCCGAACAGCCCCGAGTGCTGGGCCGAGGCCAGCGTCCTCACCTCGAGCTCGACTGCCACGATTCCCCGCAAAGAGGTGGTGAGGGCAGGAGTGCCGACCTGCCAGTTGCCGGCGTCTCCGATGACTATCACGTCCGCTTCGAGAAGGCTGGTGTATTCCTCCAGGAATCGGGGCAGGTGCCGGGACCCGATCTCTTCTTCCCCTTCGATGAATACCTTCACACCCACCGGAGGTCGGCCACCGAAGGCCCGCAGGGCCCCCAGGTGCATGACGATGCCGGACTTGTCGTCACTCGCACCTCTTCCGAAGAGCCTTCCCTGCTCCGTGTGAGGCTCGAACGGTCCGGTCTTCCACTCCTCGGCCGGCCCGGGCGGCTGCACGTCGTGGTGGGCGTAGAGAAGGACGGTAGGCATCCCAGGAGGAGCGGGGACCTGACCGAACACGGCGGGATGCGCGTCCGGAAGCTCCAGGAGCTGAACGTCTTCGAGGCCCTCCTCGCGGAGAAGGGCGGCCACCTTCTCGGCCGAGCGACGCACGGCTCCGGGATCGTATCCGTCGGCACTCACGGACGGTATCCGAATCAGGTCGGCCAGTATGGATTGGAGATGGCCGAAGTCGTCGGCCACCGAGGAGCGAAGATTCTCTTGCATCCGACCGACGATATAGCTTTCGCTGCCACCCGGCGCGCACCCCTGCCGGCGAATCTGACCCGCAACCGTGTGGGAGGCCACCCGTCAGGCCGGTAGATTTGGCCCGGCGAGGATTGGAGAAGAAGAAGTGGACTTCGCGTACAGCGAAAAGGTCGAGGACTTCAGGAGCCGGCTGGCCGACTTCATGGAGAGCCATGTCTACCCGGTGGAGGAGGAGTACCTGGTCAACCAGACCGCCGATCCCCATGCCCATCCGGAGCTGATGGAGGAGCTCAAGTCCGAGGCTCGTGCCCGGGACTTGTGGAACCTGTTCCTCCCCGATGTGTCCGGCCTGAGCGTGGCGGAGTACGCCCCTCTTGCCGAGATCACGGGTCGCAGCCCCGAGATCGCCCCCGAGGCGATCAACTGTGCGGCACCCGACACGGGCAACATGGAAATCCTCCACATGTTTGGTACCGAGGAGCAGAAAGAGCGTTGGCTGGCGCCGCTGCTGGACGGGGAGATCAGGTCCTGTTTCTCGATGACCGAGCCCGCGGTTGCCAGCTCGGATGCCACCAACATCTCCACGCGCATCGAGCGCCAGGGTGACCACTACGTCATCAACGGCCGCAAGTGGTTCAGCTCGGGCGCCGCCTCACCCCGGTGTCGAATCTCCATCGTGATGGGCGTCACGAATCCCGACGCCGACCGGCATCATCAGCAGTCGATGGTCCTCGTGCCGATGGACACTCCGGGGGTGACGGTCGAGAGGGCGCCCACGGTGTTCGGCTACCAGGATCGGGGTGGCCATCCCCAGATCCTCTTCGATCAGGTTCGGGTTCCGGTCGACAACCTGCTCGGGGAGGAGGGAGGTGGCTTTGCCATCGCCCAGGCTCGTCTGGGCCCGGGGAGGATCCATCACTGCATGCGAGCGATAGGGGCTGCAGAGAGGGCTCTGGACCTCATGTGCGAGCGAGCTCTGTCGCGCACCACCTTTGGAAGGCCCCTGGCGGATCAGGGCGTGATCAGAGAGTGGATCGCTCAGTCCCGGCTCAGGATCGAACAGGCGCGCTTGTTGGTGCTGAAGACTGCGTGGATGATCGACTCGGTGGGCACCAAGGCGGCCCGCACCGAGATCGCGGCCATAAAGGTGGCGGCTCCCGCCACCCTCAAGTATGTGTCCGATCGGGCCATGCAGGTGTTCGGGGCAGCCGGATTCACCGAAGACTGGCCCCTGGCCCGGTTCTACGCGATGGCTCGTTGGCTCCAGATTGCCGACGGGCCCGACGAGGTCCATCTCCGGTCCGTGGCTCGCACCGAGCTGGCTCGGCACGAGCCGGGGGCGTTCTTCGAGCCTCCCGCCTGACCCGTTGGGGGCGTCAGCTTGCCCGGCGGACCTCCTCCATCCACCGTCGGCGCAACGAGCGCCGTTCGCCTGGTGTGTGGCCGCCCCAGATCCCCTCGAGCTGGTTGGTTTC
The DNA here is from genome assembly GCA_963772815.1 of uncultured Acidimicrobiia bacterium. Taxonomy (GTDB): domain Bacteria; phylum Actinomycetota; class Acidimicrobiia; order Spongiisociales; family ZC4RG35; genus DATFFO01. The sequence continues at coordinate 406,208 of CAVYYV010000006.1, read as the reverse complement.
GATCGCCCAGGTGAGGCACTCGCCCGCCACAGGGCATCCTGCACATAGCGCTCTGGCGGTGGACAGTGCCACCCGGTCCGATGGATCGCAGAAGAAGTCGACGCCTTCGGCTCGCCGACAGGCGGCTGATTCGCGCCAACTTTCGACGAATTCCACAGCTGTGTCGCGGTGATAGGCCACCAGGATCCTCCCCGTGGTGGATTCGTTCCGAATGCGTGCAACGTCTGCCGGGGTCATTTCGTTCCCGCCTCCATGCCCCACCCCGGATCCGTGGCGTCGGCGGCGGAATACTCCCAGAACAGAGTTCGTTTCCATTGGTGATGAGATTCCAGATCAATTTCGACTATCTGTGTCCGTTCGCTCGCAATGCCAACGAGGCGGTGATTGCCGGCCTCAGGGAGGGGAGAGAATGGGATGTGACGTTCCGGCCTTTCTCGCTCTCCGAGATGCATGTCGGCGAGGGTGAGCCTTCAGTGTTCGACGATGTAGCCGCTCCGGGAGTGCTGGCGCTGCAGTGGGGGGTGGCGATCAGGGACGATGATCCCGAGCATTTCCCGGCTGCTCACGCCGCTCTCTTCGCCGCCCGTCACGACCATGGCCTGGATATCACCGATCCGTCCGTGATCAGGGATGCGGTGGACGGCACGGGGGTGGACGTCGAGGCGATGGCTGCCGTGGTGGCGTCCCGCACTCCGGCCAAGACGCTGGCGGCCGAGCACAACGAGTCGGTCGACCGCTGGCAGGTATTCGGTGTGCCCACTTTCATCGAGGACGATGTCGCCACGTTCATCCGCTTCATGGAAAGGGGCAGCGTGGCTGACCTCGATCGGGCCCTCGACATGCTGGATTGGCAGGGCTTGAACGAGTTCAAGCGCACCACTCGGGGTCGCTGAGGCTCAGCCTCGGCCCCGTCGCCGCTCGGCCGGCTCGTCTCGGTCCGGGCCCACTTCGGCGGCCAGGTGGACGAGAGCGTCGCCTGGAGCGATGAGTGGATTCAGGGTCCGGGCGATGACCCACCCTTCGGCATTGGACTTGATTCGGCTGGGACGGGTCCCGAAGGAGTCGGAGACCGAACCGATCACGTCCCCCTTGTGCACGTAGGCTCCCAGATCAGTGTCCAGGGTCGTGATGCCACCCCGTCTCGCCCGTACCCACATGGTGCGCCGAACCATCCGCCGCGCTCGGCGCCTCGGGCACCTGCATGTCTGTCATCTTCAGCTCGTTCAGCACACGCAGCACGCCTTCCACGCCTGCTTGGATGGCGGCCTCATCGAAGCGGTGTGCCTGTCCTGCCTCGTAGAGCAGCACCCCGATCTCCTGGTCGAGCGCCGCTTGGCGCAGCGAGCCGTCACGCAGCCGTGCCTGAATGGCGAACGGAGCCCCGAAAGCCACGGCCAGGCGCCTGGTCTCCGGGTCATCCAGATTGGCCCGGAGCTGGGGCAGGTTGATCCGGTGATTGGTGGCAGTGTGCAGATCGATCCCCAGACTGCATTGTGAGACCACTTCGGTCATGAACAGGTGGGCCAGGCGGTTGGCCAGCGATCCCCTTCCCGAGCCCGGAAAGGATCGGTTGAGGTCCCTTCGGTCGGGCAGGTAGCGGGACTCGCTGAGGAAGCCGAAGACGTTGACGATCGGCACGGCCAGGACTGCCCCGTGAAGGCGGCGGGCCTCGAGCCGCCGCAACACGCGCCGGATGATCTCCACGCCGTTCAACTCGTCCCCGTGGATCGCTCCCGAGAGCCACACGTGGGGCCCGGCGTAGCGGCCGTTGACCACCGCCACCGGAAGCGACGCATCGCTACCGGTGGGGAGCCGGGCGAAGGGAAGTTCGAAGCGCGCCGTGCGCCCCGGTGCCACGGTTCGCTCGCCGACAGTGATGGCGACGTTGCGGTGGCCCTCAGCCCTTGATGCGGTCACGGCTTCGTCCGGGACGGGCGTTCTGCTCCACGAAAGCGATGATCTTGCCGGCTATGTCGAGTCCAGATGCTTCTTCGATCCCCTCCAGGCCGGGCGACGAGTTGACCTCGAGCACGAGCGGTCCGTGGTTCGACTGCACCATGTCGACCCCGCACACGTTGAGGCCCATGGTCTTGGCGGCTTTCACGGCCGTGGTCCGTTCGATGGGCGTCAGCTTGATCTTCGTGGCCGACCCGCCCCTGTGCAGGTTCGAGCGGAATTCGCCCGGAGCCCCTGTCGCTTCATGGCGGCAACGACCTTGCCCCCGATCAGGAATGCCCTGATATCTGCCCCTCTCGCCTCCTTGATGAACTCCTGGACCAGGAAGTTGGCGTCGAGTTGCCGGAATGCCCCGATGACGGACTCGGCCGCCTTTCTGGTCTCGGCCAGCACCACTCCCATGCCCTGGGTGCCCTCGAGCAGTTTCACGATCACGGGAGCACCGTCCACGACCTCGAGCAGGCCGGCCACATCCTGGGTGCTGTGGGCAAACCCGGTCACGGGGAGTCCCACCCCGGCCCGAGCCAGCAGCTGGAGGGAGCGGAGCTTGTCCCTGGACCGGCTTATCGCTTGGCTCGTCACCAGCGGATAGACGTCCATCATCTCGAACTGACGCACCACGGCCGTCCCGTAGAAGGTGTAGCTGGCCCCGATCCTGGGGATTATGGCGTCGAAGAGGAGCTCCTCGCCCCGGTAGCGCACCTTGGGCGCGCGCCGAGGTGATGTCCATGTAACAGCGGAGGTAGTCGATCACGCGGACGTTGTGACCGGCGTCGCGGGCCGCCTCCACCAGGCGGCTGGTCGAGTAGAGCGACGACTTGCGAGAGAGGATGCCGATGTCCATTGCGCCTTTCCGATCCCCGGCCGGGTCCCGGGGTGACGTCAGGCTAGGGCCTACTCGGGCCGTCGCGACGAGGTCACCCGGGTGAGCCCGGACGCCCACCCAGATACGAGCGGCTCGGGTCGACCAGGAAGCGACGACGCATGGCACGGCGTCCCAGCAGCATGCGAAAGCCCATCTCGTCGCGGCGGGTCAGGTTGATCTCGGCCTCCCAGCGAACGTCGGACCACGCCAGCACCGCCCGGATGACGGGTCGGACCTCCTGGTGCCCGCCGGGGTTCCGGACCGAACGTTCATCGATCACCTCGGCTTCGACGGCGATGCGGGAGGTCGTGGAGCGTTGGCGGGGATGGATCTCGAACCTCACCATCGGCACGCCCGCCGACGTGAACCGCTCCAGCCTGAAGGCGTGCAGAGAGGAGGAGGCAGCGCCGGTGTCGACCTTGGCCTTCACAGCCTCGACTCCGAGTCCGGGCAGTCCCACCCATTCGCGCCATCCCATCAAGCGGCTCATCGCTCCGCCCTGAAGCCCGGCCGCTCCGGGTGCTTGCTGCGTGACGAAGCGGCGGACGATCGATCGATCGGACCAGAACGCATCGAGGCCGTACGCTACCCGACACCGTGTGATGGGCGGCGTCGCCGATGCGGTACGGTCCCGCCATGTACGACGTTGACGCCATCAGATCTCAGTTCCCTGCCCTGGGCCGCACCCACCAGGGTCGTCCCGTCGCCTACCTAGATGCTCCGGGGGGCAGCCAGGTGCCCGCCAGCGTCATCGAGGCGATGAGCGGCGTTCTCGCGGCGGGGGTGTCCAACCTGGGCGGCAGCTTTGCCCCCTCGCGGTTGGCCGAGGAGCTCACATTGCAGGCGCGGGCGGCGGGTGCGGACCTGGTTGGGGCCGACGGGCCGGACCAGATCGTCTTCGGACAGAACATGACGTCTCTGACCTTCGCCGTGAGTCGGGCGTTGGCGCGCATGTGGTGCCCCGGAGATCGGGTCCTCGTAACCAGTCTCGACCACGACGCCAACGTCATCCCGTGGAAGCGGGCGGCGCGTGATCGCGGAGTTGCGGTCGACCTGGCTCGCTTCGATTCCGGTTCGTACATGCTGGACCCCGGTGCGATCGAGGACCGCCTCACCGACCGTACCCGGCTGGTGGCGGTGACCCACGCCTCCAATGCGATCGGAACGATCCCCGACCTGGCGGAGATCGTAGATATGGCTCACACCGCCGGTGCTTTGGTCTTCGTCGACGCGGTCCACTACGCCCCACACGGGGTCATCGACGTCGCCGCGCTGGGCACGGATTTCCTGGTGGCGTCGGCTTACAAGTTCTTTGGGCCGCACACAGGGATCCTCTACGGCGCCCGCCGGCATCTCGAGCAGGTCGAGGCCTACAAGGTGCGGGCGGCTCCCGATCGAGGTCCGGGGAAGTGGGAAACGGGTACCCAGAGCTTCGAGTCCCTGGCGGGGGTGTCCGCCGCGATCGAGCACCTGGCGTCCCTCGGTCGCGGGCCGGATCGACGCGCCCGGATCGTCGACGGACACGCGCAGGTCGAGGTGCACATCCGCAGTCTGTGCGAGCGGTTCCTGCGTGGCTTGGGAAACCACATCTCCCTCTACGGGATCCCCGATGTCGAGGGTCGCACCCCCACATTCGCCCTCAACGTGGAGGGGTGGCGGGCGGCCGAGGTGGCCGACCATCTGGGCCAGGCGGGGGTGTACGTATGGGCGGGCCACTACTACGCCATCGAAGTGATGGCCCAGCTCGGCCTGCTGGATCGGGGTGGAGCGGTACGAATCGGGTTCGTCCATACGACCACCGAGGAGGAGGTGGATCGGGTTCTCGAGCTACTCAACGGTCTCCAGCCGAGGAAGAATGTATTGTGATTTGAGTCTTGACATATCAGATTTCCTGCTGTAAGCTTCTTAGAAACGAGGAAACAATTCCACAGGAGGTATCAACATGCTTCTTCGATTCGACCCACTGGCAGAGTTCGACCGCATGAGCCGGCGCCTGGAGCGCAGCGATTCGTTCTTGACCGCAGACGCCTACCGCGATGGTGAGGCGTTCGTCATCCATCTCGACATACCCGGTGTCGATGCCGATGCCATCGAGACGACGGTCGAGAAGGACACGCTCACCGTTTCGGCCCAGCGCAAGTGGGAGGTCGGTGAGGACACCCAGATCGTGATGCAGGAGCGTCCTACCGGCACCTTCACCCGTCGTTTCATCCTGGGCGAGGCGCTGGACACCGAGAACATAGAAGCTGGTTATGACCACGGCGTCCTGACCATCCGGATTCCGGTCCGCGAGGCCGCCAAACCCCGCAAGATCGAGGTCGGGAACGTAGAGCGAGCGCTCACGAGCTGACCCCGAACACCGCCTGCGAGAAGAGGGCCCATCGATGGGCCCTCTCTTCATTTGGGCGAGGCATGGTGACGGCAGGTCTACCGTGAGGAACCCATGAGCGACGGCTTCGGCTTCTCTACCCGAGCGATCCACGCCGGCCAGCGCCCCGACCCGGAAACGGGGCGCGGGCCATGCCGATCTACGCCACCACGTCCTACGTCTTCGAGGATGCTCGCCAGGCGGCCGACCTGTTCGCCCTGCAGACCTATGGCAACATCTACACCCGGATCGGCAACCCGACCACGGCCGCATTCGAGGAGCGGATGGCCTCACTCGAGGGCGGGCTCGGTGCTCTCGCCACCGCCTCCGGGCAGGCAGCGCAGATCGTCTCGATACTCACACTGTGTAGTCAGGGCGATCACATCGTGGCGGCCAACAACCTGTACGGAGGCACCTACACCCAGTTCGACGTCACGCTCCGCAAGATGGGAATCGACGTCACTTTCGTCGACCCGGCCGATCTGGATGGTGTGGAGGCTGCCGTCGAGGAGAGGACCAAGCTGGTCTATGGCGAGACGATCGGCAATCCCCGGGCAGACGTCCTCGACATCGCCGCCTTCGCCGACGTGGCTCATCGCCACGACATTCCCCTCGTGATCGACAACACGTTCGCCACTCCATACCTGTGTCGCCCGATCGAGCACGGAGCCGACATCGTGATCCACTCCGCCACGAAGTTCATCGGCGGTCACGGAGTGGTCATCGCCGGCGTCATAGTCGAGAGCGGGCGCTTTCCTTTCGACAATGGGAAATTCCCCACGATCGTCGAGCCTTCCCCCGCTTATCACGGCCTTCGCTTCTGGGAGAATTTCAGGGAGTTCGCATACCTGACCAAGGCGAGGACCGAGCTCTTGCGCGATCTAGGGCCGGCACTCTCGCCCTTCAACAGCTTCCTGCTTTTGCTCGGTCTGGAGACGCTTCCCCTGCGCATGCAACGCCACGTCGAAAACGCCGCCACGGTTGCCCGGTTCCTGGCCCAGCACTCGCGGGTGGCATGGGTGAGCTACCCGATTTTCGAAAACAGCCCCACCCGGGCGCTGGCGGACCGCTACACGCCCGCCGGGCCGGGTGCCGTGTTCACCTTCGGCATCGAGGGCGGTCTGGAGGCAGGGGTGTCGTTCATCCAGAACGTGAACCTCGCCAGCCATCTGGCCAACATCGGCGACGCCAAGACCCTCGTGATCCACCCCGCCTCGACCACGCACCAGCAGGTTCCCACCGAGGAGCGGGCGGCGGCGGGAGTGGGTGACGACATGATCCGGATCTCGGTGGGCCTGGAGGATGTCGAGGACATCGAGGCCGACTTGGATCAGGCCCTGGAGGCATCTAGATGACCACGCTGATCGAGGCCTCGCCCCAGGACCGGCTGCGTATTCTGCGGTCCGCGCAATCAGTGGCGTTGGTGGGCGTTTCGGCCAATCCGCTCCGTTCGTCGAACTTCGTGGCGACTTACCTCGTCCGCACGGGTCTCCGTCTGTATCCGGTCAATCCCAACTACGAGAGCGTGCTGGGACTGGAGTGCTATCCATCGCTGGCCGATCTTCCCGAGGTGCCGGACATCGTGGATTGCTTCCGACGAACCGAGGATCTTCCCCAGGTAGTCGAGGAGGCGATCGCCGTCGGTGCCAAGGTGGTCTGGTTCCAGCTCGGCTTGCGCAACGACCAGGCCGCCCAGCGGGCCGCCGAGGCCGGCCTCGAAGTGGTCCAGAATCGTTGCTTGAAGATCGAGCACGCCCGTTTCGCCGGAGGCCTGCATCTGGCCGGATTCGACACCGGCATCATCACCTCCAAACGCCGCCGAGATTTGTAGTTTGTCCCCCACGAGCGGAGCGGCAGGGGGAAGGGGCCTCCGCGGCCGCAGGCTGTGGGGTAGGGGGGAGGCCCGGCCGAACCCGTCTAGTCAGGTTTCCTACGAGAGGGGGAAGGGGCCCCCGCGGCCGCAGGCTGTGGGGTAGGGGGCGGGCCGCAGGACCGGGTGGAGTCGAGGTGTCGGGCCGCTATTCGTTGGGAAGTGGGGTGGGGTTGCCGTTGCAGTCCAGGCCCTCGCTGGGACGGTAGGTGGCGTAGACGGAGTCCTCCACGCGGTGCCCGTCGTCATAGGCACGAAGACGGTAGGTGTCGACCCGGGTGCATTTGCGGGCCCGGGTCACCTCCTGGCGGGTCTGTTCAACCTCGACCGACTTGGTCGAGTAGATCGACACCGTGATGGAAGTGTCGTCGTAGCTGGTCCAGATCAGCGCCGGGTAGGAAGTCGTGTTGGTGAACTTCAGGTCGGGGGCGGGCCAGGAGATGGTCGCCTCCCGTCCGTAGGGATACCGGCTGAAGTAGATCGAGTGGCTCTGATAATCGAGGAAGTCGAAGCCGGCAAAGAAGGCAGCGTTGAACATGGTCGTGGCGAATTGGGAAACACCTCCGCCCACCGTGGCCACCAGATGTCCCTGGAGAATGGTGCCCGCCGGCACGAAGCCCTTCTCGCGCGTGCGCTGGCCGACGTACTCGTTGAGCGAGAGCGACTCTCCCGGCACGAGATAGGCGCCGCGGACTATGTCGGCGAAACGATGGATATTGGACACGCGTCCTTCGCAGCAGTGGTGGTGGGTGGTGAACTCGGCCACCTTCTCCACGATCTCGGTGCCGTTTGCCCAGGCCAGTTCCTGTGGGTCTGTGCTGCGTGTGGCCGCAATCGTTATCGGGCCCTGGGTCCCGTCCAGCACTACTTCCGCAACTTGCTGTGCCGCCTCGGGACTACAGCATTCCATGGGCGGCTCGCCGGGTTCGATCAGGACCGGCTCGTCGTCTACGACCTGGAACAGCGGATCCTTGCGGTTCTCTGAGAGGCTTCTGAACGTGTTTTCGATCAGACGCTGGAGAGAATCCAGATCGAACTGTGGCTCCGGTCCGTCCGGGCCGGCCTTCACGTCCATGCGGAGCCGGAGAGCCAGGGGAGAGAGGGTCTTCTGTTCGTCGAGCACCTGGACCTTCAACCCGTTGGCGGTGAGGTCGTTGAGACGGTCGGCCACCTGTTCGGCCTGATCGTCACTGACTCGTGGCGGAAGCGGCTCGGTGGGGGCGTCGACGTCGAAGGGGCCGCCCGCCTCGACCTGATGGCCCAGGCGGGCGACGATGGCGGCTTCGTTCACCTGAACTCCCGCCGAGCCCGCCCTCACCTCGAGTCCCTGTCCCGGGGCCAGCGTCAACGTGGGCTCTGTCGGTGGCGTTACCACGAGATCGTCGAATAGGGCCACCTGGGAGGCGGCGGTGGCGGGCGAATACTTCATCCGGGTGCCCAGCCTGGTGGTCGACGTGAACGATCCCAGCCAGGAGCCGAAACGGTCCAGGGCTCCGCCGAGCCGACCTGCTTCCATGGCCCGCGACGCAATGTCCTCTGTGTCCAGTGTGATGCCCAGGTCTGTGGCGGGAAGCTGGTGGGTTCGGTCGGGGAGGTTGATGCGGACGGGGGTCTGTTCGATGTCTTGGCGGATCGAGTCGAGTTTCTCATCGAGCTGGCCCCGGGTCAGGTGGCCGGCCTCCACCGTGTCGATCCGCAACCCTCGCAGTGTCGTGGGGTCACCCGACGTGTCGATGAGATAGAAGGTGATCACCGCCGCGATGAACACCGCGGCCGCCGCGCCGGCTGAGATGAGGACGGTCCGCAGGCGAGGGCCGGTTCGGTGACGGGACATGAGCGGGGATGCTATTGCGGGCTGGTTCACAACCCGGTGAATGGCGTCGCGCGGCGTGCTCCGGTCTATGGTGCACGGCAACGGCATTCTCGAGGTTTGTTTCAGATCCATGGTGTGGGGTGTGAAGGGGGGCCGGCGGCGGACTCACTGAGAGACCCTGTCGGTAACCGAGCCACCTAGCCAAGGAGACCGGCATGCGAGCCGGCAGCGCATCTCAACACGAGCGCCTCATGCGCTTGTTTCGCCGCAACGCCGACCGATCGGCCGAAGTGGGTCTTACCGGCGTCCACCTCTCGGGAGTGGGCGATGGCTCCAGCCTCGAGATCGACGGACGCCTGGTGGCCAACTTCGGTAGCTGTTCTTATCTGGGGCTTCCGGTGGACGAGCGCCTGAAGGAGGGCGCCAGGGCCGCCATCGATCGCTTCGGCGTCCTCTATTCGTCTTCACAGGCCTACGCCGCCATAGATCTGTACGAGGAATTGGAAGAGATGATGATGCGGATGACTGAGGCCGCCGGCGTCGTTCTTCCGCCTACCACGACTCTGGGTCATCTCTCCGTCTTGCCCACCCTGGTGGGCGACGGCGACGCGGTTGCCCTTGATTCGCATTCGCACGCCTCGCTCCAGCTCACGGTCCAGGTGTTGGCCGGTCGGGGGATTTCCATCCATCCCATCCCACATGACGACAAGGGCGCCCTCGAGAGCACGATCGATCAGCTGGCCTCTTCGCATCGGCGGGTGTGGTACATCGCCGACGGCGTCTATTCGATGTTCGGTGATCTGGCACCCGTGCCGGTCATATCGGGCCTCATGGAGCAGCACCAGAACCTTCACGTGTATTACGACGACGCACACGGCTTTTCCTGGCTGGGTCGTCACGGCCGGGGCTACGTTCTGTCGGAGGCGCCCTGGAGCGATCGCATGGTCGTGGCGGTGGGTCTGGCCAAGTCCTTCGGTAGCGGCGGGGGCGCGCTGTTCTTCGGCGACGCAGACCGGGCCAGGACCGTTCGCGCCCTGGGCGGTCCGATGACGTTCGCGGGCCCGATACATCCTCCGACCCTGGGTGCGGCGGTGGCATCGGCCAGGATCCACCTCTCGCGGGAGCACGAGGAATTGAGGCGAAGGATCAGCACGCAGATCGATCTGGTGGCAACCCATCTTGCTCGCCACCGCCTTCCCGTCGTCTCTTGGGCCCGCACGCCTATCTGGCTGGTGCGAGTTGGCGACTTCGATCGTGTGCTCGAGATTGCCCGGCGGATGCTGGTGGATGGGTTCTTCCTCAACGTGTCCGCCTTCCCGGCGGTGCCGGTGGGACAAGCCGGCCTGCGGTTCACTCACACGCTCCGCAACACCGACGATCAGATCGTCGGCATGCTCGATCGCCTCGCACACCATCTGAGGGAGGTGGTCGGCGAGGTGGACTCGGTGATCGACCTAGACGAGTTGCAGGGCCTGGACGGCGACACGGCGGTCAGCCAGGACTCGCCATCCTCGGGCGAGCCGATCGAGCGCTGATCAGCCGACCAGGCCGGCGCGGCCGAGGAGGAGCAGGGAAAGAGGCTGTTTCGTAATCGCGCTTCATAAGGGTGGTTGATGCGCCGATCAACTACTCGTGATCGTTGTGGGATTCTCGTCACGCGCCAGGGCCATCGTCGCGGTGGTACTCGCCCTTCTCATTGCGGGGTGCCTCGCCACCTGGGCTCAACCGGGCCTGGGCGAGGTGGTGGGAATACCCCTCATGTTCGTCGGCTATGTGGTGGGCAGCTGGCTGTACGTGCGGGGATCGAGAGCATTCGATGGCCGGGAGAGACTTGCCTGGACATTGATCGGAAGCGCCTTCTTCCTCGGGGCTTCCGGCGTGGCCGCCGTTGCCATCGCCTTCGCCCTGGGCTATGACATCCCCGCCTTCGGGCCCCTCGACCTAATCTTCATCGCCGCCTACGTCACCAATCTGGCCGGGATGTGGGTCCTGCCCCATCTTCAGGGCGGGCCCATACGGCGTGCCCGCATCTTCATCGACGGCCTGGTGGGTGCGGTCTCGCTGGCCGTGGTGGGATGGGTTTGGCTCCTGAGAGACCTCCTGGAGAAGGTTGGCCAGGCCAGCCCGTTCCAGGTGGTGGTGGGGAGTGCGTATCCACTGGTCGATCTGGCCACATTGATCGTCGTGGTGGTAGTGACCCTGCGCCGGAGCACCCTTCGCTTCGATCCCCGGGTGTTACTCATCGGTGCCGGATTCGTGGCACAGGCCGTGGCCGATCTGCTCTATCTCCATCGCGGCCTCGGGGGGTCCTTCTCCAGCGCCGATCCCGTGTATCCGCTCTTCTTCCTGGCGATCGCCGCCTTTCTGATGGCGGGCTTGATCCTCGACAGCCGACCTCGGGAGCGGGAGTACGCCGAGCGCAACACACCGTGGTGGGCCATGGTGGCGCCCTACGGCGCAGCCATGGTCCTGGTCTCGACCAGCGTGGTGCGGGTGATCTCCGAGAACCACGAGGCGGGAACGGTCGAGTTGTTCGTGGGTGCCGTGGTGGTGGTCACGTTAGTGATCGTGCGCCAGGCCCTCGCCATACGGGAGACCCGGGAGCTGGTCGAACAGCAACGGTCGGCCCTCGTTTCCTCGATCTCCCACGAGCTTCGAACCCCGCTCACCGCCATGGTCGGATTCCTCGACATCCTGGCCGATCCCGACCAGCACATCGAGGACCGGGCCCGCAGCGAGATGCTGGAGATCGTCACCCACCAGGCCACCTACATGGCGCGGATCGTGTCCGACCTGGTGATGCTCAACCGGTCCCGGCCCGACATAACCCTCCACCAGGAGCTGGCCGAGGTCGAATCGGTGGTCAAGGCGGCCATCGCCGCACTCGACATCGATACCGGCCCCGGGGTCTCCATCAACATCGAACCGGGATTGGCGGGGTTCTTCGACGCCGATCGCATCCAGCAGATCCTGGTCAACCTGCTGACCAACGCCGCCCGCTACGGAGGGCCGCGTCCGCCTGGTGACCGCCCACAGGGACGGCAATGACCTCTATCTGGAGGTGCACGACGACGGAGAGGGTGTCAAGAAGCGCTACGAGTTGGTCATATGGGAGCGCTTCGAGCGAGGTTCGCACCGCTACGACGCGGGGACGCCGGGCTCGGGAGTCGGCTTGGCCATCGTCGACATGCTGGCCCGGGCTCACGCCGGTATGGCCCGCTACCGGCGATCTGAGATCCTGGGTGGGGCTTGCTTCTCCATCTATTTGCCCGGTCGGGCACAGTCGGTTTCCAGCCACAGGGTGCCCGACGAACGGGCGGTGAGCCGCACAGACTCTTGACGGCTTTCGCGGGCGTGCGATAGGATGCCCGCAGCTGAGGGCCTCGTTTGAGGCGGGGTAACCGAAGCGCTGAGCGTGTGTCGCACTCCGGTGTGGCTCCGGTTTCGGCCGGAGATGTCCCCACCGGGGGTGGGTGGCGCCGTCGTTTGCCGTATGGATTGCGCGCGTGATAGCATGCGCTTTCTGCGTATCCCGTTCGCCATGCCCGTCTTGTCGGTTATTTAGGAGGCTCCATTGGCTTCGCGCGTCGCCGCACGTCTTTCGTTCGCCAAGATCCCCGAGGTCCTGCCCCTGCCGGACCTGCTCGCAGTCCAGCACGAGTCATTTCAGTGGTTCCTGGACGAGGGCCTGAAGGAGATCTTCGACGAGATCAGTCCCATCGAGGATTTCACCGGCTCCCTGGCACTGGAGCTGACGGATCACCGTTTCGGCGATCCCACCATGAGCCTCGAGGAGTGTAAGGAGCGCGACGCCAATTTCGCCCGGCCCCTCTTCGTCACAGCCCGGTTCATGAACAAGTCCACCGGTGAAATCAAGGAACAGCAGGTGTTCCTGGGCGACTTCCCCATGATGACCGAGAAGGGTGTCTTCATCATCAATGGCACTGAGCGGGTCATCGTCTCCCAGCTCGTGCGCTCACCCGGCGTCTACTTCGACGAGTCCAAGGACAAGACCTCCGACCGCATGCTCTACTCGGGCAAGATCATCCCGGGCCGGGGCGCCTGGCTCGAATTCGACACCGACAAGCGGAATACGATCGGCGTGCGCGTGGATCGGAAGCGCCGTCAGTACGTGTCCGGGTTCCTGCGTGCCCTCGGTATCGCTGAGACCGACGAGGAGATCCTCGGGCTGTTCGACGGGGCCGAGTCGATCCGCAACACGCTCGATCGTGACCCGGCGGCGGACAAGGACGAGGCGCTGATCGATCTGTATCGCAAGCTCCGCCCTGGCGAGCCCACGACAGTCGAGTCTGCCCGCGGCCTGATCCAGACCCTGTTCCGCAATCCCAAGCGTTACGACCTGACCCGGGTCGGGCGGTACAAGGTCAGCCAGAAGTTTCGCGAGGATGCCCCGGCCGACTATCGGGCTGAGGGCCTCCAGCTGCTCCGTGACGAGGACATCGTCGACACCATCAAGTATCTCGTCGCACTTCACGCGGGCCAGAAGACCATCGTCACCCACAAGGGCAACGAGATCGCGGTTCGCACCGACGACATCGACCACTTCGGAAACCGGCGCATCCGCACCGTCGGCGAGCTGATCCAGAACCAGGTTCGGGTGGGGCTGAGTCGTCTGGAAAGGGTGGTCAAGGAGCGGATGACCACCCAGGATCCCGATGCGATCACCCCCCAGAGCCTGATCAACATCCGGCCCGTGACCGCCTCCATCAAGGAATTCTTCGGCACATCCCAGCTGAGCCAGTTCATGGACCAGCCCAACCCGCTGGCCGGCCTCACTCACCGGCGTCGGCTGTCGGCGCTGGGCCCCGGCGGCCTGAGCCGGGAGCGGGCCGGCTTCGAGGTGCGCGACGTCCATCCCTCCCACTACGGCCGCATGTGCCCGATCGAAACCCCTGAGGGCCCCAACATCGGACTGATCGGCTCGCTGGCGACGTTCGCCCGAGTGAATCGGTTCGGGTTCATCGAGACGCCGTATCGCAAGGTGGAGAAAGGCAAGGTCTCCGATACCGTCGAGTACCTGACCGCCACCGAAGAGGAGCGATACGTCATCGCTCAGGCCAACGCGCCTCTCGACCCGGACGGCTCCTTCCAGAACGACCGGGTCCTGGTGCGCACCGCCGGCGGCGACGTAGAGACTGTAAGCCCGGACCGGGTGGACTACATGGACGTGTCTCCCAAGCAGATCGTGTCGGTCTCGACTGCTTTGATCCCCTTCCTGGAACACGACGATGCCAACCGGGCCCTGATGGGCTCCAACATGCAGCGCCAGGCCGTGCCCCTACTGACCGCCGACGCCCCCCTGGTGGGGACCGGCGTTGAACAGCGGGCGGCTCAGGACTCCGGCGACATGATCGTCAGCGGCGTCGCGGGCGAGGTGGTCGAGGTCAGCGGGACCCAGATCGTCGTCAAGGAGAAGGGCACCAACCGCAAGCACACCTACGCTCTGAACAAGTTCGAGCGTTCGAATCAGGGCACCTGTATGAACCACAAGGCTCTGGTACGCGAGGGTGACTCGGTCAAGGCGGGTGATGTGCTGGCCGACGGCCCTTCCACCGAGAACGGGGAGCTGGCGCTGGGGAGGAACCTGTTGGTGGCGTTCATGCCCTGGCAGGGTCACAACTACGAGGACGCCATCATCATCAGCCAGCGGCTGGTCAAGGACGACGTGCTCTCCTCGATCCATATCGAAGAGCACGAGATAGACGCCCGTGACACGAAGCTGGGCGCCGAAGAGATCACCCGCGACATCCCCAACGTGGCCGAGGAAGTTTTGGCCAATCTCGACGAGGACGGGATCATTCGCATCGGGGCCGAGGTCGGCGCGGGCGACTACCTGGTGGGCAAGGTCACTCCCAAGGGTGAGACCGAGCTCACTCCCGAAGAGAGGCTTCTGCGTGCCATCTTCGGCGAGAAGGCCCGCGAGGTGCGTGACACCTCGCTCAAGGTCCCCCATGGCGAGTCCGGCAAGGTGATAGCCGTCAAGGTGTTCAAGCGCTCGGAAGGCTTCGACCTTCCTCCCGGTGTCAACGAGCTGGTGCGGATCTATGTCGCCAAGCAGCGCAAGATCTCAGAGGGCGACAAGCTGGCCGGCCGCCACGGGAACAAGGGTGTGATCGCCAAGATCCTTCCCGAGGAGGACATGCCGTTCATGGCGGATGGGACGCCGGTCGACATCATCCTCTCCCCACTCGGCGTGCCTTCCCGCATGAACCTGGGTCAGGTGCTCGAGACCCATCTCGGTTGGGCTGCAGCCCAGGGATGGAATGAGCTGAGCATCGACAGTCCTGCCTCCGGCGGGGCTGCCCCTTGGACCAAGGTGGCCACGCCCGTCTTCGACGGAGCCCGTGAGAACGAGATCATGGAGGTCATTCGCCAGGCCCGTCCCAACCGGGACGGGGACCAGATGGTGGGTCCTGACGGCAAGGCCGTTCTATATGACGGCCGCAGCGGTGAGCCTTTCGACACCCCGGTCACCGTTGGGTACATCTACATACTCAAGCTGGTCCACCTGGTCGATGACAAGATCCACGCTCGCTCCACCGGGCCCTACTCGATGATCACCCAGCAGCCTCTGGGAGGAAAGGCGCAGTTCGGCGGCCAGCGCTTCGGAGAGATGGAAGTGTGGGCCCTGGAGGCATACGGCGCCGCCTACGCCCTTCAGGAGCTACTCACCATCAAGTCCGACGACGTCCAAGGCCGGGTCAAGGTGTACGAGGCGATCGTCAAGGGCGCCAACATTCCCGAGCCCGGAATACCGGAGAGCTTCCGGGTGCTGGTCAAGGAAATGCAGTCCCTGGGCTTGTCGGTGGAGATGCTCTCCGCCGGTGAAGAGGTCGAGCTGAGAGAGCTGGAAGAGGACGCCTACCGCCCTGCAGAGTCCCTGGGAATCGACCTTTCTCGCCCCGAACGCCCCGAGAGCACGGTTTGAGCCCGGCTGAGGTGGCCCTGGTTTGTCCCCCTGAGCAAGGCGAAGGGGGAAGGGGCATCGATGAGGTGGCCCTGGTTTGTCCCCCTGAACAAGGCGAAGGGGGAAGGGGCCCCCACGAAGTGGCCCTGGTTTGTCCCCCTGAACAAGGCGAAGGGGGAAGGGGCCCCCACGAAGTGGGGTAGGGGGGGAGCCCCAACGGACCCGTCCCAGAGTTTGAGAAGACCTGAATACAAGAGCGAGCAACGAGACACACTGAGGTAGACCACATTGGCACAGCAGCTATTCGATGAACTGAAGATCGGCCTGGCTTCGAGCGACCAGATCCGGGCCTGGTCTTACGGTGAGGTGAAGAAGCCGGAGACGATCAACTACCGGACCCTGCGCCCCGAGAAGGAAGGCCTCTTCGACGAGCGAATCTTTGGCCCCCAGCGCGACTGGGAGTGCTACTGCGGAAAATACAAGAGGATCCGTTACAAGGGAATCATCTGCGAGCGCTGCGGCGTCGAAGTCACCCGGTCCAAGGTTCGTCGTGAGCGGATGGGCCATATCGAATTGGCCGCTCCTGTGACCCACATCTGGTTCTTCAAGGGTGTGCCCAGCCGTTTGGGCTATTTGCTCGACATGTCGCCCAAGGATCTGGAGAAGGTGATCTACTTCGCCGCTTACCTGATCACCTGGGTGGACGAGGAAAAGCGCCAAAAGGACCTTCCCCAGCTCGAGGACGACATGCAGCAGGAGCTGGCTGTCGTCCGCGAGGAGTTCGAGGAATGGGAGGGGAATCGTCTCGAGGCTCTCGAGGACGAGCTGGGTCGCATGGAAGAAGGCGGCGCAAAGAGCCAGGAGATCAATGCCCGGCGCAAGGAAGTCGAGCGTGAGATCAAGGATCGGGGCGAGCGGGCCGAGCGCGAGGCGGAGCTGATCCAGGACGCCTTCGAGCAATTCAAGTCATTCAAGCCCAAGGCCCGGGTCGAGTCCGAGGCTCTCTGGCGGGAGATCTACGACCGTTACCACCAGTACTTCGCCGGTGGCATGGGGGCCGAGGCGATCAAAGACCTTCTCGGCCGGCTGGACCTCGATGCCGAGATGGCCTTTCTCGAGGAGAACCTGGAAGCCAATTCCCAACAGAAGCGTCAGCGTGCCACTCAGCGGATGAAGGTGGTCAAGCCCTTCTGGGAGGGGAAGAACGACCCCAAGGACATGATTCTCGAGTCGGTCCCGGTCATACCACCAGATCTGCGTCCCATGGTGCAGCTGGACGGCGGTCGCTTCGCAACCTCGGATCTCAACGATCTCTATCGCCGCGTGATCAACCGCAACAACCGCCTCAAGAGACTGCTGGATCTGGGCGCCCCCGAGATCATCGTCAACAACGAGAAGCGGATGCTCCAGGAAGCCGTCGACGCCCTGTTCGACAACGGTCGTCGTGGGCGGGCGGTGACCGGGCCAGGCAACCGCGCACTCAAATCGATCTCGGACATGCTCAAGGGCAAGCAGGGTCGGTTCCGCCAGAACCTGTTGGGTAAGCGGGTCGACTACTCGGGCCGGTCGGTCATCGTGGTCGGGCCTCAGCTCAAGCTGCACCAGTGTGGGCTGCCCAAGATCATGGCCCTGGAGCTGTTCAAGCCGTTCGTGATGAAGCGCCTGGTGGACCTGGATCTGGCCCAGAACATCAAGGCGGCCAAGCGGATGGTCGAGCGCCAGCGTCCCCAGGTTTGGGACGTGTTGGGCGACGTGATCCAGGAGCATCCGGTGCTTCTCAATCGTGCGCCCACGCTGCACCGCCTCGGGATTCAGGCCTTCGAGCCTGTGCTCGTGGAGGGCAAGGCAATCCAGATCCACCCTCTGGTGTGCGAGGCCTTCAACGCCGACTTCGACGGCGATCAGATGGCGGTCCATCTGCCCCTGTCGGCCGAGGCCCAGGCCGAGGCCCGGGTGCTGATGCTCTCGTCGAACAACGTGCTCTCCCCCGCTTCGGGCCGCCCCATCGTGACCCCGTCCCAGGACATGGTCATCGGCATGTACTACCTGTCGGAGTTGCAGGAGGACGCCAAGGGAGCCGGACGCTTTTTCTCCTCCGTCGAGGAGGCCGAGATGGCCTACGACGTGGGCGAGCTGTCCCTACACGCCCCGATCAAGATCCGTGTCGGTGAGCTGGCGGGCGACCCCGATCAGCACGCCGACCTGAAGAGCTCGCTGGCCAAGATGCTCACCCCGGAGCCGGTGGATGGGTCCAAGCTCCATGAGACGACCTTCGGCCGGGTGCTGATAAACACGGTGATGCCTCAGGGCTTCCCGTTCGTGGACTCGGTGGTGATCAAGTCCGACATCCGCACCCTTATCGAGGTGGTGATCGATCGCTACCCGCGTTCAGAGGTCGCTTCGATGCTCGACGGCATAAAGGACCTGGGGTTTCGTTTCGCCACCAAGGCCGGTCTCACCATCGGCCTCGACGACGTCAAGACTCCCGACGACAAGGCCGACATCCTCGAGGAGTACGAGGAGCGGGCCCTGCGGATCCAGAACCAGTACCTGAAGGGTGTGGTGACGGACGAGGAGCGCCGTCAAGAGCTGATCGAGATCTGGACGGAGGCCACCGAAAAGGTGACCGACGCCATGAAACTCGGCCTCAAGACCGAGAAGTTCAACTCCCTGGACATGATGGTGGGCTCGGGGGCTCGTGGAAACATGATGCAGGTGCGTCAGATCGCCGGCATGCGTGGCCTGGTTGCCAACCCTCGAGGCGACATCATCCCCAGCCCGATCCGGTCCAACTTCCGTGAGGGTCTGTCGGTGCTCGAGTACTTCATCTCGACCCACGGCGCTCGCAAGGGTCTGGCCGACACGGCTCTGCGCACGGCCGACTCCGGTTACCTGACCCGTCGTCTGGTGGACGTCTCCCAGGAGGTGATCGTCGTCGAGGCGGACTGCGAGACCGATAAGGGCATCGTGATCCGAGTGGTGGACGATCGAGGTCACGTGATCCGCAACATCCGTTCCCGGGTGTATGGGCGCGTGCTGGCCGACGACGTCAAGATCGAGCGGAAGCTGGTCGAGACCGAGGACGGCGACAAGCTGCGAGCCGGGACGGTCATCAAGCAAAAGGAGATCCAGGCACTGGTCGATGCCGCCGGGGAGGTCGAGTCGGTGCGGGTGCGCTCTGTGCTCACCTGCGACACCCGCAACGGCATCTGCCAGACGTGCTACGGCCTCTCGTTGGCCACCGGTCGCCAGGTCGAAATGGGCGAGGCCGTGGGGATCATGGCCGCCCAGTCGATCGGTGAGCCGGGGACCCAGCTCACCATGCGGACGTTCCACACCGGTGGTGTGGCTGGCGACGACATCACCCATGGCCTGCCGCGAGTCCAGGAGCTGTTCGAGGCTCGCTCGCCCAAGGGCAAGGCGGTGCTGTCGGAGGTCGGTGGGCCGGTTCGTCTGGTGGAAGACCAGGACGGGCGCCGGCTCGTGGTCGACTCCAAGGAAGACGGGGAGGTCGAATACTCGATTTCCCGCTATGCCCGGGTTCGGGTTGCCAACGGCGACGTCGTGGAGCCGGGTATGCAGCTCACGGAGGGACCGTTGGATCCCAAAGAGGTGCTCGAGGTCCGCGGCGTGCGCGCCACTCAGCAGTACCTGGTGGACCAGGTGCAGGAGGTGTACCGGTCCCAGGGCGTGGAGATCCACGACAAGCACATCGAGCTGATCGTGCGCCAGATGCTGCGCCGGGTGCGGGTGGTCAAGCCGAATGATTCCGAGTTCCTGCCTGCCGAGTTGGTCGACGACCAGACGTTTCGGGACGTGAACCGGGCTCTGGTCGAGCAGGGCAAGGTCCCAGCCGAAGGTCGATCGGAGTTGATGGGGATCACGAAGGCATCTTTGGCCACGGACTCGTGGCTCTCGGCGGCCTCCTTCCAGGAGACCACCCGGGTGCTGACCGATGCCGCCATTCACGCCCGCTCCGACTTCATGCGGGGTCTGAAGGAGAACGTGATCATCGGCAAGCTGATACCGGCCGGCACCGGTGCCGACAGCTATCAGTCGCTCCAGCCCACGCTCCCCGGCGCCACCACGGTGGCTGCCCTGGAGTTGCTCGGTGGAGAGGGCACCCTGCCCTCGATGGAGGACGAGCTGCCCGACAACCCGGCCGAGTGGCTGGCCAGTCTGGGCGCCCAGAAGGCCGATGCCGACGGCGGCGACGCCGAGGGCGAGGAGCCCGACGAGGAGTAATCCTCCTCCGACTTGGTGAGAGACGGCCGCCCTTCGAAGGGCGGCCGTCTCTGTTGTGCCCACGACCCGAAATGGGGGGCGGATGTGGCTCGTGGCAGTGTTGAGTGCACGTGGCCACGCAGCCGGCTGATCGACTGGAGGGGGTCAGCCCGGCAGTCGCCGGCCGGAGATGTCGGACACCACGATCTCGATCCATCGCATGTTCGTGCCCGCCAGCCAGGGGTCGAGGTCGAGGTTCTCGAGGGTGGCGATCCTGTCCTCCTCGGTGACGGACCGGACCCGGCCCTCGATCATCACGCTCCAGCCGGACCGGTCCTGGTCGTGCCATTGGTCGGCCTCGAAGGCGACGTCTCGGGCCATCTCGGCTGCGTCGAGCTTCGAGCCGATAGCGGAACGGAGAACCACCCGGTCCTCCGACACGGCGAAGGTTACCGGGAAGATCTGGAGGTGGCCATCGGCGACGAAGGCAATCCGCCCCACCGGCACGGAGCCGAGCAGTTCGAAGCACTCCTCCGAGGAGAGGATCTCCATTTGAGCGTGGTCGTGGGCGTTTTCGGTCACGGGCGTCTCCTGTTCGGCTCGTAGACAACCTTGGCGTGTTGAGAGTTCGCGGCCAGGGTCGTTGGTCTGTTCCTGGCGGGCACAATCGTCATCAGCTTCCCCGGTAGGTGGTGTAGCCGTATTCGCTCAACAGGAGCGGCACGTGATGATCCTGTCCGGGATCGCCGACATGGAAATCGATGTTGATGATCGGGTAGAACGGATTGCCGTAGGCGCCGGTGTCGAAGGTGAGCCGGTATGAGCCGGCCAGCATGGGGCCGCATCGAGTAAGTCGGGAGCCCGCCCATCGGTGTGGGTGGTGGTGGTGGTGGTGGTCAGGGGCTCGTCGCCGTTCCTCGACACAGGTGAGGGTCACTCCCATGCCGGGTGCCAAGTTTCCACGGACCGTGTCGAGGACGTGTGTGCTGATGGTGGCGATGGTCTGGTCCTCTCGCGGGCGGACGACCCACATGGTGCCACGGCCCGGCGAGGTTTGGGCGGTGAGTGTCGCCGGTGACGCTGTCAACCCTGGGTTGAGCCGAAGGCTGGTCACAGAGCGGCCAGCAACTCCTGGCGCCAGGACTCGGTCAGGTCGCACTGGTTGAAGGTGTAGATGTGAACCCCGACCATGGCGGCAGTTTCGTCGGCCATCTCATCGCCCAGGCCGAACAGCAGCTCAGCGGGGTCGTACCCGCCCGGCCGGACGAAGGCCGAGATGAGCCCGGTGTTCTTGCGCAGGAAGCCCAGCGATCGTCCCACGCCGATGCGGGTGGCGATCTTGAGCAGCCGGGTGCGGTCCGCCGCCCCGGGCAGTCCCAGCACCAGAGGCAGGTCGATCCCGGATCGGCGGGCTCCCCAAAGCCAGGTGAGCAGAGCTTGGGGGTCGAAGCACATCTGCGATGTCATCCACGATGCATAAGGCTGCTTCTCCGCCAGGGCGCGGGCCAGGGCTTCGTTGGGGATCTTGGGGTGCCCTTCCGGATATCCCGGCACACCCACCTTGAGCTCGTGGCCGATCCGCTCCATGCCCTGAAGCAGGGTCAGACCGTCGTAGAAGGCCCCGGTGTACTCACCGTCGCCACCGACCACGAAGACGCTGTTGATCCCGATCTCCGACATCCGCCCCAGAAGCCGCTCCAGATGGGCCAGATCGACCGTCATCCGTGCCGAGATGTGGGGCGTGACTCGAAAACCGCGCTCGGTCAGTTCGGCCGCCAGGTCGAGGCTGTCCTCCAGAGTCTTGTTGGGGGAAGCGGTCACCGACACCCGGGCTCCTACGGGCAGGAAGCCTGCCTGTTCCAGCGCGCTGGAGAGGGGAATCATCTCGAAGATGGGGTCTTCGAGCAGGTGAGTCATGGCCTTGCGAGCGATGGGCGACAGCTCTGCCACGTCCATGTCGGTCACACCTCGCTCTCGGAAAGGGCCGCCTTGCGGCGCTGTACGAATTGTCCGAGCTCCTCGGCGACGGCGTCGTCGAGCGGTGGGGGCTCGTAATCGGCGAGCATCCTCTTCCAGGCGGCGTTGGCACGGCCGGCGGAGTCCTGTGATCCGCCTTCCTCCCATTGCTCGAAGCTGGTGTTGTCGGCCAGGTTTGATACCCAGAAGGCCGACTCGAAGTTGGCCAGGGTGTGCTCGGTGCCCAGGTAATGCTCCCCGGGGCTGTGGCCGAGCAGAGTGTCGCGGGCCAGGCCGTTGTCCGACATGTCGACCCCCGACACCAGGGCGGCGGCCATCGATGCCTGATCGGCGTCGAGCACGAACTTCTCGTAGCCCATTACCAGACCGCCCTCGAGCCAGCCGGCAGTGTGGAGGACGAAGTTGACACCAGCCAACATGGTGGGGAAGAAGGTGGCGGCACTCTCATAGGCAGCCTGGGCGTCCGGGAGCTTGGAGGCGGTTAGGTTGCCGCCCGAACGGAACGGCACCCCCAGCCGCCGGGCCAGTGCCGCCATCACGAACAGCATCAGGGCCGGCTCGGGAGTCCCGAAGGTGGGCGCACCGGTCTGCATCGACATCGAAGAGGCGAACGAGCCCAGGATGACGGGTGCCCCCGGTCGAACCATCTGTGTGAAGGCCAGCCCGGCCAGCGCCTCAGCCAGCGTCTGCGTTGCCACGGCCGCCACCGTCACCGGAGCCATGGCTCCGGCCAGGATGAACGGGGTGAGGATGGTGGCCTGGTTGTTCTCGGCATAGACTTTGGCCGACCCCAGCATGGCCCGGTCCCACGACAGGGGAGAGTTGGCGTTGCACAGTGAGGTGATGACCGTGTTCTGGTCCACGAAGTCGTCCCCAAACAGGATGCGGGCCATATCGACGGTGTCCTGAGCCCGTTCTGGCGTAGTGACCGACCCCATGAAGGGCTTGTCGCTCAACGTCATGTGAGCTTGGATCATGTCGATGTGCCGCTTATTGACCGGCACATCGACCGGTTCACACAGCGTTCCGCCCGAGTGGTGCAGACCGGAGGACATGTAGGCCAGGCGAACGAAGTTGCGGAAGTCCTCGATGGTGGCATAGCGGCGCCCGTGGTCGAGGTCGCGCACGAAGGGTGGCCCGTAGGCGGGTGCCAGCACCATGTGAGGATCACCGATCGTCACGCTACGGTCCGGGTTGCGGGCGTGCTGGGTAAAGCTGGTCGGTGCCGATCCGGTGATGATCTGGCGGCATAGGCCGGGGGGGAAGCGGACCCGGGAGCCGTCGACGTCGGCTCCGTGCTCGGCAAAGATCGTGAGAGCTTCGGGGAAGTCGATGATCTCCACACCGACCGTGGCCAGGAGGTCGTCGGCGTTCGCTTCGATCAGCGCCAGGGCCTCCTCGGAAAGCACCTCCACCGGTGCCAGCTTGCGAGTCAGGAAGGGCACCGACGTGGCGTGGGTAGCGGCCCTCGCCGCTTGCCGAGCTGCCCGACCACCGGAGCGACGGCGGGGGCGATCACTCACGACGCCGCCTTCGGGGTTCGACTGCGGCGGGATCGGCGGCTGGGCTCGTAGGCGGGAAGGTCGACCGCCTCGGCCAGGTGGGGGAAGGGATCTCGGCTATGAGGCAAACCCATGGCGGCCACGAAATGCTCCTGGAAGCGGGGCTCGACCGCCGTCTCGATCTTCTCGATCTCCCGGGCGACTCGCTCCACCTCGGCCCTCGCCGAAGAGGACAGCAGAGCCATGATCGCCCCACTCCCTGCTGCGTTGCCGGCCGCCGAGACCATGTCGAGGGGGCAATCGGGGATCATTCCCAACACCATGGCATGGGTCGGGTCGATATGGCTGCCGAAGGCACCCGCCAGGCGAATCTCGTCGACGGCGTCGACCCCGGCATGGTCCATCAACAAGCGGGCTCCGGCGTAGAGGGCGGCCTTGGCGAGTTGAATGGCACGAACGTCGCCCTGAGTCACGTACATGAGGGGATCCTCCCAGAGGCGATACGAATATGTGCGCCCGTCCGGCACGACTCCGGGCTTTCCCCCAACGATGGTGCCGTCGCGGTCGATGATCCCGGCCAGGACCAGCTCTGCCACCGCTTCGATTATCCCCGAGCCGCAAATGCCGGTAATACCGGTGGCGGCCACTGCCTGTCCGAACCCGGGCTCATCCGACCACAACTCCGAACCGATGACCCGTATCCGCGCTCGTCCGGTCTCGGGCGAAACCCTCACTCGCTCGATGGCACCCGCTGTGGCCCGCTGGCCCGAGCTGATTTGGGCCCCTTCGAAGGCGGGCCCGGTGGGGCTGGACGCTGCCAGAAGGCGCTCCCGATTTCCGAGCACGATCTCGGCGTTGGTTCCGACGTCCACCAGGAGCTGGAGTCGGTCACCGCGGTGAGGCCCCTCGGACAGCACAGCACCCATGGTGTCCGCCCCGACGTGGCCCGCAACCAGAGGCAGGGCGAACAGGCGGGCTCCGGGGTTCAGGTCCAAGTCGATGTCGACGGCCCGGACGTGAAGCGACTCATTGACCACCGGGGCGAAGGGGGCCGAGCCCAGAGGGACAATCTCCAGCCCCAGCAGCAGGTGATGCATGATCGGGTTGCCGACCACCGCGACATCGACGATCTCGGAGCGACTGCATTTCGCCTCCGCTACGAGATCCGACACGAGCCCGTCCATGGCCCGGCGGACGGCCACGGTCATCGCCTCCGCCCCCTCTGGGTTCATCATCACATAGGAAACCCGGCTCATGAGGTCCTCGCCGAAGCGGATCTGGGGATTCATCACCCCCGCCGAAGCCAGGACATGGCCGGTGGTCAAGTCCAGCAGGTGTCCCGCAACGGTCGTGGAGCCAACGTCGAATGCCAGGCCGAAGATGCGATCGTGGAAGCCGGGCCAGACGGCTATGACGGTCGATGCGTCATGAACGGCAACGGTGACGGTCCAGTCTCCCTCGACCAGAGCGGAGTGGGTCGATTTCACAGCGGCGAGGTCGAAGCTCAGGCCCTCCAGGTCCCAGTCGGCCGCCAGGGCGTCCGCCACTCTTTCCAGGTCGGAGCGGGCGTCATCCAACGTGGGAGGGTGGACGACGATGTAGTGGAGGCGAATAACGGGGTCGATGGGGAAGTCGGCCACCTCGGGGCGTTTCCGCACCACCTGGCGGTGGACCCGGCTTTCGGGGGGAACGTCGATAACCACGTCACCCTGGACCGCCACCGTGCACCCCAACCTGTGCCCCGATTCGAGGGGGCGGCGCCCCCGGTAGTTGACCTCGGTGGCTCCTGGAGTCGAGAGAGAGCTGCTTTGGAAGGGCATGCCCGGGGCGGATCCGGGCTCGACCTGACATCGACCGCAGATTCCCCGGCCACCGCACACGGAGTCCAGGTCGACCCCGAGACGTTGTGCGGCATCCAGGATGGTGGTCCCGGTCGGAAATACGCCCCGAAGCCCCGACGGGGTGAACAAGACCCGGTGGTCTCCGGAGGCGCTCCTAGCCGTCATTGTCCCCTGGTCGACGACGACGGCGCCCGGTACGCCGACCGGCCCCGGCCTGTTCGCCGTCGCCGGTCGGCTGGCGGAAGCGGCGGATCCAGGCGGCGCAGTCGGGGTCGTGACCCGCAAGCACATCAGCCGCCTTGACCGCCTGGACTATCTCAAGCTCGAGAGGGTTGGTGATGGCCGAGGTGAGCCCCGCTCCGATGGCCATGGAGAGAAAGGCGGCATTGATGCCGGCCCGATTCGGGAGACCGAAGCTCACGTTGGATGCTCCGCAAGTCGTGTTGACCTCCAGCTCCTCGCGGAGTCGGCGCACAAGGTGGAACACCTGCCGAGCCGCTCCTCCCAGAGCCCCCACCGGCATGACCAGGGGATCCACAATTATGTCAGAGGCCGAGATCCCGTAGTCGGCCGCCCGTTGGACGATGCGACGGGCTATTTCGAAGCGGACATCCGGGTCCTGGGAGATCCCCGTCTCATCATTGGTTATCGCTACCACGGCCGCACCATGCTCGGCGACGAGGGGGAGGACGCGCTCCATCGATTCGTCCTCGCCCGTTACCGAGTTGACCAGCGCCTTGCCCTGGTAGGCACGCAGGCCCGCTTCGAGGGCGGGAATGATCGAGGAGTCGATCGAGAGGGGAGCGTCGACCAGACCCTGAACCAGCTTCACCGTCTCGGCGAGGATGGCCGGCTCGTCTGCGAGGGGGATGCCGGCGTTGACGTCCAGCATCTGGGCACCGGCTGCCACCTGGGCCATGGCGTCGGCCTCTACCCGGCTGAAGTCGCCCTGTTTCATCTCCTCGGCCAGCTTCTTACGGCCGGTGGGATTGATCCGCTCGCCGATGATCACGAACGGCCGCTCGAACCCGATCACGACCTCGCGGGTGGGGGAGGCGAGAACAGTGTCAGTCATGAGGCGGCGGGGATCTTGTGGCCGTGGTTGCGAACCAGCTCTTCCAGAGCCTCCTCACCGAGGCCCGCCTCCAGGCGCCGGGCCACCACAGTCGGGTCGGACTCACCACTCAGCTTGGCCTTTCGCCACTGTTCCATGTACTCGTCGGAGCCGATCAGGCCGGCTCGCGTAGCGGCGCGATCGATGGCCTCCTGGAATCGCTTGGGCATCTCGGCGCGGATTGCGTGGCGCCCCTGCCCATACAGGACCTGGGCGGGGATATCTCTCCAGTAGATTACAGTTACCTCGTCGATCATGCCGAGCGGGCCCGCCGAATAAGTACCGGTTCCACTTCTCCGTAGCCCACCAAACGCAGCTCGAAGGCGAGTCCAAGGCGATCCGCCGCCTCCGCGGCCTTTCTGGTGAGAGCCGGGTCGTCTGTCTGGGCCAGATAGACCACCCTCTCGTAGTTGCCGAAGTAGTCGGCCAGGAGCTGAGGCCAGCGGTCCAGGCCCAGCCCCGTCCAAACCAAACGGTCGAAGTGGCGGACCAGGAAGTCGGTCAGGTAGAAGGTGGCAGGCTGAGCTTCGTGAAGCTGGTTGAACACGGCCGCTCCGGCCAGGAACTCATAGCAGTGGGCGCCCTGGAGACGCTCCACTCCGTGGCTTTCGAGCACCCGATCCAGCATTCCGCCAGTGCCGCAATCGCCATAGGCGACGAATACCTCATCGTAGGCAGTACCCGCCGACGAGAGGCGCTCTTCCACCGCTCGAGGAATGAGTTGAGGGGTGTTGTGGTAGCGGGCCGGCAGGCAGGTCACGTCCACTCCTACCAATCCATTGCGGCGTACGATCTCGGTCAGCTCTCGGGCCATGGCCCCACACCCGATCACCAGGACGCGTCGTTGTTCAGGCCGCTCCACGCCGTGCTCCCACCAACTCCTTGGCTGTGTCCGCGGCCACCGCCGCGTCCCGGCAGTATGCGTCTGCCCCAACCGCCTTGCCGAACTCCTCGTTGAGGGGAGCGCCGCCGACCAGAACGATGTACTCGTCGCGGATCCCCTTCTCGACCATGGTGTCGATCACCACCTTCATATAGGGCATGGTGGTGGTGAGGAGGGCGGACATTCCCAGTATGTCGGGCCGGTGCTCGTCCAAGGCCTGGATGTACTCTTCGACATCGGTGTTGATCCCCAGGTCGATCACCTCGAACCCGGCTCCCTCCAGCATCATGCCGACCAGGTTCTTGCCGATGTCGTGGATATCACCCTTGACCGTGCCGATCACGATCTTGCCAATGCTCGGGGCGCCGGTCTCAGCCAGAAGGGGCCGTAGTATCGCCATACCCGCCTTCATCGCGTTCGCGGCCAGCAGCACCTCGGGGACGAATAGGATCCCGTCCCGGAAGTCGATACCAACGATCCTCATGCCTTCGACGAGGGCCTCATTCAGGACCCGGGAAGCTGACCAGCCTCTGCCCAGCAGGATATGGGTGCCCTCGTCGATCTCGTCTGCCAATCCGTCGTAGAGGTCGTCGTGCATCTGCTCCACGAGCTCGTCGTCGTCCAGACTGGAGAGGTCGAGTTCCTCTTCGCTCATTCGGTCGCCCTCCTCAGGGTTTCCACGATACGGAACGATATCGTATCATGGAACACTATATTGCCCGTTGTGTCTTGTCCAGCCCCGGGTGACCCTGCGCCAGGTAGACAATGATGGCAGATGGCGGGTAGTCTCCGTGCCGCTCTATAGCACTGTTCCGTATCGTGGGACAGCATGCGGAGGAAGAGTCTGGAGGTAACAGGATGACTGAGTTCCCCGCCCAAGCACACGTGGTCGTGGTCGGTGCCGGCATCGTGGGCAATGCGATCGTGGGGCATCTGGCCGAGCGAGGCTGGCGGGACATCGTGCAGCTCGACAAGGGCCCACTCCCCAACCCGGGTGGCTCGACTGGCCACGCATCCAATTTCATCTTCCCCGTCGACCACGGCAGGGAGATGGCCGCATTGACCCTCGAGTCACAGCGCCAGTACGAGGAGATGGGTGTCAACACCAGCTGCGGCGGGATCGAGGTGGCCCGGACCGAAGCCCGGATGGAGGAGCTTCGCAGGCGAATGAGCTCTGCCACCGCCTGGGGAATCGAAGCGGAACTTCTCACCCCGGCCCAGGTGCGGGAGAAGGTTCCCTTCCTCGACTCGTCGGTCATCCTGGGCGGCTTTTACACCCCGTCTGTCTCGGTGGTCGACTCCCTCCGCGCCGGGACCATCTTCCGCGAGCGGGCCCAGGAGCTGAACGCTCTCACAGTTTTCCCAAACACCGAGATCATCGATATCGAAGTGGAGGACGGCCGGGTCCGATCCGTCGTAACCGACCGAGGCACGATCGCTGCCGAATACGTGGTGATCGCATGTGGTGTCTGGTCACCCCGTCTGGCCGCCATGGCAGGCGCCACGATCCCCCTCATCCCAGCGGTGCACCAGATGATCGACGTCGGGCCGATTCCGATTCTGGCGGAGACCGGCAACGAGATCGGCTACCCGATCGTGCGGGACATGGACACGTTCATGTACGAACGCCAGACTGCCGGGTCGATAGAAGTGGGGTCCTATGCCCACCGTCCCATCTTCCATCGCCCCGACGAGATTCCCTCTCTGGACGAGGCCCGACTGTCGCCCACCGAGATGCCTTTCACGGCAGACGACTTCGACGCTCAGCTGGAGGACGCCCTCGAGTTGATGCCGGAGATCCTGGAGGGCGCTGAGATCAAGTACGCCATCAACGGGCTTCTGTCGCTGACGCCGGATGCCATGCCCCTGCTGGGAGAGACGGTCGAGGTCAAGAACCTGTGGTCGGCGGCGGCGGTGTGGATCAAGGAAGGGCCGGGGGTCGGCAAGCTGATTGCCGACTGGATGACAGACGGTTATCCGGAGCTGGATCCCCACCAGTCCGACATCGCCCGTCTCTACGACTACGCGCGTACCGAGCACCATGTCCTTGCCCGTTGCTCCGAACACTTCAACAAGACCTACGGCATCGTCCATCCCCGCGAGCAATGGGAGACGGAGCGCAACCTTCGTGTGGCTCCGTTTCATTCCCGAACGGAGTCGCTGGGAGCGGTCTATTTCCAGGCCGGGGGGTGGGAGCGACCGCACTGGTATGAGTCCAATGCAGACCTGGTCGATCAATACGGAGTAGAGGATCGACCTCACGAGTGGGATCGCCGGTGGTGGTCGCCCATCACAACGGCCGAGCATCTGGCCATGCGTGAGCGAGTCGGGATGGTCGACCTGTCCGCCTTCGTCATCTTCGAGGTGACCGGGCCGGGAGTCGTGGACTACATCCAGAAGATGGCGGTCAACCAATGCGACAAACCGGTCGGGTCCGCCATCTACACCCCCCTCCTCACGCCTCATGGTGGATTCCGATCGGACCTCACCATCATGCGCCTGGGCGAGGAGCGCTATCGGATCGTGACGGGTGCCTTCGACGGCCCCCGCGACGAGTACTGGTTCCGGTCCAACCTGCCCGACGATGGCTCGGTCCACTTCGAGAATCTCACCTCGGCAAATACGACCATCGGGGTGTGGGGTCCCAACGCCAGGGCGATGGTCGAGTCGATCACCGACGACGACATCTCCGACGGCGCCTTTCCCTACGGAACCACCAAGGAGGTCACCTTCGGCTCGGTGCTGGCCCGTCTCTTCCGCATCTCATATGTGGGCGAGTCGGGCTGGGAGATCTATGTCCCCATGGAGCGGGGCACCCAGATGTGGGACATGCTGTGGGAGGCCGGCCAGGATCATGCCGTGCTGCCCGTCGGCGCGGGTGTCTATGGGACCACGGGTCGACTGGAGAAAGGCTACCGGCTGATGGGTGCGGAACTGGAGTCGGAGTACTCGCCGGTGGAGGCGGGGCTGGCCCGGCCCAAGGTCAAGTCGGCGGACTTCATCGGCAAGGAGGCCTACCTGAACGCCCGGGAGAAGGAGCCGGCCGCGCTTTTGTGCACGTTCACAGTCGACGAACACACATCGCCTAGGGACGGCATCAAGCGCTACATGACCGGCGGTGAGCCCATCCTTACCTCTGGAGGCGAGCGCATCGTGGATGCCGAGGGGAGGCCGTCCTACGTGACCAGTGCCGGATCCGGTCCCTCTCTGGGCGCCTACCTGCTCATGGGCTATGTGCCCACCGAGATGGCCGAGGAGGGCTCCTCGTTTCGGGTGCGTTACATGAACGAGGATTACCCGATCACTCTGGCCCGGGCAGGGTCCAAGCCGCTCTTCGACCCCGACGATTCCAGGATGAAGGGCTGATGCGGTTCCTGGTCTGCGTGAAGCGGGTGCCGGCCCCCGGGGCCCGAATCGTGCTGACCGAAGATGGCCGGTCCATCGAGGCCGGCCATCTGTCCTTCACCACCAGTCCCCACGAGGAGTGCGCCGTCGAGGCGGCCGTGGAATTGAAGGAGGAGGTTGGGGGAACGGTGACCGTTCTGACGATGGGCCCGGAGGAGAGTGAGGAGCAGCTTCGCTATGCGGCGTCGGTTGGCGCTGACGTGGCGATCCTGATCCCCACCGACGGGAGCGACATCGATCCCCAAGCTACCGCGGCCGGAATCCTCGATGCCGTTCAGACGGCCGAGGCAGACGACGGGCCGTTCGACTTGATTCTGTTCGGGAACGAGTCGGCTGATTCGGGCGGGTTCCAGATCGGGATCCGGGTGGCCCACGGCCTGGGAAGGCCGGTCGTTTCGGGGATCAAGAATCTGGAGTTGGAAGACGGCTCGATCCAGGCTCGTCGAGAGGTGAGCAACGGCTTCGAGGTCTATCGGGTTCCTCTGCCGGCGGTCGTCGCCGTCAAGGAAGGGATCAACCTGCCCCGATACCCCACTCTGTCCGGTCGCCTGAAGTCCAAGAAGCTCGAAATCACCCGGCACAGCTCCGATGTCAGCCCCGGCGGCCTACGCATGGTTCGTCTGGAGTCCCCGCCGACACAGGAGGTCTCGACCGAGATCCTCGACGGGCCGTCTCGGGTAGTGGATGTGCTGGAAAGCCTGGGTGTGCTGTGAGCGTCTGGGTGTGGGTCGATCACGAGGGAGGCTCGGCCCAAGAGTTGGATCTGCAGGCCGTCACGCTGGCCAGGTCGCTGGCGAACCAGATGGGCGAAGACCTGGCGGCGGTGACCTTTGGTGATGTGAACCTGGGCGGAGCGGTCGATTCGGTATGGCGAGTCGAGCACCCGCTCCTGTCCGACTACGCCCCCGGCGCCTACGGAACCTCCCTGGTCCAGCTCATCTCTAGGGAGGAGCCCACTGCCCTGGTGGCACCTGGATCCGACCGAGGCAACGAGGTGTTGGCGCATGTGGCTGCCTTGGCGGACCTGCCCATGGCCGCCAACCTGACAGAGGTGGACCCGGGCGCGGATCTTTGGTCGCTGGTCAGGGTTCGATGGGGAGGCAGCCTCCTCGAGCGCGCCGAACTGTCTGCTTCTGTGCGCCTGATTTCGGCCGCCGCCCACGTATTCGAGCCTGCGGTCGTGGAGGGAGCGCCGGAGGCGCTATCGACGTTCCGGCCTGAGCTGAGCGAAGACGATGTGGTGACGCGCGTGGTGGATCGGGTAACCGAAGAGGAAGGCATAACGCTGGCGACGGCCCCGGTGGTCGTCAGTGGCGGGCGCGGCGTGGGAAGTGTGGATGGATTCGCCCCGCTGGAGGAGCTGGCCGAGCTGCTGGGAGGGGCGGTCGGCTGTTCCAGGGTCGTTACCAACAACGGTTGGCGGCCCCATTCGGATCAGGTGGGCCAGACCGGCACCCGCGTCGCTCCCGACGTGTACATAGCCTGCGGGATCTCGGGGGCCATCCAGCACTGGGTGGGGATGATGGCCGCCAAGAACGTGATCGCCATCAACACCGACCCCGAGGCACCGATGGTGACCAAAGCCGACTACGCCCTAATCGCCGACCTGGCCCAGGCCGTCCCCGCCATCGTGGCCGAAATCCGCCGCCGCCAAGCCTGACTCGGACGCTGGCCGGGCGGGGGCGGGCGGCCGACCCGCCTGTGCAACCTGGGGCTGTGAGCGTCGCTGGGCGACGCTGTGAACCCTGGGTTCGGCCGCCGTCCGAATTGCCGACTCAAGCCGACCTGACTTCAAGGATCTGGGCGACGGATGAGGCAACATAGTCGGGGCGTTCGGTGACGTCCGCCCAGGTGAAGCGGAGTACGACCCAGCCGTGCAGGGCGGCCTCATGATCCCGATGTCGATCGGTCTCCATCTGATCGAGCTGGGAGTGCCATCTGCGCGAGTCCCATTCGAGGGCCAGGCGCCTGGGGGGATAGGCGTCATCGAACCGTCGCTTCGTATCCCACGGGATGGGGTATTCGTGAACTGGAGGCGGTAGGCCTGCGTCGGCCAGGACCCGTCGGCCCCGACGTTCCAGGACCGTTGGGTTGGCCACCAGACCGGTGGCGCGCCGGCGCAGGAAATCCCGAACGTTGGCCGAACCTCGCTTTCCCCTCCGCGCCAGCTCTCGGGTCATGGCCTCGAGGTGCCGAATCTTGAGGCGGCCGTCAATCAGGAGCGCCTCGGCGATGCGATCGAACTCTTCGAATTCGAGAACACCGCCGAGGTCGAAGGTGGTCCTGGCGACAGTCGTCGTGAGCATGCCGTCAATCGAGGTGAGGTGATGAGAGCGGAGGTCGTCGCACCGGCGGACGGTGACGCCCGGAAACCGGTGAGTGGTCTTTCGGTGCACCACAACGGTGGGGACCAGAGACGGGAGCACGGGGAAATGGAGGAGGTGAGCCGCAGACTCGTGGGATGCGACCGCCGAGGGGAGAGCAAGCAGGGCTCCTCTGATCAGGTCGGCATGCGAATCCATGGGTAGGGCTCGATAGACACCTTCACAGACCGGCGTGAGGTCGCCGTTACGCAGGCATCGGTCGATAGAGCTTGGCGATTGGCCCAGCTGGGTCAACTGGGCACGGGTGACAAAGCCTCCCTGTTTGGTGGCAAGGTCGATTACGTGTCGTTCGAGCGCCACGGCCCCAGGATGTCAGCTGCACCATCCGATGTGAATGGGGTCGTGTCTGCGTGGTAGTTGGGGCTGACAGCGTCGCTCAGCGACGCTGTCAACCCTGGGTTCCGACCGATCCTGCGCCCGGCTCGTACTTGGGGCTGTGGGCGTCGCTGGGCGACGCTGTGAACCCTGGGTTGGCCCCGCTCGGGGTTGGTGTTGGGGGGGGCTATCACCCTCGGTCGATATCCGCCCATTTCCACGATGCGGCCCGAGACCGTATGGTGAAAAAGAAATCCCCTCTTCAGGGGTCGCGGGCGTGTATCAGAAGTTAGGGTCCCAAGGGTCCTCTGATCCGCATACGCGGTCTGACAACGACGCAACTCATGGAGGAATAAATGAAACCGCAACGACGCTGGGCGCGATACATAGCGCTCTTATCGGCGTTGGCGATGATCCTGGCTGCTTGTGGAGGCGGTGACACCGCTGGATCCGATAGTGGCGGAGGCCGTTTGTCGGGCATCAATATTGCCGTCGGATCCAAGGACTTCGACGAGCAGCTGATCCTGGGCAACATCATGGTCGGGGCCTTCACACGGGCCGGCGCCACGGTTGACAACAAGGTGAACTTGGGTGGCACCCAGGTCGCTCGGTCTGCGCTGCTCTCGGGAGACATCGACACCTATATGGAGTACAACGGGACCGGATGGGCCGAGCACCTCAAGAACGAGGCTGCTCCGAGCAACGATCCCCAGACCCTGACCGAGGCCGTGCGCAAGCAGGACCTGGAGCAGAACAATATCCATTGGCTGGGCCGGGCTCCCTTCAACAACACCTACGGGTTCGTGTCGAGCCCGGCGGTGACCCAGGAGAACGGCGGCGAGGCCTATGACTTCCAGGGGATGGCCGACTATCTGGCGGCACACCCCGACGCCACCCTGTGCCTAGAGTCCGAGTTCCCCGACCGCTCCGACGGTCTGGTCCTGTTCGAGGACGCCACCGGGTACTCGGTTCCTGACTCACAGATCACGATCCTGGACACCGGGCCCATCTATCAGCAGACCAACGAGAACCAGTGCGACTTCGGTGAGGTTTTCACCACCGACGGGCGTATCGGCGGCATGGACATCACCCTGGTCAACGATCCAGGCGTGATGATCCTGTACAACATCTCGATGAATATCCGGGACGACAAGTATCAGGAGGCACCGGACGCCTTCGACGCCATCGCCGACGAGCTACTCAACCCGCTCACCCAGGAGAAGATGACCGAGTTGAACACCGACGTGTCGTTCAACGGCAAGGACCCCGAGGCCGTGGCCAACGCCTATCTCGATGAGATCGGCTTCAACGGCTGAGACGAGCCAGGGGGGAGACCGGCGACCGGTCTCCCCCCACTCGTAGCTCAAGAGACCATGCAGAGCTTCTTTGAATTTCTCAACAGTAGATGGGACGACGTATTCACGCTCGGCCTCCAGCACGCCGGCTACATAGTCTCGGTAGTGATCCTCGCCACCATCATCGGAGTGGGCACCGGCATCCTGGTTCGTAACCGTCCGGTGGCCCGTGAGGTGGTTCTGGGGATCTACGCCGTCTTTCTCACCATCCCCTCGTTCGGGCTGTTCGCGCTGTTCATCCCCATCGTGGGCCTGGGATTCAAGGGCCCCTTCATCGCCCTCACCATGTACGCCCTGTTGCCCATCGCCCGCAACACGGTCACCGGCTTGACCGGCGTGAGCCCGGCGGTGATCGAGTCGGCTCGGGGGATGGGGCTTTCGAGCCGAGAACGCCTTCTCAAGGTTCAGCTGCCTCTTGCCTGGCCGGTGATACTGACCGGGATCCGCGTCTCCGCCCTGGTCGTGGCGGGCATTGCCGCTATCGCTACCCTGGTGGCCGGCGGCGGGTTGGGCGAGTTCATCAAGTCGGGGCTATCCCGGCTGGGTGCCCCCAACTCGGTTGAGTCGTTGTGGGTGGGGACGATCTCGATCATCCTCCTCGCCCTGTTCATCGACGGGATCTTCATCGGTGTGAAGAGAGCGACCACGTCGGCTGGCATTCGCTGAAGGAGAATCAATTGACCGAAAGCCTCATACATCTAGACAACGTCTCTAAGACCTATCCGGGCACCGAGAGCGCCGCCGTGGCGGAGCTGACGATGGATATCCAGCGTGGCGAGATCCTGGTGCTGGTCGGCCCATCGGGATGCGGCAAGAGCACGACTCTGCGCCTCATCAACCGGATGATCGAACCAACCGGCGGCAGAATCTTCTTCGAAGGCGAAGATGTGACGGACGTCAATCCTGATCAGCTGCGCCGTCGGATCGGCTACGTGATCCAGCAGATCGGGCTGTTCCCGCATCGGACGATCGCCGAGAATATCGGCACCGTGCCCAACCTGTTGGGTTGGGACAAGCAGAAGACATCACAACGGATCGATGAGCTGCTCGACACTGTCGGCATGGATCCCGCCATATACCGCGATCGGTATCCCAAGGAGCTCTCCGGTGGCCAGGCTCAGCGAGTGGGCGTGGCCCGTGCCCTTGGCGCCGACCCCGATGTGCTGTTGATGGACGAGCCCTTCGGTGCCATCGATCCCATTACCCGCGACCGATTGCAGAACGAGTTCCTCCGGCTGCAGGGAGAGCTTCACAAGACCATCGTCTTCGTGACTCACGACATCGACGAGGCCATCAAGATGGGCGATCGCATCGCGATCCTGAAGGAACAGTCGGTCATCGCTCAGCACGACACGCCCGAGGCGATCCTCGCCGGGCCTGCCGACAAGTTCGTGGAGAACTTCCTGGGATCCGGGGCCACACTCAAGGGGCTCAACCTGATGCGCACCCGCGAGATCGAGCTGGACGACGTTACAACCGTCAAGGCTCCCACTTCCAGGGAACAGGTCCTCCAGGCTCTCGATTCCAGTCGATCCACATGGGTTCTGTATCTGGACGAAGCAGGCACTCCGCTGCGATGGCTGGATCGCAAGTCGCTCGACAGTGTGACTGATCTCCAGCACGCCGGAAAGGCCGTTCATGTGACCGTGGAGCCTGAGGACACTCTGCGCGACGCCCTCGAGAAGATGCTCCAATCGGCGGTGGGCACCGCATGCTGTGTCAATCCCGACGGCTCCTATCGGGGCGTTGTGCGGGTGGAGACGCTGGTCGAGATAATCGATCGCCTTCAGCGGACAGAGCGTGACCGGCAGGCGGCGGCCGGATGACGGCTGAAGCTGCTCCGGTATCCACAACCGAAGCGACGTTCGCCTCGATCAGGCGCAACATCGAGCTCTATGTCACC
Source organism: uncultured Acidimicrobiia bacterium (assembly GCA_963772815.1). GTDB lineage: Bacteria > Actinomycetota > Acidimicrobiia > Spongiisociales > ZC4RG35 > DATFFO01. The sequence continues at coordinate 369,505 of CAVYYV010000006.1, read as the reverse complement.
CCGGCGTTCCTCCTGTTCTTGGGCTTTGCAGTGGTGGTGGTGTGGATCTACGCGGACTTCGACCAGCAGACCACAAGCATTCTCGAGCCGCAGAAGCTCTTGGACGAGACGATGCAGCACATCGTGCTCACGGCCTTCTCGACGGCGCTCGTGCTGGTGATCGCGGTTCCTGTGGGCATCCTGTTGACCAGGCCCACCTATCGGAAGTGGGGAGGCCCCGTCCTGGCGGTGGCCAATGGCGGTCAAGCGATTCCCGCCTATGGGCTGCTCACGATCTTCCTGATCTTTATGTCGTTCGGAACCCTCACCGCCGTGCTTGCCTTGACCGTGTACGCCATTCTGCCGGTTCTCCGCAACACCATGGTGGGACTGGACCAGGTGGATCAGGCCGTGATCGAGGCGGGCCGGGGCATGGGCCTTTCCAAGCGACAGGCCCTCACACAGATCGAGCTTCCGCTCGCCGTTCCGGTCATCCTGGCCGGTGTGCGCACGGCGCTGGTGATCAACGTCGGCACGGCCGCCCTGGCAGTGTTCATCGGTGGCGGGGGGCTGGGCGAGGCGATCAACGCCGGTCTCAAGCTCAACCGTCCCACCGCGACCTTCATCGCCGGTGCACTGGTGGCGATGCTGGCATTGGCCATCGACTTCGCCGCCGCCTTGGTTGAGCGCTGGTTGCGTCCCAAGGGAATCTAAGACGACCACGCCGGGCCGGCTCAGGAAGGGTCGCGTTCTCGATCCATCGTGCCGCGCATCCGACGTCTGCCACCGGATAAGGCGGTAGCCCAGCGCAGACCTCCGGATCGGGCCGGATAGGGGAGATAATGGCCTTTGAAGGGAGCGGGTATCTGCCAATTGGTGACGAGGCTATAGGCGGCATAGAGCGCCAGAGTCCCATGAACCCCGGCGATGGTGACCCACAGGCCCGACGGTCCCAGGCCGGCCATCACCGATGAAGCGAGGATGGGCCCGAGCACCGAGCCGATCCCGTTGGCGAGCAATATGGCCGAGCTGGCGCCCACCACCAGGTCGCGGTCGATCAGGTCGTTGACGTGCGATCCGCTCAGCGAATACATGGGGAAAGTGAATCCGCCCAGCAGGAAGACCCCGACCAAAAGCAACTCCGAGGCAGGGTCCAGGATGGCCAGCCACGTGGCCAGCAGCGCCGCAACGGTGGTGACGGAGAAGATGACCCGGCGTCGGCTGAAGCGATCCGACAGTGCTCCCAGCGGCCATTGGATGATCGCACCACCGACCAGGGCCAGGGTGAGGAGATGGGCGATCCTGCTCACCGCCAGACCGGATTGGGCGCCCCACACTGCCCCCATTCCCAGCAGGGCCCCGTTGGCGGCACCGGTCACCAGTGCCCCGATCAGCCCGATCGGGGCAGCCCGCATGATCTCCCGGTAGGGAACCGGCCCGAGGCCCTCGATCGCAGGCGCCGGGAAGCTGACCAGCGACACCGGCACCACGGCCAGCGACACCAGAAGCGATGCCACCACGAACAAAGTGAATTTCCCGGGGTTTGCCGCGGTCAGGAGAAGCTGTCCCAGCGCCAGGCCGCCCGTCACCACCACCATGTAGATGGCCAGCAGCCGTCCCCGGTTGGCGGGCACCGCGGCGCCGTTGAGCCAGCTCTCTGCCACGATGTAGAGCCCGGCCAGGCACGCTCCCGTCACCACCCTGAATCCAAACCAGACAGTGGGCTGGATCACCATGATGTGCCCCAGGGTGGCGGCCGAGGCGAGCGACGCCAGCCCTGCATAGACGCGCACGTGGCCCACCCGCGACACGATGTGAGGCGTGCCCACCGAGCCGATCAGGAACCCGGCGTAGTAGCCCGACATCACGACGCCGATTGCCGACGTCGAGAACCCCTCCAGGTGGCCACGCAGGCCGATCAGCGATGCCTGGAGGCCGTTGCCCAGCATGAGGAGAAAGAGGGCCAGGAACAGGGGCCAGACCCTGAGGGCCTGACGGGTGGGCGACATGGGTGCCACGAGGCGAGAGGATATATGGTGCCACACCCGACCCGGTGACACCCGATTCACCAACCCTGGGTTCACAGCGTCGCCGGGCGACGCTCACCGCCCCGAGTTGGGGCAGCGGCTCAGGCGGCCTCGACGCCTCCCTCGGAGGTGCGGCGCTGGACGAAGTCGTCCAGCTCGGCCGCTATCGCATCGTCGAGCGGTGGTGGCTCGAAGTCGCCCAATACCGTCTTCACGATCTCGGACGCCCGCTGTTCGGCGTTGAGTGCTCCCGACAGGGCCCACGCTTCACTGTTCTGCCAGTCCGAGACCAGGGGCGAGTAGAAGGCGGTCTGGTAACGCTCCAGCGTGTGGGGCGATCCGAAGAAGTGGCCGCCCGGCCCTACTGCGTCGATGGCGTCGACGGCCAGCTCGGCGTCGTCTACCTGGAGGGGGACGAGGAACTCGGCCATCATCTGGAGTATCTCCACGTCGATGACCAGCTTCTCGAAGGAGGCCACCAGGCCGCCCTCCATCCAACCCGCTCCATGCATGACCAGGTTGGCGCCACCCATTACCGCTCCCCAGGTGGACATCTCTGCCTCATAAGCCGCCTGGGCGTCGACGGCGTTGGCGGCGGTGGCGTTGGAGGAGCGGTAGGGGATCCCGTAGCGGCGGGCCAGCTGGCCGCCGGCCATGGCGGCCCGGGTGTATTCGGGGGTCCCGAAGGCAGGGCTGCCCGAGCGCATGTCGACGTTGGAGGTGAACCCGCCATACATGACCGGGGCGCCCGGGTTGGCCAGCTGGGCGAGGGTGATGCCGGCCAGGGCCTCCGCGTTCTGCAGTGCCAGGGCTCCGGCCAGCGAAGCCGGCGCCATCGCCCCCGACAGGGTGAAGGGTGTGATCACCACGACCTGATTCATCCGGGCCATCTCGATCAGCCCTTCGATCATGGGACCGTCGAGACGCAATGGAGAAGATGTGTTGATGATGGTGAATAGCGACGGCTCTGTGCTCAGCCGTTGGCGGGTGATGCCCCGGCCGATGCGCACGATCTCCAGGGCGTCGAGGATCCGGCCTCGCCCGAGCGAGTAGGCGTGGAACACCTTGTCGGTCAGCCGCACGAAGTCGGCCAACGCATCCAGGTGACGGGTCGAGGGTGGGAGGTCGATCGGTTCGGTGGGATATCCCCCGAAGGCGTGGATGATGTTGAAGGCCTGCCCCAGCCGGACCAGGTCGCGGAAGTCGTCCTGGTTTCCCGTTCGGCGCCCCCCGGTGAGGTTGGACACGTAGGGGGCGGAGGCCACCTCACAGAAGACGACGTCGCTTCCTCCGATGTGGAGGTCGTGGGCCGGGTTGCGGGCGTGGAGGGTGAATTCGGCCGGGGAGGTGTCGAGGGCGGATTCGATCAACTCAGGGTCGAAACGCACCCTCTCCCCGTCGACCCGGGCCCCCGCCGCGGCCAGCAGGGAGGTGGCGTCGGGGTGGAGGAAGTCGAGCCCGGTCCCCGAGAGGATCTCCAGTGAAGCCTGATGGATACGCTCCAGCTGGCCTTCGCTCAGGACCTCGATGGGCGGATACGGGTTGGTGACCCGGCGCCACGGCAGCTGGCCGATCCCCCCACTTCGGGACGACCTGCGTCGGTCACGACCACCGCCGTCACGGGGCATATCGACCTGCGCTCACTCGGGCCGTGCTCTGGCCAGCACCTGGTCGATGGGGGTGAAGGCCTCGGGTTCGACCTCCTGCACGTACTCGTATCCGAAGCGGCCCTTCACGCACAGGTTGCCGTGGGTGACAGAGTGGTCGTCGGGCGAGGTCACCTTGACGATCCGCTCGTCCTGGACGTGGAGATCCAGATTGCACCCGACTCCGCAGAAGGAACAGATCGTGCGGGTGACGGACTGCTGGTCGTCCTGCCACATGCCCGCTTCCCTGAGCTCGTGCTCGGAGCGGAACATGAGCGCGTCGGTCGGGCAGACGGCGATGCAATTGCCGCAGAAGACACAGGCCGACTGGGGAAGTGGTGTGTCGAGCTCGGTCGAGATGCGAGCATCGAACCCCCGGCCGGCCACCGCAATGGCATAGGTGTTCTGCGCTTCGATGCCACATGCCTGCACGCACTTGTAGCAGAGAATGCAGCGCGAGTAGTCCCTTATGTAGAGGGGATTGTCGATCTTGGCCGCTTGTCGCGCCGTCTCGGCGTGGGCCGGATGGGGTGGAGCGTGGTGCCCGGCGTGACGACGGTCGCGATCCTTCGCCGCGGGGCCGGGTGCCCCGAATCGGTCGGGATCGCACTCGTAGTGCTCCATCCAACCCTGGATCTCGGGCGACGTGAGGGAGAGGTCTACCGAGGAGGCGAGGAGCTCGAACACGAGCTTGCGGGAGTGACGCACCCGCTCGCTGTCGGTGGATACGACCATGCCCGCCTCGACCGGACGCGAGCAGGAAGGCACGAGCGTCCGGCTGCCCTCCAGCTCCACCACGCACACGCGACACACGTTGACCGGCGTCAGCGTCTCGGCCCAGCACAGGGTGGGCTGAGCGGATCCGGCCTGCTTACAAGCCTCGAGGAGCGTGGTGCCGGTCGGAACGTCCATGTCGCGGCCGTCGATGGTGAGGGTCACGATCTCAGCCATCGAATACCCCCAGGTCGACGGCCGAGCGGACCACGGTGGCGGCCGTGTGGCCGAGACCACATATGGAGGCGTCCTTCATCGCTCGGTCGATCTCATCGATCAGTTCGCCTTCGACGGCGCCGTTGGCGCGAGCGACGGCTTCTTCGATGCGGACTGTTCCCACACGACACGGGACGCACTGTCCACAGGATTCGTCGCGGAAGAACCGGGCGATGCGGCGGACGATGCCTCTGATGTCGGTGTCGGGAGAGAATGCCATGATCACCCCCGAGCCGAGTGTCACCCCGGCGGCCCGGCTGTCCTCGAAGGTGAGGGGCATGTCCCAGAGATCCGGTCCCACCAGTGAGCCGGCTGCCCCGCCGAGGAGTACGTAGGGGATGCGGGCCAGGTCGCCACCGGCGTCTGCGATGACGGAGCCCAGGCTGGCCCCGCTCGCCCGCTCGTAGACACCGGGTCGCTCCACGGCCCCCGAAACACAGAACAGGCGTGAACCCGGTGAGTCGGCTGTGCCCGTTTGTCTGTATGCCTCGGCTCCCTCCAAGACGATGCGCGCCACGTTGACCAGCGTCTCCACATTGTTGATGACGGTCGGTCGGCCAAACAGTCCCGACGTTGTGGGGAAGGGGGGCTTCTGGCGGGGCTCGCCGCGGTATCCCTCGATCGAGGCGAACAGAGCAGTCTCCTCGCCACAGATGTAGGCGCCCTGTCCTCTGCGCAGCTCGATTTCGAATCTGAGCTCGGAGCCCATGATCTTCTCGCCCAGGAGCCCGGCCGCCCGGGCGGCGGCCATTGCCTGCTCCAGATGGGAGGCGGCAGAGGGGTACTCCCCGCGGACGTAGATGTAGCCGTGTTCGGCGCCGATGCTGACTCCGGCAATGGTCAGGGCCTCGATGACCGCAAACGGATCTCCCTCCATGACCACCCTGTCCTTGAAGGTGCCCGGCTCGGACTCGTCGGCGTTGCAGATCACATGGCGCGGTCCCGGTTCCTGGGCAGCCCCCTTCCACTTGAGGCCGGTGGGAAAGGCGGCTCCGCCCCTCCCGCGCAGATTCGAGTCGACCAGTTCCGACATCACCGCCTCCGGGCCAAGCTCCAAGGCGCGGGCCAGCGCCTCATAGCCGCCATGGCTCCGGTAGTCGTCCAGTGAGCCCGGATCGACCTGCCCAACTCGGCGGAGGAGCGGGCCGGGGTCCACGTGGGGAGCGGGTTGGTCAGGAATGGAGCCGCCCAGGGCAGCCTCCACCGTCGCCGGGTCGGCACTGGCGATCACAGTGTCCCCGGCACCGGTCCGCTGGATCAGCACGGCAGGTCGACGATCGCATTGACCCAGGCACGGGCTCGGCACCACGTCGTCACGCTCGCCAAGGGTGGCCAGCAGAGACCCGCCGCAAGCGATGTCGTCGCATACATGGGCTACCGTCTCGGGTCGAGGCTCGGTGGAGAGAAGGGCGTAGAAGGTGGCGACCGAGTAGACCTCGGCGGGAGGGATCTGGAGATGGCGGGCGATCTCGTCGATGGCTCCGGGGCTGATCCAGCCCGCAGCCGATTGGACTGCCTCCAGCGTGGGAAGCAGGTGGTGGCGCATGGAGCGTTTGAGCCGGATGACCCGGCCCGGAACCTCGGTCTCAAGTGCGGCGGGCGCCGCGGCGACAATGGCGGTTCGCTCCGCCTCGGTCGCTTGGGCGCCAATGAAGTTCAGATCCAAGCCGTTTCACCCCCCTCGGCAAAGCCACCCGGGGTTGTGGACCCCGGTTTCCGGGGTTGGTGGCCCACGAAAGGAGGTGCGCCAACGAGTCTCATCCGGTCTTCTCCAGGCGTACGGCGGTGGCCTTGAACTCGGACGTACCCGACTTCTTGTCCCAAGCCTCGATGGTGAGGATGTTGACGTCGGAGTCGTCGGGGTAGTGGATGGCCATGAAGGTCAGGCCGGGCCTGAGGCCTGGGTCGACCCGCACCGGCGCCTCGATGGCTCCGCGTCGCGAGACCACCCGCACCGTCTCTCCCGGTTGCATGTCCATCCGGTCGGCGTCCTCGGGCGAAAGGTCGATGGTGGCCCCGATGCGACGAGGCGAGTCGAACCCTCCCGACTGGACACCGGTGTTGTACCCGTCGAGATGTCGTCCGGTCGTCATTCGCAACGGGTATTCGTCGGTCAGGGTGTCGACGGGAGGCAGCCACTCCACCGGTATGAAGGGAGCGGGATCGGAGACTGGCTCTTCCCAAAGGCGGGCATGGAGGAGCTGGCTTCCCGGATGTTCCTCGTCCCAGCAAGGCCACTGCAAGCCTCCCAACTCGGCCAGCCTCGGATAACTCATGCCGGCATGGGCCGGAGAAAGGGAGCGCAACTCATCCCAGATCTCCTCGGGGCTGCGCCTCTGCCAGTCGGCACCGAGGGCATTGGCCATCAGGGTGATGATCTCGAGATCGGTCTTGGCCTGGCCCGGCGGCGGCAGGGCAGGTCGAAGCAACTGCACCCTCCTCTCGGAAGAGGTGACGGTGCCGGCACTCTCGGCCCAGTCGGCGGCCGCCGGAAGGACCACGTCCGCCAGCTGGGCGGTGGCGGTCATGAAGAGGTCCTGAACCACCAGGAAGTCGAGGCCTCCCAGGGTGGCCACGGTATGTCCGCCGTCGGCTTCGGACTGAGCGGGGTTTTCCCCAATCACATACAGGCCACGCAGCTTCCCGGCTGCCATCGCCTCGAACATCTGGGTCAGGTGCCAGCCCCGCTTTGGGGGAATCGTGGTTCCCCAGGCACGCTCGAACTTGGCTCGGTCGTCGTCGTCCTCAACGTCCTGAAACCCGGGCAGCTTGTTGGGGAGGGCGCCCATGTCGCCCCCTCCTTGCACGTTGTTTTGGCCCCGGACGGGAACCAGGCCCGACCCGTACCGGCCCACGTGGCCGGTCAACAGGGCCAGGCTGATCAGAGAGAGGACGTTGTCGCTGGCCGTGTGATGCTCGGTGATACCCAGCGTCCAGCAGATCTGGGCAGTTGGCGCCTTGGCGTAGGCAATTGCCACCTCCCCGATGACATCGCCCGGTATGCCCGTGACGGTCTCTGCCCGATCGAGGTCATAGGCGGCCACCGTCTCCGCATAGGCGTCGAAACCGCTAGTGGCACGATCGATGAACTCACGGTTGAGCAGGCCCTCGTCGATGATCACCTTGGCCATGGCGTTGGCCAGGGCGATGTCCGAGCCCACGTCGATGCCCAGCCATACGTCGGCCCATTGGGCGGACTCACTTCGGCGAGGGTCGACCGCGTACAGCCGTGCGCCCTTGCGCAGACCTTTGAGGAGGTGGTGGAAGAAAATGGGGTGGGCGTTGCGCGCGTTGGAGCCCCACAGGAGGACCAGATCGGTGTTCTCGATCTCCTCATATGAGCTGGTACCGCCTCCGGCTCCTAGCACAGTCACCAGACCGGTGACGCTGGGAGCGTGTCAAGTGCGGTTACACGAGTCGATGTTGTTGGTGCCGAGAACCGACCGGGCGAGCTTCTGAGCCAGGTAGTTGGTCTCGTTGGAGGCCTTGGAACAGCTGAAGAGTCCGAGGGCGGAACCGCCGTGGTCTCGCCGAACCTTCCCCAGGCCGGTTGCGGCAGCATCCAGCGCCTCATCCCAGGTCGCCGGCTGAAGCTCGCCGTTGACCTTGACCAGCGGGGTAGTCAGCCGAGGACGGCGAAAAGCAGTGCCGTTTCTGATTTCCATCACCTCCTCTCGTCGAGGATCGTCCCATCTTGGCAGGCGGTTGGGGACAAGGTGCTCACATCCGGGGGATGAGGCTCCCCAGTCGCTTGGCCGTATCGATGAGCTGGCGGCCTAGCGACTCGATACGCTCATCGGAGGGGAACCGATAGGCCGGGCCGTGGACGTGCAGCGCACCCACCAGGCGTCCCCGGGCGTTGAAGACAGGCGCCGCCACCGAGTTGAGTCCCTCGGTGAGCTCCTCGAAGCCCCAGGCGAAGCCATCGCGTCGAACGTCCACCAGACGCTTCTTGAGGGCCTCAGGATCGGTGAGTGTGTTGTCGGTGAAGGCCTCCAGAGGGCGCTCGAGGAACCGTTCCAACCGTTCGGGCGGCCACGTGGCCAGCATCACCAGGCCGGAGGGTGTGGCATGCATCGAGATTCTGGCTCCGGTCCAATCTCGGACCTGTATGTCGTTGTCGGAGCTGACCTGGTCGATGTAATGGGCGCGGTATCCGTCGGGAACCGAGAAGCCGGCGTCTTCAGCAGTCAGTTCGGCCAGTAACCGCAGATGGGGGCGAGCCAGTGAGACGAGGTTGGCGGTCGGGCTGGCCACACCAGCCAGAGCCACGATCTCCGACCCGATGCGGTAATGGCCCCCATCGTCTACGCGCTCCACTGCCCCGATCTCCTCCAGGGTTCGGGTCAGACGGGCCACCGTGCTCTTGGGCAGGTCGGATCGGGCTGCGATCTCGGTTATGCCCAATTCCCCTGTGGAGAGAGCGTCGAGAATGAGGAAGGCCCGCATCACGGACTGTACGCTCGACATGCCGATGAGCCTTTCGTTGATCGGCGAATAGGTTACTCCGTGGAAAAGTTCCGCGATACGGAACAGGAGCAGAAGTGAGCGGGCTAGAAAAGCAGCGTCTGCGCAGGTTCATGCAGGATCTTCCCTCGCCTACACCCGAGATCCGCGCCCGGGTGGTCCAGGCCGTGGCGGGATGGCTTCGGGAGCGCCGTCCCCGGGTTGTGGTCGGGTTCCTGGCGATGGGTGACGAGATCGACATGTCTCCCCTGGTCGAGGAGTTGCCCGAGATCACATTTGCCCTCACCCGAACCGGGCCGGGAGTCAGCCTCACGGTCCACCCCTTCTCGGCTCCCCGCGAGCGGCATCGGTTCGGTTTCGAGCAGCCTGCGCAAGGCTCGCCCCGGATCGCACCCCTAGAGGTCGATGTGGTCCTCGTGCCGGGCCTGGCCTTCTCCGGCGACGGGCGGAGGCTGGGCCGGGGGGCCGGTTACTACGACCGCTTCCTGGCCGGCCTCGATGCCGACACCGTGGCCCTCACCACGTCCTCGCGGATGCGCGACGACCTTCCCTGCGAGGAGCACGACGTCCTGATGCGGTGGATCGCCACCGAGGACGGGGTGCAGGCCGTTCAGCGTTAGTTCGCTGGTTGGGTCGGCGGACCCATCCAGATCCGGGCAACCTGGGATAGCTTTCCCGGTGCCGGATCAGTGGGGCTGGCTGGAACTTATGTCCTCGAGGGCGGTTGACCGATTCGGTCGAGAGCCCTCGTTCCCCCTTTTCCGGACGATGGAGCTTCTCCGCGGCCTGACTCGGTGCCGTGGGAGAAGGGCGACGACGCAATGCCGTCGCCTGCTTGCCGGTCACAGGGGTGGCTGTTACAGCCACCCCTGTGGTCGTGCCGGATCAGGTGGGCGGCCAGGTGGGCAGCCCCGAGCGACGGGCCCCACCGAGCTTCAAGCCGAGCATTCAAGGGAGCCGATGTCCGTCGAGGAATGCGCGCGCCACGCTCCTCGGGTCGAGATCGGGGGCGCCGCCGGCAGCACCGGTTCTGGCCCACAGCCCGGACGCCATGAGCGGGCCGACCAGTACAACTAACTGCTGTAAAGGGTCACCCGGTCGGATACGCCCTCGATCCTGATGGGCCGCGATGATCTGTGCTGCGTTCTGGAGGTTTGGCAGCAAGGCAGAGAGGGCACCCTGAAGCTCTGGGTGGCGCGCCGCCTCGGCGAGCAGGGTGAGGACGGCACCGCCAAACCGGCGGGTCGTTTCCGTGTAGGCGCTGGCGAGAGCGACGAGGTCGGCCGTTACGTCGTCCGTCGCCGTCACATGAGCGAAAGGAGTATTCGACAGACCCTGGGTGAGCGCTTCTGTGATGAGCTCTGCCTTGGTGCCGTATCGGCGAAACAGGGTTACTTCGTTCACCCCGGCCCTCCTGGCGATCTCCTTGGTGGTGGCACCGCTGTAGCCATGCTCGGCGAAGGCTGCGATGGCCGCTTCGAAGAGACGCTCGATGTCTATGACCTTGGGCATTTGGCCTCTCAAGCGTGTGGTCGGGTGCGTGTGGCGAGATCTATTGCAAGTCTAGGCTTGCAATAAGGCCGGTGCGGGCATAGCGTCGCTCAAATGTCTGACGATGCGGCAGCGTGCAGTCCCTCCTCCGCAACGGAAGGTCGTAGATGACCCAGACCAGACCCAGCTGGGCCAGGCGGGAACCCCGAACAGCCAACCCGCGGCACTCGGTCTTCTGGCGGCTCAAGCTTCGGCTCCAGTTCACCGGGTGGCTCCAATACATCATCAACGGAGTGGTCGCCACTGCCTTCTTGGTTGTTGCGGCATTGGGCAAGCTGGTCGGGATCTGGCCGGTCTTCCTCTTCTGGCTGCCCGGGAGCATCGGCGCAATTCTCCTGGCGAATCTCTGCTTCGACCTCGTCACGGTGAAGATGGGGATTCGGCCCTCCGAGGCGCTCCCCGATCGACGAGACGACCTGGGAACCTTCGATCTCGTCCGCTCCAGACGCTCGTGCCGCTCTTTCCAGGCGCGCAACCTGACTGCCGCCCACCGAAACGAGCTCATGGAGGCAGCCCGGTTGAGCAGCGACAGCGCTCACCAAATCGGCACCAAGTCGATCCGGTTCGAGTATGCGCAAGCTGCGCTGACGGTTTGGCCGACCGTCGGGGCCCACGAGTTCCTGGTCGCCATCGCGCCAAAGACATACGATCGCGTGGCAGTCATAGACATCGGTAGGAGCCTGCAGAAGGTCGTTCTTCATGCGACGCGGATGGGCCTGGCAACATGTTGGATCGGACCGGGCGCCGACCACGAAAGCGTGGTGCGCCATCTGGGCGATCGGTTCGATCCGGACAGAGATCACATCATCTGTGTCTGCGCGATCGGCTACAGCTCTCGATTCAAGCCACTCTTCGTTCGGTTCATGCACATGGTTCAGCACCGGCGGCTGCCTCTCGACGAGCTCTTCTTCTCCGACCCGCTCCTTCGCCACCCTCTCGACGTCAACGCCCCTCCCTTCTCGTCATTCGGCCGCTGCTACGAGATCTGCCAGTGGTCACCGTCATCGTTCAACAGCCAGACCACGAGGTGCGCGGCGGTGACGGAGCAGGTCGGTGGCACAGACCGGTTGGTCCGATTCGACTTCTATGCCACCACGTCGTCGCGGTATTACGCCCCGGTGGCTCTCGGCATCTGGTGCGCCAACTGGGAAACCGGGTGCGAGGCGTTGGGAATCTCCGGTCAATTCGCCGTGCTCGGCCCTGAGGAGCGAGGGATGGGTGCAGCTCCCGAGCTCTCCCACTACGACGTGAGCTGGATCCTCGACGGCGATCACGAGAAGGCGTTGATGGCCTCGGCGCAGTCGTCGGAATTCCGTCCGTCGTCGCCGAAGTAGTCCTGCAACTCCTTTTCTCCTGGTGCACACCCGACGAGGGCCTGTGGCTCCCAGTGGCTGTTTCAGGGTCACGTCGACTTGTCCCAGTTGGAGATCGTCCGTGCAGCCGGTCCGGAAGGGCCCCGCGCCCGCTTCCCTTTCGGTCACCAGGGCCGTGATGCTCACCTCCCTGGGGTCCTCGTCGACTTCCACACTCTTGAAGTGGTCGCATGAGCTCGAACCACTGCCACGACCAGCGACAGGGCGTGGCCGTCGACGTCCTCCAACGCCCAGTCGTGGGGAAGCTCTCTCGCTCCGGAGTGGGAACACGACGCCATGGCGAGGTCTAAGACCGAAACCCAAACTATGCGAGTCTGTGCGACTCGAGAGTCCCGTCCGGCCTCGCCAGGGCGCCATTCTCGATGCTGGGCATTGCACTCTCCTCGAATCCCGACCAACGGTTACCGAGGGCCGGGACTCAGATCGGTCCTGGTCACAGATGGAGGCACGCCCGACCCGGCCCGCTCCCGCTTTGCGCACCTTGGCGGGGTCACATATACTTTCAACGTGGTTTTCACCACTTCTCCCCTCTCCTGACGGGAACACCGGCTGTCGACCCCAATCGGTGAGATCCCGGGAGGTGGCCAAGTGACAACAGCCGGGTCGGCGATGCCGGGTTAGGGCCGGGCGCCGATTCTGCCGCGTAAGGAGCGACATGCCGACCATAGAGCAGCTTGTCCGCGAGGGCAGGAAGCCGAAGAAGAAGAAGATGAAGACGGCCGGTTTGGCCGGAGCGCCGCAGCGCCGCGGCGTGTGCACCCGCGTGTATACGGTCACGCCCAAGAAGCCCAACTCGGCACTACGCAAGGTCTGTCGTGTTCGCCTCTCGTCGGGCGTCGAGGTGACCGCCTACATCCCCGGCGAGGGTCACAATCTCCAGGAGCACTCCATCGTGCTCGTGCGTGGCGGCCGTGTCCGCGACCTCCCCGGTGTGCGGTACAAGGTGATCCGGGGCACCCTCGACGCCGCCGGTGTGGCCGATCGCAAGCAGGCCCGCTCCCGGTACGGATCGAAGAAGGAGGGCTGATGCGCCGCGCTCCTGCCCAGAAGCGACGGATCGATCCGGACCCGGTCTTCCGGAGCGTTCTCGTGTCCCAGGTCATCAACAAGGTGCTGTGGAAGGGGAAGAAGAATGTCGCTCGCTCCATCGTCTACGACGCCCTCGAGATGGTCGAGCGCCGCGCCAACCAGGACCCCGTAACGGTTCTCAAGCGAGCTACCGACAATCTCCGACCTCAGGTGGAGGTGCGGTCCCGCCGCGTGGGCGGGTCGTCCTACCAGGTGCCGGTCGAGGTTCCTCCCCCGCGCCAGGGAACGCTGGCTGTCCGCTGGTTGGTGGACTACGCCCGGCGTCGCAAGGAGCCCAGCATGGCCCAGCGCCTGGCCAACGAGATCCTCGACGCCTCGAACAACACGGGTGCTGCCATGAAGCGCAAGGAAGACGTTCACAAGATGGCGGAGTCGAACAAGGCTTTCGCACACTACCGCTGGTAGCTCCCGGCCTATGGCGGGCCGGGAGCTTCCGGCCCCCATACGCCACTTCGGAGTAGCTGATCGATCATGACCAACGAACTGTCACGTCTGAGGCAAGTCCCGCTCGCTCGAACCCGCAACATCGGGATCATGGCCCACATCGACGCCGGCAAGACCACCTTGACCGAGCGCATCCTCTTCTACACCGGCCGCAGCTACAAGCTGGGCGAGGTCCATGAAGGCGCAGCCATCATGGACTGGATGGAGCAGGAGCAGGAGCGTGGCATCACCATCACCTCTGCCGCTACCACCTGCGATTGGCACGACCATCAGATCAACATCATCGACACACCCGGCCACGTCGACTTCACCGTCGAGGTGGAGCGCGCCCTGCGAGTCCTGGACGGGGCCATTGCCGTCTTCGACGGTGTGGCCGGGGTGGAACCGCAGTCCGAAACGGTGTGGCGGCAGGCGGATCGTTATCGGGTCCCCCGCATCTGCTTCGTCAACAAGCTGGATCGGACCGGGGCCGACTTCTACGCCGACGTCGAGTCGATCCGCGATCGGCTCGGTGCGACCCCACTCGTCATGCAACTGCCCATCGGTCGTGAATCCGACTTCGTAGGCGTCATCGATCTGATCGAGATGAAGGCCCATGTCTGGAAGGGTGATGAGGGCAAGCGCTGGGATACCGCCGACATACCCGAGGACATGCTGGACAAGGCCCACGAGTACCGGGAGGCCCTGGTCGAGTCAGTCGCCGAGACCTCAGAGGAACTCCTGGAGTCGTTCTTGGAGAACGCCGCCCTGAGCATCGAGGAGCTGAAGAGAGGAATCCGGGCTGCCACCATCAAGCGCACCCTGACTCCGGTCTTTTGCGGTTCGGCCTTCAAGAACAAGGGAGTCCAGCCGCTGCTGGATGCCGTGGTGGATTACCTCCCCAGCCCGCTCGATGTTCCCGCCATCGACGGCTTCAAGCCGGGAGACGAAGAGGTCGTGATGCACCGGGAGCCTTCCGATACGGCGCCCTTCTCCGCCCTGGCCTTCAAGATCATGTCCGATCCCCACGTCGGGAAGCTGACCTACTTCCGCGTCTATTCGGGTCACGCTTCACAGGGGGACACGGTCTTGAACTCGACCATCGGCAAGAAGGAGCGGCTGGGCCGCCTACTCAAGATGCACGCCAACCATCGCGAGGACGTCGACGACATCTTCGCCGGAGACATCGTCGCCGCCATTGGTCTCAAGAACACGACCACCGGGGACACGCTCAGCGATACCGACAACACCATCCAGTTGGAATCGATGGAGTTCCCCGCACCAGTCATCTCGGTGGCCATCGAGCCCAAGACCAAGTCCGACGAAGAGAAGCTCTCCACCTCTCTCCATCGGCTGGCCGAGGAGGATCCCACCTTCCTGGTGCGCACGGATGACGAAACCGGCCAGACGATCATCTCGGGAATGGGCGAGCTCCATCTGGAGATCCTGGTCGACCGTCTGCTGCGGGAGTTCAGGGTGGAGGCCAACGTCGGGGCTCCTCAGGTTGCGTATCGCGAGACGGTCAAACGCCCCATCGAGAAGGTGGAGGGCAAGTACGTCCGTCAGTCCGGAGGGCGAGGCCAATACGGACACGTCGTCATCAACCTCGAGCCCACCGGTCCCGGCGGAGGCTTCGAGTTCCTAGACAAGATCACTGGTGGTCGGGTGCCCCGCGAGTACATACCCTCCGTCGCGTCGGGCATCGAGGATGCCCTCGACGGCGGGGTTCTGGCCGGCTATCCGCTGGTCGACGTACGCGCCGTCCTCGTAGACGGCTCGTATCACGACGTCGACTCTTCGGAGATGGCGTTCCGTATCGCCGGTTCGATGGCTTTGCAGGAGGCGGCGCGGAAGGCGGGCGTGAAGCTGCTGGAACCGGTGATGGACGTCGAGGTCGTCACTCCCGAGGAGTACATGGGCGACGTGATCGGCGACCTCAATGCTCGCCGCGGTAAGGTCGAGGGAATGAGTCAGCGCGGCAACGCCCAGGTGATCAAGGCGCAGGTGCCCATGGCGGAAATGTTCGGATACGCAACGGATCTCCGCTCCAAGACGCAGGGCCGCGCCGTGTACACGATGCAGTTCCATTCATACCAAGACGTTCCCCAGACGATCGCCGACGAGATCGTGTCGAAGCGTCGGGGCGAGTGATCGGCGCTTCGCAGTCGCCGGCAGTCCATCGAAGAAGAGAGGAATACCACCATGGGTAAGGCGAAGTTTGATCGGTCGAAGCCGCATGTGAATGTTGGGACGATGGGTCATATTGATCATGGGAAGACGACGTTGACGGCTGCGATTACGAAGGTGTTGGCGGAGCGTGTGGGGGGTGCGAATACGGCGACTGAGTTTGACATGATTGATAAGGCGCCGGAGGAGCGTGAGCGGGGGATCACGATCAATGTGGCGCATGTGGAGTATGAGACTGAGGCGCGCCATTATGCGCATGTGGATATGCCGGGTCATGCTGATTACATCAAGAACATGATTACGGGGGCGGCTCAGGTGGATGGGGCGATTTTGGTGGTGTCGGCGGCGGATGGTCCGATGCCTCAGACTCGGGAGCATGTGTTGTTGGCGCGTCAGGTGGGGGTGCCGTCGATTGTGGTGGCGTTGAACAAGGTTGACATGGTCGATGATGCTGAGTTGTTGGATCTTGTGGAGTTGGAGGTTCGGGATTTGTTGACTGAGTATGAGTTTCCGGGGGATGAGACGCCGGTGGTGAGGGTGTCGGCGTTGCGGGCTTTGGAGGGGGATGAGGCTGCTGGTGATCAGGTGATGGAGTTGATGGGGGCGGTGGATTCGTATGTTCCGGAGCCGGTTCGGGATACGGAGAAGCCGTTTTTGATGCCGATTGAGGATGTGTTTTCGATTACTGGTCGGGGGACGGTGGTGACTGGTCGGGTTGAGCAGGGGGTGTTGCGGGTGAATGAGGAGGTGGAGATTGTGGGGATCTCGCCGACTCAGAAGACGGTGGCGACTGGGATTGAGATGTTTCGGAAGTTGTTGGATGAGGGGCGTGCTGGTGACAATGTGGGGGTGTTGTTGCGGGGGGTTGGTAAGGATGAGGTGGAGCGGGGTCAGGTGTTGGCGAAGCCGGGGTCGATTACGCCGCATACTGATTTTGAGGCTCAGGTGTATGTGTTGACCAAGGAGGAGGGTGGTCGGCATAACCCGTTCTTTTCTGGGTATCGGCCGCAGTTTTATTTCCGGACGACGGATGTGACGGGGGCGGTGTCGTTGCCGGAGGGGACTCAGATGGTGATGCCGGGTGATAATACGGAGATGTCGGTGAGTTTGATCACTCCGATTGCTATGGATGAGGGTCAGCGGTTCGCGATTCGTGAGGGGGGTCGTACGGTGGGTGCGGGCCGGGTGACCAAGATCCTCAAATAGTTTGTTCCCCCTTTAGCGCCGGTGAGGGTGACCGGCTTCTGCAGCCGCAGGCTGTGGGGTAGGGGCGAGACCCCACCAAACCCGACAACTCAACTCCCAACCCGAACCGGGAAGGGCCCCACGAAGTGGGGCAGGGGCGGCGCTAGGGAAGTCTCTCCAGCGAATGTGGTTCCGTTTCCAGGGCGACGATAGGAAAGCGACGATCGGTCTCTGCCTGAAAGCGGGCCCAATGCGAGTTGTGCTCGGCTAGGTGAGGCCACAGGAACTCTCGTTCTGACTCGTCGACCTCCTGGGCACGAATCCGGTGAGGGCCAGTATCTGTCCGCGCCCACGCCGTCGGATTGGCCTGCAGGTTCAACCACCATGCGGGAGGACGGTCGGGTTGGGCTGCATTGGATGCCACCACCAGCATTCTGCCCGCGTCGGGGTAATACATGAGGGGTACGGTGCGAGGCTTGTGGGTGCGCCGACCCTCGGTCGTGAGTAGGAGCACGGGGATACCCCTCACCCTGGTTCCGAGTCGGCCACGAGACAGTCGGACGAGGAGTCCGTGCATTTTGGAAGAGAGATCGGAACGACTGATCCGGTCACCGACCCGAGCCGCGGGGCTCATGGCGTTCTTACTCATCCTTTCACCCTCCTCTACTGACTTGCTCTGAGCAAGTGAGAGGTTAGAGAAGTAGCTTGTTCAGGGCAAGTGACTATTACCATGCCCTTATGCCGATCGAAGAGTCTGCTCCCTGTGCAGTGCTGAGGACGCTCTCGGTTCTGGGAGACATGTGGACGCTCGGAATTCTCCGCTCTGTCTTCTATGGCCACAGACGCTATGGGGAGATGCAAAAGGAGCTGGGCATCGCCACCAATGTCCTGGCCGATCGGCTGGAGGGACTGGTCGGAAACGGGATTCTGGAGCGAGTCCCTTATCAGGAGCGTCCGCTTCGCCACGAGTATGTCCTCACCGAGAAGGGGGCCGACCTGGCACCGGCGATCCTCGCCCTCCGGGAGTGGGGTCGTCGCCATCTCGACTGGACGGAGCCTCTAGCGGCAATTCCCCACGCCGATTGTGGCGGAGCCGTAAGTGTGATGTTGGCCTGCGACCGATGTGGGGAAGAGGTTGCTCCACTCAGTGTGGGGTCTTTCGTCGAGCCGGCTTCCGTTCTCGGTGGGTCTAAGTAGTGCTCAGATAGGCGCTTCGCCGAAGATCTGGCGGATCCGGCGCAGATCACGCAGACGAGAGATCTCGCCGGCGAGTCGACGTCGGATGCAGTTGGGGCAGTCATGGACTTCGTCCAGGGCCGGGGCAACCCGCGCGTGGTCGGCCGCTGATGCACGAGTTCGGGCCTGTCCGAGGCCATAGCGCACACGGTCTACACCAGGGCAGATGGGCGGCCGGTGGCGAAGGTGAAGGTGACGAGTGGGGTCTCTGCTCGAGGCGGAGCAGCAGCCCATGGACAAGCCCTTACGATGGTTTCGGGAGGCTTTGAGCTGGACGGCGCCGTGCTGGAGCTCATTCAGTCGCGGCCATCGCCACATGCCGCGATCTGGACGCCGATCATCCCGACCTCGTTACGCTGATGTCTGTTAGGTGCGTCGGCAGGTGAATCTGGGGCTCCTGGAGGCCGGGGAGGTTATCGTCGGTGACTGGGTAGTGATCCACATGGGCTTTGTGTTGGAAAAGATCAGCGCCGAGGCGGTCGCAGACGCCATGGACGCACTCGAAGCGGTCGGGCCCTGGGCCGCGGCTCTCGGGACCGACTTGAGCGCGCCCCCGCAGGTGAGCAGATGGTGAGAGATGATCCGGTGGCGGCGGGGCTGAAGATGTTCGCCCGCTACGCATATCCACCCAACGAACGGGGCTATTGCGGGCCGGATGACCATCGTGCATTGCTCGAGTATCGCAATGCCGGGCTGGCCGACGACGGCCTCGCCGAACTGGCCAGGGCCTTTCACGGGCCCTGGCCCTATCTCAAGCTGATGGCCGAGAAGACAGGGGCGGGTGACCCGTTTTCGAAGAGGGTCGTTGAGGCCTACTGGGTTGGAAATGACCTTCTGGACCGGGTCGGGACCTCAGATTTCGGCAATACCGTCGAGGAGCGGTTCCGGCCCCGGGTGGGTAGCAAATGGCCGGGTATGGCCGAGGCGGTGCCTGGAGGGATACCGCATCACAGCTTTCACGTCTTCGTCACCTATCCCTGGGTTGGATTGCTCGATTCGGGCCGAGGTGAGCCTCTGCACATCCTGGATCGCTGTCGTATCCGGTGGGGAAAGGTCGAGTCGGTCCTCGGCGACAGGGCCGTGGTCCAGAGCCGCCCACTCTTATGGGACGGCCGGCAGCTCCATCTGGGCGAGCCGCGCCCCGAGTCGGCCATTCTCTCCGTCGGGGGTCTTGGCTTCCACGACCCGCTCGCTCCGGGGGATTGGGTGTCACTTCACTGGGAGTGGGTGTGCGACCGTCTCACCAGGCGGCAGCTGGCCGACCTGCAGCACTTCTCCGCCCGACAGCTGGACATGACCAATCGGGACCTGGGGCACCCGGGGCCTGCCTTGGTTCTCGGTGGTGGCGAAAAACGCTAGTTCGTTCATGGCAAGTGCTTGCCTGCTCCACCCGAGCGGGGTGGGTGCGCGACGTACGGACGGTGCTCTTTCGGAGCGGCATCTGGAGGTCGGCTGATGGAGGTGTGACGATGGGTAGCCGAGGAGCGAGGCGGTGGCATCGGTGGGCGGCGCCGGTCATATGCGTCGGATTGCTCCTGGCCGCCTGCGGTGGTGGAGGCGCCGGGGCGGGCGCTCAGACGATCAGTCTCTACACCAGCGTCACCCAGGACACCGTGGACTCGGTGGTGAGCCTGTTCGAGAAGGCCAATCCGGGTGTCACGGTCGGCATCTTCCGGGCCCCGACCGGCGAGTTGACGGCCCGAATCGCCGCCGAGCAGCGCTCGGGCGGCCTTCAGGCAGATGTTCTCTGGCTCACCGACCCCCTCTCGATCCAGCAGTACGAAGCCGACGGGATCCTGCTCCAGTGGACACCCGCCAATTCCCGGTACGTCTCGAGCGACTACCAGACGGGTTCCTTCGTCGGTACCCGGATCCTCAATCTGATCATGGTCGGCCAGCCGGGGATCTCTCTCGCCGATTGGAAAGATCTCCTCGCTGTGCGGGGCGGGATCGCCCTTCCCGATCCGGGGTTCGCCGGTTCGGCATTCGCCGCTCTGGCCTATTTCGCCCAAACCAAGGGCTACGGATTCGACTTCTACCGACAGGCGAAACAGGCGGGTGCGGTTCAGGTTCAGTCGCCGGGTGATGTGGTCAGTGGTGTGGCTGAAGGCCAATACGGGGCTGGCATCACGCTGTCTCGGAGCGCCGCAGCGGCCATCGCGGACGGATCGCCTCTGGAGATGGCATGGCCGGCCGGTGGTGCGATCGCCATCTACAGTCCGATCGCGGTGGTCTCAGGCGGCGATTCCATCGAACTGGCGAAAGACTTCGTCGATTACACGCTTGGCCTCGATGCTCAGAAGGCGATCGCCGGCACTGGATGGCAGCCGGTTCGTTCCGACGTGGAATGGGATAAACAGGGACCTTCGGTCACCTTCGACTGGGCCTCGGCGTTCGATCATCAGCAAGAATTGCTGGATCAGTACCGGAGCATCTTTGGAGGGTAAGAGCGGGCGGCTGACGTCGATCGCGGGCGTCACGGTGACCGTCCTCGCTTTGGCCGCCCTGACGGTGGTTCCCCTGGCGGAACTGGTCAAGGTGGGTTTGGAGCAGGTCGGCTCGGCCGGGTCGGTGCGACCCGCCGAAACCGGAGTCGCCCTGTTCAACACGGTCTGGATTGGCGCAGCCGTGGCCGTCATTGCCGTCGCCGCCGGCGCGATCGCCGCCTTTGTAACCGAGCGGATTCGAGTCGATCGTGCAGGGTGGTTGCGCGCCGCGGTCCTGATGCCCATCTTGGTCCCCGGCTATGTCTCGGCGCTCAGCTTCATGAGGGCATACGGGCCAAGCGGACTGACCGATGACCTGTGGGGACTGTCGCTGCCCGGCCTGTTCGGGCCAACCGGCATCATCGTCGTCCTGGCCATCAACGCCTCACCCATCGCCTATCTGGTGACCGTCGCCGCTCTGAGGTCGCGGTCCGAGCCCGACCTCGAACGAGCGGCACTCGCCCACGGGGCGAACAGATGGACCATGTTGACCACGGTCGTGGTGCCCCTGCTCGCGCCCGCCCTGCTCGGCGCGGCCGCCCTGGTGTTCGTCACCGCCATCAATGCATTCGGTGCCCCGGCGTTTCTCGGCGTTCCGGCCGGGTTCTCCACCGTGACGACCCGCATATACCAGGATCTGGCCCTGGCGGCCCAGCCGGAAGCTTTCGGCCGAGCAGTTCTTCTGGCGGTGATCCTGGTGGTCGTCGCCCTGGTGTTCGTGCTGATCGCCGACCGTCTCATTGCCGGCCTGGGCCCAGCCACCAGGACCGGTGGTGGCTCCGGCTGGCCTTCTCCCACGGCCCGCAGGTCGCGAACCTGGTCGGCGGTCATCACAGTGATGGTGGTGTTGACCACGGTGGGGCCCCTTCTGATGCTGGTTCTCACTGCCCTGACCCGGGCGGTGGGATTGGCACCCACCCCTAGCAACTGGACGTTGGCCCACTTCCACGAGGCGCTGGCCGGAGCCAATCTTGCCGCATTCGGTCGCAGCCTGTTGCTCTCGGGGACCGCTGCCACCCTGGTCGTGGTGCTCGGATCCCTGGTGACTTCGCTCCGCCGGACACGCTGCGGACGGCCTCTTCGGTCGGCCGTCCTGGTCACGTTCGCCGTCCCCGGATCGACCCTGGCCGTGGCGGTGCTGCTGGCCTATGGGGCCACCTTGCGAGACACCCTCTTGATCATCCTCATCGCCTACCTATCGAAGCTCTGGGGCCTGGGTCATCGCGTAGTGGAGGGTGCGGCAGATGCGGTTGCCCCGGATTTCTACCTGGCCGCCCGGGCCAGCGGAGCTTCGGCGCCCACGGCCCTGGCCACGGTGCTGGGCCCCATCATGAGCCCGGCCTTGCTGGCTTCGTGGCTGCTGGTGTTCGTGTTTGCGTTCCATGAGCTGACCATGTCCAGCCTGCTGTACGGGCCGGGCACGTCCACCCTGGCCGTGGTGGTCCTCAACCTGCAACAACTGGGGGACGTTTCCACCACCGCCGCCCTCTCCGTCCTCCTGACCGTCCCGGTTGTGATGGTCGCCGTTCCGATGGTGATTCTGTCCCGACGCAGCCGCCTCAGGGCGGGCGACTGAGATGGCGACCGTGCTCGAATGCCGCGGCGTCAGCGTCGACTACGGGCCCGTGAGGGCCGTCAGGGACATCGACCTGACGCTCGAAGAAGGAGAGACGCTGGCCGTGCTCGGCCCTTCGGGGGCCGGCAAGACCACGCTGGTTCACGCCGTGGCGGGTTTCGTGCCTCTGGCGGGGGGCGAGATTCGGATGAACGGGTCGATGGTGGCAGACCAGAGTCGTGGCCTTTCCCCGGAAAAGCGCGGGGTCGGAGTCGTCTTCCAGAACTATGCCCTTTGGCCTCATCTGGACGCTCTCGACAACGTGGCGTACCCACTGCGACGAGCCGGCGAGGCCAAGGCCGAGGCCCGTCTCGAGGCTGCTGCCATCATGGAACGCCTCGGTCTTCGGGATCTCGAGCACCGTCGACCCGCCCAGCTCTCGGGAGGCCAACAACAGCGGGTGGGGATGGCCCGGGCGTTGGCCCGCCGGGCATCACTCTTCCTATTCGATGAGCCCACGGCGCATCTCGACGCCACAGTTCGCACCATGGTTCAGGCCGAGATCGCACGGGCGAGGCGCGACAGCGGCGCCGCCGCCATCTACTCGAGCCACGACGCAGGCGAGGCCCTGGCCATCGCCGATCGCGTTGCCTTGCTCAGAGATGGCTCCCTGGTTCAAATCGGGACTCCCGCTGAGGTATACGAGCAGCCGGTCGATGAGTGGGCGGCTCGACTCACCGGCCCGGTTGCAGTCCTGGAAGGCGAGTCCGACGGGTCGTCGATCACAGTCGGTGACGTGGTGGTCGAGACGCCCGGCCAATCGGCCGCTCCGGGCCGGGTCCGTCTCCTGGTCAGACCGGATTGGGCTTCAGGCGACGGCACCCTCCCCGGCATCGTCGAGGAAGCCCTGTTTCGCGGCCCTCACACCGATTACCGGGTGCGCACGGCCGCCGGCACGTTCGACGTCAGGGTTGCGGGCACTCCCCGGATGGAGGTGGGGGTCAGCAGGGGGTGGTCGATCGACCGTGGATGGGTGCTCGAGTCAGAGACCGGTGAGTGAGCGAGTCGTCACCCATGGGCCGGGGTTCCCTGATGGAACACCAGCCGCCATCCCGTGTCTGTCCTCTTCCAGACAGAAGCTCGGTTGGCGCTGTCTTGGCGGGATCCGGCGCTCACACTTCGGTAGGTGACCAGGGCTACTCCGGGACCGAGCATATGGACGGCGAAACCTGGGAGGGGTAGCTCGGCGCCGATCTTCCGGGGCTCGGTGTCGATCGTGTCCTGTCGACTCCACACCTGCCCAGACCTGCCGAACTCGAAGAAGCCTTCGGCCAGCAACCGGTCCATGTGGACGGGATCGAATCGAGTCGATTCCACCCACAACGATTCCTCCAGCTGCCGGAGGCGGTCTGTGTCGGGGTCTTTCATGAGAGTGACGGTATCGAAACCTCGTCGGGCTGGTCCAGGGGTTCGGGCGAAGGGTCCCGCCCGGGGTAGGAGACGGAGACGCTGCCTGGCTTCTTCTGACTTGATGTGTGACCATGGCTGACGACATGAGTGGCGGATACGGCTCCCGCGAGAAGACTCTGGCCCTCCCCCCCAAGCAACTGGGCATTGTGGTCGGCGTGGTGGTGTTGTTGCTGCTTCTCCTGCGAAGGAGGAAGCGGCGTCGCGGCTGACGGACTGCGACTCCAGGACCGGCTTTGCATGACTGCATGAAGCTGTCCTAGACTTGCTGCGTTCGCGTTTCGCGGGCGTACCCCGGTCCACAGCTGGTGACCCTTCTGTCGGGCGCGGTGGTGCGTCCCCATATACCCGACCAAACCCGCGATGTACCTGGACCGTGTCCGACGGGGTACCTCTCGCCAGGTGGTCCGGCGAGGCCAAGTGCCGCGCTGCACCCCCGGCTGAGAATCTCCTCGAACCCGGTCGAGGGCGACAGACAGGACAAGCAGCGTGGCAGATGAACAGACCATCAGGATTCGCCTCAAGGCGTACGACCACAATGTGGTCGACGAGTCCTCGCGCAAGATTGCGGAGACGGTGTTGCGTACCCAGGCCAAGATCAAGGGCCCGGTGCCGCTGCCAACGGAGGTGCATCGTTACTGCGTGATCCGCGGTCCCCACGTCCACAAAGACTCCCGGGAACACTTCGAGATGCGGATCCACAAGCGTCTCATCGACATCCTCGAGCCCACGCCGAAGACGGTGGATTCGCTGATGCGCCTGGAGTTGCCCGCCGGCGTTGAGGTGGAGATCAAGCTGTGAGTGGCCTCAACGCCATCGTGGGCCAGAAACTGGGGATGACCCAGGTGTTCGACGACCAGGCACAGGCCCGTCCCGTCACGGTTATCAAGGCGGGCCCGGTGCGGGTGGTGCAGATCAAGACGCGGGACAAGGACGGGTACTCGGCCGTTCAGGTCGCCTTCGGCGAGGTCAAGGCCAGCCGTGTCAATCAGCCCACCAAGGGTCACTACGACAAGGCCGGCGTGGCGCCGGCTAAGGCACTGCTCGAGATCCGTGTGCCCGACTCGACCGAGTATCGAGTGGGCCAGGAGATCGCCGTGGCCGACGTTTTCGAGGTCGGTCAAAAGGCGGATGTGACCGGCACCTCCAGAGGCAAGGGCTTCGCCGGCGTGATGAAGCGGCACAACTTCTCCGGCCAGGGCGGCTCACACGGCAACCACAAGAAGCACCGGGCTCCCGGCTCGATCGGCGCCTGCGCCACGCCCGCTCGCGTTTTCAAGGGGATGCGAATGGCGGGGCGCATGGGGAACGATCAGGTGACGACCCTGAACCTGGAGGTCGTCGGTGTCGACACCGAGCGGGGGTTGTTGCTCCTCGGTGGATCCGTGCCCGGGGCCAAGGGCTCCTATGTCGTGGTGCGTGAGGCGGTGAAGGCCCATGTCTGATGTGAAGGTCGCCCTCTTCGCTTCGGACGGATCCCGTCAGGGAGACATCTCCCTGGACGGCGAGATCTTCGGGATCCAGCCCAACATGGCCGTCCTCCATCAGGTGATCACCGCTCAGCTGGCGGCCCGGCGCGCCGGCACAGCCTCGACCAAGACCAGGGCCGAGGTTCGCGGAGGCGGGGCCAAGCCCTGGCGTCAGAAGGGCCTGGGCCGTGCCCGTCACGGTTCGATCCGCTCTCCTCTCTGGGTGGGCGGCGGCGTGGCCCACGGCCCGAAGCCCCGTAGCTACACCCAGCGCACACCCAAGAAGATGAAGAAGCTTGCCTTGCGCAGCGCTCTCTCCGCCCGCGCCTCGGAAGCGGCTGTGCTGGTCGTGGACTCGCTGGAGTGGTCTGAGCCAAAGACGAAGCAGGCCAAGGGGCTTCTTGCCGTTCTGGGAGCGAACGCCAAGACGCTCGTCGTCCTGAATCGCACCGACGTTGTGGCCGCCAAGTCTTTTCGGAATCTGCCTGAGGTCTCGTTGGTCGATCCTGCCCGAATCACGGCCTATGACGTGCTTGCAAACGATCGGATCCTGTTCACCCGTCACAGTGTTGGGGCGGTGGTATCGGGCAACGGCAGCTACGAGGTCTCGGATTCGGACTTCGTCAAGGAGACGGACGACGAAGGCGGTGAGGACTGATGAAGGATCCTCGCGATGTCATCCTGGCTCCGGTGGTTTCGGAGAAGTCCTACGACCTCATCGAGCGCACCAACACATACACCTTCGTGGTATCTCCCCAGGCGCACAAGGACGAGATCCGCGACGCGGTGCAGACGATTTTTCGTGTCCGGGTTCTCAACGTGAACACGATGAACCGCAAGGGCAAGATGAAGCGAACCGGCTACGTCCTCGGCCGACGCAAGAACATCAAGCGGGCTCTGGTCAAGCTCGCCCCTGACGACTCGATCGACCTGTTCGGAGTCTGATATGGCAGTCAACAAGCGCAAGCCGACTTCGCCGGGCCGCCGGTTCCAGACCGTCTCGGATTTCGCAGAGATCACGACCGACCGGCCGGAGAAGTCTCTGATCGACAAGAAGAAGTCGAGCGGTGGTCGTAACGGCGGCGGCCGAATCACATCGCGCCACCGGGGAGGCGGCCACAAGCAGCGCTACCGCCTGGTCGATTTCCGTCGCGACAAGGACGGGATCCCGGCCAAGGTCGCCACCATCGAATACGACCCCAATCGCAACGCTCGCATCGCCCTCCTCCATTACGTCGATGGCGAGAAGCGATACATCCTCGCCCCCGTGGGAGTGAAGCCCGGAGACATGCTGGAGTCGGGATCCTCGGCCGACATCCGGCCCGGCAATGCCCTTCCCCTTCGCAACATCCCAGGTGGCACCGTGGTTCACGCCATCGAGATGCGTCCGGGAGGGGGAGCCAAGCTGGCTCGCTCGGCCGGTTCATCGGTGCAGCTCATGTCCAAGGAGAACGACATGGCTCTGCTCCGCCTTCCCTCCGGTGAGATGAGGATGGTGTCGCTCGACTGCCGGGCCACCGTCGGCCAGGTGGGTAACACCGAGGCCGAGCTGGTCAAGCTGGGCAAGGCGGGCCGCAACCGCTGGAAGGGAGTCCGTCCCCAGACGCGCGGTGTTGCGATGAACCCGATCGACCACCCCCTGGGCGGTGGTGAGGGGAAGTCGTCGGGCGGCCGGAACCCGGTCAGCCCGTGGGGCAAGCCCGAGGCTCGCACCCGCAAGAAGAAGAACCCGTCCAACCGCTACATCGTGCGACGCCGGACGAAGAAGGGTCGGCGATGAAGAAGGGGCACAGCTAATGGCACGCAGTCTCAAGAAGGGCCCTTTCGTGGACCAGCATCTGGCCGACAAGATCGAGGCCCTGAACGAAACCAACGAGAAGAGAGTGATCCGGACCTGGAGCCGGCGCTCCACCGTCATCCCCGAGATGATCGGTCACACGATCGCGGTGCACGACGGCCGCAAGCACGTGCCGGTGTACATCACCGAGTCGATGGTGGGCCACAAGCTGGGTGAGTTTGCCCCCACTCGCACCTTCCGCGGCCACGCCGGCCGTCGTGAGCAAGCAGCGAGGCGGACATGAACGTGCGCGCTCACGCCCGATTCATCCGCCAGTCGCCCTACAAGGTGCGACGAGTGCTGGATCTGATTCGGGGTCTTCCCGTCGAGGAAGCCGAGCAGGTCCTGGCCTTCACCCCCCGGGCGGCCTCGGAGCCGATTCGCAAGGTGCTGCACTCGGCGATCGCCAACGCCGAGCACAACCACGCTCTCGACGCCGACGAGCTGATGGTGGCAGAGGCCTTCGCCGACGAAGGCCCGACCTTGAGGCGCTTCCGTCCCCGCGCACGCGGGCGGGCCACCCGGATCCGCAAGCGGACCTGCCACATCACCATCGCCGTCGCCGAGCGAGCCAGAGAGGTGAGCTGACATGGGTCAAAAGACACATCCCTACGCCTTCCGACTCGGTATCGTCACCGACTGGAAGTCGAAGTGGTATTCGGACCACAACTATGTGGCGTTGGTCAATGAGGACTGGCGTATCCGCGATTACCTCGATGGTGAGCTGACCAGGGGTGCCGTGTCGCGTATCGACATCGAGCGGACCCGGGACCGCCTCATCGTGGACATACACACGGCCCGACCCGGTGTTGTCATCGGGCGCCGGGGCTCGGAGGCCGAGCGACTCCGCTCGGGGCTGGAGGACCTGACCGGGCGTCCGGTGAAGCTGAACATAAACGAGGTGAAGGATCCCGATCTCGACGCTAGATTGCTGGCGCGGGGCATCGCCGACCAGCTGGAGAATCGGATCGCCTTCAGGCGTGCGATGAAGCGGGCCGTCAGTGCCGCCATGAAGGCAGGAGCCGAAGGTGTCAGGGTTGAGGCCAAGGGCCGGCTCGGTGGGTCCGAGATGGGTCGCCGGGAGTGGTACAGGGAAGGCCGCGTCCCGCTTCACACGCTTCGGGCCGACATCGACTTCGGCACCGCTACCGCCCACACCACCGTCGGTACCTGTGGAGTCAAGGTATGGGTTTACAAAGGTGAGGTCATCGAGTCGACCTCCACCACCGATCGGATTGCCGCCGAAGCCGACCTGGCGACCGGTGGCCCGGTGCGTCGACGCCGGCAAACCGCCAAGGCCCGGGCGGAGGCAGCCGCCGAGGGCGGGGAGCGCAAGCCCCGTCTGATCGAGGCGGGTGGTGGAAAGCGCCTGATCGAGGCGGGCGGCGGCAAGCGCGAGCGTGGCGTGGTCGAGGCGGGCGGCGGCCGTCGTCCGACTGCGGCTGAGGCCCAGGAGGCCTACGAGACCGCTCGCGAAGACGTCGACGTAGAGCCGGAGGAGGCCACGGTGGAGGCTATCGCCGAGGGGGAAGGGGGAGTTGCCACCCCTGAGGCCACCCCCGAGACCACTGTGTCCTCCGTGGAGGAATCCACGGAGGAGCAGGCCGGTGAGGCCGGCGCGGTCGAAGAAGCCGCCCCGGATGTGACCGGGGAGGCCGTTGAGGCCCCGTCTGCCGAGGTCGTGGAAGCGTCACCCGAGCAGTCCGAGACGGGCCCCTACGGGCCGGGCTCTGCCGCAGCCAACGAGGATGGATCCGGCCCCGAGGGATGGACCATCAAGGGAAACGCCGGGTCGATGCTCTATCACCCCGAGGACTCGCCCTATTTCGGCCGCACCAAGGCCGAGGTCTGGTTCCGGGACGAAGAGTCCGCCCGGGCGGCGGGCTTCGATCGCTGGGACCACAAGCGGACCGAGAGCTCGGAAGAGGAGTGAGGGGTCGTCGATGTTGATGCCAAAGCGAACCAAGCACCGTAAGGTCCATCGCGGGCGCCGGAGCGGGATCGCCAAGGGCGGGACCCGGGTCAATTTCGGCGAGTTCGGCCTCCAGGCATTGGAATCCGGCTGGATCAGCGCCCGCCAGATCGAATCGGCCCGTATCGCCATCACCCGTGCCGTGAAGAGGGGAGGGAAGGTGTGGATCACGATCTTCCCCGACAAGCCAGTCACTCAGAAACCGGCCGAGACCCGCATGGGCTCGGGCAAGGGCAACCCCGAGTTCTGGGTTTCAGTGGTCAAACCGGGCCGGGTCATGTTCGAGTTGGCCGGGGTGGACGAGGCCCTGGCCCGAGAGGCCATGCGCCGGGCCAGCCACAAGCTCCCTATCAAGACCCGCTTTGTCACCAGGGAGGACTCATGAAGGCCACGGAGCTGCGTGACATGGGCACGGATGCATTGAACGACGCCCTGAGCGATGCCAAGGAAGAGCTTTTCAACCTGAGATTCCAGCTCGCCACGAACCAGCTCGACAACACGGCTCGGTTCCAGGACGTGCGCAAGGACATCGCCCGGATCCTCACGGTGTTGCAGGAGCGAGCCCACGAAGAGGAGTACGCCGAATGACGGACCAGAAGACGCCAGTTACCGAGCGCCCGCGCCGCAAGGTTCGCCAGGGAGTGGTCATATCCGACTCGGCCGACAAGACCATCAAGGTGGAGGTGCCCACCTCTTTCACGCATGCCCGCTATGCCAAGGTGGTGCGGCGCTCGAGCGTGTTCCATGTTCACGACGAGCAGAACGACGCCCACGTGGGCGACACCGTCCGAATCATGGAGACCCGTCCCCTGAGCAAGCAGAAGCGCTGGAGGCTGGTGGAGATCGTGGAGCGTGCCCGATGATCCAGCAGGAATCCCGGCTGCAGTCGTGGGCGGTAGAGCGCGGACAACACTGGTGTCGTCCCGTTGCATGGGGTGCCCGATGATCCAGCAGGAATCCCGGCTGCAGTCGTGGGCGGTAGAGCGCGGACAACACTGGTGTCGTCCCGTTGCATGGGGTGCCCGATGATCCAGCAGGAATCCCGGCTGCAGTCGTGGGCGGTAGAGCGCGGACAACACTGGTGTCGTCCCGTTGCATGGGGTGCCCGATGATCCAGCAGGAATCCCGGCTACGCGTCGCGGACAACACCGGCGCTCGCGAGGTCCTGTGCATCCGCGTCCTGGGCGGTTCGGGCCGGCGCTACGCCGGCCTGGGCGATGTGATCGTCGGGACGGTGAAAGAGGCCACGCCGGGTGGGTCGGTGAAGAAGGGCGAGGTCGTCAAGGCCGTCGTCGTCCGCACCCGCAAGGAGAAGCGCCGGCCCGACGGCACGTACATCCGTTTCGACGAGAACGCATGTGTGATCATCGACAACAACTCCCAGCCTCGCGGCACCCGCATCTTCGGTCCGGTGGCCCGGGAGCTCCGTGATCGCAAGTTCATGCGCATCGTCTCATTGGCTCCGGAGGTTCTGTAATGACCAAGAACGCCAAGGCCACCGGGAAGACACGTATTCGTGAGGGTGACGACGTGGTCGTCATCGCCGGGAAGGATCGGGGCAAGGAGTCCCGGGTGAGCCGGGTCTTCCCTCGAGAGGACAAGCTGATCGTCGAAGGCGTCAGCACGGCCAAGCGCCACGAGCGGGCGCGGGGCCAGACGATGCAGGGCGGGATCATCGATCGAGATATGCCCATCCATGTCTCCAACGTCATGATCCTCTGCGATGACTGCGGTCCGACCCGGATCGGCATGCGGATCGACGAGGACGGTGTCAAGCACCGTATCTGTCGCAAGTGTGGAGGTGACCTATGACGGCTCCCCGACTCAAGACCAGGTACAGCGAGGAGATTGCTCCCAAGCTGCGTGAGGAGCTGGGGCTCGAGAACGTGATGCAGGTCCCAAGACTGGAGAAGATCGTGGTCAACATGGGTCTGGGGGAGGCCAACACCGATCGAAAGGTGGTCGACTCCGCCACGGACGAGCTGGCCCTGATAACGGGACAGAAGCCGAAGGTGAACCGGGCCCGCAAGTCGATTGCCGGCTTCAAGCTACGGGAGGGCACGCCGGTAGGCGTCTCGACGACGATCCGCGGCGAGCGCATGTGGGAGTTCTTCGATCGCCTGCTGGCGGTGGCGATTCCCAGGGTTCGTGACTTCAGAGGTCTCAACCCTCGTTCCTTCGACGGCCGAGGCAATTACACGTTCGGAGTGAACGAGCAGCTCATTTTTCCCGAGATCAGCTTCGACGACGTCGATTCCCCGCGGGGAATGGACATCACGATATGCACTACCGCCGAGACCAACGAGCAAGCCAAGGCTCTACTCGATGCCTTTGGATTTCCATTCCGCAAGACCGCCGGGGTTTGAAATGGCCAAGAAATCATTGATCGTCAAGTCCAATCGGAAGCCCAAGTTCAAGGTGCGGGCCTACAACCGCTGCAAGCGTTGCGGTCGAGCCCGGGCCTATCTGCGTGACTTCGGCATGTGCCGCCTCTGTGTGCGGGAACTGGCCTTGCGAGGCGAGCTCCCCGGAGTGAGAAAGGCGTCGTGGTAACCATGATGACCGATCCCATCGCCGACATGCTCACCCGGATCCGCAATGCCGTCGCGGTCGGCCATGAAGCGGTGACGATGCCGTCTTCCAAGCAAAAGGAAGAGGTGGCTCGCATACTGACCGAAGAGGGTTTCATCAATCGCTTCGACGTGGCCGAGGCGGGCCCCGGCAAGGCGCTCACCGTCATGCTGCGCTACGCCGACCGGCGCCAACCTGTGATCCAGGGCCTGCGACGGGTGTCCAAGCCCGGTCACCGTGTCTATCGCGGTGCTACCCAGCTTCCCCGCGTCCAGGGCGGCCTGGGCGTGGCAGTCGTGTCGACCTCCCAGGGGCTGCTGGCCGACCGCGAGGCGCGGCGGCGCCGCTTGGGCGGAGAGATCGTTTGCGAGGTGTGGTGAGATGAGCAGGGTAGGAAGCAATCCCGTGGCCATCCCCGCGGGTGTCGATGTGAAGATCGACGGGGCCAAAGTGGTGGTCAAGGGCCCCAAGGGCCAGCTCGACCGCCGTTTCCACGAGCGAGTCTCGGTGGCGGTCGACGATGGTATCGCTACCGTGGCCCGGCTTGACGACTCACGGGAGTCGAAGGCGATCCATGGCCTGTCCCGGGCGCTCCTGGCCAACATGGTGGCGGGCGTATCGAACGGCTTCCGCCGCGATCTCGAGATCCAGGGTGTCGGTTATCGCGCCCAGTTGAAGGGCTCCACTCTCGAGCTCCAGGTCGGGTTCAGCCACTCTGTGACGGTGGAGGCACCGGACGGAATCGCCTTTGAAGTGCCGGAGCCCACCCGTGTGTCGGTGACCGGCATCGACAAGGAGCTGGTTGGGCAGGTTGCCGCCGACGTTCGCAAGATCCGGCCCCCCGAGCCGTACAAGGGCAAGGGTATCCGTTATGTGGGCGAATACGTCCGCCGCAAGGCCGGGAAGGCAGGTAAGTGATGAAGGCCAACCGAGCCGCCGCCCGTCGCATGCGCCGCGGCCGCGTCCGCCGCAAGATCTCCGGTACCTCTTCACGTCCCCGGCTGGCCGTGTACCGCAGCAACCGCTACATCTATGCCCAGGTCATCGACGACACCATGGGTCATACCATCGCCGCTGCCTCCTCACAGGAGCCAGACCTTGCCAACCAGCGTCTCACCGTCGAGACCGCCGCCAAGGTCGGTACCTTGGTGGGTGACCGGGCCAAGCAGGCGGGTGTGTCCACGGTGGTCTTCGATCGCTCCGGTTACAAGTTCCACGGCCGGGTCAAAGCCCTCGCCGACGCGGCCCGCGAAACCGGACTCGAGTTTTAGGAGCAGAGATGGCTGATCAACAGAACCAGTACGACGAGCGCGTGGTCCAGATCAACCGCGTCGCCAAGGTGGTAAAGGGTGGCCGTCGCTTCTCCTTCACCGCTCTGTGCGTGGTCGGGGACGGCAACGGACGGGTCGGAGTCGGGTACGGGAAGGCAAAAGAGGTCCCGGCCGCCATCCAGAAGGGAATGGAGATCGCCCGCAAGTCGATGTTCACGGTCCCCATGGCGGGTTCCACCATCATCCACGAGGTCGTCGGCGAGCACGGTGCTTCCCGGGTCATGATGCGTCCCGCCGCTCCCGGTACCGGGGTAATCGCTGGCGGAGCCTGTCGGCAGATCCTGGAGGCGGCGGGGATACGGGATGCCCTGGCCAAGTCGCTGGGCTCGCCCACCCACCTCAATGTGGCCCATGCCACCCTCGACGGGCTTCGCAAGCAGCGCCGCCCCGACGAGGTAGCCCGGCTGCGCGGCAAGCAGGCGGACGACATCGTTCCCCCGGGTCTTTTGGCGGCCTATCGCTCCACGGAGTCGTTGCGGGCCGCGAGCGAGTGAGGTTTTGACCATGGCCGACAAGACGATCAAGGTGACGCTGCGGCGTTCTGTCATCGGCGAGAAGCCCAAGACCCGTGCCACCGTCGAGGCGCTGGGCCTGAAGCGGATCCGTCATACGGTCGAGCACGTCGACTCGTCCAGTTTGCGGGGCATGATCCACAAGGTACGCCATCTGGTCGACGTGGAAGACGGCGAGTAGGAGGCGCGATGTCTGAAGAACAGAGAGAACAGCTCAAACTCCATCATCTCCAGCCCGCGCCAGGCTCCAAGCAGGAAAAGGTGCGGGTCGGACGGGGCGAGTCCGGCAAGCGAGGCAAGACGGCAGGCCGCGGCACCAAGGGCCTCAAGGCCAGGGGGAGTATGCGGCCGGGTTTCGAGGGTGGCCAGACGCCCCTCTCGATGCGTATTCCCAAGTTGCCCGGATTCACCAACCCCAACAAGGAATACTTCGCCATTGTGAACCTGGTCACTCTGAACCAGTTCGATTCGGGGTCGGAGATCACCCCGGAAGTGCTGCGTGACAGAGGTCTCATCCGCCACCGGGGACGCGTGAAGGTCCTGGCAGAGGGTGATGTCGACCGTCCCCTGACCGTCAAGGCTCATGCCTTCTCCGCTTCTGCCCGATCCAAGATCGAGGCGGCGGGCGGGACGGCGGAGTTGATCGAGTAGTCGAATAGTGGAGCGATCGTCCGCCCACCCACCAAAATCGAAGAAGTGGATACCCTGTGACGGCGCCGCGGCCAACCTGAGAGAGACCTGATGCTTTCCATCTACCGCAACATGTTCAAGGTCCCGGACCTGCGCCAGAAGATCGTCTTCACGCTGGCCATGTTCGGGATCTATCGCCTGGGGGCGACCATCCCCGTTCCCGGAGTCGATCTCAACGCCGTGCAGGTGTTCCAGCAACAGCAGCAGGCGGGGGGCATCTATGGCCTGCTCAACCTCTTCTCGGGTGGCGCCCTGGAGCAGTTCTCGGTGTTCGCTCTGGGGATTCTCCCCTACATCACCGCCTCCATCATCATGCAGCTCCTCACCGTGGTTATCCCCAAGCTGGAAGCGCTCCAGGACGAGGGCGAGTCGGGGCAGAAGGTGATCACCCAGTGGACCCGCTACATGACGGTGGCCTTGGCCCTCATCCAGTCGACCGCATTCACCTTCCTCTTCCATGTGGGCCGGTTTACGGGCGGGATCGACCTCGTCCCCAACTACTCGCCGGGACGGGTGGCCCTGATCGTGATCACCATGACGGCCGGCACCGCCTTCGTGATGTGGCTGGGTGAGCTCATCTCTCAGAGGGGCGTGGGAAACGGCATGTCGCTGATCATCTTCATCAGCATCATCAGCCAGTTCCCCTTCATCTTCGGCCAGATGTGGGGCAACACCGTGGCCGTCGGCCTGCCCGTCCGCTTCGGGGTGATGGTGATAGTCTTCTTGGCCATGATCGGGGCGATCATCTACGTCGATCAGGGCCAGCGCCGCATCCCCATCCAGTTCGCCAAGCGGGTTCGGGGTCGCAGGGTGATGGGCGGCCAGTCCACCTACATACCCCTCAAGGTCAACACGGCCGGAGTGATCCCGGTGATCTTCGCTACCTCCGTGCTGTTGTTCCCGGCCATGATCATCACCGCCATCCCGTCCGACTCGGGCTGGGTGCAGGCCATCTATCGATGGATCGACCAGAACCTGGGAGGTGGGGCGACCGGTCAGGCCTCGTGGTGGTACGTGATCCTTCTCTTCCTCCTCATCATCTTCTTCACGTACTTCTACACGGCTATCCAGTTCGATCCCCAAAAACAGGCCGAGATGATCCAGCGCAACGGAGGATTCGTCCCCGGGGTGAGGCCGGGCCGTCAGACCGAGCAGCACCTCGCTCATATTCTGAACCGGATTACGTTGCCCGGGTCGATATTCCTGGGTGTGATCTCGGTGCTCCCGGTCATAGCGGGGATCATCTGGCACATCCCGGTGCCGTTCACCGGTGTGTCGATCCTGATCGTGGTGGGAGTCGCACTCGAGACGATGAAGCAGATCGAGTCTCAGCTCACCATGCGCAACTACGAAGGGATTCTGACGTGATGATTGCCGGCCGACTTCGGCGCGCCTTCTCCGAAGACAGGTTCACCGCTGCGCCGAACAGGCGCCGGTCGGCCCGGGCTACCGCCGCGTCCCGCGGTCCTAGCTCGGACGCATCATGAAGCTGCTCTTCATCGGCCCGCCCGGAGCCGGCAAGGGCACCCAGGCCCAACGGG
This sequence comes from uncultured Acidimicrobiia bacterium, assembly GCA_963772815.1. Taxonomy (GTDB): domain Bacteria; phylum Actinomycetota; class Acidimicrobiia; order Spongiisociales; family ZC4RG35; genus DATFFO01. Next base: position 333,921 of record CAVYYV010000006.1, on the reverse strand, counting down.
TCGCCGAACGGCTGGGCATCCCGCACGTTTCAACCGGTGAGATGTTCCGCCACCACGTGGGCGAGGGCACCGACCTGGGTCGGCAGGTGAAGGCGATCATGGAGGCGGGCGATTACGTCCCCGACTCGATCACGGTGGAGATGCTGCGTGAGCGCATCTCCCGGCCGGACGCCTCCCACGGTTTCATCCTGGACGGGTTTCCCCGCACGGAACCCCAGGTGGCAGCGCTCGACTCTCTCATTGGCGAGTCGGGCCTGGACCGTGTGGTGTTGTTCGAGGTCGACGAGGACGAACTGGTTCAGCGGATGATGTCGCGGGGCCGAGCCGACGACACCGAGGAGACGATCCGCAACCGGTTCAAGGTCTACGGCGAGCAGACCGAGCCGATCCTCGACATCTACCGGCGGCGAGGGATCGTGGTGGAGGTGGACGGAATCGGTGAGATGGACGAGATCACCGACCGGGTTCTGGCCGCCGTGGAAGACGTCGAAACCACCTGATCGGCCTCGCCTGGCAGTCTCTCGGTCATACTGGTCGTATGGAAGGCTTCATCCTCGCCCGTAATCCCGACGAGGGCTCGAGCCTGCCCTATCTGGTCAGTCTCCCCATCGAAGGTGGAATCTTCTTCAAAACTCGGGAGACGTGGCCGAGAGCCTCTCGCTCCTACTGTCATCCGATCGACAGTTGGCCCGAACAGGCCGAAGTGATCGAGGAGGTGGGCGTCAAGGTCTGCCGCCGGCGTGGTGCCGCCATCGACCTGATCCTCAACAGGCGGACCAACTACCGGAGCCAGTTCGTCTTCACTCGCAGTCGTGGAAGAGAGGTGGTCCTGTGGCAGACGGCCAAGGTCGCCCGACAGGCCCGGCCCGGGGCTCGAGTCCCCCGACGGCGGGCTCCGGGCCTGGCGAACGGCACGATCTACGTCGATACGCGTGAGCGTTACCCATATCGTTTCACCCAGCGCCAAGTTGCGACCGAGCGCAGAGCGCTGTCCGTGGGCGACTACGCAGTCATGGACGACGAGGACGTGGTAGCGGTCGTGGAGCGCAAGACGATGGCGAATCTCTCGGCGGATCTGGTGTCGGGCAAACTCGGGTTCGTGATGGCGGAGCTGACCGGCCTCGATGCGGCGGCAGTCGTGGTCGAGGACCGTTACACGGCTCTGTTCAAGGCCGAGTGGGTGGAGAAGGGGTGGTTGCCCGACCTCGTGGCGCGTCTGCAGGTCCGATACCCTTCGGTGCCGATCGTCTTCTGTGAGAACCGGAAATTCGCTGAGGAATGGACGTACCGCTTCCTGGCTGCTGCCGCACAGGAGCTGACGGATTCCGAGGCCGCCGAAGAGGGCTGATTGGTACTCTGCCCGGGGCTGGTCGGCTGTTGCCGTGGGCCGGTAACCTGTCAGATGCAGTGATAACCATCAAATCCCGGCGAGAGTTCGAGAAGATGGCCGTGGCCGGAGCCTGCGTGGCCGCCATTCACTCTGCCGTGCGCGAGGCCGCTGACCCTGGTGTTTCCTTGATGGATCTCGAGGCGATCTCCCGCAGGATCCTCGAAGAGCGGGACTGCACCTCCTCCTTCCTCAACTATCACGGCACCTACCCGGCCACATTGTGCCTCTCGCCCAACGATGTCATCGTCCACGGGATCCCCAACGATTATCGACTCCGAGAGAGGGACATCCTCTCGGTCGATGCCGGCGCCATCTACCAGGGCTTTCACGGCGACGCCGCCTTCACCATGGCCATCGGTGAGGTGGCACCGGAAGCTCGGGAACTGATCGATGCCACCGAGGAGGGTCTGTGGGCGGGCATCGCCGCCGTCCATCACGGGGCCCGGCTGGGCGACATCGGGGCCTCCGTGTCAGAGGTGGGCCGAAGGCACGGCTACGGGATCGTGGAGGAGTATCTGGGCCACGGCATCGGGCGCCAGATGCACGAGGAGCCCCAGGTTCCCAACCTGGGCGAGAGGGGGAACGGCATGAAACTGAGGACCGGAATGGCCCTGTGCATCGAGCCCATGTTCAACCTGGGCGATCGTCACACCATGGTGGACGACGACGGCTGGACGGTCCGGACTGCCGATGGCTCGTTGTCCGCCCACTTCGAGCACACCGTGGCCATCACCAAAGAGGGAGTGATGGTCTTTACCATGGGCGACGAGCCGGTCCCGTTGGACCAGGTGGAGCGGGTCGCAGCGGGCTGATCCTCCTTCTGGCGCGACAATCGGGCCAAATACGTCCCGAACGTCGCGCTGAAGGTTCAGCGGTCCGACGCGATGACCGTTTCTGCCGGTTGGCGGTCTGGAGGCGGCCACGGTGGCCGGGGTAAAAGGCGGCTATCCCCCCCAAGGTCGATTGACCGTGATTTGAACTAGATCCGATCCAGGGGTTACCATTCCTCCCTGGTGTGCGGCCCTTTCCCCGCGCGGGTAAAGAGTCGCTACCGAGTTCCGCGAGCACCCCTCCCTCGTGCGGCCTTTGTCGCCGGTGTAGGCGTCAGCGGGTGTGAAACAAGGCAACGAGTCGAAGTGCCGGTGTTCGCCATCGGCCGACGGAAACGTCTGGAGTGACCAATGAAGGTGCGTCCTTCGACAAAGAAAATGTGCGAGAAGTGTCGCATCATCCGCCGCCGAGGGCGGGTATGGGTGATATGCAGCAATCCTCGCCACAAGCAGAGGCAGGGTTAGATCCATGGCGCGTATCGCAGGAGTCGACCTGCCCCGGGACAAGCGTCTCGAGATCGGCCTCACCTACATCTATGGCATCGGCCGGAATCGGGCCGCTCTCATTTGCGAGGGCACCGATATCGACCCCGGTACCAAGATACGGGAGCTGACGGACGACGAGGTGACTCGTATCCGCCGCTTCATCGACCAGCAGTTCGAGGTGGAAGGCGACTTGCGGCGTGATGTCCAGCAGAACATCAAGCGCAAGATCGAGATCGGCACCTATCAGGGCATTCGCCACCGGCGCGGACTTCCCGTGCGCGGCCAGCGGACTCATACCAACGCCCGCACCCGCAAAGGCCCGCGCAAGGCCATCGCCGGCAAGAAGAAGCTGAAGAAGTAGGAGTAGTCGGTGGCGAAGCAGCAAAAGCCAGCTCAAAAGAGGGTCCGCCGTCGCGAGCGGAAGAATATCTCGCATGGCCAGGCCCACATAAAGGCGAGTTTCAACAACACGATCATCTCCATCACGGACCAGGCCGGTGCCGTCGTCGCCTGGACCTCAGGCGGCTCGGTCGGCTTCAAGGGATCTCGCAAGTCGACTCCCTACGCGGCCCAGGTGGCGGCTGAAGAGGCCGCCCGTCGGGCCGGGGAGCACGGGATCCGCAAACTGGACGTGATCGTGTCGGGCACGGGCTCGGGTCGCGACACTGCGGTCCGCACCCTTCAGAACATGGGGATGGAGGTGAGTGGTGTGCGTGATGTGACACCCCTGCCCCACAACGGAGTCCGTCTCAAGAAGCGTCGGAGAGGCTGAGCATGGCGCGTTATACCGGTCCCAAGCACAAGGCGTGTCGCCGGGCGCGCACGCCCCTGTGCCAGTCCAAGAAGTGCCCGGTCGACCGCCGGCCCTATCCGCCCGGAGAGCACGGCCGGGGACGGATCAGGGAGAGCGACTACCAGATCCAGCTGCGCGAGAAGCAAAAGCTGCGTGTCATGTACGGCGTGCTCGAGCGCCAGTTCCGCAGGTACTACGAAAACGCGGCCCGGCGGCCGGGGATCACCGGCGACAATTTGCTCCAGATCCTCGAGTGCCGTCTGGACAACGTCGTTTGGCGTGCTGGATTGGCGGCCACGCGGCCCCAGGCGCGTCAGCTGGTCAACCACGGCCACTTCAACGTCAACGGCAGGAAGGTAGACATCCCCTCCTACCAGGTGCGGGCCGGTGACGTCGTCACGGTCAAGGAACGCTCCCGAGACATGGTGATCATCCAGCATTCGGTAGACACCATGGATCGGATGACTCCCGAGTGGCTGGATGTCGTCCTCGACGAGCGACGTATAGCCGTGCGTGACCTGCCCAGCAGAGACCAGATCGACACGCCCATCCAGGAGCAGTTGGTCGTAGAGCTCTATTCGAAGTGAGGAACTGATAGTGCTGATTGTCCAAAGACCACATATCGAAGAGGAGCACGTGGGCGAGAATCGCTCGCGCTTCACCGTTGAGCCGTTGGAGCCGGGGTTCGGCTATACGCTCGGCAACACCATGCGCCGCACCTTGCTGTCTCGGATCCCCGGGGCGGCGGTCACCTCGATCCAGATCGAGGGTGTGGAACACGAGTTCTCCACCGTGGAGGGCGTGGTTGAAGACGTTGTCGACCTGATCCTCAACATCAAGCAGATCGTGGTGCGCCTGGAGGACGTGGAGTCCAAGACGTTGTACCTGTCGGCCAAGGGCGCAGGCGACGTAACGGCCGGCGACCTCAAGCTGCCGGCAGGGGTGGAGATCGTCAACCCGGACCTCCATCTGGCCACCCTTTCGTCGAGTGGGCGACTGGAGATGGAGCTGAGCGTGGCTCAGGGGGTTGGCTATCGGGGTGCCGATTCCAACAAAGAGAGTGGTCAGCCGATCGGGGTGATACCAGTCGACTCGATCTTCTCTCCCGTGCGTAAGGTGGCCTACCGGGTGGAGAACACCCAGGTGGGCCAGATGACCAACTTCGACCGGTTGGTGCTCGATGTCGAGACCAACGGTGCCGTCGATCCGGGTGAGGCCGTGTCCTCAGCCGGAAAGACGCTCCGCGAGCTGATGGGTTTGTTCGCCGACATGGCCGAGGGCGTTGGCCTGGAGCTGGGCGATGTCGAGCCCGAAGGTTCCGGTTCACCCGATCTTGACCTTCCCATCGAGGCCCTCGACCTGTCCGAGCGTCCCCGCAACTGTCTGCGTCGTGCTCAGGTGAAGACGGTCGGTGAGCTGGTGGAGCGCACCTCAGACGACCTGCTCAATATCACCAACTTCGGGCAGAAGAGCCTGGAAGAGGTCGTGGCCAAACTGGACGAGCTGGGGCTCTCTCTGGCGGACGCCGCCGGGGGGAGCGGCGACTGATGCCTCGCCCGAAGAAGGGTGCCCGGTTGGGCGGCTCCCCCGCCCACTCGCGCCATCTCTTGGCCAACCTGACCACGTCGCTGATCAATGAGGGACGGATCGAGACCACCCTGGCCCGGGCCAAGGCCGTTCGCCCCATGGCGGAGAAGATGATCACGCGGGCACGAGTGGACGGTTCCCACAACCGCCGCGTGATCCGGCGCACCATCACCGATCGCGACACCCTGACCCATCTCTTCACCCAGGTGGCGCCGCGTTATATCGACCGTCCGGGTGGCTACACGAGGATTGTGAAGCTGGGTCCACGGCGGGGCGACGCCACCGAGATGGCCATCATCGAGCTGGTGTGAGGCCGTAGCCCCCTATTTGGGGACGGGCGCCAGCCGGCCCTTGATCCATTCCTGAGCCTGGCGCAGGCATTCGGCGGCGTCGTCGGGAGCCCGCGGGATGGGATCTCCCAGGCTGATCTTGATCCGCGAGCCGGGCGTGAACGGCCACATCGTGTTGAGCCGCCAGGATCCCTCCACTGCCACCGGCACCACCGGGAGTCGGTCGGCGGCCCCCAGAAGCGCTCGCGCTCCGGCTCGCTTGAAGGGTTTGAGGACCCCATCCTCAGACCGGGTGCCTTCGGGGAATATGACCGCCGAGCGATCGCGCGCCTGCACCCGCTGACCGAAGGCGGCTATCTCGTCCAGTGCCTGGCGGGCGTTGTCGCGTTCGATCAGAGCGTGGCCCCCTTGCTTGAGGTTGAGGGACACCGAGGGAATCCACCGACCCAGCTCGGCTTTGGCGACGTACTTGGGCAGGTTCGAGAAGAGCACGTCCCCGATGAGGGCGATGTCGAACATCGACTGGTGGTTGGAGATCACGACATACCCCGCGGGGGCGGATGGCGGGCGAGCGGTCGATTTCGACGTGGGTGCCGAAGATGCGAAGCACCGTCACAAGCGCCCACTGCAGGGCACCCATGACCCATTCGAAGCCGGTCAGGGAGAAGGGGCGCACGAGTCGGCCCGCCAGGTCGAAGACGATCAGCACCAGACCGAAGGCGGCCAGGAACGGGATGGTGACTGCCCACGATGCGACCTTCTTCACGTGCCGGGAGTGTAGGGGCCCGTCGGATATTGGCGTTGCCCGGATTGGTGGCCGAGCGCCGGCCGTGACGCCGAGGCTCCGCCACTCCTTGGGTCCGCAGAGACGGGGCCGGGAACGTAGTCGATGGTGATGCATGCCTGCCAAGACGATGACAGGCCTCGTTCGGCGGGCTCCTCGGAGCCTGTTGGACTTACCAGGAGGCCGCCCAAGGTACTCTGCTCACCCGTCATGAGCCCCGATCCAACCCCTTTCCTGGCCTTCTCCCGTTCGGAGTGGTCGGCGTTGCGAGCCTCGACCCCGATGACGCTGAACGAGGACGACATCGAGGCCATCCGGGGCATCAACGTCGAGTTGTCCATCGACGAGGTGGAGCGGATCTATCTCCCTCTTTCGAGGCTGCTGAACCTGTATGTCAAGGCGAGTCAGTCTCTGTTCTCGGTGACGGACACGTTCCTCGGGAAGCCAACCGCGCCCGTTCCCTACGTCATCGGCATAGCCGGCTCCGTGGCGGTGGGGAAGTCGACTTCGGCCAGGGTGCTCCAGGCGCTTCTGTTCGCGTTGGCCCGACCATCCCCGCGTGGACCTGGTCACCACGGACGGATTCCTGTGGCCCAACGCCATCCTGGAGGAGAGGGGCTTGATGGAGCGCAAGGGTTTTCCCGAGAGCTATGACCGGCGGCAGCTGATCGAGTTCGTGGCCGACGTCAAGTCCGGCCGCAAATCGGTTCCGGCCCCCGTGTACTCACACACTTCCTATGACGTGGTGCCCGACCAGGTCAGGGTCGTGGAACGGCCCGACATCGTGATCCTGGAAGGGCTCAACGTCCTCCAAGGCGGTGAGCTGGGGACCTACGTGTCGGACTACTTCGACTTCTCCATCTACGTCGATGCCGATCCCCACCACGTCGAGCGGTGGTACGTGGACCGTTTCCTCACCTTTCGGGATACCGCATTCCGTGACCCTGACAACTACTTCCATCGCTATTCGGGGTTGTCGGATGACGAAGCCCGCGCCGAGGCGAAGAGGATCTGGCAACAGATCAACCAGCCCAACCTGGAGCAGAACATCGCCCCCACCAGGGAGCGGGCCACCCTCATTCTCGACAAGTCCGCCGACCATTCCGCGAAGCGAGTCCTGCTCAGGAGGAGATGAACCGTGGCCATCCAGTCCGAGCTGATCGCCCGCCTCACCGGGGCGAATACCGCTCACGCCGGCGGCCTCACTTCGGACGAGCTCGGGCCACACCCGGGGCTCGGGCTGGCGGTGGTCACTTGCATGGATTGTCGACTGGACGTGTATGCCATGCTGGGCCTGGAGCGTGGTGACGCTCATGTCATCCGCAACGCCGGGGGCATCGTTACCGATGACGTGATCCGTTCTCTGTGCCTGTCCCAACGCGCTCTTGGAACTACGCATGTGATGGTCATCCATCACACGACGTGTGGGCTGGAGGGCCTGTCCGATGAGGACTTCACGAGATCCCTCGCCCAACAGACCGGAGCGGAGCCCACCTGGTCGCCCGGAGGCTTCACCAGCGTGATGGATGACCTGAGAGCTTCGGTGGAGAGGCTGGAAGCGTCGCCCTTCGTCGATGGTGGTTCCGTGTCGGGGTTCGTCTACGACGTGGAGACAGGGCTGTTGGAGGAGTTGGCTCGGGTCGATCGACCGGGGCCGTGACTACGCTCCCGGGCGATGCGAACACTTAGACGGGCCTTGAGGGCGGCATTGTTCGACCGCAAGGTCCACGCCGAGCTCTTCTTCGACTCCGACGCCACGGCCGACGCCGTGCTGCTGGTGGCGGGCGTGGCGGCTATCGACTACATCGGCCAGGTTGCCCAGATCAACCTCAGGTTCTTCTCTGTCACAGGTCTGCTGGAGGCTGCCATCTACTCCCTGGTGGCATGGCTGATCCTGGCCGGGGGCACCTGGCTGGCGGCGACCAAGTTGTTGCAGGGAGCGGGCCAGCTGCAGACCATGATGCGCCTCCATGGCCATTGCGAGCTTCCCCTCTTGCTGGGCGCCGTCGGGCCACTCGGAGCAACGGTTGGCCTGGTGTGGTCGGTGGCTGCCAAGGTGCCCGCCACCTCCGAGGCCTCGTCCCTGAGCGTGGTCAGATCGGTGGCTGCGGTGCTGATCGGTTTGGCGCTGGTGGTGCTGGTCAGGCTGATCTTTCAACTCCCATTCCTGGCGTTGTCCGGCATCTTCTGAACGTGCCGGTTATCCGTCTCGACCTGTCTTATGACGGCTCGGGCTTTCACGGCTTTGCTCGCCAGGTGGAGGTGCGCACCATCCAGGGGGAGCTCGAGAAGGCGCTCGAGCAGATCCTGGGCCAGGAGCATGAGATCACCTGCGCCGGTCGGACCGATGCCGGAGTTCACGCCCGTCATCAGGTGGTCAGCTTCGAGATGGACCAGATACCCGACGTCGACCGCCTCCGGCGGGCCCTCGATGGTGTGATGGGAGGGGAGGTCTCGGTCTGGCAGGCATCCGTTGCCCCGGATCGGTTCAATGCCCGTTTCACTCCCACCTGGCGTGCATATCGCTACTTCGTCGATTCACGGCCTGCCACCGACCCGCTCCGCCGGAATTGGGTGTGGCACGTTGGGAGGGATCTGGACCTGGCCGCGATGAACACGGCGGCCCGGGGTCTGTTGGGTCACCACGACTTCGCCAGCTTCTGTCGCCGTCGACCGGGCGCGACTACCGAACGTGAGGTCCTCGAGTCGGCGTGGGTCTGCGACCAAGAGCTGACGGTCTATCAGGTCCGGGCTCGTGCTTTTTGTCACCAGATGGTCCGGTCCATCGTCGGCTTCTGCGTGGATGTGGGCTTGGGACGGGCCGGGGCAGAGTCCGTGACCGAGGTGATAGCGGCCCGAGACCGCCAGAAGGTGGGCACGGTCGCACCACCTCACGGGCTGATCTTGTGGGAGGTGGGCTTCGGGGCGTGACGGATAATCGGGGCCGATTCGGGATTGGCATGTTGCGGCTCCTTCTCGTACCATGTGTCCGCTCCCTACGGGAGTTCGTTTCCCCGACGATCCCCTCCATCAACCGAGGGCCTTTTTGATCATGACTGCCAACAAGACCTATTCCCCCAAGCCCGCCGACATCCATCGAGACTGGTGGGTCGTAGACGCCACGGCCCTTCCACTGGGTCGTCTCGCCTCGGAGGTGGCCACCGTCCTGCGCGGCAAGCACAAGCCGATCTATGCCCCGCACATGGATACGGGCGACCACATCATCGTGGTCAACGCCTCCCAGGTAGCCGTCACCTCCGAGAAGGCCCGCCAGAAGGTCTACTACCGGCATTCGGGATATCCGGGCGGGATCAAGGCCGAGACGTTCGAGGAGCTCAAGGCCCGCCGGCCCGAGGCAATCGTGGAGCGAGCCGTGCGTGGGATGCTTCCCAAGAACAAGTTGGGTCGCCAGATGGCCCGCAAGCTGAAGGTCTATGCCGGCGCCGACCATCCTCACCAGGCCCAGCAGCCCTCTCGGCTGGAGCTCGATGTCAGAAAGGTCGAATCCTGATGCCCAAGCCACTCGTTCAAGCAACCGGGCGCCGCAAGGAGTCCGTGGCCAGAGTCCGATTCCGTGATGGAGGAGGGCAAATGACGCTCAACGGCCGGGCGCTGGAGACCTACTTCCCCACCATGGCCCAACGAATGCGAGTCATGGAGCCCCTTCAGCTGACCAACATGCAGGGTCGTTACGACATCGACGCCACTCTGGAAGGCGGCGGAGTCACGGGCCAGGTCGATGCACTGCGTCTCGGGATAGCCCGGGCGCTCATCGTCCTCGACCCCGACCTGCGAGCCACACTGAAGAAGGCCGGCTTGCTGACCCGCGACGCTCGCCGGGTGGAGCGCAAGAAGTACGGGTTGCGCAAGGCACGCCGGGCCCCCCAGTACACGAAGCGCTAGTGGGGGATTGGCGGGGGCAGTTCGGTCTTGGCTGATCTGAGGGAGACGCTCGATCGGGGGCTCCCGATCTTCGGGACCGACGGAGTGCGCGGTCAAGCAGGAAGCGAGCTCACCCCCGAGCTGGTTCTGGACATCGGCCGGGCGGCGGGCTCCCAGCTTGCCAACGGTCCGGTTCTGATCGGGCGCGATACCCGCAGGTCGGGAACCATGCTCGCCTCTGCCCTCGGTGCGGGCTTTCAGGCCGTGGGAATCGACACCGTCGGAGTGGGCGTGCTCCCAGCAGGAGGCATAAGCCTCCTCACCGGCCGTTCGGCGGCCATGATGGGGGCGGTCGTCTCCGCCTCGCACAACCCGGCACCTGACAACGGAGTCAAACTCCTGGGGGAAGAGGGAAGGAAGCTGAGCGACGACCTGGAGCGGGCGGTCGAGGCCCAGATGCGCTCCAGCAACCGGCGCTCGTCGGTGGGCGCCGGCATAGGAATCGGGATGGTCGACGCCGATGCCCTGCACGACTACGTGGGTTATCTGGTGGACGCTGCCACTTACACGCTCGGTGGCCTCGAGCTCACCATCGATTGCGCCAACGGCGCCGCCTTCAAAGCGGCGCCGGAGCTGTTCAGGCGGCTGAAAGCCGATGTCGAGGTGCTTTCGGCGGAGCCCAACGGAACAAACATCAACGACGGGTGCGGCGCCACCCACCCCGAGTTCCTGGCTACGCATGCCCGGGGCCGCATCGGCCTCGCCTTCGACGGCGACGCCGATCGGCTCATCGCCGTCGATGAAGACGGTCTCCCCGCCAACGGCGATGTAATCATGGCGATCATTGCCCGGCATTGGAAGGCCAATGATGCCCTGCGCAACAACCTGGTGGTCACCACCGTTATGTCGAACCTGGGCTTTCACAAGTCGATGGCGGAGGCGGGGATCGAGCTCGTGGTAACCCAGGTGGGGGATCGTTATGTGATGGAGACGCTGCTGAAGCGACACGGTGTGTTGGGGGGCGAGCAATCGGGGCATGTGATATTCCTCGACAAGGGACGAACCGGCGACGGGCTCCTGACCGCGGTTCGCCTCCTGGACGTCCTGGCCGGAACCGGCAAAGAGCTCCGCCGGCTTCGGGCCGAGTGCATAACCGAATACCCGCAGGTGCTGGAGAATGTGCGGGTGCGACGGGGAGCGGACATCAGCGCGGCCGCACTGGTCTGGGAGGCGGTGGACGAGGTCGAGGAGGCTCTGGGAGAGGAGGGTCGGGTGCTGGTCCGCAACTCAGGCACCGAGCCCCTGGTCAGGGTGATGATCGAGGCCCCTTCTCATGAGGTGGCCCAGCGCTATGCTGATCAACTGGCGGCAGTCGTCGCCGACGTCCTGGGAAAGGAGGAGGCCTAAGAGCCCCGAGCTTGTCACCCCAGAGGGGAGTGGGCGGTCGGGGTCGAATAGGACCAGCAACAGACGAGGTCGCGGCTCACAAGACGTAGCGCCAGATCTGCGCCCGGTGCGCAGATGACGAGGAGGAAGGCCATCGAAAACTTCGGCGGATGCCTTCCCGGTCTCTTCACGATCGTGACGAGTGGGAGCAAATCCCGGAGGTGACTCCGGGGACAGAGACCCACTCGAGGTGAAGCCGGCTGAGAGTCGGCGCCGTGGCCCTTCGAAGCGGAGCGCACACGCGTTCCTTTGCGACAGGAGGAGCCTGTTTCATGTGTGGAATAGTTGGATACGTGGGACCGCTGTCGCGTTACCGACGTCCTGGTGCCCGGGCTCACCCGGCTCGAATACCGGGGCTATGACTCGGCCGGAGTGGCCGTTCACGACGGTGACAAGATCGCGGTCTTGAAGAGAGCGGGGCGTATGGAGGTGCTCACCAAGGCCCTGGCCGAAGCCCCCATGACCCAAACCCACGGCGGGATCGGCCACACCCGTTGGGCCACCCACGGCGCGCCCAACTCGAACAATGCCCATCCCCACCGGGACTGCACCGGCTCGGTCATCGTGGTCCACAACGGGATCATCGAGAACTGGGCCCAACCCCGTTCCAAGCTGATGGCGGCCGGCCATCGGTTCGAGACCGACACCGACACCGAGGTCATCGCCCACATGATCGAGGACATGGCCGACATTCCGTTGGCCGAGGCGGTCAGGAGAGTCATGACGGACGCCGAGGGCGCTTTGGCCCTGGTCGTGATGCGTGCCTCCGAGCCCGATCTGCTGGTAGGGGCCGCCGTCATAGCCCGCTCGTGGTGGGACGGGGCCAGGGGGAGAACTTCCTCGCCTCCGACATCCCTGCCTTCCTGGAGCACACCCGGGACATGGTGATTCTCGACGACGACCGTGTGGTCGAAGTGCGTCCGGATTCGATCACGGTCACAACACTCAGCGGCCAGGAGGTCGTGCCCGACGAGCGGATAATCGAATGGAGTCTGCAGGCGGCAGAGAGGGGCGGGTATCCGACCTTCATGCTCAAAGAGATCCACGAGCAGCCCACCGCCATCGCCGACACTTTGGGCGGTCGTCTCGACGCCGGCGGCCGGGTGCAATTGCGGGAGCTGGAGCTGGACGAGCGTCTGTTGAGGGCCGTGGACAAGGTGTTCGTGGTGGCGTGCGGCACCTCCTACCACGCCGCCATGATGGCCAAGTACGCCATCGAGCGATGGACCCGGATCCCGGTCGAAATCGACATCGCCTCCGAGTTCCGGTACCGGGACCCGATACTCGATGCTCGCTCACTGGTGGTGGGGATCAGCCAATCCGGGGAGACCGTCGACACACTGGCCGCCATGCGGTACGCCAAGGCGCAGGGGTCGACTGTGATCGGCGTTTCCAATGTGGTCGATTCGGCCCTAGCCCGCGAAGCGGACGCCGTCCTCTACACCAGAGCCGGTCCCGAGATCGGGGTCGCCGCCACCAAGACCTTCACCACCCAGCTGGTTGTGCTGCAGCTGCTCGCCCTCTATCTAGCCCAGGTGCGGGGCTCGATGGATCCGGGCGGGGTCGAGTACATGGTGACCGAGTTGCGGCGTCTGCCCGCCGTGGTCGAATCGGTTCTGGCCAAGGGCGAGGATGTGGCTCAGCTGGCCGCCAAGTTCGGAGACGTGGAGGACTTCTTCTTCCTCGGAAGGTCCGGTGATTTTCCGGTGGCCATGGAGGGTGCTCTCAAGCTGAAGGAGATCGCCTACGTTCGGGCCGAGGGATTCGCCGCCGGGGAGATGAAGCACGGACCCATCGCCCTGATCGAGCCGGGCGTGGTGGTGGTGGGAACCGTTACCGATGAGCACGTCAAGACCAAGACCCTGTCCAACATGGAAGAGGTGCGCGCCCGCGGAGCCACCATCGTGCTCGTGGTCGAGGAGGGAGACGGCGAGGTGTCGGACGTAGCAGACTACGTGATCGAGGTCCCGCGCGGTCCCGATCTCATGTGCACGGTCACCGCGGTCGTGCCGCTACAGCTACTGGCCTATCACGTCGCTACCGCCAAGGGCCTGGATGTCGACAAGCCCCGCAACCTGGCCAAGACCGTCACGGTGGAGTAAGGCTCGACCGGCGGGCTCGAGAATCGCGGGACCCGAGCAACGCGACGGGGTGGTGGGCATCTGTTTCCACTGGCCGCCGAGTTTCGAACCGGGCCGTACACCACATGGCATCCCGGGACGGACCTCTCCAGTCGAGCAGAACCAGATGGAAAGGGTTGACCACATGCCAATCAGGGCGTCATCCCGAACCACTGGTGGAGATGGCCGGCCCAATCCTGCTCGGCGACCGCTTCCTCCGACCAGACGCCGTCGCGCCTGAACCTGAGCACGTCCTCCAGGAGAGTGACCCGACCGGGCCCGCCGTCGATGAGTCGGGTTGCGAACCGGCTCTTGGTCCATGCCAGTCCCGGTGTGGTCCGGAGATACAGGGAGGCGGGTTCGAAGCTCTCCGTGGTGCGCTCGTCGGGACCGAACCGATACCGGGGCTTGGTCTCGGCGTCCTCGTAGGACACGAGCGTGGTCAGTCCGTCTTCGAACACGAACCCATAGCTGCCGGTGCCACCGTCGTGGGGGCCCTCGGAATCGAGAGGCAGCGGCTTGATGAACGAGTCCCCGAACCCCACATCGACCAAATAGGGGCGATCGAGCGTCACCTCGAGTGTCAGGTGGGTGGGCATGGGCGAGTTGCCGGGGAGGACCGTGGCAGCCAGGCGGCGCACCGCGTACCCCAGCTCGGTGAGCAGCCAGGCAAATGCACCGTTGAGCTCGAAGCACCAGCCGCCTCGCCGTCGGTCGACGATCTTGGGAAGTGACCAGCTTTCGGTCGTCTTCACCCCGCGACGATGGAACACGTCCAGGTTCTCGAAAGGGACCGCCGTGAGGTGGGCGCGCTGCAAACGCTCCAGGTTGGCCAGGTCGGGCTCGAGGGCCGGGTTGAGCCCGATCCGAGCGAGATAGGCTGCGGCATCCATGACGCCATTGTGGTCATCCCCCAGGTGATGAGGCAGCGAGTCCTAACCTGGCCGACGTGCGCATCATCGGACTCGGAGTGGATCTGGCCGACATCGACCGGGTCGAGGGTCTCCTGGGCAAGTACCCGCGTTTCGTCGAGCGCTGCTTCACCCCTCATGAGCAGGAATACGCCAAGCGCTTCGCCAAGCCCGCCCGGCGGTTGGCGGCCCGCTTCGCCGGCAAGGAAGCGGTGATGAAATCGATGGGCACCGGGTGGCGGCGGATTCGGTGGACCGACATCGAGATAACCGGGGGAGGCCCACCCCGGGTGAGGATGAGCGGCAATGCCGCCAGGAGAGCTGAGATGCTGGGGGTTACCGACGTCCTGGTCACCATCACCCACACCGACACCTCGGCACTGGTGATGGCGGTTTCGGTCGGGGCGCACGAGTGAGAGACGGCTCGCGATGATTCCGGTGGTCAGCGCCGCCGAAGCAGGCCGGATGGACCGGAGGGCCAACACGTCCGTGGACGTCTTGATGGACCGGGCCGGCCTGGCCGTGGCACTGGAGACGGCAGATTGCGGGGCGGGTTACGGAACACGGGTGGCCGTCTTGTGTGGTCCGGGCAACAACGGAGGCGATGGATACGTCGCCGCCCGCTACCTCCACGAGCGGGGTGCGGCAGTGCAGGTCCGGGCTCTGACCGAGCCCAGGAACGAGGTGGCTCAACGGGCTGCCCAAGCAGCTCGTCGGGCGGGGGTGAGCATCACCGGCCTCGGCAAGCCCGGGAGAGAGGGCATGATCATCGATGCCTTGTTCGGGGGAGGATTCCGTCACGGTCTTCCCGATGCCATCGTTCCCTGGTTCGCCGCGGATGCTCCCGTTGTATCCGTGGACGTTCCCTCCGGACTGGACCCCGACACCGGCGAGGCGCCCGACGGCTCATTCAGGGCGGAGCGCACCGTCACCTTCGGCGCCCTCAAGCTGGGCCACCTGCTCGGGGAAGGCCCTGAGCGTTGCGGGGACGTGTCGGTGACCGACATCGGCCTCGGTCCGGCAACCGAGCCTGGGCTGCGGCTAGTGGAGGACGAGGACGCTCCCCGACCTCGGCGTCGGCTTCATGCCCACAAGTGGTCGGCGGGATCGGTCCTGATCGTGGGGGGATCGATGGGGATGGTCGGTGCTGCCGTCATGGCGGGAAGGTCGGCGCTCCACTTCGGCGCCGGATCGGTGGGAGTTCTCTCGTCGGAACAGCACACCATCGCCGTGCAGGCGCCCGAATTGCTTTCCTATCCGCCCGATCGCCTGGAGGAGATGCTGGCGAGATTCGACGTGGCCGTTGTCGGCCCTGGGCTTGGGGACCAGCGCCAACTGCTCGAACAAGTGCTGGATGGGGCCGACCGGGTGGTGGCGGACGCCGACGCATTGGTGTCGAAGGATGTGCTGACTGGCGCGAAGGGGGAGTTGATCATCACCCCCCACGCCGGGGAGTTCGCTCGCCTGAGCGACGCTCGGGCCGGGCCCGAATCCGCAAGGAGGTTGGCCGAGCAGATCGGGGGTGTGGTGGTGCTCAAGGGTTGGCCCACCTACGTGACGGATGGGGCGACTCCATGGGCGGTCATTTCGGGCGGTCCCGAGCTGGCCACCATCGGCACAGGGGACGTCCTGTCCGGAATGGTGGCGGCGCTGTGGGCCCGCGGCCTGGAACCGGTAGAGGCCGCTCGCTCCGCAGCCCATTGGCATGGACTGGCCGGAGCCGATCTCGCCCGCCAAACCACCGTCACCGCCGAGCGCCTCTCCCGCCACGTGGGCTACTTCGCGGCGGTGTGAGGCCTGCCGGGAGCAGGCCTCAGCTAGATGAAGCTGGCGGGATCGGCCTCGAAGGCCCGCTGACAGCCGGCCGCACAGAAGTAGTAGGTGGTCCCCTCGTGTTCGGACACGAAACGTGCCGTGGCCACGTCCACCGTCATCTGACACACGGGGTCGATGGCCGTCTCGGGCTTGCTCATCGTCACGGTCTCAGTGAAGCCGCCTGTGGCCCTCAGCGCAACCAGCTCGGCGAGGACCGCCACCGCGATCTCCGCATGGTCGACGGGTCCCAGGTCTAGGCCCGCTGGAGCTCTCATCCGAGTCAGAGCCTCGGGGGTGACGCCGGTTTCTTGCAGCCAGGCCAGGACCGAGGCGGCACGTTTCTGTGACGCCACCAGTCCCACGTAGCGGGCGGGTGTGGCGAGGGCGGCCTCGACCGCCAGCTCGTCATAACTCCCCTGGGTGGCCACGACCACCATCGTCGCCTCGGTGGCACCTTCCAGGCGGGGCTCGTCGATCGACTCGACGCTCCAGCCGAGGGTGCGTGCCAGTTCGACCAGGGTGGTCGTCATGGGTGACGATCCGATCACACGCAAATCCGGGGCAGGCAGCATGGGTTCCAAAAACACCTCCATTGCTCCTTCGCTGGCGCAGGCCATTGGCACGGTGACCACTTCCGGGCGATGGTCCTCCTCGCCCAGGACGAGCAGGCGGGACCGGCCATCTGCCAGACAGGTTTGGGCCTCTCGCACCACTGTGGGCCGGGCGCAAGCCCCTCCGATCCAGCCTTCGAGGGAACCGTCGGGGTGGATCAGCGCCTTCGCTCCTCCTTTGCCCGAACTGGGGCCGCGTCGCCAGGTCACAGTGGCCAGTACGAACGGCCTTCCTGCCTTACGCAGCTCCTCGGCCCGGGTCAAGGGGTTGATCATCCGTGAGGCCCCTGGGCCTTGGGCTCGCCCGGGCCTTCGACCCACCCCTCTACCCCACGACCGCCGGTCGTGGGGGCCCCTTCCCCCTGTCCATCGGCCAGGGGGACGAAGGGAAGGGTCATGGCTTCACGTCGACGCCGTTGATGGCTCCCCATACCCGGTGGGGCAGGACCGGCATGTCCAGGTTGACCACGTCGTGTCCACCGTGGCGGAGCGCATCGAGCACGGCGTTGACGTAGGCGGCGGGCGATCCCACCGTGGCCGATTCCCCGACTCCCTTGGCGCCCAGCGGATGATGGGGCGATGGAGTCACGGTGTCACCCAGGTCGAAGTGGGGTGTCTCCCAGGCGGTGGGTATCAGATAGTCCAAGAAGTTGGAGCCGATGCAGTTGCCCATCTCGTCGAAGGTGATCCACTGCATGTTCGCCTTGGCGAATCCTTCAGTGAGGCCACCCATGATCTGACCGTTGACGATCATCGGGTTGATTCGAACCCCGCAGTCGTCGACGGCCACCATCTCCTGCACCTTCCAGGTGCCGTCACCGGGATCCACTTCGACCACGACAACATAGCTTCCGAAGGGGAACGTCATGTTGGGCGGGTCGTAGTAGTGGACTCCCTCCAGGCCGGCTTCCATGCCCTCGGGTAGGTTGGTGTAGGCGGCGAAGGCGACGTCCTGGATGGTGACACCCTTGTCGGTGCCCCGGACGGTGAACTTGCCCGGTACCCACTCCAGGTCCTCTTCGGCAGCCTCGAGCAGGTGAGCGGCGATCTTGCGCGCCTTGTCGCGCACATGGCGTGACACCACGGCCGTGGCCGCCCCGCCCACCGGCGTCGATCGTGAAGCGTAGGTGCCGAGCCCGTAGGGCGTGTTGTCGGTGTCCCCCTCGACCACTTTGATGTCGGAGAAGGGGATACCCAGCTCCTCGGCCACGATCTGGGCGAACGTGGTCTCGTGGCCCTGGCCCTGGCTCTTGACCCCCAGCTTGAGGATCGCCTTGCCGGTGGGATGGACCCGCAACTCAGCCGAGTCGAACATCTTGATGCCGACGATGTCGTACTCCTTGGAGTTGCCGGCTCCCACCACCTCCGTGAACGAGGCCAGCCCGATCCCGATCAACTTGCCGTCGGCCGTGGGCCCGGCCGCCTGCTTGCTCCTCCACTCGTCGTAAGACGCCATCTCCAGCGCCTTGGCCAGGGCGGTGTGGTAGTCGCCCGAGTCGTAGACGAAGCCGGTGGGGGAGTGATACGGGAACTGCTCTGGGCGGATGAAGTTCTTGCGCTTGAACTCCGCCGGGTCCATCCCCATCTTCCAGGCCGCGTCTGTGGCCAGCCGCTCCACCAGGTAGCTGGCCTCGGTGACCCGGAACGAGCATCGGTAGGCGACGCCGCCAGGCGCCTTGTTGGTGAAGGCGCCCTTGGCGGAGACGTGAGCAACCGGAACGTCGTAGGAGCCGGTGCAGATGTGGAAGAGGCCGGCCCTGAACTTGGTCGGCTGGGCGTCGGCATAGAAGGCGCCCTGATCCGACAGAATCGAGGCGCGCATGCCGAGGATCTTCCCGTCACTGGTCAGCGCCATCTCACCCTTCATGTAGTAGTCGCGGGCGAACCCGGTCGAGATCAGGTTCTCCGTGCGAGTCTCGATCCACTTCACGGGCTTGCCGATCAGCAGTGAGGCGGCCGTCGCCACCACATACCCGGGGTAGATGGGGACCTTGTTGCCGAAACCTCCGCCCAGGTCCGCAGGTGAGATGATGCGGATGTTCTCCTCGGGTAGGCCGGCCACCAGTGCGAACAGGGTGCGATGGGCATGTGGGGCCTGCGACGTCATGTAGATGGTCGCCTCACCGGTGGCCGGGTTGACGTCGGCCAGGGCGCCACAAGTCTCGAGGGGAGAGGGATGCGAGCGCGGGTAGTGCGTCTCCAGGCTGACGACCAGGTCGGCCTTGGCGAAGGCGGCGTCGGTGCCGCTGCCGTCGCCGGTCTCCCATTCGTAGGCCACGTTGTCGGTCTGGCCCTCTTTCTCGTCGCGGATCAGCACTGCCCCTTCGGCCAGCGACTGTTGGGGGTTGGTTATGGCCGGGAGCTCGTCGTATTCGACGTCGATCAGGGTCGCCGCGTCGCGAGCGACATAGGGGTCGGTGGCTATGACGGCGGCCACCTCCTGGCCCTGGTAGCGGACCTTGTCGGTGGCGAGAACTGCCTGGGTGTCGCCGGAGAGCGTCGGCATCCAGGCCAGGTTGTGCGCCGCCAGGGCCTCTCCGGTGACCACGGCGACCACACCCTCCACCGCTTCGGCCGCCGAGGTGTCTATCGAGACGATGCGCCCATGAGCGATCGGGGAGCGATGGATGGCCATGTGGAGCATGCCCGGGAGGACGATGTCGTCCAGGTAGCGCCCCGCTCCCTGTATGAGCCGGTTGTCCTCCTTGCGTTTGACCGAGTGGCCGAGGCCGCCCACTTCTGGTGTTGTCAATGGTGGATGGGCGGTGGTAGTCACGCTGATACCTCCTGTGTGGTCATGTCCTGGCCGGCGGCCTGGATGGCGGCGACGATGTTCTGGTACCCGGTGCAGCGACAGATGTTGCCGCTGATCTCCCAGCGCACCTCCTCCTCGGTGGGATTGGGATTGCGCTGCAGGAGGGAGGTGCCGACCAGCATCATCCCCGGTGTGCAGAAGCCGCACTGGAGCCCGTGGTGCTCCTTGAAGGCAGCCTGCACCGCACTTAAGTTGCCGTTCTGGCGCAGTCCCTCGACGGTGGTGAGCTCGGACCCGTCCGCCTGTACCGCCAGGACTGTGCAGGACTTGACCGGCTTCCCATCCATGATCACGGTGCAGGCCCCGCACGATGTCGTGTCGCAGCCGATATGGGTGCCGGTCAGCCCGAGGTTGGTCCGGATGAAGTCCACGAGCAGCGTTCGGGGTTCTGCCTCGGCGCTTCGTGTGGCTCCGTTGATGGTGACGGTGACGTTCATCACTGCTCCTCTCGGATCTGGGCCAAAGACTTCTGCAGCCCGCGCTTGACATAGGTTTCGACGACGGCCCGCTTGTACTCGGCGGGCCCGCGCACATCGGATGCGGGATCGGCGGCCTGGGCGGCGGCATGTGCAGCCTGGGCAAACAGGTCGTCGCTGGGCGCCTGTCCGGTCAACATCTGTTCGGCTTCGGTTGCCTTGATGTTGTGCGGCCCCACGCTCGTCAACCCGATTCCGGCTTGGTCTATCGATCCCGAGTCGTTCAGATGCAGGTGGGTCGCGACGCCCACGGTTGCGTAATCGCCGATCTTGCGTTCCAGCTTGAGGTAGGCACCTCCGGTGCGGGAGCCGGCTCGGGGAATCCGCACCGCCGTCACTACCTCACCGGGCTCGAGAGAGTTGGTGAAGAAGTCCACGATGAAATCCGAGATGGGTATGGTCCGCTCGCCTTTGCCATTACTGGCCACTACCTCGGCCCCCAGGGCCAGCATGACGGAGTTCCAATCCCCTTCGGGGTCGCAATGGGAGATCGACCCGCACACGGTGCCCCGGTTACGGACCAGAGGATCGGCTATCCACGGAGCGGTCGCCGCCATGAGCGGGCTGGCCGCTGCAACGGTGTCGTTGCCGACCACCTGGGCGTGGCGGACCAACGACCCGATCTGGAGGTGACCGTTGACCTGCTCGATCCGGTCCAGACCTGGTAGACGGTTTATGTCCACCAGATGGGTCGGGGACGCCAGTCTCAGCTTCATCATCGGGAGGAGGCTCTGGCCGCCGGCCAGGACTCTCCCGTCGAGTCCGAGATCGGCCAATAGCGACGTCGCCTCTTCTAGCGTGCTGGGCGCCGTGTACTCGAAGGGTGCTGGGTACACCTGATCACCTCCTGGTGCTTCTGATAACGAAGATACGGGTGTGCCGGTGCTGCAAGGATAGGGCGACGGTCCATTGGGTGACCCTTTCGGGTCGTTTCTGAGTCTCGCCGTGACCCTATCGGGTCAGACGAGGCCCCGCCTGATCGCCTCGGCCACTGCCTCGGGACGCCGGTTGACTCCCAGATGGTCGAAGATGGAGCGAATCCTCCGCTTGACGGTCGAGTCGCTCATGAACAGACGTCGGGCGATGTCGCGATTGGAATCTCCCTCCGCCAGCGCCTCGAGGATCCCCAGGTCGAGCTCGTCCATCTCGTCCTCACCCGAATCGTGGTTCCCGAACAGCTGCTCGACCAGGCGATGCGTGACCTCGGGCCCCAGCGCCCGTCCCCCGGCGGCCACCGTCTCGATGGCCGTGGCCAGGACCGCGTCGGAGTCGCCTTTGAGAATGTATCCCAGCGCACCGGCTCGAAGGCTGCGAGTCACGTACTCCTCGTCGTCGAATGAGCTGAGCATCAGGACTCTGGCGTCGGGATCCATGTCCAGGAGCTGGTCCAGCACCTCCAGGCCCGCCTCGTCGCCCAGCCGTATGTCCAGCAGCACGACGTCGGGGGAATGCTCGCCGAAGGCTGCGATCGCGTCCTTCCGGGTGCCCGCCTCCGCCACCACCTCCAGCTGCGGATAGTTGGACAAGAGGCTCCGGATCCCTTTCCGGACGACGGGATGGTCGTCGATGATCAGGATGCGGGCCGGGTCGCTCATGCCGGGTCCAGGGGGAGCGTGGCGCGGATGGTCGTCCCGCTGCCGGGGAGAGACTCGACCTTCAGGCTTCCGTCCAGGCTCTCGGCGCGTTGATGCATGCTGCGCATCCCCAGGTGGCCGTCGGGCAGGGCCAGGATGGTTTCGGGATCGAAGCCCACTCCGTTGTCTGCCACTTCCAGTTCCAGGTGTTCCTCGCTGAATCTCAGCGTGACCATCAGCTTGGTGGCTTCGGCGTGGGAGGCCACGTTGTGGATCGACTCCTGGAGGATGCGGTAGGCCCCAACTTCCAGGCTGGGTGAGAGGCGCATGTCCTCTCCGTCGACGGAGGCGCTGCACGCGAGCCCGGACTGCTGGGAGAACTCGTCGACCAGGCGGCGGATCGCCGCGGCCAGCCCCAGCCCTTCGAGAACCGGGGGGTGGAGGTCGTGGACCACCCGGCGGATCTCCGCCTCGACCTGACGCAGGATGTCGTGCGCAGCGTTGAGCGCCTCGCCGGCTTCCGCCTCGGCTCCAATCTCCAGTCGTCTTTGACCGGAGGTGAGCTCGAGCATGGCCGCGATCAAGAGCTGGTTGATTCCGTCGTGTATGTCGCGGGCAATGCGCTGGCGCTCTTGTTCCTGGGCATCGACGGTCTCGGTCAAGACTCGCTGGAGCTCACCGGCCTTCTCGGCCAACTCCTCACTGGTCGCCTTCAGTTGGGCGGTACGCTCTTCCACGGTTCCTTCGAGGACGTCGTTGGCCAGCTCCAAGCGTTCATACAGCTGGGCGTTGGCGATCACGATCGCCACTTGCGCCGCATAGGTGAGAAGAAGCCGCTCGTGCCCGTCCTCGTAGGGGTCGGGACGATTCGCAACCCCGATCATCCCGATTGGCTCGTCATTGATCCGCAGGGGGACTCCGAGGAAAGTGCGAACCTCCGGGTGGCCGCGGGGCTGTCCGACCCGCACCGGATCGAGCCGGGCGTCGACCGAGCGGACGGGCCGGTTCTCCAGCACGGCGTTGGCGAACAAGTTGGGCCGCAGCGGGATGAGGCGGTGGCTGTGGAAGAAGTCTGCCGACGGGTGGAACCCTTGGATTGCGGCAATCTCCATGGCGGACTCGTGATCCCCACCCAGGCCGATGAAGCCGAACTGGGAATCGGTCAGGTCGAGGCAGTGGGTGAGGGCGACATCGAGCACGGAGTCGACATCTCGCAGCCGGGACAGCTCCACCGCCAGGTGATAGAGGGCCTCCAGCTGGTGAAGGCTGTCACCGTCGTGATCGTGGATCGACGCCACCATGAGTTGGAGGCTACTGACCCGGCGGCCCGTGAGGGCCGGGGACAGGCTGTTTCTCCGCGCCCCTCCCCATCGCAATCCAGTGATGCGAAGATTGGGGCCGTGAGACCCACCCGAGCCGAGATCGACCTCGATGCAATTCGTCACAACGTGTCGGTCCTGGCGGATCTGGTTGCCCCCGCCGCCATGTGCACCGTCGTCAAAGCCGATGCCTACGGCCACGGGGACGTTCCCGTCGCCGAGGCCGCGCTGGAGGCGGGGGCCTCGTGGTTGGCTGTAGCACTGGTCGAGGAGGGTGTCAGGTTGAGAGAGGCCGGTGTGGAATCACCTATCCTGCTCCTCTCGGAGCCGCGGGTGGGCGATGCTCCCGAGGTGGTGCACTGGCGCCTGACCCCGACTGCCTACCGCTCCGAGTTCATCTCCGCCCTTGCCAGAGAAGCCGAGGGTCCGCTGGACGTCCATGTCAAGCTCGACACGGGAATGCACCGGGTTGGCGCCCCCGCCGAGGCCCTGGCCGACCTGGTCGGGGCGATCCTCCCTCCCCTCCGTCTGGGTGCGATTTGGACCCATTTCGCCGTGGCCGACGAGGATCCGGACTTCACCGGCCTCCAGATCGAGCACTTTCGCCGGGCCGTGGCCGGGCTGAACGTTCCGTTCCATCTCGCCAACACCGCCGGGGCAGTCCTGTTCCCCCGGGCCCGGGCCGACCTGGTAAGGGTGGGCCTGGGCACCTATGGACTTCATCCCTGCCCCGAGACCCGGCAGGTGGTGGAGCTCCGCCCTGCCATGAGGGTCGTGTCACGGGTGTCATATGTGCGGCGGTTGCCGGCCGGATCACGGCCCTCGTACGGCAGGCGTCGGGCTCTTGGCGCCGAGTCCACGGTTGCCACCGTGCCCATCGGCTATGCCGACGGGATGCCCCGCCTGCTCTCCGATTCCGGCGAGGTGCTCATCGGTGGGAGGCGGCACCCGTTGGCCGGCACCGTCACCATGGACCAGATCGTCGTAGACATGGGTAACGACCCCGTCCGCGTGGGTGACGAGGTGGTGCTGATCGGCCGACAGGGCGACGAGGAGGTGACGGCCGATGATTGGGCACGCCTGGTCGGCACCATCTCCTATGAGATCGTGTGTGCCATCGGCGCGCGTGTGCCGCGTCGCCACGCCTAGGCGTTTCCTCCAACAACGGAGTCACGCAAAGATAGATAGTCGTCTAAACTTGCTGTCTGTGAATCTTCCTGTTCTGCTCGACTTCTACAAGGCCATGGCCGATCGAAGCCGTCTCGAGATCGTCGGCTTGCTCTCCCGGCGCCCGGCCAGTGTGGGCGAGTTGGCCGAGCTCCTCGATCTCCGCGAGCCGACTGTCAGCCATCATCTCGGCCGACTGCGAGAGGTCGGCCTCGTGAGCGTGGCCGCAGACGGGACGACGAGGCGCTACAGCCTCGAGTCGGCCCGTCTGAATGAGATGAGCCGGGCCATCCTCGCTTCCCCGACCCACCATGTCGCTCGGGCCGAGGAACACGACGCCGCCGTGATGCGGTCGTTCGTGCACGGCGACCGGCTGGTCGAGATTCCCGCCAAGCGGAGCAAGCGGGACGTGATCCTCCACTGGCTGGTGGAGCGATTTCCGCCCGGTCGGCGGATGCCCGAGTCCCAGGTGAACGAGCTCATCGCCCGCGCCCACGAAGACACCGCCTGGCTGCGTAGGGAACTGGTCGGAGCGGGTCTGTTGCAACGAGAGCGTGGCGTGTATTGGCGGCCACGATGAGGAGCGGCTTGTGAATAGAGGCAACGGCACTCTCACGGCTGTGCCCGGTGTCAGAGTCGGCCACTCGACGAATCCGGTGGCCCAGACGGGCTGCACGGTGATCGTGCTTCCCGAGCCCAATGTGGTCACGGCCGAGTTCAGGGGAGCCGCCCCGGGCTCGCGTGAGGCGGCGCTGCTGGAACCGGGCATGTCGGTGGAGTCCGCCCAGGCAGTCCTCCTCACGGGGGGCTCTGCGTTCGGCCTGGCGGCGGCAGACGGTGTGATGGCCGCGCTAGAGGCGGAGGGCAGGGGCCACCCCGCCCTGATGGGGCCGGTTCCCATCGTCCCTGCCGCAGTCGTATACGACCTCATGACCGGTGACGGGACCGTGCGCCCCGGCCCGGCGGATGGCGCGGCCGCCTATCGCGACGCCACCTCCGAACCGGTGGAGCAGGGTCGGGTGGGGGCCGGAACAGGAACGTTGGTGGCGGGTTGGCGGGGGATCGAGGCGGTTGGGCCCGGGGGTCTAGGTAGCGCCCTGGTCCGGCGTGAGGGGTTCATGGTTGGGGCGCTGGCGGTAGTCAATGCCGTCGGCGATGTCTTCACTCTCGAGGGTGAGGCCCTGACCGGAGGCGCTCTGGTTCCGGGCCCACCCCAGGCACCACCCAGCCCCCTGGAGCGGACGACCTTGGTCATGGTCGCGACAGATGCGGCCATGACCCGCATCAAGCTCCGTCGCATGGCGGTGCGCGGCCATGACGCTCTGGCCGTGTGTGTCAGGCCGGTTCATACCAGCCACGACGGTGATGTCGTCTTCGCGGCCTCCTGCGGGCGGGCCGAAGCGGATCCCGATGTCGTGGCCGAAGCGGGCTGGGAGGCCACCGGGCGTGCGCTGGAGGCGGCCATCCGCGCTTCGCGGCCATAATGGGCCCGATGCGAGTGGACGGGCCACTGGAGCTCTTGGGGCGTCTGAGGCCAGAGGTGATGCGTTGATCGAACTGGACGAGCTGCGGGTGGAGGCCGAGGCTTGCACCAAGTGCCGATTGTCGGAGTCACGTACCAATGTCGTGTTCGGCGTCGGCTCTCCCGAGGCCAAGGTGGTGTTCGTGGGAGAGGCTCCCGGCCGCAACGAGGACCTGCAAGGGGAGCCCTTCGTGGGACGGGCAGGTCAGCTGCTGGACCAGCTCCTGGCAGAGATCGGGATCGACCGCCCGTCGGTTTACATCGCCAATGTGCTCAAGTGCCGTCCGCCCAACAATCGCGACCCGCTCCCGGACGAGATCGAATGCTGCAAGGGTTACCTGCGCGAGCAGATAAGGCTGATTCGCCCCCGGGTGGTCGTGACTCTGGGCAACTTCGCCACCAAGCTGCTGCTCCGCACCAGTACGGGCATTACCCGGCTGCGCGGTCGCTCATACCCGTGGTGGCTCGACTCGACGCTGGTGCCGACCTTTCATCCGGCCGCCGCCCTGCGGGGAGGGGATCGGGTGACCACCGCCATGCGTGACGACTTCCAGCTGGTCCGGGCCATTCTGGACGAGCCCGTTCGGGACATGACGGAGACCGCCCAAGACGAGCCGGAACCGCATCAGGCGCGCCTGTGGACGTGACGGTCGTCTGTCCAGGTGAGGCGGACACGGTGGCTGCGGCAGGTCGGCTGGCCGCCGAAGTCCACCCGGGAGACGTGGTCGTCTTGGTGGGCGCTCTCGGGGCGGGAAAGACAAGATTCGTGGGTGGTCTTGCGGCCGGCCTCGGAGTCGAAGAGCCCGTCGTCAGCCCTACCTTTGTGCTGATGAGAGAGTACGGGAGCGGGTTCCTGCCCGTGGTGCACGTAGATGCCTATCGGCTGGGCTCGATACACGAGTTCGAGGACCTCGACCCTTTCGAGCGGGCGGCGGAAGGAGTGCTGGTCATCGAGTGGGGTGAGGCAGTCGCCTCGGCCCTCCCCTCGGATGTGCTCACAGTTCGGTTCGACGTGGGCGACGATGGCCATCGTACGCTCCACCTGTCTCCATCTGGAGCCTGGCTGGAGCGAGACCTGTCGAGGGTCACCACGTGAAGCTGTTGGCCATCGAGACTGCGACGCCGGGGTCATCGGTCGCGCTCGCCGAGGGCCGCGAGACCGTGGCCTATGCCGCCCGGGTCGATCGCGTCGGTCATGCAGAGTTCCTCGTCCCCGCCATCGACTTCTGCTTCGACCAGGCCGGATGGTCGCCCGGTGATCTCGACGGAATAGTGGTCGATGTCGGTCCCGGCCTCTACACCGGCATCAGGGTGGGTCTGGCCACCGCTCAGGGCCTGGGCGCCACCCTTGGCGTGCCTTTGATCCCCGTCTCGGCCCTCGATGCCCTTGCCCTCGATGCCGCCACCGGCCGGCGTCACATCTGGGCAGTCATAGACGTCCGCCGTGGAGAGCTGGCCGTGGCTTCCTACCGGCCCGTCCCGGGGGGAGTAGTGAGAGACGTCCCGGCCGAGCTGGTGGAGCCGGTCGGCTTCCGGGCCAGGCTCGACTCCGACCCCGCCGACACGCTGGTCGTGGGAGACATGCCGGCGGTGGGCGAGACAACGCTGCGCGGTCTGCACCGGGTCAGGACCGGGCGGCCCAGGTACCCCTCCGCCAGAGCCGTGGCGGAGATCGGAGCGGGGCGCCTCGAGCGGGACGATCTCCCACACCCAGATGAGATTCGACCCCTGTACCTGAGGGACGCCGACGTGACGATCAACTGGGACCTGATCCACCAGCCGGGTCCGTGGGGGTGAGGTGATGGCGACGCTGACCCTGGCCCCACTGACCGAATCGGATCTTCCCCAGGCCATGGATCTAGAGCGGCGAACTTACTCCACGCCCTGGTCGGAAAGGGTGTTCCGCGATGAGCTCGAAGCACCCGGCCGCACCTACGTCAAGGCCGTGGCGGGCGGCCGGCTGGTCGGATACGCCGGCCTGATGATGGTGGGCGACGAGGCGCACATCACCACTGTGGTCGTCGATGCCGACCACAGGGGAGGCGGTGTGGGCACGCGCGTCGTGCTGGAGCTGGTCGACGTGGCGCTCAGCGCCGGTGCCCACAGCCTCACTCTGGAAGTTCGGGTGTCAAACCAGGCTGCCCAGGCGCTGTATCGCCGGTTCGGAATGTCTCCGGTGGGGGTTCGCAAGAAGTATTACGTGGACGAGGACGCCCTGATCATGTGGGCTCACGACATCGACTCCGATGCCTACACAGAGCGGCTCGCCGGGATTCGGGAGAGTCTGGGATGAACCCCACCATCCTGGCCTTCGAGACCTCCTGTGACGAGACGGCGGTAGCCGTGGTGCGAGGAACCGAGATCCTCTCCAACGTTCTGTCCTCGCAGGTGGACCTCCATGCGCGTTTTGGCGGGGTGGTGCCCGAGGTGGCCGCCCGGGCCCACGTCGAGACCATCCGTTCCCTGTCGCACGAGGCGCTCCGCCGGGCCGGCGTGCATCCCGACGATCTGGATGGAGTGGCGGCCACGGCGGGGCCCGGGCTGATCGGGGCGCTGCTGGTCGGGCACTCCTTCGCCAAGGCGACTGCCTGGGCGAGGCATCTGCCCTTCGTCGGAGTCGACCACATGGAGGGCCACCTGATGGCTCCCCGCCTCCAGTACGAGGAGTTCCAGCCCCCCGTCGTCGCCCTTCTCGCCTCGGGGGGTCACAGCCAGATAGTCCACGTCTCCGACTGGGGTGAGTACGAAACGCTGGGCAGCACCATCGACGACGCTGCCGGCGAGGCGTTCGACAAGCTGGCCCGCGTCATGGGCCTCGGCTTTCCCGGGGGACCGGCCATCGATGCCGCTTCCCAGACCGGGGACGCCGAAGCGGTGGCCTTTCCTCGCGCCCTGCCAGACCGCCCCTACGACTTCTCCTTCTCGGGACTGAAGACGTCGGTGACCACATATATCGACAAGGCGGCCAAGGATGGCTCGCTTCCCGAGCGCGAGGATGTTGCTGCCTCGGTGCAAGAGGCGATCGTCGACGTGCTGGTCGACAAGACCTTCCGCGCCGTCGATGACACCGGGGCGCGGGTCGTTTCGGGCGGCGGTGGCGTACTGGCCAACCGGCGGCTGCGCGAGCGATTTCGGGAAGAGGCGGACAAGCGCGATATCACCGTGTGCCTTCCCGAGCCCATCCTGTGCACGGACAATGCGGCCATGATCGGAGTGGCCGGCGGGCATTGGCTCTCCATGGGCCGGATCACGGACTGGGCCGAGGGAGTGGACCCTGGCCGCCGCCTCTGACCCGCCGGCACCAAGGCGAGGCGAGCTCGGTGACTAGTGCCCCCGGGCCGCCTCGATATGGCGCTACAGATTCTCGGGGCAGGACGCCGATCATTTGAGTACACGGGACCGGACGGACGGTCCCGGTATCGGACCTGGCAGTCGGGGGGCCGATACACCGCCCAAATGCCGGGCCTGGCCGGGGGCTGCCGCCCAGTCCCGAGCGGAGCGCGGATATCCGTCACATGGAGTGAGCCCCGGTGCAGGCCCGGGGCTCACTGCGTATGGTCGTCCCTGGGGCTAGAAGCAGGGAATCTGAGTCGATAACACTCAGATCGGGCCGGACGATTTGGCAGTCCTGATCGGAGAGTGCTACCTTGAATCTGGCAATCACAAGCTGTGACTGCTAACGCAGCAAGGGCTGCGTGCAAGTCAGAGGAGCTTCAAGGAGGAAACATATGAAGCTGCAGCCTCTCGGCGATCGGGTGGTCGTCGAGCCCGAAGACGACCTGGAGCAGAAGACTCCCTCGGGCCTCGTCATTCCCGACACCGCCAAGGAGAAGCCGCAGATCGGAAGGGTCCTGGCCGTAGGCCCGGGCGCTCTCGACGATGACGGCGACCGTCTTCCCATGGACGTCAAAGAGGGCGATCGCGTCCTGTACTCGAAATTCGCCGGCACCGAGGTCAAGTTGGATGGAAACGAGTACCTGGTGCTCTCTTCCCGCGACCTACTTGCCGTAGTGAGCTGAACAGAGGAGTTGATCAGTAATGGCAGCGAAGGAGCTTCGCTTCGATGAGGAGGCCCGCCGGGGCCTTCAGGCCGGTGTGGACAAACTGGCCGATACGGTAAAGGTCACTCTTGGCCCCAAGGGCCGGAACGTCGTCCTGGAGAAGAAGTGGGGATCCCCCACCATCACCAACGACGGTGTGACCATCGCCAAGGAGATCGAGCTGGACGACCCGTGGGAAAACATGGGCGCCAAGCTCGCCTATGAGGTGGCCAACAAGACCAACGATGTTGCCGGTGACGGCACGACCACCGCCACCGTCCTGGCCCAGTCCATGGTTAGGGAAGGCCTGCGCCAGGTGGCTGCCGGGGCCAACCCGATGGACCTCAAGCGAGGCATCGAGGGCGCCGTGGCGAGGGTGGTCGAGGAAATCGGCTCGATGTCCCGTGACATCGAGACCAGTGACGAGATTGCTCATGTCGCCTCCATCTCGGCCAACAACGACGATTCGATCGGCAAGGTCATCGCCGAGGCCTTCGAGAAGGTCGGCAAGGACGGAGTCATCACCGTCGAAGACGGCCAGACCTTCGGGCTCGAGCTCGAGTTCACC
The DNA here is from genome assembly GCA_963772815.1 of uncultured Acidimicrobiia bacterium. Taxonomy (GTDB): domain Bacteria; phylum Actinomycetota; class Acidimicrobiia; order Spongiisociales; family ZC4RG35; genus DATFFO01. The sequence goes on along the minus strand of CAVYYV010000006.1, from coordinate 303,495 downwards.
GAGGGGATGCAGTTCGACAAGGGAATCATCAACCCTTACTTCGTGACCGATCCCGATCGGCAGGAAGCGGTGTTGGAGGAGCCCTACATCCTCATCGCCAACCAGAAGATCAGCTCGGTCAACGATCTGGTCCCCGTGCTGGAGAAGGTCATGTCGACCGGCAAGCCGGTAGTTGTGATCGCCGAGGATGTCGAAGGCGAGGCTTTGGCCACTCTGGTGGTGAACAAGATTCGCGGCACCTTCCAGTCGATCGCCGTGAAGGCCCCTGGATTCGGTGAGCGCCGTAAGGCCATGCTTCAGGACATCGCCGTCCTGACCGGGGCGACTGTGATCTCCGAGGAGGTCGGTCTCAAGCTGGAGAATGTCTCGGTTGACATGCTGGGCAAGGCCCGCAAGGTGGTGGCCAACAAGGACAACACCACCATCGTCGACGGGTCCGGCGCCGAGAGCGACGTCAAGGCCCGGATCAAGCAGATCGAGCGCGAGATCGAGAACACCGACTCGGACTGGGACCGCGAGAAGCTCCAGGAGCGTCTTGCCAAGCTGTCCGGCGGTGTGGTGGTCATCAAGGTCGGAGCGGCCACCGAGGTGGAGCTGAAGGAGAAGAAGCACCGCATCGAGGACGCTGTCTCTGCCACCCGTGCCGCGGTGGAAGAGGGCATCGTCCCCGGCGGCGGTGTCGCCTTGCTTCGCTCCCAGGCAGCCATCGACAAGCTGCGGGGTGGATCCGACGACGAGAAGACGGGCCGTCAGATCGTGCGGCGGGCCATGGAAGAGCCCATGCGCCAGATTGCCTTCAACGCCGGCCTCGAAGGCGGCGTCGTGGTCGAGCACGTGCGCAATCGGGAAGGTGCCGAGGGCTACAACGCCGCTACGAACGAGTACGTCGACCTGGTCAAGGCCGGCGTGATCGATCCGGCCAAGGTGACGCGTTCCACACTGCAGAACGCGGCCTCCATCGCAGCGTTGATGCTCACGACGGAGGCCCTGGTGGCCGAGCAGAAGGAAGAGGCCGGCAACGGGCACGCCCATGGCGGTGGTGGTGCCCCGGACATGGACTTCTGATCGAATCCAGTCCGATGGTCAACCGAAGGGCCCCGTGGCAACGGGGCCCTTCGGCGTTCCCGGGCTCCAGGTTGGACGGTCGGGCGGTTAGGTTTCTTTGGTAGTGGATCGTCTCGCCGTCATCTCCTCCGACTCGGCCCGTTTCCTCCAGCTGCTTGCCTCAGCCGATCCCGGTGCTCCCGTGCCCGCCTGCCACGAATGGACGGTACGCGATCTGCTCTGGCACTTGACCGAGGTGCAATGGTTCTGGGGCTCGATCGTCGCCGGGAGATTGGCAGACCCAGGGCCTGCCGAGGAGGGGAAGCCCGATCGACCCGACGACCACGAGGCTGCGACCGTACTGTTCGATGTATCGACGAGGCGTTTGCAAGATGCACTGGCTGTTGCCGACGATCAAGACCAGGTGTGGACCTGGTACCCGCCGGATCAAACGGTTGGGTTCGTTCGCCGGAGACAGATGCACGAGGCGGTGGTGCACCGAGTGGACGCCGAGCAGGCCACCGGCCATCAATCGGTGATCGATTCTGAGGTGGCCACCGACGGGATCGACGAGATCTTGCGGGTCATGATCGGCGACATCCCGCCGTGGGCCACATTCGAGCCCGACGGCACGGCTCTGCGGATCGAGTCGAGCGACATGGACGGCCGGCGCTGGGGAGTTGCCTTCGGGAGGATGAGAGGTACCTCGCCCGTCACCGGTCGTGACTACGACATGGACGCTTCCTCGGTGGGTCTGGACGCCGAGAACGCCGACGGCGTCCTGACGGGAAGGGTCGCCTCCCTGTATCTGTGGTTGTGGGGCCGCGCCTCCCCGGAGGACCTGACCTCGGAGGGCAACGACGCTCTGCCGAGGCGTCTCCGTGCCTTGGCCTTCGACGCCACCCAGTGAGACGGTGCCGGCTCCATTCAACCGGGGCCCATTCAATTCAAATGGGTTGAATGCTCAACTGAGTTGAACGTAAATTGTGGGCCATGGCTACTGAGACCCCAATCGAACCTCGCATCGCCACGTTCGATACCCTCGAACAGCTCGACGTCCTATCCACCCCGTTTCGGGTGCAGCTACTGGAGATCTTCGCCGAGCCCGCCACCATAAAGGAGGCGGCGGCACGTCTTTCCGTGCCGGTCACGCGGCTCTACTACCACGTCAATCTCCTCGTCGACCATGGGTTTCTGGAGGTGGCCGAGGAACGCACGGTCGGCTCGCTGGTGGAGCGGTCGTTCGTGGTCACTGCGGAGGGATTCGGCCCCTCCCGGGAGTTCCTCGAGCACTACGGCGCCGAGGGGAGGGTGGAGGCCATCAAGCTCATCTTCCGTTCGATGGAGGCGGGGGTGGAGATGGCTGCCTCCCACGGTCTCCTCGACCGGCTGGGTGAGGGACCGTCCACGTTGTCGTTGAGCCAGATCCGGCTCACCCCGCAGAGGCGGGAGGAGTTCATCGAACGGCTCAACTCTCTGCTCAGGGAGTACGACGATCGTCAGGGCGAGCCAATGTGGCGGCTGGTGGCCGTGCTTCCCCGTTGGGTTCCCGGAGGTGAGTGATCTCCGCGTCCTGTTGGGGGTCCCCGACTTTCGGCGTCTCTGGATTGCCCAGATCGTTTCCGACTTCGGTGATTCCCTGACGCTCTTCAGTCTCATGTTCCTGGTTCAGCGTCTGACCGGTGATGAGGCGGCGGTCGCCTCGATTCTGATCGCTACCGCCCTCCCGGCCCTGGTCGTGGGAATGGTGGCCGGGGTGTGGGTAGATCGCTGGAACCTCAAATGGACCATGGTGGGCTCGGACCTGGTCCGGGCCGTGCTGGTGGTTGGCCTACTGGCTGTGACGGCGCCGTCGCGGGTGGGACTGCTGTACGCCATCGTCTTCGTGCATGCTTCGGTGGGCACCTTCTTTCGTCCCGCCCGCCAGGCCCTGCTCCCGCGAGTGGTTCAGGGGGATCAGCTCCTCTCGGCCAACTCCCTGGCGGAGGCGACGCGGATGGTTGGATACGCGGCGGGGACCGCCGCCGCCGGGCTCATGGTGGGCCTGACCGGTGATTTCGCCGCCATCTTTCTCACCGATGCGGTTACCTTTCTCGTCTCGGCGTTCCTCGTGAGCCGGGTGGTGACAGAAGCCGAGCCGATTGCCTCCGACCCCGACGTCCAACCGACGGGGGTGCGCACAGAGCTGGTCGATGGCATCAGGACGCTGCTGCACTCTCGCTGGCTTCTGGGAGTCCTCGTGGCCGCCACGTTGGCCATGTTCGGCCTGGGCGCAGTCAACGGGCTGATCGTGCCGTTCGTCGTCGGGACTCTGGGGATATCCGAATCGTGGTTTGGCTTGCTGGAAGGAGCACAATCGGCCGGGGTGGTCGTGGCCGGGGCTGTGGTTGCCGTTCTGGCGGCCCGCTTTCGCCCTTCCACTCTTGTGGGAGGGGGTCTGGCTGCGGGGGGCCTGGTGGTTGCCGCCTTCTCCGCCGCCCAGGGTGTCCTGGGCCTCACCGCCCTGATGGCCCTGGTCGGTCTGGCCGTGGCCCCGGTCCAGGCCTCTGCCACCACCATCATGCAGCGCGAGGCCCCGGCGCGGGTGCTGGGACGGGCCGCGGCGGCACTGAGCGCCTCCACCACGGCCGCCCAGGTCGCCTCGCTGGCCATCGCCGGAGGCCTGGCAACCTGGCTGGGTGTCCGCACCGTATTCGTGGTGTCGGGTGCGGTTGTGGTGGCGGCCGGCGTGGTGTCGGGCATCCTGTTCGTCTTCGCGGGCGCGCCGGGAGCCGCTCGAGGCGGCCGCCTGAGACGCCGGGGAGATAACGTCTCACCACATGCTCGTGGACCCGATCCTGTTCGCACCTGATTCCATACCTGACGACGTGGCCCGGTTCAACGACTGGTTGGAGGGGGCGTTGGTCAATCGCCGCAGCGTGATTGAGGTGGGGCCGGATCGGGCCAGGCGGGACAGAGAGGAAGGCCGATCCATATTCGGGCCAATGGAGACGGCGCTCGAAGCCCATGATGAGGAGATCCCTACGGATTCCGGACCGCTCGGCCTGCACGTCCTCGAGCCCGACTCGGCTCCCGAGGGCGTCTATCTGCACATCCACGGTGGAGGGTGGGTGTTGGGAGCGGCCCATCATCACGACGCGGTCAATCGCCGGCTGGCCGAGAAGGCGGGCCTGGCCGTCGTCTCGGTCGATTATCGACTGGCGCCCGAGCACCCCCACCCGGCCGGCCTGGAGGACTGCGTATCGGCAGCAGAATGGCTGGTGGACCAGGGCCGCCAACGATGGGCCACCGATCGCCTACTCATCGGAGGCGAGTCTGCCGGTGCGCACCTGGCCGCCCTGACCCTGCTCCAGTTGCCCCCGGCCACCTTTGGTGCGGCTCTGTTCGGATATGGCGTTTTCGATGTCGGAAAGACACCTTCGGTGCGCCGCTGGGGCGATCGGGACCTGATCCTCTCCGGCCCGCTCATCGACTGGTTCGCCGACCAGGCCTTTCCCGGCGCCGACGTGTCCGATGCCTCCGTGTCGCCTCTGTACGCCGACCTCACCGGTATGCCCCGGGCCCGGTTTGTCGTGGGCACGTTGGACCCGCTCCTCGACGACTCCCTGTTCATGGCCGCTCGCTGGGGCGCGGCCGGGAACGAAGTGGATCTGGCGGTCTACCCGGGTGCCGTCCACGCCTTCGACTACTTCCCACAGCATCCCTACACGTCCGAAAGCGTTGGCGGCTCGGCAGACTGGCTGAGAGCTGGCCCGGATCAGCCTTCAACCAAGCCCACATAGAGATCGTGGTAGTGGCCCGCCCGCTCGTACCACGAGTTGTCGACCGCCATCCCGTTCAGTTGCATCTGCTTCCACCCGGTTGAATCCGACCTCGCTGCCATGGCCTCGGTCAGGGCCCACCAGACCCCGCCCTCATCGAACGTCTCGAACACGAAACCTGTCCCAGTCCTGGCCTTGGAGTCCCAGTGCTGGACCGTGTCGGCCAGACCCCCGGTGTCCCGGACCAGGGGGGCGGTTCCGTAAGCCAGGCTGTACATCTGGTTCAGCCCGCACGGCTCGTACAGGGACGGCATCAGGAACACGTCGCTCCCCGCCTCGATCAGATGGGACAGCTGTTCGTCGTACCCGGACACGAATCGGGCCTGGTCGGGGAACCGATCGGCCAACCAGTGCAAGGCCTGCTCGATCTGGGGCTCACCCGAGCCGAGGGCAACGAAGCGAGAGTCCGTCGACTCGAGCAGCCCGGCGACCGGCCCGACCAGCAGTTCGATTCCCTTCTGGTGTACCAGTCGGCTCACGACGCCGAAGACTGCGATCCCCTTCTCGTAGCCCAGCTCGAGGCCTTCCAGCAGGTGGCGCTTGTTCCATTCCTTGCGCCACAGGCTTCTGTCCGAGTAGCGGTAGGGGATGAGATCGTCGTTAGCCGGGTTCCACACCTCGGTGTCGATTCCGTTGAGGATCCCGACCACGTCGTCATCGCGGCTGCGAAGCAGCGCATCGAGGCCGGCTCCATGGTCCGGGGTGAGTATCTCGCGGGCGTAGGAGGGGCTGACGGTGGTGAGAGCGTCGGCGTGGAGGATGCCCGTCTCGAGGAAGCCGACCCATCCTTCGGCCAGGTGCTGCTCGTTGAGCATCTCGGTGTCCCATCCCAGGCCGACATCGTCCACCGCTGATCCCCCGAACGCCCCCTGGTAGTTGAGATTGTGGATCGTGAGGGCCGTCTTGGTGTGCGCGAAGAGAGCGTCGTGGCGGTGAGTAGTGCGCAGATAGAGCGGGATGAGCCCCGTTTGCCAGTCGTTGCAGTGGATGACGTCGGGCGCCCATTGCTGGGCCAGGCAAAGCTCCAGTGCCGCCCGACTCAGAGTGGCGAAGCGAACGTGCTCGTCGGGGTCCTCGGTGTACGGGGAGCCCCGACGAAACAGGGATGGTATGTCGACGAAGGTGACCGGTACTCCCCGCTCGGTCAGCCCCTCGAAGCCGGCAGAGAAACTGGTCCGGCCCATTCGAACCGTCAGCCGCGGTGGATCAACCGGCTCAGGGACTCGTTCGCCCAGGCGGACCGTGTCGTACAGGGGAGTCACGACCCGCACCTCATGCCCCACCTCCATCAACGCCCGCGGCAAGGCACCGGCGACATCCCCCAATCCACCCACCTTCGAAAACGGCGCCATCTCGGACGTCACGAACAGAATCCGCATCGCCCGCGATTATGACGCGCGTTTTTATCAGCAAATCGGAACCCTGAGGGGTCCGATTTGGAGGGGAGAACGCGTGACGACCTCAACAGCCAGGTGCAGAGCACCGATTGAGGCGGTCTTCTCCTGACTGGTTCACCCCGCCCGTACCATCGGTGATGTGAGAGATCGCATCGTCAAACAGCTTCGGGCGGAGGGCCCGATCCCATTCGAGACGTTCATGGAGATCGCTCTCTACGATCCGACGGCCGGGTTCTTCACTGGGTCCGTGCTCCGATCCCAAAAGGCCGGCGATTTCCTGACCAGCCCCGAAGTGAGCAGCCTGTTCGGCACCACCTTGGCTCGCTTCATCGAAGATGAGAGGGACCGCATTGGGGAGCCGTTCTCCGTCGTCGAGGTGGCCGGGGGATCCGGTTCCTTGTTACGGGCCCTCCTGGCCGAAGTGGCGGTCGAGGCCTGGGCGGTGGAGGTCTCTCCCGCTTCCCGGTCCCAGCTGGCCGAGATGCTGGGTACGGGCCGGGTGGTCGAAACCCTCGCCGCGGTCCCGGCACCGATTCGGGGTGTGATCCTGGCCAACGAACTGGTGGACAACCTGCCCATGGCCATCGCCCAGCTGGAGGAAGACGGGTGGCGCGAGAGATGGGTGGGGGTGGTCGAGGACCGGTTGGAGTTCATCGACGCTCCGCCCCGCCCCGAGGTCGTCGACTGGCTCGGTCGCTTTGCCGGTCCGGTCGAGGTGGGGGGATGGGTGGAGGTACAGCTGGCCGCCGCCGATTTCTTGACCACAGCTCTGTCCCGTCTGGAAACGGGCTCGCTGGTCATGATCGACTACGGCGACACCGCCGAGAACCTCGCCCCGCGCCGCCGCGACGGGACCCTGCGCACCTACCGGGCCCATCACCTCGGGCCACATCCCCTCGACGAGCCCGGTGCGACCGACATAACGGCCGATGTCAACTTCACGGCGCTCGCCGACGTCGCCCGTGGGTCCGGCGCCGATGTCACCGTTTGGCGCCAGGACGACTTCCTGGCCGAGCTGGGTTTACGAGAGAGAATCTCCCGGCTTCGCCACCGTGAACTGGAGCTGGCCCGGGCCGGTGAGGACATGGAGCGACTGAAGGTTCGCACCGTCCGCACGGAGGCCGAGACCCTGATGCACCCACGTGGCCTGGGCGATTTCCGGGTGCTGGTGGCCCGCAAATGATCCGGAACCGAAGACGGACCCCGATCGTCCAAGATGGCATGATTCGGCGGCCTCTCATCTTTGCGGTCGTATTGGCGCTCGCGGCCGCCTGCGGCGGCGGGACGTCCCCCGGGACGAGCCAAACCTCGAGTCCGGCGACCTCATCTACCACGACCGGCTCCACGCGGCCCCCGGCCGACAAAGCGGTGGTCGATGCCGCTCTGACCGACCTTTCTCAACGGTTGGGGATAGTTGAGAACCAGGTCGAGGTCCGGTCGTTCGCCCGGGTCACATGGAGCGACGGCAGCCTCGGATGCCCCAAGCCGGGTGAGGTCTACACCCAGGCCCTCGTGGAAGGCTCACGGGTCATCCTGGCCCACGACGGCGACACCTACGACTACCACGCCGGGTCTGACGATGAGCCCTTCCTGTGCGAGAAACCCAATATCTCCTCGGGCCCGGGTGTGACGGTGCCCACCCCCACCGATCGTTGATCGGGTCGCCCGATGGATAAACGGGGTGCAGCGGTAAAATCAGGCTTCTGATGAACAACATGAAAACTGTCGGCCTCCTGGCTTTCCTCTCCGCCCTGGTGTGGGGAGTGGCCTACTCGTTCGGTGGTACCTACGGACTGTGGATCGGTCTCGTCCTTGCCGTCGGGATCAACCTGGTCGCCTACTTCTTCTCCGACAAGATGGCACTGGCGGCTTCTCGCGCCCGGCCGGTGGAGGAGCATGAGCTGCCTCAGGTGTATGCCATCGTTCGCTCTCTGGCCGCTCGGGCCGAGATGCCCATGCCCCGCATCTACCTGATCGACTCCCCCCAGCCCAACGCCTTTGCCACGGGGCGGAACCCCGAGCATGCCGCCGTGGCCGTCACCACGGGCATCCTGCCCATGCTGACGAACGACGAGCTCGAGGGTGTTCTGGGTCACGAGCTGTCCCACGTTCGCAACCGTGACATCCTGATCAGCTCCATCGCGGCCATGCTGGCGGCGGCGCTGTCGATCTTCGCCCGGATGGCGTTCTGGTTCGGGGGCGGGAGCCGGGACCGCAACAACCCGCTCGGGGCCGTCGTTGGGCTGGTGGCGATCATCGTGGCCCCCCTGGCGGCCATGCTGATCCGCCTGGCGATCTCACGTACCCGGGAGTATCAGGCCGACGCCTCCGGCGCCGAGCTGACCGGCCGTCCGATAATGCTGGCCTCCGCCCTGGAGAAGATCTCGGCCGGTGCCGCCCGGATCCCGATGCGGGTCAACCCCGCCGTGAGCCAGCTCTACATAGAGAATCCTCTCAAGGCGATGCGCGGCAACAGCCTGACGAAGCTGCTCTCGACGCACCCTCCCATGGAAGATCGGGTGCGCCGCCTTCAGGAGATGGCCGCAGGGCTCCGTTGATCGAAGTCGGGCTGGCGGCCGCCACGACCACCGTGGGCGCCGTCACCATCCTGGTGGCAGTTTGGGGAGCCTGGATCTCGCTCGGCTCCTCTCGGCGTGGCCCCGCCTGGGCGCTGACTCAGCTGGAGCGCTGGCAGCCGGCAATGGCCGGCGTGCTGGTACTGGGCGCGGTGGCGGCTGTGGCCCTCGACCCGTTCTGGATGGGTGTGGCCGTCGCATATGTCGGAGTGGTGGCCTGGTGGCTCACGAGGACCGTCCGCCGCCACCTTCTGCGAGCCAGGAGCCTGTACGGGGAGCTGGGCCCAGCCGATGACTCCAGGGCCAACTCCCGGCTCTCCGTTTTCGTGTTGGGCGGAGCGGTCGCCCTGGGCGTCGTGGCGATCTGGGATGTCTTCGAGCGGGGCTGGGTGGGATCCTTCGGGATCGCTCTCGCCCTGGTGCTGGGCTGGGTCGGTCTGCGTCTTCGGACCGGCTGACGGCCTTGGGCCTGGCAATGGACGCCGTTTAGAATCTCGAGGGCAACCGTCGCCTGGCGACGGAATGACCGGGCCAGATCGCCGACAAACGGTGGTGGGCCCGGTTGTGGTGTGCCGGGATACCCAAGCGGCCAAAGGGAGCAGACTGTAAATCTGCCGGCTCAGCCTTCGGAGGTTCGAATCCTTCTCCCGGCACCAATGGATGGCGCTCGGGATGGCCGATGGGGCCCCAGGGCAACTATCCTCCACATCCACAGATGCCCCCTTAGCTCAGTGGCAGAGCACTTCCATGGTAAGGAAGGGGTCCGGGGTTCAAATCCCCGAGGGGGCTCTGCTTTGGTGATCGGCCGACGGTCGCGGTCACCGGAGTTGCGCTTACGCGCGCGAGGCGGCGTAGCTCAGTTGGTGAGAGCGCTCGACTCATAATCGAGAGGTCGGCAGTTCGAGTCTGCCCGCCGCTACGAACCGGCCGTCACACAACCCGGACAAGGAGAACCACCATGGGTAAGGCGAAGTTTGATCGGTCGAAGCCGCATGTGAATGTTGGGACGATGGGTCATATTGATCATGGGAAGACGACGTTGACGGCTGCGATTACGAAGGTGTTGGCGGAGCGTGTGGGGGGTGCGAATACGGCGACTGAGTTTGACATGATTGATAAGGCGCCGGAGGAGCGTGAGCGGGGGATCACGATCAATGTGGCGCATGTGGAGTATGAGACTGAGGCGCGCCATTATGCGCATGTGGATATGCCGGGTCATGCTGATTACATCAAGAACATGATTACGGGGGCGGCTCAGGTGGATGGGGCGATTTTGGTGGTGTCGGCGGCGGATGGTCCGATGCCTCAGACTCGGGAGCATGTGTTGTTGGCGCGTCAGGTGGGGGTGCCGTCGATTGTGGTGGCGTTGAACAAGGTTGACATGGTCGATGATGCTGAGTTGTTGGATCTTGTGGAGTTGGAGGTTCGGGATTTGTTGACTGAGTATGAGTTTCCGGGGGATGAGACGCCGGTGGTGAGGGTGTCGGCGTTGCGGGCTTTGGAGGGGGATGAGGCTGCTGGTGATCAGGTGATGGAGTTGATGGGGGCGGTGGATTCGTATGTTCCGGAGCCGGTTCGGGATACGGAGAAGCCGTTTTTGATGCCGATTGAGGATGTGTTTTCGATTACTGGTCGGGGGACGGTGGTGACTGGTCGGGTTGAGCAGGGGGTGTTGCGGGTGAATGAGGAGGTGGAGATTGTGGGGATCTCGCCGACTCAGAAGACGGTGGCGACTGGGATTGAGATGTTTCGGAAGTTGTTGGATGAGGGGCGTGCTGGTGACAATGTGGGGGTGTTGTTGCGGGGGGTTGGTAAGGATGAGGTGGAGCGGGGTCAGGTGTTGGCGAAGCCGGGGTCGATTACGCCGCATACTGATTTTGAGGCTCAGGTGTATGTGTTGACCAAGGAGGAGGGTGGTCGGCATAACCCGTTCTTTTCTGGGTATCGGCCGCAGTTTTATTTCCGGACGACGGATGTGACGGGGGCGGTGTCGTTGCCGGAGGGGACTCAGATGGTGATGCCGGGTGATAATACGGAGATGTCGGTGAGTTTGATCACTCCGATTGCTATGGATGAGGGTCAGCGGTTCGCGATTCGTGAGGGGGGTCGTACGGTGGGTGCGGGCCGGGTGACCAAGATCCTCAAATAGTTTGTTCCCCCTTTAGCGCCGGTGAGGGTGACCGGCTTCTGCAGCCGCAGGCTGTGGGGTAGGGGCGAGACCCCACCAAACCCGACAACTCAACTCCCAACCCGAACCGGCTTCCGCTGCGAAGCAGGGGGGTAGAGGAGACCCGCCAACCCGAAAGAACGGCCCTCCCGGACCAGACAAACCGACTGAAGACGAATCGAGCAACCAATGCCTTCTGACAAGAGACCGCCCATCACGCTCGCCTGCGAAGTGTGCAAACGGCGCAACTACGTGACCACCAAGAACAAGTCCAACACACGCGAGCGTCTGGAGCTCGCCAAGTACTGCAAGTGGTGCCGTAAGCACACTGCCCACAGAGAAACCCGCTGACACCGAGGCGAGTGGGCCTATGCGGGGTAGGGGTGGCCGCCGGGTCGCCCCTTCCGTTGTGTACGGTGTCTGGGTCATGACTTTGCAGGCCCTGGAAGGGATCGTCTTCGCCGACCGGCCGTATCGTCTGTGTGCCGAGAAGGTGAGCGAATTCCTCGACAGCACAGGAGACGACCCGTCCCGGTGGGAGGAGTTCGCCCCACCGGGGATGGCGGCTGCGCTTCTTTTCGTGGTGGCGCCCGAGCTCCTGTCCAACCCGGTCCTCGAAGGCGCGGTGATCCACGGCGATCAGTCGTTCTTTTGGCACAGAAGCCTCACCATCGAACGCGATCTGGCGGTAACGGGCAGGGTCGAGCGGGTCCGTTCCCGCGGGGATGTGGCCTTCCTGACCTTCTCGCTCGAGGCCGCCGACTCCGATGGCATGCTGGTGGAAGGGAAGTCCACCTTCCTCGTAGGTGGTGGGACCGACGAGATGGGAGAGCGTGTGCCGCCGGCGGTGCACGAGCGAGCAGCGACCGCTTCGCCCGCGACGGACCTGCCGGCTTCCCGCTCGGCGTCCCGCCACGATCTCGTGCGCTACGCCGCCGCCACCCGCGACTGGAATCCAATCCACTGGGATCATGCCGCGGCCGTAGCGGCAGGCCTGGGAGGAGTGGTAGTGCACGGCCTCTTGCAGTCGGCCTGGCTGACCCAGGTTGCGGCCGCCTTCGGCATCGGAGACCGCCCGGTCCAGGCGGCCCGATTCAGGTACACGGCGCCCCTGCGTCCCGCCGAGGCCGCCGAGATAAGGGGGCAGGGGCAAGGCGAGGACCTCGACTTGACACTCAACGTCGGTGATCGAGTCACGGTATCGGGTCGTTTCAAGGTGGCCGCGTGACCGATCGGATCGAATCGGGATGGTCGGGCGATTTCGATCAGATCGTCAGCGAGTACCGGAATAGGGTGTACGGCGTGGTGCTGGGGGTCGTCTCCGACCCGGACCTGGCGGCAGATGTGGTCCAGGAGACCTTCATTCGGGCCTGGCGTGGCATAGCCCGTTTTCGAGGTGACTCTTCGCTCGGTACCTGGCTGTATCGCATCGCCGTCAACACGGCGCTGACCGCTCGCCGTCGGGCGGCCGGCCGGAGCAGTCGGGCGGCCGAACTGCACGATGACCTGGCGGCTGATGCCACTTCGGACGTCGATCCCGAGATGAGGGGTGAAGTGGTCGACCTGCGGCGCACCCTCCAGGCCGCCCTCGAAACGCTCCCTGATGGCCAGCGGGCCGTGGTGGTGCTGAAGGACATCGAGGGCTGGAGCCATGCCGAGATCGCTCAGCGGCTCGGAATCACCGAATCCGCCGCCAAGGTGCGTCTCCATCGAGCGCACCGTCGGCTGGCCACGATCCTCGGGGCGATCGGATGAGGGGCCTGGTGTGCCGTTTCTGGCGCCGGACGCTGGCCGCCTGGGTGTTGGACACGGGGGAACCACCACCGATTCTGGAAGCTCATGTGGCATCTTGCCTCCGCTGCCAGGCGGTAGTGGCGAGCTCAAGACGTCTGCGGCGCGAATTGGCCGGCCTCGACGCCGATACCGAAGAGTTGGGTGACGAAACCAGCCGCAGGGCCTGGATGGCAGCCGGGCTGGCCTCGGTGGCCGCGGTGGTGGTGTTGGCGCGGCTCCGTCAGAAGGCGTCGACCACCTGAGTCGGTGGCCCGAGCCGAGTTTCCTCTCCCCGTCCGAGGCCGTATACTCGGTCCTCCGCCGAACCCCTTAGGGGTGTAGCTCTAATTGGTTAGAGCGCCGGTCTCCAAAACCGGAGGTTGGGGGTTCGAGTCCCTCCACCCCTGCCAGGGCCATTCGAGCCTGATCGCCGAGGAAACCTGAGATGAACAGAGAGATGCGCCGCCTCATGGAACGTGAGGAGCGGCGGAACAAGAAACAGGACAAGTCGGGTGCTGCCAAGCGGCGCAGCCCGGGCGTGGCTCAATCCCACGGCGAGAAAAAGCCGTGGCCGGAGCGCATCCGTGCTTTCTTTCATGACGTTCGCCAGGAGATGAAGCGCGTTTCCTGGCCCACCCAAGAACAGATGATCGCCTTCACCGCCGTCACCCTCATCACCACGGCGGCCCTTACCCTGGTCGTGTTCGGCCTCGACATTGTGATGAAAGAGGTCGTCTTGCTCGTGGTCCAGCGGGGTTGATGATGGCTGAGGTGGCCGAGAAGAGCGATGAGATCGTGGAGGACGAAGAGGCCTTGAAGAACGAAGAGCCCTCGGAGAACGAACAGGCCTCGGAGAACGAACAGGCCTCGGAGAACGAAGAGCCCTCCAGCGACGCCGAGACGCAGGACGCCGGCGAAGCTGCCGACGAGGCCTCAGAGTCGGAAGAAGAGGCCCCTGCTCCACCGGTCAGCCCCTACGACCTGGAGGGCGACTGGTATGTGATCCACTCGTACTCCGGGTACGAGAACAAGGTCAAGGCCAATCTTGAGACCCGCATCAAGTCGATGCACATGGAGGACCGGATCTTCGAGGTTCACATCCCGATGGAAGACGTCGTGGAGATCAAGAATGGCAAGAAGGTCACCGTTCCCCGCAAAGTGTTTCCCGGCTACATCCTGGTGCGGATGCGACTCGACGACGACTCCTGGTACGCGGTCCGTAACACGCCGGGCGTAACCGGTTTCGTGGGTGGGAACCAGAAGCCCACGCCGCTGTCCCGTCGCGAGGTTGAGCGCTTCCTGGGCGTTCAGGAGGAAGAGGAGAAAGCCAAGCCTCGGTTTAAGCCGGCCTGGGAGGTGGGCGAGCAGGTGCGGGTGGTTGCCGGCCCCTTCGCCGACTTCAACGGGATCATCGAAGACATCAACATCGATCAGCAGAAAGTGGTGGTGCTGGTCAACATCTTTGGGCGCGACACTCCTGTCGAGCTCGGATTCGACGACATCCAGAAGAACTGAACAGGACCAACCTATGGGACGCAGACGACTCGTAACCACACTCAAGCTCCAGCTTCCGGCAGGTCAGGCCACACCGGCTCCTCCGGTCGGCACAGCCCTCGGTCCACACGGTGTGAACCTGATGGACTTCGTCAAGTCCTACAACGACGCCACTGCCAGTCAGAGGGGCCAGATCATCCCGGTCGAGATCTCCATCTTCGAAGACCGGTCCTTCACCTTTATCACCAAGACTCCACCGGCTGCTGCCCTGCTTCGTCAGGCTGCCCGCGTGGACAAGGGCTCAGCTGAGCCCAACAAGGAGAAAGTGGGCTCGGTGACCAGGGCGCAGGTCAAGGGGATAGCCGAGATCAAGATGCCGGACCTCAATGCCAATGACATCGAGGCGGCGATGAAGATCGTGGAGGGCACGGCCCGCTCGATGGGGATCACCGTCAACGGCTGATGACCCCCGGCCCGGGTAGGGGGCAAGGCGGAGTCAGGCGGGGCTCAGGGCCACCAGCGAGATCGGTCGTCTGGTACGCGATTGGTAGACGTCGTATCGGTGTGAGTTGGCTTTGTTGACCGCCTGCCAGAGCCGGTCGTAGTCAGGGTCGCCGGGCTCGATCTCCGACGCAGAGGCAGGGCGCTTGTGGCGTCCGATCTGCACTTCGACCATTGGGTTAGCCTGCAGGTTGAGCAGCCAAGCGGAGGGCTTGGGGTCTCCGCCGTTGGAGGCGACAACGATCTGGCGTTCACCGTCTCTGACATAGAAGAGGGCGCTGGTGCGGGTCTCGCCCGACCGGCGGCCGGTGGTACGTAGCAGGAGGGTCGGCACACCGAGGATCCGGTGGCCGATCAGACCCCCGGTTGCCTCGTAAATCGCTTGGTGGACGCGGAGTAGCCCCGA
This sequence comes from uncultured Acidimicrobiia bacterium, assembly GCA_963772815.1. Lineage (GTDB taxonomy): Bacteria > Actinomycetota > Acidimicrobiia > Spongiisociales > ZC4RG35 > DATFFO01. The sequence goes on along the minus strand of CAVYYV010000006.1, from coordinate 288,316 downwards.
CAGGAGGTTCATCCCGGTTGATCATAGCCAGAGGGCCGAGCAGGCAGACTTCGGGCTCGGCCCGGTCGATGGCATAATCTTGGGATTCCGCCTCCACGTGGAGGCGGGGCCGACCCAGAGTCGGCCAGCGTTCAAAGCAGTGGGAGGTGGCACGGGCCACCGCCTGGACCACAAGGAGAATAGAGCCATGGCCAATCGTGGCAAGCGATATACGGATGCCGTCAAGGGATATGACAAGCTGACGCCCTATCCGGCTGGTCAAGCCCTGGAGCTGGTGAAGACATTCGCCACGGCCAAGTTCGATGAGACCGTCGAGGCGGTCTTCAAGCTGGGAATCGACGCTCGCAAAGCCGATCAACTGGTGAGAGGGACGATCTCCCTCCCCCATGGGACGGGCAAAGAAGTGCGGGTAGCCGTGTTTGCTCCGGCCGACAAGTTTGGCGAGGCCGAAGAGGCCGGCGCCGACGTCGTGGGAGGCACCGAGCTTGTCGAGCAACTCCAGGCCGGCGGTAGCGTCGACTTCGACGTGGCGATCGCCACTCCCGACATGATGGCCGAGGTCGGGAAGCTGGGTCGGCTGCTGGGCCCGCCGTGGGCTCATGCCCAACCCCAAGTCTGGAACGGTGACACCAGACGTGGGCAAGGCAGTAGCCGAGTTCAAAGCGGGAAGGCTCGAATACCGCAACGATCGAAACGGCAATGTGCATGTTCCCATCGGCAAGGCGTCTTTCGACACCGAGCAGCTCCATCAGAATCTGGCCGCCCTGGCCGCCGAATTGATGCGGGCCAAGCCCGCTGGCGCCAAGGGGCGTTACGTGCGCCAACTGACCGTGTCGTCGACGATGGGGCCGGGAGTCAAGATCGACACGGGCCGAATCGAGGATCTGGCCGCCAGAGCCGCGTGAGCGGCCAGTGGTGTTAGGGGGCTCCGAGTGGAGGAGCTGTCGTAGCGAGGGAGGGATGCGCATGCCAGGTCCACCAAGTGCGCTTTCCCCCACCGGCGTTACGGACGTTCAAGAGGGTCGTCGGCCGTCCGTCCATCGATGGCTCGCTGGGCTCGACTCGCAGCAGACGGAGGCGGTCGGTTTCCATCGTGCTGACTCCTCGGAGCCCCCTGTTCTTTGTCCAACAAAGTCTTGTAGGTCGCTGGACCTATGTCCAGGGAAAAACTGGGAGATGTTTCATGACAACCCGAAGCTGGTTTTGCCATCGCCCGTCGGGTCGCCGTACCATCTGTGCTGCAACTCCAAACCTCGGCCCGAGACCGTTGGTGCCTACGTCGAGATCTCGACGGCTTAAGCGGACGAAATCATCCGACCAGCGCAGGTCCCTTGACAGGAACCCTCGGTCGTGTGCCGGGGGTTTTGCGATGAAGATAGGAGATACACATGCCGAGACCTGAGAAGGTCCAGGCAGTGGCCGAGATCAAAGAGCGGTTCGAGGCGGCCCAGGCCGTGTTCCTGACCGAATATCGCGGTATCGCCGTCGAACAGATGGGCGATCTTCGACGCCGGGTGCGCGACGCAGGCGGCGACTACAAGGTCGTCAAGATGACCTTGGCTCGTCGGGCCGCCGAGGGACTCGGGATCGAAGGGCTCACCGACGAGATGGCGGGGCCCACTGCCCTTGCCTTCGCCAATACCGACCCCGTCGGTGTGGCCAAGGCGCTGAGCGACTACTCCAAGGAGAACGATCGCTTGGTGATCAAGCTGGGGCTCCTGACGGACAAGGTCCTCCGACCCGAGGACGTCTTGAAGCTTGCCGCTATCGAACCCCGCGAGGTGCTCCTCGCCAGGATCGCCGGGGCGGCCATGGCACCTCTGGCCAATCTGGCCGGGATGCTGGCCTCCTTCACGAGGGACGCCGCCGGGCTCTTTGCCGCTCTCCTCGACAAGAGGGGGGCCGAGCCGTCTGTCGTCTCCGAGGCGCCCGTGACCGAGGTGGAACCGTCCGACACGGGCCCGGTGGCCGAAGACGCGCCGGCCGAAGTGGCGGACGAAAGCGATCAGCCCGAGGCCACCGAGCCCGAGGCCACCGAGCCCGAGGCCACCGATCGGAGAGCGATGAGACGGAGGACGCCGGGCCCGAGGCGTCGGAAGTCTCGGACGATCAGGCTGCTACTGAGAGCGACGAAGATGACGAGACCGTCGAGGCATCCGAAAAGGATCCGACGGATGAGGCCGAGGAGGAATGACCATGGCCAGCATGACCACAGAAGAGCTCCTTTCCGTCTTCGAGGAGATGACGGTTCTGGAGCTGAAGGATTTCCTCGATGCATTCGAGGAGAAGTTCGACGTGACGGCCGCCGCGCCGGTCGCGGTCGCCGCCGCACCGGCCGCCGCCGGCGGTGAGGAGGCTGCCGCCGAGGAGAAGGACGAGTTCGACGTCGTTCTCACCGCGGCCGGCGATCAGAAGATCCAGGTAATCAAGGAGGTGCGTTCCCTGACCAGCCTGGGCCTGAAGGAGGCCAAGGAGTTGGTGGACAGTGCTCCCAAGCCGGTGCTGGAAGCCGTCGACAAGGACGCCGCCGACAAGGCCAAGGAGGCACTGGAGGCAGTCGGCGCCACGGTCGAGTTGAAATAGCCCCATCTCTCGATTGCTCGCGCAACGGCCGCCCTCTGAGGGCGGCCGTTGCGCGTCGGGGGACCCATGGGGGAGAACCCGGGACTTTGTTCCCTCGCATCAGAGTTCCGTTCGGGCCACCATGGGCGGTGAAAGGAGTAGTCAATGAACTTCGTCGCCTGTGTCGATTCCTCTCCTGCCGCCATGGAGGTGCTGAATCGTGCGATCGGGCATGCCAAGCACTGGAACGCCACCCTTGATGTGGTTCACGTCTACCAGCCCCCTGCCTCCCTCTACGCGCTCGATGCCGGGTTCTATCTGGCGGCGGATGAGCTGGCCGACGCCGAACGCAAGACTGTGTGGGCCCCGCTGGAAGAGGCGCTGGACGAGTCCGGCCTGCAGTGGAACCGAATCGACCTGGAGGGCCACCCCGCCTCGATGATCTGCGCCTTTGCGGAAGAGCACAACTCGGACCTCATCGTCATCGGATCGCGCGGTCGGGGGGATCTTGCTTCCCTGGTGCTGGGCTCGACCAGTCACGGCGTGATCCACGGCACCCCCTGCGATGTACTGGTGGTCCGACCCCACTGAGGCCGACAGGTCAGGCCCGGGCCCGGTTGTGCAGCCAGGTGGCCAGTCGGGCCGATTCTCGCGGGCGCGTGGCTACGTAGGCTTCCAGCAGTTCCAGTTTCTGGGCCGTGGTCTTGGCCGCGTATCGCATAGGCGTCTCGGCGAAGAACGCCTGCACGTCTGCGGCAACGTCGGGCCGGGACAGGGCCGGGATTCCCTCCACCAAACGGCGATGGCTCATCGGGGGGAAGGTGGTGAGAAGCTCGTCCCAGCGGCGCCGTGCCTCGGCCCAGACCATGGGTCCGGCATTGCGATTCCCGAACAGCCAGGCGACCACCGCCGCTCCGTCCTGGTTTCGGATTGACCCATCCAGAGTGGCGTTGAGGGTGCGTAGCGCTGAGTCGGAGTCGTCGAATCGGGTCAGCGTCTGCAGGAAGCGGAGCTGTTCGGCCGGGGAGTCATTGCGCTCGTAGCCTGCCCACACCCGCCGATAGTCGTCGTCTCGACCCATGTAGGGAACTATGGCCAGGACGGCTCGCAGGACCTCGGGGTCCAGATTGGACGTACCCGCCAGAACTTCGTCGGCGAGTTCCGTGGCCCGGGCAATGGTGTCGGGATCGAGGCCAGGCCGCCCTCCCAGTGCGCCGAGGATCTGGCCTCGCAGGCGACGGGTGAGATCGTCCTCGTCCGCTCCCGGCTCCCAGCCGAGTCGGGCGGCGAGGGGCCGGAGGAATTGGCGGCAGAACTCCTGGTACTGCGCCAGGTCCCCGTCGTCGATGAGATCGTGCTCTATCGCGGTGAGAATGCCCAGGATCAGCTGCCAGATGGGTTGCTCGGTCTCGTGCTGGTAGGCGTCGAGCAATCCGAGCGTCGTGGGGGCGTCGACCTCGCCCGAGACCAAGAAGGCGTCGGTGTCGTTGAGAAGCCCGTAGCGCTCCACAGGCTCCAGATCGGCCAAATTTTCGACCAGAGAGTCGAAGAGCTCGCCTGAGTAGTGAACCCGATAGAAGCCGTTCCCTCCGGCGTTGGCCGTTACCCAGCGAACCGGGCCGGTGTCGAGAGTGATCTCCTCGTCTTCGAGCAGGATGGTTCGCTCGAACTCTGCCCCCGACTGGTCGACTCCGCGGAGCCGTATTGGGACCTGCCATTGGGTTTGGTCGGTTTCGTCCGGGATGGCCAGATATCTCCGCTGGGCGATCCGCAGGCCTCCTGGCGCCGGCTCGACGGTGAGCTTGGGAAAGCCGCGTTGGTAGATCCAGCCGTCCATCATCTTGGCGACCGGCCACTTCGACGTGCCGTCCAGCCCCGCCCACAGGTCGGCTGTGACAGCATTGGCGAAGGCATGGCGACGCAGATACGTCCCGACTCCCTGACGGAAGGCGTCCTCTCCTATGAACTGCTCGAGCATCCGCAGCACCGACGAGCCTTTCCCATAGGTGAGGGCGTCGAACATCTCGTCGGCTTCCGCCGGTGAGTTGACTTCGAATTCCACCGGGCGTGTGGAGGCCAGCTGATCGACTCCGAACGCCCAGGGCCGCTCGACGGCGGCGAAGTTGAGCCATCGCTTCCACTCCGGGCGACGTGCGTCGGTGGACTTCATCTCCATGAACGATGCGAACGCCTCGTTGAGCCACACGCCTTCCCACCACGCCATGGTCACCAGGTTGCCAAACCATTGATGAGCGATTTCGTGACCGATCACGTCGAGAATCCGCAGCTTCTCGGCCTGGGAAGCCCTGGCCGGATCGATGAGTAGGGCGGTCTCTCGGTAAGTTATCGCTCCCACATTCTCCATGGCGCCAAAGGCAAAGTCCGGAATGGCGATGTGGTCGAGCTTGTCGCCCGGGTAATCGATGCCGTAGTAGTCGCGCAAATAGCGAAAACAGAACTGGGCGCACTCCAGGGCATAGTCCGCCAGATGAAGCTTGCCGCGGGGAACCACGATCCTGGTGGGCACCCCGTCGACATCCACAGGATCGGTGGCTTCGAAAGGGCCCACCACGAAGGCGACGAGGTAGGTCGACATCTTCATCGTCTCGGCGAAGGTGATCTCGGTGCGTCCGTCACCGAGATCTGTGCGGGTCCTCTCTGCCGTGTTGGTCACCGCCATCAACTCGGAGGGGATGACCAGGGTCGTCTCGAACGTGGCCTTGAAGTCGGGTTCGTCCCAGCAGGGAAACGCCCGACGGGCGTCGGTCGACTCGAATTGGGTGGTGGCTATGACCTGTTCGTCGCCGTCGATGTCGGTGAAACGGGAGCGATAGAAGCCGCGCAGATAATCGTTGAGGGTTCCCCGGAAGTCGATGCGAAGCTGCCAATCACCGGGCTCGGCGGGAGACTCGAGCACGAGGGTGACTCGCTCCATTTCGTCGTCCGGTCGAACTGATGCCCCGATTGTCCGGTCTGGGCGCGTCAGCTCGGCGAATGTGATGTCCAGGTCGGCGGCGTTCAGAGTGATCTCGTCGGTGGCCGTCTCTGCGGTGACGTCTATCCGCTCCGAACCTGCGAACGTGAACTCTTCCAGATCGGGCTCGAGGCGAAGTCTGTAGCGACTGGGTATGACGGTGCGGGGCAGGCGATATGGGTTGTCAGACACGAGCGGCCATGGTACTGGTTGCAGCGTCACCCTCATATCCAGAATCGGTCCCGCGGCGGCCGATCATGGGGCCGTGCCCGAATCAGCCGGGCAGAGAGCGGTCAGCGTCCGCACACCTCCAGGGTCTCCGGCGGTGACCGGCACCAGGCACACCTCGTCGGCTCCGGCTGCCCGATATTGGCCGATCCGCTTCTCGAGGTGCTCGGCCGTGCCGGCCAGTCCAATCACGTCGTCGATTTCCGGGGGTATCGAGACCTCCACCTCAGCCAGCGACGCTCCCGACAGGGCCAGATCGACGAGGTCACCGAAGCCCGCCTGGCGAATCATGTCGGCGTAGCCGGGGGCGGAGAGGTAGCCGAGGCGGGCTCTCGCCATCTGGAGGTGGGCCTCAGGGGTCGGGTCCACGGCAGCCGTCAGCCACACCGCCAGCGGAGGCGCCGGCCGGCTTGTGGCCCGTACCCGATCGGCGACGATCTGGGCAATCCGGGCCACCGATTGGGTGGTCACCATATTGAGCACTACCCGGTCGGCCTTCTCGGCGGCGACCGCCACTGCCCGCGGCCCGAATGCCGCCACCGTGATGTGCGCCCCAGGCGGGTGAAGGCGCAGCCGGTAGCCCTGGCTCGATGCTCGATCGCCGTCGTGGTGGCTACGTCCGCCTTCGAGCAGTACCCGGATGATATCGACGGTCTCGTCGAGCCGCCGGGCCGTGTCGAACCAGGGTCGGCCATGCCACCGCCTCACCACGACCGGTGAAGATGCCCCCACTGCCACGCTCACCTGCCGGCCGATCAGATCGCTCACGGATGCAACACCCAGGGCGATGGAGACTGGAGTCCGAACGCCGACGGCCAACGGCCCGACCGTGATGGCGAGTCTGGTGTCGGTGCCAATGCGAGTGGCGAGGGCGAAGGCGTCGTAGGTTGCCATCTCGCCGATCCACAGGTCCCGATAGTCCAGCTCATCGGCTGTGGCGGCGATGGCGAGATTCTCCGAGGGCGAGCGATCCTGCCACAGCGGCAGTACCACCGACAGCCGGCTCATCCGCCGAAGCGGGACATGTCGATCACGTGGCGGCGGTGTGTTCCTCGGCCGATGATTCGATCCTCGACACGGGCCTCGACTCGGAAGGCGAGCCTCGCCCCATCAACGGCCGTCAGCTCCGCTTCCACATCGACCACCTCTCCTTCCCGGGCGGCCGACTCGTGGCTCACGTCGACGTGTGTGCCGACAGAGGTCTGGTTCTCATCGAGCAGAGGTTGAACGGCCGCCGTGCACGCCTCTTCCATCAGGCGAATCATGTCGGGCGTAGACAGAACCACGATTGGGGCAAGGTGGGGCGGGGTGTGCTCGGGGCCCACCTCGGTGGAGATGACGAGTCTCGTTCCGGGGGAGAGGGTTGGCGGCATGGGAGGAACGCTAGTAACCCGCCACCGCACCGGGGAATACACCGAAGGCATCCGAGGCGGGCGTCAGTCTTGGCTCAGGGTCACTACGGCGCCAAACTGGATTCGTGCCCAACGGATCCCCCATTCTGTGCCGAGTCCACGGCCAAGATCGGCCCGGCATCACAGCGGGGCTGATGGAAGTCCTGGCCGCCTCGGGAGCCGAGCTCTACGACGTGGAGCAGGTCGTGGTCCGGGGTCGATTGACCCTCGACATCCTGTTCGCGGCTCCCGAGGGGGCTTCGACGGTCAAGGACCTGCTCTACTACGGCTGGGAGTCGGGAATGCAGATCGACTTCGAGATGGTCGAGCCGACCTCCGGTCACAGCCAGCTCACTGCGGCAGTGACGGTCGTGGCCCAGTCGATCGGTCCCCATGCATTCGGGGCGGCCGCGTCGGCGATTGCGGAGGCGGGGGGAAACATCGACCGGATCGTGAGGCTGTCGCGCTATCCGGTCGTGTCCTACGAGTTGGCGGTGGCCGACGGTGACCTGGCCCGGCTGCGTCGCAACCTGGGCAGGGCGGCGGCCGAGCATCACTTCGACGTCGCAGTCCAGGAGGAGAGACTCGAGCGTCGGATGAAGCGCCTGGTCGTGATCGACGTCGATTCAACCCTCATCCAGGACGAGGTGATCGACCTGCTCGCCCAGGAGGCCGGGGTGGCTGCCGAGGTCCATGCGATTACCGAGAAGGCAATGGAGGGCGGGCTGGACTTCGAGGAGTCGCTGAGGAAGAGAGTGAAGCTCCTGGCCGGCCTCGACGCCGCCAAACTGGATCAGGTAGCCGCGTCGATCCGTCTCACTCCTGGGGCGCGGACCTTCATCAAGACCCTGAAGAGGGTGGGGATGCGAACTGCCATCGTGTCGGGAGGCTTCACCGAGATCGCCGAGTACCTCGCCAACGAGCTGGTTGTGGATCATGCCGCAGCCAACACTCTGGAGATTGTCGGTGGGAGACTGACCGGGAATCTGGTTGGCGAGGTGGTGGATCGCCCCGGCAAGGCGAGGATCCTCCAGAAAATCGCTGAGAAGGAGGGCATCCCGCTCGAACAGGTCGTGGCGGTCGGGGACGGTGCCAACGATCTCGACATGCTGGCGGTGGCCGGGCTGGGGATCGCCTTCAATGCCCGCCATTCGGTGCGGGCGGCAGCCGATGCCGCACTCAATGTGCCCTATCTGGACGCCATCCTGTTCCTGCTCGGAATCAGAGGCGAGGAGGTCGAAGACCCCGACGCCCCCGAGCGCATCCCGGTCCCCGGGCTTCCCCCGGTGTGAGGCCGACTCCGACCCGGGGCAGCACCGGGGAGAGCGGTCAACCGCCTATCCCGCCACAGGTTGGGGGCCAGCTTCCACCGGGCGGTGCCTTGTACTCGCGGGGAGCGATCTCGTCGAACTAGTCGTCGTACTCGTTGGACCGTCGCCAAAGCCAGAGGGAGCCGCCTACGACCAGGACCAAGAAACCGACAGTAGACGAGAAACGAGAGGTGAACCGTGGCGGGCTTCGGCCCGAATACTCGAGAATTCCTCCCGAGGCCCAGGCCGTCTCCTCAGGCAGGCGCCTCTCTGCCGCCTTCGGTCCAGTGAGTGTGGAAATGCTCGTTCCGGGGTCGGTCGATGCGTTCGTACGTGTGGGCCCCGAAGTAATCCCGTTGTGCCTGGATGAGGTTGGCGGGAAGGTTCTCGGTGCGAAAGGCGTCGTAGAAGGCCAGAGCCGAGGCATAGGCCGGGACCCCGACGCCGGCTTCGATCGCCGATCCCACCACACGCCGCCACCCATCCTGGGATAGGGCGAGGGCGTTCACGAAGAAGTCGTCCATCAGTAGGTTGTCCGGCGTGCGTTCGAATGCGGCGGCGATGTCATCGAGGAATCGGGCCCGAATGATGCAGCCCGCCCGCCACAGCTTGGCGATCCTGGAGAGATCGAGGTCCCAGCCGTACTCGCGGGAGGCGGCGCTCAGCTGGATGAATCCCTGGGTGTAGGAAACGATCTTGGAGGCGTACAGGGCCTGACGGATCGCCTCGACGAATCCCTCCGTGTCGCTGATACGGGCCGATGGTCCCGGAAGAACACCGGCTGCCCGCACCCGCTCGTCCTTGAAGGACGAGACGATTCGGGCGTAGACGGCTTCGGCCACGAGCGTCGTGGGCTGGCCGAGCTCCATCGAGGAGATGACGGTCCATTTGCCGGTGCCTTTCTGACCGGCGGCGTCGAGGATGGCCTCTAGTCGATGCTCGCCGTCGACCTCGGTGGCGAGGATGTCGGCGGTGATCTCGATCAGGTATGAGTCGAGCACCCCCTGGTTCCACTCGGCGAAGATGGTGGCCATGTCGTCGTGGGAGAGGCCCAACCCGTCGCGCATGAGCTGATATGCCTCGGCGATGACCTGCATGTCGCCGTATTCGATCCCGTTGTGGACCATCTTCACGTAGTGGCCGGCACCGTCGGGGCCCAGCCAGTCGCAGCAGGGGGTACCGTCGGGTGCCTTGGCCGCCACGGCCTGGAAGGACTGGACGATGTGGGGCCAGGCGTCGGGATCTCCCCCCGGCATCATCGATGGACCGTGCCGGGCGCCCTCTTCACCCCCGGAGATGCCACAACCCACGAAGCGGATGCCGGGGGCCGAGAGCCGCTCCGTGCGCTGGATGGTGTCGGTGAAGAGGGAGTTCCCACCGTCGATGATGATGTCGCCGACACCCAAGAGAGGCACGAGGTCGTCTATGACTGCATCCACTGCCGGCCCGGCCGAAACCATGAGCAGGACCTTTCGTGGTGGCGTCAGCATGCCAATCAGCTCTTCGACCGAGAAGGCGGGCTGGATCTCGGGGCGCCCACCGGCGCCGGCAACGAAATCCTCGGTGATCGAGGTGGTTCGGTTGAAGACCGTTACTTGTGTGTCGTGATCGGCGAAGTTGAGGGCGAGGTTGCGCCCCATCACCCCCAAGCCGATCAATCCCATCTGATTCGTCATGGTCCGCAACGGTACCGGGGCCGACCGCGGGCCTGGCGCGGTCGTGTGATGGTGGCCTTAACCTGAGGGCATGGACCCCGTCCTCGGAATCGACATAGGCGGCTCGGGGATCAAGGCGAATCTGGTCGACGTGACCCTGGGTGAGGTGGTCGCCGACCGTCTCAAGATCGACACGCCTCAGCCGTCCACCCCGGACGCGGTGGCGGCCGTCGTGGCGGAGGTGGCTGAGCACTTCCCCGGCAAGGGGCCTATCGGCTGCACCTTCCCGGCGGTGATGCGAAATGGGGTTGCTCGGACGGCCGCCAACGTGGACAAGGCGTGGATCGGAACCGACGCGGCCGGTCTCTTCTCCAAGGCCACCGGCAGAACCGCCATCGTCGTGAACGATGCCGATGCAGCGGGAGTGGCGGAGATGACCTTCGGGGCGGGGAAGAATCGGTCGGGAGTCGTGATCTGCCTGACGTTGGGCACGGGCATCGGGAGTGCCCTGTTCACTCATGGCGTCTTGGTGCCCAACACGGAGTTCGGCCATCTCAATTTCGCAGGCTACGAATCAGCCGAGGACTGGACGGCTGCCCGGGTACGGGAGGATGAGAATCTGTCCTGGGAGGACTGGGGCGGACGTTTGAATCGCTTTCTGAACCACCTGGATGATGTGTTCTCCCCGGAACTGTTCGTGCTGGGAGGAGGGGTCAGCCGCAGGTTCGACAAATTCGCATCGTATCTGGAGGTCGATTGTGAGGTAGCGGCGGCTCTGATGCACAACGATGCGGGGATCGTCGGGGCCGCCATGGCGGCGGTGAGCGGTTGAGCAGCGAGGGCTGGACCAGAACCAGCCGGTTCTTCGACACGCGAGCGGCGTATCTCCTCTTTGCCACCGCCACATCTGAGAAGGCTGTGGTGGCCGAGAGGATCGGGGCGGAGGTGTCGGACCTGGTCCCTTCGCCGCCGGGCCTGAGGGTATTCGATGCGGGGATGGGCGACGCTTCGGTGCTGGCCGGTCTCATGCGTCAGATGCACCAGGTCTTTCCCCGCATCCCCTGGACCGTGGTGGGCAAGGAGATAAGCCTGGAGGACGTGCGCCAGGCCTTGTGGCGCCTGCCGGATCGATTCTTCGAGCACCCTGAGATGGTGTTCGTGGTCACCAACATGCGCTTCGAAGAAGCGGTTCGGTTGCAGCCGGCCGACTCCTCCCGGCTGGTCTGGCGAGAGCTCGCCCTCGAAGGCCAGACCAGCCATGAGTTTGCGGCTCAGATGCGGGAACTGCTTCCCGACCTGGCTGAGACCTGGAAAGTCGAGACCAGCCCGCGCACCGGGAACCCGGTCTATGTGCACCCGACCGTGGTCGTGATCTGGCGGGCCGACCACGAGTTCTTGCTGCGCCAATTGATCCCCCGGCCTGGTGACGCGACCTTCAGCTACGACCTGATGGTGGCGGCTCAGGCGTATCGGGCCGCCACTCCGGTGGAACAGAAGGTGAGGACGGTCGTAGCGCCGCTGGCCCGCGGCCTGGCGCCGGGAGGCCGGCTCGTGGGGATTCATGCTCGCGGTGATGACCCGGGTATGGAGATCATCACGGGGGTATGGCCGGGGGAGCGGCCTTTTCCCCACGGTCGGGAAGAGATCCTGGCTGAAGCCCGACGTCAGCTGTCGGAGGAGGAACTGGAGTTTCTCGTGCCTGCCGAGGACGACTTAGTCCGCTATCAGATGCACACCATGCCCTCCGAGGCGGCCGAGCACATCGGGACGTCCTCGATCATGGCGACTTGGAATGCGGCGGTGTACGTGGCCCAGATCGACGAAGAGCGTCTCACCGAGGCGATGAGGAGTGGGGTTTGGGAGGTTGCCACTCGCAGCGTCATGGAGCGCCATTCGACCGTCTGGTTCGAAGACGAGGTGTACCTGATAACCCGTCCCCGGTGAGGGGACCCTGCGCATCTTCAGGCGGTGGCGAAATCCTTGAATTCGGCCACCCGGTCTGAGGGAACGCGCACATCGAGGGTTGTGCCCTGGGCGTCGTGCTTCTCGGCGACCACCTCGCCCAGGCGGTGGGCAGAAGCCACGACGTCGCCCCGCTCGTAGGGCACGGCGAGATGCAACAGCGTGGTACGGCGCGCCAGGTCGTCGGCGAGAGCCGACCGCAGTTCGTCCAGGCCGGTGCCGTGGAGTGCCGAGACGAACACGGCCCCGGCATAGAGATTGGCCAGCCGTTGCTGGGTGGCCTGCGACGCCAGGTCGATCTTGTTGAAGACGATCTGCTCGGGGACTGCGTCGGCCTCGATGTCGACGAGCACGTCACGAACGGCCGCGATCTGCCCGACCGGATCGGGATCGGATGAGTCGACGACGTGTATCAGCAGGTCGGCCTCCCTGACTTCGACGAGAGTCGAGCGGAAGGCCTCGACGAGGTGGTGAGGAAGGCGGCGAACGAAGCCCACCGTGTCAGAGATCAGGGCCGGAGGGCCACCAATCAGGTTCACCCGCCGAACCGTGGAGTCCAGGGTGGAAAAGAGCCGGTCCTGGGTCAGCACGTGGGCATCGGTGAGATGGTTAAGGAGGGTCGATTTCCCGGCATTGGTGTATCCGACCAGGGCGATGTGGGGAGTGGAGGACTGTTTGCGCGCCTTGCGCTGGGTAGCCAGAACGCGCGCCACATCGTCGAGCTCCCGGGTGAGGTGGGTGATGCGGGCCTGGATACGGCGGCGATCGGTCTCCAGCTTGGTCTCGCCGGGACCGCGGTGGGCGCCGATTCCTCCGGCCTGCTGAGAGAGAGACGTCCCCTTGCCGCGCAGGCGGGGCAGGTTGTAGCGATACAAGGCCAACTCGACCTGCAAGGCGCCCTGCCGGGACGTGGCGTTGGCAGCGAAGATGTCGAGAATCACCGCCTCGCGGTCGACCACGTCGCATTCGAAGATCTTCTGGAGGTTGCGCTGCTGGGCAGGCGAGAGAGGATTGTCGAAGACGACCACGTCGATGTCCAGGGCGGCCGTGGCCCCCGCCAGCTCTGCGGCCTTGCCCGAGCCGATGAAGGTGGCGGGGTCGATCCGGTCTCTTCTGACCAATTCGGAGCCGATGGGATCCGACCCCGCGGTGTCCGTCAGCAGCTCCAGCTCGGCCAGCGAGCGCTCCGCCGCCTCGATATCGTCTCCCCCCACCACTACGCCGATCAGGAACCCTCGCTGACGCGCTACTTCGAGATCGGTGACGGTGGCAGTGAGCCGGCGGCCGGTACGGCCGACATGTGCGTCTGTCATCGCCTCATTCGTACCAGGATCGAGTCCGAAGGTCGGCCGAATAATTCATGGGAGCCTCACAAGTACTGACCGTCCGAGGCCACGTGATCCTGCTCCTCCTCGGCGATGATCTGGGACTCACGCACGGCCACGACGGGCTTTCCGGTGGTGGGCCAGATGAACCGCCACGCGCCGGTTGGGACCGCCCAGAAGCGTTGACCGGTGGACACGTCGACCAGGGTGAGGGCATCGTTGCCGTCCTTTGTGCCAACCGGCACCAGGAGCCCGGACTTGGTGACCGATTCGTCGGGTGGCGCTCCGACCCGCCATCCACCCATCACCTTGTATCCGTTCTTCGGTTCGCTCATTCTCTCCGATTCTCGCAGGCCCGGGATGCGACAGCTAGTCGCCGACTCAGGTCACGGCAGCGACGACGTAGGCGGCCACTGCGATTAGCAGGACGGCGGCGGCGGCGATCGCTACCGCCCAACCCAGGATCCTCAGCGCCAGGCTCACAGGTCCCGAGACTACCGGGTGTCAGGAGGCTCTCTTCGAGAATGGTCTGTAGAGTCGAGGGTGATGGCCGATTCACGCACGTTCTCTGAAGCTCTCGAATACCACGAGCGACCTCGTCCCGGAAAGATCGAGATTCGCCCCACGAAGCCCACCGCTACCCAGGCGGATCTCAGCCTCGCCTACACGCCGGGTGTGGCGGAGCCATGCCGGGTTATCGCTGACGATCCGTCGGCCGCCTTTCGCTTCACCAATCGGGCCAACCTGGTGGCGGTGGTGTCGAACGGCACCGCCGTCCTGGGTTTGGGCAACATCGGTCCCCTGGCTTCCAAGCCGGTCATGGAAGGCAAGGCGGTTCTCTTCAAGCGCTTCGCCGACATCGACGTGTTCGACATCGAGATCGATGCTTCCGAACCCGAGGACGTGATCCGATTCTGCGAGATGCTGGCTCCGACCGTGGGCGGCATCAACCTGGAGGACATCAAGGCTCCCGACTGCTTCTTGATCGAATCCACCCTGCGCGAGCGCCTTGACATCCCCGTGTTTCACGACGACCAGCACGGCACTGCCATCATCGCCGGCGCCGCCTTCGTCAACGCCCTGGAGCTGACCGATAGGCGGGCTGAGGACGTCAATGTCGTGTTCAGTGGCGCCGGCGCCGCCGGTGTTGCCACGGCACGGTTCTTTCGCGAGCTGGGAGTCCGGGCCGAGAACCTGCTCATGGTGGATTCCCAAGGCGTGATCCACTCCGAGCGCGACGACCTATCCGACGTCAAGCGCGAGTTCGTCCGTGAAACCGACGCCCGGACCCTGGCGGACGCCATGGTGGGGGCAGACGCCTTCGTGGGTGTGTCCGTGGCCGACTGCGTCACCCAGGACATGGTGCGCTCGATGGGGCCGGATCCATTGGTCTTTGCTCTGGCCAACCCCGACCCGGAGATCACCTACGAGGATGCTCGCGCGGCACGGTCCGATGCGCTGGTGGCCACAGGTCGATCCGACTACCCAAATCAGGTCAACAACGTCCTCGGCTTCCCCTTCATCTTCCGCGGTGCGCTCGACGTTCGCGCCCGGGGTGTCTCGGAAAGGATGAAGGTGGCGGCAGCCCGGGCATTGGCGGAGTTGGCCCGCGAGCCGGTTCCCGACTCTGTTCTGCGGGCCTACAACCTGGAGCGCCTCCAGTTTTCCCGCGACTACTTGATACCGAAGCCCTTCGACCCCCGGGTCTTGGTCAGGGTTGCACCCGCCGTGGCAGGCGCCGCAACCGAGGAGGGGCTGGCCCGCACACCATTATTGGACCTGGACACTTATCGGGAAGCGCTTCAAGCCCGGTTCCACTCCTCGTACGGTCTCATCACCACTGTCACCGCCAAGGCCCGCACCCAGCCCATGCGGGTGGCCTATCCACATGGTCACGACCTGCGAATAATCCGGGCCGCTCGTCGGGTTCTCGACGAAGCCATAGCCAGTCCTGTTCTGGTGGGTGACGTCGGTCTCATGCGGGAACTGGCCGCCGAGGCGGGCGTCTCTCTCGATGGGATAGAAACGGTCGATCCGAATTCCCAGGAGGAAACGAGGGAGCGGTATGCCCGGACCCTGGAAGAGTTGCGCCGCCACAAGGGCGTATCGTTGGCGGAGGCGCAGCGGTGGGTGCGCGACCCCAACATGTACGCCAGCCTGATGGTGCGGGAGGGCGAGGCGGATGCGGTGCTGGGCGGCCTGACCACGTTCTACGCCGAGACCATCAGGCCGGCCCTCCAGGTGCTGCGGGTCGAGGAGGGGCGGACGATCGTCTCTTCGCTCTACGTGGTAGTGATTCGTGATACGCCCTACTTCTTCACCGACTGCGCCGTGAACATCGAACCCACGGTCGAGCAGCTGGTGGAGATCGCCGAGGCCGCAGTGGACGTCGCAGAGCGCCAGTTCGATCGCAGTCCGCGGGTGGGCTTCATCAGCTACTCCGATTTCGGATCCGCAGGAGGCGACGAACCTGCCCGGGTTCGGGCGGCCGTCGACCAGTTCCGGATTCGCCACCCTGATATTCCGGCAGACGGTGAGATGCAGGCCGGAACGGCGGTGATGGCCGACCTCCTCAAGCGGCGTCGCCCCGGTGGCCCACTCGACCGAACCCCGAACATCCTGGTGTTCCCCAACCTAAGCGCGGCCAACGCCTCCTACCAGCTGCTCAACCGGCTGGGCGGGGCAGAAGTGATCGGGCCGATCCTATCGGGGCTGTCCAAGTCGGTCCACGTCCTGCAGAGGGACGCCGAGGTGACGGACGTGGTCAACCTGACTGCGGTGGCTGTGGCCGATGCCCAGCGGCGTCGCAAGGCGGTTCCTCTGCCCTTCTAGTCGGCGTCAGGCGGCGCGGCGATCAAGCCTGGCTCAGACGCCGGCCCTCTGCGCAAGACCGAGCACGTACCCGGCCTGTCCCACGTGTTGGAGAGTGTCGGCGGCCACACTGACCAGGCGTACGCCAACCGAGACCGGAGGGTCCCAGCGATAGTCGATGATCCGGTCCAGCTCCGGGGCTGCCACGTCTCGGATGTAGGCGAGGGTCATGTCGTGCACCATTTCCTGATAGCCCACCAGCAAGTCCGGTGCCACGTCGACCTGGACGACCTGGGCCGACGTGTGCCCGAAGCCGGTGTCGGACGGCTCCAGTGGCAGCTCGAAACGACCCGCCCAACCCTGGCTGGTCCACACCTGCTCAGAATCGGCGATCTCGGAGATGTGGTCATCCTCGACTCGGGTCAGGTGCCACAGGAGCCAGGCGATCGAGTTGGAATCCCCGTCCGGTCGATACACCAGTTGGGCGTGGCTGATGCCATCCGTCACGTGGCGCACCGATTCCCGGACCCTTCCGAAGAGGTCGACCAGCACGTCACCTGTGTCCATGTCCGCTCCTTGTCTGGTTCGGCACCAGGCTAGGACCTCTAAACGCACCGGCTCCGCGCGTACAGAATCGGGCGTAGGGGTCCTTCGGCCCTTGGCACGACGGCAGCGAGGCGCACAATCGAGTCATGACACAGCATGAGGCGGAGCGTCTGCTGGAACTGGAAGAGTCGGCCCAGGGAGCCGGCCTGTACAGAGCGCCGGGAGAGGAGCTGCAGGTGGAGAAGGCTCGGGACCAGGCCGAGGCCTCGGGATGGATTCCCGGGGAGGGCGCCGCGGCTCAGCCGTCTCGTCTCGACAAGGCCCGCGTGAGGCGCCATGCCCTCAGGGAGGCCATGCAGGGACTGGAGCATGCCGTCGGGCGTCCGGTGGCAAGTCAGGGTTGGTCCCGGGTCGTGGAGCCGGCGCTCGACGATCTGGAGGAGGCGATCCGGGCCCACATCGAGGAGGTCGAGGCACCCGATGGCCTACTGGCGGAGATGCTCGAAGTGGTCCCCCGGCTTTCGGCCCTGATCGACACCATTCGCGACGAGCATCGGGCCTTGCTCGAGTCCGTGGGCCAGGCCCGTCAACTGCTCGATTCAGAGCCATTCGACGGCCTGGCTGTGCGTCGGCGGGCGGTGTCGTTGCTGGGCTACCTCGCCCGTCACCGTCAGCACGGCTCGGACCTGGTCTACGAGGCCTATATGGTCGATATCGCCGCCGCCGACTGACCCGCTTCCCCAGGGTCCAAAGAAGGTTGGGGCGCGGGGTGAGACACAGCGGTGGGTTGGCGGAGGCGGACGGGAATCGAACCCGCCGGGGACTTTGTCAGCCCCCCACCGGTTTTGAAGACCGGGGAGCCCACCAGGCGCTCGGACGCCTCCGGCATGCAGCGTACAGCCGCTAACTTCGGGATATGAGCACGGGACTGAGTGTCGAGGCGACTCACGGCCGCCGGCAGTGGTCGGTGGCCGAACTGAAGGGCATCGCCCAGGGCGGCGAGATCGAGGTATCCGACCTGTTGCCCGACGATGCCCGAGCCACACACGCGAGCTTCGACTCCGTTGCCCGGGATTACCGGGCCTCCATACCGATCGACGTCGTGCGGGGCCAGGGAGTCATCCTGATCGACGAGGACGGGCGGCTACGCCTTCGGGTGCGTGAAGGTCGCACCCTGTGCTGGAACGTGAAGGACGTGGGCAGCATTCGTCTCACGGCTGGCCCCGAGGAGGACTCGGTTCCTGCCAATCCGCCACACTGACGGGGCCTCGGTAACCTGGCGATATGGGGGAATCCTCCATAGGCCGGTTGATCAAGAAGCGCCGCGAATCGCTCGGGCTCAGTCAGGCGCGCCTGGGGGAGCTCGTTGGCCGCTCCGCCAGCACAATCCGCAATTGGGAGCGAGATCGGACCAGCCCGTCGGAGCGGTCGGACGTCGTGGCCCTGGCCGCGGTGCTCGGCTTGGACGAGAGAGACGCTCTCGATCAGGCGGGTTTTGAAACGCCCGGGGAAGCCGAGCATCCCACCCTGGAGCAGGCATACGCCTCGTTGGGTCCACACCCCGACGAGGTGGTCCCCGTCGAGGAGGACGCCTCACCGGATGAGCCGACTGAGGCGGTGGCGGTTGCCGACGAGGTGACGGCTCCCCCAGGCCAGGACGACCCCTCCCCGGCCCAAGCGACAACCCCGCTCGAATCCGAGAACCTCCCGCTCTCACCGGCACCGACTGACGAATCCAGCGACGTCGCTGAGGTCGAAGAGGCACACCGGGAGGAGGAGGTCGACCTCGACGCAATGGCTTCGAGGCCGGTTGTGAAGCCGGCCACCGCCTCAGAGTCTGATTCGGATCGACGGCCCGCCGCTCCGCGGGTGGTGGAACGAGCCTCCCCGCCAACCGTTTTGGAGACGACGCCGGTGGGCGAGCCCTCCTACCTGGAAGACCCCGAAGAGAGGCAGCAGTACCGCTTGCGGGCTCTGATCACGGCCATCGCGGTCGTGGCCCTGGTCATCGTATTGGTCTGGTCATTCGGTCGCACCACCAACGCCCTGGGCAACATGTGGAATCAGTTCGTGTCGATGCTCGATGTGTGATCGCTTGCGAACCGTTCGACGGGGCTGATTCGTAGAGTCGCACATGACAGCCCGTCTCATGCAGCGATTCCAGCGAGGGGACCCGGAGGCGGTCCGGGATCTCTATGCGCAGTATGGGCGCTCAATCTTCACCGTCGCTCTCCGGTCTCTGGGTGACCGGTCGCTGGCCGAGGAGGCGGTGCAGCTCACTTTCCTCAACGCCTGGAGATCGTCGGCCCGATTCGAGCTGGACAGAGACCCCGCGCCGTGGCTATATGCCATCGCCCGGCGGGCGGCGGTGGATATCTATCGGCGGGAGAAGCGTCACCGTGAGAACCGGGGTGAAGACGGCGAGATAGCGGTCCTGCCTCCCTCTTTCGAGTCTCTATGGGAGTTGTGGGAGGTACGGTCGGCTCTCGACGAGCTCCCGGCGGAGGAGCGTGTTGTGATCGAGGCTACGTTCTACCGGCAACTGACCCATACAGAGGCGGCCGAAGAGCTGGGAATCCCGGTCGGCACGGTCAAATCACGTTCGCACAGGGCGTTTCGGCGACTGGCGGGCGTCTTGTCCCATCTCGGCGAGGAGAGCGCATGAACTGCGATGACGTGAGGCAGGCCATTGCCTCGGGTTACGACCCGGCCCAGAGGGACCCCCAGCTCGATGCACACCTGGCGGTCTGCCCATCGTGTCGTCTCCAGATAAGGCCCATGCAGACACTGGGGGCAACGCTGCGAGACCCGGTCTTGTGGGAGGAGCCCCCCAGAGAACTCGAGGAGAGGGTTGTCTCGACCGTGCTGCCACAGGGTCGGAGCTCTCGCCGGCCGGGACGCTGGTGGCTCGTGGGGGCGGTGGCAGCGATACTGATCGTGATGGGGGCCGTGGTCGCGCTGATGCCTCGGCCCGACTGGACCCTCGACCTTGTGGCGGGTGCCGACGCCCCGGGTGCCTCGGCCGTCGTTTCAGGTTGGAACACGGGGGAAGGGACCAGGATGGTCCTGGACCTGACCGGCCTGCCCGGACCGGGCCAACATGCCTACTACGAGGTGTGGATGACGGCTCCCGACGGTCATCACATATCGGCGGGGACGTTCAGCGACTCAGGAAAGGTGACGGTCACGGCGGGGGTTCTGCGGGTGGACTACCCCCGAATCTGGGTCACCAGAGAGCCCGATGACGGCGATCCGGCCCCTTATCCGTCCGTGGTTTTGGACACACCCGGTGAGTACATGGGCTCCAACTCGTGAATTCGTGTGGCGTTTCTCAAAACGTGTGGCACAATGCGGCTACCAGAGAAAGGAGGTGGTCCTACTTGCATAGTTGTTTCTTTGGGACTCTGGAGGTGGCCGAGCGCTGAGTGGCGCGGAGCCGAAGCGCCGCTCCCTCTGACGAGGATGGTGGCGACTCCAAACTCGGACCACCGACTCTGGTACTGCGGAACTGGTCCCACCGCAGCGGTCTATGACCGAAGCAATTCCACGAGTTCTCGAGATGGGCGCCCCGCACGGGGCGCCCATCCAATCGTTTCAGGACGGCACTGGCCCCTCCATGGCCTCCGGATTGGGTCCGGCCCGGCCGAAGTCGATCTCGGTTCCGACGGATCGGTCCCTCGTGGCTAGAGAATCCGTCGGGATCTCCTTGGGCCCGACATGAGGGCGTCCGATCTACGCGGGCGCGAGCCCAAGGGCCTTGTCTCGGGCCTGGAGCCCCCTAGGGCAGGTCGAAACCGTGCTCGTCCAGCCACTCCCGGTTGAACACTTTCGACAGATAGCCGCGGCCTGAATCCGGCAGGATAACGACAACCAGCGAGTCCCAGTCATCGGCCACCTGCCGCATCGCGCCCGCCACT
The DNA here is from genome assembly GCA_963772815.1 of uncultured Acidimicrobiia bacterium. Taxonomy (GTDB): domain Bacteria; phylum Actinomycetota; class Acidimicrobiia; order Spongiisociales; family ZC4RG35; genus DATFFO01. The sequence goes on along the minus strand of CAVYYV010000006.1, from coordinate 267,635 downwards.
GCCATCCCCCCCGAAGGGCCGACCAGCAGTCCCTCACGTCGGGCGAGTTGGTGAGTTACGGCGAAGGCTTCGCGGTCGTCGACCATCTCCCAGTCGTCGATCAGGCTCAGGTCGACGGTGTCGGGGTAGAAGTCCTCTCCCACACCTTCCGTGAAGTATTGGTGGATGTTGCCCTGGGGCCCGGCCGTGTATATGGAGCCTTCCGGGTCCACCCCCACCACTCTGAGCGATGGCTTCTGGTCCTTCAGGTAGCTGGCCGCCCCGGTGATCGTTCCGCCGGTGCCAACGCCTACGACCAGCACATCGATCTCTCCTTGGGTCTGTTGCCAGATCTCGGGCCCGGTGGTGCGGTAGTGGGCAAGAGGGTTGTTGGGGTTCGAGTACTGGTCGGGATGAAAGGCTCCGGGGATCTCTTCGGTCAGCCGGCGTGCCACCCCGTAATAGGAATCGGGATCCTCGGGTGTCAGCTCCGTGGGAGTGACGATGACTTCGACCCCGTAGGCCCGCAGCAGAGCGCGCTTTTCCTCTGATACCTTGTCGGGGACGGTGCAGATCACCCGGTACCCGCGCACCGCGCCCACCAGGGCCAGGCCGACGCCGGTATTGCCCGAGGTCGGCTCGACAATGGTGCCTCCCGGTTGGAGCAGCCCCTCCTTTTCGGCAGCGTCGATCATCGCCACGGCGATCCGCTCCTTGATCGATCCACCCGGGTTCATGTGCTCCACCTTCGCCACCAGGTTGCCGGGCGAATGGAGCTGCCTGAGCCGGACCAGAGGTGTGTTCCCGATCAGGTCGACGACGGACTCGTTGATCTGCATGGGGGCAGGTTATGGCATGGCGACGGAGATGACGCAAGGCAACCGGCGGTTGGGTTTCATGGAGTTCGCCTGAGGGTGGTCGTGTCGTACCATCCGGCCCATGCGTGGTCTGACCCGTTTCGCCTGGGCGACGCTGGTCTTCAACGTGGCAGTGATCCTCATGGGGGCGGTGGTGCGCGCCACCGGGTCCGGCGCCGGGTGCGGACGCTCGTGGCCTGCCTGTCAGGGCCGGGTGGTCCCCGAGCTGGCCGGCGCTACCGCGGTCGAATTCACGCACAGGGTGCTGTCGGGCATGGCTCTGGTGATGGTGGCGGTCCTCGTCATTGGTGTCTTCAGGTCGGTGGCCCGGGGCAACCCGGCCCGGCCTGCGGCGGCCACAGCCATGGGAGCGATCATCGGCGAGGCGCTCATCGGAGCGGTGATCGTGTTGTTCGAGTGGGTCGCCGGCGACACCTCTGTTGCGCGCACCATCTCGGTCCCTCTCCACCTCCTCAACACCTTCCTTCTACTCGCCGCGCTGGCACTGACCGCGCACTGGCTCGGTGGAGGGCTGCCGGTCAGCCGCCGGGACGATCCGGCACGGTGGCGGTGGGTGATGGCGGGTGGGGCGGCGCTGCTGGTGGTGGCGGCCACGGGCGCCGTCACCGCCCTGGCCGACACCCTCTTCCCCAAGGACGGATCGGGTTCTGTCACCGCGCAGCACTTCCTCACCGATCTGCGGGTGGTCCACCCCATCGTGGCGCTGACGGTGGTCTCGGTTGCCTGGGTAGTGGTGCGGCGGCGAGGGCTGATCTCCCGCGAGGTGAACCTGATGGTGGTGCTGATCGGTCTCCAGGTGGCTTCGGGTGCCCTGTCCATTGCCCTCCAGGTTCCACTGGCCATGCAGCTGTTGCATCTTGCTCTGGCGGACCTGCTGTGGGTGGCCTATGTGGTCACAGCGGCGCGCATCCTGGCGGTGGAGCCGTCCGGGACTCAGGCCAGCGCAGACCTGAGAGCGTCCGGGTCGTCCACAGGCGCGTCGCAGACGAAACCCCGGCAAACGTAGGCCACGGCCCGGCTCTCATCACCCCGACCCCGCAGCAATGGAGGTTCCTTGCGGGGCACCTCGCTGATCGCCAGAGCCATCCCGGGACGGAAGCGTTCCCAGGCCACCGACGCCAGACCCTTAGCCCCCGGGCCTACCACCGCCAGCTCCGGGGGCTGATCGAGGAGGGTGGTCAGCACCGCCAGCATGTGGCCTGCCCCGGCCGGAGCGCGCCTCACCACCTCACCGGCCGAGCGGATCGTCTCCTCGGCCAGGTCCCGGAGATCGTGGTCGCCCGTGTATGCGGCCGCGGTCAGGAGTGCCTCGGCGGCCAGCGAATTGCCCGAGGGCGCCGGGTTGTCGAACAGGTCCCGGGGACGAATGACCAGGCTCTCTTCCCGGACAGGAGTGGTGAAGAACCCGCCAGCCGGGTCGCCGAACAGTTCGGGAAGCGAACGGGTGTAGGACAAGGCCTCGCTGTACCACTCCGTTTCGCCGGTGGCGGCATAGAGACGAAACAGCCCCACGGCGAGAGCCGCGTAGTCCTCCAACACCGCGGCCGGCCCCAGTCGGCCCTTGGCCCACGACCGGTGCAGCCCGCCGGACTCATCTCGCAGGTTGGTGGCCAGGAACCGGGCGCATCTGCGCGCCTCGTCCAGGTAGCGGCTCTCCCCCGTGGACGCCCCCGCCTCGGCCAAAGCGCGGATGGCGAGGGCGTTCCAAGCGGTGACGATCTTGTCGTCCAGACCGGGCCGTACTCGGCCCTGCCGCCGGGTGAGCAGGGCCCGGGTGGCCCGATCGACCGCGGCGGCAGCCTCATCGAAACCGAGGCCGTGCCGTTCGGCCACCTCAGAGGTCGGGTGGGGCCTGTGGAGGATGTTGGAGCCCTCGAAGTTCCCCTCCGGCGTCACTCCGAACATGTTGGCGGCCAGCGGTCCGTCGGAGCCGGCCGTCTCGAGAAACTCGTCGTAGTCCCAGAGGTAGAACTTGCCTTCGACACCCTCCGAATCGGCGTCCTCGGCGGAGTAGAAGGCGCCCCCGGGATGATGGAGGTCGTTCAGCATGTATTCCAGGGTGTGGAGGGCAACGTCGGTGAACAGCGGAGCCGCAAGCTCGATCCCCGCCCACAAGTACAGGCGGGCCAGTTGGGCGTTGTCGTACAGCATCTTCTCGAAATGTGGGACGAGCCATCGCTCGTCCACCGAGTAGCGGGCGAAGCCCCCGGCCAGGTGATCCCGGATCCCACCCGCCGCCATGGCGTCGAGGCTGATGGCCAGCATCCGGTCGGCCCCATCGGCCCAAGGGTGGCCGATTGACCGGAGCAGAAACTCCAGAACGGGCTGCTGGGGGAACTTTGGTGCGTCGCCAAAGCCTCCATGGGCAGGATCGAACTGGGTCGATATGGACTGGAGGGCGCCGGCCAGGTCCGCCGGCCCGGGAAGGTCTTCGCTTGGCGCCGGCCTCCTTCCCAGGACTGACTTGACCTTCCTCGCCTGCTCTGTCACGTCGGAGCGCCGTTCTGCCCACGCCTCGGACACGGCACTCAAAACAGACCTGAACCCGGGCATTCCGTGCCGTTCGGTGGGGGGAAAATAGGTGCCGGTGAAGAAGGGAGCGCCCGTGTGATCCACGAACGCCGTCATGGGCCAGCCTCCGTGACCGGTCATCGCCTGGGTGGCCTCCATGTACACGGCATCGACGTCGGGACGCTCCTCCCGATCCACCTTCACGTTTACGAAGCCTTGGTTCATTTCCGCGGCGGTCTCGGGATCCTCGAAGGACTCGTGGGCCATGACATGGCACCAGTGACAGGCCGAGTACCCGATCGAGACCAGCAAGGGCACGTCGCGGCGGCGGGCCTCGGCGAACGCCTCCGGTCCCCATTCCCACCAGTCGACCGGGTTGGTGGCGTGCTGGAGAAGGTAGGGCGAGGCCGATTCGGCCAGGCGGTTGCTCACGGGATCCACCGTAGTGGTGTGGGGCGGACTCGATTCCATCCCTCCCGTCCCCGCCCACCGCCCTGACTCGATTCCATCCCTCCCGTCCCCGCCCACCGCCCTGACTCGATTCCATCCCTCCCGTCCCCGCCCACCGCCCTGACTCGATTCCATCCCTCCCGTCCCCGCCCACCGCCCTGACTCGATTCCATCCCTCCCGTCTCCGCCCACCGCCCTGACTCGATTCCATCCCTCCCGTCCCCGCCCACCGCCTCACGGTGCGACGCCTTCCCGTGGACGACGACTATGTGGCGGGGTCATCGACGAGGTGATCGGGCCTCACCTCGCCTGAGTGGCACCGGGACTCGGCGCGGGGCCCGACCCGTCTGGTTGGTGGATGCCTCCGATACCATGGGCATACGGGTCGCGGGGATTGTGTTCGTCACATTTCCTGTGTGAGTGTCGTCGGAGTGATCGCCGATCACCGAGCCTGGCCGTCTTCGGACGCCTGATTGGCCGGTGAACGGGGGGTTCACAACCGGTGAATCTTCTGGCATAGTGGAAACCCCGGCCCACCAACTTTGCCTGACGAAGGACTGTTACCCATGCCTGCAGCCGACACGAAGCGCGACCGCTCCAAGAAGCGGTCCCGTCTCCAGAGCAAGCTGACCGATGAGCGCGGTCGCCTCACCACCGATCTGGTGTCGCAATACCTCACCGCCATCGGCGAGTACGACTTGCTCACGGCCGAACAGGAAGTGGACCTGGCCCAGCGGATCGAGTCGGGCGAGGAAGCTGCTGAACGGCTCGAGACGGGCGACTACAAGGGCAAGAAGCAAGAGATCGAGCTGCGCCGCCAGGAGCGCAAGGGCCGGGAGGCCAAGGATGCCTTCCTTACCGCCAACCTGCGTCTCGTGGTGGCCAACGCCCGCCGCTACGCCAACACGTCCGGCATCGATTTCCTCGACCTGATCCAGGAGGGCAACCTGGGGCTGATCCGGGCAGTGGAGAAGTTCGACTGGCGCAAGGGCTTCAAGTTTTCCACCTACGCCACCTGGTGGATCCGTCAGGCCATCACCCGCGCCATCGCCGACAAGTCCCGAACGGTGCGGATACCGGTGCATCTCCACGACACACTGGCTGCGGTGCGAGCCGCGCAGGCGAGCCTCAAGGCTGAGCTGGGACGCGATCCCCGCCCCGAGGAAATCGCCGAGGAAGCCGGTGTGACCGTCGACAAAGTCGAACTGGCGTTGGGAGTGGCGGACACCGTGTCCCTGGAACAGCCCATCGGCGAGGACGGTGCCCAGTTGGGCGACTTCATCGAAGACGAAGATGCCGCCGACCCGGTGCAGTTGACCGAGGAGATGGACGTCGCCAATTCCCTGCGCAAGTCGATCGAGCGCCTCCCCGAGCGGGAGGGCCGGATCCTGGCCCTGCGCTATGGGTTCTACGACGGTGTGCCCCGCACGTTGGAGGAGATCGGCGACGAGTTCAACCTGACCCGTGAGCGGATCCGCCAGCTGGAGAAGCTGGCCCTGTGCCGCCTGCGTCATCCGTCGTTTGGCATTCGCGAGGCCGACCTGATCTGAGCGTCGAGGGCTCACGCGAGCCCGGTCGCTTCCGTAAACGACGGGATCTCTCCACTGCTTCTTCGGGCCTGAACGAGCACATGGCCCGCGGAATCGTCCAAACAACGAATGATCCGTTCGTTCTCGCCCAAGGAAGCCATTCTGAGGTAGGTCGGGCGTCGCCCGCGCCGACCGGCTCAGTCCAGGTTGCGGACCGGCACCCAGACCAGGCGTAGCTCGGTCACCTGAACATCTGACCGCTCCAGCGGTATCTCCACCGAGGCGATCTCGTCGGCTTTGGCATGCCATTCGTCGACGATGTCGGTTACCTCGCCTTCGAGTTCTCTCTCGAGATCGGCCAGCTTCTGCTGTTTCTCGTCGAGGCCGGATTCGACGCTGGCCAGGTCGGCTTCCGTGCGCCTGGTTTGAGATCTCCGTGAGGACGCCCTTCTAAGTGCCCCGGAGGTGGAACGGCCTCCAAGGAGAGCGCCGAGGAAGTCCCCCACGCCCGACATGATCTCCTGTTGCTGGCACGTCGATGCATCCACGGCGAGCTCGGCGACCCGACGGTCGGCCCGCGAGATCTGGTCCCTAACCCCTTCGATTCGGGTCCTGTAGCGATCCTTGAGTTGGGCGATCGCACCGTCGGCGCCGTCCTGGGCGGCGTCGACGCATCGGGTCCGGAAGTCGTCCCTCGACTCTCCGACACGTGAGTACATTTCCAGGGCCGCGTTACGCCACACGGTCACCGTACGATTCCCGCGCCAGGTGATCGCGTAGGCGTGCCGACAAGGAACGCCAGAAGTTGCCGTTGTCAATCGGCGCTCCGGAGGCATCGAAGGACCCTCGCTCGGGTGATCCCTCCCGAAAGTCACGCTGGTCGTGGTCCACCTGGCGGAGGTTCGAGTGGTCCACGTCCTCCCTGAGCGGGTCGATCACCGCCTCGAACGTCTCCTCGTGATTTACGCCGGCATTGCGGTCGTCATAGACCAGGGACACCGTCGCTGCGGCGATGGCTCGAAACGCTTGCCCGTCGGGCACGGCCGCGACCAGGTTGGCCCAGGCCGCCCCAGGATCGAGAGTGCTGACCGGCACGCCGCTGGCGACGGCCGGAGGGGCAGATCCTCTTTCGGCGGGCGTGGCGGAACCGGCCACCGTCACTGGGGTGGCCATGTGCTCGGTGGCGGTTCTTGAGCCGGTCCTGGCCTGCGTCAATGTCTTCACGTCCTCCCGGTCGAGAGGTCCGGCCAGGTATGACATGGCCCATCTGGTGGTGAAGGCCGTCGGCTCGGTGGAATCCGCCCGCCTCATGACGAACTGGCGCTTGTCGAGGTTGGAGATGATCGTGTCGAGGGCGTCGGTGTCGGTGAATCCCCCTGCGTCGGCCAAGCCTTCGAGGATCCGCTTCTTGTCGTTCTCCGTCTGCAGGTGGCCCACCATCCAGGTTCCCGCGTTCGACATGACCTTGTAGTCGAGGTCGACCGGGTTCTGGGTGGACAGGATCATGCCCACTCCGTATGCCCGAGCCTGCTTGGCGATGGTCAAGATCTGCTTCTTGGAGGGAGGCTCGGCAACGGGTGGCGCGAAGCCGAACACCTCATCCATGTAGACAAGGGCTCGCAACCGCCCGGTCCCGGTTTGGCCACGCATCCAGGACACCAGCTTGCTCAACAGCAGCGTCACCGCGAACTGCCGCTCCGAGTCGCTCAGATGGGCCAGGTAGATGATCGCTGCCTGGGTCTGCTCTCCGCTCAGCAACCCTTCCATGTCCAGCGGCTCGCCCTGAAGCCAAGCGGCGAAAGAGGGCGAAGCCAGAAGCCCGTTCAGCTTCATGGCCAGGTCGGTGCGCTCGTCCCGCGGGTAGAAGCTGTCCAGGTCGAACACCCCCAGCTTGCGAAACGGCGGATCCTGGATCAGGCCGACCAGGCCTGCCAGGTCGAGGCCCCGACCCGCCTTCCACTCATTCTCGATGATGTTGGCGAGGAGGATGTGGGAGGGGCTCGAGACCGGGTCGGCCTCGATTCCGGCCAGGACCAACAGTGAGGAGACGAAGCCCTCGATCTCGTCCCGCAGCTGCTCGGCGTCGTCGTCCCAGGAGGAAGGAGGGGCGGCCAGGGAACCGAGTACGTTGATGGGGACCCCGGCCGTCGAGCCAGGTGTGTAGATGGTTACCGACGACCCGTTCAGCAGTCTTCTCATCCGTTCGGGCTCCACGTCCCATGAGGCGAGGCCCTTCTTCCAGCGGTCGGCGACTTTGGCTGCCAGCTGGTCGATCGTCTCGTGCGCACGCTCAGCCTCGTAGGGGTCCAGCCAGGGGGCGAAATCGGAGGGTGAGAGATCGGGGAAGATCAGCTTCAGGTCGCCCATGTCCCCTTTGGGATCGATGATCAGGCACGGAACCTGCGAGAGAAGCGCTTCCTCCAGGATGTCGATGCCGAGCCCGGTCTTGCCGGAGCCGGTCATGCCGACGATCACTCCGTGTGTGACGAGACCGCCCGACTCATACAGCAGTGGCTCCGTGGGCTCGTTGCGGTCCGGGTCCAGGAGCCTGCCGAGATAGAACTGGCCTGGTTCGGTGTGCACCGTCGTCTCTCTGGTCCGTGTTGGTGGATGGACCCTAGTGGTTCGCCAGCTCAGCCGGGTGAGCACCACTGGGGTCGCGAGACGGACAAACGCCAGCATCTAGGTTACGGATCACCCGCCGGTGGAGAGAATGGCCTGAGGGCGAAGCGGGCCTTGACACTCCAGGTCGGTGGGTGGGGGTGTCCAACCATGAGCCAGACGGCATCGGCCCGACAGGCGATGGGCAGCGGCTTCGCTGCCCACGCGGCGATCTCCTCCATGGCCGCCGGGTCTCCGTCGTCGGCGATGGTCAAGTGGGGGACGGGCTCGGTGTGAGCACCGCCGTAGGGCGGGTAGTCGGGCCAGTGGCGACCTATCCGTTCGCTCAGGCCGCGGAACAGGTCGATTGGCTCTGGCCGGAGGTAGACCACATCCCGACCGAACCAGCCCACCTCGGTGAGGCTGAAATCGAAGGCGGTCTCGGCGCCGAAGAATCGCTCCAGCTCATCGAGATGCTCTTCGACCTGCTCGGGGGGAACGAAGGGGTACAGGAGGGTCACATGGGGCGGAATCCCCACCGGGGGAACAGCGTCGGCCCGGTTCGACCACTGTTGCACCATTTCCTGGACCGCAGGGACCGGGATCACCAGGCCGGTCTCGAGCGGCTCCTGAGGATCGGTCGACACACCGGCAGGCTACCGACTCAGTGGTCCGCGACATCCGTGGAGTCGGGCCAGGATCCGGATAGGTTTGACTCATGCCGCTTCCAGACATCGTGGCCCGACTCAACAGGCGCTTGGTCAACCGCTTCATGGAACCGCTGGCTGACCACCCTCCCTTCGCCCGGCTGACTCATGTCGGTCGCGGTTCGGGACAGCGTTACCAGATACCCATCAACGTGTTTCCCCGCGGCGACGGTTTCGTATTTGCCCTTACCTATGGACACGACACCGATTGGCTGAAGAACGTGATGGCGGCGGGCGGCGCTGAGCTGGCCTACGCCGGCCACGACTACCGGCTGCGTGATCCGCGCATCGTGGGGCGGGAAGCGGTGTGGTCGGATTTGCCTCTGCCCGTCAAGCCAATGCTTCGGCTCCTCGCGGTCACGGAATTTCTGATCGTGGATGCCCAACGATCCGCTCCGGGGCCCTAGCCGGCACCGGGCCGATCCCCGAGGGGCTCAGTCTTCGCTCAGCCCCAAGAGATCGGACGGCGTGATCTCATAGTCTTCGATCAGGCTCCACGTCTGGCCGTCCAGAGACATCTCGTTGCGCCACAGGATCGAGTCGGGCCCGGAGGCGTCCCAGGCGAGGCGTAGTCGAGGAAGCGAGCTGCTCACCGACTCGAAGATCATGAGGTCTTCCTCGATCCATCCTCGGAGCACGTCTGCGTGTCCGTAGTTGTCGGCGATCGTGGCCCGGTACTCGGCATTGGCGGGGTCCCAGCCACACACCCAGTGCAACTGCCATCGGAGCACGAAGCTCCCATCCAGGAGGAACTGATCCTGCTCGTAGTCGCCTACCACCCAGCGGCCGTCCTGGATCCATCGGTGGGTGGCCTTGCCGATGGCGGTCTGCGCCGGGGTGCCCGGCCCCATTCCCCCTTCTCGTATGGTCCCGGTCCAGGTACCGTTGCGATGGAACCGCCGCAGCGCCATGGTTTCGCGACCAGGAGTCACCGGACGTGGGATCGCTTTAATGGTCGAGCTGTGTTCCATGTTCACCTCCATTCCCATGATCGGCTCGCTCCCCGCCTCCGTGAAGGGCACAAGGTCACCATCGGCACCGGGCGGGTCGGCTGTCCTCCTCCACGACCGGCTCCGAGGGCTTGAATATTCGGCCTCGCCCGGAGGCCGTCACAGATAGGCTTGGGTCTTTCCCATGGCCGTTCCTGCCGCCCCTGTCTCCGCTCGCGCCGTACTCACCGAGGGCCTTCGCCTGGTGGGTCGCTATGCCCGCGCCCGCAAGGCTCCTTTCGGGCTGGCCGTGCTGGGCGCCGCTCTGTACGCCGGGGCGATAATCACGGCCTCGCGCGTGATCGGGTGGGTCACGGACACCGCCATCATCCCGGTCCTCGGCTCGGGCGAGCCCATCGGAGGGCGCCTGCGGCTGGTGGTGGGTGTGATAATCGGAGTGGCGGTGTGGAAGGCTTCAGCCATCGTCCTGCGGCGCAACTCGGCCGGATATCTGCAGTTCAAGACCCAACAGGACGTCCGGGAGCACCTGATCGACCATCTGCTGCGGTTGGAGCTTGGCTGGTTCGGTCGTCAGTCGGTCGGAGATCTGCTGGCCGTCACCGACAACGATGCTCGCCAGGCCACCGGAGTGCTCTCGCCCTTCCCCTACGCCAGCGGGGTCTCGCTGTTGCTGGTGGGCACGGTGGTCCTGACCTTCCTCATCGATCCGTGGCTGGGCCTGGTGACCCTGGTCGGCCTGGGGGCGATCGTGACGATCGAGGTGCGGGCAGCGGTCAGCGTGTATCCCTCGTGGGAGGGTATACAGAGCCAGGTGGGCGAGGTGGCCCGGGTGGCTCACGAGTCCTTCGATGGAGCCGTGACCGTCAAAGCTCTGGGACGAGAAGACCATGAGGAGGGCCGGCTCCGGGAGGCGTCCGACGAACTGCGGGACCGGATCATCACGGTCAACGTGAAATGGGAGAGTTATCGGGTCCTGATCACGTCGATGATGCCGGGCATCAGCCTGATCGTGCTGGCCGTAGGCGCGTACCGGGTCGACGCCGGGGCGGTGACCGCCGGTGATGTGGTGTCGGCTCTCTACCTGCTTGGCCTGCTCGCTTTCCCCGTTCAGCTGATCGCCTTCGTGCTATTCGACATGGCCGCCTCCATTCCCGCCCAACGACGGGTGGAGGGAGTGCTGGGCGTATCCGAGCTGGTCGAGTACGGGAGTGAGATGGCGGCCACCGAGACCGGGCCTGCCCCGCTCGAGGGAGAGCAGGTCAGCTTTGGCTACGAGCCCCAGTCCGTTGTGTTGGATCGGGTGGCGCTCGACATACCAGCCGGGAAGACCGTGGCCGTCGTGGGTCCCACCGGTTCGGGCAAATCGACCCTGACATTGCTGCTGGCTCGTCTCTGGGATCCAGGGTCGGGGCGGATCCGCATCGATGGCCGCGACCTGCGCAGCTTCGCCCGCCACGAGCTCCCTCGTGAGGTGGCCTTCGTGTCTCAGAGTTCCTTCTTGTTCGACGACACGGTGTGGGGGAACATCACGCTGGGAGCCGACTACAGGTCCCAATCGGTGGAGGACGCGGCGCGGATGGCGGGCGCCGACGAGTTCATCGAGTCCCTGCCCGAGGGATTCCAGACGCGGATCGGAGAGAGAGGCGCCGCCCTCTCCGGTGGTCAGCGCCAGCGCATTGCCCTGGCCAGGGCTTTGATCCGGCGTCCCCGGCTGCTTATCCTCGACGACGCTACCTCGGCTGTGGACCCCTCAGTGGAGGCCCGGATCTTGCGCCGGCTCAAGTCGGCCGCGCTTCCCTCCACGGTGGTTCTCGTCGCCTATCGGCCCTCGTCCATCCGACTGGCCGACGAGGTGGTCTTCGTCGAGGACGGATGTGTCAGGGCCCAGGGAACCCACGATCAACTCATGGCGACTCAGCCCGGCTACGTCCGCCTGGTGCGTGCCTACGAGGAGGATGCCGCCGAGAGACGCAGGAAGGTGGCGGAGTGAGCCGGTCGTCCTCCTCCACGTTCAACGTGCTGCGCAGGGCTTTCGTCGAGGCGCCGGTGCTGGGTCGGCGACTCTGGATGATCCTGCTCATGAACGCGGCCGGGACCATCGTCCAAGTACTGATCCCTGTCCTGATCCAGCAGACCGTTGACCGCGACATCTCGTCGGGTGGGGTGCACGTCTCCTCAGTTGTGGCCAAGGTGGGTGTGGCCATGGTGCTGTTGGTGATCGGGTCGATGCTGGGCCGTGCGGCCATGGTCCGCCTGGCCCGTCAGGCGGCACAGGGGCTCTCGGACCTGCGGGTGAAGGTGTTCTCGAGGCTCATCAACAGCTCGATGCTCCATGTCCAGTCGGAGCGCCGCGGTGCCCTGGTGTCGAGAGTCACTTCGGACATCACCACGGTGCAGGAATTCACCGAGTGGGGCGGGGTGGTCTTCGTTATCAACGCCACCCAGGTCCTGATCGCCATCGGAGCCATGGCGTTGTACGAGTGGCATCTTGCCCTTCTGGTCGTCTCGGCGGTGCTGGTCTATGCCCTGGTGCTTCTCTGGTTCCAGCGCATTCTCCAGCGGAACTACGACCGGGTCAGAGGGGTGGTGGCGGATTCGCTGGCAGTGATGGGCGAGGCGGTAACCGCACTGCCTGAGATCAGGGCCTACGGGGTGGAGCGGAACACAACCCGGCGGGTTCGGGAAGCGCTCGATCGCCGCTTCAGGGTCGAGTTCCGCACGGCCGCATTCGGCAATGTCCTCTTCTCGACCGCCGAGCTGTTCGCCGCCTCGCTTACGGCGGCCGTGGTGGCGGCCGGCCTGATCCTCGGCTCGGGAAGCGGCCTGGGCACCGGCATCACACCCGGGGTCTTGCTCGCCTTCTTGTTCCTCGTCAACCTGTTGATCGAGCCCGTGCAAAGCCTGGTGGAGATCCTCGATTTCGCCCAGAACGCCGCCTCCGGGCTGAGAAGGGTGGTGGAGGCCATCGATCGTCCCGTCGAGATAGCTGAGGCCTCCGATCCTGTCGAACTGCCTATGGGCGTGCTGGGCATCGAGTTCGAAGGCGTCAGGTTCCAGTATCCCGACGGCCCAGACGCCCTAGTCGACGTAGATGTGGCCATCGACCCTGGCCGGAGGGTGGCGGTGGTGGGCGAGACCGGGTCAGGGAAGACGACGTTCGCCAAGCTCCTGGTCCGGATGCTCGACCCCACCGAGGGAGTGGTGCGCATCGGAGGAGTCGACCTGCACGACGTCTCGTTTGCCAGCCTGCGCCACCGGGTCGGCTTCGTTCCCCAGGAGGGATTCCTGTTCGAGGGCACCATCGCCGACAACGTCCGCTACGGAATCCCGGGCGCCGACCGGCGCCAGATCGAGGTGGCGTTCGTCGAATTGGGCCTGGACGGGTGGCTGCGGACCCTCGGGGGCGGCATCGACACCGAGGTGGGGGAGCGGGGCGGCAACCTGTCGGCCGGAGAGCGGCAGCTGGTGGCCCTGGTGCGAACCTGGATCTCGACGCCCGACGTCCTGGTCTTGGACGAGGCTACGTCGGCTGTGGACCCGGTGCTGGACGTGCAGATCCGCCGCGCCATCGACCGTCTCACCTCGGGACGTACCTCGGTGACGATCGCTCATCGGCTGGCCACGGCCGAGGCGGCGGACGAGGTCCTGGTGTTCGACCGGGGCCGACTGGTGGAACGGGGCCCGCACTCAGCCCTGGTCGCCACCGCTGGTGTCTACTCGTCTTTGTACGCCGACTGGGTGGCCGGGACGCAGACGGCCTGACCTGCGGCCCCCGGGCCGAGGACCAGCGAATCGGTAAGATTGGTCGAGGAATGCGCGACTCGATCACAGACCCCGGCCGCAACGACTGGCTGGTGGAAGAGATGAGGCGCCGATACCTCGACTCGCCCCTCTCGGTGAGTGAGGCCTGGCGCCGCTACTTCGGGGGCGATGGCGTAGGGAACGGAGCTGCCTCTGAGTCGCCCGATGGCGAGGGCGAGGCTTCTGGCGGCCCATACGCGGCGGAGCCTGCCGCCCGGCCTGCCCGGACGACCGTCGAGGCGCCGTCCGAGATCGGGGAGGTGCCCGAGGAACCCTCTCCGAACGGCCTGGCAGGAGAAGAGCTTCCCGAGAATGTCTTCGCTCTGAAGGGAGTGTCGGCGGTGATCGCCCAGCGCATGGACGAGAGCCTGGCGGTGCCGACCGCAACTTCCGTTCGGACCATCCCCTCCAAGCTGCTGGAGGTCAATCGGGTAATCCTCAATAACCAGCTGCGCCGGCTCACCAACGGTGGCAAGGTCAGCTTCACCCATCTCATCGGCTGGGCAGTGGTGCGGGCCATGCGTGACCATCCCGAGATGAACGTGTCATACGCCGAGATCGACGATGCCCCCCACATCCTCAGGCATCCCCACGTCAACCTGGGCCTGGCCATCGACTTGATGCGCCCCGACGGAACCAGGGTGTTGCTGGTGCCCAACATCAAGAAGGCCGACGAGATGGATTTCCGTCAGTTCTGGAAGGCCTATGAGGACGTCGTGGATCGGACTCGCTCCAACAGGTTGGGGCCGGACGATTTTGCCGGTACCACCGCCACACTGACCAATCCAGGAACCATCGGCACGGTCCAGTCGGTGCCCAGGCTGATGCCCGACCAGGGTGCGATCATCGGTGTGGGTGCCATCGCATATCCGCCCGAGTACCAGGCGGCCGACGCCGACTATCTGGCCCGTCAAGGGATTGGGAGGATCATCACCCTCACGTCCACCTATGACCACCGGGTGATCCAGGGTGCCCAATCCGGAGAGCTCCTTGCCGAGATCCATCGGCTGCTGCTGGGTGAGGGCGAGTTCTACGACGAGGTGTTCGCCTCTCTCGAGATTCCCTACACGCCCGCCAGGTGGGCTATGGACGACAACCCTCGAATCGGTAGCACCGAGTGGATCGAGAAGCAGGCCAACGTGTTCCGGCTCATCAACGCCTACCGGGTGCGAGGGCATCTGATAGCCGACCTCGACCCGTTGCGGATGGAGCCGCCCCGGATGTTCGAGGAGCTCGACCCGCTGTCGTACGGCTTGACCATTTGGGATCTGGATCGTGACTTTGCCACGGGCGGCATCTTGGGCAGTCCCACCATGAAGCTGGGCAAGATCCTGAGCGTTCTTCGGGATGCCTACTGCCGGACGGTGGGGATCGAGTACATGCACATCCAGGAACCTGCGCAGAAGCGCTGGATCCAGGAGCGGGTCGAGGTGGCCCAGGCGCCCATGCCGCCCGAGCAGCGGGTTCGCATCCTTCGCAAGCTCAACGAGGCCGAATCGTTCGAGACGTTTCTGCACACCAAGTACATAGGCCAGAAGCGGTTCGGCCTGGAGGGAGGCGAAAGCCTCATTCCCCTGCTCGACACGATCCTGGGTGAGGCTGTCCACAACGGAATGAGCTCGGCCGTGATCGGCATGTCGCATCGTGGCCGTCTCAACGTGCTGACCAACATCATCGGGAAGTCGCCGGCTCGCATATTCCGGGAATTCGAGGGAGACATGCTTCCCGACATGGTGGGCGGCGCCGACGACGTCAAGTATCACCTCGGAGCGGCCGGCGTCTACGAGACGACGGCCGGGAAGATCGACGTGCAAGTGGCTGCAAATCCGAGCCACCTGGAGGCTATCGACCCGGTGCTGGAGGGAGTGGTCCGGGCCCAGCAGGAGCAGCTCGGCAAGCAGGGCCACACCGAGGTCCTTCCAGTGCTGCTTCACGGGGACGCCGCCTACGCCGGCCAGGGGGTCGTCGTGGAGACGCACAATCTCTCTCAGCTGCCGGGGTATCGCACCGGCGGCACCGTGCACGTCGTCATCAACAACCAGGTCGGTTTCACCACCTCGACCCGTGACGCTCGGTCCAGCTTCTATGCCACCGACGTCGCAAAGACCGTACAGGCACCCATCATCCACGTGAACGGCGACGACCCCGAGGCAGTTGCCCGGGTGGCGGCCCTGGCGTTCGCCTTCCGTCAGGAGTTCCACAAGGACGTCGTGATCGACATGTTCTGCTATCGGCGACGGGGCCATAACGAGGGTGACGAGCCCTCTTACACGCAACCGCTGATGTACAAGAGGATCGATGAGCATCCCTCGGTTCGAAAGCTCTACCTGGATCGCCTGGTGAGCACCGGTGAGATACCCATGGAGAAGGCCGACCAGCTCCTGGAGGAGTACCGGGACCTGCTGGACGAAGCCTTCAAGAACCACAAGGAGGCGCCATCGGGGCCGCCCCTCCCCGAGGCGGAGCCGGTCGATCCCGATACAGGCGTCGACCGAGGCACGCTCGAGCGAATTCTCGCCCACATCACCACCCCTCCGGAGGGCTTCACCATTCATCCCAAACTGCACAGGGTGATCTCGGATCGTGCAGCAGCCCTGGGCAACGACTCGATCGACTGGGCGACGGCCGAGGCCCTGGCCTTCGGCTCGCTGGCCTTGGAGGGTGTGCCGATCCGTCTAGCGGGCGAGGATTCCCGCCGGGGGACCTTCAGTCATCGTCACGCCGAACTGATCGATTACGAGACGGGCCAGTCGTGGGCGCCCCTCCAGACGCTCACCGAAGGACAGACCAGAGTGAGAATCGTGGACTCGCTGCTCTCGGAGTTCGCTGCGGTTGGATTCGAGTACGGGTACTCGACCGCCTGGCCCGAAGCGCTGGTCATGTGGGAGGCGCAGTTCGGGGACTTCGCCAACGGCGCCCAGGTGGTCTTCGATCAGTTCATTGTGGCCGGCGAGGCCAAGTGGCACGAGGCCTCGGGTCTCACTCTTCTCCTGCCTCATGGGTACGAAGGTCAGGGACCGGAGCACTCCTCGGCCAGAATCGAGCGGTTCCTGGAGTTGTGCGCGGGCGACAACCTTCGAGTGGCCATTCCCGCCACGTCGGGCCAGTACTTTCATCTGCTGCGCCGCCAGGCCCTGCGCCGTCCTCAAAAGCCTTTGATCGTCTTCACTCCAAAATCGCTCCTGCGGACCAAGGAGTCCTTCGTGAGTGGATCGGTCCTCGAGCAGGGCCAGTTCCAGGCGCTGGTGCCCGACGAGGCGGGAAACGCCTCCCGGCTGGTCCTGTGTGCAGGCAAGGTGTTTCACGCTCTCGATGCCCGGCGACGTGAGGAGGGTCTGGACGACGTGGCCATCGTTCGCGTGGCCCAGCTGTACCCGATCCCGCTGGATCAGCTGAGCTCCCTCGCCGACCGATATCGGGGAGCCGAGCTGGTCTGGTGCCAGGAGGAGCCGGAGAACATGGGCGCCTATCGGTTCCTGTGGGCACACCTGCGGGCGGTGTTCGGCCGTGAGCCGAGCTACGCGGGCCGGGTGGAGTCGGGGAGCCCTGCTACTGGTTCGGCCAAGGTCCACCACTCCCAGCAAACGGCCCTGGTGGAAGAGGCTCTGGGTCTTCGGTAGTCGTTTTTCTTCGTAACGACCGCGCCGTCGGCGGTACTACCTATATGAAACCTCGGGCGATCGGCGTCCTGAGGGGGTCTGGAGAAATTGGGGAGCGCCTCGGTGCGTGTGCAGGCCGGTCGGGTGGTTGGCGTCACGTGAAAGCCGCCGGGGGGTTGGTGTCCCCAGGGGTGTGTGAGGGGGTCTGGAGAGCTCGGGGAGCGCCTCGGTGCGTGTGCAGGCCGGTCGGGTGGTTGGCGTCACGTGAAAGGCCGCCGGGTCGGGTGGTTGGCGTCACGTAAAAAGCCGCCGGGCGGTTGGCGTCCTGAGGGGGTCTGGAGAACTCGGGAAGCGCCTCCCGCCACGGCGACCCACCGATGCTATCGCATTTCGTTCGATCGGCAATGGTCCTACGGAGCCATCAAGTTTGCCCCCGGTCGCTCGCCGGCAGCTGGAAGGTAGAGAGCTTTAACAGATACGTCCGGCGGCTAGAGTGTGGGCAGGCCCCGATCCGGGGCCGCCGTCGCGTTTGTTCAAACGGATCGAAACCATGAGTCTTCTCTTTGCTGCTCTGATCATCTTTTGTCTCCGGCTGGTTGACGTGAGCCTGGGGACCCTGCGTATCCAGTTCCTGGTCCAGGGTCGGCGCCGTCTGGCGGGGACGGTGGCCTTCTTCGAATCTCTGGTATGGACGATCGCGGCTCTCCAGGTTCTGAGCGACTTGAGGGAGCCGGTCAAGATCGTTGGCTATGCCGCCGGCTACGCGGCGGGGACCATGGTGGGCTCATACCTCGAGTCCCGCCTCGCTCTGGGTAACCGTCTGGTGAGGGTCGTGGCTACAGTCGACACGCCTGCGGTGGGGAAGGTTCTGCACGATGCCGGCTACTCCGTGACGGTCGTCAACGGAGAAGGTGCATTCGGGGAAGTGCGGGTCACTTTCTCGGTCGTGCCCCGTCGCCGGGTGGGCCACGTCATGGACCTGATCCGGGCCAACAACCCGGACGCTTTCGTGACCGTCGAGGAAGCCACCCACGCCAACGGCGCTCTACCGGCGGCTGCCCTGCGCAAATAGCGGGTTAGGTGGGTGGGGGGAAGTAGAGAGCTTCGGTGAACCTGGACCCATCGTGGACGATCGACCAGGTAGAGCCCTTGCGGCATTGGCCGGCCGGGCCCTGGAATTTCACGCCTCGTCCTTGTAGCTGCTCGAGAGCCTCGGGTATGACGTCGCCGTGTGAGCACACGGCGGTGGTAGTGCCCGCCACAGCCGCCAGCAATCGGGCCACGGCACCGGGTCCCGAGCCCTCGGCCAGGTCAGGGTGTGGCTCGACGGGCGTTCCGAGCACCGTCGCCAGGGGCTCGAGCGTCTGCACGCAGCGCAAATAGGGGCTGGAGAGGACGCGAGTCACTCCAATCCCGGCTAGTGCGCCCGCCAGGTCGTCGGCCTGCCGCAAGCCCTTGGAGGACAATGGGCGTCGCTCATCGGGCCCCTCCCAGCGGTCCCGGCTGCCGGCGGCGGCGTGACGGATCAGATGCAGGCTGGAGGCCGTGGTAGCTGCGCTCAAGTCCACCTCCATCAGTAGAGCCTGATCCAGGTCGTAGGTGAGCAAGCTCGGTGCTTCGGCCCAGGGAACCCATCGGAATTCATCGACCTCTTCGGGGTGAGTCCGTGCGGTGATGCGATGCGGGCGCATTAGGAAGTACTCGACTTCCTTCGTCCCGGCCGAGACCTCGTATCGCTTCGCGCCGGCATGGCCGACGATACGGCACAGGATGCCTGTCTCTTCCCTCACCTCACGCAGAGCCGCGCCTCGGTTATCTTCTCCCGGCTCTTGTTTGCCCTTGGGAAGGCTCCAGTCGTCGTAGGAAGGTCGATGGACCAGCGCGATGTCGACGGAAGGCGGTTTCCCCCGGAGAACGATCCCGCCCGCGGCGCGGACGGCTATCTCCGAAGACGTCACCGGAGGTGGTTCCCGTGTCGGGACTCCATGACCGGCGCGACAATCGGCTCTTGGGCACGGCTGATGTCGATCGACACGGCCCCACACACTGTGCACGCCTGGCGAAGGATCCCTCCCGCGATGGTCTGCGGAGACCCATAACGGTGGTCTCCTCTACGGCAGGCAGCCAGGGCTCTGCGGCGACTGCGTCGGTGAGACCTCCTGCCCGAGCTCATGGACCCAGCGTAGACGGAGTTCGGGTCGTTTCCGGCCGTTGTGGGTCAGCGGCCGGCATGCTCGACCTGGTCGAGTATCGCCCGGTGGATGACGTGGCGGGCAGGATCGAGGATGGCGTTGTGTCGTGCCTGGTCGAGCCACATGAGCCGCCCGTCCAGGCGTCTGGCCAGCAGGCGACCCGAGAGAGGATGGACGATCTCGTCGCTACGCGATTGAATCACGAGAGAGCGGCGGCGCAGTCGGCCGGCAGCCTTCCACCCCAATTGCACGACCCTCATCAACTCGGTCACTGCTCCCGTGGGGTTGACGGGGTAGGGGCGCCAGAGGTGAGCGAGCTCAGGGTCGGGTACCGGTGCCCGGGCGGCGGGGGCGGTGGGAACCAATCCTCGCAACAAGGGGGCCAGGCAGATCTTGGGATCTCTCATCAGCACCGGCGTGTCGATGGTGGTCAGCGTCGAGGCCGGTGTCGACGTAGCCGCGAGGATGGCAAGCATCCCGCCCATGGAGAGGCCCACCAGGTGGATGTTTCGGTGATCCCGCACCTGGCTCACCGCTTCGGTTACGGCCGATAGCCATTCCGCCCATGTCCGGGTGGCGAGGTCCTCGGGAGAGGTGCCGTGGCCGGGCAGTCGGGGCGCGACCACGGTGTGATCGCGCTGAGATAGGACTTCAGCCAAGGGAAGCCAATGCCCGGGATGGCCGGAGAACCCGTGGAT
Source organism: uncultured Acidimicrobiia bacterium (assembly GCA_963772815.1). Classification (GTDB taxonomy): domain Bacteria; phylum Actinomycetota; class Acidimicrobiia; order Spongiisociales; family ZC4RG35; genus DATFFO01. The sequence goes on along the minus strand of CAVYYV010000006.1, from coordinate 247,740 downwards.
CAGCACCACTGCCTCACCGCTCGTCCCACGGCGGTCGATCGCCCGTTCCCACTTGGTGGCCGGCTCGACGATCGGTTCTGGTGCGGGTACCACGGTGGAGCGATGGGCCGCTCAGTCGGCCAGGAGCGCCTTCAGCTCCATCCCGACCCGGGCTGCGTCTACGAGGCCGTGCCGCTCGATGGCGAATTGTGGCCAGGGGACGTCACAGCCGGTCACGCGTCGGATCGGAGCGCGCAGATCGTAAATGGCCTTCTCTGCCACCACCGCTGCCACCTCGGCCGCCACTCCTGCTGCGCCCTGGGGTTCCTGCACCAGGAGAAGGCGCCCCGTCTTCTCGACCGACCGAAGCACCGTCTCCCTGTCCCAGGGGAACAGGGTACGGAGGTCGATTACCTCCACCGTCGCACCCGACCCGGCAGCCGCTTCGAGGCAGACCGGCACCATGCCGCCGTAGGTGACGATTGTCGCCTCGTTTCCCTCCTGGCGGACTCGGGCTCGCCCAATGGGCAGCGTGTAGGGGTCGGTCGGCACATCCTCTCTCCCGGCCCGGTAGAGGACTTTCGGCTCGAGAAAGATGACAGGATCGTCGCCGGCCAACGCAGCTGCCATGAGCCCTTTGGCGTCGGTGGGAGTGGACGGGCAGATCACAACTAGACCCGGAGCGTGTACGAAGTAAGCCTCAGGCGAGTCACAGTGGTGCTCGTGTGCTCCGATGCCGGCCCCGTTCGGGAACCGGACTACCACCGGCATCGAGACCTGGCCCCGCGTGCGGTAGCGGAACCTCCCCAGGTGAGAGACGATCTGGTCGAAGGCCGGATAGACGAAGCCGTCGAACTGGATTTCCGGTACCGGTCGGGCTCCCGCCAGCGCCATTCCCACGGCAGTGCCCACGATCCCGGACTCGTTGAGCGGGGTATCGATGACACGATCCTCGCCGAACTCGGCCTCGAGCCCGGCCGTGATGCGGAACACCCCGCCCGAGCGGCCGATGTCCTCTCCCAGGAGAATGGTCTCGTCGTTGTTCTGCATCGCCTGGCGGAGGGCGGCGTTTATTGCTTCGGCCATCGTCCACTTCTCGGTGGGACCCTGGGGCAGCTGGTCTTGGCCCACCTGCCACACCTCGGATCGGCCGAAGGAGGTCTCGTCCTCGCCGTGGGCGCGCTGCATGGCATGGATCTGGTCCACCACATGGGACGGTATGGCGGAGAAGGCGTGCCTCACCACCTGGTCCCGACCCGGGAGCTCCCGCGCCTCGATGGCGGTGATGGCCGCCTCGACCTGGTCGGCCGTCTCCATGGCCACTTTCTCGCCCACCGCCTCGTCCCATTCGTCGCGGGCGCCCAAGAAGCGCTCAAAGCGGGTTATCGGGTCGCGGAGGCGCCAGGCCTCTTCCTCTTCCTTGGTCCGGTAGAGGCGGGCATCGTCGGCTGTGGCGTGGGGCCCGTACCGGTAGGTAAGCGCCTCGATCAGGGTGGGGCCTTGGCCCTGGCGGGCCGACTCGGCTGCCGCCTGCGTCGCCAGGTAGACGGCGATGGGGTCCATGCCGTCCACCCGCACCCCCGGGAATCCGTAGGCGATTGCCTTCTGAGCGATGGTGGCGGCCGCGGTCTGCTTCTGGTACGGGACCGAAATGGCGTACAGATTGTTGGCACAGATGAACACCGTGGGGGTCTTCCACACTCCGGCGAAGTTCATCCCCGAATGGAAGTCCGCCTCTGATGTGGCGCCGTCACCGAAGTACACGGCCGTCACGGTGTCTTCGCCCCGTAGCTTGGTCACATACGAGTAACCCACCGCGTGGGGGAGCTGAGTGGCGATCGGCACCGTCACGATTCCCTGGCGATATCGGTTCACATCCCAGTCCGAGTTGGGGAGCCCCCTCCAGTAGGACATGAACACCTCCAGGGGCAGGCCCCGGGCGATCTGCATGCCGTGCTCGCGATAGGACGGGAAGACGAAATCAGTCGGGCGCAAGGCGAGGGCGGAGCCGATCTGGACGGCTTCCTGGCCTTCCAGCATAGGATAGGTCCCGACCCGGCCCTGGCGCTGGAGGGCGAGCATGCGCCGATCGAGGGTGCGGGCCAGCACCATCATGCGGTACAGCTCCTGGTAGAGGGAGGGCTCCAGCCCAGGATCGTCCCCGACCAGGTTCCCGTCCGGATCGATGACCCTAAGCACGTCGATCTCAGGCGCGTCGATGGCCTCGTCGAGGGATGTGCTCATGGTTTGAGTGTGGCACAGACCACGGTTTTGTGCCGTAGGGGAGCAGGTGAACCGGAGCTGCGGAGACCGCTCTGCCTGCGCCGACATGAGTAACCTCGGTGGAGAATGCCGACCTATCGCCGTGACCTGTCAGCCATCGCTCCCTACGAGCCCGGCCTGCCGATCGAGGAGGTGGCTCGACGGCACGGCCTGGATCCGCGTCGCATAATCAAGTTGGCCTCCAACGAGAGCCCCTATGGGCCCTTTCCTGCCGCCATCGACGCCATGGTCCGCTCCGCTGCGACCACGAATCGCTACCCGGACAACGAGGGTTACGACCTGCGGGAGGGGCTGGGCAAGAGTCTGGGGATCGAGCCTGCCAGCATCTGGTTGGGGGGAGGCTCGTCCGAGCTGCTCCGCACCGTGGCGTTGGCGGTGGGCGGCCCCGGCACCAACACCGTCTATGCCTGGCCGTCCTTCGTGATCTACCGGCTGGGTCCCATGTGGGCCATGAGCGGACGGCACGAGGTTCCCCTCGACGAGGATCATCGCCATGATCTCCAGCGGTTGGTGGCTGCCGTGGATGAGCAAACCACCCTGGTGTTCGTTTGCAATCCCAACAACCCGACCGGAACCCACCTGGCCACCGACGAGGTCCTGGCATTCGTCGAGTCGATCCCCGAGCGGGTGACCGTGGTGGTCGATGAGGCCTACTACGAGTTCGTCACCGCCGCCGACTACTTCACCCTCGCGCACGTGGCAGCGGAGCGACCGAACCTGGTGGTCACCAGGACCTTCTCCAAGATCTACGCCCTGGCATCGTTGAGGGTGGGGTATGCCGTCACCCATCCCGACACGATCGCCGAGATGCGCAGGGCCCAGGCTCCGTTCACCGTCTCACAGCTCGGTCAATCCGCCGCTTTGGCCTCCCTGGGGGACCACGAGCGCCTCGCGGCGCGGGTGGAGGACAATGCCCGCGGCCGTCGCCTCCTCCTCGACGGGCTGGCCGACCGGGGAATTCCCCACGCCGACAGTCAGGCGAACTTCGTCTGGTTCCGGTCCCAGGCCCAGGATCCGCGTGCCGCTTTCATCTCCCAGGGGGTGATCGTGCGTACCTTCGGGGACCAATGGGTGCGGGTGACGGTGGGGACCGATGAGGAGAACACCCGCTTCCTGGCGGCCCTCGACGCGGTCGGATGAGCGGTCGGAGGCGGGCGAATGTGATCTCGGGAGCCCAGTCCCACTAGATTGACCGCCGTCTGAGACAACCAGCCTCCTCAGGAGTCTTCTTGTGAAAGCCATCGTTCGTGGATTCGCCGCGGCCGTACGCCGGTTCCCGGTCACCATCGTGGTCGCTGCGGTGGTCCTCACCGCCGTGCTCGGGTCCTTCGCCCGCCAGGTCCAGATAGCCACCGGCAACGAGGGCTTTGCCCCCGACAACCCCGAGATCGCGGCCCAAAATCGGATCAACGACCTGTTCGGCTCCGAGCAGCAGTCGGTGTTCCAGGTGATCGTGCGTCAACCGGGTGGCAACGTCATCAACGCCGAGGGTGTCCGGACCGCGGCAGCCATAGAGGATGCGATCCAGCGTGTCGCCGGAGACAAGCTCTCGTCGACACCGCAGCGGCCCGGCGTCGTGTCCTACCTGGATCCGGTCATTCAGGGAGCCGCCATGCAGGGCATTCCTCTTGACGCACTCGATGATGGCACCGTGGACACCATCTATCAGGCGGCGCTGGGCCAGATGCCCGCCGAGCAGAAGGGCTTCGTCACAGGCCTGCTGAGCAAGGACGGCGACCCGTCCACGGCAACCAGTTCGGCCGGCCTCGTCCTGGCCTTCTTCCGAGGCGACAACACCGACGCGACGGCGGCGCTGGAGGCCCAGACAGCCCTGGAGGAGTCGATCAGCGCCGAGTTGGACAAGATCGACACCGGTCTCGAGGTACGGCCCTTCAGCTTCGCCCTGCTCTTCGGGGGGATCGACTCGTTCACCAGTGAGGTGGGTCGGCTGTTCGCCATGGCCGGGCTGATCATCGTGGCCATCCTCCTCTTCGTGTACTGGGTCAGGCCGCGTGGCTCGCCGGGTTCGGCGATCAGACGGACGGTGGCCGACATGGTTGTCACCATGGTCACGATCTTCATGGCGATCGGGATGATGCAGGGGACCGGGGTGTTGCTGGAGAAAGTGGGGATCATCTCGGCGTTCTCGGCCCCTACCCAGATCGTCCCCATCCTCATGATCGGCCTAGGGGTGGACTACGCCATCCACCTCATCAGCCGCTATCGCGAGGAAGTGGGTGAGGGCGACACCGTCGACGGCTCAATGAGCCTGTCGATCGGCACCGTTGGCATCGCTCTCGTGCTCGCCACCCTGACCACGATGATCGGGTTCCTCACCAATGTGGCCAACCCGGTCCCGGCTCTGGCCGATTTCGGGATCCTCTCGGCCGTGGGCATCTTCTACTCCTTCCTTCTCATGATGACCTTCGTCCCGGCCATCAGGGTCCTGCTGGACCGTCGGGCGGAGCGGAGTGGCAGGCTTCCGGTTGAGGCGATGGGCGCTCACAGTGATCGGGTGCTGCCACAGCTGATGGGGCGCCTGGCGGTCATCGCCGAGCGAATCCCCTCCATCGCCATCGTGGTGGCCTTGGTCCTGGGAGGTCTGGGCTACTGGGGTTTCACTCAGCTGGACACACGGTTCAGTTTCACCGACTTCCTACCTGAGGATTCCCCGGCTGTGCAGACCCTCAACATCATCACCGAGGACTTCGGAGGCGGGTTCGGCGAGCAAACCCAGGTCCTCGTCGAGGCCCCCGACACACAGACTCTCGCCACCGGTACCTATCACAATCTGATGGTGGATGCCGCCGCCCATCTGGGACAGTACGACACGGTCTCCAGCTTCGACACGGCCCAGGGCCCGGTCGCCAACGCCAGCTCCCCGGTCAGCGTCCTCCAAACGCTCTTCGCGGGAGGTCCCACCTCGGCCCCGCCTGCCGTCCTGGCGGCCGCCCAACAGGTCGGCCTGGGCCCCGATCTCAAGGTTCCGGACGGCGCCGACATGACGCCGCTGTACCAGGCCATGGAGCAGGCGGCACCCGACCAGATGGACGCCGTGGCCCACTTCAACGACGGCCAGATGGATGCTGCCTTGTTCGACATCCGGACCACCGCCGGCGAGGGGCGCGTCAAGCAGTTGCGGAGTGACCTGAACACGACCTTCCAGCCGATCAGAGATGCCGGGGCGCAGGCGACCCCCACGAGCCAGAACATCATCAGTGATGTGGTGGTCAACGAGCTGACGGCCTCTCAAAGCCGGTCGCTCTTCCTCACTCTGGCAGCAGCCGCCATCGTCCTCATCATTTACTTCTGGGTCCAGAACGGCCGCCCGTTCCTGGGCGTGATCACCATGGCTCCGGTGGCACTGGTGGTGTTGTGGACATACGGCCTGATGTATCTGGCCGGCATTCCCTTCGGCCCGGTTACCGCCACTCTTGCCGCGCTGGCCATCGGTATCGGAGTGCCGTTTACGATCCACCTCGCCAGACGCTTCGAAGAAGATCGACAAGAACAGACAGACATCGAAACCGCCATTCGCTCCACAACGACTCACACCGGTGGGGCCTTGGCCGGGTCCGCCTTCACCACCATGGCAGGGTTTGGCATCCTGATGACCTCGAGCCTGGTCCCTTTCAAGCAGATGGGCCAGGTGACGGTTTTCTCGATCGGGCTGGCTCTTGTGGCTTCGATCCTCGTGCTGCCCTCGATGCTGGTCGTTTGGGAGCGCTGGCATCGGCGGCACGACTCCTGATCGCTTAACCTTGCGGCCGTGACCCCCCCTCCTCTCGAGGATCTGGCTGCAGGTGCCAGACGGCTGCTCGTCGACGAGTACCGGATGAAGGTGGCGTCCCTGGCGCATCTCGCCACGCACAGCAACGTCCTGTTCAGGGTCGACCTGGCTGACGGGCGCAGGCTGGTCCTGCGGGTCAGCGAGCCACTCTCCAACACCCGCTCGAACATCGACCTCGAGGTCGCCTGGCTGGGCGAGCTCGCCAAGGATTCAGAGCTCCTGGTCGTGAATCCGGTCGCCACCCCGGACGGACGCTTCGTGACCGACATCCGGAGCGGTGGTCATGGTCGCCGCACCTGCGTCCTGTTCAAGTGGGTCCCGGGCGAGCCCATGGGGGATGGCTCGGGGCCTTCCGGCTATCGGGCAATGGGTCGGGTATCGGCCCAACTCCATGGTCACGGGGACTGGCGGCCCGCCGACCCCGACCGCCTGCGGCGCTGGGATCGGACCTTCTACTATCCCCCGGAGCTCGATCCGATCGTGATCGAGGACTTTCGTTACGACCACCTCTTCACCGGTCGCCGAGCCATGCTCCACAGCGCCGCCAAGCGTTGTGATGCCTATCTGGAGCGGCGGTGGTCTCGGGGCACTCCGATGGTTGTGCACGGCGACCTGCACGAATTCAACGTGCACCTGTACATGGGGCGGGCCTGGGCCATCGATTTCGAGGACCTGATGTTGGCCTATCCCAGCCAGGACATCGCCACCTCCTTGTATGGCGCTCGAACCAGATCGGACCTGGATCAGATAACCCGGGCTTTCCGGTCGGGCTACGAGGAGTACCGGTCATGGCCCGTTCGCGATCGGCTCGAGTTGGAGATGTATTGGGCGGCCCGGCAGGTGATGCTGATGAATCACGCTGCTCAGATTCTGGCCCCCCACGAGGCGGAGGGCTATTTCGACCGTGTGCTGCCGTGGCTGGAGTCGTTCATGGCTCGGCTCGGCTGAGCTGCCCGGCGGTGTAGCCTCACCTTCGATTCGTCGTCTAGGAAGGTGCCAATTGGCCTCGCTGGAACACTTCTGCAAGATCGAGGGGTCGATGACCCCGCGCATGCTGGGTCACATGCCGGCCGGCACGCGGATCGATTTCGCCTTCGAGGGCACCGCAACCAGTCCCCACTGGGAGGGTGAGCGGCCCGTCCGCGGTGTCGACTATGTGACGGTACGGGGCGACGGGAACATGGACCTCGACATCCGGGCCACGATCGGCGAGAAGAGAGAGACGGTGGCCTATCGGGCGACCGGCGTCAGCATCGTCCACGAGGACAACACGGCGTCTCCCCAGGAGCTGATGACCTTCCAAACCGGCAATGAGGATCTGGCCTGGCTCAACAGCGCGGTCGGGGTTGCCCTCGGCACAGGGGGCCAGGACATCACCCTCACGGTCTACATAATCAGGGCCTGAGCCGGCACCCTCAGCTCAGGAGTTGCGGAAATCCGGGGGCCGCTTCTCGAGGAATGCTTGCATTCCTTCCAGATGGGCGGGCGACGTTCCCAGTTCCCCCTGTGTGTGCCGTTCGTCCGCCAGTGCGGTGTGTGGATCCGAATGGGAGGCGCCCACCAGTAGGCGCCGAGTCTCCACGTAGGCGCGGGTGGGGCCGTCGGCCAGGGCGACCGCCAGGTTCACGGCCTTGTCAACGACCTGGTCGACGCCGACCACCTCCACGGCCAATCCCAGCTCGGCGGCTTCGGCTGCCGGGAGTCGACGGTTGGAAAACGTGAGTTCCATCGCCCTGGATAGGCCCAAGTGATGGGGAAGGAGCCAAGTGGTTCCCGTGTCGGGGATCAGGGCCAGGCCGATAAAGGCAGAGAGGAAGAAGGCCGATTCCGCCATGACCCGAAGATCGCAAGCCAGGGCCAAGCCCATTCCAGCCCCGGCCGCGGCGCCGTTGACCGCGGCCACCGTGGGAACCGGAGCCGCCAGCAAGGCCCGCACCATCGGATTGAATCGCTCGCCGATCACCTTGTGCAGGTCCGGGCCTCCGGTCTGGTATTCGTCCATGAGGTCCGAGAGGTCGGCTCCGGAGCAGAAGGCCTTCCCGGATCCGGTGATCACGGCTGCCCGGGACTCCCGGCCGGCCCGTTCCAGACCCCCGATCAGGCCATCGCACAACTCTTGGGTGACGGCATTGAAGCGGTCGGGCCGGTCGAGGGTGAGCAGGGCGACATCGCCCCGGGTTTCATAGGACACAGACATGGGGCTGAGATTAGGCCCGAGGGTGACACCTTTCCCTCCCTCCCGGGCGCCGGACCATCCCCGTGAGGCTTCTGTGGGCCCTGGACCTTCCGGGGTCACCCCGGGTTGCGGCGGCGCCGGTTGACTCCAGAGACCCGGTTCAATGCCCGGCCCGGGTTAACTTGAGGGAACGATGTCGCCGGATTGCAGTCAATGACCCGCCGTTGCTCCTTCTGCGGTGAGGATCGCAAGGGACTGGACCGCCTGGTGGTCGGCTTCGGTGGTGTGGCTATCTGCGCAGAGTGCGCCCGTCTCGCCGCCGAGCTCAGCGGTGCCCCGGATGAAGGTTCGGGGGACCTCCTCCTGACCGGGATAGGCACCCTGGTCACAAACGACCCTCGCTACGGAGGCATATTGGGACGGGTCGAGGATGCCGCCGTGGCAGTGCGCCAGGGAAACGTCACCTGGCTGGGCCCACAGCGCCTCATGCCGACCCGGTACAGGGAGATGCCCGAGATCGATTGCGAGGGTCGGCTGGTGGCGCCGGGATTCGTCGATGCCCACCGCCACCTCTCTGTCGAGGACGAGGTCGAGCTCGGCGAACTGACCGAGCTGGTCGCCAACGAGGTGGGTCGGGCCCTCGAGCAGGGTGTCACCACGGTAGAGATTCGCGCCTGGGGCGGGTTCGATCCGGAGTCGGAGATCACGCTGCTCTCGGCGATCGGTGCTGCGGGCGACGTGCTGCCGGCCGACGTCGGGGGCACCGTCGTGGTGGGCCGCAGTGACCCGGCGGCCGCCCCCGCGGCCGACCGGCGCAACGGCTCATACCGGGCGATGCTCGAATCGGTGCTGATCCCGACGGCTGCGCGCATCGCCGGATATCTGGATGTCGTGGTGGGTGCGAGCCTGGATGGTCAATCCGCCCGGGCCGTGATCGCCGCCGGGCGCGGCCACGGTCTCCGTTCCCGGGTACATGTCGACGATGGCGACTCGCTCGAGATCGCCCTGGAGTGCAAGGCTGTGAGCGTGGATGGTTTGACCGGCCTCAGTGGGGTAGGCGAGGTCGTGGCAGAGTCGGGGTCCGTGATGATCAGCGTTCCGGCGGCGGCCTGGGTCGAGGGTCGCTCGGATCCGGCCCAGGAGATGTGGGACGCGGGAGCGGTGGTCGCCCTGGGGACAGGGTGTGAGAGGGGAGCGGCCGCCACGATGCCCCTCGCCATGGCGGTGTCGGTTCATCACGGTCGTGTGGCCCCGGAGCGGGCTCTGTGGTCGGCGACGAGAGGCGGAGCCCTGGCAGTGGAGGAACCCGAGAAGGGGGTCGTGTCGCCGGGCTCGGTCGCCGATCTGGTCGTGCTCGACGCCGAGACGGCCGGAGACATCGTGGCAGTGCCCGGCCGGGATCCCGTGGTCAGAGTGGTCAAGAATGGCGTGGCACTGGGAACTTGACGCTGTTTTCGGCCGTTTCAGGCCTAGGGTTGGGCTGTCGTTCCACCCGGGAACGGTGTTCAGCCAGCCAAGGAGGCTCCGTGAACAAGAGCGAGATGGCCGACAAGCTTGCCAACAAGGCCGACATCTCCAAGACCAAGGCCGCAGAGATCATCGACGACATCTTCTCGACCGAGCCTGGCGAAGGCATTATCGCCGTCGAGTTGGATGCGGGCCGCAAGGTCTCCATCTACGGTTTCGGCACTTTCTCCACCAAGTCCCGCTCCGCCCGCACCGGCCGCAACCCGGCCACGGGTGAGACGATCCAGATCCCTGCCAGGAAATACGCCCATTTCTCGGCCTCCAAAGGCCTCAAGGACCGGGTCGTCCGCTGAGGTAGGTGTCGCGGATGCAACTGAGAGGGAGCCGGACCGGCTCCCTCTCAGTTCTTGTGGCCCGTCACTCGCATGATGGCGGCGTCTCTGCGGCCATCGGCGCGGGGCCAGACGATTACTCGCCATCGGGCCTGGTCCAGGGCCCCCCGGTAGAATGGGGCAGTGACACGGCTCGCATCTCCCTGGGACTCTGGCCACGTGATCGCGCACCGGGGTAGCAGGGTCCATTGGCCCGAGAACACCATGATCGCTTTCGAAGGGGGCCTCGATGCGGGCGCCCATCATCTGGAGACGGATCTCCATATCACTTCCGACGGGCACATCGTCTGCTTCCACGATGATGTTCTCGATCGCACGACGGACGGCTCGGGCCCGGTGTGGGAGGTGACTCTGAGCGAGCTGCGCCGTTTCGATGCGGGTCACAACCACATGGCTGAGGGGGAGTTCCCGTTTCGGGGTCGAGGTTTGCGGGTCCCCACCCTGGGCGAGGTTCTTGCGACTTTCCCAGACGTGGGCGTGGTGGTCGACCTCAAGCAACCCGGGCTGGAGGAGGGCCTCGTATCCCTGCTGGAGAGAATGGATGCCTGGCACCGCGTGATCGTGGGCAGTTTCTCGGATCTTCGATTGGAGCAGATCCGGCGGGTCTCAGGTGGAAAGGCGCAGGTCTCGGCCGGGCCGTCGTCTGCTCGGCTGTGGTGGGCGGCAAGCCGGATCGGACGGTTTGGTCCCGGGGACTTCGTCGCACTCCAGCTGCCACCGTCGATGCTCGGGCTGAATGTGGTGGACCGACGTCTGGTTCGGTCGGCGCACGCCGCTGGGATGGCCGTTCATGTTTGGACCGTCAACCGCCCGGCCGAGATGGAGCGGCTGCGGAGCCTCGGCGTTGATGGGATCATCACCGACAGGCCGGAGCTGGCCGCAGGCACGCAGCTCAGCGTCTGACTTACTGGATCCTGGAGGGGAACCTCAACCGAGAGCGGGCTTCCAGACCGGCCGCGTGGTTTCGAACTCCGAGATCTGATCGGCGTGGCGCAGGGTCAGGCCGATATCGTCCAACCCCTCGACCAGGCGCCACTTCGTGAACGGATCGATCTCGAACCGGGCCTCGAACTGGTTCGAATAGGTGACGGTCTGCTCGGGCAGATCGACTGTCACCTCGGCGGCCGGATCCGCCTCGGCCAGCTCGATGAGGTACTGGCATTCCTTCTCGCTCAGAACTACCGGCAGGAGCCCGATCTTGGTGCAGTTGTTGAAGAAGATGTCGGCGAACGAGGAGGCGACGATGGCCTCGAGTCCCCAGTCCTGGAGGCCCCAGGGCGCATGTTCGCGACTCGAGCCGCATCCGAAGTTGGGCCCTGCCACGAGGATCTTCGCTCCCCGGTATTCGGGTCGGTTGAACACGAAGGTGGGGTCTTCCCTCCATTCGGCGAAGACGAATTGCCCATAGCCGGTCCGCTCGACCCGCTTGAGGTAGTTCTTGGGCATGATCTGATCGGTATCGACATTGGCTCGGGGCAGCGGGGCCAACGTCCCGGTGATCTCGTGGATCGGGTTCACGGTTCCTCCTCGAATCGGAAGCGGGCGGGGCTATTGGCGAAGTCGGCTATATCGAAAGCAATCACGACCGAGGGTGTTACCTCCCAGTGTGGAGCGAGGGGTGCCTCCCAGTCGTACTTGGACGCGATGTTGGCCGAGATCGAGGCGAAGGTCGACTCACCCGGTGTGATGAGCTGGGCCAGACCCCTGAACATGACCTGGACGTCCCCTGCCGCAGCGCCTATCTCGACTTCGGGCCGGGCAGTCAGGTTGCGGTACCAGCGGGTGGCCGGGTCGCCGCTCAGGTAGACGCGCTGGTGGGCGTAGGCGGCATGGATCGGGATTAGATGGGACTTGCCCCCCGGGCTCGTGGTAGCTACCCAATAGATGTCACAAGAGGTCAGGGCCTGATCGACGATGTTCCAAGCGAGGAGACCATCGGCCTCGGCGCTTATTCCGTATCCCTCGGGGAGGTTTGGGCGTTCCGGTGTGATCTTGGTCCGGGTCCCGGAGCCCCTCATTGGCCCGTTCACTTCCCAGCGTTTGTTGTTTGGTGTGGGGGTACTGCCCCCACGCCCCCACCGCTGGGGGTGTGCGTTTATGGGTTGGTGGGGTGATCCGTTGGGCGTGGTGGGGCTGTGGCTGGATCTGTTGGGGGACGGTGTGTCTCGCATCGACCCCTTCACATCCAACTTCTTACGTCCGTGAGGTGGCCAGTGACGGCGGCGGCCACCGCCATCTGAGGGCTCAGGAGATGGGTGCGTCCACCCTGGCCCTGGCGACCCTCGAAGTTGCGATTCGAGGTCGAGGCGCAGCGTTCACCGGGGGCCAGAATGTCGGGATTCATCCCCAGGCACATGGAGCAGCCCGCGTCCCTCCACTCGAAGCCCGCCCCTTTGAACACCAAATCGAGGCCCTCCTCCTCCGCCTGAAGCTTCACCAGGCCCGATCCGGGCACGACCATCGCTGAGACGGTGGATGCCACCTTCCTGCCGTCGAGTAGGGCGGCCGCTGCGCGGAGATCCTCGATGCGAGCGTTCGTGCAAGAGCCGAGAAACACGCGATCGACGGCGATCTCGCTCAGAGGAGTGCCTGCTTCCAGGTCCATGTACTCGAGAGCTCGGCGAGCCGAATCGCGCTCGAGGGGGTCCTCGAGTCGATCAGGGGAGGGGACCGATGCGGTAATGGGGAGAGTCTGACCCGGGTTGGTCCCCCAGGACACGTATGGCTCCAGGTCGGAGGCGGCGATCTCCAGCTCGGTGTCGAATGTCGCTCCTGTGTCGGTGGGGAGCTCTCGCCAGGCGTCGAGTGCCCTCTCCCAATCCAACCCCGACGGAGCGCGAGGGCGCCCTTCCAGATACGAGAAAGTGGTGTCGTCCGGAGCAATCATCCCTGCCCGGGCCCCGGCCTCGATCGACATGTTGCAGACCGTCATGCGACCTTCCATCGACAGGCTCCGGATGGTCGATCCGCGGTACTCGACCACGTGGCCGGTGGCGCCGGCGGTCCCGATCCGGGCGATGATTCCCAAGATTATGTCCTTGGCGGTCACTCCCAGGGGCAGCTCACCCTCCACTTCGATACCCATCGAGCGCGGCTTCGACTGTGGCAAGGTTTGGGTGGCCAGGACGTGCTCGACCTCTGAAGTCCCGATGCCGAAGGCGAGGGCACCGAATGCCCCATGTGTGGCGGTATGGCTGTCGCCGCACACGATCGTCATCCCCGGCTGCGTGATGCCCTGTTCGGGCCCGATGACGTGGACGATGCCCTGGCGGGGATCGTCGAGGCCGTAGAGGGTGATTACCTGCTCCTGGCAGTTGGCGATGAGTGTGTCGATCTGTCGCTTGGACAGCGGATCGCGAATTCCCAGGCTCCGCTCTGTGGTGGGAACGCCATGGTCGATGGTGGCCAGGGTCAGGTCGGGCCGGCGCACGGATCGCCCTGCCAGGCGCAGGGATTCGAAGGCCTGGGGGGAGGTCACCTCGTGAACCAGGTGGAGATCGATGTAAAGGAGATCGGGCTCGCCGGGAGCCGAATACACGACGTGGTCGTCCCACACCTTTTCGAACAGGGTCCGTGCCGTCATGGGACAAGTTTCCCCCGTGCTCGCTCACCAGGCAAACCATCCTGTCGCCCGGGTCCTGGCGGGAGGGCGTTGAACGAGAGTCAGGCGTCGTCGGAAGCGGTCATGAGTGGATGGCGTCGGGGAGTGGATCTGGCCATGATCACGAGCGCCATCATGAAGGCGAGGACCAGGGCCAGCGCCGCCCGCAGACCCCGCCAGCCTGCCACCGAGCCAATCAAGGCTGGGCCTGCCATGAAGGCTAGATAACCGATCGTGGACACGGTCGCTACCGCCTCCGCCGACGGAATGCCGGGTTGGTATCCGGCCAGGGAGAAGACGATCGGCGCGACGCCGGCCAGTCCCAGGCCGAGCGCGCCCAGGCCGACCATGGCGGGGGCGGGCGCCGGGCTGGCCAAGGCCAGCCCCAACCCGGCCGTGGCCAGTGCTCCGCCTGCCTGGAGAGAGCGCGCCGGCCCCAATGCCGTCACCAGGCGATCGGTGATGGTCCGGCCGGCGGCCATCGCTAGGAAGAAGACTGTCAGGCCGGCTGCGGCGGAGGCAGCAGTGGCCCCGGTAACCCGCCGCAGGTACAGGGTGCTCCAATCCTGCATGACGCCCTCCCCCAGAAACCCGCAGAAGATCACGGCTCCCAACAGCACCAGCGCCCGGTTCGGTGGACCCGGGAAGCTTCGATGCTCCGGGGATGGGGCTGCCTCGAATCGGGCACTGGTGGCCAATCCGATGACCAGCAGCAGGGCGGCTGCGACGGCGAAGTGCAGCCGAGAAGGCAACCGGGCCGCGGCCGCGGCCGTGCCGGCCGCGGCGCCCACCAGGCCGCCCAAGCTGAAGAGGGCGTGAAATCCGCCCAGGATGGGCCGACCAAAGGAACGTTCTGTCTCCACGCTCTCAACGCTGATACCTACATCCACTCCACTGTTGCCCATGCCGAAGACGCCGAGCAGGACGGCTAGCCACGCCAGACTCGGCGCAGCCGGAATCGCGGCCAGAGCTGTGCAGGATATGAACAGGCCCAGACGGGTGAGGCGCCGGCTCCCCCACCGGCTGGCCACCATTCCGGCCAGCGGCAGGGCGAGGAAAGCTCCCAGCGCCAGGCCAAACAAGGCGATTCCAGCCTGGCCGTCGGTCAGGCCGAGGTGATCCGCGATGGCGGGAAGCCTGGTGGCCCAGGTCGCGAAGGTGGCCCCGATGATGGCGAATATGACGGCCACCGCCGCTCGGCGGCCCCGGAGTGAGGGGGGCATTCGCCGACCTTAGGTGTCGGTGAGCCTGCCAAGGGCATTCGAGTGGTGCAAGGCCCCTATGGCCATGGGTGTCGTCCGGCACGACGGCTCGGAAAGCGTTAGAAAGAAGCCATGCCGGAAGGTCGCAGCCTGCGCATCCGCCTGTTGGGGAGCTTCGACGTCTCGATAGACGGGCGAGCGGTGGGCAGCGACGGGTGGCCGAGTCGCCGATCCGCCGAGCTGGTTCAGCTGCTCGCCCTCTCGGATGGCCATCGGCTCACTCGAGACCAGGTGATGGAGGCACTATGGCCACATCTGTCGCCCGCGGCAGCTGCCGCCAACCTGCGCAAGGCAGCACATCACGCTCGACGAGCGCTCAACCTGGACGGGGCGGTCGTTCTAAAGAGCGGCATGGTGTATCTCGCTCCATCCGGTTCGGTGACAACGGATCTGGCCGCCTTCGAGGAGGTTGCGCGATCGGCGCTTGACCATGGTGATGCGAAGAGCGCTCGTCGTGCGGCTGAATCGTTTGGGGGAGATCTGCTCCCTGAGTCCCTGTATGAGGAATGGACCCAAGTGGTCCGTCGGCAAGTCCAGGCCAGGTACATGGACTTGCTTCGCTTGGGCGGTTGCTGGGAGCGCATCCTGGAGGTAGACCCGACTGACGAGGTGGCTTGCCGCGAGCTCATGAAACGCGAATTGGCTCGAGGCAACCGTCCGGAAGCGATCCGCTGGTACGGACGGCTTCGGTCGACTCTGGCTTCATCCCTGGGGCTGGCACCCAGTGCGGACACGGAAGCGCTCTACCGGGAGGTGGTGGGAGGGATCGAACTGGGCTCGAACGTGTTCGTCGGTCGTCAGGTCGAGTTGGCCCGGGTTGAGGCATCTCTCGAGCCGCCCACCAGGAATGACATCGGGGCGATGGTCGTGACGGGTCCCGCCGGGATCGGCAAATCGGCATTGTGCAGGGAGATCCGCTCCAAAGCGGAGGCAATTGGGCTCGAGACGGTTCATGTGGTGGGGGTGGCAAACGCCGACCCGTACCAGCCGCTGGTCGATGTGGTCGAGGCCCTGCTGGGACGTGACCCGAATGTCCTGGAGGCCGTCCCGCCCGCGTCACGATCCGTTCTGGCGGTTCTGACTCCACTGGCGGGCCCGGCTCAGCCCTTGGACGGGCCGATTACACGCCACCGAGTGATCGGTGCCGCACGTCGCCTACTCAGCGCCGGCGCTCGCTCCGGGCTGCTCATAGTGGTGGACGACGCCCACCTGATCGACGATGCTGCTCTCGAGGTGCTGATCAACCTCGCCGGCGTGGAATCGGGACCTTGGCAAGTGGTGATGGCCTTTCGTCCCGAAATGGCTCGCGGAGCACTCACAGCGGGCGTGTCCAGACTCCGGTCGGCGGAGCGAGCATTGGAGATGCATCTGGACCCCCTCGAGCCGGATCTGGTTCGATCGCTCGTGGCGTCGCGGTGTCCGGAGGGCTCAGATCCGAATGTGATTTCGCGCATCGTTGCCCTGGCGCACGGCAACCCTTTCGTGGCTCTCGAAATGGCCGGGTGTGTGGAGTCTGATGGATCTCTCACGATCACGCCCACCTTGTGGGAGGCGGTGCGGTCCAGATTCGTCGGTCTCGATTCAGGCTCACAGGCGATTCTCCAGCGGCTGGCGGTGGCCGGAGACGATCTGGACACGGCAGCCGTCCTGGCGGTCACGGGTCTGTCGGAGGAGGAGACATTTCGGGCCCTCGATGCGGCATTGGAAGGCGGTGTCCTGGTGGTGGTCAACGGTCGCTACCGCTTCGGCCACGAGTTGGTTCGTCGATCCCTTGCGGAGCAGATGAGCCCGCATCAGCAAATCGCCATACATCGAGACGTGGCGCGTCGCCTTGCCGAAGCGGACGGCTCGCCTTCGTTGGTTGCCGAGCACTGGATCAAGGGGGGTCACCCCGATCAGGCTTTGCAGTGGCTCGAGTCGGCGGCGCAGAACGCAGTGGGCGTGGGTGCCTACTCGGATGCTCTCCGCCACCTCGAGTCACTTCTCGACGTGCATCCGGATCATCCCCGGGGCCTCCTCATGTGGGCGGAGACGCTGGACGCGCTCGGCGACGTGCGAGCTCTTTCGGCCTACGAGGCGGCCGCGGCGCGGGCGGAGGAAGCTCACGTACCCGACATCCTGGCCATGAGGGCTCTTGCTCAGCTCAAAGCGGGGGAGCCGACAGCGGCACTGGAGACCCTGGAGGGCGTTGATCCAACCACGGACCGGGGACTGTTGAGCAAGGCTCTGACTCTGAGTGGGGCGGCGGCCGTCGGTGTAGGTGATCCAGACGAGGCAATCCGAGAGGCCGTCAGAGCCAGGAGGCTCGCAATCGGGTCGGGAGACCTCGGCGGTGTCGTGGAGGCGTCGTGGGCTCAGTCGCTCGCCGAGCATGGTCGCCGGAGTCTCCCTAGTCGCCTCCGGGCAGAATTGGCGACCACGAAGGGTCTGGGGGATCTCGCCGTCCGCATCTTCGATGGCCACCTATGCGCGTCAGAGCGTCTGCTGTACGGGGAACTGCCCTACCCGAGGGTCGTGGCATTTGCCGACTCGCTGGCGGCCGAGGCTGATCGACTGGGGGCGCTTCGCGGGAAGGCGTTCGCGGTGACTCTGGGTGGCGAAGCCAAGCTGCTGTCGGGTCTCCTGGATGAAGCCGAGTCGGATCTCGCCGCGGCTGCGCGGGCCCATCGGTCGATCGGCGCCACAGCCGGCGAAGCCCTGTCGATCCAGCGTCTTGCCGAGGTGGCGTTCTATCGCCACCGGCCGAGCGATGCCGACTTTCTGCTCGAAGAGGCGCTCGCGGTGGCACGGGAGTCCTATCTCGGGCACCACCTCCTCGATCGCATCTACGGAGCAATGGTCCGGGTCCGATCAGATCCCGAAGGCGCGCTGGCGATGGTGAAGGAGGGGGAGAGCGCCATCAGGGGCCCGGCCGAGACATGTCCCGCATGCAGGATCACGTTCGTTGCCCCGGCGGCGATCGCCGCGGCTCGAGCCGGAGACCTGGAGCGGGCCGGACGATATGCCGAGACTGCTGAGGCGCTGGCCAGGGTCATACTCCGCCTTCCAGGGTGGAACGCTGCCGTCAACGAGGTCCGAGGGCACATGGCGCGTGCCATGGGAGATGGGCCCGGGGCACTTCGAAGGTTCACGGAGGCGGCCGACGGTTACTTGGAGACGGGACAGCCCCTCGACGCGGCTCGTTGCAGGGAGCTGGGCCGGGTCTGAGCTTTGTCTTCCGGGTGGCTCAGGAACGATTCAGGAACATTCACCTTGCATGCTCCTGGCCATCTCGAGAAAGGAGATGTGTCATGGCCGGAGTGATGGAGATGGTGGTCAACGCCAAGGCCGGGATAGAGAACTTGACGCCGGAGGATGTCACCCAGGAGATGAGCCGGGAAGAAGCCGTGCTGGTCGACATCCGGGAGCCGCAGGAGACGCAGCAGGGTGTGATACCGGGCGCCGTTGTTGCGCCGCGGGGAATGCTCGAGTTCTATGCCGATCCCGCCACGTCCTATCACATGGACATCTTCACGCCCGATCGTCGCATCATCCTCTACTGCGCGGCGGGCTCCCGTTCGGCTCTCGCCGCCAAGACCCTCCAGGAGCTCGGTTATCGAAACGTAGCCCACCTCGATGGCGGGATGAAGACGTGGGCCGAGTCTGGGAACCCGGTCCAGGAACCGGGTTGAGCAGCATCCCAGGGAGGCGTCCGGGGCCCTACGGTTCCCGTGACGCCTCCACAGCCTTCTTGAAGTCCTCCGTGGTGCCTGCGTCGAAACCCACGACCATGACCCGGTCGAGAGCATCGGGATGGTCGGCAGCCCAATCTCTGATTGCATCGACGATGACCCGGGTTGCTTCGGCCCGGGGATAGCCGAAGATGCCCGACGATATGGCCGGGAATGCCACCGAGCGGCCTCCCAACTCGGCCGTTCGGTCGAGGGCGGCAACCACAGCGCCGGCCAGTAGGCCGACGTTGTCCTGGTCTGCCCTGTAGCGGGGCCCGACCACGTGCACCACCCAGCTCGCCGGCATCGGGCCGGCCCGGGTGTGGGCTGCGCCACCGGGCCGAAGCGGGCCGTTTTGGCTTATCCAGGCGGCCGATTCGTGGTTCACCACCGGCGCTCCTGCCCGGGCTATGGCCGCCGCCACGCCGCCACCGTGGGCGAGATGCTCGTTGGCGGCATTGACGATCACGTCGGCCTCGAGCTGGGTTATGTCCGCATTGACGACGACGAGCTCCACCAGCACCGACGCTAGCTCGGTCTGTCCGCTCCGTCCCCTCCCACCGCCCTGGATCGTTCCCCCCAGTCCGTCCCCTCCCACCGCCCGTGCACGGCCGTAGTTATATGACAGGGTGACCGTCCTCCTGCCCGCTCTGTTGGTGCTGGCGCAGGTGAGTTCGCCTTTCACGGGAGCATCAGTGGCGGGCCGGCCCCAATCACCCACCACGATGCAGGTCGACATCACCGTGACCCTCGCCGTCGGCGACGGACCTGTGCTGGCGCATCTCATCCTGCCCTCCGAACCCGAGTCGACCCACCCGCTGATGGATCTCGGCCACGGCGAATGGGGCACTTCGATAGCCCTCCGCCGGGCCGATTGGCGGGTGGTGTTCGAAGACGTTCCCACCGGACAATTGTCAGATCCGGCTTCCTTCACCGAGCTGGGACTAAAGCCGAGCCTGTTAGAGACGGACGAGGCCCCTGTCACGGCGCCTGCGGCGACTCCTGCCCCACCCTGGGGATGGCTGTCCCTGGCCTCAGGTGCGGCGGGGTTGGCGTTGCTCGTGTGGGCGCTGGCACCGCGCTCACTCACCCCGCGGCATCGGCGACCTCGGCCTCGGTAGCGGAGATCCGGGCGGAGTTGAGGTGGGGGAGTGAGTACAGATAGGCCCCCAGCTGGACGGCCGCCGCTACCAGGAAAGGAAGGCGCAGCGCCCACTCTCGACCAGTCAGGGGCTGAGTCAGAGACACCAGGGCGCCTCCCAGCAGGGCTCCGATCGACATCATGCCCCATCCGAAGAAGCGGTACACCGAGTTGACCCTGCCCAGCAGCTCATCGGGGATCACACGCTGACGGAGGGAGACCGTGACCACGTTCCACACCGTCCCGGCAAACGACATCATCACGAACATGGCCCAGACCAGTGGCGCCGAAGAGGTGAGCCCGGTCACGGCGAAGGCGATCACCCCGGTGAGGATGGTGCCGAACAAGGCCGTCCCCTTGCCCACCAGGGCCACGACCCTCGAGGCCAACAATGAGCCCGCCACCCCCCCGAACGCGCCCGCGGTGAGAAGGACACCGTACGCCGTCGCTTGGAGGCCGAGTATCTCCTGCACAAACAGCACATAGGTGGCCAGCGTCATCATCATCAAGCCGTTTTGGATCCCCAGCACGAGCGCCAGCGGACGAAAGAAGGGGTGACGCCACAACCACCCGAACCCTTCTTTGATCTGTGTCGCAATCGATGCACCGACGGTGGTCGTCCACCGGGCCCGGAATTGGCCAAACACCAAGAGCACGAGCCCTGCCGCCACGGCGAAGGTCCCGGCGTCGATGAAGAAGGGCAGCGCCAGTGATGCGGCCAGCAGGAAGCCGCCGGCCGGTGGCCCCACGAAGGAATTCATGACCATCTCGGCGGCCCACATCCGTCCGTTTGCTCTCTCCAGGTCGTCCCGGTGGACGATGGCGGGCAGAATGGTCTGCGCCGAGTTGTCCCTCAAGACCTCGGCCATGCCAAGGAGGAACGCCGCCAGCGCCAGGAGACCGAGGAGCAGGTTCGCGTTCTGGACCACGCCCGCCGATGTGGGGTTGGCCAGATCGGAGGCGTGGGCCATCACCACCAGAGCTACACCGCCGGTGAGGGCGAATCTCGCCATGTCCATGACCACCATGAGCCGCTTCCTGTCGATTCGGTCGGTGATGACTCCGGCCGGCAGGCTGAACACCAGCCACGGCAAACGGGTGGCCAGGACCACGAGCCCGAGCTTGAAACCGTTGCGGGTGATGGCGCTGGCCAACCATGGATACGCAACCGACGAGACTCCGTCGCCGAAGTTGGAGGTGACCGAAGCTACCCACAGCTTCCAGTAGTTCGATGAAAGACGGCGACTCGTCACTTCTAGGCGAGGCTGGCACCGGGCACTATCGGTGCGAAGTCGATCAGGGACGAAGCGGCTTCCATCACTTCTTGCCCAGAATCCTGTCCTTGAGCTTTCGGCACTCGGGACACACCGGGAAACGGGAGGGATCTCGGGACGGTACCCATTTCTTCCCGCACAGGGCGCGCACCGGACGCCCTTCGATCATCGCTCTGGTGATCTTGGCCTTCGGGTTGCGTCCCAGGACATAGTGCGAGAATCGGTCGTGGTCGCCCGGCTCGGTCTCGTCGAGGCGATGTTCGGTGTCTGGACGAGTGGTGGTCTCTGTCATTGGCCCACATCCTGCCACCAGTTGTCTGCTTCCGCCTCCGCCCGGGCCAGATCATGATCGTAGGTCACCTTGAACAACGCGGGGTCGCCGGGCACCAGCGCCACCGGCGAGATACCGAATCGTTGGACGATTTCTGCGGTGTCGGCCCCCGTGGCGCCCACCCTGCCGGCGGCCCGATATGCGTCCCTCACCACCCTCCACTGGAACGCCTGTGGAGTCTGAACCCGGACCACTCGCTCCTCGAGCGCCGTGAGTTCGCCATCCGTCCGTCGCCACAAATCTGCGGCCGGCGTCAGGCCCGGTACGGCGCCACCCACGTCAAAGGCCACCTGGGCCAATCGGCTGATCATCTCCGGGCGAAGGAACGGGCGCGCTCCGTCATGAATCAAGACCACGTCCAACCGACGACCCTCCAGAGCAGCCAGACCCGACATCTCCGAAGCCGTCCTCGTATCACCGCCCTCCACCACGAGCGAGGACTCGCTCTCCAGCAGCGGCGAATCCTCGCGCCGGGCGACGATCACGACGTCGGACACGCCGGCCCGGTCGAAGGCCGTGAGCGAGTACCACAGCAGCCGGTGGCCGCGGATCGCCACGTATGGCTTGTTGATTGAGGTAGCCATGCGGGTGCTGGATCCGGCCGCCAAGACGATGGCGCCGAGCCTCATGCCGCGTCCATGCCTACGATCCCGGCCATGCTCGTTCTCCCTGGGGTCATGGTCTCGGTCCGGATTCTCCCATGACCCAGGCGCGCCTCTCGCGAGCACTGCTGGAATCGGCCCTGAGCGAGGCGGCCAAGGCAGGTGAAGGGCGTGACACCTTCATCGCGGTGGGGGGGAAGGTGCTGGGAACAATCCCTCAGGGAGGGATCGTCGTGACAGCCGAGCCGGTGACCGAAGCCGTCAAGGTGGTGGCCGGGGATCGACTGGTTGGCGCCCTGGACCGGGACGACCTGGCCGAGCTGGTGCTGCCGCTCGCCATTCACGGCTCGACCCTTCGCCGGATCCTGGAGGAGACGGACGCGGACCCGATCGACCTGCCGCGAGAGGTGGCGGCCCGGGGCGGGCGAGTGATTCCCGCCCCCTGACCACTCACCAGCCTGATCCACCTCCACCGCCACCGCCGAAGCCTCCGCCGAATCCGCCGCCTCCACCGAAGCCTCCGAAGCCGCCGAACGAGCTGCCACCCGATCCCCACGAGGACCCTCCTCGCCCGGCTTCCGGGCCGCCGAAGCCTCCGCCTCCGCCGAAGCCGCCGAACCACGTGCCCCTCTGCCAGGAACTGTCCCGATACACGGGACGCCAGCCGAGGCCGTGAGTCATCGTCGAGGTCATCATCCAGTGGTAGTAGAACAGGAAGAAGGGGTCGAAGTGGTACAGCCCCACCGGGATCGGAGTACCGGTCCAGCTGTCGCGTTGGCCACCGGTGCCGGCGTGGGCCAGCTCCGGTGCATACTGCTCGGCGTCCTTGATGGAGGAGCGGGCCAGCTCCTGGCGCTGGGCCGCGTAGGCCAGGGAGAACTCGCGGGGGCCGCGAGGATCGGATGCCCCGAAGGCGGCGGCCACGTCCGCATAGCTTCCGGACAGGCCCAGCTTGGCGAGGGCATCGCGCGCCTCCTGCCATCTGCGCAGGGCCTGGGATGGCTCCAGGGAGATGGCCAGAACGGCGGCGATGGTTCTGCGGTCGGCAGTTTCGAGGTCCATCGAAGCCAACCCGTCGACCAGCTCCTTGTACTCGGCTACGGATCGGTCGCCGGCCCTGACCAGGGCCGCGGCGATCGACACCGGGATCTCCAGCTCTTCGGCCTGGGCCCGGATGGCGTCGATCTCCTTTTTGCCTCGCAGCCCGGCCAGCGCCATCTCCACTGCCATCGGTGGCTCCACCCGGAGCTTGCGCGCTTCCTCGTACGCGGTGATGAACTCGTCGATGTCCTCCTCGTCGTTGTTCATCACCAGAAACGCCGCCACCGCCGACAGCTGCACCCCATCCTGGGCCAACATGTCGGAGTTCTCCCGCAGCTTGCTCAGCACGACGTTGTAGCGTTGGGCGGCGTCGTCCGGCTCCGTTCCGAGATCGGCCAGGGCCGCAGCCACGGCCGGCCTGGTGGGAGTGTCGGGGAGCTTGGCGTACAGGGCCTCCATGCGCTGGGTCTTCTCGGCGGCCACTTTCGCCGCCTCCGCCAACTCGGACATCGAGGCCGATAGGGACTTCTCCTGGTCCAGCGCGGCACCCGCCTCGACGAACCGGTCACCGGCATCGGTGATGATCGTCTCACCCAGGGGAGTGGTGACTGCCTGAACCGAGACTTCCCTGGCGAGGCGTGTCGACGCCTCGGCCACTCGATAGGGGCGGAGAGATTCGATCAGGGATCGCAGCTCTTTGCGCTTCACCTCGAATGTGTCCGGGTTGTCGTCGGCGGCTGCCTCCTTGGCGGCGGTCTGGACTGCTCCCTCGAGGAGTTCCTGTTCGCCGCTGACCCGCATCTCGAGAGGCATCTGGCGGTATTTCTCGATCTCGTCGGGGTCACCCACCACCACGGCGCCGTGTCCCCACAGGCCGCGCAGGATGTTCTCGTCGGCCGAGCTCAGATCACCCAGCGCCTCGAGTGCGGCCCGGGTGGTGGGGTCGGGCACACCGTCGGGTTTGGGTGCCTGCAGCAGCAAGGTCTCGGGCACCACCACCTCATGCCCGGCCGGCTCCAGGGCCGCCAGTTCCTGATCCACAACCCGCTGGTGGGCAGTGAGGCGCTTGTTCCGGTTGTTGCGACGGCTCACGTACCAGGCCCCACCAGCCGACCCGAGGATTATGACGAGACCGGCGGCGGGGACTGCCCAGCCGGGCCCGTTGGAGGCGCCCGGCTGAGACGGGCTCGTGACGGGCGGCCCGGAAGCGTACTGCTGTTGGAGTGAGGCCAGAATGGCTGAGAGCCCGCCGTCGAAGTTGCCGTTGGCAAAGAAGTCGTTGGCGAGAGAGGCAATCGAAGACAGCGTCGAGTCGGAGAGGAAGGCGCCCGGTCCGGTCACTATCTCGGTGCGGCGCTGGCTGATGGCCACCACCACGACCACGCCGTCATTCTTGTTGGGATCGCCCACACCCCATGTGTTGCCGAGATCTTCGGCGAAAGTGCGGGGGTCGGCGCCTCCGGTGTCTTGGACGGTCACCACCGCCACCTGATGGCCAGTTGCCTGGACGAACTGGCCGGCCGCCTGCTCCAGGGTGTCGCGGTTGGTCAACACCCCGGCGGAGTCGGTCACCCATCCGTCGCACGTGATGCCCTGGTATTCGGGGCAATTGGCTATCTGGGCGGCGGCCGGGAGGGCGATGGTCAGGAGCAGGGCTCCAAGGAGCAAAGAGATACGTCGCATGTGCCTCCAAGGCTAAGGGATCTGGCTACTTGCGGGTTCGCTTGAGTGCCCACACGGTCAGCGCAGCCGCCAGGCCACCGGCTACCGCTGCTCCCGATATCACGGGCACCGGTTTGGGGATCGTTGCGAGCCGGGTTCGCACCGTGACCTCTCGTTCGAACTCGAGGATCTGCCAGTCCCTCTCCGTAGCCAGTGCGCGCAGCTCGCGGTCGGGATTGACCGCAACCGGATGCCCCACCGCCTCCAGCATGGGCAGGTCGGTCATCGAGTCGGAGTATGCGAACGAGTCGGGCAATGAGATGTCCTGGCCGGCTGCCATCTCGCGGATCGCCTGAGCCTTGCCGGGACCGTAGGCATAGAAGTCGATGCCTCCGGTGTAACGGCCCTCTGGATCCACCTCGGGCCGGGTGCCGATGACGTCCTCGAGGCCCAGGTAGCGGCACAGGGGGACCACGATCTCGACCGGGCTGGACGAGATCACGACTACCCGCCGGCTGGCGCGGCGGTGCTCGTCGATGATCGCCAGGGCCTCGGCATAGACGAGGGGCGATACGACCTCGTCCACCGTCTCCTCCACGAGCTCGATCACCTCGTCGCGGCTCCAGCCCTTCGTCATCTCACCCAGTTCCTCCCGTACCCGTTCCAGCTGGTCGTGGTCGGCGCCGAACATCTGGTAGTAGGCCTGGGCGATGCCCGCCTTCAGCAGGTTGCTTCGGCTGAGGAACCCGGCCCGAAACAGCGGCCTGCTGAACGCCAGGGTCGATGACTTGGCGATGATCGTCTTGTCGAGATCGAAGAAAGCGGCCCCGGTCATGTCACTTCTCTACGGCATGGGAACAATAGAGAAGGTATCGGCTGGTCCCGTCTATCACTCCATCCTCCCGTCCCCGCCCACCGCCCAAACCCTCGACCGTATCCAACCGGGAGACGTCTGAACAGGGGTTCACTGTCGGGTCGGCTCCGGATAGCTTCGCCGACGTGGGAATCGAGGAGACAAGGGCGAGAGTCGTAGGGGTCCGCACTTTCGGAGACGATCTGTTGGCGGCCATCGCCCCCCTGGGCCTGGCGCTAGCCGCCCGCAGCGCCCTGCTCGTGGACCTCGACCCTCACGGCCCTCCCTACCCGGGGGAGCGGAGCGTGGTCGAGATGGCGACAGACGGTCCAACCCGGCTGGAACTGACTCCGGGGCGGGCCCGTGTGGCGGCTCTGCGTAGCGGTGGCGCCGATCCGAGCTCCGGCATCGAGGTGGTGCAGCTTCTGGCCCGCTCCTGGCCGGCTCTCGTGGTGCGGGTGGGCCATTTCCCGGTGCCCTTTCCGATCATCCCCGTCAGGCCCCTCTGGCCGGGCTTCCTGGCCCCGATCGGAGAGCGTCCGTCCGTTTGGCAGCGAGTTCGCGGTGGAGCCGATCCCCCCGGGCCCGGGCCTGAGCTGCCCCCACCGGGGCGCCGTGTGGTCATGGCCCTGCTGGCCGGCCGCCGGCCGATGGCCAGTCGCTGGGTTCGCAGCTGGGAGCGGGTGTGGGAGCTGCCGTGGGAGTGATAGATCGCATGGTCCGCCAACTGGTCGCATCGGACGTTCCCCTCGATCGCGTCCGGCTCACCGAAGCGGCCCGCCGCCTGGCTCGGACCGAGGCTCCCCTGGCCGGAGCACATCTGGTCGACTCGGTGGTCGATTCTCTGGTGGGCATGGGGCCGATCGAGGCCCTACTCCGCGATCCCGAGGTCACCGACGTTCTGGTCAACGGCGCCGACGAGGTGTGGATCGAGAGGGGCGGTGTCCTGGAGCGGTCGTCGGCCCGTTTCTCTGGCCCCGGGGCCGTCATCGCGGCAGTGGAGAGAGTCATCGCCCCGCTCGGGTTGCGCCTCGATCGGTCCTCTCCCTTCGTCGACGCCCGGCTCGAGGACGGCTCACGCCTCCATGCCGTCATCCCCCCGGCCGCCGTTGATGGTCCGGTCGTGGCGGTGCGCAGATTCACTCAGGCAATTCCCGGTCTCGACGACCTGGTCGCGTCCGAATCGGCCACCGAGGAGGACGTGTCGCGCCTGCGGGGACTGGTGGCGGGTAGGCGCAACATTCTCGTATCGGGAGGAACGGGGGCGGGCAAGACGACCCTTCTCAACCTGTTGGCGGGGGAGATCCCCTCCAGCGAGCGGGTCGTCACGATCGAGGATGCCGCCGAACTCGATCTCCCCGGTCATGTGGTCCGCCTGGAGGCTCACCCCGCCAATGCGGATGGCGGTGGAGCCGTCGATATTCGTGCCCTGCTCCGCTCCGCCTTGCGGCTCCGACCCGACAGGATCGTCGTGGGGGAAGTCAGGGGAGCCGAGGCCCTGGAAATGGTGTGGGCCCTCAACACGGGCCACCTGGGGAGTCTGTCGACGATTCACGCCAACTCTCCCACCGAGGCGCTGTGGCGTCTCGAGACCCTGGCTCTGTCCGGAGGCGGCATGGCGGGGGAGGCCGTGCGCCGCCAGATCGGGGCGGGCATCCACGCCGTGGTCCAGATAGAGAGAACGGCCGTTGGGCGGCGAGTCGTGGCAATCGAGGAGTCGGGCCGTTGACCGTGGCGCTGATCCTGGCATGGGCCCTGGTGGCGGGGGCGGATTGGCGTCGGCTGGCGCTTGCAGGCGGAGCGGTGTGGCTCCCCTTGCCGACCGGAGTGGCGCTGGCGGCCGTCGTGCTCGTCGGGACACGGGCGGGCCGGGTTGGTTCCTTTGGTGATGAATCACGGTTCGTAGAGACGGTCCTGGGTGAACTTCGAGCCGGCTCCTCCCTCCGCTGGGCACTTCGCGCCGCACTCGTCGACCTAGGTGGTTCCGAGCCGCGTCGTCCGAAGACTGGATGTTGGAGATCCCCTGGGAGCCTGCATCGATCTGGGGCTCAGCGAACGATTGCCGGGTATCGGCCCACTGGTGGCGTCGGCGGTGTCGGAGGGAGCGCTGGGTGGGCAAATGGTGCCTGTATTCGAACTGTTGTTGGCCCATGCCAAATCAGAGGAGGCGACTTCGGCCGAGCTCCGCACCGCCACCGCACAGGTCCGGGCGTCGATGTGGGTGCTTGTGGGGGGCCCGCTGGTTTACCTGGCGGTGATGCTGGCAACGGGTCGCTTGGGTCGGCTTCTGGCCCTTCCCGGCAGCCGGCTTGTGTCCATCATCGGCCTGGTCCTCTTCTTGGCGGGGGCGGGAGCGATGGTGGCGATGGCCCGGTGGTGGTCGTGAGGCGCCTCGCCACCTTCTGCCTCGGCGTGGTGGTGGGCGGTGTGGTCGGCGGATTGGTTGCGTTGGGCATGGGCGAACTCGCCACGCGGCGGCCCGGCCCGCTGAGCGTTGAGCCCGACGTGATGGATGTGGCCAGCCGATTGCTCGTGGCCGTCGGCGGGGGGCTCCCCCTGATTCCGGCTCTGGAGCGGGCCGGAGGTGCTCATCCCGAGGTGCGGGCCGTGTTGCGCCGGTGGCGTCGTTTGGGCGCAGCAGCCGCCCTCGCCTCGGCCTCGGGCAGCCCTGGTCCGCTGCTTCGACGGCTGGCCGAGGCGGTCTCGTCGGGGGCAGCACCCGGTCCGGCGATCAGAGGCTTCATCGACTCCGAACGGGTGAGACGCCAGGCGGCTCGTATGGACCGGGCCCGTCGTCTCCCGGTGAGGCTGATGATCCCCATGACACTTCTGGTCCTACCCGGGTTCGTCCTCATGGTCTACGGACCCGCCTTCATCGGCCTGGTGGCCGATCTGGTCGGTCCACTGGGGCCCTGAATGGTCACTCACTTCCCCCCGTAGCCGGCCGGACGCCGGCACGAAAGGAAGGAGCGTCACATGTTGACGATCTGGAGTTGGCTGGTTGCTCGATTCGAGCTGTCCGAGGAACGAGGTCAGGCGACGGTGGAGTACTTCCTCGTCATCCTGGCGGGGGCGGCTCTTGCCATCCTGGCGGTCAAGTGGTTCCAGTCCGGAAGCGGAGGTGGCCTGCTGGGCGGCCTGTTCGGCAAGGTCATCTCGTGGGTTACCGGGCTGTTCTGAGAGATCGGGGGTCCGCCACCGTGGAATTCCTCCTGGTTTTTCCATTGATGGTGCTGACGCTGGTGGCCTGTTTGGAAGTGGCGGCCCTGGCCCGAGCTCGGGTTGAGGTGGTGGCCGCGGCGCGAGAAGGAGCTCGCGTCGCCGCCACCCATCCCGACCCGGCCGCTGCGGTGGAGGCGGTGCGCGCGGCCCTGGGTGAGGACCTGGGCAATGCAGCTCACATCACCGTTGCTCGCCCCCATGTCGTCGGTCGCCGGGCCTCGGTGGAGGTGGAGGTGCGTAGGCATCTCGTGGGCCCGCTGCTCGACGGCCTGTCGGTCAGGTTGTCGGGGAGGGCGACGATGAGGGTGGAGAGGTGAGTGAGCGAGGATCGGCGTCGATAATGCTCATCGCCCTGGTGGCAGTGCTGGTGATGGTGGCCGGCGGCCTGGCAGGCGTTGGTCGGCTCGTGGCGGCACATGTTCAGGCCACTACCGCCGCCGACTCCGCAGCGTTGGCCGCCGCCCCTTTGACCTTCCTGGGTGGAGACCCGGACACCGAGGCCGCCGCCTATGCCGCTCGCAACGGATTCAGGCTGGTTCGCTGTGGATGCGGCTACGACCCCAGCTTTGAGAGCCGGGTGGTTACGGTCGAGGTTGTGGCACAGGTCGATCTGGGCCTTCTGGGCCGCCACCAGGTTCGGGCCCGGGCCACGGCCGAGTTCGACCCGATGGATCTGTTGGTTCCTTGACGTCGCCAGGGCTAGACCGGAGCCGTGTGATCAGAGGTACCGTCTCGACGATGAAGGCCGCCGAGACAGATCACCCATGTCGACTCCCACGCTGACGGTCCTGGACCAGCACGGAGTCCAATACAGCCTGCATGATTACGAGGTGGCGGAGCGGGTGGGGCAGGGCTATGGCCCGGCCGTGGCCGCCGCGATCGGCGTGCACGCCGATCGGGTCTTCAAGACACTATTGGCGATGGTCGATGATGAGCCGGTGGTGGCCATCGTCCCGGTCGACGAGCGCCTTTCGACCAAAGCGCTAGCGCGGGTGGCGGGCGGCAAGAGGGCTGTGATGGCCGATCCGGCGGAGGCCGAAAGACTCACCGGCTATGTGACCGGAGGCATCAGTCCCCTCGGCCAGCGCCATCATCAGCGGACCTTCCTCGATTCGAGCTCCCTCGCTCACGAGACCATCTACATCAGTGCCGGCAAACGCGGCCTCCAGGTCGAACTGGCACCCTCCGACCTGCTGGCCGTGACCGGAGGGGTCGTGGGGGAGCTTCTGTGAACGGAATCTGGCGCTTGGGCCCAGATTCCGTTCACAGAATGACCTCCAGCAGGCGGAGCGCTCCCGCCTTGTCCAACGGCTCGTTGAAGTTGCCGCATTTGGGGGATTGGACACAGGAAGGGCACCCCTCGGCGCAGGGGCAGGCCCTGACTGCCCCGAGAGTGGCCACCCAGTGCTCCCGGCCGGCCCTGAATGCCACCTCCGAGATGCCGGCACCCCCCTGGTATGCCTCGTAGATGAAGATGGCGGGTCCCGAGGTGGCCGGATGCCAAGGGGTTGAGAGACCGCCGATGTCCCATCGGTCGCATACGGCGCGCAGGGGCATCATGGCTATCCCGGCGTGCTCGGCGGCGTGGAGCGCCCCAGGGGCCGAGAATCGATCGAGATTCGCCTCGACCAGGATCCTTTCGGGTATCTCGAGCCATACCGCGTCGGTCTCGTAGATGACCGACGGGAGATCCAGGGGGACCGTGTCGAGTGTCTCCCGCGTGTTGAGGGCTCGCTTCTGGTACGCCACCACCTGGGTGTGCACCCGCACCTTGCCCACATGGAATCCAACCGCGCCGATACCTTCTGTACCCGACACGTCCAAGACCTCGAGATCGGTGTCGACCCGGGGCTGGGTGAAATACGACACGTTGCGTCGTGTGACGGTGATCTCGCCCCGGGCCAGATCGAGGTGAGAGCAAACGTAGGTTTCACCCTGGTGGAGGAACACCGCCCCCTCGTGGCCGTCCCGGTAGGCGCGCATCTCGTCGAGGACCTCGAGGAGCTGGGGGTGTTCGGTGCGGTCTATGACTTCGAAGCGCCTTCCGCCCGACGTACGCAAGTCGACCTGGGGAGCGGGTCGCCGGCGCTGGGACCAGTAGAGGGCCTCGCCGCGCAGGCGCAGCAGCCCCGCCTGCACCAGACGATTGGCGGCCTCTTCGACCGCTCCTCCCAGCACGTCGCGGTCTTCGAGTCGGAGAGGAAGCTCGAAGGCGGCGCATCCGGCGTGGGCTTCGGCCACGGCCGGGTTGGAGGGGTTGACCACGACGGCCTCGGGGCTGCGATCGAACAACTCGTCGGGGTGGGTCATGAAGTACTGATCGAGCGCGTCCTCGCCGGCCACGAGCACCACGATGGAGGCGTCTTCGGTCCGCCCCGCCCGCCCAGCCTGTTGGCGGAAGGAGGCAATCGTCCCGGGAAAGGTGGTCAGAACTGCCGCCTGCAGAGAGCCTACGTCGATCCCCAGCTCAAGTGCGTTGGTGGCGACTACTCCCCGCAGACCCCCTCCGAACAGCTTCTCCTCGATCCTGCGCCGGTCCCCGGCCAGATACCCCCCTCGGTACGAGGCGATGCTGTCCCGTTGCTCAGGGTCGAGGCGCTGGAGGGCCCATCGGTAGATCAGTTCGGTCGACTTGCGGCTGCGGGCGAAGACGATCGTGGAGACATCGTGACGGACCAGGTTCACGAACAAGTCGGTTGCCTCGGCCAGGGCGGATCGCCTGCGTCCCTGGTCCTCGTCCAGGAGCTCGGGGTTCCACAGTGCCACCCATTGTTCTCCCCGGGGCGAGTCGTCCATGTCGACCACGGCCACCTCGACGCCGGATAGGTCGGCGGCCAGGGCGCCGGGATTGCCGATGGTGGCCGAGGAGAACACGAACGTTGGTTGTGATCCGTAGTGGGTGCAGAGGCGCCGCAGCCGGCGTAGCACCATCGCCACGTGGGTCCCGAAGATGCCTCGCATGGTGTGGAGCTCGTCGACCACCACGAACCGGAGCCGGTGCAGGAAGTCGGCCCAACGCTCGTGGTGGGGCAGGATCCCGACGTGCAGCATGTCGGGGTTGGTGAGGATCACACCGGCGGATCTGCGGATCGCTCGCCTCTGGTCGGTCTCGGTGTCACCGTCATAGGTATCGGCGATCACGCCGGGCATGGCGAGGGCGTTGAAGGCCCGTCGCTGATCCTGGGCCAGGGCCTTGGTCGGGTACAGGCACAGCGAGGTGCTGGTGGCGTCCTGGGCCACGGCTTCGGCGATGGGGATCTGATAGCAAAGCGACTTGCCCGACGCGGTCCCGGCCACCACGACCGTGCTGTGGCCGGTCGTGATCAGATCTATCGCCCGGGCCTGATGGCGGTAGAGCCGGTCTATGCCCAGTTCTTCGAGGCGCCCTTGCACGGAGGGAGCGAGATCATGGCGGGGCCGCTCGTGGATGGCCGGCCTGGCGGGGATGGCCCGGACATCGACCAGCTCGCCGTCCAGGTCGGGGGAGTCCGCCCAGGATGCGATCAGGTGTGCTGGATCCACGACCCCGGGCCCCGGCTTGCCCGGGATACATGTTCAGCGAGGATCCCGGGCACTACCTCCGCCATGTCCTGGATTCAACCACTCCCGACGTGAAGCCTCGACTCCGCCCCACCCGGTCAATCAGCCGACCACATCTCGCAGCGGCGGGCACTCAACAGCGAGGGGAGATCTCGAGGACGCCGGTCGTGTGGAGTATGCCGCCGTCGGTGCTGGTGCCGGCGGCCAACACGCCGACCGGCAGGCAGCGGAGAGCGTCGGCTGCCGACGGGTCATCGGAGGCCACCAGCCCGTCCACGAGATCGATCACTGCAGGTACGTCGATGGCGAGACTCAGATCTCCGTTCACCAGGCCGGTGGCCCGGCGGTAGAGATCGCCGTCGGCGAAACTCTGGGCCGGCGGCGCCGCTACCAGATCGGGGTCGGTGGTGAGCAGTGTGACGGGACCTCTGGAACCGAGGGTCGCCACTCCGCCCAGCGTATAGCCGCCGTCGGTCGTGTGGCTGTCCAAGCCCGCCATCGGCGCTAGAGCGGCCAGCTTGTCGACCAGGGCGGAGGTGTCCCCGTCGGATACCCCAACCAGGGCGGCGTTGACGGGCAGCTCCGGGTCGGTGGACGGCCACACGGCTAGTCCACCGTCCACCGAGAACAGCGAGAACACGTCGTTGAGCGATGCGCCCAACTCGCTCTCCATCCCCTGCAGCGTCGACCCTCCGGCGTTGTCGGCCAGTGCTTCCAGTCGGCTGGTGAGAGAGCCGACACGAAGGAAGGCCACGGTGTCCGCCGGCATGGCATCGATGACCCGATCATCGAAGGAGACCCCGTTCGCCCCGTCGTCTGCAGCAGTGACGTCGAAGCGCAGGCCCTGATCTGTGACGGTCACGGCTCCGGTGGTCCATCCCGCGGTGGCGTCCCCTGTGAGAGCGCCCATCCCCCCGGGCAGTGCGGAGACAGCACCCAGAGCGCTGCCATTTGCGGCATAGATCAGAGCGGGATGACCCGGTAGAAGCGCCAGTTGGTTCGAAACGTCGGCCACATCGGCCAGGCTCGATCCCGACTCGACACCCATCAGCGACGAGGCGGCGTCCGAATCGCTGGCCACCAGCAGGTCGGTGCCCTGCCGGGCCACCAGGAACGTCGAGTCGTTGTGGGTCAGCGTGGTGAAGTCCACACCGCCGGCGGTTACCACCTCACCCTTGCCGACTCCGGGGGCAGTTTCCAGCTTGGTCAAGAACGCATCCAATGCCGCCGGATCGCGGCCGCCCACGATCGCCACGCCGCGGCCGCCCACGATCGCCACGCCGCGGCCGCCCACGATCGCCACGCCGCGGCCGTCGCTGGAATCCGCCGAAAGGAGGCCGAGGGCAGCCTTTCCGCTGGCCCATGGAGCGATGTCTTCCTCGAAGGAGAGGTTCACGTCCCCGAGCCTGGCCTCGAGCTGGCTCATCATGTCGTCGACTGCCGTTTGCAGGTCGAACGGCTTGCCGGTCGCGGCCTCGATAGAGGGCCCGAATGCCTCAGCCACGGACTTGGCCTGGTTAGAGGTCATCTGGCTCACGTCGACCTCCACGTAGGCGACAACGTCGCCGGGGATTCGTGAGGCATAGGCGGCGGCCAACCCGGTCGTACGCCCCACGAAGGCCCAGGCCCCGAGACCGACGGCGATGACCGCGACCAGCACGCCCGCGAAGACGAGCCATCCCGGTCGGGGACGCCGTTCCGGGGTCTCGACGCTGCCATCGACTGTGATCACGCTCAAATCGTGGCCGCATTCGGGACAGGTCGATTCGTCCCCGGAGATGGGTTGGTGGCAACTAGGGCAGGTGTTCATCGAGCGGTCTCCCCATTCACGTGTACGGAACCTCTTCGGCAGTTGGCTGGTTCAAGTTGAGTCCGGCCGGGTCACCCCGGCCACCTCGTAGGCTTCGGCCTCTTCCAGTGTCTCCTTGTCCAGGAGGGCCTCGGCCAGGGCATCGAGTTTGCCCCGGTTGGCAGCCAGGATATCGACCGCCTCGGAGTAGGCATCCTCGAGGATTCGACGCACCTCGCTGTCGACCAGGCGCATGGTGTCGTCAGAGACCTCGGGTCGTCCCAATGGATCGCGATTCTGGTCATCGAAGACCGACACCGGTCCGATGGCCTGGGACATACCCCAGCGTCCCACCATGTTGCGGGCCACACTCGTTGCCTGCACCATGTCGTTCTCGGCCCCGGTCGAGATCACTCCGAGCACCACCTCTTCGGCAGCTCGGCCTCCCAACATCCCCACCAGTTTCCCGTGCAGATAGCTCACGTCGTATGCATACCGGTCGGCATCGGGACTCTGGAAGGTGACGCCCAGTGCGCGGCCCCGGGGGATGATCGAGATCTTGCGCACCGGGTCGGCGCCGGGCCGGAGCATCCCCAACAGAGCGTGCCCGCCCTCGTGATAGGCGGTGCGCCGTCTTTCCTCCGCGCTCATCATGATCCGGCGCTCCGTCCCCAGCACCACCTTCTCCAGGGCGTCGGTGAAGTCGTTCTGGTGAACGGCGTCGTGGCCTCGCCGGGCCGCCATCAGGGCCGCCTCGTTGACCAGGTTGCGCAGGTCGGCACCCACCATCCCCGGGGTCGAGGACGCCACCGCCGAGAGGTCGACGTCGTCGCCCAGGGGCACTCCTCTGGTGTGTACCTCGAGTATTGCCCGGCGTCCCCGTTGATCGGGCGGGCTCACCACCACCTGACGGTCGAAGCGGCCCGGGCGCAGCAACGCCTGATCGAGAATTTCGGGCCGGTTTGTAGCGGCGATGACAATCACGCCCTCCGAGCCGGTGAATCCGTCCATCTCGGTGAGGATCTGGTTCAGGGTCTGCTCTCGCTCGTCGTGACCGCCGAAGGTGGTCGATCCACCCCGGGACCGGCCGATGGCGTCCAGCTCATCGATGAAGATGATGGCGGGGGCGACCTTCTTGGCCTGCTCGAACAGGTCCCGCACCCGGCTCGCCCCAACCCCGACCACCATCTCGATGAACTCCGAAGCCGACATGGAGAAGAAGGGGACATCGGCCTCGCCGGCCACCGCTCGGGCCAGCAGGGTCTTGCCGGTCCCCGGTGGCCCCGACAGCAGCACTCCCTTGGGGATGGCGCCGCCGAGACGCGTGTATTTGTCGGGATTGCGGAGGAAGTCGACGATTTCCACCAGCTCGTCTTCGGCGTCCTCGATCCCCGCCACGTCGTCGAACGTGGTCCGGTTGGCGGTTGCCTCGTATCGCTTGGCGCGGCTGCTCCCCAGACCACCCAGACCCCCCATGGCAGATCCGGCCCGCCGGAAGATGCGAAAGAAGATGTACAGCAGCAACAGGGTTGGCCCGAAGCCGAACACGATCTGCTGCCAGATGGGAGCGGGCGCATCGGCCGGCTCGGCGTTCACCACCACGTCGTGCTCTTGGAGCAGCTGGAACAGGTTGTCCTCGGCGAAGGTGGGTCGTTCGGTCTCGAATTGGGTGAAGGTGGCCGGTTTGGAGCTGGTGTCCTCGGGGTCGGGGACGGCATTCTTGAGCGTTCCCTGGATCGTGTCGCCCGTGGCCGTGATGGAAGCGACATTGTGGGCATCGAGCTGCTGGACGAAGAAGG
Organism: uncultured Acidimicrobiia bacterium; assembly: GCA_963772815.1. Taxonomy (GTDB): domain Bacteria; phylum Actinomycetota; class Acidimicrobiia; order Spongiisociales; family ZC4RG35; genus DATFFO01. The sequence continues at coordinate 211,826 of CAVYYV010000006.1, read as the reverse complement.
TGTAGGGGATGCGCACCCGGGGCGGGGGGCCGAGCAGCAGGTCGCTGAGGAAGAAGTTGAGCGCCAACAGTATGAGGGCGATGATCCAGAAGTTGCGCCCTCCCGGCATCTGGCTGAAGAGGCTCTTTCGCTTCCCGTCGTCCTTGTCGTCGTCGGGCATTCCCTCCACGCGCCAGCCCGGTGGGTGGGTCTCGTCCTGATCCTGCCCACGGTTGTTGCGCGTTGTCACTTCAGAGGGAATCGTGGCAGACCCGGCCGGTTAGCGAAAGACCTGTGGGGGCTAGCCTGAATGGGTGACCACCCGGGACGTGCTGGAGATGTTGTCGGAGCTGGCCGTTCTCACCACTTTGGCGGAGGGGAGCCCGCAGTCGTTCAAGGTGAGAGCCTATGAAAATGCCCGGGGAGCCATCGAGGGTGCGGGCGTGGATGTAACCACCATGCCCAAGGCGGAGCTGGTCAAGATCAAAGGTGTGGGGGGATCGACTGCCGACAAGATCCTGGAGTTCGTGGCCACGGGGAAAGTGGTCAAATTGGAACAGCTTCGGGCCACCTATCCCCCCGACTTCGTGCAGTTGACCAAGATCCCGGGCCTAGGCCCCAAGACACTGGCACTGCTCAGGTCCGAGCTGAATGTGGAGAACGTCGACGACTTGAAGGCGGCCATCCAAGCCCAGCAGCTCCGGAAGCTGCCCGGGCTCGGCAAGACCTCAGAGGAGAAGATCGCCCGGGCCATCGAGCGGCTCGGCCTGCACGGCAAAGACCGACGCACCCCCATCGCCGAGGCCCTGCCCTTGGCCCGCGGCCTGGTGACGGAGCTGGAGGGCCTGGAGGCGGTGACCGAAGTCTGCTATTGCGGCAGCCTGCGTCGCTTCTCCGACACGGTGGGCGACATCGACATCGTCGTCGCCACCACTAATCCCCACCCGGTCATGGACCATATGGCCGCGCATCCGGCCGCCACCGAAGTCATCGGCCACGGGGACACCAAGACGTCCGTCCTTACCCGTGCCGGCCTCCAGATCGATGTGAGGGCGGTGGCTCCCGAGCAGCTCGGCTCGGCCCTCCTGTACTTCACCGGGTCGAAGGGCCACAACATCGTCCTCCGCCAGAGGGCCATCGATCGGGGTTGGCTCCTCAATGAATACGGGTTGCTGGAGGGTGAGGAGGTGGTGGCATCGAAGACCGAGGAGGAGATCTACGCGTCTCTCGAGCTTCCCTTCATCCCACCCCCGCTGCGCGAGAACACCGGTGAGATCGAGGCGGCCGCACAAGGGCGGCTGCCCCGTCTGGTGGAGTTGTCCGACATTCGAGGTGATCTGCACTATCACACGGAGCGGTCTGGGGACGGTCGCTCGAGTCTCGAGGACATGGCCAAGGCGGCGGCGGCCCGGGGCTACGAGTACGTAGCCATCACCGATCATGGCGAGAACCTGGCCATCAACGGCTCGAGCCGGGAGGAATTCCGGCGCCACCACGACGCCATCCGGGAGATGGAACAACGCCACGGCATTCGTCTGTTCTTCGGATGCGAGCTCAACATCGGGCCGGACGGATCGCTCGACTACGACGCAGAGTTCCGTTCAGAGTTCGAGTTCTGCGTGGCTTCGATCCACTCCCACTTCGACCTCGACCAGGAGGCGCAGACCGTCCGCGTCCTCAAAGCGATGGCGGACTCCGCAGTCACAGCCATCGGCCACCTGAGCGGTCGCTACGTCGGTCGACGGCCCGGCGTGGAACTGGATGTCGACTCGGTGATCGAGGGCCTGGTCGCCACAGGGGTGGCGTTGGAGGTGAATGGAGCGCTGGATCGGCTCGATGCCACCGCCGACGTGATCCGCAAGGCGGTGCGGGCCGGTGTGATGCTGACCATCTCGACCGATAGCCATCACACCTCGGATCTGGGACGGATGGAGTACGGCGTGGAGTGGGCCAAGAGGGGGTGGGTGCCCCGAGACTCGGTGGCGAACACGATGCCGCTTTCAAAGATGGAGTTCTGGGCGGCCCGGCGCGGTTGAGGCGCGGAGCCGGCCCTGTTGACGGCGCTCAGTTGGGGGGTTGGAGGTGGCCGTCGGCCAGGTCGGCAAACAGGTCGGGCGCCGCATCGGTCAGGAAGACGACGCTGGCACCACCGGCCGAGCCCACCCGTCCCGGCGCGACCTCGTTGATCACCTGATCGGGGTCGACCAGGGTCACGGCCGCCGCCACACGCAGCAACTCGTCGGGCGCGAAGCTGGTCGAGAAGTAAGGCTGAGCGGCGGAGATGAGGTCGGGCATGCCGCTGGCACCCCCTGCTCTGAGCATCGCCTGAGCAGCCTCGATCACCAGCCCACCGTTCTCCTGCCTCGAGAAGTCGCCCCGGGCCAGGGTCTTGCGGGTCCGGGACATCGCCAACGCTTCGGCACCGCTCAGTACCTGCTGACCGGCGCTGAGGTGAGCCTTCGCCGCCTTGTCGTTGAAGGCGTGCGGGACGTCGATCTCGAGCCCGCCCAGGACGGATATCAGGGATTGGAACCCCGCGAACCCGGTCAGGATGTAGCCGTCCAGGTCGAGGGACGTCACCTCAGTGAAGGTTTGCATCATCAGATCGGGCCCTCCAAAGGCCAGGGCTGCGTTGATCTTGTTGTGACCGTGACCGGATATCGCCACCCACGAGTCTCTGGGCACACCCACGATCGAAGCCGTCCCGTCGCCGGCCATCGCCACGAAGTGGATCGAATCTGAGCGTGCTCTCTCGCGGTTCTCATTTGGTCGGGCATCGGAGCCGATCACAGCCACGATCTTGGGGAAGGTCCCGAGCTGCTTGGGGATGCCCATCGAGGGCCACCACCCTCCGACAATCCTCCAGGTGGGGTCGGCCACCGCCAGGGTGACGTCTTCGCCTCCCTCGATCACGGCCAGCTTCCCCTCGTCGCCCCAGTTCGCCACTGATGCGGCGGCACTCCCCGGGGGAGTGCCGCCGCTGCTGGCATGGAAGGCGGCGAGCACTGGCGCGTCTGCGGCAGGCTCGTCGCCACCGAAGGCCACGCCGTACAGGGCTTCGACGACGCCAGCCAGATCGGGTTCGGCGCCGTCCACCGTCAGGGTGGGAAGAGGAACGGTGGTGGTGGTGGTGGTGGTCGTGGGACTGGTGGTGGTGGTCGAACTGGTGGTGGTGACCGTCGTCGTTGTGGGCTCGCCGCCACCGCTGCAAGCCGCCAGTACCAGGAGCAGGGCACAAGTGAAGGTTGAAAGTCGCTTCATCGATAGGTCTCCATGAACCAGAACGGCCGCCCCCTCGGGCGGCGATGCCGGCCGAGACTAGCGCCCTGCAGCGAAGATGCGATCCTCGCCCCTGCTGGGTCCGAAGTGACGTCGTCACCGCTAGCCATGGGCCCCGGACCGTCTCCGATCCGGGCCCGGGGTTGATGTGAATCGGCCGGGAAGGCATTCCTATACTTGTGCGGCGGTTTTCCCCGATCCTGCCCCGGGAGGTTTTCAACCCATGACCGATACGATGTTGTATGTCGCGCTCGCCGCCGGTCTGGCGGCGCTCGCCCTGGCTGTCTACTACGCCCGGGCCGTGCTCGCAGCTCCGCAAGGGAACGAGCGGATACAGGAGATCACCGCCGCCATCCGGGAAGGAGCCATGGCCTTTCTTCGGCGCGAGTACTCATGGGTGGCCGTATTCGTCGTCGCGATGGCCGTGCTGATCGGCCTCCTCCTCGACGACGGAGCCTTCAGGGCGCTGGCCTATGTCTTCGGCGCCATCTTCTCGGGAAGCGCGGGCTTCGTGGGTATGCGGATCGCCACCGCCGCCAACGGGCGCACAACCGAGGCGGCCCGTGTCGGCGGCATACCTGCCGCCCTCCCGGTCGCCTTCCGGGGCGGGGCGGTGATGGGCTTCACCGTGGCCGGGCTCGGCCTGTTGGGGATCAGCCTGGGTTACCTCATCTTCCTCCGGTCGGGGCTGTTGGCTGTCGCTCCGGCCGCCGACGTGATCGCCGCCTTCGGCCTGGGCGGGTCGTCGATCGCCCTTTTCGCCCGCGTGGGTGGTGGCATCTACACCAAGGCCGCCGATGTGGGTGCGGACCTGGTGGGCAAGGTTGAAGCCGGGATCCCCGAAGACGACCCACGGAATCCGGCCGTAATCGCCGACAATGTGGGCGACAACGTCGGCGACGTGGCGGGCATGGGCGCCGACTTGTTCGAGTCCTATGCAGGATCTCTGGTGGCGCCGATCGCCTACGCCGCGTTCGTATTCTCAGGTTCCGGCTTCCAGATCGAGGCGATCGTCTTTCCCCTGGCCGTGGCGGCACTGGGCATGCTGGCTTCGATCATCGGGTCGTTTCTTGTCCGGGCCAAGGACGAGTCACACCTGGCCGCCGCCCTCCATCGGGGCACGAACTTCTCGTTGATAGTCACCGCCCTGGGTGTCCTCGGGCTCGCCTACTGGGTGTTCGGTGATGTGATCGACAACCCGGTCGGGATCTGGATCGCGGTGGTGGTGGGCCTCGTCGTGGGCTGGTTCGTCGGAAAGATCTCCGAGTGGTTCACGTCCGACCACTACAAGACGGTCAAGGAGATCGCACGCCAATCCCAGACCGGGCCGGCGACGGTGATCATCACCGGCATCGCCGAGGGCATGCGGTCCGCGGCCTTCTCCGTGATCGTCGTGGCAGGCGGGATCTGGGCGGCCTACTGGGCCGGCGACTGGGCCATGGGAACCGGCGGCGGGATCTACGGTGTGGCGATCGCCGCCATCGGCGTTCTTGCCACTCTGGGCATTACCATCTCCGTGGACGCCTATGGCCCCATCGCCGACAATGCCGGCGGTATTGCCGAAATGGCCCACCTTCCCGAGGAAGTGCGCCGGTCGACCGACGCGCTCGACTCCCTGGGCAACACGACCGCCGCCATCGCCAAGGGCTTCGCCATCGCCTCGGCTGCGGTCACCGCCCTGGCCCTGTTCGCCACGTTCACCGCCGCGGTGGGGCTGAACAGCATCGACCTGACCAAGCCCGAGACCACCGTGGGTTTGTTCCTGGGTGGCATGTTCCCATTCCTGTTCGCAGCCCTGACCATGAATGCGGTGGGTCGGGCGGCCAACCAGATGATCGACGAGGTTCGTCGTCAGTTCCGTGAGATCGTCGGCTTGCGTGAGGGCGCTCCCGGTGTGCGGGCCGATTACACCACCTGCGTAGACATTGCGACCACATCGGCCCTTCGGGAGATGGTGATACCCGGCGCATTGGCCATCGTGCTCCCCCTGGCGGTCGGATTCATCAACGTGGAGATGCTCGGTGGGCTCCTGGCCGGTGCCCTGGTGACCGGGTTCCTGCTGGCCATCTTCATGGCCAATGCCGGTGGGGCCTGGGACAACGCCAAGAAGTTCATCGAGTCGGGTGCCTATGGCGGCAAGGGCTCGGACAGCCACCGGGCGGCGGTGATCGGCGACACGGTGGGCGATCCCTTCAAGGACACATCCGGCCCCGCCATGAACATCGTCATCAAGGTCATGACCATCGTCTCGCTGATCTTTGCCTCTGCTTTCCCCCACTGATCCGCGTTTTTATCAGCAAATCGACCCCCTAGAGGGACCGTTTTGTAGGGGAGAACGCGTTGGGGAGCGGTCGGGTGATCGAGAGGCGACCGAGTTACCGAATACGGCCGGTTTACCGGTGGAGCTCACCGGGCAGGCACAATGATCACCAGGGGGGTATTGCGATGCCTGAGATAGTCCTCGTTCGTCACGCCGAGTCCAACGCCAACCTCGCCCAGACCTGGCAGGGGCGGGGAAACTCGGCGCTGTCGGTCACGGGCCGCACTCAGGTCGAGGCTCTAGCGGCGCGACTCGAGGAGCACCGCTTCGACGCCGTCGTCTCCTCTCCCCTGATCCGGGCGATCGACACCGCCGGAGCATTTGTCGATGGACTCCGCACCGACGAGAGAGCGGTCGAGATCGACCTGGGGAGCTGGGAGGGCAGGACCTTCTCCGCCGTCACGTCCACCGATGCCGCCCGGCTCAGGGCTGTGTACTCGGGCGCCGACGAGCGCTTTGGTGGCGACGGTGAGCGGCTCAGCGATGTAGGCGCTCGAATCTGGGATCTGGTGGACGAGATCGCCGACCAAATAGGACCGTCGGGTCGGGCGGCGGTGGTCACCCACGGCGCGGTGATCGACACCATCATTTCGCGGGCGTTGCCCCCCGTGACCCGCCGGGCTCATCGCATCGTCTCCAACACGTCACTGACCCACTTGGTCGGCGAGCCGGGTGGCTGGCGCCTGGCCCGCTTCAACGACTCCACCCATCTCGATCCCATCGGCACGCTCACTCGCCGGCAGCTGGCCGATGGCAATGCGGTGCTGGCCCTGATCCGTCATGGCCGGACCAAGGCCAACGACGAAGGCCGCTGTCAGGGGCAGTCGTGTTGGGGCCTGGACGAGGTCGGCGAGACCCAGGCACGGCTCCTGGCGGACTGGTATGGGCCGCTGCGCCGCGTCTATACCTCTCCTCTCGAGCGGGCCATGGCGACGGCCGCTGCCATAGCCTCAGATTCACCCATGCCCATGGATGGTCTCATGGAGATCGCCATGGGAGATTGGGAGGGGCTGGACATGGACGACATCGCTCAGCGCTGGCCCGACCTGGTGCGGCGTATCTACGAGGAGGGTGAGGACCTGGCCCGTGGTGAGCGAGGCGAGACTTGGAAGGATCTCACCGATCGCGTCGTCGCCACCCTGGCCGGGTTGGTGGCCGAGCCTGGGGAGGTGACGGGCGTCGTTTCCCATGGAGGGGCGATCCGTGCCTATCTCGGCACCCTGGGCGGCGATCTCTCTGCTCCCAGGTCCGGGCTCCACACTCCCGAGAACACCTCGTTCACTCATGTGGCGCTGAGCGAACAGGGCCCGATTTTGTGCGACTATGCGATCGCCCCTCATCTCGACGGCGATCGGCTCAGATCATGACCGCCTACGACAGTCGCCGCTACGCGTTGATCAATCGATGGGATTCATCGCATCTCGACAAGGTCGACCAACTGCTCGGCTCGATGGTGGGCGAGCAGGTGCTCGAGGTCGGGTGCGGGGCCGGGCATCTCACCAAGCGCCTGGCGGAGCGGGGCGTGGACATCTTCGGCATCGACGCCAATCCCCAGGCCTCCGACGTCTCGGGCACCGACCGTGTGCGTACCATGCAAGCCGAGGACCTGGACTTCGACGACGGCTCATTCGACGTGATCATCTCGGTCCACGCCCTCGAGCACCTACCGGCCCTGGAGGCAGCGCTGACGGAGATGGCCCGTGTGCTTCGGCCGGGGGGACGGGCCCTGTTCATCTATCCCGCCGAGCCCATCATGGGCCTCTATGCGATTCCGACCTCGATCATCCTCCACGGCACCCCCTTCCGGGCCAGGGAGGTCCACTGCCAGAAGCTGTGGCCCGCCAGGCTCAGGTCGATGGTGGAGCCGCTGGGCTGGTCGGAGACCCACCACGAGTTCGACCTCTTCAAGAGTCCGCAGTTCGTGTCGGTCTTCTCGGCCTGAGCGCTCGGGCCGGGTGGCTCGTCGGCGCCGGCATCGGTCGGGGTCCTTGGTTGCGGGCGATTCCTGAGTGATGATGGTCCGGCATTGCCTCGCCAGGAGATCTCCTTCGTGACCCGCACCTTCGTTCTGGACACGTGCGTCCTGTTGGCCGACCCCCACTCCCTGCTCCGGTTCGATGAGCACGATGTGGTGCTGCCGCTGGTGGTGGTCGAAGAGCTGGATCGCAAGAAGACCCGTCCAGACGAGGTGGGCTCCAATGCCAGAGCCGCGATCCGGCTGCTCGAGTCTCTGGGTGCCTCGCTGCCGGGCGGTCTGAGGGAACCGGTGATGCTGCCGTCAGGTGGGAGGCTGCGGATCGAGCTCAACGGGATCACGTCCGATCGGCTGCCCAAGGTGCTTGACCCGACCACGCCCGACCATCGCATCCTCGCCACCTGCTTCAACATGGATTCCCCGGTGCTCGTGACCAAAGACGCCTCGTTGCGGATCAAGGCGGCCCAGCTTGGTGTGGAGGTGCAGGACTATCGAGGCGACACCGTGGAGGTGGATGCCCTTCACTCCGGCGTGGTAGAGCACGACGTCGATGCCGCCACCCTCGATGGCCTGTTCGAGGCCGGCAAGATCTCGATCGAGGTCGACGCCCTGGTGAACGAGTTCGTCGTGTTGCGGGCGGGCCGGTCCCGGTCGGGGCTGGCCCGGGTGGTGGAGGCCGGCGAGATGTCCACTCTGGAGCGTGTCCCGACCCATGTGCGGGCCTTCGGTGTGGAGCCGAAGAACCTGGCCCAGACCGTGGCCCTGCACCATCTACTCGATCCCGACATCCCCGCCGTGTCCATGATGGGAAACGCCGGAACGGGCAAGACTTTCCTCGCCCTAGCTGCTGCTCTGGAGCAGGTCCTGGAACAGCAGCGCTACCGACGCGTGTCCGTTTACCGGCCGCTGGTGGCGGTGGGGCGTCAGGAGGTCGGGTTCCTTCCCGGGGACCTGTCCGAGAAACTCGCCCCCTGGATGGCGGCGGTCAACGACAACCTCTACGCCCTCTTCTCGGAAGGCGGGGTCGACGGTGCACGCGCTGCCGTTGAGGAGTTGGTGGCACGCGGTGAGCTGGAGCTGGCCGCCGTCACCTACCTGCGGGGACGCTCCATCACCGACGAGTTCGTCATAATCGATGAGGCCCAGAACCTGGAGCTCTCGACCCTCAAGGTGATCCTGACCCGAATGGGCCGCAATTCCAAGGTCGTGTTCTGCGGTGACCTGTCACAGGTCGACAACCCCTACATCTCTCCGTACGGGGGCATGGCGGCCCTGATCGAGAAGTTCAAGGGTTCCCCGCTGTTCGGGCACGTCACCCTCGATCGCACCATTCGTTCGCCACTGGCCGAGATGGCGGCCTCGGTCCTGTAGGGCTTCGGCGCGTTCTCCCCTACGAATCGGACCCCTGAGGGTCCCGTTTTGCTGATAAGAACGCTCAGGGACGAACAGTGGCGGGATCCTCGGGCCAGTCGTGCTTGGGGTAGCGGCCGGCCATCTCCTTGCGTACGGCTGTCCAGGAGCCCTTCCAGAAGCCGGCCAGGTCGGAGGTGATCTGAAGGGGGCGGTTGGCCGGGGAGAGCAGTTCGAGAACCACAGGCTCGCCGCCGATGCGGGGCGTGTCGGTGGAGCCGAACATCTCCTGTACCCGCACGGACACGGTGGGGGAGTCACGGCTGTAGTCGACCGGGATCCGCCGCCCGGACGGAACGACTATGTGAGTGGGCGCTACCTCGCCCAGACGGCCTAGGAGCTCGTGGCCCAGCATCGATCTGAGGACCGACCCCATATCCAGATTCTGGACGTCGTCCCAGCCGGTGGCGGCGGCCAGGCGTGGAGCCAGCCAGGTGTCCAATGTCCTGCGGAGGGCGGCATCGGACCAGTCGGGCCAATCGTCTCCCAGTGTTTCGTGCAAGTGGTTGACTCGTTCCTGTATGCCACGCGCAGACGCGTCCCACGGCAGGGCGTCGATACCCCGATCCCGGATCCGCCGGGTGAGAGCGGCGCTGGTCTCAGGACCGGGGTCGGGCCTCTGGTCGCTGCGATCCAGGACGATTCCTCCCAGCCGTCGCTCCGTTCGGTCTACCAGACGCTCTTCCTCCCAGGTGAGGCTGTGGCGGGTCTGGATCTGGTGGGAGAAGCGATCCAGCACGTCGGCGCGGTCGATGCCGGCCGCCAGTCGAATTCGGGCATCCTTGCGACGCCCGTCCAGGTCGGCCGCCACCAGGAAGGTCTCGGCGGCCAATGTGTCGGACGGAGCCATGAAGCACGTGGTACCGGTCCGCAACTGAAACCGTCCCGGCGTGCCTCGCCGGATGGCCAGGCGGTCGGGGAAGGCTCGGGCCAGGACCCTGCCGACCGAGTCCGCATGAACCGGTGCATGATGATTCACCCCTGCTCGCCGGGCCAGATCTGAGGCGGTGCGGCGGATTCTGGCCAGACCGGGCGGAGATGCGGCCGGGTGGCGAGCCGTCTCATCCACCAGCAGGCGGATTCGGAGGCCCAGGTCGACGGGGACCTCGCCCGGTTTGCCCCGGAGCGGATCACGCTCGGAGATGAGGGCGGCCAGCCACACCGCCAGGGCGGCCTCCTCGTCGGCCGTGGCAACCATACGGGCCAGGCGCGGGTGAACGGGTAGAACCGCCATCCGCCTTCCCAGGTCCGTGATTCGCCCCTCGGTCAAGGCCCCCAACTGGGTGAGCAGGTCGACTGCCTCCGCCCAGGCCGGCGCGGGAGGCTCGTCCAGCCAGGTCAGCTCAGCGGGCTCGGAGACGCCCCACACGGCCAGCTCGAGGGCCAGTCCCGCCAGGTCCACCTGAGTGATCTCGGGCTCGATGTGGGGTGTTCGAGCGGCATGCTCGACCTTCGACCAGAGCCGATATGCGATGCCGGGCCCGAGGCGCCCCGCCCGACCGGCCCGCTGGTCGGCCGAGGCCCGGGAGATGGTGATGGTCTGCAGCCTCGTCATGCCGGTGTGCGGGTCGAAGCGAGGCGCCCGGGCCAGCCCGGAGTCGACCACGACGCCGACCCCCTCCACGGTGACGCTCGACTCGGCGATGTCGGTGGCCAACACCACCTTCGGGATGGGAGGAACCGACGCGGCGATGGCGGCATCCTGCTGCACCGGAGGCAGGGACCCGTGGAGGAGGCGCACATCCGCCAGCAGGTCCGAAAGCCGCTCCCTCACCCTCCGCATCTCTCCCATGCCGGGCAAGAAGACGAGGACGTCGCCCCGGCTCTCCTCGACTGCCCGCCGTACCACACCGGCGACGTGGTCTTCGGTCCTCCGGGAGCGGGGCGGCGGGGGCATCCAGCGCATTTCAACCGGATGCATTCGTCCGGCGGCGGTCACGACCGGAGCGTTACCCAGCAGAGACGCGACCGACTCGGCGTCGATGGTGGCCGACATGGCCAGAATTCGCAGGTCGGGTCGCAGGCCAGCGCGGACGTCCAGAATGAGTGCCAGTCCGAGGTCGGTCTGCAGGTTGCGTTCGTGGAGCTCGTCGAAGATCACCAGCGAAGTGCCGGGGAGGTTCGGGTCCGATTGCAGGCGGCGAGTGAGGACTCCCTCGGTGACGACTTCGATTCGGGTCGAGCGCCCCACGGCCCGGTCGTCACGGGTCACATAGCCGACCGTCTGGCCCACCTCCTCGCCCAGGAGCTGAGCCATGCGACGGGCCGCGGCTCGGGTGGCGATCCGGCGTGGCTCCAGCATCACGAGCTTGCCCTCCAAGTCTTGTATGAGGTGCAGTGGGACCAGGGTCGTCTTTCCGGATCCGGGCGGTGCAACCAGGACCGCGCTTCCGTGGCCGAGCAGAGCCCGGCGGAGCTCGTCGATCACCTCTTCGACGGGAAGACCCACGGGTCAGCCTCCCAGCAGGACTACGACGGTGTGTATGGCGAGGCCGGCCAATCCTCCCACGACGGTTCCGTTGATCCTCACGAACTGCAGATCGCGACCCATCCACAGCTCCAGCCGTCGACTGGCGTCCTCGGGGTCCCACCGGTCGACTGTCGAGCTGATCAGGTCGCCGATCTCACGCTGGCCGGCGCGGGCTAGCGGAGGGGCCAGGGAATCGACCCATGCTGCTACTCGCTGCCTCAGCTCCTGGTCTGCCGTCAGGCGTTCCCCCAGGCGATGCAGGGCCTGAGCGATCCTGTTTCTCAGCCCGGAGTCGGGTGAGGCCGAGGCTTCCGCCAAGGCGGAGGCCAGCTCGGACCAGGTTCCTCGCGCCCACCGCCGTAATTCGGGATGGGAGGCGAGGTCCTCGATCCGGTCGTTGACCAGTTTGGCCAGGTCGGGGTCGGTGCGCAGTCTTCTGGCCAGATCGGCCAGCCGGACGTCCACGGCCTTGCGGATCTCGTGGTCGGGGTCGGTGGCCAGCTCGGCCAGAAATCCGTGCAGCGCCTCGTAGGCACGCTCGAACACGGCGTTGTCGACGGCATCGGGCACCCACCAGGGGGATTCCTCGCCTAGTCGCCGACGGAGGGCGGGCCGGTTGTCCGCCAGGGATTGATCGATCCCGGAGATGGCGGCGGTCATCAGTGGCTGGTGCTGGCCGCCGGCGATGGCGGCCTCCATCCCCCTGCCCACCATCTCTGCGATGGGAAGAGATCGAAGGCGCGTCACTACCAGCCGCTCCAGCTCGTCCTCGACCGGCTCGGCATCGAGCCCTTCGGCCAACGCTCCGAGGGTGGTGGCCAGGTGGCCGGCCAGCTGGGCGGCGTTGTCGGGGTCGTGAAGCCATCGGCCGATACGGGAGGGAAGGTCGGCGGACTGAATACGGGTCAGAATCTGGTCGGGTGCCAGGAAGTTGTGGCGGACGAAATCTCCGAGGCTGCGTCCCAGCCCGGTCTTGGAGCGAGGAATGATGGCCGTGTGCGGTATGGGTATGCCGAGGGGGTGGCGGAAAAGCGCCACCACGGCGAACCAGTCCGCCAGCCCCCCGATCATCGACGCCTCGGTCGTGGCCCGAACGAACCCGACCCATGCCACTTCTCTGACGAAGAAGGTGGCGATGAATAGGGCCGTAGCGGCCAGCAGGAACCCCGTTGCTCGGCGGCGGGTACGCGACAGGGCGTCCGCCCGGGCGCGGTCGTATTCGGAATACACGACGGTCACCCCGACATGCTGCCAGGTCCCGGGGTCTCTCCGGGAGTCCGTCCGCTTAGACTCGCCTGGATGAAGCGGCTCCACTGGGCGCTGGCGGTAGTTCTGGCGTCGTGTGCGGCGCCGGCGGCGAGCTCAGCGCCCTCGAGTTCGCCCAACTCGAGCTCGACGACCGTTGCGGCCTCTGTGCCCGATCCTGCCTCACTGTGCAACGGGTACCTGGTCCTCCTCAGGTCGGGAGACGATGGCCCATTGCGGGCCGCCCTCGATGACCCTTCCGTCCTCAGGGATCTCGACGCCATGCTCTCAGAGGAGGGGGAGTTCGCCGCCATCGCCACTGCTGCTCTGCGGGTCGAGGAGGCCGTGGTAGAGCGCTGCGCCGAGCGCTTCGCGGCGGGGACCGAGCCCGCCTCCGACAACGCTGCCGCCCTAGAGCGATTCATGGCAGCTCTTGGGGCGGGTGACCAGGCGGCCGGCGAGAAGGTGGCGTGGGCCAACGTCGTGGCTCAGGTGCCTTGGGTTCCGGGTGGCCCGGAGGGTTTCAGCTTCCAGATCGACGGCTCTTCCGGCACGGCCCTCATTGCACGTAACACCATGATCGTCTGTCATGCCCGGGCAGGCGTCGTGGTTTCCTGCACCTTCGCTCCGGCCTGAGACTGCCGAACCGACCGGTCTGAGCGCCGGGCCGCGGACGATACTCTCACACGGTGAAGTCGGCGTCCCAGATCCGCCTGCTCGTTCTCAGCGTGGCCATCGTGACGGTGTCCACCCTCCCGGTGTTCCTCACCGGTGCCGCGTTCTTTCGCATCGGCCCAGAGCTGCATTTGGGGCCGCTGGGGTTGGGGACTCTCACGGCGCTCTTCTTCCTCACTGCCTCGGTCACCTCCCCCCGCCTGGGGCGCTGGGTTCAACGGGTGGGCTGGAGAGGGGCGATGCGCATCAACGTCGTCGTCTCGGCGGTGGTCTCGGCGGCCATAGCCCCGCTTGCTCACTCTCCCTGGTCCCTGGCGCTGCTTCTGATGGGTGGCGCTGTGATGTATGGGTCGGCCAACCCGGCAGCCAACCAGGCGCTGGCGCGGCATACCAATCCCGACCGCAATGCCACCGTATTCGGGCTCAAACACGCCGGCATCCCAACCTCGACTCTGCTGGCCGGCCTGGCGGTCCCTGTGGTGGTGGTCCACCTCGGCTGGCGCCCCGCCTTCCTCGGGGCCGGCATCCTCGCCTTGGCGGCGTGGCTGCTGATACCCAACGTGGAACCGGAGGCCACTCCAGTGACGGTGGCGCGAAGACCCGCCCGGCCCCTCACCACCCGACAGCTGAGACGTCTGGCGCTGGTGGCGGGCCTGGGGGCGGTGGCGGCCGTTTCCCTTGGCACCTTCATGGTCTCCGCAGCGGTGGGCCGGGGTGTGTCCGAGTCGGCGGCGGGATGGTTGCAGTTCGGAGGTTCGGGGGCCTCGATCCTGGCCCGGGTGGGATCCGGATTGTGGGTGGACAAGCGGGGCGGGACGCTGGCCATGCTCGTGTCGCTGTTGGCGGTGGGAAGCGTTGTGTTCGCCCTGCTGCCCTGGGTGACGGGGGCCCTCTTCGCGGTGTCGGTCCTGGCCGCCTATGCCACCGGGTGGGGCTGGCCGGGCTTGATGACTGCCTCGGTGGTAGGAGCCGACCGGGAGGTGGCTGCCGCCTCCTCCGCGATTACCCAGGCGGGCATTTTCGTCGGGGCGGGAGGGGCACCGCTGGTCCTGGGGGTGGTGGTGGACACCTGGTCCTTCTCACCCATGTGGCTGGTGGTCTCAGGATGCCTCATGGCCGGGGCCGGGATCGGCTGGTCACTGGTCGTCACCCGCGGCGTCTTGCATGTCGGCGGGCCTTCTTAGGAGAATTGGCCCATGAGCGCCGCCGACTTGCTGGCCGAGGATAAATTCGCTGCTTCGCTCGGCGTGAGGCTGGTCGAAGACTCCTCCGATCAGATCGTCATCGAAATGGACCTGGGTGATCACCACTTGACCGTCGGCGGCGAAGTCGACTCCGGGGTGGTCTTCTCTCTGGCCGACTGCGCCATGAGCTTGATCTCGAACCGGGACTCGACGGCCGTGGCGGTTGCCACACACGTGGTCATGGGCGGGAACAAGGTCGGAGATGGGGTCTTGCGGGCGTGTGCCACTCGGGTTTCGACGCCCGACTCTCGCGCCGTCACCTGGGAAGTCCGAGTCATGGCCGGAGATTCCCTGGTTGCCCGTTTCACCGGGACCACGCTTCAGGTGGGATGAGCCGAGGGGCGGCGAACCAAGGACGATCTCGGCTCACCAGGAGGCCGGCGGAGTCAGCCCGTCACCAGCCCGCTGCCGTCACAGCCCGGACAGATCCGGAGCCAGCTCAGGTGTCCGCGACCCCGACAGCTGCCGCACAACAGGCGGCCACCCCCGGTGGGGCCGAGCAGTGTGATCTCGCCGGTGCCGGCGCAGACGGAGCAGGCGGACTGCCTCACCACCCGACCCTTGCCGTCGCATCCCGGGCAGGGAACGAAGGCAGAGGCTTCACCCGCCACGGCCTGCGCCCGTACGGACCGATGCTCGATCGGGACGGTCCGGGCGGTGGACGGGCGTCGACTTCGGTCGGCGTCGTGGCGGGCCCGGCGGGCCGGATCCATGAGGATGCGATAGGCCTCGACTACCTCCTGGACCGACGCCGGAAGCCGGCGAGAGGGAGCGGTGTCGGGGTGCCGTTCCTGGACCATCCTCCTGAAGGCGGCCCTGATCTCGTCGGGGCCGGCCGTCGGTTCAACTCCCAGCACGGCGTACGCATCGAATTCCGGCTCGCTTGTGGCCATTTCGTCGCACCCGAGTAGCTTGCTCGTATCGTCTAGTTGACAACGACTCTATCAGATTATATGTTTCCAAATACCATAAGCACAGGGAGTCCGAATCGAGTCGGGCCGGCCGGATCGAGTGGCAGGACCGGCGTTCCACGCTTCGGACGACCTGGGACCACAGTCCGA
Organism: uncultured Acidimicrobiia bacterium; assembly: GCA_963772815.1. GTDB lineage: Bacteria > Actinomycetota > Acidimicrobiia > Spongiisociales > ZC4RG35 > DATFFO01. The sequence goes on along the minus strand of CAVYYV010000006.1, from coordinate 196,168 downwards.
CAACACAGGAGGAGAGCTCGTGGCCCGTTTCGTGGACCCCTTCGAGGAGATGGATCGCATGTTCGGAACCATGGCCGGCCGGTCGCAGGGTGCCATGATGCCGATGGACGCCTTTGAGCACGAGGGCACCTACACCCTTCGCTTCGATCTGGCCGGCGCCGACCCCGACAAGGTCGACGTGACGGTGGAGGGAGGCATGCTCACGGTCAAGGCCGAACGGCCCCTGGAGGACACCGGGGGAGTCAACTGGCTGGTGCGTGAGCGGCCCACCGGTACCCACAGCCGTCAGGTCAGGTTGGGAAGCTCGCTCGACGTCGGCAAGGTCGAGGCCGGCTACGACCATGGAGTGCTGACCGTCACCATTCCCAGCCGTCCGGAGGCCCAGCCTCAGAAGATCTCGGTCTCAACGGGCCCCAAGGCGATTGGGAGCTGAGCGGGGCTCGGTCCCCTGGCCATGAACCGGGAGCCGGACCGTTTGGAGCGCCGGGAGGAGGCCTTCGCCGCCCGTCGGGCAGAGCGCGACCGGGTGCTGGAGGCGATGCATCGCCTCGAGGCGGCCATGAGCAGAGCCGGGGCGGGCCCCGAGTGGCCCGAGCAAGTGGCAGAGGGCTTGAATGTCCTCGGGTCCGCCCTGGCAGAGGAGCTGGCCGAGTCGGCTCGTCCCGACGCCCTGCTGGCGATGGTCGCAGCCGAGAACCCGCGTCGGTTCCAAACCCGGATCGAGCACCTCCATCGGCAGCTCGAAGATCTCGCTCGCCAGGTCGTGTCGCTCCGCCGCCAGGTCGAGGATCCGGTGGCAGTTGATGTCAGTGACCTGCGGCATCGCATCGGCGCGGTCATACGCGCCATCCACCAATATCGGGGCAGGGAGGCGGACACGGTATATGAGGCGATCGAGCTCGATCTGGGCTGAGCCGGACGCTGCCGAGTCAAGCATCGTTGAGATCCCTCTTCCATCGCAAACTCCGCTCCTATAGGGTTGGAGGGTATGGATGCGCCCACCGTTGATGAGCTTTTGGAGATGGCCCTGCAGTACTTCGCCGGGCGGGGACTCGAGGTGGAGCTGGGTGATGGTGGCCTGACCGCGCACGACGGACGGGTATTCGGCCTCGAACCGCTCCGACGTCGCCTTGCTGATGTGCCTCCCCCGGACTGGGTGACGGCGCTCGAGTCGCATTTCGATCTTCTCTTGGCCGTCGATCCCGCCCAGCCCGAGCATTTCGGGCTTGCCATTCCCAATCTGCGTTCGGCCGTGATCGCAGCTAGCGATCTCGGTCTGTTCGACGGGGCCCTGATGGAACGTACCCTGGTCGATGGTCTGGGGGAGCGACTCATGCTCAGGAAGGGGCCGTTGGCGATGACGGTGACATCGGAGGTGGCGGACGGCTGGGGGGTCGATCCGGGGATCGTCTGGGACAAGGCACGGGCAGGTTCGTTGTGGGACGAGCCTGTCGAACAGGTCGGCCTGTGCTCCGACTCCGGCGCCGGATTCACCGCCGTGCGGGGCGGACGCTGGACCTCGACCCGGATTCTGGCTATGGATCGCTATGTGGATCCGCACAGCCCCTACGGCGCCCTGGTGGCCGTGCCGGCTCGGGACGAGGTTCTATACCACCGCATCGGTGACCGCTCCTTTGCCGATGCCGCCCTGGCGATGCTGGAGTACGCCGCGGGCTCGTTCGTAGCGTCTCCTCTCCCCGTGGGCTGTGACCTGTTCTGGTGGCGGTCGGGTCGCCTCTGGCGTATCTGCCGGCCGGGCGACAGTCATTACCAATACATCAGGGTTCCCGAATTCTCGGCCATGCTGTGGGAGCTGGAGGAGGCTAGCGAGGCCGCCTCCAACGGAAGGGATTAGGTCAGTCGACCCTCTTCACCTCCGCCTCCGTCGCTCTAACTTGTAGGTGGGTTATCCGACATCTGGGAGCTGGGATTGAAGGTCTTCGTCGCTACGAGCGCTGGGTCCGAGGACGGCGACTACTCGCACACGGTTGAAGGCGAGATGGTCCGCCTGCCTGTCACCTGTGACGTGCCCGACTGCGAATGCGGGCAGGCCATGACCGGGATGGCGAGCGGCTTGTCCACGACCACGTTCACAATCAAGGAAATGGACCTGGATCGGGAGATGTACCACGAGCTGCTCTGGTCCACGCTCGAACGCGATTCCTGGGTGTCGACCGGGGACCGTGATGATGAGGAGTGGGTCGGGAAACTGGTGGCTCTCCATCTCGATCTGGCAGAGAGTTTCGAGGTCGGGGTTCCGCTGCGCCTCAACGGGGATCGGCTGTACGAACGGCATTGAGCCGAGCCCTCGAGTGTCCCCGGGTTGGGAGCACTTAGACTCGCTCCTCGTGATCGATCTCCGTTCTGACACCGTGACCAAGCCCTCCGAGGGCATGCGCCAGGCCATGGCCGGTGCCGAAGTGGGAGACGACCAGTTCGGTGAGGACCCCACGGTCAACCGGCTACAGGAGAAGGTGGCCGACCTGCTGGGCAAGGAGTCTGCCCTGTGGCTGCCGACCGGCACCATGGCCAACCAGGTGACACTGAAGACGCTCACCCGGCCGGGGGATGACGTCATCGTGCCCGCGGGAGCACACGTCGTGTGGAGCGAGACCGGAGCCGGAGCGGCCAACTCGGGAGTTCAGTTCACCCAGCTGGGCGGAGAGCGTGGCTACTTCGACGTGGATGAGTTTCGAGCCGCGGTCAAGCCGCGTGGCCACATCATCCTGCCCCCGTCCACGGTCGTGGCGTTGGAGAACACCCACAATCGAGCCGGGGGCCGAGTCGTGCCCGTGGACGTGATCAGCCGGGTGTGTGAGGCGGCGGCGGCCCTGGGTCTGGTCAGCTACATGGATGGGGCCCGACTGTGGAATGCGGCGGTGGCCGCGGGCCGCACCCCCGCGGAGTTGGCAGCTTCCTTCGACCTGGTCTGGGTGGCGTTCTCCAAAGGCCTGGGAGCGCCCGGCGGGTCGATGCTGGCCGGTTCGGCCGAGCTCATCCGACGCGCCGTCCGATATCGGCGGATGCTGGGCGGGGCCATGCGTCAGGTAGGCATCTTCGCCGCCGCGGCCGCCCATGCTCTCGATCACAATATGGACGACCTGGCGCACGACCACGCCAACGCCAAGGAAGCGGCGAAGATACTGGCCGCCAGCGACAGGATCGTGCTGGATCCCGCCACCGTTGAGACCAACATCATCTACTTCTCCGTGGCCGAGACGGGCTGCACTGCATCCGAGCTGGTGGAGAGGGCCACCCAGCGGGAAGTGCTCTCCTTCGCCATGGGCGCCAACAGCGTCCGCATCGTCACTCATCGGGACGTCACGGCGGACCAGTGTCGGGAGGCCGCCCGCATACTGGTGGAAGAGGCCGAGAGATGAGTCTGGCCGGGTTGCGGACTATCGTCACCGGTGCCGCTTCCGGCATCGGGCAGGCCACGGCCGGCCGGTTTCTCGCCGAGGGAGCGGTGGTGGCTGGGTTGGACCTGATGACCGACGGCATGCCCCACGGCGCCCTCCCCTTCGTCTGTGACGTCGCTGATGACGGCTCCGTGCGGTCGGCGGTCGCCTCGGCTGCCGAGGTGATGGGAGGCATCGATGTGGTGGTGAACAACGCCGGAATCGGTTCCGCCGGCGACGTGGCCGCCAATGACGACGAAGAATGGCATCATCTGCTCGACGTCAACGTGATCGGCATGGCTCGCGTGACCCGGGCTGCCCTGCCTCATCTGCGTCGCTCTTCGCATCCGGCCGTGGTCAACATGTCCTCGATCGTCGCCACCGCCGGCCTGCCCAATCGCGTGGCGTATTCGGCCTCCAAAGGAGCGGTGCTGTCGATGACCAGGGCAATGGCGGCGGATCACGTTGACGAGGGAATCCGTTTCAACAGCGTCTGCCCGGGCACCGTGGACACTCCCTGGGTGCGGCGTCTCCTAGACGCAGCGGACGATCCGGACGCCGAGCGGAAGGCTCTCGAGCAGCGCCAACCCACGGGGCGCCTGGTGGCTCCAGCAGAGATAGCCGCCGCCGTGGCCTATCTGGCAGACCCCGACTCACCCGCCCTGACCGGCACGGAAGTCGCGGTGGACGGTGGGATGGCGGGCCTGCGTCCAAGACGTTGATTACCCTGTCGCGGATGAGCGTCACGGCAGAATTCCTGGGCTTCGGCGGCTACGTCCCCGAGCGGGTCATGACCAACGAGGACTGGGCCCGCTTGGTCGACACCGACGACGAGTGGATCCGCAGTCGAACCGGCATACGGGAACGGCGATTCGCCGCCGAGGACCAATCCACGGCCGATCTGGCGGTGGAAGCGTCGCTTCTGGCACTCAAGGATGCGGGCATGGACGGGGCCGACGTGGATGAGATCATCGTCGCCACAGACACGCCCGAGGTCTACTCACCCGACACCGCAGCCTTCCTCCAGACCCGGCTCGGAGCGGGGCCGGTGCCCGCCTACGACCTGGGCGGCAGCGGATGTTCGGGCTGGGTTCAGGCGCTCGACGTGGCGCGAGCACGCATCGCCATGGCTCCCAAACGCATCCTGGTGGTGGGCGTGGAGCTGATCTCGCGCCTCATATCGTGGAAGGAACGTGAGTCGTGTGTCCTGTTCGGCGACGGTGCCGGAGCCGTGGTGCTGGGACCGGAAGGGGGCAAAGGCCGCCTCCTCGATGTGGTCTCCGGGACCGATGGTTCCAGGGCCGACATCCTGGGCCTGACCGTCGGAGGCACCCGGGTTCCCTTCAACCAGGAAGCCATCGACTCCGGAGCATTCAATCACCTGACCATGAACGGGCGGGAAGTCTTTCGCGAGGCGGTCAAACGGATGTCCGCGGCTGCTCAGGCCGTGCTGGAGAAGGTGGGTGCCACGCTCGAGGACGTGGCTCTCGTCATACCCCACCAGGCCAACCAACGGATCATCGACGTGGTCGCCAAGGGCCTGGGTGTCGAGGATCGGATCTACTCCAACGTCGCCCAATACGGGAACACCGGCTCAGCCACCGTGCCCTTCGCCCTATGGGAGGCACGCGAGAAGGGTCGGATTCACGCCGGGGACCTCGTGGTCCTCACCGCTTTCGGAGCCGGTTTCCACTGGGCGGCGGCGGCCATCAGATTCTGATTGCCGGCGGCGCGCCCGATACCCGGTGTGTTGGGCGGCCCCGAACCTCACCGTCCTCACCAGAGGCGGGAAGGTGGGGCGGGGGTGCCAGGGCGGCGTCCCCTCTGTGGAAATCAGACCGCGAGCGTATCGGTGGGGCCCAGATCCACCAGCTCGATCCCGTCTGAGGCCAGTTGGCTTACGACTCCCATGTGCAGTCGGTGACCGATCTCGGAGAGGATGGCGTCGTGAATGGGGAAGGCCCGGCTCGCGCCCACCTGGTTGAGGAAGTCTGCGGTAGGCCCGACCGAAGTCCAGGGTGCGGTGATGGGCAGGGCCAGCACGTCGACTCCCTCGGGGGCCGCTCCATAGGAGTCCCCGGGGTGGAAGAGACGTGGTCCGGAGCCTTCCGAGATCACGTAGCCCACGTTGCCGATCCTGGGTATCCGTTCGTGAATCAGGGCATGCCGGCCCCCCACCGTCTCGATGGCCAGCCCGCCCACCTCGAGGCTCACCCCGGGGCCGACGGCCTCGCTCGAGGCAGAAATCATCTCGGCGACGGCGGATTCCGCGATCAACCTGGCGCCCTCGTTCAGCGCCAGCAGCCGGCCCAGGTTGTCGGTGTCGACGTGATCGGGATGCTGATGTGTGACGAGGATCGCATCGAGGTCTGTGATGGCGTGCCAGGCCGTAGACATGTTGCCTGGATCTATCAGCACTCTGGTTTGGCCGTTGTCGATCAGCAGCGCAGAGTGACCCAGCCGGGTGAGGTTCATTGGTCGGCCGACACCCTGGGGAGGAACCCGAAGAAGACCGACATCCAATCGTCGGTGGCGTCGATCATCGGCCCGTGGCCCGAGTCGGGAAACATCTCCATGGTTACGTCGCCCCCGTGGTCGGCGTAGCGTTGCAGCACCGAGCGAATCTGGGTCACCATCGGCTGGGGCGGGAAGACCTCTTCGCCCGGCCAGCCGGGGACCACCCCCATCTGCCCCAAAGTGCCAATGTCCCACGGCGACCCATCGGCGACCACGATGTCTTGCGCCCCGTGGGTCCACAGCACCGGTGGTTTGGGATCCAGGTCCAGGACGCCCGACCAGTTGCAATACTTGCCGGACAGAGCGTTGAGGATCCCCCTCGTGCCGGGTGCGAAGCCGGGCCAGTTGTCCGAAGGGGTGGCGTCGCCCGGATAGCCGTCCACGCCGGTCACCGAGAGCAGGACCTCGTCGACCAGCACATCCTCCCACTCGGGATCGGCCTGGAACTCCGGTGACCAATAAGAGGTCCGCATGACGCTGCGAGGGGACAGCTTGCTGTCGGTCCCGGTGTCGCCGGCGGCGATGGCGGCAGCGAAGTCCTGATTGCCGGTTCCGCCCCCCGACCCGGCGAAGTCGGTGAAGTTGGGGGTGCCGTCGGGCCCGTGGGTGCCTCCGTAGCCGTAGGGAGAAACCGGGTCGATGAACGTCAAGGAGGCCACCGACTCCGGACGATCGATGGCGTAGTAGCCGATGGCGGCCCCACCCGTGGACCATCCGACCAGGTGGTGGGGACCGGAGATGCCGATGGCCTCGACCAATGACGCGGTGTCGTCGGCCCAGTCCCGAAGGCCGCGGGTGGCGTCGATGGGGAGAGATTGGCTGCGTCCGAACGAGCGCATGTCGGGCGCCACCATCCGGTACCGGTCGGGAGCTGCGTCCATCACCCTCTCGAAGAACCGGCCCGTGGCCAGGTTGCCGTGCACCAGGACGACCGGGATTCCGGCCGATGGGCCGGATTCGTAGACGTACATCTGGAGTCGGTCGGTCTCGATGGTTCGTGCAGTCGCCACGTTCTCCTTTCTGACTTCAGACAACCATAGGGTCGGGCCGTCCTTGACGACCCCCGGTCGTGGGCCATACTCCCGGGTATGCGCCTTCTGGCCTCCGCTCTCGTTGTCACTGTTGCGCTGGCGCTGGCTCCGGGAGGCACCTTCGTGGACGACGACGGTTCGGTGCACGAAGGCTCGATCGAGGCGATCGCCGCGGCCGGGATCACCAAGGGCTGCAACCCGCCGCAGAACGACCGCTTCTGCCCGGAGTCGCCCGTCAGCCGGGGAGAGATGGCGGCCTTTCTCCGACGGGCGCTCGACCTGGCGTCTGGCCCGGGGCGGTTCGTCGACACGTCTGCTTCTGTGTTCGCCGACGACATCGCCGCATTGGCCGCGGCCGGGATCACCAAAGGCTGCAATCCTCCCCTGAACGACCGCTACTGCCCCGACCGGCCGGTGACACGCGGTCAGATGGCGGCCTTCCTGGTTCGGGCCTTCTCGTTTTCGGGTGGGATGTCCGCCTTTGTCGACACGTCTGGTTCTGTCTTCGTCGGCGACATCGCCGCTTTCGCCGCGGCCGGGATCACCAAGGGCTGTAATCCTCCCGTCGACGATCACTTCTGCCCCGATCGTCTGGTCACGCGGGAGGAGATGGCTACCTTCCTGACCCGGGCCCTGGGCCTGGCGGCGACGGTGCCCCCGCCACGATGTCCTACTTTCCCGGCTACCGACATTTGGAACACGCAGATTTCCGACCTGCCCCTGGCGCCGCGCTCGGCCGCCTATGTCGCCTCGATCGGGACCCAGTCGCACGTTCACGCCGATTTTGGGTCGGGCGTCTGGCCCCCCGGCTCGGAAAGTCCAATCGGGATCCCCTTCGTCGAGGTGCCGGCCGGCACCTCCAAGGTGCCGATCCACTTCACTGCATACGGGAGCGAGTCTGACCCCGGCCCTTATCCCGTCCCGCCTGATGCGCCGATCGAGGGCGGTCGCAGTGCCGCCGGCGACCGGCACGTGCTGGTGGTCGACCGATTCGAGTGCCGTCTGTATGAGATGTTCAGCGCCTATCCGCAGTCGGACGGGTCATGGGACGCTGCCTCCGGTGCCGTGTTCGATCTCTCGTCGTCGGCTCTGCGCCCCGACGGGTGGACGAGTGCCGATGCGGCCGGGCTGCCCATCCTTCCGGGGCTGATCCGTTACGACGAGGTGGCCGCAGGCGAGATCACCCATGCGATTCGCTTCACCGCCCCCGTGACGCAATCCGACCACGTGTGGCCCGCCCGCCACGACGCCGGCGCGGGACACGATCTTGATCTGCCGCCCATGGGCCAACGATTCCGGCTTCGCGCCGACTTCGATACGTCCGGCTTCTCCCATGACGCGCGGGTCATTCTCGAGGCGATGAAGACCTACGGGCTCGTGTTGGCCGACAACGGTTCTAGTTGGTACATCTCCGGCGCTCCGGATCCGCGCTGGGACAACGACGTCCTGCACGAGCTGGACGTGGTCGAGGGCGCCGACTTCGAGGCGGTCGATGCCTCCGGCCTGATGGTTGACCCCGACTCGGGCCGGGTCGTGCCCTGAGTCGGCCGATCAGCGATCGTCGGGGGCGAGGAGGCGGCGCCGGCCGAAGGTCCACGGACGGGCTGGGTCGGCCAGAAGGAGCTGATCCACCCCGATGCTGGCCCGTTCAAACGCCACCACCGAGCCGGCCATGTACAGACGCCAGATGCGGTAGGTGCGCTCACCGGCTAGGGCTCGGGCGGCCTCGGCGTTGGCTTCCAGGTTCGCCACCCAGCGAGTCAAGGTCAGGGCGTAGCTCTGCCTGAGCGCCTCGACGTCTCGCAGCTCGAAGCCGGCATCCTCGGCCGCTTCGATGGCGTCCTCGACCTTGCTGAGCTCACCGTCGGGAAACACATAGGTGCGCACGAAGGAGGTACCGCGGGCCCGCTTGCGGGCCCGGGTGACGATGCCGTGGTTGAGGAGCTGTCCGCCGGGGGCGAGTATCGAGCGGAGGTGACGGAAGTACTCGGGCAGGTGATTGAGCCCGACGTGCTCGACCATTCCCACCGAGGCGATGGCGTCGAAGCGTCCTTCTAGGTTCCGATAGTCGTCCTCCAGGATGGTCACCCGCTCGGTGATCCCGGCCGCGGCTGCTCGCTTGCGCGCGTCGTCGGCCTGTTCGGCGCTGAGGGTGACGCCGGTTGCCTCCACGCCGTAGTGAGTGGCGGCGTGTATGACCAGTGCGCCCCAGCCGCAACCGACGTCGAGGAAAGAGTCGCCGGGACGGAGCTGGAGCTTGCGGCAGATCATGTCCAGCTTGCGGCGTTGGGCGTCCTCGAGAGGCTCGTCGGGATCGAGGAAGTGGGCGCACGAGTAAACCATCAGCGGGTCGAGGAACATCTTGAAGAACCGATTGCCCGTGTCGTAGTGGTGCCTGATCGCCTTTCGGTCCCGGCCGAGCGAGTGGAGCCTTCCCCCGAACCGGGGCCGGGGTGTCTGGAGTCGGCGGTGCCGGCGGGGGAGTCGACGAGCCAGCCGGGCCACGCGTAGCTTCGTGAGCAAGCCGGCCTCCTGGAGGTCGGCGCCGAAGCGCATCGTGTCGATGATGTTGCCCTCCAGGTCGATGTCGTCGAAGACGTAGGCTTCCCCGGCGGTCAGGTCCGACGCTGGTAGGAGAAGGGCGGCCAGCGCCCCCGGGTGCTGGAGGACCACGGTCGAGGTGGCTGCCTCGTCTCCCCACTCCTCTCCGGTCCAGGCCCTGATCCGGGGCACAGCGCCGGTCGCAGTGGAGCTGAGCAGGTCGTAGATTCGCCGTGAGGTTTCCAATGCCTCCATGAGTCGGATTCTAGGTTTGTGCTCGTTCCATGGGCCGACAGGGTCGGCGCCCTGACTAACTTGTGACCGGAGTGAGCTTCCAAGAGGACGGTCGATGGCCAAGTCGGTGATTGTTGCGGTGGACGACGATCCGCAGGTGCTGGCCGCCGTGGCCCGGGACCTGCGGGCCAGGTACGGACGCGATTACGCCCTCCTGCGGGCCGGGTCCGGTGAGGAGGCATTGGAGGCTCTCGATGAGCTGCGCGCATCAGCCGACACCGTGGCCCTCTTCGTGGTCGACCAACGCATGCCACACATGACGGGTACCGAGTTCCTGGCTCGGGCGCGGCCTCAATTCCCCGGGGCGAAGACCGTGTTGCTGACTGCGTACGCCGACACCGACGCCGCCATCGAAGCCATCAACGAGGTGGCTCTCGACCACTATCTGTTGAAGCCGTGGGCTCCACCCGAGGAGAGGCTCTACCCCATCGTGGACGAGTTGCTGGATGACTGGGTGGCGTCCAATCCCCCTCCCTATGCCGGGGTCAGGGTCATCGACACTCGCTGGTCGCCTCAAGGCCACGAGATCAAAGACTTCCTGGCCCGGAACCGGATCCCCTATCGCTTCTACGACATGGAGAAAGACCCCGAGGCGAGATCGATGGTCGAGGCGGCCCGGGCGGAGCTGCCCATGGTCGTGCTGGGGGACGGTACGACGCTCAGTCGTCCAGATGTGCGCAGCCTGGCGTCGGCGGTGGGCCTCCAGGTCGAAGCCAAGAGCGACTTGTACGACCTGATCGTGATCGGGGCGGGCCCGGCGGGTCTCGGTGCCGGCGTCTACGGTGCCTCAGAGGGACTTCGAACCGCCCTGATCGAACGGGAGGCAACGGGCGGGCAGGCGGGGACCAGTTCCCGGATCGAGAACTACCTCGGATTCCCATCGGGCATCTCCGGAAGCGAGCTGGCCCGTCGGGCCAGCTCCCAGGCACTGCGATTCGGGGCCGAGATCCTCACCGGCCCTGAAGTCGTGGGTATCGAGGTAGGCGAGCCTGTCAAGTCTTTGATCCTGTCGGACGGCCGGCGGGTGGAGACGCGCTCGGTAATCGTCGCCTCCGGGATGAGTATCCGGCGCTTGGGGGTCGACTCGGTCGAGGATCTGGTGGGGGCCGGGGTCTACTACGGGGCGGCGCCTTCAGAGGCAGCCGCCTACCAGGATGAGCACGTGTACGTGGTGGGTGGGGCCAACTCGGCGGGTCAGGCGGCCCTGATGCTCTCCACGACAGCCGCCGGCGTGACCGTCATCGTCCGAGGAGATACGCTCGGAAAGCGCATGTCCCAGTACCTGGTCGACCGGATCGAATCGGCGCCCAACATCGACGTCTTGTTGCGGACCGAGATCCTCAGGGCCGAGGGCGAAGGGCACCTCGAGCAACTCGTGCTGGGCAACGTCGACACTGGTGAGGAGACCACAGCAGCCACTTCCGGGCTATTCATCTTCATCGGCGCCGCTCCGCACTCCGACTTTCTCGACGGGGTGGTGCGGCGGACGTCGCGCGGGTTCGTGCTCACCGGGCCCGACCTACAAATCGACGGCGAGTGGCCTCCGGAGTGGCCGCTGGAGCGGGATCCCTTCCCGTTGGAGACCTCGGTCCCAGGCATATTCGCCGCCGGAGACGTGAAGGAGGGCGCCGTGCGCCGCGTGGCCACCGCCGTCGGCCAGGGAGCGGTGGCCGTGAGCCTCGTTCATCAGTACCTGGCGACGATCTGAATGAATCCGGCGCTGAGGGCGGTGCCGCTGCTCGCCAGCCTTCCAGATGAGGACCTGGATCGCCTTTCGGTCCACGACGTCCATCTCGATCCGGGGGAAGAGCTGTTCGCCGAAGGTGCTGCAGCCGAGGGTCTGTTCGTGATCTGCGACGGCGAGCTGGAGGTATGGAAGCGGGACCACAATCGGGATGTGCTGCTGGCGGTTCGCCGCCCCGGAGAGGTCATCGGCGAGATGGGGGTCCTGTCGGGCGAGGTCAGGTCTGCCACGATCCGGGCCCGGTCCGCCACGGAACTGCTCGCCATCACCCGGGCCGACTTCGAGGAGCTTCTGGCGGGCAGCGCGGCTGCGGTCCGGTCTGTGTTCGAGAACCTCCTCGAGAGATGGAGGGGAACCCAGACCCGACTGGTCCAGAGTGAGCGCATGGCCCAGCTGGGCACCTTCACTGCTGGCCTGGCCCACGAGATCAACAACCCGGCGGCCGCCGTGGCTCGCTCGTCGAGCCGGGTAGCCGAGGCGGTCCACGACTTGGCGGCGGCGGAGCGGCACGGGGCCCAGCTACCCGGCGACCTGATCGCCTGGGCCGACGGTCTGGAGCCCGATCAGCATCTGGCCGGCCTGAGCGCCCTGGAGAGGTCACGGCTGGAAGACGAAGTTGAGAGTCGCCTCACCGACGGGGGAGTCGAGAATGCCTGGGAGGTAGCCCCGGTCCTGGTCGAGTCCGGTCTGGCCGGATGCATAGACGAGCTCCTCCAGCGGGGCGGTGCCCATTTGGACACGTTGGCCAATCTGCTGCGCTGGCGAGCCGAAGTCGACTCGCTGCTCACGGAGATGACGGAGGGCGCCCGTCGGCTCTCGGAGCTGGTCGGTGCGATGAAGACCTTCACCTATCTCGACCGGGGCGACGTGCAGAGCGTCGACCTGGAGGCCTCGATCGAATCGACTCTCCTCGTCATGAAGGCCAAGCTCGCCGGGATAGAGGTGAAGCGCAGCTACGCAGAGGATCTTCCCAAGATCGAGGGCCATGGGGGCGCTTTGAACCAGGTCTGGGCCAACCTGATCGACAACGCCGCCTACGCCGTGAACGAAGCCGGCCGGTCCGACGGTCGGATCGAGATTCGTGCGCATCGAGCCGAGAACGGAGTGGTGGTGGAGGTTGAGGACAACGGAACCGGGATCGGTCCCGAGGACCTGCAACGAGTGTTCGACGCCTTCTACACCACAAAGCCTCCCGGGTCGGGCACCGGGCTCGGGCTCGGCATGGTGTACGGCATTGTGGTCGACGAGCACGGTGGGGGCCTGGATGTCGAATCCGAGCCGGGCAAGACGGTCTTCACGGTCCGCCTGCCTCCGCAGCCGCCTGGCCTGACGTGATGCTGACCCCGTCGGAGCTGGGCACCGTCCTTTCCGTCTGGGCCCACCCTGACGACGACGTGTTCCTGGCGGGTGGCGTCATGGCGGATGCCGCCCGATCAGGCCAGATGGTGGAGTGTGTCCTGGCCACGGCCGGCGAGCATGGGACCGACGATCCCGAGACCTGGCCTCCTGAGGCTCTTGGGAAGATACGTCGCCGGGAGGCGGCAGCGGCCATGGCCGAGCTCGGGCTCGGGTCGCATCGCTGGCTCGATTACGAGGACGGCACCCTGGCCTCGACCGACGCGGACGAGGGTGTGGCCCGGATCGCCAAAATCATCGAGGAGGTTCGCCCGGACACGATCCTCACCTTTGGGCCGGACGGGATGACGTTCCACACCGATCACATCACGGTCGGCGCATGGACGACGAGAGCCTGGGCGGAGTCGGGGCGGCGGGCGAGGTTGCTCATGGCCGCTGTGACCCGAGCCCACGTGGAGCAGTGGAGTGACAACTACGACGAGTGGAACGTTTACATGACCAACGATCGCCCCGAGGGAGTCGAGGAGGAGGATCTGGCTCTGGCGCTGGATCTCGACGGGGTGCTCCTGGAGCGCAAGATGGCGGCCCTTAGGGCAATGCCCTCCCAGACCAGTGCGGTATTCGACGGTCTGGGGGAGGACACCTTCGCACTCCTCAATCGAAGCGAATGGTTCGTGGAGGCAAAGGGCTGAGCCGGGCCGGCTCAAACCGAGGCGTGTGCCTCGAGCAGGGCGTGGACCGTGGTGTCCACGTCGTCCTCTTCGATCATCCAGTTGGAGACCGAGATCCGTATGGCGGGCTCACCCCCCCACGAGGTTCCGGTCGGATAGGCGATGCCCTGCCGCTGCACGCGGGCCAGCACGGCCGGAGTGTGGCGGATGGTGTCTCCATCCGGGGCCCGGAATCGGACCAGCACCTGGTTCAATTCGACCTCGTTCAGGACCTCCACGCCGTCGTGGCCCGACAGTGCCTCGGCGTAGCGACGGGCCATGGCCGCGGTGCGCTCGATCATTTCCACGATCCCGGATCGTCCCAGGGAGCGCATCGTGGCGTACACGGGGGTGGCTCTGGCCCGCCGGCTCATCTCGGGGTTGAAGTCGATCGGGTTGCGGGCTTCTTCCCCTTCGGGGAGGTAGTCGGCGCGCAGCGTGAGTGCCCTCCGGTGCGCTTCGGGGTGGGCGGTGATGGCGATGCCGCAGTCGTATGGTGTGTTGAGCCACTTGTGGGCATCGGTCGACCACGAGTCGGCCCGCTCGATTCCGCCAAATCGGGGACGGAGGCGCTCCGACGCCAGGCCCCAGAGGCCGATGGCGCCATCGACGTGGAGCCACACCCCTCCTTCGGGCCGGGCCTCACGGGCCTCGTCGAGGATCTCGGAGATGGCGTCGAATCGGTCGATCCCGCCCGTATTCACGTCTCCTGCCTGGGCGCAGACGATGACGGGGCCCTCGACGGCTGAGACCGCCTTCTCCAACTCGGCGAGCTCGATGCGGGCATTGGCGTCGCATTGGACCTCGATGGCCGTGGAGTGACCCAGACCCAGGATCCTCAGCGCCTTGTTGACGGTGTGATGGACGTGCTCGCCGGTCACGACCGTTATCGGGGGACCTCCGGCCAGGCCCCGTGCGTCGACGTCCCAGCCGTAGGCGGTGGACACCCCGCTGCGGGCCGCGGCCAGGCAGACGAGGTTGGCTACCTGGCCCCCCGTCACGAAACCCACACCGCAATCCGGCGGGAGCCCCAACAACTCGAGCACCCAGCGGGCGGTCAGATTCTCGACCGCGCCCATGGCCGGGGTGGGCTCGGTCATGGCGGTGTTCTGGTCCCAGGCGGCCACCAGCCAATCGGCCGCCACGCCGGCTGGAGTCGCCCCCCCGATCACCCATCCGTGGAAGCGGGGGGAGTTCATGGCGATCAGGCCGGGCTCAGCCATCTGCTCGAGCTCCTCGATCACCTTGGCCGGGTCCATCGGATCGTCCTGGAGTGGGGCGGTGAACACGGCCTCCATCTCCTGGGCGGTCCGCTCAGGCCGTACCGGGCGGTCGGGAAGGCTGTCCAGCCAGCGAAGCGCCGCCGCATGCGCCCGCTCCAGTGCCGGGCCCCATTCGGGTCTCATGCGGTGAGGATACTGTGAACCGTTTCGGCGCTGGACGCCGAGTTTCGGTTCACAAAGAGAGCTCGAGCCAGTCGAAAAGGCCGTGGGCGCCTGTGTCGGTGGCGATGGTACGGGCGCGGTCGATGAAGACCTGGTGCCTGGGGTGGTCGTTGGGTACGAGGCGGACGGCCGAGGCCAGGATGAAGAACTCGGTCCGAATCAGATCCTGGTCGTGGGCCTCGTTGGCAGCCTCCTCGATCATTTGGAGAGCCTGCTCGGACTGGCCGTCGAGCAGAGCCAGCATCGCCTCGCCCCAGTTGGCCAGTATGGCCATCATCTTGCTGTGGGGAACCTGGCGGACAATCTCGATCGCTTCCGGCAGCCACTCACGGTTGGCCGCCTGGGCGGCGGCGTTGATCACCACATAGGCCGAGATCCAGGGCGTGAAGGACACCTCGTGGAAGCGGCGCAGGGCAGTCTCATGTACAGGCCCGTAGTCGCCATCGAGAAGGTCGAGCAAGCGGTGTGTCCCTTCGATGAATTCGAGCGCCTGGTGGTCGGTGATGTCCCTGGTCATGGCGCGGGCGGTGGCTAGATCCTCTAAGGCCTCCTGGCGGTTGCCGCGCATCAGGGCCACCTCGGCCCGAGTCGTGTGAAGGCCGATCTCGTCTGTTGGTGGCACGTCGATGAAGATCGGATCGGCCAGCAGGTCGTCGATTTCAGCCAGCCGGAGAGACTCCATCAGCCAGCCGAGGCTGTTGCCGGCCGCGAACCGGGCGTGACCCCGATCACCGATCCGCTTCGCCTCCTCGTAAGCCCGCCAGGTCATCTGGCGTCCTTCTTCGAAATCTGCCGAGCCGTAGCCGATGTTGATCATGGCCCGCAGACCGGTGCTGGTCAGGTCATGCTCCTCGCACATGCGCAAGGCTCCCCGCAACAGCGCCATCCCCTGGTGATTCCGGGTGGCGACGAGAGCGGTTCCCCGGGTGACCATGGCGTCGGCGATCTCCTCCAGTAGGTCGAAGTGCTCGACCGCCTCCAGCGCAGTGTCGGCCAGTTCGGCGGCTCCCCCGTTGTCCCCGGCCAGCATGCGCGCTCGGGCCAACACCACTCCCGTCCGAGCCAAATCGGGATTCGACATCAGATCGGGATAACGGGCCAGATGGTCCTCCATGGCCGGGCGCGCTTCTTCGGAGCGTCTGGTGTCGTTGGCCACCCATCCCCGGACGGCCATGACCCTGTGCCCCAGTACCGGGTCTCCCGACGCCTCGGCCAATTCGGACAGTGCCTCCACGTGGCGGTCGGCTGTGGGCAGATCCTGGATGTGCACGGCCGCCCTCGCTCCCACCTCTCGCAACGCGATGGCAATGTCCTCGGGAACCACCGGAAGGGCCGTCTCCACCAGGCCCAATACCTGCTCGTACCCGTGGACTGCCTGGGCCCTGTCGATGGCCTTCTGGAGGGCAGTGACCAGTTCGGCCTGCAGCTCCGGGTCGGGGGTCGGGCTGTTGTCGACCGCCGAGACATAGTGGGCCGCCGCCACCGGTGCCAGTTCCGGCTCGTCCAGATCGCGGAAGTAGCGGGCCGCTCGCAGATGGAGGGTATGGCGATTCCCCCGGGCGATCCTGCCGTAGGCCACCTCCCTTAGGAGGCTCTGAACCCATCGGTACTGACCCCGCTCCGGGGAGAGCGGATCACGCACCAACTCGAAGATCTCCCGACGGATGAGGTCAGAAAGGCGCCGCTCCAGCTTGTCGGTGGTCTCGTCCCCCAGGGCGGCCAGACCGTCCACCGTGAAGGCGTATCCCAGCACGGCCGCGTCCCGGGCCAGGTCCCGATCGGCCGCCGGTAGCCGATCGAGTCGGGCCGATATCACCGCCTGGACCGAGCTGGGCACCTCCATGTCCTCGAGGCGGCCAACCGTCACGCCCTCGGCGCTCGAAGCCAGCCGCCCATCGGAGAGCAGGGTGCGGATCATCTCCACCGCGAACAGCGGAACCCCGTCGGCGGCCTCGACGATGCGGGCCTGGGCCGGCGCAGGGATGCCGGGGACGGCTCCTTCGATCAGCTCGCCCATCTCGTCCTCGGTGAGGGGCCCTATGTACAGGGAGGTGAACCCGCGTCGCCCCGAGCCCCAGTCGGGCCGTCGATCCAGCAGGTCGGGGCGGGTGAGAGTGATGATCACGATGGGATGGTTCTGGGACCAATCGGGCAGCTCCTCGATGAACTCCAGCAAGCTCGGATCCGACCACTGGAGATCCTCGAACACGAGCACGGTGGTTCCCTTCTCAGAGATCCGCTCGAACAACGCCCGGGCGGCGGCGAACAACTCTGAGCGCTCGCCCCCTGCCGAGTCGCCCACACCCAAGAGCGCAGCCAGGCGATCTCTGATCCAGGTCTCCTCGGTCGGGACGGAGACGTAGGTCGACACCGCCTCGCCCAGCAGGCGCAGAGTGGTCTCGTCGTCGTCCGTCTCCTGGATCCGGGCTCGATTGCGAATCATCTCACCCAGAGCCCAGAGGGCAATCCCATCCCCGAAGGAGGGTGATCGTCCCTCGTGCCAGTAGACGTTCTCGATCAGCCCGTCGATGTACTTGCGGAACTCCCAGATCAGCCGGCTCTTGCCGATGCCGGCTTGGCCCACCAGTGAGATCAGTCGAGCCCGCCCATCGGTTCCGGTGGCGTGGAACATGTCCTTGATCAGGCGGAGCTCCGAGCTGCGGCCCACGAAGGGAGGCTCCAGACGGTCGGACCGCCCCCTTCCTCCCCTCTCTGCCAGGGTCCGCATGGCACGGGAAGCCTTGATGGGCTCGGTCTTGCCCTTCACCGCGTGCGTTCCGGCGTCCATCAGCTCGATCGAATCGGACACGAGGGCGGCCGTAGCCGGTCCCACCAGGACGGTCCCGGGCTGAGCGAGCGACTGCAGACGGGAGGCGCTGTTGACCAGGTCACCCAGCAGAAGACCGCGCTCGTTGCCGCCCGGCCCCACCGAGGCCTCGCCGGTCATGATCCCGGCTCGGGCCGCCAGGTCGGGCACGCCGACCCTGTCTCCAAGCGAGGTGACCTGATCGACGATCTCGAGGCCGGCCCGTACAGTCCGTTCTGCGTCGTCCTCCTGGGAGCTGGTGGCTCCCCACCAGGCCATGACGGCATCGCCGATGTACTTGTCGACCGTGCCCCCGAAGCGTTCCACCACCTCTCGGGCCAACTCGAAGTACTGAGTGATGAGCGAGCGGACCTCTTCGGGGTCGCGCTGCTCGGAGTAGGAAGTGAAACCGACCAGGTCGATGAAGAGCACCGAGACGACCCGCCGCTCCTCCTTGATCGGCTCCGCCGCGGGGGCTCCCGTCGGAGCCGAGGAATCAGTCAGCGAGGTTCCGCACTCGCCGCAGAATCTCTGGCCGGGCTGGGCGGGGGTGCCGCAGGACGGGCAGGTGACGGACAGAGACGTGCCGCATTGACCGCAGAACTTCTGGCCCTCGGGGGCTCCACTCCCGCATGCTGGGCAAGTCGGCATGGGGTGAGAGTAGCTATCGCAACGGGGCCCGGTGCTGGCGTCTCGAGCTCTGATTATCTACCGGTCCGGTCACCACCGAAGGCATGCGGCGGCCCGTGTATAGCCGGTTCCGGCCGCCAGGAGCAGAACGAGGTCGTCGGGAGAGAGCCTCCCCTGGCGCCATGCCCGGTCCAGGGCCAGAAGCGGGTCCACGCCACTCATGTGGCCGGTGTCGTCCAGATACACCGCCTGGTCCGTCGCCAGACCGAGAGCGGCACATATCCGCTCGTGCATGGAGCGCTTCATGTGGATCCCGCACAGGAGCGAGCCATCGTCGAGGGTCGCGTTCGACTCCTTCACGGCTCGCCTGGCCACCTCGACGAAGTTGGGCAGGGTCACCGGGTCGAGACGCTCCTTCATGGAGAGCGGGTCGGCGACGTCCAGATGATGACGGCCCGCCGCCACACTGTCGGCCGAGGCGGGCTCGACCGATCCGCCGGCCGGAACCTTCACGTCCAGGGAGAAGCCCCCGTCGGTGATCATGTGCGCCCCCAGCACCTGGTGGCTGCGCCCCGACTACGCCGGCCTGTTGTTTGCGTGTGCCCGCGCCGGGCTGGTCATGACTCCGCTCAAGTGCATCCGGTCGGGCTGTCAAGCGATTCGGGATACGAGCCGATGCTGGATCGGGAGTGCCCGGGCGACGGGCGGGGCCCGCGTGCCTCGGGGTATGGAAGCGGTCAGGCCACCCGCTGTTGGCCGTCGAGCAAGTTGCCGGTGATGACGTGTCGGTGATACTCGACCTCCGGCACGAGCGATCCATCCCAGCTCAGGAGCTTGTCTACGCAGCTCTTCCCCTTCTTGCATTGGAGGGTCGCCAGGGCCTGCACCTGGCCGTCCACCCGGCGAAAGGCCAGATCAACGGCTTTGGCGGGGAGAGCCGCCACCGGATGGGGACCTGAGAGCCGCTCACCCGAGATGGATCGCACCGCCAGTGTCGCTCCACCCCCGTCGAGCGAGAGAAGGTCGGCGGAGCCGTCCCCGTTGTAGTCGAACCATCGCCACCAGTCGGCTTCGGCGGGAGAAGCGGTCCCGACCCGCACCGGTGACCCGAAGCCGCTCCCGGTGGAGTACTGGGCGAACCAGCAGGTCCCTTTCGGGCAGTCCGATCGGTACACGAGATCGTCGCGGCCGTCACTGTTGAGGTCCGCGGCCTCGACCTTTGTTTCGGGCGGCGGCCCCGGGGGCCCCCAGTCGGCGGGGCCGTCGAAGCCGTCCCCGAGGCTGAGGTGAGTACGCCAGCAGGCTGCGGCCTTCGAGCCGCACAGACCCTGGTACGTCACATCGTCGAGGCCGTCGCCGTTCCAATCCCCCGTGATCACTGCGGCGGCGCCGGGGGCGAAGCGTGCCCCGTCCCCCCAGTCCTCACCCGGGCCCAAACTCGACCCTCGGGAGCTTTGCACCCTCCAACATGGCTGTGACGACTCGCATCGCCCTCGATAGATCACGTCCTGGCGGCCATCGCCATCGACGTCTCCCAGGGCCATCCCGAGCTGCTGGGTCTCGAGGCTGAACCAGGCGCCATCTCCCAGGCGGAGCCGCGTGCCGTCGCTCTCGTCGACCTGGAAGCAGGTGCCGCCCGGACAGGGCCCCCACCAGAGCAGGTCGTCGAAGCCGTCGCCGTCGAAGTCCCCGCGGGAGGGAGTGGAGAGGGTGGCGTCGCCTCCGCATCCGACACGCTGGGTGTCGACCGCCACCTGGTCGATGGTCATTCCCATCGTCTTCTCGGCCACGGGCTTGCCCCCGTAGTAGACGTCGAACCAGAGCGACTCGATGCGGATGTTGGGTTCGTCGGGTCGGCGAAATTCGATTCCGTCCACGTTGAAGGCCGGAGTTCCGTCCACCCAGGCTCGGAGAGCCCCGTCGGCCAGTCCGAGGGTGTTCATATCCACCTCGCCCTCGATGCAGTACCACTGGCCGGGCTCGAGCTTGCCCGCCTCGTTCCACATCATCTTGTCGCCGTACCGGCGCTCTTGGCCGAGGTGATAGACGTAGTAGCCGAGCCTGGCTCGTGCGTCGCCCTGCTTGGTGCCGAAGAATTGGACCCGGGCAGACCAGCCCGGCGAGGAGGGGGTGCTGGGGTAACCGCCCTTTCCGGTTCGTCCGTAGACGCCTGAGAAACCGGGTAGTTTCCCGCTCCAGACCGGTGCCCAGTCGGGGTCCAATCGAAGCATGTACCGGAAATAGAGCTCCTCGGGGTCCTGGCCGGCCTGCTTGCTCAGGTCGAGGCGAAAGTCGCTGCCGAAATGAGATCCCTTGGGGATCGTCACCCGCAGGCCCTTGCCCTCGAACCCTCCGTCGGTGAGGCTGACCCGGTTGCGGCTGCTCGGTGTGCGCCCGTCCCACAGGGATAGGCTGTCGAAACCGTCGGCGAACCCGACGGACAGGTCGTCGGCAGTGGGTCCGGTGGCGGGCGTGCCAAGAGGCTGGAGATCCATGGCCGAGGCCAGCGCGTAGACCGCCTCTCCCCTCGTAACCGGCTGGCTCGGGCACAAACGGCGACCTAGGGGTGGATCGCACGGCTCCACGTCACCCCTGCGCCCCAGGACGGCCAGAGCTGCTCCGTAGGGAGACGAGCCCAGGTCCGAATAGGGCACCAAGCTGTCGGGTGGAACCCACCCCATCGCCTCGACGATGAGTTGACCCATCTCACCGCGGGTGAGTGAGCGGTCCGGGCAGAAGTGGTCGAGTGAGCAGCCCTGGGTGATGCCTGCCTCGGCCAGGGCCTCGATCGAAGCCGCCGTTGGGTCGTCGGGGTCGTCGACGAAGTGGGAGGCGTTAGCCGGCGGCAGCTCCATGGCACGGTCGAGCATCACGGCCATCTCTGCCCTGGTCACGACCTGGGTGGGACAGAAGCGATCATTGGCCGGTGGGTTGCACCCCCGTACCAGGCCGACGGCCCTGGCCCGCTCGATGAGGGGCTCGTAAGGGCTGTGGTTGTCATCTATGAATGAACCGGATTGGCGGGCGGACGCCGCCATGGCCGGCAGTCCGATCACAACCAGCGTGACCGCGATCGTGAGTCGTCGAAGGCGGGTTTGGTGTCGGCCGAGCATCCGATGTGAACGTCGGACACTCGATGCTGGTTCCTTAGGGGCAATTGTCGCGATTTTCGGCGACCCGCATGCGAGCCCGCCTTGGCGAGACGCCGTCCCCTCTTCCCGGGCCGCCGGTACGCTCGGGAGCATGGACCGCTCGCCGCTTGTCACCGCCGATTCATGGGGTCGGGTCGTCGTTGGTGGTGTGACATACAAAGACGTCAAACTGTGGCCCGGAGGCGCCCGCGCCTGGGATTGGGGGAAGACCGGGACGTCTCACGACTCGGGTGTCGATCGACGAGACGTCGAGGAGTTGGTGGAGCACGGAGCCCGCACCGTGCTGCTCTCCACCGGACGGGACAGGCGCCTGCGGGTACCTCGGCATCTGATCGATGACCTGGGTGACGGCGTCGAGGTCGAAGTCTTGGAGACGGGGAGCGCCATCGTCCGTTACAACGAGCTGGCCGAGGCGGGCTTGCCGGTGGGGGCGCTCATCCACAGCACCTGTTGACCCGTCCTCGGTTCATCGGCTCGACCTCCATTGGGCCACGGCCTGGTCCATCTGGCGGATATGGGCGTCGACGTGGGTGGTGTAGGTATGGAGCCACGTGTCGAGCGTCCAGGTGTCCTCGTCGGGGTGATGGGCGATGTTGACCCAAGCTGCCTCGGGAAGCCGTTCGAGCAGGGATAGGGTCAGGCCGCGGAGCAAGTCCATCAGATCCAGGGCGTCATCGGGATCCTGGGACAGATAGTCGAGCCGGTTGGCCCATTCGTCCTGTTCGTACGCCCCGATGTCGGATCCCGGCTCGGCAACGAGCTTGCGAAACCGCACGTAGCCGTTCACTTCCGCATCGGCCAGATGGATCACGATTTCGTGGGGACTCCACTCCGATTCTGCGGGCCGTAAGCGGCGTGCCTCCTCCGGCACCTCTTCCCAGGCCTGCCGAAACCTGGCCGGGCCGACCCGGTAGCCCTCGATCTGGTCTGGTCGTGGCATTCCAGGGGATCCTAGGGTTCGGCCACACGTAGGAGCGGCAATGATCTCAGCTCGTGATATCAGCCTGTCGCCAAGGTGAAATCGTCCAGCATCTGGCCGCCATCGGTGATTGCCTGGACGTGGATGCTGTTGGCGGTGACATGGACCAGCAGGAAATGATGGTGGCTATCGTCGGACACGATCGGGCTCGGGGTGCCCGATTTACAGGACGAGAAGTTACGGAGGCCGGCACCGCCGCCGCCGGTCACTACGTAGGTGACGCCGGACTTCTGAAAGCTCTGGTAATCGTGATCGTGGCCGTTGAGGACCAGGTCGATCCCCGCCGACTCGAACCTCGGAACCCACAGCTGGTCGACCTCGGCCGTGTTCCCGTGGCCCCCGCACGAGTAGGCAGGCTGGTGGAACGAGACCATCGTCGGCCCGGCGGGGAGAGAGGCCAGGGTGCCGTCGAGCCAGGCAAGCTGGTCGGGATTGGTGGGGTCGTTGGCGTCCAGCACAACCAAGTTGGCCGGCCCGATCCGCTCGCTGTACCAGCGGCCGGGCGGGTTCAGGGCCTGCTGGACCACGGCCTCACGTTCCGGAGACTCGATGTCGTGATTGCCCCACGCCGCGTAGACCGGGATCCCGGCATCGTCCACCCACCCGAAGGGGCCGGTCCAGTCACTGAGCGTGGTTCGATACATATTGTCGCCGGTGGTCACGAAGGCGTCGATCGGTGTGGCGAGCGCAGCCTGGTGCATCTGGGCCGCCACCTGGTCCTCAGCGCTGCTCCCGTTCCCGAAGTCGCCGATCACCAGCAGGTTGGCCGGGGCGGAGTTCCCTGTGGTGGTCGAGGTGGGCGAGGTAGGTGGTGGTGTGTTGGCGGTG
The DNA here is from genome assembly GCA_963772815.1 of uncultured Acidimicrobiia bacterium. Taxonomy (GTDB): domain Bacteria; phylum Actinomycetota; class Acidimicrobiia; order Spongiisociales; family ZC4RG35; genus DATFFO01. The sequence continues at coordinate 172,737 of CAVYYV010000006.1, read as the reverse complement.
AGGTGGAGGGCGCGGCCCAGGAATGAGGCCATCTGGTCGCGGCGGACCGGGTCGGTGGGGCAGTAGTGGTCGTTTTGGGGCGGGTTGCAGCCTTTGGTGACGCCGGCGGTGGCGAGACGGTCGATGTCGTTCTCGAACACGGAGGAGTCGTCGTCGGTGAAGAGGTTGCCGCCTCCGTTGTCGGTGTAGCCCAGTGCCCGGACCAGGAACGCTGCCATTTGCCCCCGGCTCACGACTTTGGTGGGGCAGTAGTGGTCGTTTTGGGGCGGGTTGCAACCTTTGGTGATCCCGGCGCTGGCGAGACGGTTGATGTCGTCTTCGAACACAGACCCGGAGTCGTCGCTGAACTGGTCTCCCGAGGCGGGACCCAGGTCCAGTGCCCGGACCAGGAAGGCTGCCATCTGGCCCCGCGTCACCGGATCGGACGGGCAATAGCGGTCGTTTTGGGGCGGGTTGCATCCCTTGGTGATCCCCTGGGCGGCAATCGCCTCGATGTAGCCCTCGTGGACGTTGCCGTCGTCGTCACGGAAAGTCCCCCCCGGCGGCAACGCCGCCATCGCCACCGTGGCCCCGGCCAGCAACACCACCCCGACCACCGCCGCCACAGATCTCATCCGCCTGCCCGCCCTCATCGACCCGTCCATGCAGTCACCAAACTAGTCCGACTTCCAAACCTAAGCATCCGCGTGACTCATGCGCCCAGGTAGGTCCAAGTTCCGCACTCAGTGCTGTGAAAGCCCACGTCGCCGGCGTCGATGCGCACCGTCTGGGTGCCCGCCGATCCACCGATCTCGATCCTGTTGCTGGGTTCCCAACTGAAGCCGCTGAGCCTCTCCCAGTAGCAGCCGCCTCCTCCGTTGCTCCGCCACCGGCCGGGGGCGACCTCGAAGTTGACTTGATAGAACCCGCTGCCAAAGTCGGACGTCAGCGTGGCAGTGCGCGGAGAGAGGTCGTTGGACCATCCGCCGCACCCGAGAGAGCGGAAGCCGGCGTCTCCCGGGTCGATAGTGACGATCGCAACGTCATCCGTGTTGACGAAGGCGATGATGTCGGTCGAGGTCCCCCCGAATCCCGACAGGCGGGCAGCGAAGCACGTGCCCCCTGATCCGTTGCTGCGGTAGGTGCCCGCCTGGATCTCGGTGCCCACCCGAAACACGCCATCGGGGAAGAAGAGGGGGTCGGACGGGATGGTGGTGGGCGGTGGTGGTGTGTTGGCGGTGAGGTGGAGGGCGCGGCCCAGGAATGAGGCCATCTGGTCGCGGCGGACCGGGTCGGTGGGGCAGTAGTGGTCGTTTTGGGGCGGGTTGCAGCCTTTGGTGACGCCGGCGGTGGCGAGACGGTCGATGTCGTTCTCGAACACGGAGGAGTCGTCGTCGGTGAAGAGGTTGCCGCCTCCGTTGTCGGTGTAGCCCAGTGCCCGGACCAGGAACGCTGCCATTTCCCCCCGGCTCACGACTTTGGTGGGGCAGTAGTGGTCGTTTTGGGGCGGGTTGCAACCTTTGGTGATCCCGGCGCTGGCGAGACGGTTGATGTCGTCTTCGAACACAGACCCGGAGTCGTCGCTGAACTGGTCTCCCGAGGCGGGACCCAGGTCCAGTGCCCGGACCAGGAAGGCTGCCATCTGGCCCCGCGTCACCGGATCGGACGGGCAATAGCGGTCGTTTTGGGGCGGGTTGCATCCCTTGGTGATCCCCTGGGCGGCAATCGCCTCGATGTAGCCCTCGTGGACGTTGCCGTCGTCGTCACGGAAAGTCCCCCCCGGCGGCAACGCCGCCATCGCCACCGTGGCCCCGGCCAGCAACACCACCCCGACCACCGCCGCCACAGATCTCATCCGCCTGCCCGCCCTCATCGACCCGTCCATGCCACTACCAATGAAACTACCAAGGCCTGTGCGCAAGCGGCGGCCCAGGGCTCGGCCGGCTCCGAGAGGCCGGGACGATTTCGGGAGCGGCTCCTGTCGGTCTGAGTTCCGACCCGGTGCCGGCCGGTTTCCATCCGACCTGGAGGTGGTAGGTGCCCCTCATGCGAGACGCGCAAAACGGACTCCGCAAGTGGGTGATCCCGGAGGGTTGCATCCCTTTGTCGAGCACTGGGCCTGAGCCCGAGATGACCAGCCACGAGACTGCCTGCCTGCTCAACGCCGGGGCCGAGGATGCCTTGGTCGATATCACGGTCTCCTCCCAGCGATCGAGATCCATCAGGTCTCTATCGGATCAATGTTCCGGCCCGGCGGACGAAGCATCTGCGGTTCAACGAACTCGACGATCCGGAGCGCATCCCCCGGGACGCGGACTACGCCACGGTGATAGATCGGATCGACCCATAGTCGTCCAGCACACGCGGCTCGACTCCCGCCAGCCTGCCAGCGCCCTCCTGACCACCATGGCATCTCCCGTTCGGGCTTGAAGTTTGGTTTCGGCCCGCCCCGGGTAGTCAGGATTGCGGCCCCAAATTCGACGAGTGCGGCCGGGCCGCTGCAGATGCCCGAGAAACTCCCCAACAGCTTCGGCGGTCTGGACAACGTCGCGTCCTTCGAGCCGATGCCGGTCCAGCTCAGCAGCGCAGCGCTTTCGGGTGCAATGAGTGCGCCGATGCGCTGGCGCAGTTTCGTGGCCGAGGGAGTGGGTACGTTCGTGGTCATGTTCTTCGGTGCCCTGGCCGTCGTCGCCGCGCCCGACTCGACGATCCTCGAGTCTCTCGGATTCGCCCTGGGTTTGTTCGTGGCGGGCTACGCCTTCGGGGCGGTGAGCCATCGGCATTTCAACCCGGCCATGTCCTGGGCCGCCTTCCTCGACGGCCGCCTCTCCTGGTGCTCTCTGGGCTGGTCCTGGGTAGCGCAATTGGCGGGCGGTGTGGCGGCGGCGGCATTGCTGTTGGCTATGGCCGGATCCCATGCCGTCGCCACGGCTGCCACCACCACCAACACCCCGAGCGTCTCATTCCTGGTGGAAACGACCACGAGCACCGTCTTCACGGTGGTCGTGCTGGTGGCCAGCCGCTTCGGCGATCGTCGCACCAGCACGGTGTTGGCCATGTCCGTCGCGTATCTGGGCGTGCACGTGGTGGGCTTGCCCTGGGGAGGAGGGTCGATCAACCCGGCCCGGAGCCTGGGCCCATGGGCGTTGGCCGGAGGGTCGACTGGAGTGTGGGTGTTCCTGGCGGCGCCCATGGTGGGAGGTGTCCTGGGATGGGCTCTCTATCGCCTATTGCAGCTCCCGGCCCTGACTGCCGCCGCGGAACAGGACGACTGACGTTCTCAGCTCTTGACGGCGATCAAGCCGAGGGTTGCGGCGCTCAATGCGACCCCGGCCAGAGACCGGCGGTGCCTCGACACCCAGAGCTCAGGTGACCAGGATCGAGACCGCGAGTCGAAGATTCCCCGGGCTCCTGCATCCCCGGCGACCGGTTCGAAGAGATTTCCCTTGGCGTTGTCGGGATCGGCCGACAGGTCCGTCAGCTGGCTCCCGACACCGTTGCGTCCCAGGTACCAGTCCATCAAGCGGGACGAGACCTTGTTACCGAGGATCGTAAGGACGGTGGGCAATCCGACGTAGACCTCTCGACGGTGCTTGTCGACCGCCAGCTCGATCGCCTCAGCAGCCACTTCCGGCTGGTAGATGGGAGGAACCGGCATCGGATGGCGGTCGAAGCGCGATCGACAGTGCGAGAACTGGGGGGTGTTGACCGCGGGGAGTTGGACCATCCCCACGTGGATGTTCGAACGGGCGTGGCCCAGTTCGGTGCGCACAGACTCGGTGAAGCCTTTGATGGCGTGCTTCGAACCGCAGTAGACCGATTGAAGCGGTATCCCCCGGTAGGCGAGCGCCGACCCCACCTGGATGATGGTCCCCCTGTCGCGGGGTCGCATGTGCTGGAGCGCCGTTCGCGTTCCCCACACGACGCCCAGGTAGGTGACCTCCGTGGCGCGCCGAAACTCCTCCGGTTGGGTGTCCTCGAAGAACGAGAAGACCGTTGTCATGGCGTTGTTGACCCAGATGTCGATCTCGCCCAGGGTCTCCTCTGTCCTCCTTGCTGTCTCGGCCACAGCATCGGGGTCGCTCACATCGGTGGCTATGGGCAGGGCGGTCCCGCCTGCCTTCTCCACCTGGCGCGCCGTGGCCTCGAGGCCGTCGCTTCCGCGGGCGAGGAGGGCCACGCGGGCGCCGCGCTCGGCAAAGCGGACCGCTGTGGCCCGGCCTACACCACTGGTGGCACCGGTGACGACGACGGTTTGGGTATGGGATGAATTCATGACGTCTCCGCTTGGGTTAGAGGATTCGATTGTCCCTTACCCGCCCGGCGGGGTACGCAAACCGGCCCGCGGGTAGGAGCGGCTGGCGTCAAGACTGCCGCCGGTTGGATGGCCTATTCCGCGGCTATTGGAAACTGGGGCCATAAGCGGGAGAGGAGAACTCCGCAACGGAATCCATGTCGCCGAAGGCTGGGGCATCAAGATCCACGGCTACCGACGTCACGCATCGTCGCAGATCGAACCGGGCCGGAACGGCGAACCACTCGGTTCCACAAGGCATCGTCCTACTGCTCCTTCAGCAAACAAGGAGTCGAGATCCCCTACGAACGGCTATTGGCCGGCACTCGAGCGAGTCGGCCGTCGGACTACATGATGCCGGTTCGGGAGCGCTTGACTTGGGCAGTTCCGTCTGGCCGTCGGCCCGATTTGAGCCAGATCCCGCTGGTCTCGGGCTCAAGGGACTCATCGACGGTGCTTCGCCACTCTTCGACGATCTGTAGGGTGGTGAGCGATTGTCCGAGCTTCGCCGAGAATGCTTTGGCAACCAGATCGGCGTTGTATGCGGACCGGTTGAATCGTCGATCGACAGAGGTCTGGACTCGTTTGCGTAGCGGGTTGAAGAGAGCTGCGACCGCAAGTGTGGAGGCGGTGACGAGAAGGGTTGAGGAGTCTCCAAGCCCCAGCGCCGTCGGAATCCAGACAGCGCCCAAAGCAAAGACGAGTCCTAGGACTGCCACTACCAGTGTGTAGGTGACGGTACGGGAGATCAACCGATCCACTTCGAATAGCCGGTAGCGAAGAACCGCGGCTGCCACTCCCACAGGAGTCGCCACTAACGCTGGTATCGAGACGAAGATCACCCAACCGATCCACGCTCCCGGTTTGTTCGAGCTCACGGTTAGCGCAATGAGTGCGGTGCCAATCGTTCCAACTACAAGGCCCAATGGAGCAACAACCAGCTTCGTTTGCTGGCGCTGCTCGGCAGTCGATACCCGCCGGTAGCGATGGAGCTGAGCGGCTAGCCCGATCCCAACTGCCCCAAGAAACGTGGTGATGGCAAATTGATTGCGCAGCGAGAGGGCTGCTCCGCTTCCCATGGTTGCCTCCAGCGTGGTCCCCATGCGCGGGTCCAGCAGGAACGAGACCAGCATGAGTGGCGCCATGGTCCAAGCCCATCGCGGGATGAGTCTGCCGCTGGGAAACATTCCAAATAGGAAGACCATGAACCCAGCCATCAGCATGAAGACGACGTCCAATGAGTATTCGAGTACCGGGAACCCGCTGAAGGTCAAGAACGCTCGCGACGAGAACGCAAATATCGTTATCAACGCTGCCGAGAACACGAGAGCCACCGAGTCCCTGGGTCGCATCATGAATATGTAAGAAGCGATCACGACGACGGCAGAGAACGGGCCGGCCAGTACCACCGTGATCATCAGTCGGAAGTCGAGTCCTAGTTCGACAAACAGCTTCGTAAGAGGAGCCATTGCCACGATTGAAGGGTCGGCATATTCTCTGACGAGACCCCACGCCGTCAGCGGAACCAGAACGGACGCCAGCAAGACCCAGGCGGTACGCGCCATGAGCGCAGATCTTCCGTCGAGAGTGTCAGGGAGTGTGAATATCTGACTGTCATGTGCCCGATTCACAGTCGCCTCACGCTCGCACTAGTCGGAAGAATCGCGCCTGAGCGTTACGGAACCGTTACCCGCCTGAATACGACTCCCGGCCTGACGATAACCGACCGGAAATATCCGCGCTTATGTCCTCACGGCTGCGGTTACATGATGAATCTCTTATATCAGGGTGCCGGCGGGTTTGTGGAGGGCTGGGATTGGTCACAGGGGCTGGTGGTCAGGCTTCTACTGGGTCACACGGTCCGCCATGGCAATGGTGGGGGGACGGGTGGAGTGGATTCAGCCTCGGGTGGTGGGTCGGGACGGGTCGAGTGGATTCAACTCAGCGCTCTTCCTCCGCGATCCAGGCCAGGAAGTCGTCCACATCGGCCGTCCCGCCCTCCTCGGTGATGTAGGTCTCGGCCCAGTGGAGGATCTCTTCTTCGGTGAAGCCGCGGGCCTGAAGATCGGGCCGAGCATCATTGGCCAGCAAGAAGGCGGGCTCGATTTGGGCTAGATCGGGTATCTCGGTGGGTACTCCTGCGTCTTCGGGTTGTTCCGGTTTAAGCGGTCCCGTGCTCGTGGATTGCTTGTTCATGGTCATTCCCTACCCACTAGAGGTGATCGAGAAACCTCTCGCCGGCCCCGTGTCGAGCTGATGTTTGGAAGGCCTCACAACGGGTACGTTGAGGATCAGATCCGATGAACATCCGATCCGCTGTCCCACTCGTCCACGATCCGAGTTCAGGCAGGCTTGCGCGACACCTGTCCGTAGGCCGTTGCCCGGCCCCGCTCATTGGCTTGGTCTGAAGATGGTCGACAGAGAAGGGTCATTGTTGGGAGCGCTGTCCCCGGAGGACCGGGATGCGCTGAGGGAGGCGGGAAGTCCCGAACAAGTGCAACCGATGCTGGCCGCACTGACCGAGGGCCCGTTCTCTTCTGCCGACTGGCTCTACGAGCGCAAGCTCGACGGTCAGCGGTGTCTGGTTTGGGTTATTGGGGGAGAGGCGACTCTGCGTTCCCGATCCGGTCGCGACAACACCTCCAGCTATCCGGAGATGGCCGAGGCGGTGGCGGAACGGGTCGGCGCGAATCTGGTGCTCGACGGTGAAGTGGTGGGCTTCGAGGGCGATCTCACCAGCTTCCAGCGGCTCCAGCCGCGCATACAGGTCACCGATCTCGACCAGGCCCGCCACGGTGGCGTGGCCGTCTACTACTACCTCTTCGACCTCATCCACTTCGATCACGTCGACCTCAGGGGTCTTCCGCTGCGGACCCGCAAGAAGCTCCTCAAGCGAGTGGTCCACTTCGGAGATCCCGTCCGTTTCACACCCCGCCGCAACCAGGACGGGGAGGAGTACTTCGAGGAAGCGTGCCGGAGGGGCTGGGAGGGGCTCATTGCCAAGGACGCTCGCTCTGCCTACGCAGGGAGCCGCTCCCGCAAGTGGATGAAGTTCAAGTGTGTCCACCGTCAGGAGCTGGTCATCGGTGGTTTCACGGAGCCGCGTGGCTCTCGGACGGGGCTGGGTGCTCTCCTGGTCGGGTACCACGAGGATGGCGACCTGATCTACGCGGGGAAGGTGGGGACCGGCTTCGACGAGGAGACTTTGTCCAGGTTGAGTGACAGACTGGCTTCGCTCGAACGGTCGACGAGCCCGTTCGTCGACGAATCCGATGGGGAGGGCGTCAACTTCGTCACGCCGGAGTTGGTGGCGGAGATCGGCTTCACGGAGTGGACCCGAGCTGGGAAGCTTCGCCATCCCCGAGATCTGGGACTGCGACGGGGCAAGGACCCGCGAGAGGTGGTCAGGGAGAAACCGCGATGACGGACGTGGAGGTCCTCGATGTGGGGGACCGATCGGTGGGGATATCCAATCCCGGCAAGATCTTGTTCCCGGACGCCGCCATCACGAAGTTCGACTTGGCCCGCTACTACCGGGACGTGGGTGACGTGATGCTGACCCACCTGAAGGGTCGGCCCCTGACACTGCGCCGGTTTCCCGACGGCTTGGACGGAGCGGGTTTCTACCAGAAGGAGGCGCCCGACTACTTCCCGGATTGGATCGAGCGAGTCGACGTGGAGACCTCCGATGGCCCCCAGCTTCAGGTGGTCGTGTCGGAGCCTGCCACCCTGGTCTATCTGGCGGATCAGGGCACCATCAGCGTCCATCGCTGGCTGGCCCGCTCCCCTCACCTGGATCGACCCGATCTGATGGTGCTTGATCTGGACCCGCCCAACCACGATCCCGATCCGGTTCGCCGTGCCGCCGCGTGGTCGCGTGCGATGCTCGAGGAGATCGGAGTGGAGTCCTGGCTGATGGCAACAGGATCGAGAGGCTTCCACGTGGTTGTGCCGTTGCGTCCCGGGCCGTCATTCGATGAGGTCAGGGAGGTGGCCAACGGGCTGGCCGCCCGGCTGGCGCGCCGACACCCGGATGCTCTCACAACGGAGGTTAGGAAGTCCCAGCGTCGGGGTCGGGTGTTCGTCGACTATTTGCGTAACGCATACGGCCAGACTGCCGTCGCCCCGTACTCGGTGCGTGCCCTCGAAGGAGCAACGGTTGCGTTTCCGCTGGGCTGGGAGGAGCTTTCACGCATGGAGCCCGATCGCCACGATCTCGGCTCTGTCCGCCGGCGGCTCGGTCAGGAACCTGATCCCTGGCAGAACCTGAGCGACCACGCCGTGGACCTGGCGTCTCTCGCCGATCCCCTGGGTGGACCAGGATGACGACGGGCACGCACACTCATCTGGTCTTGACGGGTCCCATGGGAGCCGGCAAGACGACTGTGGGGCGGATCCTTGCCCGGCGCCTTGGATGGGCGCTGGTCGATTCCGATGGTCAGATAGAGGCGACCTTTGCCACCACCGGGCGTCAGCTTGCCCGGCGCCGCGGCGTCGACTTTCTCCATCGCGCCGAGTTCGATGCTCTTCGCGATGCCCTCCAGCGCCTGGATCCGACCGTGGTGGCCGCGGCGGCAAGTGTGGGTGACATGGACGACATTGCAGATCTCTTGGGCGGCCCGGAGACCTGCGTGGTACTGCTCACCGGTGACCCCGAGGTCCTGGCCCAGCGGGCCCTGTCGGGTGAGCACAGGAGGCAAATCGACGTCGACCGCTCGCGGGAGCTCGCACAGCGTCGGGAGAGCCGAATCTCCCCTGTGGCGGATGTCGTGATCGACGTCACAGGGCTGACTCCAGAAATGGTGGCGGACCGGGTCGAGGAAGCCCAATCGGGCCACAAGTAGGCTCGCTCCATGCCCAACCTGACGCTAACCGAGCAGAATCTGATCGGTCTTCTGGTCGTGGCGGCCGTGGTGGGCATTGCGGTCTCGTATCTGCGTCTTCCGTACACGATCGCCCTGGTGGGTGTGGGCCTTTTCCTCGGGTTCGGCAACGTCATAGACCTGAACCTGACCCGGGACGTGATTCTCCTCGGCATCCTTCCCCCACTGCTGTTCGAGGGAGCGCTCAACATCGACCTCGACGATCTCAAGCGGCGCTGGATGCAAGTGGGGATGATGGCCGTGGTTGGGACCCTCGTGGTTCTGGCCGCCCTGACGGGAGGGTTCGTGCTGTTGGGATTCGAGCTTCCCGAAGCAGTGCTGATGGGTGTGATCCTCGCCCCCACGGACCCGGTCAGCGTCCTGGCCGTCTTCAAGGAGCACGGGGTGGGTACCGGGCTGCGCACACTGATGGAAGGCGAGTCCATCTTCAACGACGCCATAGCCATCGTCTTCTACCTGCTGGCCGTGAATGTGGTGGAAGGAGCCTCTATCAGCGTCCAGCATGCAGCCTTTCAGCTGGGGCTCGAGCTCGTGGGAGGAGTTGTCGTCGGAGTACTGGTGGGAGTGGTGGCCCAGCGTCTCATGTCGGCAGTCGACAACCACCTCATCGAGATCACCCTCTCGTTGACCTCGGCGTTCGGTGCATATCTCCTCGCCGACACCATCCATGGGTCCGGTGTGATCGCCACCGTGGCAGCCGGCCTGGTGATCGGCAACTACGGAACCCGGTCTGCCATGTCCGCTTCGTCGCGCGTCGCCCTCTACGACTTCTGGGCTGTGCTGGCCTTCCTGGTCAACTCGATCATGTTCCTGCTCATCGGTGTGAGCTTTGACGTCTCCCAGCTCGTCGAGTCGTCCATCGCTGCAACCATTGGGGTGGCCCTGTTAGCGATGATGGTCGGCCGGGCCGCGGTCACCTACGGGCTCATGCGGCCGTTCGTCCATTCGGCGGGGTCGTGGTCGATTCGCCCTCCCTGGCTCCATGCCATCTTCTGGGGAGGGCTGCGGGGGGCGATACCCATTGCCCTCGTTCTCGGGTTGACCAGTCGCACTCTGGGTGGTGTGGATGCGGTAGCGGTCGTGTTCGGAGTCGTGCTGGTCTCGCTTATCGGCCAGGGCCTGACCTACCGGCCGCTGCTCGGCCGTCTCGGCCTGATCGGCCCGGGACGGGACATCGAGCAGTTCGAGGTGGCGTATGCGCGCAGTGTGGCCCTGAGGGCAGCGCTCGACGAGCTCAACGAGATGCGGCGGCGGGGTGAGGTGGTGAGACCCATCTACGAGAACCTCCGAGAGGGATTCGAAGCGGAGCTGCAGGCCCTGGATGAGCAAATGCGACAGATGGCGCTCGACAGTGATGCGACCCGTGCCCGACAGGTGCAGCGGGTGGCGCGCCGCCTGGCCACAGCTCAGCGGGCCACCCTGGCCGATTTCGCCCGTCGGGGCGTGATCTCACGACAGGTGAGCGACCGTCTCCAGGATGAGATCGAGCGCGCCCTGGACGCCGGTGCCTCAGATCCTGCCGGTGTGGCAGACATCACGCCCGGCCTCTATCCGCGTGAGGAAGCGGAAGAGGAAGAAGGCCCTAGCGTCGAGGGAGAGGTCGAGGCGGAGCCACGACCGGAAGGGCCGACGCCGGCGGAGGGGTCCTGAACGATCACCGCTCCGAGAGAATCGGGACTGAAGCGCGACGGTCCTCGTCCAGCTCGCTCGGGATGATCCCGGCTGGTCGCCTCAGCTCGGTGTGGGTGAGCATCCACTCGTCTGGTGTAGCTATCAGGTCGAGGGGGAAATCGTGTGCTGTGACGGGAATGGTCCCCTCAGCGAAGAACTGGGAGGGATGGACGGTGGTTGCCACGATCGTGTCGGAGTCGATCAGACCGTGCTCGGTGGCCAGGGCGAACTCGATGTCGGAGTAGCCACCCCCCTTGCCCAGGCGCGCCCCGGTTTGTTCAACGCCCACGCAGCCGCACACGACCAGGTCGATTCGCTCGATGGCCTCGAGACCCACCGGCTCTCCGTGGGTGGCCGAGCCCTTGATCGAGGCGGCCCTGCGTGGGGGCACGCTCAGCATCTCGGGGTCAAGCCTGAGGGAGGGCTTGGCCTCGGCCAGACGGGGTACGGCCATGTAGACCGTCTTGCCCTCCGACAGAGCCCGGGAGCGGACGGGTAGCTGCGGCGAGTCCGGGTTGCACTTGAGAACTCGGGCCGTTTGCCAAGCGTGGGTGGCGGCCAGCTGGGCGGCGGCGGCTCCCGCACCCACGAAGTTGGGTATCCGGCCCTCTACCCCGGGAAAGCGGGCTGCGCCGGCGGCCCTCAGCAGCTTCCCAGGCTCGCCGGCGAAGCTCCTGTTTGGTGTTGGGCTGGGACTCCACGGTGTGATCGAACCTAGCCGGGTTCGTCCGTCTCGAGGCACGAGCCGATGCTCTGCCGCGTCGGGACGATCCCCGGTTTGGAGCGTGGGCGCATGGGGTAGTGACCCGAGAAACCCGACCGGGGAGAGCCGTGCTTGCATCTTCGCCCGCTCCCATCGCGGTCTCCCCGGTCGGGACCCAAACCGGGAGGTAGAAGTGAATCAGACCGGACCGGACGATCTTCGCGATGTGGTGGTCGAGTCGGTCAATGCCCGTGATCCCGATCTGCTGTCGCTTGCCGACGATGTCATCATCCGCGACGGGATGGGCGACCGCCTCGAGCACATCCTGGAACGCTGGCCCCGCGCTCTCCTCACCCGGGGCGATCTGGCGGGTCGTGCCGTGGCGGCGGTTTGGCTGCCCGACCGGAACGAGCGTTACGTGCGGGTCGGTCATCTCGAGTTCGAGATCGAAGCTGGAGGTGCCCGCATGATCGTGGTGCCCGAACGCGACCCCGATGTGGTGGCCGAGGCTCCCGCCGGCCTGGAGGTGGCGGAGTGGGAGAGCAGCGAGCTCATCGACTCGTGGGACGACTGGTGGATTGCCCGGCTCTGAGGGCCGGGTTCGTTTGTGGGAGCGCCGCGGCGGGTAAGTCACGAGCGGAGGGTCGGAGAGGACGGCCCTCCCTGATAAGCGAATCAGGGAGAAACATGAACACCAGACAGGCTCGTCTCGAAGGAATCTGGGAGCAGGCCCGAGGTCGGGTTCGTGAGGCGTGGGGCGCGCTGACTGACGATGATCTCGATCGTGTTGCCGGCCGCTGGGATCAGTTGGTTGGAGTCATCCGCCAGAAGTCGGGCCAGCGACTCGATCAGGTAGACGACAAGCTGGATTCGATTCTGGATGAGATGGAGACCAGACGGCCCAGCAGATCGGGTGATCGATGAGGGCGCCGTCCAGGCTCTTGACGGCCCTGCTGGCGGCGGTGGTCGCCCTGGCGTTGGCCGGTTGCAGCCCGGCTCAGAGCGAGACCTCCTCGCTACCCACCACCTCTGTCCCGACCTGGGTGGAGAGGGTCTATCCCGCCCCCAACTCCACCACGGCCGTCCCCGATGCGGTTGAAGTGCGACATACGTTGCAGACTTCCCAGGACAACGTTCGGTTGTCGGTCGACGGAGTGGATGTCACCACCTACGCGACTTTCGGTGCCGGCAAGTTGCGCTACGAGTCAGGAGCGGGGCCGGTGGTTCTGAGCCCCGGAGAGCACACGGCCACTGTGGAGCGGGTCACCCAGCCGGCCAATGGCACCAAGTTCCAGGTCCTGGACTCGTACTCATGGAGTTTCAGAGCGTCATGATGTCACAGAACGAGGCACCAAGGGAAGGGAACCGATCGTGACGGAGCCTCCAGAGCGGGTGATGGGACCATTCACGTCCCATCTGCAGCCGGGGGCCGTATGTGAAACAGCCGAGTCGGCCCTGGCCGACTCGGTGAATCGGCTGAAGCTGGCCGCCGAGACGGTGGATGACGAGTCGACATCGGCCCTCTTGGACGGGCTCGCTGCCGACAGGGACGAGAATCGATCGACTCTGGTGAGGGTGGCGGCCGACTCCGGCCTTGAGCTCGATACCGACCAATCCGGCAGTCTCTCGGCCGCTATCGGCGACGGATGGATGCAGCTCGAGGGGGCTCTCGACGGAGACGCCGACGTTGTCGTCTCGGTGCGGCGTGAGGAAGACAATCTGGTCGACACTCTGGCGCGCGTGCTGGAGACCGACTTGCCTTCTGAAGTGGAAGAGGTGATCCGGGCTGCAGCAGGGGGGGTTGCCGAGGGCCTAGAACGATTGGATCGTCTGCCGCGCGGATGAGAGACAAGGAGTTGAGAATGCGAGTTGCCGTGCTGATCGCCGACCTGTACGAGGACGCGGAGTTGATTTACCCGTACTATCGCCTGCTGGAAGACGGTCACGAAGTCGATCTGGTCGGCTGCGAGGCAGAAGTCGGCTATCGCGGGAAACGAGGCACGACGATGACCTCCACCGCAGCCGCCGCCGAGGTGCATGCACCCGAACTGGACGGGGTCGTCGTGCCGGGTGGATACTCCCCTGACCACATGCGGCGATGTCCTGCCCTGGTCGACCTGGTTCGGGAGATCGGTCAATCCTCGAAACCCGTGGGCGCCATCTGCCATGGGCCGTGGATGCTTGCCTCGGCCGGTTTGCTGGAGGGCAAGACGGCAACGTCGTTCTTCTCGATCCGGGACGATCTGATCAATGCAGGTGCCAATTGGGTGGACGAGGAGACCGTGCGTGACGGAAACGTGATCACCGCCCGGGCGCCGGCCGATCTCCCATCGTTCATGCACACATTCTTGGAGGTGCTGGCGGGTACTGAGGGGGCGGTTCCTCACTGATCCCGGGCGATGTCCTCCAGGCTCCGGCCGGTCAGGACCGAGTCGGGCTGGGTGCTGGTCGGATTTCGCCGGGCGTCGGCTTGGTCGTCATCCATCTTGACCAGCAGCCAACGCTCTTGGCCGGTCCGGGTCAGGGCGTAGCCCCCCTCCAGCTTCTCACCATGCAGTCGGAAACTCACGTGACCTCGCTCGACCGCCTCCGGGACGGGCACCTCGTTCCCGTCATCGTCTGAGGTGAGGTTGTCGTATTCTCCGGTGTCCCACACCAGCACGGTGCCCGCTCCGTACTGGCGGTTCGGGATCACTCCTTCGAAGTCGAGGTAGTCGACCGGGTGGTCCTCGGTGGGTACGGCGAGGCGCTTCTCTCTGGGATCGGTCGAAGGCCCCTTGGGGACGGCCCAGCTCTTGAGCACCCCTCCGGCCTCCAGCCGGAGGTCGTAATGGAGGCGCCGAGCGTCGTGTTTCTGGATCACGAATCGGCTCGTGCCGTCGGGCGGCCCTCTCTCGGCGGCCGGTTCCGGCGCTTCGCCCAGGTCTCGCTTCTCCTGATACTCCGCGAGATGTTCATCAGCCATGTACGGCGGTCCCGCTCCTGTAGCTGCCAACCCCCGGATACCCGTCCCGATCGCCACTCAAGCCCTCGCCACTGAACCGCAGGGTGGTGGGTGGGGATGGGTGGTGCGGAATCGACCGGGTGGTGGGTGGGGATGGGTGGTGCGGAATCGACGTGGTGGGTGGGGATGGGTGGTGTGGCATCGACCGGCTGTGGCCCAGGTGCCCGGTCACGCCAGACAGGTGATCGGAGGCATGTCTTTGGCGATGGCTTCCCAGCTGGTGGCTCCGTCACCCGATCGCCACACCGTGTCCGCATGGCCCACGAAGAACTCCTCTCCCCTGGCAAGGAGACAGTGGGTGTTAGCGTTTTCGTTGAAGTCCCCCGGAAGCCCGTCCGCGCACAATGTGAATGAGCCACCGCCGAGCGAGGTCCGGTAGATGCGCGAGTCGCCGCCTCGGGGCCCCCGGGAGGCCGAGAGGATCAAGGCCTCCCCTTGCAGGGCGACCGCCCGGCAGTAGTGATGGGCCAGACCCGCGGTGCGAAACTCGAAGTCACGGCCATTGCCCGACTGGGCCAATCCCCGGGCGGTGGCTGCCACGACCACCCCGCCGCGGTCGGGGTCGGCCACAACCTGGTGGACGTCTGCATCGATGTCGAGAGTCGGGAGGATGCTGCCGTCGTGGTAGCGGAGGATGCCGCCGACGTGGATGTTCACATACAGGGCCCCGTCGGACCCTGAGGCGAGCGACCTGACATCGGGTGGCCCTCCCCATGGGGTGTGCCAGCGCTCCCGACCTGGGGCGTGGGCAAAGAGCTCATCCTCGGTGAGCTGGTCTCCGGTCAGACGGAACAAGCGCGCCAGGTCGGCTCCCACCCATACGCCATCGGCTGTGGGCTGGATGCAGTTGAGAGTCGCCTCCGATGAGGCGATCAGGCGAGCATCGTGCCAGATCCCGGAGTCGGCATCCACGGCCCACCATCCGTCACCGTGGCGTGAGACATGGTTGATCTGGCTCGTCTCCAGCAGGCAGTGACCTGCCAGGTCGAAGAGGCCTGCTCGGGTTCCGACGAGGACGTCCACGCTGACTCGATCCTATCTCACGGCCAGGCCTCGGCGCCGTGCCGGGCCGTTTCGGATCCTTCCAGGCGGGTAGATCCAGGTCATGAAGGAGATCGATCTGATTGACAAAGTGGTGGCTGTGTTCGATTCGCCCGCAGGTGCCGACGCTGCCCTCGTGGATCTGAAGTCCCAGGGTCACGATGTGGAACTGCTACGAGGAGCGGAGGGCCGGCAGCGTCTCGATCCCCGGGAGGCCGAGGGCGACTTCTTCGGAAGCCTCAGGAAAGCGTTCTTGGGCCTGGGAGACGAGAACCGCTTTCGCAACAAGGTCGAGAACGAGTTGTCCGCCAATGGATCCTTCTTGGTAGTGGATGCTGCCGATGACGACGAGGCGGCCAACGTGGCCCATGCACTACGCAAGCATGGGGGCCACTTCCTCTGGCATCTCGGAAAGTGGACCTACGTCCGCCTCGGCGAGGCCGACAGGGCACCGTCACACGGCGCTTGAGCACCCTGTGGGCGTTCACCCTGAATCGCTATTCGATCTCGACCTGGTCCCGGATGTGCTCGAAGATGGATGAGAGGACGCGCGAGATCTGCATTTGGGAGACGCCGAGGATGTTGGCGATCTCGGTCTGGCTCATGTCTTCGAAGAAGCGGAGGCGCAGAACCTCCCGGTCCCGTTCGGACAGCTCCTCGAGGACCGGCTGGATGGTCAGCCAGCTTTCGGTGTCGAAGTCTCCGTAGTCGGCATCGAGGATGTCCATCAGAGACAGGCTCCCATCGTCGCCCACGGGCGCGTCCAGCGAGGATGCTCCGAATGCCTGACCTGCCCCGAGGGCCTCTTCGACCTCTTCCTCGGCGAGATCGGAGGCTTCGGCCAGCTCCGCCGAGCTGGGGGTGTGGCCCAGTTCCTGACGGAGCGTCTCTCGCAGTTTGGTCACCCGCAGCACCCTCTCTTTGAGTCCCCTGGGGACTTTGATCGACCATGCGGTGTCTCGTAGGTGACGCTTCAGCTCGCCGCTTATCGTCTTGGAGGCGTAGGTGGAGAACTGCACTCCTCGGGTCGGATCGAAGCGATCGATTGCTCCCACCAGGGCCATGTAGGCCACTTGCTCCAGGTCGGCCCGCTCGGCGCTGCGTCGAAATCGTCGGGATATGGAGCCGGCCAGGTCCGCATAGCGGGTAAAGACCTCTTCGCGCGCCGATGAATCGTGGTGGACGCGTTCCCAAAGGGCATCTTCGGCCAGGCCATCGAGTCTGGGTCGTCTTACGAGGTCGATCTCGAAGAAGGGCGGAGGCCCCGGTCCCCATCGGTCGGCCAATCGGTCCATCAGCCGTTCGCTCAACTCGTCCAGCCCGGGGCCGTCGTCTGAGCCCACCTCCACCCGTGCCTGTCCCGGGGTTTGCTCCACCGTGACCATCACCGGGCCCGCCTCCCGGGACCCGGCAGTTACCAGTTCGGAAGCGAGCAATGCTGCATCGACCGCCTTGACCGCAGGTCCGCGGTCTATGAGTGTCCCGATCAGCTGGCGGGCGATGTGGGGTGAGGCGCGGGAAGCCTCCAGCTCGATGCGGATGCGGGTGGCAGTCAACGGAAAGGGGTTCGCCGGGTGGTCAACCGGCCGCCTTCAGCGCGGATCCCCGATCCGAAAACACGCTGAAGCGATCGGTGAGGCCGGTCAGATCCAGGAGACGCCTCACGGGCCCGTCTTCGCAGACGAGGTGAAGACGACCGCCGGCAGATGCCAATCCGTCCTGGGCGGCGAGGAGGCCCCGGAGCCCCGTCGAGTCCATGAAGCCGACCTCGGTCAGGTCGGCGACGACGACGCGGGATGGGTCGGCCAGGAGCGCTTTCTCCATCTCGTTGACTGAGGCCATGTCGATTTCACCTCCGACGACCACCACTCGGGGGTGTTCGTCGGACTCGACGTCTATTCGATATCTGGGACCGGTCGTCACGTAGCCCCCCGGTGGGTGTTGGAATTCTTGAGAGTAGTCGCCCGGCCCGGGTTCTGGTCCTGAGACACGAGCTCTGGTCGGGGCCCAGTGGTGACGTGAGCCGTTACCGAAGCTACCTTTGTTGGGATGTCGCACGGGTCGCGCTCTGGGCCGCTTATTGCTCGGCGTCCGGGTGGGCGGCGGCTCTACGGCGAGATCGATCCGCGCTGGCGGGAGCGGTTCCGGGCCGTTTCGTTGGCGGCTGCCGTCGTCGTCGGCCTGGGGGGAGCGGTGGCTCTGATCGGGCGAGCCATCGATCTGCCCGTACTGGCCCAGTGGGCGGACCGTCCGGAAGTGAGACCGATGCAACCGGCCACCGGGGTCTTTTTCGTTCTGGCCGGTTTTTCGGTCTGGGCCGGTCTCATCCAGCCCGGCAGGAGGCTGCGGCAGGCGGGGTTGGTGGTCGGTGCGGCGGTGGCTGCAGGCGGCGTGTTTGTGATCATCGCCAATGTGGCCGACATAGCGTTTCCCCATTGGCTGCTGACGTCTCTGGAGATGGAAGACATCATCGGCGGAGAACTGGCCGGGCGACCGGCCGTGAACGTCGGGGTCGTCACGCTCGCCATGGGCGCATCTGTCATCCTCATGGCCGGCGCCGCTTCCCTGGCACATTATCTCGGTCAAGTGACGGCGGTTCTCACGGCGATGATCGGTGCCACGGTGGTGGTGGCTTTCGCCTATGGAGACGAGAGTCTGCGCGGCTTTCCGTTCGGCTCGGGGCGTATGCCGGTCAGCGCGGCCGTCCTCGTGATCGTGTTCTGCCTGGCGGTTCTGGCCGCCAAGCCCGGCCTGGGCCTGATGGCGGCGGTGATCAGTCCCTGGCCGGGGGGGATCGTTCTGCGCCGGCTTCTGCCTCTCGTCCTCGCCGGCCCGCCGGCGGCGGTCGCCTTTCTACTCTCGGCCATCACCCCCGAGACCCAGCCCCGCTGGCTCGCACTGAGCGCGGTGATCGTGAGCGGCCTGCTCATGGCCGCCCTCTTCGCTACCGCAACCGCAGTTTCGCGGAGTCAGTACAGCGTCGAAATGGCCGAGGACCTCTCGGCACGGGCCACCACCGCCGTGCAGAGGGACGCCGGGGTGGTGGACCTGCTGCTGTCGCGCCTGTCCAGTTTCCGCGGCTCCGTGGAGGGTCTCACCGTGGCCACCAGGTTTCGTCCTGCCGAGGGATGGCTGGCCGGTGATTCGGTCCTGACCATCGCCGTCGGCCCCACCAGGCTGGCGGTAGTCCTGGTCGACGTGGTCGGTCATGGTCCCCAGCCTGCATTGGCTGCCGTGCGGCTGGGTGACGTTCTCGAGCATTCCCTCCGGGCCGGTGCGGGGCCGGTGGCCGCCCTGGCAGGAGCAGGGTGGGTCCTGGACGAGCCCCAGATGATGGCCACGGTTGCGGTGTTGGAGATCGACAGCGAGACCGGCATCTGCCGCTATGCCGGGGCGGGGAACCCACCCATCATCTTCATGAGAGGCGGCCACATAGAAAGTTACCGCCCCACCGGGCCGGTGCTCATGGCCGACGCACAGGGGGAATGGGGTGAGTCCGAGGCCAAGCTCGCACGCGGGGACCTGGCCCTCGTCTACTCCGACGGGCTCTTCGACCCCTCCAGCCCCGAATCGGCTCTGGTGGCCTCGGTGGACGACCTGGCCTCGATCTTGGTGAGGTGTCCCTTCACCGACGCCGAGAGGGTCGCCGACTGGTGCTATGACGAAGCTATCGGGAAGGCGGGCGGAGTGGTCCGCGACGATGCCTCTTTGATCGTTATCCGCCGGGCCTGATCCGGTCGACGGCGTGGGATCGGTCTGGCAGTGAGTGGTTCACCCACGAACGACGTGACGATTCCCGCAATGGAGTCCGGGCCCCGGCGCCCGGAGACGCCGGGGCCCTAGCACCTACCGTCAGGGAGTCGTCGTGCTCGTGGGCTGGATTGTCTGGCTGGTGCTGGCTGTCGTCGTGCTGGTCGTGGTTGAGGGAGTGCCACTGCCGCAAGCGGTCACGGTCAGGCCGAGAACGCCGGCCAGGCCCAGGGCTATGAGTCGTTTCCTCATGGTTACCTCCTTTCGATCCCGGGCCCGAACGGCCCGGCTCCGAACGGCTATACCCCCACCGGGTCTCGGTTCAAACGTCCTCGGCAGCGATCGCGCGCTCGGAACATGCGAGGATTGGGACGAGTGTGGAACCCGGCCGCCGACGCGTACGACATCAGCCGCTTGGTCCTCACCCGTGGGCTGGCGGTGGTGTTCTTCGTCGCTTTCCTCAACGTGCGCAACCAATTCCCCGCCCTACTGGGTGAGAGGGGCCTGCTTCCCGCGCCCGGTTTGCTGAGCCGGGTGAGCTTCCGTCAGGCACCGAGCCTGTTCCACTTTCACTATTCGGACCGGGTGCTGCTGGGAGTGGCCTGGGGTGGCATGGGGCTGGCGGCCGGCGTCGCTGTTGGCCTGGCCGATCTCGTTCCTCTGTGGGCTTCGACAGTGTGGTGGCTGGCGATGTGGGCCCTCTACCTGTCCGTGGTGAACATCGGTCAGACCTTCTATGGCTTCGGATGGGAATCACTACTGCTGGAGGCGGGCTTCTACGCCGCCTTCTTGGGCAATGCCGCAACCGCGCCTCCTCTGCTCGTCCTGTTCCTGTTCCGCTGGCTGTTGTTTCGGGTCGAGTTCGGAGCAGGCTTGATCAAGATGAGGGGAGACCGATGCTGGCGGGATCTGACCTGTCTCGATTACCACCACGAGACCCAGCCGATGCCCAATCCGGCTTCGCGTTGGTTCCATCATCTGCCCCATTCTCTGCATCGAACCGAGGTACTGGCCAATCATTTCGCCCAGCTGGTGGCCCCCTTGGCGCTCTTCTTTCCCCAGCCCATTGCTGGCGCCGGGGCGGCGGTGATGGTGCTGACGCAGGGATACCTCATGATTTCGGGAAACTATGCCTGGCTCAACCTGACCACCCTCTTGCTCGCGCTCGCCGCCATCCCCGACCCTTGGTTCGGGGCGTCGATCGGAGGTGGCGCGGTACCCGTCTGGCACGGCGTGTTGGCGGTGGCCCTCGCGTTCTGTGTGGCGGTACTCAGCTACTGGCCCGTCCGTAATCTCCTTGGGGGTCGCCAGCTGATGAACTTCGCCTTCAACCGCTATCACCTGGTCAATACCTATGGGGCGTTCGGGAGTGTGACCCGCAATCGCCGGGAGGTGATTCTGGAGGGATCGCCCGTTCCGGCTCCCAAAGACGGTGACTGGCGTGCCTACGAGTTCAAAGCGAAGCCGGGTGACCCCCGTCGGGTTCCCGCCCAATTCGCTCCCTACCACCTTCGTCTGGACTGGCTCATGTGGTTCGTGGCTCTCTCGCCTTCATACGGGCGAGGATGGTTGGATACGCTGGTCCAGAAGCTGTTGGAGGGAGACCGGGCCATCGCCAGGCTCTTGGCGACGAACCCCTTTCCCGATCGCCCACCGGAGTTGATCCGGGGCCGAATCGTCGACTACAGGTTCTCGGACCGGGCCGAAAAGCGAAGCCGTGGGCTGGTGTGGGTGACCGGACCGAGCCGTCCTCTGTTCGGGCCGGTGAGCCTGTCCCGGTGACATGTCCGGGCCGGCCCACTCAGCGTCGGTCGACGATCCATAGATCGGCGACGTTGGTGCCGGTGGGGCCGATCCTGATCAGGGCCCCGGCGGCGTCGAGGGCAGGGTGGGAGTCGTTGTTCCCGAGCGCGGTGGCGGGGTCGATGCCGGCCTGCTCGATCCGGGCCTTCGTGTCGCCGTCTATGAGGGCGCCGGCTGCGTCGGTGGGGCCGTCGATCCCGTCGGTACCGGCGGCCAGAAACAGGGATTCGCTCCCTTCGAGGGCCATACAGGCGGTCAAAGCCGCTTCTTGGTTTCGGCCTCCGGTGCCCGATCCGGTCACGTCAACGGTCGTCTCACCTGCCAGAACGCCGATGGTGCCCGGTGGAGTCTCTGCCAGGGCAGAGCTTACCGCCGACGATGCCCGTCCAGACATAGAGGTCGTGATCAGCCGGCCGTCTCCGGCTGCGGCTGCCGCTCGGGCCGCCCGTCCCCCATCGGCCGCAACGAGCACTCGCCCCTCGGGAAGCGAGGGAGGCGGCCGCGTTGCGCGCAGTGCTCGTAGCACCGCGGCCGGGACAACGGTCGAGACTCCGTGACGCTCCAGCACCCGGCAAGCGTCTTCGGACGTGCTAGGAGAGGTGATGGTGGGGCCCGAGGCGACCAGGTGTGGACGCCCACCCACCACGTCGGAGATCACCACCGTTGTGGTTGGGGTGGCAGAGGCGGCGGCCAGACGGCCCCCTTTGATCTCCGACAGATGCGTCCGGACGGTGTTCATCTCCTCGATCGCCACTCCGCGTTGCTCGAGAATCCGCCGGGTAGCCACCAGATCTTCGATCGAGAGACCGGGCGCCGGAACCTCTGCCAGAGCCGAGCCTCCCCCCGAGATCAGGAACAGCACAGGGTTTTCGGAACGGCGGACGAACGCCAGGAGCCGGCGACCGGCGGCGAGGCTCGAACGGCCCGGATCAGGATGATCGCCCAACAGGACCTCCAGGCCGGCCGGAACCGGCTCGGCATGGTCGGTGACGACGAGCCCGCCGCTCAGTCGTGGCCCAAGCACCCGGGCCGCCCCCCGTGACATGGCGGGCGCCGCCTTGCCGAGAGCGACGACGGCCACCACGCCCATGGGTGGCTCGTCTGCCAGAGCCTGCGCCACCGCCGACTCGGGTTCGACGGCTGCAATGCCCCCAGCCCACATCTCCAGCAACGTCCGGGCCCGTTCGCGATTGGGGGTCCGAAGGGCCCCCAGCACCTCGTCCACGGTTCTGTGACCGATCTTCGGGCTCAAACCCTCGTTCCTGCCTCTCGTCAGGCGATCGACGTTATCAAGCCCGATCGAACACCGGTCGGGCCGGAGCTCGTCAGTTCGAATCGGGTTCGCGCGGCCCGCGGTCTCGATCCGTTGCCCATGCCGCGCCCCGGCGAGCAACCTCGGGGGGATTCCGCGTTCGTCGGGTGAGTGTGTGCCGTCCTTGCGTGCATCGACTGATCTATGTTCAGGTGGTGGATGATCTGAGCGGCTTGGTGTCCGGATGGCCGGTGGAATGGGCGGCCGTGGGCGTGACGAGCCCGGATCGGGCCCTGGGAGCGGGGGGAGAGTGGAGGCGCCGCACCAGGATCGCCTCTGTTTCCAAGCTCCTGGTGGGAATGGCGGCTCTCGTGGCCATCGAGGAGGAGACGCTCGGTCTCGACGAGCCTGCCGGGCCCAGTGGATCGACCGTCCGGCATCTCCTTGCCCACGCCTCGGGTCTCGCCTTCGATTCGGACCGGATGCTCTCCGCCCCCGGCCGCCGCCGCATCTACTCCAACACCGGGATCGAGCTCTTCTGTTCCCATCTCGAACAGCGGTCCGGGATGCCATTCTCCGAGTACCTCCAGGTCGGGGTCCTGGACCCCTTGGGGATGGGCGACACAACCCTCGAGGGTTCTCCGGCTCACGGGATGGTGTCCACGGTGGGCGATCTGATCGTCTTTGGCCGCGAGCTGCTCCGGCCAACACTGGTAAGCCTCGCGACGATGGGCGAGGCTACCCAACCCCAGTTCCCGGGCCTGCCCGGGGTCCTGCCCGGCGTGGGCTCCTTCGACCCCAACCCCTGGGGCCTCACCTTCGAGATCCGCGACCACAAGCGCCCGCACTGGACGGGAAAGGCCAACTCGGCGGAGACCTTCGGCCACTTCGGTGGCTCGGGCTCATTCCTCTGGGTGGACCCGGCCGCCCACCTGGCCGCCGTCTCGCTGTCTTCGCGCGATTTCGAGCGTTGGGCCATGGTGGCCTGGCCGAGCTTTTCCGACGAGGTGCTGGCCCGCTACAAAGGCTGACCTCAGCCTTCCCTTCTTGCGATCCGGATCAGCCGATGGTCGGGCGTGAACAGGCGACGGGTCAGGCCGAGGGCGATCACCGAGGTGGTGATTGCGACGGAGCCCAGGACCAGGTACATGACGGCGGCCTGGATCTTGACGGCGTCGGCGGGATCCACGCCCGCCAGGATCAGACCGACCATGGCCCCGGGGAGGAACACGATCCCCACCGCCTTGGTGGTCTCCACCTGGGGGATCAGGGCCGTGCGTAGAGCAGAGCGGAGGTGGGGTTGAAACGCCTGGTGAGAGGCCAGGCCCAGAGCGAGGCGGCCCTCGATTGTCGCTCGTTGGTCGGCGGCTTCCCCCACGATTCGGCGGGCGGCCAGGATGGTGGCGTTGAGGCCGTTGCCGATCAGCATTCCCGCCAGCGGGACGATGGTGCGTCCGTTGGCAGGGAAGACCCTCAGCCCGAACAGGACGCCCAGTACGACCAGGGTGGCAACCGAGAAGGCCCCCAGGCCCAGGCCGAACGCCCCCGGCACCTCGGGGGCCCGGCGACGCAGAGTCACGGATGCGTAGACGATCATCGCGGCTACCCACAGCCCCGAGTAGACGAGCGGTGCGTCGGGTTTCACCACCAGCCCCAGCGCCACTCCGACCAGCAGAAGTTGGAGCGCCGCCCTCGCCGCGGCGAAGGCGATGCTGCCTTCGAGGCCCAGGCGTCGGGCCAGGCTGAGCCCAATCGCCACCACTACCAGAAGACCCGATACCGCCACACCGATCAGGCCGATGTCGGTGTTGGTCATGGCATTGCTCGAATGGCCTGGGCAACCGCAGGGTCGTGGGATCGTCGGACGTCGGTCAGGCTCTCGTTCGCGAGGACGTGACCCTGGCCCAGCACCACGACGCGGTCCGCCATCCGATCCAGTTGGCCGAGGTCGTGGGAGACGAGGATCACCGAGATTCCGTCGGCGGCCAGCGAGGAGAGGAGGCCCTCCAGGGCCCGGGTGGCGCCCTGGTCGAGAGAGGAGGTGGGCTCGTCTGCGAGCAGGACCTTTGGTCGGGTCAAAAGGGCACGGGCCAGGCACATGCGCTGGGCTTCGCCTCCCGACAGGGTGTCGGCCTCCCGATCCAGTATCGACCGATCCTCGAGATCGACCTGGGACAGTGCTGCGGCGGCCGCTTCCCGGTCCAGGTCCGGATCGGCGGCTCGCAGGTTGTCCAGCACGGTTCCGGGGAAGGTGGGCGGCCTCTGGAAGACCATCGCCACCTCTCGGCGCAGTTCCAGCGGGTCGACTTCGGTCAGCGGCATCCCCCGGAACCAGATCGTGCCGGAGTCGGGAGCGTCGAGGCGATTCAGCAATCGCAGCAGGCTGGTCTTACCGGCACCGGACGGTCCGGCGATGCAGGTGATCCCTCCGCCGGTCAGCTCCAGGGTCACGTCTCGGAGGATGGGGTGGCCGTCTTGGCCGGTGCTGACGCCCTCGAGCCGGAACAGGTTCGTCACGCCCACAAGATACGGCACAGCAGGGTGAGGGTTTGCGCCTGGGGCTTCGATTCGGTCGGGCGCGTGAGTTACTTCCCCAGCTTCTGGCGGCGAGCCGCCAGCAGTTCGGCGGCCCGCTCGAGATCGATCTTCTCGGGGGCGTCGCCCTTGCGAAGGCTGGCGTTGACATCGCCGTCGGTCACATAGGGCCCGTACCGGCCTGTGCGGACCGTGACCTTCTTGCCGCTCACGGGGTCCTCTCCCAGCTCGCGCAGGGGGGTCTGGGTAGCCCGCTGCCCCCGACGGCGGGGCGGCTGAGCCAGAAGCTCCATGGCCTGGTCGACTGTGAGGCTGAAGATCTGCTCCTCGGTCTCGAGGCTCCTTCGGTCGTCCCCCCGCTGTGTGTACGGGCCGTAGCGACCGTTGAGGGCGATGATCTCATTGCCGTCGGGGTCCGTGCCCACCACCCGCGGTAGAGACAGGAGACGCAGCGCGTCGTCCAGCCCCAACGAATCGAGGTCCATCCCCTTGAACAAAGAGGCCCGCTTCGGCTTGGTCTTGGAGCCTTCCTCCTGCTCTCCCAACTGCACATACGGGCCGAACCGGCCGGTGCGGGCGTAGACGGTCTGTCCCGAGTCGGGATCGGTCCCCAGGATCTTGTCACCCCTGCTTCCCTCGTCGAGTAGAGCTGTGGCCCTGTTGGTGGTCAGCTCGTCGGGGGGCAGGTCGTCGGGGATCGAAACTCGGTCCTCGCCCCGCTCCAGGTAGGGCCCGTATCGGCCCACCCGGGCCACGATCTCTTCGCCCTGGGGGCCCGTGCCTATGGAGATGGAGTTGACGGCCCGGGCGTCGATGTCACCCAACTTGTCCTCCACCGTCTGGCGCAGGCCCTGGGCGCCCAGGTAGAACCTGGTGAGCCATGGGACCCGTTCTTCGTTCCCGGCGGCGATGGCATCCAGATCGTCCTCCATCCGGGCCGTGAAGGCGTAATCGACCAGGTTCGGAAAGTGCTGCTCCAGCAAGGTGACCACGGCGAAGGCCGTGAAGGATGGGATGAGGGCTCCCCCCTTCTTCCAAACGTAGCCGCGGTCCTGGATGGTGGAGAGGATCGAGGCGTAGGTGGAGGGACGGCCCACTCCCAGCTCCTCCAGCTTCTGGACCAGTGAGGCCTCGTTGTAGCGGCGGGGCGGCTGGGTGTCGTGCCCTGATGCTTGCAGGTCCACGGCCTCGAGCGCATCTCCTTCGGACAGGGGCGGGAGGATGGACTCCTGGTCGTCGGTCTGGGCGTTGGGATCGTCGAGCGACTCCACGTAGACCTTCAGGAACCCGGGGAAAGTGATGGTGCGGCCCGAGGCCGAGAACTCGGCGTCGCGACCATCGCTCGCCGTGGCACCCAGTCGAACGCTGACCGTCTCGCCCTTGGCATCGGGCATCTGACAGGCCAGGGTGCGTTTCCACACCAGGTCGTAGAGCCGCGCTTCGTCGGGGCCTACCTCCCCCGATACCTGGGCCGGCGTACGCCACACGTCGCCGGCGGGTCGGATAGCCTCGTGCGCCTCCTGGGCGTTCTTGGACTGCTGGCCGTAGACGCGGGGCTGGGCGGGGACATAGTCCTGGCCGTACAGCTTGAGCACCTGATTTCGGGCCTGGCCGACCGCGTCTCCCGACAGGGTTACCGAGTCGGTGCGCATGTAGGTGATGTAACCGTTCTCGTACAGACGCTGGGCCACCGACATGGTGCGGGCCGAAGAGAAGCGCAGCTTGCGGCCCGCCTCCATCTGCAGGGTGGCGGTGCGAAACGGGGCGTAGGGCCTGCGTGTGTAGGGCTTCGTGTCGACGGAGCGGACCGCGAAGTCCGCCTCCTGCAACGATTGGGCCAGGGCGGTTGCGCCCTCTCGATCGAGTGCAACCGCGTCGCCCGTCAGCTTTCCTTCGCTGTCGAAGTCTCGCCCGGTGGCGACCTTGGTCCCATCGACTGCGACCAGGGCGGCGTCGAAGGTGGAGGCCTCCCCTTCCTTGGCGAACCGTCCCTCGATGTCCCAGTAGGCGGCGGACCTGAAGGCCATCCGCTGGCGCTCCCGCTCCACGACGACTCGCACCGCCACCGACTGGACCCGTCCCGCAGACAACCCGGTCGCCACCTTCTTCCACAGCACCGGCGAGACCTCGTATCCGTACAGGCGGTCGAGGATGCGCCGCGCCTCCTGAGCGTCCACCAGGCGCTCGTCGACCTGACGAGGATTGGCGAATGCCTCACGAATGGCGTTGGCGGTGATCTCGTGGAACACCATTCGCTTCACGGGCACCTTGGGGTTGAGCACCTCGACCAGATGCCAGGCGATCGCCTCCCCCTCCCGATCTTCGTCCGTGGCCAGGTAGATCTCGGAGGCATCTTTGGCCAGGCTCTTGAGTTTCCTGATGTTGTCGCGCCGGGTGGAGGAGAGGACGTAGATGGGCTCGAAGCCCTCGTCCACGTTCACACCCAGCTTGGCCCAGGGCTCTTCCTTGTACTTCTTGGGTATCTCCTTGGCCGAGCGGGGCAGGTCGCGGATGTGGCCCATCGAGGCCTCCACGACGACGTCGTCGCCGAGGAACTCGGAGATCTTCTTCGCCTTGGTGGGCGACTCAACGATCACTAAGGACTTGGGCATGACTCGGGCCAGACAGTAACCCAGGCGCCCGCGGCACGGGTAGTTGCCGCCCGCTCTGGAGCGTGACCCGGGTACCGTTTCCCGTGACGCATGCAGTCGATCGATACCCAGCGCGGCCGTGATCTGATCCGGCGCGGGCCTTATGCCCGGTTGTGGTCGTCGCAGGTGATCTCCAGCCTGGGGGACTGGGTGACCCTGTTCGCCACGTTCGCTCTGGCCGCCCGGATTGCCGGGGGTGGGAGCGCGGCGACGATCGCCATCCTGGTCCCGCTCGTGGCACGGATCCTCCCCGGGCTGTTCTTCGGGTTCATCGGCGGCCTGATCGCCGATCGCTGGAGCCGCAAGACGACCATGATCGTGGCGGATTTCGGCCGGGCCATCCTGGCGGTGGTGTTGCTGTTCGTCAGCAACTACACCGAGTTGTTCGTGGTCACCTTCTTCACGGAGATCTTCTCGTTGATTCGCCAGCCGGCTCGGGAGGCGGTGGTGCCCACGCTGGTGAGCCGGGACAAATTGCTGGCAGTCAACGGGCTCAACCTGGCCGCCGCCTATGGGACTGCGCCGCTCGGGTCGGCGCTGTTCGCTGCTCTGGCCGGCGTCAGCTCGGCCCTGCCGGTCGTGGGCCGGGTGGGGCCCGCCATTGGAACCGCCTTCCTGTTCGATTGCCTCACCTTCGTGGTGTCGGGGTTGATGGTCATCTCGATACCGATCACGGAGCCCAAGGTCATTCGCGACCAAGCCCGGGGGACGGATGCCCAACCCACCCCCTGGCGCGACATCGTCGATGGGATGCGCTATGTGATGAGGGCGGGAACCGTCCGGCGGATGATTCTGGGCATGGCGGCCGGGTTGTTCGGGGGCGGAGTTCTCTTCGTGCTGGGTCAGCCGTTCTCGGACCAGGTTCTGCGGGCGGGCGAGTCCGGATACGGGATCCTGGTGACGGCTCTCGGTGTCGGAGTGGGGCTGGGAATGGTGGGAGTGACGATGTTTGCCACGATGGAGACTCGTCGCGAGCCGCTGTTCGGCTTCTCGGTCCTCGCCGCCGGGGTCGGCATCTGCCTGGCGGCCTTCACCGACACGGTGTTCGGGGCGGCCGGATGGGCCTTCGTGGCGGGTTTCGGCACCGGCATCGCCTACGTCACCGGGTTTACCCATCTCCACGCCTCGGTCACCGACGACGTGCGGGGCCGGACCTTCGCCGCCTTGTTCGCGTTTGCCCGGACCGCCCTCCTCGTCTCCTTTGGCCTGGCCGGAGTCGGGGCCGCTGCCCTGGCAGGAGTCCTTCCGGGGGAGCTCAACAATGGGATCCGCGCCGTCATGCTGCTGGGCGGGGCCTTCGTGGTCCTGTCTGCAGTCGGGGTTCTGTTGGGATCAGGCTTCTGGAAGGTGGACATGAACCAGGAGAAGCTGAAGAGGATGGGTGAGGCGGCCGACTCGATCACGTGGATGAGGGGCACCCGGCCCCGGGACGAGGAATGACTCGCTACCTGGGTGTGGAGGGCGTGGATGGCGCCGGCAAGTCCACCGTGGTCCAGGCTGTGGCGGCCCGTCTGGCCGAGATGGGTCGTCAGGTGGTGGTGGTTCGAGAGCCGGGCGGCACGGAGGTGGGAGAGGAGATCCGCTCGCTTCTGCTCCACGGATCCGACATGGCACCCTGGACCGAGGCGCTCCTCTTCGCCGCTCAACGCGCCCAGTTGGCCGCGGCAGTGGTGGGCCCTTCCCTGGCTGAGGGAAAGACGGTCGTGTCGGATCGGACCTACTACTCGTCGTTGGCCTACCAGGGGGGAGCCCGCCAGCTGGGAATCGAGAGGGTGCGCTCGGTGAACGAGGCGGGCCTCGACGGCGTGGTTCCCGATCTCGTGGTGGTGCTGTGGCTCGATCCGGAGGCGGCGCTGGCCCGCCAGGATGGAGTGGATCGGATCGGTGGCACCGGCGGGCTCTTCCAGGCCCGGGTTGCCGATGCCTATCGGAAACTGGCAGCCGAGGAGCCCGAGCGGGTGGTGCTGGTCGACGCCGATCGGCCCCTCGGCGAGGTTGTGTCCGAAATAGTCGGGAGGCTGGAGTGAACGGGTGGTTCGAGGGGATCGTCGGGCACCGGCGGGTGGTGGACCTGCTCGAGCGCGAGTTGGAGGCCCCTGCCTCCGCCTACCTGTTCGTCGGCGCCGCCGCAGTCGGCAAGGCCACTGTGGCTCAGGCCTTTGCCGTCGCCCTGCTGTGCCCCGAGGGAGACCCGGCATGCAATTTCTGCCGCCGGGCCGGCCAGGGCAACCACTCGGATCTGATCACGATTCTGCCCGAGGGGAGGGCCACGCTGGGTGTCGAGCAGGCCCGGGCGGTCGTGGCTCAGGCCGCAGTGGCGCCGGTCGAGGGTGACCGAAAGGTGTTCCTCTTCCCGGAGGCCGGGCTGATGACTGATCAGGCGGCGAATGCCCTGCTCAAGACCCTGGAGGAGCCGTCGGGCACCACGATCTTCCTGTTGGTGACCGATTCGGAGGACGAGCTTCCCATCACCGTCGCCTCCCGTTGTCGCACGGTGCACTTTGGCCGGGTGCCCGAAGACGAGATGGTGTCGGCCCTGTCCGGTTTCGACCTCGACCAGTCCGATGCCGAGGGCCTGGCCCGCGTGGCGGGCGGACGCCCGGGTCTGGCGTTGGCCCTGGCCCGCCGTCCTCAAGCGGGTGAGTTTCGGCGCCTGTGGCTGTCGATTCCCGGCCGGGTCACCCCGCACCCCGGCGATGCCAGGCGCCTGGCGGACGAGGTGCTGGAGGAGCTCAGCCCCATGATCGACGAGGCCGTGGCCGGGGAGGAGGACAAGGAGCGCAGGACCCGGTCGGAGCGGAGGGCCGAGCTTGCCTTGCTCACGAGTGGCCTGGAGATCCTCGCCTCCTGGTATACCGATTCGGCCTCGCTCCAGCACGGTGGCCCGATCCGCAACACCGACGTGACCCTGGCCGACCTCACCGACGTCACTCCGGCTCGCGCCGTGGCCAACGCCGAGCTGGTCCTCGACGCCATGGCCGACCTCCAACTCAACCTCCGCCGCCAGCTCCTCCTCACCAACCTGTTCGCCTCCCTGGCCTGATCCACGTCTTTTTATCAGCAGAACGGAACCCTGGAGGGACCGTTTCGTAGGGGAGAACGCGATCAGCCCAGGGACCTGCCTAGCCGATCGAGCCGGACGTCCCACCGGGAGCCGACCTCCTCGACCCACTCGTGCAGGTCGGCCAGAGGCTCCAGGACTGCCGAGTAGCGGACCTGGCGTCCTACTGGGTTCGCTCCACCAGCCCGGCCTGGGCCAGGGCGGCCAGGTGCTTGGCCACAGCCTGGCGGCTGACCGGCAACTCGCCAGCTTGGTCGCCGAGGTGGGCTCGATGGTGGTGAGCCGCTCGAACACGTTCCGTCGGGTGGCGTCCGACAGTGCCGTGAAGATCGGCTGGGGGTCGGTCACGCTGCCAGCGACGGAATGCCCGGTGTCGCTCGATCACGAACGGGTCGACGCCGGTGATCCGGTAGGCGAGGAGCCGCTCGGCGATGGTGAGACGCGATCCATCCTGGGTCGGGTCGATGGTGATGGTGACCTGCGAGTAGATCGGATTCTCTCCCCGGCCGCTCTCCCGGCAGGGCTCGATCGTTGAGGCGCAAACGCGTTCTCCCCTGCAAATCGGACCCTGGGAGGGGCCGATCCGCTGATAAAAACGGCAAATCGGACCCCATCTGGGCCCCGGCTACCATTTTCGGCCCCGCCGGAGTAGCTCAGGGGTAGAGCAACCGCCTCGTAAGCGGTAGGCCAGGGGTTCAAATCCCCTCTCCGGCTCTGTGGCAGACCAGGCCAACTTCGAGCGCGACGCCATGCCCTTTTCCGGTCAGCTGTACGCGGCCGCCATGCGCATGGCGCGGAACCCTGCCGATGCCGAGGACCTGGTGCAGGAGACCATGCTCAAGGCCTACCGGGCCTACGACACCTTCACCGAGGGAACCAACCTCAAGGCCTGGTTGTACCGCATCCTCACCAACACCTACATCAACAAGTACCGCAAGGCCCAGCGCCGACCGAGTGAGACCGACCTGGAGGAGGTCCAGGATCTGTACCTGTATCGGCGCATCGGCTCCGACGAGGCGGCCGACATGGCACGCTCGGCCGAGGACCAGCTTCTCGAGGGCCTGGTCGAGTCCGATATCAAGAATGCCATCGAGGCCCTGCCCGAGCATTTCCGCATTCCGGTTCTCCTCGCCGACCTGGAGGGCTTCTCCTACAAAGAGATCGCCGAGATCCTCGACATCCCCATCGGCACCGTCATGTCGCGGCTCCACCGTGGAAGAAAGCAGCTCCAGCGAGCGTTGTGGAATTTTGCAAGCCGCCGCGGACTGGTGCCGGATGGAGCCGAAAGACCATGAGTGACTATTGCGAACAAGCTCTCGCCGAGGTCTATCTCTATCTGGACCGAGAGTTGACGTGGTGGCGCCGCCGGCGCATACGACGCCACCTGGCCATGTGCGAATGGTGTGAACGTGGGTACGGGTTCGAGCGCCGTCTCAGGGTCGTGGTGCGCTCCCGAATGTCCGAAGAGGTCCCTCCGGAGTTCATCGAACGTCTGCGCTCCGCTCTCCGCAGCGAAGAAGTCTCCAGCTGAACGGGCCTGCTTCGCCAGCCACGGGAGCGTTGGTAGTGTGGCCTCCACAATGCCGAAAGTCCGCCGTTTCTCCGCCTCCGCGCTGACCCTCGCCATGCTCTTGGTCCTGGGCCTTCCCGTTTTCGCCCAGACCACGGAGACGACGACCGCCGCCACCACCGCCACCACCGTGGCGGCCGGTCCGGCTCCCGAACCGGCCGTTCCCGCTGCGCAGCCGGCCGCCGACGCCGGTCCGGACGACTGGACCTACCGGTATCTGATTCCCACCCTCCTGGTGCTGGCGGCTCTGGTCGTCATCGCGACCACAGTCCAGTACTTCATGCAGGTGGTGCGGAAGCGCTACAAAGTCGTCGAGTGACAACACCTTCGCCGCTCTCGGGACGGATGGTCGCCCGGGTGGCCGGCTCCCATCCGCTCGAAGGCACCTACGTCGCCGACCGGCTCGTCTCGGACATGGAGGCACACACGGCCCGGGCTTCCGAGATGGTCACCGAAGCCACCCGTCTCCCGGCCGCCGACGCTGCTCAGGTGGACGTCGTCTCCAGGGTGGCCTGGGTGGAGCGCAACCTGGCCTCGTTCGGGCACCTGCTCGAACCAGCCGAGCGGCGCATCGCCGAGAAGCTGGAGGCCTCGGGCAGGATCGGCGCCACCACCGCCGCCCTGGCCCATCAAGTCGTCTCCGCCGAGACCGGGCTCCTGTTGGGGTTCCTGTCGAGGAGAGTGCTGGGCCAATACGAGCTGGTGCTGCCCACGGGCGACCGGGGCGACACGGTGGCGTACGTCGGGATCAACCTCATAGACCTGGAGAGACGCCACCAGTTCCGTCCCTCGGAGTTCCGCCTATGGGTGGCTCTGCATGAGATGACTCACCGGGCCCAATTCGTGGGTGTCCCCTGGATGCCCGATCACTTCCTGTCCCTGGTGCAGACGCTCATCTCCCAGGCGGTCCCCGAGCCCGGCCGCCTGGCCCGGGTAGTAGGCGAGATCCTCGATGCCCGCGCCGAGGAGCGCCCCGTCATCGACGAGCGGGGCCTGGTGGGACTGTTCGCCTCGCCGGAGCAGCGCCAGACCCTCGATGAGGTGCAGGCGCTGATGAGTCTGCTGGAGGGCCACGGCCACGTGGTGATGGACCGAATCGGGTCCGGGATCTTTCGCGGGCACGCGCGAATGGCCAAGATCCTCAAGGCGCGCCGCTCCGACCCCCGGACCCAGTTGCTCTTCCGGCTCACCGGGCTCGAGATGAAGATGCGCCAGTACGAGCAGGGAGAAGCGTTCGTCCTTGCGGTGGAGCGACAGGCCGGTTGGGAAGCGCTGGACCGGGTCTGGAGAGGACCGGACGCCCTCCCCACCCTGGAGGAAATCACGGACCCGTCCTCATGGCTGAGGCGCGTCGCCTGACCGAGCTGGCTGCGACCGTCGAGTCGCTGGCCGACCTGCCCGACGGCCACCTGGTCGTGGCACTGTCGGGGGGCGCAGACTCCGCCGCCCTACTCTGGACGTGTGTCCGCCTGGGACGTCGGGTGAGGGCGGTCCACGTCCATCACGGTCTGGAGGCATCCGATGTGATGCTGGAGGCCGCTCGAGCGGTGGCCAGGGCGGTCGACGTCCCAATGCAGGAGGTGCGGGTGGAGGTCGGCTCCGGCCCATCTCCCGAGGACCAGGCACGCCGGGCCCGCTACGGCGCCCTGGTAGAGGCGCACCTGCAAGGAGAGTGGGTGTTGACCGCCCATACATCCGACGACCAATCCGAGACGGTGCTCGACCATCTCCTGCGCGCCTCGGGGATCGACGGGCTGTCTGGGATCCCGTCCCGGCGACCTCCCTTCGCTCGCCCGTTCCTGGCCGTCACGAGGTCGCAGACCCGCGAGCTCGCCACGCTGGCCCACCTGCCGTGGCGAGACGATCCCGCCAACCAGTCCGACCAACCCCTCCGCAACCGCATTCGTCGCCGGCTCCTGCCGATGCTCGAGGCTCAGTTCAACCCCGCCTTGCGGAGCTCTCTGGCCACAACCGCCGGTCTGCTGGCGCGTGACGCCGCCTATCTGGATCGGCTTCTCTCGGAGGTTCCCTTCGTGATCACCGACGACGCCGTGGAAGTTGCCGCCTCGGTCGTCACGACCGTCCCTGCCGCGGCCGCGGCCCGCATCATCCGCCGTCTTCTCGCCCTGGCGGGCCGGCGGTCCGTGTCTCCGGAGGCCGTGGAAGCCGCCGGTTCGGTGGCTCGGGGCGCCATCTCGTCCTATCAGATGGGAGGCGGGATCACGATGCGACGGCGGGGGGCGATGCTGGTCGCCCATTCCGGCCTCGCTTCGACCGGGCCGGGGCCCGTGAACGTGCAGGTGCCCGGGACCACCGAATTCGGGTCATGGCGCCTGTCGACGACCATCTCGGATGTGCCGCCGACGGCGATGCCGCTCGGGTCGGGCTGGATGGTGGCCGACGCCGATCGACTCCAATCGCTGTCGGTCGGGGGCGCCGCCGGGATCCCCGAAGCGCTGGAGGCATTGGCCGGAGCGGGCGTTGGTGCGTCGGAACGCCCGACTCATCCCGTGGTCGTCTGCCCCGACGGGCCGGTGTGGGTGCCGTCGGTGCGTCGCTTCCCGCTCGGTTGGGTTGATGCCACGACCAACCGCTACCTTGTCATGCACACTCAGACAGAGCTGACATGGCGCAGATACAGACCCTGATCTCGGCAGATGAGATCTCCACCGCCCTGGAGCGGATGGGAAGCGAGATAACCCGGGACTACCAGGGAACGTCCCTCCTCATCGTGGGAGTGCTCAAAGGGGCCTTCATGGTCATGGCCGACCTGGCGCGCCACATCGACCTCCCGGTCGAGTTCGATTTCATGGCGGTTTCGTCCTACGGCGCCTCTACCCAGACCTCGGGCGTGGTGCGGATCCTGAAGGACCTCGACGAGGAGATAGCGGGGCGTCACGTTCTGATCGTCGAGGACATAATCGACTCGGGCCTGACCCTCAACTACCTGCTCAAGAGCCTTCGGGTGCGAAAGCCCGAGTCTCTCGAAGTGGCCGCACTGCTGGTCAAACAAGGTATCCAACGGGTGGATCTCGACGTCAGATACACGGGATTCGAGATCGGCCCGGAGTTCGTGGTGGGGTACGGCCTCGACTACGCAGGCAAGTATCGCAATCTGCCCTACGTAGGCGTGCTCGACTCGAGCACCGTGTGAGCGCATGACCCTCTCCGCCAAGACGCTCGACCGACTGACGGTCCTGGGCCAAATCACGCGCGCCCTGTCCAGGGGGGAGACCCCCGACGAGGTGGTGAAGGTGGCCCTGGCGGCCATCGAGAAGGCTCTCTCAGCCGACGTGGTGTCCTTCGCGCTGCCCGAGGGTTCCCGTATCCGCTTCACCATCGTCGAGTCCGGCACTCTCGCCCTGACTTCCTATAAGCGGAATTCGGGAGGCCTGACCGAACGCGTTCTGGAGTCGGGCGAGCCGCTCAAGATCGAGGACCTGATGGTGTCCGGCCTGCCGCTGCGCCGGTTGGTGGGGGAGGAGACACCTCACGCCCGCTCCTATCTGGGTGTGCCGGCCCGCAACGGCACCCGGGTGCTGGGTGTGCTCAGCATCCAGTCCTACCGGCCCGGCCTGTTCGATGACGAGGACATCGATCTCATGAACCAGGTAGGCCGCCAGCTGGCGGCCGCCATCGCCTCCAGTCGTCGCATCGCCCGTATCCAGCGTCGCCTCAGGCAGCTCGATCGCACCCAGCGCCAGCGCACCGACTTCCTGGTGGGGGTGGCCCACGACATGCGCTCGCCACTGGCCGGAATCATCGGCTTCGCCCGCATCCTCGAAGAGCTGGACGTGGTCATGGCCGACCCGCTGGCCAAGGAGGCGATCCAGTTCATCGCCGGCGAGTCCCAGCGGCTCTCCGAGCTCGTGGCCGAACTGGTGGACCTGGGCCGGGTCGATCTGGGCGAGACCAGCCTGGACCTGGAGCCGATCGACCTGCGTGCGACGGCTGAGCGGGCGGTGGGGACGGTGGAGGCGCGTTTTCCCAACCATCGGTTCGTCGTCCGGGCCACGGAGGCGGTGCCGGTGATGGGCGACCTTCTCCGTCTCGAGCGGATCGTGGTGAACCTGATCGAGAATGCCGCCATCCATGGGCCCGCCGGTGGTCTGGTCACGGTCGAGGTGACGCACTCGGATACGGAAGGGATCCTGGCGATCTCCGATCGTGGGCAGGGCGTGCCGGTCTCGGAGCGGGAGCGAATCTTCGAGCGATTCGTGCGCCTCGACGGGTCGTCGGCCGGCTCGGGCATAGGGCTGTACCTGGTCAAGGCCCTGGTAGAGGCCCACGGGGGGACGATCGAGGTAGGCGATGCCCCGGGAGGTGGGGCCCGGTTCGTGGTGCGTCTGCCGGTGGATTCCCCTAGCGGTGGTCATCCCGTACCATGACAGGGTCTTCGCGACACCTACCCTTTACCCCGTGAGGCCACTTTGAACCGAACCGTCCGGACCCTGCTCATCTACGGACTGGCCATCGTGGTGCTGGCCGTGATGGCGCAATGGTGGTTCGACCAGTTCACCGGCCCACAGGATGAACCCCTGTCGGATTTCATCACCCAGGTCAAGAACGACGACTTCGAGTCGGTCGAGATCCTGGCCCGGAGCAATCAGGTCTACGGCCGTCTGGTCGGCTCCCAGCTTCCCGACAACTCCTACGAGGTGTCTGCCTCCTACCCCGACGGCTACGAGGGTGACCTGACCACCCTTCTCCAGCAGAGCGGCACTTCCTTCAACACCGATCCGCAGCCACCTGGGCTGATGGACCTCCTGATCAGCTTCCTCCCTTGGCTGTTCTTGCTCGGGTTCATGGTGTTCATCTTCATGCAGATGCAGGGGAGTGGGAATCGGGTGATGCAGTTTGGCAAATCGAAAGCCAAGCTGGTCTCCAAGGATCAGCCACGTGTGACGTTCAAGGACGTGGCCGGCCTCGAAGAAGCGATCGAGGAGCTCGAGGAGATCCGGGATTTCCTCCAGAACCCGGACCGGTACCGCGAGATGGGGGCCAAGATTCCCAAGGGAGTGCTGCTGTTCGGGCCTCCCGGAACGGGTAAGACGCTCCTGGCTCGGGCCGTGGCCGGCGAGGCGGGCGTTCCCTTCATGTCGATCTCCGGCTCCGACTTCGTCGAGATGTTCGTCGGGGTCGGTGCCAGCCGGGTCCGTGATCTGTTCGAGCAGGCCAAGACCTCCGCCCCCGCCATCGTGTTCATCGACGAGATCGACGCGGTGGGTCGCCATCGCGGCGCCGGGCTCGGGGGAGGCCACGACGAGCGAGAGCAAACCCTCAACCAGCTCCTGGTCGAGCTGGACGGCTTCGAGGGCAACACCGGTGTCATCGTCATGGCCGCCACCAACCGTCCCGACATCCTGGACCCGGCCCTGCTGCGACCGGGACGATTCGACCGCCAGATCGTCGTCGACGCTCCCGACATCGAGGGACGCAAGGCAATCCTCGAAGTGCACGCCAAGGGAAAGCCCCTCGCCGAGGACCTCGACCTGGAGGTCCTGGCCCGGCGCACCCCCGGCTTCACCGGTGCCGACCTGGCCAACCTCATCAACGAAGCGGCCCTTCTCGCCACCAGGCGTCGCAGGCCCGACGTGACCATGGACGAACTGGAGGAGGCCATCGATCGGGTGATGGCCGGACCCGAGCGCAAGTCGAAAGTGATGAGCGACGAGGAGAAGAAGCTCATCGCCTACCACGAGACCGGTCACGCCCTGGTCGGCTGGGCCCTGCCCAATGCCGATCCGGTCCACAAGGTGACGATCGTGGCCCGGGGACGATCCCTGGGTCACACCCTCGCTCTGCCGACCCACGACAAGTACCTCGTCCGTCGCTCAGAGCTCGTCGACCAGTTGGCCATGCTGTTGGGCGGCAGGGTGGCGGAAGAGATCATCTACGCCGATCCCACCACCGGGGCCGCCAACGACATCGAGAAGGCCACTTCCCTCGCCCGCAAGATGGTGATGGAGTACGGAATGTCCGACGAGTTGGGCCCGATGCAGTACGGCAAGGCCAGCGGTGAGGTCTTCTTGGGCCGCGATTATGGGCGTCAGCAGGACTACTCGGACCAGGTGGCGGCCTTCATCGACGGTGAGGTGCGCAAGATGATCAACGCCGCCCATGACGAGGCCAACGAGATCATCAATCGTCACCGGGAGGCGATGGAGCGCATGGTGGCCGAGTTGATCACGAACGAGACGGTTGGTCCTGACGAGGTTGCTGCCCTGTTCTCTGATGTGCCCAAGTGGGAGCACTCCGACGATGGGCTGCGGGTTCGCTACCCCGAGCACCCCGAGCCCCATCCCGGCACGATCGCCGCCGCCTCGTCCGTCGAAGACGACTCCGAGGACATCACCACCGAGGTGACCGTTGAGCCCAAGGGCTCGCCTCGCCCCAGCGCTCGTCCCGCCGACGCCGGTGCCTGACCGGGCGGTTGAGGAAACGTTGATATCCGCCTGAGGGTCGGAAAACGTCGCCTGGGGCATAGTGGTTGGGTCCACTAGTCCCCGGAGGACCCCAATGTTCAAGAGAGTCAAGTTCGTGCCGGCCGTGGCCGTGCTCCTGCTGCTGATGGGTGGCGTAGCCTGGGCCAGTACCGGCGGTGGCGCCGACGACACCAAGGCTCCGGCCGTCGACAACACCAACGTGACGGTTCTGGACGACGCATCCACTTCGGCCCCGGTGACCACCGACGATCAGGTGGCCCTCTCCTCCACTTCCACCAGCCTCGACGACGTCCCGACGCTGGTCACCGTGGGGGACGAGGATGACCAGGCGACCACGTCGACGATCGACGACGGGGCGCAGGAGCAGTCGATCCTGACCACGGCCACCACCACCACCGACGACGACGATCTGGTGACTACGACCAGCATCGACAGCGACGACAACTCGACTTCCACGACGGTCGACAACGACGACAACGCCAAGACGACCACGACCGATGAAGACGGCGGTAGTCAGCACGGCGGTGGCCACGGCACCGGTAACGGTGACGATTGACGAGGATCGCGACAGCGTCGAACTCAACCCAAACGGACGATCACGAGGGCCCCGCCACCGGGGCCCTCGAGCGTCTCCACTCCACCGCCCAGCCGCTCCGCCAGACTGCGAGTGATGTCCAGGCCGAGGCCCGTCGATCCGGCCCCGCTCCGGCCCCGGCTGACAGGGTCGGCTGCGCCGAAACCCGGGCCTCTATCCGAGATCAGCAGGACCGGCGCCCCCGCTTCCCGTCGAAGCGTCACGTCGAAGTCGGTGCCGGGCGGGGTGTGGGTGAATATGTTCTCGATCAGGGCGTCGGTCACCGCTGCCAGTTCCGCCTCGGAAGCAGCGATGGCGATCGGGCCGCCATCCAGATGTGACGTGACGGTCCGGCCCTGATCCTCGGCCAAGATGGACCAGAAGTCGATCCGTCTTCTCACCACATCGACCACGTCTGCCCGTCCCCTCCCTCCCGTTCCTCGGTCCCGGTTTCCCACTTCCCGGATCAGCTGGTCCACGGCCCGCTCGGTCCGGTCGACCTGTTCCAGGAGCCGTTCACTACCGGCACCGGGCGAGAGGCGCTCCGCTTCGAGACGGAGGGCGGTGAGAGGAGTGCGGAGACGGTGCGAGAGATCGGCCAGGGCTTGTCTCTCTCCGGCGATGATGTCGTCCAGGCGGGTAGCCAGGGTGTTCAGCGCCTGGGCCACAGACCTCACCTCGGGCGGGCCATCCACCTTCGCCCGGGCCGTGAGATCGCCCTCACCGAGTCGATGGGCGGTCTCGGCCAGCGCCGTGACGGGTCTCACCAAAGAGCGCCCCAGCCGGTCGGCCAGCAGCACGGATCCTGCCACCAGAGCCAGGGCGAGAGCCACGAGCAGCATCGTGGCCCGGCCTACCCCGACCAACATTTCGTCGGCCGTGGCCCGAGACACGACGGCCACCACACCCGACGGTGTGGCCACGGGAAGTCCGATGCTCCACGTCCCGTCGGCTCCGGTGTCCGCCGCGGTAGCGCCGCCGGCCACCTCGGCCACCAGGCCCGCTGGGGGTGTGAGGGCCCCGACGTGGGTTCCGTCCGGCAGGACGAAGGCAACGTCGGCGACCAGTGCGGCCCCGGCCACGGTTCGGTCCACGGTGCCGTTGGCGGCCGCCACGGCCACCGCCAGCGCTGCTGCCGCCGATTGCGCCCGCTGTTCGGCCGCGATCTGGGCCCGTTCCGTTGCCTGCCGCCTGACCAGCAGGCTCAGGGGCACCACGTAGGCCACCACCACCAGACCGGTTACCGCCAATACCAGCCAGTTGACGCGTCTTCTCACCCCGGCTCTACCAGCTTCACACCAACGCCGTGCACCGTGTGGATGTAGTGGGGCTCGGATGCCGACTCACCAAGCTTCTTGCGCAGCCAGGACAGGTGCACATCGAGGGTGCGATCGCTTCCGCCGAATGGCATCCTCCACACTTCGGCCAGGAGCTCGCGGCGGGCCACCACCCGGTCCGGCCGTTGCGCCAGGTAGGCCAGGAGATCGAACTCCTTGGGCTTGAGCTCCACGATCCGGCCGTCTTTCACTACTCGACGGCTGTCCAGCTCGATGCGGAGGGCACCCACCTCGATGACGCGCAGCGGCTCTTCTCCCTCGACCCGGCGGAGCACGGCTCGCAGGCGGGCCTCCAGCTGGTCTACCGAGAAGGGTTTGACCAGGTAGTCGTCGGCTCCAGCATCGAGGGTGGCGACGATGTCCTCATCCTCTCCTCGTGCCGTGGCGGCAATGACCGGTACCCGGGAGACGGCCCGGATCATCTGCAGCAGCTCCAAACCGTCCAGGTCGGGCAATCCCAGGTCGAGGATGACCAGGTCGGGGTGGGAATCCACCACGGCCTTCAGGCCCGACATGGCGGTGTCGGCGGTGTCCACCTGATGCCCGCCTCCTGACAGGGTGTCGGCCACGAGCCGACGGATATCGGGATCATCCTCGATCAGCAGAATGGCGGCCATCGACGGACAGGGTAGGACCGGTCGACCGGCTCGCACCCTGCCGGGTGGCGCTCTTGAGGTCCTGTTGAGGTTTCGCTGCTTCGACCGGGTAAACACTATGAGGATGCGTCGATTGGGGTTTCTGCTCGTCTGGCTGTTGGTCGCCTTCGCCGCCACCGGGGTGGCCTGGGCGGCTCTCAGCTCGGCCGACCGGCAGGTCGGTGAGGTCCCGTTCACCCCCGCCCTCAACGTCTCCGCAGGCCGGCCGGACTCGGACGCAACCACTACCTCGCGCCCCGAGCCATCGACCACGACCCATCCGACATCATCGACGGGGGATGCCAACACGACCGTCTCCGAAGCCGCCTCCACGTCCGCGGCCACTTCCAGCTCGACGTCCTCATCCACGACGTCGTCGACCAGCTCGACCACGTCCACTACCAGCCCTCCGACTTCGACAACCGACGATGATGGGGACTGGGCCAAGACGACCGTTCCCTCGAAGGGGGGCGTTGTCGTCGTGGGCCACAGATCGAACCAGGTTCGCCTGGAGTCGGCCACCCCCCGCCCCGGCTTCTCGATGGAGATCCATGAATCGGGTCCCGAGGAGGTCCGAGTCGAGTTCAGGGACGGCGGGAAGTCCTATGAAGTGAGGGTGCGCTGGGACGACGGGAAACTCGATGTCGCAGTGACCGGTGACTGATTTCGCGTGACTAAATCCTCGCCTGTGGTTGGATGATGTGACCGGGAGGGGGAAACCAGCGAGAGGATCACTCCAATGACCCTCAAGATCACCACTTTGGCCTTGGCGCTCCTGACCGCGTTGGCCCTTGCCCTCCCGGCGGCGGCACAGGCCGACCTGGCGCAGAACTTCGAGGATCCGACCTGGAACGAGGCTCCCGAGCAGCCGATCACGGATGCCATCACCGCCCTCAAGGAGGTGCACCCTTACCTCTACGACGTCCGCAGCCTCGACTTGAGCCGGACCCGGACCACGCGGGGATACCTCGGCCGGGGCCTGGAGGTGGACATACCCACCGGGGGGTTTCGGGGCTTCGGCCCCTACGCCCGCCTTCCCGAGCCGGCGGATCAGGCCTGGTTTCGCTACTACCTCCGCCTAGTCGACTTCCGGCCCGTTTCATCGGGGAAGTTGCCCGGGCTGGCCGACGCATCCACCACGCCCACGGCCAAGGGCTGCAAGCCGTCCACGACCCAGAACCCGGGGTGGTCGGCCCGCCTCATGTTCGACACCGTGGGAACCGCCGGGGCCGGCCCCGGCGAGGTACCGATCGGCTATTACCTCTATCACCTCGACCAGTCGGGCAGCTGCGGCGACGAGCTCATGTTCGGGTTGGGCCTGCGCCAGGGGCGGTGGACCTGCATCGAGGGTGAAGTGAAGATGAACACACCCGGTGCCAACGATGGGGCCGTGACGGCCTGGATCGACGGCAAGAAGGTGTTCGCTCGCAGCGGGCTGGCCTTCCGGCGCAGCGGCGAGGAGGGGGTGTCGGTGAGGGAGTTGTGGGACAACGTGTACTTCGGCGGAAGCTATTCCACTCCCAACCCCCTCAGCCTGGTTCTGGACGACATGGAGGTGTCGACCACCGGGAGGGTGGGCTGTATAGATCCCTTCGTCGACGACAACGACTCGATTCACGAGGGAGACTTGACCGAGGCCTACGCCCGGGAGCTTCTGTTCGGCTGCGACGACCGACGAGCCTGTCCGGCCGACCCAGTGACCAGGGCCCAGTTCGCCGCTCTCTTGGCGCGGGTGATTCATCCCCGTCCGGGCCCTGACGCCTTCTCAGACGACGATGGGAACTGGGCGGAGAGTGAGATCAACGCTCTGGCGGCTGCAGGGATAATGCGCGGCTGTGATCCGCCCGCCAACACGAAGGCCTGTCCCGATGCCCTGGTGACCAGGGCCGAGGTGGCGGCGCTGGTACGCCGGGCTCTCCACCTTCCAGATGGGCCCGACGCCTTCACCGACGACGATGGGATCTGGGCCGAGCCCGACATCAACGCCCTGGCGGCGGCCGGTGTGACCAAAGGTTGCAAGGAAGGCCTCTATTGTCCCGACCGCACCATGCTGCGGGAGGAGGCGGCCACCTTCATCGTCCGGATAGACGACCTCGCCGGTCGGCTCGCTCCCCAGTCCCAGCTTCCTCAGTGGCCTCCGTCGGGCCCGGCGCCGCCCGTTCCGCCCGAGGAGCAGGAGTAGAGCCTGCTGCTCACGAGACACGCCACGTCAGTCGAGCCGTTTGATCCGGATGTCGCCGGATACCGACTTGGCCCGAACCGACACCGGCCGGGCATCGCCTCCCTGAGCGGGCCGTCGATCGGGCAGATGCACCTTGCCCGAGAGCGTGTGCGCCTTCAGCTTCACGCTGATGCCGGAGGGAAGTGCCAGCACGAGGTCGCCCGACATGGTGGATGCCTCGACGTCGTCGCCCATATAGCGGGCCACGCGGACGTCGCCCGAAGCGCTGGTGGCGGAAAGTGGGCCCCGAGCCACCTCGACGTTCAGGTCGCCGGAGGCGGTGGTGACGTTGGTGGCACCGTCGAGGTGGCCGGCCCGGACGTCACCGGAGGCGGACTTGACGGTCAAGTCTCCGCGCACCCGTTCGATGTACACGTCACCGGATGCGGTCTTGACGGAGACCGTTCCCGCTTCGACCAACTCGACGTTGCCGGAGGCGGTCGAGACCGAGACTCGGTCCAGGTCCACCGAGGCGCGAACGTCGGCCGAGGCAGTGCCCAGCTTGAGAGAGGACCTCTCGGGGACGGTCATCCGAATCTGGGCACGTCCGCCTCCCGAGAGGAATCCGCGTTCGTAGACGATGGAGATCTGGTTGCCGGCCTGCGCCACGTGCCAGGAGTCGGGCCGGGCCGTGTCAATCGATACGGCCGCCGATCCGGGCGGTCCCGACTCGATGGTCAGGGAACCGGCCGGGAAGGAGCACTCCACGGAGGCAGGACCGGTCAAAGAGAAGGTCTCTTCGATCACAGCTCGAAAGTCTCATCGATGGTGGAGCCCGGCGTGGCCCGCCGCGCCCGGGATTTGAGGGCGTCGATCACCCAGCTGTTGACGGAGTCGCCCGTGGTCGAGGCGGCATCTTCCACCAGTCCCTTGAGGGAGCCGGGCAGGCGGAGCGTGATCCGGGCTTCCAGGTCATCGCTCGCCCTCTCGGTCTGCTGGCTGGTCTGAGACGTCACGACCAGCTCCGGGTCGCCGTCCGTCAACTGGACGTCCACCCGGCGGTCTCCCAG
The DNA here is from genome assembly GCA_963772815.1 of uncultured Acidimicrobiia bacterium. Lineage (GTDB taxonomy): Bacteria > Actinomycetota > Acidimicrobiia > Spongiisociales > ZC4RG35 > DATFFO01. Next base: position 128,317 of record CAVYYV010000006.1, on the reverse strand, counting down.
CTGCGCGGTGACTTCCAGGGCGGCTTGCTGGGCCAGGTCCAGCAAGGCGGAGCGCACGGCGGGCCGGAACGCCTCCATGAAGCCCGCTGCGGCGCTCGCCGTACCAGGGTCGGCCAGCCGCAGCTGTGCATCGATCGTGGTCTCCACCTGGGTCAGTATGGGCTCCAGTCTCATCGGCGGCTCTTCTGCTCGAGGTGGCGGACTAGGCGCCGGTTGGGGGTTGGGAGGTGGGTTCGGATTCGCTCGTCCATCAGGGCGTGGGCTACATCCAGGGTGATGTACATTGGTTTGCTCCCGTTCGCGGGTGGCGGCCGGTGCTCGGCCGTGACATCACTGCGATGTCATATCGACAGCATACCACCACCGTCACGGTGCTGTCAAGATGATGTCGCGCTATTTCTTGGGTGGTCCGGGCCCGGGCCCACTTCTTCCCGTCGTCTGCCAGGTTGGGACCCGCGGCCGGGCGCCTACCATCGCCCCGACATGGATACAGAACGAATCGCCCGGGCCGTGCGCGACATCCTGGAGGCGATCGGAGAAGACCCGGAGCGAGAAGGCCTGCGAGGCACCCCCGAACGGGTGGCTTCGTTCTATGCCGAGGCGTTGGGCGGGATCGACGTCGATCCGGGCGGAGACATCGATGCCTTCTTCGGTGACGAGCACTATCAGGAGATAGTGATGGTCAAGGACATCCCGTTCTACTCGCTGTGCGAGCACCACCTGATTCCCTTTCATGGGCGAGCTCATGTCGCCTACCTCCCCCGGGGCCGGGTTACCGGGCTGTCCAAGCTGGCTCGTCTGGTGGATGGGTTCGCTCGTCGCCCGCAGATGCAGGAACGGCTGACGGCCCAGGTGGCCGACACACTCTGGGACCGACTCGAGCCGCTGGGGGTGCTGGTGGTGCTGGAGGCGGAGCACCTGTGCATGTCCATGCGGGGAGTCCGCAAGCCCGGGGCCGCCACCGTCACCTCGGCCGTACGGGGCACCATGGCCTCGGACGCCCGAACTCGCTCGGAGGCGATGTCGCTGCTGTTCGGGACCCGTGACTAGCGACGCGAACATCGAGACGCCTCCGCCCAGGTGGCATCTGCGCACCCGATCCGTCTCGCTCACCCGGCCCCTGATCGTCGGGATCGTCAATGTCACGCCGGACTCGTTCTCGGACGGGGGTCGCTTCGCCGGCGTCGAGGCCGCCATCGCCCACGCTCGTCTGCTGGTGGAGAACGGTGCCCACGTAGTGGACGTGGGCGGAGAGTCCACCCGGCCCGGTGCGGAGCCTGTCTCCGAGTCGGAGGAGCTGGCTCGCGTCCTGCCCGTGGTCGAGATGCTGGCCTCAGAAGGGGTGATCGTCTCCGTCGACACGGCCAAGCCCGAAGTGGCCAGGGCGGCCGTGGATGCTGGGGCAGAGATCGTCAATGACATCACGGCCGCCTCGGAGGCTGCCATGGCACGAGTCATGGCTTCCACCGGGGCGGGTGTTGTGCTCATGCACATGCGGGGGACCCCCCGAACGATGCAGGAAGACCCGCGCTACGACGATGTAGTGGGAGAGGTTCGGGACTACCTGTTGGCGAGGGCGGCTGCCCTCCAGGCGGAAGGATTGGGCAGGGACCACATCATGATCGACCCCGGCATCGGGTTCGGGAAGACGTTCGATCACAACCTGCGTCTCCTGGCCCACCTGGGAGATCTGGTCGTGACCGGTTATCCGGTCATGGTGGGTGCCTCGCGCAAGTCCTTCCTGGGCCGGCTGACCGGTCAGGCCGAGCCCAGTGGGCGAGACCCGGCCACCGCCGCCGTGACTGCTCTGGTGGTGGCGTCGGGTGCAGCCGCGGTGCGGGTTCACGACGTGGAGTCATCCCGCCAGGCCGCCGCGGTGGCGGCGGCCATTGCCAACGCCTCGATTTGACGGCCTCGGTAACGTTGGGAGGCGCAATGGCAAAGATCATGACCGGCCTCAAGCCACGGGGATTCACGTGGGTCATCGCCGATCGCCTCGCAGTGTCCGAGCGGATAGGGGGGATCGGTTTTCAGCATCGCCGGGTCAGGCGGGAAGAGGAGATCGCCTGGCTGGTTGAGGAGGCCGGCATCACCGCAGTGGTGTCTTTGCTTCCCGGGAACCAGAACGTCTCCGCCTACGGCGAGGCGGGCCTGGCGATCTTCCCGGTGCCGGTGCAGGGGATGCTCACGGTCGAGCACCGGGCTCCCGTTTTCGAGGCACTCGACGAAGCACTGGCGCCCGCCGGGGCCAAGGTGCTGGTGCATCGAGAGGTGATCGACGACTCGCTCGCCGGGTTGCTGGGCGGGTATCTGGTGGCCTCCGGGCTGATCACCAACCCGGTCTTGGCGGTAGCGGTCATCCAGGAGATCATGGGACGGCCGTTGGGCCCGACGGGACGCTCCTTCATCCCCGCCGGGAGCTAGGGTCCCGTCTGGTCGTCAGGATGGATGACATGCATTGTCCAGCGAGACCCTGGTGACGGATTCCATCTCGATAACGGGGATCGACGTCTTCGCCCGCCACGGCGTCCTGAAGGACGAACAGGAGCAGGGCCAGATCTTCTCTGTCGACGTGTCCCTCGATCTCGATCTCTCTCGGGCGTCTGTCTCCGACGACGTGGCAGACACCCTGGACTACGGCGAGTTGGCCCGGATGGTTCATGATCGGGTCGCGTCGGAGAGATGGAACCTGATCGAGAAGGTGGCAGATCGGGTGGCCGACCTGGTCCTCGAGGATCAGCGGGTGAGCGCCGTGACGGTCACTGTGCACAAACCCGACGCACCCATATCCGTCCCGTTCCGGGACGTGTCGGTCAGCATCTCGCGTGCCAGGTGAGCTACCGGGCTGCGCTGGCGCTGGGCTCCAACCTGGGAGACCGTCTGGCCACGCTCCGCTCGGCCGTCGAGGCGCTTCGCCGGACGTGCACAGTCGATCGGGTCTCCTCACTCTACGAGACCGCCCCGGTGGGTGGCCCTCCTCAGGGGCTCTATCTCAACGGGATCGTCGTGGTCCTGGCCGATCTCCCACCCCAGCAACTCTTGGCCGGGATGATGGAGATCGAGGCTGACGCCGGAAGGGAGCGCGAGGTGAAGTGGGGCCCGCGAACCCTGGACCTGGACCTGATCCTGGCCATCGGCGATGACGGCGTGCCACTGGTCGTCGACTCGCCCGCGGCTCGACACTTCCCCATCCCCGGGCCTACGAGCGAAGGTTCGTCCTGGAGCCGCTTGCAGAGGTATGGCCCGACGCTCCGCTGGGCGAAGGGACCGCTGAGACGGCACTGAGGGGAGTCCTCGATCAGAAGGTGTGGAAGGTGTCCGGTGACTGGCTGGAGGCTGCCCCGGCCTGGGTCTCGCCCGCCCTCCTCGGCGCCCAGCTAGCTCTGTTCGTGGTGTTCGCCGCTGTGGCGTGGCTGACGCGCAGCCCCGTTGGCGTGGGCCTGGCGGCGGTTGGATTCGCCGCCGTCGCGGCCGGAATGGGCCTGGGATTATGGGCGGTGTCGAGCCTCGGTTCCGCCTTCACGCCGTTTCCCGAGCCTCGTCCCGGGACGACTCTGGTCGAACAGGGCCCTTATCGATGGATGCGCCATCCCATCTACTCGGCCGTCGTCCTGACCATGCTGGGGGCGGCGGCGACTGTTGCCTCCGCGGCCGGGCTGGCTGTGGCTGTCCTGACGGCGCTCTTCTTCTGGTTCAAGGCCGGATACGAGGAGCAGCGCCTAGGTCTGCTGGTGCCGGGCTACTCCTCCTACGCCGCCCGGGTGAGTGGACGGCTGGTGCCTCATGGCGGGCCACCGGGAAGAAAAGGGTCCTAGGACCGCTTTCAAACGACGTGGTCGCTGCTACGTTGAATTGTGATGGTGGCTCGTGCTCCTCCATGGTCGGGACTGGAATCACAGATCCGAGCAGACAGGAGATCAGCATGGCACGAAGGGCTCGACAGCATCGCAAGGACATCCCCGGCTACGACGAGACGCGACCCGACCGCGAGGAGAGGAAGCGTCAGCACCGCCAGGTCCGCCATGCAGCCAACCAGATGCTGTCGATAGTCGACGACCCCGATGATCTCACCCTGCCCGACGTTCAACGCCGCCGCGTCGACGAGCCCCGAGAGGCCACCGGGCCCAATCATCGCAAGTTTCAGGTCGGGAAGACCAAGTTCTGGAAGCGGCGTGACCGTTACCAGGACATGAAGGCCGAGATCGACTCTCGCTGGCCGGTCATCACGACTTACCAGCTCGAGGACAACTGAGCGAGGGCCCGGGACCGGGCGACCACTCCCGGGTACCCTCACTCCTCATGGATCTGATCATCGTGGGAGCCGGCAGGGCTGCCGGCTCTCTCGCCCTAGCCTCCTCCAGAGCCGGCCACAGTCTGGTGGGGGTCGTTTCTCGTTGCCCGGCCTCGTTTGGGCCTGCCGTTGGCTGGGAATCGCCGCTCCCCCGTTCGGACCTCGTTCTGATGGCAGTGGCCGACACGGCCATCACGGAGGTCGCCCGGCGTCTTGGTCCACACTGGCCCGACCTCACCCCGGCCGTCCACCTCTCCGGGTTCACGCCGATCGCTGCCTTGGACCCACTCGCCTCCCTGGGTGTGGCGACCGGCTCGTTCCACCCGCTTCAGAGCCTGCCGGACCCCGAGCGCGGGTCGCAGGCGCTGAAAGGGGCATGGGCGGCGATAACCACCGACGATCCGTCCCTGTCCGAGCTGCTCCACTCCTACGCCGCCAGCCTGGCGATGAAGCCGTTTGACCTGGCGGATGGCGACAAGCCGCTCTATCACGCTGCTGCCAGTGCTGCCGCCAACTACCTGGTCGAGGCCCTGGCGGTCTCGGCCGACCTGCTGGAGGGTGCCCACGTTCCCTTCGCCGTGATGGAGCCGCTGGCCCGCACCGTGTTGGAGAACGTGTTCGCCACCGACCCGGACTCGGCCCTCACGGGGCCCATCGCCCGGGGCGACCTCCCCACCGTCGCCGGCCAGATCAGGGCGGCGGAAGAGCTCTCGCCCTCCGTCGGCCGTCAGTTCCGCCTCCTGGCCAAGGCCACCGCCACCCGGGTGGGGCTGGAGCTGTGAGGCTGGTCGAAACACCTGAGGAGGCGCGTCGCATCGGGTCCGGGCGGCGCGGCCTGGTGCCGACGATGGGGTTCCTGCACGAGGGGCATCTGTCGCTGGTGGAGGAGGCCCGGAGACGATGCGACACCGTTGTCATGTCGCTGTTCGTCAACCCACTCCAGTTCAACCGTCCGGAGGACCTGGAGACGTATCCCCGCGACCCGGATCGAGATGCAGCACTGGCCGAGGAGTGCGGGGTGGACGTTCTGTTCATCCCTCCGCTGGAAGTGATGTATCCCCATCAGCCGCTGACCACCGTCAGCGTGTCCCTGGTCTCCGAGCACATGGAAGGCGCTTTCCGGCCGGGTCATTTCGACGGGGTGGCCACGGTGGTTACGAAGCTGTTCGCCGCCCTCCAGCCCGACCTGGCCTTCTTCGGCCGAAAGGACCATCAGCAGCTCGTCCTGGTTCGGTGCATGGCCGCCGACCTGTCGATGCCGGTCGAGATCGTTGGAAGCCAGATCATCCGCGAGCCCGACGGCCTGGCCCTCTCCAGCCGTAACGTCTTGCTCGACGACCGCGCCGGCGCCGTGTCGATCAGCCGGGGCCTCTTCGCCGCCGCCGATGCCGTCGAGGCCGGCGTCCGGTTGGCGGCTGAGCTGGAGGGCCTGGTCGAGGAAGCCCTGGACCTCGATCGGGTCGACTACGTCACTCTCGCCTCCCAGAGCCGTGCCCAGCCGATCGACCGACTCGACCGGCCCGCCTTCCTGGCCGTGGCCGGCTACACGGGCCAAGTTCGCCTCATCGACAATTTGCCCATCGATCTGATGGGGGAGATGTTCGTTCCCGATCGGGGCCGGCGTCTGGCGGGATACTCACGGCTTCCCCGCCCATGACGCTCCTCCTGATCGACATCGGCAACACCGAATCGGTGGTGGGGGTCGACGACGGCCAATCGGTCGAGACCTGGCGGCTGTCCACACGCGTTTCCCGAACCTCCGACGAGTACGTGCTGCTGCTTTCCTCACTGATCGGGCCCGCCAGGGCCGAGATCACGGGTTCGGCACTGTCGTCGGTGGTGCCGCCGGCAACCGTGGCCCTGAAGACCGCCATCGCTCAGCTGACCGGGTCCGAACCGGTGGTGGTTGGGCCCGGGACCCGGACCGGAATGTCCCTGCGGATCGACAATCCCCGTGAGGTTGGAGCAGATCGAATCGTCAACGCCCTGGGCGCGGTGGAGAGATTCGGGGCACCTGTGGTCACGGTCGACTTCGGCACCGCAATCACGGTCGACCTGATCGGCGACGAGGGGGAGTATCGGGGCGGTGCCATAGCTCCGGGGCTGGCCGTCGCCGCCGACGCGCTGGTCCGATCCACGGCCGCCCTCCGGCGGGTGGACATCACCCCTCCTAACCATGCCGTGGGCCGAAGCACGGTGGAGGCGATCCAGTCCGGTCTGGTATACGGATACGCCGGGCTCGTGGACGGGCTGATCGACCGCATCCTGGCCGAGCACGGGGACGGGACGGTGCCGATCGTGGCCACCGGCGGAATGGCCGGTGTATTGCTGGGGGTGTGCAATCATCCCATCGTCTTGGATCCACAGCTCACCTTGCGTGGGTTGCGGGTGGTCTGGGAGCGAAACCAGGACCATTGACCCGCGGCGTGGGTGTTCGCGGCAACTACGCTTTCGGCCCTATGCGCTCCGCCGTCATCCAGGTGCTTCGCGGCTTCGCCATGGGCTCGGCCGATCTCGTCCCCGGCGTATCCGGGGGGACCATCGCCCTCGTCCTGGGCATCTATCGACGCCTCGTGGCCGCCATTCGTATGGGCTCCGGCGCTCTAGCGGCTCTGATACGCCTGGATCTGGGTGAGTCCCGGCGCCGCTTCCGGGCCATCGACTGGCGTTTTCTGGTTCCGCTCTTGGCCGGTATCGCACTGGCCGTCTTCTCGCTCTCCACCCTGATATCGCATCTGCTCGAGACACAGCCGGTTCGGATGGCCGGCCTTTTCTTCGGGCTGGTGGCGGCCTCGATCGCCGTCGGATGGCGGATGATCCACCACCACGATGGCCTCCGGTTGACGCTGATGGTGGCCACCGCGGTGGCGATGTTCCTCCTGCTCGGATTGAGCGCCGGGCCGGTCTCGAATCCCTCCCTGCCGGTCTACTTCGGATCGGGTGTCATCGCCATCTGCGCAATGATCCTGCCCGGCATCTCGGGCTCGTTCGTCCTCCTGATGATGGGCATGTACCAGTCGGTGATCGGAGCGGTGAGCGATCGGGACTTTGTCGTGATCGCCGTGTTCGGTATTGGAGCCGTCATCGGCCTGGCCCTGTTCTCGACCCTGCTCGACCGGCTGCTCCGGGACCATCACGACACCGTCATGGCGGTACTGGTGGGAATGATGGCCGGCTCCCTGCGCGTCTTGTGGCCGTGGCCCGAGGGCACCGGAGGCACCACCCTCGGTGCCCCGACCAAGGACCTAGTCATTCCGATCCTGCTTGCCCTGGCCGGGGCGGCGTTGGTGTTGGCGCTCAGCGGCCGTGAAGAGGTCGTCGAGACCGAGGCCGAGGACTTCGGGTTGGCGGCCGAGGTGGATCCTTGAGCGAAGACGGCGCAGGCACCGACGAGTCCGGGGGGCGTCTCGAGAGCTACATGCGACTACGCGAGGCCGGCCTGCCCACCCGGTTCGAGCGCACCCACCTGTGCTCGGAGATCCACGATGAGTTTGCCGACCTCGGGCCGGGCCAGGAGACCGACGTCACGGTGACGGTGGCGGGAAGGGTGATGCTGCGCCGGTCATTCGGCAGGCTCCTCTTCCTCACCCTGAGCGACGTCACCGGCACCATCCAGATATTCGTCGAGAAGAGGGCGGTCGGGGAAGCGGCCTTCGCTGCCACCGACGAGATCGATCTGGGTGACTGGATCGGCGCAACTGGGGTGGTCATGACCACGAAGAAGGGTGAGTTGTCGGTCAAGCCGGGCCGGGTGACCGTGCTGCAGAAGTCGCTTCGCCCCCTACCCGACAAGTGGCATGGCCTCACGGACATCGAGGCCCGCAGCAGGCGCCGTCACCTGGATCTGATCGCCAACCCCGAATCCCGCCACATCGCCCTTACCCGGGCCGGGGTGGTTTCGGAGCTGCGGCGTCAGTTCGAGGCGAGGGGCTACGTGGAGGTGGAGACCCCCGTCCTCCTGCCCGAGGCGACGGGGGCGACGGCCCGGCCGTTCGAGACGTTCCATCGAGCGCTGGGCCAGGAGATGTACCTGCGTATCGCCACCGAGCTGTATTTGAAGCGGCTGGTGATCGGTGGGTTGGAGAAGGTATTCGAGATAGGGCGGATCTTCCGCAACGAGGGGATCGACGCCACCCACAACCCCGAGTTCACGATGCTCGAGTCGTATGAGGCGTTCGCAGACTTCACCGACATCATGGTGCTGGTCGAGGAGGTGTTCGCCGCCGTGGCTCAGGCCACACTGGGCTCCACTGCGTTCGAGTATCAGGGCAGACCGGTCGATCTCACTCCGCCCTATCGCAGGCTGGCCCTGGTGGACGCCGTCTCCGAGGCGGTGGGCGAGGACGTGTCGCTTCAGCGCCCCATGGCAGACCTAACCACGATTGCCGCCCGGCATGGGGTGGGAGTCGAGCCTGCCTGGGGTCCGGGGCGGATCGTCTACGCGCTGTTCGAGGGGTTGGTCGAGGAGACCTTGTGGGACCCGACCTTCGTCACCCACTTTCCCACCGAGGTGTCCCCGCTGGCCGCCCGCAACCGGGACGATGCCGACCTGACCGACCGTTTCGAGGTGTTCATCGCCGGTGCCGAATACGGGAACGCCTTCACGGAGCTCAACGACCCGATCGACCAGCGGGCCCGCTTCGAAACGCAGGCGGCGGCCCGGGCCGGCGGCGACGAGGAGGCCAACGCGGTCGACGAGGACTTCCTGGCCGCGCTCGAATACGGAATGCCCCCCACCGGCGGCCTCGGCATCGGAGTCGACCGCCTCGTCATGCTCCTCACCAACCAATCCCACATCCGCGACGTGATCCTGTTCCCCACGCTCCGGCGGGAATGAGCGTTTTTATCAGCAAAACGGCCCCTCAGAGGGGCCGTTTCGTAGGGGAGAACGCGGGCCAAGCGAGACGATTCGGGGGAAATCCGCCCTCCCAGCTGTGGTCGTCGGTGATCTCGGCTCATTCTCCCCATCAAAACGGGCCGCTCAGGGTCCCGTTTTGATGATAAAAACGCGGATGATCAGATCTGGGTCGCCTCTACCCGTTCGACGAGGTAGTTGCCGAGGCCGGCGAGGATGTGGCGGTGAGGTGTGTCGGGGAGGGAGACGAGCGCCTGGCGGGCTCGGGCCACTCGATCCATGGCCGATTGCAGGGTTCGCTCGACGTAGCCGCCGTCACGAACCAGCCGGATCACCTCGGCCACATTCTCCTCCGGGTAGGGACGGGAATGGTCTAGCAGGTCCCGGATGCGCTCCCCGTCGGGGCCCCGGGCCGCCTCCAGGACCGCCTGGGTGAAGGTACCTTCCCGGATGTCCGATCCGGCCGGCTTGCCGATCCGTTCCTCGTTCGCTACCAGGTCCAGGGCGTCGTCGGCGATCTGGAACACCATGCCCAGCTCCCACGCCCACACCGACAGCGCCTCGACCACGTCCGGGGTGGCGTCGGCCGCCAGGGCTCCGAGCCGGGCCGAGGTCCGGATCAGCGAGGCCGTCTTGCCCCCGATGACCTTCTCGTAGGAGGAAACGGGGTGCCCCAGGCTGTCGACCAGTTGCAGCTCCCGGGTCTGGCCCTCGACCAACTCGGCGTAGGTGGCCGCCAGCATACGGACCGAGTCCTGGGAGAGGTGCGTGGCGGCGACCTCGGATGCCCGGGCCATCAGGAAGTCGCCGGCCAGGATGGCCACGGTGTTGGACCAGTTGACGTTCACCGACGGCGCCCCTCGGCGGGTGTCGCTCTCGTCGATGACGTCGTCGTGATAGAGACTGCCGACATGGATCAGCTCCACGGCCACCCCGGCCCGGAGCCGGCGGTGGTCCCGGGAGGGCCCGAACTGGGCAGCCAGCAGGGCGAGCAGCGGCCGGAAACGCTTCCCTCCCGCCAGCAGCAGGTGCTGGGCGATCTTGGTCAGGTAGTCGTCGTCGGACACCACCGCCTCGAGCAGCAGTGACTCGATGTCGTCCAGGTCGCCCCAAACGTCGTCGAGGGGAATGAGAGACCTCAGGTCTTCCATGGCGGCCATCGTATCCAGGTACGGCTTATGGGGCATACTCGAAGTGCCGATGTAACTGTGACGAAAGACCGTTGCCGGCCGACTCACATCACAGACATGGTGGTACCGTCGGCAGCGGGTACAATACGAGTCCGACCTCTGCCAGGGAGGCTGACAAGTGTTTGAGCGTTTCACAGATCGAGCTCGACGGGTCGTAGTGCTGGCCCAGGAGGAAGCGCGGTCCCTGAACCACAATTACATCGGGACCGAGCACATCCTGCTCGGTCTACTCAACGAGGGCGAAGGCATCGCAGCCAAGGCCCTCGAGTCGCTCGGTATCGGGCTCGACTCCGTTCGTGACGAGGTGGTCAAGATCATCGGCCCGGGCCAGCAGGCACCCACCGGCCACATCCCGTTCACCCCGCGTGCCAAGAAGGTTCTCGAGCTGAGCCTGCGTGAGGCGCTTCAGCTGGGCCACAACTACATCGGGACCGAGCACATCCTGCTCGGCCTGATCCGGGAGGGCGAGGGCGTGGCGGCCCAGGTTCTCCAGCAACTCGGTGCCGAGCTGCAGAAGGTTCGCCAGTCCGTGATCCAGCTCCTGTCCGGGCCCGGCCGCTCCGAAGAGCCGGGTGCATCCGGCGGCCCGGCTCCGGCCGGAGCCGGAGCCCGCGAGTCGTCGTCGTCCGGTTCCACGGTGCTCGACCAGTTCGGGCGCAATCTGACCCAGATGGCCCGCGAGCACAAGCTCGACCCGGTCATCGGGCGCAACAACGAGATCGAGCGGGTCATGCAGGTCCTGTCCCGCCGCACCAAGAACAACCCGGTCCTGATTGGCGAGCCCGGCGTGGGCAAGACAGCCATCGTCGAGGGCCTGGCTCAACGGATCGTGGCCAAGGAGGTTCCCGAGACTCTGGCCGGCAAGAACCTCTACACCCTCGACCTGGGGGCGCTCGTGGCCGGATCCCGTTACCGGGGCGACTTCGAGGAGCGCCTCAAGAAGGTGCTCAAGGAGATTCGCAGCCGGGGCGACATCATCCTCTTCATCGACGAGATCCACACCCTGGTCGGGGCAGGAGCCGCCGAAGGTGCGATCGATGCCGCCTCCATCCTCAAGCCGATGCTTGCCCGGGGCGAGCTGCAGACGGTGGGCGCCACCACCCTGGAGGAGTACCGCAAGTACCTGGAGAAGGACTCCGCTCTGGAGCGGCGCTTCCAGCCCATTCAGGTAGGTGAGCCCTCGGTCTCGGACACGGTCCAGATCCTGATGGGGCTCAAGGATCGCTACGAGGCCCACCATTCGGTCCGCTTCACGGACCAGGCCATCATCTCGGCCGCCAATCTGGCCGACCGCTATCTCTCCGACCGCTTCTTGCCCGACAAGGCCATCGACCTGATCGACGAGGCGGGGTCGAGGATGCGCATCTATCGCACCTCACCCAACCCGGATATGGCCGAGATCGACTCCAAGCTGGCCGACGTCCGGCGCAAGAAGGCTGATGCCGTCCAGGGCGAGCAGTTCGAGAAGGCCGCCGAGCTGCGGGACGAAGAGCGCACCCTGATCACCGATCGCGAGACCCAGGAGTCGGTTCTGGAGGCCGCCGGTGAGGAAACCGGCTGGGTGATTGACGAAGAGGAGATCGCCCAGGTGCTGGCCCAGTGGACGGGTATCCCCGTGCATCGGCTGACCGAAGAGGAGACTGCACGTCTGGTCAACATGGAAGACGAGCTGCATCGCCGCATCATCGGCCAGCACGACGCCATCTCGGCCGTTTCCAAGGCGATCCGCCGGACCCGGGCCGGGCTCAAGGACCCCCGCCGCCCGGCAGGCTCGTTCATCTTCCTGGGACCCTCGGGTGTTGGTAAGACCGAGACCGCCAAGGCTCTGGCGGAGTTCCTGTTCGGCAAGGAAGACGCCCTGATCCAGCTCGACATGTCCGAGTACATGGAGAAGCACACTGTGAGCCGCCTGGTCGGCTCGCCTCCGGGTTACGTCGGATACGACGAGGGAGGCCAGCTCACCGAGGCCGTGAGGCGCAAGCCCTTCTCGGTGGTCCTGTTCGACGAGATCGAAAAGGCCCATCCCGATGTGTTCAACACCCTCCTCCAGATCTTGGAAGAGGGCCGTCTGACCGATGCCCAGGGCCGGTCGGTGGACTTCAAGAACACGGTCATCATCATGACCTCCAACCTCGGCACTCGCGATCTGCGCAAGAAGAGCGTCGGGTTCCAGATGGGAGACGAGTCGGTCACCTACGAGAAGATGAAGGAGAGGGTGACCGAGGAGCTCAAGAAGCACTTCCGCCCCGAGTTCCTCAATCGCCTCGACGAGGTGATCGTCTTCCATGAACTGACAATCGACGAGATCAAGAACATCGTCGACCTGCTGTTGGTGCGGGTCCGTGAGCAGCTGGCCGGCCAGCGACTCGACCTGGTCCTGACCGACGATGCCAAGGAATTCCTGGGATCCGAGGGCTATGACCCCGAGATGGGAGCGCGTCCCTTGCGGCGGGCCATCCAGCGGCTGCTGGAGGACACGCTGTCCGAGCGGGTGCTCCTGGGCGAGTTCAAAGCGGGTACCACCGTCCTGGTCGGCGTGGATCACGATGCCGGCGAGCTCACCTTCGAGTCGTTCGAGACGCCCGAGTCGGCCCCCGTGGAAATGGCCAGCCAGGAAGGCGCCTGAGGCCCTGATCAGGCTCAAGTTGGGCATGGAGTACGCCGATATGCGCGTGGTTACCGCCTTTGAGTGGGGTTCATGCCCAAACGGTTCTACGCCATTTTCACGGTCCTTCTGCTCCTCGCCCTCCCGGCTTGGGGAGCAGTCGGCGACGCCGACTATCACCCGATCACCGATGAGGCGTACACGGCCGATCTGATCCAGGCCGGGTTCCACAACGGTGACATGCTCAGCGTGCGAATGATCGAGGTGGGTAGCTGCCTCCTCGAGCGGGACGCGGCGTACACCCTGTCCCTGATGCTGGAGGCGGCCCGCGCCGACGGAGTGACGCTGGTGCCTCATTACTGCTATCGGAGCTACTCGGCGCAGACGGAGGCCTACGACCGCCGCTGCCCGATCGAACAGGAGGAGGTGACGCGCACCGACCCTCTCACTGGTGAAGAGGTGGTGACAGGGGTGCGGAAGGTGCGTTCTTGCTCCGGCCCTCCCATCGCCACTCCGGGCCGCTCCAATCACGGCTGGGGACGGGCGATCGACTTCGGGAACGGAAGACGGGTCCTCTCCTGTCACGACTCCCAGTACCGATGGCTGCAGGAGAACGGCAGTCGCTTCGGCTGGGTGCACCCAGCCTGGGCAGAATGCGGCCGTGCCACACGTGAGCCCTGGCATTGGGAGTGGGGCGGGGTTACCGACGCCCTTCCTCTGCCACTCCCCCCGGCTCGGAGCTACGCCGCATCCGACGCCCGCCCGCGCTGACACAAGCGGGCCGCGACTCCTCCTGAATGGCTAGAAATGTGTCTGTGAGTTTCATGGCCAGCGTGCGCCAGATGGCCGATGCCACCGGCGCCGACCGCAACCGCGCAGTCGATGCCCTTCGGGCCGGCTCGATCCTCGTCGTGGTGCTGGGCCATTGGCTGATGGCCGCGGTGACGGTCCGCGGGGAAAACCTGGTGGCGGGCCACCTCCTGGAGTTGACAACATGGACCCATCCGGCCACCTGGGTGCTGCAGGTGATGCCGGTGTTCTTCTTCGTGGGTGGGTACGCCAACGGAGTCTCCTGGCGGTCGGCCCGGCGTCGTCACGAGACGTACGGTGGGTGGTTGCGGAGCCGTCTTCGCCGGCTGGTCCTGCCGGTCGTGCCCCTCCTCGTCATCTGGGGGGTGGGAGGCTGGATCGGCCTGCGGCTGGGGCTGGACTGGCACATGCTTCAGCTGGCCAGCCAGGTAGCCCTGGTGCCGACCTGGTTCCTGGCCGCCTACATCGTGATCGTCACGGTCGCCCCCGCCGGGTTGATCTTGTGGGAGCGGATGGGCTGGTGGTCGGTGACTCTCGGGGTGGTGGCGGCCGGGCTGTGTGACCTGGCCTCGTTGGGTATGGGCTGGGTCGCGATCGGATTCGCCAACTATCTGTTCGTGTGGGGCACGGTCCACCAGCTGGGGTACGCCTGGCTGGACGACCGGATCGGGGGAACGTGGCATCGACTGGGGCTCTCTGCCTTCGGCCTGGCCGCCACCCTGGCCCTGGTGTGGGCAGGCCCCTACCCGGTGGCGATGGTGGGCCTGGACACTGCCCAGGTGACCAACTCGTACCCGCCCAGGGTGACGCTGGTCTTCCTGGGCATGTTCCAGGCCGGGCTGGCGCTGGCCGGGGAGGGACCCTTGCGCCGCTGGCTGCTGCGGTCTCGACCGTGGCGTGCGGTGGTGGCGGTCAACGCGCAGATCATGACCATCTATCTCTGGCACCTCACCGCCATGGTGGTCGTAATCGGCCTGTCGCTCGTGGCCGGGGGATTCGGGCTGCATCCGGCGCCGCTCTCGTTGGCCTGGTGGCTGACCCGGCCCATCTGGTATTTGGTGTTGGCTTCGGTCACGGCCCTGCTCATCGTGGGCTTCGGCCGCTTCGAGAGGCCGGCACGGGACCGACGACCCGCACCTGCACCCTGGCGTCCGGTTCTGGCGGTGGTGGGCGTTTGCGCCGGGCTGGGGCTCCTGGCCGCACTGGGGATCGCCGACGAGGACGGGCTCAACGGCCTGATCCTCACCCTCCCCATCATCGGCGTTCTGGCAGGCGGGATCGGTGGCGCCCGTCGCGCCGAACGCCATTGATACAGGAGTCCAGCAGACTCCTAGGAGCCCGTTGGACAATGCATGTCACCCATCTTGACGACCATGCATCACCACCCGCTCCGTTCTCGGCCCCGCCATTCCGGCACAAGGAGTGGCGAAACCTCGGTCTTGCGGCTGGCGCGCCTGACCGCCAATCCGAGCAACGGCATTATCCAGCAGACTCCTAGGGTTGCGCCGCCCCAGACGGCGCTGGTTGAGTAGGGCACCAATGATCGAGACGAACCGCCCAGTCGTGCCTCGCCGGGCCCTCATCGCCCTCATGGTGGTGGCTGGGAGCTACATGGGCGCCCAGGTCCTGGCCGACGTGGCCTCCCTGCGCATCGTCACGCTGGCGGGGTTCGCCGTCGATGCAGGGACCCTGATCTACCCCTTCACCTTCACGCTTCGGGATCTGGTCCACAAGATCGCCGGCAAGACGGCCGCCCGGGCGCTGATCGTTACGGCCGCATTCGTGAACCTGGGCATGGCCCTGCTGTTCTGGGTGAGCGCCAAGCTGCCCGCCGCCGCCTCCACTCCCCAGACGGTCTTCTTCGGAGAGGTCCTCTCGCCGGTGTGGGGCATCGTGGTGGCTTCGATCGCGGCCGAAGTGGTCTCGGAGCTGATCGACACCGAGGTGTACTCCGCCTGGGTGAGGATCGTGGGCCAGGGCAAGCAGTGGGGACGGGTGCTGTCCTCCAACGCCGTGTCGGTGCCGGTCGACTCGGGTGTGTTCGTGGGGCTCGCGGTCGTCTTCGGCGTATTCCCTGCCGACCTGGCCTGGTCCATCTTCTGGGCCAACGTGATCCTCAAGGGGGCGGTCACCCTGATCTCGATCCCCTGGATCTACCTCGTCAAACCCACTCCTCTCAACGTGGAGGGATGAGGATTCGGTCCCGGGAAGGGACCGAAATCGGGCTGTTGTGGCTGGGCCTTGGGGCGTCGATTCACTAAGCTTCCGCGCGCGGCGGAGGGCTATCCGCCAACTCATACTGTGGAGGAAATCAAGTGAGAAAACCTATACGATTGCTCGCGCTGTTCGCAGCCCTGGCCTTGGCGGTCGTGGCCTGCGGCGGCGCGGGCACCGAGACCACCCAGACCACTCAGGCATCCACGCCGACCACCCAGGCCATGACCTCGACCACCCAGGCCATGACCTCGACCACCCAGGCCATGACCTCGACCACCGAAGCCATGACCGGCACCGCGGTCAAGACCTGCCTGGTTACCGACCTGGCCGGTGTCGACGACCGCAGCTTCAACGCTTCGGCCTGGCAGGGTGTGCTCGACTCTGTCGACGCCGGCTACGCCCAGCCCGACCCGATTCTGCTGGAGTCGTCCGTGGAGGCCGACTATGCCCCCAACCTCGACCAGTGCCTGAGCCAGGGCGCCCAGCACATCGTGACGGTGGGGTACCAGCTCGGTGACGCCACCCAGCAGTATGCCCAGGACAACCCCGACGTCCACTTCACGATTGTCGACTTCAGCTACCCCGACGACATTCCCAACATTCGCCAGCTGGTCTTCCAGACCGACGAGGCCGCCTACGCCGCCGGTTACCTGGCTGCGGGCGTGAGCCAGTCCGGCACGATCGGCACCTACGGAGGGCTCAACATCCCCACCGTGTCCATCTTCTTGGATGGGCTCACCCGCGGTGTGGCGCACTACAACGAGGTCAAGGGCACCAACGTGACGGTGCTGGGTTGGGACGTCGCCAAACAGGACGGGACCTTCACGGGTAGTTTCGACCCGGCCGATCCCAAGGTGCGTGCCACCTGTGAGAGTCTCCTCGACGAGGGAGCCGACATCATCCTGCCCGTCGGTGGCGCCATCAACCTGCCCTGCGGCACCGCCATCCAGGACCGCGGCCTCGATGCCGCCCTGATCGGTGTGGACCAGGATGCCTACAACGCAGCTCCTGCCGAGTATCAGGATCTGTGGCTGACCACGATCGAGAAGAACATCACCGTGCAGGTCGAGCGGTCCATCCAGGACGACTATGCCGGCAACTGGACCGCAGGCAAGGTGGTGGGCAACCTGGCCAACGACGGTGTCGGCCTCGCCCCCTACCACTCCTGGGCGGACAAGGTGCCGGCCGAGCTGGACTCCGAGGTGCAGCAGATCCTCCAGGACATCAAGGACGGCAAGATCGACGCCGCCAACTTCGACGTCGGCTGATCAGGGACGTCTGTCGATACCCGAGAGCCCCCGGTGCTGAGACCACCGGGGGCTCTCTTGTTCTAAGGTACCGGGAGCGTTCGAGAGGTCAAGGAGCTGGCGTGGCGCTGGAGCTGCGAGGCATCACCAAGAGATTCCCCGGCGTGCTGGCCAATGACGATGTGTCGATCTCGGTCGAGGAAGGGGAAGTGGTTGCCCTGCTCGGCGAGAACGGAGCCGGCAAGAGCACCCTGATGAATGTCCTCTATGGGCTGTACCAATCAGATGCCGGGCAAATCCTCGTCGACGGGACAGAGATCCGGCCCGACTCGTCTCGTGACGCCATCGATGCCGGCATCGGCATGGTGCACCAGCACTTCATGCTGGTGCCGGTGTTCACGGTGGCCGAGAATGTCGCCCTGGGCCAGGAACCAACGGGGCCGCTCGGCGTCATCGACCGCGAAGCGGCCCGCCGCGACGTACGCGAGATCTCCGAGCGCTACAACCTCCACGTGGACCCCGAGGCGGTCATCGAGGACCTTCCCGTGGGGATTCAGCAGAGAGTGGAGATCATCAAGGTCCTGAACCGTGAGGCGCAGTTCGTGGTCTTCGACGAGCCCACCTCGGTTCTGACGCCCCAGGAGGTGGAGGAGTTCTTCACCATCGTGGACGGACTCAAGGAGGATGGAAAGGGGATCATCTTCATCACGCACAAGCTGGGGGAGGCGCTCTCGGTGGCAGATCGGGTGGTGGTGATGCGGGCCGGCAAGAACGTGGCCGAGGTCGCCCCCGGAGATGTTACCGAGAAGGAGATCGCCGAGCTCATGGTTGGTCGCCCTGTGGAGCTCACGGTCTCGAAGGACCCGGCTCATCCGGGCAAGGCGGTGCTCGAAATCCACGATCTGGTGGTGGTGGACGAGCGCCGTCAGAAGGCGGTGGACGGGGTCTCCTTCGAAGTCCGGGCGGGAGAGATCGTCGGCGTCGCCGGCGTGCAGGGCAACGGTCAGACCGAGTTGATCGAGGCCATCACTGGCCTCTGCCCCATCCACTCGGGAACGGTTCTGCTGGACGGTGAGGACGTGACCGGGATGACGCCCCGGCACCTGCATCAGCGAGGCGTCTCTCACATCCCCGAGGATCGCCAGGAGTCCGGCCTGGTGCTCGACTTCACGGTGGCCGAGAACATGATCCTCGACTCCTACTATGCCCGTCCCTACTCCCGGGGGGTGTTCATGGACTGGGACACAACTCGCCAGGCGGCCGAGCGTCTCGTGGAGCAATACGACGTCCGCACGCCCGGGGTGAATGTTCCCGTTTCGACACTCTCGGGGGGCAACCAGCAGAAAGTGATCGTGGCCCGCGAGTTCGATCGCCAGGTCCAGCTGGTGATCGCCGCCCAGCCCACGCGGGGAATCGATGTGGGCTCGATCGAGTACATCCACCACCAGATCGTGGCCAAACGCGACGCCGGTGCTGCCGTCCTGGTGGTTTCGTCCGAGCTGGACGAGATCCTCGCCCTCTCCGATCGGATCCTGGTGCTCTACCACGGGCGAATCGCGGGCGAATTCGAGCCCAGCGCGGATGTGAGTGACATCGGATTGGCCATGTTGGGATCGGCGAAGTGACCTCCCCCGAGAATCAAACCACACCGGCCGAGGACACCAAGACGGAGCAGAGCTCGACCTTTCAGTCCATAACCGGGGTGGGGACCTCGCTGCTCAGGTCTCTCCTCGTCCCCGCCCTGGCTCTGGTCAGCGCCCTGGTGATCGGGGCCATCATCATCGCCCTGTCAGACGTCCAGGTCCTGCCCACGCTGTTCAGCGAGCCGGGCAAGGCCCTGGGTTCGATGGGTCACGAGATCAGCCTTGCGTACCGGGCACTCTTCAGGGGCTCGGTCGGATCCGTCTATGCCATCTCTGAGACGTTGTTCGCCGCGACGCCGTTGGCCTTGGCCGGGCTGGGTATCGCCCTCGGCTTCCGGGCAGGGCTGTTCAACATCGGTGCCCAGGGGCAGATGTTGATCGGCGGCATGGCTGCTCTCTGGGTGGGGTTGTATGTCAGCGCACCCTCCTTCATCCACATCCCGTTGGCTCTGCTGGCGGGTCTGCTGGGCGGAATGGTGTGGGGCGGCATCGCCGGTTTGCTCAAAGCCCGGACCGGGGCCCATGAAGTGATCACCACCATCATGTTCAATTTCATCGCCTCGTTCCTGGTCCAGTGGCTGTTGACCGTCCCCCTGTTCCAGGATCCGGGCCGAAACAACCCCCAGTCGGCGGCGATCGCCAACACGGCCACTCTGCCCCACCTGTTCGGGTCGAATTATCGGGTCACGATCGGGATCCTCATTGCCGTGGCGGCGGCTTTCTTCCTCTACTGGCTCCTGTATCGATCGTCGGTCGGCTTCGAGTTTCGAGCGGTGGGGGCCAACCAGAACGCCGGTCGCTACGCGGGGATGAGCGTGCCGCTCATCATCACTTTGGCCATGGCCCTGGCGGGTGGGTTTGCCGGAATGGCCGGGGCCAATCAGCTCATGGGCCTGGCTCCCCACAAGGTCACTCCCGCCCTGGCCGGCTTGATCGGGTTCGACGCCATCACCGTGGCGCTGCTGGGTCGATCCCATCCGATCGGCGTGATATGGGCTGCTCTGCTATTCGGGGCGTTGGCCGCCGGGGGCCGTGAGATGCAGGGAGCTGCTCAGATACCGATCGATCTGGTCGTGGTGCTCCAGGCACTCATAGTCGTGTTCGTGGCCGCCCCCGCCCTGGTCAGGGCCATCTACCGGATCAAGGCTGGTCCGGAGCGGACCGCCGGGGTCTCTAGCGGGTGGGGTTGATGACGGCCACGGCTGCACCGACCCAGATCGAGGATAAGGTCGTGGTGCGCACCAGCGTCGACGAGCGCCGGGCCACCATCATCGGCATCATCCTCCTCGCACTGGCGGTGGTGGTGATGTGGGTGTTCGCTTTCGGGGTCCCCGGCGACGCCCAGTCCACCTTCAACCTGAGCCTCCCCTCCGATCACTTCCAGGGCCTGGCCTGGACCATCGATTCGCGACTCTTCTCGATGATCGTGGCCGTGATCCTCGCCCTGCTGGGGGCGGAGCGGTTGCGGCGCCAGAGACTCTCCTGGACCAACCCGATCCTCGGTGTGGGCCTGTTGCTGTTCGTCCTCTCCTTCCTGGCCTGGGCGGCGGCGGGGAGCCAGTTCTCCATGGTTGGGATGCTGCGCTCGACCGTCATCTCATCGGTCGTCATCACCCTGGGAGCCCTCACCGGTCTCACCTGTGAGAAGGCCGGGGTCATCAACATCGGGATCGAGGGTCAGCTGCTCGCCTCGGCATTCGTCGCCACCGTTCTGTCCAGCGCTTTCGGGACCATCGTCGGCGTAGTCGGGGCACTGGCCATCGGAGCGTTGCTGGGCGCCGGCCTGGCCTGGCTGGCGATACGTTTCCGGGTCGACCAGATCATCGTCGGGGTGGTGATCAACATCTTCGCTCTCGGCCTGACCTCGTTCCTTGCCAGTCGCGTTCTGTCCCAGGCCCAGGACCTCAACGCTCCCGCCCGGGTGTCGAGCTGGCGCCTCCCCCTGCTGGCCGACATTCCGGTGATCGGCCCCATGTTCTTCGACCACACCTTCTTCGTGTATGTGACGTTGCTGCTGGTCGTGTTCCTCCACTTCGCCTTCTTCCGCACCCGATGGGGCCTGCGAGCCCGGGCGGTGGGCGAGCATCCCAAGGCGGCCGACACGCTGGGCATCAACGTCTTGAGGGTGCGGTATCGCAACGTGATCCTGGGTGGCATGATCGCCGGGTTCGGCGGTGCGTTCCTGGCCCTGGCCCAGGTCTCTCGCTTCGAGCAGAACATGACCGGGGGCATCGGATTCATCGGCCTGGCCGCCATGATCTTCGGGCGCTGGATGCCATTCGGTGCCCTGGCCGCCGGCCTGGTGTTCGGCTTCTCGGGAGCCTTGGCCCAGAAGGTGGCCATTCTCGGCACCGCTATCCCCTCCGAGTTCATGCTGATGCTTCCCTACGTGGCCACCGTCATCGTGGTGGCGGGCCTGGTGGGGCGGGCTCGTCCCCCCGCCGCTGACGGACAGCCCTACATCAAGGGCTGAGGGGATCCCGAGACCGTTTCCGCGCGACATTCCCGACATCTGTGCCCTGAATGTCGCGCCAGAACCAGGATCAGGGGGTGGTGGTCTCGGCCGGGGTGGTCGATTCGGTGGGGGTGATAGTCTCGGCGGGGCGGCCGATTACCTGGATCTCGTCGATGGCCAGCTCGGTAAACACGTTGCCGTCGACCAGCTCTGCATCCCACACGCTGTTGACCGTGATGGTCACCTGGTTGGTGTTGAGAGAGGAGAATGGGATCTGCTGGACGCCCGGCGAGTTTTCGAGGTCCCTCTGCACATCCACCACCGAGTCATCCGAGGAGATGGTGAGGGCCCGGGCCTTGTAATTGCGCTTGAATCGGGTCTCGTCGCCGGCAAGGTTCTTCCAGTCGATGCGGGAGATGGCCACCGCCGTGCGGAAGCGAATCGTGATGCTGAGCTTCTCGCCGCTCGCCTCCAGATCGGGCCACTTCACCTGATATGTGGCCTCGGTGCCGGAGATCAAGTTGTTGCACACGAACGAACCGAGCCCTTCGACGCTGCACGAGACGTCGAGCGGATCGAGGACGGCGGGCTGGATCTCGGTCGTGCTGGTGGTGGAGCCATCGGCGGCGGCGGTGGTGGTGTCGGTCGGAGAGCTGCCTCCGAAGAGCTGGAACAGGAGGGCGATGATGATTACGCCCAGAAGCAGGCCACCGATGGCGATCACGGCCCGCACGCCGGCGGTGGCCTGCACGGCGGGGCGGGGAGCGGCGGGGAGTGGGCCTTGTGACAGGCGAGCCCCACACTCCTCGCAGTGTCGGTTGCCGGGAGCGTTGAGCGCCCCGCACGAGGGGCAGGGAATCTCGCGGGACCGGGGCCCGAAATCCTCGGGGGGCGGGGGGACCGCACCCAGCTCGAACTGTTCGTAGTCGTTGGAGCCGGCGGGCTCCTCGTCATAGTCGAGAAACGTCCCACAGGTGGGGCAAAACTGTTCTACACCGGTGACCGTGGCGCCGCATTCGGGACACACGTGTCTGGCCACATTTCTCCTTCCAGGCTCCTTGGCCGGGCCTTCGTCGGGGCGCGGCCGATCCAATTCGACCGCCACCCATCGGGTATTGTGCCACGCCGTGACAGTTTGGCCGATCATCACTGCCGAACCGTGGACGCCGGCCTCGGTGATCGGTGCCCTCGTGTTGCTCGCCGTCGTGATCGGCGTCGTGTGGTGGGGTTACAACCGGCGCCGTTCCTGATTTCTTCTCCCATTGGTCCGGTTGGACGTGAACCTGTCACCCAGGACCGATACGATCGCTGACCATGGCCTTCCGATGTGATAACTGCGGTCACCAGTCGAGTAAGTGGATGGGGTTCTGCCCCCAATGCCTGACTCAGGAGCCGCTGGTGGAAGAGGCGGCCACCTCCGCCAAGAAGCGCCGAACGACTCCGGCCCGCAGCGTCGACCTGGCCCAGGTCGGTTCCCTCGACCGGGGCAGGGCGCAGACGGGCATTTCCGAGCTGGACCGGGTGCTGGGCGGCGGTCTGGTGGCAGGGTCGGTGTGTCTGGTGGGTGGCGAGCCCGGGGTGGGGAAGTCGACGCTTCTGCTGCAAGCAGCCGGTGCGCTGGCGGCGATGGGCAAGAAGACCCTCATGGTGTCTGCAGAGGAGTCGGCGCAACAGGTGGCCATGCGCGCCGAGCGGCTGGCCGTGGCAGGCCCAGGGATCACGCTCGTGGCGGACGAAGACGTCGACCGGATCCTGGCGGCGGCCGCAGCCGACCTGCCCAACCTGATGGTGGTCGATTCCATTCAAACGGTGAGCGTCTCGGAGATCTCGGGCGGGCCGGGGGGCGTGGCCCAGGTTCGGGAGAGCGCCGCCCGGCTCATCCGCTTCGCCAAGGAGCAGGGGGTGGCCACCGTGCTGGTAGGCCACGTCACCAAAGACGGGACCATCGCGGGCCCAAAGCTGGTGGAGCACATGGTCGACGTCGTCCTCTACCTCGAGGGAGACCCCGACCGCGGTCTGCGTGCCCTTCGCTGCCTCAAGAACCGCTACGGGGCCACCCATGTGGTGGGGATGTTCGAGATGACGGCCGACGGCATGCGGGTGGTCGAGGACCCGTCCAAGGCGTTCCTGTCCGACTGGGAGTCGACCGTGGCCGGCACCATCGCCTTCCCCGCCGTGGAGGGGCGCAGGTCCGTGCTGGTGGAGATCCAGGCCCTGACCAACGACACCAAATACACCCAGCCCCGTCGCTCGGTGCGGGGGGTGGAGTCGGCCCGGGTGCATCAGATCCTGGCCGTGCTGTCCCGGCACGGTGCGGTCGATGCCCTCGCCAAGGACGTGTACGTGAACGTGGTGGGCGGGTGGAAGGTGAGCGAGCCGGGCTGCGACCTCCCCATCGCCCTCGCCATTGCCTCGTCTGTGCTCGATGTGCCCTTGGGAGCGGTGGCGGCGTGGGGGGAGATCGGCCTGGCGGGCGAGGTTCGCCAGGTGGCCTACGAGTCCCGCAGACGGGAGGAGGCGGAACGGATCGGTCTCGACACGGTGATTGCCCCGTCCGGGCATCGCGGCTTGAGGCTCGATGCCGCTTTGCTGCTGGCCGGTCTCTTGACCCACCCGAATCGCAATCGGACCTGATAGCCTGACCTGCCGTGGGCGACTCCGATTCGATCCTTGCGATCCTCGAGCGGCTGGCGCCGGGCACACCTATGCGCCAGGCCCTGGAACGCATAATCCAGATGGCCAAAGGAGCCCTGATCGTGATCGGTTCCGGCTCGGTGGTCGATGAAGCCAGTTCGGGTGGGTTCGGGCTCGACGGCGCCTACTTCACCCCGGCCCGACTCTCTGAGCTCGCCAAGATGGACGGGGGGATCGTGGTCGACGAGGAGATGGAGCACATCCTGTCCGCCAACGTGCACTTCGTGCCCGACGGCACCATCCCCACCGAGGAGACCGGGTCCCGCCACCGCACGGCCGAGCGCATGGCGATTCAGACCAAGCGGCCGGTGGTCGCCGTCAGCGAGGGCCGCAAGATCGCAACCCTCTACTACGACAGCCAGAAAGTGCAGCTGGATCGTCCGACAGAGGTGGCGGCCCGGGTCAACCAGGATCTCCAGACGCTCGACCGGCTACGCAGGCGCCTCGACGATGCCGAGAGCCGTCTCACCATGCTGGAGGTGACCGGGCTGGCCACCTACCGGCCGGTGGTCACGCTCCTGCAGCGGAGCGAGCTGGTGCGGCGGGTCGGTGTGTCGATCGAGCAGGAGGCCATCACACTGGGCGACGAGGGTGGCCTGATGTGGGTCCAACTGGCCGACATGGTCCGGGGTGTCGAGCACATCCGGACCGTCACCCTGATGGACTACGTCAAACCCCGGCGTGATTCAACACTGGCCAAGGCGGCAGCCGCTCTGACGGAGTTGTCGGGGTCCGATCTCGAGGACCCATCCCGGGTCGGCCACACGGTCGGGTTCGTCGACCTGGACGATGCCGCCACCCACGCGGTTTTCGGCTCCTCTCGAAGGTGGGCAGGCTGCCCGACCAGGTGCGCGAGGAATTGGTCCGGCACTTCAAGGGCTTCGATCGCCTGCTCATGGCGGATCAGGACAAGCTGGAGGAGGTCGAGGGGATCGGCTCGGCCAGGGCACTCCAACTGCGAACCTTCTTCGATCGGCTCCTCTCCGCCGCCGAGCTGTGGGATCCGGATCTCGATTGAGCCCCAGACCGCAACCCTGGTCGGTCCGCCGAGCGGTCATCCTGGCCGGCGCCTTTCCGCCAGGCGGGGCCGGCCCTGTACAATGCCGCCTCGTTGATGGCTAAGAAATCGAAATTCGCAATCGGCGACAAGGTGGTCCATCCCCAGCACGGGGCCGCCACCATCGCCAAGAAGCTCAAGCAGGAATTCAATGGCGAGAAAAAGGACTATTACGTCCTCGATATCGCCACGGAACAGCTCACCGTGATGGTGCCGCTGGAGGGTATGGATGAGCTGATCCGGCCGGTGATATCCAAGACGGCGGCACGCAACGTGCTCAAGTCCCTCAAGGAGGAGCCGGAGGAGGCGGGATCCAACTGGAGCCGCTGGTACAAGGTGCTGAACGAGAAGATGACCTCGGGCGACATCTTCCAGGTGGCCGAGGTGGTGCGAGATCTCACCTATGCCCAGCAGACCAAGGGGATCAGCCCTGCCCTCAAGCGGATGCTCTCCAAGGCAAGGGTGGCTCTCAGCTCTGAGCTGGCCTTCTCCCTCCAGATCGACGATGAGGAGGCCATCACCAAGCTGGATCGGGCGCTACCGGTGATAGAACCGGAAGAAGACTGAGCGCCCTCGGTGTACGTCGGCACCGACGTCCGGGTCGGTTGGGGATATGACGCCCATCGTTTCGAGGGACCCGGTCCTCTGATCCTGGCCGGGGTCGTGGTCGACGAGACCAGGGGAGTGGCCGCTACATCCGATGGTGATGTGTTGGCGCACGCCGTGGTCGACGCCATTCTCGGCGCAGCGGGCCTGGGTGATATCGGAGAGCACTTCCCCTCCCACGACGCCCGCTGGCGTGACGCCAACTCCATGGACATGGTCCGTCGGGCAGCGATGGCAGCCCACGAGGCGGGTTGGTTTGTGGCAGCCTGTGATGTCACCGTGGTGGCCGAGGAGGTCCGGATCGCCCCCCATCGGCGTTCTATGCGGGAGGCACTGGCGGAGCGCTTGGCAGTCGTGGAGCCAGACTCCGTCTCGGTCAAGGCGACCACCACCGATGGCCTCGGTTTCACCGGACGCGACGAGGGCATAGCCGTAACGGCAGTAGTAGTGCTCCGCTCCCTGGACTGAGGGCGGGAAGAAGCTCTGCCTTTGTCCCCCTGCCGTCGCGGGCGGGAAGTAGGGGGATGGGCCCGAAGGCCCCGGGCAAGCCCGTCCCTCGTCTGGGTCTTAACCGGCCTAGCTACGCTGGATGTTTCATGATCCGCCTCTACAGCACGCTGCAGCACGCCCAGGTCCCCCTGGAGCCTCGCACAGAGGGGGAGATCGGGTTCTACGTGTGCGGGCCCACCGTGCAGAGCCCCCCCCATGTCGGTCACGGCCGGTCGGCGGTAGTGTTCGACGTCATCCGGCGCTATCTGCTCTGGAGCGGGTACCGGGTGACCTTCGTCCGCAACATCACCGACATCGAGGACAAGATCATCGCCAAGGCGGCGGAATCGGGTGAAGACGTAGCCACCTACGCCACCCGCATGTCGGCCGAATTCGCCGATGGTTACCACCGCCTGGGGGTGCTCGACCCCGACATCGAGCCTCTCGCCACCGAGCACATCGCCGAGATGCATCAGCTGATCTCGGCGCTGATCGACCAGGGCAAGGCCTACCAGGCGGGCGATGATGTCTATTTCTCGGTTCGATCCGATGAGGACTACGGCAAGCTCTCCAATCAGAACCTGGACGAGATGCGCTCGGGCACCCGCATCGAGCCCAACGAGGTGAAACACGACCCTCTCGACTTCGCCCTCTGGAAGGGAGCCAAGCCGGGAGAGCCGTACTGGGATTCACCCTGGGGCCCGGGGCGGCCCGGGTGGCATATCGAATGCTCGGCCATGGCGGCGCGTTATCTGGGAAACGACTTCGACATCCACTCGGGGGGGACCGACCTGATCTTTCCGCATCACGAGAACGAGATCGCTCAGTCCGAATGCGCCACCGGCGAGCGGTTGGCCCGCTATTGGCTGCACAACGGCATGGTCAACCTGGGCGGAGCCAAGATGGCCAAGTCGACCGGGAACGTGGTCGACCTGATCACCGCTCTCGACAAGTACGGAGGAATGGCTCTGCGTCTCTTGTTCGTCCGGGCCCACTACCGGGCCCCCATCGAATACTCAGAGGCGCTGGTGGAGGAGGCGGCAGAGGCGTACAGGCGGATCGAGCGGCTCCTGGAGCGGGTTCCCGAGTCCTCCGGTCCACCTGCTCCAGAGGTCATCGATGCCTTCCGGGCCGCCATGGACGACGACTTCGCCACACCGGCCGCAGTGGGCACTCTCTTCGACGCCATCCGGGAGGCGAATCGGATGCTCGACGAAGGTGAGGATGCCTCCGCAACGGTGGCTGCGGTGAGGGAGTTGGTCGAGGTACTCGGCCTCGACCAGGACCTCTCCCAGACGGCCTCACTCGACCGCGAGGCATTGGCCGAGCTGGCCACCGCCTACGGAGTCGATCCCTCCGGCGATGCGGAGTCGACCGTCGAAGGACTGCTCGCCGTCCGCGCCGACGCCAGGGCGGATCGTGATTTCGCTCGGGCCGATGCCATCCGGGATCGGCTGGCGGACGTGGATGTGGTGGTGGAGGACACGCCCGATGGGGCGCGCTGGGTTCGGGGATAAGGTCGAGGGCCTTCACGCCGTGGCCGCTGCGGCCGCGGCGGGTCGGGTCGAGGTTCTCCGCGTGGAAAAGGATCGGCTCCATCGCCCACCGGTGAGGGAGATCATCGATTCGGTGGAAGCATTCGGCGGGTCGGTGAGCCCGATCGATGACGTGCGTTCTCTGGCCGACACGACCGCCCCGCAGGGAGTGGTGGCCCGATGCAGCCCGATTCCGTTCGTCTCCCTCGAGGAGGTGGCGGCCGCCGTCATTCCCACCGCCATGATGGTCGTGGACCACGTGGTCGACCCTCACAATTTGGGCGCCATCGTGCGCTCGTCCGTTGCGGCGGGGGTTCTCGGCCTGGTTGTCGCTGAGCGCCGTGCCGCTCCGCTCAACGGAACGGCGTTCAAGGCGGCCGCAGGAGCTCTTGAACAGGCCAGGGTTGCGTCCGTGGGCTCGGTGGCGGAAGCTTTGTCCCACCTGAAGAAGCTCGACGTTTGGTCGGTGGGCCTGGATTCGGCGGGCCCCGAGCGCCTGTTCGGCCTGGCCCTCCTCACCGAGCCGGTAGCACTGGTGGTGGGAGAGGAAGGTGGCGGACTGAGCCGCCTGGTGGCGGAGCGGGTCGACGTCCTGGCCGCCGTTCCCATGGAGGGCACGGTGGAGTCCCTCAACGTTTCGGTGGCAGCGGCCCTGGCCGCGTTCGAGATCTTCAGGGTCCGTTCGTGATCAGCGGAGCCGGGTGTCGGGATTGAACCGACGACCTACCGCTTACAAGGCGGTTGCTCTACCACTGAGCTAACCCGGCGAAGTAAGGCCGTATCGACAATGCCAGCCTCCTCGGCATGGTAAACGCCAGGGCATCGGGGCCTCGATTTCGCACGCTGATGTGTGTCGGCGAACGGGCCGCCCGACCACCCCGTACGCTGACGGCCAACCCGCGGGGTCGATTCTCCTTTGGGCCACGCCTCATCCAGGATCCCCTCTGTCCAGATCCTGAACTGGGAATCGAGCCAGACCTGGGTCGGGTGATAAGACGCGGAAATTCGCCCTGTTGCCGATACCCTTGCCCCGTGAGGCTCACGGGAGTTGACCGCGCCATCCTGGATCTCGAGCGCACCTGGTGGCAACAGCCGGGACCCAAGGAATGGACCATATCGGACCAGGTCGGCCTGGGCGCCGCTGCCTATTACGACAGGCTGGCGGAGCTGCTGTGGTGTGCCGACGCAGAACGATACGACCCCCTCACGGTTCGGCGTCTTCGCAGGCTGGTATCGCACACCGAGGTAGCTAGGACCTCATGAGTACTCGCGGACGCCATTCCCGGCGCTCTGGCCCCGGGTTCTACAGGGACGTCTTGTTCCTGGTGGCGGGGATCCTGATCGTCGGTGCGATCGTGTTCGGGGGCCTGTCGCTCTGGGCGGGCCGAGGCAATGGAGGTAGCGACACTACCTCCACCTCCGTCGCCCCCGATGCCACGACCACTACCACGATCGGTCCCACCAGCACCGTCGATGGCGCCACATCGACCGTCGCCGACACGACGGAACCCACCACCGCGACCACGGCCACGACCATACGGGAGGTCCGGCCACCGGCACAGGTGACCGTGGTGGTCCTCAACTCCACCGGTCGAACGGGTATCGCCGCCGACCTCACCAGTCAACTGGAGGGCCTCGGCTATGAGACACTCCCTCCCGACAACTACACGCCGGAGCTCTCCGATACGACGATCTTCTACGCCGATGGCTTCTCGCTCGAGGCGCAGGTTCTGGCAGATTCCGTTCCCGATGCCACTCTGTCCACTGATCAGGGGCCGGTCCAGTCGAGCGGGGCCGACCTGGTTGTGGTCATCGGCAGCTCCTATCAGGGATGACCGCCCCCAGGGGCCGCCACCCCTTCGTCGTGGCGGCCTGGATATTGGTTGGCGTCCTGGTGGTCGTCGCCGCTCTGGGGCTGGTCTCGGGCATCCTGTCCCCGGCACTTGTGGTCGACTTGGTGGCCATGTGGCCCCTGGTGCTGGTGGTGGTCGCGGCCGGGCTCATCGGCTCATGGCGAGGGCGTCGTAACCATGACCGCGCCGGGGCCGTCCTCCCCCTGGCGATCTTCACTGCTCTCGTGTTGGCCATTTCGCTGCATCTCGGGGGATGGAGTCAGTTGCCCACGGCCGAGGGTCGGTTGACCGGCCCCCCCGCAGAGGAGCTCAGCAACCCCACCCGTCTCACCGTCCAGATCTCAGGAGATTTGATCGTGCACGGAACAGAAGCCGGGGTGGGTTACGTGGTCGATCCCATTCTCAGAGGCGGTGATGTTGGTGTGCCCCAGGCGAAGGAGACCTCGGTCGATGGTGCTCTTTCGATCGTGATGGACTCCGACGAGAAGGCTCCCGCCTGGTACAGGTTCTCGGGTTGGAAGCTGGGTCTGGCCCCCATCGTTGGGTGGAGGCTGGTCCTGAACGGCTCCATCGACGCCGATCTCACCGGTCTGGAGATCGACGCGCTGGCCATGGGCGGATCGGGGAATGTGAGCCTGGGAGCCCCGCCCGAGGCGGGTGCGGAGGTCGTGCTCTCCGGGAACTTCGACCTCTCGGTCCCATCGGGGAGCCCCGTCCGGGTGGTGGGCCCGGCTTCCGTTCCTTCCGGCTGGTCGTCTGACGACGGCGACTTCTCTTCGCCACAGGCGGGGTCCGGATCGCCCGGCTGGACCATCCGCGTGGAGGGGGACACACCGGCTCGCCTGGCTGAGCGATGATTCGAAACAGGCTCGGGATACACTCACCGCCGTGATCCCGCCCGCCTCGTCAGACCGTCTGCGCCGGTTGGCCCTCATGGTGTGGGCAACCATCGGCGGGCTTGCGCTGATCTGGGCCGCCTGGCACGTCGCCGACCTGGTGCGCATCATCTGGCTGCCTCTGGCATTCGCCTTCGGCCTGACGATGATCCTCAACCCCATCGTCGATTTCTTCGACGACAAGGGACTGCCCCGTCCGGCCGCCACCGCCATCACCTTCCTCATCGCCGCCGGAGTCATCACCCTGGGAGTGGTGTTGATTGTGCCGGCCATCAATCAGCAGGCGAGCGACTTCGCCACCCAGTTGCCCGATCTGTGGGACCGCATCGTTGATTGGCTCCACTCCATGTCCGGGCGATTCGGCATCGACCTGGGCCCGGTGTGGACGTCGGACACCATCAAGCAGTGGTTCCAGAACCCCGATAACCAGTCCACCATTCAGGGTCTGCTCGGAGGTTTCGGGTCGGGAGCGGGCCGTGTGTTGCGGGGAGTGACCGAGACCGTCACAGTGACGATCCTGGCTCCCGTGCTCTCCTTCTACATGATGGTGGACGCCAGGAAGTTCCAGCGTTCGGCCCAGGAACTGATTCCGCTCAGTCGCCGTGATGAGGTGGTGCACGTGGGCGCCCGGCTCATCTCGGCGCTGTCGTCCTTCGTGAGAGGTCAGCTGCTGGTTGCCTTCATAGTCGGTGTCCTGTCGAGCATCGGCCTCTATCTCATCGACCTGCCCTTCTGGCTGATCATCGGGGTGATCGCTGGAGTCCTGAACATGGTGCCCTTTCTCGGCCCGGTCGTGGGCGGATTCCTGGCCGGGATCGTCGGGCTCCTCAATGGTTCGGTGGCCCAAGCCCTGTGGGCGGTGGCGATCCTCACTGCCGTTCAGCAGATCGACAACCACATCATCACTCCTCTGGTGCAGCGAACCCGGGTGAACCTGTCACCACTCATCATCGTGCTGGCCCTGGTGGCGGGTGGGGCGCTGGCGGGGCTGTTGGGGGTCCTGGTGGCCGTTCCCGCCGCCGCCGCCATCAGGATTCTCGCCGGTCACCTGTGGCGGACCAGGGTGCTGGGTGAGTCGTGGCAAGAGGCGTCAGAGGCCATGATCGAGCACACAGAGCGGCCTGAACGCATCGCCGGGGTGCGGCGTCGCCGCCACCCCGGCGACCAGCAGCGGCTCTTCGACACGGCGGAGACTACAAAGGTGGACCCAGACCGCCCACCCGACAGCGAAACGGAGGATTGATGACCGACGGTAGCTTCGATTTGGCTCGCCGGGCCGTGGAGTCGGCGGTGGCGGCCGGCGCCACCTACGCCGACGCCAGGGTCGTGATTCGCCGCCATGAGAGGGTCGCTGCCCGCAACGGCGACATCGACCGAACCGATCGTGATGAGGATGCCGGGATAGGCGTCAGGGCTCTTCTCGGTTCCGCCTGGGGATTTGCCGCCACCAGCGACATGTCGGAGCAGGAGGCCCGACGGGTGGGAGAGCTGGCCACCGCCATAGCCCGGGCCTCGGTCCGGGTACGCCGTGAGCCCGCCCTCGATCTGGCGGATGTGCCGGTGGAGTCGGCACGTTGGGAGACGTCTTTCCAGGAGGACGCCTTCGCCGTCTCGCTCAGCGACAAGGCGGATCTCCTCGTGGGAGTGACGGCGGAGATGAAGGCGGTGGACGGCGTAGAGCTGGCCACCGGTGTGGTCGAGTTCTGGGACACCGACAAGTGGTTCGTGTCCTCGCAGGGGCACGAGATCTTCCAGCACATCGTCGAATCCGGCGGTGGCATGGCCGCCACGGCGGTAGGCGAGTCGGAGACTCAGCGTCGGTCGTACCCGCAGTCGTTCGGTGAGTACCAGACGGGCGGATACGAGGTGATCCGGGGTTTCGACCTCCCGTCGCGAGCTCCCTCCCTGGCCGAGGAAGCGGTCCGGCTGCTCTCGGCCGACCAATGCCCCTCCGGAGAGTTCGACCTGATTCTGGAGGGTTCCCAGGTAGCCCTTCAGATTCACGAGTCGGTGGGCCACGCCACAGAGCTCGATCGGATTCTGGGATGGGAGGCGGCATTCGCCGGCACGTCGTTTCTGGATCTCGAGCGGTTGGGATCGCTCCGATACGGATCCGAGTTGATGAACATCACCGCCGATGCCACCATCCCGGGAGCTCTGGGCACGTTCGGGTTTGACGACGAGGGCACCCCGGCTCAACCGGTCGACCTGGTCAGGGATGGTCTCTGGGTGGGGGTGCTGTCGGGGCGTGACACAGCCGCCATCGCCGGTCTCCCACCGGGCGGGATGATGCGAGCCGACGGGTTCAATCGGGTGCCGATGGTGCGAATGACGAATGTCGGGCTGCGGTCCGGCCCCCACAGCCTGGAGGAGATCATCGCTGCCACTTCGTACGGGATCCTCATGGAAACCAACCGTTCCTGGTCGATCGACGACAAGCGCCTCAACTTCCAGTTCGGATGCGAGGTGGCCTGGGAGATCGAGGACGGCAAGCGGGGTCGGATGCTCAAGAACCCCACGTATACAGGCATCACGCCCCGCTTCTGGGGCTCGATGGACATGCTGTCCGGTGGTGAGGAGTGGCACCCATGGGGCACTCCCAACTGCGGAAAGGGCCAACCGATGCAGGTCGGGCACACCGGCCATCCGGCCGCCCCGGCCCGTTTCAAGGACGTGCGGATCGGCGTGTCGGGAGGAGGATCCTGATGATCGAGCCACAACGAATCGCCGACCAGGTGTGCGAGATGGTGGGCGACCGGGCCGAGGCCATCTGTCGCGTCTCTCGCAACGCGTATGGGCTGACTCGCTTCGCCAACTCCTTCATCCACCAGCATCACGGCGAAGACACCGCCGCCGTCAGCCTGGAACTGGCCGTGGAGGGGAGGGTGTCTTCCTCCAGCACAACGCGTACAGGCGACGACGACCTGGCCCGGCTGATCGACGACACCATCGATGGTGCCCGGCTCTCTCCCGTTGATCCTCGCTGGCCGGGAGTGATGGGCCCCGCCGACCCGGTCCCGCCCGGCCACTCCGATCGATCCACCATCGAAGCGGGTCCCGACGCTCGCGTCGCCCATGTGGCCGACTTCGTCGAGGCCGGCTCGGACTTGCTCGCTGCGGGGTTCGTCGACAGTGGCTGCGTCGAGGCTGCCCTGGCCACCACCGCCGGGCGACGAGCCGAAGGAGTGTCGACGCGCGCCACCCTGGACGGGATCCATCAGACCGCCACCTCTGCCGGCAACGCCCACCAGACCAGCGTTCAGTTCTCTCACCTGGACGGCGTTGCCGCCGGTCGGAGAGCGGCCGATCTGGCCCGTCGGGGAGAGAACCAGGTCGACATCGAACCGGGGCGTTACGAGGTGGTGCTCTCACCCGAGTGTGTGGCCACCATCGCCGTGTTCCTGGGCCTGTACGGGTTCGGGGGCCGGTCCTATCTGGACGGCCAGTCTTTCGTGGATCTGGGCTCTCAACAGTTCGACCGGGCGTTCCAACTGGTGGACGACCCCGAGGATCCACGTTCGATCGGCGTCGGCTTCGACGACGAGGGCACTTCCAAGCACAGGTTGGCCCTGGTCGAGGACGGCGTGACGAAGACCGTGGTGCATGATCGACGAACGGCCGGCGAAGCCGGTGCCGAGTCCACCGGCCACTCCCTGGCAGGAAGTGGCTTGGGGCCTTTGCCCTACAACCTGGTGGTGGGTGGTGGCTCCCAGAGCGCCGATGATCTGGTGGCAGGCATCGAGCGAGGCCTGTTCGTCTCCACCTTCAACTACTGTCGCATCCTCGACCCCCGAACCCAGGTGGTAACCGGGCTGACTCGCAACGGGACCTTCCTCATCGAGCGGGGTGAGATCACCTCTCCTCTCACCAACCTCCGCTTCACCCAGTCCTTCGTCGAGGCCCTGGGGCCAGAACGGGTGCTGGGGATCGGGAACGATCAGCGGCACGCCGACAACGAGTTCGGCCCCGGCCTGGTCATAGCGCCCTCGATGCGCCTCGCCGAGTGGAACTTCACCGGCGGAGCCCAGGGTTAGGGCTCGGCCGGGCCAGGGGCTCAGGTCTCGCCCAGGTAGGCCTGTCGCATTTGCGGGTTGGCCAGCAGCGCCTTGGCAGTGTCGTCGAGCACCACTTGGCCAGTCTGGAGCACATAGCCTCGATCGGCGATCGAAAGAGCCATGTTGGCGTTCTGCTCCACCATGAAGATCGTGGTTCCGTCCCGGTTGATCTGATCGATGATCTCGAAGTTCTGCGCCACGAGTACAGGGGCCAGACCCATCGACGGCTCATCCATCAACAGGACCCGAGGCCGGGCCATCAACGCCCTTCCCATAGCGACCATCTGTTGCTCGCCGCCGGACAGGGTGCCGGCTTTCTGATTGAGCCGCTCCTTGACTCGCGGAAACAGGTCGAAGATGTGGTCGAGGTCGCCGTCCAGGTTCTCGCGGTCTTCACGCAGGTATGCGCCAATCTCCAGGTTCTCGCGAACGGTCATCCGCTTGAACAGGCGCCGGTTCTCGGGGACCATCGACACCCCCGCTTTGACCCGGTCGGCCGTGGTCCAGTCGTTGGCGTTCTGCCCATTGATGAGCACCGATCCGCTGGTGGGATCCACGATCCCGAGGACAGTCTTGAGCGTGGTGGTCTTGCCCGAGGCGTTGCCGCCCAGCAGACACACCATCTCTCCTGGATAGATCTCCAGGTCGACGCCCTTGAGAATGTGGGCGGCCCCGTAGTGGGTATTGATGTCCCGGAATTCCAGGATCGGGGTGCGATCGTCGCCGTTGGGAGAGC
This sequence comes from uncultured Acidimicrobiia bacterium, assembly GCA_963772815.1. Lineage (GTDB taxonomy): Bacteria > Actinomycetota > Acidimicrobiia > Spongiisociales > ZC4RG35 > DATFFO01. Next base: position 93,083 of record CAVYYV010000006.1, on the reverse strand, counting down.
TTGTGGTCATGCCTGGGCCTCTCGCACGTCGGCGGGCCGGCCCAGGTACGCCTCGATCACGTCCTCGTTGGTGGAGATTTCCTCGTAAGTGCCGTCGGCGATCCTGACCCCGTGGTCGAGCACCACGACCCGGTCAGACACTTTGCCCACGACCTTCATGTCGTGCTCGATCATGACCACCGTCATTCCTCTTTCGCTCCGCAGCTTCCCGATCAGCTCGGTGAGCTCGACAGTTTCCCGGGGGTTCATGCCCGCTGTGGGCTCATCCAACAGCATCAGCCGGGGCTCGGTGGCCATGGCGCGGGCGATCTCCAGGCGGCGGCGGTTGGCATAGGAGAGGGCGAAGGCAGGCTGGTCGAAGCGATAGCCCATCAGCCGGGTGCCAAAGAAGGACAGGATCTCCTTGGCCTTCTCCTCGATCTCTTCCTCCTCCTTCCGCGGGCCGGGGTCTGGAAGATGGCGCCGAAGATGCCGGTCGAGGTCCGGCAATGTTGGCCCACCTTGACGTTCTCGAGGACGGTGAGATTGGGAAAGAGGCGGACGTTCTGGAAGGTGCGGGCGATGCCGGCCTTGGTGATCTGCGACGGCGAGTGGCCGGCGATGTTGGCCCCCTCAAAGAGAATCTGCCCCTCATCGGGGGAGAACATGCCCGAGATGACGTTGAAGAACGTGGTTTTGCCGGCCCCGTTGGGACCGATCACCGAGACGATCTCCCCCTCGTCGATTGAGAAGTCGACTCCGCCAACGGCCTGCACACCTCCGAAGGCGATCTTTAGATTGTTGATCTCCAGGACGGCCATCAGGCGGCGTCTCCTTCGTCCTCGGTGAACCGTCCGCCCTTCTCCAGCCAGGCATCTTGGAGGAACTCTTCTTGGTGGAGCTCCCGCGCTCGGCGCACCGAAGGAACCAGCCCTTCGGGGCGGTAGAGCATCATGAACACGAGTAGGGCCCCGTAGATGAGCAGCTTGTACTCGCCGAATTCCTGGAGGAGCCCGGGCTGGTTGGGACCACCCAGGACACCGATGAGAACCAGAGCACCGATTGCCACACCGGGGATCGACCCCATTCCACCGACGATCACGATGACGAGGATGACGATCGATACCAGGATTTCGAACGAGTTGGTGAACACCGTCCCCACCTTGGCCGAGAACAGTGCCCCCGCGAAGGAGGCGAGGACCGCACCGGTGACGAAAGCGAGGAGTTTCGCCTTGACCGTGTCGATTCCCACCGCCTCGGCAACGTCCTCGTCTTCGCGCATGGCTGCCCAGGAGCGGCCCACCCGGGATCGCTCCAAACGCCAGGAGATATAGGCCGCCAGGGCTACGAGGGCGATTACGAAGTAGACGAACAGGTTGATGCTGGTGCCTCCGATTGAGTCCCCGCCGGGAATCGGTATCCCGGGGATGCGCCGGATCCCTTGGGCGCCACCGAAGTAGGGAGACAGCCAGTCGGAGAGGAGAACGATGCGGACGATCTCGCCGAAGCCGAGGGTGACGATGGCCAGGTAGTCGCCCCGCATCCTGATAACGGGAGTGCCGACCATGATGCCGGCGATGACCGCCATGATCAGAACGATGGGGAAGGCCAACCACCAACTCAGGTTGGGCGCCCAGAAGGGGGAGAGAGGCGAGGTGAGGACCGCCGTGGTGTAGGCGCCGACGGCGAAGAACGCCACATATCCCAGGTCCAACAACCCGGCCTGGCCCACCACGATGTTGAGGCCCAGTCCCATGAGCAGGAACAGGCCTACGTTGGTGAGAAGCTCGTTGATGACGCCGCCGAGGATCTGAGGTAGGCCGAGTATGACGATGGCGATGACCACCGCGGCGATGAGCGAATTGCGACGCCTCACCGACGGATTCTCGTGTCCCAGCGCACGGCGGACCGACGGCACCCGACCGGGCAGGATGAGAGCCAGCCCTCCTGCCGCCACGAACAAGACGATGGCCGAGGCCACCTTGAGGCCGCCGGCCGGAGCGTATAGAGAATGGGGGACGGTCTTGAACCAGTCGAAGAGATCGTCGACCACCGACTCGAAGATGGCCGCGATCACCACCGACTCGGTCGCCACCGCCAGGGCCCGACGGAGGGCGGGGGTGAGCCAGTGGACCGCCGCTCCTACGGCGGCGATTCCGGCGCTGATCATGATCAAGAGAGGCCAGCCGACCGCCACCCCCCGGGAGAGTGTGAGGGCATCCACCATGGCAGGGCCCATCTTGGGGAAAGTCTCGCGTATCCCCGGAGCGCCATGTACGAGGGTGGCGAAGGCGGCCGTGATCGCCCCACCGAGACCCCCAGCCAGGGCGGCCGCGGCTACGTCGGCGATGGTCCGGGGAGCAGTCTCAACCCCCTCGATCTCCGTTCGCCGAGCCAGATAGTGCCCGCCGACGAAGGGGACGGAGAAGAGCGCCAGATAACCCAGGCTGAGGATGGGGCGGATCAGAATGTGGCCCTGGAAGGCCTCCAGCATGCCGATGGCAGCAATGAAGGCCATGACCAAGCCCACCAGGCCGCCCACTCGCAGTGTCTTGTCCATCGGGAAGCCCTCGGCCCGTCGGGTGGCCGCGGGAGCAGGGGCGGTGGTGGTGGTCATGCCCGATCCTCCGATCCGAGCCGCTCACCGAACAGGCCGCTGGGCCGGAACACCAGCACCAGGACCAGGGCGGTGAACGCCACGACATCCTTGAGCTGTGAGACCCCCGGGATCCCCAGACCGCCCAGGATGAGTAGCGGGCCCACCCCCTCGAAGAGTCCCAGGAGAATGCCCCCTCCCATGGCACCGACCAGGTTGCCGATTCCACCCAGGACAGCGGCGGTGAAAGCCTTGATGCCGGGGATGAACCCGGTGAAGAAGTTGACTCCTCGAAACAGCAGCGCCCACATCAACCCGGCCACGCCGGCCATCGCCCCACCCACGGCGAACACCGTGACGATGGTGCGGTCCACGTTGATGCCCATGAGGCCGGCAATTTCCTTGTCCTCGGCCACCGCCCTCATGGCCCGCCCGGTCCTGGTGCGGGTGACGAAGTACCACAGGCCAATCATGGAGATGGTGGCGACCACGATCACCAGAATGGACGTCTTGCTGATCGGGACGCCAAGAATGTCGACGTCGCCGGAGAAGACCTCGGGAGGCTGGGGGTAGGTCCTCACTGCCACACCGAACAGGCCGGCGAAGGCGTACTCGATGAAGAACGAGGCGCCGATCGAGGTAATGAGGGGGATCAGGCGGGGGGCGCCCCTCAGGCGGCGATAGGCCACCCGCTCCACCAGCACCGCCACCAGGGTCGAGGTGAGCATCGCCACGAGCAGCACCAGGAACAGGGCCAGGAAGGGGTTGGCGTTCCAGATGCCGTGATCGAACAGCCAGTTGGCGGCTATGAACCCGACCATAGTGCCGGCCATGAAGATGTCGCCGTGAGCGAAGTTGATGAAGCCCAGGACGCCATAGACCATCGAGTAGCCCAGGGCCAGGAGTCCGTACATGGCTCCCTGGGATAGCCCGGCGATGATCAGATCTCGCCACTGCCCGGCGCTGAGCCCTTCGCCGGAGGCGAACTTGATGATCGAGGCGATCAGACCCCAGCTGATGATGATGATGGCGCCGATGCGGATGGCCCACAGGAACCCGTCCACCCAGTTGGGCCGGAAGGCCCTCTTGGTGCGTGCGGGTGCTTGAGCGGTCCCTGTCATTGTCTCCTCAGCCGGGTCGACCCTGCTTTATACCAGCGAGGACCCGGCAATGCCGGGTCCTCGCTGGTTGATCCCGATTTCTCGGGGATATGTCGTTCTCGGCTCAGCCGCCGATCTCACCCTTGTAGCTGAACACTACGGGCAGCTTGGTGGCATCGGTGACCGATGAGTCGTCATGGGAGACGATCTGGATCTCCTGGGAGCCACAGTCGCCGTAGTTGTCGCACTGGATGTGTCCGATCATCCCGTTGAAGTCGGTCTGATTCAGACGGTCACGCAGCGCCTGACGGCCCACGGTCAGGGTTCCATCGCCGTTGTCAACCGCCACGTCGTCGATCGCCTGCAGCAGCATCGTCGTGGCGTCATAGGCATGGGCCCAGAAGGCGGCCGACGGCGCTTCGCCGTACGTGTCGTTGTAGGTCTGCAGGAAGTCACTGGCGGAGACCCCGGTGATCTCGTTGGCGTTCTCACCGAACTGGAGGCTCGGTCCCGAGAAGTAAACGCCCTCGGATTCGGGGATGCTCAGGAAGTTCTCGACCAACATGCCGTCAGCGGCCAGCAGGGTCACGTTGTCGAGACCCTGGACGCCGCCGATCTGCTGGGCAATGAAGTTGCCCTCCGGCGGGAAGATCGGGAAGTAGATCGCCTCGGGGGCGCCTGCCGCAACCTCAGACAGGACCGGGGTCATGTCGGTGTCACCCTTGTTCACGGCCGTGAAGGTCGTGATGGTGCCACCGAGAGCCTTGAAGGCGTCCGAGAACGCCGTGGCCAGACCCTGGGTGTAGGGGTCGCCGTCATGGATGGCGGCGGCCTTGGTCAGGCTGAGATCGTTGTACACGAAGTCAGCCACGGCCTTGCCCTGGAACAGGTCGTTGTGGGCGGTCCGGTAGTAGCCGGGGTAGTAGTTGTCGCCCGCATTGCCCTGCAGGTCCGACGTCAGCGAGGGCGAGGTGTTGGACGGGGAGATCATCACCATTCCGGCATCGCTGATCAGCGGCGAAGCCGATGCGGCGGCGCCGGAGCACGAGGTGCCGATGACGCCCAGGACCTGCTCGTCGGCGACAATGGTCTGGGCTGAGGCCTGCCCGCCTTCGGCGGAGCAGAGGTCGTCGAGTCCCGTGCCCATGTCGACGTCGTGGCCCTTGATCTGGCCGTAGTCCTGGATCGCCAGCTGGGTGGCACGCTCGTTGGGGGTGCCCAACGTGGCGGTGTCACCGGAGATGGACTCCAGGGAGCGGATTTCGACCGGGGCGCCGGCTTCAATGGTGACGGTTCCGAGCGGGTCCTCGGCCATGGCGGTGGTTTCCGTCATAGCCGTAGTCTCTGTCATTCCGCCCGTTGTCTCCGTTCCACCGGCCGTCGTCGCACTTGAAGTGGTCTCCGTGGTCCCTCCGCCGCCGCAGGCCGCCAAGACCATGGCGAGGACGGCAAGGAGAGACAGGAGCCTCGTAAGTCGTTTGCTCATTTGTTTCCTTCCTCTGTTTGGGACGTACCCCTCTGGATGGGGACACGTCCGGGCGCAATATACCGACTTCTCGCAGGAAGGGCAGGTCCGGTAGCGTCCTTGTCGATGCAGATCGAAGAGTTGGCCGGCAAAGACAGCTATCTGGACCGGTCTGAAGGATCCGTGATCTCGGCCGGCGACGGCGCCCTGGTCCTGGACCGAACCGTCTTTTATGCCCGTGGAGGGGGCCAGCCCGGGGACACCGGGACCATCCACTGGGACGGTGGAGAGATTCGCGTGTCCGACACAAGGCGTCGGGACGGGGTGATCACCCACTTCGTGGAGGGCGATGTGCTGCCCGAGCCCGGGACGCCGGTCGAGGGGATCATCGACTGGAATCGCAGATACAACATCATGCGGACCCACACCGCCCTTCACGCGCTCTCCGGTGTGGTGTGGCGTGAATACGGCGCCAAGGTCACGGGCGGAAACATGGAGGAAGGCACCGCTCGGATGGACTTCGAGCTCGACTCGATCAGCGTCGAGTTTGGCCAGGAGGTAGAGCGCCGCCTCAACGCCGAATTGGTGAAGGGCTACCCCACCGAGGTCATCTATCTGGCCCGCGACGCAGCTGTCAAGGATCCGGACCTCATCCGTACCAAGGTCAACCTCATCCCTGAGTGGGTGGAGGAGATCCGGGTGGTTGACATCGTCGGCCTGGATCGCCAAGCCGACGGCGGGACCCACGTCCGCTCCACCCTCGAGGTGGGCCGGATCCAGGTGGTCAAGACCGAATCCAAAGGCAAGTCGAACAAGCGGATGAAGATCCAACTCACCTGAGGTCCTTCTGCCGGGGGCAGGGGGAAGGGGCCTCCAGGCCGTGTGTTTGTCCCCCTGCCAGAGGCAGGGGGAAGGGGTCCCCGGGCCGGAGGCCGGGGGTTGGGGGGCGGGCCCGTAGGGCCCGAGTGAAGTCGAGCCCCGGGTGAAGCTGAGGTGTCTTGTAGGGACGGGACCCCCAGGGTCGCCAGAAATTCGGCCCGGTCCTGTTACAACGGAGCCGCGATGCTCGACTTTGTGCTCGGGGCCGGCCTGGCTTCCCTCGCCGTTCGGGGCTGGATCCGGGGATTCGTGCGCGAGCTCCTGGATCTGGTCGGGCTGGTAGTGGGAGCGATCATCGCCTTCCGCCTCTCGGCTCCTCTGGGCGGGTTTCTCAGCGACCGTTTCGGAGTGTCGCCCGAATGGGGCAGGATCGGCGCCGGGATCACTCTGTTCATCCTGTTCGGCCTTTCCCTGGCGGTGCTTGCCCACTATCTATCGAGGGTGGCCAACCTGCCCGGCCTCAACCTTGCCAATCGCCTTCTGGGCGTGGGTGTGGCAATGGCGTGGGGAATCCTCCTCTTGGTAGTGGCGGTAACCATCGTCGATGCCATTCATCCTCCTGCGTCGGTGAAGCGGACCGTCGATGACTCGGTGGTTGTGCAAGCCGTGGCCGGGCCCGACTCCGTTCCCCGGCGTCTTCTCACTCCGCTCATCAGTGATCGGGCTACAGCCATGCTGGCCGAGATCGAACGTCTGAGCGGAGGCCGGCGGATCGTCCCGGCACAGGGCGAGAGCGTAGAGACCGAGCAAGTGGGGCCCCGACGCGTCAGAGCCGACACGGACTCGGTTTCGTTCGTAGCCGACCGCCTCAATGCCGACCGTCTTGAGGCCGGCGTCGACCCGCTCACCTGGTCGGACGGTCTGGCCGAGATGGCTCGGGAACGAGCCCAGGAGATGTACGAGTCGGGCTTCGTCGCCCGGCGCACCAACCGCGTCGTGGCGACCGACGCTGGCGACAGGGGGATGTTCCTGCAGGCGGCGGGCGAGATGGCCGCCCTGGCCTCGTCCGATAGAGCCGCCGAGGCCGGGATAGCCGAGGCCCCCGACTCGGCGGTTAGCGATCGGCGCTTCGACCGGGTTGGGATAGCTGTCCTGGATGGCCCCCTCGGAGTGCTGGTCGTGGAGGTGTTCGGGCGGTGAGCCACGATCTAACCGGCGAGTCCCGCCGGCTTCGCGACGCCCTGGTGGCCGCCTATGCGCCGTTCGTGCACGTCAAATTGGGCAGCCGGCCACGTGTCGAAACCATCGACGAGGTGATCGAGTCCGGGCGTTCCTGGCTCGATGGAGCCCTCACGGAGCTACTCTCCCAGCCCTTTCCGGCCCAAAGCCGTGGTCCCCTGGAGCTGTTCCAGGAAGCCATGAAATTCCCCACACAGGCGTTAGAGGAGGCCGGACAGGAGCCGCCGGCTCGAGATGAGGCCGTCGTCGCCGCTCTCCCCGGAGACCTCTACGACCTGGCTCCCGCTTCGACCCGTGACCTGGGGGAGGAGGTCTGGATGGTCCACCTGCAATGGGGAGCGGCCAAGGCGGCGGCTATGAGACCGCCGGAATGACCGCCCGGCGCCGGTTGGTGCCGAGGGCCACCATTCCCACTCCGGCCAGGACGAGCGCCGCCCCCGAAAGCTGAAGTAGCGACGGACGCTCGGAGAAGATGATCGCCCCCCAGGTCATGGTCAGCACAGGCTGGATGAGGATGAAGGTCGACGTCTCGGCGGCGGGCAGCCGGGGAAGGGCGTAGCCGATCGCCAGCCATCCTCCCACCTGCGCCACCAGGGCCAGGGCTACCAGCCACCCATGGGCCGGCCAGGTGGGGACGGGATCCAGCCCGCCGAAGACCAACCCGGCCAGTGAAGTGGACACCAACGCTCCGGCGGTGGCGTCCATGAGGGGTCCAACGGCCGGAGCCTGGACCCGGTTGGAGCGGCGGAACCCCAACAAGAAGAAGGCGTAGAAGAAGGCGGCGCTGAGTGCCAGGAGCGTCCCGCTGAGAGGGTCCGTGCCGAACGAGTCGGAGCGCCCCAGGCCGCTGACCAGTGCCACCCCGGCCAGGACGATCGGCACGGCGATGATGATGCGCCGGCTCGGTCTCTCGCCCAGGAGTGCCCACGCCAGCACGGCCACGATGACCACCTGGCAGTTGGCCAGCAGTGTGGCCAGGCCGGTCCCGATGTGCTGGATGGAAAGATGCCAGGAGATGAAGTCGCCCCCGAGTACGACTCCGGCTCCCAGGGCGAGCAGGCGTTCCCGGTTGGAGCGGTTGTCCCGATGTCTTGCCCTCCACCATAAGAGCACCAATATCGGCAGCGCATAGGCGACACGGAAGAAGGCGCCGGTAATCGCTTCTGCCCCCGACAGCTCGAAGAAGATGGCTGAGAAGGAGATGGCGACGGCTCCGACTAGGGCGGCGAGCAGCGGCATCATCGCAACTGTGGCAGGCGACGTCGCGGGCGCAAAGCCTCAGCCGGCGGCGTTGAGCAATTGCCCGGCGGAGGTGTGGATCGAATCGATGAAGGCGTCCGTGTCGGGCACGGCGTCGTAGTCGGCGTGAATGCCCCAGAACAGGGTTCCGTCGTAGCTGAAGAGGGCGATGCCGAGACCGTGCTGAGCCCAGAGAGGGACGATCGGGTAGCTGGCCAGCATCTTCGCTTCCAGCAGAAACATGGGGAACTGGGGGCCGGGCACGTTGGTGACGGTCATGTTGAAAGGGCGAACCCGCGGTCCCGCCACCCGGCTGGCGAGAGACAGCAGGGTGATGGGCGTCCCCCGGGACAAGTCGACGAGGGTGCTGGCCCCCAGCGCCTGGTCGGTGCGCTTGAGTCGGGTCGTCTCCCGTTTGATCACCTCGAGACGCGCCGCCGGGTCGGGCTCGTCCAGCGGGAGCTCGATCAGCCACATGGCCACCTGGTTCCCAAGGGCGCCTCGTTGATCCGCCTTCCGGGTGCTGACCGGATTCATGATGCGAAATTCGAGACCTTCGACGTCGAACTCGCGATGGGCGAGAAAGAAGTGGCGCAAGGCACCCGCCACCACCGCCAGGACCGCGTCGTTCACGGTACCGCCAAGGCCGTTCTTGATTCGTTTGATGTCCTTGAGGGAAATCTGGGTCCAATCGAAACGTCGGTTGGGCCCGATGTCGGCATTGATAGGGGTCTTGTCCGCCATCGACAGCCAGCCCGATCGCAGGGAGTTCAGGGCGGCGGCCGCCGTGTTGGCCACCCGGTCCAGCGTCGCCTTGCTGTCGGACAGGAGCGACCCCACCGAAGTGAGCCGCTCGATGGTGATGCGGGCGGTCCGGGCGGCGGATGCCACTGCCAGTTCGGTGCTGGTCGGGGCCGGCCTGGGGGTCCACTCAGGTGCAGGCTCGATCTCGGAGGTGGGAGTGACGTTTAGGAGAATGGTGGTGAGGTCGACGCCGGAGAGGCCGTCGATCATGCAGTGGTGGATCTTGGCGATGATGGCGAACCGGTCGTCCGACAGCCCCTCCACGACCCACAGTTCCCAGAGGGGCTTGGAGCGATCCAGCTGTTGGGAGACGATGCGGCCGGCCAGCGCCTTGAGCTGCGCGTCGTTTCCCGGCTTGGGAAGGCTGGTATGGCGGACGTGGTAGTCGAGATGGAATTCGGCGTCGTCGACCCAGACAGGAGAGCGGTCATAGGGTATGTAGTCGAGTCGCTGGCGATAGCGGGGGATGTACTGCATCTTGGATTCGATGTGGTTCCGGATCCGATCGAAGGCGATGGCGCCCCCACCTTGTGAAAGGTCATGCGACTTGAATATGGAGACTCCGGCCACGTGCATGTGGCTGGTGCGCGACTCCAACGCAAGGAAAGAGGCGTCAAGGTGGGAGAGGGGTTCGTAGTGGAAATCTGGCACGACCTGAGGATACGCGCCCGGCTGAAGCTGCACCACGGCCGTCGGTCGAAAATGGCGCCCGCGGCAGGATTCGAACCTGCGACCTACCGCTTAGGAGGCGGTTGCTCTATCCCCTGAGCTACGCGGGCGGGATGGGTTGGAAACGCGGTTGGAAACTGGGTCCGGGTTGTTTCCTGGGGCAAGGGTAGGCGGTGGAGGGAAGAGGATTAGCGTGCTGCGGCCCTTGGACCCCATGGAGGTCGTCGACCCCATGGATGAAGCCGCGCCGGAGCCACGGTGGCTGGCGTGGAGGCTGTTGGAGGTTGCTTCTAGCTGGCCTTGGGGAAGTGGCGGGTCTGATGCCGATGGCCAGTGCCTGTTGGTGAAGATGGTTTCGGTTTGGGCGTTGCGGTGGGCTTGCCAGGCGAGCATGGAGAGGTGGTTGGTGTCGAAGCCGTAGTGGTGGAGGCGTTCGCGGGGGAGGTGGTCGTCGATGGTGCGGTTGGCCGACTCGGCTGCGGCCCGGAGCGGTCTTTGGATGTCGGTGAAGACGGGGTCTTGCTTCGGGGAAGGCTCGGAGGTGTTCGGGTCGGTTGTATCCGGTGATCTGGTCTTGGGAGGTTTGGTCGAGGCGGATGCGGATGTATCCGTCGGGTTCGCCGTTGGGGTCTTCGACTTGGTATTCGGCTGACATGCGGTAGCTACCGGTGGCCTTGTTGCGGCGCCGGTTGAGGCGACGGCCGACGGAGGGGTTGGAGGTGTAGGTTGCCGTCAACGTCGTAGGTGCGGATGTGCGGTGCTCCACCGACGAGGTGGATCTCGACCTCGGTCGGCTCGCCTTGGGCGGGGTGGTGGGTTTCGAGGCCGTGGTAACGGTCGGGGGTCTTGCCTCGGCTGCGGTGGAGGCCGACGAGTCCGATGTGGCCGGCTTTGAGGAGCCGGTCGAGGTGTACTCCTCGGAGGGCACGGTCGTAGGTGACGGCGCCGGCACCAGCTACATCGACCCCGGCGCCCCGTGGCAGAACCCTGGGTCGAGTCCTACGGGTCCCGAATGCGCGACGAACTATTGGCCATCGAAGTCTTCGAGACTCTGTTAGAAGCCCAGGTCCTCGTGGCCGACTGGAGAAAGGAGTACAACGACTATCGTCCCACTCCGCCCTCGGGATGCTCACCCCAACCGAGTACGCCCAGTAATGGCGGACCACCCAGAAGAACTCTCATAACGGGTGGACCAACAACCGGGGTCCGGTCACTCCTACAACGGCACAAGAATTGTGCGTAGCCGAACCGGCGATCGCCTCACGCCCGACATCGAACGAATCCTGGCCCCAATGTGGCAAGGCCAAATCGACTGGCCACGGGCACTGGGTGGCGAGGGACTCGAATCACTTGACGTTCAGAAGGTACGTTCGATCCGATGAACCCCCCCATCCACCACAGACTCACGACCACGCTGTCCTCTTCGGCTAGGCAGCGTGTCTGTGGATTCGGCCTTGGCGGTGGATCGGACTACTCGCCCCTGAGCCTCACGAGACCTGGGTTTAGCTCCCGGGTGGAGGCAATGCCCAGCAAGCGCAGCGTCCTGGTGTACTCACTGAATAGTATCTCGAGGGCGCGACGTACACCAGGACCGCCCCCCGCCATGAGACCGTAGAGGTAGGCGCGTCCCGCCATCACCGCGTCAGCCCCAAAGGCTATTGCGGCCGCTATGTCAGCTCCTGACATCACTCCACCATCTACATAGACTTCACCACGGTCCCCGACCGTCTGCACGATTCGAGGGAGTATCTCCAGAGTGACCGGAGCGCGATCAAGCTGTCTGCCTCCATGGTTCGAGATGATTATTGCGTCAGCACCTCGTTCGAAAGCGGTCTGGGCATCTTCCGTCGTCTGTATGCCCTTCACTACAACGGGACCTTGCCAATTCGCCTTGAGCCAAGCGACATCGTCGAAGTCCACAGACGGGTCGAAGACTCGATCGATGAGGTCCGCGACGGTCCCTCCTGAGTCGCTCAGGGTGGCAAACCGAAGGGGTTCGGTGGTAAGCAGGTCCCACCACCAAGCTGGGTGGAGAGCGCCGTTGAGCAGTGTCTTCAGGCTTAGCTTGGGTGGGATTGTTAAGCCGTTGTATACATCCCTGAGACGGATACCGGCCACGGGGGCATCGACGGTCAACACCAGCGCGCCATAGTTGCACTTGCGGGCGCGCTCGACCAGTTCTCGGGCGAAGCCGCGGTCCTTCCAGACATAGAGCTGGAACCACCGCTCTACATCAGGGACTTCGCGGGCGAGTTCCTCGATCGACGTAGTGCCGAGTGTCGACAGAGTGAATGGAACACCTAGCGTATGAGCAGCGCGTGCCACCGCGATTTCGCCTTGGGTGTGCATCATCCTGGTGAAGCCGGTGGGCGAGAGAGCGAAGGGCATCTTGCTCGTTCGCCCGAGAATCGTGGAGGATGTCTCGATTCTCGAGACGTCTCTCAAGACCAGAGGTCGGAACTCGACTCGTCGATAGGCGTCCCTAGACCGATTGAGAGAGACCTCCGCCTCCGCTGCACCATCTGTGTAATCGAAGACTGCCCGCGGTGCCCGCAACTTAGCGAGTCTTCTCAGCTCCTCAATTGTTGGGGCAGCTGTAACCCGGGCGGACCTCGACAATCGAGGAGCTTGGATCTGGAGGAGCTGCCGCAGGTCCCTCCAGCGCGGTACCTGCCGACCGACTGGCGGGCTCGGGTCAACCTGATTCGAGGACACGCTCATGACTCACCTGTTGGGAGGTGCGGTGCCATGACCTGTCGTTGCACTCCCAGCCCGGTAATGGCGAGTGCCACCTCGTCCCCTGGCCTCAGGTACGGCTTAGGGTCGGGAAAGCCGAGCGCCACTCCCTCCGGAGTGCCTGAATTCACGATGTCGCCCGGGTAAAGCGGCATGAACTGAGTGACATATCGGATGACCTCCTCTACAGGCAGGATCATCTTGTCCGTGGACGAGTGCTGTCTCAGTACGCCGTTCACGTGACAAGTTAGGACGAGGTTTCTCAAGTCGACTTCGTCAGGAGTGACCAAGAGTGGTCCTAGAGGGTTGAACGACTCGCAGTTCTTCCCTTGGTCCCATTGCCCACCTCGTTCGAGCTGGAACACTCTTTCTGAGACATCGTTCGAGATGGTGACGCCCGCAACATAGTTGAGCGGATCGTTGGTCTCGCTCAAGTAGCGTGCTGTTCTTCCGATTACGACGGCCAACTCCACCTCGTAGTCGGTCGCCTCACTGCCGGGCGGAATGAGGACTGGATCGTTCGGGCCAATGATCGTGTCTGCAGCCTTGAGGAAGACCGGCAAGTAGCGACCGGCAGCTGTGCGGGATTCCGCCGCGTGCGCTTGATAGTTGACGCCCACACAGACGATCTTCCCGACGCCCACCAACGGAGGGCCGAACCGATCCGGTGTCACCGACCGGAGACCGTCGAGAGGAATCTCAGAAGAGGTCAACTCGAGAGCTGCTGATGCCGTGATGTCCTCCACGACTCCCGTGAGATCCACATACCGGTCACCGACCAGGGCCACGGGTTTCTCCTGGCCGCTGGATCCCAATCGTGCGAACTTCATGGGTGACCCGGTCCGAGGTGAATCATGGCGACTTCGCTCCACGAGCCCAGCAGGCCGTTGTGCGCAACAACTCTGTCAGTGATAAGGGCCTCGGGTTTTGATCACTGACAGCAAAGGGTGTGTTGCGTATCATTCTTCCTCCGTGTCGGGCTCACTATTCGAGATATAGGGAACCCCGATGGAGGTTGAGGAGATTTCTTCTGCTAAGGCATCAACTAGTGCAGGTTCCTCATCTTCGTGTACACAACTGGGTACCACAGTGAGGCTTCCTTTCCAAAGGGCGACCTCATTGCAATACACGCTTGGATCCCGTTGTGCCAGGAGACGTGATACGCGGGCAGCCTGATGCTTGTCACCGAGGTCGATACGCAGCTGCGGAACGTAATTCCCAGGATCACCGGATCCCTCTTCGACTTCCATCGCTAGGTCCGGCAGTTGGGCGACAAGCCGGTCCCGGATACGAATGACCTGGCTGCGCCAGCTTTGGAGGTCGGCAGTGTGATCTCTTTCGATGTATCGGTTGACGGCAACCAGCAAGCCCAGAATCTGCTCTTTGCCAACTTTCATAGGACGGCCTATGCCCTGGTAGGGAGGATCCGCAACGGCGGGGCCGTACGACTCACGGGACCATGTCTCGATCCGGACGTCCATGTCCTGATGCTGGAGGGCAATAGAGGCAATCAGTTCTGCCCGTCCTACTACGAAACCCGAGGCGGGCGGACCGCCAATGGCCTTCCCGCCACTGAAGACGACGAGATCAGCTCCTGCGTCTGTGTACCGCCAGAGGTTCTCTACCGGTGGCACCGTTAGCGCTGCATCGACGATGACAGGAATTCCACGATCCCGGGCAATCTGGATCACTGTAGGGAGGGGCACGACATTCCTGGAGCCGTCTCCGCGAAACAAGATTGCCACCGTGTCAGCCCGAATAGCGTCATTCAGTTCGTAGGGGAAGGTCAGATTCGGAAAGCCGACCTCCCTTAACTTGGCTCCGGCCTGTCTCACGGCGTGGTCATAGTCATATCGATGAGAGCGGTGGACCACGACTGTCGATGGAACCTCGGAGCCTATTTCAGGAAGCCGGTTCATAATGGACGGGTTCAAACCGGCGATACAGGCTGCCGTTGCCAGAGTCAGCCCGGCAGCCGCGCCGCTGACCACGTATCCTGCCTCTGCGTGAGTGATCTCGGCGAGACGACGACCCACCAGTCTCTGGATTTCAGCGATAGACATGAAGTGCCGCGAGGCCTCGGCCATCGCATTGATGACGGTTTCGTCCAGCCTTCCGTTCCCAAGTGGGGTGGAATACCCAATGGCATTGATGACGGGCTTGAGACCCAGCGTGCGCAGCATGTCGCTCTCGATCATGACTGGCTTCGTCGAAGCACCTTCTCTTCGACCAGTTGGAGCAGGTCGAGGCCCACCAAGTCATCTGGCTCGACTCGGGCGGTGTAGCTGAAGGCTTTCGCAGGATTCGTTATCAACATCTGGTCGATTTCGGCCTGCCCGAGGCCGCGCTCGTGGAGAAGGCCAAGGAAGTTCTCGATCACGTTGGCATAACCGGGGCCGCCGTACTCGTGAAGTTGACTGAGGTTGCAGATGTCGCTTGCGAGGAGAATTTTGTCCCCGAAGCCGAGTTCCCAGAATCTGGCCACGTTGTCGGCTCGGACCTCAAGAGGAGCGTATCCCCGTATGAACCCGAGATTGTCGATGCTCAGCCACACGCCTGCAGCGGCGATCTTGACCACTATCTCGTCTTGGAACCGATCCCCGAGGTGACCGACAATGATCGACTCTGGCGGAACACCCTCTTCGGTAAGCAGTTTGACCTGTTCGATGCCTAGTTCGCCCCAGTGAGTGGTGTGGGTTGCGATCGGGCACCCCGTGACGCGTTGTGCTCTGGCTGCAGCGTGGAACATTCGTTCCTGGCGCGGAGTGATTGACCCGCGGTCTGTACCGATTTCACCGACGAAGCCCGAGCGGATCCCGTTTGATCGGGAACCAACCAAGAGGTCGTCAACGAGACGAGCCGCGATCTCGTTAGTCGGGGTACCGTCGAACTCAGGTGGGTACACTGCTTCGCGGTACCAGCCCGCGCCCATGATCACGTGCACACCCGTCGCTGTGCTGATCCTCGCGAGCCCTTCGGGGTTCCGGCCAATACCCTCGCAGGTCGTATCGCAGATTGTGCGGCCGCCGGCGTCCCTGAACCGCTTCACTTCAGCGATGGCGAGAGGTTCGCTATCGAGAATGAAGTCGTAGTCGAAGGTCATCGCCCAGTTGTCGACGAGAATGTGCTCGTGGGCCATGGTGATACCGAGGTCTGAGGGATCGATTTCGCCGAGAACGGTGACAGCACGTCGGGTACTCATAAGAGTTCTCCTTTTGAAGTGGACGGTTTCAATAGACTGCCCTCCCACCTGTCAAGTCGAACGTGAAACCTGTCACGAAGCTGCACTGTCGTGAAACGATCCAAGAGATCATGTCTGCGACCTCGGTCAGGGTGCCCGTGCGGCCCATGGGGATCTTCGATGTCATGTAGTCGATCTGGCTCTGGGGCAACCCATCCAGGATAGGTGTACGGACCACCGCGGGAGCAAGGGCGTTCACCGTGATTCCGGTCTGGGCGTACTCTTTGCCCATTACTTTCACCAATCCGATGAGTCCGGCCTTCGTGGCCGAGTAAGCGGCCATCCCCGCGTTGCCATCTTTGCCACTGATCGATGCGATGTGGAGGATTCTCCCGTATGCCTGCTCGAGCATTGACGGTAGGACTGCCTGTGAGACCAATAGGGATCCTCGCATGTTCACGGCGTAGACGCGGTCAAAGTCGCTCGGGTCGACCTCATGGGTGTTCATTCCAGTCGCGCCCGTGATGCCCGCGCAGTTCACGAGGCCATCGAGTCGACTCAGTGAGCTGATCAGATCATCGAAGACCTCACGAACCGCGGCGGGATTCGTCACGTCCACCTGCGCCGACTGCGCAACGTGCCCTTCCTGTTCGATCTGGGCGCATGTGTCCTTAAGGCCTATGGCGTCGAGGTCGACACACGCAACCCTCGCGCCCAGTCCGGCGAGCCGGATCGCGGCAGCCTTGCCGATTCCGCTGGCGGCACCGACTACACAGTGCGTCTGGCCGCTGAAGTCTAGGAAAGCCACTCGGGCCGCTCCGTCGGGGGTTCTCCAATGTGAACTGTCATTCTGATGCGTGATATTAGCGCTTGGGGGGCGGCCGGGTCAATGCCTCCAGACAATGCCCAAAGCACCGGTGCTAGTGCGCGGCCCTCCAATGACAGGCATTGTGAATCTCATGCGTGAACTAACATCCCCACGATGGCCACCATGAATGCCTCCAAGACGACTGATGACTTCGAACCCGTCAAGTCAGCCCTTCGTACGGTCGAGGTGCTGACTGCCGTATCTGAGGCGCCGAACGGACTCACGTTCGCTGAGATTGTCGATGAGATGGGATGGCCCAGGAGCAGCACGTACAACCTTTTGCAGACCCTTACCATGACCCGGTTCCTCGAGATGGATGAGACCGACCGGCGTTACCGTGTGGGGATCCGATTATGGGAGGCGGGCCAGGGATTCGAACTGGATCGAGAGCTTGTTTAAATCGCGAGACGGTTTCTGGAAGAAGCGAAGTTGGAGTTGGATGAAACCGTTCAACTCGCGATCCTCGACGGGATCGAGAACGTCTACATTGCGAAGGTCGAGGCGGACCATCACTTGAAGCTGGTCTCCGAGGTCGGTAGTCGCCTTCCTGCTCACGCAACCGGACTCGGCAAGGTACTGCTGGCTGGACTGCCCCCCAGCGAGGTCGAGAGGCGATTTGCCGGGGTGGACATGCGTAAGTACACCCCTCGGACTATCGCCATTTTGGCCGATCTGCAAGTTGAGCTAGAAGTCATCCGTCTGCGCGGCTACTCGGTCGACAATGGTGAATACACGATCGGCGTCTACTGCGTCGCGGTGCCTATTCGTGACGGAAGTGGCCGAGTTATTGCAGCCATCAGTTCCTCGGTTCCCGAGGCTCGAGTGGACGAGAGTCTGGGAGAGCGGATGCTCACCACCCTCACACAGACTGCCGCGAGAATCGAGTGGGCACTGGGCTTCGATCGCGAGAAAGCCGCCGCCCAGTCGGGCCAGAGGGCCGAAGAGGCCGACGCCAACTGAGTTTCCAAAGCGAGTGAGCGACACCCTTCCTGAATCGGAGAGCGTAGACGCCCAGACGTGGTGACGCCGCGTTCCCGGCCCTCTGTGCGACCTCCCGACGCCACGGCCCATTTGTCCGATGGATTCGACACACCGACAAGCGGACCTTGTCCGTCGCCAAGAAAGGGGACGAAAAGGAGCTCCTTGACAGTAGAAGCGCGCGACTCCTAATGTTCGCTCACATGAAATTGACATCCTGTATGAGAACCCAGTTCTCTTAGTGATGTCGTCGGCGGATCGAGGAGGAAGAATGAGACAGTTTCCGAGATGGCGAGCGGGTCGATCAGTCTCCGCGGTGATCGTCGTATCGATGGTGCTTGCCGCATGCGGCACCAGCACCGGAGAGACCAGTACGACTGCTGCATCTGGCGCAACGACCAGTACGTCGACGGCTCAGAGCACGCTTGAGGCAGCGCGAGCAGCTGGAATCATCGATGTTGGGTTCGTCGCAGCTCGTCCGCTTTCGTACGTCGACGAGGACACCGGCGAGGCCACTGGCGCTGGCGTTGACCTAGCTAGGGAGTTACTCAACAGAGTCGGTATCCCACAGATGGAGACTATTTTCGTTACCTTCGATGTGATTATCCCGGGCCTGCAGACACACCGATGGGATATGTCAGGTTTCCATTTCTTCATTACGCCGGAGCGGTGCCAACAGGTTGCATTCACGAACCCTCTTGCTCGGTATACGCAAGGCGCTCTGGTGGCTGAAGGGAACCCGAAGAACATCCATAGCTATGAGGACATAGCAAATGATGCGTCGATTCGAATTGCGGCCCAGGCCGGTGCCGCTGAGATTGAATGGGCCAAGCAGTCTGGCGTTGATGAATCGAGAATCCAGTCCTTCCCAGAAGAGCGGCTGGCCATTGAGGCGGTGCGCCAGGGAAGAGCAGACGTCTATCTGCAGGCG
The DNA here is from genome assembly GCA_963772815.1 of uncultured Acidimicrobiia bacterium. GTDB lineage: Bacteria > Actinomycetota > Acidimicrobiia > Spongiisociales > ZC4RG35 > DATFFO01. The sequence continues at coordinate 74,479 of CAVYYV010000006.1, read as the reverse complement.
ACCTTCAGCCTGAATCAGGTGAAGGAGAATTACGACGTGACCGGGGTTGAGGTTGCTCAACCGTTCACTGGGCCGATTATCAACGGGAAAGAGGAGATCGCATATTCCGGTTACGCCCTCAGAAAAGAGGATACCGACTTCCGCGACGCTCTGAACGGTGAGATTGCGAAGATGCTGGACAGCGGCGACTTGCTAAGTGTCCAGGCGCCATACGGGTATACGCAAGACCTAATGCCGGAACCTGACGTGACGGCTGATAGCCTATGCTCCAGTTCGTAACCGACTGCGATTCTCGCAGACGGGTCAGAGAGACGGGCGTAAGCGCTTCCGATAACCATGTAACATTCTTACGATGGATGTTGGCAAGCTTCTAAGCGTCCTTCTTCAGGGCGGTCAGACCACCCTTACCGCAACGGTACTGGTGGGTCTGATCGCCCTGCCCTTGAGTTTTCTGGTGGGCCTCGTTCGTTCGTTCGCTCGAGCTAGGCTGATCCGTCTCGTCTTCGCTTTCTACGTGGAAATCTTCCGAGGTACATCCGCGATCGTACAGCTATTCTGGGCCTACTTTGTTTTGCCTTCGATCGGAGTTGAGTTCTCACCGTTCGCCGCTGGGGTACTCGTCTTGGGGTTGAACGCCGGTGCTTACGGATCTGAAATTGTACGCGGCGCGCTCCAGGCGGTTCCTGAAGGCCAAAGAGAAGCAGCTGCAGCTGTCAACTTTTCACGGTTTGACGAGATTCGCTTCGTTCTCCTCCCGCAGGCGATCCCGATCACCATTCCCCCTCTTGAAAACCTCGCGATTGAATGGTTCAAGGCCACCTCTTTACTGTCATTGATCTCAGTTGCGGATCTCACCTACCGAGTAAATGTTATGGCTATCAATCGCCAGCTCGGTTTCGTTCCGAGCTACTTGGTGCTAATGGCAGGCTATCTGCTCTTGTCGGTACCGCTAAGTGCAGGTGCGAGAAAGATCGACGGAGCTTATGGGCGGAACTGGCGTGCCGCATCAGAACAGCGCAGTCTCTCGAGGCTTGACACCCCGGTGGCTCTGTGAGCCCTTGGGTAGAGGGAATCCCTCTGATGCTGAAAGGGTTGGTGTACTCAAGCGTGATTGCCGTAGTCGCGGCAGTTGGAGCCATAGTTCTCGGATTGGCAATAGCAATGGTGCGAGTGCTTGGAAGGCGTTGGCTCGCAAGCGGCGTGCGTCTTATTGTGACTGCGGTGCGTAACACGCCGCTCCTGGTCCAAGTGTTTATAGGTTACTACGTATTGCCCGAGATAGGATTAGTGTTGCCAGCGATTCTGGTGGGCGTAGTGGTCTTAGCAGCCCACTTTGCAACCTACTGCTCGGAGGCGATATACTCCAGCATTAGGGCGGTTTCAGCGGGGCAATGGGAGGCCGGTATGGCTGTCAATCTGCCGCACCTCGAAATTCTCAGCTTTATAGTCTTGCCTCAGGCAATGCGCTCCGCCACCCCACCGCTATTCAACTATGTCCTATCGCTGTTCAAGGATACGGCGATCCTGGCAGTTATTACGGTCCCCGAACTTCTGCAGTCTACTCGAGCTGTAGCGATGTCGACCTTTGCCTATCTTCCGCTGTTTACTGTGATGGGCGCCATGTATCTTGCCGTGTCATATCCAGGCGCCATCGCGGCCCGGCGACTCGAGCGGAGGTTCGCTTGAAGTCTCCAGTCAGCGATAGCGCAATGTTGTGGTTCGATAGGGTGACCAAGAAGTTCGGGGAGTTTGTTGCCTTGGATGCAGTTAGCCTCGCCGTTGGGCCGGCCGAGAAGGTGGCGATTGTGGGCAGAAGTGGTTCTGGAAAGACTACTTTGTTGAGAGTCGCGATGACGCTTGAGGCTCCGACGTCGGGCTCGGTAACGGTAGGCGGCGTACGGTTCGGTGCCGAGATTACGAGGCGAGAGAATCGGAGGATCCTGAGACAGGTGAGGGACGAGGTCGGAATGGTCTTCCAGCACTTCAACCTCTTTGAGAACCTGACCGCTGTCGAGAATATCGCCCTCCCCCTACGCCGAGTGAAGAGTCTCCCGAGAGATGAGGCGAGAAGTATCGCACTGGATCTATTAGAACGCGTTGGGCTGAACGCTCAGTCAAATCACTATCCGCGTCAGTTATCCGGCGGTCAGGCGCAACGGGTCGCTATCGCTCGGGCTTTAGCCCTTGAACCGGGAGTGCTGCTATTTGACGAACCGACCTCTGCTTTGGATCCCGAGTTGGTTGGTGAGGTGCTCGAAGTGATCCGCGCAGTCGCACTCGGTGCGAACGCAGCGATGATAATCGTCACACATGAATTGAGTTTTGCTGCCGAGGTAGCGGATCGGATGGTATTCATGGAAGAGGGCAGGATTGTGGAGCAGGGGCCTCCAAAGCAGCTTCTGAAATCACCGGTCGAGCTTCGGACCCGGGAGTTCCTGGGCTCGGTCATGGGCCGACGCCTTGGCTAGACAGCTAGGAGGTACAGGTTCGCGGCAAACGGAGAGACTTCCGTTGACTCCACGTGGGTAGCGATCAAGGAGGCGCGATGGTTCTGAGTGGAGTGTTGCCAGTACTCACTATGCCGTTTGATGGAGGCCGGTCGCTCGACCTAGACGGTTTGCGACGAGAGGTCGATTTTGTTGCGGCTTCAGGCGCCAAGGTCATCGGCTTCGGATTCGGGAGTGAACTGGACAGGCTGTCAGAAGCCGAGGTGTACGCGGCGCTTCGTGTTGCGGTATCTCATGCGGGCGATGACCTCGTAGTCATGGGGACTGCGCGCGGCGACAGTGTCGAAGCGGTGGCCGCGAGCGCAGACAGGAATGCAGAGTCGGGCGCAAGGCTCTTGATGGTACGTCCGCCGACTGGCCTGACCGATCCAGAATTGTTGATTCGGTGCTGCAACCGAATCGGCAACGCAACAGGCTTGGGGATCGTCTTTCAAGATGCACCAGACTTTACGAGAACCCTGCTTTCGGCAGAAGCACTAGTACGTGTAGCTACAGAATCGGAACACGTGGTGGCGCTTAAGATCGAATCGGGAAATGCGGCGGAGAGGATCCGGATTGCATCGCAGTTCCTTACGGAAGGTGTTGCGGTTCTCGGAGGCGGGGCTGGACTCGACTTCATGAACGAACTCGGCTCGGGCGCAAGCGGGTGCGTGCCCTTTGCTGGGTTGACCCCAGAGTTCATTTCCATACATTCGTCTTGGAGCTCAGGGGAAACGACGCCTGCGAGAACTCTGCACGCCCAGCTTCTCCCCTTCCTGATTCTCGGGTTGCGTGGTTTTGATGCGGCCCTGTATATACACAAGGAGTTATTGCGACGGAGGGGTATCGTTGAGAACTCAATCCTTCGAGCTCCGGAAATCCATCCGGATAAGGCGCTATTCCAGGATCTAGATCGGCTACTGGGCGACTTCCCGGTTGAAGGTCTCCTGTGACGTGCGGTGGAATCCGTAGTTCGAACGGCGAAAGTGGAGACGTCGATGCGGCTGTCGGAGATTCCAGGTCGATGCACGGAGCGACCGTGGATTCCGTGAGAGAGGAGAACCCAGATGGATCTAGCAAATGTACCCTTCTCTGACTACATGGAGGCCGGTGACACGGTGTACGTATCGGGCCAGATTGCGTTTGATGCTCACCGCCATTTCGTGGGCGGTGACATTCGCTTGCAGACCGAGTATGCGTTGAGACGGATCGAGTCGGTTCTTGCAGACGCGGGGTGTTCGGTCAGCGACGTAATCAAGACTACCGTCTACCTGACCCAGGTCCGTAGGGACTTCGACGGTATGAACGAAGTCTATTCGGCGTTCTTCCGCGATCGTCACGGCGCGCTTCCTGCACGCACCACCATCGGTGTCGCTTTGGCTGTGGACGCACTGATCGAGATCGATGCGGTGGCCATAAGAAAGCGAGATAAGACCCACAAGGCCGAAAGCTCGAGATGAGCATTCGCAGCGTCGTGTCAGATTATGCAGCAACACTTGCGACGGACCTTGATAGCGACTGATTGGTTTGACGGAATGGGGACAGACTACCGAACTGATCCCGGAGTGAGTGGACCGGAAAGGGTTGACCGAGGTGGAATTGTTATGGCAAATGTGTGAGATTATAATCCGTGCTATCCGTGCTATCCGTGCTATCCGTGCTATCGGTGCGCTTAGGGATTCGGTCGTCTTAGCATTTAGGCGGCATGACTTGTGGAAAACTCAGATCCTTATGGGTATTCGGGAGGTCTGCAACATTCATGCCGATGATTATGCCTAGTGGACCGGCTTCGGAGGATTCCTATTTTGGTGGAAGGGAGCACAGAAATTCAGTTTCGCGTACCACGGACTGGTCGATCGCGGCAAGATTAACTCGCTGTGGCCACTTGAAATGCGAGGCTGGGCGCGGGGTGTCGAGGGGCTGTTACAACTAGAGGGATATGTGGTGTCCGATTCGGTCGACGATGCGGTGGCAGCCTTGGTTCGAAAATTTCGCGGCAGACGATGTCGATGTCGCGTGGTCGCTATGTGATGCGCATATTGACGCCACCAATGCAGCTGCGGTCTTTGAATCGAGCGATCGCGACACGGAAATCCTCAGTTTCGATCAGTTGAGAGATGCATCGAGCCGGATGGCTGGTGCTTTGAGGGATCTCGGCGTGGGCCCAGGCGACTCGGTAGCCATCTTGTTGCCCAAGAGTCCAGCGCTGCTGGTGACGATTCTCGCGGTGTGCGCGTTGGAGGCGTTCTCGTACCGCTGTTTACGGCGTTTGGCCGGGAAGCGGTGGCATACCGACTGAGAGCGGCTGGGTGTAGAGCCGTTATCACCGATGCCCAGAATCGTGAGAAGGTGTCGGGGGAAGATCAGAAGGTCATCAATGTTGGCCCCGATATCCGGCGAGGGGATATTGATTTCGAATGTCTCTTGACAGGAAGGGAAACAGCCGATCGTGCTTTCGTTTCCGGTGAAGATCCACTCATGATTCTCTTCACCTCAGGGACTACGGGTCCACCCAAAGGGGTGGTGATCCCGGTCTGGGCTCTGGCATCATTCGAAGCCTATATGCGCTTCGGTCTTGACCATCGCGCTGATGATGTGTTCCTTAACATCAGTGACCCGGGCTGGGGATATGGTCTCTTTTATGGAATCGTTGGCCCTCTCGCTCTCGGCCACGCCACTCTTCTTAGGAATGTCAGATTTTATGCGTCCGACTTGCTCGATGCGGTCGTTCGGCATCGTGTTACAAATCTGTGTGGACCAGCGACCGCCTTCCGGGCGCTGAGAAACGAGGGTGTGAAGGCCGAGTTCCGGAGCCGTAGCTTTCTTCGGAGCCTCTCCAGTGCAGGTGAGCCTCTGACTGCCGAGGTAGGTGTTTGGGCACAGGAGACTTTCGGAATCCCTATTCACGATCACTATGGACAGACAGAGCTAGGCATGGTTGTCGGCTACCGCCACGGCTTCCGCGATGTGATCGACGTCGAGCCAGGACTGATGGGTCCGTCCCTTCCCGGCTTCCGGATGGTTGTGTTGGACAACGAAGGATCGGAGTTGGCTGACGGAAGCTTCGGGGAGTTGGCTGTCGACACGTACTTGTCGCCCCTCTTTTGGTTCCAGGGATACCTCAACAATGACGAAGCCACGGCCGAGCGCTTCCCGTTTGGAGAGAGGTACTACGTAACGGCCGACAGGGCGTTTGTGGGCTCTGATGGCGTGTTCGGCTCCGCTGTGCGGTCTGATGATGTGATCACTAGCTCTGGGTATCGAATCGGCCCATTCGACATAGAAGCGGCATTGCTGCTGGTGCCGGAAGTCGCGGAAGTGGCTGTGATAGGCACTCCCGATCCCTATCGCATTGAAGCTGTGACCGCTTTAGTTGTGCTGAAGCCTGACGTAGCTGCCACGGCGGCCCTCACCGATCGGCTGGTAGGTTCCGTGAGGGACCGGGTTGGCGTCTACGCAGCACCGCGGCGCGTGGCGTATGTCGAGGCGCTGCCACGAACGGCGTCTGGAAAGATCCAGCGTTCTCTCCTCAGAACACAGTGGCCCCCTGTTGCATCAGCAACCCGGGCAACCCGCATTCACGAAGTCGACACATGATCGGTCGGGACGTTCTGGCACCCATCACCGGCTCAGGCTTTTCGGTGCACCCGCTTCAGATCGGGAGAAGGCTCTCAAGGATGTGTCCTGCTATTGCGAGATCCTCTCGTCCGGCGCCATCGACTCGTCCCGGTCAAGAGAACCCGCAAGGGGGGCCAGTTCATTGGCAGGTCAGATACCGCCGGCCAGTTCCGCTCGTATCTTCACTGATTCAGTGGAAGTCCCAGGGGCCTCCACGCTCGTCGCCCAGGTCCTCGTTCCACAGGTCCTCCGTATTCATGAGCGAAATGAGTTCGCTCCCCGGCACTACGAGGGGTGAGTCGAGTGGGAGAGCGCCGGCTCCGACCCCGTGCTCGGCAAGATAGGCATCGGCCTCCGCCACGATCTTCTCGCCGCCAGCGACGAGCGCCTGCAGCTCCGGGTGGAGCTGCTGGACCCAGAGCGGAGGCTCATCATCGTTCCGCCAGAACTCGATCATGTACCTGTTGTTGTTGAGCACCTTGACGATTTCCACCCCGCTGGCATCCGGCTCTCCGTCAGGTGCGGTCGTGGGCGGGCACCACATTGCCAAATCGCCCTCGCTCAGTTCGGTTCCGTATTTGTCAGCCATTAGGCACCTCCTTAGCCTCTCGCAGGTCGACCACATCGGCGGACTTGGCCGGCGTGACGTTGCCGTACCTCTGGTCGAGCCTGTCGGCCAGGTCCTCGAGGTCTTCGGTGAACAGGTGGGAGGACACGTCCAACGTCATTTGGGCTGAGGCGTGACCCAACATGCGCTGGACGGCCCTGATGGATGCACCCGCTGACACAGCCTTGACCCGTTATCTATTGATGACTGTTCCTGCATTTTGGAGACTGCGCGTTGAGGTGGGGAGACGCCGTCTGGTGAGAATGCCAGGTTGAGAGTCAGGGCCCCTCGATACTCGGTGATGTCAAAGTCGCCGAGCAAGGAAGGGCCCTGATGGAGCCTGATCGTATGTGTGTTCGTCTGCATCTGCGTCGCATCCGCGTAGTGGCGGTGCTGGTAGACGCCCTCGAGAAGCTGGTGATCGAGATCACGGACACCCGTCGGGTGGTTCGTTGCCCGCATTGTGGGTTCAAGACTTCCCGGGTTCACGACTCCCGCCGGTTCCGGGTCCGGGATCTCCCTTCTCATGGCCGCCCAACGACGCTGGAGTGGGTCCGGCGCCGTTTCTCATGTGGCGAGTGCGGGGAGCGGTCCTGGGAGGATCATCCCGAGATCCTGCTGGGGCGGCGCACCCACGTGACCCGGCGTCTGGCCCGCCAACTGGTGAAGGACGTGAACGCCATGTCGATTCGGGAGGTGTCCCGCCGCTACGGCCTTCCGTGGCATTTCATCATGACGTTGACTCGGGACTGGTCGGATCGAGTCTCGGCTGAGCGGCGCCGGCGCCGCTGCCGTGTCCTTTTGATTGATGAGACGTCGCTGCGGCGTGGCCACCGCTACGTCACTGTGGTTATCAACGGCGACACCGGCGAAACCCTCGGGATCGTCGCTCACCGCAACCAGGCCGCCCTGTCGGGGTTCCTGTTGGCTCAGGGTCACCGCTGGCTCAAAGGCGTCAAGGTGGTGGTCTCGGACGGATCCGGCTCCTATCGGTCGGCTATTGCCCAGCATCTCGGTCACGCCACCCACGTCTTGGACCGCTTCCACGTGGCCCGGTGGTTCGCGGCGGGGATGATCGAAGTGCGGCGCCGTATCCAACGCATCGCCCCTCAAGGATTCCGGCCGGCGTTCGACCCCGAAATCTTCCGGTCCCGCTACCTCCAACTCACCCGCCTCGACCATCTCCCAGACCACCGGATCGAAGCCCTCGGCAGGGTGCTGGAGGGCCGGCCCGAACTGGAAGCGGCCTGGCGGATGCTCCAACACCTCTATGGCATCCACCTCGCCTCCGACTCAGACGAAGCCAACCAAGCCCTCGGAGCCTTCGTCGACATATGGCAGGCAACACCGCTGGTCGAGTTCGACCGGCTCACAGAAACCCTGCTCGAGTGGGGAGACGAGATCTTCGCCTTTCACGACACCGGAGACCGCGCCACGAACGGCCGGATCGAAGGCACCAACGGGAAACTATCCGTCCTAAAACGAGTCGCCTACGGCTTCGTCAACATATCAAACTTCGCCGCCAGAGCCCTCCTCCTCACACCCGGCATGGCAACATCACCATGACCGAGAATCGAAGGGCCGTCCCACCTCAACGCGCAGATCCTGCATTTTGACGAGTTTGCCGGTCGCGTCCATTTCGTAGGCGGTGGGAGCGCCTTCGTCGCCGCGGATCTCGGGGTTCCGGTTCCACCTCTTCGGTTCGCAAGCCTCGGGGGATCGCCCGGAACGGGTCCCCGGTCAGCCGCCTTTGGAAATAGCACGCGACCGACCACCATCATGACAGGATCAGAGAAGAGCATCCATGAGCGACATCCACCAGATCATCCTCTTCGGTGCCAGCGGCGACCTGGCCAGGAAGATGCTGCTCCCCGCGCTGTACCGACTGGAGGAACGCGGGGTCATCGACCAGCACATCGTCGGAGTCGCCCTCGATCCGTGGGACGCGCCGCGGTTCCGCGAGCACGTGTCCGGCGCCATCTCGGAGGCCATCGACGACGTCGACGCCGAGGTCGAGAAGAGGCTGTTGGCCCGCCTGGACTTCGTCGCCGGCGACTACACCGATGCGGAGACCTATCGACGGCTCCACGCTTGCATCGGTGCCCCTTCCGGGTGCCTCCACTACCTGGCCATCCCGCCGGTGATGTTTGAGACGGTGGTCTCCGGTCTCGGCGGAGTCGGTCTGCTCGACGACTCTCGGGCCATGGTGGAGAAGCCCTTCGGGCGCGATCTCGACTCGGCCCGGGAACTCAACGGGGTCTTGCACCGGTTCCTCGACGAGACTGCGATCTACCGGATCGACCACTTCCTCGGAAAGGAACCGGTCGAGAACCTGCTCGCCTTCCGCTACGCGAACCCGATTTTCGATGCCGTATTGAACCGGCACTACGTCGACCACATCCAGATCACGATGGCCGAGTCGTTCGACATCGGCAGCCGCGGCGCCCTATACGAGACCCTGGGTGTGGTCCGCGACGTGGTGCAAAACCACCTGCTGCAGGTGGTCTGTCTTCTCACGATGGAGGCACCGATCACGCCCGATGCCGACTCCTTCGCCGACGAGCGGGCCAAGGTACTCAAGGCGACCCGGACGGTCCCGTCCGACGCGGTCGTCTACGGTCAGTACCGCGGCTACCGGTCGGCGGATCGTGTCTCCAAGGATTCGACGGTGGCCACCTTCGTCGCCCTGCCCCTGGCCGTCGAGACACCCCGCTGGTACGGGGTTCCGATCTTCCTGCGTGCCGGCAAGGCGCTGGCCGTCACCTGCACCGAGGCGCGGGTGGTCTTTCAAGAGTCGCCGCCGCTGTCGTTCTCGGCCACCGGCACCGTTCCGGAGGCGAACCAACTCGTGTTTCGCATCGGGCCCGCCGACGGTGTCGACCTCATGGTGCAGACCAAGCTGCCGGGCGACGGGATCCAACTGGTCACCACCCCGCTGACCGTGGACTACGACAACATCTTCGGACGGATCCCCCTCGCCTACGAGCGGGTGCTGGGCGACGCTCTCGACGGGAACCGATCCCAGTTCGGACGCGAAGACGAGGTCGAGGAGGCGTGGCGCATCGTCGACGGAATCCTGGACCCCGGCTCGGCACCCACTGCGTACCAGCAGGGCGGCTGGGGACCCGCTGCGGCGCGCGACGTGCCGTCCGCGGGGCGGAGATGGACCGACCCGGCTCCGCGCGGCGACCGGCAGTAGCCCTCTCCTGGCGGCGTCCGGATGATCAGATCACTGTCGTGGTGTGTCGCTGAGAAGCCTGTACACGAATAGAGCGAGCGCGATGCCGACTACGGCGACGGTGAGTGCCAGTATCGGGTTGCATTGCCTGGCGACGGCCACCGCTGCGGTGGCGACGACGACCGGCACCACGTAGATGACGTGGGTCCGGGGCGTCACGCACCCCATGATGCGGAGAGGCGTGGCGGTGGAGGGCCAGGGCATCATCGACGCCGTCCCCGAGAAAGGCGACGTCACCGCCGGACTTGCGGAAGATCGACACGATCCGGGACTTCTGATCCGGTCCAACCCGGGCGAATATCGTCGTTCGCGGGATGGCGGCACCGAGGGCGTCGTCGTCGAGACCGTCGATCTGGGCCCGGTGACCACCCCGGGTCGAGCACCCGTGAGGCAACCAGCAACGGGTCTGCACCGCATGACGAGACCCTCCTGGCCCTCCGGTGCCTGTGGTGTCGCCGACCAATTCACCCGGCGACGGCTGCGAGCGACAGGATGGCGACACCGACTGCGATGAAACGCCAGTCGCACTGACACCGGCGAGGCAGGGTGTTCCCTCAATCGCGGCTGTGACCTTGCGCCGCGTTCATGTCCTCGAGCATTTGTCGACCACCGGTGCGGAAGAAGTGCACGACGAGCAGTGTGGCGAAGATCAAGAAGATGATGTTGAGCACAGTCGTGTAGTTGAGCGTCACTGACGCTTCGATGACCTTGGCGTTGCGCTCGGTCGGGATGAGCCCAGTAGTGCCAAAGATGATCTCGACGGCGTAGCCGGAAGCCACCATTGTGGCGTAGAAGGTTGCGAGCATGAACAGCGCCATCTTGATGCCGTAGTACTTGCGATAGATGTTCAGGATGGGCAGGACGATCAGGTCAGCGAAGATGTCGCCCCGGATCTGGGAGGACCTGCTGGCAGACGGCTGGAGGGTGTCACAGAATACGGTGGCATCGTCGATGGCCCGCCAGGGTCTGGTGGCCCGCCCCCGGAGCGGAAACGCCGGTCGTTGACCCGCCCTGATGGGCGGCTGAACCCATCCCGGATCGGTTGGGACGAGAATTCACCGCCACCGGGCTCAAACCCTTGAGACACCGTCGGATGTCCTGGGGTCCATCGAGTAGGGTCGAGCGTCGTGACGTCGTTGCGGCGGGTGGCCTATTGGCTGGTGGTTCGAGATGGATGGGAGCCACTGGTTCGGTCGACGAAGGTGGTCGAGAAGTTCGCCTATCGATCGGCTCGTCGGTTCGTTGGTGGTCGAAGCCTGGAGGAGGCGCACGACAGGATCCGGGAGCTCGTTGGTCGAGGCTTTCACATTTCTGTCGACTTCTTCGGGGAGGGCCTCGATGAGCCTTCCGACATACCAGCTGTTCTGGCCCAGTACCGACGGGCCGCAGCAGCGACGACCGAGTTCGATGGGTGGGTCGACCTCGAGGTAGTCCCCTCCCATCTTGGGATCGATCACTCCCCCGAGTTCTTCGTCGAAAACGCTGCCACGGTTGGCTCACTGCTCCCGCAGCAAGCTCGACTCCAGGTCAGCGGCGAAGAGAGCCACAGAACCGACCGAATCATCGATGCGTCGATCCAACTGCGAAAGCTCGGGATCCCGGTCGTGGCCACCGTGCAGGCGAACCTACGCCGAAGCCCCGAGGACGTTGAGCGCCTTATCGAAGCCGACGTCGGGATCCGCCTTGTAAAAGGGGCATACCTCGAGCCACCGAAGATGGCCCACGCTTGGGGCGAGGCCACCGACAGGGCCTTCGTCAGGCTCGCCCACCAGATCAGCAGCCACGGGATCCACGACGTAGCCCTCGCCACACACGATCCAGTGCTGCAAGAAGCACTCCTTCCGCTATTCGGCTCCGCGACAGTCGAGATGCTGCTCGGGATTCGAAACCAAGATGCAATCGACCTGTTGAATCGGGGCACGGCGGTCAGGCTGTACGTGCCCTTCGGCGATGACTGGTTCAAATATTGGGTCCGACGACGCGTCGAGGCCCTCTAGTGAGTGTGGAGCGACCGCCTCTGCATCCTGCAGGCTCGCTCGTATCGCTGGTTTCGCCTGTCACGGTCACCACCGAGGCCTATGCGGTGGGCGGTGATAGCCTGCGGCGGTTCGACCGTTGAGAGGCATGTGCTCACTTACATTCAAGCGATCGTGATGGGGGTCCTTCAGGGCTTCTCCGAGCTGTTTCCCATTTCCAGTTTGGGTCACGCTGTGGTGGTGCCCTCATTGTTGGGCTGGCACGAACTGGCCACCGCCCAGTCACAACCGGAGTCGTTCTTCTTGGCATTTCTGGTGGGCCTGCATGTGGCCACGGCCTTGGCTCTGCTCATCTACTTTTGGGACGAGTGGCGGGGAATCATCGCGGGATTCCTCCGCACGCTGCGGACGCGGCGTGTTGAGACGCCCGACGAGAGGATGGCGTGGCTGCTGGTGGTGGCCACCATTCCGGCCGGGCTCACCGGCCTGCTCTTCGAGCATCCTTTGCGCGTCATCTTTGCCAAGCCCCTATTCGCTTCGATCTTCTTGACGGTCAACGGCGGGATCCTGTTCCTCGGGGAGTTTTTGCGCCGGCGCGCTGAGGTGCGGGTACTAGCCGGGGAACATGGCACCTATCAGGGCACCGAAGAGCGGCGGTTGGACACGTTGGAGTTCAAGGAGGCGGGGGTGGTGGGGGTGGCACAGGTGCTCGCCCTGTTTGCCGGGATCAGCCGTTCGGGGATCACCATGGTGGCTGGCTTGCTGCGGGGTCTGAACCATGAGGACGCCGCCCGCTTCTCGTTCCTGTTGGCCACTCCGATCATCCTGGCCGCAGGTGTGTACAAGCTGCCTGACTTGGTCGGCCCGCTGGGCGACGGGATCCGCGGTCAGGTCCTGGTTGGGAGCCTCTTCGCCGGAGTCACTGCCTATCTGTCGGTGCGCTTTCTGATGCGCTACTTCCAGACCAAGACCTTGACACCGTTCGCGGTGTATTGCCTGGTGGCGGGAGCGGCTCTGGTCGTCGGGTTTGCGCTCTGATCGAGTCGGCCGGGTTCGGTCACGTTGTGGAAGACGTGTGTCCGGGGGTCAACTCATCGAGAAGGATGACAAATTGTGGGTGACGCACATCACCGGGTACCGCACTCGGGAAGGCAAGGTCCACTGCGCCGTCGTCCTAGACGTCTTCAGTCGGAAGGTGGTGGGCCGGTCGATCGACTCCTCCCCAACATCGAACCTGGTCACCTCAGCGCTGGGAATGGCCATCGACAACCGGAGCCCAACCGGAACCGTCATACACAGCGACCAGGGCACCCAGCCAGTTCACCTCTTGGGCTTTCACTCACCGAGCACGGGAATCCGGTCTCGTCCCTTCGATGGGATCGGTCGGGGATTGCTTCGTCAACGCCGTGGTCGAATCATTCTGGGCTCGCATGCAGGTTGAACTGTTGAACAGGCGGCGGCGGCGCACCCGCATCGAGTTGGCCAACCCCATCTTCGAATCCCTCGAGATCTTCCACAACCGCCAGCGGCGCCACTCCGCCCTAGGAATGCGAACCCCGATCGAATACGAGAGAATCCATACCGACGACCAACCCCTCACACTCCAGAATCAAGCAAGCTGACTCCACATAACCAGGGGAACATCACCCCGGGCTGTGGTCGATTCGTTTGGCGCCAGTTCTTGGAGGGTCAACGCTCAGCTGAACCGCTCAGCTGAGAGAGTCAGGCTCGACGAGAGAATCGGCGGCCAGCAACTCGTCGAGCGCCAAGACACCTTCCACCACCTCCACGGCCACATCGGTGAGGTGTCGGCGGTTACTGCGGGCATAGGTCCGCAACGCTCCAAAGGCAGTTTCCATGTCGGCGTGCGCCCGCTCGGCCAACATTCCCTTTGCCTGTTCGATCGCCACCCGGCTGTCGAGAGCGTGCTGAAGTTGGCCGACCCGCAGATCTGACTGACGGATGACCTGGTCCTGAAGGATGGCGATAGACGTCACGTCAGCCAACGCCTGGGCGAGGTGGATGTCGGGTTCGCTGATGCCACGCCCCTCCGCATCGAAGAGGTTCATGGCACCGAAGACGGCTGCCCGCAGCCGTAGCGGGAAGGCGTGAACGGAGTGAAAGCCGGCGCTCACAGCCTCGGGGGCGAACCGTGGCCACCGATCGTATGCCGCACCGAGATCGAGATGGCTTACCGGGACCCCGGTCGAGAACGCCTCCAGACACGGCCCTTCGTCGTTCTGCAGTTGAAACAACTCCAGGAGGTGGGCTTTCTCGCTGGATGCCGCCATGACCCGCAGCTTCCCTGCTTCGTCGGAGAGCAGGATCCCCGACGAAGTCGCCAGGTCGAGTTCGACGCAGCCGTTGGCCAGTCCCGTGAGCATGTCGATGATGTCGAATTGGCCGACGAGCGAGTTCACGATCTCCACGAAGGTATCCGCAACCAGATCTTGTCGTGCCATCGTCCGTTCCTGATGCCGACCCACTGTCACACTAGCTGCCATCTCCCGAACTCGGCGGACCGTCGTCGATGAGACGCAGGCGCCGAGCGACGACATCTCGTGCGACATCGGCGACGGAGCGGTCCGCGGCATAGGCGTGGGCTCGAAGTCGTGCTTCGGCGTCGGCGACCGGGAGACCGAGTTGAACCGCCACCATCCCTGACGCCTGGTGCACCTCGGCGCGGTGGGCGGACGTGTCATCCAAAGCGCCTGCCAGAACGTCCGGTTCGCTTCGCGCTTGGGTGGCGAGCATCGACCGGGTCACGGCGTCGGCAATCACCAAACCATCGGCGGCCTGATCGCGGGTCAACGCTCCCGCCACGTCGTGATACAGGGTCAACACCCCGATGCACCTGGTGCCGACGTTCAACGGCAAGGCGAAAACCCCACGGGTGCCGAGCGAGAGAGCGGAGGCGGTGAAATTCGGCCATCTGGCGGATTGTGGCAGCGCAAGGTCTTCTTCGAGCACGGGTTCCAGGCTGGTGAAGGCATCGGGGCACGGTCCCTCTCCGAGGGAAAACTGGAGTTCGTCGAGCGTCCTGGCTCGATCGTCGGAGTGACACACAGGGCCGCTGTGCCGACCGCTCATCAGCGTCACACCTGCCGACGCCACACGCAGCAACTCGGCACTGGCCGAGCACAGCGTGCCGGGTGCCTTGCTTCGGGTGGCGAACGCCGCCCCCACCTTCGAGGCTTGATCGTCGCTGCTCACGTGCGGTGCCGACGCCACAACGCGAGCGTGGATGAACCCAACGCAACCGGTGTGGCGAGGTCGGAAGATGGATCGCTGCTGCCGCTGCGCGGGCCAGTCCGAAGGCCCGAAAGCGCGGATCGCCCCTCCGGCGAGCCAAAGAGCGAGTGGGGATGAGGGAAAATCCCAGGGTCCGATACCAGGGCGTCCATGGATTCAACCGACTGGGGTCGCGCGAAATAGAAGCCCTGGCTGAAGTCGCATTTGAGCTTCGCCACCTCGTCGCGCTGGCGTATGTTCTCGACGCCTTCGGCCACCACGGTGATTCCCAGGCCGTGTGCCAGGTCGACGACCGCTCCCACGATCAACCCACTCGCGATGCTGGACTCGAGATCCGTCACGAAAGTCCGGTCGATCTTGATGGTGTCGACCGGGAAATCCTTGACCCGACTGAGTGAGGACTGGCCGATCCCGAAGTCGTCAAGAGCGATGCCGACTCCGAGACGCTTCAATCTCTCGACGACGGAACGCGCACGCTCATCGTCGTACGAGAGCGCGCTCTCGGTGACCTCGAGCGTGACGCGGGCGGGTTCGGTGCCAGTGTTGAGCAGCACCGACGCAATCGAGGCGACGAAGCCCGCTGCCATGAGTTGGCGAACCGAGACATTGACAGAAATCCCGAACTTGTCGGAGAGACCCCCGCCCTGCCAGCGTCGACTATCGACACAAGCCCGTTCGAAGATCCATCGTCCGAGCTCGACGATCACGCCGGACTGTTCCGCCAAAGCGACCAGAACCTCGGGACTCACCGAGCCGTAGCAGGGGTGCATCCAACGCAGGAGGGCCTCGGCACCGACTATTTGGCCATTGGCGGTAGCAACGATGGGCTGATAATTCACATCGAGCTCGCCACGCTGCAAGGCACCGGACAGGTCGCGGTTCAAGCGGGCGCGCTGGTTGACGATATGGCGCTCGCGGCAGGTCGACCACGGCAAAACGCCCACCGCCGCTGCGCTTCGCCTGGTACATGGCGGCATCCGCTTCCTCCAGCACACGTTCAGGTACGTCTTCGGCGAGCCCGGCGAACGCGATTCCGACGCTGGCGCTGACACGGTGTTCGGAATCTGAAAGCTCGAATGGCTCGGCCAACGCTGTCCTGATTCGTTCTGTCAATGCATCGACCGTCGTGGCATCGTCGAGGTCTTCGCAGAGGATCACGAATTCGTCGCCGCCGAAACGGGCGAGTGTGTCGCCGGGACGCATCAAACCGGAGAGCCGGGACGCGACCGCCACCAACAGTTCGTCACCGACGTGGTGGCCGTAGCCATCGTTCACCAGCTTGAACCCATCGAGATCGGCGAAGAACACAGCCGCCATCTTCCTCGAACGGCGGCCCCGCAGGACTGCGTGGTCGAGACGCTGTATGAACAATGTGCGATTCGGGAGCCCGGTGAGCGTGTCGTGGAGGGAACTGTGCCTGGCTTGCTGAGAGGAGAGCTCGAGATCGGCTCGTGCCTGGGCGTTGGCGAGGTAGACGGTGGTGACATCGGCCAACGTATGGGCCGCCTCCATCGCCTCGGCGTCCATCGGGCCGGCCGTCTGACGGTACAAATCAAGAGCGCCCAGCCGGTGATCCTCGTCGCGGAGCGGGAAGCTGAACACCGCCCTCAGGCCCTCGTCGAGCGCCCGACGGGAGAAGCCGGGGAACGCCTCTTCCAACCGGAGGTCGGGGATGGCCACGGTCTCGCCCGTGCGGTACGCCGTGATGCACGGCCCCTCTCCCAGCTCGGTCTGCAGCTTCACGAACCGTAAGGCCGACTCGTCAGAGGCGGCGACATGGCGCGCTTCGTTGGTCGGGGAGATGAGAGTGACGCCGGCAGAACCAACCGGTAGGACCTCGGCGATCCGGACAACAAGGTGATCGAGGATCGCCTGGATGGGGAAGTTCGTGACCAGTGTCCGGGCGAACTCACTGAGGAGTTCTGACAATCGCCATTCAGCATCCATCGCCCACCTCGTGGTCTGGCCAAGGTCCGCGAGGTCCGGGCGGTCGACCCGTCGGGTCGTACCGATTCAGTGTAGTCACACAGGCGAGAGATCGCAAGGAAGACTTGCACACAGGCTGCGGTGAATCTCTCCGGGTCTTGTGGAGGCTCCGAAGGGCGTCCAGTTGACCGGTGTCGATGGCTGCGGGATCAGCCGATCTTCCGACAGAAACAGAGCAGTGCCGGCTTGCCGCTGCTAGGGATCAATCGATTTCGTCGATAATGCCTGACTCCCCCTCTGGCGGTGGTGTGTCAAGCAGTACCTCTCTAGCTTGTGGACTCCCCGCGGAACCAGTGCACGCCAGAGGCGTCTCGTGAAGGCTAGTGGTGCGTTGCCCAAAATGATGGCCCCCTGATCGAGCGACACACCTCTAGATGCCGTTTGGTTTCGCCGCGATGTCGGCGGGATCGGACTATGGAGTCTGCCATCGTCTATCTTCGTTCTGTGGCAACGACCGTGGTGTTCGCCGAGGACAGCTACATCGTCCGCGAAGGCGTGCGGATGCTCCTTGAAGAGGCCGGGTACGACATCATCGCTATCGCCGAGGATTACGACGAGCTCATTGCTGCCGTCGATCGAAATCCTCCTGATGTGGTGGTAACTGACATCCGCATGCCCCCCACCCGCACCGACGAAGGAGTGCGGGCGGCACGACAGATCCGGGCTGAATACCCCTCCGTTGGAGTAGTCGTCTTGTCCCAATACGTGGAGCCGGAATACGCCCTGCGCCTGTTCGAAGGGGGCTCGGCCGGTTTCGCCTACCTGCTGAAGGAGAGGGTGGGGGACATCGACCAGATCCGGGCCGCAATCACCGCTGTGCACAAAGGGGAGTCGGTGGTCGACCCGAGGGTGGTCGACGCACTGGTGGAGGCTCGTCTCAACCGGAGAGAGTCGAAACTGGACCGGCTGACTCCACGAGAAACCGAGGTGATGGCGGAGCTGGCCAGCGGAAAGAGCAACGCGGCCATCGCTGAGACGCTGTATCTCTCTGAGCGGGCGGTGGAGAAACACATAAACTCGATCTTCACCAAACTCGACCTCTTGCCCGAACGAGAGTCCAACCGCAGGGTGCGGGCGGTCGTCCTCTATCTCGCCGAGACCGGTTCCTGAGGTGGGGAAAACCACACCTACAGAGACATGGCTGCCACCTGGCAGAGCAGCCCATTGGGGGGCAGGATGAAGGTGTGTCGACAATGACCAGGACCGTACGTGTACTGATAGTCGACGATCAGGAGGCGTTCCGCACCGCGGCGCGGATGGTTGTCGAGCTCAGTGACGGTTTCGAGGTGGTAGGCGAGGCGAGCTCTGGTGAGGAAGGCGTTCGACTGGCCGAGGCCCTTTCCGCCGATCTGGTCCTCATGGACGTCAAGATGCCGGGCATGGATGGTATCGAAGCGACACGTCGCATCACCGCTGCCAGCAAGGGTACGCGGGTCTTGGTGCTCTCGACCTACGAGGAGTACGTGAAACAGGCGCTCGAGGCGGGAGCGATAGCTTTCATCCCCAAATCCGACTTCAGTCCCGATGCTCTAGCCACCGCCTGGACCGAGGCGACCTGATTCATCGTCACGTGTCGGCCGTTACGGCGACCGGCAGCGATCCCGAAACGATGGTGGGCGCGCCAGGCGAGGACGTGATGGCGAACTCGCCGCCGAGAGCCTCAACCCGATCTGCCATGTTGCGCAACCCGGCACCTCCGCTCGACCGAGCAGGATCAAACCCCGGACCCGAATCAGAAACCTCAAAGGCGAGTGTCCCGGACTCATTGCCCACCGTGACTGTGATCGGATCCCGACCGTGTTTGGCTGCGTTGGTCAACGCCTCCGCGACGCAGAAGTACACGGCCCCCTCGACGTGCAGGGAGTATCTCCCCTCAACGTCGGTCGAAACGTGCACGTCGAGAGTGGACAAGCCCGCCAGTGCCGGAATCGCCGCCGAGAGGCCGTCTGCCTGGAGCAATGGCGGATAGATTCCCCGGGCCAGCGAACGGATCTGGTCGATGGCAAGTTGAGTGTCCGCCGTCATCTGATCGATGAATTCGCCCACCTATTCGACGGCCTCCTTGGCAGCCAGTTGCCGGGCCAGTCCCAGCTTCACCTTGAGGGCGACGACCAACTGTTGCGCACCGTCGTGGAGGTCGCGCTCCAGCCGCCGCCGTTCGACATCCTGAGCATCGACGAGTCTGCGGCGCGACTCGTGCAGTTCCCTGGCCTTCTTCTCGAGCTCGGCGTCCAGCCTGAGCTTGCGAAGAATCAGCGCCGCCGATCCCGCCAGATCCGCCACCAACGCCTGCTCTGTGGCCGTCAGGACGTCACCTCGGTCTTTCTCCACCGTCAAGGCGCCCAACACCTCGCCATCGTGCTCGATCAGTGCGGCAGTTCCGGGAAGCGCCTCCACATCTGACGCAACGAGATCCTCGCCCTCGGGTTGTATGGCGGCGGCTACAAAGCCGGTGTCATCAGTCAGCCACACCGCCGCTCGGGCTGCACCGGTGCCGGCCTGGAGCATGGAAGCCATCCGCTGGAGAAGCCCCTCCTCGCTCTCGGCGGCGGTGAGCCGCCCGGTGATTCCCGACAGCACCTCATAAGGCGTGGCCCGGCTCCCATACACCAGCCGGTTGGCCCATCGCTGTACGGTGTGGCGGGCCGGCTCGAATGCAACCGCGACGATGGCCGTGGCCAACAGCGAAAGGAACAGATTGGAGCCTCCCACCAGCCCTCCGATCCAGACCGCTACCACGGCATAGATGAGGGTGATGAAGGCGGCGAGCCCGGCGAAGACCAATGTCTTGTTGAGGACGACGTCGATGTCGTACAGGCCGTAGCGAGCGACCGCGATCCCGTAGGAGATCAGTAGCAGGGCACCGGCGAGCACGACGGCGACGGTCGAGGCGAATTCGTATCGGGAGCCGGCCAGGAAGAGTGTGGCCAGCAGGGCAGGTACGAAAACGCTCATTCCCCACACCACCCATTTGAATTGCTGTCGGATAGCCCCTGAACTACCCGAACACCACGAAGAAGAGGCCGAACGCCTTCGTGGCATAGACCGGCCAGAGACGAGTAGAGCCGCGGTACGAGGCTCGGGTTGGGAACGTGGGCGGGCGAATTGGGGTTGGAAACCCGGTGTGGGTTGTTTCCTAGGGCGTAGGCGTAGGTCGAACCAGGCGTGGCTTCTCACGCTGCGATTCTCGGACCAGGTGGATGAAGCCGACCCCATGGATGAAGACGTCCCGGAGCCATGGCGGGGGCGGGTGCTTGGCGATGCTTGAGCGGGGCCCCCGCCTCGCCCGTCAGACTCTGGACAGAGGCTGACCGGTGGTCTCATTGGGGAGAACGGTGCGACCACGCTTGATAACCACGATGACCACCGTCGCCAGCAGCGCCAGGAGGGATCCCACGAAGAGGATGATGGCCCCGGCCAGGCCGGCGACCAATCCGAAGTCGGCGACATGGCCCACCGATACACGGGCCGTCGATGGCACGTCTCCGCTGATATCGATGTTGTAGATACCGGCGACGTCGGCGTCGAACGTCCGCAATGCAGTGACGACGCGGCCCTGATAATCGAAGCGGAGGTCTCGCACGTAGGGCTCGGTCTGGACTGCCTCACCCGAAGGTCCGGCAACGATCAGGTCCACTGGTGAATCGACCAGCGTGTTGGTACCGCTGCTCTGGACCACGAACGTTCCGGCCGCGTTGGGGTTCTCGTAATAGATCGTCACAGTCTGTGGTGTTGAGACCTGGACGGTCACCTGCCCGGGCACTGGGGTTCGAGGGAGGTCAGCGAGCCGACTCTGGAGGCCCTGATAGTCCGAGAAACCCCAGGCAATCGCACCGACCAACCCCGCCACCGAGAGCCAGATGGCGATCGAGAACCAGTGAGTCGAGGGACGTCGCACGCCTTCCATTCCTATCTCCTTCCTCGATGTGGCCGCAAGAGGCCATGCCCAACCTCCACCGTGGCCATTGGGCGGGGTGGGACACCAGGGCCGATCGACCCCTGAACAGCGCCGATGGTCCCGGGGGCCAGGTGTCATCGCTGGTCGGGCCGCTCGATCGTCGTGGATGCCGGGCCTCGCCATTCGAGCCAGGAAGTGGCGAGTCCCAGGTCAACACAGCCTTCCCGTCAGGTCGGTCGTTGTCGTCGAGCAAACTGACGTCGCTCAGGCGTCAGACATCCACCGAATACAGGGTGATCGGAGTTGCGACATTCTTCAGGGTGCGTTGGCCGATTCTGGTGGCGGTGATCCCCCCCTTATTCCGGATATTGTCGTAGACGACCTCGGAGACGCCGATCCCGCCGGGCGAGACCTCGGTCTGGATACGAGAGGCGATGTTGACGCCGTCACCGTGGACGTCCCCGGCCGTTTGGATGACCTCGCCGATGTGGATCCCGATCCGGACCTGGAACCGCCCATCCTGGCCAACTGCACGCTGCACATCCTGTGCCGCCGCCACGGCGTCCGAAGCCGAGTCGAAGGAGGCCAGGATCCCGTCACCGAGACGCTTGAGCACACGGCCACGATGGGTGACGAACGACTTGCGGTGGACCTCTTCGTTGGCTTCGAGCATGCGAAGTGTGGATGCCTCGTCATCGCCCATCAGCCGCGTGAAGCCGACGATGTCGGAGAAGAAGATGGCGACCAGCCTTCGCTCCTGCGGGGACGACTCGAAGCCGCGGATGGCCTCGTCGAGGAGATGCCTCTTCCCGTTGAGGGCGTTGATGTACTCGTCCTTGGAGAGGATGTTCTCGTCCAGCCGAAAGTCGGTGCGGAGCAAGTTGTCCATGAAGGCCTGCAACTGAGCTTCGTTGGGCATGACGGCCTCGCGTAGGAACCGGGAGTCGACATTGATGCAGATTGCCCCCACCAGCCCGTATTCGGGGCGGAAGATGGGGATAGTGGTGCATTTGAACCGGCGTGACCCGATGTTGAGTTCGTAGTTGATCTTGTCCTCTCCCCGTTGGCGCCGGGTCTTCAGGTCGAGAACGAGGTTGGTGGCGCCGCTGCCGATCGAGCGGCCGGTTACCGCCCCATTCTCGATGGCTACCAGTGAGCGGGCCGGGTTGACCAGGTTGTGGAGAAGGATTTCTATTCCGGCGTTGGGGAACGAGCGGCCGATGTGGTGCACGATGCGCTTGTAGTTCTCGAGGAAATTGTCGTTCTCGTTGATCACGCCGTCGCCGTCGTAGAGGTCGTAGAGCTGCTTGTATCGCTGGAGATCGGAGCTGGGGAAGGTATCCCGTACGAGGTTCTGCTCGCCGATCACGATCAGCTCACGCGCCGCCCGATCGTTGTGATGCTCGAGGAAATGGGCGACGGCCCGGTTGAAGGCCGCGGCGTCGAACTCGACCAGATCCTCAGCGTTCACGACGAAGGGGTAGAACTCGTACTCCTCGAGCCGTCGGCCGTCGTCGGCGGACGGAATTTCACCCGATGAGGCGCCCGACCTTCGCCCGTACCAGAACGCGGCGAGACCCACCAGCATGATCGAGGCGCCGGCGATGCCGATCAGCCAGGGGTTCACGGTCAGTCTCCGATCAAACGGTTGACGGGATCAAACTTAGGCAGGTGGGCCGGTCGTTGCGGCACGATCCGCCCTGGTGCGAGAGGGGGGGAGCGTTTCGCGACCCGCCGAAGCCCCTATCGTGCCGGTGCCATGATCGAGGCCTGGTGGCGCCTGGCCCTCAGTTCGAGGATGACGATCGCCACGGCTCCGACCATGACCGCGGCGCTGACTGCGGCCGCGATCGTTCCGGTCCCTCCCACAGTTCCCACCGCAACGTTGTACAGCCCGTGCCACACCGCCACCAGCAGGACGCTCCGTCCACTCCGGTTGTAGAGCCAGGCCAGGATCACCGCCCCCGATGTCAGCCCGAGCGGAAACATGACCAGGGTGAACGTATCGAACCCGCTGTAGGAGGCGAGCAGGAAGAAGTAAGGCGTGTGCCACGCCGCCCAGAAGACCGCCACGACCAGCGTGGCGGCAAGCGGGCTCATCCGCCGCTGAAGCCTGTCCTGGGCATAGCCTCGCCAGCCCGCCTCCTCCCCGATCCCGTTGAGGATGATTATCGCAAGCGCCGTCGGTACCACGCCCAGCTGTGGGAGTCCACCGAACCTGCCGAAATCGGCCACGGTGGGAAGAGCCTGGCCGACGATCGCCATGGTGACGACGACGAGCGCCAGAAAGAGGAGCGGGGTGAAGGCAACGAACCACCATCTCCAGGGGATCCTCCAACGGGTCATCCGGGCGAAAATGTCCTTCAACCCCGACCGTCCAGCGGTCCAGGCGGTGACGATGAGGGCGGCGATCATGGGTCCAAGGAGTGCGGGAAAGTGCGTTGGCCACCCTTGTCCTTGTTCCACCACCCGACCCTGCAGCGCCAGAGGGATGGACCAGCCCCATGAGATGAGAAAGGCCAGGGCGAAGAACCAGGCAACCGGGCGTCCCTTTCGGCGGCCTGTCTCCGAGACCGATCCGGGACGGGTGTCGACGGTCAGGGCTCACTCCTTCGAAGACGCTTCGATCTCGATTAGAGCCCGGTTAGATCTCAAGCGCTAGGGCCAAAGGTCCGGAACGAGGTGCGGTGGTTTCACTCCGGATCGCACCCGCCCGCTCCGCGGACTCTTGTGACACCTAGGCTCTCCCCGGTGATTGTCCTCCGGGTGCTGTCGGTCCTGGGCGGCGCCTTCCTGGTTGTCGGTGTTGTCGACTCGGCGGTGCGCACCGTGATTCTTCCCAGGGCGTCGAGGTCTGCGCTCTCCGCCGCCGTCTTTCGGATGGTGCGGATGGGGTTCCGCCTCGTGGCCGCCAGGTTCTCGAGCTGGCGGAGGCGGGACCGGGTGATGGCCTTGCTGGGGCCGGTAGGCCTCATGATGATCGTCGCCTCATGGCTCGTGCTGACCCTGGCCGGGTTCACACTGGTGTTCTGGGGACTGGACTCGGGCCCGCTGGGCCGCGCCTTCACCCTCTCGGGCTCATCGCTCACCACCCTCGGATTCGCCGGACCCGAACGGATACTCGATCAAGCTCTGGCATTTCTCGAAGCCCTGCTCGGACTATTCGTGCTGACCTTGCTCATCACCTACCTTCCCGCCATATACAGCGCCTTCCGGCGCCGCGAGGTGAGGGTGGCTCGGCTGGAGGTGCGGGCAGGCTCTCCGCCCTCGGCAGTCGAATTCCTGCTCCGCTACTACAGAATCGGCTGGCTCGGCCGTCTGGAGGAGGAGTTCCAGGAGTGGGAGGCGTGGTTTGCGGAGATCGAGGAGTCCCAGACCTCCTATCCCGTGCTGTCGTTCTTTCGCTCGCCGCACCCTGAGAGGTCCTGGATCACGGCGGCCGGGACGGTCCTCGACGCCGCCGCTCTCTTCGCCAGCTCCATCGACGGCTATGCCACTGCTCCGGCAGCCGTCTGCCTTCGTTCCGGCTATCTGGCGTTGCGGCGCATAGCCGATGGTTTCAGGATCGTCTACGACGGCGAGCCCGCTTCGACCGATCCTGTGGTCATCACCCGAGAGGAATTCGACGATGCCCTCATCCAGCTGGCCGACGAGGGCCTGCCGGTGGTTGGGGACAGAGAGGCGGCCTGGCTGGCCTTTGCCGGTTGGCGGGTCAACTACGAGACCGTCCTCCTGGAGCTGGCCGAGCTGGTCATGGCCCCGTTCGCCCCCTGGACGTCTGATCGTTCCCCTCCCGGACTCGGGCCTCCGACCTTCTCCCGGTTATGGAAGCGGCCAGGTCGTCGCTGAGGCCGACGTCGCCGTGCTCTCGCCCGGCCGGCAGGTTGGGAAGAGAAGGGCTGCACCTGTGTTTTTTGCATAGTGCCAGTAAATCGGTGAACCTGCCTGGGTGACGTCCAAACAGTCCGAAGCCCTGCAACGCAACCTAACTCGCTTGGTCCGCCAGGTGACCATCCCTCGATTCCATCAACGGGTTCTCTCTCGGGCCGGTGTGGAGATCGATCGGGTCGAAGCCGTGGCGCTGTCCCGGATCGTCGACGGCGGGCCTCTTCGCCTCACCGAGCTGGCCGACCAGCTCGGCGTGGCCTGCTCGACGGCGGGCAGGCATGCCGCCCACCTGGAAGGCCGCGACCTCGTGACCCGGTCGGTCGATCCAGATGACGGACGGGCCGTCGTGGTGGCGGCCACCCAGCGGGGAGTGTCTCTCATCGGCCATCTTCGGCTCGCCTATCAGGAGCTGCTGGCCGAAATAATGCACGCTTGGGGTCCGGACGAGGTCAGGTCCCTGACGGCGCTTCTGGGTCGTCTGGCGGATGGCATTTCCCAGCTGTCGACGGGGGTGTATGTATGAGCGAGACCGACGCCCGGGAGGCCGCTGGATCCTCCTCGAAACTATTCGAAGGCGACCGCTATCGCTGGGTCGCCATGGGTGTGGTCCTGATCGGCACCTTCATGGTGATCCTCGACACCACCATCGTCAATGTGGCCCTCCCCCAGATCGGGATCGCCCTCAACAGCGAATCGGGGATCGAGTGGGTGGTCACCGCCTATCTGCTGGCGGTGGGGATCGCTCAGCCCCCTACGGGCTGGCTGGCCGATCGGTACGGGCGTAAGCGTGTCTTCATCGTCAGCCTGGCCCTGTTCGGGCTCGGCTCGCTGTTCGCCGCCCTTTCGCCGAACCTGCCCGTTCTGGTCTTGGCCAGAGTCGTGCAGGGTCTGGGAGGTGGCGCCCTGGCGCCGGTGGGGATGGCGATGATCTACGAGCTCTTTCCTCCCGATCAGCGGGGCACTGCCCTGGGCATATGGGGGGTTGCAGCGATGGCGGCCCCTGCCTTCGGCCCCGTCCTGGGCGGATATCTGGTCACCAACGTCAGTTGGCACTGGCTGTTCCTGATCAACGTCCCGATCGGCGTCGTGGCTATCGCGGCTGCACTCCGACTGCTTCGTGACACCGGCTACCGGGAGGATCGCCCCTTCGATGGGACCGGGCTCGGCCTGATCAGCGTCGGCCTGGTCATCTGGCTCTACACCTTCGCCCGGGCCAGTGACTGGGGCTGGGGCTCGGCGCTCACCATTGGGCTGCTGCTCGCAGGTGCCGTGTTCCTGATCTCCTTCGTCCTGTGGGAGCGGCGGAGCAGCCATCCCGTCATCGACCTGGGCATGTTCAAGGTGCCGATCTTCGATCTCACGCTGGTGGTGATCGGGGCCACGGTCGTGGTCCAATTCGGGATTCTCGTCTTCCTGCCCCTCCAGCTCGAGACGATCAGGGGCCTGACGGCGTTCAAGGTGGGTACGATGTTGGTTCCGATGGCGGTGGCCGGCGCCATCACCTTCCCCCTGGGGGGCCGTCTCACGGACCGTATCGGCCCTCGATTGCCGGTCGTGACCGGCGCCATCCTGTTGAGCGTGTCCGCGTTCATCCTGTCGCGACTGGGCGTCGATTCGCCGACCTCGACGATCGAAATAGCCGTGATCTGCCAGGGGCTCGGTTTCGGTTTGGCGATGATGCCCAACTCCGTGACGGGTCTCAATGCCCTGCCCAATCGTTTCGTTGCACAGGCCACCGCGGTGCGTCAGCTCAACGTTCGCGTGATGGCGTCCTTCGGAGTGGCGGTTCTGGCCACGGTCCTGGCGATGCAGACGGGCCAGAGCCCTAGCGCCGAAGCCGCCCAGGGCGCCTACAACACGGTGTTCCTCATCGCAGCCGTATGTGCTGCCGTAGGCGCAGTCCTGGCTTTCTTCCTCCCCGGTCGGGAGCGCAACCGACAGCTGCAGGCGGAGCGATCAGAGGAGTACGGGATGGCGACGGCGGCGGCCGACGCCGTCTGAGAGACCCGCGGTCGTCCGGAGGGCCGGCCAGCCAACCTATCTGAGGAGGAAGGGCGCCGGTCCGCCCTCGAGGACGCCAGCCACCACATCGGCGGCGAACAGCGTCTCGCACGGGATACCGTCGCCGTCCGCGTCGATGCGGCTCGGTCTTCCCTCGAGTGACCAATACACGAGCGACCAGAAGAAGGCGTCTTCCTCGTGGCGACCCGACAAGGGGCCGGTGAACAGGCTCGGCTCCGTGTCGGCCGAGAGGAGGTCTCGGCACAAGAGGCCGTGGGGAGTCTGATCGTATGCCCGGTTCAGGTCTGCGGTAGTGGCGGGTGCATCGGTCCCGGCCGTCCAGACGGCTACGCCTGAGGCGTCGAGCACGTAGACAACGACTCCGGCCGAGTCCAGCTCAAAGCCGGGCTCCGTCTGCGGCATCAGGGAGCAGGCGAACACGCTCCCGATCACTAGTTCACCGGTGTCCGAGCACCTGAGTTGGTCGGGACCGGTGACGCCGTCGGGCGGCTCGGACCGGGCGAATCGATTGTTCGTCCATCCCTGCGCCCAGTCCACCACTACCCCGATTTCCACCTTCTCTTCCATCGTGGTTGGCGGGACGGTTGTCGTCGTGGGCGCCACCGAACTCGTGGTCGTGATCGGGGTGGTTGGCGGCTGAGCGGACGACGAGGGTGTAGTCGCTGTCGACGCCGTCGACGTCGTGAGCACGGTGGAAGCCCCCGACGTCGCTGCATCCTCGGAAGTCCCACACGCCCCCAGAATCACGACAGCGCTCACCACGAGGCAACCCAATCTGGCGCCCAAACCTCGATGCACTCCTTACCTCCGGACAGTTCCCTCATTGCACATCGAGAGCAGGGGTCCCCGACAGAGCCGTAAGTCCTCCAACTGGCGTCAGAGGCGGCCAAGGGTCTTTCGTCCCTGGCGGTCACGGTTTGGGCGGTGTCAATGAACTGGCCGGAACCAGGGGAACGCCGCGGCAACGGACGCCGAAGTCCAACCGTGGCGGTACCAGGGCGGACAGCGCAGGAACAACTGGATCTGGCCTCGCTCCGTTCCGATCTAGTCACTCTGGTCGAGGTGCCGGGCTCCTCGCACATGGCGGTCCGGAATGTGAATCTCCCGGGTTTTCGAGTCGCACATGCTGCAGCCCCTCGACGCCCGCTGATCCGGGAAGGGCCAATCATGGTCCGAGTTTGGCCGTCGGGGTGCTCACGTGCACCTCGGGTTGTTCCTCGGCTGTTCGGTCGATGGCCGCCAGACGCTGAAAGGCGGCCGCGCCGGCCAGCATGGTCAGGACTCCACCCAGGCCCAAAGCGATCCGGGGGCCGATGTGCTCGCCGATCCAGCCCATGATCGGCCCGCCGACGGCGGTGGATCCGAGGAAACCGACCGCCCACAGACCCATGACGCGGCCTCTCATCTCCGGAGTCGAGTTCAACTGGAGTGTGGCGTTGCCCAGGGCGAGAAAGCTGATACTGGTCGCACCGAGCACGACGAATGCCGCCAGGGCAAGCGTGAGGCTGGGCGCGGCCGACGTAGCCAGTTGAACCGTACCGAACACGATGGCCGTCCAGGCCAGCGTCACCGCGGTGCGGGAGCGCCGTCCGGCTGTGAAGAGTCCGCCCACCACCGCTCCTGCACCGCTCCAGGCGGTCATTGCCGCAAAGGTGGCGGCGTCCCCGCCGAAGGTGAACTTGGCGAACAACGGCAGGACCACCTGGTACTCGTAGGCAAAAGTCCCCACGATGGCCATCATCACGAGAGGTATCAGTACCGACGGGGCGGAGCGGACATAGCGAAGCCCGTCGCGGAACTGTCCCCTTCGGCGCGGCTGGACCTGAGCGGGCGTAAGTTCTGAGACCCGCATTAGAAGAAGGGCGACGATCACGGCCAGGTAGGTGGTCGAGTTGATGAGGAAACAGATTCCGATGCCGGTCGACACGATCAGGGCGCCCGCCGCGGCAGGACCGAACACGCGCGCCACGTTGACCAGCACCGAATAGAGGGAAACGGCGTTGGTGACGGCGTCGCGTCCCACCATCTCGATCACGAACGTCTGGCGGGTGGGGTTGTCCACGCTGTTCACCAATCCCAGTGCGGCGGCCAGCACGTACACCATCCACAGTCGCACCAGGTCGGTGACGACCAACACACCGAGGGTTGCGGCTAGCCCTCCGGCAATCGTTTGGGTGACGAGCAGCAGCCGGCGCTTGTCCCAACGGTCGGCGAGCACTCCGCCCTGCGGTGCCAAGAGGAGGATGGGCAGGAACTGAAGGGCCGTCACCAGTCCGATAGCCGTGCCGCTTCCGGTCAGTTCGAGCACCAGCCACGACTGAGCAACCCTCTGCATCCAGGTGCCGGAGACCGACACGATCTGTCCGATGAAATAGAGCCGGTAATTGCGAATGCGTAGAGAGGAGAAGGTGCGCCGCACCGCCGAGCCTGAGGCGCTCACTCCTCACCCACTATGCGGTCGAGCAGCATCACGGATCGCTGGAGAATCTGTCGGTCTTCGAGCTCGAGGCTCTGGAGCCCCCGCAGGAGGAAAGCCGTGCGCTCTCGACGGGCCTCGGCCAGAGCGTCGATGGCGGCGGGTGTGGCATCGACCAGGATGGAACGGGCATCAGCGGGGTCCCCGGACCGGGCCACGAATCCACGTTCCTCCAGTCGCCCCACTATCCCGCTCAGGCTGGGCGGGCTGATGTTCTCGAGCCGGGCCAGCTCGCCCATCCGTAGGGGCCCGTGTCGGTCCAGCGATGCCAGCACCGAGCGCTGCGAGGGAGTCATGTCGCCCAGCGACTGCTGGCGTAGACGACGGGCGAGGCGCCCGATCATCAGGCGTAGGGCGTCGGCCAGATCTACATCCCGGGGGAGCGGAGGAGATTGAGGCGACTCGATAATGTTAGCCATGCTAACT
Organism: uncultured Acidimicrobiia bacterium; assembly: GCA_963772815.1. Taxonomy (GTDB): domain Bacteria; phylum Actinomycetota; class Acidimicrobiia; order Spongiisociales; family ZC4RG35; genus DATFFO01. The sequence goes on along the minus strand of CAVYYV010000006.1, from coordinate 44,606 downwards.
AATGTTCCGGAGCGAGAAGACCGGTTCAACGGCGGACCACCGCGAGAACCGACGGGGTCTCTCTCTCAGGCACCGGCCGGACCCGGGTTCGAACGGTGCGACCTGTCGTCATTCCGACGCGGGGGAAGAAGATCGCCGTGATGCCCGAGATCAACAAAGAGGCCGGGGCGACCAGCCCGGAGCCGGCCGAGGCAATGGCTGGGGCGACTATGTCGAGCCGCCTTTTCCGGCCGGGTTCGCGGGGCCGGTGCGGCCGGGTCGTGCGGACCGGCTGTTCGACGCACTCCCGCCCGGGGTAGAAGCGCCGTTTGCCCCTACCCACGGTTGGCTTCGTCCATTTGAAGTTGAGTTTGACTTCGTGTCGGCCGGTTGACCGGACGAGCCTCGGGACTCGTTTCGACCGGGTGACGGGGTCCAGGCGGTCGAGCCCGAAGCTGGGGGCCGGGTCTCTGGCGGGCTTTCCGCTGCGGTCCGTGAAGTCTTCGCCGCGCCGGCTAGAGCAGCCGACGGCACAAGTCAATTGGTGACGGGCTCGAATCGGGCCTGGAAGAAGCGCAGCTCCGGTGGCTCGTAGGTGAATCGCAGGCCGTCGATCTCCTGGCGGTGCTCGTACACGGACATCACCGATTCGGCCACCACATCCATATGGGCCTGCGTGTAGACCCTGCGAGGGATGGCGAGGCGAACCAACTCCAGCTTGGGGAAATGGTTCTCACCGGTCTCAGGATCGCGGCCCGCCGAGACCACTCCTCGCTCCATTCCGCGCATGCCCCTGTCGACGTAGAGGGCGGCGGCCAGCGCCTGGGCAGGGAACAGCGACTGTGGGAGGTGGCCCAAAATGGCGCGGGCGTCGAGGAACACTCCGTGGCCGCCGATGGGGCGAACCACGGGTATGCCCGCCTTGATCAGGTTCGTGCCCAGGTACTCGACCTGGCCCACTCGTGCCGCCACGTGATCGTCGGAGGCCACCATTTCCCGGATGCCCACCGCCAAAGCTGACATGTCCCGGCCCGACATCCCTCCGTAGGTGTGCAGCCCCTCGAAGGCGACCAGAAGAGCCCTCGCCTTTCGGGCCAGTTCGGCATCACGCACGGCCAGGAAGCCACCGATGTTGACCAGGTTGTCTTTCTTGGACGACACCGTGGCACCATCGGAGTACGAGCAGATCTCGCGTATCAGGGAAGCCACCGAGCGATCCTCGTAGCCCGCCTCCCGCTGCTTGATGAACCAGGCGTTCTCCACGGCCCGGGTGGCGTCGAGCATGACCAGGATCCCGTGACGTTGGCAAAGGTCGTGCACCGCCGCCAGGTTGGTCATCGACACGGGCTGGCCGCCGGCCATGTTGACGTTGGTCTCCAGCGATATGTAGGGGATTCGCTCGGCGCCGTGCTTCTCGATCACGGCCGTCAGCTTGCTCAGGTCGACGTTGCCCTTGAAGGGGTACTCGGAGGCAGGGTCGTGAGCCTCGTCGATGATCACGTCGACGAACCGGCCGCCGGCCAACTCCTGGTGGAACTTGGTGGTTGTGAAGTACATGTTGCCGGGAACGACGTCGCCCGGCTCGATCAGGATCTGGCTGAGGATGTGCTCGGCGCCCCGGCCCTGATGCGTGGGGATCAGTTCCTCATACCCGTACACCTCCCGCATGGCCTCTTCCAGCTCGTAGTAGGAGCGACTGCCGGCGTAGGCCTCGTCCCCCAGCATCAGGGCTGCCCACTGTCGATCCGACATGGCCGACGTGCCGGAGTCGGTGAGAAGGTCGATGTAGACGTCGGCAGAGCGGAGAAGGAAGGTGTTGTAGCCGGCTTCGACGATGGCGACTTCTCGCTCCTCCCGCGTAGTCATGCGGATCGGCTCCACCATCTTGATCTTCCAGGGCTCAGCCCAGCTGCGACCTTTACTCATCGTGCTCCTGTTCGAGGCTTCCCTGGTCATGGTGGTGGCCGGGTCGGCTCAGATACAGGGTCGATGGTCCCCGACTTCCGGGACTGGCTAACGCCAGACGCTGTGGCAGGCACCGACTGCATGGCCGTCCTCAGGGTTGGGGCAGACGTAAGACCGGAGGTTTTGGGGGCTTTTGCCTCTAGAGGATCCTCCTGGGCACAACGAGTCTGGATAGAAACGAGCCAATGGGGTGTGTCGCCCCGGAAAGCAGTTGCGATGAGAATCCTCGTTCCGCTCGATGAATCCGATCTGTCCCGCTCCGCCCTCCCCAAGGCAACCGAGCTAGCCAAGGCTCTCGGTCAGGAGTTGTTGGTCGTCACCGTCGCAGATGAGCAGACGCGTGAGGACCTGTCCGAGCTGGCCAGTGTCGAGAGAGCCGACCCGATCGATATTCTCAACGACAACCTCCTGAGTGTCGCCGACTCCATCGCCGGTGTCGACGTGGTCACCGACCTGATGCCGGGCAACGACCCCGCCTCCGTGATCGTCGATCGGGCAGACAAGCCGGACGTGTCCATGATCGTCCTGGCCACACACGGCCGCACCGGTCTCTCTCGGTGGCGCATGGGGAGCGTGGCAGACAGGGTCGTGCGGGGTTCCACCGTGCCTGTCTTGGTGATCCCTGCGCCCTGGAGGCTGAAACTCGCCCACCCGGCCGTGGAGGGGGATCCGGCCATAGTCTGAAATCATCTCGCGGTCTATGACGGAGCCGCTGGGCGGGGGACATTGCGAGCGAGTCCGACGGAGAAGGCTGTGCCCGGGCCGATTCGACCTCCTCGAAGCGTTTGGCGGATTCTGCCCTGGGTAGTGCCCGAGGGCGACCGCCTGTCCGGCCCCCGGTGGATACAGTCTGGCCATGGCGGTGGCAACCAACGTGTGGCCCAACGGCCAACCGGCCGTGGGAGACAGTGCTGAGCGCTCTCGGGCTGTCACGGCCGCCGACATCGAGTTGTTCACCTCGATCAGCGGCGATCGCAACCCGCTCCACTACGACGAAGAGGCGGCGGCAGCCACCTCCTTCGGTCGCATCGTGGTCCAGGGTGGCGTGACCACTGCCATCCTCAACGCGGTGGTCGCCGAGGACCTGCCCGGGCCCGGAACCGTGTTCCTGCACGTGGACTGGGACTTTCGCGCCCCGGTCAGACCGGGCGATGTGATAACCGGCCGGGTCGAGGTGCTCGAGGTGCGTTCGGACAAGCCCATCAGCACACTGAGCACGTCGGTCACCCGCAACGACGGAGTCGTGGCGGTGGAGGGACGGGCGCTCTGCTACACCATGCCGCTGTCATCCCAAGAGGGCCCCGGAGGCGAAGCTCAGCCCTGAGGTCCCTTTCGTCTGCGCCAGGGCAATCGGCGTCTCGGCTTCTGGTCGGCCTTCATCTGGGTGTCCAACTGATCGAGCTCCTCCAGCTCCATGGATCGGGCCGACACATCCAGCAGCAGCTCGTCCCGCTCTTCGACATCGTCCGGCTCCAGATAGCGCCCGTCGACGCGAGCGATGAGCCCGCGGGCCAATTGGAGGTCGAGGCCATCCAGGGCCCGCCGTGCTTCCCCCAGCCGACGACGGTTCGTCTCCCGCTTCGATTCGGCCCATCGCTCCGCTCCTCGCAGATGCAGGCTGACTCGGTCTCGCTCGGCCTGCGTCAGCAGCGCCATCAGCCGGGTCGTAGTGGGATCGCTACAAATCTCCAGAAGCTCGCCGTAAGACCCGCTCGCACCCAGGTCCAGAATTCGCTGATAGCGGCTGCGTCCCAACTCCTCCGCTTCCGTTCGTCGGTGCTCCAGGACAGAGGACAGCATCTCGACGGTATCGGGCGGGGCCTGGGCCAACAGCCGGTCGGCGTCATCGAAGCGGTACTCGGCCAGTGCAGTTTCGAATGATCCACGATCGAAAGCCATCGCCTCCAGGACGGTACCGGGACGGGTCGGCTAGCTGATTTGACAAGTCGGGGCGGGAAGACTCGGCGAGACCCGGGAAAATTTCGGTGTTGTGACTTCAGCCCCTATTCCTCGGTTGTCCGGCGGACGATGGTGATGTGCAGGCTAGAACAGGGTCCGCCGGAGGCTGGTTGGCGATGTTGGAGCCTCCTCAACGTGACCCAAGGAGGTTTGGTTCATGGTACGCGCCACCAAAAACCGTTACGGGATGGTGACGGTTACCGTTTTGGTTCTGACTCTGCTCTGGCTGGGATCGGCAGCCTCGGGTGAACAGGTCGGTGCCGCGGCGACGGCAGCGGGCGTCGCCGCTTCGACCGGTCAGGACTTCCCGGCGGCAAACGATATCGCCCCGATTCTGTTGGCGTCCGGGTGCACGGGCGTCGGAGACGCCGTTCTCGGTTCGGGAGTGGGACTTGCCTGTGCGGAGCACCCCACCACCACTATGCCGACGACGACCAGTACGACCGTTCCCAAGACCTCGACCACATGCAGCACGGTTCCGCCCAGTTCGACGACGAGCATCACGGTGGTTCCGTCGACGACGGTTCCGCCCAGTTCGACGACGAGCATCACGGTGGTTCCGTCGACGACGGTTCCGCCCAGTTCGACGACGAGCATCACGGTGGTTCCGTCGACGACGGTTCCGCCCAGTTCGACGACGAGCATCACGGTGGCCCCAACTTCGACTTCGACCAGCACCACGATTGCGCCGACGACGAGTTCGTTGGCCACGACCACGACCACGACCACACCGGCTTCGACCTCGCCTTCCACACTTCCCTTCACGGGCGTGGACGCATCAGGTACCGCCGGCTTCGGTGTCGTGCTCTTGGCAACCGGTGCGCTCCTGGTCCTTGCGGCTCATCCAGCGAAGGAGGACGAGTCCGAACGCTGAGCGGGGCTGGCGACCGCCAGGTGCTCTCGGCTTAGCGGGACGGTCGGACGATGACCTTGCCGATCGTGGCGGGGTCCCGCAGCGCCCGTTGGGCGTCATGGATCCGTTCGAGGGGAAAGACCTTGGCCACGAGTGGGGTGATCTGGCCGGCGACCGCCAGACCTACCAGCCTCTCGAACTGGGCCGGTGTGTGCATGGTTGACCCGATGATGCGGCGTTGACCCAGGTAGACCTGACGCAGATCCACACTCACTACGGGACCGGCGATGGCCCCCGCAACCACGATCCGGCCGTGGCGGGCCAGGAGCCCGGGCCACTGGGCGAACATCTCTCCGCCCACCACGTCGGCGACAACATCGATTCCCCCCGGCGCCTCCCGGCGAATCTCGCCCCAGCGGTTGGCGTCCCGTCGGTCGATCACGGCGCGGGCACCTACTGCACGCAAAGCCCCGGCCTTGTCGGCGGTCGAGACGGCGATGACATCTGCCCCGAGGGCAGCCGCCAGCTGGATCAGGGCAACTCCCACCCCACCCGAAGCCCCTGTGACGAGCGCCGCTTCGCCAGAGCCCAGGCTGGCTCGATCGAGCATCCCCATGGCGGTGCCGTAGGCAATCGGAAGGGCGGCCAGCTCTGGGTCCGACAGAGGGCTCCTCGAGACGTCGTGGACTCGCTCGGCAGAGACGACGACGAATTCGGCGAAGCCTCCGTCCTCTTCTGAGCCAAGGATTCCTATCGGCGTGGCATCTGGCTCGGCGCTCTCGTACAGGGCCGGATCCACCAGCACCCTTCGGCCACTTAGCCTGGGATCGACTCCCTTTCCCACGTCGCCCACGGCTCCGACGATGTCGCCCCCCTGGATACGGGGGAAGTCGAGCGGTACTCCCTTCCAGCCGGCCACAGCATCGGGGTCTTCGCTCGTGCCGTAGGCGCCTTCCCGCGTCCAGATGTCGGTGTTGTTGACGGCCGCCGCGGTCACGGCGACCCGCACTTCGCCTTGCCCGGGGACGGGCTCGGGAACGTTGTCGCGGATCACGAGTCGATCGGGGCCCCCATGGCCGATCAAGACCGCGGCCCGCATGTTCGCTCCTCCGGATGGCTCGATGGCTCACCCTACCGACGATCTCACATGTGCCGGTCGGGACAAGCAAGCCGGGCGGAGGGCATCGTCAGCCGGCGCGAACCTCGCTGCCCAGCGTCTCGGCGATGCGTTGCGCCCAGACGGTGATCTCATCCCAGTCCCGGAAGTCGCCTTCGGGTGCTCGTACCGCGATCATGATGGCCTTCTCGCCGAACCCCAGCTTCGACTTGTCGACGGTTCCGGGGAAGACGGTGTGGCCACGGGCGGATGTGGCGGCCTCGATGTCCGTCACGTCGACGGGATCCTCCTCGGGTTTGGGCGGTGCGCCCAGGGGTCCGCTCGAGAACAGCCACACGTTGGGCGATGGGTCGCACAGGGCGATCCGAGCCGCCAACTCCTTGGCCTCCTTCAGCCAGTGCCCCGCGTAGACGCCGCTGCCGAGCACGATCGCCTGAAAGTCATCCAGGGACTCGACCACGTCGGGCGCGGCGACGGTCACATCCAGGCCCTCCTCCTTCAGCGTCTGTCCGATCCGGTCGGCGATCTCGGCTGTCGAGCCATGCTTCGAGGCGGCCGACACGAGAACCTTGGTGGCGAGCTTTCGATCGACTTCGCTCATCTCCGATCCTTTCTGGTCGACCCTCTTACGGTCAATCGGATCCAAGTTCGCGGACCAACGGGCTGGTTGGGAAGGGCCGGAGGTCCCTGAATGGGGCTGCTGTCGGGGAACTCCGAGACTCGTCAAGTCGGTCGGCCCGCCGGGGAGCGAGAGAGGCCATCAAGGGGTCCCGGATGAAGTGACCGAGGCGTTGCAGCGACCAAGCCCGACTCACAACCAAAAGTTCGTATACGGCCGGCGCCGGTCCAGGCAAATGATGTCTGGTGCTTCGTTGTTCGCCTGGGTCAGCTTGGTCGGTGGGGTTCGTCGGTGCGTCCCGATGCCGGTCAAGTGCCCTGGATGGCCCGGCGAGCGAGTCTCGCCCCTGCCCCCAGGGCGGCGAGCTTGGCCTCCGCAGTCTCGCGACGCAAAGGAACCATGCCACAGTTGGTAGTCGCTACCACCCGTTCGGGTGGTAGACGATCCAGGATCCGATCGAGGGAATCCGCCACCATCTCGGGGGTCTCGACCTTGTCTGTTGCCACGTCGATCACCCCGGCCTGCACCACTTTGTCGCCCAGGAGGTCCAGCACCTCCAGGGGGACCTTGGAGCCGGCGATCTCGATCGAAACCTGGTCGATGCTGGACTCGGCCAGTAGGGGGAACGTCAGCTCGTACTGGCGCCACTGGGGCCCTAACCCGTGTTTCCACTCGATGTTGGCGGTGATGCCGTATCCGTAGCAGATGTGAACTGCCACGGCGGCGCCGACTCCCTCGGCTGCTCGCTCCAGCGCATCGATTCCCCAGTCGGATACTTCGTCGAAGAAGACGTTGAAGGCCGGCTCGTCGAACTGGACGACGTCGATTCCCGCCTCGGCGAGCTGGCGCGCCTCCTGGTTGAGCAGAGAGGCCATCTCCAGGGCCAGGGCATGGCGATCCCGATAGTGATGATCGGAGAGAGTGTCCACGACCGTCATCGGGCCTGGAAGCGTGTATTTGGTGGGCCGGGAGGTGAGCGATCGCAGGTAGCGGGCATCATCCACGAACACCGGTCGCGACCGGGACACCGGGCCTACTACCCGGGGCACGGAGGCGTCATAGCGACGACGTATCTGGACGGTGTCGCGTCGCTCGGCGTCGACTCCGTCCAGGCCTTCGATGAAGGTGGTGACGAAATGGCGCCGGGTCTGCTCTCCGTCAGAAACGATGTCGATCCCCGCCGTTTCCTGCAGGTGGACAGCCACCCTGATGGCATCCCTCTTCGCCTCGGCCAGGTCCGCGTCTGTCTGGGTCCAGCTGGCCCAGAGCTGATCCGGAGAGGCCAGCCAGCGGGGCTTGGGCAGGCTGCCAGAGATGGTGGTCGGGAGCGGGCGCGCTTCCATGCCCGGACCCTACACATTCGGCCGGTCGTCCCCATCGAGTCGGCTGCGGTGCGGGGTTTCTCGATCGGAAATGACCGTTTCACTCGACCGGCGACGGGTAGATATCGGTTGCAGGCCCGAGCGGGCGGGTCAGGCACGATGCTGCTGATTGGTGGCTTCTTCCAGGGGTCGATTGATTCGTTCTACTCCGTATCGCGGACGTCATCCGGACTGTGTCAGGTCGTAAAGGGTCACCCCGTTCACCGTGTTGGCGGTGAAGTTGGCCACGACCCACGTTGATATCTGCTCCGAGTCGCCTCGCCCTTGGTTGCGGCCACCGGTGATGAAGTAGTGGATCTGCCCCGAGCTCACCATCGCCTGGAACTCGGCCAGGCTGGGCCAGGGGTCGGTGCCGTTGAAGCCTCCGATGGCCAGGACGGGCTGTTCGGCGGCCAGCTGGAATCCGGCTGCGGAGTTGGCCCCAACCACAGCCGCAACCCACCTGTACTCGTGGGCGTTCTGTTCCAGCATCGCCACCAGCTCAGGTCCCGGCTCTCCGGCCTCGAGCGGTCCTCCGGCCGGCCCGTTGCCGGTTCGGCCGCCGGCGACGGGCCGCCCCGGACCGAATCGCCCCCGGCCGGCGGTGGGTCCGTTCCCGGGCGGGAAGGCGACCCCGCTGGTACCGGCCGGTCCGGCCGGGCCGATGGCTCCTACTGCCCTCCGCCCCGGCCCGAAGGAGTTGCTCACCGAGCCGGCGGGGCCGGCGGTGGGGATCGATCCCGAGTGAGCCGTTCCGGCGGTCTCGAGCGCGTAAGCGGCGGGCGCTCCCAGCATGACCGCCAGCGCGACGGCCGTTGCCACGATCGCCAGTCGGCGAGGCAGACGATGGGCCACGAGCACTCCGACGGCTGCCAGCCCGCCCAGTACCAACAGGGTCGGTCCCAGCCACGCCAGCCAATCGGGAGTCCGGTTGAGGAGTATCCAGGACCAGGCGACGGTGACCAGCACCGTCCCGGCCAGCACCGCCCGGGCGCCTCGGCTGGGGCGCCGTTCCCAAAGCTGCACCAGCCCGAGTCCGACCAGGGCGCCGATGGCCGGCGCCAGGGCCACGGTGTAGTAGGCGTGGAAGATCCCCGCCATGAAACTGAACACGAGGCCGGTTCCGAGCAGCCACCCTCCCCATAGCAGGTAGGAGGCCCGCAGGGCATCGGCTCGCGGCCTTCGCCAGGTCCACCACAGACCCGCCACCAGCAGCACGAGGGCAGCAGGAATCAGCCACGACACCTGGGTCCCGACTTCGGTGCCGAACATCCGGCTCCAGCCGGTCGGGCCCCAGGCGAAGGCACCTCCTGGGCCGCCGCCCCCAACCACGCTTCCGGTCTCGTTGCCGTTCAGCCGGCCGAGCCCGTTGTAGCCGAACATCAGATCCAGCACGCTGTTGGTCTGAGATCCTCCGATGAACGGACGCGATGCTGCCGGCCACAGTTCGACCATCGCCACCCACCAGCCGCCCGACAGCACCAGGGCTGCCACGGCCACCACAGCTTGGCGGAGGCGGCGCCACATGGTGGTGGGCGCGGCCAGCAGGTAGCTGACGGTGAAAGCGGGAACCACGATCAGCGCCTGGAGCATCTTGGCCAAGAAGCCAAACCCGACCAGCACGCCGGCCAATACCAGCCAACGGGTCTTTGCCTCTTCCTGCGCCCGCACCATGGCGTAGGCCGCAGACACCAACAAGAGGACCAACAGCGCGTCGGGGTTGTTGAACCTGAACATCAGGACCGCCACCGGTGTGAGGGCCGTGATCACTCCGGCGATCAGCCCGGCCTCGGGACGGGAAACCCGTCTCACGGTGAGATAAACCACCCCCACTGTGGCCACCCCGAATAGCGCCTCTGGCACCAGGATCGACCACGAGTTGAGCCCGAAGGCGCGCACCGACAGGGCCATTACCCATAGGGCGGCGGGCGTCTTGTCGACCGTGATGGCGTTGGCTGCATCGAAGGAGCCGAAAGAGAAGGCCTTCCAACTCTCCGATCCCGCCTGGGCCGCTGCCGAGTAATAGGCGTTGGCCCAGCCGGAGGCCGACAGGTCCCACAGATAGAGAACGGCCGCGCCCACCAGGAGCACCAGCAGGGCGGGGCGGATCCAGGCCGGGTCGGCGGCGCGGCCTCGCCACAGCCGTCCCAGAAAACCGGCCGGCGAATCGCCATCCGGAATGCTCGATGGAGTCAAGGGGGGCCGAATCACCGTCGAGGTCACCGTCCTGCCTCATGGCTGGGCGTGGTGAGGACCACGGAAAGCTCTGGTTCCCCGTTTCGGGTGTCGGTGGTGCGAGGTGGGCGAACGCGCCCCGTGGCCAGGTTCCAACCCAGTCGGGCCATGCCACGCAGGTCTTCCCAGGCAGTCGCCATGATGTCGACCCTCGTTTCAGGGTCTTCCTCCCAGTCCACCGGCACTTCATGGATCCGCATTCCGGCCCTCTCGGCCAAAACCAGCATCTCGGTATCGAAGAACCAGTTCTCGTTCTCGATCAGGGGGAGCAGGCGAGCAGCCTCGTCGGCCCTGACTGCTTTGAACCCGCACTGAGCGTCGCTGAACCTGACCCCCAGGAACACGTGGAGAAGGAGGTTGTAGGTCCGCGAGATGACTTCCCGCTTGAGGCTCCGCCGGACCCGCGAGGCCCGGGTGAGACGGGTTCCGATCGCCAGATCGCTGTGGCCCGATAGGAGGGGAGCCACCAACGGCAAGAGAGCCGAAAGGTCTGTCGAGAGGTCCACGTCCATGTAGGCCACGACCGCCGACTCCGAGCGCGACCACGCTCTCCTCAGGGCTCGCCCCCGTCCCTTCTCCTCCAGCCGGATGGCGCGAACGCCCGCCAGCCGTTCGGACAGCCGGCGGGCGATCTGCCACGTGCCATCGGTGCTGGCGTTGTCGACGATGACGATCGAGCAGCGGACAGGGAGCCGGGTGGTGATGAACTCGTGGAGGCGGGAGACGCTGGCTTCGAGGGAGGCCCGCTCGTTGTAGACGGGAATGGCTATCTCCACCGGAGGCGTCTCGCTTCCGGTATCGAGGTCGGCGGTAAGGGCGGTGAGAGTCTTCATGCGCTCCAGAATCCACCCCGGGCATCAGTCCGACCTGAGGGTTGCCTAGGAGTCTCCTGAGAATCGGAGGTGTCGGGTCTTCCACCGAACCGGCCGCATGGGCAGTGCTACGCTCCGATTTGGACGCCGCCCAAAGTCGCAGCCGAGGGAAGTAGAGGTTGGGGAGTTGCCGATTGTCACGATCCGTCCGATCGCGGAATCGCCTGCTGGGGGATCCTCCCTCGCCCATCTGCGGCGTCTGCTCTTGCCGTTGCCGCTCATCTTCCTGGCGGCTTGCTCCGGGCCGGCCTCGATGCTCGACACGTTCGGTCCCGGTGCTCGACGCGTCAGAGGCTTGTGGTGGCTCCTGTTCTGGATCTCGGCAGTGGTCGTGGTCGTGGTGGCCGGTCTCATGGCCTATTCCCTTCGTAGGAGGGACGAGCCCGACTCGGACGACCCCGCTGATGTACCGGCCTGGGGAAACCGGTTCGTCGTGTGGTCGGGTTTCATCATCCCGGCGGTCATCCTCGTGGTCGTCTTCGGGATCTCTCTCGTGGATCTAGCTGCCCTGGGCAAGACAGACCCTTCCGCAACTCAGGTTGCCGTCGTGGGGCATATGTGGTGGTGGGAGGCGCGCTACGAGGGCGGAGCAGTCACCGCCAACGAGATCCACATCCCGGTCGGTCAGCCGGTCGAGTTCTCGCTTACCACGGCCGACGTGATCCACAGCCTCTGGATCCCCTCGCTCCATCCCAAGCGGGACCTGATCCCCGGGCGAGTCAACACGATGACCCTGCAGGCCGATGAGGCGGGTCGATACCGGGGGATGTGCGCAGAGTTCTGCGGCCTCCAGCACGCCAACATGGGCCTGTACGTCGTGGCCGACGCCAATTTCGATCAGTGGCTGGCACAAGAGCAGGAGCCGGCCACCGCCACCGGGCGGGGCAAGGACGTGTTCCTCAACACGACTTGCGTGGGCTGTCACACGATCAGAGGCACCTCCGCCGACGCCAAGGTGGGACCGGATCTCACTCACCTGGCGTCCAGGGGGACGATCTTCGCCGCCAAGCTCGACAACACCCGCGAGAACCTGGCCAAGGTGATCACGGATCCCCAATCGGTCAAACCGGGAATCGCGATGCCGCCCACCTCCCTCAGTGATGAGGACCTCACCGCGTTGTTGGACTACCTGGAGAGCCTCGAGTGACCGCCCTGCAAGACAGGCTCTCGGAGGTGTGGGAGGGTCGGCGCGGGATCGCCGGTTCGATCGGGAGCACAGACCACAAGGTGATAGGCCTGCGCTACCTGTACACCGGCTTCGCCTTCCTGATCCTGGCCGGGATCGAGGCGCTCATCATCCGGACCCAGTTGGCCGAATCGAACCTGCAGGTCGTCGATCCCGAGACCTACAACCAGCTCTTCTCGATGCACGGCGTGACGATGATGTTCCTCGCCGCCACGCCGGTCTTGTCGGGGTTCGGCAACTACTTCCTCCCGCTGATGATCGGGGCGCGGGACATGGCGTTCCCGCGTCTCAATGCCTTCAGCTACTGGGTCTACCTGGCGGCGGGGATGTTCCTGCACTCCGCCTTTCTGGTCGGCCGGGCTCCCGACGCCGGGTGGTTCAACTACGTTCCGCTGTCCGACGCCACCTTCACGCCCGGTCTCAACATCGACTTCTACACCCTGGGCATCGTTTTCGTGGGAGTGTCGACCACGGTCGGAGCGATCAACTTCCTGGTGACCGCCTTCAAGCAGCGAGCGCCCGGAATGAGCCTGAATCGGATCCCCATCTTCGTGTGGGGCGAGATCGCTTTCGCCCTGACGGTCATATTCGCGCTGCCACCGCTCACCGTCGCCAACATGTTCCTCTTCTTGGAGCGGCGCTTCGGCTTCCACTTCTTCGATGCTGCCGGGGGAGGTGACCCGGTTCTCTGGCAGCACCTCTTCTGGATCTTTGGGCATCCGGAGGTCTACCTGGTGGTGCTGCCGGCCTTCGGCCTGGCCTCGGCGATAATCCCCACCTTTACCCGCCAGCGAATGATCGGCTACACCTACATTGTCTTGGCCGAGATCGCGGTGGCCCTGATCAGCTTCGGGGTGTGGGTGCACCACATGTTCGCGGTCGGCATCCCCGATGTGGCGTTGGCCTTCATCTCGGCGGCCAGTTTCATGGTTGTGATCCCCTCGGCGGTGCAGGTCTTCGCGTGGATCGCCACCTCCATCGCCGGACGACCACGTCTCGACACGCCCCTGCTGTTCATCTACGGGTTCATCATCCTCTTCGTGGTAGGGGGTGTCACCGGGGCCATGTTCAGTGCCGTCCCCTTCGACCAGGCCATCACCGATTCGTATTTCGTGGTAGCCCACTTCCACTACGTATTGGCGGGAGGAGCGGTGTTTCCGATGTTCGCCGGCCTCTACTACTGGGGACCCAAGATGACCGGGCGGCTCCTGTCGGAGAAGTGGGGAAAGGTCAGCTTCTGGCTGATGTTCGTCGGCTTCAACATCACGTTCTTCCCGATGCACATCGCCGGTCTTCTCGGACAGCCCCGCCGCACCTATACCTACGACGCCGGGCTGGGATGGGACGCCCCGAACCTGATCGCCACCATCGGGGCATTCATCCTCGCCCTCGGGGTGTTGGTGACCGTCATCAACTGGTTCTGGGCTCGCCGGTCGGGCCGCCCGGCCGGGAACGACCCATGGCGAGGCGAAACGCTGGAGTGGGCGACTACTTCGCCACCGCCCGAGTACAACTTCATCACCGTTCCGGTGGTTCGATCACGGGAGCCGGTCTGGGATCAGCCCGAGTTGCGTGACGGCTACCAGCCCGAGGAAATGGGCGGTCGGGCGCTCACAGGTGGCCATATCACTCTGGCCACGAGCGCCCTCGATGCGGCACCCCAGGCCGAGGCGCACATGCCGCATGCCACACCGTGGCCCCTGCTGCTGGTCGTGGCTATCACCGTCACCGTCTATGGGCTGCTGTTGGGGAGCGTGCTCATGGCCGGGATCGGAGCTGGAGCCATGACCGGGGCGATCATCGGATGGTTCTGGCCGCGAGGGGAGACGCAGGAGACATGACCGCCGAACCTCGGCCCGAGCCCGTAGCCCTACAGGAGATCTCCTCGGGGCCACGCGCCTTCGGATGGTGGGGAATGGTCTGGCTGATCATGACCGAGTCGGCCCTGTTCGCCATGCTCATCTTCTCCTACTTCTTCATCCGTTTCCAACACCAGGTGTGGCCGCCCGACGGTATCTCCGACCCGGAATTGACTCTGCCGCTGATCATGACCGCCATCCTGTGGTCGTCCAGCCTCCCGGTCCACCTGGCGGATCGGGGCATCCGCCGGGGCTCTACCGCCTGGCTGCGCTGGGGCCTGGCAGCCGGCTTCATTCTCGGTGCGACCTTCCTCAGCATGCAGCTCTTCGTCGAGTACCCCGGGATCCTCAAGGAGTTCACGCCTCAGACCAATGCCTACGGCTCCTTGTTCTTCGTCATCACAGGATTCCACGGCTTTCACGTCCTGGTGGGGCTCCTGTTCAGCCTGTGGACCCAGTTCAGGGCCTCCCAGGGTGCCTTCGACTCCCACCGCCACCTCACCGTCCAGGTTTTCGCAATGTACTGGCACTTCGTGGACGTCGTGTGGCTCTTCGTGCTCCTGACCGTCTACATCTCCCCGCGACTATGACCACACCAGAGGCAATCACCAAGCGAGAGGTCGGAGGCTCGTCGCGCCTGTGGATGGGCGTACTGGTCGGACCGATCGCCTGGGCCATACAGCTGGGCGTCGACTGGTATTTGGCCGAGGTCGTCGCATGCTCCCCGGCCGCTTCCGTCCACGGAACGGTGGGCGGCGCCTCGCTCCACCTGGTGACGGGGGTGCTCAACGGTGTCCTGCTGCTGGCCACGATCGTCTCGGGTTGGGTGGCGAGAGGATGTCTCGAATCGATCCGCCGGGGCACCGATGACACGCCCGGGAGGCGAGCGGAGTGGATGGCGCGGAGCGGAATCCTGCTCAGCATCACCTTCTCCCTGCTCATCGCGGCCAGCTATGTGGCGATGGTGTTCACGACCAGCGGGTGTTCGACATGATTGCCCACATCGGCCCGTTCCCCTGGGAGGAGCTCACCTTCTCGAGCCTGGGCTGGCTCGCCCCCGTCCCGCTGGCCTGGGTGTATACCCGCGGATCGGCACATCTTCCCGGCACGAGTAATCGCAGCCGCCGCACGGCAGCCTTCGCCGGCGGTGTCGTAGTGCTCATGGCGGTCTTCTCCCGACCCGCGGAGCGAGCCGCCGACGCCCTCTTCTCGGCACACATGGCTCAGCACCTGGCGCTGCTGGTTGTGGTGCCTCTGCTGTTCCTCTACGGGCATGCCGGTCGTTGCCTGATAATGGGGCTTCCCCGGTCGTGGAGGCGTGGGTCGCTCCCGTCTCGCCGCCTGGGTGCCCGAGTGATTTCGTTCCTGAACCGGATGCCGGTCGTGGCGGTCGTGTTCGCGGTTGTGCTGTGGGCGTGGCACGTGCCCTTCCTCTACGACGCTGCGGTCCGCAACGAATTCGTTCATCTGACCGAACACGCCATGTTCCTGTCTGCGGCACTGCTGTTCTGGGGCAACGTGACGGACCGGCGCCGGGGTTTCCTCCGCCGTAGCATGCTGGTCTTTGCCACCGCCTTTCACACCGGCTTGCTGGGAGCCATCCTGGTCTTTGCTCCGGCTCCCCTCTACAGCGTTCACCTCCACCAGACGCTCGTCTCCATCACGCCACTGACCGACCAGGAACTGGCCGGGCTCATCATGTGGATCCCCATGGGAGCCGTGTTCATGGCAACGCTGGCCGGACTCATGCTGCGGGGACTCGACAGGTCCGACGTACGCCAGATGCTCGATGCGTAGGTCTCTGCTTGTCGCGATGGCCTTGGTGCTGTGTGGCTGTGCCTATTCGGCCGCCCCTGTGCCGTACCGACCACCGGTCGACCAAGTGCCGACCGAGAACGGAGCCGTCCTCTATGCCAGGGACTGTGCCTGGTGCCATGGGACGGGCGGCCGGGGCACGGAGCGGGGCCCGAACCTCAACGGTGAGCTGGACGGCGGCGCGTACACGCACTTCATGCTGAGCAGCGGGCGGATGCCGATCGACTCGCCGACCACCGACGCGGTGCGCAAGCGGTCGCCCTTCACCGACCAGCAGATCAACCAGATCGTCGCCTACGTCGAGACCCTGGGCGGAACCGGCCCTCCCGTCCTCCACCCCGATCCCTCCGCCGGAGACGAGGCGCGGGGCCTGGACCTGTATCTGACCAACTGCTCGGCGTGTCACTCGTCCAGCGGCGTCGGGGGAGCGCTGACTTCGGGCCGCGAGGCGCCCCCTCTGACCAATCCCGATATCACACCCACCCAGATCGCCGAGGCCGTGGCTGTGGGCCCGGGCTGCTCCAACGACGACCCCGAGTGCGGCCGGGGTTCGGGGGTGATGCCCCGTTTCGATTTCACCCAACAGGAGGTCAACGACCTAACCGCCTTCATCTCCTTCCTCCAGACGGGACAGGGGGACGAGGGCGGGTGGGCGATCGGCCGGGTGGGCCCGGTTAGCGAAGGTGCGGTGGCCTGGCTCATCGGTTTGGGGGCGATGCTCGTCGTGGGGAGATGGATCGGCACTCGAGTAGGGGAGGAAGAATGAACGGAGACCGCTCGGCGCACGTAGTCGCCGGCGCCCTGGCCCTGACGGTCGTGTGCTCCCTCTCTCTGGCCGTCGTTTATGCGGTGGGGGGCCAGACGCAGATAGAGGGTGCCCTGCTGGGCGTGGCCCTCGGATCGCTCGGCGTGGCTCTCATCGTGTGGGCCAAGGCCTTTCTGCCCATCGGCGGCGCCGTTCAGCAACGGGAGTCTCTCCAGCCCACGCGGGCGGAGCGGGAGTCGGCCGAGGAGACGCTCGACGAGGGTCTGGGTGAGATCGGTCGTCGCAGCTTCCTGGTCAAGATGGCGGCCGCCGCCCTCGGTTCACTGGGCCTGGCCGCACTATTCCCCATCCGGTCGCTGGGTGGGAGGCCCGGACAGGAGCTGGTGGAGACACCGTGGAAAAAGGGTGTTCGGCTGGTCGATTCCGATGGCAACGCCGTGGCCGCCGACCAGGTGGCCACCGGACAGGTGATCACCGTCTACCCGGAGGGCTATGTGGGTGAGGCAGACGCGGTCACCCTGTTGATCGGGCTTCCACCGACCGCCAATAACCCTCTTCCGGGGCGGGAGAGCTGGTCGGTGCGAGGGTTGGTCGCCTACTCCAAGCTGTGCACGCACGTGGGTTGCCCGGTGGGCCTCTACGAACCGACGGCCATGCGTCTGTTCTGTCCCTGCCACCAGTCGGTGTTCGACGTGCCCGACGGTGCCAAGCCCACGGGCGGGCCGGCCACGCGAGCCCTGCCCCAGCTCCCGCTCGGCACCGATGACGCCGGCTATCTGGTCGCCGAGGGCGAATTCTCGGCCGCTCCGGGCCCCGGATTCTGGTGGAGGCCCGGCCATGATTAAGCGCTGGATCGAGGGGGTCGACGATCGCCTCGACGCCTCCTCGTTTGCCCGTCGGACCCTGGACAAGGTCTTTCCCGATCACTGGTCGTTCATGTTGGGAGAGATCGCCCTGTACGCGTTCATCGTGCTGGTGCTCACCGGTGTGTTCCTGACGTTCTTCTTCGATCCCAGCCAGACCGAGGTCGTCTACCACGGCAGCTACGGGCCGCTTCAGGGGGCGCAAGTGTCTCAGGCGTATCGGTCTGTGCTCGACATCAGCTTCCAGACCCGAGCCGGCCTGGTGATGCGCCAGGCCCACCACTGGGCGGCACTCCTGTTCGTGGCGGCCATTGTCGTGCACCTCACGCGGATCTTCTTCACCGGCGCCTTTCGTCGTCCCCGCGACATCAACTGGCTGGTGGGAGTGACGCTGATGCTGGCCGCCATCTTCAACGGCTTCACCGGTTACTCGCTCCCCGACGACATCCTGTCGGGCACGGGGCTGCGGGTGGCCTACTCGATCGCCCTCTCCGTGCCGGTGGTGGGGCCCTGGGTCGCCTACCTGGTCTTCGGGGGCGAATACCCGGCCGAGGGAATCATCCCTCGTCTGTACTCGATCCACATCATGCTGGTGCCCATCGCCATCGGTGTCCTCCTCTCCATCCATCTTGCTTTGGTCTGGCACCAGAAGCACACCCAGTTTCCCGAGGAGGGTCGCACGGAGGGCAATGTGGTCGGCTCCCGACTGTGGCCCTCATACGCCGTCAAGTCCGTCGGCCTGTTCTTCATGGTCTCTTCAGTCGTGATGACTCTTGGTGGTCTGGTCCAGATCAACCCCGTGTGGCTCTATGGTCCCTACAACCCGGCCCTGGTCACGTCACCCGCGCAACCCGACTGGTATCTGGGTTGGACGGAGGGGGCGCTGCGGATCTTCCCGTCCTGGCAGATCACGATGTTCGGTCACGAGATCCCCAACCCGTTCTTCCCGGGCGTTCTCCTGCCGGGGATCACGTTCCTGCTTCTCTACGCCTGGCCCTTCCTGGAGGCGCGCCTGACCGGGGACCACGCCATGCACCACCTGTTGGACCGGCCACGTGATCGGCCGGTGCGCACCTCGCTCGGCCTCACGACGGTGGTGTTCTATGTGGTGCTCTTCTTCGCCGGCTCCAATGACCTGCTGGCCAGGTGGCTTCGAGCGGATGTGCGCAACATCACCATCATGTTCCGCCTTCTGGTCGTGATCCTGCCTCTGTTGGTCGGGGCGGTGACCTACGTCTTGCTCAAGAGCCTGGCCAGCTCAGACGCCGAGCGCCTCTCGGAGATGCCCGTAGGGGCAGTGATCCGCTGGCTTCGCCGCCAGACCTGACCGGAGGGACGTTCTCCTGGCATGGGCGAGAGGGTCGCGCAGCGTCCGGAGAACGATGGTGCGACGTGCGGTCCTGAACGGTTTGAACCGTCCCTGGGGCGGGTAACTGAACACTGAACGCAATACACAAGGAGTGCCATGACCGACGCCAAACAGATCAAGTGGGAAGGCCGTTGGGACCAACTCAAAGGCCGTGCTAAACAGGCCTGGGGCTCCTTGACGGACGACGACCTCGACGTTGCCGAAGGCAACTATGACGAGCTCGTGGGTCGCATCAAGGAGCGAACCGGGGAGAACGCCGAGAAGATAAAGGACCGTCTCGAGGTCTGAGTCTGACGAATCGTCGTTGCCACACACCACTAGGAGGCGGCCCCTCGAGGGGCCGCCTCCTAATTGAGCACGTTGAGCAATTACGAATCTCAGGAATCTGTCTCATACCTCATTATAATCACTCATCGTTGTGTCAAGTGGTCCTGAAATATGTCCGGGGTTGATCAAGATGTGGGGGAATGTGACTGGCCGGATCAGACGGCCTGGCGTCCGCGATAGCC
This sequence comes from uncultured Acidimicrobiia bacterium, assembly GCA_963772815.1. Lineage (GTDB taxonomy): Bacteria > Actinomycetota > Acidimicrobiia > Spongiisociales > ZC4RG35 > DATFFO01. The sequence goes on along the minus strand of CAVYYV010000006.1, from coordinate 25,279 downwards.
GGTGAACGCCGAGATCACTAACAAGATCAAGGCGATTATCAGCACCCAACGCAATGCTTCTACAAATAGGCCAATCCAGTCAATAGCAGGGCGATCAATAGGACTGTCAGAGCAGCTCTAATGGTAGTCTCCTTGTGTCGGTGGTATCGCTATACCCCCGTCGTCGAAGGCAAACCGACTCTCTAGGCTGATGTTCTTCCGCAGCGACCGCTCAGCCGATCAGTTCGCGTAGCTCTCGTGCCTGACGGGGGGCGTAGCCGTGGACGTCGTTGTCGAAGTAGACGTACACGTCGCGCTCCTTGCGCTCCGGGGGCTTGCGAGCGCTGATCCGAATGGCGTCGGAGGGCTCGCTGCCCTGCTGCCAGGTCCGGGCCCGGTCGGCCCAGCGGCTCAGCTCTGCCCGGTCATAGCGGCTGGCGTACGTCTGTCCCGGGCCATGGAGGCGGACGTACACGAAGCCGGCGGTGATTTGTTCCATATATGGGAAGTCGGAGGCATGGGAGAAGGCAAGGGCCACGCCATGATGATGGGCCAGAGTGACGATCTCGGGCACGAAGAAGGTCTGGTTGCGGAGCTCGAGCACGTTACGGATCCGGTGGTTGGATCCGGTTCCGAACGAAGTCGACTTGACCCGATCGTCGTGGTGACGGGCCAGCTCGGCCGCCTCCTCTGTGTCCTTTGGCAGGAGCTGGAGGAAGCGCTCGACCTTCTCGGAGTGGAAGTGGAGGGTGGGAGGGAGCTGCCACAGGATGGGACCCAGCTTGTCGTCCAACTCGAGGATTCCGGACGCCATGAAGTTGGCAACCGCCTCCTCACAGTCCACCAGCTTCTTGTTGTGAGTGATGTATCGGCTGGCCTTGACCGCGTACTCGAAGTCCGCCGGTGCCGCCTCGTACCAGCCGCGACAGGCCCGAGGGGTGGTCAACCCGTAGAACGTTCCGTTCACCTCGAGCGTGTCGAACCGCTCGGCGGCGAAGGTCAGCTCCTTGGTGTGAGCCAGACCCTCGGGGTAGAAGTCTCCCCGCCACTCGTCGTAGCTCCAGCCCGACAGCCCGATCCTGATCCGACTCATCCGCCTCACTCCACAGAGGGCCGGAATCCGGTCCCGATCCGTTTGCCGATCTGTTTCCCGGGTAGGTATACGGACGAGATGAAAGTAGAGAACGGACACATGATCCCGCCATTCAGTCTGCCCGCTAGCACCGGCCAGACGCTGGACCGAGACTCGTACCTGGGCAAAGTACCCATGGTCATCGTCTTCCTGCCCGACCCGGAGTCGGATCCGGACCGGTCGCTACTTCGTGAATACAACCGGTTTCTGAGGGACTTCGGGGAAGAGACGTCCCAGGTGCTGGGCGTGGCCCGGGTGACCGCGCGAAGGGCCCGGGAACTTTCCGACGAGATGGGCCTCTCCCTCCCCTTGCTGGCCGACGCCGGAGGCGAAATGGCCCGGGGGTTCGATGTCGCCGACTCCGACGGCTCCTTGCACAGGGCCACTTTCGTGGTCGATCTGCACGGGAAGGTGGTGAGGCGGTTCGATCCCGCTTCGCCCTCCAAACAGGCCCCCGACATGCTGGAGGCGATCCGGGCGCTCAAGACCGAGCATCCCGAGTGGCTCGAGGCGGTCGACAAAGCGGAGGCCTCGGACTGAGCCAGGTCCGAGGGCTCGGCGAACCGAGTGCGCTCCGACCCTTCGGGTTCACCGGACGGGGAAAGTGGCCCAGACGGCCTTGCCCGTCGGAGTGGTTTCGATGCCCCAGTTCGAACTGACTTTGTCCACGATCTTGAGGCCCCTCTGGCTAGCCGTCAGATCCTCGATGGCGGGGATAATCGAGGAGCCGTCGGATACGGTCAGGACTACCTGGGTGTTGCGTTCGATTTGCACCGTGAAGTCGGTCCGGGCATGGTGCACGACGTTCGTGGCCAGCTCCGATGCCACCAGGGTCACATCCTCGACGCACGGTGCCTGATCGAGGAATTCCCGAACGAACGTGCGAACGGCAGCCACCGAGTCGGGTTCCGCAATGAATTCCTCCATCGGCACGTCGTTCCCTCGGGGCAGCCGTCACTTGAGTTACTTACCCCCTCAACAAAAACCTAACCGGGCTCGTGCGGCTAATCCGGGATCTGCCTGGGTCCGGGGACTACGGGTCTCCCCTGCTTATCGGGCGGACAGGGCCTGACGGAGTCGCTTCTCGGCGGCGATCAGGCCGAGGTGGGTGTAGGCCTGGGGGAAGTTGCCCACCAACTCGGCCCGTGTCGGGTCGTATTCCTCGGCGAACAGGCTCAGGTCGTTTCCCACCGAGGTGAGTCGTTCGAACAGGTCCTTGGCCTCCTCGACCCTTCCCTGCATGGCCAGCACTTCGACCAGCCAGAACGAACAGAGCAGGAACACTCCTTCTTCGTCGTCGCTCCGGTAGCGGCGCAGGAAGCCGGTCGGTTCCACGGCTAGTTGCTTTCGGATCACGTCGACGGTGGTGATCATGCGTTCGTCGTTGGCATCGACGAAGCCCACCAGCGGCAGCTTGAGCAGGCTGGCGTCCACCTCCGTGGCCCCGTAGTGCTGGACGAAGTTGCCCCGGTCCGGATCCACACCTCGGGTCTCCACCGCGTGACGAACCTCGTCACGGGCCTGGCGCCAGGCGGCCAGATCGACCCCTGGATCCTCGAGGTCGTCCTCCTCGACTATGCGGATGCCGCGGTCGATCGCCACCCACACCATGACCTTGGAGTGGACGTAGTGACGGGGCGTCCCTGGCAATTCCCAGACGCCCTGGTCGGGCTCGTCGCGGCGCCGGACCGCCTCTTGCACGACCGTGGCTAGAAAGCGCCATTCATCAGGGTCCATGCCGTGATGGCCGATGCCTGTGTCACGTCGCTGCCACAGGTGAGCGGCATCCAGCAGGTGGCCGTATACGTCGAGCTGGGTCTGGTCGGCGGCCCGGTTGCCGATGCGCACCGGGCGCGATTGCCGCCATCCCTCCAGGTCGAGCTCGACCTCGGTGAGGCGACGCTCACCATAAGGCCCATACAGCACTTGAAGGTCGCTGCCGTGCCCGGCGGACGACCTCATGACGAAGTCACGGAAACCCTGGGCAACCTCGAGATGGCCGACTTCGCTGAGAGCCTCGAGCGTGAGGGTTGCGTCCCGGATCCAGCAGTAGCGGTAGTCCCAGTTCCAGGACCCTCCCACCACCTCTGGAAGCGAGGTAGTGGGTGCGGCAATGACGGCGCCGGTGGGAGCACAGCACAGACCTTTCAGGACCGCCGCCGATCGGGACAAGAGCTCCGAGAACGGTCCGGACACCCGGGTACCTTCCGACCAGCGCTCCCACCATTCGATCGTCTCTTGCAGCCGTTCTTCGACGGTCTTGGAGTCGGCCTGGGAAATGTCGATCAGGTGGGCCGGTTGTGATACCGCGGTCACCCTCTTGGAATCTCCCTTCGCCACCTTGGTCGTGGCATGGAACGAGAAGCTGGACCGGTCCAGGGTCAGGTCCATGTCGGTATGGATCGCCAGCGCATCGGCGCCTCCGACGGCACTGAACGAGCCGTCCCCGTGCTCACGCACCCAGGGCTGTACGGACCCGTAGTCGAAGCGGGGAACGATCTCCACCTCCACCTCGACCTCACCCTCGACGCCTTCGATCCGTCTCATCAGCTGGGCTCTCGGGTTCGATGCGCCGCCTCTGCGCATGGCGAAAGCATCGATCAGCCGGATGGTGCCCGAGTGAGTCTTCATGGTCGTCTCGAGCACCAGGGTGGAGGGGAGGTAACGCCGGGAGATTTCCCCGATCTCGCCCGTGGGGCGAATGGAGAAGTGGCCCCCGCGGTCGAAGTCGAGCAGCCTCCCGAAGACACTTCCATGGTCGAAGCGTCGGGGGCACGCCCAGTCGATTGAGCCCTCCCTGCTGACCAGGGCGGTCGAGTGGCAATCGGACAGGAAGGCATAGTCCTCGATGGGCAGATAGCGTGCAGAGCGGGTGATCGGCACCTCGTGGTCGGTTGGCGGTCCCAAGAGTAGAGAGGCTCATGCGCCTGGGCGTCCGCTCGCCGGTGACCGACCCCTGTTCCCCTGTGGGCTACCTTGGGCCTCAGTGACCTATCGACCGACGGCCAATCTGCGCAAGATGGCGCTCTCCCAATTGAGCCATCCCTGCCCCGAGGCGGGCGGTAGGGCGCATACCAAACGACCGAGGGCCGCCCTGGACCGTTGGAAGATCCTCCGCGATCTGCTCGTGGACGCCTGGTCCAACCCCGAACAGGACTCCGACGTGGTGAGCCGACGCCATTTGGAGGCGCTCAGTCCGCTCGAGCGGGATCTGATCAGGCGCATGTTTCTCAACGCCGTGCGGGTGCTGTCGTTCCCTCCCGGCTCCGAGCCCGACCTGGAGGGGCGCACCGTGACGTTCGACTCGGAGGAGGAAGGGGTCACCACCGGGGTCTACCTCACTTTTTCCATCGAATATGACGATGGCACCGTCGAGCATGTCCGGCTCAAGACGGGGAGGTCGTCGTCGACACCGGAGGAGGCGGCGGTGCTCTGGCGGTCGGCAGAGGAGGGTGAGACGTTCTCGGACCTCATGGCTTGGCCGGGCGAGGTGGAGCCGATCCTCCCGCCATCGGATCTGGAGCAGCGCCTCCATGATCTGGTCGAGGAGGCTCCGGCGCTGCATCGCTCGGGAGTCCGTCCCGGTCCGGTCTGCGTCTGGTGCGAGCGCAGCGCCCTGTGCGGCGCCTACCCGGCTGATCGTGTCGTGCCGACCAGCGCTCGCACCCTGAGCTTGACCAAGACCGACATCGAGGATCTGGACAACTGCCAACGGCGGGTGGCCTGGCGGCGTGTGTACGGGATCCCGCGGGACGACGGCGACGACGTGGAGGCGTCCTTGCCTCTCTCCCAGGGGAGGCTCTTTCACTCTCTGGTTGCATCGGCGGAGGCGGCCGACGACCCCGAGGCCGCCGCGGCAGATTTCTTGGGGGGCGTTCCCCCCTCCGAGCTGGCCGATCTCCAGACGATGTGGGAGCGTCATCGAAGTCTGCTCCACTCGGAAGGCTTGAATGTGCGCACCACGGAGTTTCCCGTCGGAGCGACCCTTCTGGAAGGCGAGCGGGCCGAGACCAGGGGTGTGACCGTGATCGGGTTCGTCGACATCACCGCCCGGGACGGAGGAGGCGGCCCGGTAGCGGTCGAGCTGAAGACCGGCGGACATGGCGAGACGGGGGTCGAGGACGATCTCTACACGATCGGGATGGGACGCTGGATCGATCCTGACCAGCCGGTGGTCATCCACCGCCACTTCGTGCGACAGGACCCACCCGTTTGCGAGGTCGTCACGGTCTTACCCGGAGATCGCTCCGCTGCCCACGACAGGCTCAGAAGGAGGGTGACGGTGGCGCATGGCTGGGAGTGGGAAGACCCCCTCCAGCCTTCCTACACCGTCGGGCCCTGGTGCGGCGGCTGTGAGTATCGGGTTACCTGCGAGTCGTACCGCCGGTGACGGGACTGCTGGCAGTGGGGGATGGGCCGGCGGGTGTGTCGGTCGGGACCAGCTCAGCCCCACAGTGGGGGCAGGTTTGTTCCTCGGTGCGGCCCTCGTCGAGGAACCGTCCGCACTCGAGGCACACTCGGCTGAGCCAGCAAGCGTCGTCGCCCATGCGTCTGGACACTACCGGGACGCCCTACCCTCCAGTGCATGGATGAAGAACGCATCGCCCTTTATCTCGACTATGAGAACCTGGCCATCGGAGCCCGGGACTCCCTAAGAGGGATGCAGTTCGATTTCGGGCCTATTGCCGACGCCCTCGCCGAGCGGGGTCGGGTCGTGTCGCGGCGGGCGTATGCCGACTGGTCCATGTTCGACGAGGACCGGCGCATGCTCACTCGTCACCATGTCGAACTCATCGAGATTCCCCAGCGATTGGGGATGGTGCGCAAGAACGCCGCCGACATAAAGATGGCGGTGGATGCCCTGGAACAAGCCTTTGAACGGGGTTACGTCACAACCTTTGTCATCTGCACGGGCGACTCGGACTTCACGCCGCTCGTCTACAAGCTGCGCGAGCTGAACAAGCGGGTGATCGGCGTGGGTGTGAAGGGCTCTACCTCCAAGCTCCTTCCGCCTGCCTGTGACGAGTTCCTGTTCTACGAGAACCTGGAGGGCGTCGAGCCGGCCCGCTCTTCCGAGCAGAGAGAGAAGCCCGAGGCCGAAGCTGCACCGGTGGAGACCGACGAGGAGGAGATCGAGTCGCTCATCACCCGAACCTTGGCCGGCTTGCAGCGCAGTTCCGGCGACACGGTCCTCGCCTCTTCCCTCAAGCGGGCGCTGCTCCGCAAGGACTCCACCTTTTCGGAGGCCGACTACGGATATCGGGGTTTCGGTGAGTTGCTGGCCGATCTCGAGACTCAGGGTGTTGTGGAGCTGAGTGAAGGCCCGGCCAGGGGAGACCCGATGATCCAGATCGCCTCCGGTGGGGCGGAGGAGGCCGAAGCCTTCGACATGTTGGCCGCGGTGGTGGGAGACATACAGAAGCGCAACGGCAAGCCCTTCCTGTCCGGGCTCAAGAACGAGGTTCGCAAGCGCCAGGCTGATTTCTCGGAGAAGAAGTTCGGCTACAGCGGGTTCCTCCAGTTCTGTCGGGCCGCCGCCCGGCGAGGCTTGATCGACCTCGAATTCGACCAGAAAGCCGGTGATTACCGGGTCACCGTTGCCTGATGATCGTCCTGGACGCTGAGCAGACACGCCGGTGTCTGCCCATGGATCTGGCCGTCCAGTCCCAGGTGGCCGCCTTCTCCAGCGATCGTGAGGTGCCGTTGCGGCGTGAATTGGCCGGTTCCATGTACATGCCGGGCAGGGTGGGGGAGCGGTCGGGCATCAAGATCGTCTCCACCGTGCCGGGCAACCCGGTGGGGCTGGTGATGGTCATGGACGAGAGTGGCTCGCCGTTGGGGATGGTGGATGGCCCCACTCTGACCGCCATCCGCACCGGGGCCGGTGCGGGGCTGGCCACGCGTTTGCTGGCGAGAGAAGATTGCGCGGTCCTCGCCATGCTGGGGGCCGGGGCGATGGCCTTCGACCAGGTGGAGGCGGTGCGGACCGTGCGCCCCATAGAGCGGATCCTGGTCTGGTCCCGGACCCGCCAGAGAGCCGAGGATCTGGCCCAGCGGATGGGCGGCGAAGTGGTCGATACCCCCGACCAGGCGGTAGCGGCCGCCGACGTCGTCTCCTGTGCAACTCCCGCCACCGAGGCCCTGTTCTCACCCGGCGCCATCAGGCCGGGCACCCACATCAACGCCATCGGCGCCTTTCGTCCCGGGATGATCGAAGTGCCGATCGAGGTGACCCGGCGCTCTTTCGTGGTCGTGGACGACCGTGACGCCGCCGCCGCCGAGGCGGGCGATCTCCTGGCTGCAGAGCGCGGTCCCGACGCCACCCTGACCGACCTCCTCGAGGATGGCATTCCCTCCTTCCCCGCCGGCATCACCTTCTTCAAATCCGTAGGCATCGCCAGCCAAGACATCACCGCCGCCGCCGCCGCCCTGGAGGAAGCCGCCCGCAGGGGAGTCGGAACCCGCCTCTGATTCGCGTTTTTATCAGCAAAACGCGCCCTCTGGGGATGCGATTTGAAGGGGAGAATTCGTCCGCGGTCGGGCCTGGAGAGTTGATTTCGTACGTTTTGGGATGTGCGTGCCCCGGTTTCGGGCGCGTTCTCCCCTACGAAACGGCCCCCTCAGGGTCCCGGTTTGCTGATAAAAACGCGGAATAGGGCCACGATCACCAGGGCAAGCCAGGCGGGCCAGGAGGTGGCGCCGGTAGCGGCGCCACCGGCCACGATGCCTAGGGCCAAGCTGGCGACGACGAGACGGCGAGCCGCCCGGAGGCGGTTGGGGTCGAGGCGGGTGTTGCGGAAGTCGCTGAAAGAGGAGAGGGGCAGCACGGGCGTGAGGAGGCCGGCCAGGGCGCCCAGGGATGCGATGATCAGGGTGGGGATGTCGGGTGGGGACCAGGCCCGGGGAAGGGCGTGGGATATCACGGCGGAGAGGGTGACGGCCACGCCTATCGCCGCAGCCAGCCACACGTGATAGCGGGGAGCCGGATGGGCCATCGCCGTGTCGAGTGCCACGGCCGCTGCCACCGCCAGGCCCGACGCCCAGGTGAGGGGGCTGCGGGCGAAGATGCCTACTCCCGCCCCGATGATCACGATGTCGGTCAACAGCGGCCACGAGCCGGTCGAACGAGTGAGCATCCGGGCCGTCATGAGGAGCCCGCCCAGGGCGATCAGGCTGGCGTCGCCGGTCCACACGGTCACCACCCCGGCGGCGATGGCCGCCACCACAGACGTAGCGGGCGGGTCGGGGTCGAGTTCGCGGGTCAAGGCCCAGGTGAGGAAGACCGTTCCGCCGCTCTGGAATGCGGCCCACATTGGGTTGCGGCCCTCAGGATGGATCAGGCCCGCCGCCGCGCCGAGGAGGGTCAGGCCCACTGCCCAGCGGTTCGACGGGTAGGAAAGGTCGATCGTTCGGCCGATATGGCTGGCTGGCTTCACGGCGTTCGACGCTAACCGAGCCGCTACACCCGGCCCAGCTCGGCCCTCAAATGGAGGGTCAGGCCCTGGCCCACGGCCGCCATGTCCAGCCGATAGGTCATCATGTCGCCGTTCACCGACAGCCGGCGGCGAACCTCATGCACCTCGACGGCGGTTGGGGTGGTGACCAGCCCGATCATCACCAGCTCCAGACCCGTGACCGTGATTCGCCCGCAATGGGTCTCAGCGATTCCGGTGGGCTGGGCGATGACCAGCTCGACTCCTTCGTCGTCGAACCGATAGAAGCCAGACTCGGCATGCAGCGGCTTTCCCTCGGGTGAGCGCGTTCGCTGCTCGTAAGCCAGGACCGGCTTGTCTGTCAGCCGCTCCAGCACGACCGTTTCCAGGTAGTCGAAGTCCTGAATCGTGGGGTAACTGCCGTGCCCGCGACCCTCCCAACGGCCTTCGAGCGCGCGCATCATCGGCACCATGAGTTCCAGGCTAGGGATGTGTCGAAGGCGACGATACTGTGGGCCTGGTGACTTCGATTTCTCGGGCCTGGAAGCGGACTTCCTCTGCCGTGAGCGCCACCGACCGCGTCGGTGGCCGGTTCTTGCTTCTCTCCGCCGCCACCGGGGTGGCGGTCGGCCTGGGCACCGCCGCTCTGATCGAGGTCTTGCGCGTGTTCGAGGTCTCGGTCCTGGGTGAGTCCGCCAGCAAAGGGAGCTTCTGGGTCTTCGTGCTGGTCCCGATCGGTTTCTTCATTGCCTGGGCGACCGCCAAGTACTTAGCCCCGGAGGTGGCCGGTGACGGCGTGCCGGAGGCGATCGCCTCGCTGACCGTGCGAGGAGGTTTGATACGCGGCCGCGTGGCGCCGTTCAAAGTGTTCGCCACGGCCTTCACCGTGGGACTGGGCGGATCTGCCGGCCGTGAGGGACCGATCGTCCTGGTGGGCGCCTCGCTGGGGTCGAAACTCGCCCGCATGTTCCATCTGGGCGAGGACCAGGTCATATCGCTGGTGGCGGCGGGTGCCGGGGCCGGTATCGGCGCCACATTCAATGCTCCGATCGCCGGGATGCTTTTCGCCCTGGAGGTGATCCTGTCCAGTTTCGCCGTGCGGCATATGTCGGCCATCGTGGTGGCTTCGGTGGCAGCGGCCATCACCACCCGTTCGCTCATCCATGAGAACTTCACGCTGAGTCCGGACCGCTACGCCCAGCCCGACTACCGAGAGCTGATCCTGTACGTGGTCCTGGGCCTCGTGATCGTGGTTACGGCGGTGCTGTTCCTGAAGATCCTTCGGCGGGTAGAGGAGTACTTCCACGAGGGCGACCGGGCTCGCTCGTGGATCCGGCCCGTGTCGATGGGGCTTCTGACTGCCGGGCTTCTGTTTCTGGAGCCGGCCATCCTCGGAACGGGACAGGCACGGCTGGCGGGGACCGGTCAGTCTGTCACCAATGGCCTCCTGGCCACCGCCACCGGTGCCACGACATCCGTCGGCGGCCCCTCTCAGCTGTGGTGGGTGCTGGGCATCCTGGCGTTGGGCAAGATCCTGGCCACCTCGTTCACCCTCGGGTCGGGAGGGTCCGGTGGCGCCTTCATGCCCTCGCTGTTCATCGGGGCCATGGTGGGCACGGCCTTCGCCAAGCTGATCGGACCCTTCTGGCACATAACCGCCCTGCAGACAGGGCCCTTCGCAGTGGTGGGAATGGCGGCCATGTTCGCCGCCATGGCGCGGGCGCCGCTGACCGCCATTCTCCTGGTGTTCGAAGTCACCGGGACGAAGGAATACGGGCTGATCGTTCCCCTCATGCTGACGGCGATCCTGGCCACCTTCCTCACCGAGCGCTTCTCGAAGGAGAGCGTCTACACCATGCCGCTCAGCCTGCGGGGAATATCGCCCACCAAGCATGGGGAGGTCGACATCATGGACACCATCAGTGTCTCCAACGTGATGGCCCCGCCCCGCCTGGTCGTCAACCCCGACACACCGCTCGAGGAGCTCATCGATCGGCTCGACGGGTTCCGGGCCCACGGCGCGCCGGTGGTGGACGACGAGGGCGAGTTGGTGGGGATCGTCAGCATCACCGACGCCACCACCAGTGCCGATCCCGCCATCGACGCAGTCAAGTCCGTGATGACCAGACGTCCCGTCACGGTGACACCGAGCACCCCGGTCTCCCATGCCATGGAACGGATGGCCGCCCTCGGGATCGGACGTCTCCCGGTCGTGTCCGAGGACGACCCGACCAAGCTCGTCGGCATGTTCCGGCGCGAGGACGCGGTGCGCGCCTATCACCTTGCTCTCGGGTCGCGCACCGACCACAACCTGCAGCGGGCCCGTCTCGACCAACGCACTGACCCGGGTGCCAGCTACTTCGACTTCCGGGTGCCTTCCGGTTCGATTGCCGACGGCAGGGCGGTGCGAGAGGTGCGCTGGCCGGAAGGGTCGACGCTGGTGTCGGTGCGAAGGGGCACAGATGTCCTGGTGCCGGTGGGTGACACGGTTTTGGTGGCCGGCGACCTCGTCACTGCTTTCGGGAGCGAATCGTCGCGCAAGGCCATGATCGAACGTCTCAACGCCGGCGCCGACGAGCCCACAGCGGAGATCGAGCCGGTGGTGGTAGAGGCCGGGCCTGCTGTCGGTCCCTCTAGTATCGGGGAACCTACCGATTCGGGAGAAGAGAGTTGAAGAGTCTGGGGATCCTCCTCATCCTGCTGGCGGTGTTGCTGTTGGTGGCCAACTGGTACATCGAGCGACGTCGCAAGCAGTTGGGAATCGAGAAGCCGCAGCGCCCGTCCCGGCGTCGCCGAGGCCCAGCCCCTCCACCCGTGCCGGACTTCGTCCACCCTCGCCCCGACGTCGAGAGCTTCCATGTGCACGAGGACGAAGCGCGGGTGGCATTCAACGTCCCTTTTCCGGATGAGGGAGACGACGTTCTGGCCGATCTCTTGGTGGGAGAGGCGATCGAAGTGGTCAGGGAGAAACGCCACAGCCTCCCCATCGACGACGTGACCGAGGTCGTGGCCCTGGCGGGCAAGGGTGACAAGCGCGAGGTCGGGCGCCGGTCGCTGGTGACGGCCGGGATGCTTCCCCCGCCCAGCCGCATGACCGAGATTCTCCAGCTCCACTCCATCGGGGCCGACCCTCTGGCGGCCGAGTTCGAGACGGGCCCGCCGGTGATCCCCGAGACGGTTGAGCCGAGCACGACCGATGAGCTCGGGCCCCTGGCCGAGCTGATCCGGCTGCCCCGAGCCGTCGACACCGGACTGCGTGCCCAGGGGGTGGACCCCGAGAACATGGCGGCGGGAGAGATGGTGACCGGCATCCTGACCCTGTTCGGTTACACGGTCACACCCGGTTTGGCTCCGGAGAGCTACACGGCCACCCGGGCGGGCAGCTCCACCTTCATCATGGTCGACTCCTACGAACCGGGTGACTACCCCCAGGTGGAGGACCAGGTCATCCGCTCGTTCGTGCTCGCCTTCGAGCAGTCGGGATCGGACCGGGGGATGCTGGTCTCGGAGAAGTTCGCTCCGTTCTCGATCTACGACCGGGAGCGTCGCGACCCCCGGATCCGGTTTGTCACCCGAGAGCGACTTCAGAAGTTCGTCGACTCGATGTCCCTCACCTGACGAGCCAAACGCCGTCCGGAGGCCGCTCTGACCTCCTGTTAGCGGTGGGCCGGTCGTATCATCTCTGTAGAAGGAGGTTTTCCACATGCTGGATGGCCTGAGAGGCAGCGAATGGCTCATCATCCTGGTGATCGTCGCTCTGCTATTTGGTGCCAAGAAGTTGCCCGAGTTGGCGCGTTCGATCGGCGCCTCGGCCAAGGAGTTCCGCAAGGGCCTCTCCGAGGGCAGCTCGTCCGACGAAACGGATTCCTGACCCGCCGAGCTCTACCTGGGATCCTCCGGGCGATGTCCGTGGCCATGACGCGGGCGTTATCATCGGTCTTGTAAGGAGGTCCCAATCATGTTGAGTGGCCTGAGAGGCAGCGAGTGGCTGATCATCCTGGTGATCGTCGCTTTGCTATTTGGTGCCAAGAAGTTGCCCGAGTTGGCGCGTTCGATCGGCGCCTCGGCCAAGGAGTTCCGCAAGGGTCTCTCCGAGGGCAGCTCAGACGATTCGGAGCCGGCCACGCCCGAGTCGGACGAAGCCAAGTCCTGACACAACGCGGGGGTTTTTCGGTCGTCCCGGGAACTCGTCGCCGCTCGCAGTCGTTGTCGCACGCAAGGATGTTCCGTGACTGACACGGTCCCGATGTCGTGGGAAGAGGTGGCGCGAGTCCATGGGCGCAAGATCTACAACTTCGCCTACCGCCTGTGCGGCAATCCCGACGATGCCTCCGACCTGGTCCAGGAGGTTCTGCTGCGGGTCAGGCGTGGTCTGGCCACCTACTCGCCGGGGTCGTTCGACGGATGGCTGTGGCGCATCACCCGCAATGCCTTTATCGACGAGGTTCGACGCCGCCAGCGCCGCCCCACGGCCTCGCTGCCCGAAGAGATCGATCGCTGGGATGTCCAGTCGGCCCCAGCTGCCGACGAGGAGTTGGACACCATGCGACTGGGGGAGGAAATCCAGGCCGCCCTGTTGGAGCTTCCCTACGAGTTCCGTGAGGCGGTCGTGATGTGTGACATCGTGGGTCTGAGCTACGAGGAGATCGCAGCCGCAGCGGCGATCCCAGTGGGAACGGTGCGGAGTCGAATTCACCGGGGCCGCAAGCTGCTTCGCCTCTCCCTGGCCCGAGGAACAGGCCGGATGACCCATCCCGACGAGCTCTTGTCGGCCTATCTCGACGGAGAGGCCTCTCCGGCCGAGGCGCGCCGGGTGCGATTGCATCTGGCCGACTGTGTCCATTGCCGACGCCACCTGTATGAGCTCAACGAGATGCGAGCCGCCGTGCGCTCTCTGCCGATGGTCGAGCTTCCCGCCGGCTTGATTCCCCATGAAGACGGCGAGAGCCCCAGAAAGCGTCGCCGGTCGGTTTGGCTCGGGGCTGCGGCGGCAGTGGCGGCAGCCGTCATCGCCGCCGCCACATTGGTGACGGCCCCCCAGCCCATCGCCGTGTCCGATATCAGTCGTCAGTTCGGGGCCAGGGCCTCTCTGGACACAGGCTCGGCATCCATGAAGCTCGTGGTTCCCAGGACGGTGGCCTTCCCGTGACCCTGGCAGTCATCCTGACCATCGCCAGCCTGGTGGTTCCCTCAGCGTTGACCGGGGATCTGGGCAACTACCTGAAGCGATCTGCCGATGCTCAGTTCTCCGGCGAGCAGCTCGTCACATGCGAGACCCCCGACGGCTCTCGTGACTCGCTCTTCGACATGGCTCAGGACCACGGTGCGGTCGTGGCCTGGTCTGACGACCCCAGCCGGCCCGTGGCCACTGCCGCCCCGGGCATCACCGCCACTATCTCGGGCGACGATGTCCAGGCCTCGGCTGTGGAGGGAACGACCAGCGACGACGGCTCCCCCCTCTACGAGGTCGGGAAACGAACATCGCTCACCTACCTGGGCCGCCCCGCCGTTGGGGTGTCTGTCCTGCGGGAAGGAGTCGAACGGGTCCGGCTCACGGTAGATTCGCAAACCCAGGCCGTGGTTCGCATCACCACGCTGTTGAGCGACGGCTCGGTCTACTGCGACCGGCGGATGGTGAGCTTTCAACCGGGATCGTCAGCCGTGCCCGCCTCCGCCCCCGTGCTCGATGTGGAGAAGACGGCTCCCCTCGACGAGGTCCCTTCTCAACTGCCCGACACCATGGCCGGATTTCATCTCCTCGACACCTATCCACTCCAGGATGGAACCCTCTCCTACTACTCGGACGGATTCTTCTCGCTGGGCGTGGCTGTGACCGATCGGCCGGTGGGCTTCGCAGATGGCGCCCAACTGGTGGACATATCGGCCAACGGGGGCCGCTACCAGCGCAGTTTCGAGGCCGGTCAGGTCACGGTGACCTGGGAGGCGAGCCACGACCATCTCACGGTGATCGGTGACTTGCCACCAGACCTCCTGGACTCCGTGCTCGAGGCTCTGCCTCATCCCGTCCGTCACGGCTTCTTCGATCGGATCTGGAGTCGTCTGTTCGGCTAGGGCAGTGCCCGGGCCCGGATCGGCCGGATTCGACGACTCAGAAGTCGTCCAGCAGGACCCGAGCCGCCCAAGCGACTGGGTCTTCCATCTCCGCCGCCGTGGGGATCCGCCCCGGGGACGTCCACAAGTGGGACAGCTCATCGGGTCCGTAGCGACGTTCTATATCCAGACAGAAGTCGTGGCCTCGCACGATTGCCTCGGTGGAGGGGGGTGCGGGACCGAAGGGAATCTGCAGCTCAGGCGCGGGGCGCTCGTCATCGCGGGCACGGAGGATCCGGTCGCGTTCGGGCAGGAGCTCCGCCACCGATCGCTCTGCCAGAAGGCGGGAATAGCCGGCCAGCAGCCCAAGGAAAGATTCCGTCTCCGATCTCGCCTGGGCCGTCTCCTCCTTGTCAAAGATGCCGCCCAACTGGTCGGCCACGGCGTGTTGAATTTCGGAGGGATCGGTCAGCCCCACCAGGCCGGTCAGTGAGGTGGGATCGAAGTCGACCGTGGCAGCCTCCGCCTCGAGCAGGTGCCGCAGATGGTCGCTGGTGAAAGGCACCGCCGAGACCGTTCGGTAAGCCACTTCCTCAGACACGACCCATAGCCGAACGGAGCTGGGCTCGAAGCCGTGCTCAGCGGTGAAGCGCTCCACCTGTGGCACGACGATGGCGATCGGCAAAGGACGATCGGTGGGAAGGCCGGCGTCGAATGTGGCCATGATCCACGTGGCAAGACCCCCGACGAGTGAGCCCACCTGCATGCCGAGCATGGCCGGGGCGAGCTGGGCCAGGGGCCCTCCCGTCCCACCCATGTCGGAAAAGGGCTCAGCCAGATAGCCGTAGGCCTCCAGGTGGCGGTCGGCCCACTCCCGGGAGTCCACCGGGAGGATGTCGGAGGCAGGGACCACGGCCAGGCCGGTGGTCTGTTCGACGCGGTACTCGGCCAGACGAGTCAGCTCACGGTATTCCTCGGCCGTCCACGGCTCGACCGGGGTTCGCTCGCCGGTCAGGTGGTGGGAGATCTCGGCCGCCAGTTTCCAGTTGATCGGACCTGGCTGGTTGAAGAGCTCGAAGAGCCGGGCGAAGAGGTCGTCGTCAGCCACTGGTCCATTCTCCCAGGGTGACGGTCAGGTTGATAGTTCGGTCGCCCCGTAACGCCTGGACTGCGACCTGATCACCGGCCCGGCGCTTGCGAAGGCGGGCGATGAGTTGCTGGATGCTCGTGACGGGTTGGCCGCCCAGCTTTACGATCACGTCCTGGACCTGGCCGCCGGCGGCACCGTAAGCGGAATTCTCGATCAGGTTGACCACCCCTACCCCGACCGGGACCTCGGCTTCGTCCCGTGTATTCGTGATGGAGTTTCCGCTGATGCCCAACTGGGCGTGGTGCACCACGCCTTCGGCAATCAGGTCGTCTGCCACCCCGGTCGCCAGATCGACCGGAACGGCGAATCCGAGGCCCTCGGCGCCGACGTCGGAGACGCCGATGGCGGTGGTGATGCCGATCAGGTGGGCCTGGTCGTCCAGGAGCGCCCCTCCGCTCGAGCCCCTGGTGATGGGTGCGTCGGTCTGGAGAAGCCCGTAGAGGGTGGTCTCGCCTTCCACGGTCAAAGAGCGCCCCAAGGCGGAGATGATTCCGGTAGTGACCGACGGTCCCCCCATCAGGCCCAGTGGGTTGCCGACGGCGACCGTGAGCTGGCCAATCACCAGGTCGGAGTCTGCGCCCAACTGGATCGGTGTGACATCCGGTCGGTGCGTCGAGATGACGGCGATGTCGGTAAGGGGATCGGTGCCCACCAGCTCAGCCGAGTAGCCGACTCCGTCGGCGAAGGTGACGAAGATGGTGACGGCATCCTGGACCACGTGGTTGTTGGTTATCAGATACCCGGCGTCGCCGTAGATCACGGCCGAGCCTGAAACCAGGAGCCCGGTGCTGTCGGTCATGTTGACGGCTGCGATCGAGGGGATGGCCGTGACGGCGACCTGGCTGACTGAAGCCGAGGTGGACGCAGCCTGCACGGCGGTGGTGGCGGTCGTTGAGGTGGCAAGAGTGTCGGCGGTGCCGGACAGGCTGCCCGGCGCAAAGAGACCGAGCACGCCCAGCACACCCAAGGTGACGCCGGTTCCCAACAAGGCACCGCCCAGGACGGTGAGGATCATCGTCCATCGGTCGCGGCGTCGACGCGGCCGGGGTGCGGACAGGGGACCGTTGGGTTGGTGGATCGGCCCCGCCGGCCAATCGAGCTTGGGCCACACAGGATCCGGCACTTCGTCGGCTTGGTGCCGGGGCGGGGTCGGGGATTGGTCCATACACTGGTGATTGTATGGAACGTGGCCACCAACCAATCCGGATAGCCGTGGTTGATCGTCCCCTGGTCCCTTCCGACGCTCTCGAGGAGGTGGAGCGCAGCGACGCGGGGGCGGTGGCGCTCTTCGTCGGCACGGTCCGTGATCACTCGTCGGGCCGCACCGGCGTTACCCATCTCGAGTATGAGGCCTTCGAGGAGCGAGTGGCCGAGTCGATAGCTGAGATCGTGGCAGAGGCCATGCAACGCTGGCCGATCCTCTCCGGTGTGGTGGAGCACCGGGTGGGTCGGGTGGATGTCGGGGGCCCCGCGGTGGTTGTGGCGGTCTCGTCGGCCCACCGTTCCGACGCCTTCGAGGCGGCGCGCTACCTCATCGACGAGTTGAAGTCACGAGCACCCCTGTGGAAGAAAGAGCATTGGAGCGGGGGAGCCGAATGGGTCGAAGGGGCATAGGAGTCCCGGCCACGTTCCGGCCCACCTGACCAGGCAAGTTTCGAGCAACTTTGCCGGAAACGCAGGGCAACGGAGGCGACAATCCTCTATTGTGCGCGCACCGCCGGCCGACGGCGGACCTGAGGAGACGAGACATGACCACCCTTGCCGACAGAAGAGATGTGCCCCCGGTTGGAGCTGGATTTCAGACCGTGGCTGCTCGGGTCCGAGCCTGGGCCGAGCGGCGCCCCGACGCGGTCTCCCTGCGGGAAAAGGACTACGGGATCTGGCAGGAGATCACGTGGGCAGACCTGTGGGAGCAGGTTCGTTTGGCCGCTCATGGACTCCTCGCCCTGGGGGTCGAGAAGGGAGACCGGGTCTCGATCCACTCCGAGGACCGGCCCGAATGGGTCATCCTCGACTTCGCCGCCGTGGCCGTCCGGGGCATCTCCGTAGGTCTGTATCCCACGAATCCCTCTGCGGAGGTTGAGTATTTGCTCCAGGATTCCGGAGCCAAGGTCCACCTAGCCGAGGATCAGGAGCAGGCCGACAAGGTGATGGAGGTGATCGAGCGCTTCCCCAACATCGAGAAGATCATCCACGTCGAGCCGCGCGGGTTCCGCGAATACCGGGACGACGAGCGCTTCATCTTCTGGGACGACTTCCTCGATCTGGGGCGTCGCCATGCCGAGGAGAACCCCGGGGCGGTCGAGCGGATCATGGCCCAGGCCGAGCCCGGGGATGTGATCACGCTGGTGTACACCTCGGGCACCACCGGGCCACCCAAGGGTGCCATGCTCACCAACGCCAACTTCGAATTCTGCGTGGAGCAAGTGATCAACGTCGACGGGCGTCTGCCTGACGACAGCAAGCCCGGGCCTGACGACCAAATCCTCACCTATCTTCCCTTGTGCCACGTTGCGGAGCGGATCTTCTCGGCCTGGCATCTGGCTGCCCAGGGCACCGTCCTCAACTTCGCCGAGTCGATCGAAACGGTGCAACAGAACCTGCGGGAGATCCAACCCACCCTGTTCTTCGCCGTCCCCCGCATCTGGGAGAAGATCCATGCCACGGTCTATATCAAGGGCCGGGACGCCACCTTCCTCAAGCGGCTGCTGTTCGGGCTGGGGATGAAGGCGGCCGGTGTGATCGGCCGCGAGCGGGTGGCCAACGGTGGACTGGACACCATGAAATCCCGCCTGTTGGATTGGGTATTCACCCCGTTGGTGTTCCGGGCGCTCAAGGAGCGGATCGGGATGCGCCGGGTGCGTTGGGCAGGCACGGGTGCGGCGGCTATCGCCCCGGAGGTCATCCAGGACTTCTTGGGCTTCGGAGTGCCTATCTACGAGCTGTACGGGATGACCGAGAATGCCGCCGTGGCCACGATCAACCTCTGGGGCCGCAACAAGGTGGGAACGGTTGGAGAGCCCTACCCCGGCATCGGGCTCCGCATCGATCCCGAAACCGGCGAGGTGCAGACCAAGCACCCGGGAGTCTTCAAGGGATACTGGAACAAGCCCGAGGCCACAGAAGCCACCTTCACAGAGGACGGCTGGCTCAAGACCGGCGACGTGGGCGAGTGGGTCGACGGCACCCATGTCAAGATCGTCGACCGGATCAAGCACATCATCATCACCTCGGGAGGCAAGAACGTCTCCCCTTCGGAGATAGAGAACAGCCTCAAGACGTCGCCCTACATAAAGGAGGCCATGGTCGTCGGAGACGGGCGCAAGTACCTGGCCGCCCTGATCGGGATCGAGTTCGACAATGTCGGCGACTGGGCGACCCGCCAGGGCATCCCCTACACGACCTACCGGGACCTTTCGGAGAAGCCCGAGGTGATCGACCTGGTCCAGAAGATCGTCAACGAGACCAACGAGAAGTTCGCCCGGGTGGAGAACATCCGCAAGTTCCGTCTGCTTCCCAAGGAGCTCGACCACGAGGACGGGGAACTCACGGCCACCCAGAAGGTCAAGCGAAACGCGATGGAAGAAATGTTCGGCGACCTGATCGCCGACATGTACGGCTCGTGAGACGGCCTATCCGGTGATCTTCGCCCAGGCGAGCGGGACCACTTTCGGGCGAATGTTGGTCGACGCCGCCTCCCTCGGGTCGATCTATGCCCTCTTGGCCATGGGCTTCGTGATCATCTTCAAGGCCACTCAGGTGCTCAACTTCGCCCATGGCGCCCTGGCCGCCCTCGGTGCTTTCCTTGTGGCTTCCTTCGCCACCCTGATCAACGTCCCCGGCCGCTGGATGGGTGATGCACCCCGCTGGCTGACCTGGAGTCTGGCGGTGCTCATCGCCCTGGCCCTGGCGGTAGCAATCGGGATGGTGGTGGAGCGGATCTTCATCCGTCCCATGGTGGGCGAGGAGCTGTTCGCCGTGGCGATCGTCACCCTGGGTCTCGACGTGGTTATACGGACTCTCACCAACGATTTCATCGGCAACCAGGCCCGTCCCCTGGGCGACCCGTTCGGGAGCAAGCTGATCAACACTTCGTTCGTCAACATCCCGTATTCGGTCATCGCCCAGGTGGCTGCGACGATCGTGCTGGTCGTGCTGGTGGCCCTGTTCTTTCGCAGCAGGATGGGAATCGCCATGCAGGCCACCGCCTTCGACCAGGAGGCGGCACGGGCCCAAGGAATCGACGTGGGCCGGGTGTTCGGCCTCGCCTGGGGGATCGGGGCCGGTCTGGCCGCCGTGGCCGGCATCTTCCTGGCCGTCTTTCCCCGCCATGCCTCCGGTGTGGACCAGAACACCGCCTTCTATGCGTTCGCCGCCTTTCCCGCCATCATCCTCGGCGGGCTTGACTCGGTGGTTGGGGCAGTCGTGGGCGGTTTCGTGATCGGTCTGGCCCAGGCCCTGGCCACGGCCTATCTGAGCGGGGTCGACTTCCTGGGGACCGGGTTCGGCGGGGTGGTTCCCTACCTGGTGATGCTGGTCGTGCTCCTGGTCAAGCCGTACGGCTTCTTTGGCTCCGAGGAGATCAGGCGGGTATGAGGGGCCGTCCTCTGCTTCGGACCTCGTATGAGGCCGACCAGGCCCTGTTCCCCACCGTCACCCAGCGGGTGATCATGACCGTCTTCCTGGTGCTGTTGGTGGCGATCCCGCTGTTCCGCCCGGGGACAGTGGGGGAGAGCGGCTCCATCCCCGGACCCGATTTCCTCGCCTCTGACGACTGGCTCCGAC
This sequence comes from uncultured Acidimicrobiia bacterium, assembly GCA_963772815.1. Classification (GTDB taxonomy): domain Bacteria; phylum Actinomycetota; class Acidimicrobiia; order Spongiisociales; family ZC4RG35; genus DATFFO01. The sequence continues at coordinate 4,749 of CAVYYV010000006.1, read as the reverse complement.
TACTGGTCACCCTGGGCATCTTCGTGATCGGGGCCCAGGGCTTGAACCTGCTCACCGGTCTGGCCGGCCAGGTGTCCCTTGGTCATGCCTTCTTCATGGCGGTTGGTGCCTACACCGCGGCCGTGTTCGGCTCGGCCTCGGGTGCATTGTGGGGTCTGGGCCTGCCTATCTGGGTGTGGCTGCCTCTGGCCGGGATCGTTCCTGCCCTCCTGGGGGTGATGATCGCACCTGCGGCGGTGCGGGTGCGCGGCCTGTATCTGGCCATCGTCACGTTGGGCCTGGTCTTCATCGGCCAGTACCTGTGGATCAACCTCGACTTCATCACCGGCGGGTCCCAGTCAGGGCGAACCTTCCCCATCTTCGATTTTCGTTTCTGGAAGGAAGAGACCCCATTCTTGAGCCTGGACAACGACAATCCCTGGTTCGGGTTCCTCCATCTCAGCTCGACCGCCAAGACCTACCTGTTCGTTCTCCTCTTGGCCGTGGTGTTGACAGTGGTGGCCAAGAACCTCCAGCGCACCCGGATCGGCCGGGCCTTCATGTCGATACGGGACCGCGACGTGGCGGCAGAGATCATGGGAGTGAACGAGTTCAAGACCAAGACCATCGCCTTCGCCATCTCCTCGTTCTACGCCGGGATTGCCGGAGCGCTGTTGGCGGTGTTCATCGGCCGCACGATTCCCGAGCAATGGGACCTGCTCTTGTCGGTCGAGTTCATCGCCATCATCCTCATCGGCGGGATCGGGACCGTCTCGGGCGCCACGCTGGGAGCGGCGTTCGTTATCCTCCTGCCCCGCCTGGTGGACGACTTCACCGCCTTGCTCCAAAGTGCCGTGGCCGCCGGGGGATTCTGGGCCACGGTTCTCGACCCACTCATCTCGACCGGCTCGGGCGACTTCGGATTGGTGAACACCTCCGCCGGAGTGGCGCCGGGTCTCAGTACCCAGCAGCTCAACCTTGTTATCTATGGCCTTTTGATCGTCATTTTTCTGATCTTCGAACCACTCGGCTTGTACGGTATATGGCTCCGGATCCGTAACTACTGGAAGGGCTGGCCATTCACATATTGAGTTCACACAACCGTCCGGGCCCACCGGGGCCTGACGGGTTCCGTCCCCAGGACGGGACCGGGATACGGAAACAGGAGGAGAACGAATGAGACATTGGAGCAGAGCCCTTGCGCTCGCGGCGGTCCTGGCCATGGTGCTGGTCGCCTGCGGAGGCAACGGCGGCACGGAGACGACGGCTGCGGCCGGTTCGTCTTCGACCACCGCCATGAGCGAAACGACCACCGGAGGCAGCACGGCTACGACCATGGCTCCGGGTGCCGAGATCAAGACCGACAACGGCGTCGACCTGGAAGCTGGCACGATCAACGTCGGGCTGCTGTCCGACCTGAGCGGGCCTTTCGCACCGCTGGTGTCGGCCATCGTCACCGGTCATGAGGTCTACTGGCAGAACGTCAACGACAACGGCGGCATCAACGGAATGAAGGTGAACCTCGTGATCGAGGACAACGCCTACGACGTGCCGACCCAGATCCAGAAGTATGAGAAGATCCACAATGACGTGGTGGCCCTCGGCCACTCCACGGGCACGCCTCATACGATTGCGATCCTGCCCAACCTGGCGGAAGACAACATGCTGGCCATCCCGCTGACCTGGTACTCGGGCTGGACCGACCCGGCGCTCAACGCCAACCTGTTGCATCACGGGTCGCCCTACTGCCTGGAGGCCATGAACGCCATCGACTACATGTCGAACGACATCGGCGGCGCTTCCACGATCGCCATCGCCTCCATTCCCGGTGACTTCGGTCTCGACGGCGCCGCAGGCGCCGCCCTGGCGGCCGACGCCCTGGGCCTGGAAGTGGTCTACGACGCCAGCGGCAAGGCCATTCCCGGCGACGACGCCAGCCTGACCGAGATCGCCAACGGCATCGCCGCTGCCTCTCCGGACCTGGTGTTCCTCTCGGGCACCCCGGGTGTCTTCTCGTCCGTGTTCGGGCAGGCGGTCGCTCAGGGCTTCGAGGGCAAGTGGACCGGGACCTCGCCGTCCTGGAGCCCGGCCTATATGCAGTCCGAGATCGCCGACGCCGTTACTCGCGACGTGTACATCAGCACCTACGTGGACACGTGGGACGGCGACTCCGAGGGCAGCCAGGAGATGACCGGTCTGATGAAGGAACTCAAGCCCGACGCACCACCCCTCGACTACTACAACGAGGGCTACGTCGAGGCCTCGATCCTCCATCAGGCCCTGTTGAAGGCCTACGACAACGGTGACATGACCCGCGGCGGCGTGCTGGCCGCGGCCAAGTCGCTGGAAGGCGTCGACTTCAAGGGAATGGCTGCGCCCGAGACCTACGTTGGAACCCCCAACGAGCAGGTGCAGCGCAAGACCAACATGGCCCGGCCCGATCCGAACTCGCCGACCGGTTCTTCGATCGTCCAGTTCGACTACACGGCCAGCATCGTTGCCGACTACCAGTTCGACGGAGCTTGCTACAAGCTCGAACAATGAACTGACAGACGAGGTGGGCGGGGAGCGATCCCCGCCCACCGTCTGTCGTGTGGCCCGAGTCGTGGGCTCGATCGACCGAGACCAGGACCCGTGACACGGGACGAGGAATGCTGACCGTCGAGAACCTCGAGGTCGTCTACAACGACGTCGTGCTGGTTCTGCGCGGGATATCCCTCGAGGTCCCGGATGGCCAGATCGTCGCCCTGTTGGGTGCCAACGGTGCCGGCAAGACCACCACGCTGCGAGCCATCACGGGTCTCCTCGATGTCCACGAGGGAGACATCACCAAGGGATCGATCCACTTCGAGGGAAAGGACATCACCCACACCGACCCGGCCCAGCGTGTGCGGGCCGGTATCTCCCAAGTGATGGAGGGACGGCGGGTGTTCGCCGAGCTCTCCGTGGACGAGAATCTCGAAGCCGGTGCCTACATAAATCGGGATTCCAAGGACGTCGCCTCGGCCTACGACCGGGTCATGACCCTGTTTCCGCCGCTCAAGGATCGGCGCCGCTCCACCGCTGGATACCTCTCCGGTGGCGAGCAGCAGATGCTGGCCATCGCCCGCGCCCTGATGCAGCATCCGAAACTGCTGATCCTGGATGAGCCCTCGCTGGGGCTGGCGCCTCTGCTGGTGCAGCAGGTCAAAGAGGTCGTGACCGAGATCAACGAGCCAGGGAACCTCGGTCCTGCTCATCGAGCAGAATGCCAACATGGCCCTGTCGATCGCCCACCACGGCTACATCATGGAGACGGGGAAGATGGTCATGGACGGCAAGCCCGAGAAGCTCCTCCAGGACGAGGACGTCCAGGAGTTCTACCTGGGTCTTCATGGTGAGGGTGGGGAACGCAAGTCGTTCCGGGATGTCAAGCACTACAAGCGGCGCAAGCGGTGGCTGTCGTGAACGGGCCCCTTCTCGAGGTGGATGACATCGAGCTCTCCTTCAAGGGAGTCAAGGCCATCGATGGGGTTTCCTTCACGGTGCAAGACGGCGAACTCTTCGCCATCATCGGTCCCAACGGCGCGGGGAAGACGTCGATCTTCAACTCGCTCAACCAGGTCTATCACCCCCAGAGCGGCGACATCCGCTGGAAGGGGGAGTCGATCATGGGTCTGAAGCCCAACCAGACCGCCGATCTCGGCATTGCCCGCACTTTCCAGAACATCGCCCTGTACCCCCACATGACGGTGATCGAGAACATCCTGACCGGCCGTCACATCCGCATGGACACCGGCTGGCTGGCGGGAGCCTTCTGGTGGGGCAAGGCCAAGAGGGCCGAAGTGGAGAACCGGTTCAAGGTCGAGGACATCATCGACTTCCTCGAGATCGAGCAGTGGCGCAAGTACCCGGTCGGTCTGCTTCCCTACGGGATCCAGAAGCGGGTCGAGCTGGGCCGGGCGCTTGCGATGGAGCCGGAACTGCTGCTGCTGGACGAGCCGGTCGCGGGGATGAACCTGGAGGAGACCGAGGACATGGCCCGCTTCATCCTCGACATTCAAGACGAACTGGGGCTGTCCATGATCCTGGTCGAGCACGACATGGGCCTGGTCATGGACATCGCCGACCGGGTCATGGTGGTCGACTTCGGCCGCAAGATCGCCGAAGGCCGCCCCGCCGAGGTCCAGCGCAACCCGGAGGTCATCAAGGCCTACCTAGGCGAAGAATCCGCCCAAACCACCTGAACAGGTTTGTCCCCTTTGCCTTCGGCAGGGGGTAGGGGGGCGCCGAACCCGAGGTGTGAGGTCCGCAGACGCCCCCCTACCTCCCGCCTCCGCTTCGCTCCGGCGGCAGGGACTTTCCCCCTGCAAGCAGGGGGACAAAGGGAAGAGCTTTGTCCCCCACGAGCGAAGCGAGAGGGCGAAGGTGCCCCATGCCGGAGGCTTGGGGTGGGGGGGAGGTTCTCATCCGCCCTGGCTGGTGATGAGCGACCCGTAGCTGAACACGGCCGCCTGCACACCATCACCGGCACAAGTAGTGGCCGCGTTGGCCACCGTGCTGCCCGCCTGTTTCTCCAGCGTGCCCAGAGGCAGAAAGGCTCCGCGGCCGCTGATCATCGACCCGGGCGTGAGCACGGTTCCGTGCTCCAGCACCACTCCTGGAGGGTTCGCCTGCCAAGTGGTCTCCGCCGGCCACACCAGCGGAGTCCGGTCGCCCAGCTCGACAAAGAGGCAATCCGTGCTCCGGTCATATACGAGTGCGCCCGTCACAACCGCCACCATGTCTTCG
>CAVYYV010000005.1:0-647908 GCA_963772815.1 uncultured Acidimicrobiia bacterium | reverse complement strand
CGCCGTCCAGCAAGAGGTCATTTCGTGGCTGTCGCGGCCGAAATCACGGGTGGAGCGATCTCGATCAGGATCTCGCCATGGTGTATCCGACCTCCGACGGGCCCCTGACAGCGCTGCGGGGCGTCGGTCTTCAAATCAAGCCAGGCGAGTTCGTGTCCGTTCTGGGTCATTCGGGTCGCGGAAAAAGCACCTCCTCATGCTGGTGGCAGGGCTCCGGATCCGTCGGGCGGATCGAGCACGGTCAATATCGGCCATGCTTGGTCCCGTTACAGACGTCGGAGTGGTGTTCGAGCGAGATGTCCTGCTGGATTGGCGCACCAACCTCGACAACATCCTCCTCCAGATCGAATTCCGCAAGCTCAAACCCGAGTCCTACCGACAGAGAGCGCTGGACCTGCTGCACCAAGTTGGTCTCGAAGGGTTTGAAACCAAGCACCCCTATGAGCTATCCGGAGGTATGAGGCAAAGGGTGTCGATCTGCAGGGCGCTGGTGCACGATCCGCCCGTCCTCTTGATGGACGAGCCCTTCGGAGCTCTCGATGCTCTAACCCGTGAGCAAATGATGGTCGACCTCGAAGAGATTGGAGCGCCAGCTCCAAGACCGTTCTGTTCATTACACACTCCATCCCGGAAGCAGTCTTCCTGTCGGACCGTGTCTTCATCATGACCCCACGCCCTGGGAAATCTTAAGGTGGTCGAGGTAAAACTCGCTCACCGTGGTCGCTTGAAGCCACGACCGGGAGCGAATTCAACGCACTCGTACAGAGATCCGGGGAGCGTTTAAAGATATGGGTGTCATTCATGACGTCTCCTGACGGCAGGCCCAGCCTGACAAGATCAATATGGCGGAGGATCGACTCGACGGTTTACCCGATCGTGACCATCGCTGGACTAATCGTCCTTTGGCACCTGGCCGCTGTCCTGCTGGACATGCCGGCGTTCATTCTGCCCAGACCCGGTGAGGCTTTCAGCAGGATTGTCCAGAATCGGTCAGTCCTCATAGACAACCTGTGGCCGACGCTGAAGGGAATCCTGGGCGGCTATTTGCTTGCGATCGTGGTCGGGATCCCACTGGCCGTGGCCATCGTGTCCAACAGAACGCTCGAGAAGATGATCTATCCGCTGCTGGTGATCTCTCAAACCGTGCCGAAGGTGGCGATTCTGCCGCTGATTCTGATCTGGGTGGGAACTGGTGTCGAAACCAAAATTCTGATCGCATTCTTCATCTCCTTCTTCCCAGTCGTCATCGACACGGCAGTCGGACTCCAGTCCGTGCCAACCGAGATGATCGACCTCGCCCGATCAATGGGTGGAGAAACATGGGCCATCTTTCGCAAGGTCAGGTTCATCTATGCACTGCCGTCGGTGTTCGCCGGCCTGAAAGTGGGAATCACCCTGGCGACAATTGGTGCCGTGTTCGCCGAGATGCTCGCATCTAATGACGGGCTGGGATATGTGGTGCGTCTCGCCCAGGGCCGTCTGAACACGGCCTACGTGATCGGCACCGTCATCGTCATCGCCACGGTAGGGATTGTGCTGTTCCTACTCGTCGAAGCCACCAAGCACCGCAGTCCCTTGGCACGTGAGCCGCGGGCCGGCGAGCCAGGTGAGCGGACCCTTGCCACGCCGACCTGATCTGCCTAGTTATCATCGAGGCCGCGCATGGAAGATCAAACGAACGTCGCCATCACTCCCGAACCGGACGGCCCAACTGGCAAGCCTGACCTCTCTGCGGAGGAATTGTCCAGGCGGGAAGACGGAGCCCAACGAGGACATCCGGGACCTTTCACTTCTACGGTCGGTCGCCGAATTCGCCACCTGCGACACCGAGAGCCAAGATGACACTTCAGGAACTCAGCGAACGGACGGGTTTGAGCACGTCGATGATCAGCCTTGTGGAGCGGGGTCGGACCAGCCCCTCGATCGGCTCGTTGGTCGTTCTCGCTTCTGCGCTGAAAGTGCCCATCGGTGAGCTCTTTATCGAGATCGACCAGATGCCCGACGATCGCGTCGTCCGGGCGGAGGACCAGTCCCTTGTGGTGCCCTGGCCGGGAGTTTCTCGTCGAACCGCCAAGATCGATCGGTTGCGACGTATCGGGGATTATTTCCGTCAACGAATGGGAGCCGGGCGGTGAGCGAGAACCACAGCCCGCCCGTCGCCGCGGGATTCGAGTACGGGTTGATGCTCGAAGGAGAGTTGACCGTTGACGTCGACGGTGTCACCCACGTGCTACGGGAGGGAGACCTGATCGGTTACCCATCCACCGAACTGCATCGTCTTCGAAACGAGGGCAAGGACGTCGCCAAAGCGGTTCGGTTCAACCTCGGTTCCTTCTGACGTCCCAGCCCGCATCGAGCTGGATTCAAGAAAAATCGAGAATTAGCAACATCGAGCGCCGCTTCGGGTCTACCATCAGCCGGCACCTTGGACGTGCCAGTTCGACAAATGGAGGCCTTGACCCTTGAAACGTCGTTATCCCCATCGTCGCCCCGATTCTTGCCCTGTCGATGTTGCTCGCTGCGTGTGGAGGCAGCAACGGCGCCAGCACGACACCGGCCGGCGAAACGTCAACGACCACCCCACCGCAGACCACCACCACTGCTCAAGCCACGACCACGACACGCCTCCCGCTACCGAAGCTCCCCAAAGAGCTGACCAAGGCCACGCTGAGGCTGGACTGGTCATACCTCGTCTATCACATGCCCTTCGTATACGCCCAACAACAGGGCTACTACGCCGATGAAGGTATCGATCTCGAAATCCTGGAGGGTGAGGGCTCCGGGACGACGGTCACTCTGGTCGGAACCGGCGATGCGACGTTCGGTTTCGCTGACACAGGAACCACCATGCTCCAGAAATCACAAGAGGTGCCAGTCAGCCAACGTTCTCGTTATCTGGAGGTCCGCTGGCTTTGGAACCGCTTGCTTCAAAGACGTCGGCTTCACCGAACCCAAAGATCTCGAAGGTCACAGCGTCGTCCTGATACCGGTCGAGTCCACCGCTCAGATCTGGCCCGCCTATCTGGCAGCTAACAACGTGGATGCCTCAAAGATCTCAGTGACGAATGCCGACTTCTCGAACAAGATCTCGCTGTTCGCCGCCCACGAGACCGACTGCATGGCCGGGGTGGTTGGAGAGGACACGCTGATTGCCCAACTCAACAATCCTGACATCGCAGACGCAGTTCCGTGGTTGACTTCGGGATTCAGGTCATGGGCCACGGCATTGTGGTCAACGATTCGACCATTGCTGATAATCCGGACATGGTCCGCGGCTTTGTCGCAGCGACCATGAAAGGATGGAAAGAGGTTTGCGCTGATCCCCAGATCGGCATCGACCTCTACAAGTCCAAGTTTCCGGATCTGAGCGAAGCAGACCTCACCTTCACCGAACAGAACCTTCCCTTAGAGTGCGACAAGATGAATCCTGTCGGAGGCTGACACAGGGACAGTGCTCGGCCCGACGGACGATGGCCTGTGGCAGTCGATGATTGATCTCGTACCTACAGTACGGAGGCTTGGAGAATCCGCAGCCCCCGAGCGGCGTATTACACGAACCAGTTCCTGCCCTGACTCCCAATTGAGGTGGTGGTGGCGAGCAGGCCACCACCACCCGAGCACCAAATTGAGCCGCTTCCCGATTAACTCCGACGAATATCACGTCCCGATCGACGGGTTCTCGCAGATCATCAAGACCGATCAGCTGCTCTTCCTGTCTGGTCTGACCTCACGAACGCTCGACGGCACGATCGTTGGAGTCGGAGATCCTACGGCTCAGATGAACCAGATATTCGACAATCTGCGAACAATCCTTTCCGCTGCGGGCCGTTCGCTGGACGACGTGGTCTCGATCCGGACCTATGTCACCGACATCGAGTGCTGGAACCTTCTCGAGCCGATCTGGCGCCGACGTTGGGGCGATGATGGCCGGCATCGACCCTGGTGGAGGTCCCCGCCTCTTGATCGCGTCAGATGATTGAGCTCGAGGCGACCGCGACCGCCGGCCTTGATTAGCTCTACCGGCGATCTCGCCAGACCGGCATCGCTCTTCGACCTGACGGGGCGGACAGCCCTGGTTACCGGTGCAGGCAGTGGTCTGGGACGTGTTATGGCCCAATGCCTGTCAGGTGCGGGGTGTAGTGTTCTCTCCATAGATGTGACGAAAGCCGCGCCGAGGAACTGCGCGGATGATCGTCGGAGGTGGGGGGCTTTGACCCTCATGCGTGCGATGTGTCTGACGAAGCGGAGGTATCGGCTCTAGAGGCGAAGCTGAGCCATCAGGGCTCGACATCCTGATCAATAACGCCGGGGTTTCGACGGTCTCACGGAAGGTGCACGAGATTCCTGTCGCAGAGTGGGATCGGGTCCTGGCAAGTCAACCTGCGCAGCGCATTCCTCTGCACCAGAGCCTTCGTCCCGCACATGCTCGGAACTGCCGGACCCTCGATCATCAACATCAGCTCCATGGTCGGCTCGGATCGCCCTGAACCCTCGGCTGCTGTCGCAGGGCCTCCTACGCCGCGTCAAAGGCGGGAATGATTGGACTAACCCGCCAGACAGCTGCGGATTAGGGCGCAAAGGGTCTTCGAGCAAACGCATCGGTGTAGGCTGGCTGATGGGAACAGACCTGGGCTCGGCGGTGGGCAACTGGTCTGAGCCGGCTGCGGAAATCGAACTAATGCGACAAATCACCGAAGGGGCAACCCTTCAGGCGGCCCGGAGACAAATCTGAGATCGCAGGACTCGCCCTCTTCCTGGCGAGTGACGCATCGTCTTTCGTGACGGGACAGCTCTACACAATCGACGGAGGTTGGACAGCATGGTGAATGAAGGAACAGTCGGTCAAGGACCATACGACATGGTGGTGAGAGGGGGGCGAGTTGGACTCCGGCGGGTTTCATTGACCGGGCGGATGTATTGATCTCCGGTGAGACCATATCCGCCGTCATCGACACTGACGACTCGGTTCACTCGGGTCGATTGAATCCCGAGAAACCATCGACGCCGCCGGCAAACTCGTTATCCCCGGGGCTATCGACACGCACTCACATCATCGGGATCCCGGTTTCACTCACAAGGAGGACATAGGCTCTGCATCAAAGGCGGCAGCAGCCGGGGGAGTCACCGTCACCGTCGGAATGCCGAATGTCGACCCGCCAACCACGACCGCTTCGCTGTTTCGGTCCGTAGTGGACAGCTACTCGACCAGAGCCTTCGTGGACTTCAACCACAATCCCTCGCCGACCAATCTTGACGAGGTCCCCGAGCTGGCCGCTTTGGGCTGCCTGGGATTCAAGCTCTTCATGGTTGTGGACGGAAAAGGTCCTACCCCCACATGCCTGGTCTCGGCATCCATGACCACGCCGACATTGCCCGGATTCTCGAGGCAACCGCCGAGACGGGACGCCCGCTCATGGTTCATCCCAACGACCAAGCTCTGTTGGAAATGATCGAGCACCGCCACTGGGACCAGAACCTGATGGGGCCCGAACCGTACGCCAAAGCCGAGTGGATGCTCGACGGTGCGGTGTGGAATTCGGCGGTCGGTACCCTCATCGAGATCCAACGAGGAACCGGCGGCAAGCTTCATGTACTTCATATGATGTCCGACCGGTCAGTCGAGCTGATCCGACGAGCCAAAGCCGACGGTCAGGACATAACAGCGGAGGTCAACGCCTTTGCCCTGTTCCTGTCCGATTGGGACGAGATCGCAGAAATCGGCCCGCTCGCGTTGGGACGATGCCTGAAGGAGGAATGGCGAGCGGCATTGTGGCAAGGCGTCGCCGACGGGACGATCGATGTCTTAGGCACGGATCATGCGCCGCACACATTGGAGGAAAAGGGTGGCGGATGGGAGAACATGTGGGCGACCCCAACCGGAACTCCACAGCTGCAGCACTACGTGACCAAGCTGCTCGATGCGTCTCATCGCGGTCTGATCAGTCTCGACGACGTGGTCAGGATCACCTCTCACAACCCGGCGAAACGCTTCGGCCTATATCCGCGGAAAGGCACCATCGAGGCTGGCGCAGACGCCGATCTAGTGGTCGTCGACTATGACCGAGAGGTCACGCTGGGAGACGACCCCATCTACAGCAAGGCGGGATACAACCCCTATACCGGGCAAACGGTGACGGGATATCTCGAGTGCACGATCCTCCGGGGCCGCATCGTCGCCAAAGACGGCGTCGTAGTCGGTGAGCCTGGATATGGCCGGCAGGCACGTCCGATAGCGTGACCAGGTCCGCTATCGTCACCGGCGCCGCCCACGGCATTGGATTAACAATCGCGCGGCGGCTCGCCGCGGATGGCTGGACAGTGGTGGCCTTTGACCGAGATCCGTCAATAGTCGACACCGCCGTAGAGTTCGATGGCGTCGCAGTTGAGGGAGACGTGCGCTTCCAAGCCCAGCTCGACGAGGCCGTAGAAACCGCTGAGACCATCGCTCCACTGGCGGCTCTGGTCAACAACGCCGCCATGGTCGATGTCCCGCGTCGGGGGTTCGAGGAGATACCAGAGGAAGAGTGGGATGCGGTAATGGCTGTAAACGTCGGCGGCGTGTGGAAAGCTACCAAGGCGGTAGTTCCGGCCATGCGACGGAACGGATATGGTTCCATCGTCAACATTGGCTCAGACACCATGCTTTCGGGCGTCGGGGGACTGAGCCACTACACCGCGTCCAAAGGGGCTGTCTTCGCATTGACGCGGACCCTCGCATCTGAGCTCGGAGCCGATGCGATCCGCGTCAACACGATCGCATTGGGTTTCACCGAAACCGAGGCGGCCCTGTCGCATCCAGGCGATGCATCGGCTCGCAGCGTTCAACGTCGAGCGCTGGCTCGCTCTCAGAAGCCGGAGGACGTCGTCGGCACCGTGGCCTGGTTGCTTTCCCCCGACGCGCAATTTGTCACCGGCCAGTTGATCGCCGTCAACGGCGGCTACCTATACCACTGATGTGGAACGGTTTGTCAAGTCCCGTCGTGGGCGGGTTTGGGGGCGCGTTGAACCAAGGGGGGTGAGCCTTGGGTGGATTGGTGATGCAGCGTGATGGGGTGAGGGTTGGGTTTCCGGTGAGGAGCGCTGCTGGTCCTGGTTCGTTTCCGGCTGGTCCCTTGTGGTCAGGGTGGTGAGCGTTGGGGGGTTTGGCCATGGGTCGGGCGGTCTGGGTTGGGTTGGCCGCCAGACTGATGTGCGCGGGTCGTAACCGCAGGAGAGCGTTGCGCAGCGAGTTGCCCCAGACTAGGAACGGCAGTGTCGGGTGGGGTCATAGTGGTGTCGGGGATCGGTGCTGCTGCGGCGGGTGCCCGGCCCATGGCGAAGGCCTCGTCGGTCTCTCAACCCGGTGAGACGAGACGAGTGGGACAGTCATGAAGGAGGTTTAGGTGTTGTCGGCGGTCGCTTCGGCCCAGATGAACCCGGCGAGTTCCCGGGCGATGGCGGTTACGACTACTTTGCGGTTGTTCTTGCGGGCGTCGAGACGCCGGAACCGGCTGCACAGACGCTGTTGGGCTTTCCAGGAGCGGGCCAGGGTGTCGGGATGGACACCGTGTTGGCGCTTGGCGAGGACGGTCCCCACCTGGGGGCGGGCCCGGTAGGACCAGGCCGACTCGACCAGCTGGGTCCGGAGATGGGTGTTGCCGGCGTGGGTGATTCCGCCTCGATGCTGCCGTTCGCCCGAGGAGTGTTCTGTGGGGACGAGGCCGGTGAAGCTCATGAACATCCCAGCGGCGGGGAACCGTCGCCAATCACACACCTCCGACGTCAAGACCAGAGCGCCCAACACGGTGATGCCCCGGTAGGCGGCGAAACGGGACACCAGCTCGGCGAACGGTGCCCGTTCGGTCCAGGGCCACAGGTCGGCTTCGATGGCGGCCACGGCCGCCTCCCGAGCCGACAGCGTCGCCAGGTAATGGTTGAACGTGTAGGTCATAGCCGACTCGTCGAAACGTTGTGCCCGGACCCAGGATTCGTGTTTGACCGTCCAGTTGGACCCGCCCCGCCAGATCCGGCCATGACGTAACAAGAACTTGTCTAGACGGTGACGGGCCCGGGTCCGGTCGATCACCATGTCCTCCCTGGCCCGACACAGATCCCGCACCGCCTCCTCGGCCGGGGTCGGGACCCGCACCGCGGTCAGCTGACCGGCACGGAACAACCGGGCCAGACGACGAGCGTCACGCTTGTCGGTTTTGACCCGGTCACCCGGTGCGGTCGGGATCAACGACGGAGCGATCACCTCGCATCGCATCCCAGCGGCACCCAACACACGGGCGAGCTCATAACCGGTCGGACCCGCCTCGTAACACGCCCACACCCGGCTCGGATCCGGGAACCGGGCCACAAGACGACGCACCGACTCGTCGTCGGTGCCGATCCTGTCCATCGTCACCGACGTCACATCAGGCTCGAGCACCCCCGTCGAGATACTGTTCTTGTGCACATCCATTGCCAACACCACAACATCTGAGGGAACATGAATCACGGACACGGCCGGCTCCTTTCGTATGTGGCCCGGTTCACCCCCATGGTGCACAACCCACGCAAGATGCGAATCGGGCCGGCCGTTCCATACTCACTAGGGTCCGCGGGACGTGCTGGATTCGCAGAACACAGGGCCGGGAGAATCGAGTGCGGAAGCTCTCCGACTTCGCGCCACTGAAGATGCGGTGCGTCGGGCGTCCTGAAGGAGATGCACCCATCAAGTACTGGGCGCGGCGCCAGTTCTTGCATTCGTCGAGCCCCCGGCCCGAAATCACCGATTCGAACTGCGGAGAGGGCCCTCCCGATCGTGGCCGTCCCCATTCACAGCCACCACGACATTTCCTCCGCCCAGGAACCGGTCCGTATGCTGATCCGCCTCGCGACCTGACCTTCCATGACCCCGGACAAACAGCCCGCTCGAACCAGCCGGTACGCGCTCCAGCCGAGATTCTCAGCCACATCGAACAGGCGCCCGGTCGTAGGTCACGAAGACTTGCGGATCGAGGCGGCCGGACCCAAGAGCCGTGCTCGTGGGAATGTCCGAGGCGGACTCCTCAGCATCGTGTTCGCCGCCAACCACCCCGACTGGGTGCCATCGCTCATCCTGTAGGGCACATTCGCCCGCGGTCCCAGCGCGGAGGTGATCTAGTCGAGAAGTACGACGAGGCCATCGAGTATTGGGGAAGTGGTTTGGCTGAGCTCGACGAAGCGGCCGTAGGCTGGTCTCCCATGGACTTGGCCGGCGTGGCCCGTTGCCCAACAGGAGGAGTTCGCATGTTCACACCCGAGGTGGAAAGGTTGGTAACAGGCTCCGGGAGCTGGATCGACAACTGGATCGACGTGCTTAATCCACCTGGACCCGGCCAGGCAGGGGCGGAGGGGCCGGGCCACTGCGCGGAAGCGACCGCCGACTCTCGATGAACAAGTCGATCAACGATCTGGCGGTGGGTGTCGTCGGGGGCGGGATTCTCGGGCTGGCGGTGGGTCGGGAGTTGACGAGGCGTTATCCGGGCATCGAGGTGGTCGTCTTCGAGAAGGAAGACCGGCTGGCGGTACACCAGACCGGGCACAACTCGGGAGTGGTCCATGCGGGCATCTACTACAAGCCGGGTTCGTTGAAGGCGCAGCTGTGCACCCGGGGCCGCACCCTGTTGCGTGAGTACTGCGCTGAGCGTGGTGTCGCATTTGAGGAATGCGGGAAGTTGGTTGTGGCTGTCGACGAGTCGGAGATGGGCCGTCTCAACAACCTGGAGAAGACTGCCACCGAGAACAAAGTGCCTGGCCTGCGTCGTGTCGATGCGGCCGAGATCACCGAGATCGAACCGCATGGGTCGGGGCTGGCGGCGCTGCATTCGCCCAAGACCGCCATAACCGACTATGTCGCCGTGGCCAACGCCTACGCCGACGATGTCCGCGCCGCGGGCGGGAGGATCCTGCTGTCGAGTGCGGTCACGGAAATTCAGAGGGCGGCCGGGGCGATCCAGGTGCGCACGAGCCAAGGCGCGGTGCATCGGGTGGGGAAGCTTTTCATTTGCGCCGGTTTGCAGTCCGATCGGGTCTCGGAGCCGGTCGACGGACAGGCCGCTCCCCGTATCGTCCCGTTTCGGGGGGAGTACATGAGGGTGGTCGACTCCAAGAAGGACATGGTGCGGGGTCTGATCTATCCGGTGCCGGATCCGCGCTATCCGTTCCTGGGCGTGCATTTCACCAGCATGGTGTCGGGGGACCTCGAGGTGGGTCCGAACGCGGTGCTGGCCCTGAAGCGGGAAGGCTATCGACGCCGGGACCTGAACCTCGGCGACCTAGGCAGGATCGTCTCTTGGCCGGGGTTCTGGCGGATGGCGGCCGCCAACTGGCGGGCGGGTGTGGAGGAGGTTTGGGGTTCGGTGTCCAAGCGTGCCTACATGAAGAAGGCCAGCCGCTACGTGCCCGACATCGGCCCCGATGATGTGGTTCGGGCCAGAGCGGGGGTCCGAGCCCAGGCGCTCGACCGGGACGGGTCCCTGGTCGACGACTTCAGGATCTTCGAGGGCGATGGCGTCCTCAGCGTGCGCAACGCTCCCTCGCCGGGGGCCACGTCGAGCCTGGCCATCGCCGAATACGTCGTCGACCAGATGAAGGGTTAGCCATTCCAATATTGCCCAAGTTGTGCGACAACCTCACCACCGTTTCGAACGATCTCGGTGTCCCTCTGCCGGAGTATGGCCGGCCGGCCGGTTTGGTTGCCGGCCCGCACATGTTGACGGTCGGGGGCCGGCGCGTCAGCTCCGGCTGGTGATGAAGTTCAGCATCCACTGTCGGATCAGGGTGCAGTCCGATCCGTGTCCGAGCGACTCGAGTCCCTTGGCGGCCGTCTCGTGGGGGATCCGATCACCGCGGCGCATCTCGATCAGGCTTCTGAGATACCGCGGCTCCATCTCGGGATGACCCTGGATGCCCATCAGGTACTCGCCCACCGTCATCAGCGACACCGGGCAGTGGGTGGTGGATCCGAGCACCACGGTTCCCTCGGGAACCTCAACCACCTGGTCGGCGTGGCTGTTGAGGATCCGGTATTTGTCTCTGAGTGGCTGCATCCAGCCTGGCAGCGAGCCATCGGCCAGCAAGTGGACCTCCACGCTGCCCACGCCCCACCCACGCGGTGATCGGATGACGGATCCACCCATCGCCCTGGCGATCAGTTGATGGCCGAAGCAGACGCCGATGAGGGGAGTGCGGGCGGCGGGGACAGCCTGGATGAACTCCTCCAGGTACCTGATCCAGTCCAGGTCATCGTTGACCGAGTGTCGGGAGCCGGTCGTGATCCAGGCCTCACAGTCGGCAGGATCGGAGGGGAGCTCGCCGTTGACGACGTCGTAGGCCACCAGCTCGACGTCGTCAGCATCTGCAAACAGCCTGAAGAACATGTCGTCGTAGTCACCGGCGACGTCCACCAGATCACTGAGGACATGGTCACAGACCAACAGACCGACTCTCATGCTCGGTCACCGGCCCGTCGGAGGGTTTCCACCTCCGCCAGTATCCCAGCCTTCCCGGACGGTCGAACCCGCTTCCCCCGGTAGGCTCGGCTCCGATGAGCCCCGACCCGCGCACCCGCGACCTGGCCCACGTCGGACCGGTCGAGCTGTTCACGCCCACCTTCGAGGAGAGCCGCGCCTTCTTCGTGGACCTGATGGCGATGGACGTGGTGGGCCGGCGCGGCGATTCGGTGTATCTCCACTGTTGGGATGACTATCAGCGATTCACCATCAAGCTGACCGCTCACTCCACTTCGGGAATCGGCCGCACCTACATGCGGGCTTCTGGCCCGGAGGCGCTCCAGCGAAGAGTGCAGGCGCTGGAGGCTTGGGGGAGTGCCGGCCGTTGGGTCGAGGACGAGCTCGGGCTGGGCCCCGTCTACCTGACCCAGGACCCGGACGGGCACGAAGTAGGCCTCTACTGGGAGGTGGAGCGTTATCAGGCTCCGCCCGACCTGGTTCCATCGCTCAAGAACCAGGCGGCCCGCTTCCCCGGCCGGGGAGCCAACGTGAGACGGCTCGACCACGTCAACTACCTAGCCGTCGATATACCGGCCAACGCCGCATTCATGGGAGAGGCTCTGGGGGCCATGCTGACCGAGCAGATCCTCAGCGAGGAAGGCCCTCCCGCTGCCACCTGGTTCACCGTCAGCGACAAGAGCTACGACGTGGTCCATACCGTCGACCGCACCGGGACCAGGGGGCGCCTGCACCACATCGCCCTGGCCACCGATACGCGAGAGGACATCCTGCGGGCGGCGGACGTGTGCCTGGACAATCGGATCCATATCGAAACCGGGCCCCACAAGCACGCCATCCAGCAGACGTTCTTCCTCTACGTCTGGGAGCCGGGAGGGAACCGGATCGAGTTGTGCAACGCCGGGGCGCGGCTCATGCTGGCGCCCGACTGGGCGCCCATTTCCTGGACGCCCGAAGAGCGAGCCAAGGGTCAGGCGTGGGGGTTGCAGACGATCGCTTCCTTCCACACCCACGGGACTCCGCCGGTCGATAGCGACTGACGGGCGGCCGGTATTGGCTCGAGAGGGCTCTCTACACTCGGGCCATATCCGCAACCCGGGTCCGAGCGCGGTGGGCGGTGGACCGAGGAGGTAGTCATGTCGGAAAGCTTGGAGGATCTCCTCAACAGGACCGGCGATGTGGTCGAGATGCTGCGTAACGCCCAGGTCGGCCCCAACGTTTACCCGGTCCAATCCGAGTACACGAACTGGCGGGATGAGCAGGAGGCCTGGCAGAAGACGTGCGCCCTCTCCGACCTGTCCTATCACATGGTCGATCTGGCGTTGCAGGGCCCCGGCGCCCTCGATCTCTTGTCGTATGTGGGCTTCAACAGCTTTGATGGCTTCGAGGTGGACAATGCCAAGCAGCTGGCCCCGTGCACCCACGACGGCTACGTGATCGGGGACGTGATCCTCTTCTACCTGGCCCCAGAGTCGTTCAACCTGGTGGGGCGAATTCCATCCCTGAACTGGATCATGTATCAGGCCGACAACGGCGACTTCGACGTCACCTACGAGATGGACCAACGTACGGTGATGCGCAAGGACAAGTCCCGGCGCAAGTCCTACCGCTTCCAGATCCAGGGTCCCACCGCACTCAATGTGATGGAAAAGGTCTTGGGTCGGGCCCCTCCCGACGTCCGCTTCTTCCACATGACCACCTTCGGCATCGCCGATCGGCCCGTGCGTGCCCTGCGCCACGGAATGGTCGGCCAGCCCGGATACGAGCTGTTCGGCCCCTGGGAGGACAGGGAGCCTGTCCTGGAGGCCCTGCTGAAGGCCGGGGAGGAGTTCGGAATGCGCCGGGTGGGTTCTCGCGCCTATTCATCGAACACGCTCGAATCGGGCTGGATCCCCTCTCCGCTGCCCGCCGTTTACACGGGTGAAGATCTGAAGGCGTATCGCCAGTGGCTACCCGCCGACGGCTACGAGGGCTCTGCCTCTCTGGGGGGAAGCTTCTACTCCAGCGACATCGAGGACTATTACTTCACACCCTGGGATCTCGGATACGGCAGATTCGTCCGCTTCGATCACGACTTCATCGGCCGCGAGGCGTTGAAGGAGATGTCGGATGACCCGCCCCGCACCAAGGTGACGCTGGCGCTGGAGAACGAGGATCTGCTCGGGGTGATCGGGTCACAGTTCGAGGAGGGAGGACGGGCCAAGTTCATCGAGTTCCCCTCGGCCGTCTATGCCATGCATCCTTACGACGCGGTCACCGTCGACGGGGAGACAGTGGGGATTTCGACTTGGATCGGCTACAGCTCCAACGAGCGCACCATCCTGACCTTGGCGGTTCTGGATAGGGATCACGCAGAGCCCGGCACCGAGGTCACGCTGGTCTGGGGTGAGGAGGATGGCGGGAGCCGGAAGCCGGCGGTGGAGTGGCACCAGCAGTATGAGATGCGAGCCATCGTCAGCCCGGTCCCGTACTCCAAGGTGGCCCGCGAGTCCTACCGGCACGATTAGCCTGGCAGAATCGATCTCAGGCTAGCCCGAAAGGCTGCAGCTCTAGGTGACTGCCCATGCCGCCGTCGGGCGTGATGTTGGCGCCCCGGAACCAGGCTGCCTCGTCCGAGAGGAGGAAGGCGATCACAGGCGCCACGTCGTCTGGATGGCCAAAGCGGTCCATGTTGCGGACGCTCTCCTGGGCTCGCTCTCCCAGCGTGTCCAGGAAGTCGGGCAAGATCGGAGTCTCCACAGGCCCGGGGCTGACACAGTTCATGCGGATGCCCCGCTCTCGCCAGGTCCAGCGGTTCTGCATGGTCCACACGATCACCGCCTCCTTGGACAGGAAGTAGCTTCGAGCACTCTCGTCGAGGCCGTTCCTGCCCACGAAATCACCCGCCGAGTCCCAGTCGACCTCGACTAGCTCCTGCACCTGGCCGATGTTGTCTCGCCACCGGTTGCCCGCCATCGAAGCCAGATTCACTATCGAGGCGCCATCGGTCATCGAGGGCACCAGAGCCACGGTCAGCTGGCGCAATCCGAGGAAGTTGACCCTCAGCACCTCCTCTGCCGGTCGGCTGGGAGCCACCCCGGCGACGTTGCACAAGCCGTTCACCCCGCCGGGGAGGGCCTCGACCAGCTCCTCGATAGCGGAGGGATCAGCCAGGTCACACGGCACGAACTCGTCGACGTCGGCCGCCTCGACCAGGTCCACACCCACCACCATGGCCCCCCGGTTGCGGAGTTCGATGGCCGTCTGGCGGCCGATTCCAGAGGCGGCGCCGGTGACGACGACGGTCCTACCGCTGAGGTCCACGACTGGGGATCATCCGGGGCGGCTTCGCCGCCTGAACAAGGTTCGAGTGGTAGGGATGACTCCCCGGGGCAGGAACAGGAACAGGAACAGGATGATCCCCCCGTACACCAGCAGCTGGAGCTGGCCCAGGTCGACCAGGAGCTCGTCGATGATCGTGAAGGCAACCGCTCCCAGGATGGGGCCGGTGAGGGTGCCGATACCGCCGAAGGCGAGCATGACGAGCACTACCACGTCCACCTGGCTGAATCCGAACGTGGTGGGGCTGATGCGGCCTTCGGTGAAGGCGTAGACGCCTCCTGCCATGCCCAGCATGGCCGCACCGACCAGAGCCGCGTACACCCGGTAGCGGGCCACGTCGACCCCGGCCAGTTCGGCGGCGACCTCGTCGTCGCGCAGTGCCCGGAAGGCCCACCCGACATGTGACCGTCGCAGAAGCCCATGGACGAGGAGGCAGATCACGACCAGGGCCAGCATCAGGTAGTAAGGCGGTATCTGCTCCCGCAGGAAGCTGTCGGACCCTGCCTTGATCAGGAATCCCGACTCTCCGCCGGTCAGGTCACCCACCCCCAGGAGAAGGTTCTCGAAGGTCAGGCCGAAGATGAGGGTGACGATCCCGGTGAAGATCACGCCCAGAGAACGACGCACGGCCACCCAGCTGAGCAGGCCGCCCACCATGCTGGCGGACACCGTCGCCGCCAGGACGCTGAGAGGGATGGGCCACCCGGCCTTGTCGGCCAGGATCGCCGCCACATAGCCTCCTATGCCGGCCAATGCGCCGACGCAAAGGAACAGCTGGCCCGTGCTCCCGAAGATCAGGTTGAAGCCGATCGTGTAACAGGCGAAGGCCAGGCCCAGCACTGCCACGCCCATCAGAACCCGCGAGTGGCCCAGCCAGAGGGGGATCGGGGCCAGCACGACCGCCACCACGGCCACCGGAATCAGCAAGGAGGGCAGGGAGCGCGAGGTGTGTGCCTCGGTGCCTCCCACCAGCGAGGTTCCGGTCGGCGAGACGAATCGTTCGGTCATTCGGGCACTCCGAGCAGCCCGGAGGGGCGTATCACGATCGTCACTGCCGCCGCAACGAGGAGGATGATCAAGGACATGAAGGTGCCGATGGCGGAGGCGGCGATGCTGTTGATGATCCCGAGGATGATCCCCGCCAGAAGGGCGCCGGACACGCTGCCCAGACCACCCACGACGGTGACGATGAGGGCGAACACGGTGATGGAGAAGCCGGCGGTGACGTTGACCGGTGCCACCATCGATCGTGTCACCCCCACCAACGCTGCCAGGACGCCGCTGAGGATGAGGATGAGCCGGAACATCCGGTGCGGGTCGATCCCCACCAGCCGAGCACCCTCTTGGTCTTCGATCACCGAGCGCACGGCACGCCCCAGCGTCGTACCGCGGAAGAACGCGAACAGCAGTGCCATGGCAACGAGCGTGATCGCCGACGCCACCAGGCTTCCCCGCCGCATCGGCACCCCGAGGATCTCCACAGCACCTCCGCCGATGTGGAGGGTCAGGCCCTTGAGCGGGTAGCGCCAATTGAGGAAGCCGTCGACCACGAAGGCCACACCTAGGGTCAGCAGCAGGCTGAGAAGGACACGAGATTCGCCTTTTAGACGGTAGACGGGACGCAGGATCGTCAGGTCCATGAGCCATCCGACCAGGGCGCCGGCGACCATCCCGATCCCGGCGGCCCACAGGGCGGGTATGCCGGCCTCGATCGAGAAGAGGACCACCATGGCGGAGATGACCGAGATCTGTCCGTAGGCCAGGTTCAGAACCCCGCCGAGTCCGTAGACCAGAGTCAGTCCGGCCGCCAACAAGCCGAACTGAAGCCCGAGCACGATGCCGTCGAGGATGTAGGCAGTCACGTCACGCCAAGATAGGAGCTGCGGACCCGGGGATCGGCCGCCAGCTCTTCGGAGGTCCCCTCGAGGCTGATCTCCCCGTTCTCGAGGACGTAGCCGCGGTCGCTGAAGGCCATGGCCAATGGAACCTGTTGCTCAGCCACCAGAAGTGTCAGTCCCTGACGGCGGAGCACGGAGAGAGCCTCATATGCCTCGTGAGCCAGTTTGGGCGCCAGTCCCGTGGTGGGTTCGTCCAGAACCAATAGTCGAGGCTGTGACATCAAGGCTCGCCCCACGGCGAGCATCTGCTGCTCACCACCGCTCATCGTCCCCGCCCGCTGACGACGGCGCTCCGCCAACCGGGGAAACAGGTCGAGCACCACCGACATCGTCTCGGGATCGGGTCGGTGTGGATATGAGCCCAGGGAGAGGTTCTCCTG
The DNA here is from genome assembly GCA_963772815.1 of uncultured Acidimicrobiia bacterium. GTDB lineage: Bacteria > Actinomycetota > Acidimicrobiia > Spongiisociales > ZC4RG35 > DATFFO01. Next base: position 630,832 of record CAVYYV010000005.1, on the reverse strand, counting down.
GACGGTCATGCGAGGAAACAGATGACGCTCAGCTGGAACGAAACCGAGGCCACGGCGCACGATCACCTGGGCCGGCAAGCCGGTGATGTCCTCATCCTGGAACCGTACGTCCCCTGACGACGTGGCCAGGAGACCGCACATGGCCCGGAACAGCGTGGTCTTTCCCGCCCCATTGGAGCCGATGATCATCACCGCCTCTCCGTCGTCGACGTGGAAGGAGATGTCGTGGACGACGTCGTTGCCCTGGTAACCGGCTGATAACTCTCGCACCTCAAGCATGCTCGATCCTCTCACCCAGATACGCCTCGACTACTTCCGGGTCGTTCATGACCTCCCCGGGTAGGCCCTCTGCGAGCACCTTCCCGAAGTTGAGCACCACTATGCGCTCGGCCAGCTTCATCACCGCCTTCATCACGTGCTCCACCCAGATGACGGTCACATCGAACCGGTCGCGGATGGTCTTGACGATCTGTATGGATGCATCGAGTTCCGCATCGTTCAGACCCGCCATCACCTCGTCGAGCAGGACGAGCCTGGGTTCTCCGGAGAGTGCTCGGGCCAACTCCAGGAGGCGTTGTTGATGGAGGTTGAGAGCTTCCACCTGGTCGCTCCGCCGGTTCGCCAGCCCCACGAAGGCCAGCATGTCGCCGGCAATGTCGAGGGCCTCGTCCTCTCGTCGGTGGGCGCCCGATCGTCCGAACAAAGCACCCAGGGCGACGTTCTCCAGGACGCTCATCGTGGGAAAGCCGCGCGGTGTCTGTTGCACCATGGCGATTCCCTTGCGGCGGGTCCGGTGGGGCGATTCTCGGGTGATGTCGTCACCGGCGAAGGTCACCGTCCCCTCCGACGGTGTCTCCAGACCGGCGATCAGCTTCATCAGAGTGCTCTTCCCAGCACCGTTGGGGCCGACGATGGCGAGGATCTCACCATCGTCGGCCCCCATGGTCACCCCATCGACGGCCGGGAGGCCACCGAACGACTTCCCGACCTCGTTGAGTTCGAGAAGAGGCACTTATCGATTACGACTCGGGCACGTAGGGCTCGAGCGGCTCCGACTGGCTCAACTTGTCGAACCACCAATCGCCGGCCCCGTTGACGCCCTCGGGGGCCGGTCCGGCGTTGACCAGTGTGAAGATCGGCTGAGCCTGATCCATCTCGCCCCAGTCGGTCCAACTCATGGGCCACGCGTACCCGGGCAGGTCGAACGAGTTGCCGTGCAGATACTCGGCGACGGCCGTTGGGTCGTCTCCGACCTCGCCAACCGCCTGGGCCACCATCGTCACGATCCCGTAGCCGGCCACGCCGTCGTCCGACATGAACTTGTTGTCGGAGAAAGCCAGGTAGCGGCGGGCCAGTTCCTGGTAGCTGTCGCTGAAGTAGTCGGCGCAGGCGAAATCGGCCACACGACCGATGGCCACGTCGGACAGGCCACCGACCACCAGGTCGGGTGGCGTCCAGGCGCCGGTCACCGGCACGTCCCATAGGTCGGCCGAGAGCGAGACAATGGCGGAGTTGCCGGGCGGGTGTCCGGTGGCGACGATGATCTCGGCGCCGAAGTCCGCCATCGCCCTCACGTAAGGCGTGAAGTCGGTGTCGGGCGGAACCGGTGCAACTTCAATGTGGGTGTCGATGCCGGAACCCTCGAAAGTGTTCTCCATGGCCGTCTTGAATCCCTGACCCCAGGCATAGTCGGCCACGATTGCCCCGACCTTGGTCAGGCCCTGCTCCTGGGCGTACTGCAGGATCGGGGCGGCATCCATGGGCGCTGCCGGGAGGCAGGTTCGGAACGTGTAGCGACTTTCCTGGGTGAGAGCGGTCGGCGTACCCGACTTGACCAGGAACAGAGGCACCTGGAGCTGCTCGGCCTCGGGCCCGGCGGCGGCACCCACGGTGCTGGACAGGACACCACCGACTGCGACAACCCCATCCTCCACGAGTCGGTCGAAGGCCGTGACGCCCACGTCGGCGTCGTTCTGGGAATCTTGCTGATCGATCTCGATCATGCGTCCGTTCACACCGCCGGCGTCGTTGATCTCCTGCGCTGCCAGCAGCATCCCGTCTCGGACGTTCACCGCCCAAGGCGTGAACGTGACCGACTGGTCGGCCAGCATGCCGATCTTGATCGGCTCTCCGGGTGCGGCGGTCGTGCCCGGGGCGGCAGTCGTTCCGGGCGCCATGGTCGTACCGGGCGCCATCGTGGTCCCGGGTCCTGCGGTCGTACCCGGCCCCGCGGTGGTGGTCGTCTCGGCGGTGCCGCCGCAGGCGGCGATCACCAGACCCAACACCACCAGAAGTGGCAGCCATAACGAGCTCGAACGTTTTCTCATCTTCTCCTCCAGAGTCATGTAGCTGTCGCCGGGGTGTGTTGATCGGCCCACGGACAGAAGCGGATCCGACCCGATGGATCGATCCTTTCTGACACCTCCTGCTGTGCGCTATACGAACACATGTGCGTGCTGCGGACAGTCTGCGAGTGTATGCCCGCCCGGTGGGCGTAAGCAACCGTTATCGGTGAAAATCGAGCCATCGGGACAGGAGGAAGGGCGGGCATCCGGGTCGAACCTAGCCCGTCGATTCGTCCCGTGTCGCCCTGGCCGGCAACTCAGCCGCCGGGTGGCGACGGTGGCCACCTCTATCCTTGGAGAGCCAATGGATGCTGCGATCTTGATAGGCGGAAAGCCGGTTGCCGCGCCGTTCAATCCGGTGATCAACCCCGCCCGACGCGACGAAGTGGTCGGTCGTGTGGCGATCGGCACGGGTGAGCACGCCGCCGGGGCTGTGGATGAGGCCAACCAGGCCTTTCGGGACTGGTCCGCCCTCACCGCCGTGGAGCGGGCCGGGATGCTGCGAGCCGCCGCCGAGGACCTGGAGGCATCCAACCCGGGTCGGGCCGAGTTGCTGACCCGGGAGCATGGCAAGCCTCTGTCGGAAGCCGTTCACGACGTGGGAGGAGCGCCGCGGATACTCCGCTATTACGCCGATCTCGCCTCACGCTTCGACACGCCGGAGGTGAGTGAGGGCGAGTTGGGCCGGATCGAGAGATGGCGCCGACCCATGGGCACGATGGCGGTCATCGTTCCCTGGAACGCCCCGGTCTATCTCGCCTATCTCATGATCGCGCCGGCGCTTCTCGCTGGGAACACGATCGTCGTCAAGCCGGCCGGCTACGCCCCCCTCGCCCTGGCGCACACGCTGACGATCCTGGACGGACACCTTCCCGACGGCGTGGTCAACGTGGTGCCGGGCCCGGGTCCCGTAGTGGGGTCGGCCCTCGCCCGGGATCCCCGCGTCAGGGGGATCAGGTTCACCGGGAGCATCGAAAACGGCAAGCATCTGATGCGGGAGGCCGCCGACACCGTGAAGAACATCGGCCTCGAGTTGGGCGGAAATGACCCCGCAATCCTGCTGGAAGGTGCCACCGTGTCCGACCACCTCGTCTCTGAGTTCGTCCGGGGCGTCTATGCCGGCACCGGCCAGATTTGCTACAAAATAAAGCGGATCTACGTTCACGTCTCCCACTACGACGAGTTCGTGGGTCGCTTCACCGATGCGGCGTCCGAGCTCGTGGTTGGCGATGGTCTCGACCCTGCCGTAACCATGGGGCCGCTGAACAATCAGGCCCAGTACACGGCGGTCGCCGGGTTGGTGGACCGGGCTCGATCGGGCGGGGCTGAGGTCGTGAGCGTCGGGGCCGTCCGCGACGAAGAGTCCTGGGAAGAGGGCTGGTTCATGCGCCCGGCGGTGGTGACCGGCACCGCGGAGAGTGACGAGATCGTCCAGCGCGAGCAGTTCGGGCCGGTGGTTCCGATCCTCCCGTTCGAGGATGAGGAGCAGGCGGTGAGCCTGGCCAACCAGTCCGAGTTCGGTCTGGCGGCCTCAGTCTGGGACGACGACGTCGACCACGCCTTCGAGGTGGGGGGACGGATCGAAGCGGGGACGGTCTTCGTGAACGTGCACCGGGTCGGTGCCTCCGACGTTGCGATGGAGTTCGGGGGCTTCAAGCAGAGTGGGCTGGGCCGCGGCCACGGCTGGGCTGCCGTGGAGGAGAGCAGCGAGCTTCAGGTGTTGGCCCACCGTCCCGGATGGGTCGAGGCCACCAGCGACTAGAACCCCGAGGCGCGGCCCAGCACGGAGCCGAAGTCGAAGCGGGACCCATCGTCCTCCCAGGCCACGAAGTGGTCGGGCCTGACCAGTACCCGAGCAGACCCGTAGGAGCGCATCTCCGTAGTAACGACGGTCAACGGGGCCCCGAGCCGATCGGCCGTGGCAGTGAGCGCCGCGGTCTCTGAGGTCGAATACGACGTGAGCAGGGAGAAACCCCTCCCGAGTGCGGCGAACAGCTCCTTGCCTCCGGACGGCTGAGGCGGAGCCAGGTGATGGCCGGCCCGCGCCCGGCCGAGATGAGATCCGAGCGCACCCGACACGCCGTCGGCCGGCCCGAACACGATCGGAGACCCCTCGTAATGGGGCTCGAACTCGGTCACCCCTAGGTTCGAGCGCTCTGATCGTTGCTGCCAGGCGCGGGCGAATTCTTCCTCGTCGGCGCGAGGGTCGTGGGCGGAGATAAAGGCGCGGTCCCGGTCGATGAACGCCCCTATGAAGTCACGGGCGGTGGATTCGAACACGGGGCGGCGCTCCTCGGTGTATGAGTCGAGCAGACGCGGGCCGGCCCATCCTTCGATCTCGGCCTGCATCTTCCACCCCAGATTGCGGGCATCCTCCAGGCCGGTGTTGATTCCGTAGCCGCCGTAGGGCGGGTGGCTGTGGGCGGCGTCACCGGCGATGAAGATGCGTCCGGACCTGTATGTGTTGGCGGTGGCGATCCTCAGGTCCCAGAACCCGACGTGCTCCAAGTCGACCTCGAAGTCGGCTCCGATCGCAGCATGCAACAGAGTCTCGTGGTCGAATTCGTCTGCGCTTGCATCCGGGGCCACCGGTGCGTGGAAGAACCACCGCCCCTCGGTGTCGACCCTGCCCAGGAAGCGCCAATAGCCGTCCAGGTCGGGATGCAGGATGTTGAAGAACGAAGCCTGGCCGAACCGGTCCTCGAGCAACTGATGCAGAGACATGGAGCGAAACACCAGCAGGACCATCCTTCGGTTGTGGTCCGAGCGTTGCTCGCCAATCCCGGCCTGGTTCCGGACCATCGAGTGGCTGCCGTCACAGCCCACCACGTACGTCGCTTCGATCGCCCCCGCCTCGGTCGAGATGCGGGCTTGCTGGTCGCTCTGGTCGACGGCGAGCGCGGCCGTGCCGTACAAGGTCGTGACGTTGGGCAGTTCGGTCAGTCGGTACCGCAGCACCTCCTCGCTGCGGTACTGAGGAAGACGTTCGTTGCTGCTGAAATAGAATGGGTCGACCTGGCTTCTCCGGAACCAGGGATGGGAGTACTGGCTCATCAAGTTGCCCCACGCGTTGATCCCAACCGAGGGATAGCCCGGGGGCATCAACCTGCAAGCGCGGATCTGATCCTCGACTCCCCATAGCCGGAAGTGCTCCATGGTCCGCTGGGTCAGGTTCTGGCCCTTCGGTATGCGGTGTAGTTCCTCTTCTTTCTCGATCACCACGACCGAGATACCCCGTTGGCCGAGGTCGATGGCCAATCCCAGCCCGACCGGTCCGCCGCCGACTATGGCAACCTGGGTCTGCACCTCACCCACAGTACGTCGGCCGGGGATGAGACGCTCAAAGGCGGGTTTTGTACACTCGACTTACGGGCCGATACCGGCCCGCGGCATCGTGTCTGACGAGGGAATGAAGTGATGAGTGACGCACCCGACATTCTGGGATCGGATCTCCGACCCCCCTTTTTTCCGGTTGGCAATGCTCCCCAGGTCGGCCTGGTGGCTCCGGAGGACCGACGAGGCGTGCCGGTTCGCACCTGGGTTCGGGCCCTGGCCGGGATGCAAAAGGAGGCGGTGGTCTTGAACGGCGCCACCCAGCGGACCTGGCGACTGATCAGCGACGAAGGCCCGTACCTGGCCGGCCACGACCGCGCCCCTTGCCCTCTGTGCACCTTCACGACGGGGATGGTGGCGTCGTACATGAACGAGATCCTGGCCCTGGCCAAACAGCGGGGGATCGAGCTCGACGACATTCAACTCACCCTGGGAAATCATTACAGCATGGAAGGGTCGGCCCTGGCCGGCACCATGTTGGGCGGCGCCCTGCCACCCGAGCTGCTGGCCGAGGTCGCGGCCGATGCAGACTTCACCGATCTCGAGGCCCTGGTTCGCGACGGCGTGGCAGCCTCGCCCATAAACGGTCTGCTACGGGGCGTTCGCAACAGCCTGTTCAGCCTGAGTTGGAACGGTCGCCGGATCCCGGTGGGCGGCGTGTCGTCCCTGGATTGTGATATCGAGCCGGACCCCGGGCCGGGGTTCGAGCGGGCTGAGATGGCCGATTTGGCGGTGGCAGACGATCTGATGGTCAAGGTGAAGCCGGCCGGCCAGATCGAAGGTGTGCCAGGCGGTGTCAACACCAGCCTTCAGGAGTCTCAAAGCAGGACCCTGCACGTTCAGGCGCGGTGTCGGATCAGAGAAGACGGTGTGAAGACGATTCACGAGAACCTGTTCCAGCCCATCGGTTCGGAGTTCCGCTTCCTGTCCGACGAAGCGCCGGAAGCCGGAGGATCGGGGCTGGCGCCCGACGCCGTCACCTATTTGGCGGCCGGGATCGGGTTCTGCTTCATGACCCAGTTTGGCCGCTACGCCAGCATCACCCGCAAGCAGCTCGACGAGTACCGCATCGTTCAGGACATCCATTTCTCCCCCGGGGGAGCGTCGGGCGGGACCGGCCGTCCCGGAGCCGCCGACCCGGTCGAGACCCACGTCTATCTGGTCACGCCCGAAGGGGAGGAGTTCGCTCGCAAGACTCTCGACATGGGGGAGAGGACATGCTTCCTCCACGCCACCTGCCGCACCGATCTCGATGTTGAAATGACCGTTTCGGCGACGGCCGGGTAACCGGTGAAGGCCGGCCCCGCCCCGGTTCCCGTGCGCGGCCTCTGGTGAGGGTCGCCCTGTTCGGCCTAGGTGAGGCCGGTTTCCGCATAGGCGGTGACCTGGCCAGGGCCGGAGCCGAGGTCCACGGTTTCGATCCGGCCGATGTCGAGACCCCGGCGGGGGTAGTCCGACACCCTTCACCGGCCCCAGCAGTGGCCGGAGCGCAATTGGTGATTGCCGTCACCGCCGCAGAGGACGCCCCCGGCGCCATGGCGCAAGCCTGGGAGTCGATCGGCCCAGGGACGGTGTACGCCGATCTGGCCACGGCCGCGCCGAGCCTCAAACAAGACCTGGCTGTCCGGGCGGCCGAGGGCGAGGTCGCCTTCGCCGACGTGGCCCTAATGGCCCCGGTTCCAGGACGGGGGCTTGCCACTCCGGCGTTGGCCTCCGGCACCGGAGCCGTCCAGTTCACCCGTTTGGTGAACCCAATGGGTGGGCGGGTCGAGGCCATCGGAGAGCGGGCGGGCCGGGCGGCCGGCCGCAAGCTGCTTCGCAGTGTCGTCACCAAGGGACTGACCGCCCTGCTCATCGAGAGCTTGGAGGCGGGAAGGGCGGCCGACGACCTTCCCTGGCTGTGGGAGCACCTGGTGGACCAGCTCACGGCGCTCGACGAAGCCTTCCTCCGACGCATGCTGTCCGGCACCGAGGTCCACGTCGATCGCCGCCTGGTCGAGATGGAGTCCGCCCGGCAGCACCTGGAGGGCCTGGGGGTGGGCGCCGACATGACGGGAGCCGTGGTGTCTGTCCTGCGCCGCGTCCAACGGGAGGGCCTCGCCGACCTGGCCGGCATGGATTCCGATTGACCTGCCTCAGGCCAGGAGCATTCGGATGGCGGCTGCGACGGCTGCGACGATCAGGAACCATCGCACCCATTCGGCTCCCTTCTTGAGGGCGAGCCGGGAGGAGATGAGAGCTCCCGTCGAGTTTCCTGCCGCCAGGACCAGGCCCAGCAGGTAGTCGACCTGGGCCGCCCCGGCGAAGATGATCAGGGCGACTGCGGTGTAGCAGGCGATGATCACCACCTTGGCGGCGTTTCCGGTGACCAGGTTCATGCCGCCGCCCAAAACCAGGCCGGCCAGGAGGAAGAAGCCGACCCCCACCTGCACGAACCCCCCGTAGAACCCGATCAGGAAGAACACGACCGACCGCCAGGGTTCCGACAGGTGTGACTCCCGTTCTGCCACCCAGCGACTGGGTCGGATCAGGACGCTGGCGGCCACGACGAGAAGCACCAGCCCGAACACGGAGCGCATTCCCTCTGCCGACACGCCGGTGGCCACCCAGGCCCCCAAGGCGGCGCCCATCACCGCCGGCGGGATCAGCTTCCACACTGCTCGCCACTCGATCGCTCCACCCCGGGAGAAACTGGCCGTGGCGGTGATGTTGGCCAGCAGAATTGCCACGCGGTTGGTTCCGTTGGCGACGGTGCTGCCCACCAACTCGACCAGGATCGGCACCGAGATGGCCGATCCTCCGCCTGCCACGGTGTTGACGAAGCCGGCTCCCAGGCCGGCCAAGAACAGGATGCTGGCTTGTCCGATAGTCACGGCCCAGGAATCTAGGGCGACATCGACAGGACTACAGCATTTGAGCGGCGGCTTCGACCTGGGCCCTGGTGCCGACGCAGATGACCTTCTGGCCGGCCGTTAGCACCAATTCGGGATCGGGGTTGACCAGCATGGTGCGGTTCCGGTCCTCCACTGCCAGGATCAGGGCCCCGCTGGCCTCGCGGATACGCGACTCCCGAATCGAGAGCCCATTGACCGACGACTTGTCGGTCACGTCGATCTCTTCGACCAGGAATTCGACCGCCCGACCGCCGACGACTACGTCGAAGAAGTCTGTCAGGGCGGGCTGGAGGGTGAGGGCGGCCAGGCGCTCCGCACCTACCGCCTGGGGAGCCACCACCCGGTCGGCACCGGCCAGCTTCAGCTTGGACTCGACTTCGGGATCGGTGGCGCGGGACACGACCATGACGTTGGCAGCCAGGGCCTTGGCGGAAAGTGTGATGACCAGGTTGTCTGAGTCTTCCGAGACGCAGGCGATGACCGCCCGTGCCCGCTCGATGCCCGCCTCGGACAGGACGCGGTTGGAGGTGGCATCGCCTTCAATGGCCCTGAAGCCGTCCTCGATCGCCGACTCGTAGCGCTCCTGGTCGGTCTCCAGGATCACCACTTCGGCCTTCCGCTCGCGGAGCCGCTCCGCCGCTCCCTGGCCGACGCGTCCGTATCCGCAGAGGATGATGTGTCCATCGAGGTGGTCGATCTCGCGCATGATGCTCATCTGTCGGCGGCGGTCACGGAGTAGGAAGAGGAGTTCGAATCCGGCACCGATAGTGTAGAAGGAGGTGCCGACGCCGGAGATGATGATCCCGATGGTCAGCATCCGTCCGGCGGCATCGAGGGGGAAGACCTCACTGAAGCCCACCGTCGAGACGGTGATCATCACCATGTAGAGGGCATCGATGGGGTTGGCTCTCTCGATCACCACGTAACCCAGCGTCCCCACCGCGATCACGATCGCCAGCAACGACAGGCCGATCTGAACTCGCCGGGTCGGGCTCACCGACAACCGCCTTTCCCACAGTCCCGCATCACCGCCACGCTATCCGGACCGGCGTGGGTGGGAACGGACACTCTGTGAACCTCTTCCGCGCCGACGGCGCCGAAAGGGTTCACAGACCTCCCCGTCGGGCGGCGAAACGCGCACTTTGTGAACGCTTTCGAGGCGATCAGCCGAGAAAGCGTTCACAGACGTGTCACGTCCCCGGGAGAGCGCTGGCGCTGTCGCTGATCTGGCGGGCGGTGGAGAGGAGGCGGGGTCGGAACTCCTTGCGCATCCTGGTGACGCTGACCCGGGCGGCATGGCAGGACACGTTCATGGCGGCGATGACCTCTCCGCGAGCGTTGGTGATGGGGGCGGCGATCGAGCGCACCCCCTCCTCCAACTCCTGGTCCACCAGGGCGTAGCCCTCCTCTCGGACCCGGGCGATAGCGGAGCGGAACTCTCCGGGGTCGATGATGGTGTGGGGCGTTAGCTGGTGGAACTCGGTCCGGGAGATGTAGTCCTCCACCTCGTCCTCACCGAGCCCCGCCAGGAGCACCCGACCCATGGAGGTGGGATAGGCCGGGAGTCGCGAGCCCAGGGCCAGGGCGATGGTCATGATCCGGGTGGTGGGGACCCGCGCCACGTACACGATGTCGGGCAGGTCCAACACCGACATCGACGATGATTCCTTGACCTCGTCGACCAGCCGCTCCATTGGTGGCTGGGCCAGCTCCACCACGTGGAAGGAGGAGAGGAACGAATACCCCAGGTCGAGCACCTTTGGCGTGAGCGTGAAGGTGCGGCTGTTCTGATGCACGTAGCCCAGCTCGACCAGTGTCAGTAGTACCCGTCGCGCCGTGGCACGGGTGAGTCCGGTCAGTTGCGCCACCTCACTCAGAGTCTGGGCGGGACGCTCCCTGGAGAACGAATTGATGACTGCCAGCCCTTTCTCGAGGGACTGGATGAAGTCGCCGGAACGTTGATCGGGCACGAGTCAGGAGCCTAGCGCCGTGTTCGCAGAGCGAACGGTCGGCCGGGTCAGGCGGTAGACCTCGAGTGGGCCTCCCCGGTGCGCGCCTTCAGGCCCCGCAGGATCTCCAACTCGGTGGGAGTAGGCGGCTCACCGACCCCGAGATCGGGGGCGACCCGGAGCTCCCAGCCGGTGTTGTCTCTCACCTGGTCGGGCTCCACTCCGGGATGAACCGCCACCAGGGTCAGCTCGTTGGTGTCGGGATCCGGCTTGAGGACGCCCAGGTCGGTGATCACGACCACGGGCCCCGCGCCGTGGTGGCCGTTGCGGCCTTCGCCTTCCCGCCCGAATCCCACCGAGGTGATGAAGTCGACCGAGGGGACGAAGGCCCGCCGGGTGTGGCGCAGCATGACAATGACCTCCCGGGCAGCCGAAGCGATTTCCGGCGCACCTCCGGCCCCGGGCAGGCGCACCTTGGGATGGTCGTAGTCGCCGATGACGGTGCTGTTGAGGTTGCCGAATCGGTCCATCTGGGCGGCGGAGAGGAACCCCACGTCGACCCGGCCCGCCTGCAGCCAGTAGGCGAAGACCTCAGGGACCCCCACGACCAGCGCCGCCTGCTCGGCGAGCTCGCCGTCTCCGATGGAAAGGGGCAGTATGTCGGGACGGGTCCCGATCGTTCCGGACTCGTAGATGAGCACCACGCTGGGTGCGTGGGAGAGGCGGGCCAGGTTGGCGGCCTCGCTGGGAAGCCCGATCCCGACGAAGCACACCTGGCCGTCCCTCAGGTGTCGGGCGGCCGTCACCGTCATGATCTCGTCGGACGTGTAGTCGCGGTGGGAACCCGACTCAGCCACCCAGTACCTCCTCCAGTGACGACCCGTCGGCCACCATCTCCAGGTAGCCCTCGAAATCCGCCTGGCCGAGCACGAACCGTTCGATCCAGCGGGCGAAGGCCTCCCGATCGCGGGACACGTCGTCCCAACTGGTGTAGAAGGCGTTGTCACGGGTCGTGTAACCCATGGCATAGGAGGGATGAGTCCCCCGGGGGACACACGCAATGGCCGAGACTGTCCAGGAGGGAAGCACGGCGGGGTTGGGCCCGGCGGGGCTCAGCTCGTCGACTATCTCCTCCACGGTGACGATGGTGGCTTTGGCAGCCAGGGCTGCCTCGCGCTGCACGCCCGTGATGCCCCACAGCCCCACGTTGCCCTGGCGGTCCGCCTGCTGAGCATGGATGATGGTCACGTCCGGGTTGATGGCCGGGACCGCGCTCAGCTCCTCGGCCGTGAACGGGCACTCGATCGGCGCCACGTTCGTGTGCTGAACCAGGTCGGAGCCCAGATACCCCCGCAGGACCCCGAACGGCAGGCCCGAGGCACCGGCGGTGTAGCGGGCGGCCATCCCGGCGTGGCTGTGCTCCTCGATGTCGAGCGGAGCCGGGTAGCCGTTCTCGATGGCGTCGCGCAGTCGGTGTAGTGAGCCCACCCCGGGGTTTCCCCCCCATGAGAAGACCAGACGGGCAGCACAGCCGGCCCCGATCATCTGGTCGTAGATCAAATCGGGGGTCATGCGAATCAGGGTCAGGTCGCGTCTTCCCTGCCGGATGACCTCATGACCGGCGGCGAAGGGTATGAGATGGGTGAAGCCCTCCATTGCCACCACAGTGCCATCGGGGACCAACTCGGCGATGGCCTCGCTCAATGAGACGATCTCAGCCAACTGATGGATCTCCTCGTATCCGACACGGCGCCTGTGCCATGCTCGCACTGCGGGTCGATATGTTCAATATGCGTACGAGCGTACGGTGTGCGAACATAGCACAATGGACAATACGAGGGCGCATCGAAAGTCGGAGCCCGACCGTCACCCGATCGCAATGCTGCTCCGGGCTCCACGCTGCTCCAAGTCGGCGGTAGCGTCGGCTCGCAGGTGATCGAGAGATGACAGACACTCCCCAGCGCACCCAGGTGGCGATCGTCGGTGGAGGCCCGGCAGGATCGCTGCTTGCCTACCTACTCCATCTGGAGGGGATCGAGGGTGTGATTCTCGAGCTCAGGTCCAGAGAGCACGTGTTGGGCCGGGTTCGGGCCGGCGTGATCGAGTACGGGAGCGGGGAGATCCTGCGCCGGGCGGGCCTGGGGGAGCGGATGGACGAGGAAGGCTTCGTCCACGACGGGGTCAACCTGGCTTTCGCCGACCGGATGCTCCACGTCGACTTCGAGGACCTGACCGGCAAGCACGTGATCATCTACGGCCAGACCCAGGTGCAGCACGACCTGTACGAGGCGATCGACGAGGCCGGCATCGTCTTGGTGGACGAAGCCGAGAACGTCGAACTCCACGACCTGGAAAGTGACCACCCCTGGGTGACGTTCGAGAAGGACGGCCAGACCCGGAGGCTCGACTGTGATCTCATCGCCGGATGCGATGGGGTCCATTCGGCCACCCGCGACTACATCCCCCAGTCTCTGCGTCGCACCTACGAGCGGACCTATCCCTTCGTGTGGGTGGGCTTGCTCTCGGAGACGCCTCCGGTCAACGACGAGCTGATCTACGCCAACCACGACCGGGGTTTCGCCCTGTGTTCGATGCGCAACTCCAATCTGAGCCGCTACTACGTGCAGGGCCTGGAGGACGACCAGATCGAGGATTGGCCCGACGACCGGTTCTGGTCAGAGCTCAAGGCTCGTCTGCCCGCCGAACCGGCCGAACGGCTGATAACCGGTCCGTCGGTGGAGAAGCTGGTAACACCGCTGCGGTCCTGGGTGGCCGAGCCGATGAGCTTCGGGCGCCTCTTCCTGGCCGGCGACGCAGCCCATATCGTTCCGCCCACCGGCGCCAAGGGCCTCAACCTGGCCATCTCCGACGTGGTCTATCTGGCCCAGGCGATCACGTACCACTACGTCGACCATGCCGACGATCTGCTGGCCGGCTATTCGGACAGGGCACTGCTCAGAGTGTGGAAGGCGGTCCGCTTCTCCTGGTGGATGACCTCGATGATGCATCGCTTTCCCGGAGTCAGCGACGACTTCGACCGCAAGCTTCAGCGCAGCGAGCTGGAGTATCTGTACGGCTCCGAGAACGCCCGCCGGGCCATGGCCGAGAACTATGTTGGACTGCCCCTGTGATCCCGGGCGCCAAGGAGGTCTGATGAGCATCTATGAGGAGGGGATGGAGATTCGTCGGAGGGTGTTGGGGGCGGATCACGTCGAGCGGGCCACGGAGGCGGCCTCGTCCCTGGACCGGGACTTCCAGAGGTGGATCACCGAGAACGTATGGGGTGACGTGTGGACCAGGCCGGGCCTCGACCTCCGGGAGCGCAGCATGATCACCATCGCCATCCTCGGGGCGCTCAATGACGAAGAGCTGGAGCTGCACCTTCGCGCCGCCCGCAACACGGGCCTAAGCCCTGAGGAGATATCCGAGGTGCTGTTGCACGTGGCGGTCTACGCCGGAGTTCCTGCCGCGAACCACGCCTTCAAGACGGCCAAATCGATCTATGAGGAGGAAGAGTCATGACGACCGAGCCCATCATCCGCCACTTCGGGCCCAAGGCATACGCCGATCATCCGCCATTCAACTACCCCGACTACAAGTCGACGGTGAAGCGGAGCCCGACCCACGACCTCCTTGCCATCGTCGGCACCCTGTCCGAGAGCACCGGTCCCGGTCCCATCTGGTCGGAGATCTCGAGGGAGGACGCCGACCTGACCACCAATGCCGGGACGGGCGAGCCGGCCATCGGGGAGCGAATCATCGTCACGGGCAGAGTCATTGACGAGAACGGGAACGGCGTCCCCGGTACGATCCTCGAGATTTGGCAGGCCAACGCCTGCGGCCGGTACGTGCACTGGCGTGAGACGGCATTCCCCGCTCCCCTCGACCCGAATTTCATCGGTGTTGGCCAGTGCAGCACGGGTCCTGACGGAAGCTACCGGTTCACGACCATCAAGCCGGGGCCATATCCGTGGGGCAACCACGCCAACGCCTGGCGTCCGGCACATATTCACTTCTCGGTTCTGGGCCCTTCGATCGCCACCCGCCTGGTCACCCAGATGTATTTCGAGGGTGACCCGCTCCTGCCCCTTGATCCCATCTACAACTCGGCTCCTGAGCAGTCCCGGGGGCGGATGGTCGGCACCTACGACCATGACGTCACCGAGGAGAACTGGGCATTGGGCTGGCGATGGGACATCGTCCTGCGTGGCGAGGAGCGCAATGTGGAGGAAGAGGAGGAAGGATGAGCGCCAGATTCGGCCAGACTCCCTCCCAGACGGTGGGTCCGTACTTTTCGATGCGTTTGGGTGCAGAGGGCGAGAACGTCCTTCCGGCTCCGGCGGGGAGCCAGAGGATCATCATCGAGGGCACGGTCTTCGATGGAGACCGCAACCCGATCGAGGATGCCCTGGTCGAGACCTGGCAAGCCAACCCGGCCGGTCGTTACAACCACCCCGACGACACCCGCGACATCGGGTTGAGCCCGGGGTTCACCGGCTTTGCCCGGGCGATGTCCGAGTTCGAGACCGGCCAGTACCGGATCGAGACTGTGAAGCCGGGCCTCGTGCCGGATCCGGAGGGCTCCTTCCAGGCCCCCCACATCTCGGTCATCCTCCAGGCCAGGGGAATGCTCAACCAGCTCTACACCCGCATCTACTTCTCGGACGAAGAGGAGGCCAACCAGGACGATCTGGTCCTGCGCCGGATTCTCGCTCCCCGGCGCCAGACGCTGATTGCAGGGCTGGTCGAGGGATCGGACCCGCCGACTTATCGGTTCGACATCAGGATCCAGGGTGACGACGAGACCGTCTTCTTCGACGTTTGAGCCGGTGATGAGCCGTCGGTCATGAGCGAGGTCCCCACCTTCCATCCTGGCTTCAGCACGCTCGAGATGACTTCGCTCTTCTCGGCGGCCGGCCGGGTGGCGGCCATGGTCAGTTTCGAAGCCGGGTTGGCCCGGGCACTGGCCGAGGTGGGGCTGGCCCCGGCCGAAGAAGCCCAGGCGGTGGTCGACGCCTGTCAGAAGCCGCTCGCCGACCAGGACGGGCTCCTCGCCTCCACCTGGGAGAAGGGCACCCCGGTCATCGACCTGGTCGACGAGCTGGGCAGCCGGATCGAGACGCCGGGCCGACGCTGGCTGCACTTCGGGACTACCACCCAGGATGTGGTCGACACCGCCCACATGCTTCTCGGCCGCCGGGCTATGGAGCTGGTGGAGTCACGGCTTGTCGACCTGGCCCGCCTCATGAACGGGATAATGCAGGCTCAGCGCAGTCAGCTCCAGATGGGTCGCTCTTTCCTCCAGCATGCCCGGCCGACGACATTCGGCCTGAGAGTCGCCGCCTGGCTCGACGCCATTCTGGGTCACATCGTTGAGGTGAGGGCGACTCGGGTTCTTTTCGCAGTGCAGTTGGGCGGCCCGGTCGGAACCCTTTCCGACTATGACGATCGGGGCCAGGAGGTGCGCGAGGCGCTGGCCCGCATCCTAGGGCTGGAGGCACCCCGACTTGCCTGGCATGCCGACCGATCCCGGGTTTGGGTCATCGTCCAGGCGGTGGAGCGTTCGGTGAAGACCCTGGCCAAGATCGCCACCGATGTCAGCCTGCTGTCCCAGAGCGACGTCGGGGAGGTGTCGGTGCGGGCGGGTGGCTCGTCGTCCATGTCCGACAAGGAGAACCCCCTCGATGCCGTCCGGGCCCTGGCGGCCGCCGACGTCTGTTCCGGTGCCGTCTCGATGATCCTCGACGGGCGTTCCCATGAGATCGATCGGGCGGTGGGGTCATGGCACACGGAGTGGCTCGCCTTCCCCCTCGTGTTCCAGAGCGGAGGAGCGGTGCTCGAAGCGATGCAAGGCTGTCTGGCCTCACTCGCCGTCCATGGGGAGGCAATGGTGGCTCGCGTTTCGCCCGATTCTGCTTCCGGAGTGGTCGAAGCCGCCGGCGCCCAGATCGATCGGGTTTCTGCTTACTTCGACCAGGTGATGGGGTCCGATTGAGTCATACGGAGACCGGCACCGGCGCCCTGTGGTGGGCAGAGGGGGAAGACCCGGATCGGCGTGCCCTGGTCATGTTGCATTCACTGGGCACCAACTCCTCGATGTGGGACGGTCAGGTTGCGGTCCTGGAGTCGAGACGCCACCTCATTTCGATCGACCTGCCCGGTCACGGGAGCTCCACCGCCGCACCGGGCCCTTACCGGCTGGAGGACTTGGGAAGGTCCGTGTTGGCGGTCGCCGACGCAGCTGGGCTGGAGCGGTTCGATGTCTGCGGCATCTCGCTCAGCGGTCTGATCACTCTGTGGCTGGGGATACACGCACCCGAGCGGGTGACCTCGATGGTGGTCGCCAACACGGCTGCCAGGATCGGCACGCCGGAGTTCTGGTCGGAGCGGATTCAGGCCACCCGGGCAGAGGGAATGGCCGGGATCTGTGAGGCGGTCGTGCCCCGGTTCGTCACCGCCGGCTTCGCGGCAAACCGGCCGGAGGCCTACCGGGCTTTGGCGACCGCCTTCAAGCGCATCGACCCGGTGGGCTATGTCGGCTGTTGTGCTGCTCTCAGGGACGGCGATGTGAGAGATTCGGTCTCGAGGATCGCCTGCCCCAGCCTGATCATCGGGGGAGAGGAGGACGTCGCCACCCCGCCGGAGGAGGCCAGGTGGCTGCATCAGCATATCCCTGCCAGCAGCGTCGAGGTCATCGGAGGCGCTTCCCATCTCTCCAATCTGGACCAGCCCGAGGCTTTCAACCGAGCGCTAGCGGACTTCCTCGGGTAAGGCGCTGCTCGACGCTCAGGGGAGCCTCACATACTCGTAATCCGCTGGCTTTTGGTCTATCCCCTTGCTGGGTGGCGCGATCCAGCTGGCGAACTCTCCCGGCTCGAAGTGGGGCCGCATGAGGCTTTCGATGAACTGGCGGTCGTCGGTGGTCGGCAGCCAATCGCTCCGGGAGGCGGCCCACTCTTCATCGCCGATCACCTCACCGTCGGGTGACACCGAGAGCTCGGAGAACTCGCCGATGGCCCGATTGAAGGCGACATGGGGGAGGGAGATCTCGAAATCGATGCCGTGCTCGCCGATGACCCGGTTCCAACGGCCGATCCCCCCCGAGCAGTCGTCGATGAAATCGTCCCGGAGCCGGGCGTTCAAGCCGTTCAGGGCAGGAACCTCAACCAGGTCGAGCTTTCCATCGATCAGCTTCATCACCGGATAGGTCGAATCTCGCAGCCGGTGGTCGTCGTCGAGGCGCTCCTCGTGATAGCGGCCCTTGAGGCCGGAGTTGAAGAAGTTGGCGGCGTTGGTTGATTCCTCCGAGCCGAACAGGTCGAGGGTCAGCGAGTAGTGCAGATTCACCTTGCGCTGGATTGCGGGAAAGTCGATGACGCCCAGGGCACGCACCGAGTCGGTGTCGTAGGGATCCTCGATACCGGCTTCGCCCATGGCCTTGGCGGTCGCCTCGACGATCCGCTTGACACCGGTGTAGCCCACGAACATGTGGTGGGCCTCCTCGGCCAGCATGAATCGGCACGTGCGTGACAGCGGGTCGAATCCCGACTGGGCCAGAGCTTCCAGCTGCATCTTGCCGTCCCGATCCGTGAAGTAGGTGAACATGAAGAACGACAGCCAGTCGGGAGTCTCCTCGTTGAAGGCGCCCAGCATGCGGGGTCGCTCCGCGTTGCCCGACTGACGGCGCAGGAGGTCGTCGGCCTCGGCCCTCCCGTCCCGGCCGAAGAACTTGTGCAGCAGGTAGACCATGGCCCACAGATGGCGGCCCTCCTCCACGTTGACCTGGAACAGGTTGCGCAGGTCGTAGAGGGAAGGAGCCGTGCTGCCCAGGTGACGCTGCTGTTCGACCGAGGCGGGTTCGGTGTCTCCCTGGATCACGATCAGGCGCCTCAGCATCGCGCGATACTCGCCGGGGACCTCCTGCCAGGCGGGATCGCCGGCATGCTCACCGAAGGGGATGCGCCGATCCTCCTCCTCGGGGGCGAGGAGGATCCCCCAGCGGTACTCGGGCATCTTCACGTATCCGAACTTGGCCCAGCCCTCCTTCTCGACGCTCACCGCGGTGCGCAGGTAGACATCGGCCATCTGGAAGCCCTCCGGGCCCATCGACATCCACCAGTCGATGTAGCCGGGGTGCCACTTCTCCAGCCCTCTCTGGAGCTTTGGGTCGTCGGCCAGCCCCACGTTGTTGGGAATGAGCGCGTCGTAATCGACGTCTTGCCAGGTCATCACACTCTCCTCGCGTCGTATTCGGGTCGGATACCGGTGCCGTATCGGCGCAGGGCGCCTCTGTCGCTGGAGGCGTTGGGTCGCTGGAACACCCAGTTCTGCCAGGCGGTCAGCCTCCCAAAGATCTTCGTCTCCATCGTCTCGGGCCCGGGGAAACGCAGGTTGGCTTCCATACCAGTCAGGCCATCGGGGGAGAAGGCGGCCCGCTCCTCCAGAATCAGGCGGAGCTCGTCGTCCCAGTCGAGATCGTCCATGGCGTCGGTTACCAGCCCGGCCGCCAGGGCAGCCTCGGCGTCCAGCTTCTCCCCGATGGCCCGTCTTGCCCTCTCCAGCCCGCCCGGGTCGCCCCAGAAGCGTGTCTCCAGGCGCGATAGCCCGTTCGACATCGGGAACCCGTAGCTGTTCGAGTCGGTGAAGAGGAGATGGGCGATTTCGCCGCCTTCGTCGTAGCGGGGCCCTATCAGCATGTAGGAGCGGTCGGCCGCCAGGGCCAACTCGGCCAGAAAACCCCCGAAGCAGCTCCCCGGCTCGACGAGGGTGAAAATGGTGCGGGAGGTCAGGTCCACCCGGCGAAGCACACGGGCCCAGTACAGGAGCACCTCGCGGATGAACCAGTGGTCGGCCTGGCCGATGAGGAAGGAGTCGTAGGCCACGGTCGAAGCGAGCTCGCCCTGCGACCGGAGCAGGAACGTCCCAACCTCGAGTTCGTTGACCCGAAGATGCAGAATGGCGTCGTCCAGCTCCCGGGCCAGGCGCAGCGGCCAGAAGCCATCCCCGCGCCCCACCGCCTCGTCGCCGTCGGAGGGTGGTGCTTCTTGGGGCCCGCTCAGGGTGATGGCGGCAGTGCTGTTGGAGCGGTCGATGTCGACCTCGACTAGCGAGTAGGTGATCGAGTCCTCGTCGATTGCTCTCTGCAGCGGTCCCAGGCTCACTCCCGTGGCGTTGGCGGGGCGATCGCTCATCTGGGCAAATTCGGCTGCCCTGGCGGCCACTGCCTCGCCGAAGGACGAGGCCGGGGCCAGCTCGTCGACCAGGCCCCAGTCCAGCGCCTTGGTTCCCTTGATCCCCTCCTCGAGGGTGCAGAAGACGTCGGCCCGGTCACGGCGCACGTGGCGCTTATCGACGAGCCGGGTAAGGCCCCCGGTGCCGGGGAGCACACCCAACAAGGGCACCTCGGGAAGGGAGACGGCGGCGTTGCGGTCGTCGATCAACACGATGTGCTCGGTGGCCAGAGCCAGCTCGTACCCGCCTCCGGCGGCGTTGCCCCCCAGGGCCGCCAGGTAGCGCTGCCCGGAGTGACGGGAAGCGTCTTCCATGGAGTTGCGGGTCTCATTGGTGAACTTGCAGAAGTTGACCTTGAGGGGATGGGAAGCCGAAGCCAGCATCCCGATGTTGGCGCCGGCGCAGAACATCCGCTCCAGGGCGGAATCCACCACCACCGCGCCCACCTCAGGGTGTTCGAAGCGGAGGCGCTGGATGGCATCGGCCAGCTCGATGTCCACGCCCAGGTCGTAGGAGTTGAGCTTGAGCTCGTAGCCGGGAAGGAGGCCGGCGTCGGGGTCGACCCCCATGGTGAGATAGGCGACGCCCCCGTCGATCCGCATCCTCCAGTGGCGATAGGCCCCGGGATGAGTCTGGAAGTCGATCACCGCTTCAACCCTATACCTGTGGGTACCTAACCACTCTGGGCGGCCCCCCTGAGCTTGAAGCGCTGGATCTTTCCGGTCGGGGTGCGAGGAAAGTCCTCGACGAACTCGACCACGTGGGGGAACTGGTAGTGAAGCAGGGTCTCCTTACACCAGTGCTGGAGATCGCCGACGAGATCGTCGCCACCTTCGTTGTCCCCGGCGAGAATCACCCACGCCTTGATCCGGGAGTTGTCCTCGATCACAACTCCGGCCACAGCCGCCTCGCTCACGGCCGGATGCTCCATCAGGCGGTTCTCGATCTCGATGGGGCTGACCCACAACCCTCCCACCTTCATCATGTCGTCGACCCTCCCCTCGTACACGTAATAGCCGTCCTCGTCCCGGTGGTAGCGGTCGCCGGTGGCGAACCAGCCCTGGGCCATCTTGTCTCGCGTGCGCTCGATCTGGTGCCAGTAGCCGGTCAGGGCCGAGGGCCCCCGCACCCACAACTCGCCGGGCTCGTTGCCGTCGACCACCTGGCCCTCGGGGTCCAGGATTTGCAGCTCGTATCCCTCTACCGCCGTCCCGGATGTGCCGGGCTTTACCCGGCCCGCCCGGTTGGAGCAGTAGATGTGGAGCATCTCGGTCGAGCCAAGCCCATCCAGGATCTCGATACCGGTCCGGGCATGGAAGCGGTTCCAGATCTCGGGAGCCAACGGCTCGGCGGCCGAGACCCCCAGACGTACTGACGACCAGTCGGTCTGGTCGAAGTCGGGATGGGCGAGCACGGCATTGAAGAGCGCGGGCACAGAGAAATAGATGTTGGGACGGTGTGTGGCCACCCGCTCCAGGAGTCGGTCGGGTGACGGTCGGCCGGTCAGGTACACCGAAGTCGCCCCGACCGACAGGGGGAAGGTGAGGTTGTTCCCCAGCCCGTAGGCGTGGAACATCTTGGTGCTGGAGAAGACCACATCGTCCGGTCCGATTCCCAGGGTGGGCCAGGCATAGAGGCGACAGGTTGCTGCGATGTCGGCGTGGCGGTGGATAACCGCCTTGGGCGGGCCCGTCGAGCCGGAGCTGTAGAGCCAGAAGGCGGGGTCATCGGGATGGGTGGCGACGGGGTCCATCTCGGTCGGGCCGTCGCCCATCCACTCGTCGAGCGAGTCGGCCCCCTCGGGGGCGGTTCCGTTGGCGACGATGCGGCGGACATGGGGGCGTTGGTCGAGCTCGGGGCCCACCGCCCCCAGGAAGGTGGTGTCGACGATGGCGGCGACGGCGTAGGAATCGTCGAGAAAGTACCCGAAGTCGGTGGGCCGGGCCAGGAAGTTGACCGGAATCGGCACGGCCCCGATGCGCATCGCCCCCAGGAAGGCGGCCGGGAAGGCGGGCGTGTCGTCCAGGACCACCAGGATTCGCTCGCCCCTCCGCACCCCAAGATCCACCAGACGCTTCGCCACCCGACAGGCAGCCGTGTGGAGCTGATGGAAGGTCCATCGCTCGTTGTCGACCGTGATCGCCGCCACAGAATCGGCCCGACCGGCATCCAGGTTGGCGTCGAGCAGGGTGCTGGCGTTGTCGGTCGTCTGCATGGCTACCTCACCGGGTCGATACGGACGGCGACCACACTAAGCGGCCGTTGGATGCCGTGCGCTCGCCGATCAGGTCGACTCGCCGCGCCAGGTTCCACCGTAGGACTCGCGGGCGTCCCGGGAGTACGGAGTCGGGGCGACCTTGACCTTGATCTCGGTCTGGCGGTGGCGCTCGACGGTCGTCTTCTCCGTTCCGCCGTTCTCCTCGCCCCAGACGAGGGTGAGCTCGTCGCCGATCTCGACGTCGGGGTCGACCGTGCCCAGCGAGATGAAGGAGCGGTCGTTGAAGGTGAAGCCGCTGAACATCGAGAAGCCGACCGTCTCATCGCCCCTCTTTACCGCGTCGTATGTGGCGGAGGTGTAGTTGGAGAGGGGCAGATCGATGTACTTGAAGTTCTCACCGGGCCGGTTGAACAGCGAAGCCCAGACCCTGATGACGTCGTCGGGATTCCACTCGAACGTGACCTTCTTGCGCTGCGGCTCGTCGGCCATGTCCTCGAGGGCGTCCCGGCCGATGAAGTCGTGGTCGAACTTGACATAGAAGCCATACCCCAGCGCATGGGGAGTCAGGTAGTAGTCCTCGATGTCCTCGGAGACGAAGCTCCCGCCGATCGACCCGCTCGCCTCGTAGCTGGAGGCGGGGAGCCACTCCCGGTAGGCCTTCATCTTCTCCCCCGAATAGACGGCCGGGAGCGGGGAGGGGATCCAGCCCGACTCGAGCGTGTTGGTGGCATAGGCTCGGGCGCCCACCTGGCGCAGGCCGAATTCCTCGCCGGCCTCGAGGATGGCGGCCTTGACCTCTCCGCCCTGCTCATAGGGGCCCCATATCTCGATGCCGGGCTCGCCTGCCATACCGTGATGCAGGGCAGGCACCTGGCGTCCGGCCACCTTCATGGTCCCCACGTGGAAGAACTTGATGTCGTCGAGCGGGCCGCCGTTGAGCTTCTCGATGACCTGGGGTGCATTGGGCCCCTGGATCTGATAGCGGTAGTGGCGACGGACCACCGGCTGGTCCCCGGGTCGTGATGGCGAGCGGTCGTCCCGGTCGAAGGTTACGTCCCAGTTGCCGGTCTCGGCGTGGAATTGCACCCAGTTGACCGTCGGGACCCGGCCCACCATGTTGAACTTCTCTTCCTCGAGTCGGAAGAGGATGACATCCCCGATCACGTAGCCGTCGTAGCTGGCCGGCACGAAGTGCTTGGCCTTGGTGGTGGGGAAGTCGGCGAAGCTGTTGATGGCTAGATGTGACAGCAGATCGAAGGCGTCGGGGCCCTCCACGATCAACTCGGCCATGTGATGGGACTGGTCGTAGAGAACGGCGGTCTCCCGCCAGGCCCGCTGCTCATCGCGCCAGTTGGTGAACTCGGGAGCCACGATGGGGTAGACGTAGGCACCGATCTTCGAGTTGCGCAGCATATGGACCGGGTTGTCCACCTGTTGCAGGATGTCCTCCAGGCTCTTCATGGGGTCACCTCCTGTTGGTGATGTTGGTGTTCGTTGGGGAGAGGGAAGGGCATGTGTTCGGTCAACGTACGTTCGTCCGTCGAGCGTACACGGCCCTCGGGCCGGATGTCCGGGCTCACGGGAAGGTGCGGGGGGTCCGCTGAACGTTGATCCAGCGCAACTCGGTGAACTCGTTGAGGGCCGCCTGACCCCCGAATCGGCCGTAGCCGCTTCCCTTCACGCCTCCGAAGGGCGCCTGTGGCTCGTCGTTGACGGTCTGATCGCCGATGTGGACCATGCCGGTCTCGAGACGCATCGCCATGTCCAGCGCCCGCGTGAAGTCATTGGTGATGATTCCTGCTGACAAACCGTATTTGGAGTTGTTGGCCACGGCCAGGGCCTCCTCACGATCTTCCACCACCACGATCGGGGCGACCGGCCCGAAGGTCTGCTCGGAGAAGAGGCGCATGTCGGGTATGACGTTGCGCACGACGGTGGGGTGGTAGACCAGGTTGTCGGCTCGGCCCCCGGCCAGGAGTTCGGCCCCGCCGGCGACGGCCTCGTCGACGTGTGCCTGCACTTTGTCGACGGCTCTCTGGTTGATCAACGGTCCGATGGCGGTGGCAGGGTTGGTGGGGTCGCCCATCGGCATCGCCATGGCCCGCTCCATGAGCTTCTCCGTGAACTCCTCGGCTACCGACCTCTCGACGATGATGCGTTCGGTCGACATGCAGATCTCGCCCTGGTGGAGGAACACGCCCCAGGCGGCCGCATCGGCCGCGTAGTCGATGTCGGCGTCACCCAGGACGATGAGGGGGTCCTTGCCGCCCAGTTCCAGCACGGCCCGTTTGAGATGCCGGCCCGCCTTCTCTGCTATGGCCCGCCCCACCTCAGTGGAGCCGGTGAACGAGATCCTGCGCACCGCCGGATGTGAGATCAGTTCGTCACCCACCTCCTCGGCGTCGTCGCGGGTGCAGGTGACGAGGTTCAGTACGCCGGGAGGCAATCCAGCCTCCTCGAAGATCTCGGCCAGCAACACACCCCCGGTGACGGGGGCTTCCTCGGAGGGCTTGAGCACCGCCGTATTGCCGTAGGCGATGGGCAGGGCGAACGAGCGGCTGGCCAGGATGTAGGGGACGTTGAAGGGGGCGAAGCACGCCACGACCCCGGCCGGCTGGCGAACGGCCATGAAGAAGGATCCGGGGTGGTCGGCGGGGATTGTCTCGCCCTTGACGTCATAGCCGCCCATGGCTGCCATCCGGTAGAGGCCCGGAACGAATCCCATCTGGAACATGGAGATGCCGATCGTGCCCCCCACCTCTTCCATCATCGCCTGGACCAGTTCGTCCTGACGGCGCTCCATGATGTCGGCCGCTTTGAGGAAGATCTGGCGACGGAATCCGGGCGGGGTGGCGGCCCACTCGGGGAAGGCGGCCTGGGCCGCCTCGATAGCCGCCCGTGCGTCGTCCCGGCCGCCGGCGGGAATGTGTGCATGGACCTCGCCCGTGTAGGGATTCATGTCCTCGAACATCTCGCCGCGCTTGGCGTCCGTCCACTTCCCGTCGATGAACATCTGATGCTTCCTGGCGGTCATCGCCTTCCTCTCCTTTTCCGTATCGGCAGAAGATCCCAACGCCCGATATCGAGAGCACGCCCGGCCTGCGGGCCGGCTCGCCCCCACCCCGCAACCCTAGTAACAGTGTTCGTCCAACGCACGAGTGGTCGCTATGCGAACGCATGTCTGTGAACGTTGTCGCCGCTGTCGTCCACGAAGACGTTCACAAAATGCGCTGATCGCGGGAGGGTGTCCACTCTGTGAACGCTCTTGCCGCCGTTGGCGGCATTTCGGTTCACAGAGTCCCCGTCGCGCCACCAGGGCCCTCGAGTTAGCCCGCGATTGGGAGGAGGGTTATCCTGTGGGGTCCGTTGCGATTCGCAACCGGAGGGCCCATAGCTCAGCTCGGTTAGAGCGCATCCCTGATAAGGATGAGGTCCCTGGTTCAAATCCAGGTGGGCCCACCTCACTGATTGTGCACAGGGGGGCGACCCCCTAGCACCAAGCGAGTCGCCATGGCGACGAGTTCGGCTCTGGTGGTGCCGGGTGGGATCCAGGCCCTGATGCGGGGGTGGATCCCCGACCAGGTGCTCACGGCCTGAGGTCAGCCGGACCCGTCGGTCACCAGCCGGGGCGGTCGGTCCAAAGGGCCCTCCCGGGCCTGGTCAACCGTCTCGATCTCCTCCAGGGGAATCTCGATCACCTGACCCTCATCGGAGTAGGGACGGGTCAGGAGCAGGCGAGAGGTGCCCGGTCCCTTCGATACCGTGATCCCCACCTGGGACGTCCCGTCTCGCTTCTTGATTCTGACCAATGGATCCATTCTCGGTCTCGATATACCTGGGATGGCATTGCTCCAAACCCGACCCTCGGGCGGACCCGGGCTCCCCGGCCGACCCGGAATTCGGCCCACGCTCCTATCGTTAGGCCCCGAAAGACCCCAGGAGGAACCCGGTCATGGCCAATGCAGTCATCGTCGATGCCGTCCGCACACCCAGCGGGCGACGCAACGGCAAGCTGAAGAACATCCATCCCGTCGACCTGGCGTCGATCCCGCTTCGCGCTCTCGTGGAGCGCAACGATCTCGATCCGGACCTGATCGAGGACGTGATCATGGGTACGGTGATGCAGACGGGGGAGCAGGCCAACAACGTGGGCCGCAACGCCGCCCTGGCGGCAGGCTTCCCTGAGGACGTGGTGGGCGTGACGATCGACCGCCAGTGCGGCTCCTCCCAGCAGTCGGCCCACTTCGCCGCCCAGGGAGTCATGGCCGGTGCATATGACGTCGTGGTGGCCGCAGGCGTCGAGTCCATGACCCGCGTGCCGATGGGCATCACCTCCCAGCAAGGCCCCGGCAAGCCCTTCGGTCCGTTGGTCATGGAGCGCTACAGCCACGGCCTGGTGCCCCAGGGCATCTCCGCCGAGATGATTGCCGAGAAGTGGAGCCTGAGCCGCGAGGTGCTCGATCAGCTTTCGCTCGAGTCCCATCAGCGGGCCGTCCGAGCCACCGAGGAGGGCCGCTTCGAGTCCCAGATCATCCCCGTGCAGGTCACGACCGACCACGGGACCGAGATGATGACCCGAGACGAGGGCATCCGTTGGGACACCTCTCTGGAGAAACTCGCCTCACTCCAGGCGGCCTTCAAGGCCGACGGCGTGGTCACCGCCGGCAACTCCTCTCAGATCACCGACGGGGCCGCCGCGCTCTTGATCATGTCCGAGGACAAGGCCGAGGAGCTCGGTCTGGAGCCCATGGCCCGCTTCGTTTCCTTCAGCCTGGCCGGGGTCGATCCGGTGACGATGTTGACGGGACCCATCCCCGCCACGGCCAAGGCCTTGGATCGGGCTGGGCTGACCATCGACGACATAGATCTGTTCGAGATCAACGAGGCCTTCGCCTCGGTGGTCGGAGCGTGGCGGATAGAACACGGGGGGACCGATCCTCGGGCGCTGTGGGAGAGGACCAACGTCAACGGCGGCGCCATCGCCCTGGGCCATCCACTGGGCGCCTCCGGAGCCCGGCTCATGACAACCTTGGTCCACGAATTGGTCAGAACCGGGGGCCGCTACGGGCTCCAGAGCATGTGCGAGGGCGGGGGCATGGCCAACGGCACCATCATCGAACGAGTCTGAGTCCCCTGGGAGCACTTAGCTTGGGCAACATCTCAATCGTCCAGATCCTGATCGCCCTGGCCATCGGCGTAGGCATCTGGGTGGTGAGCATGAAGGCGCTGCGGATCCTCTCCACGCCACCCCCCGAGGTCGACCCCGAAGACGCCGTTGCCGTGGAGGATCAGGATTATCGCTGCATGGTGTGCGGCACCGAGGTCACCCTGCGGGTGGCCAACCCTGGGGAAGCATCTCCTCCCCGCCACTGCCGCGAGGAGATGACGCCCGTGTGGCGGCCCGGGCGACACCTGAGCCAATGAGCATCCCCGTGACTCATCCCCCGTTCTCAACAGGGTGTGGAAAACTCCGAGGATAACTACAAACTTGTAGTTCACAAGCTCGACGACACCCTGGGTCGGTCCCATTACCCTTGGGGCCATCATGCCTGAGTCCAAACGCCGCAAGCCGAAAGCTGGAGGAGCCACACCGGCCAAGCATCCAACCTCTGTGGCCAAGGAACCGTCGCCGACCTGGTACGTGGCGGTGATGGCGACACTGATGGGTGCGGGCGTGCTGGCGGTCCTGGTGCGTTTCGTGTTCAACACCTCCCACTGGGTCCTGCTGGCCGGCCTGGCCCTGATCGCGGTGGGCTTCATCATGACCACCAACTACCGGTGAAGATCCTCCTGCTCGACAACTACGACTCCTTCACCTACAACCTGGCCCAGTATCTGGGTGAGGCCGGGGCGGAGCCGATCGTGGTGCGCTCCGACGCCGTTGTTCCCCCCGAGGCGGAGGACCAGGGCTACGCCGGCATCGTGATCTCTCCCGGCCCGGGCCGACCAGAGGATGCCGGGAACTCAATCGACTTCGTCACCCACTTCGCTCCCACACTGCCGATCCTCGGGGTGTGCCTGGGCCACCAGGCGATCGTGGCGGCATTCGGCGGGGTGATCGGGTTCGCTCCCGAGCCGCGCCACGGCAAGACCTCCCAGATTCGTCACGACGGCCGGGGCGTGTTCGCCGGTCTCAGTGACCCATTCGAAGCCACCCGCTACCACTCTCTGGCGATCGAGTCCATGCCCGACGTTCTCGAAGCGTGCGCCTGGTCCGAGGACGGAGTGGTGCAAGGGGTGCGGCACCGGACATTGGCCGTCCACGGCGTCCAGTTCCACCCCGAGTCGGTCATGACCACCGAGGGCAAGGCCCTCCTGGGCAACTTCCTCAGCCTCACCGCCTCCCCGGCCGCCGCCTGAGTCGCGCTAAGGGCTGGTAGTCGGCGGCGGAGACGTCGTGGTCGTCGTGCTCGTCGTCGTAGTGGTGGTCGTGGTCGACGTCGTGGTCGTGGTGGGCGGAGTTCTCCCCAGGGTCACCGTTATCACGTCGCCGGGCACGGCCGTGCCTTCGGCGGCGGGGAACTGACCAACCACCTTCCCGTCGAGGGCCGGATCGCTCACCTGTTGGGTGGCGTTGGAGATTGTCATCCCCAGGCCGACGTCGGACAACCTCGATTGGGCGTCATTGGGATCGAGGCCGTACAGGTCAGGAATGTTGACCGGCTCTGGTCCCAGGGAAACCACGAGTAGGACCGTCTTGCCCACCTCGAGCTCCTCGCCCGCGGCAGGATCGGTACGGATGACGACGCCGCGGGGGAATTGGTCGGAGTACTCCTCGTCCACGGTGAAGCGCAGGTTGGCGTCGCTGAGCCGGACGCTGGCGTCGCGCTCGGTCAGCCCCTGGAGGTTCTCGAGGACCACCGTCTGGGGGCCTTCCGAGATGACGAGGTCGATCTGGGAGCCCGAGCCGGCGCGGATGTTGGCGGCCGGGCTCTGCTCGATCACCTGGCCTTCAGGTGCCTGGTCGGGGCGCGTGGTCACGTTGCCCACTTCAAACGGGGAATCTTTGATCGTCTGGCGAGCGGTTGCCTCGTCCTGGCCGATCAGGTTGGGCACCTCGTACTCCTCGGGGCCCGAGGAGATGAACACCTGCACGGTGGTATCGGACGCCGCCTGGTTGCCGGCCGGCGGGTCGGTGCGAATGGTGCGGCCCAGGTCCACTTGCTCGTTGGGTTCGCGAGTGATGCTGGCGCGAAAACCGGCTTGTGCCAGCCGCGACAGGGCCTCATCCTCGGGGAGGTTGGTGACGTTGGGAATCTGGGTCAGGACCGGCGTGTTCCCGGGGCCGAGGGCCTGAAACAGCACGAAGACCAACACCACCAGCACGGCCAGGAGGCCGAAGGCAGTGAGGATGAAGGGGAGTTGGGACGGCGGCTCCTCTTCCAGCTGGCGGTAGACCTCGTCTGGCGGGGCGGTGGCGGGCGGCATCGGCGGCGCACTCTGGATGACCCGGGTCGAGGCGTCCGGGTCGGCATATGCGCCTCCCGTGGCGACCATGGGCGGGGGCGCCGATGGCGTCTGGCCCCTCAGCACCGCCACCAGATCTGCCCGCATCTCTTCGGCGCTCTGGTAGCGGCCGGCCGGATCCTTTCGCAGAGCCCTCATCACCACGGCGTCGAGTTGAGGCGAGACGTCGGGGTTGAGCGAAGAGGGCGGCACGGCGTCGGTGGAAACGTGCTGGAAGGCGACCGACATCGGGCTGTCGCCCTGGAAGGGGGGGCGCCCGGTAAGCATCTCGTACAGCACCACTCCCAGCGAATAGACATCGGAGCGGGCATCGGCCGCCGCCCCCTGGGCCTGCTCGGGGGAGAAATAGGTGGCGGTGCCGATCACCGAACCGGTTCGGGTGAGCTCCTGGGAGTCGTCCCAGGCGCGGGCGATCCCGAAGTCGGTCACCTTGACCGTTCCGTCACCTGCCAGGAGGATGTTGCCCGGCTTGATGTCTCGGTGGACCAACCCGGCCCGGTGGGCAACCGAGAGGGCGGCCGCCACCTCGGAGGCGATCTCCACGGCCCGCCGGGGCAGAAGCGCTCCTTCCGAGCGGAGGACCTCCCTCAGCGAACGGCCTTCGACCAGTTCCATGACGATGAAGTAGGTGTCGCCCGCTTCACCCCAGTCGTAGATTCCGACGATGTTGGGGTGGCTCAGGTTGGCTGCCGCCTGGGCTTCCCGCCGGAAACGCTTCACGAAGGCATCGTCGGACGAGTACTGGGAGTGGAGCATCTTGACCGCCACCCGGCGCCCCAGCAGTGTGTCCTGGGCCTGGTAGACGTCGGCCATCCCGCCCCGGGCAATGTGGGACGACAAGTGGTATCTATCGGTGAGAGGGCGGGGGGCGTCCATCGGTCTCAGCTCCTCGAACGAGCGAAGGGAATGATAGGGATCAACTGTGGCTTTCCAGCCAATAGGAGATGAGATGGCCCGCCACGGGAGCCGCAACGCGTCCACCCGTGTCCGACTCTCCCGTCTCCGCTTGCGGCTCGAACACGACCGCGATGGCGATCGAGGGTGAGTCGATGGGGGCAAAACCGATGAACCAGGGATAGGAGGCACCTCCCGGGGCGGAGGCAGTGCCGGTCTTGCCTGCCACACGCACTCCGGGCACGGTGGCGGCGGTCCCGGTCCCCTCGGTGACCACCCGTTCCATCATCTGGGCGACGGTTACCGCGGTCTGGGGTTCGACGGCCTGTCCCAGCTCCTGGGCCTGGGTCTCGGTGATGGCGTTGCCGTCGGCGTCGAACATCTGGTCGAGCAGGTAGGGCTGCATCACGGTCCCGTTGTTGGCGACGGTTGCGGCCACCATCGCCATCTGGAGGGGGGTGGCACGCACGTCCCTCTCGCCGATGCCGCTTTGGGCCAGGGCGGCAGGGTCGTCGACCAGGGTCTCGGTGGGGAAGGCGGACCGGGCCACCGACCAGGGGAACTCGAGGTCCGTGTTGAATCCCATGCCCTCGGCAACAACGCCTATGTCCTCGGCTCCCACCTGGATGGAGAGGTCGGCGAAGATCGTGTTGCAGGAGTGGATGAAGGCGTACATGAGCGTTACCTGGGTCCCGTCGGCGCACAGCTCGCCGCCGAAGTTGGAGATGGTTGCCGTGGAACCCGGCAGGGAGAACTCGGCCACGTCGTCGAAGGTGGATTCGGGGGTGGCGACTCCTACGTCGAGGGCGGCCGCCGCCACCACGGTTTTGAAGGTCGACCCCGGGGGATACAGCTCGCGGGTGGCACGGTCGGCCAGAGGCTCGCTTGGGTCGGCCAGCAGGTCGTCCCAGTTCTGGGCGGCATCGGGCCCATCGAGTGACGAGGGGTCGAACGACGGGGTCGAGACGAGGGCCAGGATGGCGCCGGTGGCCGGGTCCAGGGCGACTACGGCGCCGGCCCGGTCTCCCAGCTGGTCGAAGGCCTCCTTCTGTAGCCCGGCGTCGATGGTCAGACGGAGGCTGCGGGGCCGCAGGTCTCGGCCCAATATCGCCGAGATCAGGTCCGAGAAGGTGAGATCGCGTCGGCTGCGCAGCTCGTCGACGTAGGTCGCCTCGAGACCGCTGTCGCCCACGGTGCGGGACGTGTAGCCGATCACGTGGGCGAACACCTCACCTTGGGGATAGGTGCGGACGAACCGACGAGGGTCGTTCTGATCGGGCACGGATTCGGCCAAGACGGTTCCGTCGGACGCCACGATCACTCCCCGCTCCTTCCCCGACTGGGCTATCGCCTGGCGGGTATTGCGCGGGTCGTTGCGGTAGGTGTCGGCGGCGGCGGCCTGAATCCACGTGACCGCGCCCAACAGGACCGTGAAGGCGACGAACATCCCTAGAGCCAACCGGCGAATGGGCCCGTTCACGATCGTTCCTCGTGACTGGCTCGCTGCAGCATGGCCAGGACCAGGAAGTTTCCCACCAGAGCGGAGCCTCCGTAGGACATGAAGGGGAGGGTGATCCCGGTGAGTGGAAGCACCCGTACCACGCCGGCGATTATCAGGAAGGCCTGCAATCCCATCACGAACGTGAGCCCGGCGGCCAGCAGCGTGCGGAAGCGGTCCCGGGAGCGCAGGGCGATGCCGAACCCGGCTGCCAGGAACAGGGCGAAGCAGGCCAGCACGGCCACCGACCCCGCCAGGCCGAGCTCCTCGCCCACGGCGGCGAAGATGAAGTCCGTCGCCGCGTTGGGGATCAACCCTGGTTGTCCCAGCCCCGGGCCCGACCCCGACAGGCTTCCCGTGCCGAGGGCGAATACGCCCTGTGCCACCTGGTAGCCGGTGTCGGCGTAGTCACGGAAGGGAAACAGCCACGCCTCTACCCGGCGCTGGACGTGAGAGAACGCCGCCCACGCCGCGATCCCGCCTCCCACCGCCAGGATGCCTCCGGTGAGCAGGTACCCGGCCGAGCCGGTGGCGGCATAGAGGAGCGCCGTGAAGGTGATGAACAGGAGCAGTGATGCCCCTAAATCTCTCTGGTAGATCAGGATGAGGAGGCTCCCGCCCCACACCAGGAAAAGCGGCAGGAGCTGGCGAGGCTCGGGGATGCTCAGTGGGCCCATCCGGCGATGGGCGCCGGTCAGAGCGGCCTGACGGTCCGCCAGATACCCGGCCAGAAAGGCGACGAAGAGGATCTTGGCGATCTCGCCCGGTTGGAAGTGGAGCTGGGTGAAGCCCAGATCGAACTGGATCCACAAACGGCTGCCGTTCTCGGTCAGGCCCTTGATCGGGAGGGGGCCGGAGGCGGGGAGGTTCGGGAGGAGCAGCAGGGCGATTGCTCCCAGGAGCATGAGATTGCGATAGCGGCGGATGATGGCCAGGCCGTAGCGGGACAGGAGAGCGAGCAGCGCCACGGCCACGCCTGACGCGATCAGAAGCCACCACCGCTGCAGGCCCGCCTGGTAAGGAGACAGCCGATATACCTCCATGAACCCGATGGCGGCCAGGAGGCACACCGGCGGCAGCAGGAGCGGGCTGGCGTCGGGGGCCCAGGCCCGGACCGCCATGTGCAGTGCTCCGAAGGCGATCAGGAAGACCAGGAAGGTGAGCCCCACCTGGGCGCCGACCGCCTCGCCGGCGGCGAAGTCCACCAAGGCCACTCCGAAGGCAGCCAGGGCGGCTCCGATCGTTATGAGGACGGCTTCTCCGGTGCGGGTCATGACACCATCACCTATCTCCAGTCAACGGCATTGACGGGGAAAAACGGGTCGGGGCGCCGGCTCAGGCCAGCACGTCGGCCACGACGGCGGTGATGTTGTCGTGGCCGCCGGCGCGGTTGGCGGCCTCAACCAGACCCCAGGCGGCTTCCTCGGCTGAGTCGGCAGCGAGCTGATCGGCGATCTCCTCATCGGTAAGCATGGCATTGACTCCATCGGAGCACAGCAGAAAACGGTCTCCGGGTTGGAGCGGTTCCTCGAACTCGTCCACGACCAGGTTCTGGGTGAGTCCCAGGGCCCGGGTGATCATGTTGCGCTGGGGATGGTTCACGGCCTCTTCCGGCGACAGCTTGCCCGCCGCCACATACTCGGCAGCCACCGTATGGTCGGTGGTGAGTTGTCGCAGCTCTCCCTCGCGCAACAGGTAAGCCCGGCTGTCGCCCACGTGGGCGAAGCGGCCCACACCGTCCTCCCCGAGCTCGAGCATGGTCATGGTGGTGCCCATCCCCGCCAGCTCCTGGTTCTCGGCCACCTCCAGCAAGATGGCGTGATTGGCGCCCATCATCTTTTGGCCCGGTGGGCCGACGATGTCGATGGCGGTCTCCACGGCGATCCGGGAGGCGATCTCACCCGCAACGTGGCCACCCATTCCGTCGGCCACCATGAGGAGAATGCTGTCGTCGCTGCTACCCGACGTGGTCGGGTAGAGAGAGTCCTCGTTGTTGGAGCGCACCAACCCGGTGTGGGTTGCGCTCGCCCATTGGTACCTCAACGTACCTCCATCACCGTCTTGCCCACCTGAACCGCGTCACCCCTCCTCAATTCGACGGGTGCGGTGACACGCCGCCCATTCATATACGTGCCGTTCGTGCTTCCCAGGTCGTGCAGCGTAAGACCTCCGTCCTGGGCGACCAGCCTCAGATGGAACTCGGAAGCATAGGGGTCGTCGATGACGATGTCTGCTTCGCTGCTCCGACCGAGCACGGTGGCGTCGGTCACAGTGAAGTCCAGACCGGCCTGGCTGTCGGAGCGAACCACCACCACTTTGGTGCCGCGGCGCTTGCGCCGATCGGCGTGAATCCCCAGGTGGGTGGCTATGCCCCGAGCTACCTGCCAGACGAAGAGGTAGATCAGCCCCAGGAAGATCAGACGCAGCAGCGCAAGGATGACATCGGGCATGGTTCAGGCGATCTCGAGGCGGAACGAGCGGTCGGCCAGCGTGATCGTGGATCCCGGAACGAATTCGACGGGGTCCTCCTCTCCAACCGGCTGGCCGTTGACGCGGGTCCCGTTGGCCGATCCCAGATCGGTGACCCACACCGAGCCTTGCTCGCGTACCAACTGGGCGTGGTGTCGCGACACCTCCTCGAAGGGGACGATCACGTCGCACTCCTCGGAACGCCCCAACCAGAGGCGGTTGTTGGCCAGCTCAAGGGTGGCGGGTCCGCTGAGTCGTCCCCACGATCGTCGCTGGCCCTTGCGCACGTCGAACCGGCACGACACCGTGCCCGGTGAGACGCTGGGGTCGAGGCGAATCTCGGCGGACGTGGGGCCGGGCAGGCGCCAGCCCTCCTCGGCGGCGTGGGCCTCGTAGGCCTCGGTCAGGATCCGGGCCAGAGACGCAGGCGGAAGCGAGAGGTCGTCTGGGTGGAGGCTGACGATGACCACGTTGGGCACCATGGGACCGGTGGCATGCTGGGTGGATTCGAGGTCGGCTTCGCGGACGATACGGGAGGCGATCTCGGTGGGGTGAACGTTGCCTGTGAACACCCTCCCCGCCATTCCGTCGAGCATCCGCTCCAGGCGCCTTTCAACGGCCCGTGCCAGTTTCACCTATGCCAGTGTACGGTCGCAGTGGTACCATCCCTGCCTCACGCGTCGATTCGACGTAGTTCCTGACCCCGGGCGAGTGGCGGAATTGGCAGACGCGCAGGATTCAGGTTCCTGTGATCGCAAGATCGTGGGGGTTCAAGTCCCCCCTCGCCCACCAGGGGTTTCGGCCTCGAAGGGGTTTCTGACCGGAGTCCCGAAACCCCCGATTGCAACCCAATTGCAACCATTTGAATCGCACGAGTGTTCGATCAGCCTCGTCTGAGACCCTCAGTCGAGGGTCAGGAAGGACGCCGTTTCGTCCGCGAGGAAGGCCATGATCGTGTCGTATCCGTCATGGATCGCCTGCTCGATGTCGCTCGTCGTGCAGTTGCCCAACCGGACCCAGATCACTTTGGGTGGGGGCCCGGACACCAACGCCCTCTGGTGGAAGTCTTCGTCCTTCGACACGATGGCGAATCCGTGATCGAGCGCATACCTCCAAATCTCGTCGTCGGTCGCATCGCCTAGATCGAGCAAGGCCACGTGAGACGAGTCGGGGAAGGTCCCAGAGATTCGGGGTATCAGCCGACGTGAGATGTTGGCATCGAGGAGCAGTTTCACGCGCCGGAGACAAGCTTGCGTTCGCGATCAGCAGCGAACGCCAGACATGCCCGGATGTCCTCCTGCTCGAGCTCGGGGAAGTCGCTGAGGATCTCCTCTTCGCTCATCCCGGACGCGAGGTAGTCGAGGACGTCATAGACGGTGATGCGCAGCCCTCGAATGATGGGCTTGCCTCCCCGCTTGCCCGGTTCGGTCGTAATGCGGTCCTGATAGTTCACGATCTCACCCGATTCTAGGTGGCAGGGTGGCGGATCAAGGTCTGAGCGTCCACGTCATCAACCCGACGACTGTTCGATGAGCGCGGCGACAGCCTCGGCTGCGGCGCGGTCCATGCCTTCGATCACGTGGCTGTAGCGGTCCATCGTGATCGAGATCGAGGAGTGTCCGAGTCGCTCCTGCACGACCTTCGGAGGTACACCAGCGGTCAATGCCAGCGTCGCCCAGCCGTGGCGCGCAGCGTCGTGTGGTGTCAACGGCGGCACCCCGGCCTGCGTAGCTTGCTGTTTCGTCCACCGGGTGAATGTGGCCGGGTTGACCGGATCGCCGATCGGGTTCGTGAACACGAGATCGAGGTTTGCCCATGCGTCCCCCGCCATCAGGCGTTCCTCGTTCTGTCGCCGTCGGTGCTCCTTCAGTGCGGCGATGGTTCTGGTGTCGAGGGCGATGACCCGCCGGGATCCGCGGTTCTTGGTTTCGCCGGTTCGCAGCATCGGTTTGCCCTTGATCGGAACCAGTGTGTCGACAATGGCGAGCCGCCCCTCCTCAAGGTCGACGCTCCGCCATCGGACACCGAGGACTTCGCTTCGTCTCATCCCGGTTAGGCATACCAGTCGCCACGCTACCCCGAGCCGATGCCCGGCAACATGGTCGAGGAACCTGGCCAGCTCGTCGGCGGTCCAGGTGTTGGTCTCAGCAGGCTCCGGTCTTGGAAGCTCCACGTGCTCGGCCGGGTTCCTTGCCAAGATGCCTTGCCTCACCGCGTCCTTGAGGGCCTTGTGCACAACGGCGTGGGTGTTCTTGACCGTTGCCGGCGCCAAGGTTTCCCCGAGCTCGCGGTACAGGCTGTTGAGAGTGGCAGTGGACACGTTGCTGAGCCGCAGTTGCCCGATCCGGTCGGCGACCCGAGCGGCATCTCGTTGGTAGCCCTCGATGGTGGTTTCGGCGAGTCCTACGCGACCTTCCAGCCAGTCGCGAAGCCACTGGGCCACTGTCAATCTGTGGGGAGCCACGTAGAGCCCGCTCTGCACACGTGACAGGATCTCGATTCGAGCCTGCTCGGCCTCCCGTTTCGTCCGGTAACCGGAGTGCCACTTCCGGATGCGCTTCCCGTCTACATCCCGGCCGAGGTCGATGACCACGCTCCAACGGCTCCCTCGTTTGATGACTGTGCCCTTCATCGCTTCTCCTCGTCTATCAGCCGAGTGGTGCCCCTCGGCCTATTCAATCCGGCTCGTCGGCACCTTCCTCTCGCAGTTCTGCGATCTTGGCTCGGGCCTCGGGTGGGTAGGTGAAGTCTTCGTCGTGGGTGTGTTCGGCGATGAAGCCTCTGATGCCGACGGCGCGGAGGTGGTCGAAGAATTGCCCGTATTGGTCGGCGAGTTGGTCGAGGTTTTCGGAGTAGTCGTCGAGGAGGGCGGTGAGGAGTCGTTTGCGGTGCTCGCGGTAGGTGGTACGGGTGGGTGGTTTCTCTCCGGTGATGGCTTCCATGGTCCGTTCTCGTTCGGTGGGTTCTCGGATGCCGAGATCTCGGAGGCGTTGGTAGAGGGGTTCGAGTTGGTCTTCTCTGCCTAAGACGATTTCGTATAGCTGGTTGATTCTCTTGTGGGCCCGGTCGAGGTGTCGGCGGTCGTCTGGTGGGGGCAGGTAGAACCAGATGAGCGGCAGGTCGAAGGCGAGGGCGAAGGCGAGGATCTCCTGTGCATCGAATTCGCGGTTGCGGTCGCCGTCCCAGGCCCGTTCGATGGCCGATATGGAAGCCTGGGTCAGCCGCATTCCCAGATACGGTTCGAGCTGGTCGGCAGCTTCTTCTTGAGTCCAACCCCTCAGTTCTCTGGCGACGCGGAAGTTGTAGGCGACCACCTGGTTGAGGTTCACCTCAGAGGATTCGGGTTCGTCTTGTTTGCGTTGTCGTGCCATCTGCCTCGCCGATCGTACACGTTCCACTTGTTGTGTGCTCATTGCGGGAATGTAGTTTCTATTGTACTATCGTCAGCCTATGGAGTCACTGAACACAGGTAGTGTGAAGTCTCTTCGGTTGCCGCTGTTGTTGACGGTTGAGGAGGCGGGTGCTCTGTTGCGGATCGGCCGCACTAAGGCGTATGCGATGGCTCGGGAGTGGCGGGAGACAGACGGCCGGTCGGGGTTGCCAGTGATCGACCTCGGTCACGTGCTCCGTGTGCCCCGGCATGCTCTCGAGGAGATGGTCGGGGTTCAGCTCGTCGACGAGATCCCGATCGAACCGGAACCATCCACCAACTCCAAATCACGAACCCGACCGAGCCAGCGCCGACCCCGTAGTTCCGACCAGCTCGACCTCTTCGACAGCACCGACGACTGAGAGCACCGACACCCATGACCACTAGCCGACGAACCGACGAAGCCAAGAGCCACAGACGATTGCACAACTGCGTTCCCAGCGTTCTGGTGAGTCTCCTGGTGAGGGCTGGGGCGGCGTTATGACGGTTCGGGTGAACTCGTTGAAGGGCGCCGACGCCGGCCGCTACTACACCGAACGTCTCCCTTCGTACTACCTCGACAGCGGGGAGCCGCCGGGCCGGTGGTGGGGCCAGGCGACCGACCGTCTCGGCCTCAACGGCCACGTCGACCCGGAGGCGTTTCTGGCGGTGATGGCCGGCAAGGATCCGGCTACTGGTGAGCATCTTGGTCGGCGATACGGTGAGGGGTCGGTCCGGGGTTATGACGCCACTTTCTCCGCACCCAAATCTGTATCTGTGCTGTGGGGTTTGGGTGATGATCTGGTTCGATTCCAGGTGGTTGAGGCGCATGACATGGCGGTCGAATCGGTGTTGGGGTGGGTCGAGGACCACGCACACACCCGTCTTCGGCAGCACGGCCACATCATGCACGTCGACGCCGGAGGATTGATTGTTGGAGTGTTTCGGCAGCACACGTCTCGTCGGTTGGATCCTCAGCTTCATACTCATGCGGTGATCGCCAACCGGGTCCCCGCCCCGGACGGCCGATGGCTTGCGTTGGACGCCCGCAGCATGATGGTGGACCAGCGCGCCTTGTCGGCCGTCTACCACGCAGGGTTGCGTTCGGAGTTGACTCGTCGTCTCGGTGTCGCATGGGAGACGCCGGAGCATGGGATCGCCGAGATCGCAGGCACCCCCAAACCCGTCCTCGAAGAGTTCTCCCGTCGGACCGGCGACATCGACCGCCGACTCGAGGTCAAACTCGACCGGTTCCAGGAACGTTTCCAGCGGGAGCCCACCGTCCGAGAGCGGTGGCAGCAGGAACGCGAGGCAGTGTTGGAGAGCCGACCGGCGAAACGTCACGGCGTCAGCCTCGATCAACTCCGCGCCGAGTGGAACCAGCGGACCCTAGGACTCGGCATCAAATCCCAGGCACTCGTACAGAAGGTCCTCTACCGGACCCGCCGTCTCGACGACCTCGATCACCAGGCAATAACGACCCTTTCTGAGGCGGCCTTGCGGGCCCTCGGTGAAGGTCAGTCGTCCTGGCGACGAGCCGAACTAGTCCGAGAGTTAGCGAGCGCTGTGCAGACGACGACTGCGGTCGAGTCTCCCGCCCTGGTCGACACCCTCGACGGACTGGCCGAGACGATCACCAAGGACCGGTGTGTCGACATTTCTCGTCCGGTTCCGACGCAGGTGCCTGTCCGGCGTGACGGTCGACCGATCACCGAACCAGCTGTCGACCACACGCTCACCACCAGGTCGATCCTCGACGAGGAAGAAGAACTACTCGCTAGAGCCCAACACCGCATCGAGAGCCGTCCGCAGCGTCGTCAGAAAGTCCACTTGGTCAATCATCTCTCCCCGGGGCAGCGGGACGCGGTGGCGGCGGTTGTGGGATATGGCGGGTTGGAGTTGATAGTTGGTCCTGCGGGTGCGGGGAAGACCATGATGTTGGCCAAAGCCAGAAGCAACCTTGGCCTCTACGATCGTCCCGTCTTCGGTGTCGCTCCAACCGCGGCTGCAGCCGAGGTTCTCGCTACCGAATCCCACATGATGGCCGACACTTTGGACAAGCTGCTGGTCGAACACTCGGATCCGACCCGTCCTCCCGATCCGGCTTTCGACTTGGCTGCGGGGACGACGGTGGTTGTCGACGAAGCCGCCACCGCCTCCACTCCCAAACTCGCGGAACTGTTCTGCCTGGCGGATGAGAAGGGTTGGCGGCTGGTCCTTGTCGGTGATCCCCGCCAGTTCACAGCCGTAGGACGTGGAGGCATTTTCGCCCACCTCGTCAACCAGTATGGAGCCGTCGAACTGGACCAGGTCCACCGTTTCCAACACGAATGGGAACGCCAAGCCAGCCTCGCCCTCCGTGCCGGAGACCCCGCAGCGTTGGTCGAATACGACATGCGGGGTCGTCTCCACGGCGGCGCTCAAACCGCCATGGAAACCGAACTCATCGAAACCTGGAAGGCCGCCCGTGAGCGAGGGGAGAGTGTGGCGTTGATGGCGAACACCACTGGAACCGTCGACCGGCTCAACCAGCTAGCCCAACAGTCCCGGATCCTCAGCGGCGACCTCGACGTCAACTCACCCTGTCGAGAGGCCGGAGGCACGCTGATGTTCGTGGGTGACGAGGTGGTCACTCGCCGCAACCACCGACGCCTCCGCACGGACCGGGGTCTGATGGTGAAGAACCGCGACCACTGGACCATCACAGACATCCACCACGACGGCAGCCTCACCGTCACCGGAACCACCGGCACCATCACCCTGCCTGCCGACTATTCGATCCAGCATCTCGAACTCGGATACGCACAGACCAGCCACGCCAGCCAAGGCCGCACCGTCGACACAGCACTCCTCTTCATAGACAGCCCCACCGACAGCCGAGGCATATACACGCCACTCACCCGCGGACGCCACGCCAACCACGCCTACGTAATCACCGAAACCAGCCAAACCGCCCTCAGCACACTCGCAACAGCCCTCGCCCGAGACTGGATCGACCAGCCCGCCCACGCTCGCCGAGACCAAATCAACCCCCACCAAGACAGACAGCCAGAACATGAACCACCCGGCGTCCAGTCCGAGGTCGACGAACGCATGAATCAGATCCACGACGCACTAGAACGAGGGAGAGCCCGCAGACGAGAACAAGAAACGACCCCCTCACTCGGCCTAGGGCTGTGACCGCTGGACTTCCCCCGTTTCTCCCGACACGTCCGGGAAACCGGGGGAAGTCCACGCAACGTCGTCCGAAGAGCGAATAATCACCACGGAGCGCTGGGAGAAGGGTTCAGGCGGCTGGTTGGTCGGCGGAGTCGAAATGACGAGTGGCCACCTAGACGTCGCTTTCGAGCATCACGGCGAACATCTCGCTTAGACGACCGGCAGTCTCCCACGAAAGCCGCCAGTCGCCACAGGAGCGACACTCCTCCATGGGGATCAAGGACCAGCGCGAACTTGGCTTATGGTCGGTCACCTTGGCCCGATAATCGGGTCCTGTGGGCCACAGCGATGACGTGACATCAGCGCCCCTCGTGATAGTGGGTGTTCCACATATCCCACGAGGCCCGTAGACCGCGAATGTCATTGTGACTTTCGGCTCTAGTCAGTGTGATCGTCTTGGTGGACGCTCGGGCTACATGCGAGAGGAGGAGTTTCAGAACCATCGGATCATAGATAATCGACCAAACCCCTCTGCTCCCTGGGAATTGGCTCTCACTGTTCGGGGCCATGAGGTAAGGGGAGAACAGAGGCAGTAATTGCCGGTCGAGAGGGATTCGATTCATGATTCCTCTCAGGAGAACGAAAGGCAATGAAATGATGAACGAACTGAATTCGAAGCGGTCCGTCAAGTGGCGAGTTCTGCGCATTTTCCTCATAGCTCTTGTGGTTTTCCCGCTTGCTTTGCCCGCTTATGCGGTCTCCGAGGACGGCACGAAAGCGTGCCTCGCTAACTCCCACGTTTACACTAAGGGCCGTTGGAGATATGAATACCATTCCTACCTCGACATAGTTCCTCCAAACGGCGTCAAGGACAAGCAGGTTACAAGGAGTTCCGCGAGTGATGACTACTTCAGCACGTACCTGAATACATACTCAACCGGATCGGTCAACACAAACATCAAGAACGCGTACTACTACATCTGGGGCCAGAATCTCAGCCTTGCGCAGTCGTGGCCAGGGTGTGAGGCCGACTGACCATCTCATGACCAAGCTCTCTGCGTGCCTAGCGGGAATACTGCTTCTCGTTGTGGCCTGTGGTGGTGAATCGACCTTGATGTTCTCTGACGAGGAGCTAGATACAGCTAGGGATCGGATTCGTCCCGCCGCTACTGACGCCGAGTGGAATGACTTCATCGAGGATTGCCTGAAGGAAGGCGGCTCCACAGTCTGGAGGCGGCGAGTTGACAATGCTTTTGAGGCCGACAACGCGAACACGTTGGACGAGCAGATCATGAGTGACTGTCAGGCCGAGGTCATCGAAAGGTATCCGCGACCTCCGTCTGCTTCTACTCCGGCCGAATTCGCGGTGAAATACGAGCTGTTCCTGAGAATGGCGCAGTGCCTCGAGGGCCTCGGGTATCGGGTAGATATGCCGACATTGGACACCTACATCGACTCCCGCGGGAACTGGACGCCTTATGATGACATACCCGACTTACTGAGCTACGACGAGAGCACCCGCCTATACACGGAGTGCCCTCAGGATCCCTGGGCGGATGTGTATTCCGGTACATCCTGAATACACGCTTGGGTTCCTGCTCGGCAGCACCGTGGATAGTCTCTTGAACCATGGCCGAGTCACGTCGTTCGTCAGGTGGGCCGTCGGTGGCATACGGCTAGGAGACTTATGCGTCTGATCGGTCGTCTGGTTTGGATCGCCGCTGTGGTTGGCTCTGGAGTCCTGGGGTGGTGGGCGGGTAGAACGGTTCTGGAACCGCCTGGTGACCCCCTTATCGGGCCAGACCCCATCACATACTCTGTGACCGAAGGCCATGTCGGTCGAACCATGAATGTGACTGCGGTTGCAGAGTGGGAATTAGTGCCCTTAGCCCGTGCGGAGGCCGTGGGTGTCGTCACCGCGGTCGAGGTGGACCAGGGGTCGACTGTCGATTCGGGGGATGTCTTGTTCACGGTGGGTCTGCGTCCCACCGTGGTGGCTCAGGGCGACACTCCGGCGTTTCGTGAGATGCGGATCCGCGACGAGGGCCCCGACGTGGCACAACTTCAGACATTTCTCGCTGACCTTGGGCTCTTTGGCGGTGAGCCCGATGGCATATTTGGCACAGGCACAGTTGATGCGGTCCGTGGTTGGCAGACTTCATTGGATCTACCGGCTGACGGGGTCGTGCGTTTAGGTGACGTTGTGTTTGTCTCTCGCCTTCCGAGTCGAGTTGCTCTTGGCGAGCAGATCGTCGTCGGGAACCGTCTCGTCGGAGGGGAAGAGGCTGTGTTTCACGTTCCGGACGACCCTCGATTCTGGATACCTTTGGCGCCCGAGCAACGGACACTGATCCCATTGGATGTTGCTGTGGACATCTCCTACGGCCGTGGTGAATGGAGGACAGTAACTACGGAGGCGACTGAAACGGTAGGTCAACAAGGTATCTCCGAACTTCGCCTGGAGTTGACTGGCCGACAGGGTGGCTCCGTATGTGGGGCGGACTGTGCCGAGTGGGTGCCTCTCAGGGGGCGAACCGACTTTCCCG
Organism: uncultured Acidimicrobiia bacterium; assembly: GCA_963772815.1. GTDB lineage: Bacteria > Actinomycetota > Acidimicrobiia > Spongiisociales > ZC4RG35 > DATFFO01. The sequence continues at coordinate 587,420 of CAVYYV010000005.1, read as the reverse complement.
CTCGGGTGGTGATAGTGCCAGACACCTTCGGGCCTGTTGTTCCGGTGGCCGCGATAAAGACGGACCTCAATGGTTCAACATTCGTGACTCTGGAGTCCGGTGAGAAAAGAGAGGCGAGGGTCCTGGCCTCGGCAAATGGGCTGGCGGTGGTCGAAGGTATTCACGAGGGTCAGATCGTCGTCATGCCGTTCGACTCGACGAATCAGGTGCCTGATGCTGGCGGTTGAGGAACTTCATTTCGGGTACAGGCGAGGCGAACCGATCTTCAGTGGGAGTTCGCTCGCTCTTGATGGGGGCTCGGTCACTGTCGTTATTGGGCCTTCCGGATGCGGCAAGTCCACTCTGCTATACCTGCTTGGGTTGATGCTCACCCCGTGGTCAGGGACTGTCTTGTTCAGGGGCGAACGGGTAAGCAGTCTTAGTGACGGCGAGCGTTCCCGCCTGCGCGCGTCTCATTTTGGATTCGTGTTTCAAGATGCGGCACTTGATCCTTCCAGGTCGATCCTTGACAACGTCTGTGAGCCCGGAGTCTATGCGGGTATGAAACGGCGGATTTTGAGGCACGCCGCGTCGGATCTCTTAGACCGCTTCCAGGTCGGGCTACGGGCAGATCATCGCCCCGGAGAGGTTTCCGGCGGCCAGGCACAGCGGGTCGCCCTTTGTCGAGCGCTGATCGTCCAGCCCGACGTGATTCTTGCTGACGAACCGACCGGGAACCTCGACCGTCTATCCGCGGATGTGGTCCTTGACGCACTGGCGGAGGCAGCCCATGAGAATGGTGCAACCGTCGTGATCGCGTCACACGACCCCGAGGTGGCCGTTCGATCCGATCAGACGATACAGCTCAGTCATGAGTAGGCCGAGCGCTCCACGGATCGGCTCCCTGATAGGTGAGGCGTGGCGGATGGCGGTTAGCCAGCCAGTAACTTCAATCGTCGGCGGGCTGATAGTGGCTTCTGCCTGTGGAACAATTCTGGCCACTGTTGGCCAGACTGTTGCCGCCGAGCAGAGTGTGCTTGCTCGAATTGATGAAGCCGGCACGCGCTCGGTAGTGATCGTGGACACTGAGGGCCGAGCTGAGATTCCACGAGAGGCAGTCGACCGCATCGCGGCGTTGTCGGCGACCGAGTGGGTGATCGGGTTGGGTCCGGCAAGTGACGTTTCCAATGTCGGCATCCCGGGTGGAAGGCAGGCCGCCGTTCGTACTCTGTACGGAGAGCTCCCAGGGGCACCGTTCCTGACCACCACTGCGTGGGATCGTCTTGCTGGATCGTCGTTAGTGGGCGTGGTAGCGCAGTCGACCTTGGGATTGGCGTCACCCACCGGCGGCGTCGCGGGCAACAGAGGTCAACTCGCCGTTGTTGGTTCGTTCACCACCGCCGATCCGCTCACCTTTCTCGATGCGAGCTTGATTGCGGCACCTGAATCGGATACCCATGAGCCACTCCGATCGGTCTATGTTCTCGCAGACCATCCGCAAGACGTGGCCCCCTTAGCACAGGCAGCGATGGCGCTGATCGGCGCAGAGGATCGCACCAGTGTTGGAATCGAAACCTCGGAGGCATTTGCTCTACTTAGAGACGCGGTCGCCGGGGAATTGGGTCGGTTTGGACGTCAGTTGGTCACTCTGATCCTTGGAGTCGCTCTAGTCCTGATCGGAATCACTGTTTACGGGTCTGTCACGACCCGCCGCCGCGATTTTGGGCGCCGTCGCGCCCTTGGTGCTGGACGAGCAACACTGGTTGGTCTGATCCTCACACAGATGCTGTTCGTTTCGCTGAGCGGCGCCCTTCTCGGAACGTCGGTCGGCACTTGGACGACCTGGCGGGCCTTGGGGACGACGCCTGACATAACCTTCACCATCGCTGTCGCTGTTCTCGCCATTCTGACCGCGGTGGGCGCGGCACTAACCCCGGCTGTCATTGCCGCAACCCGTGACCCGGTACGCATCCTTCGAGTGCCCTAGCCTCGGCGTCCGTGACGATGGTCCACCGTGAGAGAACTTATGGGGACTTGGTCGGTAACGATCGACGGGCCATTCGAACCGGTACGACCCTCTGGCGGCCCCGCGACTCGGGGCCTCCTGGTTGTTGAGGACCACCCACCGGCACGGGCATTCCTCCATCGGGTCGAGAACCGCGACCTTTCTTTCCCGTTCGCTCACTCACCCTAGCGGACCGGAACTCGGCCTAACCGGCCACGGCGTTCACAACAACACCAAGGTCCCCTATCGTTCCGGCGATCACCTTTCTCCGCGGAGCTCACAGACGGTCACCATCGGCTCCTCTCCTCAAGAAGAGATCCGCCGCGCATATCCACCCATCCTGACAACGGCTCATGTTGCCGAGATGATGGTCTCCACCATCTGGGACTTCAGGGACCAAGGTCCATCGAGGTGACCTCCCCGCGGTGAGGTGGGGACAGCAGTCCCCCAGGTCCTTCAGAGAAGAAGTGCCCGCAGCCTTGACCCGTTTCCAGCGCGGCGACGCAGCCCTGCCGAAGCATCGCGATGACCCATGAGATGCAGCATTCCCAGCGTGGCGTCGGGAGGTCATGCTCGTCACCCTTCGTGAAAAGCATGACTTCGTACCCCGTGTCCACGACTTTGATTGGTGGGTCGATGTCACGCTTAACGGAACACACTGTTGGCCGACGATCCTGGGCGCGCTCGACCGACTTCGACTGCAACCCAATTGCAACCCAACGCGACGTAATGGACCGCCACAACCTGATACGGGCTGAATCGCCACCCGTTGAGAATGCCTGCATACACGGCCTTTTCGCTACAGTCCGGTACTTCTCAGAACGGGCGTGATCGGATTCAGGTTCCTGTGGGGTAATACCCGTGGGGGTTCAAGTCCCCCCTCGCCCACTCTCCGGGGCTTTTCGCGCGACATTCGGGGCGTATGCGCCGGGATTGTCGCGCCAGAAGGGTCAGGCGGGTTCGAAGCGGGCGGTGAAGTGGCGCAGCCAGGGGGCCTGGTAGACCATGCGAAGGCCCGAGATGGACTCGGCTTGCTGGGCGACGTTGATCATCACCTCGCCCACGTAGTCGATGTGGCTCTGGGTGTAGGTGCGGCGGGGCACGGCCAGGCGGACCAGCTCGTTCTGGGCGGGGATCTCCGTCCCGTCCTCGGCCTTCTTGCCGAACATGACCGAACCGATCTCGACACCGCGGACGCCTCCCTCCACATACAACGCACAGGCCAGAGCCTGGGCCGGGAATCGCGAGGGCGGAATGTGGGGGAGCATGGCGGCGGCGTCGATGTAGATGGCGTGTCCGCCGGGAGGCTTGAGGATGGGAACCCCGGCCCGGTCGGCCTTGTCGGCCAGATAGGCCGTGGAGCGAATCCGGTAGTGCAGGTACTCCTCGTCCAGCGCCTCCTCGAGGCCGGTGGCGACCGCCTCCAGGTCGTAGCCGGCCAGACCACCGTAAGTGGGAAAGCCCTCGGTGAGAATGAGCAGGTTCCGACATTGCTCGGCCAGGGCCGTGCTGTTTAGGGCCAGGAAGCCGCCGATGTTGGACATTCCGTCCTTCTTGGCCGACATGGTGGCCCCGTCGACGAGGGAGAACATCTCCCGGGCGATGTCCCGGGGAGAGCGGTCTCCCTGACCCGGCTCCCTCGTCTTGATGAACCAGGCGTTCTCGGCGAACCGGCAGGCATCCATGAAGAAGGGGATGCGGTTTGTGTCACACACTTCCCGAACCCGACGCAAGTTCTCCAGGGAGACGGGCTGGCCCCCGCCGGAGTTGTTGGTGACGGTCACCATCACGAGCGGGATGTGGTCCCGACCGACCTCGGCGATGGTGGCCCGCAGGCGGTCGATGTCCATGTTGCCCTTGAACGGATAGTCCGAGGAGTGGTCATGGGCCTCGTCGGTGACCAGGTCCCGCGCCTCAGCACCCTGGTACTCGACGTTGGCGCGGGTGGTATCGAAGTGGGTGTTGTTGGGGACCACATCGCCGGCGGAAACCACGGTCGTGAACAGGATCCGCTCGGCCGCCCGGCCCTGGTGGGTGGGAATGACGTGCTCCAGCCCGGTGATTTCCCGGACCGCGTCCCTGAACCGATAGAAGGAGCGGCTTCCCGCATACGACTCGTCTCCCCGCATCATCCCCGCCCATTGGGCAGTGGACATGGCTCCCGTCCCCGAATCGGTCAGCAGATCGATCACCACTTCGTCGGCATGGAGGCCGAACAGGTTGTAGCCCGAGCGTTGCAGGGCCGCCTGACGTTCCTCGCGGGTGGGGAAGTCGATCGGCTCGACGGTGTGGATGCGGAAGGGCTCGATGATGGTCTGGAAGGCCAGGGCGGTCTCCTGGGTCGGGTGGTTCGATCTTCAACCCGCCCACACCTCACTCACGAGGGCTGAAAGTCCTGAGACGGAAGGGATTCGGGCCAAAACCACCAGGACCCGACTGGCGTCGGCGCCGCAACGTGGTAGGAATGCCGGGAATGTTCGATGCTCCTCGCCGACGCCGCCGCCGACGGCTGCTCTGGCCGCTCCTCATAACGATTGCGGTGGCGGTCGCCGTGATCGTCGCCACTTCGGGAAAAGACGCCCGGGCCACGATCTCGTATCTGGGCGACATGCGCAACGCAGCTTCCGATCTGGCCCTGGCAGGATCGTCACTGAACGATCTGGTCGGCAACCTGAGCCGGGTGGATCGGTCCGAATTCCAGTCTGTGGTCTCGGGGGTGAATGATGCCCTGGCAGAAGCCCATCAAGTGGCCGACGCCGACCCACCCGAACAGGCATTGGTGGGTGCAACGACCCTTTTCCGTCTGGCCATCGACTCGTGGGATCAGGGCATTTCGGGCTTCTCGCAGGCGATCCTGGCCGCGGCCGACAACCCCGACGACAACACCGCGGTCGACGACGTCGCGTCGGCCATCACCGATGTGAGGACGGGCGACCGGATCTATGGCGCCCTGATCGAAGAGCTGAGCCGCGAGGACGTCCCCTCGCCGGTGGGCCCGATGCCGGCGGTCGGTCTCCTTCCGATGGACGTCCCGATCACGATCCTGGCGCCGGGTTGGGTCTCGGCGGCGCGCTCGGACGCGTCGGGTCTCCCCCTTCGCCCCTCGATTCGTATCGAGCAGGTGGCGACCAAACCGCAGTGGGTGACCAACGCCGACGGGGATGTGGTCGTGCCTGCCACCGACACCGTGGATCTGATGGTGGTGGTGTCGAACGCAGGCAACACCGATTCCGATCCGGCAGAGCTGCAGATGACGCTCTCAACCGGTGACAGCGATCCGCTTGTCGCCACCAAAACCGTGCCGACCTTGGCTGCGGGGACGAATACCTCCGTGGTGTTCCCCAACCTCACCGTGACACCGGGAGTTACCTATCAGGTCGATCTGGCTTTGGCCCCGGGCGGGCCAGACGCCGTTCTAGACGACAACACCCACTCGGCCCAGTTCACCGTCAACGCCCCCACCGACACCACCGGTTGAGCCTGCCGAGGTGCCGGTACCATGGTCGACCCGTGATCGATCCACGCATCCTCCGAGACAACCCAGACCTGGTCCGCCGTTCGCTTGCCCGGCGGGGGGCCGATATCGACCTCGACTCGATCATCTCCCTGGAGGAGGAGGCTAGAGCCGCCCAGACGGAGGCCGAGCAGGCCAGAGCCGCACAGCGAGAGGCGGGAAAGGACATCGCCCGCCTTGAGGGTCCAGCCAAGGAAGAGGCCATCGCCTCCGTGCAGGCGCTCGCCGACCGGGTCAAGACGCTGACGGCCCAGGCGGACGAGCTGCGGAGCGAGTTCGAACAGGTCTGGTTGACCGTTCCAAACCTGGTCGACGACACGGCAGCCGAAGGCTTGCACGAAGGGGAGGGCGACGTCTTGCGCGAGGTCGGGGATCGTCCCGACTTCGACTTCGAGCCGCACGATTACGCCACCATCGGCGAGGACCTCGACATCATCGACACGGTCAGGGCAGCCAAGGTATCGGGAAGCAGGTTCGGGTATCTGAAAGGCCAGGCAGTGCTCTTGGAGTTCGCCCTGGTGCGTTGGGCGCTCGACCACATGGTCGCCGCCGGCCATACCCCGATGGTGCCTCCGGTGCTGGTGCGGGAGGAGGCCCTGGTTGGGACTGGGTTCTTTCCCGCCGATCGGGAGCAGGTGTATGCGGTAGAGGCCGATGATCTGTACCTGGTGGGAACATCGGAGGTCCCTCTGGCCGCCTATCACAGCGACGAGATCTTCGAGGCCGACGACCTGCCGGCCCGTTATGCGGGGTTCTCGACGTGCTTTCGTCGTGAGGCCGGCACGTACGGGAAGGACACCACCGGGATCTTTCGGGTCCATCAGTTCGACAAGGTGGAGATGTTCGTCTTTTGTCTTCCCGAAGACTCGCCCAACGAGCATGACCGCCTCCTCGAGCTGGAGGAATCTCTGGTCAGGCAACTCGAGGTGCCCTACCGGGTGGTCAACATTCCCGCCGGGGATCTGGGTGCCTCGGCGGCCAAGAAGTACGACATCGAGGCATGGTTCCCTTCCCAGGGGCGCTATAGGGAGATCACGTCGTGCTCCAACACCACCGACTACCAGGCTCGGCGACTCCAGATCCGCTATCGGGCCGATTCGGGGAATGAGATCATCCACACCCTGAATGGCACGGCCTGCGCGGTGGGCCGCACCATCCTGGCCCTGCTGGAGAACCACCAACAGGCGGACGGCTCCGTGCTGGTCCCCGAAGCTCTACGGCCCTACACGGGGTTCGACCGGCTCGGGGCGAGGTGATTCCCGTTCTGGCGCGGTTAGGTCGCGCCACGGCGTCACCTAACCGCGCGAAAAGGGATTCGTGAGCGAGGCGTCCGACCCGATCTTCGCCCGGATCGCCCGGCGCTACGACCGGATCAACTCGGTGCTGTCGCTGGGTCAGGAAGACAAATGGCGCCGGGAGGCGATCTCACACCTGCCCCCAGGCCGGGTGCTCGATCTGGGGAGCGGAACCGGCGCGGCACAGGACGCATTGGGGGAGAGGAGAGTGGTGGGCCTGGATCCGGTCGTGGAGATGCTTCGGCTCAGCCCGATCGGATGGCGGGTGGCCGGACTAGGTGAGCAGCTCCCTTTCCATGGCGGGAGTTTCGACGGGGTGTTCTCGGCCTATGTGTTCCGTAACTTGTCTTCGGTAGAGGCGACGCTGAGCGAGATCGAACGTGTTCTGCGCCCCGGCGGCAAAGCGGCGATCGTCGACCTGACCCGGCCCCGCCGGGCTCTGGCCCGCCAGATCCATAGGGCGGGTACGGCGGTGGTCTTACCGCTGGTGGGGGGCGTGATGGCCAGTGCTCCCCGTGAATACTGGTACCTGCACCGCTCGCTCGACTCGCTCGCCCCGCCCGAAGAGTTGTTCGCCCACGGGCCCCTGAGATTGGAGACGGTGTGGCGGATGGGCCTCAACGGCTTCGTCTACGGGGCGGTGCTGGTCAAGGATTGATCGTGCACCCCACCGTCGGGAGGAAGTTCTAACCGGTGGCGGCGGCCGCCGGCTCCGGTCAGGCGCCCCTGCGGCACCCGGGAACATCCGCTTAGGGCTGCTTCCTTCCGGACCTGACCCGGTTCGCGGCATCCCGCCGCGCAGGACCCAACCTTCAACACCACGTTTCCGCCGACCGTTTGATCCCGGTTGAATCTTCCCTCGGGTGGGGGATTAGGCCCCGCCTGGAGAGGATTTCGGGTACAGGGCACCCCTAACGCCCCGCTTAGCACGATCACCCATCAGGTTACAGGCCGGGAGAGAAAGGCGACAATGGCTCAGCGGCGGCGGGCGAAGAAGTCGGCCAGAAGGGCGCTGCACTCGTCGGCGCGGATTCCTGCCTGGAGCTCGACGTTGTGGTTGAGGCGCCGGTCCTGGGGGATGTTGTAGAGGCTCCAGCAGGCGCCCGCCTTGAGATCGGTCGCCCCGTACACGATCCGTGCCAGACGGGCGTTGACCGCGGCCCCGGCGCACATGGCGCACGGCTCCAGGGTCACCACCAAGGTGTGACCGTCCAGATGCCAGGAGCCGGCGCTGCGGGCAGCCGCCGCCAGAACGAGAATCTCAGCATGGGCCGTGGGGTCGGATCTCTCCTGGCGGCGGTTGTGATTGGACGCCACGACGTTGTCGTGAGGATCGATCAGGACGGCCCCTACCGGGACGTCATCGTGTTCCGGCGCCAGGTGGGCCTGATCGAGGGCCAAGCCCATCAGAGAGGCGGTGTCCATTGGGTAATCTGACTTCCTGCTGGCTACGATTTTTCACCCTCGGATCTTCCCGAGGAGCCCATGGAGGGATCGCATAGTCTGGTCTAGTGCGTGGCACTGGAAATGCCGTTGGGGGTTTACGCTCCCTCGAGGGTTCAAATCCCTCTCCCTCCGCCAACAACTGAAACCCCTTTGGAGGGGTCGCATGGTCTGGCCTGGTGCGCGGTGCTTGGGAATGCCGGGTTGGGTGGAGCGAAGTCTCTTCGTGGGGGTGTTTTCTACAAATGAAGTGTTTTCCCCTTGGAGGGGTCGCATAGTCTGGCCTGGTGCGCGGTGCTTGGGAATGCCGGGTTGGGTGGAGCGAAGTCTCTTCGTGGGGGTGTTTTCTACAAATGAAGTGTTTTCCCCTTGGAGGGGTCGCATAGTCTGGCCTGGTGCGCGGTGCTTGGGAATGCCGGGTTGGGTGGAGCGAAGTCTCTTCGTGGGGGTGTTTTCTACAAATGAAGTGTTTTCCCCTTGGAGGGGTCGCATAGTCTGGCCTGGTGCGCGGTGCTTGGGAATGCCGGGTTGGGTGGAGCGAAGTCTCTTCGTGGGGGTGTTTTCTACAAATGAAGTGTTTTCCCCTTGGAGGGGTCGCATAGTCTGGCCTAGTGCGCGGCACTCGAAATGCCGTAAGGGACGGAAGTCTCTTCGTGGGTTCGAATCCCACCCCCTCCGCAACCAAGACCGCCCCGACAGGCTCGGGTGCGCGGGTGTCCTATCCTCGTCCGGGTGGAGATCCCCGATACGCCCGCCCTGCGCAATCTGGCCAATCTCGATATCCCCTACGAGCCGAGGTCATACGGGCGGGTGAGCTCCATCGAGGAAGCGGCCGCCGCCCGTGGTGTCGACCTAGACGACCTGATCAAGACTCTCGTGGTTCGGCGTGGCCCCAATGACTACCTGCTGATCTTGGTTCCGGGGAGGAGGGTCATCTCCTGGCCCAAGCTGCGGGATCTGCTCGGTGTCAATCGAATATCCATGCCCGACGCCGATGAGGCCCGGGAAGTGACGGGGTACGAGCGCGGGACCATTACCCCTTTCGGCACGATCACGCCGCTGCCCGTGATAGCGGATTCGACCATAACTGGCCGCAGAGTGTCGATTGGTGGGGGAGCCCACGGCGTCGGCGTGCTGATCGAGGGTGACGACCTCGTCGATGCCACCTCGGCCATCGTGGCCGACATCACCGATTCTCGGTAACCGGGCTTCAGGTCTGTCCCGGGGTGGAAGCCAGCAGTTGATCACTGCCAATCGATCGTGTGCACGGCCACGGGTTCCTGCACCCCCTTCAGCTTCACGATCCGGGCCGGTGATGCCTCAAAGGGAATGGTGCCCGCAGCTTCCAGGAGGTCGGCCGACACGATGATCTCTTCGCGATCGCCCAGGTCCCCGACTCTCGCCGCCACGTGGATGCCCTGTCCCGCATAGTCGCCCGCCTGGCGTGTGGCCTCTGCCAGGTGCAATCCGATCCTCACCCATGGAGCGAAGCCGTGTTCCAGTCGGTGCTCGCGTAGGCGCCGTTGGATGGCCACTGAGCTATCGATAGCAGCGCGCGCATCATCAAAAGCGACGAAGAATCCGTCGCCCGTGTGTCTCACCTCCTCGCCGCCGTGGCGGTTGATCAACTCGCGCAGAGTCCGGTTATGCCACTCGAGCAAGTTCTCCCAGGCGGAATCACCGATCAGCCCGATCAGGTCGGTTGAGGTCACGATGTCGGTGAACATGAAGGCCCTGGTGGTGCGATCTCGATGCCCGACCTGTGACAGGCCCGAGGACTTCATCAACGAGTCGACCCGCCCAAGATCCGTCGCCGCACCAAGGTCCTCGAAGGTGGCCCGTGCCGCCAACAGTTCCAGGCGAGCGGCGGCTTTGTCGTCGCTTTGCATGAGGGCACGGGCTAGGAGGAATCTCGCTTGGGCCGCTTCGTAGGGGAGGTCGATCTTTTGCCAGAGTCGCCACGCCCTGTCGAGAGTGTCGAGCGCCTCCTCTCTTTGGCCGTCTGCCAGCTGCAACGCTCCGCGGCAGGTGAGCGTGCTGGCCTTCCATGAGGCGGCCGGAAAGGTGCGAGACACCTCCTCCAATTCCTCGAGGGCGGCCCGGGCCGTCTTCAGATCACCGCTCGCCAAGGAGATCTCGACCTGTGCGGGAAGGAGTCGGCCGCGGGACAGAAGGGCGGTCGCGCCCTGCTCATCGGGGTGTTCGGTCGACTGTCCCAGAGCCCGGGAGACCGACCGCCCGGCCTCCTCTACCTCCCCTTTGTCGAGTAGGAGAAGGGCGTAGCCGGGTTGGGCGGGATGCCCGTATTCGTAGGCGCTCATGAAGGCCTCTTCGGCCGCGGTTAGATCACCCATGCGGCGCCGGACTTCGCCGATTTCGTAATAGGCAAAGCCGAGCCCGTCGAGCAGGCGGAACCGCTTCAGCTCGGTGCAGGCGCGGTAGGCGTCACTCTCCGCCTCCGACCAGGAGCCCTTGAGCCGCTTCAATTCGGCACGGTGCACCTGGCATATGCCGGTGTAGCCGCCGATCGAGTTGGCTCTCATCCAGCGGTCGGCCTCCTCAGTCCACTCGCCGGCACGTCGGTAGTCGGCCAGGTTGCTGCAGGCTGAAATCGTGTTGCAGTAGACGTCGCTGGCCGCGCGCAGGTCCCCACCCTCCAGCATGGCGACAGCGGCGCCCTGATCGATGAGTGAGATCCCGGCCCGCCAGTCGCCCCGCTGAATCATCGCTATGCCCTTGAAGCTCAGTCCCAGGCCCTCCACGCCGACCTCGCCATAGCTTCTGCCCAATCCGATAGCCGAGTCAGCGAGCTCTATGGCCTTGTCGAGGTCGCCACCTCCAAAGAGTGATGCGGCCGTATGGATGATCGCCAGCCAGCCGTGGCTCGCAGATTCCGGTTCATCTCGGAGTAGATCTTCCACCCTGCCGATCCATCCACTGGCCACAGAAAACGCAAGCCTGCGCATGGCCAGGTAGGCGAGGGTCGCCCCGACGTGGGCAGCTTCGGATCGCCTGTCTTGGTGGACGAGCTTGGAGTACGCACGTTCGAAGATCTCTATTGCCTCATCGGGTCTGCCGGTCCACCAATATGCATCGCCGAGCGCCAGCAGATCCTCGGGGTCGAGACTCTCGTCGTCGTCGACCCCGGTGAAAGCCTCGATGGCTGGGCCCCAATCCCGTCGTTGTATGGCTTCTCTGCCAAGGGTGAGAAGATCGGACATGGTTCCTGGTCTCGAGACTCCTTGCCGAACCCTAGCGGTGGCACAGCCACCGCATAGGGTGTGGGTTCAGGTTTGTTCTGCCAGCCTCGTGGCCAATGTGCTGAGCATGCCCATCGCCACCGCGGGGCGCTCGTCGAGGGTCGAGATCAGGTCCGCCTTCGACAAGAGCAGGCCGTGCAGCCCGGAATCACCGGCGTCGACGTCAGCGACCCGGTGGCCTCCGCGGAGGAGCGACAGCTCTCCCACGTGGTCGCCCGTTCCATAGGTCTCAATCACGTCGCGGGCCCCGTTGTGAACTTTGCTCACCACCGCCTCACCCTCGACGATGACCAGCATCTCCTCACCCAGCTCGCCGTCGGAATAGATCCGCTCACGCGGCTCAAACTGCACCTCGGACGTGGCGGCGGCCACCAGGTCAAGGTCCTCGGGGTCGAGCTCAGAGAACATCGGCACCTGCTGGAGCACCAGCACCCGGTCCATTCGATTGAGCGTGTCGAGGTGCTCGATGGGCATGAGCTCGAAGCTTGGCAGAGCTTGGTGCACCAGGTCGGATTCGTCGGCAGCAGAGATGCCGGCCAGATGACTCAGGTCTTCTCGAATCTCGGTTGCCAAGCATCGAATTGCCAGCGCCCGAAGCCACGGGTCGAAGTCCTCGGACAATCGCCGCAGGGTGTCGCGGGCGCCTGGTGTCGGCCCCTCCGTGTCGGGCTCGAGTAGGGGGAGCAGAACGGACAGCACCGTTCGCGCTCCGACCGTCTCGAGGGCCTCGATGGCCTGACCCTTCGTTTCTGGATCCGGAGAGCGGACGCCCCGCTCGACGGTCGACATGATTTCCGCCGTGTCGGGGGTGGTCATGGCTCGTATGACCCACCGCACCAAGATGCCCGACCGGCGTTCCAGGACCCTGATCAGAAAGTGGCCGACGGTGGAATCCACCTCGCCCCCCAATGCCCGGGCGGCAGATTCCAACAGACTGGCTCGCTGGGCCTCCCGCGTGGCCCACGCCCCGAATTCCCAGCCGATGTCGTCCATGGGAGTCAATGCCTCCAATGCGGCGTCGGTGGCAGCCACACTGCCATCCTCCAGGACTCCCAGCAGCAGGTGACGTCCGGAGTCGCTGGCGGCCAAGGCGTCGGCCGACGCCCGTCGCACCGGCATCGACGGATCGTTCAGATGCGGCAGCAATGTCTCCAACGCCTCTGCTTCCCTCGTGCCCATGGCTGTCGCGGCTGCGGTGCGGACGCGGGAGTCGGGGTGATCCAGGTAGCCAACCGGGTTCACGGCCAACAGGTGGGGAGATCGCGCCGCCTGTTCGAGGATGGCGGTGATCGCCGATGGGTCCTCGCTCGTCAGCATCTCCTGTGCGGTTTGGCGGGCAACGTCGCCGTCGACCAAAGCGATGGCGGCCGCCCGCACCCGGGCGTCGGGATCACCGAGAGCCGGCGACACGACGGTCTCGACGTCCGCGATCGACTCGGGAGTGAGCGAGCGGAGAGCATTCAGACGAACCTGGGGGGACTGGTCGGCCAGCGCAGCGGCCACGTACGCAGATAAGCGATCCGGATCGAGGACGCATATCGAGTCGAAGGCGGCCGATCGGACCAGTGGGCTCTCATCCCCCAGCAAGGGCTCCAGGCGAGGCGCAGCCACACCCCCGGGCAGGCGAGCGAGGCCGGAGAGCGCGACGGCGCGCGCCTCAGGTCGGGGATCGTCGAGATGCGACCGCAGGATCCGTTCGACGTCTCCATCGACCGGAGCCACTATTCCCGCCTGTGCCACGTTGAAAACGCCGACCAGCCCTCTCTTGACGGCTGAGACGACGGCATTGAGATAGGCGGGCCGCATGATGATGACAACCACCAGCGCCGCCGCTGAGATGGCCAACCCAATCGCGAACTGACCGGTCCGCGGCAGGTTGCCCGACAGGAGGAGGATCAAGCCGCCTGCCATCGTGCCGAGTTGGGCCGGCACGGCGGTGATGAAGGCCAGCACGGCGCCCCGTCGACGAGGGCTGAGCACATTGAACACGGCGGTGAAGGCTGTCAGTTGGACGGCATTGACGGCCACCCATTGCAGTCCTCTGACGATGGCAGCCGTCACCAGCCCAAATGCCACCAGCCACAGGGCGAACCCACCCACGTAGACCAGCGGCACGATCATGAGTGAGATGACGATGCCCAGCCGGCGAAACAGTCGGTTTGTGACCAGCAGGGAACAGAGGAAGGTGGCGGCGGTGGCGATCGACGAGAAGAGGCCCAGGAACGTTGCTACCTCGGCCTCTGTACCGAACGACGCCGTTACCACCTGGCTGAATGGGAAGACCACCAGGAAGAAGACGGCGCACAGGGCCAGGGCGGTTGCGGCGGCCAGCTTGAGCAGTCTCGAGGATCGAATGGCGGCGACTGCCTCACCCATCTCGGCCCTGACAGACTGAGTGCCGGTTTCCTCACCGAAGAATGCTCTCGTCCGCATCAGAAGAAGGGTGCTGCCGAGCAACAAGGCCGCCTGTACCGCCAGTAGGTTCTGTGTGCCAAGCAGCGTCGCCAGCGGCCCGACGAGCAGGTTGCCCACGATGCCCCCCGCCACCCCCGCTGTGGCAAAGATCGGAAACAGGCGTTTGGCCTGCCTGGTCGTGCAGGCAGCACCAGCCGCGTTCCACATGACGGTCAGGGTCCCGGTTATCAATATCTGGGTCGAGATCCAGATGAACGGGTATACGGCGGTCGTATCCAGGTAGACGCCGGCCCATTCCAGCCCGGCCCACGCTGCGCCGACCGCCGAGGCGAGCCACAGCCACCGGTTGGCGCCGCGGGCCGCCAACCCGGAGGCATGAGCCAGGGTCACGATCATGACCGCCGGCCCCGACAACAGGATCATCAGGGGAAGCCGGTCTACCCCGTATCTGAGGAAGAAGAGTGCATCCGCGGCGTTGGCGCCCACACCGTGGCTGGACTGGGTGACGGCGAAGAGGGCGAGCATCCACCCCACAAGCCCCTTCTCGTCAACCCTCACCCCCATGGCAGACCACAAGCGACGAGTCGCGGTGTGGTTTGCTGGGGCGGTCATGGCGCTCAGGTCTAGCAGCGTCGCGCCGACCCGGACGGCCACATGTGGGCGGCGATCCCCCCAAGGCTCGCGACATTACAGATCACCGATCTGATTGCCTGGCGTAGCATGACCGGACCCGGAGGGGTGTCCGACCGGTCGAAGGCGACGGTCTTGAGAACCGTTGAGGGTGCCTCCCACAGCCTGGACAATCATGGAAGAATGGCCTCTGTACAGGCAGTTTGGGCTTTCAACGTCTCGGAGCGACTTCTTTTTTCGCCTCGTTTGCGGCCCAAATGCGTCCCAAACTGGATGGCCGCACCCTGCTCGGCGATCGCAGCCTGGAGGCAGCATGGGAAGCAAAGACAAGGGCAGCAGGAGTAGCTTCCGCCGAACTTCTCACCAGACGTTGCTGAGAGCAGAGCTCATTTCCTCGGTCTTGAGCATCGGCACTCGTCCCAGGATGCGCTCGACGCGGTTCGGCCCAGACGATGGCGAGCCATGGTCAGGGGGGAGGTACCGGCTTACATTCCGTCGCGTCGGGTCAGGGAGCAAACGCACACCGGATCGGATCACCGGGAGATCGGGCAATCCCTTATGCGACGATCACGACTGGCGGTATTTCGTCGCGACCTGGAGGGTTCCGATGCCGGCCAAAGTCGACTCCGCTCCCTGGTTGGCGTTGACGCCGTTCGGCGTCAGACCGTCAAAGGTGCCACCGGTTTCGGTTTCGTAGAGAGCGACTCCCATGTCGTTCTTGCCGAGCAGCCATCTTCCTGCCTGCAGCGCGAGTCTCTTCCACGCCGGTTCGCCGGTCACAGCCCACGCTCGCTGACAGGCGTCGGCCATGGCCCAGGCCTCGAGGGGTTGCTGGTCGAAGGCTGCATTCCCGTTCCCGGCAGTCCGCCCGCCGACGGGTGTGAAGCTGAAATGGTCGCCCCGACTTTCGCTCAGAGTCAACCACTCCAGCAGACGTAGCCCCAGCGCCGTCCGTTGCCTGTCTCCGAGGGCCACTCCAGCGGCGATGAGTGCCTCGGGGATTCGGGCATTGTCATAGGTGAGTCTGGCCTCTGGCCAGGGGATCACCGATCGAGCCGCGGCGGTGATCAGTGTGCTCGTCCGATCGAGCAGTTCTACAGCCGGCTGGAACGTCGTGCGCTCTGTGACGAGCTCTGCCGCACCCAGCGCGGCATATGCATTCGCCCTGATGTGTGGGGACTGGAAAGTCGCACACGAATCGAACTCTTCGAGCGCGGCTGCGCGGATCGAATCTTCCGATGCTTGTCGTGCGATGGCTCCGAGGCCCCACCACGCCCGACCTTGGCTGTCGTCGCTGCCGGTCTCGTCCACCCATGATCCGGCTGCATCCCGACGGTTGTGGAAGGTCCCATCGGGTTTCCGCGCCGCGAGGACGAAACCGGCATATGTCGGCACCAAGTCCGCCACATCTTCGATCTGCTCCCGGGCAACGATGACGAGAGCGCGAGCGTTGTCGTCAGTACAGAACCCGTGTTCTCTGCGAGGCGTCGAGTGAAGGGCGTGTTCCCAGACACCGTATCTGTCGGTCAGCTCTCGCAAATAGCGGAAGGTCGGACGTGGCAGCCCGGCGTCGATGGCCGAGGGATGGGCAAGGGTCGGTGAGGTCATCCGGTGGCACGTCGACGATCCGGGGTTGGTGTCGCATACGGGGCGACGGTGGCGGCTATTTCCGACATGATCGTCGCGAACCTCTCGCCGACTGTGGGCCAATACCAGTCGGTCGCCAAATGCCGGGCTCGCAGAATCATGGCATCCCGCGTGGGCTGATCGGCGAGGATCTGGCGCAGCTCTCTGCCCAGAAGGTGCGGTTCCCCATAGGGGACGACGGCGCCGGCTCCGCCGGAGAGCAACTCGACAGCATGGGGAAACTGAGTGGCTACCACCGGTTTCGAAGCTGCGATTGCTTCCACGAGAACACCTGACGTCACCTGCTCGGCCGACTCGTACGGGAGAACCACCACGTCGGCGCTCCGGACGAGACGTGCCAGACTCCGACGGTCCAGATACCGGTCGTCGAACTCGACCATGGAGCCCAACCCCAGTGATTGGGTCAGCGCCATCAAGCTGTTGCGGTATGTCTCCCCGCTGTCCTGCTTCACATGTGGATGGGTGGCGCCTGCAATCAGATACCGGGGAAGGGGCCTCATGTCGGCGATGTCCCCGAGGGCCCGAATCGCCCACTCCAAGCCTTTACCGGGGCCGATCAGACCCCAGGTCAGGATCAAAGGTCGGTCGCCCGTCACGAGTGATGGACCTGCAAACCCAGGATCGGCGCCGTGTGCGATAACGCTAATCCGGCCCGGATCTACGCCGTAGCGCTCGACCAGACGGGTGGAGGCGGTCTGGCTCATCACGACAACTCGCTCGGCAAGACCGCACATCCTCTCCGTGATGGCATACTGACTCCGCGTCGGCTCACGGAGAACGGTGTGGAGGGTGACGGCGGTCGGCACCGACAGACGCGAAATGAAGTCGAGGACCTCGATGCCATCCCGTGGCCCCCATATACCGAACTCGTGCTGGATCGACACCGTGTCATAGGTGTCGAGGATCGCCGTAGCGTTGCGGAGCGACGCCCGGTTGCCGGTCCGGTGATTCATCAACACTGGTGAGGCGCCTTTGCCGGTGGGAGCGTTGTCGAGGCTGACGACACCAGTCGCGCTGCCTGGACTTCTGGCCGCGACAGCCGAGACGAGGGAGGCCGTGTACGTCGCGATTCCGCAAACCGTGGGCGGGAATGTGGACACAAAGCCGATAGACGGATCCGAACCGAAGGTCATAGAGAGTTCCTTCTCTGCACGTCTCGAAACGCGCCCTGGGGTGGTCACTGGTTCAGGCAGTGGTACCGGTTTGCTGTGCCGGAGGATCCGCGAGTAAGAGTGAGCGGCAGCGCTTGGCCGCTGTTCACAACGATAGCTCCAATACGACACTGTTTGAGTCGGAGGCATTGTCGAGACTGGAGCTATAGGCCACGGGGGGGGTCTAGCCCTCATCGAGTGGAGCGGGCATTGCCGTTGGAGCGGCCAGGCTCACAAGCGGTCGGTGGGGCTCAAGGTTCGCCCAAGGAACATCGACGTCGGCCTACTGCGAGGTGCCACGATGCTCATGCCGGGCATTCCTTATGGAGCCGGTTTCGATCTGGGCCGACGTGGCGCGGGTAAGTCGTTGTTATCTGCTCACTGTCAGGCCAACAGATGTAGTGCACCGAGGTCAGGCTGAGGCCCGGGGGCGCTTTCAGTGCTGCAACTGAAGAGTCCCCGGCGTTATTCTCGTAAAGCCGCGGTCATCGTTCGACGGGTCTTGCCACGACCGTGGGACTGAATGGAGGGGTGTCACCAAGTTGGGTGAGGAGCCTGCGGAGGAGTGTGGAAAGTCGACCTTGGTCGGACGACTTGAGCATCCCGGCGATGGCGGATTGGGCATGTAGAAGGCTGCCGAGAGCGTCTTCCGCGAGGTCTTTGCCGGCAGGAGTGAGATGCACGAGCACACCCCGGCCGTCCCGAGGGTTGGGTTGGCGTTCGATGAGCCCGGCTGCCTGGAGGCGATTGAGTCGGACCGTCATCCCCCCGCTGGTCAGGAGGAGATCCTCAGCCAGCTCCGTTGGAGTCAGGGGGCCGACGAGGTCGAGCTCGGTGAGAGTGTCGAGGTCGCCCCGATGGCTGAGGCCGTAGGCGGCGGCGATGCCGTCAAGTCTCGCTTGGATCAGGTGGGCGGCGCGTAGCACCCGAGTCCCCACTTCGAATGGAGAGAAGTCGAGATCAGGGCGGGAGGTCCCCCACCTCCCAAGCATGTGGTCAAGACGGTCGGTCATGTCTCTTGGTGCTTCAATGTAATTGACATGTAGCTATGGTACAAGTAATCTTCATAGGTAAGTAACGGGGTTTCCCTCGGTCACCTGAAGGGATAGGAGGATCGACATGAGCGACAATCAGAGTGAAGAGCAGGCTCATCCATCCGACGCCGTGGCAGCTGAAAGCGACGAGGCCCCTTCTGTCCCAGCCCCGGATCGGGTGTTCGTGGGAACCGGCCTGTTTTGGGGACTGATCGTCGGGGTCGCGTTGGCGTTGGTGGTCATCATCCTGGCGGCCCAGAACACCCGCACGGTCACTCTTTCCTTTCTCGGCTGGGACTTTTCAACCCCTTTGATCGTGCTGATCCTTGGGGCATTGCTCATCGGGGTGGTCGTCGACGAGTTGTTCGGCTTGGTCTATCGAAAGCGCCGGCGCCGGACGCTGGGTGAGCGTGAGGAGTTGCGGCGCCTGCGATGACACGTGCTATCGCTTCCGCTGCGCCGGTCAGAGAGAACGAACTATGGGATCTTTGGTCGAGCTAGCCGAATTGGCAGTGCTGATCGCGATATCTCTGATCTTGGTCGTCGGCGTGGTTTTCCGGCCAACCACCGCGGGTATCTCGAGAAAGAGGCTCGCCGTCGCAGCGCGGGAGGAAATGGCCCGAGACGTCCTCGGACCGGCACCGACCAGAGAGGCTGCTCAGATCTACAGGAAACTCCTTCGTGACGCCCACCAACTGGGCGTCACCATCAATTGGCAACAGGCGCGGCGGGAGCAGGTGACCATGCGACCCCAACGCTCACTCGTCGCCGCCGCGCGTAGCCAGATCAGTCGAGGTCTCTAGTGGTGCGTCGCCCAAATGATGGCGCGGTCTCTCCGGCCCTCGACGCCCCTGGCTGCGTCTAAGTGCTCGCCGCAGCTCCCCGGCTGCGACTGTGCCCTTCTCCTTGCCAGATGACACCGATGACTCTAAGCCGGTCGGCGCTGGTGCCACTCCTGGATGAAGTTGCCAACACAGTTGCCAAGACAGTGGTGGTTACATCTTGCAGCCTCATCTTGGGGACGGCTCAAATTATCTTGATATATAGTTAGAGTACAAGTAAGCTATCAAGTGTTAATGCTAACGGAGATCGAGATGGCTAGTTCGAAGGACAGTGGGTCGGGATTCAACCGGGTTCGAAAGATCATCTCCGGGTTGGTGTCTCCCGTGCGTTCAGGACTTCCCTGGCATGAGGCCCACTCACCTCTGATCCCGGTGCCGACCCCGAGTGAGCGGCCCGCCTTACCCAACCAACGCCCGATCGCCGATGTTCATGAATCCAGATCGAAGGCAGAGGCGAAGAGAACCAACACTTCTGAAACCCTGGTTGAGCGCGCAACCCGATCTCGAGGCGACTCATGAGGAAGCTTGTCGTCGAGGCGCTCATTCGATGTGGGGGATGCGGGAACCCTCTTCAGGAGCATCGAGCCGGTGTGTCGCGCACCGAGCCCACGGGCTGTGGACCGACTTCGATCGTGGGAAGAGAGTCGAAATGCCGATAGCGGCCGACATCGATGTTTCTGCATACCAGTTGGGTTGGCACGACAGCGAGGACGACTACGTCTTCAAGCCGAAGAGGGGCCTCAACGAAGACATCATTCGTGAGATGTCGATGATGAAGAAGGAACCTGAGTGGATGCTCGAGTTCCGTCTCAAGTCATACCAGCGTTTCCTCCGCAAACCGATACCCACTTGGGGAGGGGGCGGAGCCCTCGAAGACATCGACTTCGATGATATCTACTACTACATCAAGCCGACCGAAGGTCAGTCGAAGGACTGGGACATGGTCCCTGAATCGATCAAGGACACATACGAGAAGCTGGGGATTCCGCAGGCTGAACGCAAGTATCTGGCCGGAGTGACGGCCCAGTACGAGTCCGAAGTCGTCTACCACCGCAACCGGGAAGAACTCGAGAAGTCGGGTGTTCTGTTCTGCGACATGGACACCGCCGTCCGGGAGTATCCCGAGATCGTCCAGAAATATATCGGCACCATCATCCCGCCCGGCGACAACAAGTTCGCCGCTCTGAACTCGGCGGTCTGGTCCGGCGGATCGTTCATCTACGTGCCGCCGGGAGTCCACGTGGATCTCCCGTTGCAGGCCTATTTTCGGATCAACGCGGAGAACATGGGTCAGTTCGAGAGGACCCTGATCATCGTCGACGAAGGAGCGTTTGTGCACTACGTCGAAGGGTGCTCGGCGCCGGTCTGGGCGACTGACTCGCTTCATTCGGCGGTCGTCGAGATCCTGGTGAAGGAGGGTGGCCGTTGTCGCTACACGACCATCCAGAACTGGTCGAACAACGTCTACAACCTGGTCACCAAGCGAGCCGCTGCGTACCGCAACGCCACCATGGAGTGGGTGGACGGCAACTTGGGCTCGAAGCTGACCATGAAGTATCCCGCAGTGTGGCTAATGGAGCCGGGGGCACATGGTGAGGTGCTATCCATCGCCTTCGCCGGGAAGGGCCAGCACCAGGACGCCGGTGCGAAGATGGTCCATCTCGCCCCGAACACTACGTCGCTGATCACTTCGAAGTCGATCTGCAAAGACGGCGGCCGGGCCGGCTACCGCGGTTTGGTGCGGATCGAGCCGGGGGCGACGAATGCCCGATCCTTCGTCCGCTGTGACGCCCTGATCCTCGACAAGGACTCTAGATCCGACACATACCCATATATGGAGATCGAGGAGAGCGACGCCGAGGTCGGTCACGAAGCCACAGTTTCCAAGGTGGGCGACGATCAGCTCTTCTACCTCATGTCTCGAGGTCTCACCGAGGACCAAGCGACCTCGATGGTCGTCGCCGGATTCATCGAGCCGATCGTCAGAGAACTCCCCATGGAATATGCCGTGGAGATGAACCGACTCATCGAAATCAACATGGCCGCCGCCGGCGCAGTGGGATGAGACACCGACGTCCCCGATGAACACCCGATCACTGCGTTACTCCTCACGGTCGCTTGTGTGTGGTTGGACCGTTCCGAGTTCATCGTCTGGTTGGATTCCGCGTTAGGAGTGGATGGTGAAAGCTCTGTTGCGTTGTCGGCCGAACCGGAAGATGGAATAGTCTCGGTCGAAGGCGATCGCCTCTTGGATTCCCAGTGGGAGCATCACCGACCAGCTGGTGCGGTCGACGATGGAGAAGTCCTGGTCGAGGAACCGGGCCCTGGTGGCCGCTGCAACCTCGAGGTCTGAGAGCTCGGTGTTCTCGATTCTGGCGATCCCGACTCGGATCCCAGATACAAGACCTTCGGCGATGTTGGCGCCGAGTCGTGCCCGGGCCAGGTACCAGGTCTCGATCAGCGCGTGGTCTGTGGTGAGCAGGTCACCGGTCAACTCCCGGAGGAGGGCGCCGGCGCGCTGGTGGCTGCGGTCATCGCTGTCGGCGGCCGCGTACCACGCCGAGGTATCAACGAATACCGTCACCTACGGGGCGCCCTCCGGCCGGCGACGGCATCGGCGACCATCGCTGCTTTTCCTTCTGCGGCGATGTCGCTCCCCCCGGAGCTGCCGATCCCGATAATCGGACCGGGGTCGGCCTCAGGGGAAACCGAGTCCAGATCGCGGGCCACCAAACGGCGAATGTACTCGGCCATGTTTCGTGGCACGGCGGCCTCCTGCCCGTGGCGTGTATCGAACGCCGCTGGCGCGTCGATGTCATCGAGATCGAGCGCCGCCGAGGGACGATGCTCCTAGGAGGTGTACGTGGCGACCTCCGAGGCTAGTTCGTCGGCGAAACGCCACGACTGTGGTTCGACAACGGCGGGCCGCTGCGTTACCAGCCGTATCGGCGCAGAGTCTGGGATCCAGCCACCGCTGATTCGGGACTCGAGGGACTCACGCCACATGCTCTGAGACACACCGGTGCCTCGCTGATGAGGGCGCGGGCTCCGACGTCAAAGAGATCCAGACGCAACTAGGACATCGGTCCCCGATGATTACGCTGAGCATCTACACCCACCTGTTCGGGGACGCTTTCGACCCAGTGATGGACCGTCTCGATGCAGCTCATCGCTATCTGGTGCGGCCCAAGAGCGGCCCAAACGTTGTCGAGCTTCCCGAACAGAGGCCGTCACAAGCCTCTGACCAGGGGGGTTTAGACAACCGGAGGGGTGGCCGAGCGGTCGAAGGCGACGGTCTTGAAAACCGTTAGGCCCCTTGCGGGGTCTCGCGGGTTCGAATCCCGCCCCCTCCGCTTCAGATGGTCCAGACGCGCGCCGATCCCCGGACTCGAGTCCGGGGATCGGATGTTGACGGAGTCGCGTCTGTCGCTCAGACTCCAACCGTTTCCTTGACGGGGGCGAAGGGCTTCGTCTCGGGAGTGCGGAAGGCGTGTACGAATCCGGCGATCGACAGGCCCGCCAGCAGGCCGGCCGCAATGAAGGCCACCGTGGCTGCCAGAGCGGCCTTCTCGCCCAGGATGCTGAACCCGTAGGTGGTCAGCAGGAGGCCACGCAGGGTCTCGCCGTGGAAGGCCGTGTCGCGCTGCGCGTCGATCTGGGCCAACTGGGCCTGTAGGTCTTCCAGGTTGGAGGCGTTGGTGTCCTGCGCCTCCTGAACCTGGGCCCGGAGCTGTCGCTGGGGGGTGCCCAACTGGGCGTAACTCAGACCGCCTGTTGCGTTGTCGAGGTGCAAGCCGATGTAATCGTTCGCATAGCACTCGGCCTGGGCGCCGGTGGTCATCAAGCGAGCGGCCTCGTCTCCCTGGCCGTATTGGACCAGGCAAGCGGACTGGGCCTCTTCGGCGCTCAGGTTCTCGGCCGGGGTGAAGTAGATCTGCTGCTGCGATAGCTGATCGGAGACGTAGCTCTGGGCGAAGTTGGCCTGGCTGACCATGGCGACGCCAAAGACGAGCAACAGAATTGCAACTCCTAAGCCTCCTGCGCTGAACAGGATGTCGAGGGTACGCCGTTTCATCAGTGATCCTTTCTGGATTCGATGGGCGTCATGATCCGCCCGCATCACAGTCAGCGGCCAGGGCGGAAGGTCCCCGGGTTCCGGGCATAAGGGCCTCACGCCCGGGGGGCGTTGTGCACGCCGGGACCGGGCTGTCAGGGCCCGGCCAGGAAGCGAGTGGTGAAGGCCCCGGCAACGTCCGTCGGGGCGTCGAGGGCGTCGTATTGGAGCAGCAGGTCCTCGAGGTCCTGCCATTGCTTCGAAGTCTGCCAGCCGATGCCGTGGGAGGCGGTCAAGTCGGTCTGGGCGTCCTTCATCTCCGTATCCAGGATGAAGCGCTGATGCTGGGGGTCGCCTTGGTCGCCCACGTACTTCATGACGATGTCGATCGCCTTGTCCGGATTCTCCCTGGCATAGTCGATTCCCTCTAGGGCAGCCCTGAGGAAGGCGCTGAGTTGCTCGGGCCTATTGGCGACCGAGTCCTCCGTGGCCACGTAGGTGAGGCCCAATGTCGGGACTCCGTAGTCGGCCGCATCCCACATGTTGAGGTCGAACCCCCAGCCTCTGAGGATGTCTGGCTCGTTCGACTTGAACACCGGGTAGACGTCTACCCGGCCCTCGGTGAGGATACGGGGATCGAATCCCACGTTGACCAACCTGACCTGGGACTGGTCGACCCCAACCGCGTCCATGATTGCGAACACGTCGGGCGGCGGAGTTCCCTTATAACCGACCGTGCGCCCCTCCCAGTCTTCCGGGGTCTCGATTCCGCTGTCCGCCAGGGCGACGAAGGCTTGTTGGCCGTGCTGGCCGATCAGGGCGATGGACACGAGGGGAAGGCCCGGGTCCGCTCGCCGCTCCAGCAGCACCGCGGCGTCCTGGGTGGTGACATCCACCTCCCCCGCTGCCAGTAACTGCAGGTTCTCCCCCCCACCGGAGGAGTGCTCGATGGTTACGTCGAGGCCCTCGTCGGCGAAGTAGCCCAGGTCCTTGGCCACATAGGCACCCACGAAGGGAACGTCGGCTTGTGGCGTGAATCCGGCCATGAAAGTGAACGGCTGGAGATCGGTTGTGCTACCAGAGGACGAGCAGGCCGCCAGCGTCAGCAGCGTCAGAAGGGCGAGGACGGACTTGCGCATGGTCTCCTTCTCAGGTCCAGTACAGGGTGCGGTGCTCGGTGGTGACCACCAATCCGTAGACGGCGGCGCTCAGGGCGGCCAGCACGCCCACGGCGGCGAACAGGGACGGCATGTCGAGGTTCGTGTAGGAGATCCACATCACTCTTCCCAGACCTGAAGAGGCTCCCATCCACTCGGCTATCACAGCCCCGATCAGGGCCAGGGGAGCGGTCACCTTCAGGGCGGCGAACAGGAAGGGACGAGCCGAGGGCCAGCGTGCCTGCGTGAAGAACTGGCGGGGCGGGGCGTCGATGGAATGGAACCAGTCGGCGATGGCAGGATCGACGGAGCGGAACCCTTCCAGACAGTTGATCAGCACCGGAAAGAAGGTCAGGAGCGCGGTGACGACCACTTTGGGGCCTGCCCCGAATCCCATCCAGATGGTGAGGATGGGGGCGACGGCGATTATTGGGGTCGACTTGATCAGCAATGCCAGTGACATGACGCCCTGTTCCAGATAGGCCCAGAACGTGATCAGAACAGCCATGGCCAAGCCGACCGCTGCACCGAGGGCCAACCCCGCCAACGCCTCACCCAGGGTCACGGTGGCTGCCGGAAGAAGCCCGGATGCGTCCTGACCCAGCACCCGCGTCTACATCGCTGGGGGCGGGAACCAGGTAGACCGGGGTGGCGGTGATGCGAACGGCGGCCTCCCATGACCCGAGGACCACCAAGACCAACAGGATTCCGATCCAGGGCCTTCTCATGCCGGTACCTCTGAATCGGCAGAGCGGCGCAGGATGTCCCGCGCCCGGCGGACGATGTCCTGGAAGAGGATGGAGGTGGTGTCGCGGGGTCGGGCAAGATCCACATCCAGCACGCCTGCCATCGTCCCGGGACCGGGAGTGAGGAGAACGATCCGGTCCGCCAGGGCCACCGCCTCGGGGATGTGATGGGTCACCCAGACCACTGTGGGACGAAACTTCTGCCAGATGGCCAGCAGCTCACCGGCCAGAGATTCGCGAGTCAGCTCATCGAGCGACGAGAAGGGCTCGTCCATTAGCCACAGCGGCGCTCCGATGGCCAGGGTTCGGGCCAGTGCCACCCGTTGCTGCATGCCTCCCGAGAGCTCACCCGGGTAGGAGCGGGCCGACCGGCTCAGCCCGACCATCTCCAGAAGCTCGGCCGGTGGCGACACGCGGCGCCCTGACTGTGGGTTGATCGATTGGGCGAGTGCCACGTTGTCCGTCACGGTCCGCCACGGGAGCAGGGCCGGGCGCTGAGCCATCCACCCCACCGCCTTGTCGCGACGGAGCTGCTGTGGAGTACGCCCACCCATCGTGACCCGTCCTGCCGAAGGCTCGGTCAGGCCGCCGATTATCCGGAGCAAGGTCGACTTGCCCGATCCGGAGGCTCCAACCACGGCGGTGAAGGAACCTTCGGCTGCCTTCAGTTCGATCTCTTCGAGGGCTGGAACCGGCGGATCTCCGTAGGTCTTGCCGACTCCCGCCAACTCCAGGTTCACGACGCCACCTCCACCAGCGGGGTGGGGCCGAGGCCTTTGCGGCCATGGATCCGCTCTGGGGTGATGCGCACCGCCACCCAACCCTCGACCTCGCTCAACTCCGCCCGAGTCTCGGCTCCCTGGCCCAGATAGCGAGTGGCAAGCCGCCTGCGCAGACCGGCCAGCCCGCCCGGGACATCGGGTTCCTCCACTTCCTCGGCACGGCCGGACAGGAATAGTCGTCGCAGAGGTGGCCAGGGCTCGTCGAGCGTGACCGAGACCAAGGGGTTCTCGGAAATGTGGGTGCGCCACGATGAGCCGGGGGAGGCCGCCAGCCACATCGCCTGGCCGTCCCACTCGTACCAGAGCGGAACCACGTGGGGCGTGCCATCGGCGCGGACGCAGGCGAGCTGGGCGCCCCAGACTCCGCGCAGGAAGTCGTCCAGCTCTTCCTCGTTCAGATCGCGGGTCGGGCCTACCGGTTCGGAAGCGGCCCAGCCATACGGCTGGTAGACACCTGCCCCAAGTCGGTAGGAGAGACGTGCTGCCATCTGGCGGATGAGACGGCTCAAGTCTCGGAGGGCTTGCTCGTCGGCTCTTTCGGAGGGCATTCCGGCCAGGAGAGCCGCGGTGGGGGTGACGCCGTCCGCACATACGGGAACCGCGAGTTCGGTCACCTCGTGGTCGGACCATCTGGCCTCTCCGCTCGTCCGGATTCGGCGGAGATCGTTTTGGTCCCCCTCGCCGCCGGCCGCCATGACGAGCCCGTCGGCGGCGGACTCGGATCTCTGGGTACCGGTGCGATACACAACCCTGACCGGTCGATCCGGCTCGTACTCCGCGACCAGGATCGTGCCGCCGGGCTCGGGCCAGGCCAGAGCGATGGTTTCCGAACAGCCGATGCCCCTCGTCTCCTCGGCGAAGGCATTCAGCAAGGTATCGAGGGCCTGGGGACGGTCCGGGAGCAGCTCCCAGAGCGCCGGTCCCAGGCGATGCCGTCCTTCCTCCGATTCCACGTAGCGGCGAGCTTTGAGCGTGTTCAGCAGGGCGTAGAGACCGCTGCGAGAGCCTCCCAACTCGTCCAGCAGTTCGGCTGTGCTCATCCCTCGGCCCGCACCGGACAGTGCCTCCAGCACGCGGAGGGTGCGCTCGGCGGCCGGAACCTGCTGTGAGTAGTCGGTCGACGTCACCCGAACAGGCTAGCAGTGTGTCCAGCAGCATAGAAAGGTGTCCAGCATGCTGGACAGCGATCCTCACGGGCCGTTGGGCTACGCTCTGGCTGGCCGATGCTCGTTCTCGCCCAGACCACCACGACAACGATTCCCCACGCCAATCCCGCCCGACCAATCACCGATTTCGTGATCAGGATGTTCAATCTCCCCGAGGGGAGTCTCACGGCCGGGGCCTTGGGTTGGATCATCGAACCTCTCTTCCAGATCGTCGTCGCCGTCGTCGCAGCCTGGGCGGTGATCAGCCTTCTCCGACGTTTCAACCGACGCGTCATCGCCCAATTGAAGGAGCGACCGGCTCCGAGCGCTTTCGGGATCGGGCCAGGCGGGCCCGCCGTCTATTCGGCTCGTAGGGCCCAGCGCATGGACACCCTCGGTACCATCTTTTCCAGCGCCATAGGTCTAGTGGTCTGGACGGTGGTGATCGTCACCATCCTGGCGTCCACGTTCGGGGTCAACGTCGGGCCGCTCCTCGCCGGCGCCGGCATCGTCGGTGTGGCGCTCGGGTTTGGAGCTCAGGATCTGGTGAAGGATTTCCTGTCTGGCTTCTTCATGCTGGTCGAGGACCAGT
The DNA here is from genome assembly GCA_963772815.1 of uncultured Acidimicrobiia bacterium. Lineage (GTDB taxonomy): Bacteria > Actinomycetota > Acidimicrobiia > Spongiisociales > ZC4RG35 > DATFFO01. The sequence continues at coordinate 559,729 of CAVYYV010000005.1, read as the reverse complement.
TCGGGGTGGGGGACGTGGTGGATGTGGGTGATGCGACCGGGGTTGTGGAGGGACTGGGGCTCCGCTCTACACGGTTGCGCGACGTCACCGGAACCCTCTGGCATGTACCCAATGGCGAGATCCGGCGGGTGGGGAACATGGAGTCAGGAGTGGTCGCGCGCCCTCTTGGACATCGGCGTGGCCTATGGCGCCGACATCGACCAGGCGGCACAGGAAATCAAGGATGTGGCCGACGCCATGGCTCATGAGGAAGCCTATGAGCCGCTGTTCCTGGCCGATCCGGAGATCTGGGGCGTGCAGGAGCTCGGCTCGGACTCGGTGACCATCCGATTGGTGATCCAGACCAAACCTGGTGAGCAGTGGGCGATATCGCGGGAGTTGCGCCGACGCGTCAAGTTGGCTTTCGACAACGCCGGAATCGAGATCCCCTTTCCCCAGCGCACGGTCTGGATTCGTCGAGCCGAGGCAGAACCCGAGGCGTCCACCCAGCGGGACCCCAGTGCTCCCTCACCTGCCCGCGGTAAGGCGGCGGCGGAAGAAGGGGCCACGGCGACGGCCGATCAGAGCAGCGATCAGCCCGATGAGGACGAGTCATCCTGACCCGGCCCGGGGCCTGACTGACGCGATCTCGGCGAGCCTTCGATCTGCTGAGACTGGACGGGCTATTTCGGGCCGGCTTTGGCCGCTTGCCGTCGATCCTGATCGCGCAGGTACCTCTTCGCGCGCCCGGATTGCGGTCGGCGTGACCTCTACCAGCTCATCGTCTTCGATCCACTCGATGGCTCTCTCCAGAGTGAGCCGCCGGGGGTCTTTGAGGATGACCGCCTCGTCCGACCCGGCGGCGCGAATGTTGGTGAGTTGCTTTGCCCTGGTGGGATTGGCAGACATCTCGGCCGGCCGGGAATGCTCGCCGATGATCATCCCCTCGTACACGGGATCGCCTGGGCCGATGAACAACACTCCCCGTTTCTGAAGGTTGTCGAGTGCGTAGGCCGTCGCCGCGCCCGACCGGTCCGAGATCATCGCTCCGCCCACCCGGCCGGGGAGGTCGCCTGCCCAAGGCATCCATCCGTCGTGTTGCTGGGTCACGAGTGCGGTTCCGCGGGTGGTGGTCATCAGCTCGGAGCGGAAGCCAATCAGACCCCGGGCGGAGCCTCTGGCCGACACGATCATCCGGCTTCTATCGCCGGGACGCATGTCGTCGACCTTTGCCCGTCGGGAGGCAAGAGCCTGGGTTACAGCTCCGACGTACTCATCAGGCACGTCGACCATCGTCTGCTCACGAGGTTCGTGACGGAGGCCGTTGATCTGTCGAATCAGGACCTCAGGGCGGCTCACCTGCAGTTCAAATCCCTCGCGGCGCATCGACTCGATCAAGACGGCCAGCTGGAGTTCACCCCGGCCGGCTACCTCGATGACCTCCGGGCTCGACGTCTCGGCGATGCGGATCGAGACATTTCCCAGCACCTCGCGTTCGAGGCGGTTTCGGATCTGGCGGGAGGTGAGAAGGGTGCCCGAAGTTCCTGCCATCGGAGAAGTGTTCACACCGAATGTCATGCGCAGCACGGGTTCATCGACCACCAACCGGTCGAGCGGAATCGGGTGGGCAGGGTCGGCCAGTGTGTCGCCTATCTCCACCTCGGGGAATCCTGCCACCACGAACAGATCTCCGGCGGCACGCTCATCCACTTCTTCTCTTCCCAGTCCCACGAACCCGAGCAGGGAAGCCGGACGACGTTTGATCATCGAGCCGTCCGAGCGAAGCAACCCGACTTGTTGGCCGGCCCGCAGCGTTCCCTTCTCAACCCGGCCGATGGCCAGGCGGCCTAGATAATCCGATGCGTCGAGGTTGGTCACGATCGCCTGCAATGGCGCCTGTGGGTCTCCCGAAGGGGCAGGGATGGTGTCCACGACACTGTCGAGAATCGCCGACAGGTCCGAGTCGTCGGGTGGAACGCCCACACCCCGCACCGAACGCCCAAGCCGGGCGATGGAAGAAACGATCGGGAAGTCGATGTGGTGATCCTCTGCATCCAGATCGAAGAAGAGTTGGTAGATCTCGTCGGCCACCGCACCGGGGCGGGCATCGGGCCGGTCGACCTTGTTGATCACAACGACGGCCGGCAGGCCACGGCTCAGAGCCTTGGAGAGGACATAGCGGGTCTGGGGCATCGGACCCTCGGCCGCATCCACAAGAAGCAAGACACCGTCAACCATGTTCAGGGCACGCTCGACCTCTCCTCCGAAGTCGGAGTGACCTGGCGTGTCGACCAGGTTGATCCTGGTTCCCCGCCATTCGATCGAGGCGGCCTTTGCCAGGATGGTGATGCCGCGTTCACGCTCCTGATCGCTGGAATCCATCACCCGGTCGACTGGTGTCTCGTGGGCTTGGAACACCCCGGCGGCGTTGAGCATCGCATCGACGAGGGTCGTCTTGCCATGGTCTACGTGCGCGATCAACGCCACGTTACGAAGCGAGGGGGATCCCGACATGGGCTATGAATGGTACCGCTCCAAGGTGCAGAGAGCGACGGGCCGTCGTTATGAGACCTGGTCAGCTACGAGCTGGCATACCCCATCTCGCGTCGGAACCGCTTCCAATCCGACGACTTGGTCGACCAGACGAGGTCGGTAACGATCTGAAGGAGGCCGAATACCAGCAGGACCCATGAAACCCACCCCGGCAGGTCGGCGGCCAAAGCGGCGGGAATCAGGGCAAAGGGCAGGATCTTGCCGAGCAGGGCGCCCGAAGCGTGCATCCAGGCCCTTTGGCGGGCGGGGACGAGCAGGTAGCTGGCGTAATCGATCTTCACCCCCGGCTGGGGACGAAGGGGGCCGGCCACGAACCAGCAGGTGAACCGCATTCCCATGGCGGCGCCGGTGAGGAGATGGGCCAGCCCGTGGCTCGAGGCGAAGAGGGCCACCACCCCCAGGCCGAAGGCGAGCCAGTTCCACGGTTGGTCCAGATAGTAGGAGACGGCCACACCGCCCAGGCCGACCAGCGCAATCAGTACGGCGAGGGTCGTGCCAAGGCCGATCGGGACCGTGATCATGGGGAAGCCCCGGAAGGCCTGTTGGTCGATGGCCGCGATCTGAGGCCCCAGTTCTGGGGCGAGATCCGGCGAACGTTTCACCGCCCTGACCGCTTTCCAGAAGTCCGTTTGGGAAAGGCCCTGTCCCCGCTGCACCGCGGACTCTGCCTCGTCGAGGGCGGCTCGGATCTCGGCTTCGTTCATGGCCCAAAGCCTACGCCGAGCGGAAGCGCCTCCCCGACCTGGTTGGCCTCGGACGACGCGCGCCAGCGGGCACCTCGGACCTCGTGGCGGCTGAAGTCTGTGAACGGTTTTCGCGTCGTCGTCCACGTAAAGGTTCACAGGCAGGCCGATCGCGGCTGAGCGATTGACTCTGTGAACGGTTTTCGCGTCGTCGTCCACGTAAAGGTTCACAGGCAGGCCGATCGCGGCTGAGCGATTGACTCTGTGAACGGTTTTCGCGCTGTCGTCCACGTGAAGGTTCACAGGCACGCGACAGTCGCGTGGTTGGGCTCTTGAGGAGGCGATAGGTCTGAACCGCTACCCTCTACTGATCCGGAGAGGTGGCCGAGTGGTCGAAGGCGCTCGCCTGCTAAGCGAGTAGGGGGTGATTAGCCTCCTCGAGGGTTCAAATCCCTCCCTCTCCGCTCCAACCATCGCCCAGATGCCGGGGAATTGAGAGCGGGCGGCCTTCAAGGCCGCCCGCTCTATCTTCACGTCCTTTTGGGTCAGTGAGCAGCGTTGGGGCTCACGACTGCGCACAAGAAGTAGAAGCCAGTGTCAATCTTCATGGCCAGGTGGGCTGTCAGCGCCTCGTCGATCTTCTGTTCCGAATCCAGAGGAAGGAGGTCGGCATACTGTTGCTGCTGTGCCGCAGTCAGACCCGGAGCAGGCTGGATGACGTAGACGTGCCACGGCACCCGGTACTCGCCATGTCCCGGACTGCTGGGGATGGAGTCGAGGACATGGTCGTGGTAGTCGTCCGGCGTAATGCCGTCACCCGCGTGATCGCACGGGTTGCACTGTGGGACCTTGCCATCGTCGAGCGCATCCTGGTTGTACACAACCTCGTATAGATCGGCCGAGGCATGTTCCAGTATTTTCGGGTTCTGATGTACCTCAATGGCGTTGATCGTCACGGTCTGGCCGTTGTAGTAAGCCGGCTCGTATCCGGGAGGCCCGCCTGCCGATGCGATTGTGGCCGGCAACAGCGTCGCTGCCAGCAGCGATGCGAAAAGGAAAACGAGACGTTTCCTCATGCTTCTCTCCTTCTGAGCTCGAGGGCTCTTAGGGGTCGGCGTCCGTCGGAGAAGACCGGGCGCGCCTGAACCGGTACGGCATAACCCTTCGGGCATAAAGTTGCTCTAAGCCCGACATGAAGTTGCTGGTGGTGGCTGCCTCAGGCTCGTCTCTCCGCGATCCAGGACTCGACGAGCTGGTTCAGGACCGGGATGGTGACCGAGCCGGACGTGAGGAGCGTGTCGTGGAACCCGACCAGGTCGAATGCCGCACCCAGCTCTGCTTCCGCCCGAGCTCGAAGTCGGAGGATCTCTAACTGTCCCATCTTGTAGGAGAGGGCCTGGCCGGGCCATCCGATGTAGCGATCCACTTACTGTTCGATGGTGAGCGGGTTGATGGCGGTCCATTTGGTGAGGAAGTCGACGGCCTTCTGGCGTGACCACCCCAGATGATGCATGCCCGTGTCGACGACCAGCCGGCCCGCCCGCCATGAGTCGGCCGAGAGCATCCCCAGACGGTCGACCGGGCCGGTGTAGAGACCCATCTCGTCCGCCAGGCGTTCGGCATAGAGGCCCCATCCCTCGGCGTGGACGCTCTGGCTGCGAAGCTTCCGAAAGTCGGGGAGGCCCGTCAAGGCAGTGGCCAGGGCGCGGTCGAAGTGATGCCCCGGGATCGCCTCGTGGAACGCCGTGTCCTCGGCTGAGAACCTGTCCCTCGTCTCCGGCTGATGGGTGTTCAGGAAGTAGATTCCCGGCCGCGAGCCATCCGTGGCCGGAGCCATGTAGTAAGCGGGGGGCATATCCTTGGCCAAGGCGGCGGGAACCGGCTCCACCCGGCATGGCCCATCGGGGCGCGCTCCCAGCCATCCGTCGATGTTGGCCCATGCCCGCGTGATCACCTGGCGGGCATGCTCGAGCATCTCCTCTCCCGACTTGTAGCGGAGATCGGGATCATCGCGCAACCGACTGAAGATCTCTGCGGTACCTGATAGACCAAACGCCTCGGAGCCGATCTCTGCATACTCCTCGGCCAGTGTCTCGGTAGCGTGAGTCATTCCGATGCGATGGATTTCCGACGGAGCCCGCGGCACAGTCACGAATCGTTTTACGAGACGCTCATAGGTTGCCTGGCCGTCGGGGAGGTGGCAGATGCCGACCCGGTCCTACGGTCGCGCCACCTTTACGGCTTCAGCCGAGAGGAACTCGCGGTAATCCGCGAATGCAGGCCGAACTTGGCCAGATACCAACTCCTCCATGTTCTCACGCCAGGCCGCCGCGCCGGACCAATCGGGCGGCAGGCTGAGGCCGACGAATGGGTCAGTGTCGAGTCGGGTGTCGAGATATGCGTCGAGTTGGTCCATGACCCGGTGCACGCATACCGCCGTCGGGGTCTTCCCTTCGGAGAACATGCGCCGGTGTTGGTCGATCATCTGCGAGAACAGGCGTGGAATCTGGGCGTATCGTTGGCCGATCAGTCGAGCACTTTCGGGACTTGGCGCCGAGCTGTGGGCTGCCGCCTGGATCAGGCCTGAATGGACTCCCAGATACGGGTCGACCGTGAGGGCCAGTATTTCGGTCTCGTACTCGGTTAGGTCGACTTCGATCACATTGGCAAGCAGTGCGGCGGTTACAGGGTCGGCGGTCGAGTCGGCTGATGCGAGTTCTTCGAGGAGACCCGCCATCTTGCGTGCGTCGGAAGCCCTGGCTTCCTGGGACACGTCTTCCAGCACACCATCGCGGTCGTGGTTGCCGATCAGCGTCGCATAGCTGGGGTTGGCGTCGAGAAACGTATCCCAGTACCGGTCGGCGAGGTCGGTGATGGCTGGCAAGGTTGTCTCCTGCGGCGGCGTGGGTTCGAAACACCATACGGCTCCAACTGTGGGGTCGACGGAGCGGCAATCGTTTTTCCCGCTTTGCCTGTGGCGGTCGCTACGGTGATCGGAGTCCCGAGCCTCCCTGCCGGCGCCAGGGCGAGCCGGCGGGCTCGGATGGGTTACTCATGAAGAGATGGACACATTCTCCAGCGGTCTTCCTAGCTGCGATCTTGCTCGTAGCCGGTTTGGGGACCGCAGCACAAGCCCGTCCCTCCGACGCCACAACGACCATCGATCAACTGCGAGAGAAGGCCCGCAAGATCGAGGCCAACCTGGAGGATCTACAGAACCAGGTCGAGACGGTCAACGAGCGCTATCGCCAAGTGCAGGATCGCCTGGACCAGACAAACTCGCACTTGGCGGCGACTCGGGACAGGATCGCGGAGGCGGAGCAGCAACTCGACCAGCGCACCTCGGATGCGCAAGCCCAGGTCGTGCAGATGTACGAGAATCAGGCTCTGGCCAGTGCCATGGGGGCGTTGGGTGCGTCGAACATGGAAGAGTTCGTGGCGGTCGACCAGTACACGAACGCCATAGCCCAGGATGATCACTCCATCGCCGCCAACCTGCGGGTCGCGCGGGAGAACCTCAAGGTCGAGCAACAGATCCTCACCGCTCAGCAGCGACAGGTGGCGGCGGACAAGGCGGACCTGGCCGATCAACGCAAGCAGGTCGAGGCTCTGGTGGCCAAGCAACAGGACGCCTTGAGCAAGGTCAACGGCCGGCTCGCCCAACTCGTGGAAGAAGAGCGGAAGCGCAAGGCCGCCGAGGAGGCGCGCAAGGCGCGCGAAGCAATGGCGCGCAAGGCTGCCGTGGAGAAGCGCTCCCATCCCGCGGCGCCGCCTCCGCCGGCCAGTGGCAGCGCGGCCATGGCGGTGCAGACCGCCATGGGTCAGATCGGCAAGCCCTACCGCTGGGGCGGAAACGGGCCCTCTTCCTTCGACTGCTCCGGCTTGACCAGATACGCCTGGGTGGCGGCCGGAGTGAGCCTTCCACACTCCTCGGCGGCACAGAAGCGAGTGTTGCCTTCGGTTCCGATCGACCAGTTGAAGCCGGGGGACCTGGTCTTCTACGGCCATCCCGTTCACCACGTGGGTATCTACATCGGCAACGGCCAGATGATCGACGCTCCCTATCCTGGCGTGTCGGTGCGCATCGACAGCATCCACCGATCCGACTATGCCGGCGCAGGTCGTCCCGGCTGATTAGCCCTCCTTCGACGGGGACGCGGAGGGCGTTCGGGCGACGAGGTACGCTCCCGGCCATCGCGGCGTACCCGCTGATGCGGAGAGGGATTCAAAGGAATGGCAAGTCTCAGAGTTGGCCTTTTGGGTCAGGGCGCTCAGGCCAACGGGTATGTGAGAGGGTTGGTCGATTGGGCGCGATCACATGATGGTGTCGACATCACACATCTCCTCCTGGTGCATCCCTCCGCCCGTAACACGCGCCGATCCGCCTCTTCAGCCCTGTCCAGGTGGGCCGTTGGCCTGATCACCGCGGTCGAGTCCCGGATCTTCCCGTCGTCTCCCGTCTTCGACGACAACAGGGAGCGGGTCGACTTGCGGCGGCTGATTCCGGAGCTTGCCACAGTCGACTTGTCGGTGTCGCCTGAGGTCGGCCCCAACCCGGAGGAGTTGGCCAGAATCAGCGCACTCCAGCTGGATCTGTTGATCGATCTGGAAGGTATGTTCCTCCCTGATGAGCTCTTGACGGCCACCAGGTTGGGAGTGGTAACGGTGGCCAACGGTGACGATCGGGTGAAGCGGGGCGGCCCGGACGGCTTCTGGGAGGTGTTCGAGGGCTGGGAAACGACTGGTTTCACCATCCGCCACCACACTGTCGCCACTCCAGGGGGGTCGGTAATGCGGCGGGGTCTCTATCCGACCCGTCGCGTTTTCGCTCTCAACCAGGCCTCCATTCGCGCCCATTCCATCCATCACCTCCAGAGCCTGATCCGAGATGTCGTCTCGCGCGGGTCCATGCCCGAAGCGTCGCCGGACGATTCCAACCCGGGCAAGATCTGCGGCTGGCCGACGGCGACTCAGATGTTGACCTATCTGGGCCGTTTGTTCCGCCGGTTCTTACCCAGGGCGATAAGCAAGCTTCGCCGCCGCACGGCCCGCTGGGGCGTGGCCTACGTGCCCAGGCCGTGGCGGGAGGCGGACATGCGTCGGGGCACAGATATCCCAAACCGGCCCGGGCACTTCTTGGCCGACCCCTTCGTCGTCGATCGGGGCGGGGACCATTTCTGCTTCGTCGAGGACTACGACTACTCGAGAAGGCGTGCTCACATCGGCGTCTTCGGGTTGAACGGCGACGAGAGCATCGAATTGGGCCCCGCAATCGAAGAGCCCTTCCATCTCTCCTTCCCTTATGTCTTCGAGTTCGATGGCCAGCTCTTCATGTGCCCGGAATCGGCCGCCAACCAGGATGTGCGCATCTATCGCTGTGTCGACTTTCCTCTCCGGTGGGAGCTAGCGAAAGTGGTGTGGAGTGACCGGAAGGCGTGGGACACGGTCATCTTTCCCCATCAAGGGAGCTGGTGGCTCTTGACGGCTTTGGACCCGATCGGAACGGGGAATTATTCCTCGGAGCTCTACGCCTTCTATGCCGATTCACCATTGGCGGACCTGTGGTCTCCGCACGAGTGCAACCCGGTTGTCATCGACCACACCAAAGCCCGGAACGGGGGTTTGATCATCGACCGATCGGGGATATTTCGCGTCTCCCAGCGTCACGGCTTCGGAACGTACGGCCGGTCGAGTGCCGTCCACCGAATCGCCGAGCTGTCACCGAATGTGTTTCGGGAGGAGCTCGTCAAGACGATCGAGCCGGACTTTCGAAGCGACATCGAGGGAACCCATCATCTCCATTCCGACGGCACCTTCACCGTCTTCGACTTCGTTCGCCGTCAACGCCCCGACACCTGAGCCGCCGTCGTCCGAGTCGGCGCAAATCCCCTAGCACGATCCTGGGAGCGCACCCGACTCCGGGACACGCGTGCAGCCCTGCCCGTTCTTCTCTCCGCCAGGCCTTGGTCGGTCTCTACTCCCTGCGGAAGGCGGCGTGCAGGGCCAGGAAGCCCGTCACGATTGCTCCCACCACGGGGGCGATCACCGTGGCGAGTGGGATCGTGGTCGGGTCGGTCCCGGTCACAAACGGTGAGGCGAAGATGCTGGTCAAAGCCGCCGTCATGAACCCGTTCACGTTGGCCGATCCCGGGAGCCCGTCTCATCTCGGGGTGGCATACGGGAGGACAACGCCATGGTTGATGGTGATCGGCGAGGGCGGCGTGGAGGTCTATGTCCGATCTCAGCCATGAGCCCGCCCGCGAGGTCAGACGGCGGTCAAGCTGGCGGCAGCCTGGTCGGCCATCTCGGCCAGTCGGTTGAGGGAAGCCTGATAGGTCGGCCCGATTTCCTCGGCTACCGCGTCGAGGGCGCCATCGGGAACCACCTCGCCCGTATCGATGTAGAAGGCGGGCGCTGAGCAGCTGACTATCCGGGTCCCTTCGCCGCTGGGGACGACATAGTCGGTGTATCGCAGGGCTATGCCGTCCCCCAACGACAAGAGGAGGGTCAGATAGTCCACGGCGCGGCGGTCGAGAACAGTGAATACGAACAGCACATTGTCGCCGTGCGAGCAGTGGTATTCAGCTCCGGGGCCAATCCTGCCGTCGGTCTCACCCTTGATCTCGTTATTGATGGCGTCTAGCCATCCAGTTCGCTTGATCGGATTCACAAGGTGATCCCACACCACGGCTGGGGGAGCCTTGCTGTAGGCGCTCAAAGTCATGAAGGCGACACTCTGCAGGACCTTGTCCTCGGTCTGGCGTCGAGAGAAGTCCCAAACGTCCCTCAGGGACGACACGTACCCGGTCACCTCGCCCACATGTTCGTATTCCTCTGTGTGCGGCACCCATCCGGTCACGATGCGCTGTATGTCGAGGTCATCGACGCAGGCCTGCGTGACGAGTAGATAGTCGTCGATCCCGGTCTGCTCGCGGATGCTGTTCTTGAGCGGTCGATGGGCCATTACGACGTCCGGCCCCGACAGCGTCTCTATACCCCCGATGTTCGCTTTGGCGATCTCTCCGCAATGCATGACGATCTTGAGGCCGAGCGAATCGATGTTGACACAAGCATTGCACGGGCAGGTGGTGTTCAGAATCATGATCTCCAGCGCTCGAGCAAACGACACATACAGCAACTCGACCGACTCGAGGACGGCTTCGCCACTCGTTCCCTCCGGCATCACTCCGTACATGAAGACGGCGTCACCTTCAATGCGAGACACGGTGAGGGGTGCCTTGATGGCGGCGATGATCGCATTGAGCAGCTCTCCGATTATCCCATTGGCGTGGTCGAGTTCGCTTTCCGTCAGAAAACGGGTGTAACCGGAGATGTCGGCGATAACTAGGTGTCCACGCATGATCAGCTAGGGCGGGAGTCTACCTTCGAAGCTTCAGGTGCGGCTTGCCGTGTACCCGTCTGTCTCGGGAGTCTGCCGGGGCCAGTAGGTCATCCGGTGATGTCGGACTCCAGCCGTGGCTCGCCGTGATCTGTTCCCACCGTGCGGTCCCATGGGCGTCGATCGTCGCGTGGGTGATCTTCCTCATGGGAAGCGGCCCGGGGAAATCCACAATCCTCCCGAAGAAAGGTCGGCTCGATCTTTGTACCGTCGCCCACAAGAGAAGTGATAGGAGGTAGCCGTGGCCGTTCCGATTCCCGAGAGCATCGATACCGTCGTTGTGGGGGGAGGCCAGGCAGGCTTGGCGGCCAGCTACCAGTTGAACCGGCTTGGTGTCAACCATGTGGTGCTCGACAAATCCGAGGACGTGGGAGGCGCTTGGCGGCGGAGGTGGGACTCTCTCAGACTCTTCACTCCCGCCCGCTTCAACAGCCTTCCTGGGCTTCCGTTTGAGGCTTCCGATGGCGCCTACCCCACCAAGGATGAGTTGGCCGACTACCTCGAAGCTTACGCGGCGAGGTTCGAATTGCCGGTCCGGAACGGGATCGAAGCGAAGAAGCTGGAGCGTTCGGGTGACGAATTCACGGTTGATTACGGAGATGGGTGCATTCGGGCCAACAACGTTGTTGTGGCGGCGGGTATTTATCACCATCCAAAGGTGCCCGGCTTCGGGCGCGAGCTCGCCGGCGACATCGTCCAGCTCCACTCAAGCGAGTATCGGAGATCATCCCAGCTACAGGACGGCGGAGTTCTCGTCGTCGGCGCCGGCAACTCGGGGGCGGAGATCGCCATGGAGCTCGCCGATCATCATCAGGTCTGGCTTTCGGGTCCCGACACCGGTCAGGAGCCCACCGCGGCCGGCTCCCGGGCAGGCCTTCTGTTTGCACCGGTCTTTTGGTTCATGGCTCACAGGGTGCTGAAGGTGACCACCCCCTGGGGCCGAAAGGTGAGAGACCACTTCATGAGTCCACCGCGGGGGATACCGCTTGGGCGAGTAAGGCGGAAGGACATCCCCGCTGCTGGGGTCGAGAGGGTCCCCCGGACGACCGGCACCAAGGGAGGCAAGCCCGTTCTCGAAGGTGGCCGTGTGCTCGACGTGGAGAACGTGGTGTGGTGCACGGGATTCGTGCCGGGTCTCAGCTGGATAGCCCTTCCCGTGTTCGACCAGTACGGCTTTCCGATCCAAGAACGCGGAGTTGTGGAATCGGAGCCGGGCCTCTATTTCATGGGCGTTCCCTTCCAGTATTCGCTGAGCTCGGCCCTGGTGGGAGGGGCGGGCAGGGACGCCCAATACATCGCCCGCCACATCCGCGAGCACCGGTCAAAGGGGCGCGAGCGCAGCAGCCAGGCGGCGAACTAGGCCGTTCTGGCGCGACAAACGGGGCGTAGACGCCGTGGATGTCGCGCCAAAGCTCAGTAGAGGAACATCGGCTTGCCGAGGACGTGGCGCACCTTGGGTCGGTACGAGTGCTCGTCGTAGAGCTCGTCGACGTCGACCCGTTTCACGCCTTCGGCCGTGACCGAGATCGGCACGTGCGTGTAGGTACCCCCCCGCAGGGCCACCATCCGGCCGGTTCCGCCTTCGAGGGCCAGATCAGTAGCCATTACGGCGTAGTTGGTTGCCACCATCAGGTCCAGGGAGTCTGGCGCTCCCGAGCGCATCAGATAGCCAACCTGCTGGTAGAGGACGCCCTGCTTGGTTCGTTCCTTGAGCAACTCGCCGGTGAGGGCGCCGATGCCGCCCAGTTTGCGATGGCCGTAGGCGTCGGCGTTTCCGGTCAGGACCATCTCCCCTTCGGGCAGGCGGGCGCCTTCGGAGATGGTCATCATGGCGTAGTTGGAAGGGTTCGACCTCTGGTCTTCCAACAGGAGCTCGGCCAGCTTGTCGATGTGGAAGGGGACCTCGGAGATGATGGCCCGGTCCACTCCTGCCAGATAGGCGGTGACGAGCGACGTCTCGCCGCTGTAACGCCCGAACAGCTCCACAACGGCGATCCGCTCGTGAGATCCTGCCGCGGTCCGCAGGTTGTGGATGAACTGCACGCCTCTGGTCACCGCCGTCGAGAAGCCGATGCAGTAGTCGGTGCCGTGAACGTCGTTATCCATTGTCTTGGGTATGGCGATCACGGGAACCCCCTCGTCGTGCAGACGCAGCCCGTAAGAGAGCGTGTCGTCGCCTCCAATCGGGATGAGGACGTCGATCTTGGCTGCCTCGAGAATGGGCAGCACGTGGGCGGTCACGTCGTGCGGGCCGGGACCGGTGTAGCGGTCTGCCAAGAAAGAGGGAAGGTCTTCGCTCGATACCTTGGCCGGGTTGGTTCGCGATGTGTGGAGGAAGGTGCCACCGGTCCGGTCGATGGTGCGAACCACCCCTGGGTCGAGCTCGATCAGGTTCGAATCGAACGTCGACCGGTCGTCCGGGTCGACATCAACCAGGCCTCCCCACCCACGACGTATGCCCACCACCTCGTGACCTTCCTCGGACACGCGGGTCACCACTGCCTTGATGCAGGCGTTGAGGCCGGGCACATCGCCTCCACCGGTCAGAATTCCGATTCGCATGCTCTTGGATGCCTCTCTGCTCGGACGGCCTCATTATCGCAACGCTAGGGCGGAGGGCGAGATGTAGAGCAGGCCACCGGGAGGGACCAGCGACCAGCCGGAGGGATTGGGGTCGCCCGGACGTTATGCTTTGCTCTTCCCCATGCGCCCGTAGCTCAATTGGATAGAGCGTCTGACTACGGATCAGAAGGTTAGGGGTTCGAGTCCTCTCGGGCGCGCTACGACCATCGAACCTGAATCACTCGACCCATCCCTCTTCGGGCGGATCATGCAACAGCTAACCACCCTGGCTTCGAACCCCGGCTTCTCGGCAGAGCCGACCTAGCAGGTACTGGACCTGTCGTAGGAAGGCGCACATCCGTCTGAGCGGCAGCACGGACGCAGGTCAAGCCAACAAGCCCCCCGGCACCAACTGAGCGTCCCGCCCGAGATCGCCAAATATGAGCGATATCACCCCTCACCGCATGATGTCCTCGATCGGCACCTCGGTGTGCATGTACGGACCCGGTTATTGCGCCGCGTGCGCACCCAGGAGCGTGAGCAGCATGACGGTTGGCTCAAGGGCACGCACCGCGTGCGTCAGATGAGCGGCCATCCGGACCCACGATCCTGGTCCAAGCTCAACGGGGTCGCCATCCAGGTCGAGTCGGATCCGACCAAAGACGACTTGCACGATGGCCGGCTTCGCCGCCGTGTGATCAGTGAGCTCCTGCCCCTCATCGAAAGCAAACACCACCACTCGCATGAGGTCGTCTCGGTAGAGAACCTGACTCAGCGTTCCCTCGACAGGTATCGCTATCTCTTCGGCGATGTTGAGAAACACGGAGGCTGGAGGTTCAGCGGGCATCATGAGAACGCTACCCGATCACCCGATCGCGGCCGATAACGCCCATTCCGCCCATATCGATGCCTCTTTTTGTCAAGTCGATGTTTCGGCCGGGGTTGGAACGCGACCAGTTGGCCCTGTGCCTGGTGGCCGGGTTGGTCGTAGTCTTGGTGTTGGGTCCGGGAAGTGACTTATCCGAAGTGCCGGTGTGTCAGGGTGTGAGCCGGCCACGCTGGAATCAGAGTCGTCCCTGGGTGTCCTCCCGGACCCGCCGATCGTTCAGCTGAGGTGGCGTCGGGCGTTCGGCGAGGAGATGCCGGTACACGACGCCTGAGATCCTCCGTTTCAGCGCCCGGATCGGTTCCTTGGAGGTCTTGCCCTCGGCGATCTTCTTCTGGTAGTAGTCGCGGCCTTCTCCGGGGTATCGGAGCTGGGAGACTGCCGCGATGTGGAGGGCATGATTGAGTTTGCGGTTCCCTCTCGGGTTGAGGCGATCTCATCAGGGATTTCCACCTGCTCGAGGAGCGATTGTGCCTTGTCAAGAGTCATTTCCGAGGCCAAGCCTCCGGCGACCAGTTCCATCAGCAAGGCGTGGAGACGACACGCCACCTTGTTCTTCATCCGGGCCACGTCTCGGTGCCGTTTCGCCAGCAATCCCAACACCCGGGCGTGGTCGTCGGCCCGAACGATCGTCAACCCCGAATGGCGCAGGGCGGCGATCGCTACGGACCGGGCATCGTTGGGATCGGTCTTTTGGGACTTGCCCGACCCCAACAGGCGAACCCGTGACGCCATCATCGCTGGCACATCGATCACCCGCTCCCCAGCCGCCACCAGCTGCTGAGACACCAGATAACCCAACCCCCGAGCCGACTCCACAGCCCAGGCCCGATCCGGATACGCCGAAGCCACTCCCGGAGCTCACTTGCCTGGCCGGTCGACGTTCGCACTCTGATCTCGTCGACCACTCTCTCGTCGGGGTCGATCACCACCGCTGTATGAGACCCCTTGTGAGGGTCGATGCCGATCATCATCATGACACTGCCTTTCTGTCGGCGACGGAGCCGCAACGGGCAAGCCTGATTCGGGTCGATGTGCTCTCGCCTCTTTTGAGCCACGCCACAGCCGAGGACACCAACCGGCAGACACCTCGTTAGAAAGCCAACCCAGCAGGCGGCAGGCACTTCAAGAGCCAACCGACCGGCCTCGACGCTACGGGGACACCCCGCAGCGCGCTCCCAGTCTCAATCAGGCACCTCCAGGATTGGTCTAGCGAAGGTGATTGATGTCGACTCGTTGCCCGCAGATCCGCTGGAGGCGTTGCGAGAGCTTTCTCGGGCAGATGTGGAGTTCGAAGCCCTGCGACGCGATCGGGTCGAGGCGGCGCGTCGTCAGGGCGCCACCTGGGATCAGGTCGGTGAGAGTTTGGGGACATCGCGTCAGTCGGCATGGGAGTGCTACACCCGCGAGACACGACAGGTGCTCGACGCGAGCGTGGCTGGCTCTGATCTCGATGAGGATGAGGCGATGCGGGTCGCCATCGAGGAGGTCAGTCGGGTCCGGCGCCGTCGTCGATCCTCTGGGCCCTGAGCGATACGGATGCGGGCGGTGCTCGACGCCAACGTGTTGATCTCGGCGGCGATCAGTGAAGGTCCTTCGCATCGGATCGTGCACGGCTGGCTACAAGGCCAGACATACGAGTTGGTGATCTGCGATCGGTCGCTCGGCGAAGTGCGAAGCGTGTTGACCGAGCGGCCACGTTTGCGGAAGTGGATATCCCTCGAGAGTGCCGAGCTGTACGTCAGGATGTTGGCCACGGTTGCCGATGTGCAGCCCGATCCGGCGCTGGGTCCGGCACTGACCCAAGATCTTGACGATGAGTACGTGATCACCGGGGTTCGAGTCCTCTCGGGCGCGCTCCAAAACCCTTGCACCTCAAGGGCTTTCGCATTGGACGGGTCCCTCTACCACTGACGTTCGGGAGCCCGTACGGCCCACGGCTCATGTCGCCTTCGCTCAGCCTTGGTCGACGAACCAGACACGTTGGATCGCGAACCTCACGGTCGAGCAGGTGGCGGCTGAGATCGAGTCGGAGGGAACGGTGTTGGTGGACGTCCGCGAGCCCGCGGAGGCACGAACGGACGGGGTCATCCCAGGGTCCGTCGCCGCTCCACGGGGAGTGATCGAGTTCCATGCCGATCCGGCGACTCCGTACCACATGAAGGAATTCGATGACAAGGGTCGGCCGATGATTTTGTACTGTAAGTCGGGCGGCCGTTCGGCGTTGGCAACCGCCACTCTCCTCGAGATGGGTTTCACCGATGTGGCACATCTGGACGGCGGGATCACTGCCTGGAAGGATGCCCAGCGGCCTGTGAGGACGTTTGAGCGTGATGGTCGACGAGTGGGATGCCGACGAGGAGGTTGTCCCTACAGGAGGTTGCGATCGATGACGGAGACAAACAGACACCACTTCCTCGCTGATCCGCCCCCGACCGAGGCTGCCGAGCGTCTCTTGGAGGAGGACGCTGCCGACGGCGGCTACGTCATGAACTTGACGCGAATCTGGGCATACGAGCCGGCTGCCATGATCGGTCTGTTCGATGTGCTCGGCGTTGCCAGTCGGGTCGGTGATCTGTCGCGTCGACAGCGAGGCATCCTGGTCTCGGCCTGCGCCTCGACCTTGGGTGACGCCTACTGCTCGCTCGCTTGGGGGACGAGGTTGGCGGCCGAGACCGCACCGGCGGTGGCCGCGGGCGTGCTGCACGGCGACGACTCTGGACTCGATGCGCCGGAGCGGGCGATGGCGCGATGGGCGCGCAAGGTGGCTGCCGCTCCGATCACGACGGACGAGGCCGACGTGGCCGAGCTCCGAGATTTCGGGTTCAGCGATCGGCAGATCTTCGCCATGACGGTATACACGGCGATGCGCGTGGCGTTCTCGACGGTGAACAACGCGTTGGGCGCCCGTCCGGATCGGCAGCTCGCCGACTCAGCACCACCCGCAGTCGTCGATGCGGTCGATTTCGGACGCCCGGTTGCATTGCAGCAGAGCGAAGATCGCTGAAAGCAGGCACACCGTGTGGCCGCGGGGGCGGGCCGTGCGATCGGCCGGGGTATGCCGCCCAACACTGCCGTGCCCGAACGCGGTCAGGCGCCGGCGCGTACGGTGACTCTTGGCCGATCTCGATCGGATCCGGATCGGTCGGGCCGAATCTCCCATATCAGGTGTCCTCGCAGGCATTGACGTCCTTCGCGTGGGTCGCGAAGAGTGGGCGCGCCCCGGAGTGGTCAGACCTCGACGGTTTCAATCAGGGCAGAGACGAGAGACCGCTCAACCCAGCGTCGGTAGCGATCGAGATCCCAGCCGGCTCCCCCAGTGAGAAACCGGTACACCTCCGGATGAGCGATGCTCCAAATCGTGGTGGCGATCTCTTCACCAGGCAGCGTTACCGGGCCGGGGCGCAGTGCCAGCTGTTGGGCGGCCTGTAGGTAGTTCCGGAATTGTTGCGCTGCCCGCTGTTCGGTCCGCACCCGCATGAATTCGCGCACCGCCGTTGGCGCCGCGGCGTGGGCTGGGTGTCATAGACCAATCCGGCTCGGACGAATGGCGCAAAATCGCCGACGGGACGATCTGTCGCGTCAACCGTGATGAAGTTGCGTCTCGATGACGGCTGTCAACGATGCCCGTTACGACCCGAGTCGGTTAGTTGCGGTTGGAGTTGTGGACGCCTTCACACGGTAGGTGACTCACGACTGCCATCGTGGCTCAGCCTGGGTGGCGAGCTCTGTTCACTGTCGGCCATCTCAACTAATGAGCCCGTTCCGCTATCGAACATCTCGTCAATGAGGATGGACGCGGACGACGAGGTCGGTGGATCGTCACCGGTCCGAACTGCGGCCTCGTAGGCCGCCCGTCTGGCGTATCTCCCACAGGAGATCAGATCGTCGAAGTGCCCGTTCAGGGGTCGAACGGTCGTCGGGGTCGTAGACGGCCACACGACGTCTCAACGACTCACCCATGAGCGCCCGGAGCAAGTAGTTCGGTTCGACGTGCAGGGAGTACCGGCACCGACCGACGATCTATGATATCGTTTGAGCACCAGGAGGTAAGCCCATACGCTGGCGCGAATCCGAGTCTCTGCGGATGCATTGCTCAGCCGCTACGCGGAACGTGATGATTGTGGCGGTGATTTTTCTCTTGGTCTTCTTCGCTGGTGGTCCGTTGTTGCAGGCGCAGGTGTCCTCGGTCGGCCTTGGGACAGCTGACGGTTTCGCTGTTCTGGCGGGTACGACCATCACCAACACCGGTCCGACCACCATCACCGGCGATGTCGGTTTGCATCCGGGTACTTCGGTCACCGGGTTCGGTTCGGTGACGTTGAATGGTGCGCTCCATCAGACCGATGCTGTCGCCGAGCAGGCCAAGGTTGACCTGGTCACCGCGTACAACGACGCCGCGGGGCGGACGCCGGCCACTACCGTGGCCACCGAGCTCGGCGGGCAGACCCTGACCGAAGGCGTCTACAACTCAGCCGCGGGTACGTTTGGGATAACCGGGACGCTGACCATCGATGCCCAAGGTGACCCCAACGCCGTTTTCGTGTTTCAGGCAGCGAGCACTCTCATCACAGCCTCAGGCAGCGACGTGAACCTCATCAACGGCGCCCAAGCTTGCAACGTTTTCTGGCAGGTCGGCAGTTCGGCCACTCTTGGGACCACCAGCTCCTTCAGGGGGAACATTCTGGCGTTGGCTTCGATCACCCTCAACACTGGAGCAACGATTGAGGGCCGAGCGCTGGCACGAAACGGCGCTGTCACGTTGGACACCAACACCATCACCCGAGCGACCTGCGCCACACCTACGACGACCACCGTTGCGAGCACCACGACCACCGTTGCGAGCACCACGACCACCGTTGCGAGCACCACGACCACCGCTGTGGGAGGCACCACGACGACTACCACCGTTGCGAGCACCACGACCTCCACCACCTTGGCGCCGCCCACGGGTGGGGTCGACACCGGTGGTGGTTCGACCTCAGGCGCTCAGAACACGATTCTGCTCGTGGGCGGGGCCGCTCTTCTCGCCGTCGCTGTCGGAGTGTTCGAGGCTCGTCGACGGCTCAGCGACGGTCGGTCGGATCAGCGGAGACAAGACCCGACGATTGGGCGGTGAACGCCACCTCTTTCTCGCCGTGTCTGGCGCCGTTCTCGCGGCAAGCGGCGTGGCTCTGATCGGATTGGCCCTGACAACCCACACCCCGCCGCAGCTCTCGGCGTCGACCGAATCAGTTGAGCTCGTGTCGGTGGTGTCCTCGGTCGAGCCAGCCGCTGCGAGGCAACTACCGCCGGTCGAGGAGGACTCGTTCAAGCCGCCGACCTCGCTTTCGCCTGTGCCCGAGGCAGTTGACAACAGCCTCTCCCTCTCGTCGTCGGAACCGGTCGCCATCGACATCCCGGCGATCGAAGTGCACTCGGAGGTGCAGTACCTGGGTCTGACAGCCCAACATACCCTGGAGGTGCCGGCTCCCGGCCCCTACTACAACCAGGCGGCTTGGTACAAGAATTCAGCCACCCCGGGCGCGACCGGTCCGGCCATCATGCTGGGCCACGTCGACTCCGCCGCCGACGGCCCTTCCGTGTTCTTCGACCTCGCAAACCTCCGCCCAGGGGACGAGGTGCTGGTCACCCGCCGCGACGGCATGGTGGCGGTCTTCGCGGTCGAGGCGGTGGGCCAGTACCCCAAAGACGACTTCCCGACCGAGCTCGTCTACGGCGCCACCGACCACGCCGCTCTGCGCCTTATCACCTGCGGCGGCACGTTCGATCGCTCCAACCGCCACTACCGCGACAACGTCGTCGTCTTCGCCGACCTCGTCGACTCCTATCAGGCACGCCCAGCATCCTGACCCGGCCCGCATCGCGGAGCGCGGCAGCCACCGGCAGCGCCAGCATGCAGTGGATCACCGAGATCGCGAGCAGGAGGAGCGGACGCAAGTGGGGAATGTTCCCCACCCAACAGAGGTAGACCCTGAGCGTCGAGCGTTTGCTGCTGAACGTACCGGCGTTGCCCGGGGAAGGTCCTGGTGGTTCGACGTGGTCGCCGATCGACTCGGCGGGCCGAGCCAGTGGTTGGTCGGTTCGCCGGACGGGCTAAGCCTGACGGCGCCCTCGGGGAACCCCAAACTCGGTGCGGAGCTGTCCAGCGCCCTAGCCGCGGCGGGCCGATTCGAGCCGGTCGGACCGGGAAACCGACGGTCGGTCAGCGGGGCTGCTGTCACGCCGGCCCTCGATGTCATCGGCGATGTGAGCTGCATCCCGCTCCACACCGTGGACCTGTTCCGAGGACACCGAGTGGAGGAACTTGAGACCCAGGAAATAGAGGCCCGGCTCGGACTCGACGATGCCGCGGTGGTGATCCGGCTCTCGCGGATCTATTGAGCCGATATCGATCCACGAGAATCCGGGGTGGAACCCGGTGCACCAGACCACGTTGGCAGCTTCGAGAACGCGGCTGTCCTGGAGTTGGGGCCTGCCCTCTTGGACGCCTGTGACCCGGGCGACACGCTCCACGCCATTCTCGGCCAGGTCCTTTGCCTTGACCCGGAGCAAGGGCTCACCGCTTGCCACCTTCTTGGGTCGGACCCGCCTTCCAATGGGCGTGCCGGTGGTCAGCACCCGGTGGAAGATGATGCGTGCGATGAACGGCATGAGAATCCTCGCTGCCACGCTCTCCGGGCGGAAGGGGATGCTGCCGGTGTCGCGCCCGGACAGCCATACCTCGTGGGTCCTTGCCAGCTCGTTCGCCACCTCTGCTCCCGAGTTGCCCGCTCCTACCACCAGCACGCTTCCCTCCTGGAGCTGAGCAGGGTTGCGGTAGTCGGCGACGTGTAATTGGCGGATCGACGGATCGAGATCGCCGGCGAACCCCGGGGTCCGGGGTTTCTGCCAGCTCGACATCGCAACCACCACGTTGTGGGCCTCGAAACGTCGGTTGTCCGATGTGGCAACGAAGTGGTCGCCCTCTCTTGAGAGTCGCTCCACTCGGACACCGGTCTGGACCGGAATCTCGAAATACCGGGCGTAAGCCTCCAGGTAGTCGGCCATCTCGTCCTTGCTCGGGAACCCCCAGTGATATCCGGGGAACGGCAACCCGGGCAGTGAGTCGAGCCGCTTGGGGGTGAATAGCCGCAGCGAGTCCCATCGGTTGCGCCAGGCGTCACCGATCCGGTGGTTGGCATCGACGATCGCATAGGACAGACCGCGACGGGCGAGGTGATACCCGAGGGCGAGGCCGGACTGCCCGCCTCCGATGACGAGGGTCTCCACATACTCGGCTCCGGCTCGGTCGCTCACGTCGGTACCTCCTTATCGGATGTCTATACTCCAATTTGGAGTAAATGTATACTCTGATTTGGAGTAAGTCAAGAGGTCGTGATGAAAGATCAACTGACGACCACCTCATATGCGGTCCTGGCTCAGGTAGCGGTGCGACCCTGGTCCACGTACGAGCTGGCAACGCAACGCGTCCGCTATTTCCGGTATGTCTGGCCTCGGGCCGAGAGCGCCATCTACCGGGAAGCGAATCGGCTTGCCTCAATGGGTCTGATCGAGGGAAAGAAGGAGTACACCGGAAGGAGGGCCCGCACCGTCTACTCGATCACCGAAGCGGGTGAAGAAGCGCTGCGGGAGTGGCTGGGGAGCCCGGTCTCCCCGTTCTCGATGGACTTCGAGGCGATTTTGCGTATCTTCGTTGCTCCTCTGGGAACCAAAGAGGAGTTGATAGGCACTCTCAAGCAGGTCCGCACCGACACCCGCGAGATGCTCCAATTCGGTGGCGAGGTGAAACAGGAGTTCATCGACGGAATCAACGTCACCCAGGACCAGGCATATATCAGGGCCCTGGCAGTCGACTTCTTCATCAGCCTGCTGAACACCGTCCAGGCGTGGACGGAACGTACGATGGGCGAAGTCGAGGCTTGGGACGATCTCCTCCCCACAGAGGAAAAGAACAGGAGGGCCCTGGAGAAGATAGGCCAGCTCCCGGTGGACACCCCCGGCCGCCCACTCGAGGACATATCCAGGCCCCCTGAAGGCCAGACACGGTCGCATAGGTAGTCGCACCACCGAGACACCGTCGGGACCCCGACCAGCAGATCCGTTGAGTGCTCTCGAAGTTGGATCAGAAAGGCACGGGTGGTGGGCGCTCCGTCGGGCGACTACCGCTCAACACACCGATCTCGACGCTATGGGGATGCGGGGGATTCGGATTCGAGGGTACGCTTTCAGCCCGATCTCCAGCCACGGCCAGTGACTGCATCCATTCCATCCTCACTTCCGGAGACACGATACGCGGACAGCGACGGTGTGGGCATTGCCTACCAGGTGCTCGGGGAGGGTCCGATCGACGTGGTCATGGTTCCCGGGTTCGCCTCGCACCTGGAGGACGCATGGGCGCATCCCAGGTTGGCCCACTTCTATCGGCGGCTTGCGTCGTTCAGTCGCTTGACACTTCTCGACAAACGGGGTGTCGGGCTCCCAGATCGGGTCTCGCCCAACAACCTTCCCGGAATCGAACAGCGGAAGGACGACCTCAAGGCAGTAGTGGACGCAATCGGCACCGAGCGAGCGCAATGCTGGTTCTCGGTCCGCGATCAGTTGGAGGCCATCGGGACCGACATCCGTGGCGGCCTTCACACCAGCGAGATCGAGATGATGAACGGGGACGTGGGGGGGCTGGGAGTCCACATCGCAGCCGCGCCTGATGGATCTCGCCTCGCCGGGCGATCTGATCGCGTCGTGAGTGGTCCACGATCTGTCGGCTGGATCGGGCCTCACGTTCGACGAGCGCGGCAATCACGAGCTCAAGGGTGTACCCGGTGAATGGCACGTTTACGCAGTGACCCCTTGGTCCTCTGGCGCCGGAGGACGGTGGTTGGGCCTGGCTGACCTTCTCCAGGCTGGGATGGGCGGCGATTCCAGACCGAGCGGCCACGGATGCCTCGGCTCCACCCCGCCCAGAAGCTGGTTCAGGCCTGCGTCACCAGGTCCAGAGCGGGGCCGAGCCACGGCGTGAAACGATCTGGTTCAACCGAGAGTCGGCGCCTCAAGTCATCGAGCTCGACCCAACGCCACTCGGCTACCTCGGCCGGGTCGGGTGCGGGGTCCCCCTCGGCGGAGCCGATGAGAACGTGGTCGAACTCGTGCTCTGTGAGACCGCTCACGGGATCGAGAGCCGTGTAGACGAAGTGGCCCACCTCGTGCAGCTCAGCAGCGGCGATGCCCATCTCCTCTGGGAGTCGGCGTTCTCCGGCTGCGAGGGGCGACTCTCCCGGGCGTGGGTGAGTGCAGCACGTGTTGGTCCACAATCCGCCGAAGTGATACTTGCCGGGAGCTCGGCGCTGCAGGAGGAGCCTGTCGCCGCGGACGATGAAGACCGAGACCGCCCGGTGCAGTCGACCGGACCGATGAGCCTCGAGCTTGTCCGCGACGCCGATCTCATCTCCCGTTTCCCCGACCAGCACAACGTCCTCGCGCATGGGTCGAACATACCGCCGTCGGGTTGTCGTTATCACCCGCTTCGTGGTGCCGAAAGTCGACATCTCTGCTCCGGGGTAGGGCACGCCTCCGTTTTCCGAGGTATAACTGAGGCCGTCAACAGGAGTACCCCAGCCGTGTCCGCCTCGCTGTTCTCGCTCAAAGGCAAGTCTGCCCTGGTCACGGGTGGCAACCGAGGCCTGGGTCGGGGAATCGCCCTGGGTCTTCAGTCGGCCGGGGCTCGGGTGGCGGTGACCGGGAGAGATCGGGAGAGAAACCGGGCCGTTGCAGGCGAGCTCGGCCGCGATGGGATGGTTCTTTCAGTCGACGTGCGCCAGGAGGAGGCGGTGGAACACGCTGTCTCAGAGGTCGTATCGGGTTTCGGCTCGCTCGACATCCTGGTCAACAATGCCGGCGTGGCTCGTGGGGCACCTGTGCTGGAGATGTCACGCCAGGATTGGGATGCCACCATCGCCACCAATCTCACGGGTGCGTTCTTGTGCTCCAAGCACGCTGGCAGGGCCATGGTCCGGGGCGGCCAGGGGGGCAAGATCATCAATATCGCCTCCATCTATTCCATGTATGGGGCGCCCCGGCTTGCTCACTACGGCTCGTCCAAGGCCGGCCTTCTCGGCCTGACCCGCAGCCTCGCCATAGAGCTTGCTCCGCACGACATCCAGGTGAACGCCATCCTGCCCGGCTGGTATGAAACCGACATGACCCGCGAGGAGGTGGAGGGGCCCCTGGGCGAGGACATTCGCCGCAAGACCCCGGCCGGCCGGTGGGGACAAAGCGGGGACCTGGTCGGAGCGGCGGTGTTCTTGGCCTCGGCCGCCTCAGCCTTCGTAACCGGAATCGCCCTTCCGGTCGATGGGGGATATCTCATCTCGGAGCGCTTCAGCCACGATTGAACCGCTCCCTTCCGGCAATGACGTACCAGCCAATATGCTCGCGACATGGTCGAGTCAGACCGCGTGGATCAGCTAGTAGACCTACTCAAGTCGGCCGGTCGGGCGCATCACGCTCAAATCGGTGGGCCTAGCCCAACTTGGTCCGAGTGGTATGCCGATTTCATTCACCCCGACATCGCCGGGTGCGTGGGCTTCGAGCCGACCGTTGATCAGGTGGCCGCTTGGTTGCGTGCCGCGGATGAGCGGCATCGGTCCGAGGCTCCGGAAGAGTTCTGGCCCGTGTTCTACGCCAGGTTCATTCTCCAAGCCGTCGATGACTGATTGGTCCCGTACCCACCGGAGTCAGTCGGCCTGGTCGGGTCCCTCGACGTTGACCACCGGGGGACCGCTTCCTACCCGCATCAATATGACTGCTCCCTCGTGGTCGGATGAGTTCACTTCGCGGTGGACCACCCTCTTGGGCACGTGCACGAAATCACCGGGCCGCGCCTCGATCACCTTCGACCCGTCAGACCCGAATTCCATCCGGATGCTTCCGGAATCGACGTAGAAATAGGTGTCGTAGTCGCCGTGGTGATGCCAGCCAGAGGGTTTCTGGGCAGCCGCTCTTACGTATCCCACCCAGACTCCATCGTCGGAAGCCACCTGCTCGCGCACCATGCCCGAGGTGGCATCTGCTTCGGCCACCTCTCTGTCTTCAGCACGGGTGACCTCGATGTCAGCCATGTTCTGGACCTCCTGGTCACTTGCAGAAGATCCTAGGCAACGCCAGGCCGGTGTGCCCAGGAGCGACCGAATCGGGGGTGGCTTGCCCTGGAACCGGATAACCTCGCCTCGGGATGATCTCGGCCTCGAAGACGCGTGTCGGTGTGATTGGCGGCCTGAATATGGACATCCACCTTTTCGGGGCCGGGATGGATGGGCGGCCGGGGCTCCTGACGGCCAAGGACTACCTGGCGGAGCCTGGTGGCAAAGGCGCCAATCAAGCTCGAGCAGTGGCCCGATTGGGGGCGACGGCCGTGCTGGCGGGGCGGATCGGCGACGACGAGTTCGGTCGCATGTGTCTGGCGGCCGTCGACAACGACCACGTCGACACTTCCTTTGTGGTTCGTAGCTCCGATCAGAGAACCGGGTTCGTGGTGATCGACCTGGTCGAAGGCCATCACATCACGAAAGTCCTGGTGCCGGGCGCCAATGATGGTCTGGAATGGGACCACGTCGAGCCGGCGCTTGAAACCCTGGCTCGTTGCGACGCCATCGTCACCCAGGCAGAGATACCGACGGCGGTCCTCACTCGTCTGATCCCCTGGAGCATCGAGAGTGGGGTCCCGCTGTTTCTCGACCCCTCTCCTCCCCAGGTCGTGACTCCCGAAATGCTGGCCGGTGCCGAGGCGATCACCCCGGACGCCACCGAGGCGGGTGGTTTGACCGGGAGGGACGTAGGGGGTGAGTCCATTGCCCGCCTGGCGGCGGCCGACCTTTTGACGCTGGGCGTGCGGCGGGTGCTGGTCAAGCTGGGCACCCGTGGGACGCTGTTGGCCGGGGGAGAGGGAGCCGAAATGGTCCCCACCATCGCTGTGGAGCCGGTGGACGAAACCGGCGCGGGGGACGTGTTCATGGCCGGCTTGGTGGTTGCCCGGGCCGGTGGCGCCGATTGGGTGGAGGCGGTCAGGTTTGCCAACGCGGCGAGCGCTTTGTCGGTCAGTCGGTCGGGGCTGGCCCTGCCCACCTTCGCCGAGGTGCGGGAGGCTCTCGAAGACCACGATCCCGCACCATGACGGGTCCCGGGCGGGGCTCGGAGGCTCCAGACGGGGTGGCGGCACGAGGCTCCGACGCACGGCGGCGGGCGATGACCGCGGTGGTCGCCTTCGGGGTGGTCAGCCTTCTGGCCGACATCGTCTATGAGGGAGCGCGGAGCGTTCTCGGTCCCTATCTGGCCACGCTTGGGGCGTCGGCTGTGGTGGTGGGTGTGGTGGCGGGGGCAGGGGAGTTCGTCGGGTATGCCTTGCGGTGGGTGACAGGAGAGTTGGCCGACCGAACCCGCGGCTACTGGCCGATGACGTTCGCCGGCTACGGGCTGACCGTTGTGGCGGTGCCGCTGCTGGGTTGGGTGGGACGGGTAGACCTGGCACTGGCGCTGGTGGTGGCCGAGCGGCTCGGCAAGGCAGTCCGGTCCCCGGCCCGCGACGCCCTACTCTCCGAGGTGGCAACGCCTCTGGGGCGGGGTTGGGGTTTCGGCATCCATGAGGCACTGGATCAGACCGGCGCCGTGGTGGGGCCGCTTCTCTTGGCAGGGATCCTGGCCCTGCGCCAGGGCGACTACCGCCTGGCGTTCACCGTGCTGGCGGTGCCCGGTGCTCTGGCCATGGTGGCGCTGGCACTGGCACGGCGGATGGCTGG
Organism: uncultured Acidimicrobiia bacterium; assembly: GCA_963772815.1. Classification (GTDB taxonomy): domain Bacteria; phylum Actinomycetota; class Acidimicrobiia; order Spongiisociales; family ZC4RG35; genus DATFFO01. Next base: position 532,876 of record CAVYYV010000005.1, on the reverse strand, counting down.
GAACCGGATGGGTCATGGCGCCGAAGGCCCCTCCGGCTCGGCTGGTATGGACGGTACGGATGGCAGCAACGCCCAGGCCCGGACCTACTTTGGATTCGTCTTCTTGTCGGCGCTTGGATTCGCTCCCTTTCCGCTCATCGCCTTCCACGTGACCGACCGCGCCCTGGCCAGTGACCCGTCCGTCCCACTGATGTTCGCCCTCGCCATGGCCGTGGACGCCGGTTCGGCTCTTCTGTCGGGTCACGCCTACGACCGCCGCGGCCTAAAGGTGCTGGTGCTCTTGCCGGTCCTGTCGGCCCTGACCGCCCTTGCATTCTCCTCTACCGCCTGGCTCGTCTGGGCGGCCGTGGCGATCTGGGGCGCGGTGATGGGCATCCAGGAGTCGACCCTGCGCGCCGCCGTGGCCGACCTATCGAGCTCAGGGCGTCGAGCCACGGCCTACGGTTTCTTCAACACCGCCTACGGAATGGGGCTTCTGGGCGCCGGCGCCTTGCTGGGATTCCTCTACGGGCGTTCGGTCCCGGTGCTCATGACCGTCGTTGTTGCCACCCAGGTGGCGGCGGCCTTCGTGCTGCGCCCTCTCGTGGCGAGGCGATCGCAAGCTATCGGCTGAGCGGGGCCGATGACTCGGAGGCACCGTCCCCCCGGATTGAGCTACGGGCTCCTAGCGGCTCACTTGTTGGCCGAACCAATGGGAGCGCCCTCGGGAGAACGCAAGGAGACCCGGCCTACGTAGGCCGGGTCTCCGTTCGGGTGGCGGTCGGAAGGTTGGTGTTGGGCAATACACCGACCGCCGGGGGTTCAGTCGCCGGGCTCCTCGTGGCCCGAGTGATCGGACTCGTGGTTACCGGAGTCGTGCTCTTGCGTGTCGCCCGAATGGTGGTCGTCTTCGTTCTTGTGATCGTCGACCTCGGTGTCCTCGCTCGGGTCGTTGCTCTCCACCTCGTTCTCGTCCACGTCCGAAGCCTGCTTCTGGTTGTGTTCCCCGGTGTCCTCGACCTCAACCGGATCCTGGTCCTCGGTGTTGGCGTCCTCGATCTCGCACTCGTCATCCGGCTGGTCTATCTCGTGCTCGTCTAGTTCGCCGGCCTGCTGTTGATCGACTTGTCCGCCGCCCTCGACGTCGGCGTCGTCCTGGTCGTCGGCCTGGCAGCCTCCGTTCGGCTGGGTCTGGTTCTGATCGACGACGATGAGTTGGATCTGATCGTCCGGCTCGGTGTTCTGGGTGTGTTCTTCGGTGTCGTCGGGGACGGTGGTCGTCACGACGGGAATCGGATCGTCCTCAGACGCCTCTTCCAGGGTGAGTGTTCCCACGCCGGAGTCCTCGGGATCAGGCAGGTCGCGACCGATCTTGCTGGCGGCGTTCGAGATGGCCGGCTGCTCCGGCTGGGGAAGGTGGCTGGTGGCGGCTAGAGCGCCGGTGGCACCGAACAGGACCGTCGCTGCGGCAACGATCCACGTCAGTGTGCTCCTGGTGAGGGTCCGGATCTTCAACTTGATTCCCTTCATCGCTGACTTTGAGGCTCCGACAGGTGGCTGGTCGGTCTCCCCAAGCCCGACTCCGGGTGTGACCGCGTTCGCTGCCGCGGTCAGATGCTCCAGACGTGTTTCCGGGTTGGGGGACCATTCAGCCGACGACCGGGCCCGAGTCAAGAACTCGGTCAGCCCGACCTCTACCTCCGCATCGCCTCGGAGGATCGCCTCGATGTCTCGGTCGTTCAGCCTGTCGTGCATTCCACTCCTGTTACCCCCGCCTCACTTCGATTGGTTACGGCTCGCTCAGCTCCCGACGAAGGGACTCCAACGCTCGCCGCTGAAGTTGCTTCACCGAGCCTGCGCTCTTCCCCAGGATCTGGGCCGTCTCGTCGACAGAGAATCCGGCGATGATTCGAAGCGCCACCACGTTCCGCTGGTCGTCGGTGAGACGGCCCAGCAGCGACAAGACACTCTCCTCCTCGAATTGGGCAAGAGCGGAGTCCTCGGCACTGGGAGCGGTCTCGACCTCCAAGGATCCAAAATCCGGGACGAGGGTGAGGGGTCGGCGTGCCAGTCGCCGGCGCTCGTTGGAGATGCGATTGTGAGCCACCATGAAAGCCCACGACTTGAAGCCGCTCACGTCCCCCTCAAATCGGTGCAAGTTACGCGCCAGCTGCAGGAATGTCTCCCCGACCAGATCGTCCGGCGGGGAGAATCCCCTCATGCGGAAGTAGCCGCCCAACTGCGGCGCCAGCCACTCGTAGAGTCGTGCCCAGGCCCACGTTTCGGCCTCCTGGGCCGCTCCGATCACCGAGTCGAAGACTTCAGAGTTCATCCCCTGGCTCTTCGGCCTCGTGACGCGGCCACTGAAGCCGGCCGCCGGACCCAAAGGCCCATTCTCAAGCCAGGCCGGAGACGAAACCGTCGATGTGGTCGGCGAGCTGTGGCCAGCTCTCCTCGAGCATGATCTCGTGGCCGGCGCCGGGAATGACGACCAGGTCGGCCTTCATGGCCGACGCCGTGTCCTGCCATTCGTCGACGTCGAAGAAGGCGTCCTGGTCGCCCCCGATGACCAGTGTGGGGACCTGGATCCGAGAAAGGTCGGGTCGTTTGAAAAGAAGGTCGATGAATGCCCTGAACGATGCGTCCTGCAACCTCGGTGCGTAGCGCTCCACCTCCGAGCGGGGGACCGACGGGGCGAAGAGATACTCGTGGGCCCTGTCGAGCGTCGCCACCAGCGGGCCAACGTTGAGGGTGGCGTTGATACGGGCGAAGACGAGGGGATGATGGCGAGCCGCCTTGAGGGCGGTGCGCCAGGCACCCTTGCCGGGGACCGAGGAGACCAGGACGCCTCCCATGGCCGGAAGGCCTCTGGCCAGATAGTGCTGGGTGGTGAAACCGCCCATGGAGTGCCCGATCACGACCGGTGCGCGGTCGAGACGGGTGGCCATCGACGCAACGTCGGTCACGTAGTCGTCGATGGATCCTCCCCGGATTGCCCCCGGGCTGCCTCCATGGCCCCTCAGGCTGACCGCATAGGCGTCGTAGCCCCGGGTTGCCATGGCCCCCAACACGTGCTCCTCCCAGCACCACGCCGCCTGCCAGAACCCATGCACGAACAACAAGGGCGGATGGGGAGATGGGCCGTCGGGATGGCGTTCCAGAACCTCGAGATCCATGGGCAAACGATAGGTGAATCCGGCGGAGCTGCAGGTCCGCTAGCGTGTTTGCCGACGTTCTGTCAGAAAGAGGAGCTGAGGAATGAGTGAGCGGAGGCGCTGGCTGGGGTTAGCCGTGCTGAGTTTGGGCGTTTCGATGATCATCGTCGACGCCACCATCGTCAACGTTGCCCTCCCTTCCATCATTCGGGATTTCGGGCTAGGCCTTTCGGACGCCGAGTGGATCAACTCGATCTACTCGCTCGTGTTCGCAGCCCTCCTGATCACGCTCGGCAAGGTCGGCGACCTCTACGGTCGGCGGAGGTTGTTCATGATCGGCCTGGTGGTCTTCGTCGGAGCCAGCATTTTGGCCGGTCGTGCTGATGGAGGCGGGACCTTGATTCTCGCCCGCCTGCTCCAGGGTGTGGGCGCCGCCGTGATTCTCCCCTCCACTCTGTCGACGGTCAATGCCACTTTCCAGGGCCGCGAACGTGGCATCGCTTTCGGGGTTTGGGGCTCGGTGATCGGAGGCATGGCTGCGGTCGGCCCTCTTCTGGGGGGTTGGCTCACCACTGCCCATTCATGGCGATGGGCTTTCTACATCAACGCTCCCATCGGTGCCATAGCGCTGATCGGCTCACTGCTGTGGGTGAAGGAGACCCGCCAGGGCGAAAGGGTGGAGGGCTTCGACGTCGGTGGGGTGCTGTTGTCGGGCATTGGGATGGCGGGCGTGGTCTTCGCCCTCATCGAGGGGCCCCGCTTCGGCTTCTTCTCCCCCACCGAGCCCTTCGTCGTCGGTGGGTTCACCTGGCCGTTCGATTCGATTGCCCCCACCGTGGTCACCTTCCTGGTGGGTGCCGTCTTCCTGGGGGCGTTCGTGCTCACCCAGCGCCGTCGAGGGATGGGCGACAAGGCGGTGCTCTTCGACCTCTCTCTGTTTCGGTTCCGTTCCTTCACCATCGGCAACGCCACCGCCATGATCCTGGCCCTGGGGGAGTTCGGCCTCGTCTTCGTGCTTCCGTTGTTCCTCCAGGCGGTGCTGGGGTTTTCCGCGTTCCGCACCGGGCTTCTGCTGATGGCTTTGGCCATCGGTGCCTTCGTCGCCGGACCCACGGCGGGAGTCTTCGCCTCTCGCATCGGCCCTCGCCGGGTGGTGAGCGCCGGGATGGCTCTCGAGGCGATCGCCATCGTCACGGTGGCGCTTCTCCTCGCTCCGGCCCGCAACGCCTGGGCCTTCGTGCCGGGCCTGCTGGTCTACGGGGTGGGAGTCGGCCTGGCCAGCGCCCAGTTGACCAGTGTGATCCTGGCCGAGATCCCGCCCCGGGAGTCGGGCCAGGCATCGGGGATGCAATCGACGTTCCGTCAAGTGGGGGCGGCGGTGGGGATTGCGCTTCTGGGGACGGTCCTGGCGGCGGGGCTTCGGACCGGCACGCAGGACGCCCTGGCCGCCATACCGGAACTGCCCCCCCAAGCCCGCCAGGGAATCGTGGATGCGATCTCGGGTTCCGCCGGACAGGCCCTGCCGGGCATCGCTCAGCAACCGGGGTCAGAGAAGGTGGTGGAGGCAGTGTCGAATGCCTTCGCCTCCGCGGCCAGGACGACAGGGCTGGTGGCGGTGGCCTTCGTGGTGGCGGGGTTCTTTCTGTCGCTCCGGCTCCCCGATATCAGGTACGCGGACAAGCCTCCCGAACCAGACCTGTCCGGCTGAATTGGTGGCCCAGTAGGGTACGACGGTGAAGGCGTTGCGCCTCGATGCCCCGGGTACCCCCCTGCGGATGGTCGAGCTTCCGGATCCCGAGGCGGGGCCGGGCGAAGCCGTGGTGCGGGTCCAATCGGCCGGTATCTGCCGCTCCGATGTCCACTATCGCATTGGCGACCCCCGAGTTCCTCCCTTGCCCCGGGTTCTCGGGCATGAGATATCGGGCACCATCGCCGACTTGGGCCGGGAAACGACGGGTTGGAGCCCTGGCGATCGCGTCGGCGTTCACTATCAGATCAGCTGCGGGCAATGCCCTGGCTGCCTTCGGGGCAACGAGCAGTTCTGTCAGGAGGGGGCGATGATCGGAAACCATCTGGATGGTGGTTACGCCGAGTATGTGTTGGTACCGGCCCGGAATCTGGTTTCGCTCCCCGACGCGGTCGACTTCGATACCGGAGCCATCATGATGTGCTCGTCCGCCACCAGTCTCCATGCACTGCGGCGTGCCCGGTTCCGGCCCGGTGAGACGGTTGTGCTGTTCGGACTGGGTGGCCTTGGGTTCTCGGCGTTGCAGCTGGCCCGTTGGTTGGGGGCATCGGAGGTGATCGGGGTCGACATAGAAGCGAGCAAGGTGGATCGAGCCCAGCGGATGGGCTTTCGTTCCATCGACGCCTCCCGGGAGGATCCCGTTGTTGCCCTGCGGGAACTGGGAGGCGCCGACGTGGCCCTGGAGCTGGTCGGTCTGCCTCTCACCACGGCCCAGGCCCTGCGATCCCTGCGTCCCCTGGGCCGGGCGGCAATCGTGGGGTTGACGGGTTCGGTCACAGAGCTGGCGGTCTACGACGACCTGATGGGTCGGGAAGCTGAGTTGATCGGGGTGATGGACCATCTCTACGCGGAACTCGTCGAGTTGATGGAGGTCGCTCAGGCGGGTGGGCTGGATCTGAGCGGCGTCGTCAGTCGCACAGTGCCGCTCGACGCCGAGGCGGTGAACCGTGCCCTGGACGACCTGGAGTCTTTCTGTGGAGACATCAGGACCGTTATTCACCCCGGAGCGACCGCACAGCCGTTCTCCACTTCGTCGATCTAACCTGGCGGCGCTTCAGTCGAAAGGGTGCGCGTGGACATAATCGATCGACACTTCGCGGCGGAGAACGCTCACGACGTGGAAGGAACCCTCGCTACTTACACCGACGACATCGTCTGGGACGACGTTACCCATCCCGACTCACCCTTCCGGGGGAAGACGGAGGTGGCGGAGGTCTACTCGGGAATCATCGACGCCATCCCGGACGTGCACCTGGAGACCGTCAAGCGATTCACAGGCGAGGGGGGCCGGTTTGTTGTCGACGAGTCGATCCTGAGCGGCCACGTCGAAGGCGATTGGGCCGGCATCAATGGGGGCGGGGCACCGGTCGAGGTCCGGATCCTGCACGTATTCGAGCTCCGGGACGGGTTGATCAGCTACGAGAACGCCTGGTTCGACGCCGCCGACGTGCAGCGCCAGATCGCGTCCTCGAAGGAGCGTTAGTCGATCTCGGTGTGATCCGTGGCCTCCCGGCCTACCACGAACCAGATGGCGTGGACGGGCACGTCCCCGATGTTGTAGAGGCGATGGGGAAGGGTGGAGTCGAACCCAATTGAGTCTCCCGGTTCCAGTTCGTGCTGCTCGAACCCGATCTGCACACCTAGGCGACCCGAGACCACATAGCCGTATTCGCGGCCATGGTGGCGCATCAGCGACTGGTCAGGCGTGGAGGCGCCTCCCACCTCGTAGATGGCTTCGAGGAAGTCCACCCCGTCCTCGGTGCCGGCCGTGAGCTGTTCCCAGCGGACGCCCGAGTCGAGGTCGATGACCGAGCGGGCGCCCGGGTGCACGAGCGGGCTGTGGTTGTGACCATCGGCAGGCAAGTCGTTTCGCTCGTGGGGGTTCTCCTCGCCGTGGATGATCCGGTCCAGCGAGAGATCGAGCTCGGTGACTATGGCGTACAGCGTTCCGACCGACGGCTTGGACACGCCGCTCTCCAGCTGGGAGATGAGGCTGGCGGAAAGGCCCAGGCGCCGGGCCAGCTCCCGCTGGCTGATGCCGGCTTTGACCCGCTCTTCATGTAGGCGGTCGCCGATCCCGTCGAGAGCGTCGTTCATGTTGCCCGAGGTGTGGGTCTCATCCACCTCGACCCCAATTGCGGAAGGGATTCACATCACCATCCAACCGCTGTCGACGTACAGGTTGACGCCGTTGATCGACTCGTTCTCCAACAGGAACACCGTGGCGTCGACCACGTCGGCCATCGTCGCCAGGCGGCCGGTGGGAGTCCGGTCTATGTATACGTCGAGCGGCTTGTCCTTCCAATAGGGGCTGTCGCCAACGATGCCGGGGTGGATGGCATTGAATCTGATCGGAGCCAGCTCGATGGCCAGGGGTCGGATCAGGCTCGTGATCCCCCCATTGACTGTGGCAACGGTGGTGCCACCCGGATAGGGCCGCTCCTTGGCCAGGCCACCGTAGAGGACCACCGCGGCGGCTTCGGTCAGATTGGGAAGCAGGGTATGAATGGTCTCGGTGTACCCCACCAGCTTCATGGTCGTCAGGTAGGTGGCGGTCGAGTAGTCGTATTCCTTGACCGGGTTGTTGTCCCGGGCGATGGCTGTCAGGACCAGGCGGGAAACCGGCCCCACGTCACTCAGGGCGGCAGCGATGGAGGGTGGATCGGCCAGATCGAAGGCGATACCACGAACCCCCTCGCCGATCTCCGAGGCAATATCGCGAGCCTTGCCCGGGTCCCGTCCGGTGATGACGACCGGTTTGCCCTGGTCGGCATAGTGGCGGGCGATCTCGCGTCCGATTCCACCGCTGCCCCCGACTATCACCACGGATGCCTCTGCCATCTTCGATCGCTCCCTTCGCATGTTGCGGTCTCCACACGGGTGGTGAGGTGACCTCGGCCAGGTTACTCAGCGCTGCTGGTCGCGTGTAGTCCAGCTGAGCATCTATTTAAATGAATTTGCGGATTCGGTGTGACCTAAAGGGGGAAAAATCACCGCTCTGGCCGTTACGCGTGAACGGATTTGTGTAGTGTCACTGAGCACACATGATCTCATCTCCGACAGTGGCAATGGTCGGCATCGGCCGGATGGGGGGCGCTATGGCCCGTACTCTGAGCCGGGCCGGATTCGGGCTGGTCCTGTGGAATCGCGATGGAGCAAAAGCGAATGCGGTGGCCGACGAGTTGGGCTGCGAGGTGGTGGACACTGCCGCTGCGGCTGCTGCTGCGGGCGAGTTCACACTCTCGAGCCTGGCCGACGACCGGGCCCTCGAAGACGTCTACCTGGGTACGGAAGGCCTGGTCGAGGGAGTCCGCCCCGGATCCACGGTGATCGACACCAGCACGGTCGACCCCGAAACGGTCCGGAAGGTGGGCCAGGCGGTGGATGACGCCGGCGGCTCGTTCCTCGATTGTCCGGTGTCGGGGAGCGTGTCGACCGTGGAGGCCGGCACCCTGACCATCATGGCGGGTGGCGATCCGGATCTGGTGGAGCGCGTTCGCCCGGTCCTGGAGCCTCTCTCTTCTCGCGTCATTCACGTAGGGGACCGTGGTGCGGGAGCAGCGACAAAGCTGGCCGTCAACGCCCTGGTCCATGGCCTCAACGTCGCACTCTCCGAGTCGTTGGTCCTGGCAGAGCATGCCGGTGTCGATCGTCGAACGGCCTACGAAGTCTTCGCCAGCGGGGCGGCGGGGGCGCCGTTCGTGCACTACAAGCGAGAGGCGTATGAGCACCCCGACGACTCGCCGGTGGCTTTCAGCCTGGAGCTGGTAGCCAAGGATCTGGAGTTGATCATTGCACTGGCGCTCCGGGTCGGCGTTCCGATGACTCAGGCCGAGACAGAGCTGGAAATCGTTCGTCGTGCCATCGCCGCCGGTATGGGAGATGCGGATATGAGTGCGGTGGCCGTGTTTCTCAGGGAGGAAGAAGCCTGATGGCCCATCACACCGTCAAACGGACCGAGCAGCAGGTCTATGAGCCTCCTCCTGAATTCCGCCAGCACAGCTCCGGCTATTCGACCGATTCGATCGTCTCCGAAGAGGTCGGCGCCGTGCAGATGGGATTCCGCCTGGCCCGTTTCGAGGGCGGAGCTCGGATGGACGCCCACCTGCATTCGTTCGAGGAGACCTTCTACGTGCTGGAGGGAAGCGTCACCGTCGACATGCCCGAGGGCAGCTTCTTGGCTCACCAAGGCGACTACGGCCTCATCCCGGTCGGGGTGACACACGCCATACGCAACCACAGCGGTACCCCTGCCGTCCTGGCCGAGATGCGCGCCCCCATTCCCAGACGACGCAGCGACTTCGACACCTATTTCCCCGGGCCGCTCAAGGTGGCCGAGCCGGTGGAGATCGACGTGCGCGATCCCCGTAACCGGAACTTCGGGCACATCGAGCCCGAGAACATGGATCCGGCTATGCAGACCCAGGACAAGCTCGCTCTCAGTGCGAGCATGCGCACCGCCCTGCTGGTGTACAGCGGAATCAGCGTGAAGATGATGATCGACTCGGACCTCGGGGCCGACTTGTCGACCATGTTCATGGTCCAGTATGAGCCGGCCGGGTTCGCCGGACCTCATGATCATCCCCTCGAGGAGGCCTATCTGATCCTCGACGGCGAGGTCGAGGCTCGATTTGACGGTCAGAGCTACCGGCTCGGCCGGGGCGACGTCGCCTGGGCCGGCGTCGGGTGCGTCCACGAGTTCCGCAACGTCGGGCAGGGACACGTGAGGTGGCTCGAAACCCAGGCACCCCAGCCACCACCCCGCCATTCCTATCGATTCGAACGCGACTGGTCCTATCTCACCGCAGCCCTGGAGGGGGCGATGGGATCCGATCCCGATCAAAAAGGAGCACACGATGGATGAGTTTCCCGTAGCAACCACGCCCTCGCCGGGAGTGATGGGAGTCGACTGGGAGAACCGGGTCGACTTCGAGCGGCTGCGCCAATATCGACTTGGGCGGGTGAGGAAGATGCTCGAAGAGTTCGATCTCGGCGCCGTCCTGTTGTTCGAGACATCGAACATCCGTTACGCCACCTCCACCCAGATCGGCTATTGGGCGTTCAACAAGGGTGAGCGCTGGGCGCTCGTAACCAGGGAGGGCCGTCCCCGTATCTGGGACTTCGGTTCGGCGGCCAAGGCGCATCGCCTGCAGCTCCCCCACATGTACGACCACGAGAACTCGAGAGGTGGAAACACGGGACTGCAGGGCGCAATCGGACCCGAGACGGGGTTGCACACTCGTGCGGTCAATGAGATCAAAGGGGCCCTCGAGGATGCCGGTGTTGCCGGAGAGAAGTTAGGCGTGGATCTGGCCGAGACGGGCGTCTTCCTGGCCCTCCAGGAGGCGGGACTCACAGTGGTCGACGGTCAGCATGCGATGATGCGGGCTCGGGAGATCAAGAACCCCGACGAGATCATCCTGTTGACCCAGGCTTGCGCCATGGTCGACGGCGTCTATCAGGCCATCTTCGAAGCCCTCAAGCCGGGGGTGCGCGAGTCCGACATCGTGGGGCTGGCCCATGCCCGCCTGTTCGAGATGGGATCGGAGTTCGTCGAGGCGATCAACTCGATCGCCGGCGAGAGGTGTAGCCCTCACCCGCATGTGTTCTCCGATCGTCTGATTCGTCCCGGCGATCAGGCCTATTTCGACATCATTCACGTGTTCAATGGCTACCGCACCTGCTATTACCGCACCTTCGTGGTAGGGCGGGCAACCCAGCCCCAGCGCGATGCCTTCAAGCAGTCGCGGGAGTGGATGGATGCTGCCATCGAGCTGGTGCGCCCAGGCATGACCACCGATCAGATCGCCAAGGTCTGGCCCCGGGCGGAGGAGTTCGGGTTCGAGGACGAGATGGATGCGTTCGGTCTCCAGTTCGGGCACGGTGTGGGAGTTGGCCTCCATGAAAGGCCCATCATCAGCCGCCTCAACTCACTGGACACACCGGTGGAGATCCAGGAGGGAATGCTGTTCGCCCTCGAGACGTACGCTCCGGCCTCGGACGGGCATTCGGCGGCCCGCATCGAGGAAGAGGTGGTCGTGACGGCCGATGGCTGCAAGGTGATCACTCTGTTCCCCTGCGAGGAGCTCCTGGTCGCCAATGCCTACTGACGTCCGCTACGACTATGCGCTGCGCCAGCCTCGTCTGCCCGACGAGGTGGACCATTCACTGGCCCAGGCCGACATCGACCTGGATCTGCGTCTGGGCATGTATCGCAAGCTTCAGGAGTTGAGGCAGTTCGAGAAGCGGGCCCACGACCTGTTCCTCCAGAACCTGGTCAAGGGAACCACCCATCTGTCGCTGGGCATGGAGGCAGTCGCCTCCGGCTTCGGAGCCGCCCTGCGCCCCGACGACTACACCTTCGCCACCTATCGGGGTCACGCCCACGCCCTGGCCCGGGGGATGGAACTGGGCCCGGCCATGGCCGAGCTGTTGGGAAGGGAGAACGGTGTGCTGGGAGGCAAGGGGGGATCGATGCACCTGACCGATGCCTCCCGGGGGATGATGGGCTCCTACGCCATCATCGGTGCCCATCTATGTGTCGCCAATGGCGCCGCCTGGTCGGCACAGATGCGGGGCTCGGGTCAGGCGGCCGTGTGCTTCTTCGGCGACGGGACCACCAACATCGGGGCCTTCCACGAGGCCCTGAACATGGCCAAGATCTGGAATCTGCCGGTCGTCTTCGTCTGCGAGAACAACCTGTACATGGAGTACACGCCGATCGACCTGATCACCGCCGTCGATCATCCGGCCGCCGGCCGGGCCGGCTCCTACGGCCTCGAGCCGGTAGTCACAGATGGGAATGACCCTGATGCCGTCTACCTGGCGGCCCGGGAGGCGCTGGCCAGGGCCCGAGCAGGAGAGGGACCGACCCTGATCGAGGCTCTCACCTACCGGTCGGGTGGTCATTCGAGGGCGGATCCGGCCAAGTACCGGCCCCCGGCCGAGGTCGAGGCCTGGATGAACCGCGATCCGATCCCCGTTTACCATGCCCGCCTTCTCACCCTGGGGGTGGCCGAAGACCGTCTCACGGTCATCGAGAGAGAGGTGGCCGCAGCCGTCGATGAGGCCACCGAGTTCGCCAAGGCGGGACAGTACCCGGGTGAGGACACGCTCCTGACCGAAGTGTTCGCGGATGGAGGGTCTCGATGGCGGAACTGAGCTATCGGGAGGCGGTTGCTTACGGAATCGCCCAGGAGATGCGCCGCGATCCCAACCTGGTCGTGCTGGGTGAGGACATCGCTGCGGCCGGCGGTGTGTTCAAGACCACTGTGGGCCTGCTGGACGAGTTCGGTCCCGAACGGGTGCGGGACACGCCCATCTCCGAACAGGCCATCGTCGGGGCCGCCATGGGCGTGGCGATGACGGGGATTCCGGCCATTGCAGAGATCATGTTCTCGGACTTCCTGGCGGTATGTTTCGACATGATCGCCAACGAGATCGCCAAGAGCCGCTACATGACCAACGGTCAGGTCAGCTTCCCACTCGTGGTGCGAACGGCCAACGGCGGCGGGGCCCGCTTCGGCGCCCAGCACTCCCAGTCGGTGGAGAACTGGTGCATGATGATCCCCGGCCTGAAGGTCGTGGCTCCGGCCACCCCGGCGGACGTGGTTGGGCTGATGGCTGCCTCTGTGCGTGACCCCGATCCGGTGGTGTTCTTCGAGCACAAGTCGCTGATGGCCACCAAAGGCGATGTGACCGACGGCGAGATCGTCGACGAGCTGGGGACGGCCCGGGTGGTGCGGGAGGGCACCGATGCCACCATCGCCGCCCTGGCGCTCATGGTCCCCCGGGCACTGGAGGCGGCCGACAACCTGGCCGCAGCCGGTATCTCGGCCGAGGTGATCGACGTTCGCTCACTGGTGCCGCTCGACACCCGGACCATCCTCGAGTCTGTCGCCAAGACGGGGCGCTTCTACACCGTCGAGGAGAACCCGCGACTGTGCGGGTGGGGAGCCGAGGTGGCCTCCATCGTGGGCGAGGAGGCCTTCTGGGATTTGGACGGCCCCAGCATCCGAATCACCACTCCCCACATCCCCCTTCCCGCCGCGTCGGCACTGGAGGATCTGGCCATCCCCTCGGCGGATCGAATCTACGAGACGGTGCTCAAGTCGCTCGATTCCGGGAAGGGGCAGTGAGCTCAAAGACCCTCATCCGGGGCGGCTGCGTCCTCACCCTGGGGGCGAGGACGCCCAACTACACCCAGGCCGACGTCCTGATCGAAGACGGTCGGGTGACGGAGATCGGGAACGGCCTCCGCGCTCGTGGGGCGGAGTTGATCGACGCGGCCGCCTGCATCGTGATGCCCGGGTTCGTCGATACGCATCGGCACGTGTGGAGGTCGTTGTTCCGGAACCTCGGCGAATCGGGAACTTCCCCGGGGGCCCCGCTGTCGCCCGCTGCCTACGGCCCCCACTTTCAAGCCGACGATGTGTACGCCTCGACCCTGATCGGCTTGTTGGGCGCGGCCGAGGCGGGCATCACCACCGTGGTGGATTGGGCCGACATCCCCTCCGGTGCCGCCTTTGCCGAGGCGGCCCTCCAGGCGCACTCAGACGCCGGTCTCCGGACGGTTTTCGTGTGTTCTGCTCCCGAATGGTCGGGCGGTCCGGGGGATCATGCTGCCGAGCTGCGGGCGGTGCTGGCCGCCCGTGGGGCAGGCAAGAACTCGACGGTGATCGCGGCGGGAGTGGCGGAGCCCCTAAGGCCGGAGCTCGAACGCGTGGCCGGTGACTGGGCTCAGGCCCGCGAGCTCGGTCTGAGGATCCACGCCCATGCCGGATCGGACCCATCCCAGCACGGGGTGGTCACCGACATGGCCCAGCGGGGCCTGATCGGACCGGACACGACCCTGGTGCACTGCACCCACCTCGACGAGTCGGACTTCGACGCCATCGCCTCGTCCGGAGCGTTGGTATCGCTGGCACCTTCTAGCGAGATGGCGCGGGGATCGGGGGCTCCACACGTTCAGCGCCTCCTCGATCGCGACATCCGCCCCGGGTTGGGGATCGACGACGAGCGGGTCGCTCCTGGTGACATGTTCGGCCCGATGCGGGAGACGATCGCCCTGCAACACGCCACCTATTTCGATCGCAAGCTGGCCGGCAAGGGCGGGTTGCCGAATCTGCTGACCACCCGAGAGGTGATTCGCTATGCCACCAGCGCCGGTGCCCGTGTGGCGGGCCTGGACGACGTGACGGGTTCGCTCGAACCGGGCAAGCAGGCCGACATCGCGATCCTTCGCACCGACCGCCCCAACATCTTCCCCATCAACGACCCGATTGGGGCAGTGGTCTGGGGCATGGACACATCGAACATCGACTGGGTGCTGGTTGGTGGGCGAGCCGTCGTGTCGAACGGAGCTCTCTCAGCAGACGTCGACCAGGCCCGAAACCTGGCCCGAGCTGCCCAACGCCGGGTCGGCCTCGCCTCCGGCCTCTTGGTCGAGGCGGGCTCCGGAGGCTCGAGATGACCACTTCCCGGGCGCCGTCATCGGCCCTCACCTCGTTCGTGGTGGCTTCGCGCTATCTGCCGGTCTACCTCGCCTTGGCCCTTCTCCTGATCGTGGCCTCGATCTGGGCTCCCGCCGCTCTGGGCAGCGTGGCGCTGGCCGGCATGGCTCCCTACGGGGCTTTGTTGGGCATCACGGCCCTGGGCCAGATGCTGGTCATCATGACCGGCGGAATAGATCTCAGCGTCCCCGGCACCCTGACGTTGGCTGCCGTCATCATGGTCGGCGTCGGTCAACAGACGGACGGACGTATCGGCATCGCCTTCCTCTCCGCCGTCGGCGCTGGGGCTCTCATCGGTCTGGTCAACGGGCTTCTGATCGGCGGCCTCAAGCTCAACGCGCTTATCGTCACCCTGGCAGTTGGCCAGGTCGTGGTCGGTGTCCTCAACCGATACGGCAGGTCCTTTCCAGTGCAGAGTGCGGTCCCGACCGGGTGGTCCACCTGGACCACGACCCGGATCTTTGGCGTCAGCCCAGTCTTCTGGATCGGTGTCGTACTGACGATCGTCCTCATCGTCGCTTTCCGATATACAGCAGTGGGCAGGCGATTCCAGGTGGTCGGGGCCAACCCTGTGGCGTCCAACATCGTTGGGGTCCGAGTCAACCTGAATCAGGTTTCGGCCTACGTCGTGGCGGCGGTCCTCTATGCAGTCGCCGGAGCGGCTTCGGCGGGGCTCTTGAGGACGCCGGGAGTGGCTGTAGCGACCAAATACCTGTTGGGGCCGATCGCTGCAGTGGTAATCGGTGGCGCCTCCTTGACTGGAGGTCTGGCCAGCCCGCTGTCGACTCTCGCGGCCGCCTTCTTCCTCACGGGTCTCGACCAGACCATGCGGACCATGGGTCTTCCCACCTCCCTTCAATTCGTGGTCTTCGGCCTGGTCATCATTGGGGGAATGCTGATTTCGGGCGATCGGATCATCAAAGGCGTGGAGCAAGTCCTCCGCGAGCGGAGACGTCCGGGACGCTTCGGAAACAACGAGAACTCGATCGACGACACCGGTTGAGAAAGGAGCTCACACCTCTTCGAGGCGAGATTGCACACCCAGGAAGAAAGCGAGAGGGCATCCCAGCCCACAGGAGAAGGATATGAAACGACTCAGAATCATCGGCCTTGTAGCCGTTCTGGCGTTGCTGGCCGCCGCATGTGGTTCCCAAAGCGGGACCACGACTACTGCGGCACCTGCAACGACGAGCACGGCGATGACCGAGACGACGGCGATGACCGAGACCACGGCGATGACCGAGACCACGGCGATGACCGAGACCACGGCGGCGTCGAATCCGCTGGCCCAATACGGTGAGGACCCGACCGCGGTTGACATGTCGCTGGTCGAGAAGGCCTTGGGCCCTGTGCAGCCGTCGGACGAGGCCAGTTGGAACATCATCCTGGCCTCGGTAGCACGCGCTTCCCAGAACCTCGATGCCGCGGGGATCGACGTCAACAAGGCGATGGAATGTTGGGCCAACCAGGAGTGCGACACGGGTTCCGGTGGCGACCTGGTCATGGGCTTTGCCGACGGTGGTGGCAACGACGTCAACGTTTGGCGGTCGGTCAGCCACATGGAAGCCGTCCTCCAGGCGCTGACGTATCCCGAGATAGGCACGATTGTCTCGCGGGCAGCCAACTTCGATCCCGACCCCTCCGTCGCCGCAAATGACATCAGGTTCCTGATCCAGCGGGGTGTCGACTTCATCGTCGGCTACCCCGATCAGGGAGTCGCGATCGCCGATGCCATCCTCGAGGCCAATGCAGCGGGCATTCCCTACGTGCCGTTCTCGGCAGGCTGGGTAGGTCTCCCCGATCAGGAGGGAGCACTCACGCCCGGACAGGATTACTTGACTGTGGTGGGTGAGGACCTGTGCGCATTGGGCAAGAGCTTCGCCCAGGTGTTGAACGACGGGGTGGGCACGGGCAAGGTGGCGACCCTCGGCGGCACTCCCGGCAACGCCCTGTCGCTGGGCTGGCAGCGTTGCGAGATAGCGGCATTGAACGACTCTCTGACGCTGGTGAATCCGCCGCTCAACGAGAACAGCACCACCGGGGACACCAATTGGTATAACCCGATCATCCCGGATGTGTTCCGACCCCTACTCACCAATGACCCAGACATCAAGGGATGGGCGTACGAGTATGCCGACGGGTTCCTCAGTGGCCTGCAGGTGTACGACGAACTGAACATCCCGGTGAAGGATCTGACCGTGGCGTTGCGCACCGACGAGCAGAGCCTGTTCTGCGACTGGGCACAGCGCAATGAGCCGACGTACAACATCTATTACTCGGCTGGTGGCAACTTCCAGTCACGAGTCGGTGTCACCGCTGCCATGATGTACCTCAAGGGGGCTACGATCCCCGCCGAGGTCGTCGTGCCGCACGTGATGCGAAAGGTGACGGCGTCGGACTGCAACCCAGACCGGGTCAACCCGGTTGTCTCCGGAACCTCACTGGTTCCCGACAACGTCCTCCAGATGATGTTCAGCGGATGAGCGAGGGCGATCCCGGAGGAGGGCCGACGACCGGAGATCTGGTCCTCGAGCTGGAAGGAATCTCACGGCAGTTCGGGGCGGTGCGAGCGCTGACAGATGTCAGGTTCGACTGCCTCGCCGGCGAGATCCACGCCCTGGTGGGCGAGAATGGCTCGGGCAAGTCGACCCTCCTCGGGATCGCCAGTGGGTTTGTCGACCCCGATCGGGGTGCGATCCGGATCGGGGGCAAACCCCTCAGGCGTGACTCACCCGCATTGGCACGCAAGCTCGGGCTCGCCATGGCGTACCAGGACACTTCCCTGGTGCAGGCCGAGCCGGTAAAGAACAACCTCTACCTGTCCGCTCCGCCCGATCAGCGTCCTCCCTTCTGGCGTCGCAAGAGTTGGGCCCGCAAACTCCTGGCGGATTTCGATCTCGACCTCGAGCTCTTCCCCGACGCGCCGGCGGGTTTTCTTACTCTGGCCGAACGGCAACTCTTCGAGGTGGCCAAGGCCTTGGCCACTGATCCCAAGGTACTGCTCCTCGACGAGCCGACCACGGCCCTCGGGCCCGACGAGGTCGAGGCGCTCCACCGCACGATCGTTGCCTGTCGCGACCGTGGTGTAGGCGTCGTCTACGTGAGTCACCGCCTCCCCGAGGTCCTGGAGGTGGCGGATCGCATCACCGTCCTTCGCGATGGGCGCAACCAAGGGACCTTCGACGCCGGATCGACCACGGAGGCTCGGTTGGTGGAATTGATCGTGGGCCGACCCTTCGACGTGGCCTTCCCAACTCCGGTCTCCTCCTTGGAGGCGAAACACGATGTGCTGGTGGTCGACGGCCTTCAGGGTCAATCATTCGGGCCAGTCAGTTTCACGCTCGAAGCGGGCGAGGTCGTTGGAGTCGCGGGTGCTGAGGGAAACGGCCAGCCGCAGCTGTTCGACTGCCTCGCTGGAAGGGTACCGCCCCGGGCAGGGCGCGTGGTGTGCGAAGGAAAGGAGTTGAGCCTCATCTCCACCCACGAGGCTGTGCGTTCGGGTGTGATGTTGCTTCCGGGCGACCGAAAGCACGAGGCATTGATGCCCGTACTGGGCGTCCGGATCAACGCGACCATCCAGTCGTTGAGCCGATTCGGCTTCTTCGGCTTGCTCAAGAGAGGGGCAGAGCGAAGAGCGGTCTCATCTCTCGTCGACCTTCTCGAGATTCGGACTCCCTCTTTGGAGCAGCCCGTCGAGTTCCTTTCCGGCGGTAATCAGCAGAAGGTTGCCGTGGCACGCACCTTTCTCAGGGAACCATCGGTGATTCTCGCCTACGAGCCCACCCAGGGGGTGGATGTCGGATCGCGCTTCGACATATACAAAGCACTGCGGACGCGTAGTGCGGCCGGGGCAGCCCTTCTGGTGAAGTCGAGCGACCCTATCGAGTTGTCGGGCCTGTGTGACCGGGTGCTGGTGATGTCAAGAGGCACGATCGTCGAGGAGATACCCGGTGACGAGCTCGAGGAGCGTCGCATCACAGAGGCCATCGTGCGAGGACCGGGGTTGTCCAAAGCGGGCCGTTCCCCACTCGGTGTGGCAATGCCAAAGGCTTCAACCGGGACGTCGTCTTGACGACCCGGGTCGACTCGGCACGCCAGGTCGTTCGCAAGGTCCTCCGCAATGCGCGCGACAAAAACAAGTGGCGGAAGGTCGTCAAGATCCGATTGTGGATGCCGGTTGCCCTGCAGGTCCTGTTGCTGGGCGGGCTTCTGTGGTACACGAATTCGCGATTTCCGGGCTTCGTCAACGCCACCAACATCTCCCAGATCCTCATTCTGGCGACTCCCCTAATCGTCGCCACCATCGCCCAGACCCACGCCATTCTCGTGGGCTACCTCGACCTCTCGGTGGGCGCAATGATCAGTCTGGGAGTGGTGATCGCCTCCTTCCTGATGGGCGCGGAAGCCACCACTTCTCAGATATTGCTCGGGATCGGGGCTGTCTTGCTGTGTGGAGTTGGTCTGGGCCTCTTCAACGCCGGCCTGATCCGAGGAGTCAAGATTCCCTCGATCATCGCCACCCTGGCCACGATGAGCGTCCTCGACGGGGTGGCCTTGACAATGAGACCGACCGCTCAGGGGATCATCAGCGCCAAGGTCGTGTCCGTGCTCACCGCCAGCGTCGGCCCGGTTCCGATCCCATTCATCGTGATCGTGGTTGGAGTGGGCCTGCTCGATCTTTGGCTCCATGCTTCCGGGTCCGGTCTCCAGCTCCGGGCGGTGGGATTCGACGACCGATCGGCTAAACGGGGCGGGATCCGAACCAACTGGGTGCGGGTCCGTGCGCTCGTGCTATCGGGTGTGCTCGCCGCCGTCGCCTCTTTCTTCGTGATGGCTCGCTCCCCGATAGGCAACGCCCAGATCGGTTCTACCTTCGCTCTGAACAGCATTACCGCCGCCGTCCTGGGAGGAGCGTCTCTGGCCGGTGGCAGGGCCACCTTCGTTGGCGGTACGGTGGCATCTCTCCTCCTCGCCCTGATCCTTACAGTCCTGCCCTATCTCGGTCTGTCATCCACAGACGGGACCATGATCGCCGGTGCCCTGGTCCTGGTGGGAATCATCCTGTTCCAGGTCGGCGATCTCAAGGAGTTGGTGAAGCGCAACTTCCGGCGTGCTCGCCGTCTGGTGCTGGGCAGTGCGGAGAGAGAAGCCACTGTGATTCCCGACTTCTACCCCGAGGGCACCAACTTCAGCGTGGCGCCCACCGGGCGGAAGTTGATCCGGGGCGGGACGGTTCTCAGCCTCGATCGCGGGGTGGGCGACTTCGTCGACGGTGACGTCTTGATCGAGAACGACAAGATCGTGGCCGTGGGCCCGAACCTGGCCAACGGCGAGGCGGAGGTGATCGACGCCTCGGGCATGATCGTCCTGCCGGGGTTCGTCGACTCGCACCGCCACATTTGGGAGGGCCTGCTCCGCAACATCGGCACCGACGTTCCCCTGGAGGGCAGGACCAGCTACATCTCGTTCGTCCTCCACAAGCTGGCCCCGGCCTTCCGACCGGAAGATGCTTACATCGGCGACCTCATATCTGCCCTGGGCGCCATCGACGCCGGCGTCACCACTTTGCTCGACTGGTCCCACATCCAGGGCTCACCGGCCCATACCGACGCCGTGGTCCAGGCCCTGCGGGACTCGGGACTGCGGGCTGTCTTCGCCTACGGTTTTCCCTGGTGGGGCAAATGGGAGGAGCGCCAGCCGAGCTGGTTCGTCCGTGCCGCCACTGAGCATTTTTCGACCAAGGACCAGATGCTCACTCTGGCCCTGGCGGCACCAGGCCCCGAGTTCACCGACTTCGAGATCTCTCGCGATCATTGGAAGCTGGCTCGGGAGACCGGGGCCCGGATCACCGCTCATGTCGGGGTTGGCAGCTATGGGCTGGACGCCAAGCTTCAGGAGATGGGAGAGGCGGGGCTTCTCGGGCCCGACACCACCTACATCCACTGCACGACTCTCAACGACACCGAGATCCAGATGATCGTCGACACCGGAGGCACCGTCTCTCTCGCCTCACCGGTCGAGATGATGATGGGTCATGGCATGCCGCCGATCCAGAAGTTCCTCGACCGGGGGCTCCGTCCCAGCCTGAGCGTGGATGTCGAGACCAACGTTCCCGGCGACATGTTCAACCAGATGCGCTCGGTGCTGGCCCTCCAACGCACCCAGGCAACGGAGA
Source organism: uncultured Acidimicrobiia bacterium (assembly GCA_963772815.1). GTDB lineage: Bacteria > Actinomycetota > Acidimicrobiia > Spongiisociales > ZC4RG35 > DATFFO01. The sequence continues at coordinate 512,308 of CAVYYV010000005.1, read as the reverse complement.
AGGACAAGGAGCCGGCCGCCACCAGGGAGGTGCTGGAGTACGCCACCATCGAGGGAGCCCGCGCCAATGGCCTGGATCACAAGGTGGGAACCCTCACCCCTGGCAAGCAGGCCGATGTGGTCCTCCTACGTACCGACCGGTTGAACACGACCCCGCTCAACGACCCGGCCACGGCCGTCGTGGTGGGGATGGACACCGGGAACGTTGACACGGTGCTCATCGCCGGGCGGGTGATGAAGAGGAACGGCAAGCTGCTCCATGTGGACTGGGAGGCCGTTAAGCGGATGGTGACCGAATCCCGGGACCACGTCCTGGCCAAGTCTGGCTACCGGCCTCCCAAGATCTGACCGAGGGCGGGGCCGCGAGCCGAAGGGTCATCGGGATCATGCGTTGCGCATGCGTTTTCCCCGAAGGAACCAGTCGGCATCCGCTCGATGGCGCCGTTTGGGTGGCCAGGCACCTGGTGGGCGTCGTCCAACAGACCCCCGGCCGGAACGGAGGTACGGCTGGTCCGGTTCAACAACACGCCGGGAGTGACGGGTCCTGAACGGATCGGCGATCGGTGTCGTCCTCTTCGAGATCGATAAGGACCTGGTGATCGGCGTGCGGGCAGTGCCCAATTCCGACAAGCTGGCAAATCTCAACTGAGGATCTGGGTGGCCGTCTCAGGTGAGGGGTTGGTTCTCGACGCGAAAGGCCTGATAGGCGATCAGAGCGAATCCGAACAGGACTCCCGCCGTCAGGAAGGCGGCGAACTTGGCCAAGCCCGGTGCCCACAGCCCCACCGCCACGCCGCCCACCGACATGACGATTCCCAGCCGGAGGAATTGCGGCATGCCATACAGAAACGAGAACGGCAGGTAGTGGGCTCCCATGGCCAGCATCATGGCCGGGTAGAACCACTCCACCCGGTGGAGTGCGGCGGCTCCCACCAGCGGGATCATCAGCGGGCCCACCAGCGGGACCTCCATCGACAGCTCCCGGAGTGGGTTCTCCCGGGGTACCGAGGCCCGTCCCCCCATGGCCCGGAGGGTGAATTGGGTCAAGGGATAGATGAAGGAGCCCGCCGCCACCATCACCAGGATCCCCCAGCCGATTCCGGCCAGCGTGGCAGCGACCGCGGATGCCAGCCACACCAGTCCTGCCACGATCGCTCCCACCGATCCTCCGGCGTAGATGGATCGCATTTGGCGTTGCGCGTCCGCAACCGACATTTCCCGCCCGGCAGTCACCCGAGGGATTGTCGCATTTCCAGCCTCCACGTGGGGGGAATCCGCCCACGTCGACTGGTGCTGGCGCGGTAACCGCTGTGGTCCACGCTGTCGATGCAGCTCTAGCATTCCGTAGATGGGCCGGCTTTCGAAGATGTTGCGCGATCCGGTGGCCTGGATCCTCGCCATCGCGGGTGTGGTCGAGATGATCTCGGGTGGTACACCGGCCCGGGGGGCGATTCTCTTCGCCGGGGCGGCCCTGATCACCCTGGACCGCATCCGTGTGGCTCGGGCCGTTCGGGTCAGGTCTGTGGAAACCGGAGTGGAGATGACTCCAGATTCCACGGAGCCCGCCGTCGGGAGCACCCGTCGACCTCTGGTGGCTTCGGGGAGATTTGCAGTACTCGCCGTGGGCGGATCTCTGCTGCTTTCCCTGTTCGCCATCCACTCGTGGCCGCTGACCGTCGGCGTTGGCCTGGTCGGCGTGCTCGGCCTGGCGTGGGCGTGGTTGACCCTGGGCGATGCCAAGCCGGCGGGCAACCTGCCGGTATCCGCCTGGTTTCCGTGGGGGATGGTCCTGCTCATCCTCGGCCTGTGGGAGATGTCGGCGTTGATCAGTCAACCGACTCTGGAGGTGGGGTCTTACGCCCACCCCACGATCAGCTTCCTCCTCGATCCCATCCTCGCCACCTATCCCGGGCGGGTGTTGGGGGTTCTCATATGGCTGGCAGCCGGCAGGGCGTTGGTGCGAAGAGCATGACGACTCACACGGTCACCTTGTTGGGTTACGGAGCCATCGTCCTCGGCGGCGCCGCGGTGGAGATGGCTGCCCGTCGTCGGGAAGGAGTCGGCTTCACATTCGACCAGATCCTCACCTGGGCGCTTCACACCCGATCCGGCCGTCTCGGCATCTTCGCCGCCTGGGCCTGGCTCGGGCTGCACTTCCTGGGCTGACCTGCCCGATGGCTCCTGGAGTGGCCCTTACGTTCCACGGATCCGCTCGGGCGCATGGCGATGGTCAGCATCCAAAGAAGCCTTGAGCCGTTCGGCAACGTCCAAATGGAGGTAGGGGCGGGCCGGGCCGACGAGGCGTTCCGGCGATTACGCCGGTCGCAGACCGTAACGGCGCGCTATCTTCACAGAGGCAAGAAAGAGGAGTCGGCTGCTCGAGATCCGTTCACTGGGCCCGCCGGAGGTGATGGTCGACGGGGTCACCGTCGTCGTCGACACGCGCAAGGCGATCGCTCTCATCTCCTACCTGGCGATCGAGAAGTCGGCCTCACGCGACACCCTGGCTGCGCTGTTGTGGGCAGAGTCCTCTTCGGAGCGGGCCCGGGCGACTCTGCGGCGGACCCTGTCGTCGCTCCGGGCAGGCATCGGGTCTGACATGGTCGAGTCAGACCGCAACCGTCTCACGCTCACCGGCCCGGTCGAGTTCGATGTCGATGAATTCGAAACTGCGCTTGCGGAGTGCTCCTCCCACGGTCACGGCCCGGCCGACGTATGCACTCGTTGTATCGATCCACTGGGGAGGGCTTCGCATCTATACCGGGGAGACTTCCTGGCCGGCTTCTCGGTACGGAACGCGCCGGAGTTCGAGGACTGGGTGAGGTCGGTGTCCCAGCACCTCCGCATCAAGGCGGGTGAGGCCTTCCGCCGCCTCTCGATGGCGCGGGCCGCAGACGGCGACTACCCCGGTGCCATCGCCGCCGTGGGCCGATGGATCGACCTCGACCCACTTCACGAGCCCGCGCATCGTCTCATGATGTTGCTCAATGCCTGGGCCGGGGACAGGCCCGGAGCGGTCGACGCCTACCGCGGTTTCGTGGCTCTCCTCGATCGGGAGTTGGGAGTCAGCCCCCTCGAGGAGACGACCGAGTTGTACGACGCAATCTTGGACGAGGACCTGCCGCCGCCGCCCGGGCTGCCCAGAAGGGTGGCGACGAAACGGCCAGCACCGCCCGAGTCGTCACACGTGTTGCTCGATCGAGCCGAGGAGATGGAGGCGCTGCGTCGGCGCGTGGATGCGGGTCGATCCATCGGCCAGGTGGTGGTGTTGAGCGGCAGGGCCTGGATGGGCAAGACCCGCCTTCTGGAGGAACTGGCCGAGGAGACGGCGATGGCCGGCGACATGGTGGTACTGGCTCGGGCTTTCCGTCTCGAGCAGGCCATTCCCTACGGAGTCGTCGCTCAGATCCTGCGAGCCGTGCGACCGGCGATGGAGGCCAAGACGATAGCCGTCCCGGACTGGGCCCGGGAGGAGACGGCTCGCCTGGCGCCTTCAACGGGACCGGCCCCGACCGAGTTGGACTCCGGACGCTTCGGCGAGCTCCGGCTCCTCGAGGCGGCCTTCGAGGTGTTGGCGGCAGCATCGGCGTCGTCCCCGATGCTGTTGATGGTCGACGACGCTCAGTGGCTGGACGCGGCATCCGCCCGGGTCATCTCCTTCCTCGGTCGTCGGATCGCAGGCTTGTCGGCCTGCCTGGTTCTGGCAGTGAGGCCGGAGGAATCGCCTCCCGAGCCGGTCCGGGACCTGGTGTCCAGGGCGAACACCGTCGTGGAGCTCGAGCCACTAACGCCGGATGCGATCGATGGCCGCCTGTCCAATGCCGACACCGCCGTTGAACTGATCCGCAAGACGGGCGGGGTCCCCCTCCTGGTTCTCGAGGCCCTGACCGGATCCGACGGAACCGAGGATGCTCCACCCGGTGTGCTGCGCTTCATGAGGGAGCGACTCGCCGAGATCGGCGATCTTGCTCGCCAGGTGCTGGCCGCCGCGTCGGTCCTTCCCGGCATCTGTGACGCCGAGATGCTCCGGCACGTGAGCGGCCGCTCCGAGGAAGAGGTCGTGTCCGCTGTCGAGGAGCTGGTGGGCGCTCGCCTGCTCCGTGAGGTCCCGGGCAGCGGAGCCGGTCTCGGGTTCACGCTCGACAGCCTGGAGGATCTCACCTACCAGTCCATTTCACCGGTTCGGAGGAGACTGCTTCACAAGAGGGCGGCCGAGGCGCTGGCCGCGCGGCCCGGCGCCGGGGTCGATGCAGTCCTCGCCGGTGTGGTCGCCGCTCACCATCGGGAGGCGGGCTCTCCGGAGGCGGCCGGGTGGTATCGCACCGCGGGCGACCTGGCGCGTGCCGTTTATGCCCACGCGGAGGCGCGCAACTTCTACGAGACTGCTCTCGCCCTCGGCCACCCAGATGCAGCCGGGATAGACCTGGCTCTCGGTGAAGTGTCGCTGTCGCTGGGCGAATATCCGAGGGCCCGGCAGGAATTGACCACGGCCGCCTCTCGCGCTGAGGGGCCCACTCTGGGTCTGGTAGAGCACCGATTGGGTCTGGTCCAACGGTTGCTGGGTCGTTTCGACCTGGCCAACGAGCATTTCGAGCGCGCCGGCCGCTCGCACCCCGAGCCCGCCGACCTCTACGCCGATTGGGCTCTGTTGAACGCCCGGCTGGGCGACGAGGACTCCGCTCGCACCATGGGTGAGAAGGCCGTGGAGGAAGCTCAGCAGAAGGGCGATGGTCGCCAGTTGGCCCGGGCGTTGAGCGTGCTGGCCGCGGTGATCGATGACCCTCCCCGATCGCTGGAGCACCTGGATCGGGCGCTGGCTCTCGCCGAAGGCGACGACGTCCTGACGATGGCCGTGCTCAACAACAAGGCCAGGGTTCAGAGCCGCCTCGGAGATCTGGACGGCGCCATCCAACTGGTGGAGCAGGCTGTGTCCATCGCCGAGCGAACCGGACACCGACATCGGCAGGCGGCCCTTCTCAACAGCCTGGCGGATCTGCACCACGAGATCGGCCGGGCGGCGGAGGCAGAGCAGCGGCTGATCCAGGCGGTGACTCTCTTCGCCAGCATCGATGCCGGGGGCCTGGAGCCCGAGGTGTGGCTGCTTTCTCAGTGGTGAGGGTTCGCAGACAATCGAGCATCCCGCCGCTCCGCGAGGAACGTTCGGGGCGGTGCCTGACCGTACCGCCTAGCCGGAAGCGGCCAGCCTCTTCGCCAACTGCTGGAGCAGGGTGACGGCGATGGACGGCTCCTCCCTCAGCAGGCCCAACAGGTCGCGGCGGCTGATGGCCAGTCCCACCAGGTCCTCGGTCACCGACACACGGGCGGTGCGAGGCGTGTCGGCGAAGACGGCCAACTCCCCGAAGAACTGTCCGGATCCCAGGTCGATGGACTTGCCGCTGGGAAGGTCAACGCGCACCGATCCATCCTCGATCAGGAACAGGCCCGTTCCCGGCTGCCCTCGTTCGATCAGGACGCGGCCCGTTTCGGCCTGGAATTCGGTTGCCAGGTTGGCGATTCGCTTCAGGCTCTCCTCGTCCAGGCCGGAGAACCCGGGGACCTTGCGCAGGGTGTCGATCTGGGGCTTGGGCACGGTCGAAGCCTAAATGATGTCGGCGGCGGGTGGAACGTCCGATCAGCCCCGGAAATGTCGCTCCAGGCTGTGCCACACGCTGGGATAGTCGTCCTGGAGGGCGGGGACCGAGCCGGCGTAGGCGGTGGGGATGAGCGGATACCGGGTCTCGAACATGAACGACATCGTGTCGGCTAGCTTCTGGGGCTCCAGGTTGGATGTCGTCGCCTTCATCCAGGCGTCGTGATCGGGCCCGTGTGGGAAGTACTGGTTGTGCAGGCTCATGCCTCCCGGTGAGAAGCCCTCCTCCTTGGCGTCGTACACCCCGTGCAGGATGCCCATGAACTCGGACATGATGTTCTTGTGGTAGTAGGGGGGACGGAAGGTGTGCTCCCCGACCAACCACCGATCCTTGAACACCACGAAATCCACGTTGGCGATGCCGGGGTCGGACGAGGGTGAGGTGAGGACGGTGAAGATCGACGGATCGGGGTGGTCGAAGCTGATCGACCCGATCACGTTGAAGTTCGCCAGGTCGTACTTGTAGGGGACGTGATTGCCGTGCCATCCCACCACGTCCAGCGGCGAGTAGTCGGTCTCGACGGCGAACAGGCGACCGTCGAACTTCACGTAGAGCTCACCGGTCTGCTCGTGGTCCTCGAAATGAGCCACGGGGTACAGGAAGTCACGTGGGTTGGCCAGGCCGTTGGCTCCGATCGGGCCACGCTCGGGCAGCTCCAAGTAGGTTCCGTAGTTCTCACAGGCGTAGCCCCGGGCCCTCTCTCCCATCAACTCCACGCGGTACACCATCCCCCGAGGCATGACCGCGACTTCGCCGGGCGTCACTTCCAGGATTCCGCACTCGGTCATGAAGCGCAGGCCCCCGTCTTGGGGAACCACGAGCAACTCGCCGTCGGCGTTGTAGAAGTAGGTGTCGGTCATCGATTCCGTGGCCATGAACACGTGCGCTGCCATCCCGATTTGAGTGTGGGCGTCGCCGTTGGTTGCCACGGTGTGGAGCCCGGTCAGGAAGTCGGTCGGCCGGTCGGGGTAGGGGACCGGGTTCCAACGCAGCTGGCCGATGGGCGGGTCCGACTCGCGACAGGGCGCGGTGCGGATCATGTGGTTGTCGGTCTCGGTGAAACGCCAGGCGTGGCGCACCGAAGGACGGATGCGATACATCCACGTGCGGCGATTGCGCTGGTTGGGCACCGTGAACGCAGTTCCCGAGAGCTGTTCGGTGTAGAGCCCAAGCGGGGGTTTCTGAGGATTGTTCTGGCCCTGCGGTAGGGCACCGGGGATAGCCTCGGAGGCGAACTGGTTGCCGAATCCCGACATGTAGTCGACGGTGGATTGGCTGTCGGTCATTTCTCCATCTCCCATCGTTGGTTGTCTCTTCTCAGGCCGGCTGGATGACCCCGGAGACCGGTCCGAGCGGAATAGGGGCTTGCGGGCCGGGTGCCGAGCCGGTGAGTGTGATTCGGTCCCCGTCTTCCAGAAAGGTGCGGGACGACCCGTCCACGTCGATCGGTTCTGCTCCCGACCAAGTCAGTTCCAGCAGGCTGCCCCGTTCCGTCCTGGTCGGGCCCGAGACCGTTCCTGATCCGAACAGGTCCCCGGGGCGAATGGTGGCACCGTTGACGGTCATGTGCGCCAGCTGCTGGGCGGCGTTCCAGTACAGGGCCCGGCCCGTGTTGACGGCCGCGATCCGGCTCGCCTCCTGCGCTCCGGCGGGTGTCATCCACACCTCCAGATCGAGCGAGAGGCCCCACGGGTCATCGGTGCGCAGGTATGGCAGAGGAACAGGGTCGGTCTGGGGTGGGCCGTCCACTCGGGCGCCGTCGAGGGCGGCGATGGGCATCACCCAGGCCGAGACGGAAGTTGCAAATGACTTGCCCAGAAACGGCCCCAGGGGGACGTACTCCCAGGCCTGGATGTCCCGGGCACTCCAGTCGTTCAACAGGACGACTCCGAACAGGTGCCCGCCAGCCTCCGAGATGGGTACCGGCTCGCCCAGGCGGGAGGGGCCGCCGCACACGAAACCCAACTCCAGCTCGATGTCGAGGCGGGTGCTCGGCCCGAACTTGATGCCGGAGGGCGTTCGCCGCTGTCCGTGCGGACGCCGGATGGGGGTGCCGTCCACCACCACCGTTCCGCTGCGGCCGTGGTAGGCCACCGGAAGGTGCAGCCAGTTGGGCAGAAGGGGCGCGCGGTCGGGGCGAAATATTCGCCCCACGTTCTCGGCGTGGTGGCGAGACGAGTAGAAGTCGACGTAGTCGGCCACGGTCCAAGCGAGGTGCATGGCCACCTCGTCCTGGTCGAATGGCTTCGATCCGAACCCGGGTCCGGTCGCCCTCGCCACGAGCTCTTCGCGAAGCGCGTTCCAGGTCCCGGCTCCGGCGGCGAGGAGGCCGTCCAGGCTGCCGCCCTGCAACAGAGTCGGATCGACCGAGCTCACCTCTCCTCGAGAGGCCAGGTCTGTCAGATCCACGATCTCGCGACCCACTCCCACGCCCAGGGTGCGGGGGCCCGAGTCGTGCGAGAAGACGCCGTAGGGCAGAGCCGCAGGCGGGAAGTCGATGCTCACCGGGCTCCTTGGAGAGGCAGCACCCCCAGCCGGCGCAGATATCCGGTCGGCTCGGCGAAGCTGCAGGACCCGAAGGAGCGGAACAGCCGGCGGACCTCCCTGTCAGGGACGCCCTCTCCGACCCGGCGCCAGGTGGCGGTGGCGGCGTCGAATTCTGTCGGGTCGGTGGCTGCGAGCGCGGCCTCCGCCTGGGAGGCCGACCCCGCCACGGTGGCGCGGACGGCGGCGAGGAGGTTGATGAAGCCGTGCTCGATGGCATCTTCGGTCGCTGAGGGATGGCGGTATGGGTGATGGAGCCCGGCAGTCGCCTTGAAAGGGATGTCGAGTCGGTGGCATCGCTCGATGAACCGGGCCACGACCTCGACGGTCGGAAAAGCCGCCGCCGTCACCCCGCCGGTCCTGATCTTGGCCCGGACCCGGCATGCGGAGGCACGGTGCAGGGCGATCTCATCCAGGACGGAAGAATCGTCGGGAGCGGACTCGAGGTAGAGCACGCATTCCTTCCACATGGGATCATTCATCGAAATCCCCGTGTCGAGCCGGGCCTCGGCCTGGGTCAGGGGGAAGCGCCGATCCAGGTCATCGAGGGCAACATCGAGGACCACCCCCAGTCGGGCCGGGGACCGATCCATCTCGGGAAGCTGGCTCGCCCTGATCAGGCACGGCCCCAAGATTGCGCCTTCGGGATCGGTCAGAGCCTGCTCGTACTCATCGAGGGCCTCCGGCAATGGGAGCCGGGCAGGGGGGAAGACGCCGGCGTAGTCGATCAGGTTGTCCCACAGCGCGTTGACCGGCATCTCTCGCGGCACTCTACTTAGCGGGCTGACTCCAGATTTCTTCCGGTTACGGAGGGTGATGGTAAAAGTCCTAACATTATGACAATGACTCTCTCCTGGCTGACCGTGGTATTGCTGGCGGCCTCCGGCGTCGCCGCCGGGGCCCTGGGGGCTCTGGTCGGAATCGGAGGCGGCATCGTCATGGTCCCCACGCTCGTGCTCGGCTTCGGCTTCGACATCAAGGTTGCCGTCGCGACGTCACTCTTGGCCGTGGTGGCCACTTCCACCGCGGCGGGTGCCACCTACGTCCGCAGCGGCCTGACCAATCTCCGGCTGGGGATATCGCTCGAGCTCGCCACGACGGTCGGTGCGATCCTGGGAGGCGTGGTGGCCATCATGCTGGCGCCGGGTGTTATCGCCGGGATCTTCTCGGTCGTCATGGTGGTATCGGCCATCCTGGTGTGGAGGCAGCGGGACGAGACCCTGGCCGTGACCGCTCCCCACGCCGCCTCCCCAACCGGATCCGCTTTCTCCGCCACCTACGTCGACGCCCTGACCGGGCAGACCACCGTCTATCACCCCCACCGCTTCTATGCCGGGGCCGGTATCTCGGCGGTGGCCGGGGTGCTGTCCGGCCTGTTGGGAGTGGGAGGGGGCTTTCTCAAGGTTCCGGCCATGACCCTCGGCATGGACGTTCCCATCAAGCCCGCCGTCGCCACCTCCAACTTCATGGTGGGAGTGACCGCCATCGCCAGTCTGGCCGTGTACCTGTCGCAGGGACTGGTCAGGCCACTGATCGCCGTGCCGGCCGCCCTGGGCATCGCCGCCGGCGCCACGGCCGGCAGCCGCCTCGCCTCCGCCCGGGTGTCGGCGCGCGGTGTGCGCGGGGTGCTGACCCTGGTCATGGTGGCGGTGGCCGTCCAGATGGGCCTTCAGGCCTTGGGGGTCAACGTTGGTGTCTGAGGGGCAGCTCCCGGATGTGCATGTCGAGGAGAAGGTGGTGGCGGTAGTCCTGCGGGTGGGCTTGACGGCGGCGGCGGCGTTGATGGCGGTGGGGCTGGTCATCAAGCTGATCGAGGGTGACCTGGTCGCACATGCCTTGACCTTCTCGTCGCTTCTGCATCCCATCGACGGGGGCGAGGAGGTGATGGCATGGGGCGTTCTCCTCCTCGCCGCTACCCCGGCAGCCACCGTCGTGAGCCTGGGGGTGATCTGGGCGAGCCAGCGTCAGTGGCGTTCCATGCTCACCGCGCTGGTGGTTACAGCCATCCTGGTGGCGGGAGCCCTGGCGGGTCGATGATGGCGGTCCCCGACCGTTCGAGCGCCCTGCCTCTCTGGGCCCAGATAGAGGCTCACCTTCGAGCCCGTCTGGCGGCGGGTGAGCTGGACGAGGGCTTCCCCACAGAAGCCGAGCTGGTTGAGGAGTACGGGGTGAGCCGTCCCACAGTCCGCCACGCCATAAGCCGTCTCGAACGGGACAACCTCGTGGTTCGACGCCGGGGAGACGGCACGAGGGTGACCGATCGGACCTTGCGCGAGACGCTGGCCGGTCCCTACAGCCTGGCCGAATCGATCACATCGTCGGGCCTGGAGGAGCATTCGCTGGTGCTGGTCCAGTCGATGGCGTCGGTCCCCTCCGGACCGGGCGCCGCTCTGGGGCTGGAGCCGGGAGCGGAGGCGGTCAACGTGGTTCGCGTACGCTACGCGGGCGGAGCCCCCGTGGCGGTCGACCATTCCTGGTTACCGCCCGACTTGGGCCGGAGCCTGGTCTCGGCCGACCTGTCGGCCGGATCCATCTACGAGCTCCTGCGTCGTCGGGCGGGCGTCCTACTCTCGGGGAGTCGGGAACAGGTGGTCCCGGTCAACCCGGACCGTGCGGATTCCGACCATCTCAAGCTGCAACCGGGCCAGGCCGCCCTGCAGTTGGAGCGGATCGTGTACGCCGGGGACCGACCCATCGAGCACCGTGTCTCGGTGGTGCGAGGGGATCGTTACCGCCTCACCGCCACCTGGGGGACGGTCCCGTCCTGAGCATCGGCGGGAGGCCCTCAGGCAGGAGCGGACTCGATGGTTCCGTCTGAGTCGTCGGCCATTCCAGTGTCCTGGGCCAAGTTGGCCAGCACCTTGTCCGCCAGCCCGGACACGGCGGCCATCTCCTGGGGAGTCATATGGTCTATCAGGAGTCGGCGCACGTCGTCCACATGGCAGGGAGCGGCAACCTCGATGGCTTCCCGCCCCCGCGGTGTGAGGGCAATGAAATGACCTCTGGCGTCGGAGGGGCAGACCCGGCGTTCGATCAGGCCTCGCTTCTCCATTCGGGAGAGGTGATGCGACAAACGGCTCTTCTCCCAGGTCAGCGCGTCACCCAATTCGTAAGGACGCAGCCGGTCCCCGCCGGACTCAGACAACACCACCAGGACCTCGTAATCGGACAGCGACAGCCCCGCGCGACCCACGAGACGCCTGTGGAGGCGCGCCGCCAACTCCATACTCATGCGCTGGAAGCCGCGCCAGGCGCGGTCTTCCTCCTCGTTCAGCCAGCGGGGCTCGGTCATCACCAGCAGTGTAACGGATCCAAGCTAGTTGACATATCAACTCAAAGGGTTGTATGATCAAGTTGACAGATCAACTAGCCAGGCGGACGAGCCGTCCGCTGGGATCGAAGGAGAACCCATGACCAGCACTGCTGCTTTTACTCAGACCATCGAGAGGTCTGATCTGACCGGCGATTACACGATCGACCCTGCCCACACCCGGATCGGGTTCGTGGCTCGCCATGCCATGGTGACCAAGGTGAGGGGATCCTTCAACGAGTTCGAAGGCAAGATTCACATCGACGGTGAGGATCCCTCTCGATCCAGCGCCGAGGTGACGATCCAGGCCAACAGCATCGACACTCGCAACGAGGATCGCGACGCGCATCTCCGGTCCAATGATTTCTTCGCCATGGAGCAGTACCCCGAGATCACTTTCTCTACCACCGAGGTGGAGCGGGTCGATGGTTCGACCTTCCGCGTGACGGGCGATCTCACCGCCCGGGGTGTGACCCGCTCAATCACACTCGATGTCTCCCACACCGGCGCCGCTTTCGACCCCTGGGACAACCTACGAGTCGGCTTCGAGGGATCGGTGACCGTCAACCGCAAGGACTGGGGCATCAACTGGAACGCCGCCCTGGAGGCAGGCGGGGTGCTGGTGAGCGAGAAGGCAACTCTCGAGTTCGAGGTTTCGGCGGTCAAGCAGAGTTGACCCGGCGTAGACCGTGACGGACTTTTCATTGTTCGGGCGCTTGCCGGCCGGCGTGGTCCGGGTCCCAGAGGTCGGGCTCCAGGTAGATCAGTGAAGTGAGGGGGACGGCGCGACGGATCGCCCGTTCGACGTCATCGACCGCCCGGGCCACCTGCTGGGAGGTGAACGAGTGGTCGAAATCCAGCTTGGCTGCCACCAGCAACTCGTCGGGACCGATGTGCTGGGTGCGAAGATCGATTATCCGATTCACTCCGGGCGTCTCTGCCACCGCCCGTTTGAGTGCCTCCACGTTCTCATCCGTGGCTGCCTCTCCGATGAGGAGGGACTTCATCTCGACCACGAGGATGATGGCGATGATGATGAGGAGCACGCCGATGGACAGGGTGCCGATTGCGTCCCAGATGACATTGTCGGTGAGTGCCGACATGGCCACGCCGATCAGCGCCAGGACGAGCCCGACCAGGGCTCCGCTGTCCTCCAGCAAGACCACGGGGAGCTCGGGCGAGCGTGAGGACCGGATGTAGCGCCACCAGTTGCGCCCACCCCGAATCGCCTCGGCTTGGCGGTAGGCGGTGCGGAAGCTGTATCCCTCCAAGGTCATCGCCATCACGAGCACTCCGATCGCCCAGCCGATCGAGGTCACCTCGTGGGGGTGGCGGATCTTGCTGATCCCCTCATAGATCGAGTACAGGCCTCCGAGGCTGAACAGGACCATGGCCACGATGAACGCCCAGAAGTAACGTTCTCGCCCGTATCCGAATTGGTGCCGGTCGTCGGCCACCATCTGGGCCCGTTTGCGTCCCAGCAGCATGAGGGCCTGGTTGGAGGTGTCGGCCAGGGAGTGGATCGACTCGGCCAGCATCGAGGCGGAACCGGTGGCGAGGAAAGCGATGAACTTGGCGACGGCTATGCCGGCATTGGCCGACATGGCGGCGATGATTGCCTTGAGCCCTCCACCCGACGACACGACCGGAAACTCCTCTGATCGGGGACGAAAGACGATGTTAGGTCCCCCCGCTCCTGTCCTTCTTTGGACCAGAACGAGCCCGTTCCCGGTCTCATGGGCCCGCGTCGTCGAAATCACGGGTTGACCGTTTCCCAGCACCCAAACAAGCCTCGGCGCCAGTGTCAGGTGCCGGTGTAGTCGGGGGGTCGTTTCTCGGTGTAGGCGGCCAGCGCTTCGGCCAGGTCGTTGGAGTGGAGGAAGGCGGCGTTCCAGAGGGCAACGTAGTCCAAGGCCTGCTCCATCGTCATGCCTTCGCCGGCGCTCAGCACGGCCTTGGAGCCCTGCACGGCCAAGGGTGAATTGACGGCGATCTGCTGCCCCACATCCTGGGCGGCCTGGTGCAGCGTCTCCAGGTCGGGATGGACGTCGTTGACCAGACCGATCCGCTCGGCCCGGGCGGCATCGATGTCCCTTCCCGTATAGGCCAGCTCGGCGGCGTGGCCGGGACCGACGATCCCTGGCAGCCGTTGGAGGGTCCCCACATCGGCCACCAGGGCGAGACGCGTCTCGCGCACCGAGAACACCGCGTCGGTGGCGGCGAGACGGATGTCACACGCAGTGATCAGGTCGATTCCTGCCCCCAGGCAGTAGCCGTGCACGGCGGCTATGACCGGCTTGGGACACTCGGCCAGGGCGGTCATCGTGTCCTGGAGCCGTTTGATGTCCCGGTATACGGCCATCCTCATCTCGGTTTGGGACCTGCCTTCGGGCTGGAGAGACATCAGCATCGCCACGTCGATGCCGACTGTGAAGGCGGCGCCCCGTCCTCCCACGACGATCGAGCGCACGTCCTCGTCGGCGGACAATTCGGAAACGGCGTCGGGAATCTGGGCCCACATGTCGGCCGAGAGCGCATTGAGCTTCTCAGGGCGGTCGAGCCACAGCCATCCGACGCCCGCTCGCCGTTCCAGGCTGAGGTGCTCGTATCCCATCGAGGTCATGCTATCTCGGGCTGCCACACCGGTCCTCACTCGGCGGACCGGAATGCCTCCCGCCACTTGACGCGAGATCCGAACCGGAGGATTCCTCCGGCGTAGACCCGACCGGCCAGGCGAATCATGATGACGATGGTCGCGACGGTGACCAGCACTGCCAGCGTCATCTCCCAGCCCGAGATCTCGCTGAAGGCGAGTCGGATCGGAGCCACGTAGGGTGCGGTGAAGGGTATGAAGGTGCCCACGACACTGACCGTCCCGCCCGGATCATTGAGGGCCGTGAAGCTGAACAGATATCCGATCACGGCCAGGATCGAGAGCGGGGCAGCAGCATTCTGAGCGTCCTCCATCCGCGATACGAGGGATCCGGCGGCGCCGAAGATCGTGGCATAGAGGAGGAAGCCCAGTATGAACCACCCGATCAGGGCCACCATCGAGTCCACCGGCAGGGTGGGGATCTGAATCGAGTTGTTGAAACGCAGGGCTCCCAAGGCCATGGCCGCCAGCACGACCAACTGGCCGATCCCCAGTGTGCCGATTCCGATCAGTTTCCCGGCGAAGATCTGCCACGGCCGCAGCGTTGAGAGGAGCACCTCCACCACCCGGTTGGTCTTCTCTTCCGTCACGCCCGACAACATCCACTGCCCGTAGGTGAGCACGGCGATGTACATGATGATCAGCCCGCCGAAGGCGATGGCGCTTCGCAGGTTCTGCTCCGCCTCGTTCTCGCCATTGACGCTGCGAACGGACAGAGGCTCCGACCCCAGGATCTCCACCACGTTGGCTGCCTCTTTGTTGCTCGACACCAGGTTCTGGACCCGGGCTGTGCTGGCTGCCTGTTGCAGGAGCCCTGGGGCCGATGAGCCCCCAAATGCACCGGTGTGGCCCACGATCAATTCGGTGCCGTTCACGATGGCGGCGTCGATGGTTCCGTCCTTGACCGCCGCCTCGGCCTGGGCGGTGGTGTCGTAGGTCTTGACGTCGAAATGGTTGGCGGTCTCGTTCCCGGCCCGCTGCGTTGCCAGCTGGTTGGCGGTGTCGATGATCTGTTGGCCGCCCGTTCCCACCAGCCCCACGTCGTAGGTGGTGGGCCCGCCTCCGATGATGCTCGGGATGACGATCGCCCCCACGACGATCAGAACTGTGAACAATGTCGAGATGATGTATGCCTTGGAGCGGGCGCGTTCACGCAACTCCCGCCCCGCGACCAGGAACACGCCTTTGAGCCCGGTCATCGAACCGCCTCCCTGAACAGGTCGCTCAGCGACGGAGTGGTGTAGATGAAATGGCGCACGTGGCCGGCTGCCTCGGCTGCACCCAGCAGCCCGCGCACGTCAACACCGGCGTCGATCATCAGAATGTGCCGCCGATCGTCGGTGCGGGACGACCGTACTCCCTCCAGTGTGTTCAGCACCTCGTCGGCCGGTCCGTCCATTTCCAGCTCGAGGCGGCGGATGGGAGCGGCGTCCTTCAGTTTCTTCACCTGTCCGGCCAGGACGATGTGGCCCTTGTTGATGATGGCCACGTCCTCACACAGGTCTTCGACTAGGTCGAGCTGGTGTGACGAGAAGACGACCGACTTGCCCTGTTGGGATTGCCGCCTGAGCACCTCGGCCATCGTGTCCACCCCAATCGGGTCCAGTCCCGAGAAAGGCTCGTCGAGGACCATCAGGTCGGGGTCGTGGACCAGGGCGGCCGCCAGCTGGACCCGCTGTTGGTTGCCATGGGACAGGTTCTCGACCGCTTCGGTGGAACGGTCCGCCAAACCCAGCTCGGCCAGCCAGGCATCGGCTGCCTCGCCTGCCTCCGACCTGCTCAGCCCGTGCAGCCTCCCCAGATAGAGCAGCTGATCGCGGGCCTTCATCTTGGGATAGAGCCCGCGCTGTTCCGGCATGTAGCCGAATCGGCGTCGCAACTCGGGCGTAACCGGCTGGTCATTCCAGGTCACCCTTCCCGAGTCGGGTCTCACCAGCCCGAACACCGAGCGCATCGTGGTCGTCTTGCCCGACCCGTTGGGACCGAGGAAGCCGAGCATCCGACCCGATTCCACAGTGAAGCTGCATCCATCCAGGGCGACGACATCGCCATAGGACTTGTGCAAATCGTCGATACTCAACATTTGACACGAGGTTATAGCTCCGCGTGCCCGTCCCGAGCACAGCGGGTCCAGCGGGAGAGGGCTGGAGTTCGATTCTCACAAAGCCTCACTCGGCGGATAGGGTCCGGGACGACATCTCTGCCTACTGGATCGGCCCCAAACGGCCGGGGGACCAATGATGCGTCGAGCCGTCGTCTTACTGGTGGTACTGGGTCTTGTGTCGGCCTGCCAGGGTGGCTCCACGACCGACACCACGGGCACCACAGCCGGTCCGGGGTCTCCGCCGACCTCGACCTCATCCGTCGCACCCGACAGAGCAACCTCCACTACGTTCGCCGCCGACGACGCTCTCATGGAGCGGCTCGATTGGCTGAACGGAGTATTCGACGCCGGGACCATGAGCGAAGCCGAATACCAGGCAAACTTCACAGCCGATTTCATCGACAACGTCTCCTATCAGGACTTTCTCTCCGTTGTGCAGCAGGTCTCGACACCGGGAGACGAGTGGTCGGTGGTGGATGTCGAATCACGGCAGGGCGACAATGCCACGGTCCTCCTGGGGCCAGGGTCCGGCGGCGAGCGGATCCGAGCTCAGATCTCCATCGAGCCCACCGTCCCGCACCGGATCCAGGGGCTGCTGATCCAGCCGGCCCAGCCGCCCACGCTGGACAACCCACCAAAGGACTTTCAGGCCGCGGCAGACCGGCTGGGCGAGATGGGGAATCTGGAGTTGCTGGTGGCGGATGTCAGCGATGGATCCTGTCAGGCCGTCTTCCGCTCCGGCCCCGACGGCCCGGCTCCGGTGGGATCGGCCATCAAGCTCTACGTCCTCGGCGCGGTTGCCGATGCGGTCCAGGCGGGGACCATCACGTGGGACCAAAAGGTGGCCATCTCCGACAGCCTCAAGTCCATCCCCACGGGTGTCCTCCAGAACGAGGACGCCGGAACCGAGTTCTCGGTCCGGGAGATGGCCGAGGCGATGATCGCCCTGTCCGACAACACGGCCACCGACCATCTCATCAACCTGGTCGGGCGGGATGCTGTCGAGCAGGCGTTATCCGACTGGGGAATGGCCCAACCGTCTCTCGACATCCCCTTCATGGACACCATGGACCTGACCGCTCTCAAAGTCGGCCCGGCCTCGGGCCTGGCGACTCAATGGGTCGGGGCCGACGAGGCCACCCGGCGCGACATCCTCGCTCAGATCTCCGACATCACGCCGGCCGACATCCCGTTGTCCGAGTTCGATCACCCGATCCAGCCCGACAAGATCGAATGGTTCGCCTCCCCGAGCGACATGTGCCGGGTGCTGGTCGGCCTGTACGGCCGGGGCGACCCGCTGACCAAGATCCTCACCATCAATCCCGGCATCCCCGATGATGCGGGCGATTTCTCGATCGTTGCCTTCAAGGGTGGCTCCGAGCCCGGCCTGGTGGCGATGAACTGGCTGGTGGAGCTTCAGGACGGCCGCCGCTTCGTCGTGGCCGGGTCATTGGTCAATCCCGACGAGTCCTTCGATCAGCTTCAGGCTACGTTGCTGTTCGGAGCGGTGAGGGATCTGGTCGCCGGCCAGTAGGCGACGGAGTCACTCCTCGGGTTCGAGGATCACGAGCGGGATCTGTCGGTCGGTGCGTTCCTGGTAGTCGTCGTAGCTGGGCCAGATCTCGGTCATCATGGGCCAGAGACGCTCGCGTTCCTCGGGAGTGGCGGTGCGGGCCTTGGCCTGGAAGCGATCTCCCTTCACCTGCAATCCGACGGTGGGGTTGGCGGTCAGGTTGTAGTACCACTGTGGATGATCGGGGGCGCCTCCCTTGGAGGCCACCAGGACCAGCCGCTCGCCGTCCCGCCCGAAGATCAGAGGATGCTTGCGGATCTTGCCGGTCGCGGAGCCCGTGGTGGAGAGGATCAGGGTCGGGACCCCCCTCCAGATGTAGCCGGTTTCGCCGTCTGTCGCTTCGTAAGCCTCGACGTGCTCCCGGCCGAACAGGGTTCGCTCACTCGTCATTGAATCTCCTTTCCCTTCCCGAAACGTTCCCGGACAAGTCACCTATTCCATGACCGGTACGCTGAGCCAATGGACCTCTATCAAGCCCTCTACACCACGCGTGCCATGCGGCGCGTCTCACCCGACCCGATCGATGAGGAGACCGTGGCAGCGATTCTCGATGCCGCCGTCCGGGCCCCTTCGGGAGGCAACAACCAGAACTGGCGCATGCTGGTCGTGACCGACCCGGAGGTGCGTGCGCAGCTCGGTCCCCTGTATCGGGCTGCCTTCGAGCAGCTGCAAAACACCATCTACAAGCGCTCCTGGGCCCGGGCCAAGGAGGTGGGCGACGAGTCGGTGCTGAGGGTGATGCGCTCCTCCGCCTGGCTGGCGGACAATTTCGAGCAGGTCCCACTGTGGCTGTTCTTCTTCACCCGCAACGATCCTTCCGGCGCCTCCATCTACCCGGCGGTGTGGAGTGCCATGCTGGCCGCCCGGGGCCAAGACATCGGCACCTGCCTGACCACCGTCCTGGGGACATTCGAGAGCGCAGCCGTATTCGAGCTGCTTGGCGTGCCGGAGGACAAGGGCTGGAGCCTGGCGGCGGCCGTCTCCTGTGGCCATCCCCTGGGACACTGGGACATCGCGAACGCGCAGACCCGTCGAACAAGTCACCTACTCCAACCACTGGGAAGAGCCCCTCCCCTTCGCCGTGAACGGCCCTCTCTGGGGCTGATTCCGCGTTTTTATCAGCAGATCGCGCCCTTCAGGGGAGCGTTTTGTAGGGGAGAATGGTCAGCCCGGCTCGAATGTGCGGGCGGCGCGCTCGACCTGGGCGAAGTAGCTGGGCCAGGAAATCTCTTCATCGGAGGGGAGATTGCTCAGCTCTGGGCGGTGTCCGACGCTGCCGTCGATCAGCTCCCGGAGTATGTCGGCGTGCCCTGCGTGTCTCTGGGCCTCGGCCGTCATATGAACAAGTATCCGATGCAGGGTCACCTGCCTGCGGTCTTCCGGCCACCACGGAACCAGGCCTGCGGCGTCGAGTGGTAGGGCGTCGATGGTCTTGTCGGCGTGAGCCCACGCCCGTTCCCATAGATCGAGAATTGATTGGCGTGATTCCTCGGGAGTCACCCACATGTCGGCATTGACGGGGGCCTCCTCCTCCAGCCAGGGCAGCGGTTCCCCGAAGGGCCGCCCGAAACAGTCCCCGAAGTAGCCCGCCCCCACCGAGGCCACGTGCTTCAACAGGCCGAGCAGGTTGGTGCCGGTCGGGACCAGGGGCCGACGAACGTCGTACTCAGATAGTCCTTCTGTCTTCCAGAGCAAGGCGTCTCGAGCCACTTTGAGATAGCGATGTAGGTCGGCTTTGGCGTGCTCAGGGTCCAGCATGACAGTGAGTCTACGGGCGGGCTTCTCGATTCTCCCCTACGAAAAGGACCCGTGAGGGGCGCGATCTGCTGATAAAAACGCGAAAGAGTCAGAACAGGGTGGGGCGGAAGAGGCGGTCGTGGGTGCGGAGGGCGTAGCGGTCGGTCATGCCGGCCACGTAGTCGATGGCGCGGGTGAGAGGGTCGGCGTCGGGCACCGTGTAGGAGTCGGGGACTTCGTCGGGCTGGCTGGAGAAGTACTCGACGAGGTCCTGGATCACGCGGATCACACGGCTTTTCTCGGACTCCATACTGGGATCGAGATAGACCCGGTCGAACATGAACTCTCTCAGCTCGTGCATGACCTCGAGAGCTTCGGGGTCCATCACGACTCTGCCCGCCCGATGCGACGGCTCGACCACCGACAGGATCATGGAATTGATCCACTCGCGCGAGGTGGCCCCGAACGTGACCAGCACCCGGGTGGGGATGTCGTGGTAGTCCAGCACTCCGGCTCGGAGGGCGTCGGCCACGTCGTGGGTCAGGTAGGCGATGCGATCGGCGAACCGGCACACGTATCCCTCGGGAGTGTTGGGCGGGGGATCCACCTTCCACGAATGCGCCCGGACTCCGTCCAGCACCTCCCAGGTCAGGTTCTGCGGATCGAGGAGGGTCAGCGTCCTGACTCCGTGAGCGGCGTGGCGCCATTCGCCGTCCACGAACTCGGTGAGGGCATCCTCTCCGGTGTGGCCGAAGGGGGAATGGCCGACGTCGTGGGCCAGGCAGATGGCCTCGGTCAGGGTCTCGTTGAGTCCCAGCGCCGCCGCTACAGCTCGGCCGACCTGGGTGACCTGAACGGTGTGGGTGAGCCGGGTGACGTAGTGATCACCTTCGGGGTTGAGGAAGACCTGCGTCTTGTGCTTGAGGCGGCGGAACGCCTTGCAGTGGACGATGCGGTCCCGGTCACGCTGGAAATCGGTCCGGTACTCGTCGGGCTCCTCCGGCTCGGCCCGCCCCCGGGACTGGTCGGCCTTGGTGGCGGCCGGAGCCAGCAACTCGTGCTCCAGTCGCTCCCGTTCGTACCGACGGCGGAGGAGCAGCTGCTCATCGCTCAAACGATCCGCTCCCGGATCCGTGAGCTGAGGTAGTCCATCGAGGCGACGACGATGGCGATGGCCAGCATGTTGACCGAGGCCGCCTTGTAGTTGAGCAGCCGGATGTTCTGTTGCAGTAGGAAGCCGATACCGCCGCCACCGGCGAAGCCGATGATGGTGGACATGCGCACGTTGATGTCCCATCGGTAGAGAGTGAACGAGATATAGGGGGGCACGATCTGGGGTATGACGGCGTAGACGATGGTCTGGAGACGGGTGGCGCCGCACGCTCTCACTGCCTCGATGGGCCCCGGCAAGATGCTCTCCACTTGTTCCGAGTAGAGCTTGGCCAGGGCCGCCACGGTGTGCAATGCCAGGGCCAGGGATCCGGCGAAGGGTCCCAAGCCAACCCACACCACGAACACGATCACCATGATGAGCGGCTCGATCGAGCGGATTGCGTTGAAGATGGTGCGGGCGATGTAATAGATCGAGAGGCCGATGGCGATCTGCTCTTTGCGATAGGCCCGGATCGCCAGCGCCAGGCCGATGGCCGCCCCCACAGCCCCGGGAACGATGTAGACCTTGAGTGGGTCGGTGATCTGGTACAGGCGACCGATTCCGATTCCTACCACGAGGGCCAACAAACCGCCGGCGGCGGCGGCCAGGGGAAGGCGGATCACCTTGATCACCCCATCCGGGAGGTGGGCTTTCATCCACCCGCCCAGGCTCCCGGCGAGCAGTATCAGCACTCCGGCCGTGGCGAGGGCGGTCATCAATGTGATGATGGCCGCCAGGATGTCGCCCAGGCTGGCGACGAAGGAGCCAAGGAAGCCTAGGCCCGCCAGCTGTGGAGCCAGCCAGTCCCCTGCCTTGCTCATCAGACTCGCCAGGAGAAACAGCACGACGATGCCGGCGACGGCGGACGCTGCCAGGGCGAAAGCCCGTGCGATACGCAAACCCGGCCCGGGGATCTCCTCCTGAAGCGGGGGGATGGCCCAACGGACCACCCACCAGATCAGGCCCGGAATCACTATCAGGCCCACGATGGTGAGAGCCGTGCTTCCCGTGATTCGGTCACTGATCGAACCTGCCCACCCGGCTGCTATGACGCCTATCCCGATTCCCACCGGGAGGGCCAGCACCTGCAAGGCCAGCTTGGTCATCGGCACGCGGATGTCCCGCATCAGGTTGCGGGCGGCCAGAAAGCTCATGGGCACGGCTATGAGCGTTCCCAGGGTCGTGGCCAGGAAAGCCAGGAACACGGTCTCGATGATCCGATGCCAAGTGTCGATCGCTGAGCGGCTGATCCGCGGAGATTTGAGTATCGAGTCGGTGACGGCGGCCGAGCTGGAGGACGTTCCGGTATCGGGGTTGTACAGGACCGCCTGCCACTGGGACAGATCGGTTCCCCCAGATCCTTCCAGAGTGAGCTGTCCCTGGTCGGTCAGCCCGGTGATCCGGACCGTTGCCGCTCGAGCCTCGTCGATGGGCACTGCCAGGTCGTCGCGGGCCGGCCCGTTGGTGGCGACGAACGGGTCTCCCAGGCTCACGAAGTCGACCACGTTGCGTCCTGGATCCAACAATGCCACGCCGGCTCCTGCCGGTGGATTCACTCCCAGGTCGGTTGTGAAGGTGCCGCTGTCGGGAATCCTGACCGGATCCTGCACCCCGTTCCCGTTGTCGTCCTGCCATACCTCCACGCGGTTGAAGATCGTGCCCACATTCTCGCTGGTGACTGCCCGGATCGTTTGCGGCTCATCGGTGGCGCGCTCCCGGGTGTCGATGGTCAGAGTGAAGTCCCCGTTTGCGTCGGTCTGGAATCTGCCCAGCCGCAGCTCCAGGTCACCCGAAGGCGGCACCTGGTAGAGCGTTCCCCGGGCATTGGCGGAGAAATGGACCCCGGTGACGGTGATCTCGCTCCCCGGCTCGACGCACGAAGGGGAGAGTGTCAAGGCCCGCGTGTCGGAGGCAGGCGCCTCAGGGCTGAAACCCCCCGAGGGGCATGGCATGTAGAACGTGACGTCAGTCGGTGTGTCGTCGCGTTCGTAGGTCAGGAGGTCGGGGCGGGCCAGTGCTCTCAGGACCAGGACCAGCTGGTTCTGACGCGTCTCGGATTTGATCTCGTCCAGGTTGACGTCCGTGACCTGGAAGCCGTAGGCGTACACGACGATGCCGATGACCAGGAGGACGATGAATTTGAGGGTGCGGCGCAGCTCTCGCTTAGGCGTGCCGGGCTCGGACGGCTCGGTTGCGGTCTGGGGCGTCTCCTCGAGGTCAACCAACTCGCTCGGCCTCCTGGCCATAGATGTCCTTGAAGCGGTCGTCGTCGATCTCGTCCGGCGGTCCCTCGAACACCAGGTGGCCTTCTTTGAGGGCGATGGCGCGATCGGCGTATCGATGGACCAGATCCAGGAAGTGGAGGCTGCAGAGGATCGTGATGTCCTCCTCGGCGTTGATCCGCTCCAGGTACTGCATGATGCTGTGGGCCAGAACCGGGTCGAGGGATGCCACGGGTTCGTCGGCCAAGATCATCTCGGGGTCCTGCATCAACGCCCGCGCCACGCCCACTCTCTGTTGCTGGCCACCGCTGAGAGCGTCGGCCCGTTGATCGGCCTTGTCCTCCAGCCCAACCCTGGCCAGCTGCCGGTGGGCGCGGGCGATCTGCTCACGAGGAAAGCGGTTGATGATGCTGCGGGCCGGGCTCACATATCCCAGGCTTCCCTGGAGAACATTGGTCAGGACCTTGGAACGGCGCACCAGGTTGAAATGCTGGAAGACCATCCCGATCTTGCGTCTGACCCGACGCAGCTCTTCCTGGTTGGCCCGGGTCACATCGATCCCGTTCCAAAGGATCCTGCCCTCGGTGGGCTCGATGAGGCGGTTGATACAGCGCAGCAGGGTGGACTTGCCCGACCCGCTCAGGCCGATCACCGCCAGGAACTCGCCATCGGGCACCTCGAAGCTGACGTCCTCGAGGGCCACGGTGCCCCCTTCGTAGACCTTGGTGAGGTGCTCGACCTGGAGCATTGCTTCTACTCCTGTGTGGAGGCCGGGCGGGCTGGGCCCGCCCGGCCTCATCTTGTCTCTTGCTCAGCCTTCTGGCTGGTATCCGACCAGGTCGACGATCTTGCGCAGGCTGTCGTACTCGGAGTCCTTGGCCGGCTCAATGCCGGTCCATCCGTAGAAGTCCTGGCTTCCGATCGACTGATTCCACAGGCAGTTCTCGTCCGTATCGCAGGCGCCGGCGAAGGCGACCAATGCGTCCTCGACCTGCTTGCGGACGTCGGGCGGGAAGTCGGGACCGAACGACAGGGTGTCGTTAGGGATATCGGGCGAGATCTCGAGGATCTTCACCTTCTGGACGATGTCGGGGGCGTCCTCGCGGGCGCTGGCCCGGGCATCGAGCACCCGGTACTCACCGTTTGGTCCGCACAGCAGCTTCGATCCGTCCTCACTGGGAGCGCAGGTATCCACGACGTCGTCGGGGATGTCGGGTTTCATGCTCCGGTCCCAGGTCTGGTCGTTGGGAAGCAGGGGTGGGCTGAAGAAGGTGGTGGCGAAATCGGCCTCGCCCCGATAGACGGCCAGCGCTGCCTGGGGATGGCCACCAGACGCCACCTCTTCACCGGGCGTGACACCCGCCTCATCGAACATCAGCGTCGGAACCATGTAGCCCGAGGTGGAAGCAGTGTCGGGGTAGGCCCACGACTTGCCTTCCAGGTCGCTGATGTCGGTGATGTCGCTATCACGGGGAACCAGGATCTGCGACCAGTACACGGACCAGCCGAACCGGACCGCCTTGAAGGCGACGTCGACGCCGCAGCGGTCGCTGGCCAGCACATAGCCCAATCCGGGGATGAATCCCATGGTGTTGGCGGGCGACGCGCACATCTCCTCGATAGTGGCCGCGTACGAGGTGGGGACGCTCACCTCGAAGCTGAGCCCGGTGGCCTCTTCCATGGCCTGTTTCATGATGTCGCCGCCGGTCGTAATCACGTCGGCTTCGACGGACGGAACGAACAACACCTTGATCGGGTTGTCCGTTGTCCCGACCGTTGAGGCCTCTGTCGTGGAAGTCATTGCCTCCGATGTGGTGGTCATTGCCGCGGTTGTCGAGGTCATGGCCTCGGTAGTGGAGGTCGGTGCCGCCGTCGTTTCGGTGGCTCCATTCCCTCCGCAGGCGGCGATTATCAGCGCCAGCACTGCGAGCAGCGCCGACCATCTGAGTTTCTTCACGCGTTTCCTCCTGTTTCGTGATGATCCGGCGAAGATCCCTCCGCCCGAGGCGACAGGGTAGAGAGTCAATCGGGTCGGGTGCCAACCGATCCGACAAGTTTTACGAAGCTCTCCCAATCGGTCACGTCCTGGCAACCCGGGACCGGCTCGTTCCAGGGTCGGTCGAAGCGGACCACGGTGCGATCGGGGCGGTGGGCCACCAAAGACTCGAGGTTGTGGGGGGCATCCTCGAGGTAGATGTCACAATCGACGGACCACTTCTCCTCCAGGATGTGGACCTCCCGGGTCGGGATGCGGTGCTCGGCGATCCAGGCGAAGGTGTCGTGAATCGCCCAGGGCGGCTTGGTGGTCAGGATCACCACCGAGTGACGTTGGGCGGTCAGTTTCCACAGAGCGTCCACCGCCTCGGGGTAGGTCTCCAGGTGACGGAAGAGGCTGTGTCCGTCGTGATCCTGGGCCCAATGCCAGAACTCACCCATATGTCTGAAGTGGGTCAGGGAGGGGATGGCGTCCCAGGCCTGGACGGCATCGAACGCCAGGTCGGCCCCGAAGTCGTCGTTGTAGCGGCGGATCCAACCGCTGTTGAAGTCCGCCACCACTCCGTCCAAATCGATCCCGAGCCGCATGACCGGCCAGCGTAGACCCAGCGATGCGCCGTTCCTGCGCGGTTGCCTCGCGCCATAGCGGGACCTAAGCACGCGATTTCGGTGATCAGGTGACCTGCACCCATCCCACAACCTCGGGGATACGCCGCTTGAGCAACCAGCCCGCCACCCACAGCGACAGGCCGTACCAGAGCAGGCCCCATCCGACGGCGAAGAGGGCGGTGAACCAGGGTGCGATCACCTCGCCGAACGCGACGGTGAGGACGGTGACGGAGGCGGGGAGCGCGAGCAAGAGCCCGACGACGAAGAAGGAGATGAATTGGCTCAGCAGTGCCAGCAGACCTTGCTCGGTGGCCTGGGCGAACATGTCAGTGCCTTCGCGCGGGCAACCTGAGCGGGGCGAGGATGGAGACGATGTTTCCCACCGCCAGCAGGCAGCCGATCGTTCCCAGGCTCAGCGGCACCACCAGGCCTGCCCAGCGCCATCCATCCGACCACCAGGCAAACAGGATCCCGATGAAGGTGGTCTCGAACAGCAAACCGATCAGGGCCGCGATGTTCTTGCCCATGATCAACGAGCGGGGTTTGGCGGGGAGAGCGAACAGGTAGGAGGCGGCATTGCGTTCCCACCCGAACTGGTTGAGCGCCACCGGCAACCCGACCAGAAGGACCAGCGCCGGGGCCAGCACGGGGAGCCACTCCTTGGCCCTGAATCGGCCGATTCCCTCCGATCCCACCACCAGCGCCGCCACGGCCAGGCCGACGAAGATGACGGTCCCGGTCCAGACCAGGCGCTGACGGGGGTCGCGGAGATAGAAGCGAAGCTCCTTGCGGGCGACGATGAACGGGGTGCGCCAGCGGCCCCGGGCGAAACCATGCCTTCCCCGCACCGTGGAGACGCCGGATTCCTGCCGGGGCGTCACGAGCATCCAGCGCAGAACCCGCTCCCACAACACTGCGATCACGGCCACCCACGCCCCCCCGACCAGGAGGGCTAGCAGCGCAGCACCCATCTCACCGTTCCAGGCAGCCGTGATGGCGTGGGCGGGAGCGAGTGGAGCGACGGCCCACCAGAGATGGTCGATGGGATGGGAGAGAACCGCGGCTGTGAGACCGTTGTCGGCTACGGCCGAGCGGACCGTCTGGTAGCCCGCGAAGCTGACCAGGCCGATGCCCATGATCAGGAAGACGGCCACGTCGCGACCCCGTCGGCTGTGGAGTATGGCCGACATGAGGGTCGTGAACGCCTGAGCACCCACTATGAGCAGGACGAGGAAGACGATCCCGGCCGGCACGGTGAGCAGCAGGGCGGGAAGCCGATGGGTGACCGTCGAGCCCACCAACGCCACGGCGGCAACGATGGGCGGAGCGATGAAGGATGCCGCCACCAACCCGACGATGAGCCGGGGTCGTGGAATGGGGAGGGTGGCGAGCTGTTGAGGGTCGAGGTTTTCGTCCAGGGGGAAGACGACGACCGGGAGCGCCGCCCAGGCGACGAACAGGATCAGAGCCGCCCAGGCCATGTATTCGTCTATCGCCCCGGCCCTCAGTGAAGCGAGGGTGGCGAGGTGAGCCGAGGTGAGACGCCAGGACAGCCAACCGACCAGGGCAAGGATCAGGGGGAGACCGATCCTACGCTGGCGATCGGCCCGGAGCCCGTTCCAGAACAGGCGGGCCTTCAGGCCGAAGAGCTCTCGAACCATGACAGTCCTCGCTCCTCGTCGGCGCCACCCACAGCTGCGATGAAGGCGTCCTCCACGCTGGAGACTCCCATCCGGGCGCAGAGACCCGCCGGGGTGTCCTCCAACATGAGCTTGCCGTGGCTCATGATCCCGATCCGCGTACAGAGCTTCTCGACCAGATGCATCTCGTGGGAAGAGAACACGATGGTGGCGCCCAGCTCGGTGTAGCGGGAGAGCAGGCGGCGGATCAGGCGGGCCGAGACGGCGTCGACGCCTTCGAAGGGCTCGTCGAGGAAGAGCACGGGCGGTCGGGCGATGATGGCCGCAGCCAGCGCTACCTTCTTGCGCATTCCCCGTGAGTAGTCCCGCACCAGCTTGCCGGCGTCGTCCTCCAGATCCAGCATCCCCAGCAGATCGTCGCGACGGACGACCGCGTCCGCCTTCGGCACTCCATGCAGGGCAGCCGTGAAGTCCAGCAACTCGGCACCGGTCAGACGCTCGTACAGATTGAACTCCTCGGGCAGGACTCCGATGCGGCGCTTAACCTCGAGCGGAGACTTCCAGGTGTCGAACTCGCCGATGCCCGTCCGACCAGAAGTGGGGCGTAGCAGGCCGACGATCATCTTGATGGTCGTGGTCTTCCCGGCCCCGTTCTGCCCGAGAAGGCCGTAGAACTCGCCGGGGCGGATCGAGAGGTCGAGGTGGTCTACGGCGTCCATCCGGCCGAAGCGTCGGACGAGCTGGTGCGTCCACACCGCCGGAGCGACATCATCGAAGGATCTATCGAGAGAGGCAATCACCGCCACCAGTATCGGCGCTTCTCCCCCGCAACGTGAGCGAGAACCCGTTGAGGGTGGGAACGCGGACGTCTGTGAACCGCTTTTCGGCGCTCGTCGCCGAAAAGGTTCACAGAACCCCCGTTGTCAGGAGGCGGGCGATCTCGGTACCGTCTTGGGTGCATGGAGTATCAGGCGTTGTATCGGAAATATCGGCCGCAGAGCTTCGACGACGTGGTGGGTCAGGGTCACGTCACCGCCACACTCTCCCGGGAGGTGGCCGAGAGCCGTGTGGCACACGCCTACCTCTTCGCCGGGCCGCGTGGAACGGGCAAGACGACCACGGCTCGCATCCTGGCCAAGTCGCTCAACTGCGAGAACCGCCACCCGGACGGCTCTCCCTGCAACGAGTGCGAGAGCTGTCTGTCGATCATCGACGGGTCGTCGTTCGACGTCATGGAGCTGGATGCCGCCAGCCACAACTCGGTCGAGGACATCCGTGATATCCGGGTTTCGGTTACGACCGTCGCCGCCCACGCCGGCTCCCAGAGGGTGTTCATCCTCGACGAGGCCCACATGCTCTCCAAGGCGGCCGGGAACGCCCTCCTCAAAACTCTGGAGGAGCCGCCCGACCACGTCTATTTCGTCCTCGCCACAACCGAGCCCTACAAGCTGCTGGACACGATCCGCTCCCGCAGCCAGCGTTTCGACTTCCATCCCATCCCGGTCGAGGCCCTGGCAGCCCACCTGGGCCGGATCGCCGACCTGGAGGGCTATGACGTGGACCCGTCCGCCCTGGTGGCCGTGGCCCGTCATGCGGCCGGATCTGCCCGAGACTCGCTCAGCCTCCTCGAGCAGGTGGCGGCCCTGGGCGATGGGACGGTCGACACGGCCGGTGTCCGGCGGGCCCTCGGCTTGGCCGATTGGGAGGCCTACGCCCAGCTCGCCGAGGCGGTTGGCTCCCACGACGCCACCTCCGCCCTCCATCTCGTGGCCCAGCTGGCCGCCGACGGGGTCGACTTGCGCCGGTTCACCGCCGAGGGCATCTCGTTCTTCCGTGGGGTGTTCCTGGCTCATTACGCACCCAACCTCGAAGAGATCGCCGACGAGTCGTCAGACGTGATCGAGTCGTGGAAGAAGACCGCCGCCGCCTTGCCGGCCGCCGACGTTCTGCGGGCAGTGGATGTGTTGGGGGAGGCACTGGTCCGACTGCGGGAGGGACGTGAGGAGCGCCTGATGATCGAGCTGGCCCTCATCAAGCTGACCCGACCCGAGGTGACCTCCGATCCCGACGCCTTGGCGGCCCGGATCGGCCGGTTGGAGCGCCGCGTGGAGGCGCTGGGCGAGGATTCCCCTCGGCCGTCCGACCAGTCCGGTGGGGCGTCTGGGCGACGCACCGAGACGGCTCCCGCCCGACCCCGTCCGGTTGAGGTCCGAGCAGAGGAACCGGACCAGGAACCGCCCCCGCCGGCGCAGGCGCAGGCGCAGCCCGAGCCTGCTGCCGACGAGGAGGTTACCGAGGGCCCCCCTCTCCAGATGGCCCAGCTCCAGTCGATCTGGCCGGGTCTGTTCGGAGGCCTGCGCGATGTGCTCGGCGCACGCCGCTGGGCCCTGTTCCGGGAGGTGGTGCCCGCCGGAGTGGATGGGTCGGCCATCATCCTGCAGGTCCCGCACCTGTTCCATCTGGAGAACCTCCAGGACGATCCCGCCATCGCCAAGGTGGTGGCCACCAAGGCGGGCGATCTGCTCGAACGACCCGTTGCGGTTCGCTTCATCTCCTCTGATGAAGGCGGAGGGGAGAAGTCCGAGTCTGAGATGGAGGTCGACATCTCCGCGGAGGAACTGCTCGACGGACCGGGGAATGACGTGGACCCGGCCCAGCTGCTGGCCGACGAGCTGGGAGCGGAGCTGGTCGACGAGGACTGAGACCGGGGCGTCCGCTTCTGTGTGTCAAAGTCAACCGTGGCGGTTGCTTAACGCACACTCAACGACTCGACGAGCGAGTCCGACGATGGCCTCGTTGGCCATGGACAGTGTCGTTTCGCTCATCCTTCGACAATACGACCGGCTCGGACATGAGGGGCGCTTCCTTCTTGGTCAGCATCCAGAGAACGATGGGCGTTGGTGCGCGGGCTCAATGCCCGTCCATCACTACCCTGTGATGGACCGCAGCCGATCGGTGGGGAATCCGAATCATGAACCGTCAGCCCGACATGCGCCAGCTGTTGCAGCAGGCTCAGAAAATGCAGGAGCAGCTCGCCGCCGCACAGGAGGAGCTGGCCACCCAGACCTTCGAAGGCTCGGCCGGCGGGGGAGTGGTGACGGCGACGGTCTCGGGTGCCCAGCACCTGGTCAGCGTCGCCATCGATCCTTCGGTGATCGACCCCGATGATGTCGACATGCTCGAGGATCTGGTCGTTGCTGCAGTGAATCAGGCCATGAAAGCGGCCACGGACGCCGCCGGAGACCAGTTCGGAGGTCTGGCCGGCGGTCTCGACCTGGGTGGTCTGCTGGGCTGATGTTCGAGGGTCCTGTCCAGCGCCTCGTCGACGAGCTCTCCCGCCTTCCCGGCGTGGGAAACAAGACGGCCCAGCGTCTCGCCTTCCATTTGCTGGCGGTGGACGAGGCAGATGCCCGTCGCCTCTCTCAGGCCATCTCCGATCTCCGCGACCAGGTCCACCCCTGCCGTAGGTGTTTCAACATGACCGGAGCCGAGGAGTGCTCGGTTTGCCGCGACGCGTGTCGCGACCCACACGTCGTGTGCGTCGTGGAGCGCCCCCAGGACATACCGGTCGTGGAGCGAACCCAGGAGTTCCGGGGTCGCTACCACGTGCTGGGAGGTGCCATCTCTCCCATCAACGGAGTAGGGCCCGACCAGCTCCGTTTCGCCGAGTTGAAGGACCGCATCGCCGAGGAGGAGATCACAGAGCTGATCGCGGCCACGAATCCCACCATGGAAGGCGATGCCACCGCCATGTACCTCGCCCGTGAGTTCAAGCCTCTGGGCGTCAGGGTCACCCGTCTCGCTTCCGGCCTGCCGGTGGGCGGCGACCTCGACTACGCCGATGAGTTGACTCTGGGACGTGCCCTGGTCGGGCGCATGGAGCTGTGATCGCGGCGACCGGACCCACCCCGACATCAGATCCTTCCCGGGCAAGGGGATCGGGACATTTGGTCTGGGACTGGAATGGGACGCTCCTCGACGATCTGCCCATCGTTGTCGAGTCGGTCAACGTGGGCCTGGCCGCCTACGGCGGCTCCCCGATCGATGCCGACGGCTACCGCAGTCACTACACCCGCCCGGTCAGCCTCTTCTACGAGCGACTTCTCGGCCGCCCGGTGACCGACGCAGAGTGGCTCCACATCAACGAGCTCTTTCACGAGGCCTACTTCTCGCGAGTGGCCACGGTCGGCTTGGCCCCTGACGCCGGTACCGCCCTCGACGTCGCCCGAGATCGCGGGCTGGGCCAATCCTTGCTGTCCATGGCACCGCATGAGCATCTGGTCGGGATCGTCGATCGTCTGGGCGTGGCTGGGTATTTCGATGCCGTGAATGGCTCGCAGGGAAACCGTGGGGCGGAGAAGGCGGATTCTCTAGCCGAGCATCTGGATGTGCTGGGCTTGGCTCCGGCCGCCGTCGTTGTGGTGGGAGATGTGCCCGACGACGCCGCTGCCGCCTGGGCGGTGGGGGCCAAGGCGGTGCTGTTCGACGGGGGCTCGCACCATCGCCACGACCTGGAGGCGGTCGGTGTGCCGGTGGCGGACTCATTGACCCTGGCGGTAGATCTGGCGCTCGAGGCGGTTGCTACGTCCTGAGGCCCGGCCGGCCGAGTGAGTGATGCCCGGTGGCGGCGAACCTCCCGGCCGGTAGGGTGCGTGGTGATGAAGCGGTTCGCCGGTTCGAGATGGGCGGCCGTGGGCGTGGCCGCCCTGGTCGGAGTCCTCATGATGGCGGTGGCTGTGGTCTCCACCGGCCTGCCCGGCACCGGGTCGGGCTCGTCTCTGGGCTTCGACTCTGATGTCGTGGCGGACCTGTTCAGTCCGGCCATGCGGGTCCTGTACGCGGCAGTGCTCCTGGCTGCGATCTACCGCTTCCTGCTTCGTCCCCGGGCCGCCAAGCGGGGGCGCCGCCGGGCCTCGATGCCTCCCTGGGCGACGCTGGCGGCGATGGCGGTAGTGGCAGCGGTTGTGTTGCTGGTCCTTCCCAACCTCCATTTCGGCGGTCCCAGCGAGACGCAGACCACGTTCTTCACCACCACTACGGTGGCCGGGCGCGCCGACGGATCGTCGGCCGGCACCGTGCCTGTCGTCGGTCCGGACGTCTGGGTGGTCGTGGCGGCGGCCATCGCAGGCCTGGCATTCGTCTTGTGGAGGCGGCGCAGCCAGTCTGCCCCGGCTGTCCCGCCCATGGCTGCCGGCCGACAAGTTCCTCCGTCCATCTGGATCGAGTCCGATCTCAACCCGAGTGACTCCCGGTCCCGGGTGCTGGCTGCATACCGCGGGCTGGCCCGCCGGGCAACCGAAGTCGGTCTGGGACGCGCCCGCACCGAGACGGTCACCTCCCACTTGAGACGCCTGGGTAAACGGGGCGGAGCCGAGCCCACCGGGCGTCTGGCATACCTCTACAACCGGGCTCGATTCTCCGCTCACCCAACCCGCGATTCCGAGGTGGCCTCGGCAGAGAATGCTTCGGCCCAGATAGCGAAAGGGATCGAAGGTGCCGCCGACCACTAGGAGGCTGGCCCGGGCCGTAGCCTTGCTGGCTCTGCTGGGAGCGGCGCTGGTCGTCGTGCAGATGACCGGCCCACCCGTCAAGTTGCTCTGGGAGATGATCCTCGTGGGGGCGCTCGGGGCAACCGCGTGGCACCGTCTCCCCGCTCAGCCTGTGGAGAGGCCGCCGTCCAGGCCGATCTGGGCACGGCACCGGATTCGCCCACCGGCCTCGCTTCTCTCCCTCGAGCTCGAGGTGACGGGCGCCGGCGATCCCAGGATGGGTGACGAGGTCCGGCTGCGGCGGCGGCTGACGGCTCTCACCGCTCATCGCAGCGGAATGGACACCGAGGATCTCGCCGGTGATGCCGGCCGGCAGTTGCTGGGGGAGGAGGCGGCACGCGTGCTGAACGGCACAGGGCCCATCGCAACCGAGGAGGTGGAGATGCTGATCGAGCGCATCGGCGCCCTGTGACACCCGAAGACGTGGCCGGGTTCGCATCCGGGGTCCTCGACGAGGTCGAGAAGGTGGTTATCGGCAAGCGGCACGTCCTGCGGCTCATGCTTGCCACGGCACTCGCCAACGGCCACGTTCTGGTGGAGGATCTCCCCGGCTTGGGCAAGACCCTGTCGCTGCGA
The DNA here is from genome assembly GCA_963772815.1 of uncultured Acidimicrobiia bacterium. GTDB lineage: Bacteria > Actinomycetota > Acidimicrobiia > Spongiisociales > ZC4RG35 > DATFFO01. The sequence goes on along the minus strand of CAVYYV010000005.1, from coordinate 478,993 downwards.
GCGCTGGCGGCAGCCACGGGATTGGGCCAAAACCGGATCCAATTCACGCCCGATCTGATGCCGATGGACATCACCGGATCGGTGGTGCTCGATCCGGGCGATCATCGTCCGGCATTCCGGCCGGGCCCTGTGTTCACGAACCTGCTGCTGGCCGATGAGATCAACCGGGCTCCTGCCAAGACACAGGCCGCCCTGCTGGAGGCGATGCAGGAGCGCCAGGTGACCGTTGACGGAGTGACTCACCCCATGGAGTCGCCCTTTCTGGTCGTGGCCACCCAGAACCCGATCGAGTACGAGGGGACCTACCCGCTGCCGGAGGCCCAACTCGATCGGTTCATGGTCAGGGTGGACGTGGGGTATCCCGACGGTGATTCCGAGTGGGAGATCCTGAGGCATCGTGCCGAACGGCGAAACGACAGGTGGGAGCTGGATCAGGTCGTGGACCGGGATCGTTTCCTACAGATGCAAGCCGTCTGCGAGGCGGTCTTCGTGTCCGAGGCGGTAGGCCGTTATGCGGTGGCCATTGCCTCAGTCACGCGCTCACATCGACGGGTCAGAGTGGGTGCCAGCCCCCGCGGATCATTGGCGATGATGAAGGTGGGCCGGGCGATGGCGGCGCTGGATGGACGCGACTTCTTGCTTCCCGACGACGTGCAGCTGGTAGCGGTCCCGGCCCTGGCGCATCGCCTGGTTCTGCGCCCGGAGGCCTGGGCTCAGGGAGTCGACGAGCGGGCGGTCGTGACCGATTGCCTGTCCCAGGTTCCGGTCCCGGTGGTCGACCCTCACCACCCGTGAGGCAAGGACTCTCGGCCCGCGGCTGGGTGTACCTCACCACGGCGGTGATAGCGCCGTTCGCTGCCCTGGCTCTGGGTGATCCGGCACCGGTTCTGGTGGTGGCGCCCATGGTTGCGGTGCTGGTCTTCGAGCTTCTCAAGCGGGAAGGCTCGCCGGCATCGATACAGCTCACCACCACCAGCGAACGGACAGTGGAAGGCGGGGTCGTGGAGGCGTCTGTGGTCGTCTCTGGCCATGGGACCGTGGCTCACGTCGGGCTCCGGTTGCCTGCCCGGGCCCGGGTGGTCGGGGTGGAAGGAGCCGAGCGGTCGGGCAGGTCCGGGCTTACCCTGCCGCTGCGCGGTGGCGAGGGTCATGCCAGGGTTCAGATCCGCCTGGAACGCTGGGGCAACTATCCGCTTGGTCAGGCAGAGGCGTGGGTCACGGATCTCTCCCGAATGTTCTTCGGGACCGCACGCTGCAATGACCCGGACGTGGTCACGGTGCTGCCGGACACGGAAACGACCCGGCGCCTCGTGACTCCCACGCAGACCAGCCTCCACGTAGGAGACCTCGTATCGAGCCAGCGTGGCCCCGGCTTCGAGCTGGCAGAGCTTCGGTTGTGGGCGCCGGGCGATTCGCCGCGGATGGTCAACTGGAGAGCCACGGCCCGCAGCTCACAGGTCTGGGTCAATCAGCGCCACGCAGACCGCAATGCCGACCTCGTCCTGGTGGTCGACTCTTTCCTCGACCCCGGGTCGGAGACGGAGCAGGGGTTGGAGACGCTGGTCCGGATAGCCGCCTCGCTGATCGATGTCTACGGCAAGGCGCGCAACAGGGTGGGCCTGGTGTCGCTGGCCGGTCATCAGAAATGGTTCGGGCTCGATTCCGGAGCCGTCCATCATCAGCGCCTGGTCTCGGCTCTGCTCGACACTCAAGCGGCGTCCAGGCCGGTGTGGATGGCGGTCGACCGGATCCTCAGCCAGGTCATCCGGCCTCCATCGATGGTGGTGTTCGTGTCCCCGCTCCTCGACGAAGGTGTCAGGGCCAGGATCTCCTTGCTGGCCCATAGGGGGGTCGATGTGGCGGTGATAGCCCTGGATGTCTCTTCGTTGCTCAGACCACCTCGTGACCGGCCGCGGGCGGCCGCACGCCGAATCTGGGAGATGGAGCGGGACATGATGATGGACCGGCTTCGAGAACAGGGCGTGGCAGTGGGCAGTTGGAGCCCGTCCCACCCGCTCGATCAGGTGCTGGAGGAGGTGGAGTCATGGCGACGTTTGTGGCGACGAGCCCGCGTCTGACCGGCCTGTGCGCCCTTCTGGCTGCCGTGATCCTGGCTCTGTTCGAGCCAACCGGCCCCTGGCAGCCCATCAGCGCGCTGCTGGCCTGGACCGTGGTCCTTTCGGTCGCTTTGGCCCTACTGGCCGGCCGGGCTACGGGGTTGGCCGTGGCGGCGTCACTCACCTGTGCTCGGCTGGGTATCCATGGGGTGGCAGGCAACCGGACACCGGGCCTGGTGGCGTCGGCCTTCCTCCTCATTCTGCTCGTGGAAACGGGTGCCGACTCGATCGAGTCCCGGCGGGTGCCCATGGCGGCACCCAGCGCCCTGTTGCGTTCGACGATGACCGCCGCCGCCGGCGCCGGGATGGTGGGTGTTCTCTCCCTGGTCACCGCGGTCGAGGTGGCCGGCTCCGCTCGGTTCCTCGTCGGGCTGGCCGCCGCTGTGCTGATGGCGGGGCTGATGTTCTGGCTGGTCGGGCCGTCGCCCCCGACCCGCGGCGGACCCAACTCACAAGCCAAGCGAGTAGGCAGCGAGACGCTCGTAGAGGGGGATCGCCTGGGCCAGCAGGGGTCGGATCCGTTCCGGCACGTCCTCGTTCTTGGCCCGGTAGGGGGCGAACCCGGTCGAGTGGTGCACGCCGTCGTACCAGTATCGGGCCCACACGCCGTCTTCGGGGATGGGTCCGGCCTCCCACGACAGCATGGTGTCGTCGAAGGGGATCCCGATTCGTTCGCACAACTCGCCCAGCACACCCGATGGGTCCTGAAGCAGCAGGCGCGAATCGACCACCAGAGGGTCCTCTCCCCGGTCCAGTATGTAGTCCAACAACTCCACCTGCACGGGGAGGCCGGTGCCCTCCAGATCGGGATGGGGAACCTGCCGTATCAGAGAAGGCAGCATCTCGGCGGGATGGCGCGTGAGTATGACGTTGCGCAACTCGGCCAGGAAGGACCAGTCCAGGCCGCGCAAGTGGTGGGCCATGTTCTTGACGAACAAAACCGGCGTGGCGACCGACCCCAGGATGACGTCGCGAATCACCGTCTCCCCGTCGCTGTCCTGAGCCGCCAGGACTTGGTCTCTACCCGGGTGGTCGACTCCGCTGCGGACCAGGTAGTGGGCATAGAGAGGCTCGTCCACGACGGTCGTGTCGTGTCGTTGATGAAACGAGTACATGAGGGCGGTCGAGATGTTGCGGGGGCCCGACCATGAGGAGATGCGAATCACCGTCATGACGAAACCGACCTGTCCACCGCCTCCATGTACAGATCCCTGAGGCGAGCGGTCACAGGTCCTTCCCCTCCCGACCCGATGCTTCGCCCGTCGACCGACCTCACGGGGGTGAGGCCGCCGAAGGTGCCGGTCACGAAAGCCTCCTGGGCCGAGTAGACATCGGTCAGCGAGTACGGGGCCTCGTGAGTGACCATGCCGGCCCGTTCCGCCTCTTCCAGCACGACCCCCCGGGTGATTCCACGAAGGTTGTAGTGGCCGTTGGAGGTCCACAACTCCCCGGCGGAGATCATGAAGAAGTTGGTGGCGTTGCAGGTTGCCACCGCTCCGGTCGGGTCCAGCATCAGGGCTTCGTCGGCTCCTGCTTCCGTCGCCTGGATCAGGGCTATGACTTCGTGCAGCTTGGAGTGGCAGTTGAGACGCTGATCGAGCGTGTCGGGTGGTGGGCGACGCACGGTGGCCGTGAAGAGGTCGATGCCTTGCCGGGTGATCTCGGGATCCGCCACCTTGTGCTCGGCGATGATCACGATCGTCGGGCCGGATACGAGGTTCGACGGGTGCTGGGAGGGGGTCGACTTCGTGCCCCGGCTGATCATCAGCCGTACGTGCACCTGATCGTGCATCTCGTTGCGCCGCACCGTCTCGTAGAGGGCGTCGGTCAATTCCTGGCGTGTCAGGCCGGGATCGATGCGGGTGGCCGCCGCACCCTGAAAAAGGCGGTCGAGGTGACGGTCGAGGAAGGCGAATCTTCCCTTGTGCAGGCGGAGGCCCTCCCAGATGCCGTCGCCGACCAGGAATGCGCTGTCGAAGACGGACACCTTGGCTTCGGGCCTGGGGAAGAACTCCCCGTTGATGTAGATCTGGACCGTCTCGTTGCGCTCGTCGTGGAGGGCCGTATGGGTTCCGGCGGGCATGGCCGGACGATAGTGGCAGGCGCCCGTGCCGCGCCGAGCGGCTTCTGTGGGCCGTATACCTCGGTTTCCGTGGCCGGCAGCCCTGGGTATTTCGTCGGGCTCCGTCAGTCGATGACGGTGGCCGAAATCTTGCGCAGTTTGGTCAGGTTGTGGAAGGCATCCATGTAGCGGACCGAACCCGTCTTGGAGCGCATGATCAGCGAGTGTGTGGCGCATCCACCACCGTAGAAGTTGACCCCACGCAGGAATTCGCCACCGGTGACCCCGGTGGCGGCGAAGAAGATATTGTGCGAGTCGACCAGATCGGTGGTGGTCAGAACCTGGTTCAGGTCGAGGCCGTCGCTGTGGGCGATCTCCACTTCGGATTGGTCCCTGGGCCACAGCTTGCACTGGATCTCGCCGTCCATGCATCCAAGGGCGGCGGCCGAGAGCACCGCCTCGGGCGATCCGCCGATGCCCAGCAACATGTCGATGTCGGTGTCGGGACGAGCGCAGGCGATGGATGCGGCCACGTCGCCGTCACGGATCAGCCGGATGCGCGCCCCGGCCTGTCGAACGGCGTCGATGTAGTGCTGATTGCGGGGCCGGTCGAGGATGACCACGCACAGGTCCTCTACCTCGCGTTCGATGGCCTTGGCCACCTTGGCCAGGTTGTCGGCCACCGGAGCCTCGAGGTCCACTGCGCCCGCGGCGGCCGGGCCCACCGCGATCTTGTCCATATACACCAGGCTTCCCGGGGCATACATAGACCCGTGCCCTTCGGCGATGGCTATCACGGCGATAGCGCCCGGCATTCCAGCCGCCGTCAGGGTGGTCCCGTCCACCGGGTCGACGGCGACGTCGACCTTCATGCCGAACCCTGCTCCGACTCGCTCGCCGTTGTAGAGCATCGGGGCATTGTCCTTCTCGCCCTCGCCGATCACGACCACGCCGTCGATCTCGAGCGTGGAGAGGTGGGCGCGCATCCCGTCCACGGCCGCCTGGTCGGCGGCTTCCTTCTCCCCGCGGCCCTGCCACCGGGCGGCGCCCATCGCCGCCGTCTCCGTCACTCGGACCAGGTCCAACCCGAGGTTGCGTTCGATCGGCTCGGCCATCAGCCGGCCACCTTGACGATCAGGGCGTCGCCCTGGCCGCCGCCGCCGCACAGGGCGGCGGCGCCGATGCCGCCGCCTCGCTGGCGTAGAGCCGACACCAGAGTTGCTACCAGGCGGGCGCCGGAGGAGCCGATGGGATGGCCCAGAGCCACTGCACCGCCGTGGACGTTGACCTTGTCTTCGGGCAGGTCGAGGAGGCGGGTGGACCACAGGGAAACCGCGGCGAACGCCTCGTTGATCTCGACCAGGTCGAGGTCGGCCGTGTCCAGGCCGGCCAGCTTGAGTGCCACCCGAATCGCCTCGGCGGGTCGCTCGTGGAGGGTGGCATCCATTCCCCCTATCTGGCCGTAGGCAAGGATCTCGGCCGCGATCGGCATGCCCGCGGCCACGGCAGCGTCCTTGTCGGCCACCACCATTGCCGTGGCCCCGTCGGAGATCTGGGAGGCGTTGCCGGCCGTGATGGTCCCGTCGTCGACGAATGCCGGGCCGAGCCCCGCCAACGACTCGACCGTGGAATCGGGCCGGATCCCCTCGTCATTGGCCACGATCAGGGGGTCGCCCTTTCGCTGTGGCACCTCGACGGGAACGATCTCGTCGGCGAAGGAGCCCGATCCGGTTGCCTGAAGTGCCCGGGCGTGGGAACGGGCCGCCCACTCGTCCTGTTGGCGGCGGTCGATGCCGAGCTGGCGGTTCTTGATGTCGGACGACTCGCCCATCGTGCAATGGTCGAAGGCGCAGAAGAGGCCGTCGTGCTGCATCACATCGACCAGCTCCGCGTCTCCGATCTTGACCCCCCAGCGCAGCCCGTGGAGGACATGGGGGGCATTGGACATCGATTCCATGCCACCCGCGACCGCGAAGCGGACATCGCCGGCCCGGATCCCCCGGTCGACCATGCCTATGGCGGCCATGCCCGACAGGCACACCTTGTTGACGGTGAGGCAGGGGATCGTCATGGACAGGCCTCCCTCGACGGCTGCCTGACGAGCCGTGATCTGACCCTCGCCCGCCTGCAGGACCTGTCCAAACACGACCTCGTCGATCGCCCCCGGATCGACACCGGAGCGTTGCACGGCGGCGGCGATCGCCCGACCTCCCAGCTGGACGGCCCTGAGAGAGGACAGAGATCCTCCGTAGCGGCCGGTCGGCGTGCGGGCGAAACCGGTGATGACACTGCTCATGACGACAAGGGTATCCCGGTGTGGGCAGGGGCGAAACCTCGTTTTGGCGCGACAATCAGGGCATGGACGCCCCGAATGTCGCGCCAGAACCGGGTGTGCTTGACTGAAGGCGGTGAAGCTGATCAATCTCGATCATGTCGCCATCGCGGTCCGCGATCTCGACGCGGCCGTCGCCGGTTACGCACAGCGCTATCGGGTCGAGCCGCTCTACCGGGAGAGGGTGGAGTCCCAGGGCGTGGAGGAGGCCATGATCCCGTTGGGGGGCTCTTTCATCCAGCTCCTACAACCGCTCGGGGAGGACACTCCGGTGGGACGGTTCCTGGCCGCCAGGGGCGAGGGTCTACATCACGTGGCGTATGCGGTGGTCGATATCGAGGCCGCCCTGGATCACCTGGCCGCTCAGGGAGCTCGTTTGATAGACGAGGTTCCGCGGCCGGGGGGTCGGGGAACGAGGATCGCCTTTGTCCACCCCGGGGACCTGGCGGGCACCCTGACCGAGCTGGTGGAGCTGCCCGATGACTGATCATCTTCAGATTCGAGGAGGGGCGGGGCCGTTTCACGCCGCTGCCATCGCCGTCGTGATCCAGCATGTCCTGGCCGAGGAGGATGCGGCTCGCCGGATCCGTCCCGACTCCCACATCCCGCCCGCCTGGGTGAGAGCCGTGCGTCCTCGTGATCCGGCCGATCCCCTGGACCCCGTGTTCCCCGATCCCCACGGCGAGCCTCACTGAGAGACGCTAGGTCTCAGACGGCTCTGCGACGTAGCAAACTCAGCTCGGGAGCCTTGAGCAGCCACAGCACCGCCAGGTACACCGTCACCGTCACCACCGTCCCGCCCAACAGGGCGATCAGAGCCACTCCGGTGCCGGCTGGGGCGCTACCCATCAGGATGCGGACCAGGATCCACCCGGCCGCGGTGGCGGCGACGGCGGCACTCAGCACCCGCAATACCGTGTCGGTCACTGCAAGCATCGTCTCGGTGGTGTGATGCCACCACCAGGAGATGGCGACCGTATACAGGGCCATGATCGTCACCGAGGCGATGGCCACGCCCGAGGCGCCCAACCGGGTGGCCGCAACCCAGTAGAGGGGAACCGCCAGCAGGGTGGCGCTGGTCCCGATCACCACCGGCAACCACATCCTCCGCGACGCATAGAAGGCGCGGGTGTAGACCTGGTGGGCGGCCCACATGGGTATGGAGAGTCCGTAGATGGCGAGGAGGGAGGCCACGGTGATCGTGTTGCCGGGGTCGAAGCGCCCCCGCTGGAAGGCGATCTGGACGATGGGCAAGGCCAGGCCGACGACACCGGCGGCTCCCAGACCGGCCACCGCCAGACTGGATCGGACGGCGCGCCGCACCGTAACCGACATCTCGGTCAGCTTCCCCTCGGCGAACAGGCGGGCCAAGAAGGGATACGAGGCCACTCCGGCCGCCTGAGCGATAACGCCCACGGGGACCATGTTGATCTGGCGGGCGTAGCCCAGTGAGGCGATGGCGCCCTCCCCGCCCAGCTGGCCGAAGACCTTGTAGAAGACCTCGTCGAGAGCTACCGCCGATTGGCCGATCATGAGTGGGAAGGCCAACAAGAAGTACTCGGTCACCGATGGGTGCCGGAACGCAACGCCACCGATGAGCCGGGCCCCGAGGCGATGGGCACCCCACCATTGCAGGGCGAAATTACCCAGAAAGGCTCCCGCCAAGGCGCCCCAGATGAAGCCCCCCGGTCCGGCCTGCCCGCCGAGGGCCGCCAGCAGGCCCCCGGTGATGATGGCCAGGTTGTAGACGATCGGCGCCAGTGTGGGTATCAGGAAGCGTTGGTGGGCATACTGGACCGCCATCATCAGCGAGCCCAGCACGAAGAACACTTGGGCCGGCAGCACGATCCGCACCAGGGTGGTCAGCTCGGGAATGTGCTCGGCGGGGATGTCGGAGAACAGTGCCTGGGTGATCGGGCGGGCCAAGACGGCCACCACAGCCGTGAGCACGACCATGAGGATGGCCACCACCCTGACCACGGCGGTGAAGGAGGCATTTATCGCTGCGGAGTCCCCTTCGGCCAGATGGCGGCTGAGGATGGGCACGAAGGTAATGGTGAGATAGCCGCCCGCCATGAGGAAGAACAGGTAGTCGGGCAGGGTGAACGCGGCCCGATAGATGTCGGTCTGGGCTCCGGCACCGAGGATGGCGGCCAGGATCACCTCCCGCAGGAATCCCAGCGCCCGGGAGGCCAGGATCCCGCCCGACACCACCAGGGCCGCCTTGCCGAGAGTGGTGCTCACGACGCCGGGCTCCGGAGCAGGCGAAGGCCCTCGAGAAAGTCGTCTGGCACCACAAGGTCGCCGATGCCGACCCCGATCGCCACGCCGGGCTTGTACGTACCGTGGAAGTCGGACCCACCGCTGGGCGCCAGGCCGAGGCGGTCGGCCATCCGCCTCATGAGTCGTCGTCGCTCCGGCTCCATCCCCGAATGGTGGGTCTCGATCCCCATCAGCCCCATCTCCACCAGTCGCTCGACCAGGAGCTCCAGCCCACGGTCGTCGCCTTCGAAGCCCAGGGTCTGGGGATGGGCCAGGACCGGGACAGCGCCGCCGGCACGGCCCAGCTCTATGGCCTCGTCCGGCTTCAGCCGCCGGCGGGCCACGTAGGCGGGCTTGCCCTGACCGAGGTAGAGGTCGAAGGCGGTGGCGATGTCGGGAACGTAGCCCAGGTCCATCATCACCCCGGCGATATGAGGCCGGCCGACGGCCCCCTCTCCGGCCCGAGCCATCACATCAATCATCGGGATGTCCATGCCTAGCTGCGCCAACCTCTCCAGGATGGTGTGGTTGCGCTCGTCCCGGCCGGCCCTCAGCTCGGCCAGACGGTCCTGGAGGGGACCTGGCCGGTCGTCGACCCAGAGCACGAGCAAGTGCATTCCCCCGGTGGGTTCTCCGCCGGCCAGCTCGGCCCAATCGAGCGACAGCTCGACACCGGGGACCAGTTCGATGTCGTGGCGGCGAGCGGCCCGGGCCGCCTCGCCCAGCCCGGACAGGATGTCGTGGTCGGTCAGCGCCACTGCCGTCAGCTGCTGATCCGCGGCGAGCCGAACCACCTCTCCGGGCGTCTCCGATCCGTCCGAAACCACCGAGTGCGTGTGCAGATCCACGGCCATGCCGACCACAGCCTACGAGCCGGCGAGGTCGGGTTCCGTCGGTTCACAGAGACCAGCTCAGCCAACCTCGATGGTGATGCCCTCGATATAGACCGTTTCGAGAGGGAGGGATTTCTCGGCCGAGTTGGGCCGGGTGGCCGTCGGCACCTGGGCAATGCGGTCGAGGGTGTCCTGGCCCGATATGACCCGGCCCAGGATGTTGTAGTTGGGGGTGAGCGATGATGCGTTCTGTCCCACGACCACGAAGAACTGGCTACCGGTCGTGCCTCGGCCCCGGTTGAACATAGCCACCACCCCTGGCTCGAACTCGAAATCGGGGGGCGGGTACTCATCGGCGATGGAGTAACCCGGCCCGCCCCGGCCGGTGGCGTCGAGGTCGCCACCTTGAATGACGAAGTCGGCCAGGATGCGATGGAATACCGTCCCGGCATAGAAATCCTGTCGGGCCAGGAAGACGAACGACTGCACCGTCTCGGGTGAGGCTCTGGGATCGAGCTCGATCACGAAGTCGCCACAGGACGTGCTGACCGTGGCCGTGACCTTCGTGTCCGGCGTGATGTCGGGCTGTGCCTCGTATTTGGAGAAGGTTTCCAAGCTCTCCGCATCCGATGCATCCGCCCCGCACGCGGTGGGCTGGTTCCGGTAGCCCTGATAGGAGCCGGGCAGTGTTCGGCTCTTCTGCCCGAACAGGCTCAGAACGAGGAACAGCACCACCACGAACCCCCCCATGGCAAAGGCGAACCCGAGCCGGCGCAGTATCTCGCGCCGATTTTCGGCCCGCTTCTCCTTCTTCCGCCGTTTGGCCCGGTTCTCTTTCTGCCGTCGCCGTCTATCGGTCATGGAGGCGTGATCGTAACGATTCCCCGCTCCTCCCCTCCACGACGCCCCTTCGATCGGCTCGCGAAGTCTGGTCTGTGCTCACGGGACGCCTAACGTTGCGGGGACGATGAGCTTGGTCGTCCAGAAGTACGGAGGGACCTCGGTGGCCGATCCGGAGCGGATCAGCCACGTGGCGGATCGCGTCGTGGCCGCCCGTCGAGCCGGAAACGAGGTAGTGGTGGTGGTCTCGGCCATGGGCCATACCACCGATTCCCTCATCGAGCTGGCCGCTGCCGTCAATCCCGATCCCCCGGCCCGGGAGATGGACATGCTGCTCACCGCCGGCGAGCGGATCTCGATGGCCCTCATGGCGATGGCGATCGAGGGACGCGGGGTGGGTGCGGTGAGCTTCACCGGCTCTCAGGCGGGGATTCTCACCGACGCCGCTCATGGGGCCGCCAAGATCCAGGCGATTCGGGGGACCCGGGTGAGCGACTCGTTGGCTCAGGGCAAGGTCGTGATCGTGGCCGGGTTCCAGGGAGTCGACCCTCAAGGGAAGGAGGTCACGACCCTGGGGCGGGGAGGAAGCGACGCCACCGCCGTGGCCCTGGCCGCCGCCCTGGGCGCTGACGCCTGCGAGATCTACACGGACGTCGACGGGGTCTACACGGCGGATCCCCGCATCGTTCCCAATGCCCGGAAATTGGACGAGGTCTCTTTCGATGAGATGCTGGAATTGGCGGCCTCGGGGGCCGGGGTTCTGATGTCCCGCTCCGTCGAGTTCGGTCGTCGTTACAACATACCCATCCACGTTCGATCTTCTTTCAACGAGGAGCCCGGCACCTGGGTCAAGGAGCACACCATGGAACAGGCCATCATCTCCGGCGTCGCCCACGACCGTTCGGAGGCCAAGGTGACGGTGCGACACGTGCCCGATCGTCCCGGCGTGGCGGCCAGCCTCTTCAAGCCGCTGGCCGAGCACGACGTCGATGTCGACATGATCGTCCAGAACGTGTCCAGCGAAGGGTTCACCGATATCTCCTTCACGGTTCCCAACAGCACGGCCGACACTGCGCGCCTCATCGCCGAGAAGGTGGCGGAGGAGCTCGAGGCCGGGGAGGTCGACGTGGACCGGGACGTGGCGAAGGTTTCGCTGGTGGGGGCGGGAATGAAGTCCCATCCGGGCGTGGCGGCCACCGTCTTCACTGCCCTGGCCGGAGCCGGGATCAACGTAGAGATGATCTCGACCTCGACCATTCGCATCTCGTGTGTGGTCCGGGCCGAGCAGGTCGAGGAGGCCGTGCGGGTACTACACGACGCCTTCGAACTTGAGAAGGAGGGGTCAAATGAGCGATAGCGTCGTAGCCGTGGTCGGTGCCACGGGCCTGGTGGGCCGAACCATGCAGGCCATCCTCGAGGAGCGTCAATTCCCCCTGGCGGATCTGCGGTTGCTGGCGTCGAGCCGGTCGGCCGGGTCGAGGATCGAGACTCGCTGGGGCGAGGTCGAAGTCGAAGATCTGGCCACGTCCGATCCGACCGGCATCGACATAGCGCTCTTCTCGGCCGGAGCAACACGATCCCGTGAGCACGCTCCCCGCTTCGCGGCCGCCGGTGCGGTAGTCGTGGATAATTCCTCCGCCTTTCGCTCTGATCCGGACATCCCTCTCGTCGTGGCCGACGTCAACGACCATCACCTGGCACACCACGAAGGGATCGTCGCCAACCCCAACTGCACGACCATGGCGCTGATGGTGGCGGTTGGCCCCCTGCATCGCGCCGCAGGTCTGCGCTCGATGGTGACCTGCTCGTACCAGGCGGTGTCGGGTTCAGGTCGCAAGGGCATCGAGGAGATGCTGCGCCAGACCCGAGCTCTGCTCGAGGATCCTCAGGCTCTTCAGATGGGTGGCTGGTCGGATCCGGGCTCCGACGTCTACGTCAGCCCGATCGCCTTCAACGCCCTGCCCTATGCGGGCTCGGAGACCGAGCAGGGTTACACGGACGAAGAGTGGAAGCTGGTCAACGAGAGCCGGAGGATCCTCGACGCCCCCTACCTGGCCGTGGAGCCCACCTGTGTGAGAGTTCCGGCCGTGACCGGCCACGGAATCGCCGCCACCTTGCGCTTCGATCGTCCCGTGGACCTCGACGAGGCGCGGGAGATCCTGTCGGTTGCACCCGGCGGTGAACTGTGGGCTGACTCGGTTCCGACCCCTCTCGACGCCGCCGGCCGGGACGAGGTCCTGATCGGACGGGTGCGAGAAACGCTAGGGGAGCCGGGGGGCATCAACTTGTGGGTGGTAGGCGACAACCTGCGCAAGGGTGCCGCCCTCAACGCGATTCAGATCGCCGAGCGGCTCTGAGCTCCGGGCTGCTCAAGCGCCCCAGCGGTAGATCATGGCGATGACCGTCAATGCCAGCAGGGTCAGCTCGGCGGCGATGAACCACGACTTGGATGCCACCGCCGCTCTGCCGCCGGCGTCGTCACCCGATTCGAAGGCGGTCATGGCGGCGGTGTCTCGCCGACCGGCGTAGGTCGAGTTGCCGATGGCGCTGATCAGGAAGATCAGGATGCCCAGCATGACGAACCAGCTGCCGAACCCATAGGTCTCGTCGCTGGTCAGGACCAGACCGATGCCTGACAGCAGGGTGAGGACGGCAGCGACCGGGAAGTAGGCCTTGCCCATTGCCTCGTTGGCCTGGAGGAAGGCCACCGCGGTGGATCCTCCGGTTCTAACCATGCGGGACTCTATGAACACCGACGCCAGCCCGCCCCCGAACCAGGCGATGACCGACACGATATGGATCACCAGCAACACTCGTTCCATGTACTCTCCTCTTGTAGCCCGTGGGGAATTTAGACGGATCGTGCTTGGTCATGCACGCAAAAGGAGCCGAGCGTCTGGCTTTTGAGCAGCTGTGGCGCTTACTGCCCGAGGATTCGTATCTCCAGGGCACCGGTGTTGCCACCGGAGGAGGTGTCGACCTGGAAGGTGAACATCTGCCCCGTGGTGTTCGCGTCGGCCGCCTGCGGATCGGCGGGATTGCCGGCCGGGAACGGCCCTAGCGTGTCGCCACCGTCGACCGTCACTGCGTAGGTCTTTGTGACGGCGCTTCCATCGGCCATCGATCTGGTGATGAACTCGAATCCGCTCACCTGGGCCGGAGTGCCCAAGTCGATGGTGATCGAGGCGGAGTTGCCGTCTCCCGCCGAGGACCACTCCGTGTTCAGGTCACCGTCGATGGCGTTGTCCGCCGAATAGGAAGAGTTGAACTCCGAGCTGACCTGCGTGACCTTGGCACCGAGGGCGAGATCGGGGCGAGTGTCCTGGGGGGCGGAGGTGGTGGCGCTCTCGGGGATCACGAAGGTGCCCACATCCGAGCGGTACAGGGTTCCGTCGGCTGTTGTGCCCTCGACCACGAACTTGTAGGTGACGCCTGGTGCGGCGCCGGGGAGGAAGACGTCGTGCTGGACGATCCCCGTGCCGTTCATGGCGAGCGAGTTGTTGAAATTGCCGAAGCTCTCGTCCTCCCCCCACACGATGGCACAGATCATGGGCTCGGTCGTGGTGACGTGAAAGATGCCTCTGCCCGGAAAGGTCGCATCAGCCTCGAAAGACAAGTCGGAGGCCTGGACCTCGGAGAACGGACGTGGTGCGGTACCGGCGCCGGTTCCGCCTCCGCACCCTCCCAACAGCAGGGCGACGAGGAGCAGGCTCGATGTCAGGCCCCGAGACCAGAGGTTACGTTTCACGAGCCCATGATCGTCGTCGGGGCGCCCTACCAAATGTGCGAGTCGCCGGGGGCCGGAATGAATCCACCGATTCGGCGCGCTCCTTTCTTGATCAGAACGGATGGGGAGCCTACAAGTCGGAACCGAACCTCCGCCATGGGCCTCAGAGTTGGGTGACGAGGTGCGTCTGCCGGTAGCGGCAGTGGTGATGGCGATGGTGGCGGCCTGCTCGGGTGGCGCGGCGGCTCCGGACTCAACGACCCCGATCCGAAGCACTGGTCAGGGCCCGAACGGGTCGCTCGGTGCCCGAGATCGATGCCGAGATCCGGGCGGCCGCAGATTCTGCTCCGGCCACCGCCGACGGCCTCGGCGCCGAGCCTCTCCGGGCCGAGCTGGGGGGATTGCTGGACGGCTGAGAACTCTCGCGGGTAGTGGGGCATCGAAGCCCGTCCCCGGCGTGGAGCCTTGCGACGGTAAAATCGCGCCATGGCTCAGACGGGACTCGAAACGGTCTTCGAGTTGTATGAATTCGCCTGCGACATGGTTGCGGCGCGCTACAGGCGCCTGCATCCTCACGCCGAGGAATCCCAGGTCGATGAGGCGGTGGGGGCTTGGGCGGCGGATCAATCACGGGCTCCCCACGGAGACAGCGACGGGATTCCGGTCCCGTGGCCGCCTCAGCGGTGACTTCCATCGAATCAGCTCTTCGGGCTGCTCTGTCGTTACTGGATCGGCTTGGTCTTCCCTACGCTGTCGTTGGTGGGCTGGCCGTGTCGGTGTATGTCGAACCCCGGCTGACCCGAGATGTCGACGTCGTCGTGGCCGTTACCGACGACGGCGTCGCCGAACAGGTGGTGGGAGAGTTCGGTACCAACGGCTATTCGGCTGTAGCCGCTACCGTCCACGAACCGACCGGGCGTCTTTCCACGACCAGGCTTACCGGCAGCGAGGGTCCGGTCCTCATCGACCTGCTGTTTGCCTCTTCGGGCATCGAAGACGAGATCGCACGGCGGGCGGAGCGGATTGCGGTCACAGACGATCTCGTGGCGCCTGTTGCGTGCGTGGGACACCTCATCGCTCTGAAGCTCCTTGCTCGGGACGACCGGACGCGGCCGAACGACGCCGACGACCTTCGTCATCTGGCCGCTGTCGCAACCGAGCCCGACTGGGAGGAGGCGCGGGTGGCGGTGGACCTGATCTCCCAGCGAGGCTTCGACCGTGGACGGGACCTGTTGGGGAGCATGGCTGTCCTCCGGGCTGATTCGTAGTCCGCCTGGCTTGACGGATGTCAGACGCGCGATGGGGCGGACCGGTGCGGACGAAAACGCCAGGTAGGGCCGTTAGGGCGACGCGTCCGGACTGACGTGAATGTGTGCGGACGCGCGATGGACCAGCGATGCACGGCGAGTCGAACGGGACTGTCTTCGGTCAGGCGACTTCTAGAAATCTGCGAATCGCCTCGCGGATGATCTCGCTGGTGGTGGTGTGCTCGGCTTCGGCGCGCGCTTCGATCGCGGCCCGCAACTCGGGGTCGATACGTACCGGCACGACGTCGGCCGGACCCGATCCCATCGAGGGTCGGCCCCGACGTCGGGTCTTGAGGGCTTCGACGTCGTAATCGGTCTCGGCGACCTGGTTGGAGAGGGCGTCGATCTCTTCGTCGGTCAGCGTGCGACCGCTGCGGGTGCGATGAGTCTTCGGCTCGGTCATGGCATGTCCGCCCTGGTTTGCGGGAGTAGGTCGTAGAAGGCCGGGCGGAGCGGCATGGCGTGGATCACGAGACTGACGTCTTCGGCGAGCTCGAGCCAGATGATCTCAAGGAGATTGCCGGCGTGGTCGGGTCCGATCGCAAGGACCTTCGGAGGGTCGGCGTCAGGGTCGAAATCGATGACGGTGAGCGCATGGTCCAGAGCGTGGAGAATGGGGGCATCCGAGACGCCGTGCTTGCGAGCCGACCGATGGATCTCCACATCCGCCAATATCGTAATACGTAATAGCTGGGGATGGAACAGGACTCCTGGAATGCCGGTCTTTGTTTTGACAAGCCAATCCGAGAAGTCTGTCCGCCTGGCTTGACGGACGTCAGACGCGAGACGGAACCGACCCCACACACCAGAGGCCGCTCCGGAGAGCGGCCTCTGGTGTTTCTCTGAGTCGGGACGGTCGGATTCGAACCGACGACCTCAGCGTCCCGAAGTCTCCCGGCATGGATTGGGGCGGACCGATGCGGACGAAAACTCCAGGTCAGGGCGTTACGGCGACCCGTGCGGACTGGTGTGAATGTCTGCGGACGCGCGATGAACGCGCGATGGAGTGGGGCTCTGCCTTTGGCGATAACTCCCAGAGAGCTTTGGCTATTGACGGCCAACTGTGAAATGGATACCGTTTCGATCAGGTCGGTCTGGGAGTGGATGGAGGAGAGATGAGACGCGTAAGTGGGGGTTTCTGGTCCACTCTGACGCTCGTCATGGCCGCCGCGGTCACAATGCTCGCAGCAGCGCTGGCTGGAGCTACCAAGGCCGAGGCCGATGTCACAGTGCCAACGACAATCCCTGGAGAGTCGACATCCGACTCCGGGGCTCCGGAGTTGCCACCAGACAGGGGCGGCACGTCGATGGAGAATCCGGTGCCACCCTTCTATCCCGAGGACTTGCCCGAGGGCCTCCGACCCAAACCCGCTCCATCAGAGCACTTCGCAGGTCAACCTGATTTCAGAGTGTTCCGGATTCCAGTCGACGGCCAGCTGGTCGAGGTTCGGGTAGCTGACGGCCAAGTCGATCAGAGGTTGGTCGGCGACGCTGCTGCCATCCAAGCGACGAACAAGTATCAGACCGACCTGGTCGCGCCTGCCGACTTCACCAATAACGTCGAGCCCGTCTACAACGTTGACCACTTCGTATGGATAGCTACGCGTGGCTGTACTGACCCGGAGACATGCTCAGGCGGCGTCCGGAAGTCTTCCGGCTACACGTGGTTCGTCCCTATCACCGTAGAACTCGGCGACAATCTCGCGGAGAATGAGTATGGGATCCACGGTGGTCTTGCCCTTGGTGGCAGCGGTCAGAAGAACAAGTGGTACGTAGACTGGAGTGGCTACTACGGGCCTGATCATCCCCTCAACGGGGATCCGCTGCCCGGCTCTCCAAAGCAAAAGTATCTCAATCTCGCCGAGCAGCACTGGTATCGCTTGCGAGTGTGGCGAGTTTCATGCAGCGGTTCGGGCAA
Source organism: uncultured Acidimicrobiia bacterium (assembly GCA_963772815.1). Classification (GTDB taxonomy): domain Bacteria; phylum Actinomycetota; class Acidimicrobiia; order Spongiisociales; family ZC4RG35; genus DATFFO01. The sequence goes on along the minus strand of CAVYYV010000005.1, from coordinate 461,595 downwards.
CTACGGGTGGCTTCTAGCAGTTAAGGACCTAACAGCCGGTACGGCCGAGGTGCAGGTCGGCACGTACTGTGTGAACGCCGACACGATCTCAGAGGCGTACTACTTCGCGGAGATCATTGAACCCGACCCCTGCGATACCGACTTCTGGGGCACACATTCATATTTGATTCAGTACCGCGACGGTTCAGGCGGTCCCTACACATTCTCACGTGGTACAGGCATCTATGTAGACAACACTTGCGGTGTGCCTCCGAGCGGGAACACGAATCTCCGCTCGCCAAACCCGTCCATCGAATACACCATCGACGAGCGTGAGACCGCACGAGGAAGCAACGGTGGCATAACGCAGAATGGGCAACAGCTTTGGCCGTAGCCGACTGAATATTGTATTTCTTACCGCCATTGCCATTCTGATTGCGATCAGCTCTGCATGTTCTCGGAACCGAGAGAATGCAGATCAAGGTGGTGAGCAGCCTCCTGGCTGGGCGCTCGACATCTTCGGTGACGAACCTGGCTTGGACGTCGTCGAAGTTGGGAGAGATCACGTGGTCTACCTGTACGACGGTGACGCCTTCGAGATGGCAAGGCGAATCTCCGAGCGCTTCGGGTCGTCCGACTACATGGGCCTTCCAGGGCGGACGGTGGTCACAATCGAACTGGACGAAGGATTTGTCGTGATCGCCTGGACTCCGGAGGACCAGTCCACAGGGTGGCGCGTTGAGGCGACACTGTCTAGGCCTTAGCCCTGCCGGGTCCTCGTGAGATCAAATCTTGGCTCGTGGTGGTTTGCGAGGAGCCAGCTGAAGGTCTCGTGGCGTAGGAAGGCGAATCTGGGGCCGCCGGGTGGAGGTGCCGTTACAGGGCACTTGGTGGAAATGGCGTTGCGCCCGGGATTCTGGTGGTTGGCGTTGCTAAGTCGGAATGTCAGGATCAGGCCGATCGTGTGTCATGGATTTGGGTGAGAACGGTCGATCCAACGTCGCCGCGGACGTGCTCGACTCGTCTGGTCGACACTGCTCGCACGTGTTGACTCGGTGCCGCTGAGACCTTGACCGGAGCCCGTTTGCGCCGTCGGATCGGACTCTGATCTCCGAGGTGAAGGCGCGGATGGTAGTCGTGAGCGGCACGACGTCAATCAGGGTCGGCGTCCATCGCACCCGGGGTTGTTGGACAGCCGATAGATAGGAGCGAGCATGGTGCTCATGTCGGTATCCAACGACGAGGCCGGCGGTTTCCGGTCGAAGCCGAGATGGTCAGCGAACCGCAAGATCGATGTGGTGTTGCGCCTGTTGCGGGGAGAGCCCCTCGAGGAGGTGTCCCGGGAGGTGGGGGTGGAAGCTCATCGCCTCCAGGCGTGGCGGGACGACTTTTTGGAGTCGGGCAAGGCGGGCCTGAAACAGAGGCGTGCCCGCAGCGGGGGGGACCGTCGATTGTCGGAGGCGGAACGCAAGATCGGCGAGTTGACGATGGAGAACGAGATTCTGCGGCGGGCCGCGGAAAAAAGGGGGCTTCAGATCCCGCCGCCGAGGCGGCCGAGATAGCCGCCGAGGGCCCCTTTCCTTTGGCCCGGGTGTGTGAAGTGTTGGGAGCGTCCCGTTCGACGGTGTATCACCGCCGTGTCCGCGGTGATGCTCTGGGTCGCCGCCCCGGTCCTGTCACTGACATCACAGACGACGAGCTGACAGAGTTGATCCGGCGGGTGATCGCCGATTCGCCGTTCGCCGGGGAGGGTTACCGCAAGGTGCGGGCCCGGCTCAGAAGGGAGCACGGCATCGGGGTGGGCGGCAAGCGGGTGTTACGCCTGATGAGGATCAACGGGCTGTTGGCTCCCCAGCGGGTCCGGGGGCGACGCCGGGAACGGGCCCACGATGGGACGATCATCCCCGACGGGCCCAACCTGCGGTGGGGAACCGACGCCACCATGGCCTGGACACGCCTCGACGGGTGGGTGTGGATCTTCGCCAACGTCGATCACTGGTCGGCCGAAGCCTGGACCCACGTCGCCAAGACAGGCGACCGTATCGCCGCCCTCCAGCCGGTCTACGACGCCGTCATCGACCGCTTCGGAGGGCTCGGCCCAGATGTGGCTCGAGGAATCCAGCTGCGTCACGACTGGGGACCCCAATACCGCTCCCGCCACTTCTTGGGGTCGATCGCCTGGTTAGGCATCACAGACGACGCCGCCTACATCGGAGAACCCGAAACCAACGGCTGCGCCGAACGGTTCATCCGCACCCTCAAAGAACAATGCCTGTGGGCCGAGCTGTATGACACCGTCGACGACCTCCGCCAGGCGGTGGCGGCCTGGACCGAGACGTACAACAACGAATGGCTCATCCAACGCCACGGACATAGAACCCCACGAGAGGCATTCGCCTCAGCCACCCCCGAGGTGGCAGCATGAAACAGACACGAACGCTGTCTAACGAACCGGGTGCTGTTCAGGCTGCGCGTCCAGGATCCATTGCGCGGTAACCGGTAACCACTACGGCGGAATGGCGGAAGCCGGGTTCTCTGCCTCTCCGGGGGGGGGGGTCCGAGGTCGAGGTCGACGACGTCACCCGAGGTCAAAATCGAGCCAGTCGATGTGGGCTTTGGGCAATACGGGCTAGATCACTCACCGCGCGGAGCGGAATGGCGCACCATCTAGCACCCTCGATCCGGCAATCTGCACCAGCAAGACATTATCTGGGAGCGCCGGCCTGCTACCGATCGGGCAGGCCGTGGCAGTGCTTGTACTTGAGCCCCGATCCGCATGGGCAGCGTTCGTTGCGCCCTACCTTGGCTTCCGCCTCGACCGCTCGGGCAGCCATCTTCGCTGCGAACTCGACTCGCCGCTCGCGGGTCTCCAACTCGCCCTCCCACCGGCGGAGGTGCGCGTTCCACGCCCGGAGCCGCTCCTCTACAACCGCCGCCTTCTCCTCACGGAGACCAACCTGCTCCTGGCGTCTGGCCAGCTCATCCTCGGCCTGCTCGACCAACCACGGTCGGTGATCGTCAGTCTGATCACCGAACACAGTTACCAGCTCCCGGTCGATCAACGCCACGATGGCACGACCCATCGAGACGCCTGCCGAGTCGCAATACCGCTTCCACGTCGCCGGCGTCACCGGCACCCGCACCATCCGGTACATCTCGCCCTGTTGGAGACGGGCGAGCAGCTTGCGGTCGATCCTCGCCAGGGTGCCGTGGTGATGTCCTAGGTTCCCTGTAAACGTCGGTGGCCCGAGCCACCATGTCGAGCAAGCAACGCACGACAAGGAGGTCGGGCCAATGAGGAAGGTAGCGCCGTCTGTGATGGCACGCGAGGAGCTGGACCGGTTGTTGGCCGGCGGAGCCGACGAGGAAGTGAATCTGATCTCGGAGGTGGTGGCAACCGCCACCCGGCTGGTGGTGCAGTCTCTCCTTGAGAGCGAGCAGGCTGACTTCTTGGGCGGCCGGGGCCGTTATCAGCCCCGAGAGGAAGAAGCGGGTCATCGGGGATGGCGCAACGGTTATGAGGACCGGGATATCCGCACCGGAGAGGGCCGGATTGGGGTGCGTGTGCCCCAGGTGCGCGACGCCGGGGTGCCGTTCCGGTCGACGCTGATGGGTTTTCTGGAGGGCAACTCGGAGGTCTTGGAGCGGCTGGTGACCGAGATGTACGCCCGGGGCTTGTCCACCCGAGACGTCGAGGACGCCTTCCGGGACTCGACTGGGGAGCTGGTGATCTCCAAGACGGCAGTGTCGGAGGTGACCGATCGGCTGTGGGAACAATTCGAAGCCTTCTGTTCTCGGGACCTGTCCGACATCGAAGTCGAATATCTATTCGTGGACGGCATCTATGAGTCGTTGCGCCGCCACGGCGCCAAAGAGGCGGTGCTGGTGGGCTGGGGCATCGGCTCGGACGGCCGCAAGCACCTGTTGCATCTGGGGGTGGGCAACCGGGAGTCGGAAGCCGACTGGACCGAGTTCTTCCACCACATGATCCGTCGAGGCCTGCGGATGCCGACCTCTGTGACCTCCGATGGGGCGCCGGGGCTGATCAAGGCTATCGAGAAGGTGTTCTCCTCTTCGATCAGACTGCGCTGTTGGTTCCACCGGCTGGCCAACATCCGAGCCAAGCTCCCCGAGGAAGGTTCGGCCGAGGTGATGGCCGAGGTCCGGGCCATTAGGGACGCCCCAACCCTCGATACCGCCCGGGCCCAGGCCGACCGGGTCATCAACCGCTACCAGCGGGAGTTCCCTGCCGCGGTGGCCTGTCTCGAAGACGACCTCGAGGCGCTCCTGGCAGTGCATCGGGTGCCGGTGCGGCATCGCCGCTGGGTACGAACCACCAACCTGGTGGAGAGGTCCTTCGCCGAAGAACGCCGCCGCACCAAGGTCATCCCCCGCCTCCTGGAGGAACGCTCAGCCATGAAGCTCGTGTTCGCCACCCTCATCCGCTGCGCCGACCGGTGGAGAACAGTCGGAATCAGCGACCTCGAACGACTCCAGCTCCGAGCCCTCCGCCAAGAGCTCGAACTCGAACCCTCAACCGAACACGACGACAACGACCAAACACAAGACAAGAAGGAAGTGGCATGAACGCTCGGCCACCCGTTTACAGGAGCCTCAGGACTTGACCGGGTGCCGTCGTCGAGGTCCATCAGGAACTCTCCTGTCTACATGTAGACATCCCGCAACTTGTTGGTAGCGGGGGGAAGTGTTGACACTGGGGATTGGTGACGACGTGATAGGACACGGGGCACCAGCCGCCTTTGCCGAGCAGGAGGTGCTCCCGTGTCCGTGTTGCAAGTTACCCGTACCGTCGCTGTGGAGGTCGACGAACTGGTCGGCCTCGATGAGCTGGAGGAGGCTGCGGTGGCGTTTGGCCGCAGCGCTCCGGGTCAGCTGGTGGGCGAGGTCATCGAGGGCCTCACCGAGACGCTGCTCGACATGGTGGTGGGTCGACGGCGCCACCCGACCCCGGCGGATAATCAACCGGAGGCGCCCTGGTCGTGCACTCGGGAAAACTGTGGGAACCGTCGCGGGTTCCGTCGGCGGGGGTTCCGCTCTTCGGATCGCAAACTGGCCGCAGCCTGTGGCGGAGTGCAGTTCCGGGCCGCCCAGGTGGAATGCCTGTCGTGTGGGCGTCGTTTCGCCCCCTCCTTGAGGCTGCTGGGGTTGCGACCCCACCAGCGACGCACCGACCGGCTGGCAGCGTTGGCCGGGGGTCTTGCCACCGAAGTGACCTACGCCAAGGCTGCCCGGTTCCTCTCCGAACTCACCGGGATGCAGGTATCGGCACGGACCATCCGCAACGACGTGATCGACGTCGCTCCCCACCGTCTCGGCCCCGAAGTCCTCGACGTCCCCATCTTGTTGTTGGACGGCACCGGTGAACGAGCCGGCGACATGCTGCGAGGAACCCAACTCCACCTCGCCGTGGGTCTGATGGCCCGCCACCTCACCGACGGTCGGGTGACGTGTTCGGTCCGGCTGTTGGGAGCCACATTGGATGAGTCGTGGACTGCCATGGGTCAACTCCTCGAGGGGGTCCGGCCGGGTCTGATCCTCCTCGACGGAGAGACCCCGCTCAGTGACATGGTGGCGGAACGTTTCCCCGACGTTCCCGTGCAACGCTGCCTGTGGCACCTGGTGCGTGGCATGACCTACACCGCGTGGCGGGAAGGCGCCTCCAAGACCCACCGGCGGGAACTCCGATCCCTGTTGGTCGACCTGTTGGCCGACGCTCACCGCCACCAGGAACTTCCCAAAGCCCGGATCGCCTACCAGGAACTCATCGATGAGATGGACGCCCGTGGGGTGGTCCGTGCCGCCAGCTACCTCAGAGCCGCCGAAGCCGACGTATTCACCTTCATCAGCCACCCCGACGCCGGCCGGCTCCTCTTCGGCGACAAGGGCCGACCCGAGTTGGCCACCGGTGTCCTGGAACGGGTCATGCGTGAACTCAACCGCCGCACCGACGTCGGAGCCCGCTGGAGCATCCACGGCTGCCGAGCACTCCTCATGCTCAAACTCGCCCGAAAGTATCATCACCCGGCGTGGCCGTGGAACCCCACCGCCACCCACCCAACCAACGTGCGGTTCCGCCTCGTGACATGACCCCAATGTCAACGCAACACCCCGCTACCAACTTGTTGCAGGTGCGTGTGTAGTTGGAGGGTGGTCAACGCGAATCGCGTGCTCGCGCTCGTCAGAGTCAAGTGCGGTCGGCGTGCTCGTTGACCTTGTGGCCGAGAGACGGTCATACCTGATTCTCTTCGAGTGGCCTCAGGGTGAGTCCAGGTCGCGCGGTGAGGCTGTTCAGATCGCCGCAGCCCAGCGGCCATCGCCGTGGTGTCGGAGGATCGCCCGACCTTCGCAGCCGTCGGGCGGTGCCGCCGGTCGTCTCGAGCCCGATCGTGGTCGCTTCGGAGAGCGAAGAAACGGCGCATGGCCCGGATGGTCCTCGATGACCCTGTTGTTTGGATGTCAGTAGCCCTCCAACTGGGCGGTCAGAGCCAGGTGTCACCCGCTGAATTCCGGACTGGATCGTGGGATCCGTTTTGGCCGTTCTCGAGCTGGCACGCCGAGATGACAGGGTTCGCGCCACCCCGCTGACACTCCGTGGACAGGGTGCCGTGATCCGATGTGACCCAAGTCCATCCAGGAGCGCCCGGGTCATGTTGGTTGAGAAGCTGCTGCTGAAGCCAGAAGAAGCGGCCGAGGTGCTTTCGATCGGCCGCTCCAAGGTCTACGAGCTGATCGGCACCGGTGAGCTTGCCTCGGTGCGGATCGGGGCCAGCAGGCGGATCCCGGCCGATGCCCTCGTCGAGTTCGTGAGCCGGCTCCAAGGGGCGGCGGTCGACTCCGGGGCCGGCGGACGAGCATGAGCGTTCATCTGCGTTGGACCAAAGAAGGGGCCCGACGCTATGACGTCCGACTGCGTGACCCGACCGGCAAGACCTACACGAGGACCTTTCGGACCCGACGCGAAGCAGAGGCGTTCGAGTCCGACGAACGAGCCAGTCGGCGTCGAGGCAACTGGCTCGATCCACGCCGGTCGGAGGAGCCGCTCCGGACGGTCGCCGACAGGTGGCTCGATTCGAACCCTGCCAAACGACCGTCGTCCCGCGCCCGAGACGACTCGGCGCTCCGGGTGCACATCCTTCCCGGTCTCGGAGACAGATCCATCGGGTCACTCACCCCATCTGACATCCAACGATGCGTCAACTACTGGTCCGAGAGTCTCGCACCACGGTCCGTCAGGCGGGTGTACCAGACCCTCTCGGCGGTCCTCAACGCCGCCGTGCTCGACGATCGGATCGCCCGGTCACCCTGCCGAGGGATCCGCTTGCCGGCCATCCAGCCGACCGACCGACCAGTGCTCACCGCGGACCAGCTCGCGGACCTTGCCCAGGCGATGGGGCCCCAGTACGCGACGATGGTCTATCTCGGGGCGGTGCTCGGGCTTCGTTGGGGCGAGTGCGCCGGTCTCCGCGTCGGCCGCATCGACTTTGACCGGTCGACCATTACTATCGCCGAACAGGTCACACGAGGTATCGGAGGGCGCTCTGTCATCGGACCACCCAAGTCCCAAGCCGCCCGCAGAACCCTGGCAGCACCATCCGTGCTCATGGAACTGCTCGCAAACCATCTCGAGCTGCGCCGGCTAACCACCAGGGACGGCGACGCCTTCCTCGTTGCGATCCCGGACAGGGAACACCTCGACTACTCGAACTGGCTTCACCGCGTCTGGTATCCGGCCCGGCAGCGGGCTCAGGTCGAGTGGGCGCAGTTCCATGACCTCCGCCGGGCCAACGCCACCGGGCTCGTCCTGGAAGGCATCGACCTCAAGACGGCCCAGACTCGCCTCGGCCACACCGATCCCAGGCTCACCCTCGGCATCTACGCCCAGGCGACTACCGAAGCCGATCGGCAGGCTGCGGAGCGCCTCGGGGACCGACTCCTACCTCCGACGAGACCTTGGCCGAGGTCAAAGCCTGGCATGACGCCCGCCCTGAGGTCACGGCAACGGGATCGATCAGCCTCCCGGTGCAATCTCCCGGAGGAGTCTCACGACGGCCGGAATGTCCTGTGTCGCCATCGTCCACAGCTGTGAGGGGTCGATCCGGTGGTAATGATGACTCAGCCGATCCCGCACCTTCGCCATGTCGGACCAAGGGATCTCGGGGTGGACGTCGGTGACATCGGACGACATCGCCTTGGATGCCTCACCGACGATCTCGAGGCACCGTTCGACGGCGCGACGCAACACGACGTCGGCGTCGAATGCGTCACGTCCCCGCTGGACAATCGCGGCAATCTCGTCGGCCGCCATGATCATGTCGGCCAGGCGGTGGGCGTCGGATCGGCTCACAGCGTGACGGCTTCGCTTCGAATCTCGTCGTCTCGTTCGAGAAGCGCTCCGAGCGAGATGACGTCGACATCGACACCCAGGAGATCACCGAGCGCCTCCTCGAGACGGATCAGATCCAGAAGTGAGCTCCCAGGCTCGAACTCGACGAGGAAGTCGACGTCACTGTCGACCGTTGCCTCGCCCCGCGCAACAGAACCGAACACCGCGATCGACCGGGCGTTGTGCGGCTCCAACAACGCCCGAATCTCGGATCGGTGATCCTGGATCAGCGAGTTGAGACCTATCGACCGGCTTGCCATAGGCAGATTGTACGGTCGGTCGCCAGATCCCCACAGGTTTCAGAACGCGCGATGGACGCGCGATGGAACACCCCTCACAAACCAGAGGACCGCCCCGAAGGGCGGCCCTGACCTGGTGTTTCTCTTGTCGGGACGGTGGGACTTGAACCCACGACCTCAGCGTCCCGAACGCTGCGCGCTGCCAAACTGCGCCACGTCCCGTCGGGGCCGTCAGTGTAGTGACGCCCTATGGCGATAGACCAGGCGACGCCGCCCGCCAGCCTGGGGTCAGGGCTGGGGTTCGAGGGATATGGCGGCCCGCAGTTCCTGGGCACTGAAGGGTTTGACTACCGACACATCCGCTCCGGCCCGATGGGCCAGGAACCGGTCGGCAGGCCGATCCAGCAACAGCACCGTGCGCAGCGGTTGGATCTCGTGGGATTCGATGGCGGCCCGCAACGCTCGCACGATGGCCATCCCTCCCATCGAGCCGACCTGCAGGTCGACCACCGCTGTCTCGGCGCCGTGCTGTTTGGCGCCTTCGACGACGGCGCGCGGGTCGCTGACTCGATGAACCACGGTGCCCGGGTCTGTCAACGAGGCGCGTACGTCGTTATCGACCCAGTCCGCGTCCGTCACCACGATCACGTCGGCCATGGCTCATCACGTTAGCGGCCCACCCGGAAGCCGAGCCCGGGCTGAGACACCTGTGGGCACCCCTATCATTCCCGCCGGTGAGAAGGCTCCTGCTCGCTGTGCTCCTCCTGGTCATTGCCACTCCCTCGGTGGCGATGGCCCAGGCCGATGGAGGGAGCCGTCTCGACGTCATCGACATCTCGGGCGCACTGGACCGCCAGGCGATCGCGTTCATCTCCGACACCATCCAAGAGGTGGCCGATCAGGGCAGCCAGGCGGTCATCATCGAGATCAGTTCTCCAGGCGTGGTGGCGGATGCCACTGATTTCGAGAGCCTCCGAGCGCTGATCGCATCCCCACCGGTACCGGTGGCGGTGTGGGTCGGGCCGGCCCCGGCGGTGGCGTACGGCGGGGTGCTAGACCTGCTGGTGGCGAGCCAGATACCGGCCGCCGCCCCCGGCGCCCACATCGGCTTGGCCGAGCCCACCCTGGTAGCCGACCGCAATGACGACACCACCGATCTGCCGGTCGCGCTGACGGAATCGATTCTCACGGTCTCGGGACCTGTGGAGGGTCTGGTCGAGGAGCTCAGCCCGGCCATCGGCCAGCTGATCCAGGACATGGATGGCACGGTCGTCCAGTTGTCCGACGGTGCGCATAGCCTCTCCACCCTGGTTCCCGGCCCGAACGGCACCGTTGAGCCCGTTCCGGTCGTATTTCACAAGCCCGGGTTCTGGAGTCGTTTTCTACGACTGGCCATCACCCCCGAGGCCGCCTTCCTCTTCCTGGTGGCCGGCCTGGCCGTGGCCGCGTTCGAGTTCTACGCCATCGGGCCGGGGATAGCGGCCGGCATGGCTGCGATATCTCTGTTCCTTGCCTCCTATGGGATCTGGGCACTTCCGGTGCGCTGGTGGGCGATGGCTTTGACCCTGGTGGCCTGGTGGGCGCTTACCTATGCCTACCAGCGCGGTGGCGCCGCCGTCCTCACTGGAGCGGGTGCTGCCCTGATGCTGGTGGGCGGCCTGTGGTACGTGGACGGTGCCCCGCAGCTGGAGATGAATCCGATCGTGACCCTGGTCATCGTGGCCGTGGTGGTCCTCTTCTATACGGTGGCCATGCCCACCGTGGCCCGGTCGCGGTTCAGCACTCGGACCATCGGTCGTGACCATCTCATAGGCAGTCAGGGCGTGGCGCTGGTCGATTTCGACCCCGACGGCGAGGTCGAGGTGGCCGGTGCCCGATGGAAGGCGTCCGCCCATCGCGAGTCGGGCATAGCGAGGCGACCCGGTTCGAATTGCCGAGGTTGACGGGCTTGTCCTCGAGGTGGAAGCTCTCGAAGCGGCGTCTGACAAGGGCTGAGAGCGCGAAAACCGATCCCGATTTTCCACAGGTTTGCCAATATTTCCCTGGCGAAAGCTGGGAAGCGCGATTAGCTTCGGTTTCCCGGTTCGCGAGGAAAGGGAGAAAATTGTCCGCAGACGATTGGCAGCTCAAGGCTCTTTGTCGAGGCAATCACGCCCACCTGTTCTTTCCTCCATCAACATTCGAACGCAAGGACGACCGAGAACGCCGTGAGATTCGAGCCAAGGCGATCTGCAACGTCTGCCCGGTCGAATCGGACTGCTCCTCCTACGCTCTCGCCATCAAGGAACCGTTCGGGATCTGGGGCGGGATGACGGAATCGGAGCGCAAGGAGGTCTTCGCCGCCTCTGCTGCTCGCTGAGCACCCCGGCGCCTCACCGCCGGGGTGAGCGCGTGTCCCCCCGGCGCAGGGTGAGGTTCTGTCTATCCGACCACTCGAGAATCGGAACTGCGTATTTGCGGCTCAACGTATGGCGGTCACGGAACTCGGCCACCGTGAATTGATCCGGCATGGCGGCGATGGCGGCCCTCAGCTCGTCGATCGTGGTGGGCAGATACACGAGGTCATCCGATACCCACACCAACTCTCCCCTACGTACCAGCTCGTGCACCAGCTCCAGGTCGATGTCGAGATCGGCCAGACGGGGAGGGGTCAGTCCGGAAGCCTCCAGGACCCGCCGGGCCTCCACCCATGTCGCCTCCTGAGCGGGCGTGAGCACGATGCGACGGCCCGCCAGCGATGCGACACCGCCCTCCCCCTCGAGGTCGGGAGACGTCTCCACGGCCAGTTCGGCCAGCTCGGCCGTGACCTCGAGCCGGCTGGCCAGAGTGGCCATCGGAAGGCCGGGCCGCAGCGGGGACTCCTCATGGAAGGCCCGAACGAGCTCCTCCGCCCGCCCCACCAGCCGGTCCAGCTCGGATCGTGTGACCGCGGCGGCACCGACCACCACTCCCAGGGTCGATCGGCCCCCCGTGTGAGCGAGCAGCCGGGAGACGGAGTCGATACCACGCAGATCGAGCAACGCGTCGGCTGCCTCGTCCGCCTCTAGTCCCCCGGGCAGGCCGGCAGACCGCCGTAATGGCCTGCCCCGGGCCGGAGGAGCAGGGTCGAGCACGGTTCCCCCCGCCACCACGGCGCGGCGGCCCGTCTCGCGAACGATGAAGCGATCCCCGTACCGAACCGGAAGGGGATGATCGAGCGTCACCAGCGCCGTACCATCGAACACGCGCAGGCGGCCGGCCACCCCCACGGAGCCTAGGTGGACGTGGTAGGCGCCTCGCTCGGTCAGTTCCTCCACGTAGCGGGCCGGTCGTAGCTGGGCCGTGAACCGATCCGTCATCAGCCAATGCGAATCCATGCCGAGCATTGTCCCCCGCCCGATGTCGTCGGTCGGCCCGACCACGTTGAGGGCCACCCGGCGGTGGGGCGAGACGGTCTCCAGATGTTGCTCATGACTCTCGATGCCCCGGATGCGGAGGCTTTCCCCTCCGGGATAGGCGACCATGCTGTCCCCCACCGAGACTGGCCCGCCCAGCAAGGTGCCGGTGACCACCGTTCCCGCCCCGGGTATGACGAAACGGCGGTCGACCCACATCCTGGGCTCGGTTGGCGCAGGGGGGTCGGGCAACACGGATTCGAGCCGTTCCAGGAGCTCGGGCAGGCCGGTTCCCGTCACTGCCGAGACGGGAAAGACGGGGCTGGACTCGAGTGAGGTGCCTTCGAGCTTCTCGCTGGTCTCGAGGATGGCCAACTCGACCAGGTCCTCGTCGACGCGGTCGATCTTGGTCACGGCCACTACGCCTCTGTCGATGTCAAGCAGGTCGAGCACGGCAAGGTGCTCCTCGGATTGGGGCATCCAGCCCTCGTCCGCCGCCACCACGAACAGGGCGGCGTCGATGGCTTCGACCCCGGCCAGCATGTTCTTGATGTAACGCTCGTGGCCAGGGACGTCCACGAAGGACACGTCTCGGCCGGAGGGAGGCTGGACCACACGAAACCGAGGTCGATGGTCAATCCGCGTCGCTTCTCCTCCTCCCATCGATCCGGGTCGCGGCCCGTGATTGCCTCCAGCAGGGTGGACTTGCCGTGGTCGACGTGTCCGGCTGTGCCGATTACGGCCACTTCAGTCCTCGTCGGATGCCAGGGCGTCGGCTATCAGCGCATCGTCGGCCGGATCCACGGTGCGCAGGTCGATCAGCGCAGATCCTTCGCTGCGCCGGGCCAGTATCGGAGGCCTGTGGGTCAGGAGCCGATTGAACGTCTCATCCCCGCGGCCGGAACGGATGAGGCGGGACGGTATCTCCGCACCGGGGGCGGAACCTGCGCCGAGAGTCGAAGCGCCGTCGACGAGCTCCAGGTCGCCACGACCCGCTCCCTCCACCACCGCCTCTGCCCGGCGGCCGATCTCGCCGACATCCAACGTTGCCATGCGCCACAGGGGGATCCGGTCGGCGCTGTCCGGTCAGGTAGGCGGCCAGGGTGGCGGCCAGGGCGGCGTCGGTCGAGCCGTCGATGCGCAGGGCGCGGGCGGCGGGATGTTTGCGAAGTCGGTCGACGAGATCGGCCCTTCCCACGATCAGGCCGGCCTGGGGCCCGCCCAGCAGCTTGTCGCCGGAGAAGAGCACGAGGTCGGCACCGTCCTCCAGAGATTGACGTACGCCCGGTTCCGCCCCCAGCCATTGAGGAGGGGGCCCGTCCAACCATGGCACTCTGTTGTCCAACAGCCCGGATCCGTCGTCGAACACCAGCGGGATCGAGCGACGCGAGGCCAGTCCGGCCAGGTCCGACACCGACGTCTCGGTGCTGAAACCGACGATCTGGTAGTTGGAGGGATGCACCTTGAGGATCAGCGAGGCATCCTCCACTGCCTCGTAGTCCTCCATGCGTGTTCGGTTGGTGGTGCCGACCTCGACCAGGTCGGCACCGGTGGCGGCCATCAGTTCGGGCAGGCGATAAGAGCCACCGATCTCGATCAGCTCGCCACGAGATACAGGAACCCGGCCTTCCCGTCCCGCCAGCACGGCCAGTACCAAGAAGACGGCGGCGGCGTTGTTGTTGACCACCAGTGCGGCTTGGGTGCCGGTCAGGGCAACCAGCAGGCGCTCGGACATGCCGTTGCGACGCCCCCGCTCGCCGGTGCCCAGGTCCAGCTCGACGTTGCTGTAGGAGGCGGCTACCTCCGTCGCCGCGCCCACAGCCTCCGGTATCCAGGGGGCCCGACCCAGGTTGGTGTGGAGGAGGACCCCGGTAGCGTTGACGACCCGGTGGGGGATGGAGCGGCGGATGTCGTCCAGCCGTTGCCGCACCTCGGTGTCGATGTCGAGCGAAGGATCCTCACGGAACCGGTCCACTACGGCGCGGACCGTCTCGACTACGAGTTGGCGGGGCAGAACGGACTCCTCCGCCCGGCGAACCACGGCATCTACCGAGGGCGGCTTCTCATCGGGCATGGGCAGAGAATAGGACCGGGGACTGGAGAATCCCTCTTCCCTTTCCGGCGGCCCGGGATAGATTGGTTGTGGGACAAGACTGGGCTTTGGAGGCAATGGAATGTCATCTTTCGAGGCAGAGTTGAGCATCGTCGGCCGGTCCGAGCCGGCCATGGGCGTCGAGATCGATCTCGATGAGGAGAAGATGCGCATCAAGGCGGGCGAGGTCGAGGTAGCCGAGTGGCGCCTGGATGACATACGGGTCTCCGCACTTGTGGACGGCTTCCATGTTCGGGCCGAGGGCGAAGAGGTTCTGCTCGATGTGGTCGAGGACGGCCGCTTCGCAGTGGAACTGGGCCTCCGCTCCGCCCATCCCCATCTGCGCCAGCGCATGTCGGCCATCCTCCGCCCCCAGGACTGAGCAGGCCTTTACTCGGCACGGGGGAGGGCCCTTCCGGCGCGCTGACGGGGGCGCTTACCTCTGGAGGGCGATCCAGATCTTGGAGGGGGTGAGGGGCATGTCGAGATGGCGGATGCCGAAGGGGCGCAAGGCGTCGTGGACGGCGTTGACCACCGCCGGGGTGGATCCGATCGTTCCGGCCTCACCGATTCCCTTGGCCCCGAGGGGGTTCTGGTCGGTGCTGGTCTGGGTGTGGCCGACCTCCATCAGGGGCACCACCGTGGCGCTGGGCAACAGGTAGGTAGTGAGGTTGGATGTGACCGGGTTGGCATCCTCGTCATAGCGGAACTGTTCCCACAGGGCCTGGCCCATACCCTGGGCGACGCCGCCTTCGACTTGGCCGTCGACGATGATCCGGTTGAGGATCGTGCCGCAGTCGTCGCAGGCCACGTGGCGCAACACCCGCACGTCTCCCGTCTCGGTGTCGACTTCCACGACCGAGATGTGGGTGCCGAACGGGACGGTGGCCTCGTCCTGGGCCCAGCGGTCCTCCACCGCCAGCCCAGGCTCCTCATCGACGGGTAGGTCTTCGTCCTCTGTTGCCAGGCGGGCGATGGTGAACAGGTCCACTCCGCTGTCTGGCACACCGGCCACTCCGATCCTCCCGTCTCCGAACTGGACCACGTCATCGACGGACGCCTCGTGGGTGTGGGCGAAGATTCGCCGGGCCTTCTCCACCACGCCCAGGGAGGAGCGATGGATGGCGGACCCGGCCATCTGGAGCGAAGCGCGAGCCCATGGTTCCCCCGCCGGAGGTGATCAGATCGGTGTCGCCCTGGACGAAGCGGATCCGCTCGAAGGGCACCCTGAGCAGCGCCGAGGCGATCTGGACGAAAGAGGTCTCGTGGCCGTGCCCGTGGGATGAGGCTCCTGAGTAGACCACCACTTCCTCGGGGGTCACTTCCACCTTGCCCCAGTCCTTTCGGCCTCCAGGCGCCGTGACTTCCACATACGATGAGATGCCGATCCCGATCTGAAATCTGTCCATGGAGGCGCGCCGACGCCTGCCTGCTCGGCCCGAAGGCTGTCATAGGCTGCCTTTTCCAAGGCGAGGTCGAGGGCTGCTTCGTAGTCACCGGTGTCGTAGCGCTCTCCGGCGGCCGTGACGTAGGGGAACTCGTCGGAGGAAATGAAGTTGTGTCGCCTGATCTCGGCCGGGTCGATATGCAGTTCGGAGGCCAGGAGATCCACCAACCGTTCGATGGTCATCGCCGCTTCCGGTCGTCCGGCACCGCGATAGGCGTCGACCGGGGTGGTGTTGGTGACGACCGCCCGCCAACGGAAGTCGATGGCCGGGATGCGGTAGGCGCCCGACGCCATGCGCTGGGTGAAATGGGCCAGGTAGGCGCCGAAGAGGGGATAGGCGCCCGCATCCTGGGTCACCTGCCAGCGCAGGCCGGTGATGGTCCCATCCGAGCGCGCTCCCATCTCTACCACCTGATGCTGGGAGCGGCCGTGGGACATGGCCAGCATGTTCTCGGTCCGATGCTCCTGCCAGCGGACTGCCTGGCCCAGCTTCAACGCCAGTGCCACCACCAGGATCTGCTCGGGGTAGGCGTTGATCTTGGCGCCGAACCCTCCACCCATATCGGGGACCTTGACGTGGAGCAGGCCCCGATCGATCCTCAGCACTCGCGAGATCTCGTTGCGGGCCCCGTGCACACCCTGAGAACCGAGCCACACATCGACGCCCCCATCAGAACGGGGCACCGCCAGAGCGTTGTTGGGCTCCAACGGAACTGCAGCCAGGCGCTGGTTCTCCAACTCCACCGAGACCACCACTTCGGCTCCCTCGAGGACGTCGCCCTCGGTGTCGAGGCCCCCTTCCAGCACCAGGTTGGTCCCCAACTCGGGGAACAGGATTGGGGCGCCTTCTTGAACGGCCTGGGCGGTCGTGGCGACGGCGGGTAGCAGTTCGTAGTCGGGCCAGACCAATTCTGCGGCATCGAATGCCGCCGTACGCGAATCTGCCACAACCACCGCCACCAGGTCGCCCACGAACCGGACCCGACCGGAGGCGAGCAGGGGGCGCCGGGTCTCCTCAGTGAGACCTCGGGCGGCGATGCTCATTGGCTCCAGGTTCAGGTCCCGGGCCGTGAAAACCCCCACCACCCCCTCCATGGCGGCCGCCGTTGCCGTGTCGATGCCGGTCAGGTGGGCATGGGGCACCGTGGACCGAACCATCACCGCCCACAGCGCGCCTTCCACGTCCATATCGTCGAGGTAGCGGCCCTCGCCCGTGATGAAGCGGGGGTCCTCCGCCCGCTTTACGGCTGCGCCGAGGATTGAACCTTGCATGCGCGGGCAGGCTACTCGTCCGAGTTAACGGCCCAGGTCGGCGTCGTCCTGGATCGCCACTGTGCGGAGGGTGTAGATCGAGTCGCCCGAAAGCACTCCGCCCCGGCCCAGCAGGCGACCGAACTGCCAGTTGGACAGGCCCAGCTCGGGTCGGTCGAGCGCATACTGGCCGTCGACCCAGCGGGTGAATCCGTTGCCGATGAAGGGGGCGTCTATGGCGGCGTAGAACGATTCGTGCTCGGACTGATCGGGGGAGATGAGGCTGGCGACAAAACGGGGTGAGTATCGATTGAAGGCGTTCACGGCCTCCTCCAGCGTCGTGGTCGAAAAGAGCGTGATCTCGGGGCTGTCTTCCCATTCCCATTCCCGACCCACCTCATTCACGGCGATGGCCTCGGCGCGAGGCTCCCTCACCTCACCTTCAGCCCGGGCCACGGATGCCTCCTCGCGCCAGTAGTCGGCCAGGGGGTAGTCATCCACCATGTGGAGCTTGGGGTTGGTGCCCCTCCGCTCTGCGGCCCGCTTCAGGCCCTGAAGCACCGCTTCGAGCAAAGCCGGACCACCCTCTCCCACCAGCGCAACCGTGTTGAGTGTGTTGCAGACCTTGCGGTCGAGCGAATGGAAGACGGCCTTCTCCACCGCAGCGGCGTCGGCCCGCGGTGAAACGAAGATCCAGGCCCCGCCGGTCCCGTGCAGGCTGACCGGGATCCCGGCCTGGCGCGCCACCGCTCCGAGCTGACGGACTGCGGCCCCGGATCCCCGGGCGACGGCCAGGCCCAAACGCGTGTCGGAGAACATGGCCCACCCGGCCGATCGGGCCGGGGAATCGACCAGCGTCACCGCACCGGGCGGCAATCCGCATGCCTCGAGAGCCGGGCCCAGGGCATGAGTCATGATCGCTCGGGCAGTCCCCAGGGCGTCGGATCCGATCCGGAACACCACCGTGTTGCCGGTCCGGAGCACGCCGGTGGCGTCGGCGAAAACGTTCGGACGGCCTTCGAAGACGAACCCGACCACCCCCAGGCCCGCCCGACGCAGCTCCACCCGCCAGCCCGGGTGATGGACGACATCGTCGGCACCGGCCGCCACCGGAAAGGACTCCCATGTGTGCAGCCCGTCGATCATGTCGTTGCGCATGCGGTCGGTGAGCTCCAAACGCGTCACCGACCGTCCCCGTTTCCGGGCAGCGTCGACGTCCGCGGAGTTGGCCCGAGCGATCGCGTCGAAGACTCCGTCGTCGGCCAGCATCCGGGCGAAGTGGCGGTAGAAGCCCGTTACTTCCTGGGGGCCTACTCCGCCCATGTGGGCGAAGGCCTGGTGGGCGGTATTGACGGCCCGCCGGGCGGTGGACCACACCTCGGAGGTGATGTGAAGGAGATCCCCCGTGTCCTGGACCACTACCAGACGGTCTCCTTCGGAGAAGGCCTCGGCCAATTCGGCGGGCACCCGAACGACCCGGTCGCCTCCGAAAAGGATGGCCATACCGGATTCGAGCCTGCGGAGCGGTTCGGTCATGCACTGAGTGTGCCAAGAGCGGCCGGAAGCGGCAATCCGCCGCTGCCCCTCTCGCCTTCCGGTCGACAGCCGGTACCCTCGGGGGTCAATGATTCGCTTGCTTGCTTTCGTCGTCGTGCCCCTGGCCGAGATGGCGCTTCTCATCTATGCCGGCAGCCACATCGGGATCGCTGCCACTCTGGCCATCGTCGTCATCACCGGCGTTCTGGGAGCCATGCTGGTCAAGCGGCAAGGCCTGGCTGTCTGGGCGTCGGCCCGGACGCGTCTCGCCGAGGGGGCCCTACCCACCGACGAGCTGGCCCATGGGGCCATGCTGCTGGTGGCCGGGGCATTTCTCCTCACCCCCGGCTTCATCACCGATCTGAGTGGATTCCTGCTTCTCGTCCCGGCGGTGCGGGAGTGGATTCGCCGACGGGTCGGCCGGAGGCTCACGGCAGGGATGGACCGCACGGTGCGGGTGGAAGTTTGGCGGTGACGCCGCGACCGGCCGCCACTCTGGTGGCGGTGCGCCAGGTTCCGGGCGACATCGAGGTACTGATGATGGAAAGGCCCGCTCGGGGATTCTTCGGCGGGCTGTGGGTGTTTCCCGGTGGTGGGGTCGAGGAGATCGACGACTCAGCCCTTGCCCGTAGGGTCAGCGAGTTTCCTGCCGATGTCGATGATCAGAGATGGCGGATCGCCGCTCTCAGGGAGACGATCGAGGAAGTTGGGTTGGCCATCACCCGGCCCGGCCTGGTCGAGGGTATCGGGGGAGTGGGAGAGGCGGTCTTCTCCCGTCTGGCAGACCTCGGCGTCCGTCTCGACGCGGCCCGGCTCCGTCTGCTCTCCCAGTGGGTGACCCCGGTCGGTGCCCCTACCCGATTCGACGCCCGCTTCTACCTGACCGTCGTCGATGGCGACCCGCCCCTGGCGACCCAGCCGGAGGAAGTGATGGCAGTGGAGTGGACTACTCCCAACTCGGCCCTCCGACGCTTCGACGATGGTGAGTGGGCCATGGTCACCCCCACTCTCCACCATCTCCGCTGGCTGGCGGGTTTCCAGGCAACCGACGAAGTGTGGGAGGCGGCCGCCGAGATGTCGGGGCGACGCATCGAACCGGTACTGGAACGCGACGGCTCGGAGGTTCGGGTCAGGCTGCCGGCCGACGTCGAGCTCCCGTGAGAATCGAACGGGTGCTGGCCCCCAACCCCGGACCCTTCACGGGTCCCGGGACCAACACGTGGATCGTCGACGACGACGGGTCACTCGTGGTGATCGATCCAGGCCCTCTAGACAGGGGCCACGAACGGGCCATCACGGACGCCATTGGTGACCGAGGCGTCACTGCTGTCGTGGTTACACACACGCATGTCGATCATGCCCCTCTGGCCAATCCGCTTGCCCGTGATATCGCCGTCCCCGCCCTGGGTTACGGCCCCGGACCGCAGTTCGCGCCCGACCGGCAGCTTGGAGAGGGGTCGCGGGTCGAGTTCGGGTCGGCCACACTCGAGGTGGTCCACACGCCTGGCCACTCCGATGACCATCTCTGCTTTCGCGTCGGTCGGGTCCTTTTCACCGGGGATCACATCATGGGAGGGTCGTCGGTGATGGTGGAGGACATGGGCGCCTATCTCCGATCCCTGGCGCGGGTCCGCCGGCTGGACGTCGACCACTTGTACCCGGGGCACGGGGAGGTGATGGACGATCCGCACCAGGTGGTGGATTGGTACGTCGCCCATCGTCTGCAGAGAGAACAGGAGATCCTCACCGCTCTGGCGGGCGGGGCCGGCACCGTGAGCGATATCGTCGAGGTCGTGTACCGGGACGTGGACAGCTCCCTGCATCCTCTCGCCGCCCGGTCGGTGGCGGCCCATCTGGGGAAGCTGGCCGATGAGGGGCGCGTGAGCTTCGACGGCACCCGCGCCGAGTTGAGTCGCCCGTGAGACGTCTGCTCGTGGGACTGGTCGTGCTGGCCCTGGCCGTGCCTGCCTGGGCAGACGTGAGCAAGGACGAAGTGGATCAGGCCCGGCAGCGTCTCGACCAGGCCCAAACCGAGGCAACTGAGCTGGCCCGCCGCCTGGAAGACGCCTATCAGCGCCAGATCGGGCTGGAAGACCAGATCTCCCAGCTCACCGACGGCATGGCCTTCACCCAGGCCCGGCTAGTCACGGCCCGGGCCGACGTGGAGAAGCTCGCCGTCCAGATGTACATCGGGGCCAGCACTTCGATTTCGCTCGGCGCTCTGCTGGGGACCACGTCGCAGGAGGCTCCGGTGGGCCTCGAATACGCCCGGCGGGTAACGGGCGTCGAGGACACGGCCATCACCGACCTCAAGGTGGTCGAGGCCGAGTTCGAGAGACAATCCTCCCAGCTCGACAAAGCTCGGGCCGATCAGGTGGCCGTCACCTCGGAGCTGCGGGATTTGAGCGGGCAGGCCGAGGCGAAGCTGGCCTCCGCCCAGGCCGACTATCAAACACTCAAACAACAGCGGGCAGCCGAGGAGGCCGAGCGGCGCCGCCTGGCCGCCATCGCTGCCACCTCGACGACCACCACGACAACCGTGACCACCACCCCCGATGAGGCCCAAGCCACGGCCACGACTGCTCCCCCTGCCACCACGACGCCGACAACGTCACCTCCCGACACGACGCCCACCGATCCGCCCTCCGATGTCGGCCAGGCCTGCCCCGTCGACGGTCCCGTCTCGTTCGTGGACACCTGGGGCGCCGCTCGCTCGGGTGGCCGCCATCACGAGGGTGTGGACATGATGGCGGCGCGGGGCACGCCGGTGGTTGCCATCTATGACGGGACCATCTCCCGGGTGGGGGCCGGATCGGCGTTGGGCGGCAACACCATATGGCTTCGTTCCAACGCCGGCGACTCCTTCTACTACGCCCACTTGGACCACTTCGCCGATGTCACCAGCGTGGGAGCTTCGGTGTCGGCGGGGGCCATTTTGGGGTTCGTCGGCAGCACCGGCAACGCCTCGGCTGCCTATCCTCACCTCCACTTCGAGTATCACCCCGGTGGTGGATCGGCAGTGAATCCCTATCCGCTCGTGCGCAGTGTCTGCGGGTGATGGAGCCCGAAAATTGAATCCGGGCGGTCCATATGGGACCGCCCGGATTGAGGCCGAGGATCTGCGGGGGAAACCAGATCCCCGTACCGCTTCGGAGTCCGTGGGGGGACGGAACTCCGAAGAGCCTTCGTCGAGAGAAGCGCCCAAATCCCACTCGACCAGGATGACTCCCATTGCATCCGCATGGACTCCGGGCTCCCCGTGAGGCTCGAAGCACCAAGGCACGTTCCCATCTAATGATGGCGAGAACTTGACAGGTCGCCAGACCTGTTTCTCATGGACACGAACTGACTAGTCACTCCGGGGTGGGTAGGGACCAGCCGGATGGCTGGTCAAACCTCGGCGGCGGCCAGGTCCTCGTCGAGTTGGGCAACCAGCTTGGCGATTCGCCCGGTGCACGTCTCGTCCGCCACCGGGGGCATCACCTCGACGATGCGCCGGCCCAGCTCGGCGAAAGCTGCCCCGGCGGCGCCGTCCGGCTCGGATCGGACCACGGGGCGGCCGGCGTCGCCTCCCGCTACCACTGCCGGGTCGAGAGGGATTTGGGCCAGCAAAGGCACTCCGGTCTTTTCCGCCAGATCCGTGCCGCCACCCTGCCCGAACAGGTGGTATGTCTCGCCGTGATCGCATATGAAACCCGACATGTTTTCCACCACGCCCAGGATGGGCATGTAGGAGCGACGGGCCATGTCGGCCACCCGTACCGCCACCCGCTGGGCGGCGATCTGGGGGGTCGTGACCACCAGCATCTCTGCTTGGGGAAGCAAGCGCGACAGCGCCATCTGAATGTCCCCGGTGCCGGGGGGGAGGTCGATGACGAGATAGTCGAGCCGGCCCCACTCCACCTGCTGGAGGAATTGCCCGAGCGCCTTGGACAGCATCAGCCCCCGCCACATGAGAGCCGTCTCCTCGGAATCCACGATCAGCCCGGTCGACACCACCGACACCCCCTGGGCCCTGGCGGGTTGGATGAGGCGGGTGTCGTCGTCGGCTGAGAGCGGTCCCTCGGCCCCCAACATGCGCGGGATCGAGAAGCCCCAGATGTCACCGTCGAGCACCCCCACCTCGAACCCCTGATCTGCCAACGCCAGGGCCAGGTTCACGCTCACCGAGGACTTGCCCACTCCGCCCTTGCCCGAGGCCACCGCCACGACCCTGGTGCTGGGGGCAACTTGGGAGGGCTCGGCCTGGTCACGGGCGTTGCGTCGGGCGCGACTCATCAGGTCGGCGCGTTGGGACTTGGTCATTGCGGTCGTCTCGACCACCACGTCCTTGATGCGCGGAAGCGCCTGCACCTTGCGGACGGCCTCGTTCTCGATCTGGCTCCGCATGGGGCATTCGGCCACGGTCAGGGCGATGCCCACCGTGGCCACGCCGTCCTCGTCGACGGAGGCATTCGTGACCATACCCAGCTCCACGATGTTGCCACCGAGCTCCGGGTCGGTGACCGCCTCTAGGGCACGATAGATCTCGTTTCGGGAAGGGACCGTCATGTTCTTACCTTTTCCACCATCGTCATAGTGGGAATACAAGGACCACCATATCCCCTATACTGAGGGACAGTGAACCGGTGACAGGCTCCAGATGAACCAGATACTCTCCATCAAGTCGAACAAACCCCAGAAGACGGTCTTCCTGACCGACAACGCCGTTGCCAAGGTAGGCGAGTTGATCGCGACCGAAGGTGACGAGGACCTGGCCCTGCGGATGGCCGTTCGTCCGGGTGGCTGCTCGGGCTTCTCCTACGAGCTGTTCTTCGACAGCCAGTTGGAGGAGGGCGACATCGTCGAGGAGTTCGGCGACGTCCGTGTGGTCGTCGACTCGCAGTCGGCGGAGATGATCCGTGGCTCCACCCTGGATTTCAGGGATGGTCTGATGGGAGCCGGCTTCTCCATCGACAACCCCAACACGACCCGCACCTGCGGGTGTGGCAACAGCTTCGCCTGATTCCCCCCTTTTCCGTGCCAGAACGGGCTTGCCCGGTCCCGCAGTAGCCTGAGCCCCGTAGTCAGCGCTGACCGCAATCCTTTGGAGCCGGAATGAGCAAGAAGATCCCCGAGACGCCATCTGCCCCGGCCGCCTTGGGCCCATACTCGGTGGCGGTGGAGGCAGGCGGCCTCGTCTTCCTGTCCGGTCAAGTCGGTCTGGACCCGGTGACCGGCGAACGGGTGGCGAACGACATCGGGACCCAGACCCACCGGGTGCTAGACAACATCGGGCTCATCCTCGGCGACCTGGGCCTGAGCCATGCCGACATCGTCAAGACGACCATCTTCCTGGCGGACATGGCCGACTATGGAAAGGTCAACGAGATCTACTCGGCGTATTTCGCCGGTGAGCCACCCGCCCGCTCCGCCATTCAGGCCGGAGCTCTGCCGGGCGGTTTCCTGATCGAGATCGAAATCGTGGCGTCCCGCTGAGCAAGGAGGATCGATCGTGGACCGACAACAAGTATTCGATGCCCTCGGGATCCAGAACGAGGGAGTAATACCCGGGGTCTGCGTGGGCGGCGAGTGGATCGAGGGTTCGGGGGAAGTCGCCGAGATACCCAACCCGGCCACCGGGGAGACCCTGGCCAGCGTGAGCCTTGGCAGTGCCGCCGACTACGAGCGGGCCGTGCAGTCTTCGGTCGAGACCTTCTCCCGTTGGCGCAGCCTCCCCCCTCCCGTCCGGGGCGACTACATCCGCCGCCTCGGCAACGCCCTTCGTGAGCACCGCGAGGCGCTGGGAGCGCTGGTCACGCTCGAAGTTGGCAAGATCCTCCCCGAAGGGGTGGGCGAGGTCCAAGAGATGATCGACATCTGCGACCTGGCGGTGGGCATGTCCCGCCAACTCTATGGGAACACGATGGCCTCGGAGCGCCCCAACCATCGGATGTACGAGCAGTGGCATCCATTGGGCCCGATCGGTGTGATCACCGCCTTCAACTTCCCGGTCGCGGTGTGGTCGTGGAACGCCACCGTGGCCGCCGTCTGTGGCGATCCCGTGTTGTGGAAGCCGTCGGAACGCACCCCGCTCACCGCGATCGCCGTCACGAAGATCGCCAGCGAGGTGATGGCCGGAAGCGGACACGAAGGGGTCTTCAACCTGGTGGCTGGGGCCGGAGCCGATGTGGGCGATGCCATGGTCAACGACCGCCGCCTTCCCCTCATCTCCGCCACCGGCTCGATCCGGATGGGAAAGACCATCGCCCCCGCGGTCGCCAAGCGCCTGGGCCGCTCCATTCTCGAGTTGGGCGGCAACAACGCAATCGTGGTCATGGACGACGCCGACCTGGAGTTGGCGGTTCGGGCGGTTCTGTTCGCCGCCGTGGGCACCGCCGGTCAGCGCTGCACGAGCCTGCGCCGCCTGCTGGTGCACCGGGCCATCGCAGACAAGCTGATCGATCGGCTCAAGGACTCCTACGGCCGCGTCTCCATCGGCGATCCGATGGAGGAGGGAACCCTGATGGGCCCCCTCGTCAACCGCCGGGCCGTCGACCAGATGATGGCGGCCGTGGAGACGGCCCGGTCCCAGGGCGCCCAGATCGTGGTGGGCGGCAAGGAGCTCGACCGTCCCGGGTACTTCGTCGAGCCCACCATCGCCCGCATCCCCAAAGGGGCCGGCATCAGCCAGGACGAGACGTTCGCCCCAATCCTGTGGGTGATCGAGTTCGACACGCTCGAGGAGGCGATCGAGATCCACAACGGGGTGGTCCAGGGCCTGTCCTCGGCCATCTTCACCCAATCGCTCAAGAACGCCGAGCGCTTTCTCTCCGCCACGGGATCCGACTGTGGGATCGCCAACGTCAACATCGGGACCTCGGGAGCCGAGATTGGCGGTGCCTTCGGTGGTGAGAAGGAGACCGGCGGCGGGCGTGAGGCCGGGTCCGATGCCTGGAAGGCGTATATGCGCCGGCAGACGACCACCATCAACTGGGGCGACGAGCTCCCCCTGGCCCAGGGGATCGAATTCGGATGAATCCGGCCGACAGGCACGCCTGGGACGATCGCTACCGGGAGAGACAGCTCCTGTGGTCCCGGGGACCGAACCAGTTCGTCGAGGCAGAGTTGGCCGATCTGGAGCCGGGCACGGCCCTCGACCTGGCGTGCGGGGAGGGGCGAAACGCGGTATGGCTGGCGAAGCGCGGCTGGGAGGTGACCGGGGTCGACTTCTCCTCGGTGGCCCTCGATCGGGCCCGACAGATGGCAACCGAGGAGGGCGTCGATGTCGAGTGGGTCGAGGGCGACATGCACACCTGGGACTCCGAGCGCACCTTCGATCTGGTCTTGATCGCCTACCTGCACCTGACCACCCAGGCGCGGGCCGACCTCGTCAAGCGAGCAGTCGGCTGGGTGGCGCCGGGTGGGCATCTGTTCATAGTGGCCCACGACCGGGCCACCGCCGGGGTGAGTGGCCCCTCCGAACCGGACCTGCTCTGGGATCCCGAAACCGCCGCCCAATGGGCGGCACCTCTGATGGTCCTGTTCTCCCGCTCGACCCCTCGTCAGACCGAGGAGGGAGCCACAGCCCTCGACACAGTCCTGTTGGCGCGCTACGACGTGGAGGAATGATGTATCACATCAGCAAGAGAATCGATGGAGCCGATTTCGATCAGGTCGTTGGGTGGGCCCGCGATGCACTGGCTTCACAGGGTTTCGGCGTTCTGACCGAGATCGACGTTCAGGCGACCCTACGCAAGAAGCTGGGCGAGGAGATGGACCGTTACCTGATCCTGGGCGCTTGTAACCCCACCATGGCCCACCGGGCAATCGGCGCTGCCCCTGAGATCGGGGTCTTGCTCCCCTGCAATGTGGTGGTGCGAGAAGACGGCAGCGACGTGGTGATCGACGCCATGGACCCGGTCTCGGTCATGTCGGTCGTGGAGAATCCCGGCGTGCACGAGGTGGCCGAATCCGTCCGCGACCTGTTGGCCAAAGTCGTCGACCAGGTGGGCTGAATCCCTTCTCTGGACGGCAGCAAACGCATGGCGATGGTGGCGGTCCGAGCAACGGGAGGGCCGTTCCCCACGGTCCAAAGAAGTGCCGGTGAAACCGGCCACCCAGCGCGATTCAGACCTTGGCCAGGGCCTGGTCGAGGTCTGCGATCAGGTCTTCGACGTCTTCCATTCCGACCGAAAGACGCACCAGTCCGTCGGTGATGCCCGATGCGAGGCGCTCCTCTCGGGGGATGGCAGCGTGGGTCATGGTGACGGGATGGGTGATGATCGACTCGACGGCTCCCAGGTTTTCCGCCAGGGACCACAGCTCGACCGAGTCCATCAGCGTCTTCCCGGCCTCTACTCCGCCCCGCACCTCGAACCAGGCCATGGCTCCGAACCCGCTCGCCTGGCGTCCGGCCAGCTCATGGCCGGGAAACGAGGCCAATCCCGGGTAGCCGACCCGCTCAACCTTGGGATGACCCTCCAGCCAGGTGGCCACGTCCATGGCGTTGGCCGATTGCTGATCCATCCTGGCCGACAGGGTCTTTGTCCCCTGCAGGGTCAGCCAGGCCACCATTGGTGACATGACCAACCCGGCTGAGATGCGGGCGAAGGCGATCTTCTCCTGAAGAGCCTGGTCGTTGACCACCACTGCTCCACCCAGCGTGGCATTGTGACCATCCAGGTACTTGGTCGTGGAGTGGACCACGATGTCGCAACCGAGGCTGAACGGCTGCTGAAAATAGGGGGTGAGGAAGGTGTTGTCCGTGACATGTAGCACCCCGTGCTCCCGGCAGATCTCGGAGATGGCAGCGAGGTCGGTCAGCTTCAGGGTGGGGTTGGCCGGCGTCTCGGTGAACACCAGCACCGTGTCAGGACGGATGGCTCGCGTAACGGCATCCGGATCCGCCGCGTCGACGAAGTCCACCGCCACGCCGAACTTGCGCAGAAATTGATCCGCGAAGCGGTAGGTGCCGCCGTAGACCACGTCGGCGATGAGGATGTGGTCCCCCGCCGAGAGAAGGCCGAGCATCACCGCCACCGTGGCGGCCATTCCCGACCCGTAGGCGGTGGCGTCGACGCCTCCCTCCAGGGCGGTGATCTTCTCCTCGAAGGCCCGCACGGTCGGGTTTCCGCCCCGGGCGTAGCTGTACCCCTTGCTCATGTAGGCGTCCACCGATTCCTGCACGAAGGTGGTGGACTGGTGGATGGGCGTGAGGATGGCTCCGGTGATCGGGTCCGGCCTCACCCCGGCGTGAATTTGGTTGGTCTTGAATCCCATGTCGGCGCCCATTGTGGTCGGGCGCGCTATTTGGGTGTGCATCCGACGACCGTGGTGGTTGTCATATGCACGCTGAACCACGTGGGCCGGCGAGAGTCTGGTTGAGTGTGTCAACGTCCACCGCCGTGGTTGTGATACGCACACTCAACGGTTACGAGGGTTTGCGCAGGGCACGTTGGCGGCCCGTAGCGAGGAGTGTCTCGAGGCAGTAATCGAGGTCATCGCGGATCATTCGCCACGTGAAGCGCAACACGATCAGACCCTGGGCGGCGGCCGCGTTGTCACGTCGGCGATCGCGCTCGAAGTCCGCCTTTCGGGTGTGATAGTTGCGTCCATCGACCTCGAGAATCAGTCCCCAGGCTTCGATGAACGTGTCGACGATCATCAGGCCAGCGCTGCCCAACAGCCGGTGCTGGTGGTTTGCGGGTGGGACGCGGGGATCGTCGGTCAGACGTCGACTCAACCGCTCCAACTCCGAGGTAGGTGGTTGATAGGCGTCAGAACGGCGCTCGGTCACCACCTTTCGCAGGCTAGGTGCTCCTCGGACTCTCCCCCCGGCGATACGGTCGAGGATGTCCTGGTACTCACCGAGGGTGGCTGTCCTATTGACCAACGTGTGATCGACCAGCTTGCCAACCTCAGCCTCGCTTCTGGAGGCTGCCAGCTTGAGGACCGTCTCTGCCGGGCTGATGACCTCGAAGCCCATCACCCTGAACCGGTTCGTCTGGAAGTAGAAGCACGACCGTTCCACTTTGCCGAGGGGTGAACGAGCGTTGGCCGTGAACGGCACCATCACCTCCGGTCGATCGACGCGCGGAACCTCGAATTCGTGGAGCCTGGCCGCGGAGTTACCCGTGACCAGTGCCTGGTTGTGATGCAGGACCGCCGCGGCCAGGCGTTGATGCCAGGTGGGCGGGGCAGATGCCACCGCATACAGCCCTCGGGCCACGTGGCGCCATCTGCCCGACTCCACCCGGCGCTGAATCATGCGGGGCGTCAGGCCTGCCTTTCGCGCCTGGGCGTTGGTGATGATCCCGTACTGATGGGCGAAATACTGGTCGACCGCGGCATCAGGGTGCGTGCCAGCCATAAGCAACACCCTGCCGGATCGGCCTGACACCTGGAAGGGGGATGGTTGGGTGTGTCGAAGTCAACCGTGGCGGTGGTGGGACGCACACTGAACTTTCGTCGCACGTCCGGGGTGGTTGGGTGTGTCGACGTCGACCGTGGCGGTGGTCAGACGCACACCGAACTTTCGTCGCACGCCCGGGGTGGTTGGGTGTGTCGACGTCGACCGTGGCGGTGGTCAGACGCACACTGAACTTTCGTCGCACGTCCGGGGTGGTTGGGTGTGTCGACGTCGACCGTGGCGGTGGTCAGACGCACACCGAACCAGCCTCGGGGACCGGCTCGGGTCGGGGGAGGGGTAGATCCGGGCGGGCGGGAAGGGAGAGCAGGAACTCGGTCCAACCCTCCGATCGGCGGTAGGTGAGGCTGCCTCCCATGGCGTGGGCGAGGTGATGGGAGACGTACAGGCCGAGTCCTACCGAGGTGCCCGTGCGGGGTGTCTTGGCCGATCGGCGGTAGGGGAGGAAGATCGTGTTGAGCTCATCGTCGGGAATGCCGTCGCCGTCGTCACGCACCACGACCTGGGCCCGATCGCCCGAAACGCTGGTGGCTACTTCGATGTGGCTGCCCCCATAACGAACCGCGTTCGAGACCAGATTGCGAAGGATCTGGCGCACGCGCAGTGAGTCTGCGACGACTGTGGGCAGTTCGTCACCCGTTATGGAGACGACGGTTCCCTCTCCGTCGAATCGGTGGACGGTCGTTGCCACCTCATGTCGCAGGTCGACGGGTTCCGGATCCAGACTCAGGGCGGATTGCTGCAATCTCGACACGGTGAGCAAGTCTTCGACGATCTCGGCGGCATCGACCGCCTGCTGGTGGGCGAGCCCGATCAGTTCCATGGCCTCATCGGATCCAATGTCGTCTCCGGTGGTGACGAGCTCTGTCATGCCCAACATGGCGGTCAGGTTGTTCTTGAGCTCATGGCTCACGGTTCCCAGCATCTGGGAACGATTGGCCTCGAGTCGCCCCAGCCAGATCCGGATCCGGACGAGGACGGCATCGAGGACGGCGACTGTCACCAGGACCGACATGAACAGCCCGATGGTCCTGGCATTCAGGCCCGCCCCCATGAAGTAGGAGAGCCCGTACCAGGCGGCCAGGTAGGAGAAGAGGCCGGACACCACCCAGAAGCTGTTGGCGAACATCACGGGGAGGATGCTCAAGAAGGCGAAGGTGCCCGGGTTCACCACCGGGTTCTGATAGTTCAACGCCATCACCGCTCCCCACAAGGTGAGATCGAGGAGCAGCATGGCGATGGGCGAGCGCACGCCCCGCGTCAAGGACCAGCCGGCATGAGCCAGCACGGCGCCGAGCACCAGCAGCACCACGGCGAAGGTCCAGGTCCAACCCGATATGAGGGTGACGACGCCGAGCAGAACAGCGCCGAGGAGCGTCATGCCCAGGCGAACGTACTGGTATTCGTCGAGGAAGCTCTCCATCGAGGAACGATTTGGTTTGGTCGGAATCGCCGGATTCGCCATTACGCATTTATCGACCGGCTGTCGTCACAACTGGAGTGACTCACGATCCGCTCCGTGGGGTCTTCCGGCCCACCTCTCGGCGCCGGCCTTCAGCCGAAGCGGTAGCCGACCGAGCGCACCGTCGTGATCCACGAGGCCCGCTCTTCTCCGAGCTTGGCCCGGACCCGGCGGATGTGGACGTCGACGGTGCGATTACCCCCGTAGTAATCGTATCCCCACACCTTGGACAGGAGTTGGTCCCGGCTCCATACTCGGCCCTGATTCTCGACCAGGAACCGCAACAGCTCGTACTCCATGTATGTGAGGTCGAGCGGTTGGCCGTCGAGGGTGGCTTGATACGTGAGCGTGTTGAGTTCGAGGTCCTTGAATGCCCTCTTCTCGTCTGACTCGGTGACATGGAAGTGACGACGCAGGCGCACGCCCAGTTCGGCAGGGTCGAGTGGCTCCAGGACGAAGTCGGAGATCCCTTTGGCCCGCTCGATGAGAGGAAGTGAGGAGGAGTCGGCAACGACGATCACGGGCAGTCCCACGTCCTCGACGATCCGGTCCAGGAGCCGTAGTCGGCGCATAGGCTCGTCGGCTAGTTCCACCACCAGTAACGCGGCCTCTCCCAGGTCGGGTGATTCCATGTCCTCCAGCCATGAGAGCTCCACCCCGGCCAGAGCGAGTGCAGAAGCCAGCCCTTCGCTGCAGTCGGAGGGAAAGGCGGCGACGTTCATGCTCGTGTCCGTTCAGAGGATCGGAAGGAAGTTCTCCAGCTCCCACCGGGAGACGTGGCGTTGGTAGCGGTTCCACTCCTTGCGCTTGTTGCGCAGAAACCAGTCGAAGAGATGCTCGCCCAGGGCCTCCGCCACCAGCTCCGAGCGCTCCATGGCGTCCAGCGCTTCGGCCAGAGTTTCGGGTAGGCGGTCGATCCCGGCCGCAGCCCGCTCGCTCGAGGTCATGCGGAATACGTTGTCTGCCACTTCCGGAGGCAGCTCGTAGCCCTCTTCGATCCCCTTCAGCCCCGCCTGCAGGAGCACTGCCAGGGCCAGGTAGGGGTTGGCGACGGGGTCGGCGGCCCGGTATTCGACCCGAACGCTGGCGGCCTTCCCCTTCTTGGGTGTAGGCACACGGACCAGTGCCGATTGGTTGTTGCGGGCCCAGGACACGTAGATGGGAGCATCGAAACCTCCCACCAGTCGTTTGTAGGAGTTGACCCACTGGTTGGTGACGGCGGTGATTTCGCGGGCGTGGCGCAGCAGTCCGGCGATGAACGCTTCGGCAGACGTCGAGAGGCCGTTCTCGGACGCGGCGTCGTAGAAGACGTTGCGGTCACCCTCGAACAGAGACAGATGCAGGTGCATGCCGGAGCCGTCGTGCTCCTCGAGCGGCTTGGGCATGAAGGTGGCGTAGATCCCGTGCTGGAGTGCCACCTCCTTCACCGTAAGTCGAAACGTCATGATGTTGTCCGCCATGGAGAGGGCGTCGGTATAGCGGACGATGATCTCGTGCTGGGAGGGAGCAACCTCATGGTGGCTGTGCTCGACGGGGATACCCATGTGCTCGAGAGCGTTGATCGTCTTGCGCCGGTATTCCTGGGCGACGTCGAGGGGAGTCAGGTCGAAGTAGCCGCCCCGGTCCAGGGTGACGGGCTCGGGCCCGGCGTCCTGGAAGTAGAAGAACTCCAGCTCGGGAGCGACGTAGAAGGTGTAACCCAGATCCGAGGCCCGGTCCAGGCTCCGCTTTAGGACGGTCCGCGGATCGCCTCCGAACGGTTCTCCGTCGGGGGTGTAGATGTCGCAGAACATCCGGGCTACCTGTTGTTCGGGCCGCCAAGGGAGAACAGCGAAGGTGGCCGGGTCGGGACGGGCCAGCATGTCGGCCTCTTGCACCCGGGCGTAGCCGTCGATTGAGGAGCCGTCGAACGTCATGCCCTCCTCGAAGGCCACCTCCAGTTCGGCGGGGCTGATCGAAACCGACTTGAGGAACCCCTGCACGTCTGTGAACCACAGTCTGATGAAACGGATGCCTCGTTCCTCGACCGTGCGGAGTACGTAGTCGGCCTGTTTGCTCATGGATTCGGTGTCATCGGGATGGGAAAACGATGCTGCATTGGTATGCCATTATGGAGGCTGAAAGTCGAAGCAGGCAATCCCCTCAGAGCCACCCCGACTTCTTGAACCGCAAATAGAGGCTGATCGAGATCGTGGCCATCACAGCCAACGCGAGAGGGTAACCCCACCACTTGTCCAGTTCCGGCATGTGGTTGAAGTTCATCCCCCAGATGCCGGCCAGCAACGTCGGTACCGCCGCCACAGCTACCCACGCCGAGATCTTTCGCATGTCCTCGTTCTGGCGAACCGAGACCTGAGTCAAGTTGGCATCGAGGATGGAGGTGAGCAGGTCGGCCATGGCCGTGACCCGTTCCACTGCCCGGGTGAGGTGGTCGAGCACGTCGCGGTAGTACTCACGCAGGTCAGGGTGGATGGCGGCAAAGCGGCCGCGCACCAGCTGGTCGAGGGGGTCGAGCAGTGGCTGGGTCGCTTGGCGAAAGTGAAGGACTTCGCGCTTGAGCCGGTATATGCGCTGTGTGGGGGTCTCCGCCCCGGGGGAGAACACCTGTTCCTCGACCTGGCGGACGTCGTCCTCCAGGCCGCTCAGGACCGTGGAGTAGTCGTCGACCACCTGATCGATCACCTCCAGCAATACCGCCCCGGGCCCAAGAGCGAGCTCGTCGGGGCCGGCTTCCAGGCGGTTCCTGACCCTTACCAGTTGGCTGGCGGGCCCATGGCGCACCGCCACCACGTAGTCGTCCGACAAAGCGACCAGGATCTCCCCCAGTTCGACCGACTCGGCGGTGTCGCTGTAGAGGGCCGGCTTGAGCACCACGAACAGCGTTTCACCGTACATCTCCAGCTTGGGCCGCTGGTGGGCGAGCAGTATGTCCTCTACCGCCAGCTCGTGCAGCTCGAACTCCCGACTTACCCCTTCCACCTCCTCGGCGCTGGGCTCGAACAGGCCGATCCACGAGAACCGGTCCGGTGGTTGGGATCGGGCGAGGGCACCCTCGACCTCAAACGGTTCGGGGTCGCGGTGGCCTTTGACATACAGGGCGGCGTCGACGATCAACGGGGCCTCAGAGCTGGCGTAGGCATCAGGGTAAGTCCAGCCGGGCGCGACGCGACGGAATCACACCCTCGATGATTGACTTGTCCAGATCGTTCAGCCGGTGCGGCGACGGCGCTCAGCCAGCCAGCGGCGACGAAGGCGCTTGCGCTCATCGGAGGTGAGCCCACCCCAGATGCCATCGCGCTGGTTCGCCTCGAGAGCGTAGAGCAGGCAGTCGTCCTGCACTTCGCAACGTCCGCACACCTCCTTGGCTTTGCGGATCTGCAGTTCCGCCGGTCCGGTCTCGCCGGCCGGGAAGAACAGATCCGTGGGGTAGTCGGCGCAGGCCGCCCGCTCCCGCCAATCGGTGCTGATTTCGAGTTCAAGCAGTCTAGATTCCATGTCGACCGTTCACCTTATGACCCTTTAGCGTTAAATTCAATCGAAATATGAGCGATATCTTGACGCTACGAGAGGCGGCAGACCGGCTGGGTGTTCACTACATGACGGTCTACCGCTACGTGCGTTTGGGATTGCTTCCCGCCCACAAAGAGGGGAGAACCTGGCGAATCGCTTCGCGCGATCTCGATCTTTTCCAACAAGGAAAGGCCAGTGGTTCTTCCCATCCTGAGTCGAGGAGGACCACATCGTGGTTCGTGCGGCTGGAGAACCGGCTGTTGGCGGGCGACGCCACGGGTGCCTGGAAGGTGATCGAGGCCGCCCTCTCCAGCGGTTTCACTCCGGTGGAGGTGTATACGGACTTGTTCGTTCCGGCCCTGCATTCGGTTGGAGAACGCTGGGCGTCAGAAGAGATCGGCGTGGAGGACGAGCACATGGTCTCCAACATGGCCATCCGCCTCATCGGGCGCATGGCGCCCCATTTCTCCCGGCCGGGCAGGCGCCGGGGGACCGTGGTCGTCTCGGCTCCACCCGGCGAGCGCCACGGCCTGGGTCTTGCCATGGCCTCCGACGTCTTGCGCGGGGCGGGTTACACCGTCATCGATCTGGGGGTCAACACCCCGATCGACGCGCTAGAGAGGGTGGCGGTCCGGTCCGAGAGGATCCGGGCGGTGTGTATCGGGGTCACGATGGCCGACTACGTGGACGAGGCTCGCAATATGGTGCGAGTGGCGCGGCGCCACCTGAGCAACTCCCAGCCGGTCATTCTGGGCGGCCCGGCTGTGCGTGACGCAACCCACGCTCGACGGCTGGGAGCCGACCAACTGGCCGATCTGGCCAGCGTCGCGGCGGCGGTCGAGTTGGGGACGACGGTCGAGCCGGGCGTGGTGATCTAGAGCTGTCAGACCGATCGCGGTGGACCGGGGAAGAAGGCGTTGGTCTGCTCCATGTACTGCTCGTATCCGGGGCGGCGCTTGGTGATGGTCTTCTCCAGTAGGCCCACCCCCGACACTCGCATCAACAGCACACTCATCACGAGGGGGCCCACCACGGTCCACCACTGTCCCCCGGAGAGGGCGATCAGGTAGAGACCCCACCACACCATGAAATCCCCGAAGTAGTTGGGGTGACGGGTGTAGCGCCATAGTCCCCGGTCCATCACCCGGCCCTGGTTGGCCGGATTGGATTTGAATATCGCCAGCTGCAGGTCCCCGGTGGTCTCGAAGATGATCCCTATCACCCACACCGCGCCCTCCCAGCCAGTCGGCGAAGCCGAGCGGCCCCGCCCCGGGAACCTGGCCCATCTGTATCGGCAGGGACACGATCCACATCAGCAGCGCCTGAACCCCGAACACCCTGAACAGGCTCTTCCACCAGAAGGCATCAGGGTCCTTCCGCCTCATGGCCTGGTAGCGGTAGTCCTCGCCGCCTCCCAGATTGCGCCAGGCCAGGTAGATGGACAGCCGCAACCCCCATATCGAGGTGAGTGTCACGAGCAACCACCGGCGCGGTCCGGGATCGCCAACGATCCAGAAGGCCACCCAAGCCACCACAACGAAGCCGAATCCCCAGGCGATGTCGACCAGAGAGACGTCGGTACGGGCCACCGAGATGACCCACACCACGATCATGAGCACCACCACGGCCACCACCGTGCCCACCATCACCGATCCGGTCATGCCGGCTCTTCCATGGGCGCACCGAGGTTGATCCAGCCATCCACCTCGTGCCACAACTCGAACAGCCACTCGATTCGCGCCTGCCGATCCTCGGGGATCCGGTCGGCGCCGATCCGCCATAGACGCACGTCGACGTTCGTGCCCACCATCGCCCCTCGCCAGATGTCGGTCAGCCGGGCGAATCCGTCCAGGCCCCGGTGGGCGAGGACGACGATGTCGGACCGGCACGATTCGAGCAGGGCCAGCACACCCCCGGTGCGGGGCGGCAGCACAGAGCGCAGGCCGCTTGCGAGGCGGTGCAGACGGGGGCTGCGCTTCTCGAGTATCGCCATGACCCGGCCTTGCCTCTCCGGGCTGTAGCGGGTCCCTTCCGGGAATAGCAGCACCCCCTCGTCCGATCCCAGCCCGAGAGCCAAATCGGCGATTTGGCGGATGGCTTGGGCCGAGTCGCCATCCCGGTCGATGAAGGCATTCCGAAGGCGATTTCCCACCACGTCCAGTGCCGGGTCAACCAGCAATTCCTGCTTGAACACGTAACGGAGGCGGATCCCGGCGCGTCTGGTGATGAATGCGGCAGGGAGCAGATTGTCGACGATCGAGGCGTGACGGGCCAGAACGATGATCGGCCCGGGAGCAACACACTCGACGCCCTCGGCACGGAACCGGAGACCGAAGATGGCCTTCACGGCCCGGAACAGGATCTGCGCCCAGGCCGCCTGTACCCGGTAGAAGCGTTCCTCCGAACCCTGTCGTCCGGTGGCCAAGATCCACCCGGCGGCTATCAACCCGGCCACCTCGGCCCACAGATAGACGGCGGCGAAGATCAGGAGCCGCAGGGCCATGAACGGCACCCGGCGCAGGGCGTATCGGACCGCATCGACCAGGAGGCCCAATACCAGCCATAGCGGCATTCCGATCGTCACCAACAGGGTCGCCAGCACCAAGAGGGGGATGCTGACGAGGCGGCGAGTGGTGGTCGAACTCATGGCTTCCCCTTAGTGCTAATTAGCGATTGGCTCTGGAGGCCGTCGATCACGGTTGACGGTACCCGATCGCCCCCCAGTGGGCTCCGGCGCCGAAAGCCGTGAAGGCGATCAGCGTGTCGGGCCCTACCCGGCCGGCGGCACGGGTCTCGTGGAAGAGGATGGGGATGGTGGCGGCGGTGGTGTTGGCGTAGCGGTCGATGTTGATCGGCATCTTGACCGGGTCGATCGCCAGCCGCCTCGCAACAGCCTCGAGGATGCGGGCGTTGGCCTGGTGAGCGATGAGCAGATCCAGATCACCCACCTTTCGTCCCATGGTGGCCAGGACTGACTCAACGGCTTCCGGCATGTAACGCACAGCCATGCGGAAAAGGCCCCCTCCGTCCATGTGGGGAAGATGCATGCCCGCCTCGAGCTGGGCGTGATCCACGTAGGGACGGTTGACAAAGCCCAGGCCCGGCACGGTGATTAGATCGGCTGCGTCACCGTCGGTGTGCAATGTGGAGGCGACAAGCCCCGCATCGTGAGGCCCGGCCTGCAGGATCATCGCTCCAGCTCCGTCACCGAAGAGGATCGACCACCCTCGGGTGGAGTTGTTGATATGGCGCTGAGAAGGATCCACCTCTTCGTCCGACTCACCCAGGGCGATCCTCCAGGAGTCTCCCCACGGGAGATAGCCGGCATGGACCTCGGATCCCACGACTCCCACGGTTTTGGCCCGACCGGTGGCTATGAGCATGTCCGCCAGATCCATCCCGTAGAGGAAGCCGGCGCACTGCTGGCGAAGGTCGAAGGTGACGACGTGACCCAGGCCGGCCTTGTGCTGAACCGCTCCGGCGATCCCCGGTGCGTAGCGGTCCGGAGTCATGGTGGCGGTGATCAGGGCGTCGATCTCGCCGGGGAGGAGGTTGGCGTCGGCCATCGCCGCCGTGAGGGCTGCCGCCGCCAGGTCCGACGAACCCGTTCCGGCGGGAGCGAACCGCCGCTCACTGACTCCACTGCGGCTGACGATCCAGTCGTTGGAGGTGTCCATGATCCGAGCGAGGTCGTAGTTGGTCACCACCTGCTGGGGAATGGATACCCCGGTACCGACGATGGTGCTTCCCATGTGATTTCCTTCCTAGGCCAATTCTTGCGAAACGCGCCGGGCACGGGTGTTCGGAGCCGGAGCTCTGCCCGGATGACTGTTACGGCCGGCCCAGTCTCCGGATGCGGGTAGCCTGGGGATTCGAATGCCGCGTATCAGGGCCGAATCCATCGCCGAGCACAAGGAGATGACTCGGGCTCAGATCCTGGCCGCCGCCCAGGAACTGATCGCCGAGATCGGCTCGGCTGACATCCCCCTGGGGGAGATCGCATCCGCCATCGGTATCGGACGCACCACTCTCTACGAGTATTTCGCCGACCGCGACGATGTAATCGCCTCTTTGGTGGAGGAAGAGCTCCCCGGTGTGGTCGAGGGTCTCATCGCCGACTTCCCCTCCGGTCTGTCGGCGCCCGACCACCTGGTACAGATGGCGGAGCGCACGGTGCGGTTCGTGGCCACCGACCCTGTGCTGGGTCTGATCCTGCATCGGGAGGTGGGGCGCCTGTCACCCAGTGCCCAGCAGCGGATCCGCGTGGCCCACGCCGATCTGGTCAAAGAGGTGGCCCATGTCTATCAGCAGGGGATCGACGATGGCTCACTGCGGCCTTTTCCCCTCGACCTTGCAGGGCGGTTCATTCAGGACAGCATCATGTCGGCGGCTGGGGCGGTGATCGCCACCCCCTCACCGTCGGCGCGCCTGGATGAGATCCTCGGTGCCATGCGCACCTTCCTCCTCCATGGGTTAGGCACCGGCTGAGACCGGTTTGCATCGGCACCGACACACCGCCCAGGCTGGGGAGCCTGAGGCGGAACGGGAGGCGAGCTTGTTCGAGTTCACCGAGACGATCGAAATCGACAACACCCCGGATCGGGTGTGGGAGGTTTTGAGCGATATCGAGCGCTGGTGGGAGGATTCCAATCCCGAGCACGACAGCCTTGAGCTGTTGGATGACCGAGGCCTCAGGGTTGGAAGTCGTCTGCGAATCCGCGAGCGCATCGCCGGCATCCCGGGAGTGGCAGAGGGAGAGGTCACCAGGTTCCAGGACCACCGGGCCATCACGTGGGAAGCACCCGAGGCCCACTACCGGTGGTTTGGAATCTCCCTCACCGTAGCCGAAGCCGTGACCTGGACCATCGAGCCCACCGGGGCAGGTGGCACCCGGGTTGGAGCCCATGTCCGGGCAGTGTTTCCCGCCGGCCTCTCCGGGCGGCTGCTCGAGTGGGCTTTCACACGGCTGTTGGGGGGAGTCGCCAAGGACCGCGCCCACGCTCGTACCGAACTCCGCTATCTGAAGGAGCTGATCGAGGCCGACTGAGGGTCACCCCCCACCCCGCGCCAGGGCGGTTCAGGCGCAGACGGAGGTGTTGGTCGGTCCCAGCCGAACGCCTCGAGATAAGGTATCGGTAGGTGGCAACCGATACTCACACGACCCAAATGGAAGAGCACTACATCAATCGAGAGCTGTCATGGCTCGACTTCAACGCTCGCGTCCTGGCTCTGGCCCAACGGCAGTCCTTCCCCCTGCTGGCCCGGGTGAGATTCCTGGCGATATGGGCAAATAACCTGGACGAGTTCTTCCAGGTGCGGGTAGCGGGCCTCAAGGAGCAGATCGCCCAGGGAGTGCGTACCCCCCCACCGGACGGATTGACGCCCACTCAGCAGATGGCCCATATCCGCGAGATCGTCACCGCTCACACTGCCGAGGTCTCCAAGTGCTTCCTGACCGATGTGGCGCCGGCGTTGTCGGCGGCCGGGATCTCCATCCTCGACTACGACGCCCTGGGTGAAGAGGACAAGGCCTATGTGGACGACCAATTCCAGGAGCGCGTCTACCCGGTGGTGACTCCCCTGGCCGTCGACCCGGCCCACCCGTTCCCCTACATCTCCAATCTGTCGCTCAACCTGGCCATCTTCGTCCGCAACCCCGAAACCGGTGTGTCCCGTTTCGCCCGCGTCAAGGTTCCTCCCATCCTGCCCCGTTTCCTGGCCCTGCCCGACGGTCAGAAGTTCGTTCCCCTCGAGCAGGTCATCTCCTCACATCTGGAGAGCCTCTTCCCGGGCATGGAAGTGATCAGCCACCACGTCTTTCGGGTGACCCGCAACGCGGACATCGAGATCGAGGAGGAGGAAGGTGGCGACCTGCTGCTGACGATCGAGTCCGAGCTGACCAGGCGCCGCTTCGGGCATGTCGTTCGCCTCGAGGTGCCGCCCGACATGCCCGAAGACGTACTCGACCTTCTCATGCGGGAGATGGGCGCCGACCCGGCCGATGTCTATCTGGTGGAAGGCCCTATCGATCTGTCGGGCCTGTGGGCCATCGCGGACGTCGATCGCCCAGAGCTGGATTTCGACTCCTGGCAGTGGATGACGCCGATGCGTCTCCAGCCGGTCGACACGGCCCCGCCCGACATCTTCGAGGTGATCCGCCAGGGAGACTTGCTCGTCCATCATCCCTACGACTCGTTCACTTCATCGGTGGAGGCCTTCCTGGAGCAGGCCGCCCACGATCCCCAGGTGCTGGCCATCAAGCTGACCCTGTACCGGACCTCCCGGGACAGCCCAATCATGAGATCGTTGATCGACGCCGCCGAGTCCGGCAAGCAGGTAGTGGCACTGGTCGAGTTGAAGGCCCGCTTCGACGAGGAACGCAACATCGAGTGGGCGCAGCGTCTGGAGGACGCCGGTGTGCACGTCATGTATGGCGTGGTGGGATTGAAGACCCACACCAAGATCTCCCTGGTGGTGCGCGACGAATTGGGTGTGATCCGCCGCTACGCCCACATCGGAACCGGCAACTACAACGACGCCACTGCCCGTATCTATGAGGACATCGGTCTGCTGACCCGCGACGACGACATCGGCGCCGACCTGTCGGACTTGTTCAACTACCTGACCGGTTACAGCCGCCAGACTCGCTACCGCTCCTTGAGCGTATCGCCCGGCGGAATCCGTAGCCGCATGGTGGAGTTGATCCGCATCGAGGCGGCCCAGTCCGACGGTCACATCACGCTGAAGATGAATTCTCTGGTCGACGCCGGCATGATCGACGTCCTGTACGAGGCATCCCAGCAGGGAACCCGCATCGACCTGATCGTCCGGGGTATCTGCTGTCTGCGTCCCGGGGTCCCCGGCCTGTCCGACAACATCAGGGTGCGCTCCGTGGTGGGCCGCTACCTGGAGCACTCCCGGGTGTATCGGTTCGGAGCCAGGGGCAGGGACCGCACCTACTACATCGGCTCCGCCGACCTCATGCCCCGCAACCTGGATCGAAGGGTGGAGGCGCTGGCGCCCATCACCGATCCCACCAACCAGTTCCGCATCGACGAGATGCTCGACGTCCTCCTGGCCGACGACGTCCTGGCCTGGGAGCTGGACGGCGACGGCAACTGGCATCGGGTCCCCGAAGTCCACGGCATCAACGCCCACGACACCCTCCAGGACCTGGCCGCAGCCCGCTCCAAAGTCAGCTGAGTTTGTCCCCCTTGCGCAGCAAGGGGAAAGGGGCCCGCCGCCCTCTTCCTTTGTCCCCCGTGCGGAGCAAGGGGAAAGGGCCCCGCCGCCCTCTTCCTTTGTCCCCCGTGCGGAGCAAGGGGGAAGGGCCCCGCCGTCCTCTTCCTTTGTCCCCCGTGCGGAGCAAGGGGAAGGGCCCCGCCGTCCTCTTCCTTTGTCCCCCGTGCGGAGCAAGGGGAAGGGCCCCGCCGTCCTCTTCCTTTGTCCCGCTGCCGAAGGCAGGGGGAAGGGGCCCCCACAGCCGAAGGCTGTGGGGTAGGGGGGTCATGCCTCCCCCATGTGCCCCGCGATCGTGTCAGTCACCATCTCCAGGTTCCCCAGCACTTCGTTGTTCCAGAACCGCACCACCGTGAACCCATGTCTTTCCAACCACGCGGTGCGCGCCTCGTCGTAACGACTCTCGAAGTGCTGTGACCCGTCCAGTTCCCAAATCCAGCTGTGGCGCAGGCAGACGAAGTCCACGACAAAGGGCCCGATCGGTACCTGCCGCCTGATCCGACAACCGAGCTGCCCCCGGCGCACGGCAACCCAAACCACTGCCTCGGCCTCGGTCATCTCCCTGCGCAACTTCCGCGCTCGGGAGGTCTTGACGGGAAGGTTCCGCCGTGTCATGCCACAACGTTGACGGACGGGTGTGACAGACCCCCCTACCTCTCGCCTCCGCTTCGCTCCGGCGACAGGGACCTTCCCCCTGCCTTCCGGCAGGGGGACAAACCTTCTCCGCCTTTGTCCCCCTGGCCAATGGCCAGGGGGTAGGGGGGGAAACCTTCTCCGCCTTTGTCCCCCTGGCCTTTGGCCAGGGGGAAGGGTCCCGCCGCCGGAGGCGGTGGGTAGGGGGGAAGGGCCCAGGGCCCGGCCAAACCCGACAACGTTTACCTCTCGTTCACCCCGGGACGGCCTCGAGGTCAGGATGAGGGCCTAACTTGACCGGCGGTATGCTCATTGTTCGACAGCCCCGGAGGTTCGGCTGATGGTCGATCAGA
Organism: uncultured Acidimicrobiia bacterium; assembly: GCA_963772815.1. Lineage (GTDB taxonomy): Bacteria > Actinomycetota > Acidimicrobiia > Spongiisociales > ZC4RG35 > DATFFO01. The sequence continues at coordinate 419,668 of CAVYYV010000005.1, read as the reverse complement.
GATCTCATTTTCACCAGGAGCTCGACGAGCTGGAAAAGAGCCTGCTCGCCGTGGCCGATAGGGCGGAGCAAATGGTGAAGATGGCGATCGACGCCTTCACAGAGGACAACCTCGACCTGGCTCAGCAGGTGATCGACATGGACGTCTGGATCGACGAGACCTACCTGGACGTGCACAATCGCTGGCTCCACCTCATGGCCCGCCAGCAGCCGATGGCGTCCGACTTGCGCATGATGTCGATGCTGTTGCACATGAACACCACCCTGGAGCGGATGGGCGACCAGACGGTGAACATTGCCAAGATGGCCCTGGCGACCGAGGGCCTCCCCCGAGTGCTACGCATCGTCGAGGCATTGCGGGAGATGAGCGATCTGGTGCGGACGATGATCCGGACGGGGATCGAGGCCGTGATCCGTCGCGATGCCGACGAGGCTCGCCTCCTCCCGGCCATGGACGAGCCGGTGGACCGGCTCAACCGCACCATGTACCAGTTCGTGGTCGAGTCCGGCCCGGACCTGCGAAGGCTCGAATGGGCCACCAAGGCCCTGTTGGTTTCCCGGGCGCTGGAGCGGGTAGGGGATCAGGTGGTTGACATAGGTGAGCAAGTGGCCTTCCTGCGCACGGGCGAGATGCTGGAGTTCGACGAATCCGTCCTCGACGTGACGGGCGATGTATCCCCTGGCTGAGAACGAGCGCGTCCTCGTAGTCGAGGACGAACCTGCCCTGGTTGAGTCGATTCGGTTCACTCTCGAATCGGAGGGCTACGAGGTGATCACCGCCGCCGACGGGATCAAGGGCCTGGAGCAGGCCAGGGATTCCAACCCGTCGCTGGTCCTGTTGGATCTGATGCTTCCCGGGATGTCGGGCATCGACGTCTGCCGTCAGATCCGCCAGGAGTCCGACGTCCCCATCGTGATGGTCACCGCCAAGGACGGCGAGGCGGACAAGGTTCTGGGCCTGGAGATGGGCGCCGACGACTACATCACCAAGCCCTTCTCGACCCGGGAGCTCCTCGCCCGGGTGCGTGCCCATCTGCGGAGAGCAGGACGCACCGGGACCTTCGCCGATGCCAACGAGGTGTTGCGCGGGGGCCGGATCGAACTGGACATCGACGCCCACGAGGCCCGGGTGGATGGTGGGGTTGTACCCCTGCGGCCCAAGGAATTCGAGCTGCTCGAGGTGCTGATGCGGCGCAAGAACCGTCTCTCCACCCGGGAGACCCTGATCGACGAGGTGTGGGGACCGTCCTATTTCGGTGACACGAAGACGCTCGATGTCCACATCAAGCGGCTCCGCACCAAGTTGGAGGCCGACCCCTCCAACCCCACCCAGATCCTCACCGTCCGGGGCCTAGGCTACAAGTTCGTCGACTAGTGGCCCGGTGTCACCCCGAATACGACTTCTCGGTGACCACATTGCCGTTGGGGTCGAGGACGAAGACCGTGTCGCCAGAGTTGTTCCACACCGCCGAGCCCTGGTTGCACCAGTAGAGGGCGGTGGCTGCGTCTGTCCCACAACCCGTGTACAGGCGCACCGTCGCGCCTGCGGCCAGGGTGAAGCCGCCGGGGAAGGGGTAGCGGTGGCTGGCCGACTCGTCCTTGATCTCCCAGCCGGTCAGATCGATCGAGCCCGGTCCCGGGTTGGTCAGTTCCACCCATTCGTCGTTGAGGTTGTCGTTGTCGTTGCCCTGGGCGTCGTAGTGGATCTGTCCGATCTCGAGGGTCCCGGCGGCTTTGGTGCCGCAGGCACTGGGATCCCACATACCGACGCCGTCGGCCTCGGCCGCGGCCTGGGCCGGTTCCAGGCGGTCTGCCTGGGCGACGTCGGGCTCGTAGCGACGGGCGATGGCCAGACCCTGGCGGACCATGGCCTCATTGACGAACACGTCACCGACAAAGACATACCGCAGCAGTCTCCCGTACTGGTCCCGATCGGAAACGTCGGATTCGAGGCGGACCGTCCCCGCCGAGAGCAGATCCTTCATGTAGGCGGTTGCCTTCTCATACAGGCACTCGCCGCTCTCGGGAGAGTTGATCCCGATCAGGCGCACCGGCTCGTCCGTTCCACGGACCAGCACCCGGATGGTGTCGCCGTCGGTTACCGAAACCACCGGGACCTCGGTTCCCGGGACGGAAGTGACGGTGGGAGGTGGGATGGTGGTGGTCGAGATCGGAGTGGAGCCGGTCGTGGTGCTCGTGGCGGGACGGGTGGTCGGGGTTGTCGCGGTGGTCGCGGTGGTCGCGGTGGGCGAGCTCGACGAGGTGGCCAGTGCGGGAGCCTTGGTCGGAGGTGCGGTCTCGGGTGGGGAGGTGGTGGTCCCGGCAGTGCCTCCGCAGGAGACGAGGGCAAGCGCCGCCAACCCGGCAACGGCACCCAGGAAGCGCCAATGCCCCTTGCCCGGGAGGCGACTCCTCATACTCTGACTCCTCGCTCCACCGGGCCACGGTAGGGCCGGGCAATGGTCCCGATGTGATAATGGCGGCGATGGCCAGTCCTCGCCGGCGTTCCCTAGCAGGCCGACTCCTCCTGACCTACGCCGTGGCGGTGCTGGTCGTCCTGGGTCTCATGGGGTTCTTCGTGGAGAGATCTTCCCGCTCGGCCCTGTTGGGGGAGCTGGAGGAAGGTCTGACGCAGCAGGCGCTCACCCTGGCCGATGTCCTCCCTGACGATGCCGGCGACATCGTGGCCGATGTGGATCAACTCGCCGCCGACCTCGACGCCCGGGTGACGGTGATCGATCCTGACGGTGCGGTGGTGGCCGACTCCCTGCACGACCCGGCCGACATGGAGAATCACGCCGACCGTCCCGAGGTGCAGGCCGCCCTGTCCGGACAGGTGGGGATAGACCGTCGACTCAGCGCGACGACCGGGTTCCGTCAGCTCTATGTGGCGGTCCGGGGAGCCAACGGCCGGGTGGTGCGTCTTTCGCTGCCTGAGAACACGGTCACCGCCCGGGTGACTCCTTTCCGCTCCCAGCTCCTGCTGATCGTCGCTCTGGCCGGTCTGTTCGGGATCCTGGTGGTGGCGCTGGTGGCCCGTTTCCTGGCCCGACCCCTGGTACGTCTGGCCGATGCCGCATCGGGACTGGCCGAGGGGAACCTGGACATCGATCCGCCCCGCTCGTCGGTGGCCGAGCTGGACCGACTGGGCAGGTCCCTGCGCACCGTCGCCGAGGAGCTTGGCTCGAGGCTGGCCGAGGTGGAGGGGGAGCGGCGCACCCTGGGAGTGGTGCTGGATGCCCTTCCCCAGGGCACCCTGCTTCTGGACCGGGGAGGTGACGTGCTGTATGCCAACCGCTCCCTGGAGGCGTTGTTGGGTCCGGTCCCGGTCCACCTCGACCAGGTGGTTCCCTTCCGGGTCCAGGAGATGGTGCGGCGGGCGGTGGCAGAGGGTCGGGTCGTCGACCAGGATATGGAGCACGGTCGCCCGCCCCGGATCCTGCGGGTGATCGCCTCCCCCTTCGAAGACGACCGGGTGCTGGTGGTGGTGAGCGATGTCACCGACCGGCGCCGGGTGGACGATGTCCGGCGTGATTTCGTCACCAACGCCTCCCATGAGCTGAAGACGCCGGTCGCTTCCATCCTCGCCTCCTCGGAGGCGCTGGAGATGGCTCTCGAACGTGCCCCCGATCGGGCGGTCCAGTTCGCCCAACAGATCGGAAGCTCGGCCCGGTCCCTGGCCCGCCTCGTGGCCGACCTGTTGGACCTGTCCCGTCTGGAGAGTCGGGAAGGGGACCGGGAGGAGGTGGCTCTGGCCGAGACCGTCACGACCGAGGTGGAGCGGGTGGCGGAGCTGGCGGAACGGCGAGGCGTCAGCTTGCGGGCAGAGACCAGCGACGTCGAGGTGCTGGGCTCAGCGGCCGATCTGGCCCTGGCGGTGCGCAACCTGTTGGACAACGCCGTCCGCTACACAGACGAGGGCGGCGAGGTGGTGGCCAGGGTGGAACGTCAGGGTGACGATGCGGTCCTGTCCGTCACCGACACCGGGGCCGGCATCTCCCAGCGTGATCTGGAACGCATCTTCGAGCGCTTCTACCGGGTCGACGTGGCCCGGTCGTGGGCCACCGGCGGAACCGGCCTGGGCCTGTCCATCGTCCGCCACGTGGTCGAGGCTCATGGAGGGACGTTGGGGGTGGTGTCGGAGTTGGGGGTGGGGTCGACGTTCACCGTGCGGTTGCCGGCGTTGGGGTAGAGCGTCTTTCGGTGGCAGGTCGGGTTTGCCCGGCCTACGGCCGCTCCCCCCTACCCCACACAGCCTTCGGCTGCGGGGGCCCCTTCCCCCCTTGCCTTCGGCAGGGGGACAAAGGTTTGTAGGCAAGGTCCCTTCCCCCTGCCTTGGGCAGGGGGACAAAGGTTTGTAGGCAAGGCCCCTTCCCCCGTTGCCTTCGGCAGGGGGACAAAGGTTTGTCCCCCTGCGAGCGGAGCGAGCGGGGGAAGGTACCTGCCGCCGGAGGGGGGTTCGCTCTGGCTCCGCCACGGACACATGGGGTGGCGGCCTAGGGTTGTTGATGATGGCTTGTGAGCAGGTGGCGGATGGAATCTGGCGGGGACTGGGGTCGAGGACCAACTTCTATCTGATCCGTGAGGGCGATTCCGTGTGTCTGGTGGACACCGGTTATCCGGGTGATATCGAGGCGGTCGAAGCTGCCTGTAGAGAGATCGGATCGAGTTTGGGTGACCTGTCGGCGGTGCTGTTGACACATGGTCACGTCGACCACATGGGCTCGGCTGAGAAGATACGGTCTGAACACGGCACGTCGGTGCAGTGTCACTCCGAAGAGGCCGCCCAGGTGCGCGGGGAGCGCATCGAACAGATCTCCATGGTCTACATGGTGAGCCGCCTGTGGTGGCCGAAGATGTTCAGCTTCGTGCTCACCGCCGTGTCGAAGGGAGGGGCCAGGATCGATCGGGTTTCCCGGCCCGACATCTTCACCGAGACGGCCGGGCCGCTCGACCTTCCCGGTCGCCCGGTACCGATATTCACCCCCGGACACACCTCCGGTCACTGCGCCTTCCATCTTCCCGACCGGGGTGTGCTGATCACCGGCGATGCTCTGGTCACTCACGACTCTCTGACCCAGGAGACCGGTCCTCGCCTACTCCACAAGGCCTTCAACCACGATCAGGCCGGAGCCGTGCGCTCGCTGTCTCGGCTGCTGGACGTCGAGGCCGACCTGCTCGCTCCCGGACACGGCGACCCCTTCCATGGTTCCCCGGCTGACGCCGTGGAGCAAGCGGTGGCCGCCCTTCCTTGAGACCGGGCCTCGGATTCCGCCTACCACTTTGGCTGGGCCCTTCATCCTGGCTCCCCAGGGGGGCAAGGGCTCGCATCAGGAGGCGACCTCAACGGTGGCGCGGTCCGTGGCGGCGAGCCGGCGGTAGGCGAACAGGGCCACTCCGATTGCGGCTACGGCTCCCGCTCCGACTCCTGCACGGGGACCTATGTGCTCGCCCACCCAGCCGATGATGGGGCCGCCTATCGGGCGGGCGCCGATAAAGGCCACCGCCCGCAAGGCCAGCACTCGGCCCCGCATTTCCGGGGCCGAGGTCAGCTGGAGCATTGAGTTGGTGAGGGCCAGGAAGGAGGTGCCCGCCGCTCCGGCCCCTGCAAGAGCGATCAGGACCAGCCAAATGGTGGGGGCCACCGCCACCACGGCCAGGGCGACGCCGAGGGCCGCCGCCAGATAGGACAGAGTCACCGCCCGGTACTCGGTTCGTGCTCCGGTCCGGAGACCGCCCGCCACCGCACCCACACCGATGGCGGTGAACATGATGCCGAAGGTGTTGGCGTCGCCCCCGAAGGTGAACCTGGCCAGCAGCGGCAGGATGACCGAATACTCGTAGGCGAAGACCCCGATCACGGCCAGCATCACCAGCGGGACGATGAGCCGGGGAGTGTGGGCGGCGTAGCGCATTCCCTCCCGCACCTGGCCGGGTCTGCGAGGTGACGGTTCCGCCTTGAGCATCTCTCTGTCTCTCATCAGCACGAGCGCAGCAATCAGCGCCAGGTAGGAGACCGCGTTGATCAGGAAGCAGGTGCCGATACCGACCGTGACGATCAGCACTCCTCCCAGGGCCGGTCCGAAGACGCGGGCGGCGTTGACCAGAACCGAGTTGAGGCTCACCGCGTTGGTCAGACGGTCACGGCCCACCATCTCGATGATGAACGCCTGGCGGGCCGGGTTGTCCACGCTTGCCACCAGCCCCAGGGCGAAGGCCAGCCCGTAGACCATCCACAGCTCGACCCGGCCGGTGATGATCAGCACCCCGAGAGCAGCAGCCAGGCCCCCGGCCAGCGACTGGGTGACGTAGAGCAGTCGCCGCTTGTCGACCCGGTCGGCGAGGAGGCCACCCAGCGGGGCCAGCACCAGGATGGGGAGGAACTGGAGCGCGGTGAGCCCTCCCACCGCCGTTCCACTCCCGGTCAGGTCCAGGACCAGCCAGGCCTGGGCAATTCGCTGCATCCAGGTCCCCGACACCGACACCAGCTGACCGAAGAAGTACAGGCGGTAGTTGCGGATACCCAGGGCGAAGAAGAGGCGCTGGGGCAGCGATCTGTCGGAGTTCGATGTCACCGGCCGATCCTATGAATGTGAGCGGAGCAGCCGAATTCGTCGTGTCCGGGGCGTTTTAGGGCGACCAAGGCTCGGGTTGGGGTGTGGCTTCTGCAAGGACATGATCCTGGTGGGCGCTCTGCTGGTGGTGCCGATGCTGGTGGGGTGCAGGCGGTCGGGTACGTGCGGGGGAGGTTCAACGGTGAGTTCTGGAACCTCGCCCTCGACGACAAGCTGGACCGGGTGGCTGAGCGTCGGTGGGAATGGTGGTGGGTGGCGGTGTGAGAGCTGGTGGGCCTCTTCTCCATGACTGGGGGGATGGCCGGTCTCACCTACCTACTGGCCGACCGGGGTGAGGGCCTGCTGGCTTTCGTTGCCTTCGGAACGTATCTCGTGGCTCTTCTGCTGGGTAATACCTGGCTGAGGGAAGCTGGGTGATCGGGTCCAACCTGGCCCACGTCCCCCTCGGTGGCGCGATCGCCGTCACCGTGGTTGCCATGCGGGCACGGGTTCCCCCAACTGGCGCAACTGGTGCCGCTGGTGGTGGGGGCGGCGCTGCTGATAGTGGGGTCCTAGGCGTTGGGCCAGCTGACACCTCGGGTCTGTCCGACCCCTGCGGGGTCGCCCCCTACCCGCAGCCTACGGCTGCGGGTCCCTTTCCCCTTGCTGCGCAGGGGGACAAACGGTTTGGGCTCCTTTCCCCTTGGCTTCCCTCAAAGGGGACCAAGGGTGCGTCAGGTTTGTCCCCCTGCCGGTAGGCAGGGGGAAGGGGCCCCCACGACCGGAGGTCGTGGGGTAGGGGGGGGTCAGAGGCGGCCGGCCTGGACTATGCGGGCCAGGAAGTCCTGGGTTTCGGGGTGTTGGGGGTGGCTGAACAGCTGAGACGGTTCGGCCTCCTCCCACACCCGGCCCTGGTGGAGGAAGGCGACCCGGTCGGCGGTCTCTCGGGCGAAGCCCATCTCGTGGGTGGCGATGAGCATGGTCATCCCAGACTCCTTGAGCTCGCGGATGATGTCCAGCACCTCACCGACCAGGACCGGGTCGAGAGCCGAGGTGACCTCGTCCAGCAGCATCAGCTCCGGTTGCATGGCCAGCGCACGGATGATGGCGACCCGTTGCTGCTGGCCGCCCGACAGCCGGTCCGGGTAGTCGTTAGCCTTGTCGGCCAGGCCGAATCGATCCAACAGTTCTCGGGCCCGATCCTCTGCCTGGGAGCGGTGCTCACCCAGGACCCGCACAGGCGCCAGCGTGATGTTGTCCATCACGGGCAGATGCGGAAAGAGGTTGAAGGACTGGAACACGATCCCGATCCGGCGGCGGATCGAGTCGACGTCCTTTCGTTCCGGGTCGGAGATTTCGTCGCCCGAGAGGAGGATGCGGCCGTCGTCGATGTCTTCGAGCAGGTTCACACAACGCAGCAGGGTCGATTTGCCCGACCCGGAGGCGCCGATCACGCACACCACCGCGTGGTCGGCCACGGTCAGGTCGACGTCGGCCAGAACGGTCAGGTCCCCGAACGATTTCCACAGGTTCTCGATCTGGAGGCGGGGCGTCGTCATCCGATCATCGTTCCCTCCGTGCGCTGGCGGCGCCGCGCGATCAGCCAGTCGGTGAAGCGGGCCAGGGGGATGGTCAGGATCAGGAAGAGGAACGCCGAGGCCAGGTAGGCGGTGAAGTTGAAGGTCTTGGCCACGTAGATCTGTGACTCCCGGAACGCCTCCTGGATGCCCAGCAGGGCCAGGAGGGCGGAGTCCTTCTGCAGGGCTACGAAGTCGTTTAGCAGAGGTGGGATGACCCGTCTCACCGCCTGGGGGACTACCACCCAGCGCATGGTCTGGGACGAGCTGAGACCCAGTGAGCGGGCGGCGGCGCGCTGGGACTCGTGGACCGACTCCAGGCCCGCCCGGTACACCTCAGCCACGTAAGCCGAGTAGGAGACCACCAGGGTGGTGATGGCCCAGAAGAACTGGCTGGAGGGAACCCAGCCCAGACGCAGGGCCGGCATCCCGAAGCCCAGCAGGTAGAGAAGGATGATGGTCGGGATGCCCCGGATGATGTCCACGTAGCTGGTGGCGAGAATGCGCAGGGGCAACAGGAGGGGCGATCGGCTGTTGCGCAGCACGGCCAGGGTGAGGGCGAAGACCAGGATCAGGACCTCGGCGATGAGGAACACCTGCACGTTCTTCCAGAAGCCGGAGAAGATCTGGGGAAAGGAGGCAGTGAAGTCGCTCCAGGAGAAGAAGGTCTGGCGGACCTGGTTCCATCCCGGTGCGTTGGTGATGATGAGGAAGAGGGCGGTGAACACCACCACGGTGCTCACCGCCCCTATCAGGTTGGAGCGCCGCGCCTCCCGGCGGGCGATCTCCAGGCGGCGCGCCCGTCCCGGCGACAGTTCGGTCGTCGGGGACGGGCCGCTCACGTCAGTTGTCGATGGTGATCACAGGTGCCTCGACCACATCCGACAGCCACTTCTGCTGGATCTGATCGAGTGTGCCGTTGTCCTTCAACGTGGCCAGGGCCTCGTTGACGCAGTCCACCAGCGGGTTGCCGTCCTCGAACAGCATCCCGAACTGCTCGGGGTTGTCACCCACGGCCGGGAACTGGCCGATCACGGTGCTGCCCTCGATCTCCACTGCCGTGACGTAGAAGGCCGTGGGCAGGTCCAGGACCAGGCCGTCCAGCTGGCCGGCGTCGAAGGCGGCCTTGGCGTCGGCGTTGGTGTCGTAGACCAGCGGCTCGATGTCGGGCTTGATCACCTGGTCGATGAAGTCGAGCGAGGTGGTGCCGATCTGGGCCCCGAGGCGGTACTGGGCGAGCTCCGAGGTCGTGGTGGCCTGGGCGATGGGGTTGTCTGAGAATCCGATGATGGCCTGGTTGACCGTGTAGTAGCCATCGGAGAAGTCCACCACTTGCTCCCGCTCGGGCGTGATCGATATCTGGTTGATATCGAAGTCGAAGTTCTTGGCCCCGGGGGCATAGGAGTTGTTGAACGGCACCACCGTCCACTCCACGTGGTCCTGGTCGTAGCCGAGCTGGTCCGCCACGGCGTAGGCCACGGCCGACTCGAATCCCTGCCCGTTGGAGGGGTCGTCGTCGACGAACCAGGGTGGGAAGGCAGGCGAGTCGGTGCCGATGGTCAGGACCCCTTCCGTGACGGTGGGACAGTTGGCCCCGGCGGTGGTGGGGGGAGCGGCGGTCGTGGCGGGGGCGGCGGTCGTGGCCGTCGTGGCGCTCGTTCCGCTGGTGGTGGGGGTGGTTCCCTCGGTAGTGGTGCTGGAACTGCCCCCGCAGGCAGCGACACCCAGAGCCAGCACGGCAAGAAATGCGATGAAGCGTTTCGACATGGCTTCCTCCTGTTGTGATGGCGAAGGATAGGGCGGCGGATGTGGGGTCTCCTACCGCCCCCCTACCTCCCGCCTGCGGCGGCAGGGACTTTCCCCCTGCTTGCAGGGGGACAAAGGAGGAGAGTTTGTCCCCCACGAAGTGGGGGGAAGGGGACCCCGCAGCCGAAGGCTGTGCGGTAGGGGGGTTTCTCAGCCCAACTTGAGAGACAGGAGGGTCTCCCCGAACTGAGGGTTGGAGGGAAGCGGTTGGGAGGTGCCCGTGTCGGTGAAGCCGGCCCGCCGGTACAGACGGAGAGCCGGTCGGTTCGTGTCGTTCACCCACAGATCCAGCACCTCTGCACCCGAATCGGTCGCCGAATCGATCACCAGCCGCACCAGGGAATCGCCCAGCCCTTCACGTCAGGCTGGCGGCGCCACCCACATCCCGAAAAGGTGACGGCGGTTGGGGTCGCCGTCGGACGTGAAAGCGCCCACCATCCCAACCAAGCCGGTGGTGTCCTCGGCTACGAACAGGCATTGCTCATATCCCTCCGAAGACGCAATGGTCCGCTCCAGCCACACCTCCGACGGCCGTGCCAGTTCTCGCTCGTACGTAGAGCCGAAGGCGTCCGGATCCGTGTGCAGGGCACGCAGGCGTATCTCACGCAGCGCCGTACCGTCGTCAGGCCGGACCCGTCTCACCGTTGCCATCTCGCGGAGCGTAAAGCGGAGAATGAGTACCCGCTGCTCATGGTTCGGGTGGGTGGGGACGGGGATGCTGGAGTGATGGAGAGAGGTCTGGATGAATTGCCGGAGGTCTATGCCCGCTATTTCGATCTGAGGCGGGAAGGGATGGGCGTGGCCGAGATCGCCCGGGAGCTGGAGTTGCCGGAAGCTGCCATGGACTCGTTCATAGAATTGGCCCATGCCAAGCTCGCAGGGGTCGAGCGAACCCACCGCCGGCCCCACTCCTCCGACCACGAGTGAGGCGGCCCTCGATCACGACATCACCGACGAGTGGCGTCTGGTCGGGAGGGCCGAGGAACTGGAGCTCATCGGCCGTTTGATCCGAGACGCATCCGCCTCCGGCGCGCTGCTGGCGGGAGGGCCCGGCACCGGCAAGTCGCGTCTGGCCCGAGAGGGCCTGAGGCTGGCCGCGGAAGCCGGATTCCCCACCTTCCACGCCGTCTGCACCCGAGCCACATCAGCGGTTCCATTTGCAGCCTTCGCCCCACTGGGACGCGCAGGGTCCGTTTCGCCTCGGGACGAGCAAGCCCTCTTCGACCAGCTCATCGCCAGGACGGACGGGGCAGATCGCCTGGTCCTCGTCATCGACGACGTCAACCGTCTCGATGGTCCGTCGATGGCCGTCATCCACCGAGCCCTCGCCACCGGCCAGTTCATGCTTTTGGGAACGGTCCGAACCGGTGAAGACACCCACGTCGACGTGGTCTCGCTGTGGAAGGACCTTGCCCTGCGCCGGCTCGAGCTCCAGCCCCTTTCTCGCTCCGAGACGCATGAGCTGATTCGGGCCGGTCTGGGCGGCGAGGTGGACGGGATGGCGGCCCGCTTGATCTGGGATGTTTCCCACGGCGTGCCCATGTACACGCGAGAGCTCACGCTGGAGGCGGTCGCAACCGGGGCGCTCGCGGAACAACAGGGGGTGTGGCTGGCATCGGGACCGATTCCGACTCCCTCCTCCCTGCGGGAACTGGTCGAGCTCCGCACCGGAGAACTAGACCAGACCGCAACGAAAGCGGCCGAGCATCTGGCCGTAGCCGAGTCGCTCGGACTGGCCGATCTCCTGTCGGTGGCCGGCCGTTCGGCGGTCGAGTCACTGGAAGGCGCCGGGATCGTGGTGGTCGAATCGGAGGGAGCCAGACGCGTGGCCCGCTTCGTGCATCCCCTGTACGGCGAGGTGATCCGCCAGGAAATGCCCACCACCCGTCTCATGGCCACCTCGGCGCGCTTGGCCGACATGTTCGAACAGCGTGACATGACACGGGCCGAGGATGTGGTGAGGGTCGCGTCGTGGCGGCTCGCCTCGGATTCTCACGGGGACCCGGAGCTTCTGGCCACCGCGGCGGAGGAGGCCTATCGGTCGGGGTCGTTCGAGCTGGCCGAACGCCTGGCCCTACCTGCCGCCGAGGGGGGCGTGGCCCCGGCCGGTCTGCTGCTCGCCCAGATCTATCACGAGCGAGGAGATCATGATGCGGCCGAGGAGCTCAATTCCGCCATCGACCTCGGCGGTCTCGACCCCGGCCAGCGACAACGAGCTGCGGTGCAGAGGGCAGTGAACCTGTTCTTCGGGTTGGGCCGAGGGGCCGATGCCTTGGCGGTGCTCGAGAACAAGGGCGACGCGGTCAATCGGGCCTGGATTCTCCTCAACATGGGCCGGGTGGCTGAAGCGTCGGTTCTCGTCGGTGAAGCCACGGGCGATCGGGACGGTGTGGCTGCTGTCGTTACCGCCGCCTGGGTGGCGGCCCTGGGAGGGCGTCCGGGGCAGACACTCGAACTGACCGAACAGGCCCGTCGCCTGTCGCCGGCCCGTCCCCTTCTTCCCAGCAGGTTTCGGGACTTTCCCGACATTCCCGAAGCCATGGCCCGCCTGGAGACGGGTGACATCGCCGGGGCGGAAAACCTCAGCCGACACGGCCTGGAAGCCTCACTGGAGCGTCATCCCGCCTTCATCCGTGCCTGGTGGCTCTTCCTGCTGGGCCGGGTGGCGCTCGACAGGGGGCTGCTGCGCACGGCGGCTCGCCACTTCCAGGCGGGAGCGGCGTTGCAACGGACCATGAGCCAGCCGGGTTTGCTTCAGTGGCACCTGGCCGGCGCCGCACTTGCCCTGGCACAATCGGATCATCCAGACCATGCGGTCCCGCTTCTAGAGGAGTGTGCCGCCATCGGTGACCGGGACGAGCGACTCTTTACCCCTCTTCTCAGCCTCGCCCGAGCGTGGCTGACGGCCCGGGGAGGGGATGCGGCGGGAGCCTCTGCTGTTCTCGTGACCCAAGGCGATGCTCTGGCCGAGGAGGGGGCGCTGACGCTCGCCCGACGGCTCTGGTTCGACGCTGCCAGAATGGCAGACCCAACCGAGGTGGTGAACCGTCTGGAGGACGGCGACTCACCGCTCGACCGGCGCCGGCACGCCTTGGTTTCTGCTCGGGACGCCGCGGACCTAGCTGCTGCTGCGGAGGGCTTCGAGGCCATGGGCCTGCACTTGTGGGCGGCGGAAGCCTGGGCGGGCGCGTCGGTCGCCTACCGACGTGAAAGAGACCAGCGACGGGCTACCGCCGCCCGTCTGGCTTCGGAGCGGGCTCGAGGAGAGTGTGAGCAGGCTGATACCCCAGGGCTGGTGGTGGAAGCATCGGTTTCTCCGCTCACCGATCGGGAGCGTGAGGTGGTTGCCCTGGCAGCTCGGGGAACCCCGTCCAAGGAGATCGCCGAGGCACTGTTCATCTCGGTAAGGACTGTCAACAACCTGATTCAACGGGCCTACGTGAAGCTGGGGGTGAGCAGCCGGGCCGAGGCGGCGGTCGCTCTGGGCATCAGCGGCGAATGACCGCCCTGCTCCGATGATGAGCACTCGATACTCATGAGGCCCTGACAACTCCAGACCAGGCTGGTGCCATGACTTACGACGTCCCCTGGCGCCGCGCCACCAGAGGCCTACTGGTGGTGCTGATGGCGACCGCCCTCATGCTGACTGCCCGGTCGGCCTATGCAGCAGTTTCCGGACCCTGCGACGGCAGCGTCACTATCGATGGTGTTCGTTACACGTCGGCCAACGACAGCCCGTCCAATCCGATCATCATCCCGGACAAGTTGGGACTGGTGGCGTCGTGGGAAGGGAGCACGACCACGCCGATCACCGACCACACGGGTGACATCGGGGTGGTGGTCGGGCCGGCCACCATCGTGCTGGAGACCTGGGGCGGGCCCAACGCCGAGAAGGCGACCTCCTCCTCCGGCGACTACTCGGTGGACGAGGCCCGCGCCCAGCTCCCGGTCGATCTGGTCGGCCTGTACGAGCTGACCGGCCATCACGTTGGGACTGGGGGAGCATGTCAGGGATCGGTCATGATCCTCATCGAAGGCAACCCGCTCGCCACACCCGCCGGTGCCGGCGCCGGGGTGGGAACGTTGCTGGCCGCCACCGGGGTGGTTCTAGCAGGCAGAAGGAGAAACGCATGAGAGGCCGTCCCGTACTTGGAGCCATAGCCGGGCTGTTCCTGGGAATCTTCGTGGCGGTTGACCTCCAACAGTTCGGCATCCGCCCCCTCGACAACCTGAGCGTGATCGGGCTTCCGTTGATCGGGCTGGTATTGGGGCTCGTGGTCGCCTACTTCGCCCCGTTGGGCGGGTCGTCCGGGTCGGCGTGAGCGTCCCGTCCCGGCGACGAGTCCGCCTCGTCGCCGCCATAGGTGTCGTCTTGTTGGCCATCGGGCCGATGGGGATGGCCGCCCTGGCTCAGGAGGAAGGGTTCGACCTTCCCAAGGTGATGGCCGACTTCTGGGCGTCCAAAGAGGGCAAGGACGTCATCGCCCAGTACACGTCGCCCAACAGTCAGGTGAACGATCCCGCCGGTGACGCAGAGTTCTCCAGCGGAGAGACTCCGGGGCTGGCCCTCGATCCGTTCCTCGACCTGCGCGGCTCCCGGGTGGCCCGCTTCAACCCGCCCCCCGACGGGGCGGCCTTCTTCGACCCGGTGAGCGGCGGCGGCGTCGTGTGTGATGATCGAGACACCGACGGGCCGGTGCCCGACGTTCGCACCATCTGTCCCGACGGGTACGACCCGACCGCCTACGGCGACGGCTCCTGGGTGGGGGTGCTGGACCTGGCCGGGCCGATCGGCTTCTTCAACCTGTCCATGACCTGCGAGTGGGTGATGTGGTATCGGGATCCCAACATCCCGGGAGTGTTCCAGCCGCTCGACGCCTATCCGCTCGACCCGGCCGGAGGCACCAACACCGCTATCGGCCTGCGGGCCGAGCCCAGCGGCGTCCATCCCTTTCGCCTGGTCCTGACCGACCAGGGCGGCTTCGCCGACATGCCCACCAACAGCGTCGTCGCCATCGGCGGCAATCAGCTCGCCCTGTTCACGCCCTCCACCGAGATGGGCCAGCCCGCCCAGGCTCGCGCCTACACCTTCTGTACCGAGGGCGGCTATCAGGCCGCCGACTCGGTGGCCGACTCCACCGACATCTTCGAGCCCCCTGCCAACGAGTTGGCCTTCGTGGCGCCCACCACCACCTCGACCACCTCGACCACCACGACCACTACGTCGACGACGCTGGCTCCTACCACCAGCGCGCCGCCGGTGACGTCTCCTCCCACCACGGTGGCCACCTCTTCGGGAGGCTTCCCCTGGCCGGTCCTGGTGCTGGTCGGTCTGGTCCTGGCGGGCGTCGGCGCCTGGCTGCTGGCGTCGAAGAAAGGATGCGAGGACGAGCTGGCTGCCTGGCTGAAGGCGAAGAAGGCGTGCGACGACGCCCGGGCGGCGGCGGAGAAGGCTTCGAAGAAGGTCGACAACACCAAAGAAGACCTGGAGAACGCCGAGGACGAGCTGGACAAGCTGCACGAGGACGTGCCGCCCCTCGACTGGGAGGGCGATCCCTCCGACTCGTGGGTGGAGAACCCGGAGGTGCCCGGATCCCGCATCGACCGATTCGATCTTCATGTGCGGCGCTCCTGGGCGAGCGCCCAGTGGGGCAAGTACCGGTCGGGTGAGATCACGGCCCAAGAGGTGGAGAAGGCCTGGGACACCGATCCTCCCGAGTCGTTCGCCAAGGACCTGCGTGACAAGTACCACAAGGCCAAGACCCGCAAGAAGGAGCTGGAAGACAAGGTCAGCAAGGATGAGAAGTCGCTCCAGCAGGCCAAAGACGACCAGGCCAAGGCCGAGCGTGAAGCCGATCGGGCCTGTGAAAAGGCGGAGGAGGCCCGTAAGGCTTACGAGAGGTGCATGAACAAGCCGACAACGCCCTCAGCGGCACCGGGTGTGACAGGAACCGGGACGGGTGTGCGTGGGGGCACCGGCACCTCGACGGGCGCCTCACCGGACCAGCCCGAAGGATGCCACGATGGTGACCCTGAGGAGCTGCGCAACGTCAAGTCGATAAGGGTGAACGTGCCTGTGCGGATGGAGCCGGTCTTCGCCGGCGGCGCGGCCCACGCCGCCAGCCAGCAGGGGCAGGAGATCGGCGCCGGGCTAAAGCAGGCGTCGACCGTGGTTCAGGCCTTCGGGCGCTTCCTCAGCTTCAAGTCGGGCGCCAAGCTGGTCCACGAGTTCGATGTGAAGACCGCGGCCAACCTGGGTGTGTCGGGGGCATCGGAGGTCACCGGTATCCCCATACCCACCAGCGTGGCGGGGGCGGCCACCGGTGTGGCCAAGGTCGCGATCGACGCCGCGGGGGCGATAATCACCAAGGTGACCAAGCTCCAGGAGAGACGGCTCAACGATGTCGACCTGACCGTCACCATCAAGGCCGAGCCCATCACCCTCACCTGTGCGGAGGTGTGGGTGTGCCGCAACGGGGTGCGGGTGCTCGACAAGAAGCGTCTCACCATCGAGAAGGGCCACACCATGAGCATTGGCAGCCGTCACTGGGACAACCTCACCTGGGCCCAGGCTCACGAGCGGGCGGCCAGTTTCGGTGCCGGCCGCTACCAGCGGTCCCTCAAGCGGGCGCTTCGGGACCTGGCCGAGTTTCAGGCCAAGTGCGCCGGAGGCTGAGGCGCTGATGGCCAGGCGGGTAGCGGGAGCGGTGCTGGTGGTGGCGGGGATCGGGCTCGTGATCGTCGGCCTGGTGGGCTGGCTGGGTGGCTCGAGTGGTGAGAACCAAACGGAAGCGGCTCCCGCCACGAGAGTGGCGGAGCCGCCTTCTACCTCACCCGCTACGACCGCCGCTCCGGCCACGACCATGTCGTCCACAACTACGTCCTCCACAACTACGTCCTCCACGACCAGCCCGACGACCACTACTACCGCTGCGCCGGTGCAGACCACCGTGGCCGATCCGGCCGGGCTGATCAACGATTTCGTTGGCCGCTTCGTGCAGGCTCTCGATGAAGACGACACCGGTTTCCTGCTCCAGACCCTCCACCCCAAGCTGCTCGAGGCCTACGGCCAGGACCTGTGCTCGGCCTGGATCGAGCGGGAGATCGTGACCCTGGAGGGATATGAGTTGACCGGGGACCCCGTCGGCCCCACCACCCGCCGCTCCGAAACGCCCTCCGGCACGGTCGAGATCTCCGGGACCTATGAGGCTCCGGTCTCGTTCACCTTCGGCGGCCGCCAGTTCGACTCCAAGGCCGGCTTCGCCCTCGCCGGCGGTTCCGTCTACTGGCTGGGCGTCTGCCGCTGATCCCGTTTTGGCGCGACATTCGGGCCGTATGCGCCCTGGCTGTCGCGCGAAAAGGGTGGTCGGGCCCACGGGACCGCATACGGCCCGGCCGGTATGCTGACCAGGTGAGTTGGACTGTCGTGATTGTGGTGGTGGCGGCGTATCTGATCGGCTCGGTCGACTTCGCCGTGCTGGTCGTTCGGGCGAGAGGCCTAGACATCTATGACCTGGGGAGCGGCAACCCGGGTACGGCCAACGTGGCCCGCAACCTGGGCTGGAAGGCGGCGGTTCCCGTTCTCATCGGCGATGTGCTCAAGGGCGTTGCAGCCGCGGGTGTCGGCCTGTGGGTGGGAACGCCCGCTCTCGCCCTGGCGGCGAGTTTGGCGGCGGTGCTGGGACACTGTTTCCCCATTTGGCACCGATTCAAAGGCGGAAAGGGCGTTGCCACCGCCGGCGGGGCGATCATCGTCGTCGCACCGATGTTGGGTGTGGCGCTCCCCGTGATCTGGATCGCGCTCGCCCGGCTGGTTCGGATCTCGTCCGTGGCATCAATGACCGTGGCGGTTCTCAGCGTTCCCGGACTGGCCATCGCCGGCCTTCGCGGCTGGGCCCTGGTCTGGGCAGGTCTCACAGCAGTCCTGATCCTGGTCCGACACAGCTCCAACATCTCGCGCCTCATTCAGGGCAAGGAGCATTCTCTGGAGACCGGAGGTAGTCAACCAGGTGCCGCCCTCGAATAGGGTGACGCGATGGCCCGATACGTAGCAGCCATCGATCAGGGAACCACCAGCACCCGCTGCATGATCTTTGACCACGGCGGACGGGTCGTGTCCGCCCACCAGCAGGAGCACGAGCAGATCTACCCGCGTCCCGGCTGGGTCGAGCACGATCCCAAGGAGATCTGGCTGAGGACCCAGAGCGTCATCGAGGGCGCCCTGTCGCGGGGCGACGTGGACGCTTCCGACCTCGCCGCGGTCGGGGTGACCAATCAGCGGGAGACCGTTGTGCTCTGGGATCGGAGCACCGGTGAGCCGATCTACAACGCCATCGTCTGGCAGGACACCCGCACCGACCGTATATGTCAGGAACTCGCCTCCGACGGCGGACAGGACCGCTTTCGAGCCCGGGTGGGCCTTCCCCTCGCCACCTACTTCTCCGGACCCAAGATCTGCTGGATGCTTGAGCACGTGGAAGGTGCGGCCGAACGGGCCGAAGCCGGAGATCTGGCCTTCGGCAACCTGGACACGTGGGTGCTGTGGAACCTGACCGGGGGACCCGACGGCGGCCTCCACATCACCGACGTCACCAATGCCAGCCGCACCATGCTGATGGATCTGGGCACTCTCGAATGGGACCAGGAGATACTCGACGTCATGGGCGTGCCCCGCTCGCTCTTGCCCGAGATCCGGTCCTCGTCGGAGGTGTACGGGGAGGCGACGGGCAGGCTGGGTGGTGTTCCGGTCGCGGGTGATCTGGGCGATCAGCAGGCGGCCACTTTCGGGCAGGTGTGCTTCGGGGTGGGAGACGCCAAGAACACCTACGGCACCGGCAACTTCATGCTCTTGAACACCGGTACCGAGCTCGTCCCCTCCAAGAGCGGGCTCCTGACCACCGTGTGCTACCGCATAGGGGCGACCGAGCCGGTCTATGCGCTCGAAGGGTCCATCGCCATCACGGGGGCCCTGGTCCAGTGGCTGCGGGACAACCTGGGTTTGATCGAGTCCGCCTCCGAGGTCGAGACTCTCGCCAAGACGGTTGGCGACAACGGCGGCGTCTACTTCGTGCCTGCCTTCTCCGGCTTGTTCGCCCCCTACTGGAAGTCGAATGCGCGCGGAGTCATCGCCGGGCTCACCCGCTACGTCACCAAGGGGCACTTCGCCCGGGCCGCGCTCGAGGCGACCGCCTGGCAGACCCGGGAGGTGCTCGACGCCATGAACAACGACTCCGGAGTAGACCTGCGGGAGCTCAAGGTCGACGGCGGCATGGTGGGAAACGAGCTGCTCATGCAGTTCCAGGCCGACGCCCTCGGGGTGCCGGTGGTGCGGCCTGCGGTGGCCGAGACCACGGCTTTGGGCGCCGCCTACGCCGCCGGCCTCGCCACCGGCTTCTGGTCCGAGCTCGACGACCTGCGCGACAACTGGGTAAAGGACAAGGAGTGGCGGCCCCAGATGGACGCGGCCGAACGGGAGCGGGAGTTTGCCCAGTGGAAGAAGGCCGTCACCCGCACCTTCGACTGGGTCGACTGAGCCTCACGGCAACCCGGCGCCCGGGACCTCGACCTCAACGGCGAGCAGCACCGAATCCCGGGTGTCGGCCCGCTCCTTCGCGTCGAAGGAGGGAGCGGCGCAGATGAACAGAGTGGTTCGTTCTTCGCCTCCCAGCATGCAGGCGAACGTCCCGATCCCGGGGTTGATCTCGGTGAGCATGTCCCCTCCGGGAGCGACCCGAACCACCTGACCTCCCCGGGCATCGGCCGCCCAGATGCACCCTTCGGCGTCGAGGGCGATGCCGTCGGGCCGGAGGCGGTCGAACTGGGCCCAGGTTCGCCGGCCGGAGAGGGTGCCGTCGGTGGCGACATCGAACGCGGACAGGCGCCGTCCCACCGTCTCCGCCGCTATCAGGGTTCGTCCATCAGGTGTGATGACGGTGCCGTTGGGAAACAGCATGTCGGAAGCGACGGCCGTGACCGTTCCATTCGGGTCGACCCGGATCAGGTCAGTCGGGGCAGGCTCGGCGCCTCTCATCAAGTCGAAGCCGAAGTTGCCCACGTACGCCCGACCTTGGTGGTCCACCACCATGTCATTCAGAGGGTGAACGACGACCCCGGACAGGTCGGCATGCTCCGACAGCGTCTCACCATCGAGATGGAGGATCCGGCGATCCGTCATCGATACCACCAGCAGGGTCCCGTCAGGCAGCCAGCCCAGACCCGACGGCTGGTGCTCGACTTCACAGATCGTCTCTACCGATTCGGTGACCGGGTCGATGGTCACGACCCGGTGTGTGTAGAAGTCCGACAGCCACAGCCGCCCCTCGTGCCACCGAGGCGACTCGAGGAAGCTGAACCCTGCCGCGACCTCTCTCACCTCAGGTTGAGTGTGCATCCGTCAACCGTGACGGTTGATGTATGCACACCGAAGATAGGTCGAGGCTAGCGCTCCGTTGGGTGTGCGTCGGTGAACCGTGACGGTTGATGTATGCACACTGAAGGTGGGTGGGGGTCGGTCGCTCCGTTGGGTGTGCGTCGGTGAACCGTGACGGTTGATGTATGCACACTCAACTCAGCACCTTCGCCAGGGGGCCCTCGACCTCGACGCCGAGGGCGGCGGCCACCACCTCGATGGGGTGGATGGCGGGGACGCCGGTGCCGTGGGTGATCTGCCAACGGCAGGTCTCCGAATCGCAGGCCACGACCGGGGCGCCTTCCCGGGCGACGAAATCGAACAAGGGTTTCCCCACCTTCATCGACACCTCGTATTTCTCCGACTTGTATCCGTAGGTGCCGGCGATGCCGCAGCAGGCGGCCCCACTCTCGACCACCTCCAGGCCAGGTATCAGGTCCATCACTTCGCGGGCGGGGATCCCGGTGCGATGAGCTCGATACTGGCACGGCGGGTGATAGGGCAGGCGCAGAGGAACCTCGCTCAGTTCCGGCAGCCGACCTTCCACCGCCAGGCCCAGCAGAAATTCGTGCAGGTCGTAGGTGTGGGTGGCCACCAGCCAGGCGTCCTCGTCATAGGCATCGAGCAACTCGGGCGCTTCTTCCTTCACCGTTAGGACGCACGAAGTGGAAGTGCCCACGATGGCACGGCCCGCCCGGGCATGCTCGATGAGGGCATCGACGGTGCGGCGGTGGTAGCGGCGGGCGGCGTCGAACTCGCCATTGGATAAGAGCGGCAGCCCACAACAGGACGGTTCGGCCACCACAACCTCGAATCCGAGTTCTTCCAGGACGCGAACTGCGGTCCGCCCCACCCGGGTTTCGTAGTGCTCAGTGGAGCAGGCGGGGAAGTAGGCCACGCTGCCGACATTCCCAAGGCCGCCCGCCGACCGCGTGCGCAGCCAGGCCCGAAACGAATCACCCTCGGCATACGCCGGCAGGGGAGCGCGCCGGTCGATTCCCAACAGTCCCTGCGCCATCCGTCGAAGGAGTCGGTTGCCGAAGGCCGCGTTGACCAGTTTCGCCACAGGTGCTCCCGTCCGGGCAAGGAGCAGGGGCCGGGCGAGGAGGTTGTTCCTCAGGCGCGAGCGCCGGCCGAAGTGGCCCTCCGCCACCATTGCCGCCCGGGCCCGGGCGTTGATCTCGGCGATGCGGACCCCGGTGGGGCACACCTCGTTGCAAACGCGGCACCCCGAGCAGTAGTCGACGGAGTGATCGGGCGAATCCTGGCTCGGTCGGCGGAACCGTCCCGCCTGCGGCGCCTCGTACTTGGGTCCGGGGAATAGGTCGGTGGCGGCCGAGAAAGGGCAGGCGCTGACACAGATGTTGCATTTGATGCAGGCGTCGAGGGTGGTTTCGACCGGGAGATGGTGGAAATGGAGAGTGGTCATGGGGCTGCCTCGGCGGCCATCAGCCCGGCCGCATACCCGGTGGCGAGGGCGATCCCTTCCAGTGACAGCGAACGTATCGGATCGACGCCGGCCAGGAGACCGCCCGCCACCAGCAGGCCCTTCGGGCCGCCGGCCGGGATGAGCCCGAGACCGGCTTCGATCCCCGCCCGGTAGACGGCATGATCGTCCGACAGGTCCCGGGACAGCCATTGCGCCCGGCTGGCGGGGCCCGCCACGGTCAGTCCGGCCACCACCTCCCTCAAGAAGCCGTCGGATTCGCCGACGATGCCACCTCCCAGCAACCCACCTGTGGCTAGAACCACCCGCCGGGCACGATGGAGTTGTCGGCGGGCCGCGGCCAGGCTGGTGACCTCCAACATGTCTTCCCGTCGCTCAAGCGAGGCCACCTCGGCGTTGTCCACCACTCGACCTCCGGCGTCGATGATGGCCCGGCGCAAGATCGTCTGGAGCCTCAGTCCTGGCACCGACGGAGGCAGGGTCGGGATCTCGAAGACCTGAACGCCCAGTCTCGAGCAGAGGTCGGCCACCACTGCGGAGGCGTTGCCCATTCCCAGGACGGCCGGAAATCCGACCCGGGACACACCGGACAGGTGGGGCGTCAGGGCGGCAGCGATCTCGGCCCGGAAGGGCTCCCGCTCGAACAGGTCGGCCAGGATGGTGGCGTTGACGAAGCGGCGGTGGCGGATCGTGGCCAGGTCAAGGTAGAGCCCGTTGGCCTCGGTTCCCGCTGCCGCCAGGTTGTCGGCCACGAGGAGGGGCGAGAAGTCGAGAAACCCCCGTAGCCCTGCAACCAGCATCGGACCGGCGCGATCCAGATCTGCAACCCTCATCGTCTCCGGAGCGAGGCAAGTGGGCCTGGCGGCTCCAAGAGAAGTGGGGAGGCAGATGTTGTGCTCCAGATCTCCGAACAGCGGATAGCCGGCTGAGGCGCACAGCTCCACCAGGGCTTGCAACGATTCCCGGATGCGATCCACCCCTACCCGCGCATAGGGGTGATCGGGCGATCCAGCTATCAGCTTCTGGAGTACCTGGCCGGGCGCCTCCACCGCCTTGCCGTCAGGGTCATAGCCGAGAACGTCGATACAGCCCGTGTTCCAGGCCAGGCTTCCCCAGCCCTTGGTGAGCAGGGTGGTGGCCGCCCCGGCCTTCGCTGCCTGCCAGGCGGCGACGAGGCCCGCCAGGCCGCCGCCGATCACGATCACGTCACGATCGAGGGTGGACACCGCCGGCCCGGCCTCGTCGGTAGGGGTGGGTCGGGATCCGGCGCTGATGGTGGTGGTGTCGGTGGGCGGCTCGTACATGACCGGCCCCAGAGGGGAGGAGGCTGGGCCGGGAAGACCCGGGACATGCAGGAGACTCTGGAATATGAGATCGTCGATCCGGGCCTGGCGGAGCTGGTCGCCCCACATCACAGGCAGGAGCCCCTTCCAACGCTCCTCGAGAAAGTCGCGCAGCGCCACATTGGCCTCGACCGCGGGAACTCCTGTCCACTCGTGCAACAGCCCGACGACCCTCGGTGTGCACCATCCGCCTTGGCAGGGTCCCATACCCATACGTACCGAACGCCTGATGTCGTCGAGGGTGCGGGCCTCGCCCTCGACGATGGCCCCGATCATGTCAGCGCGGGTCGCCAGCTCGCACTCGCACACCAGATCGCCGTACTGCTCCTCGTCCTCGACCCGAGCCAGCCGGTCACCCAGGCCGTGGTAGCTGGCCCGACCTGTCTCGTCGGGCAACTCCTCGAGATGGGTTCGACAGGGCCGCTCCACACCCAGGCTGTGACAGACCCGGTCCACCGTCACCTTGGCCATCTGGCGGAAGGTGGTCCATTTGCCGCCAGTGATGGTGATGAAGCCCTCCACCCCATCGCGGTCGGCGTGATCGAGGAGGGCATACGAGCGGGTGATGTCACGTGTCTCTTCGGCAACGTCTTCCTGGTAGAGGGGTCGGACACCGGCCCAGGCACGGAGGACGCGCATGGCCGAAATCCCCGGGACTAGCTTCTCGCCCTCCTCTAGCATCAACTCCACTTCCCAGGGCTCCACGCTGAACCTCTCCGGGTCGGCCACTCCCTCGTCGGTGGTCCCGAGCACCGCCACGGTGTGGATGGGGACGATGATGTCGCCGTCGTCGGGCATCTTGCAACGGTTGACCACCGTGTTGAGCACGCGGTGGTTGAAGGCCACCATCGTGCCCTTGCCGGCCGCCACCTCGAAGTGGATCCCGGCCGTGGCTGCCAGTCGGCCCGCCCAGGCGCCGGAGGCGTTCACCACCATGTCGGCTGTGATCTCCACGTCCTCGTCGGCAACCAGGTCGTGACAGCGGGCACCCACGACCCGGTCTCCGGAGCGGACCAGGGTCGTCACCTCGTGATAGGGCAGAATTCGGGCGCCGTGCTCTCGGGCGGAGGCGGCCGTCGACTGGGTAGCGAGGAAGGAGTCGGCTGCGGCGTCTGGCACTTCGAAGCAGTAGGAGATTCCGGGGTTGAGACGGGGCTCGCGTCGCAGGGCCTCCGGAACGGGGTTCTCCTGGCAGGGGATCCCGGCCCGCTCGCACCCGGCCAAGAAGCGGGGGACGTAGTCTTCGTCGTCCCATGGTGTGACTACGAAGAAGCCGCCGGTGTCCTCGATGCAATGAGGCATGATGTGCCGCAGGACCCGGTTCTCTTCGATGCACTCGATGGCGGCGTCGGGGTCTTTGACGACGTAGCGACCGCCGGAATGCAGCAGTCCGTGGTAGCGGCCCGTGGTGCCGTGGGTGAGGTCACGCTGTTCGACGAGGATCGCCTCGAACCCCCGCATGGCCAGGTCACGCAGCACCCCTGTCCCGGTTGCGCCCCCTCCCACCACGAGGACCTCGGTCTGCATCCTGCGCATCACCCGGACGGTAATGCCCTTGGGCCCCCTCCCTCCCGTCTGCGGCGGCAGGGACTTTCCCCCTCTCGCTTCGCTCGTGGGGGACAAAGCTTTGTCCCCCTTGCGGAGCAAGGGGGAAGGGGACCCTACAGGATCATTGAGAGGAAGCGCTGGGTGCGCTGATGCTGGGGGTTGGCGAGGAGGTCCATCGGTGGTCCCTGCTCGACCACCACGCCATCGTCCATGAACACGACTCGATCCCCGACCTCACGGGCGAACCCCATCTCGTGAGTCACCACCATCATCGTCATACCCTCCTGGGCCAGGGTGCGCATCACGTCGAGGACCTCACCTACCAGCTCGGGGTCGAGGGCCGAGGTGGGCTCGTCGAACAGCATCATGTCGGGCTTCATCGACAGTGCCCGGGCTATGGCAACGCGTTGTTGTTGGCCACCGGAGAGGTGGTTGGGGTACTCGTCGATCTTGTCGCTCAGGCCCACCCTCTCCAGCGTCGGTGCGAGCTATCTCCTCGGCTTCCCGCTGGCTCCGTTTCAGCACCTTGCGCTGGGCGATGGTCAGGTTGCGCAACACGGTCAGATGAGGGAACAGGTTGAACTGCTGGAACACCATCCCGATCCGGGTGCGAAGGTGCGTCGACGTCGGCATCGGGGTCGGTCATGTCCGCGCCTTCGATGAGGATCGTGCCAGAGGTGGGCTCTTCCAGGCGGTTCACGCACCGCAGCAGGGTCGACTTGCCCGGACCCGGACGGTCCGATGACGCACACGACCTCTGCCTGCCTCACTTGGAAGTCGATGCCCTTGAGCACCTCCAGGTCCCCGAAGGACTTGTGCAGATCCCGGATCTGGATCGGGGGAGGTGCGCTCTCAGAGTTCATCCGCGCCCGTGCCGTTCGCTTCTCCAGGCGGCTGACCAGGAAGGTCAGCGGGAGCGTGATCACCAGATAGGCGATCGCCACCACGGTCAGCGGAGTTCCGTTGAACTTGCTGCGATCATGAAGTCCCGGCCGAATTTGGTCAGCTCCTTGGTGACCGGAGTGGTCCCGGCCACGAAGAACAGGGAGGTGTCTTTGATGAGCAGCACGAACTCATTGGTGAGGGGCGGAATGATGATTCGAAACGCCTGGGGAAGGATGATCGAGACCATCGCCGTGGTGCTGGGCATCCCCAGCGAACGGGCCGCCTCCGACTGACCTTTGGGGACGGCTTCGATGCCGGCGCGAATCGTCTCCGCCATATACGCAGCCGCGACCAGGCCCAAGCCCACGACCGCTCGCCCGGTCGCGCCGCCGGGAATCCAATGCTCGGAGCCGTCGAAGGCGATGGGGATGGCGAACACCACCAGGATGATGGTGACCAGGGCGGGAAGTCCTCGGAAGAATTCGATATAGGCGTTGGCGGCCCAGCGGTAGGGTCCGATCGACGACAGTTTCATCAGGGCAAGAATCAGGGCCAGGGTGAGACCGAACCCGAACGACAGCGCGGTGTAGAGGAGCGTGTTCTTGGCCCCGATGGTGATGACGCCGGGGAGCATCTCGGCCGCGATCGTGGGGTTGAAGAAGGCTCTCTGGATCGTCTCCCAGTCGGCACCGAAGCCGGCGATGATCACGACCAGCCCCAGGACCGTGTACATCGCGCCGCGGCACGAGCCGCCGTCGCTGCCGGGGACTCCTGAGATTGATGGTGGCCATTGACAACGGGGACCCTACCGGGTCCCCGCTGCCACAGCCGATCTAGGGCGAGATTTCAGCCTGCGCTGGAGCCGAACCACTCCTGGTACAGAGCGTCGTAGGTGCCGTCGTCCTTGTACTTGGCCAGCAGGTCGTTGACCGCGGCCTGCAGTTCGGGGTTGGCGCCCTTCTCATAGGCGAAGCCGTACTCCTCCTGGGTCGGGTAGGTCTCGACCACGGTGACGGTGTCGTCCTGGAGCGTGCGTGGCCCGTTGACCACGAGGTCCTGGAGGATCGCCACGATGTCACCGGACTCCAGGGCGACGAACAGGTCGCCCGGGTTCTCGAAGCTGGTGATTGTTGCGTCGGAGGGAGCGTTCTCCTGGGCATACAACTCGCCGGTGGTCCCGGTCTGAACGCCGAGGTTCTTCCCGGACAGGTCGGTCAGAGTCGTGATGCCGGAGTCCTTCTTGGTGAGCAGCGACTGGTCGGCCGTGAAGTAGGGATCGCTGAAGTCCACGGCTTGCTTGCGCTCGTCGGTGATCGTGATCGAGGCAGCCGCCATGTCACATTGTCCCGAAGCCATGGCCGTGCCCGATGTGATCGGGTCGAAGCCGGTGTTGTTCACGGCCAGGTCCAAGCCCAGGGCGCCGGAGATCTTGCGCATCAGCTCGATGTCGAAGCCGGTGAACTCGCCGTCCTGCTCGAATTCCATCGGCGGATACGGGGAGTCGGTGCAGATCGTCAGTGTGCCGGGATCGATGGTCGTGATGTTTGGCATCGCCTCCGTGGTGTCGGTCATCGCCGTGGTCTCGGTCATCGCCGTGGTCTCGGTCATGGCGGTCGTTTCGGTCATGGCGGTGGTTTCGGTCATGGCCTGGGTGGTCTCCGAGGCTCCCGATGTGGTGTCGGCGGTTCCTCCGCCGCAGGCGGCGAGGACCAGGGCGACGACTGCCAGCAAGATCGTCATTCTCTTCAGGTGCATGTGTGATTCCTCCTTGGGGATCCCGGGACTGACTCGCCCCGGATCGGTCACTCAGCTTACGCGACGAACCCGGAGCGGGCAGATCGTCGGCGGTGCTTGGGGAGGAGTTTCCCGATAGTTCTCAAACCATTTCGGGCCACGGTACCCTTCAGAGTCGATGTCGCCGTCCGGTCCAAGTCTTCTCTCTGGAATCCACGAACCATCCGATCTCAGGCGTCTCGATGCCGAGCAGCTGGCCAGGTTGTGTGAGGAGATCCGTCAATTCATCCTCGACACCGTCTCCAAGACGGGGGGCCATCTCTCGCCCAATCTGGGGGTGGTCGAACTTACCATCGCCCTCCATCGCGCCTTCGACTCGCCCCGCGACCGCATCATCTGGGATGTCGGTCATCAGGCCTACGTCCACAAGCTGGTCACCGGTCGCCAGGATCGTTTCGAGACCCTGCGCAAGTTCGGGGGCCTGTCGGGCTATCCCAACCGGGCCGAGAGCCCTCATGACTGGGTGGAGAACAGCCACGCCTCCACCTCCCTTTCCTACGCCCTGGGCCATGCCCTGGCCGGCTACAAGGGATGGACCGTGGCCGTCATCGGCGATGGCGCCCTGACCGGTGGCATGGCATACGAGGCGCTCAATCACATCGCCGTCACCCGTCCCCGTCGGCTGATCGTGGTGCTCAACGACAACGGGCGCTCATACGCTCCCACCGTGGGCGGGTTGGCTGCTCTCGCCACCCTGGCTCACTACCGCTTCGATCCCCGCTACGAGTGGGCCAAGCGCAGTGTTGGCAAGATCCTGCGCGGGCTGCCCATCGTCGGTGAGACAGCCGATGAGCTGGCCAACCGGTTCAAGGAGGCGGCCAAGCAGCTGGTGGAGCCCTCCACGGTGTTCGACGCCCTGGGCCTCAAGTACTCGGGTCACATCGACGGTCACGACATCGCCCTCTTGCAGGAGACCTTCGAGCGGGCCAAGGAGTACGACGAGCCGGTGGTAATCCACGTGGTCACCGAGAAGGGCCTGGGTTATCAGCCCGCCATCGAGGACGAAGAGGACAAGCTGCACGGCGTCGGGTCCTTCGACGTGGCCACCGGACGGGCATTGAAGAGCGAGCTCAAGCTGACCGACGTGGCCGGACAGGCCCTGGCCGACGTGGCGGAGCGTCACACCGAGGTGGTGGCCGTGTCGGCGGCGATGGTCTCATCGACCGGTCTGCGTGAGCTGGCCAATCGGGAGCCCGAGCGGGTCATCGACACCGGGATCGCCGAACAGCACGCCGTCACCCTGGCGGCGGGCCTGGCCATGGCGGGCAAGAAGCCCTTCGTGGCCATCTACTCCAGCTTCCTCCAGAGGGCCCTCGATCAGATCATCTTCGACGTCGCCCTCCACGAACTGGGGGTCACGTTCCTTCTCGACCGGGCAGGTGTCACCGGGCCGGATGGCCCCTCTCACCACGGTGTCTTCGATCTGACCTACCTGCGCATGATCCCCAACATGGTGGTGGGTGCCCCGGCCGACGCCGAGGAGCTGTGCGCCATGATCGAGACCGCCGTTCTCCACGACGGCCCCCTGGCCATTCGCTTCCCCAAAGGGGCCGCCTCCTCGCTCCCGACGCTGCCGGTGGCCCCGCTCCCGGTCGGGGAATGGGAGGTGCGCACCCACGGCGACGACGTGGCCCTGCTGGCCGTGGGCCGGATGGTGGAGGCGGCCGAGAAGGTGGCCACCACTCTGGGTCAGAAGGGCGTGGCTTGCACCGTGGTCAATGCCCGCTGGGTCAAACCCCTCGATCAGCGCCTCACAGACTGGGTGTCGGGGCACCGGCTCACGGTCACGCTGGAGGACAACGTCGTAAGTGGTGGGTTCGGGGCCGCCGTGCTGGAACATCTGGCAGGTACAGGACTGGGTGGGCGGGTCGCCTGTCTAGGCCTACCGGACGTGTTCTTGCCTTTCGGCAGTGCCGACGCGGTCAACGAATGGGCCGGGCTCGACCACGACTCCATCGTGGGCCAGGTCGAAGCCCTCCTCGCCTGATCGGAGCCAATCCTCTTGCCGGTCCGGGCCGTCACCTTCGATGCCGATGACACCCTGTGGGACTTCCAGGAAGTGTCGCTGTCGGCCTCCCGTATCCTGGTGGAGAGGGTCAGTGAGATCCATCCCGGTCACAGCGGGACGGTGGAAGACCTCCTCCAGGCCCGCATCGACATGGGCCAGTCCAGTCCGCAGGGAACCTCCTTTGCCCTGATCAGGCGGATGGCCATCGAGAGGTTCGTCGATACCCATGTGGGAGGGCCGAATCCGGACCTGGTGGATCATCTCACCGAGTTGTTCTTCGCTCATCGCGATGCGGCCGCGAAGTTGTTCCCGGATGTGGAGCCGATGCTCGATCGTCTGCCCGACGAGCTCGTGCTCGGAGTCATCACCAACGGGAACACCACCTGGAAGGCAATGTCGATCGCCGACCGATTCCAGTTCTGGCTGGCGGCCGACCAGACCGGGATCCGCAAACCCGACCCCAGGTTGTTCCGCATGGCGGCAGCCGCGGCCGGATGCCGCCCCCGGGAACTGGTTCATGTCGGCGATGAGCCGCACTCCGACGTGGTCGGGGCACGTCGGGCCGGAGTGCGCTCGGTGTGGATCAACCGGGCCGGCCTCACCGGAGCGGAAGCAGAGCCCGACGCCGAGGTCGCCTCGCTAGCAGAGTTGCCCGATCTGCTCGCTCGGTGGGATGAAGAGGAGAAGTCGGGAGTGGGTGTGGGACCACACGAGCGTCCGTGGCCCGACGACCAGCGCCTCGACCCCGAGCTCTTGGCCGAAGGCGACCGGCGCAACGTGGTGGATCGCTTCCGATACTGGAAGAGGGAGGCCATCGTCGAGGAGCTGGATCGCACCCGGCACCCTTTTCACGTGGCCATCGAGAACTGGCGCCACGACCTCAACATCGGGACGATCGTCCGCACCGCCAACGCATTCGGTGCGGCCGGGGTCCACATCGTGGGCCATCGTCGCTGGAACCGGCGTGGAGCGATGGTCACCGACCGCTACCAGCACGTCCATCACCACCAGGATGTGGTCGATCTGCTCGCCTGGGCGGAAGACGAAGACCTGGAGGTGATCGGGATCGACAACCTGGCGGGTTCGGAACCCCTCGAGCTGGCCGAGCTGCCCTGCCGCTGCTTGTTCGTCTTCGGTCAGGAGGGAACCGGCCTCTCCGACGCCGCCCGGTCCGGGATCGACCGGGTGTTCTCCATCACCCAGTTCGGATCCACCCGCTCCATCAACGCCGGGGTGGCGGCGGGTATCGCCATGCACGCCTGGATCCGCCAGCACGCAGCTCTGTGAACCTTTTCCCGGCTTTCGCCCGGGAAAAGGTTCACAAGACCATCGACCCGAGGTTTTCCGGCCAAGCACGGCCCTCCCCGGCTAGGGTGGCGCCACCGCCGGCCTCGCTTTTTCTTGTGGGGCCAGCAGGTCTTCGCACGGCAAGGTATGGAGGGAATATGAATGGGCGCAGACTCGTGGCATTGACGGCGGTCCTGATGCTGTTGGTGGCAGCATGCAGCTCCGATGGAGGCACTTCCGATACGACCGCTGCGGGCGGGGACACCACGACGGTGGCCCCATCCAGTGATGGTGGCGGCTCGAGCGGCTCACTCCTCGACGAGGTGAAGGGGCGTGGCAGCCTCAAGTGTGGGACCCGTGATGCCCTTCCCGGCTTCGCCGTCCTCGACGAATCCGGTGAACACGTCGGGTTCGACTCCGACTTCTGCCGGGTCATCGCAGCCGCCGTGCTCGGTGATGCGACCGCAGTCGAGCACGTGGATCTGGAGACGGCCGATCGGTTCACCGCTCTGCAATCGGGCCAGATCGACGTCCTGGTCAGGAACACCACCTGGACCGCCGAGCGTGATGGCTCCGAAGGTGCCACCTTCCTCACCGTCACTTTCTACGACGGCCAGGGAATGATGGTTGCCGCCGACAGCGAGTTTCAGACGCTGGAAGACATGGATGGTGTCACCATCTGTACGGCCAAAGGGACCACGACCGAGGGCAACGCCGCCGCTGAGGCGGCCCGCCTGGGACTGGCTTGGGAGGTCAGGACTTTCGACGACCCCGGGCTGATCCAGGAGGCGTTCCAGGCCGGGCAGTGTGACGGTTGGAGCTCCGACACCAGCCAGCTGACCGGTCTGCGTTCCGCTTATCCGGATGGGCCCGATGCGCTGCGCATCCTGCCCGAGGTGTTCTCCAAGGAGCCCCTCGCCCCGGCCGTGCTCGACGGTGACACCCAATGGGCTCAGGCGGTCGACTGGGCTGTCCTGTCCACCATCCAAGCCGAGGAGTTCGGGATCACCTCGGCCAACGTGGACGACATGCTCTCCTCCGACGACACCAACATCGTCAAGTTCCTCGGCGGTGACTTCACCGACGACAACGGGAACACGACCACGTTCGATCCCGGTCTCGGCCTGCCCATTGACTTCGCCTACCAGGTGATCAAGCAGGTGGGTAACTACGGCGAGATCTACGAACGGAACCTGACCCCGCTTGGTCTGGAACGGGGCCCCAACGCCCTGTGGACCGACGGCGGGTTGATGTACTCCCCGCCTTATCACTGACACCGACTCCAGGTGGCGGGCGGGATTCCCGCCCGCCACCCACCGTCATGACCACACGAGTCGAGCGTCCGCCGTTCTATCGAAACGTCAGGTTCCTGTCGTGGACGTTCCAGATCGTCGTGGTCCTCATCGTTGCCGCCGTCCTCTTCTGGCTGATCGGCAACTACCGGCAGAACACGGCCGCCTCCGGTGTCCCCACCGGATTCGACTTCCTGTCCAATCCGACCACCTTCGACATCCCCGGAGCAGACTTTTCGCCCAACTCGCCGGTCTCCAGCGCCTACCTGGTCGGCATCCTCAATACCATCAGCATCTCGGTGGTAGGGATCGTCTTCGCCACCATCATCGGTGTCCTGGTAGGGGTCGGGCGCCTCTCCGGCAATTGGCTGGTCCGCAAGCTCTCGGCCTTCTACGTGGAGGCCATCCGCAACGTGCCGCTGCTGGTCATCATGACCTTCTCCGTCCTGGCGGTCGTCCTGCAGACGTTTCCCCGCATCCAGGAGTCGTGGTCCCTGTTCGGGTGGTTCATCGTTTCCAACCGGGGCCTGGGTGTCCCCTGGTACGAGAACACGAGCGGCTTGGCGTTGACCGTCCTAGTGGCTGTAGGGGCAGTTGCCTGGTGGCTGGTGGCCCGGTGGCGACAGTCGATCGCTGATCGAACCGGCGCCATTTCCCATGCCGGCCTCTATGGGCTGGCCGTGTTCGTGGTCGTCCTGGTGGCGGGGTGGTTGATACTGGGCGTTGGTGTCACCCTGCCCCGGGTCGAGGGCCGCCAGCTGGCCGGAGGGATGCGCGTCGACCCATCCTTCTTCGCCGTGCTCCTGGCCCTGGTCATCTACACCGCCAGCCACATCGCCGAGATCGTGCGAGGTTCCATCCAGTCGGTTCCTAGGGGCCAGGGGGAGGCGGCCACCGCCCTGGCGCTATCGCCTTTCGAGCGCATGTGGCGGGTGGTGCTGCCCCAGGCGATGAGAACCGCCATCCCGCCGCTGGGAAACCAGTACCTCAACCTGATCAAGAACTCCTCCCTGGGGGCAGCGTTCTCCTACTTCGAGCTGACCAACATCACTCAGATCTCAGTCGGTAACGGCTCAGCGGCGGTCCCGGCCTTCACCCTCGCCCTGCTCTTCTATCTGGTCCTCTCACTGATCACGTCGGCCCTGGTCAACCAGGCCAACCGTCATTTCAAGCTGGTGGAACGATGACCGCCTCGACCGTGTCCCGACCCCGGACCGTCGCCATGACCTGGGTCCGCAAGAACCTGTTCCGGGGGCCGCGAGACACCCTCATCACCCTCGTGTTCGGGCCGCTGGCCCTCTTCCTGGCCTACCGCGTCGTCCGTTTCGTCTTTGTCACCGGTCGCTGGGAGGTCATCCAGGTCAACCTCAAGCTGTTGCTCCTGGGACGGTGGCCCGTCGAGTCCATGACCCGCCTCGCCGCGGTGATCGCCTGCCTGGGGGCCTGGGGCGGCGCCATCGCCGGGATGATCGCCGGGCGCCAGATCCGGATGGGGACCTCGAGGATCGCCGGCATGGCCCTGGGGCAGCGGGTCGGTGACCTGGCCCGCAGGTTCGGGATGATCTTCGCCACGGTGGTGCTGTTGCTCGCCCTGACCGACACCGCCGGGCCCTGGATCACGGCGGTGGCCACCGTGGCGGCCGGTGTGGGTGGCTACTGGCTGGGGCGCTGGATCGGTGCCAGGGGGCTGCGGCCCTGGCTGGCCCGCCTCCTCCTGGTTGTCCTGATCGCCGTTCCCATCGCCCTGTTCTTCTCCCTCACCGCGGCCGTCCCATTGGCGTCGTGGGAGGGATTCATGTTCAACATCACCGCCGCCGTGGCCGGCATCGTCTTGTGCTTCCCGCTCGGCGTGTTGCTGGCTTTGGGCCGCCGCT
Source organism: uncultured Acidimicrobiia bacterium (assembly GCA_963772815.1). Taxonomy (GTDB): domain Bacteria; phylum Actinomycetota; class Acidimicrobiia; order Spongiisociales; family ZC4RG35; genus DATFFO01. The sequence goes on along the minus strand of CAVYYV010000005.1, from coordinate 385,846 downwards.
CCAAGCTGCCCCTGGTCAGGAGCGTATCGGTGGCCTACGTCGAGGCCTTGCGTGGCTCTCCACTGTTCGTGCTGCTCCTCCTGGCCAACGTGTCCCTGGAGTTCTTCGTTCCGGTCGACCTGGCCCCTTCCAAGGTCATTCGCGCCGTCGTCACCTTCACCCTCTTCACCGCCGCCTACCTGGCCGAGATCGTCCGGGGTGGTCTGCAGTCGGTTCCCAACGGCCAGGAGGAGGCGGCCAAGGCGCTGGGTCTGTCCCCCACCCGCCAGGTTGCCCTGGTGATCCTTCCCCAGGCCCTGCGCAACGTGATTCCCGCCCAGATCGGCCAGTTCATCTCCCTATTCAAGGACACGGTGCTGGCCGGGGTCGCCCTCGGAGTCTTGGATCTCCTGGCCGCGGCCGGGGCCATCACCAAGCAACCGGCCTTCAACGGGCAGCGGCTGTTGCCCGAGTCGCTGGTGTTCATCGGGTTCTTGTTCTGGGTGGGATCGTTCACCATGTCGAGAGAGAGTCAACGTCTGGAGAGGAGGCTGGGGGTGGGTACGCGATGACCGACGCCAAGCAGGAGGTGTTCGCCGATGCCACCCGGGTGGAGGGCGACGCCGCCATAGAGATGGAGGGCGTCGACAAGCTCTTCGGCTCGTTCCAGGCCCTCAAAGACATCAACCTGAAGGTGGCCAGACAGGAGGTCGTGGTGGTCATCGGCCCGTCCGGGTCCGGGAAGTCGACTCTGATCCGATGCATCAACCGACTCGAGGAGCACAACGCCGGGCGGATCGTGGTCGACGGGATCGAGTTGTCCGACGATCTGCGCAACATCCAGGAGATCAGGCGGGAAACCGGCATGGTGTTCCAGCAGTTCAACCTGTTCCCCCACCTGACGGTGCTCGACAACGTCACTCTGGCCCCCCGACAGGTGCGGCGCACTCCAAAGGCGGCAGCCGAGACGGCTGCCATGGAGTTGCTGGAGAGGGTCAAGATCCCCGAGCAGGCAAAGAAGTACCCGGGTCAGCTGTCGGGGGGACAGCAGCAGCGGGTGGCCATCGCCCGGGCCCTGGCCATGGAGCCCAAGGTGATGCTGTTCGACGAGCCCACCTCGGCGCTCGATCCGGAGATGGTGGGGGAGGTGCTAGACGTCATGGTCGAGCTGGCCAAGGGGGGCATGACGATGATCGTGGTCACCCACGAGATGGGCTTTGCCCGGGCCGTGGCCGATCGGGTGGTGTTCATGGCCGACGGACAGATCGTGGAAGTAGGCACACCCGAGCACTTCTTCACCGAACCTCGTGAGGAGCGGACGAAGCTCTTCCTGAGCCAGATTCTGTGACAACGAAGGGGCCGACCTGCCATTTCGGTCGTCGGTGGATAATGGGGCATGGTCGTCGAGCATTTCACGGACGCTGCTGAGTTTCTGGAAAGAGCCACAACCTTCCTGACCGGGGACGTGCCCCGCAATCAGCTGTTGCTGAGCGTGGCAGAGCAGGCGGCCGACCAGCCTGACATCTACCCGCAATACCACGGCTGGGTGGTGGTGCACGGCCGAACCGTGACGGCGGCGGCAGGATGTACGCCTCCCCATCGCTTCATCGTGGCGGAGGCCGACGCGCCGGAAGCGCTCGCCGGGCTGGTTCCCCCCATGGCGGCGAGCGGGGTCGACGCCCCAGGTGTGATCGGGAACAGACCATGGGTCGACCTTTTCGTTGACATGTGGAAGGGCGAGACCGGGGTTGGGCATCGGGTCGAGATGGGGCAGGGCATCTTCAGCCTGGAGAGAGTTGCGCCACTCGATCTGGCGCCCGGCGCCGTGCGACAAGCAACCCCTGCGGAACGCGACTTGGCGATCCGATGGCACGTCCAGTTTCTGGAGGAATCGGCACCCTCCGATGATCCCGGTCGCGAGCGGCTCGAGGCCAACATAGATCGCCGTCTCGACCCGGCCCGTCCGCAAGGCCTGCTTCTCTGGGAGGTGCGAGGAGAGATCGTATCCATGTCCGGGTACTCGCCGCCCGTGGCCAATTCGATTCGGATCGGTCCCGTCTACACGCCGCCCGATCTGAGGGGGAAGGGATACGCCACGGCCCTGGTGGCCAACCAGAGCCGGCGGTTCCTCGAAGACGGCCGGAGCCACTGTCTCCTATACACGGACCTCGCCAACCCAACATCCAACGCGATCTACAGACGGATCGGCTACCAGCAAGTGGGCGAGTCCGTGGTGTACGTCTTCTCCTGAAGGGATCCTCTCGAGACCCCTCAGCCGTCCCCCACGGCGTAGAACTTGCCGTCCCGGGAACCGACGTACAGGCGTCCCTTCCACACCGCCGGAGTCGACTCGATGCAGGACTCGGACAACTGGTGGGACCAGAGCGGCGCCGGGTTGGCCGGGTCCGCCAGTGACCAGGCGTTGATCTCCCCGCCGCAGGTGGCTGCGATGAGAGTGTTGTCGACTATGACCGGCGAGGACCAAGTGTGGAATGCGACCGGCTTCTGCCACACCACCTCTCCGGTGTCTGTGTCGACGGCGATGATGCGGCCGGTGTGGCTCTGGGTGTACAGGTAGCCGTCTCCGAGCGCCGGAGTGGCCCAGAACCCGCCGTCACCACCATTCTTCCCCGGATCGGGAACCCCCCACACGTAGGGGTCGCCGTCGGCATAAGGGTCGAGCTTGATCAGCTGGCCCAGGTCTTTGGAGCGCTGGTTGTGGCGTTCGTCCTCCACCGAGACGTAGAGCATCCCGTCGGAGTCGACCACGATCGACGCGTCGACGTCGTCACCCACCCAATAGTCGAAGACGATCGGTGCTTCGCCCTGACGGACATTGGATACGTCCAGACCGAGCACCCGGCCTCCCGAGTTGGCGAAGTAGACCCGCTGGCCGAAGACTGCCACGGAGTTCTCGATCGACACGTTGCGGCCGACCTTGTCCAGCAATTCCTGGTTGTATCCAGGGATGGCCACCAAGAGTTGGGGGTCGACCGTCACCAGCCCGTCCGAGTCGTAGCCGCGGTTGAGAGCGACGGCGAAGAACCAGGAGTTCTCGCCCCCCTCGTACAGGATGTCGTCCACGACCACGGGGTTGCCGTCCCAGTCGTTGTTCCAGATGCCGTTGACCACGTTGGCGTCCATCGACCAGAGCTCGGTGGGGCGGTCCCTGTCCAGGGCGATGGCCCGCAGCTTGTTGTCACGCGACCCGGTGTAGAGAATTGGGTAGCCGTCGGGGTCCAGCGTCACCGAGCCCTTGATGATGTCGCCGGTGGGAAACGAGGGGCGGGTGGGGAGGCCCGTGGCCGCGTTGAGGAAGTGAACCGCCTTGTCGTAGGCGCCGAAGATGACCTCGGTCGTCCCGTCCGGCCTCTCCCAAACCACGGGCTGTCCGGTCCATCCCGAGCCGCACCACAGCTTGGACACGCCGCCCACGCTCGAGTCGCCGCACATGCCTCCGGAGTCGGGGAAGTGCCACAGGTTGGTGGGATCCGAGGGAACCGGTCCTTCCCCGTACCAGGTCCGGGTCGGGTTGCCCCTGAACATGGTCAACCCGATCACCTGTCCCCAGGGTCGGCCCACCGTCCAGGCCGGCACCACATTGGCGGGTCGTGACGGGAGGGTGGTCGTGGTGGTGGCGGCGATGGTCGTTGTGGTGACGGGTGCGGCCAGGGTCGACGATGGCGTGGTGGTGAGCGATGTCCCCGCAGGCCGGGTGGTATCCGCCGCGGCAGCCTGGACTCCTGATGGGCCGTTGCCATCGGGTGGGGGCGAGAGCAGGCGGGCGGCGCCCACAAGCACCACACCCAGCCCCAGAACCAGCACCACGACCCGGAACCGGGAGGTCCGGTTCGGTGCTCGGGGATTGGGGGCGCGATGGGTCATGGCGAACCAATGATGGCGTCCACCGGCCTCAACAGTCGGCATCTCCTGTCAGTTCGGGGTGGCCGGGGGCGGAGATGAACACCGGCAAGAGGCAGGACTGAGTGGTCCCGTCGGGGGAAACGATGACCCGGGCGACGGCAGTAGTGGACCCCGCCACGGAGAAGTTGGGCCAAACGAAGTTGCCGAGGCTCCAGGCCACCGGGACCCCTTCCACTTCCTGGAGGGGCTGCAGCCGATGCGAGTGATGACCGAAGATCATGTCGGCGCCGGCGTCGATCATCTTCTTAGCGAGTATTCGGTCACCCTCGGTGGGCTCGGTCTGCAGCTCCACTCCCCAGTGGATCATCACTACGACCAGATCCGCCTGGTCGGCGGCGGCGCGGACCGCCGCCGCCATGGAATCACCGTCGTCACCGTCGGCCATACCGGCCCGGTCGGCGGTGGCGATCCAGCTGGGGCTGGGAACTACCCCCCCGAAGCCCAATACCGCCACTCTCCATCCATCGATGTCGAACAGGGCCGGGGTGGCAGCCTGGGCGGCGTCGGCGCCCACGCCAACCGGAGACAGTCCGGCCTCGGCCACGTTGCTCCAACCATCGCGGAGAGCCTTCTTGCCATAGTCCTGGCTGTGATTGTTGGCCATGTTGGCGACGTCGACGCCGGCAGCCTTCATCACCGGGAGCGAGTCGAGGTCACAACGGAACACGAATTCCTTGTCCAGGGGCTCGCCCAGGCGGGACGGAGTGCACTCCAGGTTGACCAGGGTGAGGTCGTCGCGTGTGAAAAGGCCCTTGACCCCGGTCCAGGCGTAGCCGAGGCCCTTCTCGGTCAGAGCGGGGATGTAGCTGGTGCTGGTGGTGACGTCGCCAACGGCGTCGATCACAAGCGTCCCCCGCGGGGGCCGGGTTGTAGTCGTGGCGGTCGGGGAAGTCGCGGTGGTGGTGGGTGATGTCGCGGTGGTGGTGGGGGATGTCGCGGTGGTGGGGGATGTCGCGGTGGTGGGGGATGTCGCGGTGGTGGGGGATGTCGGGGTGGTGGCAAGGGTCGTGGCCGTGGCATCGGCCAAGGACCCGCTGGCGGGGCCAGTGAGAACGAAGATGGACAGCCCGAGGAGGACGCCTCCGGCCGTCACGACTGCCATTCTCAGCTTCGACCCTATGTGCACAGACCCCAATTGTGGCCGAGAACGCGATTTTCAGGCAGTCATCTGTTCGAGACTCCGGGTCAGAGCTCGTTCCAGCGATCCTGATCAGCCAGGTCGATGACGGTCCAGGCCATGGCCAATGCCCCATCTGTGATGGCCCGGTCCCCGTCGGGCGTGATGGTGTGGGCGGCGAACTCCTTCTGGTGGTTGACGGCCGGAGCGGAGTTGATGCCCAACATGGGATGGATGGTCGGCGTGACCTTGGAGACGTTGCCCATGTCGGTCGAACCGGTCTGGGAGGGAGGCAGCTCGTCGCCGCGCAGCATCGGTCGGTTGAGCCGGGCAGAGTTGGCGGCGAACAGCTCCACCATGGTTGGGTTGGAGGTCAGCTCGTCGTAGACATGGCCGACACTCTCGACCTCGAGTGCACAGCCTGTGGCGGTGGCTGCACCCTCGAAGCAGGCGGTGACCTTGGGGAGTAGCACGTCGAGCCTGTCCCGATCTTGAGCGCGTACGTACCAGGAGGAGCGTGTGTAGTCGGGAATCACGTTGGGAGCATCGCCGCCCTGGGCGATGATGCCGTGGACCTTGTCGGTGGGGTAGATGTGCTGGCGGAGTGTGGACACGCTGACATAGGCCTGGACCGCGGCATCCAGTGCGTTGATTCCCTGCTGGGGATAGGCAGAGGCGTGGGCCGCCTTGCCCCGGTAGTGAACGTCGAGATGGGCGACGGCGATGACGTTGGGGTCGACCACGTCAGCCGTAGACGGATGGATCATCATTGCTGCTTGCACGTCGTCGAAGGCGCCCGCCTCGATGAGGTCCACCTTGCCTCCGAAGTTCTCTTCCGCCGGAGTCCCCAGGACCGTGAGACGGATTCCCAACTCGTCCACCAGCGGGGCGAGGGCGTAGCCGGCGCCGAGGGCGGCGGTGGCGATGATGTTGTGCCCGCAGGCTTGGCCGATCGTAGGCAGGGCGTCGTACTCGGCACACACCACCACGTGGGGGCCGCTGGTGCCGAGGCGGGCGGCGAAGGCGGTGTCCAGGCCGTAAGCCGGGTACTCGATCTCGAAGCTCGCTTCGCGGAGGAATTCGACCAGGCGAGCCGAGCTCTTGAACTCCTGGTAGGCGAGCTCAGGGTTGTCATACATCCAATGGCTTATCCGGCGCAGGTCCGCGGCGGCTTCGGCGACCCTCCTGCGAGCCATCTCTTTCTTATCGGGCAGTTCGATCACTCCTCAGGCTCTCAGTCACGGTAACCGGCGGCCCCGACTTCTGCCCCGGGGTGGGCGCCTTTCCCGGGCTCCGCCGACAAAATCGCGGCCGGGGGTACCATCGCGCCTCGTGCGGTCCCGGGTTTCTCTCGCCCTTCTCGGCCTGCTCCTCATCACCGGGTTGGTTGGAGCTTGCTCAGCCTCGACCACCGCGACCTCGTCGGCGGCGCCTTCGTCGACCCCTCCCTCGACCGTCGCCGCCTCCACGTCTGCCGCCGTCACCACCGAGCCTCCGCCTCCCTGTCCGCCGGCTCCTTATCAGCTGGGCTCGCTTCCCACGGAGGTGGCCCCCGCCAACGGGGACGTCCTGGCTGAACCGGACGAATTCACGTCAATCGGCGGGACCAACACGACGCTCTGGGTCGGCCACGGTGGCGACCCCGCCATTGCCCTGATCCGCGGCACTCTGCCCCCCAGTCAATACCCAAGCGAGAAGGGAGAGGTGGATGTCGCCGGCACTCGGGCAGTGGCCGGCCCCTACCCGGACGGCCGCTGGGTGGTCACCTGGTACAACGACCCCGGCGCCCGCTGCGACCTCTACACCATGGTCTTCTATCCCCCCGTCTCCCCCCAAGAGGTCCAACAGACCCTGGCCGGGATGACCCGCGTAGCGGGTTGATTCCGCGTCTTTATCAGCAAAACGGGACCCTGCAGGGACCGTCTTGTAGGGGAGAACGCGGATAGGCTTGATCCGAGCATGGAGCGTTTCGAGGCGGAGATCGAGTTGAGCGGCAAGACCGCCACAGGCATCCGGGTGCCCGAAGAAGTGGTGGAGCAACTCGGGTCGGGAAAGCGTCCGCCAGTCAAGGTAACCGTGGGAGGCCACACCTATCGCAGCACCATCGCTCCCTATCGCGGGGGCTTTTTCCTGCCCCTATCCCGCGCCAATCGAGAGGCGGCCGCGGTCGAGGCCGGCGAGGTGGTCGATGTCGTGGTTGAACTGGATCTCGACCCACGTGAAGTAGAGGTTCCCCAGGACCTGGCCCAGGCCTTGGCTGCCGCCCCTGAGGCGGGGAAGCACTTCGATGGGCTCTCCTACACCCACCAGCGGGAGTATGTGGAGTGGATCACCGACGCCAAGCGGGACGAGACGCGGGCGCGGCGAATTGGCCAGACGGTGGAGATGCTGACCGAGGGGAGCTCGCGCTGACCGGGTCGGCGGGGAGCTGGACGCGTTCTCCCCTGCAAAACGGCCCCTCTGAGGGGCCGTTTTGCTGATAAAAACGCGGATCAGCCCCCGTAGGAGGGACCCGAGCCGCTGGACGCGGAGCCGCCGTCGGTGGTGGTGGGGGGTTGGCCGTCTTCCTTGAAGAGCTCGCTGATGGCGGCCACCGAGCCAAGAACTCCTGAGGTGTCGAGGGGCAGGAAGATCTTGGTCGCCTTCCCGTTGGCCACGCCCTGGAGGGCCTCCAGGTAACGGATGGCGATCAGGTCGGGGGTGGGATCCCCGGTGTGGATGGCGGAGTAGACCCGCTCGATGGCCCGGCCCTCGCCCTCGGCCACTGTTTCCTTCTGGTAGCGCTCGGCATCGGCCACTCGCTTGATGGCCTCGGCCTGACCATCCGCCTCCAGCACCTGGGACTCCTTGACGCCCTCGGCACGCAGGATGGCGGCCCGCTTGGCGCCCTCGGCCTCGGTGACCAATGCCCGCCGATCCCGCTCCGCCTTCATCTGGCGGTGCATGGCGTCGGTGACGTCGGCGGGCGGCTCGATGCGTTGGATCTCGACCCGAACCACACGGACGCCCCACTTATCGGTGGCATCGTCGAGGATCTGGCGCAGCTTGGCGTTGATGACCTCCCGCGAAGTGAGGGCCGCGTCGAGGTCGAGGTCGCCCACCACGTTACGGAGGTTGGTCTGGGCCAGCTTCGTGACGGCCAGGATGAACTGGCCCACGTTGTACTTCAGCTTCACCGGGTCTGTGGCCTCGTAGTAGATGACCGCGTCCACGGTTACGACCACGTTGTCCTTGGTGATGACCTCCTGGGGCGGAACGTCGACCACCTGCTCACGCATGTCGACCTTGATGATCCTCTTGACGAAGGGCATGACCCATCGCAGCCCAGAATCGACCGTCTTCTCGTAACGGCCCAGGAACTCGATCAGGCCCTTCTCGAAGGGTCGCACAACCCTGAAGCCTGCGGCTGCGATCAGGATGATCGCCAGCGCCAGGACCGCGAACAGGATGACTACTGCTGGCATTGCCTCCTACCTTTCTCTCTCGACGTAAATGTATGAAGTTGTGGGAAGAATTCAGTTCTCATACGGCTCGACCACCAGTCGGGCTCCGCGCACTCTGATGACATGGATTCGCGATCCGGCGGGGATGATGCTCCCGTGCTCGGACGCTGCTCTCCACTCCTCGTTCTCGACCCGCACCATGCCGCTGGCCGTGTCCGGGTCGATCGCTTCCAGCACCACTCCCGTGGAGCCGATCCAGCGGTTGGCGCCCACCCGGGGCTGTTCGCCTTCGTCCTGGCGGGTGATGTAGCGGCGCAGATAGGCCAGGGCGAGCCCCGACACGCCGAAGAAGACCAGCCATTGGGCCAGGACCCCCACTCCGATCCAGGCGAGGACGGCCGCGCAAGCAGCTCCAATGGAAAACGGCAGGAGGAAGAACCCGGCTGTGAACATCTCGCCGATCGCCATCACCACCGCCAGCCCAGTCCACAGCCAGCGCCAAATCTCGTTGTCCATTTCGTTGGCTCCTTTCCCGATCACCGCCACGGCCGCGACTAGGGCCGCGGCTCCGGCTCCGTATGCGACGAGCTCGCGTCGCTTCCGCTTGTCCCTCTCGGTTCGACCGCTCATGACATCTTCCCAGCTGGCCCGGGGGCGGCCCCGTCGACGTTCGAACGCCCACGCCTCGGCGAACTCGGCCACGTCCGGCCCGATGACGGCCGTGGCCTGCCTGCCCTCATTCTCGGCGTCGCATAAATGGTTGGTCAGTTCGAGGGTCATTTCCTGCACCGCCCCGCGGGGCACACCGGTCTGGGCCCAGTAGCGGGCACAATCCTCGACCAGGGCGTCGATGTCAGTCATCGTCCCCACCCCTCAGCACGTCCTCGACGCCGTCGCGAAACCGATTCCACTCCTGGGTCCACTTTTCCAGAGCACCCGTGCCCGAATCGGTGATCCGGTAGTACTTGCGGGCCGGGCCCTCTGACGACTGCACCAGGAACCCGTCGAGGAGACCGCCCTTCTGCAGACGCGACAACAGGGGGTAGATCGACCCCTCGCTGACCAGGCTGAGCCCCCGGTCCTGGAGTTTTCGCACCATCTCGTATCCATATGACGGCTCCTCTCCGATGATGGACAGCAAGCACATGTCGAGCACGCCTTTGAGGAGCTGTGTACCTCGGTCTGGTCGCACGGCACTGTCCACCATCGGCTGTCGCCTACCTTAGGCTGCCAGCTATCATGCATAGAACGGTAGCAGGCGCCAACAGGTAGTCAACCGCTGGATCGAGGTCGAGACGCGGCCCGATTCCGGTGCCGAACCCAGGTCTTCGTGGTGCCCGATCTTCAGCCCTGGCACAGGCTGTCGCGGATCTCGGTCAGGAGAACCACCTCTTCGGAGGGGCCGGGCTCAGGAGCTTCTTCGGGTGCCGGGCGCGTGCGGGTGTAGGCCCTGACCACCAGAAACAGGACCCAGGCGATGACGATGAACTCTATCAATGCGCCGATGAATGCTCCCACTGATCCGGCGGGAAGGCCGGTGGCCTGATGAACTCCTTGAGTTCCTTGATCATCGCTCTTTCCCTTTCGGGTCGATCGAGTGCTGGCGAGGCTACCACCGGTATCTGCTGGCTATCGTCAGGGCGATGGACTTCGACAGACCGGTGTTGCGCTCCGTCGACGTGGAGCTCGGAGATCACGTGGCCGTTTCGGTGGTGCTCGAGGCGGAGGGCAAGGAGCATCACGGCCGGGCGGAGGGCGCCGCCGATCGTGCTCTTCGTCCCCGGGTGGTGGGAGAGGCCACCCTTCGGGCCCTGGAGTCGGTGACGGGATCGGCCCGTTTCGAACTGAGCGCGGTCGGCACCTCCACCATAGACGGTGTAACGATCGCCCTAGTGCAGGTGGCCGAGCCGGGGCGTCCCGACGTGTACGTCGGCTCGGCACTCATCCGCCGAGGGGACACCGTTCTGGCCACGGCCCGGGCCGTCCTCGATGCTCTCAACCGCCGGCTCACCCTGATCCTCTGAGCCGGCCACGCCCGAAGCCCGCTGGGCGAATCCGGGGAAATCTCGGAATACACGCCCGCTCTACGACCTTGATATGATTGGACTCAGATTTCCTAATGGAGTGATCAAATGAACCTCGACCGTCTCACCTCGAAGAGCCAGCAGGCCCTGCTCGAAGCTCGAGACGCGGCCGCATCCCACAACCACGCCGGAATCGCTCCGGTGCACTTGGCGCTGGCCATTCTGGGTCAGACCGAGGGTCTGATCTACCCACTCCTCAACAAGATCGGAGTGGCACCCTTGACGCTGAGGCGTCGGCTGGAAGAGATCGCCGATCGCATCCCCAAGGCATACGGCGCTTCTCAGCCGGAGATGACTCCCGACCTGTCGAAGGTCCTGGAGGCGGCCGACGCCACCCGCGATGAGATGCGGGACGACTATCTGTCGGTAGAGCACCTCGTCCTGGCCCTCTCCCAGGCAGCCGGTCCGGTCGGCGAGGCCTTTCAAGCTCTGGGCCTCACCGCCGAAGCAATCCGGGCCGCCCTGGTCGAGGTGAGAGGCAACCAGCGCGTCACGTCGCCCGATCCCGAGTCGACGTTCAACGCCCTAGAGCAGTACGGGCGGGATCTCACCGAGCAAGCCCGCAAGGGAAAGCTCGACCCGGTCATCGGCCGTGACGACGAGATCCGCCGTGTGATCCAGGTTCTGTCCCGGCGCACCAAGAACAACCCGGTCCTGATCGGAGAGCCGGGGGTGGGGAAGACCGCCATCGTCGAAGGCCTGGCCCGCCGTATCGCCGACGGTGACGTGCCCGAGGGGCTGAAGACCAAGCGGATCGTGGCCATCGACCTGGGTGCCCTGGTGGCCGGCGCCAAGTACCGCGGGGAGTTCGAGGAGCGGCTCAAGGCCGTCCTCGATGAGATCAAGGCGTCTGAAGGCGAGATCATCACCTTCATCGACGAGATGCACACCCTGGTCGGGGCCGGCGCCGCCGAGGGCTCGATGGACGCCTCCAACATGCTCAAGCCGATGCTGGCCCGCGGTGAGCTGCGCATGATCGGCGCTACCACCCTGGACGAGTACCGCAAGTACGTCGAGAAGGACGCCGCTCTGGAGAGGCGATTCCAGCCGGTGCACGTTTCCCCCCCCTCGGTGGAGGACACGATCGGCATCTTCCGCGGCCTGAAGGAACGATACGAGGTCCACCACGGGGTGCGGATCACCGATTCCGCACTCGTCGCGGCAGCAGTGCTGTCCGATCGTTACATCACCGCCCGGTTCCTGCCCGACAAGGCGATCGACCTGGTCGACGAGGCGGCCTCACGTCTCCGAATCGAGATCGATTCCATGCCCGAGGAGATCGACGAGCTCACCCGCCGACGCATCCAGCTGGAGATCGAGCGCGAGGCGCTGCGCAAGGAGTCCGATGAGCGTTCCCGAGAGCGGTTGGAGGACCTCGAGCGGGAGCTGGCCGATGTGAGCGAAGACATCGACGCCCTCACCGCCCGTTGGGACCTGGAGAAGCAGGCCATCGCCGGAATTCGCCAAGCCAAGCAACAGATCGAGGACACCAAGGCTCAGGCTGAGCAGGCCGAGCGGGTCGGTGACCTGCAGAAGGCGGCCGAGTTGCGCTACGGGAGGCTGGGGGAGCTGGAGAATCAGCTGGCGGAGCGTCAGGACACCCTTGAGAAGCTGCACGCCGAGGGCCGCATGTTGTCCGAAGAGGTGACCGACCAGGACGTGGCCGAGGTGGTTTCGCGCTGGACGGGAGTCCCGGTCACCAAGCTGATGCAGGGCGAGATGGAGAAGCTGGTCCATTTGGAGGAACGGCTCCATCAGCGGGTCGTGGGCCAAGACGAGGCGGTGGAGGCCGTGTCCAACGCCGTGCGGCGCAACCGGGCCGGGCTGGCCGACCCCAACCGGCCCATCGGGTCGTTCCTGTTCCTGGGGCCAACCGGCGTGGGTAAGACAGAGCTGGCTCGCGCCCTGGCCGAGTTCCTCTTCGACGACGAGCGAGCCATGGTCCGCATCGACATGTCCGAGTACATGGAAAAGCACTCGGTGAGCCGTCTCATCGGGGCCCCTCCCGGGTACGTCGGTTACGACGAGGGTGGCCAGCTGACCGAGGCGGTCCGTCGTCGGCCCTACTCGGTCGTGCTCCTGGACGAGGTGGAAAAGGCCCATCCCGACGTGTTCAACGTGCTCTTACAGCTGCTGGACGACGGCCGTCTGACCGACGGGCAGGGTCGCACGGTCAACTTCACCAACGCCGTGCTCATCATGACCTCCAACCTGGGCTCCGAGCACATCCAGCCCGATCTGGGGGACGAGGTGATCGCCACCCGAGTGATGGAGGCGGTTCGGCGTCACTTCCGGCCCGAATTCCTGAACCGGATCGATGACGTCGTCGTCTTCCATCGCCTCAGCCGTCAGGACCTGCGCAAGATCGTCGACATCCAGCTCGTCGCCCTGCGGAAGCGTCTGGCAGACCGACGAATCACGCTGGACGTGGCCGATGCCGCCGCCGACCTGCTGGCCGAGCTGGGCTATGACCCGGTGTACGGGGCTCGTCCCCTCAAGCGCGTCATCCAGAAGCAGGTGGCCGACCCCCTGGCAGTCGAACTGCTCGAAGGCCACATCGAGGACGGCTCCAAGGTCACCCTCACCACCAAAGACGGCAAACTGGCCCTGGTCTGACCCGGCCCCCCCTCTCGCGTTTTTATCAGCAAAACGGGACCCTGGAGGGTCCGTTTTGCAGGGGAGAATGCGACTCCACCCCCAAAGGCCCGGGTTCGCAACGCCTCCAGGTAGCCTCCCTCCATGCCCACGGCCCTGATCCTGGGTGGCACCGGGACGATCGGTCGCGCCACGGCCACGCGCCTGGTGCAGTCGGAATGGAGCGTCCGGGTAGTCGGTCGGAACCCCTCGCACTTTCCGTCCGACCTGGCCGCGGCTGGGGTGATCTTCGCGGCCGCCGACGCCCGCCAGCCCGACCGCCTCGGGGAGATAGCTGCCGACGGAGGCGATCTGCTGGTCGACTGCGTGTGCTACACGGCCGAAGACGCCCGTAGACTGCTGCCCCTGCTGCCCCTGCTGCCCGGGTTCGGCTCCTGTGTGATGATCTCGAGCAAGGCTGTCTATGTGGACGAGGCGGGGAACCACGTCAACTCGGCGGCCGCTCCGCACTTCCCAGATCGGATCAGAGAGACACAGCCCACCCTGGCCCCGGGCGACGGTGATTACACGACTCCGGACGGATACGGAGCCAACAAAGTGGCCGCCGAGCAGGTCTTGTTGGACAGTGCCGGACCTGTAACGGTGATCCGGGCATCGAAGGTGCACGGATCTGGTGGTTCCAGGCCCCGGGAGTGGGTGTTCGTAAAACGGGCGCTCGACAAGCGCCAGGCTGTGTTCCTGGCCGCTCGTGGCTCGGGCGTTGACCACACGACGGCCGCCTCCAACCTGGCTGCTCTCATCGAGGTGGTCGCGAGCCGGCCAGGCCGGCGGGTGCTGAACTGCGCCGACCCCGACGCGCCCAGCGCTCTCGAGATATCGCGCATCATCGCCCGCCTCCTCCGCCACGACCGGGAGGAGATCCTCCTCGATGACGGCACCCACCCCGCCCTGGGTCGCCACCCCTGGGAGACCGCCTTCCCGATCGTCCTGGACACGACCGCAGCGACCCGCTTGGGATATGCGCCGGTCGGCGACTACGCCTCCACGGTGGCCGAGTCTTTGGAGTGGCTGGCCAACAGGGCGCGAGTCGAAGCCGGCCTCTCCACACTCGATGGTCTCGACCAGGAGTACTTCGGACCGATGCTCGACTACTTCGCCGAGGATCGCTATCTGGCCGGCCGGCCCTGATCAGGCTGCCCGACCCTCCGTGATGCTGCGCACCGTTGCGGGCTTTCGTGAGTGGTTGGCACTTTTCGTGGTGATTGCCCGATACACGGTGGCGAACGAGACGATGAGGATCAGGCTCACGGCGACGATTCGATAACCAGGCAGGCCCGAGTCGCTGCCCGCCATCGCCCCGTGGATCGCCGCTGCCCAGAACACAACATAGGACGTGAAATGGATCCGGCGCCACCACTTGCGAGGCAGCCGACGCATCATCAACGATGTGATCTGGACTGCGGCCAACAGCCAGAAGGCCACGATTCCCCAAGCCACGGCCACCGGATGCCAGCTGGCAACACCTGGTACGAATAGGGCGGCGGGTGAGAACGGGACATACGAATCGGCGGCGATCGCCAGGATGTGGGCGCCCACCGTCAGAACAGAGAGCCCGCCCAGCCAGCGGTGCAGGTCGAGCAGCCAGGCAGGCCGACGTTTGCTCTGCAGAAGTCGTGACGAGAGGAAAAGGCCCCAAAGCACGCTGGCCGCCACCATCACCAGGGCCGTTATGCCGCTCGAGCGGGCCAGGAACCACCAGAACTGGCCGTTCATGATGCCTTCGCGATCAGGCCGGGGGTCTGGAGAACCGCTCCGGATGCGGTGCCGATGATCCCGTCCACGCCGGCAGCCACGAGCATCTCATAGGCGGGACCGGCGCCGACAATCAGCGCCGCCGTTGCCCATGCTTCGGCATCGGCAGCCATGTCGGAGATGGTGGTCACAGACGCCACATCGGTTGTGGCGGGCAGGCCGGTCCTCGGATCGATGGTGTGGTGACGCCTCACTCTGTCCTGCTCCCAGGTGCGTGTGCGGGTGCTGGAGGTGGCGACGCCGCCCGCCACAAGCGACAGAGTCAGAGAGGTGAGCTCGGGGTTGATCGGGTGCTCGACCTCCACATGCCAAGCGGGGTCGGCCATGCCCGACATGCTCAGGTCGCCGCCGACGTTGACGAGGGCGGCATCGGCTCCGGCCAGGATCAGCTCCTCAGAGACGATGTCCGCAGCCAGGCCTTTTCCGATGCAACCCGGATCCAGGCCGACGCTGCCACCGATGCGGGCCCGGCCCTCCTCGTCGATCTCCAGATCGGCCAGGCCGGCACCGGAAGACCGCCCTTCGGGCAGGTGGGTAATCCGGGTCGGATCGTCGATGCTCGCCGCGTATCCGGCCGCCACGAGGGAGGGCAGGATGGTTGGGTCAACCAGACCCTGAGTCATGGACCAGCTTCGGCGCATGGCGGTGAGGAGAGTGACCGTCGATGGGTCGACCTCCGTCCAGGCGCCGTCGGCATGGTTGAGCCGGTCGATGTCGCTGCCCGTGAGGAACCTGCTCCATTTCTGCTCGAGATAGTCGAGCCGGGTCAGGGCGTGATCGGCCAGGTCGGCCGAACCGCCCACCACCGCTACGTGCACCGCCGATGCCATGGCCCGGTGGCGTGCCTCAACGACTGCCATTTGTCCGGCTCACTGCCGCTGGACGAGTGGCGGGCTGCACCTGGACCACTCGAGTCTGGACCTGACGACGGGCCGTGAGAGCCACCGGGCCCTGGGTGGTGGAGGGGGCCGTCGTCGAGGGCTGGGCGGCTGTGGTCTGGGGAGCCTGCGTCGTCGGAGGTGGTGTTGCGGCAGGCTGGTTCGTCGTGGCCGCTACCGGCGCCTCAACCACCTGGGCAACGGGAGAGGAGGCGGCGCCGGTAGCGGCCAAGCCTGCGATCAATCCGACAGTCAGGCCTCCCGCCAGGCCCGTGGCAGCGGCTCGGGAGTTGCGGGCGGGATGGGCTTTGCGCTTTCTGGTCTTGCGCTCCGGAGAGGGTGCGGCATCGACCAAGGTGGATTTGGACTCGGTCTGGGACCGGGGTTGACGCCGTTGACGGAGCGCCTCCAGTCGGGCCGCCCGCTCCTCGGGAGTGAGGGGTTTTCTCTCAGTCGTCGTCATTGCGACCCTCGTGCTCCCCATAGTCGTCCTCGTGCTCGCCCTGGTTGGAGCTGGTGTTGGCGGGAGGCGAAACGCTGCCCGAGGAATTGGTCGCCGGCTGGGTAACGATCTCCACAATGGGCTGGACGACGTCGACCGTGAGTTGGCCCTGTTCATCGGGTTGGGCGGTGAAGGTGTAAGTGGTGCTGCCGTCCGTGAAGCTGATCGCCACCCCGTCGGGGGCAAGGGCGTCGATCGTGGACGACCAGCCCGCCGCGGGCTGGGTAGTGGCGTCGATGATCCCGGTCTGGTCCCAGCTGACGCTGACCGTCCCGGCGTCTTCCACCTGATAGTCGGACTGGTTGGGCTGGGCCTGGGTGGTTTGTGTGCTGCTGGTCGAGGTGGCCTGAGCGTCATCAACCACCTGTTCCACCTGGGCGCTCGGCTGGGTTGTGGCAACGCTCAGAGAGCCCACGGCATCGCTGCCGGAAGCGTTGAGGATGCCTAGGTTGGCACCTATTGCGACCGAGCCTGCCGCCAGCACACCCACTACCGAAGCGGCGGTGATTAGTCCTGTCCGGTGCTTCATTGGAACCCTTTCGAAGTGGCTTGGCGGTGTACAACCTACGAGAAGGGTTGGAAAGAGGGAGTCAAGCGAAAACCAAGAATCGGTTAAGAAATACGACTACTCCGACCCTGGATGCCAAGCTATCTGCATGCGATTGCTGGTGGTCGAGGACGATCACACGATCTCGGACCCTCTGTGTCGTGGCCTGGAGCGGGAGGGTTTCACGGTTGCTCTGGCCGAAACGGGTGCGGCTGCCCTCGAGGCGGACCCGGGTGATCTGGTACTCCTGGACCTAGGTCTTCCCGATCTCGACGGCCAAACCGTGGCCCGGCGGCTGCGGGAGAGGTCCGAGGTGCCGATCATCGTGGTCACGGCGCGCGGGCGACGAGATCGACCGTGTCACACTGCTCGAGATCGGGGCGGATGACTATGTGGTGAAGCCATTCGGGTATCGCGAGCTTGTCGCCCGGATAAGGGCGGTGCTGCGCCGCGCGTCGGCAGCCCCCGTCACGACCACGACCCAGGTCCTGGGGCGCGTGACGGTCGACCGACGCACGCGGGAGGTGACCGTGGATGGCGAGCCCGTTTCGCTCACTCCCAAGGAATACGACTTGCTCGTCTTCCTGGCGAGCGACCCGGGAGCGGTCTTTTCCAGGGAGCGAATCCTCGAATCCGTCTGGGACGAGCACTGGTGGGGATCGACTAAGACCCTCGACGTTCACGTGGCCTCGTTGCGGCGCAAGCTGGGCGCTGAAGTCATCGAAACGATCCGCGGTGTCGGCTTCAGGGTGGCGGCGGAGCCCGCCGCGCAGTGAACCGCCGCATCCTGATCAGTTATCTCACCCTGGCACTGTTCATCATCCTGGTGCTGGAGATACCTCTCGCCTTCTTCTTCGCTACCCGGGAACGGGACCGGTTCACAAATGCCGTTGCATCGGACGCAGCGGTGCTGGCCACTACCTACGAGGACGTTCTGGACTCGGGAGCGCCTCTACGCCCCACCGCCGCCGAGGAGTATCGGGCTCGCACCGGAGCCAGGGTCGTCCTGGTGGACACCAACGGCATAGCGCTGCTCGACACGGACGCACCGGTGGACCGCGACTTCTCCACCCGTCCCGAGATCGCCACAGCCCTCACGGGCGTGAGGTCCCAGGGCACCCGTCATTCCGACACGCTGGGGATCGACTTCCTCTACGTGGCGGTGCCGGTGGCCTCGGGAGGCGTGGTCCACGGTGCACTCCGGCTGACCCTCCCCATCACCCAGGTGGAGAGTCGGATTCACCAATTCTGGTTTGGCCTGGCGGCCGTGGCCGGGGTCATCCTGGTGGCGGTAGCGGCCGTGGGATCCACGCTGGCTCGCTCGGTTTCGCGGCCGCTTCGCGAGTTGGAGGATGCGGCGCACTCGTTTGCGTCGGGAAACCTCGGCGCCAAGCCGGCCCCGAGGGACGCCCCGCCAGAGGTGGTAGAGCTGGCCGAGACCCTGAACGGGATGGCGCGTCGCCTGGATGAGATGCTCCGAGCTCAGCGCGCCTTCGTCGCCGACGCCTCTCACCAGCTTCGGACACCACTGACCGCGCTGCGCCTTCGCCTCGAGAACCTGGCCGAGGCCGATGTCCGGCCCGGACAGGAGGCTGAGATCAACGCAGCCATCGAAGAGACCGAACGGCTCGGCGCCCTCGTCGGTCAGCTTCTGCGGCTGGCGCGGACCGACCTGCAGCCCGATCGGGAGGCCGTGCCGGTGGAGGAGGTGGTCGAGGACCGAGTGGAGATCTGGTCCGCTGTCGCGGCTGAGACCTCGGTGACATTGCGATCCGTTCAGCACGAGCCGATCGCACCGGTACTCCTCATACCGGGCGCGATCGACCAGATCCTCGACAACCTCATCGACAACGCCATCGCGGCCACCCCCGCCGGGGGCAACATCGCGGTTTCGCTGGACCGGCGTGAGGAAAACCTGATCCTGTCTGTTGCAGACTCCGGCCCTGGCCTCTCGGACGAGGAGAAGCGCCGGGCGCTGGATAGGTTCTGGCGGGGCGACAACTCATCGGCCGGTAGCGGCCTCGGGCTTTCGATCGTCAAGGCGATCGCCGATGCCCACGACGGTACCGTCACCCTGCAAGACGCTCAGGAGGGGGGGCTGGTGGTGGAGGTGGCCCTTCCGGCCCCGCCCGCAACCGGCCCAGCGTCGGACGGGTCTCACCAGGCCCGACAGATCCATCAGATCCACAAGTCTCGTGAGAATCGCCCCGTCTGAGATTCTCCCCTGCAAAACGGACCCTCCTGGGTCCCGTTTTGCTGATAAAAACACATAGGTGCGCAGGTCGGTGGTCTTGGCGGTAGTGGTGGTGGGGGTGATTGGGGGGGTTCTGTGGGCCAATAGTGGGGGAGGACCGGTGCTGCGTCTCAGCCAGAAGTTTCCTCCGCAGGCGATGACGATCATCGAGGATTCCTGGGCCGACTTCGTGGCCGCCTTCCCCAACCAGCGCGACTGCCTGGGTGACGTCGACCTGGTGGCGGTGAGCGAGCTTCCCGACGGCGACGCCTCCTACAGCTTCTCCGATCACGTCATCCGTGTCCTGGTACCCACCTCGCCCCGCCGTTTCCCCGAATCGCTCATGCACGAGTTCGGCCATCATCTCGAAGCCTCCTGCCCGGTCGTGGATGAGATCGGGGCCAGGTTCATGGCTATCCAGGGCTTTCCGCCCGATCAGGATTGGCATCAGGGAGACGTGTGGTTCGATACTCCCTCCGAACAGTTCGCCGAGACCGTGGTGCAGGTGGTTCGCGGTGAGCGGATAATCCACGTAAGCGACATTGACCTGTCCCCGGCCGCCGTCGACCTGGTGAGACGATGGGGAGGGGCGGCGGTCAACGAGTAGGGCGGTTTGGCCGCCTCGGGGCAATCCGGGGCGGTAGGGTCCCCGAGCGATGGCCACCGACATTCCCGAGGACGGACGGCGGAGAGACAAGGCGGGAGCTCCGCTCGATCACGGTTGGTTCATCAACGGCATCGAAGCCATATCAGAGTTCTTCGGCAAGGTCTCGGTGTGGCTGGTCGTCCCCACCATCTTGATGGGCTTTGTCAACGTGGTTCTACGCCGGGTGGGCGCCTCGGTGCATCAGCAGCTCACCAGTAATGCTCTCATCGAAGGCCAGTGGTACCTCTACTCGCTGATCTTCCTGTTTGCCTTCGCCTACATTCTCAAGAACCAGGTCAACGTGCGGGTGGACTTCTGGTTCGCCAATCGGAGCGAGAAGACCAAGGCCTTGATCGATTTCGTGGGCCATCTGATCGGGCTGATTCCCTTCTGCGTCATCGGCATCTGGGTCTCCATCAGCCCGATCCTCTTCTCCTGGCAGGTGAAGGAGGGCTCGCCCGATCCAAGCGGGCTGCCGCGTGCTATCCGATCAAGAGCGTGATCCTGGTGGCCTTCGCCCTCCTCTCCCTCCAGACGCTGGCCGAGATGATCAAGCTCGTCCGGGTCCTGCGGGGCAAGGAGCGCTACGACGTGTCCAAGGCCCCGGTGCGGGTGGAATGATCGGGAGAGGGAGCCGAGCGTGAGTGCTGAGTGGCTGGCGATCATCATGTTCCTCGTCTTCATGGTGGTGATCATGCTGGGCTACCCGGTCGCCTTCTCGTTCGCCGGAACTGCCTTCGTGTTCTTCGTCCTCGGCTATTTCACAGGCGCTCTCGACCCGGCGATCTTGAATGGCCTGTTCAACAAGTGGTTTGCCAGCTCGATGGCCAACTTCACTTTCCTCGCCATCCCCTTCTTCGTCTTCATGGGGGCGGTATTCGAGAAATCGGGCCTGGCCGAGCGATTGCTCACCTCGATTGGCATGTTGATGGGCCCGATCAAGGGCGGCATGGCCATCGCGGTGGTGTTCGTCGGCACCCTGCTCGCCGCCGCGACCGGTGTCGTGGCAGCGACTGTCATCGTCATGGGCATCCTCTCCTTGCCGGTGATGGTGCGCTACAACTACGACCACAAGTTGGCCACCGGCGTAATCATCGCCTCAGGCACCCTGGCCCAGCTCATTCCTCCCAGTCTGGTGCTGATCGTGCTGGCCACCTTCTTGCCCGTCTCGGTGGGTCAGCTCTTCGCCGGTGCCCTCATTCCCGGGATCATGCTGGCGATCCTCTACGCCGCCTATGCGGTCATCATCGCCTACCTGCGGCCCGGTACTGCCCCACCCATCCCCAAGGAAGAGCGCACCCTGGCGGGAGCGGCGCTGGCCAAGGAGGCCTTCCTCTCCATCGTGCCATCACTGGCGCTGATCTTCGCGGTCCTCGGCTCGATCTTCTTCGGTCTGGCCACCGCCTCCGAGGCGGGATCGGTCGGTGCCCTGGGTGCGGTCCTCCTTGCGATCGGCTACCGCAACTTCTCCTGGAAGATGATCAGGGAAGCCGCGGTCGCCACCACCCAGATCACTGCCCTGGTGCTCCAGATCCTGTTTTGCTCCACTTTCTTCGCCCTCCTCTTCGATCGTCTCGGCGGCCAGGACCTGATCACGGGTTGGCTGCTCAACCTTCCCGGAGGTAAGTGGGGATTCATCGTCGCCGCCAACGTGATCGTCTTCCTCCTCGGCATCAACCTCGAGTTCCTCGAGATCTCCTTCATCGTCATGCCCCTGTTCGTGCCCGCCGCCCAGGCGCTGGGGGTGGACCTGGTCTGGTTCACGGTGATGATGGCGATCAACCTCAACATCGCCTTCATTTCGCCCCCGGTCGGGTTCTCGCTCTTCTACCTCCAGTCGGTGGCTCCACCCGAGATCAAGACCAAGGACATACACCTCGGAGCCTTCCCCTTCATGGCCTTGCAGGGTGTGGGGCTGATCCTGGTGGCCCTGATCCCGGCCAGCGTGACCTGGATGGTGCATCTGGCCGGATTGGGCGGGGGGCTGGGCGCCGGTTAGATCAGCGAACGCTGGCGAGACGCCAAAACGGGCCCCCGGCGAACCGGGGGCCCCTCTGGCTTTGGTAGATGTTGTCCTTACACCTGAGGCTCGTAATTCACGAAGCCCGCCTCGGCGATCTTGAACCAGGCGTTGGCTGAATCCCGGAAAGGCTTCCAGGAGTCGAAGATCGACTTGAAGTCGGCATCGTCAGCAGCGTTCTGGTCGTAGATCTCGAAGGCTGCTTGCTCGGCCGCCTGCATCACGTCCTCGGGGAAGGGCAGGACCTGCACGTCCGATCCGTTCACGAGGTCGTTGAAGGCAACCGGGTTCTTGGCGTCGTAAGACGCCATCATGTCGACATTGGCGTGGGCGGCGGCCGACTTGACCACTTCCTGGTACTCCTCGGGGAGGGCATTCCACTTGTCGAGCCCGATCTGGACTTCCAGGGTCGGACCCGGCTCCCACCATCCGGGGTAGTAGTAGTACTTGGCCACGGTCTGGAACTCGAGCTTGGTGTCGTCGTAGGGGCCAACCCACTCGGCGGCGTCGATGGCACCGGTCTGAAGCGACTGGAATATCTCACCGCCGGCGATCACCTGCACGGCTGCGCCGAGCTTGTCCATCACCGACCCTCCCAGACCTGGGATACGGAAGCGGAGACCCTGGATGTCGGCCAGGCTCTTGATCTCCTTGTTGAACCACCCGCCCATCTGTACGCCCGTGTTCCCGGCCGGGAACTGGATGACGTTGAACCTCTCGGCATAGAGCTGCTGGAGCATGTCCAGGCCGCCTCCGTAATACAGCCACGCATTTTGCTGGCGGGCGGTGAGGCCGAACGGCAACGCAGTCCCGAAAGCCAGCCATTGGCCGAGGCCCAGGTAGTAGTACGAGGCGGTGTGCCCGGCGTCGACGGCACCCTGTTGGACGGACTGGAGGACCTCCAGAGGGGGCACCAGTTCCCCGCCTGCCCGGGCGTCGATGGTGAACCGGCCGCCGGTCATGGCACTCACCCGATCGGCGAAGGTGGTGGCGCCGCCGAAGATGGTGTCCAGGTTGGTGGGCCAGCTCGTGGCCAGGTTCCAGCTGACCTCTGGCAGATCTGTTGCCTGGAGGGCGGTGTCGAGATCGGGGTTGCCGGTGGTGGCAGGAGCGCCCGTCCCGCCCGTCGCACCACCGGTAGTCGCCACCGTCCCGCCTTCGGTCTGGCAGGCGGCCAGCAAAGCCGCACCTGCGATTCCGGCAGCTCCAAATCCTGCCGTCTTGAGAAATTCGCGCCGGTCCATTGAGCTTCCTCCTACTCGTCTCTGTGGCCGGGGGGGCAATCGCACACTAACCAGCTGCCTGGCGCCGGGTCGGTTGAAGCGGGAATTGATTCGATCCTCACCCGGGAGCGCTCCCACGGAAGCCGAGCAAAGCCTCAGTGATCCATCGCCGGGATGGTTCGGCCCGGCACCGACCGCTGGTGGTGCGTCGCCCAAATGATGGCGCGGTGTCTCCGGCCCTCGACGCGCCTGGCTGTGTCGAGGTGCTCGCTGCGGCTCCCCGGCTGCGACTGTGCCCTTCTCCTTGCCAGATGACACCGATGACTCGGAGCTACGTGCACCACAGTTGAGCGACGGACCACTAGCTTGGCGGGCGATGCTCGACCGCACCCATTTCGAGGCACTCGACGAGGCCGACCCGCTTGCTTTCCTGGTGGCCCGGTTCAACCTCCCCGAAGGCGTCGTCTACCTCGACGGAAATTCCCTCGGCCCCCTCCCCAAACACGTGCCCGAGGTGGTCGAGGACCTGGTTCTGCGCCAATGGGGTGACGACCTCATCACCTCTTGGAGCAAGAACGGTTGGTGGAGGCTGGCCGAGCGAGTCGGTGACAAGATCGCCCCGCTGATCGGCGCAGTGCCCGGCTCCGTGATAGCCGCCGACACGACCACCGTGGCCATCTATAAGGCCGTCTCCGCCGCCGCCCGGATGCGGCCGGACCGACCGACCATCGTCACGGACTCGGGAAACTTCCCCACCGACATCTACACGATGGGGGCCATCGCCTCTCAGACCAACCGGCGGCTGAGGGTTGCGGAGCCCGATCAGGTCGTAGGCGGATTGGACGAGTCGGTGGCGGTGGTCTCGCTCACCCACGTCGACTACCGGAGCGGTCGCCGTCACGACCTCGATACGATCACGAATGCCGCACACGAAGTCGGAGCAGTCGTGGTGTGGGACCTTTCTCACTCGGTGGGAGCGATGGATCTGGACCTTGGTGAAGCCGATATGGCAGTCGGCTGTGGCTACAAGTACCTGAACGGGGGCCCGGGAGCGCCGGCCTTCACCTATGTCCGCCCTGATCTCTGGGAGCAATTTGTCAACCCAGTGGCCGGCTGGTGGGGGCACGTCGACCCCTTCGCCATGAGCCAGAACTTCGAGCCTGCCGTTGGGCGCAGACGGGCCCTGGTGGGCACCCAGCCGATCCTTTCGATGGCGGCGCTCGACTCAGCCCTGGACACTTTCGCCGATGTGGAAACAGCTCAGCTCCGCGCCAAGTCCGAGCTGTTGACGGCCAACTTCATCGACATGGTGGACGATTTGCTTCCCGAGTTCGAGGTCGTCACGCCCAGGGAGGTGGCCGGGAGGGGCAGCCACGTCAGTCTCGCTCACGATGAGGCTTCCGCCATCATGTCTGCCCTCATCGCTCGGGGGGTCATCGGCGATGTCCGGCCTCCCAATTTGTTGCGTTTCGGGCTAGGTCCCTCTTTCCAGCGGCACGTGGACGTGTGGGATGCGGTACAGGAGTTGAGGCAGGTGATGAACCGGGAGGAGTGGCGGAAAGCGATCTCGCCTGCCGGTCCGGTGGCTTAGAGGAGAGCAGAGGGCGACGAAGCTCAGAATGGCTGGGGGCCGATCCCGGCTACCTCGGAGAAGGCCACCCCGTCTTCCTGTGACAGGGGATCCAGGGCGGCATCACCGACTCTCCCCTGCCCGAGGTCGAGCTTGATGCTCAGCGCCTTGCCCGCCACACCCGTGTGGGCGATCACCCTCAGGAGGCCGCCCCAGGAGCGGGTCTCGGGCTTGGATTCGAGTTCGACGCTGCCCACGGTCAGCAGTATCCCGTTGGAGTCGAGGATGCGAGCCGGTCCCGAGTAGCTGTCCATTTGGCCGCCATTATGCCCGCTCGGATCTTCGCCCCGTGCCACACTCCTGTAATGGGCCCGGCAACAATGGTCCTCGCGCTCTTCGTTGCCGTCGCCGGGAGCGGAACTGAGGGGATAGATCTGATCAGCCCCAACGCAGCCGCAGTGGCGTCGGCTGCTGACGGCGCGATCGTTTTCCCCTCGCCCTCGAGCCCGGGAGGGACCTTCTTCGATGACGACGGAGACGTCCATGAAGGCGCCATTGAAGCGATCGTGGTTGCCGGAATCACCCGCGGCTGTAGAGAGGCCGACCTCTACTGTCCGGCGGATTCGGTCACCCGGGGCCAGATGGCGGCTTTCCTCGCTCGTGCTCTGCATCTGCCGGCGGCCCACGGTGACACGTTCACCGACGACGACGGTTCGATATTCGAGTCAGATATCGAGGCGATTGCCGTGGCCGGAATCACCCGTGGCTGCGGGCCACACCTCTTCTGTCCAGATCGGGTGGTCACGCGCCAAGAGATGGCCGCCTTCCTCAATCGGGCACTCCACCTGGCGCCGGCTGGAGAGGATCCGTTCGTCGACGACGGGGAGTCACCGTTCTCTGCAGACATCGCGGCTCTGGCCACAGCCGGTATCACCAAGGGCTGCAACCCTCCCGCCGACGACCGGTTTTGCCCTACCCGGCCAGTGCTGCGGGACCAGATGGCGTCGTTCCTTTCCCGCGCCCTGGGCCTGACTCCCGCGTCGCCCCCGCCACGACCCACTGTGACGATGGCATTCACGGGCGACGTGTTGATCCACAGCCAGCTATGGCGCAAGGCGGCCGCCTACGGAGCGGCATATGACTTCGGGCCCATGTTCGCCCCAGTAGCCCACATCATCGGCTCGGTCGATGTCGCCATCTGCCACCTGGAGACGCCCCTGTCCGCCACCGACCGGGACCTTTCGAGCTATCCCCGCTTCAACACCCCCCACGAGGTGGCCGACGGCCTGGCCGAGGCCGGCTACAACGGCTGCTCGACCGCATCGAACCACTCCTGGGACCAGGGCCTAAGTGGCATCGAGGCGACGGTGCAGGGATTACACGACGCCGGCCTGTTGCAGGCGGGGATGGCAACCACGGAGTCCGAGGCGGGTCACGCCACGCTCTATCGGGTGGGCGACGTGACGGTGGCCCATATCGCCGCCACCTGGTGGCTGAACGGGTTGCGGCTGCCGGAGGACAAGCCGTGGCTGGTGCAGATGCTGGACCTGGACCAGATTCTGGCCGAGGCCCACCGGGCCAGGGAGGAAGGGGCCGACGTGGTGGTGGTGAGCATGCATTGCTGTGTGCAATACCAGGCCGCGCCCACCGCCTATCAGAAGGAGGTGGCCCGGGCTCTGATCGCCTCGCCCGACGTCGACCTGGTGGTGGGCCATCACGCCCACGTCGTCTCCCCGGTCGAGGAGGTGAACGGTGAGTACATCTTCTACGGGCTGGGAAATGTCCTCTCCGGGCAGCGTTTCCTGCCCGAGACCCAGGACGGGGTGATCATGACCGTCGAGTTCGCCCCACGGAACGGCAGGTGGGTGGCGCGCAATGTGCGCGCCTACCCGACCTGGGTGGAAGGGGCGACCTACCGCATCCTCCCTGCCGCCGGCCACAACGTCGCCTCGTGGCGGCGAACCGCTCGCACCCTGGAGTTGTACGGGGCGGATCTGGAAGTGGTGGGATAGGAGGGCCCCTATTCGGCGCAGAGTCCTCGTTCTGCGAGTACCGTTCTCTTCGTAACAGGGCGGACCCCCGGTCTGCCCTTTCAGTGGGCTGAGGGTCTGGGAGGCCATCAAATGCGTAGAGGATCTCGTCCCGTCTACCTGGCGCTGTCAGTTGTGGCAGCTTTGGCGATGTTGATTGCGATGATTCCCGCCCTGGGGGATCATCTGCCCAACGACGCCGGCACCTTGCATCTGCATCTGGGCTCAGACGGACAAAGACAGTTCGTCTACACGGATGGCGACGGCAGCGTTCACACTCCGCAGACGATCGCGAGCCCCAATCGCTGCGAGCTGACCATCACCGGGCCATACGCGAAGGTGACGGGTAATGCCAAGGGCCCGGGCCTGTCGGACGACGGGATAGGTGTCAAGTCGGGCGGGGCACAGGGGACGCCATGTGGTCGGATCGACACGAGCGAGAATCTGACCGTCACTCTCGTGGGTGTTCCGCTCGCGTCGATGGCCGACCTTGACCTCGAACTGAAGGGCGACGCCAAGATCCTGATCACCGCCTACCAGGGCAGCGTGGTGGCCGGCACCTTCCAGGTTCGATCCGGGGCTCAGGTGGTACCCGGTGTTGGAGTGGATGGGTCGTCGGGCGATCCGTACACGGCTCTGGCGAAAACCGACGATCCTGGCACGAGCATCGACGAGTCGATCGCCAACTGCAGGATTGCCTCGGATTCTGGCCCAGATGCGGGCAGCCGGGACAACTGCCGGGTCACGGTCGATTCGGCGCGTCCGTTCGACGGGATCAAGGTTCAACCTCTGGCCGGCGAGATGTCTCTGGAGGGAAGTGGTGACTTCGGTAACAACCCGGCTAACGACACGATCTTCTACCTGTCGGACTTCGACGGCTTCCTGGATTGTGGCGAAAGCACCGGGCTCAAGACGAATGGGAATACGAGCGCCAACATCACACGGCACCAGAACCTCGATGGGCCGACATGCACTCCCAAGGCCTACTCACTGAAGGCGGTCGATTCGGCGACGGGTGAGGACACGGTGACCTTCGAGCTGGGCGACCCGAGCCAGGTGGCTCTGTACCGGGCAGACATCACCTTCGAACGTCCCGTGGCCGGGTTGTTCGATGCCGTGCTCAATTACGACCCGGATGGGAGCGACGGCTATACGCAATTCAAGGAGATGCCCCCCTGTACGGACACTCCTGGAGAAAAGACAGCCGCCAGCCAGGATGCTTCCGTGATTCCCACCGGCGACCAGGGATGCATCGTGTCCGTCGTCCAGGATTACGACGGCATCACCACCTGGGACGTCTTGTTCTTCGGCGACTGGCGGTTCAAGTGATCCGAGCTCAGCTCTGAGGAACCGGTACCGCCTGCTCGATCCCCAAGCGGTCGAGCAGGCGGATCGCAACGTCGGCCTCCTCGGGGTCGGGCGTCTCTCCCAACCGCCTGGCCATCTGGAGACGATCGATCCTGATCAGGGCCTCGTCGTAGACGAGACCTAGCTCCAGGGCGGCCTCGAGGGCGGAATCCAGCTCGGCGCGCGCCTCGTCTACCCGACCCAGGTTCAGCATCGCCGCAGCGGCGATACGCCCCCGCTTCGCCTCGAAGAATTCCGCTTCCTCGTCGACCCGTTCGAGGGCTGCCGTGATCTCGTCGAGGGCTCTCGTATTGTCATCCTGTTCGACGTGACACTCGGCTAGATGGAGGGCAGCCTCGTAGGCGATCTGAGTCTGCCCCAACTCGAGCGCTTCATGGCGAACCCGACGAAATCGCTCCTCGGCCTGGTCGATCTCGCCCCGCTTGGCGATCAGCCGGGCCATCTGCAGCTCTGCGTTCACGGCGTCGTCCTGGTTTCCTGCCGCACGGAGCATCCTCACCGAGTCGATCAGGATCTGTTCGGCCTCCTCCAGCCTTCGCTGACTGACCAGCAACTCGCCCAGGTTGGATCCGACCATGGCCGCCTGGACGTCGTTTCCCGCCCGTAGATAGGTGTCCCGACTCTTGGAGGCCCAGGCTGTGGCTTCCTTCCAGTCGCCCAGGTAGAAGCAGAAGCCGCCCATGTTGTTGATCACGTCGGCCGCCTTGTCGAGAAGTCCCAGCGATTCGTAGATCTCGACGGCTTGGGGGGAGCGGGTGGCCTGCTCGGGGTTACCCATGACGAAGTTGGCCCAGTCCATGATGGCGTAGGCCCGGGCGAGCGCGGCCTTCTCGCTCGCCTTCAGGGCGTCGGCCGCAGCACGCTCCGCTATCTCGAGGGACTCTCTGGGCCGTTGTTGTGCCATTCGAACCGTGGCGCGAAACACTCTCAGCTGGGCCCTGAGCCTGGCTGCCTCCACGGATTGCTTGTCGCCCAGAAGACGAAGGCCGGCCGATGCATCACGCAAAGCCTGGGCATACGAGGCCTTCCTCATCCGCGCATGAGCTCGTTTCAGCAACAGGCCGGCTCGCTCCGGTCCTCCTTTGTCGACCCACGTTCCTGCCCGCCGGTATGCGTCGAGGGCCTCGTCGTAGAGCCCGGCTTGCTCGAGGACATCACCCAGCAGCTGGGCAACCTCGGCACGCTGGTCGGCTTCCAGATCCACATGGCGACCGGAAGCCAGAGCCCGTCTGTAAAAGGTGGCTGCTGCCAGGTTGGCGAACACGTTCTTGGCCGAGTTCCCAGCCAGCAAGGAGTAGCGCCAGGCTTCCCTCCATCTCCTTGCCTCGAAGTAGTGCAGAGACAGGAGCTCGGCCTCCGACTCCGGATGGGGCTCGGCCTCGAGCCGTATCGAGTCTCCGATCCTGGCGTGGAGATCCAGACGGGTCTTGAACGGAAGGCCCTCGTATGCGATGTCCCTGATGAGGGTGTTGCGGAACTGGGTCCAGCCCGAGTTCTCCGGGTAAACGAACTCACTCAGGCGGTCGAGCGCTCTTGCTCGCCACCCCGGTCGGCGTTCCTCGTCGGTCAGAACGGCGGCGGTGTGGTCGATCTGGAAACCGGGCCCGAGTACCGCCAGTCGCCTCAGCAGGTGGCGATCTTGGGGGGCGAGCTGGTCGATGCGGGCACCGATCAGACCCTCCACGGAGTGGGGCAGAGCCTCCACATCACTGCCGCTGCGGAGCGCCTTGAGCAGCTCCAGGAGGAAGAAGGGCCTTCCTTCGGCCCTTTCGACCAGGGTCTCGACATCCCTGGGGCGGAGCGGAGCGTCTTCGGTGGCCTCGAGAATCAACAGTGTGGCTTCTTCGGACGAGAGTGGTGAGAGCTCGATTCGTGTGAGGTCGGGCGAGTCCGGTGCGGTGAAGCCCTCCTTGCCGGGTCGGCGGGTGATCAGGATCATCCACGGCTCACTCTCCATCGTCGTAACCAATCCGGTGAGGAGCTCGGCGGAGACATCGTCCATCCATTGCGCGTTCTCGAGCACGAGCAGCGTGGGCTCGTCGATGGTGGCTCGCATGAGGCTGGCAACGGCCCACAAGGTGCGGCCGGGGCGAAACTGACTCTCCAGATCCATGACCTCGGGCGACTCTTCGACATCCAGGCCCACGGGCACGCCGATGAGTGCCAGCCAGGGTTCGAGCTCGGGGGACTTCGCCCTGATGAGGCTTCTCAGACGCCCAAGGTCCCCCGCCGGATCCTCGCCATTCAGACCCCACAGACCTGACAGGAGAGACCGGAACGGGAAGTAGGGAGTTGCCCTCTGATACAGGCGGCACTCCGCCCGAACGATTGCACCGGGTCGGGCACGGTGGGTGAACTCCGCCAGCAGCCGGCTCTTGCCCATCCCCACCTCGGCAGAGACCTCGGCCACCATGGCCGCTCCGCGCTCGACCTCTTTCCAGATCGCAGTGAGCGCCGTCAGCTCCTCGTGGCGGCCGATGAGCTCGACATCGGTTTGGTGGGTCGTATCCCGACTTCCCGCCGGGTCACCCACCGAGTGCGCCTGGATGGGCAACTTCTTTCCCTTGACCCGAAATGGTTTTGGGGAGGCCAGCTGAAAAGTGGTTCGTGAGCCGTCCAGCACAGCACGGGTGGCGTAGATCTCCCCGGCCGGAGCCTGGGCCATGAGACGGGCGGCGAGATTCACCACGTCGCCCATGACGGTGTAGGTCCGGCGATACGCCGGTCCCACCGCCCCCGAGAAGACCGGGCCCCAGTTGACCCCGATCTGGAGAGCGAATTCCAGGGGCCCGTTGTCGGTTATCTCTCTCATGGCGAGCAGCATTCGCTCCTCGTCGTTGCCACTTCTCTCGGGAACACCGGCAGTGAGTATGAACTTGCCCCCGTCGGGTGCCACGTCTGTCGCCAGGAACGTCACCCCGTGGCGATCGGCCGCCTCCTGCACCGAACGGACCAATCCCTGAAGGACTGCAGCGGTCGCCTCTCCGTCATTGGCTGTCCGTAGGCGATCGAACCCCGTGTAGTGAACAAAGGCAACCGCAGCCGGACGATGCTCCGGCTCGATGCTGGATTCGGCCAGGATTCCACGCAGGCCGGTTGGGACGAACTGGGCCAGATCTAGCGGGGGGCTGGAGGCTGCCCGGAACTCCAACCGCTCCACCTCAGGCGGCGACCGCAGGAGGGTGCCCGGCCCGCTCTCAGCGCCGAGAGACGCGGGGGAAAGCGATGCGGCGGTCTCCGGGCTGAGGAGGATCTGTCCGGCGGATGCGGCACCTTCCATCTCCACGACCCTGGTGGCCGCCGGCCCCGCCAGGATCAGCTCACGGTGCGATGCGCCTACGAGGTAGAAGTCGAAGCTGCCGGAATGGACACCCACGGACATGCGTAGCGAGACCCGTCCCGCCGTGGTCTGGAAGGTGCCCACCTCCTTCAGCTTTTCCCTCATGGCGTAGGCGGCCGCAGCGGCTCTGGAGGCGTGACCGTCCTTGTTGAACAACAGCAACAGGGCGTCACCACCGAATTTGAGGAGGTTCGCCCCGAATGAGTAGGCCTCCGGCAGGAGCTCCCCGAAGGTGTCGTCTATGACACCCGTCACCTCTTCCGCTCCCACCTTGCCATGGCGAGCCAGGCGCTCCGACATCTTGGTGAATCCGGAGATGTCGACGAACACCATGGATCCGTCGATGGCCTGGTGCAGGTTGCCCGGCGCGTCCTCGTCCCAATAGCGAACCAGTCGGGGCAGATAGCGCTGATAAGGGTTCACTCGGTGGCGTCCCGCCTGCTCGACCTAGGTGTGATCTGAGGCTACATCGACAAACAGACCGAGGATGACCGGCGGCGATCCCAGGGTGTCGATGTCCGTAGTCGGAGTCAGTTGGGAACGAAGGACTGGTTGGGGGAGGCGGCGGAGACGTTGGGGAAGCGCTCGCCGGCCTGTTTCACCAATCGGTCCACCTCATCGTCGGAGCGTCTCGGGTCGTGACTGCCGAAGAGCAGATGATCAACGCCGGCTTCGGCCGAGATCTTGGTGGCCTGTTCCCACGTGCTGTGTCCCCACCCCTTCTTCTGCTCGATCTCCTCGGGGAGGTACTGCGCGTCGTGGACCAGGATGTCGGCGTCGTGGGACATCTCCACGAGTACCCGATCGGCGTCGGTTCCGGCCTCGTGATCGGTCGCCACAACGATGGCCTGACCCTCGAAGTCGAAGCGATATCCCAGTCCTCCCTGGGGATGATGGAGCGGAAAGCTCGTAACGGAGACACCGTCGATCTCGAAGGACTCGGGAGAAGCTTCGAACTCGACGTCCGCGTCCCGGATCGAGACCGGGAACCAGGGAGGGGTGATGGCGTCGCCGATGGCGCGGGCCGGGTGATCGGGACCGAAGATACGAAGGGTGATGTCACGCCGCCACATCGGGGCACAC
Source organism: uncultured Acidimicrobiia bacterium (assembly GCA_963772815.1). Lineage (GTDB taxonomy): Bacteria > Actinomycetota > Acidimicrobiia > Spongiisociales > ZC4RG35 > DATFFO01. Next base: position 353,452 of record CAVYYV010000005.1, on the reverse strand, counting down.
ATGGACAGGCCCTGGATGTGATCCCAGTGGTAGTGAGTCAGCACGATGTTGTAGGTAGCACCGACCCCGGGGACATCGGGCAAGATGCTGCGCAAGCCGGTACCGGCGTCCACGATGGCTATCACCGAACCGTCGTCGTGGTGAAGCGAGTAGCAGGTTGTGTCGCCTCCGTAGCGAGCAAACTCGGATGTGCCGACCGGCATCGAGCCTCGGGCGCCGTGAATCTGTAGATACAAGGTGGATAGTCCTCGGTCGGTGAACGGAATGAGCGTAGATGTCCTTATCGGACTTGGGCGATCCAGCGGCTCTCTACTTGCGGGGAACGTCGGGGAGCAGGTTGGAGCGGAGCACGATCTCGTGACGGTACGAACGGTGGATCTCGCGTATTTTCTCGTCCGCCTCGGCGCTGAGCTCGTCGATCTTATCCTCCATCTTCTCGACTTCGCCCTTGAGACGGTCGATCTCGTCTTGCAGCTCCATCACCTGCTTGACCCCCTCCAGGTTCAAGCCCTGGCCGGTCAGTTCGGCGATGAGGCGCAGACGCTCGATGTCCTCCTGCGAGTAGCGTCGAGTGCCTCCGGGAGTGCGGTAAGGCTCGATCAGCCCGCGACGCTCGTATATGCGAAGCGTTTGGGGATGCATGCCCGCCAACTCGGCGGCCACCGAGATCACGAAGAGGGCTCGCCTGCGGGACCTGTCGCTCATGACGCCACCATCATTCCAGGTACGGCTCGAAGTGACCGCGCATGTCGGCGGTCTCGTACGTGTCGAGTTGCTCGAGCAGCTTCTTCTCGTCCTTGGACAGCTTCTCGGGGACCTGGATCTCCACCCGAGCCATCAGATCGCCGGAGTGGCCTCGTCCTCCCGTCACACCCTTGTCGCGAACCCGGAACACCTTCCCGGATTGGGTGCCGGCCGGGATCTTGATCCTGACCGGCCCGTTCATCGTGGGTACGGCCAGCTTGGTGCCCAGAGCCGCCTCCGAAAAGGAGATGGGGACCGTCACCGTCAGGTTGTTTCCCGACCTTCCGAAGATCGGATGAGGTGTCACATGCACCTTGACAAGCAGGTCCCCGGGAGGCCCTCCGTTGCGGCCCGGCCCGCCCTTGCCCGTGATGCGGATGGTGGCGCCGTCTTTGACCCCGGCCGGGATGCGCACCCTGATGGAGCGGGTTCGCACCTCGGAGCCCGATCCGCGGCACACCGTGCACGGCTCGTCGATGATCGCGCCCGAGCCCCGGCATTGCGGGCAGGCCTCGCTGAAGGAGAAGAAACCCTGGTTGCGCGCCACCGAACCCGTTCCCCCGCAGGTCGGGCAGCTCTTGGGCCGACCGGGTGGTTCGGCCCCCGTCCCTCCGCAGTGGGAGCAGGCGGCTTGGCCGCGCAGCTGTAGGGAGGTGGTGAGTCCGGAGAAGGCCTCGTCGAAGGAGATGGTCAGGTCCGAGGACGTGTTGGTGCCGCGGACGGGCGCAGCCCCGGCTCGCCGGCCTCCCCGGGCCCCGGCTCCGCCGAATAGATCGCCCAGGCCACCGAGACCTCCGAACAGGTCTGAGACGTCCTCGACCCGCACCTGCTGGCCGCCGAAGCCGCCTCCACCGAAGCCTCCGGCCCCGAACCCGCCGGACGAGGCGAGCCTCCGCACCTGGTCATACTCCTTGCGCTGCTCGGGGTCCGACAAAGTTGCGTAGGCCTCCGAAACCTCCTTGAACCGCTCCTCGGCGGTGGTGTCGCCGGGGTTGGCGTCGGGATGCAGCTTCCGGGCAAGCTTGCGATAGGCACGCTTGATCTCGTCCTGGGGGGCGTCTTCAGCCACGCCCAGAACCGAGTAGAAGTCCTTCTCGACCCATTCGCGGTTCATGGGCTCCTCAGTCTTGGTACTCGAGCGCCACCAGAGCGGGGCGGACGAGCCGGTCCTTGAGCTTGTAACCCCGCCTCAGCTCCTCGCTCACCATGAGGCGGCCTTCTCCTTCCGAGGGAGAAACCACGGCCTCGTGGATCTCGGGGTCGAATGGCTCGCCTGCGGCCGGGACGATTTCTAGGCCCTGGTTGGCGAGGATCCCCAGCAGCTGGTCGTGGGTGCGCAACATGCCGGCCAGAAGCTTCCTCTCAGCTTCGGTCGAGGCCTCCACCGCAACCGCGGCGTCGAAGCTGTCCAGGGCAGGCAAGAGGTCTGCCACCACCCGCTCTGCGGCTCGCTGCGTGGTCTCGGCTTGCTCGCGGATGGCGCGGCGACGGAAGTTGTCGAAGTCGGCCGCCACGCGTTTGAGGTCATCCAGATAAGACGATGCCTCTTCGCGGGCCTCGGCCAGCTTGGTCAACAACAGCTCCCGCGCTGCCTGGGAATCCTCGGGCAGGTCGAGTCCCAGGTCGTCGGCGGTGGGCGGTTCGGCGGTGACCACCTCGGGGTGGCCTTCGGAGACCACTTCCGCCTCCACGGCGGCTTCTTGCTCGCGCTCGGTCACGTCGACCACCACACCCGATAGGGGCCGTCGCCCGGCCCGAGGGCGGAACCGATTGCCAGCTCGATCACGACTCGTCACCCTCGTCGATGATCTCGGCGTCCACGACCTCCTCGTCGTCCGTGACGCCCTCAGTGGCCTGGCCGGCGCCGGAGGCCTGTGCCTGCTCGGCGGCCTCCTGATACATCCGGGTAAAGGCACCTTGGGAGACCTGGGCGAGGTGCTCCATCTTGGAGCGCAGATCCTCGGTCGAGGTGTCTTCAGAGGCCACCGCCTCCTTCAGGTCGGACATGGCAGTCTCGATGGGAGACTTCTCGTCGTCGGTCAGCTTGTCGCCCTGCTCGGAGAGCACCTTCTCGGTCTGGTTGACCAGCTGCTCGGCCTGATTGCGTGTCTCCACCGCCTCGCGCCGCTTGCGGTCCTCCTCGGCGTAGGATTCCGCATCTTTGACCATGCGGTCGATGTCCTGGTCGGCGAGGGCCGATCCACCGGTGATGGTCATGGCCTGCTCCTTGCCGGTGGCCTTGTCCTTGGCGTTCACGTTCACGATGCCGTTGGCATCGATGTCGAAGGTGACCTCGATCTGGGGAACACCCATCGGTGCGGGTGGCAGGCCCGTGAGGCGGAACTTGCCCAGGCTCTTGTTGTCGGGGGCCATGGCTCGCTCACCCTGGAGGACGTGGATCTCGACCTCGGGCTGGTTGTTCTCGGCCGTTGTAAAGATCTCGGACTTGCGGGTTGGGATGGTGGTGTTGCGCTCGATCATCTTGGTCATGACCCCGCCCTTGGTCTCGATGCCGAGAGTGAGGGGCGTGACGTCGAGTAGGAGCACGTCCTTTACGTCCCCCTTGAGGACACCGGCCTGGATGGCGGCACCGGCTGCCACCACCTCGTCGGGGTTGACGCCCTTGTGCGGCTCCTTTCCGGTCAGCTCGCGAACTACCTCCTGCACGGCGGGCATGCGGGTGGAGCCACCCACCAGGACCACGTGGTCGATGCTGGAGACATCGATCCCGGCATCCTTGATTGCTTGCCGGAAGGGCGGCTTGGTCCGGTCGAGCAGGTCGGTCGACATCTTCTCGAACTCCGAGCGAGTCAGCTTCTGCTGGAGATGCAGCGGTCCCTCGGCCGTGGCGGTGATGAAGGGCAGGTTGATCTCGGTCTCGGAAACCGAGGACAACTCGATCTTGGCCTTCTCGGCCGCTTCCTTGAGCCGCTGGACGGCCATCCGGTCCTTGCTCAGGTCGACGCCGTGGTCGTTGTCGAATGTCTTGACCAGCCAGTCGATGATGACCTGGTCCCAGTCGTCGCCTCCCAGCTTCGTGTCGCCCATGGTCGACTTGACCTCGAACACGCCCTCGCCGATCTCCAGGACGGAGACGTCGAACGTGCCGCCCCCGAGGTCGAAGACGAGGATGGTTTGGTCGCCCTCCTTGTCCAGCCCATAGGCCAGTGAGGCGGCGGTGGGCTCGTTGATGATCCGGGACACGTTGAGCCCGGCGATCTGGCCGGCCTCCTTGGTGGCCTGGCGCTGGGCGTCGTTGAAGTAGGCCGGCACGGTGATGACGGCATCGGTGACGGTGTCACCCAGATACGACTCGGCGTCCCGCTTCAGCTTCATGAGAATGCGGGCCGAGATCTCCTGGGGGGTGTAGGTCTTGCCGTCGGCTTCGATCTTCCAGTCTTCGCCCATGTGGCGCTTGATGGAGCGGACGGTCTTGTCGGGATTGGTTATGGCCTGGCGCTTGGCCACCTCGCCCACGAGGATCTCACCGTCCTTGAAGGCCACCACCGACGGGGTGGTGCGGGCTCCCTCTGCATTGGGTATGACGGTCGGGTCGCCTCCCTCGAGGGTGGCGATGACCGAGTTGGTGGTGCCGAGGTCGATGCCTACTGCTCGAGCCATGATGTCGATTCCTTTCCTTGGTTCCTAAGAGTGATTGGAGAACGTGACACACAGTACAACCTGAGTCCCCCCATGTCATATTTCATAAATGTCTCAGGTAGGATTCTTGCTTAGGACGGTGACGGATAGGAATATCGCCCACTCACGAGACGTTTGGCCTGTGTGCTCTCCGGTGAGATGCGTCCGAAATCGAGTTGGGGGGCACCACGAAATCCATGAAACAGATCCACAGAGGAACCTATGCCTGAGACCACTCACCTCACGGTTCCGGTGTTGCCCCTCAACAACGGAGTCGTCTTTCCCCACATGGTCGTCACCCTGCGCATGGAGACGGCGGAAGGCAAGCTCGCCCTAACTGCTGCTCGGGCCAACGACGGCCGATTGCTCCTCGTGCCGCGCATCGACGGGCGTTATGCGTCGGTGGGCACCCTGGCCGAGATCACCGATGTTGACGAGGACGGCAACGTCGTCGTCTCCGGGCTGAGCCGCGCCCGGGTCGGGTCCGGTTCCACGGACGACAGCGGTGCCCTTTGGGTGGCGGCCGAGCCGGTTACAGAGGTCGACGTGATCAATGACCCCACCCTCGACGAGCTGGTAGCGGAGTATCGGGCCGTCGTCACGGAGGTTCTCAACCTGCGCGGCGTCGGCGGTGTCGCCGAGCGGGTCCTGTCGGTCGACAACCCCTCCCAGCTGGCCGACCTGGCCGTCTACTCGCCGGACCTCTCGCTTGAGCAGAAGGTGGAGGTCCTGGAAACACTCGATCTTCGAGCCCGTCTGGGCCGCTTGCTCGACTGGATGCGGGAGGTGTTGGCCGACCTGAACCTGCGCAAGAAGGTGCGGGATGAGGCTGCCGAGCGCATCGACAAGAGCCAGCGTGAGTACATCCTGCGCCAGCAGATGGAGGCGATTCGAAAGGAACTGGGCGACGACGATGACGTGCCCGGCCAATACCGGGCCAAGCTTGCGGAGGCCGATCTTCCAGCGAAGGTCGCTGAGGCCATCACCCGTGAGATCGACCGCCTGGAGAGGATGAGCGAGCAGTCCCCCGAGCATTCGTGGGTGCGGACCTGGCTCGACACGATGTTCGACGTGCCGTGGTCCACACGAACCGAGGATCGGCTAGACCTGAACGAGGCCTGGACGGTGCTCGACGCCGACCACACCGGGCTCAAGGACGTCAAGGAGCGGATCGTCGAGCATCTGGCGGTGCGCAAGCTGCGTCGGGAGAGGGGCCTCGAGGCAGACAACGATCGGCGAGCCGGGGCAATCCTGCTCCTGGTGGGGCCTCCGGGCGTAGGCAAGACATCGCTGGGCGAGTCCGTCGCCAGGGCGTTGGGCCGCAAGTTCGTCCGAGTGGCTCTCGGTGGCGTCCGTGACGAGGCCGAAATTCGGGGTCATCGGCGCACTTACGTTGGTGCGCGTCCGGGCCGCATCGTCCGCGCCCTGACGGAGGCCGGATCCATGAACCCGGTTTTCCTGTTGGACGAGATGGACAAGGTGGGGAGCGATTGGAGGGGAGATCCCTCGTCGGCTCTGCTGGAGGTCCTCGACCCGGCCCAGAACCACACCTTCCGCGATCACTACCTGGAGACGGACCTGGACCTGTCCGACGTCCTGTTCATCGGCACGGCCAACGTCCTCGACACGATTCCGGCCCCTCTGCTGGACCGGACCGAGGTCATCACCATCGACGGCTACACGGATGCCGAGAAGGTGGAGATCGCCAGGGATCATCTCCTGCCCCGACAGCTGCGGGCCGCCGGCCTGGAGCCGGAGGAGCTGGACGTGACCAACGAGGCGTTGGCCTCCATCGTGGACCGCTACACCCGAGAGGCCGGGGTCCGCAACCTCGAGCGTGAGCTGGGGAAGCTGGCTCGAAAGGTGGCCACCACCATCGCCACGGGCGATGGCGCCACCCCCATCACGGTGGACGGGCCGGATGTGGTCGACTACCTGGGCAAGCCCAAGGTGTGGAAGGACGAGGCCAAGGACCGGACCGACGTTCCCGGTGTCGCCACCGGGCTGGCCGTAACCGGTGCCGGAGGTGACGTCCTATTCATCGAGGCCACGGGGATGGAGGGAAGCCGCGACCTCGTCCTGACCGGTCAGCTGGGGGACGTCATGAAGGAATCGGCACGTATCGCCCTGTCCTTCGTCGAATCCCACGCCGTGCAGCTTGGGGTCGATCCTGAGTCGCTCGACCACCGATTCCACCTCCATGTTCCGGCCGGCGCCATTCCCAAGGACGGCCCCTCGGCCGGTATCACCATGGCCACGGCCCTGGCTTCGCTGCTGACCGGACGCAAGGTTCGGGGCCAGGTCGGCATGACCGGTGAGGTCACCTTGCAGGGCAAGGTGCTGCCCATCGGCGGCGTCAAGCAGAAGGTGCTGGCCGCCCACAGGGCCGGCCTGACCGAGGTCATCCTGCCTCGTCGCAACGAGGTCGACCTCGACGATGTGCCGGAGGTGATTCGGGAGGAGATGACCTTCCATATCGCCGACGACATGACTCAGGTCCTGGAGTGGGCCCTGTCCTGAGCTGACGTCCCCTTGCCCCTCTCGCTCCGCTCGTGAGGGACAAAGCTTTGCCCCCCTGCTTGCAGGGGGAAAGTCCCTGCCGCCGGAGCGAAGCGGAGGCGGGAGGTAGGGGGGTGTTTCACCCTCAACGGGTGTAGATCCGCGTAGTGCGTGGAGGGACCGCCGTCTCGTCGGCGGCTTCTTGGACGCCGGTGTCGAAGATGAGCGTGTAGGTCGGGTCGAGGTTGGATTCGACCGGAGAGTCGGTCAGGTTGGCCACGGCCGCCAGGTCCTGGCGTTCGAACGCGATCACCCCGGGGCCGGCCTCGAGCCAGGTTGGGGTGCCCCGACTGCCCACCCGGAGATTTCGGCGCACCTCCAGTAGCTCCCGGTAGCGGTGCAGCGTGGAGCCGGGATCATGGCGCTGCGCGACCACTGTCTCCTGAGGTGGTCGGTCAGCACAACGCAACCATGCCTGCTCGGCTGTCGTGAAGCCCTGACCGGGACCCGACTCCCACGGCATCGGGGTCCGGCACGGATCGCGTCCCTCCTGGTACGCCTCCATGCCGACCGGATCCTGGACATCGGCCGGATCTACTTGGCCGTTCTCCAGGCCGAGCTCCTCCCCCTGATACAGGAAGGGCATGCCGGGCAGCATGGACAACGCGGACCACAGGGCCAGGGCGCGGGCACGGCCCTCCTCGCCTCCGCCGAAGCGCGTGGCGGGCCGGTGCTCGTCGTGGCTGGCGATCGACCAGGCGAATCCGGTTGGGGCAGCTTCGACCCAGTGGCGGATCTCGTCGGCGAAGGCGGCGGGATCCCAGGGCCGGCGGTTGAGCGCGAAGAACAGGGCCCAATCGAGCCCTCCCACGTTCATGTATGCCGCGCTGCGCTCGGCATTGGTCAGGTAGACCTCACCCACCAGGCAGATCTCCGAACCGCCGGGGAGGTTCTTCCAGCGGCGATAGATGTCGAGATTGGTGGGCTGGTCCTGGTCATAGAGATGGTCGAACGCCTTGTAGGCCTGCCGGGGAGTGGGGTTCGGGGACAACGGCTCGATCTGAGGGTTGTCGGCGAAGCTGGGATGTTTCATCAGGGCATGCGCCACGTCGATCCGGAAGCCGTCGACGCCCCTGTCCATCCAGAAGGTGAGGATGCTGTCGAACTCGGCCCGCACCGCCTCGCTGGCCCAGTTGAGGTCGGGCTGTTGGGGCAAGAACAGATGGCAGTAGTACTCCCCACTGGCCGGATCGAGGGTCCAGGCGGGGCCGCCGAAGTTGGAGATCCAGTTATTGGGAGGCCCCCCGATCGGGACCCGGGGGGCGGAAGATGTAGTAGTCGCGGTATGGGCTGTTGGGATCGGCCAGGGCCTGGATGAACCAGGGGTGTCGATCCGAGGTGTGGTTGGGAACGATGTCGACCATTACTCGCAAGCCGAGCTCCTTGGCGTGCCCCACCACCTGGTCGAACGTCTCCAGGTCGCCGAATTGGGGGTCGACGTCGGTGTAGTCCATCACGTCGTAGCCGAAGTCGGCTTGCGGGGACGGGTAGAAGGGTGTGACCCAGATCACGTCCACACCCAGCCAGGCGAGATGGCCCAACCGCTCGGTCATGCCGGCGAAATCGCCGATTCCGTCACCGTTTCCGTCGGCGAAGGACCGGATGTACACCTCGTAGCCGACGGCGTTGGCCCACCAGTTCATGGTCCGTGAGAGTACCGGTCGGGCCTTGTCGTCCTGGATTGTTCTCTTGACCCCCTTTGGGTCCGGGCTTACATTCCGACTCCTGAATGAGCGCTCAACGGTGACCGACGTCGCCACCATCGAGGATGTAGCCAAGAAGGCTGGGGTCTCGGTTGCGACGGTCAGCCGGGCCTTGCGTGGCCTACCTCATGTCTCCCCCAGCACCAGGGCTCGGGTGCAGCAGATTGCCGATCAGCTCGACTACCGGGCCAATCCGCACGCCGCCCGGCTCGCCGCCCGTCGCAGCGGGACGATCGGTGTGGCGCTCCCGATCGTCAACTCGTGGTTCTACGGCAACATCCTGGCGGGCATCGAGGCGGCGGTGTCCGGAGACCAGCTCGACATGCATCTGCTCACGGTCGACGGCCCCGAGGCGATGAGGCGGTTCGTGTCCGATTTGCCCGCTCTCTCCAAGAAGGTGGACGGCCTGGTCGTGATAGACCTCTTCCTCTACGACGACATGTGGGAGGCCCTGGCCGACAGCGGGATGGCCGTGGCCACGGTTGGCGTCGACACCGGGCTGTTCGACGCGGTGCTGATCGATAATGTCGCCTCGGCCCGAATGGCGGCCGAGCATCTCCTGGACTTGGGGCATCGGCGCCTGGCCTTCATCGGCGGCGGTGTGGACGAGTCCCTCGAGTTCGAGTCGGCCGCCCTCCGCCGCCAGGGGCTCATGGAAGCCCTGGAGGCGGTGGGAGGTGGGGAATTGACCGAACTGGCCGGCGGTTTCAGCGTCGAGGGAGGATGTGAAGCGATGGCCGAGCTTCTCAGCCGTCCCGACCTTCCCACCGCCGTGTTCTGCGCCTCGGACGAGATGGCCATCGGGGCGCTGATGGCGATTCGCCGGGCGGGGTTAGAGGTTCCCAACGATATCTCGGTGGTCGGCTTCGATGATCATTCGGTGGCGGGAGCGGTCGATCTGACCACGGTCCACCAGCCGGTTTCGGGGATGGCGGCTCGGGCGGCCGACATGGTGTTGGCAAGGGTGGCAGAGCAGTCAGATATCCCTCGCCGAGCAGTGCTGGCGACGGAGTTGACCGTGCGGGGATCGACCGGGCCGGCTCGCGTTCGTCGCTGATCAGGAGTCCGGCCTCTCGTGGGGCATCGCCAGGCCGCCGGGGGTCCGGTCCCACTTGACGTCGGGGCGGTGGTCCACATAGTGTCCGAAAACGCTTACAGCGCGTCTTCGCGACGGGCGGGAGATCTACGATCTCTGAGCGCGGCTCTTCGAGCCGAGAAACTAGACACAACGAGGAGGAAGAATGCGGAAGAGGTCCAGATTATGGGCCGTGGCCGTGGTTCTCGCCATGGTCATCGCCGCTTGTGGTGGCACCACCACAGATACGACCACCGGAAGTGGTGGCTCTGCGACTACCGGTGGCGGCGGTGCCAACACCGGCGAAGTCTCGGTCTTCGGTGCTCCTACCGGTGCCGAGGGTGATGCCATCCAGCAGGTGATCGAGGAGCAGATCAACAACCAGGTCGACTACACGGCGACCTACGAGGGCTCGGACTCGTTCGAGTCCCAGATCCAGATCCAGATCGAGGGTGGTTCGCCGCCCGACATCGCCATCTGGCCACAGCCCGGCGCCGTCGTGGAGCAGGCCAAGAACGGCAATCTGGTGGCCCTGGAAGATCTCGGGTACAACATCGACGACCTGACGTCGATCTTTGGTGACTACCTCGTCTCACTCGGCGAGTACAACGGGAAGCACTACGGGATCCCGACCAATGTCAACTTCAAGAGCGCCATCTGGTACAACGTTCCAGCCTGGGAGTCAGCCGGTTACACGCCGCCTGAGACCTGGGCCGACATGGTCGCCCTGAGTGACCAGATGGTCCAGGATGGCAATACGCCGTGGTGCATCGGCTTCGGCTCTGATGCTGCCACCGGCTGGCCGGGAACCGACTGGATGGAGAACATCGTTCTTCGTCAGGCCGGTCCCGACGTCTATGACCAGTGGGTCACTAACGACGTCAAGTTCACGGATCAGCCGATCATGGATGCCGGCAAGACGTTCGGCGACCTTCTGTTCGGCGACAACGACCAATTCGTCCTCGGTGGCGCCGCCCAGGTGCCGTCGATCGACTTCCGTGACGCGCCGGATCCGATGTTCAATGATCCACCCTCGTGCTACATGACCGGCCTGTGGACGTTCATCACCAACTTCTTCCCCGAAGGCGTGACGGCGTTGCAGGACTACAACTTCTTCCCGTTCCCGACTATCGATGGGAATGGTGGAGCGTTGATCGGTGGCGAGCTGGCCGGGGTGCTCAACAACCGGCCCGAGGTGCTGGACTTCGTCCAGAGATTCGTCTCCAAGGACGTCCAGTGCGCCCAGGGCTCGATCGAGGGCATCGCCCGCATCTCGCCCAACATCGAGGTGGGTTCCGACTGCTACAGGGATCAGTTGATCGGCCAGGCGGCCGACACGATCACCCAGGCGTTGGCAGAGGGGGTTGCTCGCTTTGACGCTTCCGACCTGATGGATCCCGCCGTGGGGCAGGGAACCTTCTGGCAGGCCATGATCGATTACGCCACCGGCGGACCCGACAGCCTGCAGGCGGCGATGGAAAAGGCACAGTCCGGCTTCTCAGGCTGAGTGCCACTCAGTCGATGAGCCGATGAGAACTGACACGGGGCGGCCGTCACGGCCGCCCCGTGTTGGTTAGGATCGCAGACCAGGCGGAAGGAGCGAGCGCAAACATGACTGAACCAGCGGTCGAGGTGGAACCGGCCCCGCCGAAGCCACCTCCAGGAGGAGGCGCCGGCAAGGGCGTCGGAGTAGGGCTGCTACGGATCGTCGTCTCCTTGGCGGTGCCTATCGTTGCGTTCGCCCTACTGGCCTGGTCGTTCAACTTCCTCAGAGACCAGAACGCCAGCAAGCTGCTGGTGGTCGTCGTGGCCCTGGTGGTGGGGGTATTCGGTGTGTTCGCTCTCTACTGGGGCATGGATCTGCTGATCAAGCTGCTCCCCGAGCACGTCGGTGCCCGTATCAGGCCGTTTGCATTCGTGGGACCCGCCCTGGTGATCCTGATCATTTTCCTGGTCTATCCGGCCATCAACACCATCTGGTTGAGCTTCCAGGGGCCGCACGGCGACACCTTCGTCGGGATGGACAACTACGCCTTCGTGTTTAGCAGCGCGGAGATGTTGCGGGCGATCCGCAACACGCTGGGATGGGTGATCGTGGTGCCGGTCGTGGCCACGGCGATCGGCTTGGGATTCGCAGTCCTGGCCGACAAGCTCAAGCGGACCGAGGCGTTCTCCAAGTCGATGATCTTCCTTCCCATGGCAGTCTCCTTCGTGGGAGCCGCCATCGTGTGGCGGTTCATGTACAACTTCCGGCCCGAGGGCTTCGGCAAGCAGATCGGCTTGCTGAACGGCTTCATGGTCAGCGTCGGTGCCAATCCGGTTCCCTGGTTGCAACAGGAGCCGTGGAACAACCTGCTGCTGATGGTGATCATGATCTGGATGCAGACCGGGTTCGCCATGGTCATCCTGTCGTCCGCCATCAAGGGTGTGCCCACAGACATCATCGAGGCGGCCAGGATCGACGGAGCGGGCGAGGTCCAGGTGTTCTGGAGGGTTGTCGTCCCCAACATCATGTCGACCATCGTCGTGGTCTTGACCACGATGGTGATCAACGTCCTCAAGATCTTCGACATCGTGTTCGTGATGACCGGGGGCCAGTTCGGGACCGAGATCGTCGCCCAGGAGATGATCAAACAGTTCTTCACCTCTCGACAATGGGGGCACGGCGCCGCCATCGCCGTATTCATGTTCATAGCGGTGATACCGGTGATGATCCTCAACGTCCGACGGTTTCGTGAAGAGGAGGCCGTCCGATGACCACCCGCGATGTTCCCGTCACCAAAGAGGTGCAGGCGCCCAAGGACGTCAAGGGAGGAAACGTCGGCGAGGGCGCCGGTGTATGGGTGGTCCGCTTCATCATCCTGGTGGTCGTGCTGCTGTGGCTGGTTCCCACCGTCGGCCTCCTGATCAGCTCGTTCCGCACCCCCGATGCCATCAACACGTCGGGTTGGTGGACCGTGTTCGGCAGCCTGGGTGACAGGACCCAATGGACCCTGCAAAACTACCGAACCGTCATCGACGAGGGAGCCGGCAACGCCTTCGTCAACACCCTGGTGGTAGCGGTCCCGGCCACGGTGATCCCCATCACCATCGCCGCCTTCGCTTCCTACGCCTTCTCCTGGATGGAGTTCCCGGGGCGGCAATGGCTGTTCGTGGTGGTCGTGGCCCTGCTGGTCGTGCCCCTGCAGATGGCCCTGATTCCCATCCTGCGTCTCTACAACCTGGGAGCGAACATCGGCGGCGTACCGATCTTCCCGGCTCTGGGATTGAACCACACGTTCCTGGGGGTGTGGCTGGCCCACACCGGATTCGGGTTACCGCTGGCGATCTACCTGTTACGCAACTACATCGGATCGCTGCCGTCGTCGATCATCGAGTCTGCGGAGATAGACGGGGCGGATCACTTCACGATCTTCACCCGTCTCATCGTTCCTCTCTCGGTGCCGGCCCTGGCCGCCTTCGCCATTTTCCAGTTCCTCTGGGTGTTCAACGACTTTCTGGTGGCGTACGTGTTCCTGGGGGGAGCACCGCAGGTCGAGGTGCTGACGGTGTTCCTCAACGCCCTGAACGGTTCGCGCGGTCAGTCCTGGTATCTGCTCACGGCCGGCGCTTTCATCACGATGATCCTGCCAATGGTGGTCTTCTTCTCCTTGCAGCGGTTCTTCGTCCGTGGTCTGACGGCCGGCGCCGTCAAGGGCTGATCGCCCCTGGCTGGACCTGCCAGCAAATCGGCGAGGAGACGCATCTGGCTGACCGTCACCGGTGCCACTGGAGTGGTGGTGGTGTCGGTGTGGGCCACCCTCATCCCCTTAGCCTCCTCTGTTGAGGGCCAGGGGGCTGGAGGGGTGGCTCTGGGCCTCGCCCTGGTACCACTGGCTTTCGCTGTGGCCGCTTTCGGTAGTCGCCGCCCAGACTGGCCGATGGCAGTGGTCAAGGCGATGGGGCTGGCCATACTGATCGGATGGCCTCTGGCCATCCTCCTGGATCCCCTGAGCGGGCTGATCAGCGCCTTTGCCGTGGGGGCGATCGTGACGGTCAGGCGCGACGACCCCAACAGTCTGGGCCGCCGCTGGATCGCGGCGGGGATCGTGGCGGTACTGATCACGGTGCTGGTCCGTGTGGCCCTTCCCGTGGCGGTCACCATGGGACCGGCACTTCCCTTCACTGCCATCCCCCTGGCCGACCGGGAGTAGGCAGACTCACCAACCGAGCCGATCCAGTCGCTGCGCGACCATCGACCCGTATCCACCGCCGAACAGGCTCACGTGGATCAGGAGGTGATACAGCTGGAGGGCCGGCTTGCGTAGCTCCCAGCCCGGGTCGAGAGGCCAGACCTGTTCGTAGGCGTCCCACATAGAAGGGGGGATGCCGCCGAACAGGTCGGCGAATGCCCGATCCATCTCCCGGTCGGCGAAACAGACCGCCGGGTCGATCAGCCATCGTCCGGAGACGATGTTGCCCGACCACAGGTCCCCGTGGATCAGGGACGGTGGTTGCCCGTGCTCGAGCAGGCCGGCCAGCCTCCCATCCTCGATCGCCGCGCCGAGTCGGTGGCGAAGGTCTGATGGAAGGGCTTCCAGGTGAGGTCCGAGACGATGGTGGCCGTAGAAATCTGCCCAATCCGTGGTCCAGGTGTTGACCTGGGGGAGAGGGCCGATGACGTTGTCGGCCGAATATCCATAGGCATCGGCCGTGGCGCCGTGGCATCGGGCAAGAGCCCGGCCCAATCCCTCCCAGTCGGGCGGTCCCCCCACCTCGGCGATGACCAAGCGAGTGGCTGAGACCTCTATCACGTCGGGAACGGGAGCACCGGCCTCCCGGAGAGCCCGCAAGCCATCCGCTTCGAGGTGGGCCTGGTAGTCGGTCTCCTTGACCACCACCGGGCGGCCGCCCACAGTGGAGCGGCTCATCCGGGCCCAGCTCACGGAAGTCGGCCGTCGGTGATGGCGGCGACGATCCCCCTGGCGGCCGCGCGCACCACCCGTACGGTCTCGTCGTAGGCGTGGTCGGCGCGGCCGTAGGGGTCCTCGACCTCATCTTGATCGGTGCCGTCGAAGGCGCGGAAATAGTGCACCCGAGCGGCCAGCTCGGGGGCCATGGATTCGACCGCAACCAGGTTGGAGTGGTCCATCACCAAGATCAGGTCGAAGGGGGCCAGCTCCTCGGGCGTGGCGATCTGACGGGCCCTTCCCCCTATGTCCAGGCCGACCCGGCGCCCGGCGGCGATGATCTGGGGATGCCTGCCGTCGCCCGTGTGCCATGCACCGGTCCCGGCCGAGCTCACCTCCAGGTCCATTCCCGCGTCGGCGGCGGCCTCGATCAGCGCAGCCTCACCGGCCGGCGACCGACAGATGTTGCCCAGACACACCACCAGGACCCGCAAGAGCTTTTCGCGCGACATTCAGGGCGTCGATGGCCTGGATGTCGCGCCAAAATGGGAGAGGCGCTCCTCCGCCAGTGCCACGTAGTCGGGGTTGGTGTCGAAGCCGACGTAGTGGCGTTCCGTGGCAACGACGGCGACGGCAGTCGAACCCGATCCCATGTAGGGGTCGAGGACCAGGTCTCCTTGGTAGGTATAGAGCTCGATGAGGCGCCGGGGCAGGTCGACCGGGAAGGGAGCAGGGTGGCCGATCCGGGTGGCCGATTCAGCCGGTATCTCCCACACGTCGAGGGTGGCCTGAAGGAAGTCTTCGGTCTCGATCGTGGCCACATGGGGCAGGCCCAGTTCCTGGCGCCGCCGACGGCTCAGAGCTCGATCGAATCGGCCCTTCGAGGCGATCAGAACCCGCTCGGTCAGGTCCCGCAGGACCGGGTTGGCGGGTGAGCGAAACGATCCCCAGGCGCACGAGCCGCCCGCTCCTTTGGCCTTTTGCCACACGATCTCACCCCGCATGAGTAGGCCCAGATCATCCTGGAGGATCGCGATCAAGTCGGCGGACAGGGACCGGTACGGCTTGCGGCCCAGATTGGCCACGTTGATCGCCATGCGGCCTCCCGGTTCGAGCTTGTCGACGCACACGGCCAGGGTCTCGTACAGAGACTCGAGGTACTCCACGTAGCTGGCCGGCACGTGGCCCGAGCCGAGATCCTGCTCGTACTCCTTGCCGGTGAAATAAGGCGGCGATGTGACCACCAGGGCCACCGACTTGTCCGCCACCTGCGTCTGAGTCATCGTGGCCGCCTCGCCACAGAAGATCCGGTCGGTGGTGGCCGGGGAGCGCACCTCGGCGTCGTCGGAGATGCGAGGAGGGGCGAATCGCCCGTAGAACCCGGAGGCGTCGTGATTCTCGCGTCCTCCCCGAGCCGAAGGCTCGAGTCGATGTGGAAATGCGGGCCATGCTGAACGAGAGGCTAGTGCCGCTGCCTCGGTGCGGCCGGGGTTGTGGACCGAGAGAGAGGGCCGAAGAGCCCGATGAGGAGTATCAGGCCCGCCAGGGCGGACCCGATCATCAGTGTGGTCCCCGGGGCCCAGGCTGCCAGGGCCAGTCCGGCCAGAAGCGGACCTACGGTCTGTCCGAGTCGGGCGGCACCCACCCACACCGCTACGACCGCTCCCCGGTGCTCGTTGGGCGAGGTGGCCATGGCCAGATCCTGGATGGTGGGGATGAACATCCCCTCCGAGCATCCATACAGGAGAGCTCCCAGGACCGTGAACAGCACCACCGTCGAGGCACCCAGGATCAGGAACGCGGCTATGAAGATCGTCGACCCGGCGATGACGATGGTGCGGGGCGAGAGATGTGCCCGGATCCGTCCCAGGTTGAACGCCGCCAGCGACGAGGTGACGGCCGGCACTGAGATCATCAGGCCGCGGGTAGCGGCCGACATCCCGAATCGTTGCTCGAGATGGAGCGGGAACACGGTCAGCAGCAACCCGAAGATCATGATGAACACCACGAAGCCGATCACGAAGGTGACCACCACCTCAGGCTGGCGCACGACCTCGCCGGCTCCGCTCAGCTGCCGGCGAATGGGGGGAGGGTTCTCAGGTCGGGACTCGTCCAGCACCACCAGGGTTAAGACCGCCATCAGAAGGGCGATCGTGTAGATGGCGAAGGTCACCCTCCAGCCTGCAGCCTCGGTCACGGTTCCCGACAGAAGGGGCAGCGAGGCCAGGCCCACTGTGAGGATGGCTGAGTTGCGCCCCACCAGCCGGGTGCGCATGGCTCCGTCCCAGTGATCGCCGATCAGGACCACCGCCAGGTTGATCAAACCCGCCGATCCCACCCCCTGGAGGACGCGTCGACCACAGCAGGATCGTGAAGGAGGGTGAGATGGCGGCCACGCCCCCGAAGGCGCCGAACAGGCCCAGGCAAGTCGTCAGCACCAGGCGGCGGCCATACCGGTCCGCCAAGATTCCGATCAACGGCGCGACGACGATTCCCGCCACCGATCCTGCCGCAACCAGCACTCCGGCTCGCTGATCTGGGACGCCGAACTCGGCCAGGATGTCGGGTATGGCCGGAGTGACCAGGGTGTTGTTGAGGATCCCGGTCAGCGTGATCGTGAAGATGAAGACGAGAGGTGGACGCCGTGACACGCGCCAGCAGGCTAAGCGAGCCCACCCAGTCCCGCGAAGTCGGAACCCCTCGTTCTCTTCCCCCCGACGGGGGAGCTTCCTGCGTGTCTCCGGGTGTTCCGGATCCCCTCCGGCTCACTGCGTTCGCCACCTCCCCCTTCGGGGGAGGAGACAGGGGCAGGGAGGGGATCTCTTTCGTAACCGGCGTCTCTACTGAGCCTGGCTTTGAAACCCGCGTGCGGTATGCTTGCAGTTGCAAGCAGAGAGACGAAATGTCGGTTGAGATCTGGCGCCCCCCCAAGACAGCTTCCTTCAACCTCAACGGTGCGCCCGTTGAGTTGATCCCGCTCGGTCCCAATCATCGCGCCCTGCTCAGCGAGGCCTTCACCCGCCTGTCGGAGCGGTCGCGTTATTACCGCTTCTTCTCCCCCGTCACCTCGCTCTCCGAGCACGAGTTGACCCAGCTCACCGATCTCGACATGTTCGATCGGTTCGCCTGGGGCCTGCTGGTCGAGGGAGACGCGGCGGCCGTGGGTCGATACGCCAAGACCTCCACCGACCCGACCGCGGCGGAAGTGGCAGTCACGGTTCTGGATGACTACCAGGGCCGTGGTTTGGGCCGGTTCCTGGTGCTAGCGCTGGCAGTGGTGGCGGCCAATGTCGGGTTTGGGACCCTCGAGTTCGAGGTCCTCTCCGACAACGGACCCATGCGGTCCATTCTCGACGAGCTGGGAGCCGAGGTGGAGATGACCGACGGAATCGCCCACGGAAGGCTTGCCGTGGCCAACGTCCCATCACCGCCCGTAGACCCTGACCTGCTTCTCGACGTGGTGGGAGCAGCCCGGGCCGTGCGCTGACCGGGTCGTCCCGTCACCTCGCCGGCGGGTTATGAACCGGTCGAAGCGAACCAGGCGCCACCGGGGCTGGTCACGAAGACGACCGGGGCAATGCAGGGCTCCGGGAGGGAAACCTCGTCATCGATGTGAGCGTTACCGTTGGTGTCGGCCGGGAAGAGGCCGGTCGAGACATTGACTGTGACGGGATTCCCATCTGCGTCCTTGCTGAGACAGCTGACGATCGCTTTGAAGTTGGGAACGGTGTTGGTGCCGCCAATGCCCAGTCCGATCACAGCCTCATCATCCGGATCGAACACCAATCCCTTGACCTGCACGTCCACGCTGCCCTCGGGGCTGACCTTCGCCTTGCCGAAATCGATCACCCAAGGGAGACCGCCGCCGGGCACACCGCGGATAGCGTTCGTCGCACCCGTGTAGGGACGGGGTACGCCGACCATGGCATTGGTGTCCAGCAGCTTCGACTCGTCGGCGCCAACCGCCGAAATCGACCCGGCGATGAGGATCGCCGCCAGCATCACCGTCAACATCGTGCGTCTCTTCATCGATCTTCCCTTCTCTCGTGATCGACTTGCCTGCCATTACGCACCGACGTTCCGTGCGGTTCTCGGGTCACGGCCGACCGACATGATCAACTCTGTTGGATCAGACAGAAATGGGGACCACTCCCCGGTGCAGGTCGCTGCCTGCACATTCCGCACGAGTTCGAGCGTTGTTCCTCACTGTCTGTAAGACTGTGAATCATGGATGCTGCCTGGTGGATCGTTATCGGGTTCCTGGTCGTGGTGGTCGTGGGCTCTTACTGGCTGTGGAGACGCTCCAACGAGTACGACGACTACATCGATGAGGTCGCTCCCCGCGAGTACAAGACGCCCCCGGGTGGGAGCCGCTCTGGACAACGGACATACGAACGTCGTCCAATACCTCGACGACCTGCCATGAGGCAGTGCTGCCAGTGAGCGAACTGCGAAACTTTCACCCTTTCAGGTACATGAACTTCATCGCCTATACCCAAGAGCAGAAGCCCGGTGGGAAGTAACCGGCGCAGCGCCAGCGCGGTGGGGGTTCTAGGAGGAGTTGCATTGCTCACACTCCTGGCGGCGTTCGGGCTGGGTCGGTGGCTGCTCGGAACGGCCGGAACCGGGATCGGAGTTGAGGGTGAGCCAACGACCGAGGTCGAGGGACCCGAGATGACGATTGGAGAAATCGACATCACGGGCGATGTCGCCACGACCCTCGTCTTCGAGGGCGAAGGGGCTTACCAGGCGTTCAAGAGCACCGACTCTCTGAGTCTCGGCGAGGTCGATGTGGCCGTGGACCCCGCCCATGGGGCCTACGTCGACCAGGTGCACCTACCGGGCCTGGACTTCTTCCCGGATCCTTCCGATTGTGACATGCAGCCGGCCAAGGGTGTCGAGAAGGCGACCGTGGTGGTCGACGTGTCCTGTCCCGTCGTGACAGACATCCACCAGAAGCACACGATCAGCATGGAGGGAGCCATTCGCCTTCCGGTGGACTTTGTCCGGCGACCCCCCGTCGAGCTGGGTGGCACCCTGGTCGTGGCAGGCGACATGAGTCTCGAGGCGCCAATTCAGACGGCGAGATGGACCGACGCCGATCAGGGCTCCGTGATCTACTTCATCGGCAAGTTCGGCGACTTCGACTTCGCCACCATGACCCTTCGCGCAGACCCGGGGCAGCCGTTCCATCTCGACCAATTCGCCGCCGGAAACGAGTTCTGGTCGGGTGAGGAATCCAATTGCTCGGTGACAACTGAACTCGTGGCCGAGCGGGAGGAGGTGGGAGTGTGGTCGGTCACGGTCGACTGCCCCAGCATCACCTCCGACCAGGGAACGACGGTGTCTGTTTCGGGAACAGTCGCCACGGTCCGAGTTGCGGTGCCCGAAACGCCCATCACCCTGCCTTGAATCCGACGGATCGGTGCTGTGCGGCCGCCAGAGGCAAGTGGATCATCTATCACCCTGGCGGGGTGTCACCGCCCGGCCACTGAGATCAGGTTTCGGCTTCTTCCTCAGTTGGCTCTAGGTCAAGTGCTGCCGAGTTGATGCAGTAGCGGAGCCCGGTGGGCTTGGGTCCGTCCGGGAACAGGTGACCCAGGTGTCCTCCACACTTGGCACACTTGACCTCGGTGCGGACCATCCCGTAGGAACGATCCTCCGACTCCTCGATTCCGGCGTCTGGCATCGGCTGGTAGAAGCTGGGCCAGCCGGATCCGGACTCGAACTTGGTCTGGGACGAGAAGAGCGGCTCTCCACACCCGGCACATCGGTAAACGCCATCGGCGTGCTCATCCCAGTAACGGCCCGTGAAGGCCCGTTCGGTGCCCGACTTGCGCAACACCTGATACTGCTCCGGGTTGAGCTTCTCACGCCAGTCGGCCTCGGTCTTGGGGATCATGGCTCTCCTTCAAATGGTCCGGTTCTCGGTTGATTCAACGCTATCGGGCCAGATGGGCTTCCAGGCGGTCGAGAAACTCTCCGTAAACAGGGTTCAGCTTGCGTCTGGCCGCGGTCAGGTCGAACCAGGCCACCCGGTCGATCTCGGGGAAGCTCACCTGGTGGCCGCGCAGGGTGGTGGTGAACTCACCCGGCTGGAGGGTGGCGGGGTCGTAGTCGGCGGCGGCCGCCCAGGCGACGACGTGTTTGCCGGACCGCAGGCGCACCTCGCCCAGTTCGACCCAGGGTGGGCCAGGCGGCCGCCATCCCGTCTCTTCGGTGAACTCCCGTCGGGCCGTGGCGCGGGGGTCTTCCCCCTCCTCGATCAGGCCTTTGACCACAGACCAGGCGCCCTCGTCTTTGTTTGCCCAGAAAGGGCCACCCGGGTGAGCCACCAGGACTTCCAAGCGAGAGTTTTGGCGGTACGGCAGAACTCCGGCCGACTTCATCATGCGCGTCCCATGCGATCTCCCCGATCTTCAGGCCGATCATGTGGACGGGACCAGGGGTTGTCAAGCGCGGGCCGAACCGCCCTCATTACCATCTGGGGGGTGCAGCGCCACCTCGACCCCGACCGGGGCCGCTACCTTCCCGCAGTGTCTTCAGAAGCATTCCTCCTGCGTGCAGGCGAGCCGCTTGGTGAGGGGTTGCAGCGGCTGAGCATGAGCCAGCTGACGTCGGCCACACGCTTGCTCAGGGATCGAGGTGGCGACGTGGACAAGGCCCTGCACGAAGCTCGCAAGTCACTGAAGCGGCTCAGAGCCATCCTGCGCCTCGTCCGATCCGAGATCGGCGACAAGGCCTACCGCTACGAGAACCGCACCCTTCGGGACGCCGGCCGGTTGATCTCCGGTGTTCGGGCCAGCGCCGTGGCCGTCGAGACCGTGACCAACCTGGCCGCCCGTTTCGAAGGCTCCCTACCCATCGACGTGTTCGACGATCTGGCCGAGCGGCTCGACGAAAGAGCCCTCCACATTCGTCATCGGGTGATCTACGAGAGCGATGCCGTCGATCGGGTTGTGGCGGTGCTGGAGCGGGCCCGGGCGCGCTTCGCCGGGTGGCCGGTGGGCGAGAGGGAGAGGAAGGTCTACGGATCGGCCATCCGCAACAGCTTCAAGGCGATCGCTCCCGGCCTCGAGCAAACCTACGGCAGAGGGCGGGCGGAGATGAACGAGGCCCTGAGCCGTCCCAAGGCCCGCAACTTCCACCTGTGGCGCAAGCGGGTCAAGTATCTGCGCCACCAGATCGAGGTCCTGAACCCCCTCTGGCCCGAGGTCATGGACGCCAACGCCGCTGCCCTGGATCGCCTGGGCGCGATCCTCGGGGAGGAGCACGACCTTGCCGAGCTGCTCTCCCTCCTGTCGGTCGATCCCAGTCTGAGTCCCGATGATGTCGACCGTGCCCTCTTCGCCGCCCTGGCCCAGCATCGGAGAGCTGAGCTGCAGCGAGCCGCTCAGATCTTGGGAACCCGGGTCTATGCGGAGAAGCCGGGGCGGTTCGTGGCCCGGATCGGCTCCTACTGGGAGGCCACGACCATCCCGGTAGACATGGGAATGATGATCGAGGCCTGAGAAGGCTCGACTACCGCCCCCTGAGAAGGGCGGATACCCTCACCCGGCGTGAGCCGTGTCCTCGAAGATCCCGCCGCCAGTGGCCTGCGTGGCCGGGGGTGGGCCCTCATCCGTCGCCAGCTGCGACGCGCCCCTCGCCAGTTCGTGGTGGGAGGCATCGGAACGCTGCTGTTCGCCGCCGCCACGGTGGCGTCTTCGTTCGTCCTGGGCTGGATCACCGATTCCGTTCTCCTACCTGCGGTCAAGTCGGGCGAGGTTGCCGTCTCCACGCTGGTTGGAGCAGGAATGGCCGTGTTCGGGATCTCCGTCGCCCGGGGCATCGGTATCACCGGCCGCCGCCTAGGTGCCTACGCCGCCAACTATCGACTGCAGGCCCGTGACCGGGTCGAGGTGACGGATCGGTATCTGAGGCTTCCCATCGAGTGGCACAGACGCCATCCGACCGGCCAGCTCCTATCCAACACGAACGCCGATGTGGAGTCCGCTGCCTTCATCGCCAATCCCCTCCCGATGGCCTTCGGGGTTCTGGTGATGCTGATCACTACGGCGATCCTGCTCGTCCTGACAGACCCCTACCTGGCTTTGGTGGGCTTCGCCGCGGGGCCGGCCATAGGCGTCGTGAATTTTCTCTATCAGCGTCGCATGAGAGCGGCGGCCGCCACCGCCCAGCGCCTCCGGGCCGAGGTCGCAGAGATCGCACACGAGTCTTTCGATGCCGCTTTGGTGGTCAAGACCCTGGGGAGAGAGGATGCCGAGGTGGGCAGATTCGGAGCCCGCTCGGACCTGCTGCGCGATCGGATGGTGGACGTGGGCAGGCTGCGGGCGGCCTTCGACCCGGTGGTGGAAGCGTTGCCCAACATCGCCATCCTCGCCATCCTCGCAGTCGGCTCGTGGCGGGTAGACCAAGGGTTCCTGTCCGCCGGCGACCTGGTGACGTTTGCATTCCTGTTCCGATTGGTGGCCATTCCCATGCGCGTCTTCGGCTGGCTGCTGGGCGAGTTGCCCAGGGCTGTCGTGGGTTGGAACCGGGTCGAAGGAGTCCTCAACACCCGACAGGAAGTGGGGTACGGACCAGACAGCCTGCTGGGCCAGGGGGGCGCCTCGGCCGCCACCGACGATGTCGGATACCTGTATCCAGAGACGTCGGTGGCCGATCTGGCCGATGCCGAGGAGGTGATCGACCGGGGGGCCGAGGCCGACCGGCGGGGGATCGAGTCGGTAACGCTCGAGGTCGCACCAGGAAAGACGGTGGCGCTCGTGGGTCCCACCGGCTCGGGGAAGTCGACCATCGCCCAACTACTGGTCCGCTTGTTCGATCCCGATCGAGGTCGCATCGACCTCGACGGTCGGGGTCTGGTCGACCTGGGCCGTGATGCGCTGGCCGACTCCACCGCGCTGGTGTTTCAGGAGGCCTTCCTCTTCGACGACACGATTCGGGCCAACATCACCCTCGGTGGCGAATTCGACGACGCCGATGTGGTCGGGGCGGCCAGGATCGCCCGGGCGCACCAGTTCATCACCGATTTGCCCGACGGTTATGAATCTCATGTCGGGGAACGGGGGGCCACTCTGTCGGGAGGTCAGCGCCAGAGGATCGCCCTGGCCCGGGCCCTGATCCGCCGTCCCCGGCTGCTGGTTCTCGACGATGCCACCTCGGCAGTCGATCCGGCCGTGGAGACTGACATCCTGGCCGGCCTTGCCGGCCTGGAGACCACGGTGGTCATCGTTGCCTATCGGCGATCCTCGATCGTCCTGGCCGACGAAGTCATCTTCGTCGAGGACGGACGAGTGACCGGTCGCGGATCTCACGAGGAGCTCTATGCCAGCCTCGCTGCCTACGCCGACCTCATCGACGCCTACGAGTCGGAAGCGGTCTCGTGACGGCTGTGGCGGCCCCGAGGAACTCCGGCCGGGCCCGTTCCGGTGCCTGGAAGACGATCAAGCGGGGTCTCCGCCTCTCCCCGGAGTTGCGTCGTGGGCTGCCGGGAACGTTGCTTCTGGCTCTGGTGGCGACAGCGGGCCGGGTCGTGGTCCCCATCGCCATCCAACAGATACTGGACGGCGGTCTGAGTGCGGGACAGGTCGACATGAAGTTCGTCATCAGGATGTGCCTCCTGGCGCTGGGGGCGGTGATCGTGACGGCCGGGGCGACTGGGTGGATGAACGTGCGTTTGGCCAAGGTGTCGGAGACGGCCCTCTCAGGCCTGCGTATCCGTGCTTTTCGGCACATCCACGACCTCTCCATGCTCCATCAGGCCTCGGAGCAGAGGGGGTCCCTCGTTTCCCGGGTCACCTCCGATGTCGACGAGATCAGCCGCTTCATGCAGTGGGCCGGGTTGATGCTGATCACCAACGGAGGCCAGGCCCTCCTGGCGCTGGTCGTGATGGTGTTCTACTCGCCTCCGCTGGCCGGGGTGGTGGTGGCGTCCCTACCGATCATCGTGCTGACCATGCGCTGGTTTCAGAGCAGGCTCGACAGGGCTTACCTGATCGTGCGTGAGAAGGTGGGCCGGATGCTGGCAGTGCTGGCCGAGGTCGTCGTCGGGGCCCCGGTGATTCGCGCTTACGGAATCGAGGGCAGGATCCAGCGGCGGCTGGGGCTGGCGATCGAGGAGCATCGCCGAGCCGGAGTAGAGGCCGGGAGCCTCTCGGCTGCGTTCTCCGGGGCCGGTGAGATCCTGTCTGGCTTTGTCCTGGCCTGGGTGGTGGTGGTGGGGACTCTGCTGGCGGTTCACGGCCTGACCACGGTGGGCCGGGTGGTGGCCTTCTTGTTCCTGGTCCAGTTGTTCATCCAGCCGGTCCAGGTCCTGGGCGAGGCGGTGAACGAGGCTCAGACCGCGGTGGCCGGATGGCGGCGGGTTCTCGACATCCTGGGAATTCCCCCCGACGTGGCCGATCCGGGAGCGAAAGGAGTGGCCCTACCCGACTGGCCGCTCGGAGTGACCTTCGCCGGAGTCACGTTTCGCTATCCCAAGCCGGGCGAGTCGGCCGAGGCCGCCACCGGCTCTGCTGCGCTCACGGGGCTCGATGTCCGCATCGAGCCCCGCCAGAAGGTGGCTGTGGTGGGTGAGACCGGGTCCGGAAAGACCACCTTCGCCAAGCTACTCACCCGGCTGATGGATCCGACCGAAGGAGTGGTCAGAGTGGGGGACGTCGACGTGTCAACGGTTCGTTTCGACTCCTTGCGGGACCGGGTGGTGATGGTGCCCCAGGAAGGGATGCTGTTCTCCGGCACGATCGCTGACAACGTGAGGATGGGCCGTCCGGACGCCTCTGACGAGCACGTGCGAGGCGCCTTCGAGGCACTGGCCCTGGAGGGTTGGCTGGATGAGCTGGCTGCCGGGCTGGGAACCCCCGTCGGCGAGCGGGGCAGCGCCCTCTCGGTGGGAGAGAGGCAACTGGTCACTCTGGTGCGGGCCGCCATTGCCGACCCGGATCTGCTGGTTCTGGATGAGGCGACCTCGGCCGTGGACCCGGCCACCGAGGTCCGGATCGCCCGGGCCATGGACGAGCTGGCCAGCGGGAGGACCGTGGTCACCATCGCCCATCGCATGTCCACCGCCGAGAAGGCGGACCGGGTCCTCGTCTTCGACCACGGCCGACTGGTCCAGGACGGCACCCATGAGGAGCTCCTGACGGAGGGCGGTGTATACGGGCATCTGTACGAGTCGTGGAGACGGGGCACCGTGGCGATGTCCTGACGACCTGCGGGGGCACAGACAGGTTCGTAACACTCGAAAGATGATTCAATTGGTAGAGGACCGAATCCCGGTTCGACCAATGGACTTGTGAGTGAGTACTCACTCAGTTAGAGTGCACGCCGTGAGCCGAGCAGATCCACTTCCTCCCGAGGAGCGCCGCCGCGCCATCGTCGAAGCGGTGATCCCGCTGCTCGCCGGACGCGGGTCGGCCGTCACCACACGGGAGATGGCCGAGGCCGCGGGTGTGGCCGAGGGAACCATCTTCAGCGTGTTCGAAGACAAGACGGCCCTGATTCGGGCGGCGTTGGCCACGGCCATGGACCCGGGCGTGGTGGTCAGGGCATTGTCGGAAATCCATGACGGAGCCTCAATCGAGGTTCAGCTGGCAGAAGCCGCTCGCATCCTGCTGGAGAGGCTCGAGGTCTTCTTTTCCCTGGCTCCGCTGATTCGTTCCCTCCCAATCTCCTCCGAGCACATGGCCGAAGGTCAGGCGCGCATGGCTGCCGCCAACACCTCCATAACTGCCGCCCTCACCACCCTCTTCGAGCTCCACAGCGATCGGCTCCGGCTTCCCCCGGCCACGGCGGCGGCCGTGTTCGCCGGATTGGTCTCTGCCCGGGGCATCTCGTGGACGGATCTCAAACAGCATCTCGGGATCGCCGAGATGGTCGACATATTCCTGTTTGGCGTGGCCGAATCCACTCGGGTGGGTGGGGCCTGATGCTGGTCCGGATCCTCAAGCGTTATCTCCGACCCTATCGGAGAGTCATCTCGCTGATCGTGGGGCTGCAGCTGATTGGCACCCTGGCCGCCCTGTATCTCCCCACTCTCAATGCCGACATCATCGACAACGGTGTCGTCACAGGCGACACCCACTACATCATCCGGGTGGGTGCCTGGATGCTGGCCTTCTCGCTTCTACAGGTGGCCTGCACCATCACTGCCGTCTACTTCGGGGCCCGCACGGCCATGGCATTCGGTCGTGACCTGCGGCTCGACGTCTTCCGGACGGTGGGGGACTTCTCCGGCCGGGAGGTGGCTCACTTCGGAACCCCGTCGCTCATCACCCGCAACACCAACGATCCCCAGCAGGTCCAGATGCTGGTCCTGATGACCTTCACCATGCTGATCCCGGCACCCGTGATGATGGTTGGGGGCGTGATCATGGCGCTGCGCGAGGACGTGGGGCTGTCGTGGTTGGTGGCAGTGGCGGTCCCGCTGCTGGCAGGAGCCATAGGGCTGATCGTCTCGCGCATGGTGCCGGCTTTCCGCCTCATGCAGGGGCGCATAGACCGGGTCAACCAGGTGTTGCGCGAGCAGATCGCCGGGATCAGGGTGATCCGGGCCTTCGTCCGAGAGCCATTCGAGACCGATCGGTTCGGTCTGGCCAATCGCGAGCTGACCGATGTCGCCATCACCGTGGGCCGCTGGATGGCGGCGATCTTTCCAACGGTGTTCCTGGTCCTCAACCTGTCCAGCGTCGCCGTTTTGTGGTTCGGCGGGATCAGGGTGGAGGCCGGGGCCATGCAGATCGGATCCGTCGTTGCCTACTTGTCCTATCTGATCCAGATCCTGATGGCAGTGATGATGTCCACCTTCATGTTCATGCTGGTTCCCCGCGCTTCGGTCTCGGCCGACCGCATCGGGGAGGTGCTCGACACGGAGTCTTCGGTAGTCCCTCCCACCGCCGGCATCACCACGACTGCAGCCCGCGGTCGAGTTGGAGCTGCGCCAGGTGGAGTTCAAGTATCCGGGGGCCAGCTACCCGGTGCTACGCGACATCAGCTTTGTCGCCGACCCGGGTGAGACCACCGCCATCATCGGCTCGACCGGGGCCGGAAAGACCACGCTGGTCAGCCTGATCCCGCGCTTGTTCGATGTCACCGGAGGAGCCGTGCTGGTCGACGGGGTGGACGTGAGGGAGTACGACCCCGAGGCGCTGTGGGCCAAGATCGGACTGGTTCCTCAAAAGGCATTCCTCTTCTCGGGCACCATCGCCTCCAACCTCGCGTACGGCAAGCCCGACGCCACCGAAGAAGAGATGTGGGAGGCGCTGGAGATCGCTCAGGCCCGCTACTTCGTGGAGGCCATGCCCGAGGGCCTCAACGCCCCCGTGTCCCAGGAAGGGACCACGCTGTCGGGTGGCCAGCGCCAGCGGGTGGCGATAGCCCGGGCCCTGATCCGCCGGCCCGAGCTGTACCTGTTCGACGACTCGTTCTCCGCCCTGGACGTGGCCACCGATGCCCGACTGCGGCGGGCCCTGCGTCCGGTGACGGCTCAGTCGACCGTGGTCGTGGTGGCCCAGCGGGTATCCACCATCATGGATGCCGACCGGATCGTGGTTCTGGAGGACGGGTTGGTGGTGGGAATGGGCACTCACCACGAGCTGCTCGATACCTGCCCCACCTACGTCGAGATCGTCGAGTCCCAGCTCAGGGTGGCGGCGTCATGACCGCTCCCCGCACCATGAAGACCACGGAGCGAATCCAGGGCCAGGGCGGCCCGGGCCGGCACGGCCCCTTCGGCGGAGGCATGGTGGGCCAGAAGGCGCTCGACTTCCGAACTTCTGGGCGGCGGCTGCTGGGATACTTGCGCCCACAGCGAATCAGAGTGACGGTGGTGCTGGTGGCCGGCGTCGTCGGTGTGGCCCTCACCGCCATCGGCCCCAAGGTGCTGGGGCGGGCGACCGATCTGATCTTCGCCGGGGCAATCGGCAAGAACCTCCCGGCCGGAATGACCAAGGACCAGGTCATTCAGGCCGCCATCGCCCGGGGCCAGAGCCAGATCGCCGACCTGCTGAGGGGCATCGACCTGGTGCCCGGCCGGGGCATCGACTTCGGGGCCGTGGGCCGCGTGTTGCTGATCGTGCTCGCCCTGTACCTGGGCTCCTCGCTGCTGCGATACCTCCAGGGCTACGTGCTCAATGACGTCGTCCAGGCCACGATCCTGGACATGCGGGCCCAGGTGGAGGACAAGCTCAACCGCCTGCCGCTGCGCTATTTCGACCGCCAGCCGCGGGGCGAGCTGCTGAGCCGGGTCACCAACGACATCGACAACGTCTCACAGAGCCTCCAGCAGACGATGAGCCAGATGCTGTCGTCGGTGCTGACCGTGCTGTTCGTGGTGGCGATGATGTTCTGGATCTCACCCACCCTGGCCCTGATCGCCCTCATCACCATCCCGGTGACGATATTCGTAGCGGGCCTCGTGATGCGCCGCTCCCAGAGCGAGTTCATTACCCAGTGGCGGCGCACCGGGACTCTCAACTCGAAGATCGAGGAGACCTATACCGGTCACGCGCTGGTCAGGGTGTTCGGCCGCCACCGCGAGGTTCAGGAGTCCTTCGAGGTCGACAACGAGGAGTTGTACCAGGCCAGCTTCAAGGCCCAGTTCCTGTCCGGGCTGATCATGCCCATCATGATGTTCATTGGGAATCTCAACTACGTCCTGATAGCAGTGATCGGAGGGTTGAGGGTGGCGAGTGGCACCATGAGCCTGGGCGATGTCCAGGCATTTATCCAGTACTCGCGCCAGTTCTCCCAGCCGGTTACGCAGGTGGCCTCGATGCTCAACCTGCTCCAGTCGGGCGTGGCTTCAGCTGAGCGTGTGTTCGAGCTGCTCGATGCCGAGGAGGAGCCGTCCGACGAGGAAGCCGGGTCGCTGGTCGATGGTGGCGCGGGGAGGGTTGCGTTCGAGGACGTCTCGTTCAGCTACGACCTGGAGCAATCCTTGATCGAGGATGTGTCGCTGACGGTGGAGCCGGGCCAGATGGTGGCCATCGTGGGCCACACCGGCGCAGGCAAGACCACCCTGGTCAACCTGATCATGCGCTTCTACGACCTCGACGGGGGGCAGATCACGCTGGATGGGGTCGACATCTCCCGGGTGAAGCGAAGCGATCTTCGGTCCCGGGTGGGGATGGTTCTCCAAGACACCTGGCTCTTCAAGGGATCCATTCGTGACAACATCGCCTACGGTCGGCCCGACGCCACCGACGAGGAGATCCTGGAGGCCGCCCGAGCCACGTTCGTCGATCGGTTCGTGCACAGCCTTCCCGAGGGTTACGACACCGTGATCGACGACGAGGGTGACAACGTCAGCACGGGCGAGAAACAGCTCATCACCATCGCTCGGGCTTTCCTGGCCAACCCTGCTTTGCTGATCCTGGACGAGGCCACCAGCTCGGTGGACACGCGGACCGAGGCACTGTTGCAGCATGCGATGACCGCCCTGCGCAGTGAGCGCACCAGTTTCGTCATCGCCCACCGACTCTCCACCATCCGCGACGCCGACCTGATCCTGGTGATGGATGACGGCCAGATCGTCGAGCAAGGCACTCACGACGGGCTCCTCACGGCCGGTGGGGCCTACGCCGAGCTCTACCAGTCTCAGTTCAGCGGCGGACCGGAGCCGGGCCCGGCCGTGGCAGCCGGTTAGTCCAGGCACTCCCCCCGACCTCCCGCAGGGACCTTTGTCCCCCACGAGCAAAGCGAGAGGGGGAAGGGGGCGAATTCCAGCGGTGAGTGCACGGTCCGGCTTACGCTCCGCCGGCAGGGACCTTTGTCCCCCACGAGCAAAGCGAGAGGGGGAAGGGTCCCCGCAGCCGGAGGCTGCGGGGTAGGGGGCGACCCCGCAGGGGTCGGGTGAAGCCGAGGCGTCAGGCTTCGGCCCCGCTAGTCCCGGAACTTCCGCCCCGAGGCGGCCGCCTCCACCAGGATCTCGGCGGGGGCGAAGCGGGGTCCGTGCCGGTCGGCCAGGCGTTCCAGCCGCTCGACGACCTGGCCGGCTCCAACCTGATCGATCCAGAAGAACGGGCCACCCCTGAAGGGGGGAAATCCGATGCCCATTACCGCACCGATGTCGCCGTCGCGGGCCGAGTGCAGGATGCCCTCTTCCAGACAGCGGGCAGCTTCGTTGATGAGAGCCAGGCTGACTCGCTCCTGGATCTCGGCGCGGTCGATGCCT
Source organism: uncultured Acidimicrobiia bacterium (assembly GCA_963772815.1). Lineage (GTDB taxonomy): Bacteria > Actinomycetota > Acidimicrobiia > Spongiisociales > ZC4RG35 > DATFFO01. The sequence goes on along the minus strand of CAVYYV010000005.1, from coordinate 322,666 downwards.
CCCGTCGCCGCCACCCCCAGATCCTCATACACGGTCGCGTCGACGCCACCGCGCTTGCCGTTCTCGTAGGTGTAGAACCCCTTGCCGTTCTTTCGGCCTTTGCGGCCGGATGCGGTCAGGCCGCCCATTCCGGCCGGCGGCGTCATGCGCTCTCCGAAGGCATCGGTGAGGATCACGGCGATCTTGGCGCCCACATCGATCCCCACCTCGTCGGCCAGCCGGAGCGGGCCGACCGGGAATCCCCAGGCTTCAACCGCGCCGTCGATGTCCTCGACCGTCGCTCCCTCGGAGAGCAAGCGAAATGCCTCCGTCGAGTAGGGACCGAGGATGCGGCTGGTGTAGAACCCGGTGCCGTCGGACACCACGATGACGGTCTTGCCCTGCTGTAAGCCGTAGGCGACGGCGGTTGCTTCTACCCAGTCGGCCGTGTCGTCGGTGACGATGACCTCCAGAAGAGGCATCTTCTCGACCGGGGAGAAGTAGTGCATACCCACCACTCTCTCCGGGTGCGAAGAGGCGGCGGCGATGGAGGTGATGGGTAGCGAGGAGGTGTTGGAGGCGATCACCGTGTCGGGGCCGACCACACCCTCGACCTCGCGGAGGACGTTCTTCTTCAGCTCCAGGTCTTCGAACACGGCCTCGATGACCAGGTCGACGGCCGGGAAGCCAGACCAGTTGGTGGTGCCGGTCACCGCCAGCATTGCCTTTTCGGCCTCGAACTCGCTCATCCGATGTCGTTGCACCCGCGAATGCAGGGCCTCGGAGACGTAGGCGAGGGCACGGGCCACCCCGTCCTCGTCGACCTCCTTGACTCGGACCAGGCTCCCGGCCTTCTGGCTGGACACGGTGGCGATGCCGGCTCCCATCAGACCGCCGCCCACGATCCCCACTCGCACGACGTCATGGGCGCCGGACGTGTCGGGCTGGGACCGGGTGGCGAAGAATACGGATCTGAGAGCCAGCGACTCGGGGGACGTGACCAGCTCACCGAAGAAACGGGCTTCGGCTTCCAGGCCGGCATCTCGACCCTCCTGCACTCCGATCCGGACCGCCTCGAGGATCTTGGGTGGAGCCGGGTAGTTTCCGCGCGTCTGGGAGAGCATCTTCTGGCGGGCCTGGCGGAAGAGGATGGCTAGACCCACCGGGTTGGTCTCCAGGGCCAGCTTCTGCAGGCCGCTGCCGGACAACCATTGGCGCAGACCGCCGTCGTCGGCGGGTGCCGCCCCAATCGCGGCCCGGGCCCGATCCCGGGCGATGCCGACCAGAATGGTCGCCGGCACCACCTCGTCTGCCAGGCCCAGACGTAGAGCTTTCTTGGGCCGTACCGACTTGCCGGTCAGGAGCAGGTCGAGAGCGGGGACCACTCCGATCAACTCGGGGAGTCGCTGGGTCCCGCCCCCGGCCGGGATCAAGCCCAGCTGTACTTCAGGCTGACCGAGCTGGGTCTTGGGATGGTCCGTCACGATGCGATGGGAGCAGGCCAGGGCCAGCTCCATTCCGCCGCCCAAACAGGCACCGTGAATGGCAGCCACCACCGGCTTGGCTCGCTGAGTGTGGAGCGCCTCGAGGCGGTCGTAGATCACCCGTCCCTGACCTATCGCCTCGCTGGCCGCGGCGGCATCGGTCAGCTCGGCAATCCAGCGGAGGTTGGCACCGGCCACGAAGCCGTCCTCCTTTGCGGAGACGAGAACCACCGCTCGAATGTCGGGGTCGGACTCGAGACGGTCCAGGAGGGTGGTGAAGTCCTCCATCAGGGATGGATCGAGTGTGTTGAGCGTCTCTCCCTGCTTGTCGATGGTGACGGTGGCCAGGCCCTCGTCGACGTCGAGTCGGAAGTGGGTGAGCTGGAGGTCGTGGGTGGTAGTCATACTCGGGTGGTGGGTGGGAACGGGTGGCGTGGAGTTGTCATCGGGTTGGTGGGCCGAACCGTGGGCTGTGAGCGTCGCTGGGCGACGCCTGGAACCCTGGGTTGGGCCAGGGTCGCCGGTGCTTGGCGAAGTTGGGGCCCTGAGCGTCGCTGGGCGACGCCTGGAACCCTGGGTTGCGGGTTGGCGGGTTGGGGGATGCTCACCGTGCTCACCTCTCCAGGATCACGGCGGCGCCCAGCCCTCCGGCGGCGCACTGGGTGATCAGGGCGGTCCCGGCATCCCGGCGAACCAGCTCGTTGGCCATGGTGAGAAGCTGGCGGGCGCCGGTGGCGGCAAAGGGGTGGCCCAGGCTGATCGACCCGCCGTACAGGTTGAGTTTGTCGTCGGGGATCTCGCCGACCGCCTCGTCACGGTCGAGATGGTCCCGGGCGAACTGGCGGGAGGCCAGGGCCTGTCGAACCGAGAGGACCTGGGCGGCGAACGCCTCGTGTACGTCCACCACATCGATGTCGGCCAGCGTCATTCCAGCCCGGTCGAGCGCCACAGGAGTTACTAGGGCAGGGCCGATCAGTAGCTGCCAGTTGGGGTCGACGGCCCCGAATGCGTAGGAGCGGAGAAATGCCTTGGCCTCGTAGCCGAGCCGGCGGGCGGTGCCCTCTTCCATCAGGATCAACGCCGATGCCCCGTCGGTGAGCGGGGACGAGTTGCCCGCCGTGACCGAGCCGTACTTGCGATCGAACACGGGCCGCAGGGTCGACAGCTTCTCCAGACTGGTGTCGGGGCGAGGGATGGTGTCGCGCTCGACGACACGGCGGAAGGCAGGTGGGACCGGAAAAGGCATGACTTCCTGGTCGTAGATGCCCTTCTCCCAGGCTTCGACAGCCTTTCGATGCGATTCCAGGGCGTAGGCATCCTGAGCTTGGCGGCTGATGCCGTTCACCTTGGCCATCTTCTCGGCGCTGTCGCCCATCGTCTCCCCGGTGGAGCGATCGGCGATCGCGGGTGGATTTGGTGCGAGGTCTCGGGGGCGGAGCTTGCTGAATGCCTTCAGGCGGCCGGTTAGGTCTCGGGCCGACTGTGCCTCCATCATCACCTCGACGAACTCGTCCGAGAAGGTCACGGGTGGTTTGGAGAGCGAGTCGGCGCCGCCGGTGATCACGATCTCGGCGTCGCCCATCAGGATGGCCGTGGCACCGTCGACGAAGGTCTGCGTGCTGGTGGCGCAGGCGCGCGTGACGCTATAGGCGTCGACTGTATCCGGGAGGGGGGTGGCCAGCACGATCTCGCGGGCGATGTTGGGCGAGGCGACGTCCTGGACCACCGAACCGTAGATGACACGGTCCACCTGATGGGGGCCGAGGCCAGAGCGGACCACCAGCTCGGTCACCAGCGTGGACGCCAGGCGCAGCGCGCTGACCTCTTTCAGGTCGGTCCCGGACTTGGCAAAAGGGGTCCGGAGGCCGTCCACGATCGCCACTCGGCGCCCGTTGCCTGTTTCGTCCATGTCGGCGCTCCTTGACTGCGAAGTTGACCGGTCACTCAAAGTTTAGGTGTGGTCGCGGCCGTGACCGAACTCCGACAACGACTGATTCCGTGAGAGACTTGGGAAGTGGGAATCGTCGATCGAGCCGTAGAGCAAGCCAGAGAGAGCCTGATCATGGCAGCGACCGGGCCTTTCGCCCATGGCTCCTATCCGCTGGCCGATTCGCTGCGCTACGAGGGAGATCCGGGCTTGTTTGGGCCGGATTCGGTCAGTTGGCGAGTGATCGGCGACGTTGCCGCCTTCGTCGGCGGGGTTCGCGCCCTGTTCGTGCAATCCGCCCACCCCGAGGTGGTGGCCGGAGTCGAGCAGCACTCCCGCTACAGGGAGGATCCGCTCGGGCGGCTCGCTCGGACGTCCGCCTACGTCACGGCCACGACTTTCGGTGCCATCCCCGAGGTGGAGGAAGCCGTGGCCAAAGTGCGAAGGGCGCATCGGGTCGTGGCCGGTTTCTCTCATCGCGGCCTGCCGTATTCGGCCGATGCCCCTGCCCTCTCGGCCTGGGTTCACAACGCTCTGACCGACTCGTTCTTGCGTTGCTACCAGGAATTCGGGCCCGAACGGCTCACCGATGAGGAGGCAGACCGGTTCGTGGCCGAGCAATCCGAGGTGGGAAGGCTCCTCGAGGCCTACCCGCTACCTGCCACTGCGGTCGATCTGGCCGAATGGGTGGAGTGGCACCCACATCTGGCACCTTCGCCGGGAATGGAGGATGCCGTCGAGTTCCTGCGCCATCCGCCTCTCGAGACGGTTGGTCAGAAAGCCGGCTACCAGGTCATGCAGGCGGCCGCAGTCGCAACTCTCCCCGAGCGCCTTCGCAGGGTGCTCGACGTCGAGCGGCGGCCGGGTGCGTTACGGGCCGGGCGTGCCCTCATCGCGACTCTCCGCTGGGCGCTGGGCATGTCCCCTTCGTGGAACCTGGCTCTGGTGCGCGTGGGGGCCCCGGTTCCCGTGGGTCTGTTCCGCCAACTGCTCCCTCCCCCCGAAGCAGGAGCGACCGGGAGAGCCGTCTAGGTGCTCGCTCCTGGCGCCACTACCCTGGTGGCCTGAATGGCCGAAGACGAATACATCCGGATGCGCGGCACGGTGCGCGAGGTACTGCGCGATGCCACGTTTCGCGTCGAGATCGAAGGCGGGCTGGAGGTAATGGCCCGTCCTTCGGGTCGTATGCGGCGGGGTCGCATCATTCGCATCCTTCCGGGGGACCAGGTCGACGTCGAGGTCTCCACCTACGACCCCACCAAGGGTCGTATCGTGTGGCGCTATCGCTGAGATCCTCGCCTACCTTGGACGTCGGCGAACGCTAATTCCCTTCTTTGGGCATCTTCCCTTCTGTGGCGGTCGGCAAACGCATAGTGACGATGCCGGTCCAAGGGAGTGCTGGCCGTCTTCCTGCGTCCGAAGGCAAGCACCCAGGTCGAGCGCGGCGACGACTGTGTGTCTCCAGCGAGGAGTCGTTCGGGTCGGGTGCTACTTGTCGAGCTGGGCGGCCAGGGCCCGATAGGCCGCCGCCGCCTTGGAGGACCGGGCGGTATCCAGCACCGACAGGCCCCGGGCGGGTGCCTCAGCCACCCGGACGGTGCGGGGCACCGGCGGGTCCCACACCGGCAAGCCGGCATCGACCAGCCTCTGGATGACCTCGTGGCCCAGCCGGGTGCGGGCGTCGTGCATGGTGACGAGGATTCCGGCCAGCTCCAGGTTGGGGTTTGTGTAGAGGCGCACGTCGCCCACCGTGTCCCGCAGCTGGTCGACTCCGCGCTGGCTCAGTGTCTCGGCCCGTAGCGGCACCACTACCCGGTCGGCGGCCGTGAGGGCGTTGACGGTCAGTATCCCCAGTGAGGGTGGGCAGTCCAGAAGCACGTGGTCGTAGCGCTCAACCAGGGAGGCGATAGCCCGGCGGAGGACGTACTCACGCCCGGTGCGAGTGTGCAGGTGCACCTCGGATCCGGCGAGATCGATCGAAGAGGGCAACAGGTCGATCCCGTTGGACTCGTACAGGATCTCTTCGGGGCCGATTCGCCCCATGAGCACGTCGTGCAGGCTCTGTTCGAGTTCGTCGGGCTCCACGCCCATCGCCCACGACAGTGAGGCCTGAGGGTCGAGGTCGATGGCGAGCACGGTCCGGCCCATCTCCACCAGGCCGGCGGCCAGGGCGTGGACCGAGGTGGTCTTGGCCACGCCGCCCTTCTGATTGGCAACTGCCGTCACCCACGCCATGTCTCCAGTGTATGGCCGGAATGGGAGTCGGTTGCGAGCTGTTTCCCCAAATGGCAGCCCGAACCAGATTGCCACCACTGAGAAGGAGCAGCCGATGTCCACGAGCATGTCAGAGCGAGTCAAGACCGAGCACTCCGAGCGACGGGTACGGGTCATGGCCGGCGGCCGAATGGTGGCCGACAGCTTACGACCCCTCCTTGTGTGGGAGGTGCCGTACTACCCGACCTACTACTTCGCGGCGGACGACGTCTCACCGGAATACCTCGTCGCCACCGAGGAGACCCGTCATTCTCCTCGCCTCGGTGATGCCACCTTTTACGACGTGGTCGTCGACGGAGATCGTCGCTCCGCGGCCGCCTACACCTACAACGACCCTCGAGTGGACGTCCTGGCGAACCACTTCGCGTTCAAGTGGGGAGCGATGGACCACTGGTTCGAGGAAGACGAAGAGGTGTTCGTCCACCCCCGAGATCCGTTTACCCGCATAGACATCCTCCACAGCTCACGGCATGTTCAGGTGGAGGTCGGCGGCGTCACCATGGCCGACACGAGGGGGGCCGCCTTCCTGTTCGAGACCGGTCTCCCGGTGCGCTACTACATGCCCAAGACGGATGTCCGCTTCGATCTCCTCATTCCCACGGACAAGAAGACCTCCTGTCCGTACAAGGGCGACGCTCGCTACTGGAGTGTCACCGTGGGCGACGAGGTGTTCCAAGACATCGTGTGGGGTTACGACTACCCGGTCCCGGAATGTCAGAAGATCGCCGGCATGGTCGCCTTCTACAACGAAAAGGTCGACATCTACGTCGACGGCGAAGTCCAGGAGCGGCCACAAACCAAGTTCGCCTGACACAGCCCGGGCTCTCGATAATTACCCGGCGCGTCGGTCGACGACCCGTTAACATGCTCCGTCCCCGACGGAAGGAGATTCCCATGATGCCGACGCTCATGTTCGGCGCCTCCTCCGTCACCGGCATCGCCGGCTGACGGAGCCACAGGCCCGTCCCTGCAATAGTGCACCCAGCTCAACTGTGGCCGTATTCGATCGCACGTTGGTTGGAGAGCACTTCCGCCTGATCCAGGCGGCACCCCCAAAGGCATTGGCCCTACGGCCCATGCCCCGACCCATAGGAGATCTGATGTTGCACGCGTCATATCGGTCGGTCGATGCCATTCGCAAAGAGCGCTACGCCCGGCCCGAATCCCGGCGGCCCGCCCGAGGCAAGGCCGGCCGGAAGAAGCAAAGAGACCGCTACCGAAGACCCCCTCGAGGCGCTCCGCCTCGTCGGGACCGCTGACAAGGCGCCCGCCCCGAATCGGGGCGGGCGCTTCAGCAGCGGATCACTAACGTTCGCTTCGATGGCTCGAGTCGATGTCGTTTTCACGGATGTAGGGGGAGTATTGCTCACAAACGGCTGGGACCACTCCCAACGACGCAGGGCATGTGACCATTTCGATCTCGACTGGGAGGAATTCGAAGACCGCCATCAGTTCGTGGCCGAGCGCTTCGAGACCGGCCGCATAGACCTCGACCTCTACCTGGAGCGAACGGTGTTCTATCGGGAGCGCTCCTTCTCCGCGGCGGACTTCGCCGCCGCGATGCGAGCAGGTTCCAGTCCGCTGGATGGGGGCATCGAGTTGGTTCGGAGGATCGCCTCAGCGGGCGTGACCGTGGCAACGCTCAACAACGAGTCCCGGGCGCTCAACGAGTACCGAATCAGTCGGTTTGGGCTCGACGAACTGTTCACGGCTTTCTTCAGCTCCTGCTACCTGGGCGTGAGCAAGCCGGACGACCAGATCTTCATCACCGCCCTGGCGGTGATGGCGGTCGAGCCCGAGCGAGCTCTGTTCATCGATGATCGGCCCATCAACATCGAGTCCGCAGCCAGCCTGGGCATCCACACGATCCATCACGTGGACCCGGCCATCACCAAGGAAGCGCTGGCCGAATTCGGTCTATGACGGCTGGCACACGAGACAGGGTCTGAACCCCGCTTCCCGGGCCTCCGCCGAGGAGCGGAAGGTGAGGAGGTGACGCGGGCCGATCCGGGCGGCGTTGTGACACGACGGCACGCAATACACCCCGGTCGTGTCCGACCCGAGGTAGCGGACGCCGGAGGCAGCCAGCTCCTCGAGCTGACCCGGATGGGCACCCTCGCTTTCCAGGAGAAGCCACTTGTTGTGAGGGCCGCCGAGGGAGTAGGCGCCGATGTGGCCGTCGGAGCGAACCACCCGATGGCAGGGAACGATGAGCGGAACCGGGTTGGTGGCCATGGCGGATCCCACGGCTCGGGCGGCTCCCGGCTTGCCGACATGATGTGCCAGCCACCCGTAGGAGCGCACCTCCCCTCGGGGGATGGTGGTCGCCTCCGTCAGCACCTGTCTCCGGAACGGCGTCACGGCCCGGAGGTCGAGCGGCAGTTCTCCGGGTCGTCCATTCTCCAGCGCTCGGGGGATCAGGGCGGCCCATGCCCGGGGCGGATTGGCTTCCACGGCGGTCGGGTCGACCTCGTCCAGGAGCCGGACCGAGTTGACCCCCTCCGGGGTGAACACGACCGCCACTTCGCCCACCGGTGCTTCGTAGACCTTGTATCCGGAGGTGAGCCCTGTCCCGAGCCCGACGGCGACGGCGGTCCCCTCCGGCGCCGGGCGGCGGAGGCCACTCAGATGCGATTCGATACTCATTGCTCTTGCTCCATTCTCCGACGTAGGCGTTCCAGGCCGCGATGGACGTCGCTGCGCACCGTGGCCTCGGCCCGACCTATGGCGGTGGCTATCTCCTGGTACTCCAGGCCGACCACATGGCGCAGAACCACAGCCTGCCGCTGGCTCGAGGGAAGGCCGGCCAAGCGGCGATCCCACGCCTCCGAGTCCACCGGCTCGGGATCGGGCGAGCCGAATCTGTCCTCCAGCCTCGACAGTGTCGGTCGGCGGGCGCGGTCCCGGGCGTGGTTTCGGCCCAGGTTGAGGGCGATGGTCCAGATCCAGCCACGCAGCCGGAGCTCACGGATCCGGGCCGTCTCGTAGCTCTGCAAGGCCCGATAGGCCCGGATGAAGGTCTCCTGGGTCAGGTCCTCGGCTTCGTCGGCACCCGCCATGCGTCTCAGCCCCGAGTAGATGTCATCGCTCAATGCCGTGACGAGGTCGGGAAACGCGGCGTCCAGGTCTGACGCCAATCGTGAGCACAGTTCTTCCATCATCAACAAGAACCCCGACGCGGGTGCCGTTGTTGCACGAGCCTCCTCAGCGGGAGCCCCGAAGGGGCACTAGCGGGGAGGCATGCGGCGACTGACCTCGGGTGCGATTGGCTCGCCCGAGTCTCGTTCCCGCACCGCTTGTGCGAAGCCCACTTCCTCGGCTCTCTGCTTGAACCACGTCCCCTCGGGGGAGTGACGGGTGATTCCGTCGAGAAGGGTGGCCGTCAGTTGGGTCGATCTCAGGCCCATGTTGTCCAGCGTCTGGTTGATCATCAGCTTCTGAATCATCAACTGGTTGCGGGGGACTCCGGCCATGCGAGCGGCCAGCTCCGCCACCCTCCGGTCGAGATCCGGCTCGGGGACGGACTCGAGCACGAGTCCGATCCGGGCCGCCTCGGAACCACTGACCAGATCGCCGGTGAACAGCATTCGCTTGGCTCGCTCCGGGCCTAGCCGGTACACCCACATCGCCGTCGTGGGACAGCCCCAGACCCGGGCGGGTGGGTAGCCGATGCGGGCGTCATCGGCCATCACGATCATGTCGCAGGCCAGAGCTATGTCGGAGCCCCCGGCCACGGCGTATCCCCTCACCTTGGCGATGGTCGGCTTGTGGCACCAGAAGAGGCGCATGAAGTTCTCGGTGTTGCGACTCATCATCCGGTAGTCGATCATCGGATCCCACGGCATCGGTTGCGAGTAGGGCGCCTCGGGCCGCTCGGCGTAATCGCGCAGGTCATAGCCGGATGAGAAAGCCCGGCCGGCACCGGTGACCACGATCACGTGCACGTCGTCGTCGGCCTCGGCCTGGTTCACCGCCGCTGCTATCTCGGTGGGCATGTCATCGTTGATGGCATTGAGCCGCTCGGGCCGGTTGAGGGTGATCGTGGCGATCCGATCCTCGACGTCGTACAGCAGGGTCGTGTAGTCCATGCTCGGGACGCTACTCAGGGGGCGGGGCGGCCGCTGTCGAGGGGGATCGATCCATCCCTGCTATGCAGCTCGGCGTGGGAGGCAACCAGCTCGTCCCAGTGGGCGGGGTTCTCCACGTCCACCGCCAGCAGGTGCTGGCTGTGGGGCCCCTCGGCCCGGTCGAAGGCACGGGCCCGGTGGATCAGCTCCCGGGAGGCGTCGTCGATGCGACGGTGTTGGGCGAGGTGCTCGTCCCAGGAGGTCACGACGAACACCTCGCTGAAGCGCTCCGGCCGCCCCACGTGCCTGTAGAGGCGCCATCGGTACGCACCCGTAGACAACCGGACCAGCCGCACCCGGGTCATCACGTCGACGAAGTCGTCATAGTCGGCCTGCTCGATGTTCCAGGTACTGATCACCATCACCGGCCCGCCCTCGAGATGGATCGGATGGTCCTCGAGTCCCTGGTCCCGGGTGAATTCGGGAGCTACCAGCTCCTCGAGCAAGGGTATGCGGAACAACGGAGCCGTCAGCCCCAGCGCGATCGTTGCCACTGACAGGGCAGACATCGCCCAACCAGCGCCGATGGCGTCGGCCAGGCTGCCCCCCAGGATGGCGCCCACCGGGATGATCCCGGTGAAGGAAAGGGTGTAGAGGCTCATGGCCCGTCCCCGGATCCATTCCGGGCTCAAGGTCTGGCTGGTGGCGTTGAGCGTGACCAGGGTCAACACCCAACAGGCTCCGGCCACGGCCAGGGCAATAGCTGCCCAGGGGACCGAGGGCACCGATCCCAGCACCACGCCCGACACCCCAAAGGCAGTGATGGAGAACGGGACCGATCGGTACCCGAGGATGCCCACGATCTGATGCCGCGTGAAGGCGGCCAGCAGAGCCCCCACGCCCATGGCGCCGAGTAGCAGACCGTAGGTGCCGGCGTCGCCTCCCAGTTCCTGGGTGCGCGACGGCAGGACGCTCTGCACGACGGCGGAGGTGAGGGCGAAGAGAGCCAGCAGGCTGAGAAGGCGACGGAACGCCGGGGTGAACCGGGCGTACCTCACCCCGAGGGCCATGGCCGTGGTGATAGAGGTGTGCTCGGGCTCGGGCAGAGACAGATAGCGACCGATCACGGCCAGGGCGACGATCACGCCCAGAAAGGAGATGGCATTGATGCCGAATGCAGCCGCCGCTCCCGCCGTGGCCACGATCAGCCCTCCCAGGGCCGGTCCCACGGCCCGGGCGACGTTGAAGCCGGCCGAGTTGAGTGCGACGGCCGAGGCCAGCATCCCGCGCGGGACCAGATTGGGCACCAGGGCCTGCCAGGCGGGCAGGTTGAAGGCAACGCCCACGCCGATCAGCAGGCCGAGACCCAACAAGAGTGGCGGGTTGATCAGGTCCAGCCAGGCGGCAACGGCCATGGCGGCGGCGGCCCCTCCCATCAGGATCTGGGAGGCGAGCATGACCCTGGTCCGATCGGCCATGTCGGCGATGGCCCCGGCGGCGAGAGCGAGAAAGAGGAGGGGGAGGGTGTTGGCCGCCTGCATCAACCCGACCCATGTGGCCGATCCGGTCAGCTCCAGCATCAACCATGAGGCGGCCACCGTGTAGAAGAACGAGCCGACGTTGGAGAAGAGAGACGTCACCCACAGCGATCGGAAGCGTCCGATTCTGAGCGGGGCGACGGCGGCCATGGCAGCGGATTGTATGACCGGATCACCCGGCCCCCTTCGGCGCTGTTCCACTCCGGCCGGCGCTCCGTCAACTCAGCGCGAGGGGGGGGCCGACAGTGGTGGTGCTTTTGGCGTCAGTCGGCTGGCGCCCCGATTACCTTGTTCGGCGATGAACGATGCGAATCATCGGGAGGGCGCCATGGGGGGCACCGGAGGCTCAGACGACCTCGGCCCGGCACTGCAGGCATTCGAGGCGGGCTCGTCTCCGCTGGTGGTTCTGGCTGAGTCGATCGACGGTTCCGCCCAGGGCCTGGTCTCCAGGTTGCCCGAGGGTTTGGGTGCGCTTGCCCGGGTGCGGGGCGCCGAGGCGACCCGGGCTGCTGCGGGCCGCGTTGCCGAGGAGCTCGGCCTGGAGGATTCCGCGGCTTCGGTGCTGGTCGTGGAGGATTGTCAATGGGCCGATCCCAGCTCTCTCGGCCGTCTCCAGCGTCTGGTCAAGCAGGGTGCTCACCTGTTGATGATCCTCGCTTACCGGCCCGGCGTCGCCGGTGCCGAGTGGTGGATCGAGAACCTGGCCGACGAGGCGAACCGGAGCGGCACCCTCGTCAGGGTGATGGTGGACACTTCGTCGGTGGAGCCGATCCAGCTCGACACTGGGCAACGGGATCTGGTAGTGGCCGCCCGGCTTGTGTCGATCCCCCTTCCGGTCTCCGTGGCGGCCTCCTTGCTGGGTGTTTCCGAGAGCGAAACCCTGGATGTGGCCGAGCAGTTGGTTGGTGTGGGGCTGCTGCGCGACGATCGCAACGGCTTCATGGCCGCCCCTTCGGCGGCCCTCGTGGAGGTGGGCCAGGCCCGGTTGGGTCATATCGCCGGCCGTCTGGCTGCGGCGCTCTCCGAGGCTGGGGCCGACGACTCCGTGGTGGGGAATCTCCACATGGCGGCAGGCGATGCTGAGAGTGCCTATCCGTTGCTCAGCGCGGCGGCGCTCGAGGCCCGAAGCCGCCACGCCTCCGGCGAGGCATTCGAGCTGGCTCAGGCGGCTCTACTGGCTGCCGGGAAGGCTTCGGTCGGTCGCCCTACCGAGCTGGGTGAGCTCCGTCTGATCTGTGGACGTCATCTGCGGGACATGGGTCGGTCCGAGGCTGCCCAAACAGAGTTGGAGGCAGCGGGATCGATGCTCGAAGGCCCCACCCGCATCGATGCCCTGGGTTTTGCAGCAGCCGTGGCCGACGATCGCCAGCATCCCCAAGAAGCGGAGCGGATATTGGCGGTGGCAGAGTGGGAGGCTGTGCACCAGGGAGAGCCGGCCAAGCTGGGCTCACTGGGCAGCTTCCGGGCACGGGCCCTCAATCGGATCGGCTTCGCCACCGAGGCCGATGCCTTGCTCGACAAGAGTCTGGCGATCCTGACGGCGGAGGCAACCTCCGTGCAGCGTTACTACGCCGAGCAGAACCGGGCCTGGATCCTCTTCGATCGGGGCCAGGTGGCCGAGGCTGAGGCCGCGTTCACCCACTTGCGTGACACGGCGGATCCCTCGGACCTGGCCACTCTGGCCGACAAGGAGGCATGGCGAGCGTGGGCTCTGTTCGTCTCGGGCCACCCGGACCAGGCTCTGGCCGCGGTGGAGGCTGCGCGGCAGCTCTGTGCTCGGGCCGATGTCGAAGCGCCCCTGTTCCTGGCGGATCTGGCTCTATCGGAGGGAGGAATCTCCCTGGGTAGATACGGCGACGCACTGGAGGCCTCGGATCGCGTCCTCGATCTGGTGGCAAGACAGCTGCCTGCCTGGGAGAACGTGGCCCGAGCCGAGCGAGCTCAGGCCTTGTTGGGTCTGGGACGGACCGAAGAGGCCAACTCCGAGATCGCGGCTGCCCTGGCTGCCACTCCCTCCGGCTCCGACGGATGGAGGTGGCGCTCCCGGTGCCGTGCCATCCAGATGGAGGTGGCGGCCGAAGCGGGTCACGGCTGGTCGCAGAGGGAGGCCGAAGACCTGGCCGACATGTTCCTTCAGTCGGAGTTCTATGGCTGGGCAGCCGACCTGATGGTGCTGATCGCCAAACGCAACCACGAGAGTGAGGTTGCCCGGGAAGCCATGGCGCTGGCCGTGCAGGTGGGCAATCCGATGCTCGCCGCCCGGGCGGCCTCGGTCGGCAAGCTGTGGCGGGAGGCCGGAGCCGCCCCGGTCATTCGGTCGCTGCGCGCCATCGACGAGCGGCTCCCCGAGGAGTGGAGGGACGCATGGCGGGCCCTCCCGGCCGTGGCCGAAGGATTGGCTGCGCCCGAGCCGGGCAGCGAAGCGGGTGAGGAAAACGCTGCGGTTCTGGAACAGGCACTACGCCGGGCCGGGTTGGCAGGAGCGGACGTGGTCCTCAGCCCTGCCCAGCGTCGGCACCGCGGGCTGGTTCGACGTCGACGCCGTTGGCGGCCGGTGCAACTGGTGGCGGCGGCCCTGGGTGTGGTCGTGGTGGCCGCACTCACTGCTGTGGGAGTGGGTCAGCTGATGGAGTCCCCACCCTCGGTCACGGTCGTCACGCAGATCCTGTCGCAGCCGACGGTTGCCACCACCGTGCCAACTCTGGAAAACACACAGATAGCTCTGCCGGAGGGGGTCGACTTCCTGTTCGGGAACTCCTACTTCAGGGGAGGCCCGGCCCGGACCGGCTTCGAAGACGCCGGCGGGCCGGTGGATGTGAAGGGCCAGTTCTGGACCTACGAAACGGCGGCGTTGATCGATGCCACGCCGATCGTGTACGGGCGCAACCTGCTGGTCGGGTCCACCGACGGGAACCTCTACGCCATCGACGCCTCCAAGGGTGAAGTGATGTGGACCTTCCCAACGGAGGGAAGGATCTCGGCCTCCCCCGTGATCGGAGAGGTCAACACGGGGGAGGGTAAGAAGCCCGCCCTCGTCATCGTGGTGGGTGACGATGGCGTCGTCCGGGCCCGCGACGCGGTGACCCAGATCTCCAGTCAGCTGTGGAGCGCCAACCTGGGGTCTCGCATCCGCTCCTCGCCCGTCGTGGCCGGAGACGCCGTGTACGTGGCGACTACCGATGGGTATGTTTACGCCCTCAGCCTCCTGGACGGTTCCAAGGCGTGGCAATACCCGACAGAGGGCGACGGCATTGGATCTGTGACGGCCGGGCTCACGTTTGCGGACGGCGTCATCTACGCCGGAACCGAGGAGGGCCGTTTGGACCTGATCGACGCCGAGAGCGGCCAGACCCTGTGCACGCGCGACCTGGCGGCAGGCATCTCGGTGGCCCCCATCGTCTCGGATGGCACGCTCTATGTGCCCACCCGGGGCAATACGATCTTCGCCATGCCGGCCGGCGCCTGCGACGGCACGGTTCGCGATCGGCTCCCCCTCTACGCCACCGAGACGGCGGTTGAGGTTGCCCCCGCCATCGTCGGCGATCATATGTACCTGCCGGCGGGTGAGTTCCTGTACTCACTCGACCTCAAGACGAATCTCGACTACTCCGAGTCGTGGTCCCCATCCAAGGTCCACACCAACTCGATGATCTCCGCGGCTCCGGTCGTAACCAGCGACACCGTCTATTTCGGGACCCAGGACGGCACTGTGTATGCGGTAGACGCCGAGACGGGCGATCAGCGCTGGCAATGGCACACGGGCAACTCGGTGTGGGCCTCCCCGACGGTTATCGACGGTGCCGTTTTCATCGCCAGTGGCGACGGCAAGGTCTACGCGGTGGGAGACGGCTGAGGATCGACACGACCCCTCAGGAACTGGAGGGCTCGCTCCCACGCCAGGTCGGCTGCCTCCGGGTCGTAGGCGGGGCTCTCGAGGTCGGCGAAGCCGTGGCGCGTTCCCGGGTAGACATGGGTTGTGACGTCGAGGGACTCCAGTCCGATGGTCGCCTCCATGAAGGCTGCCTCGTCTGCGGAGATGAAGCGGTCCGTCTCGGCGAGATGGATCTGATAGTCGGCTTCGGAGCCTGCGAAGTCGATCGCCTGGCTGCCGTAGAACGAGACCGCCGCCGATACCAGCCCGGCGCTGCGCACCGACAACCAAAGTGCGAGGGAACCACCCATCCCGAATCCCATCACCCCGATCGGACCGGGTGACGACTTCTCGTCCAGCAGGCGAGCCGAACTGAGGACGAGGGAGGCGAGGCGGTTGGGATCCGCCGCTCCCAACGTCGTCTCTGCCTCCTCTTCGGTCGAGGGGCGTTCCCCCAACGCCAGGTCGGGGGCCAGGACCGTGAACCCGGCCTCGGAGAGCCGATCGGCCCGACGGCGCACGGCTCGGGTCAGGCCCCACCATGCCGGGAGAAGGAGGATCCCCGCCGCCGGCCCGGATGGAGGAGACACGAAATAGACCTGATCGGGCACCCATCCCAGGGTATCGGCGGGGTAGGAGCACCAACCGTCGGGTTCTACCCTCCCGTCGATGAGTACACGGATGGCCGGGCTGTGGATGACGCTGGCCGCGGCCGTCCTGTTCGGAGTGTCCTCTGTGGTGGCGGCCGATGTCTTCGATGCGGTGTCGGCTGCGCGGCGTGGCGCAGTTCCGGTCGGTGGTGGCGGCTCTCGTGCTGGGTGCCATCGCCTATCGGCGGGGGTTGACCTCGCACGGTGGCAACCTGGCGCTTCTAGCACTGCTCGGGGTGAATCTGGCCGCGGTGACGGTCACGTTCTACTGGGCGATCGAACGGCTCGGTGTAGGGCCGGGGACCACCATCCAGTTCACCGCGCCGGTGCTCGTGCTGGTCTGGATGAGGTGGGTCGAGCGTCGTCACGTTCCTCCCCTGGCCTGGGCGGCTGGAGCCTTGGCTGTGGTCGGAACTTCACTCATGACCGGCGGCTGGGGGGTTGGACTGGATCCGATCGGCGTGCTGGCCGCCGTCGCGGCTGCGCTCACCTTCGGTTCCTACCTGGTTCTGGGAGAGCGCCTGGGCGCCAGGCTGCCTGCTCTGACCGTCATCGCCTACGGCTTTGCCTTCTCCGCCCTGATCTGGGTGGTCGTGGTGCCACCCAGGATCGACGATCTCACGTCCGGGTCCTGGATACGGCTGATATTCGTTGGGCTGCTGGGCACGGCCGCTCCATTCCTGCTCGAGCTGTCGGGTCTGCGGCGGGCCGACCCGGGCTCCGTGGGGGTGGTGGCGACCGCGGAACCCGTTGTTGGGGCGGCCGTGGCCTGGATGGCGCTGGGTCAAGTGCTCACGCCGATCCAGGTCGTGGGCGGGACGATCACCGCTCTGTCGGTGGCGGCGATCCAGATGGTGACCAACCGAAGGTCGACCTGGCCCGGCTGAGGGGGCGGGGCCGGGAGTCTTCAGTAGTCGATACCCCGCCTGGCCATGATCCCCTGGTCGTAGGCGTGCTTGACCTTGCGCATCTCGGTGACCGTGTCCGCCACTTCGATGAGCTTGGCCGGAGCGTCCCGGCCGGTGCAGACGACGTTCACGTCGGGTGGGCGCTGGGCGATCACCTGTAACACCTCGTCGGTGGAGATCCATCCCCAGTTCATCGGGTAGGTGATCTCGTCGAGGAGCACCAGCTGGTGCCGGCCCGCCTGGATGAGACCGGCGGCAGCCCGCCAGGCTTCCCGCGCGATCGCTTCTGACTCCTCCATGTCCTCGGACTCCCAGGTGAAGCCGTCACCGATGGCGAACCAGTCCACGCCCAACTGGCGGGCGATCTTCTCCTCGCCCACGTGCCACTCGCCCGACTTGAGGAACTGGACCACGGCCACCTTCCATCCCCGGGCCAGGGCACGGATCATTGTTCCGAAGGCGGCGGTCGACTTGCCCTTGCCCTCGCCCGTGTTGACCAGCACCAGTGACGGCGCCCGAGTGTGGCCTTTGGGCGGGGCCTCCCTCGGAGGCTCGGATGCCGGTTCGTTCACTCTCGCACCAGGCAGAACGGATGGCCGGCTGGATCCAAGAACACTCGAAACGACTCGCCCGGTTGGAAGTCGGCCTTCCGCGCTCCGAGCGCCAAGACCGCCCGCTCGCCTTCGTCCAGGTCCGCCACGTCGAAATCGAGGTGAAGCTGCTGGGGGTGCTCATTGCCGGGCCAGACGGGGGGCCGATGGTCGGACACCTCCTGGAAGGCGATGGTGACGCCGTTCTCCGAGGAGAGCTGGATCCATCGGGCGCCATCGTGTGGCTCGATATCCCAGCCCGTGATGGCGGAGTAGAAGCGGGCCAGGCCCTCGGCGTCGGCGGTGTCGATTGCGACGAGAGCAAAGCGGGCGATTGAGGTCATGCAGTCAGCGTAGGGGTCGCGACTCGAGGATCTCGGCCGCATCGCCCGTCACGACTTCGCCTTCTTCCACCACCCGGGCGTACATGCGGCTCCAGCCCGGGTGCCGGGCTTGGTTCATGCGGTTGAAGTCTCCGTCGACGAACCAGGCCGCGTTCTTCGAACATGGCGAGGTCGCATCGGTCACCTCCAACAAGGACGAGCCGGCACGGATCAGGGCACCTGAGACGACCGAGCCCCAATCGATCCCGGCCAGGGTCAGGTTCTCGCCGGCATGGCCGGGGGCGATGGGGTGTCCCTCTGCCCGGAGAGCCTCGATCACTTCCAGGGAATAGAGGCACACCGTCTGGCGGGGCCCGCCGTGATGAACCCGATCGGCCTGGCGGTCTCCCTCCACCCCATTGAACGTGATTCGGGCCCGGGAGACAGGTCTCTTCGGCACTCCTCCCTGTGACACGTTGATCTGATGGACGCGACCAGCCATGATTCCTCCGTCAGGCCGAAGGGTAGGAGTCCATGTCAGGCACCGTCACGATCATCGAACACCCGCTCATCCAGCACAAGCTGAGCTTGATGAGGCGCAAAGACACGGCCTCGGCCGACTTTCGCCGCCTGCTGCGAGAGATCGCCGGCCTCATGACCTACGAGATCACCCGCGACCTCCCGGTGGATACCGAGCGCATCGAAACCCCGTTGGCGGAAATGGATGCTCCCGTCATCGAAGGCAAGAAGCTGGTTGCCATCTCGATCCTGCGGGCCGGTAACGGGCTCCTGGAGGGGATCCTGGACTTGGTGCCCTCGGCCCGGGTGGGCCATATCGGCCTCTATCGGGATCCCGAGACCCTGGAGGCGGTGGAGTACTACTTCAAGGTGCCGGACGAGATGGGTGATCGCGACGTGATCGTCGTCGACCCGATGTTGGCTACCGGGCATTCGGCTTCGGCGGCACTGGAGCGTATCGAGGCTACCCAGCCCCGCAGCCTCCGCTTCATGTGCCTGCTGGCGGCACCGGAGGGCATCGAGTATCTGGAGAGGCATCACCCCGACGTGCCGATCTTCACGGCGGCTGTCGACTCCCATCTCAACGACCACGGCTACATCGTCCCCGGCCTGGGAGACGCGGGAGACCGGCTGTACGGAACGAAGTGACTTTGTGAACCCTTTCGAGGCCGCAGGCCGAGAAAAGGTTCACAAAGAAGCCTCACCCTCCGGTACGGGAGGTCATCTCGTCCAGGTCTGACACCAGGATCTGGCGGTCCTCGTCGTTCTCGACCTGTGGGGCCAGTTCCCTGGCGGCCATGATGTGAGCCTCGAACGTGTCCAGGTCGTCCACCTCGGCGGCGGCCCGGGCTATGGCCTCGTGGGCGAAGCCGATCACGAATGGATCGAGGCTGGCGCTGACCCGCAGCGAACGTTGGGCGAAGTTCCGGGCCAGGGTGGGATACCCGGCCAGCACCGCCGCCCGGGACACCTGCCAGTCGGCGATGGCCCGGTTACGGGCGTCACCCACCTGGTACCAATGGGCCCGCTGGGCGAAGGCCGAAGACAGCATTTCATCCATCTCGTCGGGGTCCAGTGAGTCACGATCCATCAGGACCCAGGTGTGGTTGAAGAAGCGGGGGGCGAAGGTACGGTGCCAGCGGGCGATTTCCTGGGGAGAGGGGCTCTCGATCGGGTCGACCATGAGAGAAGGGTAGATGACTGCTACCCGATCGGGTCTCCGTTGGCGATCCAGAGACGATCTGCTCGACAGGGCGGTGGGTCGATCATCACCCCCCCATCCCCTCCGCCGATGTCGAACGGCACGCCCACCCGGGCCACGCTGTTCCCGGCCGGATCGTAAACGGTCGCCGGGTCTCCCGTATGAGCGGTGAACCCGAATGGCCACACGATCACGACGCGGGCGTCGTCGGTGTCCACTGTGTAGAGGCAGTTGCCCTCTGGGTCGTATCGCAGGACCACCCCACCCATCAGGGCGGCCATCCCGATTGAAGTCCGCACCGGGTTGGTCGAGATGTCGATGTCACCCTCCACGACCGGTACCTGGGCGGGCAAGTGGTCGATGCTTTGGTCGAGGACGATGATGAAACTGGTCACCTTCACGAGGTCGCCATAGCGGTCGGCCAGCAACGCCAGAGTCTCCGAGTCGATGACGTCGGTGTCGATCTCGATGACGGGGACCGGCGCCGCCGAGGCGGAGCCGGACACCATGCTGATGCCCGGGTGGGCCAGCAGAGGACGAATCTCGTCGATCATCGTGCCGAGCTCGTCGCTCGTGTACTCGAATCCCGTCACGACACAAACCCCGCCGATCTCTCGCAGCTGCCCTGCCAAAGTGGAGGCCCGTCCCTTGAGCGCAACTATCAGCTGACCGTCGGAGACCCAGGTCTGAGCTATCTCGGTCCGATGCTGGTCGAGGACGTCCCCGACCTGGTTGGACACCTCATGTGGTGGTTGAATGAGGTTGGCCTCTCCGGTGCAAGGGTTCTCCAGAGGCGCGAAACCCTTAGGCGTCCAGGATTCGATCTCACAGGCTGTAGCGCGATCCCGTCGTAGAGGCCCCGCACCCGCACCTGATCGCCCGGTGCAGGCAGCTCGGTGCCCGATAGCGGAAGGCCGGGACAGGCTCCCGTCATCTCGAGCGGGCAGAGCACGATTCCGCGGCCGTCCTCTTCCACCGTGCCCGTGGCTTCGATCATTACGGTTCCCGCAGGGCGATCGCCGACGGTGGCGGTCGAGCCGGACGCAGACCTCATCGAGGTCGTGCTCATCGCCGGACTCTCTCCACAGGCGACCACCAGGACGGCCAATAACAGTGCCGCTCGTCTCATGAGCCTCTGACGTCGAAGAAGAGTGGGGAGGTTCCCCTCAGACCTCAGCGGGGAGGGGGAACCATCGCAGGGACTCCGACCCGGGCGGGAGCGAGTCGGCCTCGCATTCGCCACCGGCCGGCTCGGCGAGAATGCGTCTGGCCTCGTCCAGGTAGCCGCCGAGGCGTTCCAGGGGCTCGGTGACTGGGGAGCCGGAGTCGGCATCGAGGAACCCCGCCAGGGAAAGGGGCGGCTCGGCCAAGCCCTTCCGATGTCGCCAGACCCCCGTGGCGGCATCGAATCGGTATTGGGGGAGCAGCTTCCACCCGGACTCGGCCACCAAGTGGACGGCATCGACCAGATAGCGGAACTCCTCCTCAGGGATGAAGTAGTTGAAGTTGATCCGCACCCAGCCCGGCTTGATCACCTCGCATCCGGCGGCGATCTCCGCCTCGAAGCGAGAGCTGGTGGTGCGGTCTATGCCCAGGAGCCGATGCCCATAGGGACCGGCGCAGGAGCATCCGCCCCGGGCCTGGATGCCGAACAGGTCGTTGAGCACCGCCACCACGAAGTTGTGGTGGAGGTACCGGTCCGGCCCGAGATGGGCCGGGGCTCTCACCACGAACGACACGATGGAGAGGCGGTCTGCCTGGGGGTTGCCGAGGATGCGGATGTTGGGGTTCTCCGACCACGAGTCGATGGCCCGGCGAATGAACTCGTGCTCGAGCTTGCGAATCAGGTCGGTCCCCACCCGTTCCTTGAGGGCGAAGACCAGGCCGGCCCGGATCGACTCGACGATGGCCGGGGTGCCGCCCTCTTCTCGATGCTCGGGCTCGGAGACGTAGCGATGATGGTCCGCGTTGACGTACGTGACGGTGCCGCCTCCGGGCACCGAGGGAACTCGGTTGGCGACCAGGTCGCGACGCACGGCCAGCACCCCGGGTGTGCCGGGGCCGCCGATGAACTTGTGGGGGGAGATGAAGACGGCATCTTTGTAGTCGAGGTCGTGGGTGTCGGGCGATCGCATTTCGATGCCCACGTACGGGGCGGCGGCGGCGAAGTCCCAGAAAGACAACGCACCGTGACGGTGCAGGAGAGTGGATATGGCGGAGGTGTCGGAGATGATCCCGGTCACGTTCGAAGCAGCGGAGAAACTGCCGATGCTGAGAGGTCTGTGGGCGTACTCGACCAGGCGTTGCTCCAGGTCGGCGAGGTCTATGTGCCCGTCCGCATCCTCCTTGATCTCGACGACATCGGCGATGGATTCGCGCCAGGGCAGCTCGTTGGAGTGGTGTTCGTACGGCCCGACGAACACCACTGGGCGCTCGTCGGGCGGAATACAGTCGGTCAGGCGATAGAGGTCGTCGAGCCCGGCCGGGATGCGGAGCCCGAGGATGGCGATGAGGCGATCGATGGCACCCGTGGAGCCCGAGCCGGCGAAGATCACCGCGTGTTCGTCGCGGGACGCTCCCAGGCAGCGGCGGATGATGTCGCGTGCCTCCTCCCGAAAGTGGGTTGTCTGGAGGCCCGTGCCCGACGTCTCGGTGTGCGTGTTGGCATACATGGGCAGCACCGAGTTGCGTATGAAGTCCTCTATGAACCCGAGCGAGCGTCCAGAGGCCGTGTAGTCGGCGTAGGTCACCCTGCGCAACCCGAGCGGAGTATGGACTGCCGTCTCCGCGCCGATCACGGATTCACGGATGCGCTCGACGAGCTCGCTCATGCCTTCAGGGTACCGGGATCGGCCCATCCTGCACGGGGTGTCTTGGGATGTTGGTCAGGCCGCCTCGAGGACCTGGCCGATGGACGCTCGCCTTCGGCGGCGAACACGGCAAGAGAGGTCCACCCTCATACGGGTCCGACTTTGGCCCTCGCCTCGGTGAGGAGAGGGGCGGCTACCAGGGCAGTCAGTGGCAGCCTGACACGAGCTGCGATCCTGTGCCACAGGGACAACCCATGTGGTGTCTCGCTCATGGTCGATTGAAGGACAGGGCGCGTGACCGTCCCACGCCAATCTGGCCAGGTGGGGAGCCGGTCAGGCCTCCGAGCGCCGGTATATTTCGATAGACCTCAATCAGGAGCATCCATGCGCGAAGCCGTCATCGTTTCCACTGCCCGCACCCCCATCGGGAAGGCATATCGGGGGGCCTTCAACGACACGGAGGCACCTTCGCTGGCCGCCATGGCGGTGAGAGCGGCGGTCGATCGGGCAGGCGTGGAGGGAGAGGAGGTCGATGACGTGATCATGGGCTGCGCCATGCAACAGGGCACGCAGTGGCCCAACATCGGCCGTCTCACTGCTCTGGCCTCCGGATTCCCCGCCACCGTGCCCGGGATGTCGATTGATCGCCAGTGCTCTTCGGGTTTGATGGCGGTGGCGACGGCGGCCAAACAGGTGATGTACGACGGCCAGCGAGTTGCGGTGGGTGGGGGAGTCGAGTCGATCAGCCTGGTCCAGAACGAGCACATGAACCGATACCGGGCCATGGACCCGGCCTTGCTGGAGCTTCAGCCGGATGCCTACATGCCCATGATCGATACCGCCGAGGTGGTGGCCGAGCGCTACGGGATCTCGCGGGAGGCGTGCGACGAGTACGCCCTCCAGTCCCAGCAGCGCACCGCAGCCGCCCAAGAGGCGGGCGTATTCGACGATGAGATCATCGAGGTCAACGTGTCCAAGAAGGTGGTGGATCGCGAAACGGGTGAAGAATCTGAAGAGAAGGTCACACTGCGTCTCGACGAGGGAAACCGGCCCGGCACCACCCTGGAGGCACTGGCCGGGCTGCAGCCGGTCCGAGGGGAGGGGAAGAGCGTCACGGCCGGAAATGCCTCCCAGTTGTCGGATGGGGCCGCCGCAACCGTGGTCATGGAGGCGGAGGAGGCGCAACGTCGCGGCCTGGAGCCGCTCGGGTACTACCGGGGCATGGCAGTGGCGGGAGTGGACCCCGACGAGATGGGGGTCGGGCCGGTCTTCGCCGTTCCCAAGCTGCTGGAGCGGACCGGGCTTTCAATGGATGACATCGACCTGTGGGAGCTGAACGAGGCCTTCGCCGTGCAAACCATCTACTGCCGCGACACGCTCAAGATCGATGACGAGATCTACAACGTCAACGGTGGCGCCATCTCCATCGGCCACCCCTACGGGATGACGGGAGCCCGCCAGGTCGGCCACCTGCTGCGGGAGCTGCGCCGTCGCCGCGGCCGCTACGGCATCGTCACCATGTGCGTGGGTGGTGGACAGGGCGCCGCCGGGCTGTTCGAGGCTCTGTGAACGGTTTCGAGGCCGCCGGCCGAGAAAGCGTTCACAAAGACAATCCCTCCTAGCGAGATGGCCAAGGACGAGACCCAGGTCGAGGTGGGAGGGGAAACGGTGAGGGTCAGCTCGCCGAGTCGGGTCGTGTTCCCCGAGCGGGGGTGGACCAAGATGGATGTGGTCGAGCACTTCTTGGTGGTAGCCGAAGGGGCGGCCCGGGGTATATCTGGGCGTCCCACCATGCTCAAGCGCTACATGCATGGCGTCGCTGAGGACCCTGTCTATCACAAGCGGGCCGCCAAGAACACCCCCTTCGACACGGTGGCGATCACCTTCCCCTCCCAGCGCCCCGGGGTGATGAACGTGCCCCGCTCCGAGGCCGACGTGATTCGCCTCGTCCAGCTTGGGTGCCTCGACTTCCATCCCTGGCCGGTACGGGCCGACGACATCGACCACCCCGACGAGCTCCGTCTCGATTTCGACCCCACTCCCGGCTTCGGCTTCGACGACGTACGCAAGGCGGCGGCCGGGGCCAGGGACCTGCTGGAGGAGGTGGGCCTGGTGGGCTGGCCCAAGACGTCGGGAAGTCGGGGAATCCACGTCTACATCCGGATCGAGCGTCTGTGGGATTTCTTCCAGACCCGGCGGGCCGTCCTGGCCTTCGCCCGCGAGCTGGAGCGCCGCATGCCCGAACTGGTGACGACAAAGTGGTGGAAGGAGGAGCGGCGGGGCGTGTTCGTCGACTTCAACCAGAACGCCCGGGACAAGACGGTGTCCTCGGCCTATGGCGTGCGGCCCACCGGCTATGTGTCGGCCCCGTTTACCTGGGACGAGCTGGACGATGTGGCCATCGAGGACTTTCCCCTCGACCGCTACGCGGCCGAGCGCTACGCCCGGATGGGTGATCTGACCGAGTGCATCGACCAGCATCCAGGGCGAATCGACACCCTCATGGAGTGGATGGGCCGTGACGAGGCCGACGGCATCGGCGACGCTCCATGGCCTCCTCATTACCCCAAGCAGCCCGGCGAGCCCCCCAGGGTGCAACCCTCTCGCCGGCGCCGGCCGGACGACGAATACTGAGGGCGGCTCCCCTATACAGCGTCGCGGCTGCGCAGGGCCCAGGTAAGCAGGAGGCCACCGGCCAGAACGACCACGGCGATCTTGGCCGCCCCTCCCCCTGTGCCGGGCGTGACCGGCCCCAGCGTCTGGTCCAGGATCCGTTGGCCGGTGGTGGTGATGTCGGCATAGATGGAGAGAGCGAAGCGCCAGATCGAGGTGTTGGCCACACCGGTTATGAGGCGGGCTGCGATCTGTTCCCAGATCACGACGTAGGCGAGGCCGACCAGAATCACTCGCGGCACCAGGTATCCCAGGGGGACGAAGACGGCCGAGTACCCGATTGCGGCCGCGATGAACAGGGGCAAGGTGGTGATCGCCTGCGCCGTGCTCAACCCCGTGAGCCAGGCAGCCAATGTGACGGCGGCGCTCGCCCCGATGGCGATCAGACCCGTAGCCGCCGAGGCCGCGGCCAGGGAGGTGGTGGCCAGGAGTGAGCGGGGAATCGGCTTGAGGTAGATGAAGGGGAGGGTTCCCTGATCCCGCTCGTCACGGAGGGTGGCTGCGGCCAGGATGAGGGCGGCGATCGGGAAGGTCGTCGACCCCACTCCCGCCGAGATGGCGAAGACCTCGAACCCGTCCGTGTCTCCCGCCAGACCCACCACGAGAAGGATCACACCCGGGACTGCGGCCAGCAGCATCAGGCCCAGCATCCGCTTTCCCTGGACAAGGGAGCGGAACTGATGGGCAAACAGTGCGGGCCAAGTCATTGGGTGTGCACCAGGTATCGGAACACGCTCTCGAGGGATTCGTCGGTGGGCTCGACCCGGCTCAGGTGGATTCCCTCCTCCAGGGAGATATCGGGTAGAGAATGGGCCAGGTTGCCGGCATCGGAGGCCTCCACTTCCACCCGTCCATCTCGCACCCTGACCCCGGCCACGCCGGGCAGTCCGATGAGCCGCCCGGCCAGACGGCGGGGCTGATCGCAATCGATCCGGACCAATCGAGGGCGATCGGTCATGGCCGCTCGCAGCTGCGGGACGGTTCCGACCGCGGCCAGCCGTCCGTCCACCATGGCCACGATCCTGTCGGCCATGCGCTCGACCTCGACCAAGACGTGGGAAGAGACGAGGATCGTGCGACCCTCGGCGCCGAGACGGACGAATAGCTCGATGAGTGCGGCCCGTTGGACCGGGTCGGCGCCGTTGAGCGGCTCGTCCAGTATCAGAACCTGCGGGTCGGCCACCAGGGCGCCGGCCACCTTGGCGCGCTGGCGCATGCCTTTGGAAAAGCCTCCCAGGTGGCGGTCGGCCGAGTCGGTCAGCTCAACGGTTTCCAGTGCCCGGTCGGTGGCGGCGTCCGGGTCGGCCACTTCCATCAGCCGGGCGTTGAGGCGGATGAACTGACGGGCCGTGAGGTGGGCGTAGACGGCCTCATCTTCGGGCACCATCTGCACCTGGTGGTAGACGTCGTATTGGCGGCGCGGGTCCGCTCCCAGGACCCGGACCGTTCCGGCCGAGGGGCGCTGGAGGCCGGTTATGACCCGCATCAGGGTCGTCTTGCCGGCTCCATTCGGGCCCAGGAGGCCGGTCACCCCCGCCCCGAACCCGATCGTTACCTCCGACAGAGCCACCTTGGGGCCGAACCACTTGGAGAGCTCGTCGATGACGACGGTGTCGGTCATGCCAGCCTCCGGTAGCGACGGTGAACCCACCAGATCCCGAGCACCGTCACCACGACGATCACCGCCACCGATACCCAGGGGCTGAACCCAACCTGCTCCGCAGGATATGTCACGGTGTCGATGCCGAACAGCCAGTCCCGCACGATGCGGGGATGCTGGTCGAGGGCCAGCAAGGTCACGTAGCGGGCGAAGGGGGCATCGATCAGCCCGATGCGAGAAGCGACCGAGCCCCCGGCGGTGAGAAGGCCGAGGAAGATGGCGGCAGCGGCTCCTGTTCGGGGGGTGACGGCGCTGATGGCGGTGACGACTGCTCCGTGCAGGGCCAGGTAGCACAGGGTCACCACCGGCACCTTCCACAGGATGTCGAGCGTGCCACCCAGATAGCCGAGGAAGCCGTCGGGGGAGAGGAAGGCCAGGCCCAGGTGCAGAGCCAGCTCCGGCCCGATGTAGATGATGGCTGTCACACCCAGGAAGGCGGCCAGCTTCCCCTCCAGGTATGAGGTCACCGTCAGGGGCCGGGAGAAGTAGACCGACAGTACCCCCTGGGTTCGATCGGGAATGAGGAGGGCGGGACCGGTGAGGGCGATGAACAGGATCCCGATCCAGGAGAAGAAATCGAACAACTCCCCGTAGCGGGGCAGTTGGCTGGCGACGTCGACGGGGAGCTGGGAGGCGAAGAAATGCAATCCCACGAAAATGGCCGCCGATGCCCCGGCGATCGCCAGCAGCGTCCAGGGAAGAATCTTGCGGCGGGCCTTGCGTCGCAGTCCCAGCACCCGTCGCACTCCCTCGCGGAAGATAGCCCGGCGGGCTCCGCTCACCCCCAGCCTGGGGCCCTCGTAGCGGCGGTAGCCGCGGTCGTAGATGACGCCGTCGGTCATTGGCGGGCCCGGGAAAGGAACTCGTCCTCGAGAGAGGAGGCGCCTCTGATCAAGCGCGCCAAACCAGCCCCTACCGCCGCCACCCCCTCGACGATCGTGGTCTCGATTCCCTGGTCGGCCCCGCTCACGACGATGGCGCGGCCGCGCCCGGAGGCCTCGAGGCCTCTCTCGTTCAACCAGCTGATGAGCTCTTCGGCCCGGTCGATCACCTCGATCGTGACGGATCCCAGGTCACCGCCCGACTCCAGGGGCCCCGAGCGGACCAGGTTTCCCGCGTCCAGCAGCACCACCCAGTTGCAGGTTCGCTCGATGTCGGTCAGCACGTGCGAACTTACGACGACGTTGATTCCGAACCCACCCAGCCGCCCGATGAGGCCCAGCATCTGTTCGCGGCCTTCCGGGTCGAGCCCCGAGGCGGGCTCGTCCAACAACACCAGGCTGGGATCGCCCACAATCGACTGGGCCAGCTTGACGCGCTGGCGCATGCCGGTCGAGAAGTCGCCCAGGTATCGGAAACGCTCCTCTTCCAGGCCGACCAGGAACAGAGTCTCGGAGGCTCGGCGGCGAGCTTCACCGGCCGGGACACCGGCCAGTTCGGCGGCGTAGGCGACGAAGTCGGCTGCCGTCTGGTCGCTGGGAAGGCAGTTGCCTTCCGGCATGTAGCCGACACGACCTCTCACGTCGAGCGGCTCGGTGCCAGGGTCCGCGCCCAGCACTCGCACCTGGCCGGCCGTGGGATGGAGCAGCCCGAGCAGGATGCGAAGGAACGTGGTCTTGCCGGCGCCGTTTGCCCCCACCAGGCCGGTGATGCCAGGGGGTATCTCCAGGTCGAGGGAGCGGAGCGCCACGACCTCGCCGAAGTCGTGGGTGAGTGATGAAGTCGAGACGACCGAAGACACCGCCAAAGTGTGGCACATTCGCCCGGATTGTCCGTCGCCCCGTCCGGCAGTTCCGGGGCGTTCAGGACCCCACGACTGAATCGAATCCGGGGCCTTGGGGACGTTCGAGTTGTTCGAAGGTGCAGGAATCGGCGACCTTGTCTGGTCGCCAACGGTGGAATCGGGTGGCATGGCGGAAGCGATCGCCCTCCAGTTGGTCGTAGGAGACCTCGACCACCACACCGGGCACGACCGGGGTCCAGTCCATTTCCTTGCCGGCCGACCAGCGGCTCTCGGCACCCGGGACCCGCACCCCCTCGCCGAAGGAGCCGTCGGTGGCCAGCTCGCTGAACTGGTCGAAGAGCTCGGCCCTGTCGCTATCGGGAAAGCCGGAGCAATGGCCCACGAAAGCGAGCTCCCCCCGCTGGTCGTAGAGGCCCAGCAGCAGCGAGCCGATCTTGCCTCCATCCTTGTGCTCCCGGAACCCACCGACTACCACGTCCACGGTGCGGCGATGCTTGATCTTGATCATGGCTCTCTTGCCCGATTGGTAGGTGCCGTCGAGGGCCTTGGCCACGATCCCGTCGCATCCGGCAGACTCGAACTCGTCGAACCAGCGTCGGGCGGTTTGGACTTCGGTCGTCGAAGGCGTGAGATGCCAGGGGTGTTCGAGCCTCGAGGCCAGCTCGACCAGAGCATCTCGCCGCTGAGCGAAAGGGTGGAAGCGCAGGTCCTCGCCCTCCCGAGCGAGGATGTCGAACGCCACGAGCTGGGCGGGGGTCTCCCGGGAGAGCATGTCGATGCGGGATTGGGCGGGGTGTATTCGCTGCTGGAGGGTGTCGAAGCGGGTTCCGTCGTCGATCACCACCACGATCTCCCCGTCCACCACGGTGCTCTCGGGAAGCTGACGCAGAGCTCCTTCCAGCTCGGGGAAGTAGCGCAGGAGAGGCCGTTCGTTGCGAGAGTCGAGGCGAATCTCCGGCTCCGACCAGGACAGCGCCCTGAACCCGTCCCATTTCGGCTCGAAGGCAAATCCGTCGGCGGGCCACCGCTCGGACGTCTTCGCCTCCATGGTTGCCATGGGTGCCGGGAAGGGAAAGGCGCTCATACGGTCAAGGAGTGTACGGTCGGTACGATCGGTGGAGGTGCCCGACACAGACCTGTCCCTTCATCGGCGTTTGTTCCGTTTCCTCAAGGCCGCGGCAGACGAATTCGGCCAGGACATGGCGACCAGGTTCGCGGCCGCTCTGGCCTTCTACACGCTGTTCTCCCTCGTGCCCCTTCTCTTCCTCGTGGTCGGCACGGTCGGTTTCATCTCTTCCGAGACGGCTGTCACCCAGTCCGACTGCAACACCGTGCAGGCGTCGGCCATCCCGTCCGATTCGACCAATCCCCTCGACCGTGCCCTTCTGCAGGTCAACGAGGTTGCCGGGAGCGCAGTGGCCGACCCTCTCGCTCAACTCACCTGTCAGGCGGCGACGTATCGACAATCCTTCCTGTGGATCGGGATTGCCCTGGCCGCCTGGAGCGCCTCTGCGGTCCTGCAGCACATACAGGGGATACTCAACTTCATCTTTCAGGTCCCTCCCGACGAGACGAGGGGCTTCTTCAACGCGGTCATCCAGCGGGGCATCGCCCTCGTTAGTGCCATCGTGCTCTCGGCGCTGGTGTTTGCCCCGATCCTGGCGGTGGGCGCCGTCAACTTCCTGCGGGACCTGTTCGATGTGGCTTGGCTGCGCAACCTCCTCTCCTTCCTGGTGCCAGTGACGTCTTTGGCGCTGCTGGTGGTGGTGGTCGCTCTCACATTCCAGCTGCTGGTGCGGATCAAGATTCCCTGGCAGGCGGCCCGACGGGGCGGTCTGTTCACGGCTCTGATCGGCCTGATCGGGGCCTTCCTGGTCGGTTTCTACCTGAATAGGTTCGCCGGTGGCGGAGCATTGGGAGCGATTGGAGGGGTGGCCATCCTCCTGTTCTTCTTCAACCTCATGTGGGCCATATACCTCTTTGGGGCCGAGATGACCAAGGTCTATGCCGACTATCTCGTCTACGGCGACATCGTCGCCCCATCCCATCGGGAAAACGATCGCCGGCCCGAGGTGGTGGAGCGGCCGGTTCCGGAGTCGGCGCTGAGGACCGGCGTCGTGGCCTTCGCGATCGGCTGGGTGACAGGCTGGCTGGCCCGACGCCGTTGAGGGTCTTACGCCGTATCCGAAGCCCAGGGTTGCGGGCCAAGGTCCGAGTCCAACCCTGCGGTGCGTAGGATCGGGTCATGCCTGTCAACGGGAACGCCGTTCGCTTCAGTGGTGTTCACGAGACCGCTGCCCTCGCCATAAGGATGGATCTGGGTCTGACCGGTACCAAGCTGGTGTGCGGCACCGGTGTGTGCGGTGCCTGCACGATATCGGTGGACGGGGTGGCCGTGGCCGGCTGCCTCCTTCCTGTCGAAGACCTCGAAGATGCTGAGGTGATGACGATCGAGGGGGTTGGAGCCGGAGACAGGCTGCACCCGGTTCAGGCTGCCTTCCTCGCCCACGATGCCCTCCAATGTGGCTATTGCACGCCCGGTTTCGTGGTCGAGGCCGTCGCCTTCTACGAACGCTGGCGAGCCGAGAACGGGTCTCGACGACCCGAACGTGACGAGATCGCCCGGGCCCTGGCCGGTCACCTGTGCCGATGCGGCGCCTATCAGGGCATCTACGAGGCGGTCGCGGCTGCCTGCGCTGGAGAGTTCGAGGAGGGAAAGGCGGAGGGACCTCGCTCGGACGGCCTGGAGAAGGTGACTGGGGCCGCACGTTATGCCACGGACGTGCATCTCGACGCCCTGGCCGGTCGGGTGATTCGTTCCCATGTGCCCCACGGGGAGCTGGTGTCGATCGACCCAACGGCGGCGTTGGCGCTTCCCGGCGTGGAAGCCTTCGTGATGCTGGCCAAGCCCGGCGACCGGATCCGCTACAACGGCGAGCCGCTGGCCGCCATCGCCGCCACCAGTCTCCCTACCGCCCGGGCCGCAGAGCGCCTGGTGGCGGTGGCCATCAAGCCGCTGTCCGAAGCGGTAGGGGCGGAGGCGGCACTGGACGAGAACGCTCCCGACGTTCACGGTTGGTGGATCCCGCCCTCCAACAACGAAGGCCCTCCTCTTCCCAATTTCCGACGCAAGAACCTGGTTGGGCCCACTCCGATCGGCACGACCAACCCTCTTGCCGTGGCGAGCCGTCTGCGAGAAGCACGCCGCTCCCAGGACCCATTCCTGGTCGAGGGGAGCTGGGCGACCTCGGTCCAATCCCATACGGCCCTGGAGCCACACAACGCCGTCGCTGAGTGGCAGGCCGACGGCAGCCTCGTCGTCCACCTCTCGACTCAGGGCGTGTTCACCAACCGGGAGCGCCTGGCCAAGGAACTGGGGATCGATCCCGATCGGATCACCCTGATATCCGAATATGTGGGCGGCGCCTTCGGGGCCAAGCAGTCGCTGGGGATCGAACCGGTGGCGGCGGCCCGGCTGGCCGAGGCGGCTTCGAAGCCGGTGCGGGTAGCGCAGGACCGGGCCGAGGAGTTGGCCCTGGGCGGCAACCGACCGGGTGTGGACATCGACCTTGCCCTGCTCGGATCCGCCTCGGGTGAATTGCGCGCCATCCGCATGGTGGCTCGGGCGGACGGCGGCGCGTCGGCCGGCAGCCTGGTCGCTTCATTTCTTCCCCGCATGATCTACCCGGGTGCTCCCCGCACCTTGTTGGACTACGACGTGGTGTCCAACGCGCCGCCCGGAACGGCATTTCGTGCACCGGGGGGACCGCCCGCTCTGTTTGCGCTGGAACAGTCCGTCAACCAGTTGGCCGAGCGTCTGGGGACCGACCCAGTGGAGCTGCGTCGCTCCTGGAACGATCGACCGCTGCGCACCGCCGTGTACGACTGGGTGGCCTCACATCCTCTGTGGGCGCACCGGAGGAGTCGGGGGTCGGAGCGTTTTCGGTCCGGCGTGGGAGTGGCCTTCGGCTCCTGGTTCAACGCCCACGAGACAGGGGTTGAGGTGACCGTGTCGGCTGGGCCGGATGGGATCGAGGTGGCAACCGGCAGCCAGGACATGGGGAATGGGACGCGCACCGCCCTGGCCACCGCCGTGGCGGGAGCATTCGGGGTCGATTCGGCAGACGTGAAGGTGCGAGTGGGCAGATCGAACCTGGGGCATGGTCCCATGTCTTCGGGCTCGCGCACAACGACCACGGTGTGGCCGGCCGCCCGGTCGGCCGGCGATCAGGTCATCGCACGTCTGCTCGACCAGGTTCGGGACGGACTGGGGATGGAGGGCGCCGAAACCGCGCCGGGGGGAGTGGTCCATGCCGGAGAGCAGCTTCCCTGGGCGGAGCTCTTGCCCCGGTTGGAGCAGGTGACGGTGACCGCCGGGCGCCCCCGCGACTCCCGCCGCCTCCTGCCCATGTCGTTCTCGATCAGTGGCGTGGAATTCGGCAGGGGGTTGAGCGAGTCGGCAGTCCTGGTCCAGGTCGAGGTCGACATCCAGCTCGGCCACGTCAGGGTCCTGAGGGCGGAGACGGCTGTGGCGGCCGGGACGATCCATGCGCCCGAGCTGGCTCGCAGCCAGGTGTTCGGGGGACTCATTCAGGGCCTCGGGATGGCTCTGCACGAGCAACGTCTGCTCGATCTACCCAGCGGCGCCGTGATCACGGCCAATCTCGAGGATTACCACTTGATGGGGATCGGGGACACGCCCGAGATGGACGTGCTGTTCATCGAGACGGGATTCGAGCACGTGGCCGGGGGCGGTGTCGGCCTGGCCGAGCTGGCTCTCGTGGCGGTGCCCGCCGCGGCAGCCGACGCGGTTGCCCAGGCCACCGGTCGGCGCTTCCGTCGCCTTCCCATCCTCCCGGCGGATGTGGTCGGATCGTCATGAAGCAGCCCGTCGACCTGGACCAGGCCACCGCCTTCGGGGGCGAGTATCGAGCAGGAGGCACCGACCTTCAGGCGAGGCGCCGTCTCGGGCTGGCCCGGGACGAGATCGTGGACCTGCGCCACATCCCCGGCCTGAACCAGGTCACATGGTCCGACGATGGAGCGGAGATCGGCGCCATGGTGCGAATCGCGAACATCGCCACCGACCAGACGTTGGCCGACGCCTACCCCGGCCTGTCTGCGACTGCCGCCGCGCTCGCCACTCCCCAGATCCGGGCGGTGGGCACGTTGGGTGGCAACCTGCTCCAGCGCACCCGATGCCCCTACTACCGACATCCAGGTTTCGACTGTCTCAAGTCCGGAGGCCGATACTGCCCCGCCCGCGAAGGGGAGCACCGACACGGTGTCATCTTCGACGAGAGCCTGTGCGTGGCGCCCCACCCGTCTTCGCTGGCCATGGCGTTGATTGCATACGATGCCGGCGTGACCGTGGCCGGAGGGCGGGATCGGTCGGTGGCCGAGCTGTTGGGTGACGGTTCAGACGGCGCACGGGACCATCAGCTCGAGAGTGGTGCAGTGCTGACAACCGCTCGGATGGGGAAACCGGTACCCGAGCGCGCGGCCTACGGAAGGGTCGCCGGAAGGGTGCTGGCGGAGTGGCCGACCGTCGAGGCGGTCTGCCGGCTGGGTGTGGACGACGGAGTCGTTGCCTGGGCGGTGGTGGTGGCCGGTGCGGTGGCGCCGGTGCCACGCCGGCTCACCGCGGTCGAGGAGGCACTCGTCGGACGGGGGGCCGAGGATCCAGATCTGGTGGGCGAGGCGACCGCGATGGCGGCCGATGGGTCACGACCTCTGGCCATGACCGGATACAAGCAGACGCTGCTATCCGGACTGGTGGCCGACGTGGTGGAGCGAGCGCTCACGGGCAATCCGGGAGGAGAGGTGTCGGCGGGTGAGCGGGGCCTCTGATCCGGCCGTAGCCAATGGGTTACGCGCCGCGTGACCCCCTTACTCATGATCGATCGTCACCAGTAGGCTGGCGACGTGGCCATCGACATCGCCGGTTTCGTCACGGATCTGAAGGAACACGCCATCGACCACGGGTTCCACGTGCATGACGAGCGTCACATAGTCGAGACCTATACGCTCCGTCAGTCCTGGGAGGTCGATCTGCACCCTGAATCCGGTTGTGGGCGTCCCATCGACCTGCATTTGGCTCTCGACGTGGATCCCCGGGTCCTGCTCGCCCTCCAGGACAAGCTCGACGAGATGGTCGACGAGTGGGAGGAGCCACCCGACGAGTTCCATCTGGATCTCTATTTCAACTGGGCGGCACCGCCTCTGGCGGCCCCTCCCGACCTGTTGGTATTGGCCACCGATCTGGCGGGCATCGGCGGGATGGCCCTCTCGATCGAGGTTTCGGCGATCGACAGCTACGGAGCGGTGACCGATGCGCCGGACAGGCGCCTGACGCTCATCGGCAGGACCACCGTCTCACTGGTGGAGATGATGATGGGGCGGGATCAGCTGTGCGAGGCGCTCGACCGTTCCAGGGAGGTCAGCGAGTACCTGTTGGAGCGGATCGACGAGTGGATGGCGGAAGAAGCCTGACCCTGATTGAGCGACCCACCACTAGGGCGCGGGGCTGATCTGGAAGCGGATGATCCCGTCGATCACACTGGCCCGATACGTGTGGCCGGGACGGGTCAGCTCGCCGCCGATGTCGGCCAGCTTCGGGCTGTCGATGTCGATTCCGAGTGAGCTGAGCAAGTCCTTGCGAGCCGAAGGGCTGAGATCGGGCTCCGCCCATGCCACGGCCATTCCCATCGCCACCAGGATGTCCCGATCCGAACCGTTGCCGACCGGCGTCATGTCCAGAGTGAGAACCCGATCCTGGTCGAAGGAGAGATGGATGTTGGACGTCACGTCGGTGGAAACGGGCTCGTTGTCGACGTCCAGGGCTAGGTTGTAGGCGTAGGCAGTGGCAAGCCTGTTCCACTGCTCGATGAAGCTCGGCCGATCCTGGGCCAGTGTCGTATCGGGGGAGCCGACCGGGGGAGCAGCGACCGTGGCGGGCGTGCGATCGATTGCGTTGGCCACACTGGAGGTGGTAGTCGGGATCGTGGTCGGGGCGGTGGTGGGAGATTCGTCTCCGCCGCCGAACAGGGACAATGCTCCCCAAGTCAGCGCCACCAGAAGTCCGACAAACGCCAATCCAACCACCGAGACCATTGCCCATTGTCGGAGATTCTCGGCATCGTCGAAGGGAGTGACCCTGTCGTCGGTGTCGGGGGCCGTCTCTGTCTCGGGTGTGGCCACCTTCTGGCTGACGGCCGAACGGACGGACGTGATACGGCCGCGAATCAGGTCCAGGAGGGCCGAGGCGGCCCCGGTGACGGAGTTCTCCTGGATCGGATCGGGGGGCTTCGACTCGTTGGGGGGTATCGGATCGTCGGCTGCCCCGGGTGGTTCCGGCGAGGGCGTGACGTTCCCTGGTGCCGCCTCGACGTCCGGATCATCGAGGACAGGTCGGGAAA
Source organism: uncultured Acidimicrobiia bacterium (assembly GCA_963772815.1). GTDB lineage: Bacteria > Actinomycetota > Acidimicrobiia > Spongiisociales > ZC4RG35 > DATFFO01. Next base: position 287,030 of record CAVYYV010000005.1, on the reverse strand, counting down.
CGGGCGAAGGCTCGGGCTCCGTCGACGGCGGGGCCGGTTCCGAAGGCGTGGTCTCCGCCGGCTCGGGCTCGGCGACGGGCGCGGGTTCGGTGTCGGCCGGCTCCGGGAACGTCGTCCGCTCCGTGATCGAGACAGCGGGCAGGGACTGGTCGGCCGACGGAACCACAGGAGGCGGCGTCGGCGAATCCGTAGTTTCCGGGGGCTCGTCTGGACGGTGGGGGTCCTGCCACGGGTGATGGGCGGAATGGTTGGTTACGGGTGTGGGTGGAGGAGGGCTCGAGAATCGGACCGGCTGGGGATCCGTGGGGGGATAGACCGGGCGGGCGGCATTGGGGCCATGCACCGCTCCGGGAGAGGTCAGATCATCCTCATCGGCGATCCCCGCCAGACCTTCGTCCTCGGCGGGCTGGTCGTCGAGGCCATTCCACAGGGGGACTTGAGTCGCCCAGTCGGGATGGTCGGGTGAAGGATCCGGCCCGTTGTCGAATAGGCCCGTCGGCTCAGGGTCGTCGAGGAAGCCCGGCTCGAATCCCGGATCCTCTGATTCCGGGCCTGCGGTCTGTTGGGGCTCTTGGCCGGCCAGGAATTGGCCGAATTCCGTTGCGTTGTAGGGATGGAAGGAGATCGAGTCACCCTCGGCGGCGACGCGATAGTGGTCCGACGACAACCGGACGAAGTCGGTCTCGCGTCGAGGCCAAGAGCCGATCACCGTATCGGCGTGGCGCAGGCGAACGCTGTGACCTTGGAATTCGAGAGCGATGTCGATGAGCTCTTCCCCGAGCTGCATTTCGCCCGCGAACACGTATGTCTGCGTTGATGTCAGTGGGCTCACACACGTGGTCATCGACAGGAGCGGCCCGAGTCTTGAGCCGCAGGCCCGGCGTCCTCCTCGAGCCCCCGACGATTGGCCCCGGTATCAGGCGGTGAGGATCTCGGCCTCGACTTCCTGGTTCACCCCGAATTGGTCGGCGATCTGGGATCTGACGTCTTCCATGTTCAGCGACTCGACCTGTGTGATCAGGTCCTCGAGGGCGGGCGGAGGAAGAGCACCGGCCTGGTTGAAGAGTAGGATCTGGTCGCGAAACACCATCAGGGTGGGGATCGATCGCACGCCGTAAGCACCGGCCAGCTCGGGCTGGTCTTCGGTGTCGACCTTGCCGAAGATCATGCCGGGATGGGTCTCCGAAGACGCCTCGTAGGCAGGGGCGAATGATCGGCACGGCCCGCACCAGGCGGCCCAGAAGTCGATCAGAACGGTGTCGTTGTCCTGGATGGTCTCGTGGAAGTTCTCAGTGGTCAGGGTCACGGTTGCCATGGGCTCTCCGCTCGAACTGAAACGAGTGTCACCCCTCAGCGTACCGCCGCTTCCTGTCATCCAGATCGGTCGTCGGGTCCCAGTGGCCGACACTTGGGTTACGCTCGCAGGGCAGTGAGCTCGTCATCACGATCCGACTGGCTTGGAACCTGGCGGCCTCCTCGTCTCGCCGAGTGGCGCCCCGGTGGTGAGGCGCCATGGTGAACCGCTCCCAGGTCCTGTCTATGGTCTTGGCGGGCGGGGAGGGCAACCGTCTCATGCCGCTGACCCGGGATCGTGCCAAGCCGGCGGTCCCTTTCGGAGGGCACTACCGCCTGATCGACTTCGCCCTGTCGAATCTGGTCAACGGAGGCCATCGCCGGATCGTGGTATTGACCCAGTACAAGAGCCACAGCCTCAATATCCATCTCTCGCGCACCTGGCGCATGTCGACGCTCCTGGGCAGCTACGTCACCTCGGTTCCCGCCCAGATGCGGGTGGGACAGCGCTGGTTCCTGGGATCGGCCGACGCCATATTCCAGAATCTCAACATCGTCGCCGACGAGCAGCCCGACTACATCTTCGTCTTCGGCGCCGACCACATCTATCGAATGGACCCTTCCCAGATGCTGCAGGCACACATCGAGAGTGGGGCGGGTGCCACGGTGGCGGGGATCCGTGTGCCCAGAGCCGAGGCGAGCTCGTTCGGGATCATTGAGCTCGAGGGTAGGACGAGCCGTATCGCCCGTTTCCTGGAGAAGCCGAATGATCCTCCCCCCACACCTGATGATCCCGACGTCTGCTTGGCCTCGATGGGCAACTACGTCTTCACCACCGAGGCCCTCCTCGAGCAGGTCCACGAGGACGCCGACGACGACTCCTCACGTCATGATGTGGGAGGCGACCTCATTCCCGGCCTGGTAGAGGCGGGCATCGTCAACTGTTACGACTTCACGCTCAACGAGGTGCCGGGCGTCGAACCGCGCGAACGCGGCTACTGGCGCGATGTGGGGACGCTCGATTCCTATTTCGAGGCCAACATGGATCTGGTATCGGCCGAGCCTGTGTTCAGCCTCTACAACGACGAATGGCCCATCTACACCTCCGACCGGACCAGTCCACCCGCCAAGATCGTGGCCGTCGCCGAGCACGGTGCCGGCGAGGTGGCCGACTCGCTGCTGTCCAACGGGGTCATAGTCTCCGGTGCCTATGTGCGCCGCACCGTGGCCTCTCCGGGCGTTCGGGTGGACCCGGGCGCAGTGGTGGACGGGGCCATCCTTTTGGACGACGTCCACGTCGGGCCGGGAGCAGTGCTACGCAACGTCATCATCGACAAGAACGTCGAAGTACCGGCCGGCGCCGAGATCGGCGTCGACCTGGAGAGGGATGCAAAGCGTTTCACCGTCTCGGATGGCGGGATTGTGGCATTGGCCAAGGGTCAGATCGTCTGATCCGGGCCGATCACCAATACCGACCAGGCCGCCACTCGTGTTCGCTGTGTGGCCGATTCCCCGCGCCGGGGCAGTGAGGAGTCGAATTCCACCCGCCAGCGCCCATCGGGGAGAACCACGTCGCGGTCTTCGCCGGTCGGGTTGACGGCCACCATCACGATGTCTTCCTCTGCGCCCGTCACTTCTGCCAGGGGACCGGGCCGGTCCCACTCCCGGACCGGATCACCTTCGAAGGTGCGCCACTCCACCTGGCTGGGCTCCAATAGCTCCTGCGTCAGAGCGGGGTGACCACTCCGGCATGCCAGGGCCTCGCCGAGCAGGTCTGCTCCAGGCGTCGCCGACCAGTCGTACCACGATTCCGGACCGTCCAACGCGTACGCGTTGTTGTTTCCGCTCTGGGTGCGGCCCAGCTCGTCGCCTCCCAGGAACATGGGGATGCCCCGTGCCAGGGCCACGGTGGTAATCAATCCGGCCGCGCGCTTTCGGCGGAGTTCCAAGACCAAGGGGTCGTTGGTCGGCCCCTCCACGCCCGAATTCCATGATCTGTTGTCGTCGTGGCCATCGGCGCCGTCTTCTCCGTTCTGCTCGTTGTGCTTGTCGTCGTACGCGACCAGGTCGGCCAGTGTGAATCCGTCATGAGCGGTGACGAAGTTGACCGGGTACCCGTCGATGCCGCCCAGAGAGCCGGTCAGCGCGTCGGCGAGAGCCCGGCGGCTTCCCCTTCCCCGCCACACATCGCGCACGTCGTCGCGGAACACGCCGTTCCACTCGCCCCACCGCTTCCCGAACTGGCCCAGTCGATAACCCCCGGGCCCCAGGTCCCACGGCTCGGCGATCAGCTTGACATGGGCCAGGGCCGGATCCTGGGTCAGCCAGTCCAGATGTCGGGGATCGAAATCCCGACGGTCGCGACCGAGGGTCACGGCCAGGTCGAATCTGAAGCCGTCCACACCCAGGTCGTTCGCCCACCAGAGCAGCGCCGAACGGATCGCGCTCCGCACACCGGGGTGCTGGGTGGCGACCGTGTTGCCCGTCCCGGTCCAATCCACGTACACATGACGGTCCCTGGGATCGAGCCGGTACCAGCCGCCGTTGTCGAGTCCTTTCATGGAAAGGATGGGCCCTTCTATGCCGCCCTCGGCGGTGTGGTTGAACACGACGTCCACGATGACCTCCAGCCCGGCGGCGTGAAATCGGTCGACCATGGTGGAGAACTCGCTCAGCTGGCGCCCGTCGTCGGCCGTGGCGTAACCGCCGTGGGGTGCGAACCAGGCCAGGGTGGAGTAGCCCCAGTAGTTGGTCTTTCCTCGTTCCTGGAGGAACGGCTCGGTTACATGATGTGCCACGGGCATCAGCTCCACTGACGTGACCCCGAGCTTCTGGAGATGGTCGATCACCGGTGGGGATGCAGCCCCCAGGTAGGTGCCCCGGAGCTCCGGCTCCACGTCGGGATGGCACATCGTCAGCCCGCGCACGTGGGTCTCGTAGATGACCGTGTCTCGCCAGGCGGTCCCGGGCCCGGGCCGGGGGCGGGGAGGCGGCTCGACCGCTACGCCCATCGGGACGATGTCAGCCGTGTCCCAACGCGGCCCATCGTGGTGCACGCTGGGATGATCCTCGAATCGTCCCGACACCGCCCGTGCGTACGGGTCGAGCAACAAGAGAGAAGGATCGTGCCACAGGCCGTTCCGGGGCTCCCATGGCCCGTGGGTGCGCAATCCGTAGAGCTGACCCGCAGTGACCCCGGGCACGAAGCCGGAGTGGTTGCCCTCGTCGTCGCGGGTGAGGTCCCGTCTGGTTTCGGTTCCCGAGGGGTCGAACAGGCACAGCTCGACGGTCTCGGCGGTGGGAGCCGAAACGGACATGTGAGCTCCTTCGGGTTCGAGTTGGAGGCCTGGCACGGGCGCAAGCGTAGGCTCGGCGGGGTGAACGCAATAGCCATGTCGGGCGTGTCGTTGGCCCGGGGTGGGACCACCATCCTGGATCAGGTCGACCTGGCCGTGGAGGTGGGCGAGCGCCTGTGCGTCTTGGGAGGCTCGGGATCGGGAAAGACGGCATTGCTGCGGGCGATCGCCGGGCTCGATCCGCCCAGCCGGGGCGAATTGGCGGTGATGGGCTCTCCGCCGAGACCTGCGCGGCCCGACGTGACCATGATCTTCCAGGATGACGCCGCCTATGACCATCTCGACGTATGGGGAAACCTCGAGTTCCCCTTCAGGATGGGGGTCGATGACCCGGATCGGGCCAGTCGGGTCAGCGGCACCGCTTCGACTTTCTCGATTCGCAGACTGCTTTCTCGCCGCACGACCGAGCTGTCCTCGGGACAGCGGCGGCTGGTGTCGGCGGCCCGGGCGTTGGTGCGGCCGGGGGTCGCCGTGGCCCTCATGGATGAGCCGCTGGTGGGGACGGACCCAAAGCGGAGGACGATCCTCGTGGAGCGGGTGATGAGACGTCCTGAGCTGACCGTCGTCATGGCCACGCACGAGCCTGCGGACGCCTTCCGCTGGGCAGATCGTGTGGCCGTGCTGGAAGGGGGAAGACTGGCCCAGATCGGCCCACCGGGAGAGGTGTACGATCGCCCATCGACGTTGGAGGTGGCCGAGTTGATGGGGGAGATCAATCGCTTCCCGGCCATCGTGGCACGGCATCCGGAGGGGTGGTGTGTCGATGTGGTGGGCTCGCGTCTCCTGCTGGCGGAGAGCTCGCCCGGTCTCAGCGACGGCCAGAGAGTCGTGGCGGCCGTGCGACCGTCGGATCTGGAGCCGGCTTCGGCCGGCATTCCCTTCGACCGACGCCTGCGCGCCACGGTGGGTCGGGTTGAGTTGGTGGGCCCCAATCAACGCGTACTGTTCGGTCTCGGCTCGAGTGGAGGGATCGGGTTCGTAGCCGACATCGAAGCCTCTGCATCGGTGGCGGCAGGTGACAGCCTCGACTGGTACGTGTCGCCCGACGCCATCCGCCTCTACGAACCGTTAACCGGAAACGTTTTGTGAGCGAAGACACGATTGGTCTCCCGGCACTGGTATTCCTGGTCGGCCCCTCGGGGGCTGGTAAGACCACCTGGGCAGAGGAGCAATTCGGACCGGGCGAAGTGGTGTCTTCGGACCGGCTGCGGGAAGTGGTTGGGAAGAGTGAGTCCGATCTCGATGCCAGCGGTGACGCTTTCGACCTGCTACGAGAGATCGTCAACCGACGTATGAGGAGAGGCTTGACGACCGTGGTGGACACGCTCGGCTTCGACCCAGATCTGAGGTCGCAGATGCGCCGGGCCGCTGCCGCCGGCGGACTTCCGGCCGTGGCGGTCCTTTTCGGCACCGATCCGGAGACGTGCCGACGACGCAACCGGGAGCGGGCGGTGCCCGTGCCGGCTGCTGTCCTGGGAGGCCAGATTCGGCGCTTCAGGGCCCAGAGCTCCCTGGTGGCGGCCGAGCCTTGGGCTCGCGTGCTATCGGTGGATCAGGTCGCGGTGGTGTCCGAACGGCCTGCCGACGCAGGCACCGAGACCGTGCGGGTGCCGGGGGGTTTCGGCCTGGTTGTATCCCACTTCCCCTGGCCAGATCCCGAGATTGCTGCCCGTTTGGCCGAGGTGGCCCGCGCCGCCGAAGCCGGAGGCTTCAACAGTCTCTGGGTCATGGATCACCTCATCCAGATCCCGCAAGTGGGACGGCGCTGGGAGCCCATGCTGGAGAGTTTGACCGCTCTGTCCTGGCTCGCCGTCCACACCGACCGAATGGAACTCGGGCCCCTGGTCGTGAATGCGTCCCTGCGCAACCCCGCCCACCTGGCCAAGATCGTCGCCACTCTCGACGTGCTTTCGGGGGGAAGGGCCCGGTGTGGGCTGGGAGCGGGGTGGTGGGAGGTCGAGCTGAGGGCCTATGGACTCCGGTTGCCCGCGGTTGCCGAGCGCCTGGAGCGTCTGGAGGATGCCCTCCGGTTGCTTCCTCTCATGTGGGGCCCGGGGAAGGCCGACTTTTCAGGCCACCACGTCGAGGTGCGGGGCGCAGAGTGCTATCCGAGGCCTCTGCACTCGATCTCGATGTTGGTTGGCGGCCAGGGGCCGGCAACGCTTGGGTTGGCGGCCAACCATGCAGATGCCGTCAACCTCCGCGGTGGTGTCGACCAGGTATCGGCAGCCGTGAGCATCCTGGAGCGACATTGCCGGGACGCCGGTCGAAACCCGGCAGAGATCGAAGTCACGCACCTGTCCTGGCCGCTGGTGGGAGCCGACCGCAGGGCGACGTCGGGGCTGTTAGAGCGTTTCCCACGCGGAGTTGCGGCCACGCTCGTAGACGAGATCGGGTTTCTGTCCCGGCTGCGGGAGCGCGGGGTGGACACCTTCCTGTTCGCCCCGGTCGATCTCGTGGACGGGCCGGCGGCGGTGGAGCGCCTGGCACCGATCCTGGAGAAGATGGCCTAGGGGCGGCAGGCCCAGGCCGCCCACGGATCGGAGCCACGGTTGGCGTAGTAGGCAGTCAGCCAGGCGGCGGTGCCGATGTTGGCTTCGGCATCGAACGGGCTGGCGCCTGCAAAGCCGGCCCGGGGGCTGACGGTGGCCCATGTGCCAGGAAGGAACTGGAAAAGCCCGCTGGCACCGCTGTAGGGGTTGTATGCCTCCGGGTTGCCGTAGCTCTCGCAGCGCATGACGGCCAGGGCGGCGTCTACGCGATCGGCCGGGAAATAGGCCGAGACCAGAGGTCTCCACCGCTCCACCGAAGGTGGGAAGGTGCCTCCCGAGACCGGGGCAGGAGTGGTGGTGGGAGGCGTGGTCGGAGGATCGCCGGGAGTCGTGGTGGCCGAGGTCTGCGTCGTGGTGGTCGTCGTGGTGGTCGCCGTCGTGGTCGTCGTCGTCGTGGTCGTCGTCGAGGTGGCCCGTTCCGCCTGGCGTTGGCGCTCGGCCTCCCGGGCCCGCGCCACGTCCACCTCACTCAGGGCCGAGCGATAGGCCTGGTCGGCCTGGCGAGCGGCGGCCGCGGCCTGGGCTACCTGGCTGTCCGCCTCGGCCAGGAGGTCCTGGAGGTGGCCGGACTCTGCGTCTGCTTGCTGCTGAAGGTCCGTAACCCGGGCCTGGTCCTTGAGGTACTCCTGTCGGAGCCGATCCAGAGCGCGACGCTTGATGGTGAGCTCTGCCACTGCCTGGCGGTCGTCCTCCATCACCGACTCGATCGAATTGCTGACTACCAGGGCCTCCTCGGCGTCCGAGACCCCGAGCACGGCGGCTCCGGGAACGCCGACGGCCCGCACATATGCGTCTATCGCCTGTGATTTGAGGGAGTCGGCCAGCGAGGACAGCTCCAGATCCGCCTGTGCCAGATTCTGGCGGAGATCGTCGAGCTCCGAAGACACCGAGGAAAGTTGGGCGTTGAGCTGGGTCAGTCGAACCAGGGACGCTGCCAGATCGTCTTCGATCCCGGCTCGCTTGTTGGCCGAATCGGAAAGGAGGCTGTGTGCCTCCTGGGCCTGCTGGTGCGCCTGGTCGGCATTCTGTTGGGCGTCCTCCACACTCTGGGCGCGCGCCAGACCCTGCTCGCCGACTACGAGCCCCAGGGTGGATGCGAGGAGGAGGACGACAAGAAGCGTCCGCAGGAGACGCATGGGGCGTTTCAGCCTACAGGCGCCCCCGAAGAGAGGGAAAAGGGACTTCCGCGATCATCTAGGGTTGGCATTGCTTTTCTACCCAGGAGTCACCAGCCCCATGGCAATCCCACGTATCTTGATCGTCGGCCAGGACCCGTCGGTCCTTGCTCGCACCATCAGGGAAACGCCGCGTACTCGGCTATGACGTGGTCGGCGTTACCGCCAATGCCGATCTCCGGCATCTGTGGCGTAATGAGCGTTTCGACGCGGTGGTTCTGCGCACCGGCATCGACGACGAAACCCGGGAGGACTTCCTCGAGGAGATAGCGGAGCGCGACCCGGAGCTTCCCATCTTCGATCGGGACGATCCGGCCGAAGAGATGGGCAGGTTCCTGGAGGGCGTGGTGAAGAAGCTCAACTCGTGAGCCGCTCCCAACAAGTCCAGCTCGACGACCGGGTCCTCGACTATCTCCTCGCGTCATCCGACCCGTTGCCCTCTGGCGTCACCGCTGCCCTGGAGAAGGCTCGAGAAATGGGCCGTTCCTCCATGCAGGTTTCGGAGGACCAGGCGTTGCTGATCCGTTTCCTCCTGCGGCTGATCGGTGCCCGCCGGGTGCTCGAGGTCGGTACCTTCATCGGCCTCAGTGCGCTGGTCATCGCCGACGCCCTCGGTCCGGAAGGAAGGCTGACCTGCCTGGATCGCAGCACCGAATGGACCGATCACGCCCGGACACTGTGGGAGGAATCGGGTGTGGCCGAGCGAATCGAACTGCGTCTGGGTGACGCTCACGAAACCATTTCCGGGCTAGAGGGCCCGTTCGACGCCGTCTTCATCGATGCCGACAAAACCGGATATGTCGACTACCTGCCACGGGCCAGGACTCTCCTGCACCCCGGTGGCTTGTTGATGGTGGACAACACCCTCTGGTACGGCCGGGTGGTCGACTCCGACCCCACCGAAGACGACACGCGGGCCATCCGCCACTTCAACCAGATCCTGGCCGACGATCCGGCCTTCGACGTGGTGATGGTGGGCGTGGCGGACGGGCTGACGTTGGCTCGCCGTCTGTGAACATTGGCGAAACCGGCTCTGATCCGGAACAAGGCCCGGGCTCCAGTGTTGAATGGTATGTAGAGGACGGAGGAAGACGATGTGGTTCAACAAGGACAAGACGACCCCGGTGGACCCGGGTGAGGCACTGGCGGGACGCAGCCAGCCCATGAGTGTGTCGGAGCGGCACTATGTGAACGGAAACCCCATACAGGGGCCGTTCCCGGAAGGCATCGAGACGGCCGTGTTCGGTAACGGGTGCTTTTGGGGAGCCGAGCGGCGGTTCTGGCAGGTCGACGGGGTCTACACCACGGCGGTCGGGTACGCCGGGGGCTACACGCCCAACCCCAGCTACGAGGAGGTGTGCACCGGTCGCACCGGCCACGCCGAGGTGGTTCTGGTCGCTTTCGATCCCGATCGGGTGAGCTATGAGGACCTGGTGGCCAAATTCTGGGAGATACACGACCCGACCCAGGGCATGCGCCAGGGCAACGACATCGGTACCCAGTACCGGTCGGCCATATACACGACCACACCAGCCCAGCTCGATGTCGCCAAGATGAGCCGAGACATTTATCAGGCGGCCTTGACTGCGGCGGGTATGGGTGAGATCACCACCGAGATCGCCCCCCTGTCCGACCTCTACTTCGCCGAGGACTACCACCAGCAGTACCTGGCCAAGAACCCCCACGGCTACGACTGTCACAGCACCACGGGTGTGCCCTACCCGCGCCATCAAGCCGGTCTGTGAACCGTTTTGCGGCCGACGGCCGCAAAACGGTTCACAAAGTCACCCCGCCGTGGTGGGAACAACCTGACCGACCACCTCCGCCGGGGTCATGGTCTCGGGGAGCTGGGCGCTGACGTCGGGAGGGATACCCGTCCCGCCATAGTCATGGCCCTCTGGAGTCAGCCAGCGGGCGATGGTCAGCTTGAGGGCTCCGCCGTTGGAGAGCGGGAAGCGTTGCTGGACGGTGTTCTTGCCATAGGTGTTCTCCCCGACGATGGTGGCTCTCCCCGCATCCGACAACGCACCCGCCACCACCTCGGAGGCTGAGGCGCTGCCCCGATTGACGACGATGAACATGGGCAAGCTGGGATCCGTCGCCAGGCCACCGGCCTCCACCTCGTAAGGCGTGTTCGCGTCGGGTGACTCGGTCGAGACCACGAGGCCATGTCCGATGAACTCTGAGGCCACTCCCACCGCCGTGGACAGCAGGCCGCCCGGGTTGTCCCGCAGGTCGAACACCAGGACGGACGGATGGTTGCCCAGGAGATCAGCCAGTGCCGCATGGAGTTGCTCGTCTGCATTCTCGGTGAACAGGTTCAGGCGGAGATACGCCACCGACCCCACCATCTCGGAGCTGACCACCGGGACCTGAATCGCGGCCCGTTCGATGGTCACCGTGAACTGCTTCCCGCCTCGCTCGAAGGCGAGCTCGACGTCGGTTCCGGCGGGGCCGCGCACGGTGGACGTCACCTCGTCGATGTTCTTCCCGTCGATGGGCTCCCCGTTGACGGACACGAAGGCGTCGTCGGCCTTGAGACCGGCCGCCCGGGCCGGGCCGCCCTCGATGGTGGAAACGATCACGAGATGGCAGATGTCGGAGATCACCTGGCAGGTGTTCATCTGGTCGGCGCCCTCTTCCTGGGTCGAGACGAGCGCACCGATACCTTCGATCTGTCCCGACTGCTCCTCCTCTATCGCGGCCAGGGCGTCGGCGTCGAAGTAGCCGCTGTTGGGGTCGAGGGCGTTCTGGATCATGCCCATGACGGCCGCCCTCTCGGCCGAGACTTCGTTCAGGCCCTGCTGTTCGATGCTGTCACACACCGACACGAAGGACTCGGTGGGAAGCGGGCACAGGTCGACGCCCGAGCCCCGCTCGACTGCCACATCCGTCAATCCCGCCAGCGCTCCCTGAACCAGGTCCTGGTCGGACACCGGGTCCACGTAGTGGCGCTGGATCAGCTCATACGACTCACACAGCAGGTCGCCGCTGATCTCGTGGCACGAGGCCGTCTGGAAGTCTCGCTCGGGTGCCGTCGTGTCGGGAGGCGCAGACGAGCTGGTCACCGAGGAGGAAGAGGATGGAGAGGTCGTGGCCGGCGGGGCCGAGGTGCCCAATTCGCCCGGAGTCGAGCAGGCGCTGACCACCAGCGCCGCCAGGATCAGAGCCGTCCAGATTCTCTTTGCCCGCCTCAAGATGCTCCCAGGGCCAGGTCGACCACCTCGTCGGGGGTGGCGTCGATCGGGATATCGATTTGCACGTCCGGCTCGAGCCCCGTGATGGCTACCGATGCCCCCTCGGGTGTGGTCCATCGGGCCATGGTCACGCGGAGCTCGCCGTTGTTTGGAAGACGAAATGGTATCTGGACGGTGTTCTTACCGTAGGTGTGAGCTCCAACGAGCGTGGCGCGGCCTCTTTCCTGCAGCACCGCAGCCAGGATTTCGGCGGCGGAGGCCGAGCCGGAGTTGACCACCACGGTCAGTTTGACGCCGGAGGTGGCGAGACCGCCCGGCTGGACCGGATAGTCGGTCTCCCCGTCCCTGCCGGCGGCGCGAAACACGAGCCCATCGGGCAGGAACTCGCTCGCCACCGAGGTCGCCACGTCCACATAGCCACCGGGGTTGTCGCGCAAGTCGATCACGATCCGGCTCGGCCCGGCCGCCTCGAGTTGGGCCAGTGCCTGATGCACGAAGGTGGGGATTCCCGCCCCGAAGTCGGGTATGCGAAGGTAGCCCACGTCGGGTCGGGGCAGCTCCACGTCGAGCGTCGGGGCCGGAACGTCTCCCCGTACGATCGTCAGGGTCTCGGTGGCTCCCTCCGTCGTCCGGATGCCGACGGAAACCGGCGTGCCGCTGGGCCCGTCGAGGCGGGCGGCTATGTCGACCAATCCGTCCCCATCCACGCCTTCACCATCGATGTCCGTGATGACCATCCCCGGTTCGAGTCCTGCTTTGTGGGACGGACCGTCCTCCACTACGAGGGCCACCTCCAGCCGGCAGGGGGGCTGAACCACCGTGCAGCTCGACCCCACCGGGTCGGTGATCCTGACCAACAGCCCGGCCACCGCCACGATCCCTTCATTGCTGAGCGCCCCTGACAGTTCCGGCGGCAGGTAGTAGGTGAACGGATCGAGGCTCAGCTTGATCATCGACGACACAGCCGCCTCGACCCCATCGGCGAGGGTGATCGCGCCGGTTGCCGCCCGCTCGGCCAGCCCGCGACAGGTCGTCTCGAAGGCCGGGTCGGGTATGGCACATCGGAAGGAGTCGACCGGGCCGGCGGTGGTCGAGCGGTTCATGGAGTCCACGCCCAGGGCGGCGGATGCCGCCAACGAGGCGGGATCGAGCGGGGCGTCGACGTGATATTCCTGGAGGTAGCCGTAGACGTCGCAGAGCAGGGCGAAGTCCACTGGTGGCGTGTGGCAATCGGTCACTTGGTACGCGACGCCCCCGGCGGATGTACCGGCGGTGGCGGTGGGGGACGATATGCCGGTGGTGGTGGGGGACGATATGCCGGTGGTGGTGGGGGACGATATACCGGTGGTGGTGGGCGTCGTGTTAGCCGAGACCGAGGTGTTGGGCCCACATGCTCCCATGGCCAGGGTGAGGGCCAGAGCGAGGGCGAGGCGACGCATGTGGTGAGCATACGGCGGTACCGTGGACCGCCATGCTGATCTCCCTTCAGGGCCCGGGCCGGGCCCCTCCCATGGTGATGGAAGTCGGCCCCGAAGGTCGCTGGCGGTCTCCGTCATCCGATGCCACCCCCGAACTCGGTCGGGGTCTGTGGGCTCTGGGCGGGCTGGCCGATGCCCACGCTCACTTTGCCGCCGAACACGAGCTCGACCCGGGTGATCCGGAAGGGATCCGCCGCCGCGCCTTCGCCTGTCTGAGCGGCGGCACTTTCATGGTGATAGACAAGGGATGGAGCGATACGACAGTCGTCGCCACATTGACGTCGATGTCCCCGACACGGGCCCCGGACTGGGAGGCGGCTGGGCGCATGCTGGCCGTGCCCGACGGCTACTACCCCGGCTTCGGCGTCGAGACCGACCAGGCCGGTCTGGCTGCGGCGGTGGCGACGGCAGCGGTCGAAGGCAGGGGCTGGGTGAAACTGGTCGGCGACTGGCCGCGCCGGGGCCGTGGAGCCGCAGCCAACTTCGACCGATCGGATCTCGAGACAGCGGTGCGGGTGGCCCACGAGGGCGGTGCCCGGGTTGCGGTCCATACGATGGCGCCTCAGGTGCCTACCTGGGCGGTGCAGGCCGGTGTCGACTCCATCGAACACGGGCTGTTCCTCACCCCCGATGACCTATCGACTCTGGGGCATAGAGGTGGAGGGTGGGTACCGACCTTGTCGCGAATGGAGGGGATAGCCGACATGTTGGGCGAAGGTTCGAGTGGTGCTCGTCTCATCCGCAGCGGACTCGACAATGTGCGGTCCCTGCTGGCCGAGGTGCCTGAGGGTGTGGCCGTGATGGCCGGGACCGACATGGCCCTGGCTCCGGGGGATGTGAGCGAAGAGGTGCTCCGCCTGGTGGCATACGGCCTGGACCGGGGGCGAGCGGTGGCGGCCGGATCGGACACCGTGCGGGCTTACATGGGTCGGCCCAGCGCGTTTTCGACCGGCTCGGTGGCAGATGCCGTCTTCTTCGCCGCCGATCCGTGGGCCAACCCCGAGACCCTCCGCGAGCCGATCCACGTCCTTCGCGCCGGGGCGCTTCTCACGTGACGGCTCTGATCCTCGCTTCGAGCTCACCACGGCGAGCCGAACTGCTCAAGACGCTGGGCCTCTCCTTTCGGGTCGCTCCGGCGGACATCGACGAATCCCGCCATCCGGACGAGGATCCCCATGCTCTGGTGGATCGGCTGGCCCGGACCAAGGCGGAGACCCTGGTGGGTCCGGGATCGGTCGTGATCGGCGCCGACACGGTGATAGTCCACGACGGCACGGTGCTGGGCAAGCCAGTGCACCCCGCCGAAGCCCGGGCCATGCTGTCGCGCCTGTCTGGATCGACCCATCTCGTGTTGAGCGCGGTTGCGGTCGCAGCGGTCGAAGGGGGCGGAGTGATTTGCGAGGTTGTCGTCGAGTCGGCCCGGGTCCGATTCCTGGAACTGACCGAGTCGGAGATCGCGGGTTATGTGGCTACCGGTGAGCCGCTCGACAAGGCCGGCGCATACGCCATCCAGGGCAAAGGAGGGGTGTTCGTGGAGAAGATCGAAGGCCATCCCACCACCGTGATCGGGCTCCCTCTCCCCGCTACCCGCCGTCTGCTCGCCCGGCGGGGCATCACGGTGGTGGCGTGAGCGGCGGGACCCCGGGTCAGCCGTCCCCGGGCGGAGAGGGGGCGGGAGAGCGGAACAGGAGAAGGCGCGCCTCTTCCTGGCCGCCGTTGAGGAACCCGTATTCCTCGCCTTCGGCGATGTGGATCACGTCACCGCGTCCTACCAGGGCTGTCTCTCCCTCGACCCTGAACTGGACCTCGCCGGAGATCCCGACGTAGACCCGATCTACCTTCTGGGACCGCCGTGCCGGCCGCTCCACACCGATGGGGACGGTGATCTCGGCCAACGAGCCGGCCTTCATCGCCTCCGGTGACAACTCCCGCAGCCACAGATCAGCGAATTGGTAGGGCTGGGCGTCTTCGTATCGGCTCAACTGCATGACGTCCCGAGGCTACCGGCCCGGCGTTAGTGTCGCGGCAATGGAAGACCTACATGCCGGGATCAACTTCGTCACCCATTCCGACATCGAAGTCGTGGAGGCCGATGGCGACCGGGCGGTGGGCCGCGTCGACATCGCCGAGCACCACCATCAGCCATACGGCATCGTGCACGGTGGCGTCTACTGCACCCTGGTAGAGACGCTCGCCTCGACCGGTGCCGCTCTGTGGGCAATGTCGCAAGGCATGGTCGGCTGTGTGGGTGTCTCCAACATGACCGACTTCTTCCGCGCTACGCGAAAGGGAGTGATCGTGGGAGAGGCCACCCCCATCCACAGGGGGCACACCCAGCAGGTATGGCAGGTTGTGATCAGCCGTCAGGAAGACGGAAAGATGGTCGCCCGCGGCCAGGTCCGGCTCCAGAACCTGGCCGACGACTCCCTCATCGACTCACCCCAATAGCCTGGCGATGTGAGGACACTCCACATCGGCGGTCTCGAGGTCGACCCGCCTGTCATCCTGGCTCCGATGGCGGGGGTGACCAACGCGCCATTCCGAACTCTGTGCCGGCGCTATGGGGCCGGGCTCTATGTCTCAGAGATGATCGGTGCCCGCGCCCTGGTGGCCGGGGATCAGAAGACGCTGGCGAACACCACTTTCGCCCCTTCCGAGAAGGTGCGATCCATCCAGCTCTACGGGACCGATCCCATCCACATCGGGAGGGCGGTGAGGCTTCTGGTGGCCCAGTACGGAGTCGACCACATCGATCTGAATTTCGGCTGCCCGGTGCCCAAGGTCACTCGTCATGGAGGCGGCGCCGCACTTCCTTGGAAGCTCGACCTGTTTGGAGCGATAGTCGGCTCCGCGGTGAGGAATGCAGGCGCGGTCCCGATCACGGTCAAGTTCCGAATGGGGATCGACGACGACCACCTGACGTATCTCGACGCCGGGAGAGTGGCCGAAGCGGAGGGAGCATCAGCCGTGGCCCTGCACGCCCGCACCGCCGCCCAGCGGTACTCGGGCTCGGCCCGCTGGGGGGCAATTGCTTCCCTGAAGGAGGCGGTTACGACGATTCCGGTTCTGGGCAACGGGGACATCTGGACCGCCGCCGACGCGGTGGAGATGATGACCACCACGGGATGTGATGGCGTGGTGGTTGGACGGGGCTGCCTGGGACGGCCCTGGCTGTTCGGCGATCTGGCGGCTGTGATGGCGGGGCTGCCCATACCTACGCCCCCCTCACTGGGACGGGTGGGGGAAATAATGGTCGAGCATGCCCGTTTGCTGGTGGACCATTTCGGCGCCCGCCATGGCATCAACCTTTTCCGACGTCACCCCACCTGGTACCTGAAGGGGTTCCCCGTTGGGCGTGAGATCCGGGACCGGCTGTCCCGGGTAGCGAGTCCCGGCGAGGTGGCGGAGCTGGTGGGCCGCCTCGACCCAACCATCCCCTTCCCGCCCGAAGCCCACCGCATGGTCCGCGGCCACAGCGGAGGCGCTCGCCGGGTCAGGCTCCCCTACGGGTTCCTCGACTCCCGTGAGATCGATGGCCTGTCGCGTGAGGCGGAGCTGGTCGTATCGGGCGGCTGAGGAGTGGGCGAACCCTCGTTCGCAACGAGGGGGTCACGGGTTCAAATCCCGTCAGCTCCACAAAAGACCCTGGTCACGGCGATTTCTGGTCGCCCGACTGCTCGCTGCATTCGCGATCCTGAGGTCTCACGCTCCACAGACGGCCCACAAGACCTGGCCCCGAAGCACCTCGTTTCCTGCGAGGGGGTCAACCTGGAACACCTCGCTAGCTGTGGGGTTGAGGCGGGTGTGTGCCTCGGGTTCATGTCCCCGATCGCTCGAGAGCGCATCGCGGCGTTCATGATTGTTTGGTTCGGGCGACCTTCCAGACCTTCTGCGGTTCGTCGAAGCCTTTGTCGAGCCGTCGTTGCCATGCCGTGTCCCCTAGAGCCAAAGATGACGTCGTTGATGCGACGAGGTCGGTGAAGACGACGACTCCGAACTGGCTGGTGGCCCGTCTCTTGGAGGGTCTGCCGGTGAGAAACTCTATGTGGGTGTCGGCGATCTCAGCCCAGTTGTCGGCGAGCCACCACTCCGAATCCTCATCGTCGAATTCGATCAGCCTCGAATTTGGGATCAGCTCGTTGAGTAACCGGCCCTTCCCAACGTGGTGGACACGGTTTCGCGTGTTTGTAATGAGTGTTTCGGCTTCTACGAGCGGAGCGATATCGACGATGTCGACATGGGAACGGCCAATGCGACAGTGAGGGCAAGTAGGCGTGTGCTGGCCACTTTCGGAAGATTTCTGGTCGCTCCTCTGCTCGTTGGATTCACGATCCTGTTGTCTGACGCTCCACGGGTGGCCCACAAGACTCTGCCCCCGAAGCACCTCGTTTTCAGAGAGGTACTTCGGTTTTCGAGTCACAACAGAAGTCCAGATCGGTACTCACCGGATTGATCGCGGGTCCCTCAAGGGTTGGGTGGGCGTGGTGATCTGGAGTCGAATGCCCGTTCTACTCCGCGCTCAGGGGAGAGGTCAGACGCCGACAGGAGGATGTTCCACCCACCGCCGGGGCGAAAAGGTCTAACGGCCAGTAGGGGCTAGTCGGGTGGCACGGGGATCGTGCACACCATTCCGCTACTGGAGCCGGACGGTCCTACACCAAGTCCGATACCAAACCTTCCGCGCATGTGTTCCAAGGCGATCATGGGGTCAATTCCACCATCTGGGCCTCGTCGAAGCGGTCGGCGAGACGCGAGAAAGGGTCATCAGAAACTTCAGCGGTAATCCTTGTCATCCCGACCGGTCGGTCTCGTCAAAGTCAATGACGGAGATGCCGTATAGCGGTCATTTCTCCCCACAGACTCCGGCGAACCAGGCACCTCTCGATCACACTCTTGTAGGCGTGTTCATCAGCGATTCAACTCCGGGGATGCCCAGGTGGAATCCGCAGGGGGATGGCGGTCCCGACCATCAGGAGGGCGAGGAAGCTCCAGAAATAGAGGGCGATCCATGCGCCCTTCGGCTCAAGGATATTGAGAGTTGGTCCGCCGAAGTCAGTTGCGGTGAGCACCCATATCGGGATGGCCGAGAGCGCAGCGACGCCGCACGCCACTCGGGCCCATGACCGACGTCCCGCGATCGAGTAGGCACCCAGCAAGGCGAGTGCGGGAACGCCCAAGGCCGCGCCTCCAACCCCGCCCTGGAACATCGAGGGGTTCAGGATCAGGGCGACCGGCAGGATGCTCGAGAACACGAATGGCGACCACACGAGCCAGCGACCACGGGGATTCTTGGTGGTTCGGCGGATGTGCTCTGCCATCCCGAGCATCGCCCCGACGACGACACCGGCCGCAAGAACCTATAGGAAGGTTCCGGTCCATGTGGCAGTCTCACGATTCGCCATCACATAGGGGCCTGAATTGCGGCGGAACGATCCTTCTTGCGTTCGGCCAGCTGAAGCAGTGCCAGGCCGATGCCGGCGTACATCAGGTACCAGATCCCAATGGTGATCCGTCCCCAGATCAGCGGCATGAACAACGACGGGAGCATCGGGAAGAACGTCCACACTCCAATGGCGAGGTAGACCCAACGCCCGATTGCGCCCGAGAGGACGGGTCGTCGTACGAATCCGATGCCAGCCATGATGAAGCCGACGCCCTGACCCAAGGTCATTACCCCGTACGCCATGCCCAACGCGTCGGCGGTTCTGGATGTGGCTGACACCCCGGCTCCGGCAATCGCTCCCAGCTCGATGACGCTGCTGATCACCGTGAAGGCAATCGTCAGCATGAGACCAACTCGAATGGCGCGACTGGCGGTCGGCCTTGAGAGGCGCCAGACGACGACGAGCCCTGGAACCAGCAGGGCGTGTTGCAGGGCAAACAGCACTTGCGAGCCAATGTATGGACCCTCGGCAAAGGGAAAACTCCACAATGTTTCAGGCACCTGATCGGGCCACGCAATGATCGTGATCGCGAGTGCGGCGCCCGCGAATGCGGAAAACATCGTCAGCCAGCCGACTTTGCGAAGCTGTGAGTCCATAAACCTGACTGTATGGACCAGGCTGGTAGCCGACATCCGTACTGACCCTGAATTGGTCACTTCGCTATCGGGCGTCAACGAGTGTCTCCTCGACCTCGCCATAGGAATTGGGACCGCCGGATAGTCGGTCGGGCAATAGGGTGGCCAGAACCGCCGGTGTCAAAGGTCGACAGTGGCGTTGGCTAGGGCCACGATTGTTGCCACCACCAGCGCAAGCGCACCGGTCGGCAATGCCCAGCGGACTCGCATCCGCCGTCGCCACAACGTCACGATCGCGACGGCCGCCGCCAGAACTCCCAGACCCAAACTCCCGACATGTGCGACGTCGCTCAAGGGTGCAGCGTATGGGCAGGCCGGTGGGCAAAACACGATCGCAGACCCGTTGGTCAACGCTGTCCACCCGAGCGCCAGCACAGCCGCGCTCGCCACCCCGCCGCCGTCGTCGTGGGTACCCGCCACAAATGAGACACACCACCAGACGTGGATGAGGCTGACGAGGACGAGCGTCGCCCCCTCCGAGTACGAGAGGCTGCCACGCATCGGAAAGAGCCCGACGCCGAAATCGATGAGGATGTGGAGCGTGCCCACAACCATCGCACCCAAGCAGAGGCACAGCCACAGCGACAGCCGCCACGATCGGCCCGACCGTGTTAGATCATCACTCCGCGAGTCCATGGAGTTGACAATACGAAAGGGCACACCTGCCGACATCCGTACTGACCCTGAACCGGTCACTATGCTCATCCGGCGTGAACGACGATCTCCTCGACCTTGCCCGCGAGCGGTACGGGGCGGGCGACATCGAGGAGACACTGCGGTTGGCGGCGCAGGCGATCGAGTCGGCTCGGCGTGGAGGAGACGATGCCACCCTGGCTGCTGCGGCGACCCTGGTGCGCAGTCCAACCGATCCACTCCTGCGGGCCTACGCGCACGCATTGGCAGCGGAAGTTCTCGCTGACCTGACACCCGACTCCGATCTGTACCGCTCGGTCGCTGCACAGTTGACAGCTACCGGCAACCCTTTCCATCGCGATCCGGACCCAGTGTTGGTAGCCAATCCCGAAGCCGAGTTCCTAGCCCTTCAGGCCGCTGTCGCTAGGGCGCGCGATCCGCGACTGATCGGAGACGTCGTGGACGCCGGCCGATCCGCGGTGGCCATCGGATTGGCGAGTGGCGTTCTCGACTATCAGGGTTGGGGCCGCATCTGGCTCATGGACGCGTACGCTCACCTCGGAGACCGCCCGAAGCTCCTTGAGGAGCTGGCAGCGTTGACTCCGCTCGCGGCACGCACAGGTATGCCCTTGTCCGTCCACAGTCTCCTGGTCCGCGCCTCCCAAGCGGGATTGGAGGGAAGATTCGACGATGCGCTTCGGATGGTGGAAAAGGCCCACCAGCTCGGTGGTGACGGGACCTACCTCGACCTCGTTTTCAGGTCGTCGATCGCTCGGCTTACTGGCGAGAACGCAGAGATCGTGGCTGACGAGGTACGTGAGGCCGTGGACCGCTTGCCATTTGGGGCACGCGGCTGGCTTTGCCTTGCACTCGAGATGACCAACGAGCGTGAGGAGGCAGAGGCGATCTGGAATCAACTTCGATCCCACCTGATACTGCCGCCGGATGCCCCGGAATTCCTGATCGCGCTGGTCGGGTTCGCAGCGACCTGCTCTTGGTTGGGTGATGCAGAGTCTGCGAGCATCATCTACGACCAACTCAGCCCGTATGCCGGTCTTCACGCGATAAGTCTTGCCCACACTCCATATGAAGGCCCCGTCGACCTGGCTCGCGGAAGGATGGCGCGACTCATCGGCAATCGTGGGGATGCGCGAGAGCATTTCGAATCGGCGCTCGCAGCCTGCAGATCACTTGGCGCCCGTCCGTTCGAGGCGGTCACCCTTTCCGAGTTGGCTGAGCTCGATCACCCGCGTAGCAGAGCGCGTAATGATCACGCCAACCGGGCGTTGGATCTGGCTGAAAGCCTCGGGATGAACCTTTTGGTTACACGTGTCGAGAAGACGATGCCGCGGACGATTGGCGTGGGAAGCCCTTTGAGTCCGCGGAGCAGGAGGTCTCTGCCCTTATCGCAGAAGGACTCAGCAACGCCGCCATCGCAACAGAGTTATTCGTGTCGGAGCGAACGGTGGAGAGCCATGTCAGCCGGATCATGCTCAAGTTAGGCGTCGAGTCACGCGTCGCCGTTGCGACCTGGCAGGCCCGTCAGGCGAGCGGATGACGTGTGCAGTCTCCGCTAGCTACGCAGTCGCCGATGCGGCTGGCGGTATGCTATTCGACCGTTCCGGTTCTGGCTCCCAATGCGCATGACGGAGCCCTGGCCTGCTGACATCTCGATCCTGACCGCCTTTCGCTGCTGGACAACATCTCGAGGACGACAGTTCCGATATCAGGTTTCACTGCCAGGTCTCGCTGTCGAGTCTCACCACGCCTCACGAGGCTCGCCCCACAGCCATCCCACAGACCCGATGATGTGTGCCGTTTCTCCTGGTCAGGGCGGTTTGACCGCATCTTTCGCAACGAGGGGGTCACGGGTTCAAATCCCGTCAGCTCCACCAAACTCCCTGGTCAAGGCGATTTCTGACCGCTCGCGTATGCGCCGGATTCGAGACCCTGCTGTGTGACGCCCCACCTATGGCCCACAGACTCTGTGTTGTGACCCCCTCGCGGGTAGCGAGGTGCTTTCTCATTCCCGCTCACATACATCAGGGTCTGCGTCGAGGCGCTCGCCGCTTCTGGGGTCCCCAACCTTCGTCTGTTGGCCAGCACTCGGTGCCGGCGTCCTTCGCTGGCACCTCACGCCTGGCGAGAACGAACGGGTCTGGTCCGTCAGCTCCAACATACCTCTTGGCCGGAGCTGCCCTCCTATGGTCGTTGTTGGTCGTCGTGTGCTCTTGGTGGAGTTCCTCGGCCCATTTGCCGCTCCATTCGATGAGTGGCTGTAGGCGTTTGACCAGATCCAGGCCGAGTGGCGTTGTCATGTAGCCGGTGTCGTCGTGGGTGACCAGGTGGGCCTCGCATAGTTCGTCGAGTCGCCTCGTCAACACGCTGGATGACATTTGCGCGCAACGGTCGCGGAGGTCACGGAAGGTCAGGGGATTGCCGGCTTCGCTGAGTTCCCACATGACGCGAAGGGCCCAGCGGCGTCCTGTTAGATCGAGGAGCGCCATGATCGGTCGGCCTGTGGAACTGCCTCGAACCGGATGACCCGGCCTGATCGGTCGGGAGGTGGTCATCGTTCGGGATGCTGGTCGAGGAGAGGGTTCTCGGTCATCAGGTCTCCCATTGCCGCCATCGCGGAGCGGAGCCCGCGGTACGGCCGCACCGTCAGCATCACATCGACGATGCGTCCGGTTGCGTCTTGCTGTTCGACGACCACCCCCTGTACCGGCTCGTCGCCGACCGTCCCGGCGAACGTGCTCATCGTGGTGGCTCCGTTCGAGAGTTGGATTTCGGTTCGGACTTCGCCGAGGACTCGACAGATCAATTCGACCAGGGCCAGGACTGTCTCCTGACCGTGGTAGTCGGTGAAGGGGCTGCGAAAACGGACTTGGTCGGCGTAGTGGGGCGCATGGGTGGCTTGGCGTGAGTCTGTGAGCACGTCGATCAGTCTGTGCGGAGAGACTCGAGGAACGTCTGCTTGAGTGACGCTCGCCAGGGTCACGATTGAGCTTCTACCGTCGTCTCGACCGGGCAGGGGGCATGCCTCGTGCCAGGCTCAGCCTCATCAAAGAAGCCGACTGCCTTCATTTCCAGGCCCATGTCGGGCTCCACGACAATGCTGCGATAGCATGATAGCCGTGTTATCATGTTCCCGTGATCCGAAGCTTCGGTGATCAGGCGACTGAAGACCTCTTCGATGGTCGGAACTCCAAGGTTGCCCGCCAGAGGTTGCCTCGGTCTCTGTGGAAGGTGGCTGCGAGGAAGCTCGACGCACTCGATCAGGCCGAGATCATGGACGACCTGCGGGTGCCTCCCGGGAACCGCCTGGAGGCGCTTCGGGGAGATCGTCGCGGTCAGCACAGCATCCGGATCAATGACCAGTATCGGATCTGTTTCCGATGGACAGATTCGGGTCCGGTCGACGTTGAAGTGGTCGACTATCACTGAGGTAAGACATGGTCCGTGTTCCAACCAATCGAACCCCTACCCATCCGGGGGAGATGTTGCTCGAAGAGTTCCTCGAACCGCTGGGGATAACTCAGCGGGAGTTGGCGGACGCGATCGGGGTGCCCTATCAGAGAGTCAATGAGATTGTCAACGGACGCCGCGGGATGACGCCGAGCACCGCCCTGAGGCTTTCGCGGTACTTCGGCACGTCGAGTGGCTTCTGGATGAACGGTCAGATGCGATGGGAGCTATACCACGCGGAGCAGGAGGAGGGCGATGAGGTTCGCCGGATTCGTCCTCATCCTCGGCGAAAGGCCGTGTCTTAGGGCCATGCCGCGGGGCCTACGGAGACAGGTCCACGTTCACCAGGTCTCACGAGGTCTCACCATCCCTCACGTCGCTCGCTCCACAGCTGCCCCACAGAACCGCGAATGC
Organism: uncultured Acidimicrobiia bacterium; assembly: GCA_963772815.1. Classification (GTDB taxonomy): domain Bacteria; phylum Actinomycetota; class Acidimicrobiia; order Spongiisociales; family ZC4RG35; genus DATFFO01. The sequence goes on along the minus strand of CAVYYV010000005.1, from coordinate 263,385 downwards.
ATGCCGCTTTCCCTGGTCAAAGTGATTTGACCGCATCTTTCGCAACGAGGGGGTCACGGGTTCAGGTCCCGTCAGCTCCACCAAGCACCCTGGTGAGCGTTTCTGTGAGTTCGGTAGCTCTGTCACTTTGGCTCCGGCTCTTGTGTGTCACTGTTTGACCCGGCTTCGGTTCTTGGGGTTCGGCTCCGTGTATCAGCAGCCAAGTGCGTAGTCGATGGCAGCGCATGTCCGCTCGAGGTCCTCCTTATCAACTGCTCCGACCTTCCTCGTGAGCATTGACTGGGGAACGGTGTGGAGACCATCGCAATTGATCGCTGACTCGTGGTCGAGTCCTGCGAGTTCATGGTCGATGGGGACTTCGGCTGCCAGTCCTCGCATGGCGGAGGTGATTTCGGCCACGGTGACCAGCGAGCGGACTTCGAGGACCTCGTTTCGAGTGAGCACCAACATGGGACGGCGTTTCCGTCCGACTTGAGCGAGCCAGATCTCACCGCGGTTCACTCAGCGCTCCAGGCTTCTGCTTCTGCCCAGAATGGATCGGGTTCTTCGGGATGTCGCTCGTAGGCAGCCCGATCGCTTTCGGCGAGAGCGGCACGAACAGCAGATGCCACTCCCTGGCGAGCGGCCGCCGAAATGTTCACGCCTAACTCCCGTGCTTGTTTCGCGAGGGACTCTTCGAGAGTGAAAGTTGTCCGTGTTGCCATATCGATATGATAGCGAATTATGATATCACCAGAGACTTGCATTTCTGCGCCCTCGCTCACGCTTCGGAGACTCCCTGTCTCACACCACACGGTCACGGACGCCAAACAGGACGCCGACCCGAGCCGTCTCCCCCTGGTCAGAGGGTTTGGCAACACCGTGATCCGACGTTGCGCCGAGCAGGCAGGTTTGTGGGCACTCGCGTCCCAAAGCGGCTCCAGAGCGATGCTGAGAAGAACGCGATGCACGACTTTTCGCACCTGTAGAGGTGGGTCAGCACCGCTGGTGAGCGCTGTCGGTTCCGAGATTGACTGAAGCCGCCCGCTGACCCAGGCCCTGCGCGGGGGTTACGTAAAATGGCTCGAATCCTGAAGGTTGTGGGTCGAGGGGAGTGGAGCGCCTTGGGCTGGTGTTCAGGATGAGGGCGAAGACGCCGAGCATGAACAGTGAGCCGATGAGATACGTCCAGTCGCGGGTGGCGAGAAGAGTGTCACCCAGCGGCTGAACCCCGGCGGCTCCATATTCACTGCCGACGGAGAGAACCACCAGCCTGCTGACGACAGGGCGAGGAGCAGGATCCCCTCCATTGTTCGGCTTCCGACGTAGCCCAATGCCAGCCCGTCGTTCTGGCGCTTGAACACCGGATACAGGATCGCCGCGACGGCAATGACTGACATCACCAGCTCAGCGATGACGACGCGTTCCGTCTCGTCCTCGACGTGGCGGAGGGACGCCTGGACGTTGAGGCGATCGCAGACCGATTCATCACCGTCCGGACAGACCCCGAGGGCTGAACAGCGGGGGAAGGTGGGTCGGATGGTGGCCTGAGCAGGCCTTCAGGCGGATCGAGCCTGGGAATATTCCCAGGGAATATTCGTGGCGGTCGAGCCGGAAGTGCACGATGAGAGTGTTAGATGCAATGCCTCTTACCGGGTGGCGCCGAGTTCGGCCGGCGCCCAATCGGGCCTGGAGAGCGACAAGGAAGGTCGAAGCTTCTGCCCTGACAACTCGCCCAGATCGGAGTTTCATCTGATATCAGGGTCAGCTGATCCGATCTTCGTGGGCCTGGCCATCTGGGCCCCGCTCCTCGTTTGTTGCCAACGTGGCGGTAATGCTGTCCAGGCTCAAACCGTGCGGTCGAGCTACTCAGGCCTGTGGCGAGAGGCCACCAGGGCCCCGACCAGAAAGCCCACCCCGGCGGAGAGTCCGATCACAAGGACCATCGGTGCTCTGGTCTCGGTGACGACCCAATCGATTCCAACGGTATGTGAGTTGGCGACGGCGAAGAGAACGATCAACCCCAGCAAGACGACGACCAGAGTGATACGGACTGTCTGGCTACGCCGGATCTTCTGCTCATGCTCCTGCTGCTTGCGCCCCGCCCGGGAGGCGAAGGTGATGATCAGGCCAATCACGATGAGCCCGGCCACTCCGATCAGTATCCAAGTCTGCAGATTGAAATCAGGCATCCTCTACTCCTTTGCCCTGGTGCGGTCTGGTCGTCAGGGCATCACAATCTACGCCAACCCCTGCCTCGCCACGGGAAGACGGGTCGTTCCAGATCGATCACTCTCGCATCTGGAGTGTCCCGAACGGTATGCATCCCGTCGATCAGCTGTCACTCTCGACTGAGTTGAGGGTGACTCGGTTACTGACGGAATGCCTGGGAAGCCTGGGTGCCGATCTCATCCGGGAGATCTGCACGGCATTGCTTGTCGTCGTTGATTGCTGCCATTAGTGAGCAGAAGCCGGCGGCTGTGGAGGCTGGGTCGTCTCGCTGTCTGGTGGGCTGCGCTCGCTCGCCGGGCGACTCGGGCGATGCTGGCTCGATCAGCCGCCGAACAGACGCTTGAAGGCGCCGAAGTTGGGCGCCCATCCCACTCCCCACACCTTGCTGGAGAGGATCGGGCCATCTGGGTTCCAGTAGGTTTCACGGAATCTCTCGGCGGTCGGCATGCGAAAGTCGTAGGGGACGAGATCGCCCACCTTTCCTTGCCAGGTTCTCTCTTCCGCCGGCTTGCGCAACTCCTGAACGACGGCGATCACACCGATGATCGCCAGGATCAGCCTCCAGATGTTCCGGACGGTCGAACGCTTCTTCTGCTTGGCTGGTTGGTTCTCCATCCTTCGGAGAGTACCGGGTTGGTGAGCGATCGAGATGGACGGAGAATCCATGATCGATCGGTGCAGGCGACCTACACGCCTACCGGGGGTCGGGCCACGGCGAAGTAGCGGCCGAGCATGAGTGCGGCCGTGGTGATGTACGTGACGGCGAAGATGATGATGGGCATGTCGCCGTGGAACCACCCGTAGTACCCCCACAGGGCTCCCTCGGTGCCTGCGATCCACCACGTGGCGGGAGAGATTCCGGTGGGGAGCCTGGTGCGGTAGGCGGTGAACAGGGCGGGTGCTACCTGGAGGAACTGGGCGAAGCCCAGCACCGTGCCCAGGGCGAGCCATCCGGCCCTCCAGGTGAGCAGGGCCAGCACGACGCTCCACAGGACCCCCCGCCGGAGAGGCATGCCGGGGTCGGTCCCGGCCCGGTGCAGGGCCCACAGGACGACGCCGTAGAAGACGACCATCAGGGTGGTGGAGATGGAGGCGGGCCACAGGCCCTGGTGGATCAGGTACACCGACCAGGCGGCATTGGTGACCCCGCCGATCGCCGGCCAGGTCGCCGACACACCGGCCGGGTCGACCGTCCGCACCAGCTTGATGATCTGGGGGATCAGCGAGACGCCGGCCAGGATGGTGGCGACGACCAGGGCGAGCGCAGCGAAGGTGCCCGCCATCAGATGCTCAGGTCGGACTCGGCCAGCGCCCGGGCGGCCTCGGCGTTTCCTCCCAGGGTCACCCGGGCAGCCGATCTCCTCCCCGTCAGGTAGAGAATCAGGTCGCCGGGAGGACCAGACAGCTCGGCACGGGGCTCAGGGCCGTGGCTGTAGATCGTCTCCCCGTCGATGACCAGATCCACCCCGACCGCGGTATGGCGCAGGTAGGCCGCGGCCGAATTGCGAACCAGCCGTGCCAGGGTCCGATCGAGATCCGGGCGGTCGGCCCGGGGACCGAAGCCGTTGGCCCGGCGGACGTCTTCGTGGTGGACGAAGTATTCGTGTAGATGCAGACCGGCCGGCACCGGCCGCCACCAGAACGGGGGGCCCTTCCTGACCACACCGACCAGTTCGTCCAGGCCCCGGCGGCGACGCCGTCGTCTGGCCGCCTCCATCACGGCCGCGAAGGCTCCTCCCCACACCAGGCCGGGTGCGGCCCACACGTCGTGTTCCCGGGCCACCAGGTGGGCGGCCAGGTCCACCACCGTCCACCCCTCGTCGAGCGTGGGGGCGTCGGGTCCGAGCTCGAGCATCAGGTCACAAAGTTCCGTGCGTTCCCGTGCGGCTAGATCTGCGGCGCTCATCGCCACGCCAGGGTAGGGCTCCCGGTGAGCCCGGTCAGCGGGCGGCCCGGCGCCGGCCCCCGACGACCACGGTAGAGATGTCGGCGGCTGTGGCGGCGAATACCAGGCCGGGGGGCTCCACGCCGGCCGTGCGGGACGAGTCCATGCGAACGGCGATCAGGTCTGCCCGGGCGCCCGTCACCAACCCGATCGGTTCCGGCCTTCCGATTGCCCTCGTATTGCCCAGCCCGGCCGCGATCAGGTCCGGCTCGTGATGGGTGCCGGTCGTCTTGGTGGCGAGACGCTGGTGCCATTCCAGGGACGCCATCTCCGTGAAAGGGTCGATCACCGCCTGGGAGTCCGACCCGACGGTGAGGGGGACACCGGCTGCTGCCAGGGCTCCCGTGGGGCCGATTCCGTCGGCCAACCAGCGCTCGGTGGTCGGACATATGGCAGCGGTGACTCCGGTCTCGGCCAAGAGTGCGGTGTCGTCCTGGTCGATGTGCGTGGCGTGGACGACGGTCGTGTCCGGCCCCAGGATCCCCGCCCCTGCCAGAACCCGGGTGGGGCTGGCCCCGTAGGTGTGGCGGCAGGCGTCGTTCTCGGCAGGCTGCTCGGAGAGATGTACGTGGAGTGGCCGCCCTCTGGCCCATTCAGCCACCACTGACGCCGACTCGGGATCCACAGCCCTGATCGAGTGCACGGCCGCTCCCGCAACCACTCCCTGGGGTGCCCGCCACTGTGACACTCTGTCCACCCAGGCGTGGGCGTCACGGTCTGCGAAACGGCGCTGCACGCCAATCGGTGGCTCACCGAAGCCAGCCGACAGATAACAGGTGTCGAGGAGGGTGAGACGGATGCCGGCCTCGACCGCAGCGTCGCACAGCGCATCGGCCATGACGTTGGGGTCGTCGTAGGGCGTACCGTCCGGCTGATGATGCAGGTAGTGGAACTCGACCACCGTCGTGTAGCCGGCCGCCACCATCTCCCGGAAGGCAGCCACGGCTATGCGGCGGTAGGAATCGGGATCCAGTCCGGCCGCCACCTCGTACATGGCATCGCGCCAGGACCAGAAATCTCCCCGGTTCCTGATACCCCGTAGCAGCCGGTGGAAGGCGTGGGAGTGAGTGTTGGCGAAGCCCGCAAAACCGGCGCCTTCGAGCATCTCTGATCCATCCGGAGCGTCCGTGTTGGCGGACACCGAGACGATGCGATCGCCCGCCGTCTCGATGAGCACGTCCCGTTCCCAACCCGAGGGTGTTCGGGCCAGCTCGCAATGCCACAGAGTCACGCCGGGTTGCTCACTGCACGGGGAGATCGAGTCCTCGCTCGGCCGCCACCGAGCGGGCCTTCGCATATCCGGCGTCGGCGTGACGCATCACCCCGGTACCGGGATCATTGGTCAGCACCAGCTCCAGGCGAAGCGCGGCCTGGTCCGTTCCGTCCGCTACGACCTGGGCGCCGGCGTGGATCGAATTTCCGATGCCGACCCCGCCCCCGTGATGGACTGCCACCCAGGCCGCACCCGACGCCGTGTTGAGCAGAGCATTGAGGATGGGCCAGTCGGCGATGGCGTCGGATCCATCGGCCATGGCCTCCGTTTCCCGATAGGGCGAGGCCACCGAGCCGGCATCGAGGTGGTCGCGTCCGATGACGATGGGAGCCTTGACCGAGCCGGATCTCACCAGGTCGTTGAAGGCCAGGCCCGCCAGATGGCGCTCCTTGTAGCCCAGCCAGCAGATGCGTGCGGGCAGACCCTGGAATTGGACCCTGTCCTCGGCCAACTCCAGCCAGCGGCGCAGCCCCGGCTTGTCTCCGAACAGCTCCAGCAGTGCCCGGTCGGTGGCGGCGATGTCGTCGGGATCGCCCGACAACGCCACCCAGCGGAAGGGGCCCATCCCCTCACAGAACAGGTCGCGGATGTATGCAGGCACGAATCCGGGGTAGGCGAAGGCGTCCCCGAACCCTGCCGTCTGCGCCTCGCCGCGCAGGTTGTTGCCGTAGTCGAAGACCTCGGCCCCGGCCCGGGCGAATCCCACCATCGCCTCGCAATGGGCCGCCATCGACTCCCGGGCCGACTTGATGTAGGTGTCGGGATCGGACCGGCGCAGCTCGGCCGCCTGACCCGGGTCGTATCCGTCGGGGTACGTATCCGTACAGCGGGTCGTGGGCGGAAGTCTGGTCGGTGACTATGTCCATGGGTACGTCTCGGGCGAGCAGTTCGGGGAACACGTCGGCCGCGTTCCCCAACAGCCCGATCGACAGCGGTCGGCGGTCCCGTCGCGCTGCCTCCGCCCTGGCCAGCGCGTCGTCGAGGTCGTCGGCCACTTCGTCCAGGTAACCGGTTTCCAGCCGGCGCTGAATGTGCTGGGGATCTACCTCGACGCAGATGACCACACCTCCGTTCATGGTCACCGCCAGCGGCTGAGCTCCTCCCATGCCCCCCAGTCCGGCGGTGAGGGTGACGGTCCCGGCCAGGCTGCCTCCGAAACGCTTCTCGGCCACGGCGAGGAAGGTCTGGTAGGTGCCCTGGAGGATGCCCTGGGTGCCGATGTAGATCCACGAACCGGCCGTCATTTGCCCGTACATGATCAGCCCGGCCTCCTCCAGTTTCCAGAACTTCTCCAGCGTGGCCCAGCGCGGGACGAGCAGGGAGTTGGCGATGAGGACTCTCGGCGCCATCTCGTGGGTGCGGAACACCCCCACCGGCTTCCCTGACTGAACCAACAGCGTGTGATCGTTGGGCAACCTCTCCAGAGTCCTGACGATGCCGGTCAGCGCTTCGATCGACCGGGCCGCCTTGCCCCGGCCCCCGTAGACGACCAGACGCTCGGGGTCTTCGGCCACCTCCGGGTCGAGGTTGTTGAGCAGGCAGCGGAGGGCGGCCTCCTGGAGCCAACCGGGCGTGTTGAGCGCACTGCCGTGGGGAGCATGCAGTGGGAAGCTGAGATCGATCATGAGTCTGGAGGCTACGCACTTCTCGGGGAACTGGAGCCGCCGGCCCCCGGTGAGGTCAGGTGAGGAGCAGCTTGGCCAGCCTGACTCGAGTGATCGCCAGACCGATCAGGCCCATGATCAGGAGGAAGGCGGCGTGGCCGAGCATCGTCCAGTCGGCCACTCCCAGCACGAAACCGCGGATCAACTCGACCCCGTGGTAGAGGGGCGAAATGCGGGCGATGTTCTGGAGCAGGGGCGGATAGACGTCGAGGGGATAGAAGGTGGCCGAGAACAGGAACAGGGGCAGGGTCACCAGGTTGACCAGGTCGAAGTCCTGCCAGCCCTTCATCCAGGTGGTGGCAGCCATGCCACAGGCGCTGAAGGCGAAACCCAACAGCACGGCGGTGGGCAGGACCAGTGGCCACAGCCATCCCCGTGTGAGGCCCATGGCCAGAAGCACGACCAGGAAGCCGATGGCGTAGAGCAGGCCCCGAATCAGGCACCAGGAGATCTCACCCACCGCGATGTCCATCGGCTTCATGGGGGTGGTGAGCATCCCGTCGTACACCTTGCCGAACTTGAGCTTGAAGAAGATGTTCATGGTGGACTCGTAGACCGCTCCGTTCATCGCCGAGGAGGCGAGTAGGGCCGGTGCAACGAAGGCGGTGTAGGTGATGGGGTTGCCCCCCGGCCCGGTGACGGTCCCCACCAGGGCACCCAGGCCCACCCCGATCGAGAAGAGATAGAACACCGGCTCGAAGAAGCCCGAGAAGATGATCGTCCAGCTGCGCCGGTATACGAGAAGGTTGCGTTCCAGCAGTCGATGGGCACGCATGCCTCCCAGGACCGCGGGTGGAGTGATGCGGGTGGGCGCTGCATCAGCCGTCATGGCTCGAGGCGCTTTCGGAGCAGGTGGATGGCCAGTGCCCAGCCCGCCACGGTCATCGCCACCAGGTACAACACGTGAACCCAGATGGGCATCGTGGAGACGATCGGGGGGCCCACGTCGGGCAAGGCCAGCTTGCGGGCCAGCTCCACACCGTGGAAGAGCGGAGTGGCCATCGCCAGCGGCTGGAGCCAGCCGGGGAGCTGGGTGATGGGGAAGAAAGTGCCGGAGAACAGGAACAGGGGAATGATCCCGAAGCGCATGACTGTGGACAGGCCGGTCTCCTTCTCCAGCTGGGCGGTGAAGGCGGTCGCCGCCGCCTCGAAGGCGAGGCCACACAAGACGGCGGCGATCACGGCCTCCAGGGCAGGGACGAGCTCCATCGCCCCGAACAGGACCGCCACGATGGCGTAGATCCCGATCGTGAAGGCCAGGTGGATGGCTCCCCAGATCAAACGCCCTCCCACCAGGTCGGCCACGCTCAAGGGAGTGGCCAGCATGGCATCGAACGTCTTGCGCCACTTGATCCCGGCCATGACCGGCCAGGCGCCCTCTCCGAACCCCGTTTGCATGGCAGTGGCGGCGAGTAGCCCGGTGGCCACGAACGTGATGAAGGGGATGGGGAGTGCCGCTCTGCCGCCTCCCTGGTCCACCAGGCTGCCCAGGGCGAATCCCATGCCGGCCAGGAACAGCACCGGGTTGACGAAAGAAGAGATGATCGTTCCCCGCCAGGTGCGCTTGTAGCCGATCGCCTCCGCCTCCACCACCCGCATCTGCTTGATGAGAGTGTTCATCAGTCCACCAGTCGTCGGCCGGTGAGGCGCAGGAAGACGTCCTCCAGCGTCGATCGCCGGGTGAGGCGCTGCTCGTGGGGAATCTCACGCCGGTTGATCTCGGCGACGAGTGAATCGGCGTCGTCGGTGTAGAGCAGGACCCTGTCGGCGAGGGGCTCGATGCTCTTGGCCAGGCCTTCGAGCCGGTCGAGGCCCAAGCCCTCGGTGTCGGGGGCAAAGCGGAGCTCCACCACCTCCTTGGTTGTGAACCTATCGATCAGGGAAAGGGGGGACCCCTCGGCCACGATCTTGCCCTCATCCATCACCACCAACCGGTCGCAGAGCTGTTCGGCCTCGTCCATGTAGTGAGTGGTGATGATCAGTGTTGCGCCCTGCTGCTTGAGCCGATAGAGACGATCCCACAAGACGTGACGCGCCTGAGGGTCGAGCCCGGTCGTGGGCTCGTCGAGGATGACCAGGTCGGGCTCGTTGATCAGGGCCCGGGCAATGGTGAGGCGCCGCTTCATCCCTCCCGAGAGCGACTCGACGGTGCTGTCGCGTCGCTCCGTCAGCTGGGCGAAGTCGAGCAACTCATCGGTCCGGCGCCTGATCTCGTTCTTGGGGACGTCGTGGTAGCGGCCGTAGATCCACAGGTTCTCGGCCACCGTGAGCTCCAGATCGAGGTTGTCCTCCTGGGGGACGACTCCCAGGTGGCTGCGGATCTGAGCGCCCTGGGTGCGGGGGTCGAGCCCGAGGACCGTCATCTCCCCCTCGGTGATCGGGCTGACCGTGGCGATCATCTTCATGGTCGATGTCTTGCCGGCTCCGTTGGGGCCCAGGAACCCGAACGCCTCGCCCTGTCGAATCTCGAAGTCGATGTGGTCGACCGCCACGGCGTCGCCGAACTTCTTGACCAGGCCACGCGCTTCCACCAGAGGAGCTGACGTCATGTCGCCAAATTACCCGGCCCCGAGGTCAATTTCGAAGCGATTTTCGTTCCGCGGCGACGGGCCGTTCCGTCAGTCAGGATCCCAGCGGCGATGGGCGAAGTCCGGGCCGACCAAAGTCACCATGGTCAGGGCACTGTCCACGAACACGAGACCGTCGTTGTCGGGGTCGCCCCAGAAGTTGGTCATGTCGTAAGGCACCACACGGTTCCACAGGCGGCGCCGGTCCTCGGCGCTGTCGAGGATGCGCGCCAAACCTCGGGCAAACAACTCACCGGGCCCGCTCCCGGTGGTGACGGGCCAGTGGAAGGCCACGTCCGCTCTCGCCAGGAGGTTGCGGTGTTTGCGAGTGTCGCGCCGGGTCGCGAACCACAGGTGGCCCGGCTCGGCCAAACCGGGTGCCACGACCGCCACATGCGGACGCCCGTCGCTCCCGACCGTGGCTACGTAGGTGACCCAGGAGATGGAATCTGCGGCGTCGGCGACTTCCTCCCAGGTGAGCGGCATCATCGGTACGCCTCTCGATGGACTACCTGCTCGCGTGCCTTCCGGCCCCCGATGCGACGGGGATGAGCGTCCTCGGTCGGATAGCCCAGAGCCACGGCAAAGCGTGCTGCGCGCGCCCTCGGGCGCTCCGACGACGCGGCGGGCGTCCTCGTCGCGATGGAGGGTGATGGGACAGGAGGCCACCCCGATCGCCTTGGCCGCCAGCATGATGTTCTGGGCCGCCCGGCCCGTGTCAAACTCGTATCCTCCCTCCTCCTGAACGATCACGATGGTCGCCGCCGAGGCTCGAACCGGGTCGGTGTAGTCGCCGCAGGCCGCCAACTCTTCTCTCCGGTCGGGGTCGGTCACCACCACGAACGACCAGCTCTGGTGGTTCTTGGAGCTCCCGGTCCACCGGGCCGCCTCCAGGATCGCCTCGAGATCCGAGTCGTCGAGTGGGCGGGCCTGATAGGAGCGAATCGCCCGCAGGCCGAGTATGAATCGATAGATGTCTGAGCTCATCTCCGCGAGTATGGCCCCTCGAGTCCGGTCCGTCAGGCTGGTAGATTTCACGACCCACGGGGCGAGCACGAGAAAGACCCATGCCACATCCCACTACAGCGACCAAGCCCGCCCTCGTCTTGGTCCTCGTGGTAGCGGTCATGTCGCTCCCGCTCGGTGCGGCCGGCGCCGGCGATGTTGTCGGTCTGGGTCGGGACGAGATCGTCCCGCCGGCCGAGTCCTTCACCGGCCTGGCACCACAGTCGACGGACCCCCTCGGGCTGGTTCCCGGCCTCGATGTCGTCCGATCCCACAGCCTCGGCACCGACGTGATCGACGTGTGGACCTGCGATATCTCCGCCGATGTGAACGACGTCGTAGCTCAGCTCGACGCCGACGTGGCTCCCTATTTCGCCGCCCAATCGCGGAGCAGGCTCCAGATCGACTTCGTCGCCCGGGGGTCGGCGGAGGGTGGTCAGCAGACCTGCCTGCAGACGGCGGCGGACGACCCGAGTGCTCAGGCCAATGGAGTTCTGATTGCCGGGCCCTGGTCCGGCGGCCTGGGTGGGCCGGGGCATGGGCCTTTTAGTCACTGGCCCGACAACGACCGCTGGGCGCTGGTCGGGTACGGCCGGGCCTTCTCCATGATCGCTGCCCACGAGCTCGGGCATACCCAGACCTGGCCGCATTCATACACCGGGGTGAGCGGCGACGACTACGACAACGCCCTCGATCTCATGTCGGGCAACTACGGCCAGGCCCAAGGCAGCTACGGGACCTTCGACCTTCCCTATGAGACCGCGGTCATCAACCGTTATGCGGCCGGATGGATCGATCCGGATCAGGTGAAGGTCATCGGCTCCGAGCCGACCAGTTTCACCCTGGAGCCCTACGACGGTGACGGCATCCAGATGGCGGTGATCGAGGCTGGCTCGAGCTACTACACACTGGGCGCCCGTTCTCGGTCGACCTATGACCCGATCCCGGCGGTTTGGGCGGGGGTGGAGGTCTACGACGTGGTTCCGTGCCCCGACGCGAATCTCTTCTACTGCCTCAGCAACCCGGATTACGACATGGGTTTTCGGCGTCAGATACCCCTGGGTCAGGTTCCCTTCGATCCAGGTGATCTGGCCGCCTATTCCAAGCCGCTGGCCCACGTCATCAGCCCGGGCACGTCGAAGACGGTTCAGTGCCGGGACGTGAGTGTGACCGCCGGGGCCAATGGGTCCTATCAGGTCTCGGTTTCCGGGGCCGGGTTGTGTGACGTCGGGTCTTCGGTGTTCGCCGCCGACATCGAGTGGTTGGCGGCGGCAGGGATCACGAAGGGCTGCAATCCGCCGGTGAACGATCGATATTGTCCTGATGATCCGGTGACGCGGGGTCAGATGGCGGCGTTTCTGCATCGGGCGTTGCCGGATCTGCCTCTCGGCGCGCCGGTGGTGTTCATCGATGAAGGGTCGATATTTGCCTCGGACATCGAGTGGTTGGCGGCGGCGGGGGTCACGAAGGGCTGCAATCCGCCGGTGAACGATCGATATTGTCCTGATGATCCGGTGACGCGGGGTCAGATGGCGGCGTTTCTGCATCGGGCGTTGCCGGATCTGCCTTTCGGCGTGCCGGTGGTGTTCACCGATGAAGGGTCGATATTTGCCTCGGACATCGAGTGGTTGGCGGCGGCGGGGGTCACGAAGGGCTGCAATCCGCCGGTGAACGATCGATATTGTCCTGATGACCCGGTGACGCGGGGTCAGATGGCGGCGTTTCTGCATCGGGCGCTGGGGGACTGACGCTGCGGTACTGGATCACCGGCGGGAAGCCTCGACTGGATGAGTGACCTGGCGGGCCTGGTGTCGGTCTCGAGGGCCGTGGCCGACACCACCTCGCGAACTTCCAAGATCGAGCTGCTGGCCGACTATCTGGGGCGGCTCGACCTGGAGTCGGTCCCTGCGGCCGTGGCGTTTCTGTCGGGGGTGATCCCCCAGGGAGCGCTCGGTGTGGGTTGGGCCACCATCGGAGAAGTGCCGGAGTCTGCTTCCCGAGCTCGCCTGAACCTGATCGACGTCATGGATGCCTTCGATCAGCTGGTGTCTACCAGTGGCCCCGGATCGGCCACCCGGTCCCGCCAGCTTGTGAACGGCCTCATGGCATCGGCCACCGGGCCTGAGCAGGAATTCCTCTTCGGTCTCATGACCGGTGAGGTGCGCCAGGGTGCGCTGGAGAAAGTCATGGTGGAGGCCGTGGCCAGGTTGGCCGCCGCCCCCGCCGCCGAGGTCCGTCGAGCGCTGATGCTCAATGGCCGGATCTGGGAAGTGGCCGAGATAGCGCTCGATCCCGGCGCGGGCCCACTCAGTGGGGTTGGTTTGCAGCTATTCCGGCCGCTCAAACCCATGCTCGCCCAGAGCGCCGAAGACGTCGCTGCGGCCCTCGATCGTACGGGTCGGGCGTTGGTGGACTGGAAGCTGGATGGGGTGCGTGTGCAAGCTCATCGGCGGGATGACGTGGTGGAGGTCTACACGCGCAACCTGAATCGGGTCACCGATCGACTGGGCGAGATCGTGGCCGCAGTTGGGGCCCTGGCGTGTGGCTCCGCCGTGCTCGACGGCGAGGCCCTGTTCATGGGCCCGGAGGGTCGCCCGGCCCGATTCCAGGAGACCGCCGGGCGTTTCGGTACCGACGAGATGCCCGACAGGGGGCTGGCGGTCTACTTCTTCGACTTGCTCTACCTGGACGGGACGGATCTATTGGATCGGCCACTCGACGAGCGACGCCGGCTTCTCCGTCGACTGGCCGGCCCACGCGTGGTTCCCGGTCAGGTGGTGAAGACGGCTGCTGAGGCGGGACGGGTCATGGACCAGGCATTGGCCGCCGGGCACGAGGGTGTGGTGGTGAAGGCAATCGACTCGCTCTACCAGGCCGGGCGGAGGGGGGCAGCGTGGGTGAAGGTGAAGCCGGTCCACACCCTGGACCTCGTGGTGCTGGCAGCCGAATGGGGTCACGGACGGCGATCGGGCTGGCTGTCCAATCTGCATCTCGGCGCCAGGCACGGCGACCAGTTCGTGATGCTGGGCAAGACTTTCAAGGGTCTGACCGACCAGCTGTTGGAGTGGCAGACGCACAGGTTGCAGGAGATCGAGGTACGGCGGACCGGGAGAACGGTGTTCGTTCGTCCCGAGATCGTGGTCGAGATTGCCCTGGACGGCGTCCAGGTATCGACCCGCTACCCGGGTGGGGTGGCGCTCCGCTTCGCCCGGGTCCGCGGATATCGCCCCGACAAGGACCCAGCCGAAGCGGACACGCTGGATACCGTCCGCGCCATGGCCGGTCTCGACCACGAGGTTGGGTAGGGTCGGGCCGAAGCGTGGGCGGTGCGGAGGCGTCGTCCCCCCAGTCCCTCCCGCCTCCGCTCCGCTGCGGCGGCAGGGACTTTCCCCCTCTCGCTGCGCTCGTGGAGGACAAACTGTTGCGGCGGGCCTAAGGCCCGGGTGGAGCCGCGGTGTCACGTTTCAACCCATAATGTCGCCATGGAGCTGCTGGACATCGCCGGGCGACGGATATTGTTCGTGATGGCCACCGATCACGAGTACGGAGTCGAGCTTCAGTGTCGTTTCCGACCGCTGATATCTGGCGTCGGGCCCGTCGAGTCGGCGGCGGCCCTGGGTGCGGCGTTGGCGCGGCTGGACGCCGACGGTAGGCGACCCGACCTGGTCGTCTCGCTGGGCTCGGCAGGTAGTGGCACCCTGCCGCGGGGGAATGTGTTCTGTGTGTCCAAGGTGTCGTGGCGCGATGTCGACGCATCAGCTCTGGGCATCCCGGCCGGTGTGACGCCGTTCCTCGGCATAGACCCGGTCCAGATCGTCCCCTGGCAGGTGCCCGGCGTTCCCGCAGCCTCGCTCTCCACCGGGGCCGATATCGTCACCGGCTCCCGCTACGACCACATCGACGCCGAGATGGTGGACATGGAAACCTGGGCCGTGTTGAGAGTCTGCCAACGGGCAGATATTGGCCTCGTCGGCCTGAGGGGCATCTCCGATGGGCGCGATGACCTCGACGGGATGAGTGACTGGGCCGACATGCTGACCGTGATCGACCAGGAATTGGCTCTCGCCGTCGACCGGCTGGGCGAGGCCGTGGCAGACGGGTTGGTCGAGGATCATCGGTGGCCTCAACGCATCTGACGTCCTGGGGGGAGGATGCGATACTCGGTGAACCTCGAGCCGACAGGAGAATCATCCATGGCCACCCCTCATATCTCCGCCGAGCCGGGCGACTTTGCTCCCACCGTACTCCTTCCCGGTGACCCTCTTCGGGCTCAACACATCGCCGAGACCTTCCTCGATGGCGCCCGAGAGGTCACCGCGGTGCGCAACATGCTCGGTTTCACCGGTACCTACAAGGGTGTGACAGTGTCGGCCATGGGCTCGGGAATGGGCATCCCTTCCGCTTCGATCTATGCCACCGAGCTGGTCACCCAATACGGTGTCGAGTCCCTGATCCGGTTGGGATCGTGCGGCGCCCTCCAGCCCGACCTGGCCATCCGCGACGTCATACTGGCCATCGGGGCCTGTACGGATTCGGGAGTGAACCGGATGCGCTACGGGGGGCAAGATTTCGCCGCAACCGCCGACTTCGCCCTCCTGGCGGCAGCCGACCGGGCAGCCCAGTCGGCCGGGATCGAAGTTCGGGTCGGCAACGTCCACTCCGCGGACTTGTTCTACAACCCCGACGGGGCTGCCTTCGAGCGCATGCGCTCCATGGGTGTCCTGGCGGTGGAGATGGAGGCGGCCGGCCTGTACGGGGTGGCGGCCGAGCGAGGCGCCCGCGCCCTGACCATCCTGACCGTGTCGGACCACATACTGAAGGGAACCGAAACCAGCTCGGACGAGCGGCAGACGACCTTCGACGACATGGTGAGGGTGGCTTTGGAGGCTGTGGTGATCGACGCCGGCTGAGTTACGACGGCACGCCCTGCCAGGGGATGGCGGCCAGGACCACGACCACGGAGGCCAGGGTCATGTAACCGATCGTGCGCCAGCCGGCTCCGCCGCCGGTCTTGCGTCCTCGGGCCAATCCGGCGTGGAAGACGCCCAGGGCAGCCAGCATCGCCAGCGGGTGATAGATAGCGATGAACCCGCCCTTGCTCCATCCCTGGTCGCCCAGATAGAGGATGATGCCCAAGGTGATCTGGATGTCGAAGACGATGGCCACCCATGACAGCCAGGGCTGGTCGGGACTGGTGTCGCTCCGGGCTCGCATGAACGAGACGATCAGCGTGGCGAGTAGCCCCACCAGCACCAGCCAGCGAATTCCCGAGTGAGCTTCGACGAGGATGTCCATTGCGACGAGGGTAGAGCACCTGCTGCCTTGGACCTAGACGAACGCCTTCGCCGTTCCATAGACCTCAGCGAACGCACCGCGACGGCGCTGGTCCGAAGAGGGACTCGAGCGTTCCCCAGCGTCCAAAGAAGGGGATGCGGGACCGTCGGGAGTCGACCGCCGAGTACGGGGGATCAGCCCTCGGCCACGTGGCTCGGGGGCAATCCGATGCGCTCGGACAGGGAATCCTCGCGATCCGCCACGATCCGGCCGGCGATGCGTTCGGCCGCATAGGTGATCCACATGGCGGTTTGCGAGCCCTCCGAGTAGTCGGCCTCGCCGAAGGCGTCGATGCGGCTCTGCTCCAGGAGGCGGCTGGCCTGCTGGAACTCGGCCACCGAGCCGGGCCGGTAGACGGCATAGGTACGGCCCCCGTTGGCATCGACCACCGAAAAGACCGGCACGTCGGAGGGCCCGTCGGCGATGTAGATCATGTTCTGGAAGGGGACGCGCCGGTCTTCGCGGGCGATCTTGGCGTTGACGTCTATGGAGCTGTTCTTGTTCGTGCCCTTGTTGACTTCGAACAGGGCCCGGGTCTTGGTGGTGTTGTCGATCGTGTAGATCAGCTCCTGGATCTGGCCGTCGGGCGAGAACAGACGCTCCTGGCCGTCGAGGTAGCCCGGCGGTGCCACGAGTTCGGTGAACTCGGAGGCCCACACCGAGGTGACGAAAGGCGCCACCGCCGACCCGAGGATCATCTGGCGCAATCCGGTTGAGACGACATAGTGCTCGATGTGGATCTGATGTTCGGCGAAGAGGGGCTCGGACTCGATGGTCTTCTTCATCAGGCCCATGAATTCGGGCATCCCCTCGTAGAACTCGATCTCGGCCCCGAGCTCGCGCAACAACGCGTTGGAGAGCCCCGGCATTCGGCCCGCCTTGACGTAGGTGAGGATGTGATGGAGATAGAGGGTGTCCCGGGCGATCAGATCGTTCCCGTGGCGGTGGTACCACTCCTCGAGGCCCTCCACCTCGGTCCAGAAGGCGACCTCGTCGATCCCGAAGTGGCGGAAGAGCGGCTTCTGCATGTTGCCGGGGATGAGGGTCTTGTCGAAGTCCCAGATGATGGCAATCACGTTCTGGGGGAAGATGGGGCGGCTCATGAAGTCTCCTGCGAGGGCCAGGGTTGCCTCGCGAAAACCGAGGCTATTGCGTTTTTCCACAGTATGCAACGGTGATGATCGGCCGACCGGGGCCGGGACTTCAGTCCGGGCCGGTAGCCTTGCCCGTTCATGTTCGACAAGGACTTCCGCCAGGGGATGGTCGACACGCTGCCCATGCTGGTCCCGGTCGTGCCTTTCGCGTTGGTTCTGGGCCTCACCATTGCCGAGTCTCCGGTACCGAATCTGGTGGGATGGCTCGGCTCCAGTTTCATCTTCGGAGGCGCCGCTCAACTGACGGTGGTGACGTTGGCGGGAGAGGGAGCCTCACTCCTGGCCGTGGTGGTGGCGGGTCTGGTGGTCAATGCCCGCCACCTCATGTACTCCGCTGCTCTCTCGCCCACCTTCGGCTCACAACCTCGCTGGTTCAGGTGGCTAGGTCCCTACTTCCTGATCGACCAGGCCTTTGCTCTCACCATCTTCCGAACCGATGATCCACCCGCCTCCTTCCGTCACTACTACATGGGTGCTGCCCTCAGCTTTTGGCCCATCTGGCAGGTGTCGGTGGCGCTGGGTCTCATCGTGGGCCCGGTGGTACCGGAGACCTGGTCGCTGGGGTTTGCCGTTCCGCTCCTGTTCCTGGGCCTTCTGATCGGGGCCGTCGACGCACCGCCTGCATTGGTGGCGGCAGGAGCATCGGCGGCCGCCACCTGGGCCACTCTGGGCCTTCCCAACCGGGGCGGGATCCTGGTCGGCGCCGGAGCGGGAATCGTGGCCGGCCTCATCGCAGCCAGGATCCGGCCATGACGCTGTGGTGGCTGGCATTGATCGCCACCGCCCTGGTGGGAGTGGGCAGCTACCTACTGCGCTCGATCTTTATCCTCAGCTTGGCCGACCGATCGGTTCCGCCCGCCATTCGCCAGGCTCTTCGGTTCGTGGCGCCGGCGGTGATGGCGGCGCTGGTCGTGTCCCTGCTCTATGGCGAGGAAGGCGGGGGCACGGTGGGGCCCGTCGAGCTCGTCTCGCTGGCGGTGGGAGGGTTGGTCGGTTGGCGCACGCGCTCGTTGGTCTGGGTTCTGGTGGCAGGGATGTCCTCACTGTGGCTGTTGCGCTGGCTCATCTGAACCGGCCCGGGGTCCACGACCGATATGGGAGCGGAGTCCGGGCCCAGCGGCTCGACCATGATCACTCTTTCCTGTTTTCCTATGTCCATCTCTCGATCCTCCTTTCCAATCTCTCCATGACCTCGACCACTGCCAGCCGATTGCCGGGTCCCGGGCCCGATTCGCCGGCCTGATCGATCGTGGCCCCGGGGCTGGCGAAGAGCCGTTCCAGGACCGCCAGGTCGGCGGTCGCCAGATGTCCCTCGTCGCCGATCGCCAGGGCTGCGGCGACATCTCGCTCTCGCTCCCCTGTAGCCGTGCTCGTGCTCGACTACCTTCCCCGTCAGCAGCACGATCCCCATTACCCAGCGTCGCTCTGGACGGATGGTGGTCAGTGAGCCCACCTTCTTCACGGCATAGATGCCGCACCCGTGTCCGAATTCCGAGCATCTGTGGGCCGTGTGAGGGAGTTCATCACCCGGTTGGGCGGATTCGCAGGCGGCGATCATGAAGGGTCGTTCCCAGGGTCTGCCGGTCGCACCAACCAGGCGTTCTCGCTCGTCGATGGTCCAAAGCCTGTACCCGACGACCGGATGTGGCGACCAGCCCTCGCCCTGGAGGGATCTGAAACGATCGGCCAGATCCTCAGCCAGCAGGCGCCGGACCCCCTCCATCCGATCGTCCTCCAAGCGCAGCCGCATCAGCTCAACCTCGAGCTCGGAGATCTGACGGACCAATGCCTCCATACGTGCCCGGGCACGGTTGCGGGGTGATGTCCTAGGTTCCCTGTAAACGTCGGTGGCCCGAGCCACCATGTCGAGCAAGCAACGCACGACAAGGAGGTCGGGCCAATGAGGAAGGTAGCGCCGTCTGTGATGGCACGCGAGGAGCTGGACCGGTTGTTGGCCGGCGGAGCCGACGAGGAAGTGAATCTGATCTCGGAGGTGGTGGCAACCGCCACCCGGCTGGTGGTGCAGTCTCTCCTTGAGAGCGAGCAGGCTGACTTCTTGGGCGGCCGGGGCCGTTATCAGCCCCGAGAGGAAGAAGCGGGTCATCGGGGATGGCGCAACGGTTATGAGGACCGGGATATCCGCACCGGAGAGGGCCGGATTGGGGTGCGTGTGCCCCAGGTGCGCGACGCCGGGGTGCCGTTCCGGTCGACGCTGATGGGTTTTCTGGAGGGCAACTCGGAGGTCTTGGAGCGGCTGGTGACCGAGATGTACGCCCGGGGCTTGTCCACCCGAGACGTCGAGGACGCCTTCCGGGACTCGACTGGGGAGCTGGTGATCTCCAAGACAGCAGTGTCGGAGGTGACCGATCGGCTGTGGGAACAATTCGAAGCCTTCTGTTCTCGGGACCTGTCCGACATCGAAGTCGAATATCTATTCGTGGACGGCATCTATGAGTCGTTGCGCCGCCACGGCGCCAAAGAGGCGGTGCTGGTGGGCTGGGGCATCGGCTCGGACGGCCGCAAGCACCTGTTGCATCTGGGGGTGGGCAACCGGGAGTCGGAAGCCGACTGGACCGAGTTCTTCCACCACATGATCCGTCGAGGCCTGCGGATGCCGACCTCTGTGACCTCCGATGGGGCGCCGGGGCTGATCAAGGCTATCGAGAAGGTGTTCTCCTCTTCGATCAGACTGCGCTGTTGGTTCCACCGGCTGGCCAACATCCGAGCCAAGCTCCCCGAGGAAGGTTCGGCCGAGGTGATGGCCGAGGTCCGGGCCATTAGGGACGCCCCAACCCTCGATACCGCCCGGGCCCAGGCCGACCGGGTCATCAACCGCTACCAGCGGGAGTTCCCTGCCGCGGTGGCCTGTCTCGAAGACGACCTCGAGGCGCTCCTGGCAGTGCATCGGGTGCCGGTGCGGCATCGCCGCTGGGTACGAACCACCAACCTGGTGGAGAGGTCCTTCGCCGAAGAACGCCGCCGCACCAAGGTCATCCCCCGCCTCCTGGAGGAACGCTCAGCCATGAAGCTCGTGTTCGCCACCCTCATCCGCTGCGCCGACCGGTGGAGAACAGTCGGAATCAGCGACCTCGAACGACTCCAGCTCCGAGCCCTCCGCCAAGAGCTCGAACTCGAACCCTCAACCGAACACGACGACAACGACCAAACACAAGACAAGAAGGAAGTGGCATGAACGCTCGGCCACCCGTTTACAGGAGCCTCAGGACTTGACCCGGTTGCGGCGCATGGTGAGCGCTGCCAGCTCGGGGCTGTCCGGTCGGTCGCCGTAGCGCTTCTCGAGCACCGCCAGGTCGTCATCCATCGGACCGAACATACGTTCGGCCAACCGGTTTGGCAAGAGAAACGTGCGGTTGTTTTTCGCGCCTCTAGCGACCCATGGTGAAGAACTCGGCGTTGGGCTGGAGATCGGCGAGGTGGGCGATCCGGTTGGAGAGGGCGAACAGGGCGGTTATCGACCCGATGTCCCAGATGTCGTCATCGCTGAAGCCCGCCTCGTGAAGAGCATCGAAATCCGCCGGGCCGATCTCTTCGGGTACCCGGGCCGCCTTGACGGCGAAACCGAGCATGACTCGCTGGCGATCGGTGACCGGTGCCGTGCGCCAGTTTGCGGTGATCCGGTCGGCGATCTCGGAGTCCTTAGTGCGAATCCGTAGGATCGCCCCATGGGCGACGATGCAGTAGAGACAGTCGTTGGCGGCGCTGGTCGCCACGACGACCATCTCCCTGTCCGCCTTGGTCAGGCCGGAGTCCCGATCCATGAGTGCATCGTGATAGTCCATGAATGCCCGCAGCTCGTCGGGGCGATGGGACATTCCCAGGAACACGTTGGGCACGAAACCGGTGCGCTCGGCAAGCGGCTCGATGCGGGCCCGTAGGTCCTCGGGGAGCTGGGACAGCTCAGATACCGGGAAGCGGCTGATCGGCATGGTCTATTCCTCTTCCTCCGTGTCCTTCCAGTCCGGATCCTCTTCCCACTCCTCGTTGCGCCGTTCCACTTTCTCCAGGGCGTGGGCCGCCTCCTGCCTGGTCGTGTAGGGCCCGAGTCTCTCCGTGACCCGGCACCCCAGCTTGGGCTCGACGGTGTGATGCTCGAGGCAGTAGTACCACTCCTGTTCCATGGCGACCCACGCTAACTGGTCGGTGGTCGAGGTGGTCCACGCCGCTATCCCGGTGTTTTCGATTACCTGCTAATCCGCCAATCGGATAGGGTTGCTGTCTGCAGCAAGCATTGCTGCGCACTAACGCCCCGGGGAGACTCGGGGTTTTGTCATTCTCAGCCTCAGATCGGCCGCCAACGCCGGTCTCACTCGCCGCCAATCGGGAGATGGCGCGAGCGCGGCGTACCCGAGCCGACCCACGAGGTCAAGCGCAGGTGATCCTCATGAACAAGAACCGAATCGTCGCGTGCCTGGTCTTGGCACTGGTGGCGACTACCACACTCTCGGCGCCGGCCCTGGCGGATCAGCCGGCACCGGACGGCAAGGGCCCTTTTGTCGACGTCGACGGATCGATCTTCGAGCCCGCGGTGAATGCCCTCTGGGCAGCCGGCATCACCTCCGGCTGCGGCGAGTGGCGATTTTGCCCCGACGATCCAGTCACCCGGGGTGAGATGGCTGCCTTCCTGACCAGGGCCCTGGGACTGGATGCGTCCCCCGCCCAATTCGCCGACGCTGCCCAGAGCCCCTTTGCCGGTGATATCGGGGCGATTGCCGATGCCGGCATCACCCGCGGATGCGGGCCGGGGATTTTCTGTCCCGACGAGTCGGTGACTCGAGGGCAGATGGCCGGCCTCCTGGCCAGAGCTCTGCATCTGCCGAAAGCCGGTGAGGACCCGTTCGTCGACGACGACGGAAGCGTCTTCGAGAGCGACATCGCCCGCTTGGCCGCGTCCGGGATCACGGCCGGATGTGGAGAGGCCACTTTCTGCCCCGAGCGCCCGGTCACCCGCGCCGAGATGGCCACCTTCCTGACCCGTGCCCTTCAACTTCCCGTCCCCACCGATGTGCCCACGATCCCGACCACCGTTGTAGATGCCTACGCCACGCAGCTGGGGTTATCAGAATGGTCGCCGGGAAGCGGCGTGGGGGCGTGGCGATCCCTTGTCGAAGCCTATTTCAGGCCCGCTGACGTGGATCGTGCCCTGCGGGTGATGTCGTGTGAGTCCCGGGGCGACCCCTATGCGCGCAACCGGCGTTCGGGAGCCAGCGGGCTGTTCCAGCACCTCCCCAAGTACTGGTCGGGTCGTGCCGCCAACGCTGGGTTCCCCGGCGCCTCCATCTTCAACCCCGAGGCGAATGTGGCCGTGGCGGCATGGCTCGTATACGACTTCGGTGGATGGCGCCATTGGACCTGCCGATGAGGGTCGAAGGTACGGTCGTCAGGAATGGGACGAGACGAAGGCCAGCACCCGCTTCCAGGCGTCGGCCGACTCATCGGAGAAATCCTCCTGCTTGCGATCGAAGAAGGAGTGCGGGGCGCCGGGGTAGGTGACGACCTCATGCTCGACACCCGCCGCTCCCAGGGCACCGTCGAGATCCTCGATGGTCTCGGCGGGAATGGACGGGTCGGCGCCGCCCATCAGGGCCAGGATGGGAGCCTCGACCAGGCCGACCCGGTCGAGGAAGGGCCCGTCTCCGGCCGGGCGGTCCGCGTCGGGCTTTCCGTAGAACCCGATTGCACCGGCTAGACCCAGCCCATGGGTGGTGGCCTGCCAGGAGCAGGCCCCTCCGAAACAGAATCCGAGCGTGAAGATCGACACGTCTCCCCTGCGTTTGCGGAGGTGCTCGGCGGCGGCGGCGATATCGCCGTTGATCCCCGCCGATGTCGTCTGCCTGATGTGATCCATGAATGGAAAGTCGGCCGGCCGAGGGTCGGTTCCGGCCGTCCGTCCGAAGTAATCGATGGCCACCGAGTCGGAGCCGGCTTCGGCGATCCGGGCCGCCAGGCCCTCATAGAAGGGAAACAGTCCCCGCACATCGGGCAGTACGACGACCGCGGCCGGGGTGGGGCTGTCGGCTGCGAGTGCCTCGTAGGCATTGAACACCGTTCCGTCATCGGCGGTGAGTCTCAGCGAGCGGGTGGTGGCACGACCGGTACTGGGAATGGGCGGCTGGGCATCGGCATCAACACACATGTCTCCATCATTACACGATCGAGACCGATACCTGCCGATGGGCCCTACAGGGGCCCCTCACGGCTGGTCATAATCTTGGTTATGGCAATGCACCCCAATCGAATCCTGTCCATTGTGGTGGGCGCCGTCGTCGTGTTGGGGCTGGCGGCGGTCATTGTCGCCGCCACCCGGCCCGCACCGGAGATCGACGTTTCCACGCCCGAGGGTGTAGTCCAGGCTTATCTCCAGGATGTCTTCGAGGGGGACGAGGAGGCGGCAGTCGCCTGGATCGACCCGGCGAGTGGTTGCGACGCCTCCGACTTGGGCCGGGCCTTCACCTCTCGATCGGCGCGTGTCGTCCTGGTGGATACGAATCTCACCGGTTCCACGGCCCGCGTCGAGGTGAAAATGACCTATACGGGTGGCGGTCCCTTCGATGCTTCGGAGTACAGCGAGCAGCAACAGTTCGAGCTTCGTGGCAGTGGGGTCAGCTGGCTCATCACCGGCGAACCCTGGCCGATGTTCTACTGCGGAGGAGGAAAGCCATGACCATCCTGGGACCGATCGTGGTACTCCTGGTGGTGGCCGGCGTGGTCGCAT
This sequence comes from uncultured Acidimicrobiia bacterium, assembly GCA_963772815.1. GTDB lineage: Bacteria > Actinomycetota > Acidimicrobiia > Spongiisociales > ZC4RG35 > DATFFO01. Next base: position 239,499 of record CAVYYV010000005.1, on the reverse strand, counting down.
TGATCGTGGTGGGGGTGCGGAGGCTGACCGGCCACGACGAGGGCGGAGGAGTCGAGGCGGCCGGCGTACGCCGTTTCTTCCAATACCTGCTCTTGTACGGCCTATTGGTGGTCTCGGCGGTGGGGCTCTCCGGATTGCTGGGGAGGGTGTTGGGAACCTCGGAGCTGATCAGATCCGAGACCGACCTGGCTCGGGGGCTCACCTTCACGGTCATCGGCATCCCCCTCTACTTGTTGGTGGCCGCGGCTGCCCGGCGCAACCTGGTCAGGGACGACAAGGAGGCCCGATCCCTGGGGTGGGCCTTCTATATCACGGTGTCGGCTCTCACTGCCCTGGTGGTTTCGATGTTCGCCCTCAACCAGATGCTGGCCTGGCTGATGGCCCTGGAGCCCTACGACAGCCTTGCCCTGGCTCGGCTGTTGGTGTGGGGCGCGGTCTGGGTGGTGCACTGGCTGGCGGAAGCCCGATTCTCACCGCCCGGCCGGCGGAGACTTCATCATCTGGCCGGCTCGGTGATCGGCCTGGGTGCCGGGGCCATCGGCGCGGCCGGTCTCCTGGCCGCCAGCCTGAGAACGCTGATCGGAACCACCGGCGAGGGTGTGGTGTTCGGGGGCCAGAATCCGATCCTGGAGGGGGCGGCGCTGCTCGTCGTGGGTGGAATCGTGTGGTTCCTCTACTGGATCAGGGCCGCCTCGACCGAAGAGCACACCCCACTGTGGATCGGGTACGGGCTCCTGGCGGGCGTGGCAGCCGGGCTGATAGCAGCAATCGCAGCGGCCAGCACCGTGCTGTACGACATACTCGTCTGGCTGATTGGTCAGCCGGCGGCCGACGACCCGGCCATACATTTCAATGGGTTCCCAACCGCTCTGGCGACGGCGGTGGTGGGGATGATCGTGTGGTGGTATCACCACGCCGTTCTCGAGGAGGCGGCGGCCGGGGAGCGAACCGAAGCCCGTCGCATCTACGAGTACTTGATGGCCGGGGTAGGGCTGCTGACGGCCGCAGCCGGTGTTGCCACCGTGCTCGTGGCCTTCATCGAGGTGGTGGCGGGCGGCTCGGCGATCTCGGTTGGACAGAGCGCCATCAACACCCTGCTGGCGGCGGTGACCATGCTGGTCGTGGGGGCCCCGGTCTGGTGGATCTACTGGCGAGGCATCGAGCGGCATGCCGACGTTGATCCCGACGCCGAGCGCGGGTCACTCACACGGCGCATTTACCTGTTCATCCTGTTCGGCCTGGGAGGGATCACCGCCGTCATCTCCCTGCTCGTAGGTGTCTTCATGCTCTTCGACGACCTGTTCCAGGGCTCGTTCGGCTCGGAGACGGTTCGTAGCATGCGATTCCCGATCGGGATCCTGGCCACGACAGGGGCCATCGCCGGCTTTCACTGGGTGGTTTACAGGGCCGACCGCGCCCACGAGCCTGTTACCGAGCGCGGGCCGCGCTTCATCCTGCTCATCGGCCCTCCCGACGAAGAGATAGCCGGTGCGGTGTCTCGGCTGACCGGGGGTCGGGTTCGGCTCTGGAGTCGGGTCGAGGATGATGGCGCTGCATGGTCGGCGGACCAGGTGGCATCTGCCCTGGAAGACCACCCGGGCCAGGAGGTCGTCGTCGTATCCCGTCCATCCGGCGTAGAGGTGATCCCCGTCGATCGGGGCTAGTGGTGAGCCCGTTGGGCCCGTCGGCCCGCGAAGCGAGCGTTGTGGCGACCCTCTTCCGTCCAGCCCTCGGTGGACACGACCGGCTGCAACTCCTTGGTCAGGACGGCCAGCTCTCCCGGCTCCAGTAAGAACGGACGGGGAGGACGGGAGTGGCGCTCCAGGTTGCGGACCGTGGCCAACTCGCATACGAGCCAGCCCCCGGGGGCCAGTGCCGTCGTCATCTGAGTGAAGAGGGGCCGATGCAGGAAATGGAAGCAGATGATCACCTCCCACCGGCCGTGGGGCAGTCCATCGGATTCGAGGTCCAAGTTCACCGTTGTCACCGCCAGCCGACGCCCGGCGGCTTCCCGCGCCCCGATGTCGAGAGCCACTTCGGACAGGTCGACCAGTGTGACCGACAGCCCCCGCTCGGCCAGCCAGAGCCCGTTTCTCCCTCGGCCCGAGGCCACGTCGAGGGCGCGACCGTGGCGAGGAAGATGCTGATCGAGGCTGAGGAGGAATGGCGACGGCCCACCCACGTCTTCGCCTTCATGGCGCTGGTTCCAGCGGTCGCGTGCCCCGGGGCCCATTCCCAGAGACCGTAGTGCACCCTGGCCGGGGTCGGTCCTCCTGTTAGCTTGTCGGGGCGATGTCCCGGCGCCTCGTCTCCTTGCTCGCCGCGGTTCTGCTCCTGTTGGGGGTCGTACCCGTCGCCTCTGCCGTTCTGCCCTCCGGTGGCTCCTTCGTTGACGACAACGGCTCGCCATACGAGCCCGACATCGAAGCGTTAGCCGCAGCGGGTATCACCAAGGGTTGTAATCCGCCGGCCAATGATCGGTTCTGTCCCGACGATCCGGTGACGCGTGGTCAGATGGCGGCGTTCTTGGTGCGTGCCTTGCACTTGTCGGCGTCGGGGGGTTCGTCCTTCGTCGATTCGGGTGGGGTGTTTGACGGTGATATCGATCGTTTGGCGACGGCGGGTATCACCAAGGGTTGCAATCCGCCGGCCAATGATCGGTTCTGTCCCGACGATCCGGTGACGCGTGGTCAGATGGCGGCGTTCTTGGTGCGTGCCTTGCACTTGTCGGCGTCGGGGGGTTCGTCCTTCGTCGATTCGGGTGGGGTGTTTGACGGTGATATCGATCGTTTGGCGACGGCGGGTATCACGAAGGGTTGTAATCCGCCGGCCAATGATCGGTTCTGCCCGGACAATCTCATCACCCGCGCCCAGATGGCCACATTTCTTCGCCGAGGACTGCACCTGGACCCGATCACGCCGCCACCACCCGAATTGCCCGCTCCCGGCAACCCGAACGGCCACGCCGCCATCCCTGCCGGGGCCGGGCCCGAGGATGCGTCCAGCCCGGATATCGTGATCGGAACCGGCTCGCCATCGAGCTGCACTTCCCAGGCGGTGGTCGACGCTGTGGCCCAGGGCGGAGTGATCGCTTTCGACTGCGGGCCGAACCCGACCACAATCCACATGTCCCAAACCGCTCGCGTGTTCAACGACAAGCCCGACATCGTGATCGACGGCGGAGGGCTTGTCACCCTCAGCGGCGATGGCCGGCGGCGCATCCTCTACATGAATACGTGCGATCCCAGCCTGGTTTGGACCACGAGCCATTGCCAGGATCAGGCCCACCCCCGGCTCACGGTTCAGAACCTCACCTTCATCGACGGCGATTCCTCGGCCGAGACCCAATATGACGGTGGCGGCGCCATCTGGGTGAGGGGAGGCCGTTTCAAGATCGTCAATTCGCGTTTCTTCTCCAACCGCTGCGCCTCCACCGGCCCAGATGTCGGAGGCGGTGCCGTGCGGGCTTTCGATCAGCACAACGACCTTCCCATCTACGTCGTGGGTAGCACCTTCGGCGGCCGACCCGACCTGGCCAACGTGTGTTCGAACGGCGGGGCCCTGTCTAGCATCGGTGTGTCGTGGACTGTGATCAACAGCTTGTTCACCGACAACCTGGCCATCGGGCTGGGTGCCAATCCGGCTCGCAGCGGCACGCTGGGAGGGGGAAGCGGAGGCGCGATCTACAACGACGGGAACACCTTCACCCTCCGGGTGCAGGGCACCCTCATCGAGAACAATCATGCGAGGGAAGGCGGCGGAGCGATCTTCTATGTCAGCAACGATCGCTCTGGTGACCTGTTCATCGAGGGGTCCGTTCTCGTGGCCAACCCCAGCGACGGCTTCGAGACGCCCGGATACCCGGGAATCTTCTTCCTGGGACGCAACCTCTCCGTGACCGGCTCGACCCTCAACTGAGCCCGGGCCAGGTTCTCGCCGGAGACGGGTATGATCCCGCCAACGGCGATGGAGCTCGCCGATAACCGCCACCCGGCTGATGGCTCCTGTGAACCCCGTTTCCACGTTCCAGAGTCATGAGCCTGCCTGTCACTCGCTACCTGAATCTGCGTCGCATCGCCGATCTGGGTTCTGTCCTGGGCGGGGGGCTGGTGGGTTCGGCGGCGCGCCTGGCTGTAGGTGAGCTCGTCGGCTCGGGCGGCACCGGGTTTCCGTGGGCCACCCTGGCGGTGAACCTGGCCGGCGCCGCGTTGGCCGGCTTCTACCTGGCCCGTCGGCAGCGAGCCGTCTCGCTTCGCTGGTCGTTACGGTTTTGGGCAATCGGAGCCTTGGGATCGTTCACCACGTTCTCGGGTTTCAGCGTGGACGTTGTTCGCCTTACCGATGGGGGCCGCGGATGGGTGGCGTTGGCCTACGTGTTGGCCTCGATTGTGGGGGGCGTCTTGGCGGCTCTGATAGGCGACGGCCTGGGTAGAGGCTGGCGATGATTTTTTCGATTGCCGTCGCCGCGGGCGGGCTCGGCGCAATTTGCCGGTATGTGGTTTCGGGCGTGGTGCAACGTTGGTCTCGTTCCGATTTCCCAACCGGGACGGTGGCCGTCAACCTGGTTGGGGCATTTGCCCTGGGCGCGGCGGTTGGATCGGGGTTGGGATCCGTCGGCAACGCCCTGTTGGGCGGCTTCCTGGCCGGCTTCACCACCTTCTCCACCTGGATGGTGGAGTCGATGGGGCTGGGCCTTGTTCCTCGACCCCGCGTGAGGGCGATGGTGAACCTGGTAGGGACGCTCCTGGCGGGATTGGCCTTGGCCGCCGCAGGCTATTCGATCACGAGCTAAACAAGGATGAGACGATGAACTACACCACCGACAATCGACTGCTGCGGATCTTCATCGGCGAGTCCGACATCCACCAGGGACGACCTCTCTACGAGGCCATCGTGGAGGCGCTGCGGAAGCGGGGCCTGGCCGGGGCGACCGTGGTGAGGGGGATCGAGGGGTTCGGCAAATCGAGCACACTGCACACCGCTCACATCCTGCGCCTGTCCGAAGACCTGCCCATCATCATCGAGTGCGTCGACCGGGCCGAAGCGATCGAAGAGGTGCTGCCCGAGATCGATCAGATGATCGGGGATGGGCTCGTCACTCTCGAACGCGTAGAGGTGCGGGTCCACCGTGGCGGTACCGGGGCCGGTTGACGACGACGGCGGCCGCTGATCCCTTGGTCAGAAGCGGTTGAGTCTCCAGCCGCCGTCGATCGGTATCGTTACCCCGGTCACCGAGTCGTAGGTCGGCCCCACCATGTCGGCCACGATGGTGGCGACCTCTGCCGCGGGTGACGAGACGTCTGAGGGGGGTTCTATCGATCGCCTTCTCGACGAAGGACGGATCGAACTCGGCGATGTCGTCTGCTGACTCGGCAATCTGGCCGGGAGCGACGGCATTCACGCTTATCTCCGGTCCCAGTTCTAGGGCCAGGGCCTCCGTCAATGTCAGCAAGGCGGCTTTGGCGAGCGTGTAGATGGAGTGATTGCGGATATAGGCCGACCCGGCAGACACGTTGACGATCCGACCCCGCCCCCGGCGCCGCATCCCGGGGGCCAGAGCCTGGGCGCACAGGTGTGCCGCCCGCACGTTGCTCTCCCAGATTCGGTCCCATTCTTGTTCCGACAGCTCCAGGAAGGGATCCATTGCGAATGGGCCGGCGTTGTTGACGAGTATGTCGATGTCACCCACTTCCTGGTCGAAGCGTCGCAGGAAGTCTCGGGTCGACGGGGCGGAGGAGAGATCGGCCTGGATGATGCGATGGTCCCGTGCGGTCTCCTCCCGGAGCAAACGGGCCACGGCTCCAGCCTCCTCCCGTGAGGCGCGGTACGTGAGATTGACGGTGGCTCCCCGTCTTGCCAGCTCGGAGGCAATTGCCGCTCCCAGGTTGCGTGATGAACCGGTCACGAGGGCGTTCATCCCCGACAAGTTGGCTTCGTGACCTGGGAGGCGTCCTCCGCTTGGCGCACTTCGATGGGAACGTAGTCGACGTCCAGTCCGAAATACCCGGGCCCAACCAGTTCCAGACCCGCCGGTGAACGCCAGCGCTGGTCGCAAGGCACTCCCAGAACCGTGACCCTGAATCCATAACGTAGGTCCTCGGTCGTGACGGGGGTGCCGGTCTCAGTCTCCAGGATGACGATCAGGTCGGGCACGGTGGCGATGATTCGGCCGCCGGACAACTCGGCTTTCAGGTTCTCGTTCTGGAAGCTGACCTCCAGGCTGGTCGCGGCGTCGGCCTCGGTCCCTTCGATGCGGACCGAGCCACGGGCGAAGCCCGCCTGCGTGCGCCGCTCGACGTCTGCGATCTTTCCCTGGAACAGGCGGTATCCGCCCGACGCTCGCGATGCGGCTTCGATCGGGTCGGCCTTGACCCGGCGCGCTCGGAGGATCTCCGACCCGATCGACTGCGCCCTCGTCAGGGAGCCGCCGATCATCGAGCGCTTCACCTCGGCTCCGGTCTGGGCGAACAATGCGATAAACGCCGCCGCTCCCATGTCGATGGTGACCGACCGGGCCAGGCGCTCGGTCCAATGGTTGTCGATCGTCTCGATCGACACACGCGGTTGCCCTTGTCGTCCGCCAGTGCGATGGGAGCGGCGCCGATGCCGTACAGCGTGGGCGTGCTCATCTGTATCTCGGGGAAGGCCCGCCCCATGGCGTCGCAGTCGATGAGGGGCTTGCCGAGACGGGCCGCGGTGACGATGGGCAGCGTGGAGTTGAGGCCTCCCACCTCTGCACACATCACGTGCGTGATCTCTCGACCGAGATGGCGTTCCAATGCGGCGAAGGCCGCGATCTGCTCGTTTACTCCCGGCAGCTTCTCCACCAGCACGGTCGGGGCGCCCATCACCGCAGACATGGCGCAAATGGCATCGTCGGGGACTTCCAGCAGCTCAATGACCGAGATCTCTCCTCTCTCGTCGAGGGCGTTGCGGGCCATGAGGGTGCCGATGTAGGGGTCGCCGCCGCCGCCGGCGCCGAGGAAGGAGGCTCCTAGCGAGAGACTGGCCAGGTCGTCCGAGCTCATGGATCTCATGACAGATCGCCCACGGTCCTGGCGCTCACTCGCACCGCATTGGAGGGCAGGTAGGCGAGCGGTACCTCGTCCAGGTCGACGACCTTCACCGAGTCCGGAAGCGCTCCCGCGTCGATGCAGCGTCGTTGGGCTTCCTCGGTCACGCTCTGGAGCGCCTCCTGGCGCGAGCCGGTCGCATAGCTGACGATTCGATCGGCATGGCCACCCACCTGAGCCAGGGCTGCGCCGATCGCGTTGGCGACGGAGCTGTGTTCTGGCTTGAGAATCGTGGACAGCGCCGGTCAGGTCGTCGCCGAGAATTATCGAGCCACCACCGACGAGGACCACGGGTATCGGGTCTGGCCCGGTCTTCATCCGATCGAGCGCACCCGCCACCTGGCTCTCGATCACCGCAAGCGCCTCCCGCACAAGCGCGGTGTCCAGCCCCGCTACCCGATCCGGGTTGCCCACCGTGGCAAGCTCGGCTGCCACCGCCACGTCCGTGGCCGTTAGGGTTTCGCCGCCGAACACGATGGCCCGGCTGGTGAGGCGATGCCCGACCGAGTCCGGGCCGACGGTCACGTCGCGACCCTCCCTTACGATCGATCCGCCACCGACACCGATCGAGACCAGGTCAGGCATCCTGAAGTTGGTCCGTATGCCCCCGATCTCCACGGCGAGAGGGGCCTCTCGGGGGAATCCATGCCTCAGGATTCCCACGTCCGTGGTGGTTCCACCGATGTCGATCACCGCGCAATCCGTCTCGCCCGAGAGAAAAGCTGCCCCCCGCATCGAGTTCGTGGGCCCCGAGGCGAAGGTCGCCACCGGATAGGAGCGGGTGTGGCTTGCTCCCATCAGGGTGCCGTCGTTCTGGCTCAGGTAGAGGGTGGCACCATCGATGCCAAGCGAGGCGACCGCCCCTTCGAAGGCGTCCACGATCCGGGAGGCGGGAGGACGCAACAGACCGCGTTAAGGATCGTGGCGTTCTCCCTTTCTATGAGGCCGATTCGCCCGATCTCGGTGGATCGGCTGACCAGCAGGCCGGGCGCGGCCTCTTCGAGAGCCCTCGCCGCCTCCCGCTCCTGATCGGCGCGTACCGGCGAGAAGACTCCGGTGACGGCTGCGTCGCCAATCCCCGCCACGCGGAAACTTCTCCCCACCCGGGTCAGCTCCTCCAGGTCGATGTGGCCGATCTCGCGACCGTCATACTCGTATCCACCCGACACGTAATGGACGTCGCCCTCCACCGACGCTCGAATGGCGGGTGGCCGATCCGCCATGGGTGGGACGGCTTTGGTGGCTGATCCGGCCAACCGGACCACCCCTGTGCGTGCCAGGTCCTTGGCTTCGACAACGGCGTTGGTGAAGTGGGTCGTGCCGATCATGAGGGCGCCTACATCAGAGGTCTCCACCTCTCGCATTACCTGGTTCAGAGCATCCACTATTCCGGTCAGGACGTCTGTCGTCGTGGGTCGCTTGACAGAGGTGAGTACCTGTCGACCGGCGATCACGACGGCATCCGTGTTGGTGCCGCCAACGTCGACCCCGATCCGCAGCCGGTTCACTTCCCGGAGCGCTCCAGCGCCTCGAGGACCATCTCGGGTGTGATGGGAATGGAGTCGATTGGGCTCCCCACAGCATCGGCGACGGCGTTGGCTATGGCTGCCGCCACTGGGACGACGGGTGGCTCGGCGACTCCCTTGGCCCCGAACGGTCCGGCGGGGTCGGGGTGCTCGAGAAGAACCGATTCGACCCGTGGCACGTCAGTGGCAAGGGGGAGTCGGTAGCTCTCAAGGGTTCTCTGGCGGTACCGGCCCGAATCGTCGATGCTCAGGTTTTCCCACAGGGCGTAGCCGAGTCCCTGAGCGACCCCTCCCTGGATCTGGCCGCGGACTCCGTCGGGGTTGATCGCCTTTCCCACCTCCTGGGCCACGATATACCGCAGAACCGTCACGTTCCCGGTCACGGGATCGACTTCCACTTCGGCCTGGTGCACGTGATAGGTGGGGGTGGGGAAGGTCGTGAACAGGAACCCGCTGGCACATGTCGGGTCGTAGGAAGGAGGAGGTGTCGCATACGAGCCGGTGGCGGCGATCGATCTGCCCCGTTGCGTGGCTGCGGTTGCCACCTCCGCCAGGCTGATGCTCGACCCCGGAACGCCTCTGACCCGAACCTGGCCCTCCACCAGCTCGAGGTCCTCGACGGCGGCCTCCAGCAGTTCGGAGGCGATTTCGAAGATCTTGGCGCGCATCTCCTCCGAGGCGTTGACCACAGCCCGCCCCACGACGTGGGTGGTTCGCGATCCTTGCGACCCGGCGTCGAAGGGAGCGGTGTCCGTGTCCGGCATCGAGACGATCACGTCGCCTGTTTCCACCCCCAGCGCCTCGGCGGCGATCTGGGTGACTCCGAGAGCCACGGCGCCGGAGCCGTTCTCGGTGGCTCCCGTTACCAGGCCCAGACGGCCGTCTTCGTGCAGCTTCATCACTACGGACCCAGGCATGGGGTTGGTCAGCCACAAACAGGCTGCGATGCCGACGCCCCTCAGCGGTGAGGTCTTGGGCTGGTTCCAGGGCGCCACCTCGTCGACAGCTGTGAACGCTTCCCGAAAGATCGAGGCGTCGGCCAACTCCTGTCCGTTGAGCAGGCGATGGCCGCTCTCGACCAGGTTGTCCAGTCGTATCTGACGCCGATCGAGCCCAGTCTGGTGGGCGATGTGGTCCATGTGGCGTTCCATCGCGAAGACGAGGTGAGTTCCACTCACCCCCCGGAAGGCCCCGGTTGGTGCGGTGTTCGTGTAGACGCATCGGCACCGAACCCGGGTCGGCCCGAGCCGATAGGGAGCCCCGGCCAGGATGAGAGGGATCGAAGCCAGAAACGGTCCGTCGGTCCCGGCCGCTCCCGCATCGAGCAGCACGTCGATGTCCCTGGCCAGGATCTGGCCATCCTTCGATACGGCGGAACGGATCCGGACGATGGCGTCCTCGCGGCATTGGCAGGTGATCATGTCCTCGGTCCGATCCTGAACGATCTTGATCGGTCTGCCTGTGGCACGGGCGAGCAGTGCCGCGTAGGGCTCGATCGAGAGGTCCAATTTGGCCCCAAATCCGCCGCCAATGTTATGTCCGACCACCCGCACCGCCGACTGGGGGATTTCGAGGGCGGCCGCCAGGCGGTCACGGACCTTGAACGGGAACTGATGGGACACATGGACGGTGTATCTGCCGGCCTCGTATGTGGCGACCACCCCCTTGGGCTCGAGGTAGGCCTGGTACTGGCGTTGCGCCCGGTATTCGTCCTCGACGACGAGCGGAGCCTGCTCGAAAGCCTCGTCCACGCCGGGAGGGTCGGATCGCATCTCTGCGCAGACGTTGCGGAAGCGGGGGAAGTCTGGTCCGGAAGGCCGAAAAGACTCCCATCCGGGATGAACGAGATCGGCGTTGTCCGTCACCGCCTCGTCCAGGTCGACGATGGGCCGCTCCTCATCGATCTCCAGGACGATGGCTTCCAGAGCCGTGCGGGCAGCGAGCGCGGAGTCTGCGGCGACTGCTGCGATGGCCTCGCCCTCGAAGGTCACGGCGTCGGCGGCGAACAGAAGCTGGTCACCGATGGCCAGGCCGGTCCGGGTGGCGGGCGCGTCCGCCGCGCCGACGACTGCCCACACGCCCGGCACGGAAAGGGCCGGCGTCGTGTCGAGCCGACTGATCCGACCCCTCGCCACAGGAGATCTCAGAATCGCCCCGTGAAGCATTCCCGGCAGGGCCACATCCACCGTGTAGTCCGCGCTGCCCCTCACCTTGGGCTCCCCGTCTCGGCGCTCCGGGCTGGTGCCGACCGCCGTCACTTCACATCACCCGATACTTCCAGCACGGCATCGACGATCTGCGAGTAGCCGGTGCATCGGCAGATGTTGCCCGCCAAGGCCACGCGCACCTCGTCCTCGGTCGGGTGGGGATCGTCGGCCAGGAGCGCGGTGATGGTCATGACGAAGCCGGGCGTGCAGAACCCACACTGCACGGCACCGGCCTTGACCATGGCCCTCTGTACGTCGCTGGGGGCATCGGGTTGGCCGATGCCCTCGACGGTCGTGACGTTTCGACCCCCGGCGGAGTGAGCGGCGAACAAGCAGGAGTCCACCGGACGTCCGTCGATGAGCACGGTGCAGGCTCCGCACTCTCCCTCGGCGCAGCCTTCCTTGGTCCCGGTGAGACCGAGCCCATCGCGGAGAACCTCGAGGAGGGTTGCCCCGGGCGCAGCCTCGATCGATGCTTGGCGCCCGTTGACGGTCAGATCCAGCCTCATGTTCCTGGCTCCATGGCTCTGGCGCGGGCGATGCCCACCGCCCGGGTCAAGAGGCCGCTCAGCACCCGCCTTCGGTAGGAGGCGCTGGCTCGAGCGTCGTCGATGGGATCGGCTCGGGAGGCGACCAGGGCCGCGGCCTCAGCCACACCGTCGTCGCTCAGGGCCGACTCGACGAGAACCGCCTCGGCTTCCGGGACTCGGAACGGCCGAGGAGCAACTGCGCCGGCGGCGATGCGGGCGTCGACCGGCGACCCGTCCTCGAAATAGATGCGCACAGCCAGTCCTACCAGGGCCACCTCCATTGCGGTCCGTGGCGCAACCTTGAGATAGGTCTCGCCCGACCCGGCGCCGCAGGCGCGACTCGTGAGGGACTCCACGATCTCGTCCGGGCGAGCTGCGGTGGATCGTCTATCGAGAACGAACTCGTCGAGAGGGATGGCTCGTGCCCCTTGGGATGATGAGAGGTGGACGGCGGTGTCGGCGATAAGGAGCGGAGGAAGAGTGTCGGCCGCCGGTGAGGCATTGCATACATTGCCGACCAATGTGCCCACTTCTTGCGTCTGCCATCCCCCGACCGTGGCGCAGGCTTCGGACAGGGCGGGTAGCGCTCCGGTGAGGGCTTCTTCGACTACCACCAGCCGATGAGTGACGAGCGCACCGAGATGGACGCGATCCTGGTCCACTCCGTGGTTGGTGAGCTCGGGTATGCGCCCGATGTGAAGGAGCTGGGTCGGGGAGATCTCGCCTCGCAACAGCTGGACCATGACGTCGGTGCCTCCGGCCAGGATCTGGGTTTCCTCACCGAGCTCATCGAGCATGGCATGCGCCTCTGGCAGGCTGTGGACGGCTTTGAATCCGGCCAGGTCGGGGGAGAGAACCGTCGCCATGGAGGACCGATCTTATAACATTGCTGTCGGCCCGCCAAGGTGGGCTCAACGGCCCCGTGATAGCCTCTGTAGCCTGCTCCTGTGAGGTCGCTCCTTTGGACGAATCAACCGATGATTCACCTCCCACAAGTCGAGTCGACCATGTGTATCGGGAGTTGCGAAGCGCAATAATCGACGGCGAGTACCCACCCGGAGCCCCCCTTCGGCACCAGGATCTGACGCGCGTATATGGGGTGAGCCTGATTCCGATTCGCGAGGCGATGAGGAAGTTGGAGATGGAGCGACTGGTGGAAGCCGTGCCCAACAAAGGTGCGCGTGTCGCCTCGATCTCGGCGGCCGACGTCCAGGACGTCTACGCCACACGCATCGTTCTTGAACAGGAGGCCCTCCGCAAGGCGATGGGCAGGCTCGGCACGGAGGGCCTGGCCGAGGTGAGGCGGTTGTGCGACGACATGGTCTCGATGGTGCGCCGCGACGACCCGGCCTTCTACGAGCTGCATCGCCGGGTGCATTTCTCCATCTACGAGGCATCCGAATCGCCGTGGCTGCTGCACATGATCGAGATCCTGTGGAGCCATACCGAGCGCCACCGCCGCCTGGCTGCCCGGGTTCGGTCCTTCGTCGACGTGGGTGACGATCACCATGGCCGGATCATCGACGCCATTGCCGCCGATGACCTCGAAAGGGCCCTGAATGCCTTGGAGAAGGATCTGCTCCGGACCTCCAATCTGGTGATCGAGGCTCACAGAGAGCCGTGACCGGCTTAGCTCGAGCGGTCTCAGAAGACGTTCAGACCCAGGCCGCCGTCGATGCGGATCGTGACTCCGGTCATCGAACAGAAGGCCTCCGAGCACATCGCTGCCACTACCTCACCCAGCTGGGCCCTGGTGACCAGCCGCTTCAGAGGGGTGGCGTCGGTTACCGCGGCCGCCCAGCCGGAGTCGAATGCTTCCAGGTCCTGGAGGCTGTCGAGGATCTGGCCGGGCGCTACGGCATTGACGGTGGCGTACGGCGCCAACTCCAGTGCCAGCTGTGCGGTGAGAGCCTCAACGCTTGCTTTGGCCAGCCCGTAAGCGCCCCGATTTCGGATTTCGGCGGAGACCGCCGACAGATTTATCACTCTGCCCCATCCGGACTGCCTCATGTGGGGTGCCGCCGCCCTGGTACATAGCCAGCTCCCCTTGAGACTGGCGTTGATCACCCGGTTCCATTCGTCCTCTTCGACCTCTGACAGGGGGGTGGCTCCGTAGGGCCCTGCGTTGTTCACCAGTATCTCTAGCCCTCCCAGTGCGTCGACGACCGTGTGGACCATCTCCTCGACCGCCCGGGCATCGCCGACGTCTGCCTGGACGGCCATGTGAGCCCCGCCCGGCACTGCCGGGAGGGAACCGGCCACCTGAGCCGCCTGCTCCGGTGAGTTTCGGTGATTGACGGCCACCACAGCTCCTCGCTCGGCTAGGCCGAGGGCGATTGCAGCTCCCAGGTGCGAGGAAGCTCCCGTCACCAGGGCACGCCTGCCGCTCAGTTCCATGGCGCGGCTGGGGTGGCTGGTTCGCTGATCGTGTCGTAAGGTGCCGCTTCCGTCGAGGACGCCGCATGTTGATCGAGATACGCCGCTACACCCTGGTTCCCGGCCGTCGTGACGAGTTCGTCGAGTGGTTCGAGAGCGAGGTGGTGCCCGCCATGACCGCGGTGGGTATGAGGATTCTGGGAAGTTTCGTGTCCGTCGATGATCCGGACGTATTCGTGTACGTGCGTGGATTCGTCGACGAGGCCGAGCGGGACCTCCTCACCGAAGCCTTCTACGAGAGCGATGCCTGGGAAGGGGGGATGCGCGCCAAAGCCCTGGAGCTCGAGGTCGACTATGAGGTCGAGCTCGTCACCTCCACCCCCGGATCGGCCATCTAGTCCGGGGATCGCCCGGGTCGACGTTGTCAGAGAACCCGGTTCAGCCATTGTCTCTCTCCGGACAGCGCGTCAGCATTGGCTTCGATGATCTCGGCGAGGCGCGGTGTGAGGCGATCCGATACCCAGGCCATGTGTGGCGTGATGATCACACGGGGGTGGTCCCACAGAGGTGACCCGTCCGGGAGCGGCTCTTCGGCCGTGACGTCGAGGGCCGCTCCGGCCACCGTTCCCTGATCCAGCGCAGCCAGCAGAGCCGTCTCGTCGAGCACAGAGCCCCGGCCCACATTGACGAGCCACCCGCCACTGAGTGCGGCCAGATGCCGGGCACCGATCAGCCGCTCTGTCTGGGGAGTCTGAGGGAGGGTGAGGATCACGGCGTGGGCTGCCTGGAACAACGAGATCAGGTCCTCGGGTCCTACGACGTGCTCGACGATGCCGGCATGAGCATCCGGCCGGCGCTTGCAGCCGATGACCGACATACCCAGGGCGATGACCCGCTCCGCTACTGCCTCGCCGATGGAACCGAGTCCGACGATCCCGACTGTGATCCCCTCGGTCTCAGAGGCCCTTCCGATGTGCCAGTCATGACGCTGTGAGTTGCGGAGTGCCGGGCCCAGGCCTCTGAGGAGGGCGAGGAGGAGGGCAAGGGCGTGGTCGGCGACGGCCGGTGAGTGAGCTCCCCGCGCCGATGTGAGCACAACCCCCCTCGACAGGAGGGCATCGAGGGGGAACTGGTCGTATCCCGCTGAGATCGCCTGCACCCAGCGCAGGCTCGGCACCAGATAGGAATCGTCCCACAGGTAGGTGATCAAACCGGCTGCTCCCCGGTCGAGCTCCTTGGCAAAGTCGGCCTCTTCATCGGGTGTCGAGAGGTGCAGATTGCCCAGGTGGCCTAGCGCATCGTCGAGGCCGGGCCCGTGGAGCGGGTGCAAGACGACGAGCGGCTGGGTGGATTCTGCCATGACCCTCCCCGAGATTATAAGATCCACATCCCAACCGGCCGGAAACCGGGCCGGTGCCCATGGAGGTCGTTTGGCATGTACGAGGTGATGGAGGCTATTCAACTGCTGGATGGCCCGGTCCGGGGTGAGGAGGTGGCCGACCGCCTGCGGGCCTCGAGTCTCGAGCCCGTGGTCTCCCATGTGGAGGAGGAGGGCGGTGCAACGGACTTCGTCCAGGTGGTGGTCCCAGGCCTACGTGGACGGTTGGCCGGCGGTGAGGCACCTACCCTCGGCATCGTGGGTCGGCTGGGAGGAATCGGGGCTCGTCCTGGAGCGGTGGGCCTCGTGTCCGATGGTGACGGTGCTGTGGCGGCGTTGGCCTGTGCCCTTCGGATGGGAGCGCGAGCACAACATGGTGACCTACTGGAAGGCGACGTGGTCATTGCCACGCACATCTGCCCGGAGGCGCCCACCGAGCCCCATGACCCGGTGTCCTTCATGGGAAGCCCGGTGACCATGTCCACCATGAATCGACTCGAAGTGGCCGACACGATGGACGCGGTTCTGGTGGTAGATGCCACCAAGGGCAATCGGGTCATCAACTGGAGGGGAATTGCCATCACGCCGACGGTGCGCCAAGGGTGGATTCTTCCGATTGCCGCGGATCTGCTCGATGTCTTCGAGCGCGTGTGCGGCACCCCGCCCAGGGTCCTGCCGCTCTCGATGTTCGATATCACGCCCTACGGAAACGGGTTGTATCACGTCAATTCCATTCTCCAGCCTGCAGTGGCCACAGACGCTCCGGTGGTAGGAGTGGCGGTCACCACTGAGACGGCCGTCCCCGGATCCGCGACCAACGCCTCGCACCCCGAGGACATTGCTCTGGCCGTCGCCTTCTGTCTCGAGACGGCCCAGAGGTTCGGGGCCGGGAGACTTTCCTTTTTCGACGCCGACCAGGCACGGTTGGCAGTGAAGCGCTACGGCCGGATGAGCGTGCTGCAGTCCGACGGGTTGGGCTGAGGGCACGAGAGACCGTCCGGCCCTCTAGTGGTGCGTCGCCCAAATGATGGCGCGGTCTCTCCGGCCCTCGACGCCCCTGGCTGCGTCGAGGTGCTCGCCGCAGCTCCCCGGCTGCGACTGCGCCCTTCTCCTTGCCAGATGACACCGATGACTCGGAGACACCGTCCCCCTGATTGAGCCACACCCGTTAGGAGCCCGTTGAACATGCATGTCACCCGTCTTGACGATCATGCATCGCCACCCGCTGCGTTCTCGGCCCCGCCATTCCGATACAAGGAGTGGAGAAAGCTCGGCCTTGCGGTTGGCGTGCCTGGCCGCCAATCCGAGCAACGGCATTATCCAACAGACTCCTAGGCTGCGCCGGCAGCCTGAGCGAAGCTGAGAGCCACCTCCTCGAACCCGGACTTGCTCAGTGCCATCGGAACAGCGGCCACCGCGTCGACTCCGGCCTTCTTCAGCTCCTCGAGACGTGAACGAACATGGCTCCTGGATCCGGCCAGGCAGAAGTGGTCGATCCAGTCCTCCGGTATCTGGCGGGCGAGGTCGTCTTGGCCTGCATGGCGGTATTGGGTTTGCGACACGAGCTCCGAGAGTCGGGGCGGAACCTGGATTCCTGCGAGCTCGAAGCTGGCATAGCGAGGGTGATGGGTGACCAGGTGTCTGACGAGGCCGGGGAGCATCACCGATCTCGCCTCCTCGGGGGAGCTGTCTGAAACGGCCACATCGAGTCGGGCTGTGAGCTTGATCGCCCTCGGGTGGCGACCGGCGCGCCGGAGGCCGATCTCGATATGGTGGCGGACTCTCTCCACCATTGCCGCGGTTGCCATCCCCTGCACCATCACCTGATCCGCCAACTCGCCGGCCAGCTCGAGCATTCGGGGGCCGTTGGTGGCGATCATGATCGGTATCCCGGGTCGGGGGGTGAAGTCGAGGGCCGAATCATGGAAGACCACGACGTCTCCGTCGAGGTCGACCCGCCTTCCCTCGAGCAGGGCCCGGATGAGGCCGACTGCCTCTCTCATGGCCGTCAGTGGCTTCCTCTTCTCGATTGCCATGGCCGTGAATCCGGAGATGCCGGCACCAAGCCCCAGCGTGAAGCGACCGCCTGTGATCTCGTCGACGGTGGCAGCCGCCACCGCAGTCAAGGCGGGGTGGCGAACGAAGGGATCGGTGACGCACACTCCGAGGTTCAGGCCCGGCACCCGTGCGCCGATCATGCCCAGGATCGCCCAGCAGTCACGAAAGAACCGCTCGTCGGCGACCCACAAGCGTTCGAATCCCGTCGCCTGAGCCACTTCTGCCATGTCGAGGAGCACATCCGGCTCGTCCCGGGCCAGCACGAGCAGTTCTAGAGGCAGGATCGGCGTCTTCCGCTTCATGCCGGGCGGGTACCGAGGGGTTGGTAGGCGAGGTCGATCCCGTAATGGCGGGGCTCGGTGGCGGCCAGAGCCTCCCCGGATCGAAAGGGACCCCGGGCGGGGATGCCGATCACGGCAACCTGCCGGTTGACGTCCAGCTCGGTATTGGATATCGGCTCGGCGTCTCCGAAGTCCACGACGGCAACGATGTCGGGGCTCATAGCCGTTGCTCGCCCGTCGATCGTCACGAGTTGGTGCTCGTTGCGGAACCAGATGCTGGCCACCGAGCCCTGATGGGGCCCCGACCCGGTGATCTCGGTGGTGCCGTCCATGTAGCCGTCGGGCGAGTCCTGCCAGACGCGGTCGGATACGGTCCCCTCGAAGAGCATCAGGCCCCCCACGGCCTCGACCGCGGCCCGGACAGGCCCGTCCCCTCGCTCTCTGGCCGCCAGCACCTCTCTACCGACCGAGAGGCACTCCGAGAGTGTTCCCGGCACCATCGCCCCGCGGGCCTGACAGGCGGTGAGGGGGAAGGCAGCATGGGAGCAGGACGCCCCCATGTCGACCGCTTTGGTGACGCGAGAGACCATCTTCCCAACCCGCTCTGCGACCCGGGGGCTGGGACAGTCGGTCATTATCAGGGCATTGCCCCAGGGGTCACAGATCGCCAAGGGCCACGTGGGAAGCCCGAGGATGGCCGGCAGTGCCTGGCTCATCTCCGGGAGTGCCCGGCCGATGTAATCACCGTCGATCAGTGTCCGTCCCGAGCGGGCCGCGGCATCCACCGCCACCAGCGTGTTGGATGGTCCCAGCTCGAAGGGAACGATGGCGCCGATCCGACGATCGAGATGCTGTTCGAGCTGGTCGACGGCTCGTAGCCAGGGGCGCGGGTGACGCTCGTCGTCCACGCCGAAGGCCCGTCTGTCCTCGCGGCTCATCGGTGGGTGGGGAGCAATCGAGCCCATGCCGTACACGGAACAGGTCAGGGTTTCCTCGGGGATTTGGTCGATACTCGACCAGGAAATCTCGATGCCATCCGCCAGCAGCGCGGTCATGTATTCCCTGCCCCGTGAGGCTAAGCCGCCGCCTCCGGTGGCGTACATGCCCAACCCCAGGATCAGGGCTTCGGCATCCTGGGGAGAACGTATTGCCTTGGTCATCGGGTCGATCGCTCCTGCGTCATGCTGGCCGCCAGGCGGCCCGCCCGGGTTCTGGTCTGGGTGTCGACGTCGATCAGGGGTGGTCTCACGCCTCCGCCCCTCAGGCCCATCATGTCCATGGCGGCCTTGACTGCCGCGACGTTGTAGGCGTCCCCATTGAGGGCTCTGATCTCCTCGAACTCCACACACTCCTCACGGATCGAGAGTGCATCATCCATGTCCCCTTTCCCCAGCGCCGCCTGCAATTCCAGTGCCACAAGGGGAGCAAAGTTGGCCAGACCAGAGGTGAAGCCCACCGACCCGGCCAGGTGAAAGAACGGAGCGTATCGCTCGGCGATGCCGCACGTCCAGAGGACGCCCGAATCGTCTCCTGGGACTAGTCGGCGAAATTGGCCTATGTCCCGTTCGGCATACTTGCAGCCCACGATCAACGGATGATCCAGCAGCGCGCCCAGCTCCTGGTCGCCGGGCAGCCCTCGCTTGTATACGACGGCGGAAAGGTCGGTCTCGTCGATGATCGATCGCCAGAACGCACATAGGCCCGACGAGGCGACGTAGGGCTGTTGGCGGGGGAGGGCGAGGATGCCTGCCACGCCCAGAGCGCGAGCCGCGTCGGGCCATCTCCAGCGCCACCGGGTACTCGTGACCAATCCCCGGAACCACCAGCGCATCGCCGGCCACCTCCAGTGAGGTCTCGACCAGCAAGGTCCACTCGTCCGGAGATAGCGAGAAGGCCTCGCCGGTGTTGCCCCCCACATAGAGCAATCGAACGCCGTGGTCCACCAGGTATCTCAAGTTGTCTGCCAGGGCCGAACGGTCGATCCGGGACAGGTCATCGGTGAACGGGGTGACCGGGGTCACCCCCACTCCCCTCAGGGCGTCGCTCAACTGGACGGTCACAGGTGCTCCTCCGGCGGCTAGGGTGACGACCGATATTATAAGATCCAACCGGAGGAGGAACGGGTGGACCACGCGGAGGCTGCAGACACCGAGCAGCGAACTCGGGCGGCGGTCGAGAAGCTGTATCAGTCCTATTTCGCCGGGGACGGCGACGGCATGGTCGACACCATGTCGGAGGACGTCTGGGTCAGATTTCTCGGCCAGGTGGATTTTCGTGGCAAGCAGAGGGCCCGTCAGTTCTTCGGCCAGAACACGCCGCTGCTGGTGAACCTCGACTTTCGCATTCGCAAGTTGATAGTGGACGGGGAATACGCGGCGGCACTGTGGGAGGAGTCGGCACAGACCATCCACGGTGGCCAGTACGAGAACCATGGGGTGGACGTGTTCCACGTTCGGGACGACGAGATCACGATGGTGCACGAGAACAACGACATCCGCATCCACAGGCAGCATTTCGAGACGGAGGATGCGTGAAGCGCATTTCCTCCCCCGCAGGGGAAAGACGAGGAAGCCCGCCCCGCGTTGACCCGTGAGAGGGCCTGGCGTCAGAGCCTCGTCAGCACGTCCCTTGCTGTGAGCTCGATCGTCTCCTCCAGCCGGTCGGGCTGGGCAGGCACCAGAGCCACCGAGTCGGCTCCGGCCTCGTGGAGCAGGCCCAGCTTCTCGACCACTTCGTCGGGCGTGCCGGCCACGGCCAGCCGATCCACCCAGCTGTCCGGCATCTCCCGGGCGACTACGTCGGCGCCCCCCCGAGCCAGCATGTCGGTCAGGGCCTGGCTGATGCCGGCCACGTCGGTCAGGGCGTTTCGGCCGCCCGCAGCCTTGTAGAAGGCCAGTGTCTGGCGGACCGCATCGCGCCCGCTCTGCTGCGGTGGTGGTCTACGGCGTAGATGGTGAAGGCGGTTACCGCGTGAGGGTCCACGCGGGACGTCTTGCGTCGCCCGGCTTCGATGTGGTCTCGGGCCCAGCGGACGTAGTCGGTCCCGGCACCGACGGACAGGATCGAACCGTCGGCGATCTCGCCCGCAAGTTCGAGCATCTTGGGGCCTATGACACCCATGTACACGGGAAGGCGAGTCTTCGGGGGATAGGAGAGAGAGACATCCCGGCTGGCGAACACCACTCCCCTTTCAGACACCGTCTCGCCGGAGAGGAGCCGCTTCACTGTGGTGACCGATTCCCGAACCGCGGCCAGCGGGGAGTCGGGCATCAGATCCATCTGGCGCATCCAGTCCGGCACACCCAGACCTATTCCGGGGAGGAACCGGCCCGGATGAGCGCCCGCCACGGTCGATAGCTCCATCGCCAACAGCGCGGGATGACGGACTACGGCGGAAACCACTCCGAGGCCGACGCTGATGCGCTCGGTGGCACCGAGGGCGATGCTTGCGCCGCCGATACCACCGCTGAAGAAGAAGTCCTCCGACAGCCACAGCTCATCGAAGCCCGCCTTCTCGGCGGTGGCGGCGGTCTCGGCCAGGTGTCGTGGTCCGACTGTGCTTCCCAGCACCAGGCCCAGTCTCTTGCTCATGGTTTCCTCGGGTTAGCGGGCTGCGACCAAGATCTTATAATCTGTCTCTTCCGACCGGAGTATCGATGCAGAACAGAGACACGGCTCGCCGGCTGGTGGGCGAGGTGGTGGACGCCTACAACCGAAAGGACCTCGAGGTGCTCGGGGAGCTGTACAACCCCGAAATCGAGCTGTGGAGCTCCCTGGGTGAGTCCGCCACGGGTCGTCAAGAGGTCATGGGCCACATTGCCGAGCTCTTCAAACGCCTTCCCGACGAGCACATGACGGCCGAGACGGTAGTGGCCGACGATGATTCGGTGGTGGTAGAGCTGACCAGCCGTGGCACCTCCGCAACGGGCCGGCCCTATGAGCTGCGGTTCACAGAGGTGTTCGAGGTGGCCGACGGCCTCATCTCCGGCATCAAGACCTACATCGATCCCCGCCAGGTGGAGGCGGTGGAAGCCTGACGGCTCAGACTTCCGTTGCCTGCCGCTCGACAGCGAAGCACTCCACCCAGTGGCCGGGCCGGATCATCACCAGGCTCGGTTCGCTGGAGCGGCAGCGATCATGGACCAGGGGGCACCGGTCCTGGAAAGAGCATCCGGTGGGCAGCTCGGATGGGTTGGGTGTTTCCCCCTCCAGGACGATGCGCTGGCGACGGTTGTCGAGGTCCATGGTCGGTACCGCCGATAGCAGTGCTTTCGTGTAGGGATGCAGGGGGTGGTCGAAGATGGCGTCGGTGTCCGCCAGTTCCACTATTCGTCCTAGGTACATCACCGCCACACGGTCGGCTATGCGTCGGACCGTTGAAAGATCGTGGCTGATGAACAGGTAGGCAACCTGTCGTTCCCGCTGGATGTCTCTCAGGAGGGCGATGATCCTGGCCCTGACTGATTGATCCAGACTCGAGGTGGGCTCGTCCAGCACCACCAGATCGGGCTCGGGCATCAAGGCTCGTGCGATGGCGACCCGTTGTTGCTGTCCTCCCGACAGCGCTCGGGACCGACGCTGCGCGTACTCCGATCCCAGCCCGACCAGACGCAGGGCCGAGTCGATCCGGTCCGCGAACTCGGTGCTGTTGGCGCTCGTCAGCAGTTCGAGCGGCTCTCTCAGCATGGCTGCGATGCGCATCGAGGGGTTGAGCGATTGAGCCGGGTGCTGAAAGACCATCTGGATGCGACGGCGTACGGCGGGATCGCCGAAGCGGCCCTCGATGCGTTCGCCGTCGAAGGCTATGGTGCCGCTGGTTGCCTGCTGCAGGCCGACCACGACCCGACCCAACGTGGTCTTGCCACAGCCCGACTCTCCTACCAGGCCAACCGTCTCTCCCGCCTCGACAGTGAGATCCACGCCTCGCACCGCCGGGACCGCTCCGGGGCCTGCGCCGAACGTCTTGTGGATGGACTCGAGCTCAACCAGTGGCATCGACGGCCTCGGATTGGGTGTGCAGGAAGCAGGCCGCGGCATGATTGGGGCCCACCTCCGCCAGCGGTGGGAAGGAGGTGCAGGCGGCGAAGGCGTATTGGCATCTGTGGGCGAATCGACAGCCGGTGAGAGCGAAATTGACCCCCTTCTCCTCGACTCGGGGATCGACTTCGCGCTCGATGGCATCGAGCAGGAACCGGCTGTAGGGGTGCTGAGGATTGGACAGGACCTCCCTCTTGCCGCCGCTCTCCATGACCTGGCCCCCGTAGAGGACCGTCACCCGGTCGCACATCTCGGCGACAGCCGCCAGATCGTGGGTTATGAACACGACGCCCGCCCCGGTCTCTGCCACGAGGTCGCGAATGAGATCGAATATTTGGGCCTGGATGGTCACGTCGAGGGCGGTGGTGGCTTCGTCCGCAATAAGAACTTGGGGCCGAGAGGCCAGGGCCATGGCGATCGTCACCCGCTGGCACATTCCCCCGGAGAGCTGATGTGGGTAGGCCCGAGCGACTCGCGTTGCTCCCGGGATCCCGACCCGAGCCAGGGCACCGATGGCCGCCTCCCGAGCGTCGGCCGACTTCATGCTCTGATGGAGCGACAACACGCGAGCTATCTGACGGCCGACCCGCATCGTCGGATTGAGAGCAGAACGTGGATGCTGGAAGATCATCGCCATCTGACCCCGATTCCTCTGAACCGCACCGTCCTTGACCAGAGACCGATCTTCTATGCGGACGTCCCCGGAGCGGAACTCGATTCCAGGCGGGAGCAGTCCCATCATCGCCAGAGAGGCCATCGTCTTCCCTGATCCGGACTCTCCCACCAGGCCCACTATCTCTCCGGGCTCCACCGAAAAGCTGACCTCTCTCAAGAGGGCTATCGGGCTGTCGTCCAGACCCACGGTCAGATCCTGCACTTCGAGGAGGCTCACAGCTCCTCACCGCCGAACTCGTCGCCGATGAAATGGAACGCCATGACCGCCAGGACGATCATTCCTCCCGGGAACAATGCGGTCCACCACTGACCGGTGATGATGTCCGGAGCGCCCTCGGCCACCATGACGCCCCACTCGGCGGTGGGTGGGCGGATACCCACCCCCAGGAAGGCCAGCCCGGCCACGGTGAGGATCGACCAACCTGCTACCAGGGTGGCCTGCACCATGGCTGGGGTCAGTGAGTTGGGCAGTACGTGGCGGAAAGCGATTCGCCATTTGCGATTGCCGGCCAGTCGTGCTCCGTCGACGTACTCGAGCTCCCTCTGTGATAGGACCTCGGCTCGCGTCAGGCGGATGAAATAGGGGATGTAAGCCATCGTGACCGCGACGGCAACGTTGGGAACGGAGTTGCCTATGACGGCCACCAGTATCAGGGCCAGCACGAATCCGGGGAACGCCAGTATCACGTCGGTGATCCTCATGATCACCTCGTCGACCCACCCGCCCCAGTAGCCGGATATCACACCCAGTAGCGACCCCACTGCCATGGCTGCCAGAGCGATGACGACTCCGATGCTCAGATCGAGGCGGGCCGAATGCACCGCGGGGCGAAGACATCTCTCCCGAACTTGTCGGTTCCGAACAGGTGGGCGGTCGATGGTGCCTGCAACGCGGCGCTGGGCTCGGTCGCAATCGGGCTCTGAACGAAGAAGGGCCCGACGATGGCGATGATGAGATAGAGAGCGAGGATGACGATTCCGGCGGTGGCGAGAGGATTGCGCCGCACGAATGACTTGCGATGGACGGTGGCGTCGTATTCGGCGGTCTGGAAGTCCTCGGCCGGACCGTCGTAGGGCTCACCGGTGGGGAAGGGAGCGGAGTAGCTCAAACGGCTACCTTCCCGCCCAGTCGAATGCGGGGGTCGATCCAGGCATAGAGGAGGTCGATCAGAACGTTGAGGCCCACATACAGGACTCCAACCGTTATCACGAAACCTTGCAGGGCCTCGAGATCGTTGTTCTGAATCGCGGTGTAGGCATACCGGCCGACTCCCGGCCAGGCGAACAGGAACTCGACGATTATGTTGCCGCCCAGCATGTACCCGAAGACGATCCCGATGGCCGTCGTCACAGGTAGGAGGGCATTTCGGAAACCGTCCCGGAGGAGGATCTGACGAGCCGGGATCCCCAGGGATCGCGGAGTGCGGACGTGATCGGATGCCAGGGTCTTGATCATCGATGCCCGCACCATCTTCAGGATCGGCGTGGCCAACACGAAGCCGAGGGTGAGCACGGGCAACGCCAGGTAATGGAACGCCTCCAACATGACGCCGAACTGTCCGGTCAGGGCGGCATCGATGGTGTAGAAGCCGGTGATGGTTCGGGGAGCCTCGGTGGTCACTGCCAGACGGTCCAGGGGCCCCGGGAACCAGCGCAGCCGGAAGAACAGGAAGTAGATGAGGAGCAGGCCCAGCCAGAACAGAGCCATGGAGGAGCCGAGCACGGCAAAGACCCGGGCGAACCGGTCGACCCAGCTATCCGGTCTGGCTGCGGCGGCGATGCCTAGCGGAATACCGATCAGCATGGCCAACAAGACTGCGTAGAAGGCCAGCTCGAGTGAGGCGGGGAGACGCTGGAGTACCTCGTCGGTCACCGAGCCCTCGGTTCTGATCGAGGTGCCCAGGTTCCCCTGGGCCACGTTCTCGACATACCTGACGAACTGGTCCGAGAGCGAATCGTTGAGACCGTATTGCTCGCGTATCTGAGCGAGCTTCTCCTCGCTGGCGTATGGCCCCGCCCGTACCGCCGCCGCGTCACCGGGGAGTACCCGTACGATGAAGAAGACCACCACCACGATCCCGATGATCGTGCCGATGGAGATCAACACCCTCTTTCCCAGGTATCGCCACATGAGGTCTCCTCAACGGTAGGGGCCGCCGACAGGGGACGGGTCGGCGGCCCCTAACCGATGAGTCAGCAGCTGTCGGTCTTCGTCAGCAGCTTGAAGCCGGGAACATTGGTGTACTCCTTGTCCACGCCGGTCACGCACTTGCCTGTGACGATGGTGCGGTCAGCCGCCCACAGGGGTGCCCAGACAGCGTTGTCAAAGAAGATCTGCTGCGTCTGAGACGAGATCTCCTGGCGCTGGTTCTCGTCCAGGGTGAACTTGCCCTCATTCACGAGGTTGTCGTATTCCTCGTTGCAGAAGTGGGCATAGTTCACGAACGAGCCACACGTCGTGAGGAAGGTCATCTGGTAGTAGGGATCCTCACCCCACGAGTACCAGTCGTGAATGAACAGTGGCAGCTCACCGTTGTTCAGCTTGTCGCTGAAGTCGGCATCGGGCAGCACCGAGACCTCGACGTTGATCCCGACCTGACGTAGGGCGTCCTGGATCAGAACCGCTGCCTCCTGGTCGGTGGCACGTGACTCGCGTACGCCGAGGGTGAGATCTACGCTGCCTACGCCGGAGTTGGCCAGATCGGTACGTGCCTGATCCAGGTCCTGTTTGTACTGGTCGCCGATCGAGGCGTCGTAAGTCTCCATCGGCGAAGTGACCACACCGCCTGCTGGGGAGGCGTAGCCGTACATAACCTGATCGATCAGGGCCGAGTAGGGAACGGCGTGCATGATCGCCCTCCGAACGTCGACATTGTCGAGCGGCTCTATGTCCTCGTTCATTCCCATGTAGTAGACGCCTGAGGTGGGCCGGGAGAAGATCTTGACGTTGGGATCCTCCTCGAGCTGAGACAACAGCTTGGGGGAATCCCGGTAGCCAGATCGATATCGCCCGACTGCACGAGCAGGGCTCGCTGGTTGGCGTCGGGGACGGTGCGGATGGTCACGCCGCTGTTGGCGACGTTGTCGATATCCCAGTAGTAGGGATTGGGCGTCAACACAACCTGGCGATCAGGGTTGTACTCCTGAAGCATGTAGGGCCCGGAACCCGCCGCGTTCGTGGTCAGGTATCCGCCGCCCCAGGGATCATCGGAAGTCGTGTTCGCCTCGACTAGGGCCTGATTGATTGCACCAAAGACCTGGAAGGTCATGAAGCGCTCGAACAGGGGGGTCTTGGCGTTTGTCTCGATCTCCAACGTGTAGTCGTCCACGACCTTGATCTGGTCTGGAGAGTCCACCCCGATGAAGGGCAACAACACCGTGATGTAGCTGAAATCGGCCTGCATAGACCGGTCAAAGGTGTATTTGTAATCGCTGGCCGTCACCGGTGTGCCGTCCGCGAACTTGGCGTCCTGGCGAAGGTGGAACGTTGCCTTCAGCCCGTTGTCTGTTTCGGTGACCTCATAGGACTCGGCGCCATCGCCGACGTGCTCGCCGGGGATACCAATCAGAGACCCGTCCGATTGTTCGTCGTACTTTTCCCGGACAAGAGGTTCGTAGAGGGCCCTGGTTACCGCGTATGCAGAGGTGGACCGGAACGTGTGCGGCTCGATCAGGTTGACCGTGTCGCTCAGCGCGGCGACGATCTCAGGCTTCTGGGAGGTCTGACCTCCAGTGGTGGCCGTGGAGCCGCCGGCGGTAGTCGCCGTCCCGCCCGAAGTGGTTTCCGTAGTACCGCCGCTCGCGGTGGTTGTGGTCTCGGTTCCGGAGCTGGAGCAGGCTGCCGCCACCATTGACAGAGCCACTACCAGAGCCAGAACCTTGGGCAGTTTGGGTCTGATTTTCATCATTCTCCTCCTGGATGGTGCCGGGTCCTCGCCCAGCCGCCTTGGCTGGATCTTATAACATATTGCCGGAGCCGCGCGCCTATCTCTCGATTCCATTTACAGATCTGCTCCGATCGGACCGGGTTGGAGTTCACGCGGCTCCGCGGCCGGCCGGAACAGACGGGCAGGATTTGGGCCGCGCAGCTCGATCCCATCGTCCTGAACCGACAGCCAGGAGCCTTCCCGCAGGCCAATGACCGGTGTGGCGTTCTCCTCGTGAAACTCCCTGATCCGCTGTTGACGCTTCTCCCCGCCATGGGGGGTGTCGGGGTCGCGATCTACGTAGTGGGGGTTGATTTGAAAGTCGACCAGGCCCATGGCGCGGAAGCTCGGAGGCTCCACGATGGGCATGTCGTTGGTTGTCATGATGGTGGGGCAGGCCACGTTCGATCCGGCGCTGGTACCCATATACGGGACTCCTGATCGCACCAAGGCGCGGATTGGCCCGATCAGGCTGAGTGCCGTCATACGATCCAGGAGGCGGAAGGTGTTGCCACCGCCCACGAATACCCCATCGGACTCGAGCAGGGCGACAGAGGGGGTCGGCGACGTGTGCACGCTGAGTAGCTGCAGCCCCAGGTCCGCGAACCGGCTCATCGCAGCCTCGGCGTAGCCATCGGGATCGTGGAGCGCGTACGGGACGAAGGCGACTCGCTTCGATTCCGCAAAGTGCTCGATCATGGCATCAGAGAGATGGTCCAAGTACCCGCTTCCCGGGTTGGTGGAGTTGGAGGCGAGGAGCAGGCGGGTCAAATCGTCACCTTCGAAGCGATGGTCTTCGGGGCCCGGAGGCGTCGTCGTGCCAGAGCGGCCGCAGCCGCGGCCGGGTCGATGCCGGCCCCGGTCGCTTGCGTCAGGATCTGGGAGACGCGGCTCTCGATTCCGTCGACCATTTCCCGGGCACGTTCGGGGTCGTAGCCATCGGGATCGAGCTCGGCCGAGATGTTGATGATGCCGCCGGCATTGGCCAGGTAGTCAGGAACGTAGAGGATCCCGTGCCGCGCCAGCAGCGCCGCGCAGTCTGACCCGGCCAACTGGTTGTTGGCGGGCCCGACCACCACTGAGCACCGAAGATCCGGGATGGTGGTGTGGTCGAGTACCCCGCCCAGGGCGCACGGAGCCAAGATGTCGCACGGTGCGAACAGGATCTCCTCCGGGGGCAGCGCCTTGGCGCCAAGCGACCGCGCAAGGCTCTCGGCAGAGGTCTGGTCGATATCGCCGACGAGCAGGTTGGCTCCGTCTTCGGCCAGCAGGCCGGCCAGACTCGAGCCGACCTTGCCGACTCCTTGAATGGCGATGGTCAGGCCCTCCAGGTCGGGGGATGACCAGACGTGCCGGGCCGCGGCTCTCATGGCGCCGACCACGCCCCGCGGGTCAGAGTAGATGGATCTCCCGATCTTCCGACCTCGACGGGCAGACCTGTCACCCACCGTGTAGGACTGGACACCTCCACGAGATCCTGGACCGTGGTGCCGACGTCTTCAGCGGTGATGTAGGAGCCCCCGAGGCGCTCGACGAGTCTCCCGTACGGGTGCAGCATCTCGGGAGTCTTCTCTGGGGGTCCCCGATCAGCACGGCCTTACCGCCTCCCAGGTCGAGTTGGGCGGCTGCGGCCTTGAAGGTCATGCCTTCTGAGGGCCGGAGGACGTCTCGAAGTGCCTCGGCTTCCGAGTTGTACGGGTATCCTCGTCCCCCCGAGGACCGGTCCCAGGACGGTGGAGTGGATGGCGATCACCGCCCTCAGTCCCGAAGAAGCGTCTCGACCGAAGACCACCGTCTCGTGTCCGTTGATCTCGATGGCCTCCAATACCGGTTGGTCCACCATGCCAGCGATATTATAAGATCTGTCGATCTTGTCGACTCGAGGAGCGGATCAACGATGAAGTCTCCGTCGGAGGCGGTGCGTGGCCTGGACCGCTCTGGGATCAGAGAGGTGTTCGATCTGGCCAACACCATCCCCGATGCCATCCATCTGGAGATGGGAGAACCCGACTTCCCGACCCCCGCTCATGTCTGTGAGGCGGCTGCCAAAGCGGCCGCCGATGGCCACACCAAGTACACGCCCAACGCGGGGATCCCGGAGTTGCGTGAGGTGTTGGCTGAGAAGGTCAAGACTCGCAATGGGCTGGAAGCGTCGCCAGACCGGATACTGGTCACGCCCGGAGCCATCGCATCGCTGTTCGCTGCGTTCCTGGCTCTGTGTGACCCGGGAGACCAGGTCCTGGTCCCGGACCCTGCCTGGCCCAACTATCGAATGATCGCCGCTCTGCAGGGGTTGGAGGTCGTCCGATACCCGCTTCGCTTCGAAGATGGCTTCGTTCCCTCGGCCGAGTCGATCGAACCGCTCATCACGGACCGCGCCAAGCTCATCCTCGTCAACTCCCCCTGCAATCCGACGGGTGTCGTAGCCGGACAGGCCCATCTCGGTGGAGTGATGCAACTGGCCGCCGGCCACGATCTGTGGGTCGTGTCAGATGAGGTCTACGACGAGATCTACTTCGACGGTCCGGTGGCGCCGAGTGTTGCCTCTGTGGGCGATCCCGAGCGCGTGATCACCGTCTGGAGCTTCTCCAAGACATATGCCATGACGGGATGGAGGGTCGGCTACGCCCTGGCACCGAGTGGGTTGACGCCTCTGCTCGTGAAGACTCAAGAGCCGATCACTGCTTGTGTGAACGCACCGGCGCAGTTCGGTGCTCTGGCCGCTGTGACGGGACCGCAGGATTGTGTGGTCGAGATGCGCGACTCGTATCGAACGCGCAGAGATTTCACCGTCGACCTGCTCAGAGCCGCCGGGATTCCCCATGTGACTCCTACCGGGGCGTTCTACACATGGATCGACGTTTCCGCGTCCGGCAGACAGTCGAGAGACTTCGCCCGCAGTCTTCTGACCGAGCGACACGTGGCGGTCACCCCGGGTGAGGCATTCGGCCCGTCGGGTAAGAGCTATGTGAGAGTCTCCCTGGCAACACACGCCGATCTCCTCCAGGAAGGGGTGGCGAGGCTGATCGAGGCCGTCGAGCATCAGTGATCTCTTGCGATTGGCTAGCGGTCCACGCCGCGCTCGCGGCCGGCCAAGATACGATCCAACTCGTCGCGACCCATACGGACCTGGTCCCCGGAGGTGGACAGGGCGGCCGCGGCCAGCACGACTCCTTTCTGCAGCCCACCCTCGAGGTCACCGTCGAGGAGGCCATCCAGCACACCGGCTGCGAAGGCGTCGCCGGCACCCAGTCGATCGAGAAGAGTGGTGGGCCAGGCCCCCACCCTCCTCGTGGTCCCGTCACGGGCCAGAACGGCTCCCTGGGCCCCGTCGGTGACAACGACATTCGGGCTCTCCAGGCGCTCGGCCAATATCGCGGCGGCGTCTTCGGGAGGAGCCGAGACATCGAACACCGTCAGCGCGTCTTCCCGTGTGCAGATGAGGAGGTCTACCCCTCTGCCCAGCATTCCGAGCACCTCCCGGGCCTCCTCGGTGCCCCACAGGCGTGCCCGGTGGTTGACGTCCAACGAGACCAGTGACGAGGAGGCCTTGGCGGCCTCAGCCACTGCCAGCGCCGTGTCCCGGCAGCTTTCGGAAAGGGCCGGCGTGATGCCGGACAGGTGGACGACTCGTGCTTCGGCCACAGTGGCCCAGGGAACTTCTGAAGGGGTCATGGCCGAGGCCGTCGATCCCTGTCGATCGTAGATGACCGACACCCCCCTCGGGCCCCCGCCGAGTTCGACGAAGTACGTACCGAGTCGCCCCTCTTCCAGCCACCGAACGGTCGAGATGTCCACTTCGGCCGCCCTCAGGTCGCGGGTCACCCTCTGGCCCAGGCGGTCGTCGGGGAGCTTCGAGTACCAGGCGACCGAGCGGCCCAGTGCCGCCAGGGCCACGGCGACGTTCGCCTCCGATCCGGCCACATCGAGATCCAGACTGGTTGCGGAGTCGAGCGGCACGCCCACGGGTGGGGAAAGGCGGAGCATCGCCTCTCCCAGGGTGAATACGTCGTGGCTCATTGGAGGCCCCCTACCCAGGCTTGGGCGCGAGCACCGATCTCGGCTACGCCACCCGCCGCGAATGCCTTTGGTGAGAACAGGTCGGACCCGGCTCCTACTGCAACCGCCCCGGCCTCGAGATAGGCGGAAGCGGTCGACGCCGTGACGCCGCCGGTGGGAACCACGGGAGGGTTGCCCAGCGGGGAGCGGATCGCGTCGATGTATGAGACCCCTCCCAGTTGTGAGATGGGGAATACCTTGACTGCCGTCGCCTCCAGGCGCACGGCTCGATCGATCTCGGTAGGTGTCGCCGCTCCCGGCAGAGCCGCCAAGCCGAGCTCTCGGGTGGTCTCGATCGTCGCCTCGTCGACAATTGGCGCGACCACGAACCGGGCCCCAGAGTCCGCCACCCGCCGCACCCACTCGGATCGGCGCACGCTGCCGGCCCCGACGCTGATTCCCGGGACGGAATCGGCGATGCGCGAGATCTGAGTCAGGGCTTGATCGGAGTCCAGCGTCACCTCGAGGGCCCGAATCCCCGCCTCGGCTGCTGCTGAGGCAATGTCGACGATTGGCTCAACGGGCAGGCGCCGCATGATCCCGATGATCGGAACGGTCTCGATTCCCGGGATGGCAAACGCCAGGATCGAGTCTGCAACGGGTTCCATGGCGGCCAGAGGCTAGCGATCCGCGTCCAGCGCGCCGAGTCCCGGCCGTCTTCAACGGGTGGTCGTGCTAAATTGAAGTCCCTCAGTGAAGACGTCCACTAACGGTCCACCCCCATCCGGGAGCAGCGTCGACCGCGTTTATCAAGCCATGCGATCGGCGATTGTCATGGGCCATTACCCACCCGGTAGTCCTCTACGGCTACACGAGTTGAGCGCGGAACTTGGGGTGAGCCTGATTCCGATACGCGAAGCCCTGCGCATGCTCGAGGTCGAGCGGCTGGTCGAGAATCGGCCCTATCGGGGCGCCATCGTCGCTTCCATCACGCAAGCCGATGTGAACGATGCGTACGAGACGAGGATCCTTCTCGAGTGCGAAGCTCTGCGGCGTGCTTGGCCCAATATCGACGAGAAGGCGCTGGCAGGGGCGCGCGCCACTCTGGACGAGATGTTTGCGGCATTCGAGTCGGGTCGGATGGAGGAGGGTGCCGGCCTCCATCAGCGCTATCACTTCGACTTGTGGGCCAGGGCCGACTCACCGTGGCTGGACCACCTGATCGGGATCCTCTGGAGCCACACCGAGCGATACCGGAATCTGGCTCTCGTGCTTCAGACGCCCGCCCGGGCGGTTCACGAATACCACCAGATGGTTCTCAATTCCCTCGAGAACGGAGATCTCGACTCTGCGATCCTCTATACCCGAGAGGAGTTGTCCAGGGCCAGAGATCTGGTCGTCGAGCACCTGTCCGAGGAGCTCAGTGCCCAACCCGCCACGCGACCCGCCTGAATCCGCGGAGCGAGTCGGACACGGGTCCGGGAGGTGTCTGGACGGGTCCGTCCACCATAATGGCACGATGAAGCACCTCTCCTTGGCCGAGCTGGAGGCCGGCCTCGATCATGTCCGGGCCGCGCCCCGAGATGCCGGCACCGTTGAGATGATCGTTCGACGACCATCCATCGAGGAGCGAGAGGTACTCGAGGAGGCCATCCTCGACGCCTCAGAGGGACTGGTAGGCGACACCTGGCGGAGTCGCTCCATCGAGGCGAGTGACGCCGGCACACCGACGCTCGACTCACAGATCACGCTGATGAATGCGCGCTTCGTCGATCTGGTGGCGCAGGCCAGAGATCGATGGGCCCTTGCCGGCGACCAGCTCTACGTGGATCTCGACGTGGGTGTCGAGAATCTTCCCCCCGGCACCACCCTGACCATCGGGACTGCGGTGCTCGAGATCACCGCCCGCCCCCACACCGGCTGCAGCAAGTTCTCGCGACGTTTCGGGGTAGACGCGCTCCGGTTCGTCGACTCACCCACAGGCCGTGACCTGCGTCTGCGCGGGGTCTACGCCACCGTCGTCCGGCCCGGATCGATTCGTCGCGGCGACGTGGTCAAGAAGCTCTAGGAAGCGTGGCTCGTCCCCGAGAAGAGATCACTTTGGATGACCGAACCCGCTTTGCAGTCGACTGGCTCCTCCAATCCGAGGAGCCAGGGGTTCGCCTTCAAACCCGACGGGATGTTCTCGGCGAGGATGTCGAAGATTTCACGATCGTGCAGGACGGCCCAAAGGTGAGAGCCCTTTTGACGGGACAGCAGCCCGACGGCGGATTCGGTGTCCATCCTTACCGCAAGTGGGCCGGCGCCCACTGGAGGCTTGTGTCGCTGGTTGAGCTGGGACTGCCGGGCGAGCATCCGGGTGCCCGGGCTGCGGTTGGCACGGTTCTGGATTGGCTCACCAGCGAAGGGCATCGCAGCCGCATCCGGGTCGTCAATGACCTCACCCGCCGCTGCGCCTCCCAGGAGGGGAACGCGCTGGCGGTAGCGTCCCAACTCGGCCTGGCCACCGATCCGCGGGTCGAGCTACTGGCCGAATCGCTCGTCGGGTGGCAGTGGCCCGATGGCGGTTGGAATTGCTCCGTGCGCGCCAGCGGAAGACGCTCCTCCTTCCACGAGACCCTGCCCCCGATCCGCGGCTTGTACGAGTACTGGCGTGCCACCGGCGAGGGGGAGGCACTCCAGGCTGCCGAGCGGGCCACTGAGCTTTTCCTTGAGCATCGGCTGTTTCGCGCACTCAAGAGTGGTGAGCCGATTCACATGAGCTGGGTGACGTTGCACTATCCCCCCTATTGGCATTACGACGTCCTCGCCGCCCTCCACGTGTTGGGGCGGATGCATCTCACTACAGACCCTCGCTGTTCCGATGCCCTCGAGGTGCTGGAGCAAAGGCGTCTCGAGGACGGTCGCTGGCGTCCCGGCGGGTACTGGTGGAATCCGCTCGGTTCGGAGCGACCCAACACCGATGTCGTCGACTGGGGACGTTCGGCTCCCAACGAGATGATCACACTCAACGCTCTGCGCGTCTACGCCGCTTCCAATCTGCTTTAGCCCCTCGAGGTGCGCGGTCGGACCAGCGCCGTCTCGGCGGCCCCGGTAGCCTCGAAGTCGAGTCCCATGGAGCGCTCTCGTTGAGTCCGATGGTTTGGCGACAGGAGTCGTCCGGCTACGTGCGCGGGTCCTACCAGGTGGTGTTGGAGGGCCCCAGGCGATGGCGGCTCGAGTGGCGGGGACGTTCGATGGGGCTGTTCGAGACCCTGAGTGCGGCCAAGTCTGCCGCCCGGCAGGCGGAGCGAAGACGGCTAATGCGTCGCGCGGTGGCGGGTTGGCTGGCGCTGTTTCTGGCCGGGGCAGTAGCGATGATCTTGCTGGCCTCATTCCCCGAGGTTCCCAACCCCGAGTACCCGCCCGCGGCGGCTCTGGCGGCGGACTTGCGGGCCGCCTACGAGTCGATCGTCGCCGGTGAGTCCGTAGTGGGCGACTACCACGTGGCCGAGGACGGGTACGAAGGTGGTCTGGTGGTGCGGCCCGGAACCGTTCGGCAATACAACGTCTTGATGGGGGAGAGCGCCGGGCGATGCTATCTCATGTGGTGGCACGAGGGGTTCCTGCCTCAGGGGGGCGTCCTCAAGCGCAGTCTCGAATGCCACCCGTCGACGGTCATCTTCGGCATCGCCAATTCCTACGAGAAGGTCTCGCCCGCCTCCGACCGTCACCTCGTCAGCCTTATCGGCACGACGATCGTGTGGGAGCAACTGCTTCCATCCCCCACCCGGTTTGGGTGGTGGGTGGTACCCGGCATCGCCGTCGCTCTGCTGCTGGCAGTCATGGCCCTGGTCA
This sequence comes from uncultured Acidimicrobiia bacterium, assembly GCA_963772815.1. Taxonomy (GTDB): domain Bacteria; phylum Actinomycetota; class Acidimicrobiia; order Spongiisociales; family ZC4RG35; genus DATFFO01. The sequence continues at coordinate 204,596 of CAVYYV010000005.1, read as the reverse complement.
ACATGGTCGTGGTGCTGATCAGGCGGGAGGCGTGAGGTAGCTCTCGTTTTGGGGCGACATTCGGGATGTCGGTGGCCCGTTTGTTCGCGCGAGAATGAGGATAGGCGGGAATCCCATGGAGTGCCCCAGGTGAGTCAGACGGCTTGGCAACAAGACCCCACCGGCTACGTGCGCGGGCCCTACCGAGTCGTGTTGGTGGGGCCAAAACACTGGAGCCTCTCGCGGGCGGGGCGTTCGATCGGGGTGTTCGAGACTCTTAGCGGCGCCAAGTCCGCCGCAGCGGAGACGGAGCGGCGCCGACTGAAGCGACGGTTGGTGGCGATGTGGCTGGCTGTGTCTCTGCTGGCCGCGGCCGCTGTGGTCCTTGTGGCCGCCTTTCCCAAGGTACCCAACCCCGACTATCCACCCGCCGAGGCTCTGGCTGGAGATCTGCGTTCGGCTTACCGCTCGATCGTGGCCGGTGAGTCGCTTCCCGGCGGCTACCACTTGGCGACCGACGGTTTCGAAGGGGCTTCGGTGGTGCGACCCGGGACCGATCAGGCCTACGACGTCCTGATGGGGGAGAGCGGTGGGTCGTGCTATGTCATCTGGTGGGACGACTCACACCTGCCCCAGGGTGGTGTTCTGGCCCAGAGCCTCGACTGCCGACCCTCGACGGTCATCTTCGGCACCACGAACTCGTACGAGAAGTTCTCACCGGCCACCGATCGTCAGGTCCTCAACCCGACCGACACGGAGATCCTCTCTGAACAGATCCTTCCATCCCCCACCCGGTATGGGTGGTGGGTGGTACCCGGCATCACCGTCGCTCTGCTGGTGTCGATCATGGCCCTGGTCAACATGGTGGTGGTGCTGATACGTCGGCAGGCGTAAGGGCATCCACCGTTCCGGCGCGCATTCTCGGCGTCGGCGTCCTGCGTGTCGCCCGAGAACGCGCATATGGTGGGTGCGAGAAGGGGTCGCGGCCGATCCGGCCCCGATCGACTACCCAGGGAGGCGCCATATGTTCATCCAGGTCATTCAGGGCAGAGTTTCTGACCCAGAAGCGATCCAGACACGCTTCACAGCCTGGCTGGAGGAGCTCGCCCCCTCGGCCGAGGGATGGTTGGGATCCACGGCAGGTACGACCGAGAACGGAGAGTTCATCGTCATGGTGAGGTTCGAAGACGAGAGTGCTGCCCGGCGTAGTAGCGATCGCCCTGAGCAGGGAGTGTGGTGGGCCGAGACATCGGGTCTCTTCGATGGAGGAGCCCAGTTTCACGACTATCCCAACACCGAGCTCTTCCTTGGGGGAGGGTCGGACGAAGCCGATTTCGTTCAGTTCCTCCAGGGCACCTACATGGGTGAAGGCACACCAGCCGACGTGGTCGAAGACGAAGGAGAGCTGGCAGAAATGCGTCCCGACCTCATCGGTGGCATCTACGGATGGAACGACCGGGGCCACTTCACCCAGGCCGTCTATTTCACCTCTGAGGAGGAGGCACGCCAGGGCGAGCAGACCATGGGAGACAATGAGGGCGTGGCGCGGCAGGTGGAGACGTGGATGTCTCACGTGGAGAACATTCGCTATCTCGACGTCCGCGATCCGTGGCTGGTCAGCCCGTGACCGGTATCCAGGAGCTCTTTCCTCAGGCAGTGGGTGAGTTCGACCGGCGGGTCGATGCGATCGCCGACGGTCAGTGGGGCGACGACACACCATGCACCGAGTGGACAGTGCGAGACCTGGTGAACCACGTCACCTACGAGGATTTGTGGGTTCCCGAGTTGTTGGCCGGCAAGACACTGGAGGAAGTGGGGGATCGCTTCGATGACGACCTGCTCGGCGAAGACCCGGAAAGGGCCTGGCAGCAAGCGCGTCACGGCGCTTTGAAGGCGGTGTCGGCCGGCTCGATGGATCGGCCGGTCCACACGTCGATGGGGCAGATGCCGGCCCGCGACTACCTCAGCCAACTCTTCTCGGACCACCTGGTTCATGCCTGGGATGTGGCTCGGGGCATCGGGAGTGACGACGGCCTGGACCAAGAGTTGGTACGAACTTGCGATGGCATGATGAGGCCGTTCGAGTCCATGATGCGGGCGTCGGGGGTTTTCGGTGACGACGTCGAGACCCCTGATGACGCCGACGCTCAGGTCCGCCTGTTGGCTCTGTTCGGTCGCCGGGCATGAGCGGTCGGAGTGAGGACTCGGTGCCGGGCCATCACCGGGCTGGTTGACGGGGGGTGTGCGATTGCCGGCGAGTCCGATGCGGGGAAGAGGTTCCCTCTCGAGCCATAGACCCCCTCCTGAACAGGAATCCAATCCAGGATCGATAGGGACGCCACCTTTCGGCGATGGCCTCGAGTTCGTCTACCGATGCATCGGGTAGCTCGTAGGCGGATCTCATGATGGTGTGGAGGCGTTGTTCGTGGCGTGGGAAGACGTCGGGATGGCCCGCTCCCCGCACCAGGATCAGCTCGGCCGTGAAGGGACCCACTCCGGATATCGCCTGCAGCTGAGCCAGAGACTCCTCGGGTCCCTGTCGCTTCAAGGCCTGAGCATCTAGTGATCCCTCGAGTGCCGCACGAGCTACATGGTGTAGGCGCTCCCGTTTCGTCTCGCCCACCCCCAGTGATTCGTCGAGTTGGAGTAGGCGCTTGGGTGAAGGAAAGGCTCGTGCGGCGTCGACCTCGATTCCGTGCTTACGCGTGATGCGGGCCTTGACCTTCGACGCCGCGGTAATGCTCGAGCGTTGGGAGAGAGCCCCCCACACAGCAGCCTCATACGGCGTCCAGAAGCACACGGGCCGAAGGCCCCGGTTTTCTTGCAACAGGTGCCCGGCCACCGCGTCTCGTTCCGCTACGGCCTCGAGCTCGGAGCCGTCGATGTCGACAGAGAGGATGCGAGACGCTTCGGCGGTGACCTGGTCCGGATCCGCAGCACCGGCGAAGTGGCCCACCAGGGTGCCGGCTTCCTGCTGCACCGTGATGGCAACGGGATCCCATGTTCGGTCCAGGCATGCGGCCCAGCTGAGGCCGGTGATCTGGGTCGAACCCACGGTGGGCGGCCATTCCTTCAGGAAATGCCCGGCCGCCTCCAGGTCGTAACGGCCGGAGTACCTCAGGTCGAATGAGCGCTGTCTAAGCATGCTGAGATAATATCAGGGTGCTTATAATTGCTCAAGTGTCCGCCGCCCAGCCACTGGACCGACGAGTCGGCTATCTGCTCAAACGAGCACAGCAGGCTCTCCGGTCGCGGATCGATGAAGCGCTTGCGGACCTGGATTTGACCGCTCCGCAGTATGCGGTACTGGCGAATCTGGAAGAGCGGTCGGGCATGTCCAATGCCGAACTGGCTCGGCGATCGTTCGTCACTCCCCAGACGATGATTCGAATCGTCACCGGCCTGGAGGATCGAGGGCTCATCGTCCGGGCGCCGCGGCCTGACAATCGAAAGGTCCTCGAGGCGAGCCTCACCCGGCTGGGTTCAGAGCTGGTCGAGCTGGCTGATCTGGCCGTGGCTCCGGTGGAGCGGATCGTAGGACAGGGGTTTTCTGATCAGGAAGTCACTGCCCTGGCAGGACAGCTGGCCGAATTGGCGGCCAGACTCGAGGAAACCGGCTGACGCTCTGGACTCCCGAATCGGCTGGCCAGGTTCCACGAGGACCTGCTCGGGTGGGCGATCACCAGAATGGAGGGTCTGCGGCCGGGCAGTCCTCTCCGGGACGGTTGGGCGATCATGGGCCCGCCGGATAGAAGTCCGAAGCTGGAGTTCCAGTGGGAACCGAACTACGTGGCGCCAACCTGGCTTCCGATTGAGGGCGAGCAGCCGATGATGCTCTGCACCTCGACATCGGCGTTGACGCCCTCGACGCGGCCGTGCAATGGGCCCTGCAGGTCGGAGCATCGCTGGCGGATCACCAGCCTCAAGTAGGCGGGCGGGTCATACCGGATCCGGCCCGCCACCCTTCTGTCTCGTCCTTGATCAGGAGTGATCGTCACCGGACGCCAGGTCCTCGATCTGGCGCGCCAGAAACTCCCGGTCGATGTCGGTCCCGGCCAGCGCGGCTGCCCGCTGGAAGGCGAGACTCGCCGCACGGCGGTGGCCAAGCCGGCGCAGGGTTGCACCACGAGCGGCGTGCAGAAGGTGGTAGCCGTCCAGGTCGTGGGCGAGAGCGTCCAGAGCAGATAGGGCTGCCGCCGGCCCGTCGACTTCACTCAGGGCGATGGCCCTGTTCATCGCCACGACGGGAGTGGGCATTACCGAGAGCAGGTGATCGTATAGGGCAAGAATCTGCCGCCAGTCGGTGGCCTCGAAAGACTCCGAGTTGCAATGCACGGCCTGAATGGCCGCCTGCAACTGGTATGACCGGGGCCGGTCACGCCTGACGCAGGCTTCGACGATGGCCGTTCCTTCTGCGATCATGTCGCGGTCCCACTTGGTCCGGTCCTGCTCGCGCAGCAGCACTGTCATACCTTCGGCCCGGCGGGCTTCTGACCTCGACTGGCTGAGCAACATCAGTGCCAGGAGACCGGCGACCTCGGGGTCGTCGGGCATCAGTTCCACCATCGTCCTGCCGAGACGGATCGCCTCGCCACATAGCCAGGCACGGTCCGGGTCGTCTGCACCGGCGTTGTAGATCAGGTAGATCACCGACAGAACCGAGCGAAGTCGCTGTGGCAGCTCGGCCGGGCCCGGTACTCGGTAGGGGACACTGGCGGCCCGGATCTTGTACTTGGCACGCACCAGACGCTTGGCCATGGCCGACTCGCCGACCAGCAAAGAGCGGGCGATCTCGGCAACGCTCAGCCCGCCCAGCAGCCGCAAGGTCAACGCCACCTGGTGTTCGGGACGCAGAGCAGGATGACAGCAGGTGAAGATGAGGCGGAGGCGGTCGTCGACGATCACCGGTTCGGACGTCACGGCCTCGGTGCCGCCCCCGGTCGATGCCTCGGAGATGGCGCCGAGCTCTTCGACCAGACGCTGACCCCGGGTCGACCGGCGCAAGTCATCGATGGCCCGGTTGCGGGCTGTGGTGACGATCCATCCCGCCGGGTTGGGAGGCGTGCCTTCTCGTGGCCACCGTTCCATGGCAGTCAGGAAGGCGTCCTGGACCGCATTCTCGGCCAGGGTTATGTCGCCGAAGACCCGGACCAGCGTTGCTACCGCCTGGCCGTAGACCTGGCGGAACACGTCCCCGACCACGGTGCTCTCCGCACGGTCGGGAACGATCGGGGTCACGCCTTGACTCGCCCGGTGGCCCGGAAGGGCCGGACCTCGATCGGGTGGTTGATCGCATGTGCAACCCTCTCGGCCCAGGCGAGAGCCTCATCGAGGTCAGCGGCATTGATGATGTAGAAGCCGCCGATGTGCTCCTTCGACTCGGCGAACGGGCCGTCGGTCAACAAGGCCTCTTGATCGCCAGGTCGCACGACCGTGGCCGCGTCGGGACCGTGCAGGGCACCGCCGAAGACGAACGCCCCCTGATCGTCCATGTCCGCTTCCAGGGCCATGACTCGCTGCATGAAGGCCTGCATCTCCTCGGGTATGGTCGGTCCCTCGGGGACCGCTCCTTCGACGGAATAGGTCGACAACAGGTACTGGTTCATGAGTGCTCCTTGTCTCGGCGCGGGCCTTTCCCGCGTTCACCCTCTTACGAATGGGAGCGACCGCAGAGGACATCCCAAACCAAGAATTCCGGGATTATCGCAAGAATCCCTCGGCCACGGGCGGATCGGGGTCTCGGATCCGGATGGTGTCAGACACCCTCGGCCAGTTGGCGTTCGTATTCGACGGTGTCGAAGCTGCCGTCAGAAACGGCCACCAGACCTCCGGTGACAAGGTCCAACTCTCCCAGTCATCGGACTTCACGCGGTTGCCGGTGCCGTCCGGACCGGTGTTGGTCCCCTGGTAGGTCCACTAGAGGCGGCCTTGTTGCCTGCGCCCCGGACCTTGTCCATGGTCACGACGGTGTCTGGAAAGGCGTCGTAGAACCCTTGCACCACCCGTGCGATGGATTGGCATCCCACCGCGGGCTCTCCGTCGTTGACGGCCAGAGACCCGTCCTCGGCGAAGAAAGGGGCGTCGGCGTCGTGGGAACACCATGCCTCGGTGCAACGGGTTGCGAATTCGTGGAGTTCGTCGGCTCTCATGGCGTCAACCTGCCCGCAGGAAGCGACCGCCGTTCGCAGGAGCCCCCACCATTGGGCGAGATCCGGTCGATCAGGAACCCAGCAACTCCTTCATCTGGCGGTAGATCATGTGAGTGGCGAGACGGGGGGCGAGGCGGTTGGCCAGGTTCATCATGCGCGAGTCCCGGCCCACGAATATGTGGAGGTGGTCGGCCTCGATCCCGTCCAGGATGATCTGTGCGGCGTCCTCGGGCGATGTGGTCGGGTATTGGCTCTCTGCGGCCGCCTCGGCTCCGCCCGGGATCTCGATGCCCGAGTTGGCGGTGATCTCGGTGGCGACGGCACCGGGCATGATCACCGAGACCTTGACGTTGGTGTCCAGCAGCTCGGCGTAGAGGCCCTCGGTCAGCAGCCTGACTCCTGCCTTCGATGCCCCGTAGATGGTCTGGCCGGGCACGGGAAGGAACCCTTCCATGCTCGACACGTTTGCGATGTGGGCGATGGGTCGTTCGAGCAGATGGGGGAGGAAGGCCTTCGCCACGTGGATAGTCCCATACAGATTGACGTTGATGACGCGGTCGATGGCGTCGTAGTCGAGATCGTTCAGCTTGACGAAGGGCTGGATGATCCCGGCGCAGTTGATCACACCATCAACCATGCCGTGGGCGGCGATGACCTTGTCGGGAAGGGATCCGATGGCGTTCCGGTCGGTGACATCGGCGGCGAAGGTGGCGAGCCTGTCTCCGGCCCCGGCCAGTTGTGCCGTTTCATCGAGACTCTCCTGGCGCACGTCCACCCCCGCCACCCTGGCTCCCCGTCTCAGTAGCTCTAGCACCAATTGACGGCCGATCCCGTTGCCTCCGCCTGTAACCACCACGACCCTGCTCTGCACCTTCACGTTGTCTCCCTTCCCTGGAAAGCCAGCGGAGCCCGGTTTGCTCAGCAGCCTGTGTGCGGACAGCAAATCGGCGTGCACATTGTGGCGGGTTTCTACGGGATGGGCCCGCCAGGATCCGCCCTGGCGATCTGGTCCCACATGGTCGACTGCCGGGTTGGCGCTTGGGTCAGTGGTCCGAAGGTTCCGAGTCGGAGCCGCGCTCCTTCTCTATGTGGTCCACAAGCGCCCGTCCCACTGCTCCAATGAGCATTCCGAAGGAACCGATAATGAATAACCAGGTGCCCGCGGTTCTGAGGGTCTCGAATAGGAAGAAGATCGATCCGACGAAGAACGTCAGGTTGCCGAGGATCCCGACCGTCGTGTGGAACCACTGGTAGTCGCGAACCAGCGTTTGGACTGGTCCGGTTTGGTCCAGTCGAGTGGTGGCGGAGGTCATTTGGTTCCTTTCAGCGGTCGACTTATCTGAAATACCACAACTGATAGCAGCCAAACCACTCTGGAGGCGGTCGGTCCCGTCAGGTGGATGGATATGATCGGCCCGGGGTGTGGAGCCGACGGTCCAGAGTGGGAGTCGAGTGTGCCGGGCGAGCTGCGACGAGTTGTTACCAGTCCTGAGGGGCTCCAATACGAGGTCTTAGCGAAGGGGAAGGCATGGAGGCTCGGGACAGGGTCGATCTTGCTCGACTTGGCGGGCCTTCTGTGGTCCGTCGTCCGGAGGGCCCGAGGAAAGGAGTGGGTCGTGATGGTCAGACGAGCTGACGACAGAGCTGATCCCGTGAGGACGCTCTTCGCCAAGACGGAGCAAGAAGCGGCCGCGAGCGTGGCGGAACTGGCTGAGGCGCTTACGAGCGGGCAGCTCGATACATCTGTCGATCGCTAGGGCTTCCCTCCAGGCCACCTCTTCTATCAGATGTCGGCTGTTCGGACCGATTCGACGCGGTGTAGGAGCTCAAGGCGCCATTGACCGGAGTTGAGACTCGAGCCGCTCGTGGTGCAGGTCGTCTTGCGAACGGGCTGCCCACCAACCTTGCTGTGGCCTACACCATGACGGCGAGGTCGGTCCGAGAGCGACTGCCTCTGCCGGGTCGACGCCGCGAATTAGCCGGGCCTCTGCGTAGGGGACCTCGAGCGGCGATCGGGGATCAGCTACGGCAATGGTTGCCCCCAGCATCTCCGTTTCCGATTCCGTCGCAGGCGACGGCGTAGAAGTGCCCCCCGAAGCCGACCGCCGGCTCCTCGCAGTCGCCGTGACAGTCGTACATGACCATCAGGGACAAGCCCTCGGAATTCTCGGCTGTGGGAGGCGGGTTGCGGCCGGGAGAGCACGATCCCAGAGCCATGAGACCAACCGCCAGACAGGTCGCTGTGATCGAGCGCATCGAGACGAGCGGGAGTCTAGGTAGGTCTGGGTTGCCGCGCCGGAGGATGGCCCGTACCCCGCCCGAGGGAGCACCGGCTCGGAGCCGGTGCTCCCTCCCCCCACATTTGTCGGTCAGCTGTGAACCGCCACCGAAATGAGACAGAAAACGTCACACTCTCATTTTGAGCTTCACTCAACGTTTGTCGAAGCGCTCACTTCATAGGTAGCTGGGGCTAGGGACCAAGTAGGCCGAGTGGAATCACGGCGATACCGTCTTTTCGCCGGTAGGCGTACGGGCCCGTGGTTATGACGGCACTGTCCACGAGCCGGTTTCCCAGCACCTCCTGGAGCCAGATGAGGTGCTGTACATCCTGATCGCCGATCGCGCTTCCGAGTTTCACTTCGAGAGCCACGATTCCAGACTCACTTTCAACAATGAGATCAACCTCGTGGTCGCCTCTGGCGGTTCGGAGGTGGTGGACCCGAGCGTCGGCCGCCTGCGCGTAGGTGCGTACGGACAGGGTGGACAAGGCTTCGAACAGCGCCCCCAGGTAGGTTCCGTCTTGGGCGACTGTCTCGTCGGGGGAGGCGCCTTGGAGGAGTTTGGTTGCGCCCAATCGGACAAGCCGAGCGGAGAGGCCGGGATCAGCAAGATGATGCTTCGGGGATTGTTGGGCGTTTCTGAGGTGGTTGAAGGACGGCTGCCATGCTTCGAGCGGGTCCAACACCCTCAGTTGTGTGAGCAGCTCGATGTAGGGGAGCACGGTGGTTTTGGCGGGCGGAGCCGCCTCCCCAGGATTGGCCGCCCGACGGATCTTCTCGAACGAGGCCGTGGTCGATTCGGCGGCCGCGTATGCACGTAGCCAGGCGCGGATCGTTGCGGGACGTTTCACGTTGAAGCCGAGTTCAACCAGCTCATGATCCACTATCCGGTCAAGGTAGGAATCGAGTTGGCGAGCTAACGCTCGCTGCCGTAGATGCCTCATCCCCGGGAAACCGCCGGCAAGGATCTCGTCCACATAGTCAGGTAGCTCCAGTTCTGACTTGGCGGACACGGTGGCTCCACCAGTTAGCAACTGCCGAAACGAGATATGCTCGGCTGGCTGCAGCCTCTCATACATGGAGAGGGGGCGCATCCGCATGGTGGTGATGCGCCCTGCGCCGGAGTGTGCGGGGCCAACCGGTATCGCAGATCCAGTCAGGAGAAAACGCGGGCCGCGCGGATTCTCATCGACGGCTCGACGAACCACATCGAATGTGGCGCTCACCCGCTGCCATTCATCTACGAGAATCGGAGGGTCTCCGGTGGCAACAGTGTCCGGAGCGGCAGCGATGACCTGGCGTTGCGCCTCGTCGTCGAGGCGCCAGACAGTGCGAGCTCTCTGTAACGCTGTTGCAGTTTTGCCGACACCCTTGGGACCGTCGAGGAGGATGGCAGGCAGCTCTCCAAGAAATTCGTCCAGTTCCAAGTCGATGATGCGCTGAACATATCTATCCATGTAACCAACGGTGCCGGACATTGGGCCCTACGCTACCATTTTGCGGAAGGATACGCTACCGTTTTTCGGGCTGATACGCTACCACCTCGCACATACCTCGCTTACGCCTAACGTTCCTCCGCTTCTGTTTACGCGCACTAGCTGGAGCGGGAACGCCGGGCCGTGTCTCGGGCTGTGCGGGGACCGGGATCCCCGATTCCCCCGAGTTGGTGGCGACGCTGCCCGTCACTGTTTCCCAGTCCAGCCTCAGGGCGTCACGGACGGGCTGAGAGGACGGGTGCTCTCTGGAGGGGTTCGCCTCCTCGAAACAGAACGGGCAGAGGCGCAACCTGGTCATCGCCAGGTTGGTTTCCGGATAGGAAGGAGGGTCCGGCCCCATCACGGTGCTGACCCCTTCGTTCGGATTAGTCTTCGAAATGAGAGTGGTGGCGTTTCCACTCGCATTCGTTGACGTTTTCCCTCGCAAACCATGGCATACGCCGAGATGCGAGTGTGGCGTTTCTCATCAGCTACACCCGAGGCTGTTTCCGCAGTTGAGGCACTTGTAGCAAGACCCGTTGCGGACGGTGATGTGCCCGCAGGTGTCGCACAGGGGGGCGTCGCCCATCATCTCGCCCAGGGCCGACTGCATGCTCATCGTCCCGGCGTCGACCCGCACCGTCGTCTTCTGCGCCTGGGGCACCTGGGCGCTGGTAGCCGGTGAGTCGGCGAAGCGGGCCGCGGCCTGCACCGCGTCCACGTCCGAGTCGGCCATGGCGTCGTCCAGTTCCAGCTGCTGGCCGGCCTCGGCCGCCAGACCCTTCTTGGGCTCGGGAAGCTCCATGTCCCGGTTGGGTGGCACCTGGGCAAGCTCGTCGCGGTACAGGTACTCCACTCCCAGACTGCGGAACACGTAGTCGATGATCGAGTTGGCCATCTTGATGTTGGGATGGCCCTCCACCATGCCCCTCGGTTCGAAGGTCTGGAAGGTGAAGGTGTCCACGAACTCGTCCAACGGCACCCCGTACTGGAGGCCCTTGCTCACCGCGATGGCGAAACAGGACAGGATGCCCTTGAGGGTGGCGCCTTCCTTGGCCAGATCGATGAAGATCTCGCCCAGGGTCCCGTCCTCGTACTCGCCGGTGCGCAGGAACACCTTGTGGCCGCCTACTCGTGCTTCCTGGTTGTAGCCGTTGCGGCGGGCAGGCAGCAGGAACCGGGGCGGCTTCATCCCGCTGGCGTATGCCTGGGTGGGGGAGAGGCCGGCGGGGATGTTTCCCCAGTGGATCTTCGCCTCCGCCTCCATCGCCTGGGTGACGGCCTCGTCCTCCTCATCTGATACACCGTCGTCCGACTTGGAGTTGAGCGGCTGGGCTGCCTTGGACCCGTCCCGGTACAGGGCCATCGCCTTCAGCCCCAGCTCCCAGGACATGCGGTAGGCGTCCTCGATGTCCTCGGGAGTCACCTCGCTGGGCATGTTGATCGTTTTCGAAATTGCGCCTGAAATGAAGGGCTGAGCTGCGGCCATCATCTTGATGTGGCCGGTGTGGTGGATGAACCTCTGCCCGTAACGCCCGTTCCGGTTGGCCGTGTCGAAGACGGGAAGGTGCTCGTCGCGCAGGTGCGGTGCCCCTTCGATGGTCTGGCGGCCGCAGATGTGGTCGTTGGCCTCCTGGACCTGGCGCTTGCTGAAGCCCAATGTGGACAGCAGGTCGAAGTCCCACGCCGTGTAGTCGTCGGGGGTCAGGCCGATCCTTTGCAGCGCCTCCTCGCCCACAGTGAACACGTTGAAGGCATGGCGCAGTTCGAACACGGATGGCAAGGCGGCCTGGAACTTGTCGATCTCCTCGGGTGTGAAGCCCTTCTCCTCGAGCGACACCCGATTGATGTGAGGGGCGTTGGCCAGTGACGAGGTCCCCACGATGTAGGTGACGATGTCGGTGATCTGATCTTCCTCGTATCCGAGGTGTCTCAGTGCGGGAGCCACCGACTGGTTGGCGATCTTGAAATAGCCGCCACCGGCCAGCTTCTTGAACTTGACCAGCGAGAAGTCGGGCTCGACTCCTGTCGTGTCACAGTCCATCAGAAGACCGATGGTGTTGTGGGAGACGAACCCGTTCGCCACGTAAGTGACGTTGTCTGGAACCGAGAGATCGTAGGTGAACTCCTCCTCTCCCAGTTCGGCCGAGGCGACTCGGTCGTAGTAGAAGCTCAGCAAGTGCCCGAGTTCCTCATCGTGGGTTGTTTCGTAGAGCTCTTCTGCCGAGCGTCTGGAGACCAGGCCTCTCCGGTTGAGCGCCATCAGCATGGTTTTGCGGATCCGGTCGTTCTCGGGAGCTAGACGGTCGACCATCTGGCGGGTGACCGGCACGTAGTCACCGCGGGAGGCTTGGCGGGTTCTGGTCGCCCGGTTGGCGGCTCGCTTGCGATCACTGATGAAACCGATCATCTCTGCGAAGCGCTCGCCATAGGAGAGATTCAGCGTGCGCAGGACGGCCAGCGGGTTGCTTCCCCAGCCGGGAGCGTCGAACTTGCGCGTTGTGGGGATGCCCAGGGCCAGCAGTAGGTTCTGGACGTCGAGAGAGAACTCGAGACTGGTCGTCGACCAGGACGCATGACCACGGTGGACTGTGCCATCTGCCTCGAACAGGCCCCGCAGGAAGGCGCCATACACCTCGGGATCGTTGGAGGCGAGCACGGCATCGGGAATATGGGGATGCCATCCCTTCCCCGTATGACCCTCAACCGGCGCGTGCTTCGCGAATCCGCACGCCTCCCACCAGATGGTGAGCGGAACCGAGTGGAGTGCGACCTCTGTGTAGCCCGTCTGGTCGGTGATATGAGCTTCGATGCCAAACAGCTCTTTCCCGAGGGAACGGAACCTCTCGACCACATCGAAATCTTCTGCGGCTACCGCTAGGCGAATGCCTTTCGAGTGGAGAGAACCATCGCCCATGAAGTAGCCGACGAATTCGGCCAAATCCGGCGACATGGTCCGAGGCACGCGAGTGGAGAAATCCCCTGTCCAATGCATCTCCCCAAGTGGAGGCAAAGTGACTGTCTGTGATGCCCCGACCAGCTGCTCGAGCTGTAGCGGCACCAGGTCGTTCTCTGCCAAATCGGCGAGCCGCTTCCACTGCCAGGTCCCGTCCTGATCCACCACCTTGATGCGGTGAGTCGTCGTCCCCTTGATCCTGTATCCTCGGGCTGTATCGACGCTGACGACGGGCTCCACGCCGTTGACGTAGAAATGGCTGGCAGTTCTGCGTCCTTCATCAGTGCCGACACCGAGTCCCAGATTCTGCCACTGAGGGCCTTCCGGATTCCCCAGGGATCGCAGCCGAACAAGACCTCGCTCGGTAGGGACGAGCGACCCACCGACGAGACAACCGGTCGGAGCGAGAACACTGGCTTGTGCGTTGCGATAGCCGTGCTCTTCACCCAGGGTCAGGGCCTGATCCCATGCATCACGCGCCGCGGATAGCAGGTCGTCGGGGGCCAAGGTGGCGTCGATGCCGATCACCTTGTGCGAGACGTCCTCGTAGTCCGGGTCGTTGTAGGCGGCGCGCCGGTGGTTGCGCATCACTCGCAGCATCGAATCGGTGTTCTCGCTGTAGCGGGGGAACGTCCCCACCACCGATGCCATCTCAGCCGAGGTGGCATAGGCCTGTCCGGTGAGGATGGCGGTCAGCGCCCCGGCGATGGTGCGACCCTGGTCCGAGTCGTAGGCGATGCCCTGGCGCATGAGGAGCGAACCGAGGTTGGCGTAGCCGAGTCCCAGTGTCCGGTAGTCGTAGGAGCCCTGGGCGATCTCCGGGGAGGGAAAGTGGGCCATCGACACCGAGATCTCCAGCACGATGGTCCACAGACGGATGGCGTGCCGATAGCCCTCGATGTCGAAGCCGCCGTCGGGTTGCTCGAACTTGACCAGGTTGAGCGAGGCCAGGTTGCAGGCCGTGTCGTCAAGAAAGAGATATTCGCTACAGTTGCTAACCAGGACTCCGCCGGCCAGATAGCTGTGGTTCTTCGGCTCGGTCAGGTTGTAGGTCGTCTCCCATCCGTCTTCGGAGCGCTCTTTGAGGCGCACGACGTGCTTGGTTGCATATCTCGTCGTTTCGATCAGCATCTGGTCGAGCGCGTCAGCCTTGATGGCCAGCTCGAATCCGATCGATGCGGAGAAGCGCTCCAGGTCCGAACCCATCACCCTGAGATCATTGCGGGTCGAAGTCGAGGAATAGGTCCGGTGCTCCCCGTCTTTGGTGGTGTAGGAGAACTGCTCGGTGCGTGTTCGTGTGTTGCTGTAGATCGATCCGTGTACGCCAAACGAGTCGAGTAATTGCTGCACGTCCCGCAGGAGATCGATTGAAGCGCTGGCTAGGCCCGCATATCGAGTCGTTGCCCCGTGGTTGACACACCCATCGGCGTCGTACAGGCCGCGCAGGAAGGCAGCCACGATCGGCTTGGGAGCCTCGAAGATCGACCATGGGACGCGCTTCTCTCCAGCCTTTACGGCCTTGATGCCTAGGGCCTGGAAGAAGTGGCGGATGGCGCCTCTCGTGACCCGAAGCTGGTAGGTCCCGTTGGCCATCTCGACCGGTTTGGGCGCCTTACCTCCGTTCAGCTCCGCCAGGAGTTCCCGGTGGATCAGCATCACGGTCCGCTGCTCTTCTGTCGTTCCATACACCGTGACTGCGGCTTGGTCGGTCATGGCGCCGTCGCCAACCAGCCAGCCCAGGTAATGACCCAGCTTCTCGCTCCACTTTTCTGGGAGATTCACGGCGTACTTGCGGCTCGACCATTGCTGGTAGTGCTCGGGTTGGGAGGAAACGGGGATGGCCCAGGAAGCCATGCCGAAATCGACCTCCTGATCGAGCAGTCGGATCTCGTCCGAGTCGGCGAGTTCATCCGCTCTCACCCAGCCGCGATTTGCGGTCCACAGCCTGTGGTTCGGGGTGCACCGCAGCACGCGTCCATCGGACAACTCGAGTCGGAGGATCTGGTTGGTTCCTGTCACCATCACCTGGGTCGGGCTCGTGAGGTCGATGGTCTCCGTGGCGTTGTTGCCGGTGGCATCGTGCGTGTACACCTGAAATACCTCGCCGTCGGCGACCCGTTTGACGAGAGACTTGAACGGGATCAGGCCTTTGTCTGTCGCGAACGCGGGTCTCACCGGTGAAGCAGGGGTTAGACGCGTTGATCCGGCCGCCCGCAGGAGAGGTGTGCCACTCGTTGATGGTGGTGTCGAACTGGAGGCCGGGATCAGCGCAAGCCCAGGCGGCGGCGGCAATGCGACGCCACAGGTCACGGGCCTTGATCGTCTTGCGGGTCTCGCCGCTGGTGCGCTCCTTGAGCTCCCAGTCGCCGTCGGCCATGACGGCGTCGAGGAACTGGTTGGAAACCCGAACTGAGTTGTTGGAGTTTTGGCCGGAAACGGTCGCATAGGCCTCGCCATTGAAGTCGGCCGGGAACCCTCCGTGCTGGATGAGGAGGCGAGCCTTGTCTTCTTCGACCTTTTTCCAGTCGACGAACGTCTCGATGTCGGGATGGTCGACGTCGAGGATCACCATCTTGGCTGCTCGCCGGGTGGTGCCGCCACTCTTGATGGCGCCGGCGGCTCGGTCGCCGATCTTGAGGAAGCTCATCACTCCGGAGCTCTTCCCGCCGCCGGACAGCAACTCGTTCTCTGCCCGGATGGCGGAGAAATTCGAGCCCGCGCCCGATCCGAATTTGAAGATGCGGGCCTCACGGGTCCAAAGGTCCATGATCCCGCCCGGGTTGACCAGGTCGTCCTTGACCGAGAGGATGAAGCAGGCGTGGGGGGCGGGGCGGGAGTACGAGTCGGGGGAGGAGGTCAGCTCCTCGGTGTCGGGGTCGACGTACCAGAACCCCTGGGCGGGGCCGGTGATCCCGTAGGCGTGGTGCAGTCCGGTGTTGAACCACTGCGGGCTGTTGGGGGCGGCCATCTGTGTGGCCAGCATGTACTTGAGCTCGTCCTCGAATGCCTGGGCGTCCTCGCCGGAGGCGAAATAGCCCCCCTTCTCACCCCAGTGGCGCCAGGTGGTGGCGAGTCGGTCGAAGACCTGGCGGGCGGAGTGCTCCGGGCCGGTGACCATCTCGCCGTCTTCGTCGGTGATGGGCCGGCCGTCTTCGTCGTACTGGGGCACCCCCGCCTTGCGGAAGTACTTCGAGACCATGATGTCGGCTGCCACCTGCGACCATCCGGCCGGGATCTCGGCATCGGTCATCTCGAACACCACCGACCCATCCGGGTTGGCTATCCGGCTGTCACGCCGGGACCATTCGATCTGGTCGTACGCATCCTTTCCCGCCTCGGTGAACCGTCGCTCGATGCGCAGACCTTGACTCATTGGGTCGATCCTTCCTGCTCCTGCTGACCCGACTTGTTTCCCCCAACCACAAGATGTTGTGGTCGTGTGTTCCACAGACACCACATCTTGGGGTGGAACACACTAATGTAATTACACTGATGTCATCCGTCAATGGCTTTCAAGGTCTTTTTTCGCGACCTCGGCCGAATGGGCCGTGGACAGGCGCCCTGAGACCGCGTCAAAGCCCGCTGGCTGGGTGGGGAAGTCCGCCGCGGCGTATGAGAGCGCCGCGGCGGAGGGGAAGTAAAGGCGCAACCTAACTGCCGGGGTCAGGGTCGGGAAAACCAGGAAGGAGACCACTCAGGCCGGGGCGGAAACGACCGCCAGTCGTTTGCGTCCCGCGTCGATGAATTGAACCCGGGCCGGCCCGAAGCCGGCCTCCGCCATGCGCTCCGTCAGCACGCCGATATCGGTCTGATCCAACCCATGCCGGCCGGATCCTTCTGTCGGGCGCTCGGCGATGTGGAGGCGCCCTCCCGCCTCAAGAACCCGGTGCGCTTCCCTGAGTCCGGCCACCTGATCGGGCCAGTGGTGGTAGGCCGAGATCGACCATGCCACGGTGAAGGCGTCATCTGGGAACGGAAGGTCATCCACTGAGGCCACCTCGATGGTCGCCGAGAAGGCCCGTCGTGCGGCCAATCGGGCCAGCTTCTCGGTGGGATCGATTCCGGTCAGCGATCCCTCGGTGACAATGGTGGAGGCCTCGAGGAGGGCGGCCCCTGCTCCGCAGCCGATGTCGAGGACCCGGTCGGCCGGTAGGAGGTCGATCAGGTCCACCACGGCTCGATTCGACTCCGGATTGCGGTGCGTAAGCCCGTACACCGTTGCCCAGAACCACCCGAACGGTCCTGTGTTCGCCACGCTGCCTGCTCCTGATTGGTAGGCGGACTCTATCGGCCGGACCGGACCCGCTTGAAATTCAACGCGCGTTGAGTTAGGTTAATTCAACGCACGTTGAGAAAGTGGAAAGGATCCGTCCATGTGGGCGATGGTCACCAAAGAGATCCGACAGGTGCGACGCGATCGGCGCACCCTGGCGATGATGATCGTGATGCCGGTGATGCTGCTGATCGTGTTCGGCTACGCCGCCAGCTTCGACGTGTCGACAATCGATGTGGGAGTCAGCGGCACTCTTCCGCCCGGTGTGGACGGCCGCTTGCCGGACGTCTTCGAGGTGGTCGACACGGCCCATTCGGACCCCACCGAGATCCTGCGCCGTAATGAGGCGGACGTGGTCCTCGCCGCCGACGGCGCCACCCTCACCGCGTACATCGACGGCTCCGAGCTCTTCACGGCTCGGGCATCCGTCCAGGCGTTCACCGCCGCCGCCCAACAGGGTGTGCCCATCAAAACCGACGTTCTCTTCAACCCCGGCCTCGACACGTCTGCGGTACTGGTGCCCGGCTTGGCCGGCCTGATCCTCATCTTCATCGGCTCGCTGATCACCAGCCTCGGGGTGGTGCGGGAACGTCAGACCGGGACTTTCGAGCAGCTGGCGGTCATGCCGCTGGGCCCGGGCGACGTGTTCGTCGGCAAGATCGCCCCATATTTCGCGGTGGCCACCATCGACCTGGCGCTGGTGCTCACCATCGGCGCCTTCCTCTTCGACGTTCCGTTTGTGGGCTCGGTATGGCTGCTGGCCCTGGGGTCGCTCCTCTTCCTGTTCGTCACCCTCGGGATCGGGGTCCTGATCTCGACCGTGTCGGAGAACCAGGGTCAGGCTATCCAGCTGGCCATCATGACCCTCCTGCCCCAGGTGCTGCTGTCGGGCATCATCTTCCCCCTCGAGTCGATGGCGGCGGGGGTGCGGTGGATTGGCTATCTGCTGCCCCTCACCTACTTCAACCTGATCGCCCGCGGGGTGATGCTGAAAGACGCTCCTCTCTCTTCACTCCTCATGCCATTCGGGCTCTTGGCGGCCCTGGGCCTGGTTGTGTTTGGCCTGGCTGTGTTGCGCTTTCGGGCCGAGCTGGGCCGAGGACGAAAGGCTTCCGCATGAACCGCTTCGGGATGGAATCTGTCACCGTGAGCTTCGACGGCATCGTGGCCCTCGACGATGTGGATCTGGACATCGATCCGGGCGGAATCACTGCACTGATCGGCGCGGACGGCGCCGGTAAGACGACGACCTGTCGGGTCCTGGTTGGCCTGATAGCACCCGACAACGGGACGGTCCACCGGCCTTCCCGGGAACGGCTGGGCTACCAGCCTGAGGCGGCCGGAACCTGGGTCGACCTCACCGTCGGAGAGAACCTGCGCTTCATTGCCTCCAGCTACGGCCTTGGCGACGAGACCCAGACCCGCATCGACCAGCTCCTGGAGGTGACGGAACTGGAGGGGGCTTGGGACCGACCGGTGGCCATCCTGTCCGGCGGGATGCGCCAGAAACTGGCCGTGGCCATGGCGATTCTGGCGAATCCGGAGCTGGTCGTTCTCGACGAGCCCACCACGGGCCTCGATCCGGTCAGCCGATCCGAGCTGTGGCGCCTTCTCTTCGCGCGCAGCCGGCCAGGGAATGGCGGTCCTGGCCACCACCAGCTACCTCAACGAGGCGGAGCGGGCGGACCGCGTCGTCCTGCTCGATGAGGGCCGGGTCCTGGCCTCCGGCACGGCCGACACGATTCGGGCCGGCTTCTCGGGGTCGGTGGCCCTGGCCGACCAGCCTCCCCCCGACGCCCGATCCTGGCGTCGGGGCAGCCGATGGCATGTCTGGTACGAGGACGGGTCGGTGCCGGAGGGGGCAGAGGCGATTCCCCCCGATCTCGAAGACGTCGTGACGGCCGCCGCCATGGCCCGGGAGTCGGCACGATGACCCCGCTCGCCTCTACCACCGACCTGAGGCGGACTTTCGGTCGTGTCGCGGCAGTCGACGGCGTGTCGCTGGAGGTGCATGCGAGGGAAATCGTCGGACTGCTGGGGGCCAATGGAGCGGGAAAGACGACGCTGATCCGAATTCTCCTGGGCTTGATCGGCCCCACCTCGGGGAAGGTGGCACTCCTGGGTGGCCCCCCGGGGCCGAAGGCTCGGAGCCGACTCGGCTACATGCCCCAGGGTCTGGGTCTGTACGACGATCTCACCGTGGCGGAGAACCTGCGATTCGTTGCCTCCGTGTTCGGCGTGGAGGTGCCGGAGGCGTCCGATCTTTCCCACGTATTCGATGTGCTGGTGGCCGATCTCCCGCTCGGCCTGCGGCGACGTACTGCATTTGCCGCCGCCATCTCCCACCATCCGGAGCTGCTGATCCTGGACGAGCCCACCTCCGGGGTGGGGCCGCTGGCCCGGGCCGATTTGTGGGACACGATCCATTCGGCGGCCGATGCGGGTGCCGCCGTGCTGGTGACCACCCATTACATGGATGAGGCGGAGCAATGCGACAGACTGACCATCATGGCTTCGGGGAGGGCCGTGGCCGCCGGAACGGCCGAAGAGATCCAGCGCGGATTCGAGACCCTGGTCGTCTCCACATCTCAACCGGCCCGTGCCTTGGACGTCTTGGAGGCGGCAGGTCTCCTCCCGCTGCCGGCCGGGCACCGTCTCCGCGTTCCCGGCGCCGATCCCGGTCGGGTGAGAAAACTGCTCGAGGACGTTGACCACGAGGCAGGGTTTGCGGTCGAGGCGTCCACTCTCGAGGAAGCATTCATGACCCTCTCTCAGCGGTCGGTGGATGGCTGATGGCCCGGGCAGGAAGGCGACCGGCCGGCTCGGACACCCGCAGCGAGATCCTGGCTGCGGCCCGCTCGTCTTTCGCCACCCGCGGCTACCACGGGACCACCATTCGGGGCATCGCCTCGGCAGCCGGGGTGGATCCCGCTCTGATACACCACTACTTCGGGACCAAGGAGGACCTGTTCGGGGCCTGCGTGGACATGCCCATCTCGCCCCGGCAGGCAGCGGGCTCGGTCCTGGAGGGCGGCGTGGAGAACGCCGGCATCAATGTCGTTCGGCTGTTCTTCTCGGTCTGGGAGATGCCGGCCTCCCGAGATGGCCTGCTGTCCATGCTACGGGGTTCGTTTACCACCGAGCAGGGGGCGGCGACGCTGCGCGAGTTCTTCGGATCGACCCTTCTCGACAGGATCGCTCCTCACATTGATGCTCCTGACGCTCGGCTCCGGGTGGCGCTGGTCGCCTCTCATCTCGTGGGGGTGGCGGTGCTCCGGTATGTGGTCGGGTTCGAGGCGATCGTGAAAGCCGACGTCGACGACCTGGTCGACCTGATCGCCCCCCGGGTTCAGTCGTACCTGACCGACTGAGTGCCGGCGCTGTCAGTAGGCGCGGCGCTGGGGACGGATCGCCAGCACCACGAAGAAGACGATCACGGCCAGCACGGCGATCGTGGCACTGGCGGCGGTGTCGACGTAATAGGAGAGCAACAGCCCGCCCAGCACGGTTCCGCCACCCAACAAGGCGGCTACGCCCATCATGGCCGGGACCCGCCTCGTCACCAGAGCGGCTGTGGCGGGCGGGGCAACCAGGAGAGCGAAGACGAGCAGGGTGCCGACGGTCTGGAACGAAGCGACCACCGCCATCGTCACCAGGGTCAGCATGGCGGCATGGGCGGCCCGAGGGTGGAGACCCAGCATCTCGGCCTTCTCCTCATTGAACGAGAGGACGAGGAACGGTCGATAGAAGAGGGCGGTGGCGGCGAGGACCAGGGACAGTGTCACACCGAGCAGGACGATGTCGCCGATCGTGGCACCCAGGGTGTCGCCGAACAGGATTCCGGTCAGGCTTCCCGTATAGCTCGAAGTCCGGGAGATGATCACAACCCCGGCGGCCAACATCCCTACGAACAACAGGCCGATGCCCACGTCCTCGTTGAGGCGGGAGTAGCGGTGGACCAGGCTGATCCCTGCCACCATCGCCACCGCCGACACGGCCGCTCCCAGCGTCAGATCGAAGCCCCAAAGCACCCCGAGGGCTATTCCCGGGAGGACGCCATGGGCGAGGGCGTCACCCATGAACGACAATCCCCTCAGCACGACCCAGGTGCCGACCATCGCCGCCACCAGGGCAGCCAGCACCCCTGCCACCAAGGCCCGCTGCATGAAGGCCGGTTGGAGGGGTGTCAGAAGCCAGTCCATGAGCGGGACGCTATCAGCCGAGGGCGTCGGCGATGGTGGTGGCGTCGGTCCGGATCATCCCGGGGTAGGTATCCGCGCCCGAGCCGGCCTCTCCCAGGGCGCCGGTGTAGAGCGTCCGCACCTCGACCGTCTTGCCCAGCTCCGACGCCACTGCCTTGGCCAGGGTGTCGGGAGCGCTGGTCTCGGCGAAGATGGTCGTGACTCCCTCACGTCGCAGGATGTCGACCAGTTTGGCCAGGTCGGCCGCGCTGGGCTCGGCCAAGGTGCTGGCGGCGGGAATGACGGTGGCGATGATCTGGAAGTCGTATCGGGCGGCGAAATACCCCAGGGCGTCGTGGTTGGTGACCAGCTTGCGGCGGTCTGGTGCCACCGGAGTCAGGATCTGGGCCACCTCCGTGTCCAGGGCCTGCATGTCGGCCTCAAGAGCGGTTGCGGCCTCGGGCCAGTTTCCGGCGGGGTCGATCTTCGCCAACGAGGTGGCGATCAGGTCGACCGCCCGGGCCATCCGGGTCGGGTCGAACCAGAAGTGCGGGTCGGGGCTGCCCTTCTCCCGGCCGACCGAGAAGGGGATCGGGTCTACGTTCGGTGCCACCTCCAGCACGTTGGCCCCGTCACTCCGGGCGGCGTTGAGCACGTCGACCATTCCCTCTTCGAGACCGAGGCCGTTGGCGACGACCAGATCGGCCTGGCGCAGCAGATCGGCCTGACGGGCCGAGGGCAGGAATTCGTGGGGGTCGACACCGGGCCCCATCAGGGTTTCCACGCGGCCCGCATCGCCGACCAGCTGGGAGACGACATTGCCCAGGACACTGGTGGTCGCCACGACCAAGGGGCCTTCGGCAGAGGAGGTGGGAATCGTGCTCCCGCCGCAGGCGACGAGGACGAGCAATGCGGCGACGAGGAGGGTGAGTCGGCGCGTCATGGAAGAGGCTGCGAGGGCGTTGCGGGGCCGATTCCCGGCTTCTTGACGATATTGAGAACCAGAACTACCATTATGAGAAAGAGTATCATTGTCATTGGAAACGAGGCAAGTGTGCCATCAGGCTCGATCGAGACCACCGAGCTTCACGAGTCGGTCAGGCGTCGGTTGGCGGAGCGTGAGATTCGTTACACCACCGGGCGTAAGGCAGTGGTCACGGCCCTGGTCCGGCTGGCCGGTCCGGAGTCCGCCGCCGAGTTGCACCGGCGCATGAACGTCCCTCTCTCGTCCCTTTATCGATCCCTGACCGTGCTCGACGAGGCCGGGGTGCTGGAGAAGCACCACGATGCAGATGGCCTGGCCAGGTTCGAACTGGCCGAATGGCTCTCGGGCCACCATCACCACGTAGTGTGCATCGACTGCGGCGCTGTGGAGGATGTCGAGTTGTCGGATCGCCAAGAGCACGACCTAGATCGGCTGGCTTCGACTGTGGCGACCGGGGCCGGCTACGAGCTGACAGGGCACAACCTCGAGGTGGAGGGGTTGTGCCGGAACTGCCGTCGATGACCGTCGCCGCCGTCGTCGCCCGCGACCTGGAGATGTCCTACGGGCACATCCCGGCCATAGCTTCCTCGGATTTCACACTGCCCAGCCCGGGGCTGACCGTGCTGATCGGGCCCAACGGGTCGGGCAAGTCGACCCTGCTGGCCGCCATGGCCGGATTGCAGAAGCCGGCCGGTGGATCGATCACCGTGTTGGGTGTCACGCCGGCTCAGGCTCGATCCCGGGTAGCCCTGGTGCCCCAGAGCACCAAGGTCAACGAGACCCTTCCGGTCACGGTGGCCGAGGTGGTGGGGATGGGACGCTATGCCACCCTGGGGATGGTCCGGCGCTTCGGCCCTGGCGATCGTCAGGCGGTCACCGAGGCGATCGACCGTCTCGATCTGACCAGCCTGGCCGGACGCCATCTGAGCGAGTTGTCGGGCGGGCAGCGCCAGCGGGTGTTCGTGGCCCAGGGTCTGGTCCAGGAACGTGACCTGCTCCTTCTGGACGAGCCGACCACGGCTCTCGATCTGGTTTCGGCCCACACCATCCGTCAGGTGATCGCCGGGGAAGTGGCCGACGGTCGACCGGTGGTGCTCACCACCCACGACCTGGGCGAGGCCATGGCCGCCGAGCACGTACTTCTTCTCTCCAACCGGGTCGTGGCCGAGGGGCCGCCCGACCGGGTGCTCACCCCCGAATACCTGGCCGTTGCCTACGACCTCGACGTGAGCGAAGCTGTCGATGGTTTTCACCTCGACGACGCCGCCCACCGCCCGACCGCCATGCGTCATGTCCACGGTGAGTCTTCCCACTGAGTCAGTCGGGGCGGTTGCGCAGCATGTCGGCCACCCGGCTCAGCTCGTCATCGAGCCATGAGGCCGCAGGCTGGGGTATGCCGCTGTTGCTGATGGCGGCGCGCATGCAAGCCGACCACTGGCGGGCCGCCTCGCCGTCGATGGCGAATCGAGCATGCCTCATCCTCAAGGCCGGGTGACCCCTCCTCTCCCAATAGAGAGGAGGGCCTCCCATCCAGCCGCTCAGGAACTCGTACAGCTTCTGGCGCGACCCGGCCGTCGACTTCGGCAGCATGGCCTGGAGAAGCGGTGAGTCGCGTTCGACCGTGTCGTAGAAGGCTTCGACGAGACGGCGGACCGTGGCATCGCCGCCGATCTCTTCGTAGACGGTGGCGGCGTCGCCCCAGGGCCGTCGGGTCGGTCCGGACGGAGAGGTCTGCATGGTCACGGGTTGTCGTTGGATACGAGAAACAGGATCACCAGTGGCCCGTCATTGTCGCGCGTTGGCGCCCGCTTCGGCTCAGGTTGATCTGCGCCGCTCGAGCGGCAAGAAGAGGAGTATGAGCCCCGACCCACATCCGAGCAGCAGCGACCTGCTGGCCATCTCGGTCATAGCGCCCGAGCCGAACAAGGCGGCGGCCCCGATCACGAGCCCGATCAGCATCGCCAGCACGGCCGGTCGTCGATCGGCGAGGCGTCCCCTCAGGCCCCAGCCCATCAGGCCACCGAACACCACCGCCACGGTCACCGCTCCCGCGTTCATGGCAGCGACACTAGACCATTACCGTCGTCGTTGATGGATGTATTCCGCACCCCCGACGAACGTTTTGCTCACCTGCCCGACTGCCCATGGCAGCCGCACCATGCGGACGTGAATGGGCTGCGGGTGGCCTATCTCGACGAGGGTGAGGGGCCGGTAGTGCTGCTCATGCACGGGGAGCCGTCGTGGTCCTTCCTGTACAGGAGGATGATTCCACCTCTCCTCGAGGCAGGGATGCGGGTCCTGGCCCCCGATCTGGTGGGTTTCGGCCGCTCCGACAAGCCCACCGACCCGGATGCCTACACCTACCAGTTGGCGGTGGACTGGATGTCCACCTGGTTGGAGGCGACCGGAGCCGGGGATATCACCTTCTTTGGCCAGGACTGGGGTGGGCTGATTGGTCTGCGCCTGGTCGCTGCCGATCCAGACAGGTTCAGGGCCGTGGCCGTGGCCAACACCGGCCTGCCGACCGGTGATCACCCCATGAGCGAGGCGTTCACTGCCTGGCAGACCTTCACTCGCACCTCGCCCTCCTTCGACATCGGGCGAGTGATACAGAACGGGACAGTCACCGATCTGCCCGGCGAGGTGGTGGCGGCTTACGAGGCGCCCTTCCCTACCGAGGAGTCGAAGGCGGCGGCGCGGGCCTTCCCCAGCTTGGTTCCCACCGGGCCGGACGATCCGGCGTCCCAGCCCAATCGCGAAGCCTGGTCGGTGCTCGGTCAATGGACCAAGCCTTTCCTATGCCTCTTCTCGGATTCCGACCCGATAACGGCGGGCGGCAACAAGCCGTTCCTGAAGTTGGTCCCGGGCGCCGAAGGCCAGCCTCATCAGACGATCGAGGGTGCGGGCCACTTCCTCCAGGAAGATGCAGGGGAGCGGCTGGGTGCGATCCTGGCTTCATGGGTGGAGGGATGACTTCGATTCGCGTATTGGAGCAATGCGAATCGGCTGTCGGCTCCTAATGGCCTGACGGTCACAGAACCCGCAGAGCTTGGTCGGCGTCACGCTCCACCCTGGTCATGGCCCGGATGATCTCCATCGGTGTTGCCCGGCGCCGGGCCATCTCCCATAAGCATCCGAGCACCATGTCGTAGGCTGCCTGGGTGAAGATCGGCGTTGTCGTGTCGAGGGCGAAGGCGAGATCGTCGCTGTGGACGATCATTTCCACCATGCGGGTCACCAGGTAGCCGTCGACGGTCATCACCGACCCGAACACCCGAATCAACGAATCCGCCCCCTGCTCGGGCAAGCGCATCGCCAGGCCGTCCCGGACCCGGTCCCAGTCGTGGCGTACAGCGTCCAGGCCTCGGTTGGCCGCTTCTGCGGCCCGCTCGCGCACACCGCTCGCCAGCGGATCGTCGGCCCGAGGAGCTCGCACTCCTTCCAGTGCCAGGAAGTAGCCGGCCGGGTCGACGGGCGGCCCCTGCCCCGGCCGGTCCAGATAGGCGTCGACCACCAGAATCGCCCGGGCCAGGTGAGCGGACAGCGCTCCAATGGTCATGCCCTCCAATGGTGAATCGTCGGCCCAGCGCTGTTCGAGGCCGGGATGGTTCAGGAGCTCGCGAGCGACATCTGCAGCAGCCAGGAACGTGTCTTTCACCACGATCGCCTCCTCAACGAAATCGTGACAGCACCGAGATCCGCCTCGACCGTGGTATCACCGGCCACCACGACCTCTCGACCACCCGCCTTGACGTTCACCGATCCGAAGGTGAGTTCCGATGCCGGCTCCGTGGAAGCCAGCAGCGCCAGCCGATCCCAGGCCTCAGCACCGGGATCCGGCAGGGTGAGCCCTATCAGGCGGGCCGCTCCGTTGGGGTGAGTCATCACCTCGGGCTGCCACACGAGCTCCGGTGTCAGATGCCGGCAGAAGAATCCTGTCAATACTGTTGAGTTGAAATCCGGCAAGACGGTTACGAACTCGGCGTATCGGCGGTCGCCATCGGGGAGATCGACCCATCGTCCGAAGCGGATCGGCTCCGAGACCGACAGCCCTGCGGATCGGAGGCGCTCGATTTCCAGGTCGGGTCGATCGGAGCGGAGGGCCACCATCATCGGTCCCGTCCTGCCCGCCGCCAGACCATCGGCCACGAAACGGGCGAAGCCTGTGTCGGGGACGAGGTCCGGGCTGGTGATCGCAACCAACTCGATATAACAGGCTTCGAGCACGACGAGCCGATTGGATGTGCCGAAGGGATGATCCGATCGCTCCGTGACCTTAAACCCGAGCTCGCCGAGCTCTGACGCCATACGGTTCAGGTCGTACACCGCCACCACCACGTGATCGATCGGACGCCCGGCCATGGGATCAATCTAGGACTGCCCGTGGGTTGGGGCAGTCGCGCGCTCGGATGCGGGCAAGGCGGGTACGCTGGCGTGCACAGCACCCACCGAGTCAGAGACTGCTGTGACCCTCCGCAAACCTCCCAAAGATCCAAACGTCGCCACCCGTCTCATCGGCCGGTTCATAGGCTTGGCGCTCCTCTTGGTGTTGTTCGCTTTGGCAATCTGGGTGGCGGCGACCAACCAGCAGGCCGCGGCCCTGGAGAGGTCACCCGTCATCGTGGGGAACTCGGCCCGGCTGGTCGACGCGAATGACGTGACGATCAATGTGCGGGAGTTCGGGACCGGTGGCGATCCAGTGGTGCTCGTCCACGACGACCAGATGGTGGGTGGAGCTCTGCTCGTGCCTCTCGCCCAGGAGTTGGCCTCCGGTGGCCACAAGGTGGTGGTACCCGACATGGTGGGCTTCGGGCTAAGTGCGCGTCCAGGAGAGCCGGGTCGGATCTATTCCACCGCAGGTCAGACCGACACCCTGGCTGCTCTGCTCGACCAGGAGAACCTGACCGGTGTGCTGGTGGTCGGTTTCGGCTGGGGTGGGGGGGTGGCTTCCGAGCTGGCCGTTGCCTATCCCGATCTCGTGTCCTCCCTCGTCCTGGTGGACACCCCCGACCTTCCGGTTCCATCACGAGGATGGGACACGCTCGAGGCGCTTCCCTTCGGTGTCGGCGATGCGGTGGCCTTCACGCGCGAAGGGGCATCCAGTGGTGCGGAGGCGAGGTTCAGGTCGGATTGCTCGGCCGATCCCCACTGTGACGAGGCCACGCTGGAGTCCTTCCAGGACGCGGTTTCCCTGCCGGGCACGTCGAGCTCGATTCGCGCCCGTAGGGCCAGCGAGAGGGCATCGGTGGCACCGGACCGTCTCGACGAGATCACCGTTCCGGTGCTCGTCAGCTCGGCGGATCGCGCTGTCGCCGAATCCCTGGCATCCCGCTTCCCCGATGCGGAGACCAAGGGAGTGGGTGCACAGGACTTCTCTGCCGACGATCTGCCCTGAGTCAGGGCGTCAGGGGATGAGGAGGGTCTTTCCGGTCGTGGCCCGGCCCTCGAGGGCCCGATGGGCGGCGGCAGCATCGGCCAAGGGGTAGGTCGCTCCCACCATCACCTCGAGGGTGCCGGCACGGATCCACTCGAAGAGATCGCCGGCACGGTCCACCAGTTCGTCGTGGTCGGCTATGTAGTGGCCCAGGGTGGGCCGCGTCAGATAGAGCGAACCCTGGCGGGTGAGCTCCAGGGGAGCAATGGGCTCGACGGGCCCCGAGGCATTACCGAAGGTGACCATCATTCCCCGCGGGCGGAGAAGAGTCAGCCCCTTGGCGAATGTGGCGGCCCCCACGCCATCGTAAACCACGTCGAGGGGACGGTCTCCTGCCACGTCGCGAACCTCGTCGTCGAAGGGGACCCGGCGATACTCGATCACGTGGTCGGCTCCGGCCGCAGCCGCCACCTCGACCTTCTCTGGTGAGCCCACGGTGGTGAAGACATAGACCCCGGACATCTTGGCGATCTGGATCAGCAGCCGGCCCACGCCACCCGCGCCGGCGTGGATCAGGCATCGCTCGCCCGCCGAAAGCGGGTATGTCGAATGGGCCAGGTAGTGGGCCGTGATGCCCTGGAGCATCACGGCGGCAGCCGTCGAGCCGTCGATGTCGTCCGGAATTCGAAC
This sequence comes from uncultured Acidimicrobiia bacterium, assembly GCA_963772815.1. Lineage (GTDB taxonomy): Bacteria > Actinomycetota > Acidimicrobiia > Spongiisociales > ZC4RG35 > DATFFO01. Next base: position 176,255 of record CAVYYV010000005.1, on the reverse strand, counting down.
GGCCCGGTCGGCCGGCACCGTGATCACGTCGGCGTAGCTCCCCAGCACGTCGGTCCAGGCAACCCGGTCACCCACCGAGAACCCTTGTGTGCCGGGGCCCACCTCGGTGACGGTGCCCGCTCCCTCCATGCCGGGTACCAGGGGGAACTCAACCGGATAGAGACCCTGGCGATGGTACGTGTCGATGTAGTTGAGGCCGGCCGCCTCCACCTCGACCAGTACGTGACCCGAAGAGACCCGGGGCGGAGCCGTCTCGACGTACTCGAGCACCTCGGGGCCACCCGTTGTTCTGATCTGGATGGCGCGCATGATCTGACGGTAGCCCGACGCATCTCCGAGGGACGAGGGTCGATCTGTCGGTTCGAACCAGCTGAGCTCGGTGTGTCCCGGGCACGGAGGAGCCCGGGAGGGCAGGTTCCCTCCTGCAAGAGCCCTCACACGAGACCGCGCTTGCGTGCCTCTTCGAGCAGAGCATCGTCCGGTACCAGGGAGAGGTCGACCATGTCATGCCAGGGCGGGCGGAGATCCTCGGCCAGTAGCTGGGCGACCTGGTCACGGAGAGTGCGTGCCCAGGCCCGACCGCTGGCTTCGGCGTGCTGGGTGAGGGTGGCATCGCCGTTGACGCTGAACACGGCTGCCAACGGTCTGGGATTCGCCCGCGAGCCGCGCTCTCCGTAGACGACCAGCACCGCACCGGCCGGGACGTCCTGAATGCCTCCGGTCGCGATGAACTCGCCCACGAACGCCCAGCCCGAGCTCTTGGTCTCGTCAACTGAGTGGACCACCTTGGCCCACGTCTTGAGCCGCTCATCACCCAGCATGGGGATGTCGGCTGCCACCACCGGAGGGGGAGCGGACATGGCCCACAGACTACGGACTTCGGTCCCGGGCGGAAACGAGGTCCTGGGTGGGGATTGGGCGTTGCGGGTTTCTGTGGCTGTAACCAGGTACTCTCCGACTGATGGCCAACGTCAGACTCTTCGCCCGGCTCCGTGAGCTGGCCGGCGACAGCCGCGTTCAGATCGATGGGGCGACCATGGGCGAGGTGCTCGACACTCTGGGCGACAGGTTCGGTTCCGATTTCGTCGCCCTCATGGCCACCGCCCGGGTTTGGCGCAACGGAGAGTTGGCGGGTCGCGATGAGCCGATCGAGCCCGACGATGAGATAGCGCTGCTCCCTCCTGTATCCGGCGGCGCGGTCACGGCGAACCTGACGTCACAGCTCAGCGGGGCCGTTCCCGTCCTCGCCGCGCTGGTTGCCGTGCTGGCGAATCTCAAGGCCGGAGACGCCTGGTGGGCGGCTGTGGTGGTCGGGATCGTGGGAGCCTGGGTTGTCGATGTGGCCTTCTACCTGGAGGAGCGGGGCCGTCCATTCCCGGCACTGGCCGTCCTGGTCAGCGTGGTCGCCGGAGCCACCCTTCCCTATGCGGCCGGGACAGCGGGCATGGCCCTGGCAACCGCGCTGGCAGTGGTGGTGGTTCTCGTGTGGGGTACCTCGGTCGAAGGGTTCCGGCGGGTTGACGCGGTGGCTCCCGGCGCGATGGTGGCGATCCTGGGGGCGGCGGCCGCTTCCTCGATGGTCCTGGCTCGCTCCAATCTGGCGCCGGATCCTCAGGCCATCGACGTCTTCTTGTTGGTGGTCGGGGTGAGCATCGTCCTCGGGGTAGCCGTCGACCGGATGGCAGATCTGCCCTTCCTCGATCCGTTCACGGTCATGGCGGTCTCGGCCATCGTCGTCTCGATCGTGGTTGCGTTTCTTTGGGATCTCGATGTAGCGGGCTATCTCCCGGTGGGCCTCGAGATCGCCGTCGCCTTGGTGGCCGGGCGAGGCCTGGGCTCTCTGTTACGGCTGGGCGGGGTGTCGCTCACCTCCCGGGTACCGGGTGTGATGAGGTCCTTCGACGGAGCCGTGTTGGCGGCGGCCCTGTTCTTTCCCGTGATTCGCCTCGTTCTCTAGGGACGGGCCGGCCGGCGTCGGGCTCTCGGCGCAAGGGCGGTCGGGTCGGACGACAGCGGCCCCCGTGGGCGCAGTGTCGTCTCCGCACAGGTTTCGGTTTACCCTTAGGCAACCCATGCGACGAATCCAGGTTGCTCGCCGCGTTTCGCTCTTCCTCTTCCTGGCGTTCAGCTTGACGCTGCCCATGTCGGCCCTTTCCACCACGAAGAGTGAAGTCGAAGCCGCCTGTCAGGACTCGAAGGAGGCTTTGAGCGCCTATCGGGCTGCCCAGGCCGATTTCGAGCAAGCCTCGCTGGATTGGGAGAAGGCGGCCAACGATGTCGCCGCCGTCCAGCAGAAACAGACCAAGATCACCGGGGCGATCGAGACACGTCAGGCCAACCGGGATGATCTCGTGGCCTCCGCGCAGCAAAAGGCGGTCGAGATGTACATGCGGAACGCCGCCGCCGGCCCCGGCTTGCTTCTGTCGGTCGACAACATCGCCGAGGCCATGTCCACTTCGGAGATGCTCGAGGTGGCCTCGGCAGACGACCAGGCGTCGTTGAGGGCCGTCGCGGCAATGCAGGCGGATCTGAGCCGGTTCCAGGACGAGCTCACCGATGTCGAGGCCCAGCTCCGGCAGGTCGAGGCCGATCGTCTCGATGCCGTCAATCGTCAGGACAAGGCCCGCAACGACGCCTCGGCCGCCTACGACAAGCTGTCGGGCAAGTGCAAAGACCTCAATCGCAAATACCAACAGGAGCAGGCCGCGGCCGCCGCCCGGGCGGCGGCGCTGGCTCAGGGCAAGACCGGGGCTGCCGCCGGCGCGTCCCCGGCATCCACACCCGGGTTCATCTGCCCTATCACCCCGGGTCACACCTCCTTCATCGACTCATGGGGGTTTCCGCGGTCCGGGGGCCGGACTCACAAGGGGACCGACATGATGACGAGTAGGGGTGAGCCGCTCCTGGCGGTGGCCAACGGCGTGGTGGCGGTTCGCAACGGCGGTCTCGGTGGGCGCGTCGTGTGGCTCACCGCCGACTACGGGACCGGCTACTACTACGCCCACCTGTCGGATTGGGCGGTGAGCTCGGGGCAGCGGGTCAGCAAGGGTCAGACGGTCGGCTATGCCGGCAACAGCGGCAATGCCGCCGGTGGCCCGGTCCACCTCCATTTCGAGATCCACCCCGGGGGTCGGGGGCGGCCGGCGGTCAATCCCTATCCCACCCTGGCCTCGGCATGCTTCTGATGACGTGGCGACCTCCCGCCCCGGGGATGCCGACGAGGACAGACGCCGTGCACCGGCCCGTGGCCCGGTTACGCTGGTGGTCGTGACCGAGCAGCAACGTCGTCGCATAGATCAGGTCCTGGCACCCGAATACTCCGCTCAGGTGGGTGACCTGGACATCAACGAACTTCGGCGCCGGCGCGACGATGCCGAAGAGGTGGAGCGGGAACTGTCGTACTACCGGCGTCTTCTGCACGGCCGCATGGATCTGTTGGCTTTCGAGCTACGTCGGCGGAAGGGAGAGGAGACTCGGAGCATGATCGAGGCGCTGCCTGAGATCATCGCCGCCGGCCTGGGAGAGGGCGGCACGACGGGGAGTTACCGGCATCTGTCCCTGGAGCTCAACCTGCCCGAGATAACCGGGCGGCGCGATATCGACCAGGTGCTCGAGGACGACGTCTTCGCCCGGGTCAAGGAGATGGACGTTGCCGACCTGGAGGGCACTCAGATGGCCCTGGCCGAGGCGGAGAGCCAGATCTCGGATAGGCGGCGACAGTTGCACGGCGTCATCGACCTGCTTCAGGGCGAGATCATCGAGCGTTACAAGAGGGGCATGGCCGACGCAGACGTCGGGCGCTGAGACCGTTCATCTGTGAGCCGACCATCTGACCTTCTCGCCGTGGTGGAGCGTTCGGGGGTGATCGAGGAGTACCACCGTGGCGCGGTCGCGGTCTCCGACGCTACGGGCAGGATCGTGGTCGCCGCCGGCGAGGTGAACCGGCCCTTCTTCATGCGATCTTCGGCCAAGCCCTTTCAGGCTTACGTGGCGCTGCAGGCGGGTGTGTCGTTTCCCGACACTCACCTGGCACTGGCCTGTGCCAGCCACTCAGGCGACCCGGTCCACGTGGCGATCGTGGACGACATCCTCTCCCGGCACGGCCTCGACACCGACGCCCTCCAGTGCCCTCCCGCCCGCCCTCATCCGCCCGCTGATCGCCGTCTTGCCGTCGGCGGCTCCACGGAGCCGGAGGCCCGGTTCCACAACTGCTCGGGCAAGCATGCCGCCATGCTGGCCGCCTGTGTGGTTTCGGGTTGGGACCCGGCCGGCTACCTGAGCGTCGATCATCCCCTCCAGCGCAGGGTGGGAGAGCTCATGGGCGAAGTGACCGGTGACCAACTGGGTCCACCGGGTGTGGATGGGTGCGGGGCTCCGACCTGGCGGACTACCACGGCCGGGCTGGCCCGGGCCTTTGCATTCCTCGAAACCGATCCGAGATTCGAGCGCATCCGGAGGGTCATGGGCCGCTATCCACTGCTCGTCTCGGGTGAGGACCGCCCCGATGCTTTGATCGGAAGGTGGTCGGGTGCCGCGGCCAAGGGTGGGGCGGCGGGCTGTATGGGAGTCGCCCTGGGGGGACACGGCATGGGCGTCAAGTCCTGGAGCGGGTCCGGTACCGTGGCCGGGATTCTGGCCGGTGTCGCCATGCGCCGATTGGGTGTGGTCGTGGGAGCCGTCGAGTGGGGTCTGGCCGACGTCTTTTCACCCCCTGTTCTCGGCGGAGGCTCGGAAGTGGGACGAATCCGGGCGCCTGAGGTGTTGGAGCCTCTGTGACGCTGTGGAGTGATCCCGGTTTCGAGTTGCCTCCCCTGGCCCAGGCGGTGGGTCCGTTCGCCTCGCCGGGCTTTCTCTCCGTGGTGACCGGGTACGAGGACGGCGAGCCCTTCGTGGTCAGCTCTGCCCACGGTCTGCTGGCACTGTCCCGCCAGGGATCCACGGTCAGATTCGCCGGGGACCGGGAGGTGACCGACTACCACTCACCCCTCGGAGACGACACCGAGCAGCTCCTCGCCCGCGTGGCCGAAGACACTTCTGTCGACCGGTTCGAGCTCGACTCCCTGCCCGAGGAGGCGGCCAAACCCTTGGTGGCGAGCCTGACGTCGCTGGGATGGGAGGTCGGCTGCCGGGATGAGGAGGTGGCGGCCGTGCTTTCTCTGCCGGAATCATTCGACGAGTACCTGAGGGAGGTCGGCAAGAAGGAGCGCCACGAGATTCGCCGCAAACGACGCCGCTTCCAGGAGGCATTGGGAGAGGTCCGTCACGAGACACATCGCGGTCCCGGCTGGGCCCTCGACCAGTTCGTGGCGCTGCATCGGATGGCCGGTGGCGAGAAGGGCTCGTTCATGACCGAGGAGCGATGTCGCATGTTCGCTTCGCTTCTGGCGCTGTCGGGGTGGCGCATCGACCTGCTGAGAACCCCCGATGACACCGCGGCGGCGTGCGTGATGGGGTTCGCCGATGGGACGGGTTACTACCTCTACAACTCGGCGTACGATGCGGGGCTGGCCGAGGCGTCCCCGGGCGTCGTCCTGTTGGGCACCATGATCGAGAAGGCCATCGAGGAGGGCATGGCGCGCTTCGATTTCCTAAAGGGCGATGAGACCTACAAGTTCCGACTCGGAGCCACGAAGCGTCCCCTCACCGATGTCGTTGCCGTCCGGGGTGACGCGGGATGATTCGGCGCGTGGCCTTCTTGTCGATGCACACATCGCCGCTCCTCCAACCCGGAGTGGGCGACGCCGGCGGGATGAACGTCTACGTCGACCAGCTCTCCCGCGCCATGGCCGAGCGGGGCGTGGCCGTGGAGGTGCTCACCCGGCGCGATGACCCCTCCCTCCCCAACCGGGTCACAGTGGCTCCCGGCTACACCGTTCACCACGTCGAGGCGGGCCCGGCCCGGCCGCTCCCTACCGAGCGTCTCGCCTCCTACGTGCGCCGCTACGCCGCCGGCGTCATCGAGGTCCTCGACGCCCTTCCTCCAATCCAAGTGATCCACACCCACTACTGGCTGTCGGGATGGGCGGGTCTCCTGGTCAAGCAGCATATGGGCGTGCCGATGGCCAACTCCTTTCACACTCTGGGGCGGATCAAGAATCTCACTCGCCGGGACGACGAAGCGCCTGAGAGCCTGCTCCGGATTGCGGCCGAACAGGAGGTGATCGCTGCCTCCGACTGTGTCGTGGCCGCCACCCCCCTCGAAGCCGACGACCTCCTTGCTCACTACGGGGCAGATCCGGGCGCTTTATGCGTGTCGCCCCCGGGCGTGGACCACAGTCGATTCAGCCCCGGACCGGCGAGTGAGGCGCGTCGCCGTCTCGGACTGACGGACGGGCCGCTGGTGGCGTACGTGGGGCGGATCCAGCCCCTCAAGGGCGTAGACGTGGCCCTCGAAGCCTTTGCAGAAGTCAGGTCCGTCTTGGACGACGCCACCTTGTTGGTGGTCGGGGGGCCGTCGGGGCTCCGCGGCGAGCGCGAACTCAAGATGCTCTACTCCCGGGCGTCGGAGGTCGGCTCTGTCGTGTTCTCGGACGCGGTTCCTCATCGCACGCTGGCCGATGTGTACCGGGCGGCGGACGTAGTCCACGTGCCCAGCCGGAGCGAGTCGTTCGGGCTGGTGGCAGTGGAGGCGCAGGCGTGCGGCACACCAGTAGTTGCCTCGAAGGTTGGTGGGCTCATCTTCTCGGTCGACGATGGCGCATCCGGGCTCTTGGTGGACGGGTGGAACTCGGGCCGTCACGCGGCTGCCCTGCTCGAGATCCTTACCGACGATGCCCGTGCGATGCTCATGTCCAAACAGGCTCTCGAATGGGCGGAGCGGTTCTCATGGGAGAACACCGTGGACAGGTTCCTGGAGCTGTATCGGGGAGTGACGGGGGCCAGTGCCTGACTCGGCCTTGCTCGAGTCGGCCATCCGGCTCTGGCTGGAAGACGACGAGGGTGACGTGATCTACGCCGAGTTTGTCGAAGGACGCTGGGCGGTTCGGATGCGGCAGACTGTCCGCGATGCCACCACGGTATGGTGGGCGGTGGGTGATTACACGATCTCGGCTGAGGCCTACGTTCTGCCCGCCCCTCCGGGCGACCGGACGGCTGCTTACCGCCTGGCACTGGCGCGCAACCATTCCGCCTGGAGTGCCCACTTTGCGCTGGATCGTGAGGGGAGCATCGTGATCAGGGGAAGGCTCGATCGGGAACAGGCCCGCCTCGAGGACCTGGACCGGCTGTTGGGTGAGATCTATCAGATGGTGGAGAGCAGCTTTCGCCCCCTGGTCCGATTCGCCTTCGGGACCCGTTGAGTCAGACGGCGGCCAGACCGCGAAAAGTCCCATTAGAAACTTCTCGACACCCCCCTGTGGACAAACCCTGTGGAAAGCTGTGGAAAATGGGGAAAACCCGCCTCCGGGGATTGTAATAGCAAAGGTTACGTTTGTTGGCGTTCAGTCGGGGGCCGTTTCGGCCCGGTTGACGGAGGGTGCGGCGATTCGTATCTTCCCCAACGACAGCGCCCGGGGAGCAGGTCGGGGCAGGTAACCCGTTCGGGGAAGTGCGGGGCCATCCCAGACAGGTTTGCCGGGTGCTGCTCTCGTCTGACCCCTGCTGGTGGGAGTGCCGCCTCTCCTTGCTCGGCTTCTTGGCCTGCCCCGGAGGGGGTGCTTGGCGTCTGATCGGTTTGGCCTCAAATACCGAACATGACCTCGCGCAGCGAAACCGGTTTGGTCTCGAAGGTGTTCAGGTCGATGCGCACCGATCCCAGGCGGAGACCCTTCATCCCTTCGCCCACGTTGGTGAGTACCCGGACCGCCTCATCCTCGTACTCGAGCCTCCCCAGGCCCAGGCAGTGCCCGTAGCCGTCGTGCACTCCCACCAGCATTTGATCGAGCCGCTCGAGGTCGAGTCCGGCGGGAAGGGTCGGAGCGAAGACGGTGGGACGTACCCGCCACCTCTCCAGCGGCCCGATGAAGGCACGGCGGAGCCGCTCTCCTCGCCGGGCGGCCCTCTCGTCGGGCGACCTCACTCCCGTGTCTGGATCGGCCGGGAGGACGTCGACGTCCACCGAGAAGAAGCGCTTGAGCATGCCAACGATCGGCTCCATCTCTCCGCCTCGTTGCAGCGCGACGACCCGATCGGGCCGACACAGCTCCATCTTGTGGTACTTGAGGGTTTCGCCCGCCACTCCGGACACCGTGGCAGTGGTGTCGATGACGATCAGGTTGGCTCCGGCCGAACGGGCGGTCTCCACCAGGGAGGCCGTTGCAATCACCAGCTGCAGTATCAGGCGGCTGGCGCTGGTGGTGCCGACGAAATGGAGGTGGTCCGCCACCGACACGTCTTCGAGCTGGGCTGGGTCGGTGATGAACTTGAGCCCTGCGCAGGTGGGCGGCCCGATCGTGCTGTTGTCCACGTCGGCATCCACCATCGCGACCTTGCGACCGTGGGCGGATGCATGGCGGGCGATCCGGTGGGCCATCGTGGTCTTTCCCGTGTCCAACGTCCCCAGCAGCATTACGGTCGATGCGTCCGCCAGTTCTCGGGCCAGAGTCTCATGGGGATCGTCGGTCATCCCTGATCAGCATAGGGACGGCCATCTCGACCCCGGCCGGCCATCGATTGGCCAGGGCTACCGTGACGCCTGCATGAGCCTGCCCATCTCCTTTCTTTCCGACTTCGGCCTGGGCGATGAATTCGTCGGTGTCGTTCACGGGGTGTTGGCCACTATGGCCCCTGAATCGCGCTGTCATCGACGTCACACATGGCATAGCTCGCGGCGATGTGAGAGCCGGGGCCCTCGCTCTGACGCGCAGCGTTCAGTATCTCCCCCACGGCGTGATCCTGGCGGTGGTCGATCCGGGAGTGGGGACGGAGCGAGGGGCCTTAGCCGCCGAGACCCGGGCCGGGTATTTCGTGGGACCGGACAACGGGTTGCTATCTCCGGCGGTGGCCATGGTGGGCGGTGCTACCCGCATAGTCTCTCTCGACAACGAGGAGGCGCGGATCCCATCCAACGGCGCCACGTTCGCAGGACGGGACGTCTTCGCTCCGGCCGCCGGCCTGCTGGCCTCGGGCGAGGCGGCCATCGACGACCTGGGATCGGTGCTCGACCCCGATTCCGTCACTCCACTTCTCTTGCCTCTCCCCGACGCTTCGCGTGGATCCGTGCAGGGTCAGGTGTGGTGGGTGGATCACTTCGGTAATGCCCAGACGAATCTGGCACCCGAGGACCTGGCCCAGGTGGGAGTGAGAGAGGGCGGCGTCGTCACGGTCAAGATCGGGCCCCGCCTGCACCAGGTCCCCTGGGTGCGAACCTACGGCGCAGTCGGACAGGGCGACGCTCTTCTTCACGTCGATTCGAGCGGAATGCTGGCCTTGGCGGTGCGGGGAGGGAGGGCCGACGAGGCCCTGGCCGTGACAGAAGGAGTGCCCATCGCCGTGGTCGGAGCGCCCCCTCCGAAGGGCGGGGAGCGGGCCGGCTCAGATGCGAATGAGCCAGATGACTCCGGCCGCCACGATCAGAGCCAGCAAGAAGACGACGACTAGAGCTGTGGCCGGTCGCATTGGCGCAGCGTAACGAGTGGTGAGGGTCCTCACGCGACGAGGCCCCCGTTTGGGCGATGGGGGCCTCGTCTATCGAGAGAGTGCTCCGCCGTGGGGCGGGCTGGGAGGCTATCCGATCACACCTAGGGTCTTAAGAACGTGCCCTGGCATGATTGGCGGAGCTTGTGCCTCTCTCGCTGCCAGTGTACATCGGCGAGGGGTTAATGAATCTTGAACGATTTTTCTCTCACCTTCGTCACCCACGAGGGGTGCCATCTATGTGAAGAAGCCCTGCCAGTCGTGGCCAGGGTCAGTCGTCGTCTGCGTGTGCCTCTTCAGGTGGTGGAGATGGATGACGACGACGACCTCGTGCGGCTCTATGTCTATCGGGTACCGGTGGTTCTGGATTCAGCGGGCACGGTTCTAGCCGAGACCAGGATCGAAGAGAGAGGGTTGCGGAAGGCGGTCCGTGCGGCGCGGCGTGCGGCCCGGCGCCGATCAGTGTGAGGCCATGGCCTCGGTGCCCGACGTGGTCGCCGTAGTGGCCGACTGGCCGGCCACGGTCGTCTCGGTGCCGCCACCGGCCACCGTGGTTTCGGTTGGCTGAACCAAACCGCAATCGGCCAGCACCTGATCCTGGTTGCCCCCCGCCAGTCGCACCCGCTCGAAGGCCACCACTTCTGCGATCTGCATGTCACTGAGCGACTTGCCCCACGACGGCATGCCCCCGTTGACGGGCTGGTTGTTGTCTCCGAAGGTGGTCCGGCCGGCGGAGGTGAACCCCGCCGAGCCCAGTGTGACCCACTCGATGTGGTCGGAGCAGGATGCGAACACGTTCAGGATGCTGGTCAGGGCCGGGAATGCTCCCTGCCCCTGCCCCTGGGGGCCGTGGCAACCGGCGCAGTTGGCATAGATCTGCTGGCCTTGTGCGATGTAGTCGACGCCGCCGCCTCCCGCGCCCCGACCCTCGAACGGAGAGCCGTCACAGTTCTGGACGATGCCGCTCACCCGATCCACCTTGAGGTTCGTGCCGGTTCCGCATGCGGTGCTGGCGCCCAGCGCCAGATGGATCAACCCGAAGGCGGGCAGGATGAGCAGCAGCACTCCCAGCCAGGCAGGCATCGAGAAGGCGGTGCGCTCCTTGATTCCGGCCGTAGGAACGGTCACCACGACCGGGTACTCGAGAGCTTCCTCCGGAGAAACCCGCTCCGGAGCGGGGGGAGGGGTGGCCGCCGCCGGGCGGGGGGCTTCGGTGGGTTCGGCCGGGGTGGCGGGTGCGGAGGGCTGGGTCGGGGCGGCGGCTGGAGTCTCGGTGGGCGGTGTCTCGGCGGGAGCCTGGGTGGGGGTTTCGGCTTCTTCGGAGGGTGCGGTGGGTGCGGCGGCGATGGCCTCCCCGCCGGCCCAGGCGGCGAGTACGTCTTCGTAGGACTGACCGCTCGCTTCGGCGCGGGCTCGGGCGGAGCGCTCGACTATGGCCTCGGGCACCCCGAGGGCCTGGGCAGCGGCGCTGAGCTGATCACTCATGACTGGCCTCCCTGTGCCACGCCCACGGCCTTGGGTGCTATCGATTCGCTCAGATAGGCGATGAGGTCATTCACGGCCGAGCTCGACAGAGGCATCGACGGGTGGGTTCCCCCTGTGAGGACGGCCGAGATCTGATCCGAGTCCAGCCGGCTGCCCACGTCGGCCAGATCCGGGCCCAGACGCCGGAAACCCAGGATCTGATTGGTGTCCGAGAAGGTCACCGGGCCGAGGCCGACGTCGGCCACTACGGGTCGAATGGCCTGGGTGTGGCACGAGGCGCATCCCGCGTGAAGATAGACGGTCCGGCCGTCCAGGGCCTGCGCGCTGAAGGGGACCTCGGAGGACCGTACCTGGTCGCTGGCCGCGGGCAAGGCAGGAAACACGAAGCCGAGGAGGATGGTGAGGATCAGAACCCCAATGCCGCCCAGGACGGGAACCAGAGGTCGGTCCGGTGGAGCATCGAGGACCGGGGGGCGCCCGTTGGCACCGGCCACGGTCGCCGCCGGGCGGGGGGCTTCGGTGGGTTCGGCCGGGGTGGCGGGTGCGGAGGGCTGGGTCGGGGCGGCGGCTGGAGTCTCGGTGGGCGGTGTCTCGGCGGGAGCCTGGGTGGGGGTTTCGGCTTCTTCGGAGGGTGCGGTGGGTGCGGCGGCGATGGCCTCCCCGCCGGCCCAGGCGGCGAGTACGTCTTCGTAGGACTGACCGCTCGCTTCGGCGCGGGCTCGGGCGGAGCGCTCGACTATGGCCTCGGGCACCCCGAGGGCCTGGGCAGCGGCGCTGAGCTGATCACTCATGGACCGCTCCCTCATCGGCGAGATGGGTGACCAGCACCTCCTGGGTGGTCACATCTCCCCGGGTGAGAGTCCTGAGCACGAGCGATATGAGCGTTAGGTCTCCTGCCACCGCCACCAGGCCGGCGATGATGCCCAGGCCGACGAAGACCTTGGCCGTCGACGTGGCCGCAGCCCACCCGTCCCCGACCGCGGTAAATGCGCCGGTGAAGCCACCGCCGGCCCACGAGTACCCCATCACCAACCCACCCAGCCCCAGCAACAGCACCAGGCCTCCGGTTCCCCAGACCGTCAAGCGGACGTGGCGGCGGGCCAGGTCGGCGGAGAAGAGCTTCCGTCCGGTCATCCGGGGCAGGGCGTGGAACATCCAGCTGGCAGTGAGCAGCGGGATCACACCTAGGACCAAGCCATAGGTGATGGCCTCCCAGAAGGGCGTGAAGGCCAAGAGAGTCGATGCGGAGCGGAATCCACCTATGGCGCTGAGTGTGGCCACCGCCACGCCAAGCAGAGTCCCCGATACGGCCGTGGTCACGACCGGGTCCCAGTCACCGTCGGTTCGGCGGTCAACGGTTGCCACGAGGTTGGCGGCGGTGGCGAGCAGGCCGGCGGGAAATGCCAGGCCCAGCACCGAGGCCACCGCTCCCAGCCAGTCCGGCACCGGCCCCGACGTGATCTGATCGATCCCCATCCACGCGGCACCGAACAGCAGCGACCAGAAGCCGACCTGCGCCAGCTGGCGACCGGCCAGTGGTCGATCCGACTGCTTGACGACGGCGTAGTACACAAGGCCGATCGACGCCAAGAGCACTCCGGCGATCAGGAACGAAGAAGAGAAGAAGAGGTCACCGAGCGTCGTGGCAACCGAGGTGAGGCCGGGGATGTTCCCCACCAGATACAGAAGTGGGAGCGCCACGAGGGCGGTCACCACGTAGGGAATGGTGACGTAGCTGCGACCCTCGGCACGGTGCCGAACCGTATTCACGGCCACCAGGGCCGGGATGGCGAGGCCGATCAGCATGGGGAGGTCGATCCACCAGGGCAACGCCAGCGCCTCGTTGCCGTCTCCGAGGCCCACCCCGACCACCACGATGCCCGCCACGACCGACGCCACGATCAACAGGAGGCCGACACGGGCCAATTGCTCGTTCCAGAGGGGTGCTCCGGTGAGACGAGGGAGGACGAAGTAGGCCCCTCCGATGACGGCTACCGCTCCGAACCCGATGTAGGCGGCCAGCATGGTGATGGCACGGACGATCCCGTAGCCGAGTGGAACGAAGAAGGGGAAGCTCATCGAGATCAGCCCGATGGCTGCCCCTACGACGGTCACGGCGAGGAAGATCGTGGCGGTGACCACATGGGCAACCGCTTCGCTGTCGGGTTCGGTCCGGTTGGCCCGCATCAATGATCGGATGTCCGTGGCGGTGGCAGCCACTTGTCTCCTTGGTGTCGTCGGCGGGAGCATAACGTGTGCATCGTCGGCCTCCCGATTCGGACGCCGAGCCATTCCCGCAGGTAGAGGGTGGAAAATTCTGCCCGGCCGCGTGAGTGTGGTAGAACAGGCCCAACGGACGACTCGCTCTGGAGCTCGCGAGATGTATCGACTCGGTGCTCTCACCGAACAGCAGAAAAGCCGCTACGGCTGGACGGCCCTGGTTGTTGGATTCGTGGCCATCGCTCTGGGTGTGTTCATCATCCACTGGGCCCACTTCCCGCAGACCCGGATGGTCAACGGCGTCGAACAGCCGGTGGTCATCGATTACTTCAACTGGATGCCCCGGGGATGGTTCCCCAAGTCGATCGGTTACATCGTCGTATTCGTGGGCGCCCAGCTCATGCTCGGCGGAGCGATGCTCGCCTTCGTGCTGGGTCGGCCCATGACCTGGTCCCGGGCGGCCTTCACTGCCTTCCTGGTTTGGCTCGAGCTGGTCCTGATGTTCGGCATCGTCCCTTCCGAGTGGCTCAACCTCTCTCAGACCGACCTCAACTGGACCAACCAGCGCATCGCTTTCACCCTCCCTCCCTGGCTGGTGCTGGGCAACCAGCTCGACATCAGCTGGGGTGTGATCAAGGACGCCATCGCGATGGGCTACAACCTCACCGTTCTGGTTGGTGCGGCTTTATTCGCCTACAAGATCCAGGACATCGGCAAGGAGCCTCCCGCCAGGGCCGAGAAGCCTGAGAAGATCTCCCCCTACGGTCGACCTCTGGTCAGGGGATCCTGATGCCGAGGGGTGTCATCGACGAGACGCCGCCCATCCGGGACGATTACCAGCTGGCCCAGGTCGAGGGCGACTATTTCAAGGACAAGCTGCGTCCCAAGCAGTTCCTGCACATCGATCAGTCCGAGTGCATCCTGTGTGAAGGGTGCGTCGACATCTGCCCCTGGAAATGCATCCACTATCTCTCTCTGGATGCCATCGCCGAGGCGGTCAACGTCGACAATCCAGGTGAGGACCCCCAGAACTACGGCTTCTTCATCGTCGACGAGGACGAGTGCACCCGGTGTGCCCTGTGCATAGACAGATGTCCGACCGGGGTCATCTCACTTGGTAAGTTCGAGGGCTCGTTGGCCGATCAGGCGACTGAGCTGGGTCTCGTTGAGGCCATGGATGAGCTGAATCGCAGGCCCTGGGACGTCGACACCGGGCAGCGGGACTTCAAGAACGGATACGCCTACGGAATGCGCTGGTAAGGAGAGATGGCAGACGAGAACACGAGCCTCAGGGACCGGATCACCGGGCTGAACGACCGCCTTCGGGGGTCTCAGTTCATGGAGTCGGTGCTGCGGCCCGGGTCACCTTTCAAGAAGGGATACTCGGACAGCCCCCGCAACCGCTCCTACGTGATCATGAACAACGTGCTCTATCACCTGCATCCCGCCAAGGTGAAGCGCCATGGTGTCAAGCTGTCCTACACCCTGTGCCTGGGAGGCCTCAGCTTCTTCCTCTTCATCCTCCTCACCATCACCGGTATCTTCCTGATGTTCTATTACACACCGACGGTGACCCAGGCCTACCCCGACGTCCAGGCCCTCTCCACCAACGTCGCTTTCGGATCGCTGGTGCGCAACATGCACCGCTGGGGTGCCCACCTGATGGTGCTGACCGTCTTCCTCCACATGAGCCGCGTGTTCTATCACGGCGCCTACAAGCCACCCCGTGAGTTCAACTGGGTGGTTGGCGTCGTCCTCCTGCTGCTCACCCTGCTGCTGTCCTTCACCGGCTACCTGCTCCCCTGGGACCAGTTGGCGCTGTGGGCCGTCACCGTCGGCACCAACATGGCCGGCTATGTCCCGGTGATGGGCGGCCAGGTCAAGTTCGCCTTGCTGGGAAGTTCCGTGGTTTCGGCCAACACCTTGTTACGTTGGTACGTGCTCCACGTCCTTTTCTTCCCGTTCATCATCGTCATCTTCATGGCCGTCCACTTCTGGCGGGTGCGCAAAGACGGCGGCGTGTCCGGTCCGCTCTAGGAGGCAACCATGCCCGACATCCCAGAGAGTCTTCTGCGCAGATCGGCCGAGGCGAAGGCCAAGGCGTTGGGCGTGCCCGTGGAGCAGGTGCTGGCCGAGATGAAGGGGGAGGCTCCCCCCACTACCCCCACCCCTCCGGCCGAGGCACCCGAGGCCCCCAAACCCCAACCGGGTGCCTCGGCTCATGCCGCCGACCAGGAAGACCAGCCTGAGGGAGCGGAACCCGCCGAGGCCACCGAGGCCGAGGCCGGTCCCGAGACCCCGGTGCAGCCGGCGGCCGCAGCCGAGACCGAGGCGGAAGAGGCGCCCACACCCGTCGCCACCATGACCGAGGAACCTCCCGAGTCGCCCGAGGCGACGGGCAACGGATCGGGGAACGGCTCCGGCAACGGCAACGGGCGTATGGCGGCCATGGTCAGCCCCCGTCCTGTCGCCCCACCCTCCGGCACTCCCGAGGGCGTGCGCACTCAGCGTCTCCTCACCGTGGTCAAAGCGCGGGCCATCCAGCAGGTCAAGCCCGATCCCACCGACAAGGTCAACACATGGCCGCATCTGATGCTGGCGGAGTTCGGAGCCCTGTTGGCGATGACCGCCTTGCTGGTGATCCTCTCGACGATCCTCCAGGCGCCGCTGCTGGCTCCGGCCAATTTCAATCTCACCCCCAACCCTTCCAAGGCCCCGTGGTACTTCCTGGGACTGCAGGAGCTGTTGTCCTACTTCGATCCCCAGATTGCGGGTGTCACGGTGCCCACGATCGTGGGCCTGTTCGGGTTCATGATGATCCCCTACGTAGACCGCAATCCGTCCACCAAGCCGTCCGATCGCAAGTTCGCCATCATGCTCTACACGATCTTCCTGGCCGGGGCGGCCACCCTGACCATGCTGGGAGTCCTGTTCCGGGCCGAGGGCTTCAACTTCGCCTATCCATGGAAGGCGGGGATCTTCTTCGATGACCTCAAGGACTGGGTCCACTTCGAGGGAGGCCATTAGTGACGACTACCGGTCTCATCCTCATCGGTATGGCGGCGGTGGCCATCTTCGGCGCCGTGGGCGCGTTTGCCATCGCGTTTCGCCGCGTCCGCAGCGAGGAAGAAGAGGACTGGGCCTCGAAGGTCGCTCCCGAGACACGAACCGCCGACAAGTCCATGCGGGGCATCAAAGTGGAGCCGATCGCCGCCGCTCGGCCGAGCGAGGAGACCGAGGAGGCTGTCCAGACCCCTCCGGCCGAGTCTGAGGCCGCCGAGCCTGAAGAGGAGGTGGAATCCGAGCCGGTCTCGGTGTCAGTGGTCGAGGCCCAGCGAGTGGTAGAGGTTTCGCCTGAGGAATCCGGAGTCACTCGCCGTCAGTTCTTCAACCGCGCCATCGGGGCCACCTTCGGGTTGTGGAGTGCCGGTTTGGGCATCAGTTTCCTGGCCTTTCTGTGGCCCCGCGTGACGGGCGGATTCGGTGCCGAGATCAACGCCGGCCCCGTTCCCGACATTCAGAGCCAGCTGCATACCAGCGACGGCGGCGTGTTGCCCCTCTTCATCCCCGAGGCCCGGGCCTACATCGTCCCCGGGCCATCCAATCTGTCGGCCGAGTTCGCGGGCAAAAAGGTGGACGGGGCCGACATGATGGCGCTCTACCAACGCTGTGTGCACCTGGGGTGCCGGGTGCCCTGGTGCGCCACCTCACAGGGGTTCGAGTGCCCCTGCCACGGTTCCAAGTACAACGCGGTCGGCGAGTACTTCGCCGGGCCCGCCCCTCGCAACCTCGACCGGTTCGTGGTCGAGGTAACGGACGCCAACGAGTTCATCATCCACACCGGCACCATCATCGAGACGCCCAGGGCTCCGGTCCCGTCTGTCGAGTATCCACGGGGCCCTTCGTGCATCGGATGATCAGCGCGACGACCCAGTTCGAACGGATGGGTGGCTGAGTCTTGTCGTCAACGATCGTCATTACGCTGGCCGTAATCGGGGGCATCGCCTGGCTCGGATTCGTGCTGGTGGCGGCGTTGCGTCGTCGCGGCCGGGAGGAGGTGCCCTCCAATCTCTCGCCGGGCACCACCGACGACGAGATGGAGACGCGTCGGCTGGAGGGAGCCCAAAAGACCGCGGTTCTCCTGTCCGCCTTCCTGGCCATCTCTCTCCCTCTCTATTTCCTGGGAGAACAGGCCCGCCAGGATGGCTTCACTCAGCAATTCAACGAAGAGTCGGTGGCCCGGGGTGAAGCCCTCGTCACTCAGTACCAGTGCTTCTCTGCCTGCCACGGTCCGGAGGGTGTGGGCGGTGCGGCGCCTTATGTGGAGAAGCGGTCCGGCATTTCGGTCCTCTGGACTGCTCCCTCCCTGAACGACGTGTTCTATCGCTACAGCGAGGACGAGGTCACCTTCTGGGTCACTTACGGGCGCGGCAACACCCCCATGCCCTCCTGGGGGCTGGCCGGGGGAGGGCCCCTCAACGAATCCCAGGTGCAGGACGTCGTGAACTACCTGAAGACCATCCAGATCTCCCAGGAAGAGTCAGTCGCCAAGTTCGAAAACCAGTACAAGGCCGAACAGGCACAGCGGCTGGAGAACGCCACGCAGACTGCCGAGGAAGCGCTGACCAAGCAGAAACAGGTGCTGGCCGACATCAACGCTGCCCCCGACAAGGCACCGATCGTGTCGGATTTCGCCACCCGGGCCCGCGCTCTACTCGACAATGCCGGACAGGGAATCGACACCGACGGCGACGGCCTGTCGGATACCACCGAGATCGGTTTGGTCGATCTGGGCAATGAGATAGTGGCCGCTCTGCGGGTGATGGATCCGATAACGCTCGATCCGCAGAACCCGACCAGCGTGGACGGAGTAGACGACCTCACCACCGCCACCTCCGCCCTCGATCGCCTGGACGAGCTGGTCACGACCGGCCAGGAGCCGATCCTGGTCACGGAGCGGGATGCCGTGGCACAGGCCCTTGACCTGGGCGTCGTCGACCCGTCGGTGGGATTGTCTCCGGCGGCGATCGACACTCTCTCGACCATTGCCGACCAGGCCTCGTCCCTGGGAGCGACACCGCCTCCTGGTGACCTGGACCTGGATTCTGCCACCACATTCGTTCAGGCCCTGGAGGACGCGGCCTCGGCGGACGGGGCCTCGGCGGATCTGCAACAGGCCGCTTCCGATGCCAGGGCCGCTCTGGACGGTGGCCAGGATGCCGATGGTGACGGCCTGTCCGCCGACGCCGAGAAGACCATCTCCGATCAGGTGCAGGCCGCAATCAGCGCCACGACAGCCTCGCAGGTGACGGTGGCCAACCTCGATCCGACCAATCCCGAGACCTCCGGTGAGCCCGATGCCGACGTCGCGTCCAACGTCGTGGCCGGCTACGAGAACCTCGCTCTCAACCTGACCGTCACCGCCAGCAACCTCGAAAAGCAGGTCACCGGGGCCCAGAAGGGAGTGGACTTCCTCCAGAACGCCCTGGACCAGAAGAGATGGCAGATCGACTTCCAGGGTGTTGCCGACTCCGCCTTCAACGGCGACGTCGACAAGGCGACCCGGGCAGTGCTGCTGTTCAGCTCCTACTGCGCCAGATGCCACACCGCCGGTTTCTCGGCCGGTGTCCCATACACGATGGAGGCCGGGTCGGGCGGCTTCGGCCCGGCGCTGTGGAAGGGCCGCGAGCCCATCCAGTTCGGCCCACCTGCCGACAAGCCCGCCGACGACCTGCTCATCCAGTTCATCACCAAGGGCTCCGAGGAGCAGAAGCCGTACGGCTTGAACGGATTCGGATCGGGAAGGATGCCCGCCTTCGGCGAGATCCTCACCGAGAGCGACATCGAGCTGCTGGCCCAGTATTTGCGGGGCGGCAACCTGGATGGGATGGGAAGCCAATGACTGGAGGTACGAGATGCGTGAGCTGATGCGGAGCCTGCTGTCGGCCAACCTGTTCGTGACCGGCATCCTCTTGACTCTGGCCGCCGTGACCGTTTTCTACGGCAGCATCTTCCTGCTCAACTCGACCAACCTCGGCAAGAAGCTGGCCTTCCTGGTCACCGGTGCCGGGATCACGGCTTGGACGACGATCGGCTCGCTGCTGTTCATCCTCTACGCCCCACGCGGGCCCAAGCCGAACAACTTCGAGGGCCTGAATGCCTTCGAGATCCGGATCATCCCCATCACCTATCTGGTGGTGTCGGCGATCCTCTTCTCGGCGTTCCTGGTCGGGCTGAAACAGTATGAGGAGATCCAGAGCCGAGAAGCGGCCTGAGGACTGCGGGTAGGGGAGGGGTCGTCAGCCGGCCGCCGACATCTGCGTGGGGGTGCCCTCTCGGGCGATCTCCATCAGTCCGGCGGTGAGGGCCTCTCTCATC
The DNA here is from genome assembly GCA_963772815.1 of uncultured Acidimicrobiia bacterium. Classification (GTDB taxonomy): domain Bacteria; phylum Actinomycetota; class Acidimicrobiia; order Spongiisociales; family ZC4RG35; genus DATFFO01. The sequence continues at coordinate 156,599 of CAVYYV010000005.1, read as the reverse complement.
CACTCTGTGTTGTAGCTTCGCGGCTGGGGTGGCTTCTCGCCGGCCAGGCCCTCTTCGACGGCCTTCCTGAAGCCGGCCGCGGCCGGCATCCGCACGTCGATGGGAATCCACCCGTAACGCTGGTAGGTGCGGTCGAGAAACTCGAGCATCTGGCTTGCCAGGGTGTAGCGCTCGGTGGCGATCAGAGCCGGGAACGCTCCGAACGAGACCAGGCAAAAGTCGATGTCGTTCTCGTCGGGAAGTGGGTGCAGGGCTCTGGTGATGGCCATTGCGGCAGCCCCGGGATCACCCCATCGGCCCTCCACCAAGCCGCGCTCGGATGAGCACTCCTCCAATTGCCCTCTCGTCGTTCGTGGCTCGAGCGACGGCTTCGGCGATTCCCAAATGGTGGCGAGCCGCAATCTCGTCGTCGTCATACCATGCCGAAAGGGACAGGTAGCGGTGACCGACGGATACCAGCATCCGGTGCCCGAGACGGTCCAGGTCGGCAATGGCATCTGTGAGGAACTCCTCGGCGATGTCGGTATCTCCTTCGTCGGCTGCAGCTACGCCTATCCACAGTCGACACTCGGCGGCCAGGGATTCCGCCCCGATCTCCTCGAAAATCCCCAAAGACTGCCGCAGCAGCCGGTTGCCGTTCCGGAATCGCCGCGGGAGGTGGATCCTCGCCAGCCCGTACAGGGCCTCGGCCTCTCTCAGCCTGTTTCCGGACCCCTGGGCCAGGCGTAGACACGACGCGTAGTCGGCTTCGGCCTGCTCGTAGGAAGCGGTCAGATAGCCCGCCCACCCCGCCGCCGACAGAGCGGCCAGTCGTGTGTCGATGTCCAGGTCGCCCGACAAGGCCTCGTGGAGCCAATGCCATGCCTCCCAGCCCAAATAGCGAGCGAACCAATAACGAGTGAGAGCGGAGGCCATCGTCGCCACGGCCTCGAAGGCGCCGGACTCGAGCAGGCGATGCATTGCCGAGCGGAGGTCGGCGATCTGGGCATCGAGCTCCTCGAATGCCTCTGCTTCGCCGGGGCCGCGGGCAATGTTGGCAACTCGCTCGGCGCGTCGGCCGAACCAGTCACTATGGCGGGCGGCGGTGGCGTCGAGGAGGCCGGACTGCCTCAGCCTCTCCAGACCGTGCTCGCGTAACGGCTGGAGCATCCGGTAGTGGATCCCACCGCTTGAGCTGCGCTCGGGCGTGAGCAACGACGCCTGGACCAGGCGAGCGATGGCGGCAACGGCGATATCGCGCTCCCGGTCGTGCAGGCACACCGACCAAAACGCGTCGATGTCGAAGCTGCCGGCGAAGATGGCGGCGGTATCGAAGGCGCGGCGGTTGTCGGCTGAGAGAGCCGCCAGGCTCCGGTCGATCGCATTGGCCATCGAGACATGATGAGGGGTGGAGCGAACATGTCCCTCGGCGTCGTTGGCACGCTCCAGCCGGGGAATGTCGCCCATGTTGACCAATGGAAGCCAGGTCGCCGCCAACTCGAGTGCCAGAGGGATGCCGGCCGCCCTTCTGCACAGAGCGACCACGTCCGAAGCCTGGCCCGGTTGGATCTCGAAGGAGGGGTCCGAGGATCTCACCCTGTCGACGAGCAGCCGGACAGCAGGATTCGTATCGAGGTCTTGCGGAGTCTGCGGCGGCGGGAGCGGGTGGAGCCGCCAGACGCGCTCTCCGGGGATCCCGAGGGGTCGGCGGCTGGTGGCGAGCACCCGCAGAGGCCCGGATCTCGTCTCCCTCAGCATGGGCCGGATCGTCTCCAGGACATGCTCGCAGTTGTCGAGAACGAGGAGCCCGCCGCGCCGGGAAAGCACCCGCATCAGCCGGCGCAGTGAGTGTCCGTCGTCGGCGATTCCGGCCGAGCGTGAGATGGTGGCAGCCACGTCGAGCTCATCGCTGGCGCCGATCAACCTGGCCAGCCAGACACCGGTTGGGAAACAATCCAGGGCGAGAGTCCCGATTTCGAGCGCCAGGCGAGTCTTTCCCATTCCCGGCCCGCCGACGATGGAGACGAGCGGATGTCGATCGATGAGCTTGAGAACTTCTCGGACGTCGTCTTCGCGTCCGACGAAGCTGGTGGGGACGTGCGGGAGGGACGGTTGGAGATCGGATGTCGCCACGCCCTCCAGGTTCGGGTCCTGCAGGAGGACCCTCTCTTCCAGATCTTGCAGCCGAGGACTGGGCTCGATCCCGAGCTCATCGGCCAAGGTTGAGGTCAAGGCGGCATATGCCCGCAGTGCATCCGCCTGCCGGCCGGCCCGGTAATAGGCCAGCACAAGCTGCTCCCAGAATGGCTCGTGCAGGGGGTGCTCTGCCGTGAGTCGGCGCATCAGAGCGATAGCCTCGCCCGACTCGCCACATGCGATGAGCCCCCGGGCAAGTGTTTCCTCGGTGACGAGCTTCAGCTCGGCGAGCCGTCCCCGTTCGGCCAGGAAGGCGTGCCCGCTGGTCAGGTCCCCGAACGGCTCGGCCCGCCACAGTGCCAGCGCAGATCGCGCCATGGCCACCGCTTCATCGGGATTCCCACCGGCGAGTTGTGCCCGGGCGGCGGAGCTCCCCTCGCCGAACTCGTCGAGGTCGAGCTCGTGTCCGTCCGTCGGGAGCCGATATCCATCCGAGGTAGAGACGACGACGTCCGGCAGGCGGCGTCGAAGCGACGAAATGTGGGCGTGAAGGGTGTTGCGGGCCGTCGTCGGCGGGGACCCGTTCCACATCCGGTCGATCAGGATGTCTGTGGCCACATCCTTGCCCGCCTCGAGAAGCAGGATGGACAGGAGCCGGCGCTCGGCACGCCGCAGTCTGATCACCACGCCGTCATCCATCACCGTCAGCGGGCCCAGGACCTCGAACCGCACCAGCTCCCCAATCGTCTCGTTCTCAAGGCTAGCGACTCGCCTGTCCCCGGTTCGGGGCCCGTTTCAGAGCGATTTCAGAGGCCGTCGGCACACTCGGGGCAACGCCAACAGAGGGTCAGCCTTGGAGTACATCGTCGAGAGTTCGGGCTCAGAGAGCGACCTCGCCTTCGGCGCGTTGACCGGCAGGCGACCCTCTGTATCGGCATCGCAGGAGACCGGAGCGCCTGGTCGCTCTCGGCCCGAGCATTGTTCCGCCTATCTAGGAGCCTCATGAGACTTGCAGTCAAACTGGCGCTGGCGGCCCTGGTGGTCGCCGGCTTGATGACAGCCGCCGCCGCCGACCAGAGCATTACCTGGGTCAGCGTATCCGCAGACGGAACCGGCCACGGTGGGTCTGGCGCGTCTGCAGTATCTGACGATGGCCGCTTCGTGGCTTTCACCTCCAACAGCGGGGACCTGGTCGCCGGTGACTCGAATGGTTTGAACGACGTCTTCGTCAAGGACATGGAGACCGGCTCGCTCGAGATGGTGAGCGTGTCGTCTAACGGCACCAAGGGCAACGATGCCAGCGGGGAGACGGTTGATATCTCCAATGATGGTCGCTATGTGTTATTCGATTCCGAGGCTGACAACCTGGTCACCGGTGACACCAACGGCTTCTCCGACATGTTCATCCACGATCGTCAGACCGGAACCACCGAGAGGGCCCTTCGTGATGACGGCGGGCAGGGGGGTGCGACTGGAGATGGGTCGCTTTCCGGTGACGGCCGCTATGTGGCGTTTTCTGGTGTCGGGTACGAGGCTGCCCTGCCCAGCACCGCGGGCGTGTACGTGTTCGATCGGGTGGCGGACACCACCGAGCGGGTTACCGACGGCACCAATTTCCTCGGGGGCGCCAACTACAACAGGGTGGTCGTCTCCGACGACGCACGTTTCGTCGCCTTCGCCACCCGGGAATTCAACAGCGGAGAGGACGTGATTCTCTTCGACCGTCAGTCCGACACCTGGGAGGTCGCCAACCCCCGGCTCGGGGGCGCGGTCCCGCTGACCCGGCACGGGGCTTTGTCGATCTCGGGGAACGGGCGGTTCGTTGCCTTCGGGTCCCCCGACACGAACTACGTCGCCGGGGACACACCGGACACCAATGACGTATTCGTGTACGACTCGTCCACCGACAGCCTGGAGAGGATTCCGGTTGGCGGCCAGGGAAGCGCCCCGCCTCTGCCGGTGATCTCAGATGACGGTCGCTACGTCGCTTTCGTGTCCCAATACGACAATTTCGGTGAGGCCAACAACCAGAGAGACGTGGTCGTCTACGATCGCCAGGCCGACTCGGGCCAGGACGTGTCGGTGTTCAACGACGGCTCTCCGGGCAACAACGTGAGCGGAAGCTACCTGTACAAGGGCACCATCTCGGGGACCGGCCGCTATGTCGTGTTCTCGAGCCATGTTTCGTTCGACTCGAACGATCCATCCTCGACCGACTTCTACATCGTGGACATGGACGGGGTGCTGCAACCTCCGGGGGGCGAATGTCAGAGCGATTTCACCGATGTGGGTGACACGAACGTGTTCGCTTCGGACATCTGCTGGTTGGCCGATCAGGGCATAACCCGGGGATGCAACCCGCCCGCCAACACCGAGTTCTGCCCCAAGGACCCCGTGACCCGGGGTCAGATGGCGGCGTTCCTGGTGCGGGCGTTGGGTTACACCGACAACGGTGGAGGGGATCTGTTCACCGACGATGATTCCTCGGTGTTCGAGGGGGACATCGACCGGTTGGGCACGGCGGGTGTTACCCGGGGATGCAACCCTCCCGCCAACACCGAGTTCTGCCCTACAAATCATGTGACCCGGGGTCAGATGGCGGCGTTCCTGGTGCGGGCGTTGGGTTACACGGACAACGGTGGAGGGGATCTGTTCACCGACGATGATTCCTCGGTGTTCGAGGGGGACATCGACCGGTTGGGCACGGCGGGTGTTACCCGGGGATGCAATCCGCCCGCCAACGACCGCTTCTGCCCGCTGGACGATGTCACCCGTGAGCAGATGGCAGCATTCTTGAGGAGGGCCCTGGGAGGCTGAGCGTCGGGCGATCAGCCGGCGCTGATCCCGGGCCCGGGCAACGGAGGCTCTGGCTCGGGATCGGCCTGGCGGGCCGCAGCAACCTCAGCGAGCTGAGCGGCGAGACTGGGGAGTGCCGATCGCAGGGCCTCTTCGTAGGCGGGTCCGATTTGCTCCATAGCCTCGATCTCCCGGCTCGTTTCCGGGGCACCGAAGCGGAAGTGGATCATGGTGCCGGCTGTCTCCGGCTCCAGCTCCACGGTATGGAGTAACTTCACAGGTCCCCCGGGGGTGTCGAGGATGGTTCGATCCGTGACATAGTCGTAGGGCCGCCAATCGAGGATTTCCTCGATCACGGCTTCTTTGCCGTGCATGCAGTGGTTGGCCGAGCCCACCCCACGTCGTCCGCCGGTCTTTCCTTTGACCGTCACCTCGGTGACCCAGGGTTGCCAGGTCATGCGCTGTCCAGGTGTGGTGAGGAACTCCCAGGCCACCTGAGGCGGGGCGGTGGTGGGGACGGAGACGGAGAGGACTGCATCGTCGCCGGAGACACGGACTCGCTTGCGAGCTTCCTCCTCTTGCCAACGGCGCTCCAGATCGTGTACCCAACCCGGCACCTCGCCGATCGAGTCGTAGGTCTCGGAGTGCGGTGACATCCCCAGAGCAGCCGGGTCGAGGTCTGACGCGTCGATGCACTTCTGGGTGATCAGGGCGTAGGCGCTCACCGCCAGTTTCTTGACCACCTCGTTCTTCAGCAGCCGGTGAATGACGATTGCGTCCATTCCCAGCAGCTCCCCGCGACCGGCGATGGTCTGGATGAGGGCGGGGCCGTGATGAACCACGAACTTGAGATCGAGGTCCGGGATCCGGCTACAGGCGTTGCATTCACACGACGTGGCCTGGCGGACATCGCGGCGGCGGCGACGAAATCCGAAGTAGCAACGCTCGATCGTGTCGAGCAACAACGAGCCGTCGATGGATTCCATCGTGGCGAACATGAAGGCGGCATCACCCTCGATCCTCGACAGCCGGAACGTGGGTCGCAGAGCGGTGACGATGGTGCCGAGCAGGTCCGAGAGGATGTCGTCGGCGTGATCCAGCTCGACCCCTGCCAAGTAGCCCGTGTAGCCGGAGATGTCGGCGATCAGGAAGCAGGTGGGTGCGGCGGAGGCCATCTTCTAACTCGAGTCTGAGACCGGCTGACTATAAGGCGTCGTCTTCTCGATTGCCCGAGCGATCCTCCCTGGGAGCACCGAGCCGGCTCAGCCGTGGGAGCGGTAATAGCTGAGGATCTGGAGCTCCGTGGAAAGATCGACCTGGCGCACCTCGACTCCGTTGCCGGGATGGATCCGGGTGGGGGCGAAGTTGAGGATCGACCGCACTTCGGCTGCGGCCAGCCGCTCGGCGACCTCCTGGGCCACGGTTCCGGGGGTGGCGATGATCCCGATGTCGATGCCCGATTCGGGCGACAGAGCGCCTAGATCGAACACGGGAACCCCGGCCACCTTTTCGCCCACCTTGTCCGGGTCGGTGTCGTACAGGGCGACGACCCGAAAACCACGGCGGCCGAATCCCCCGTAGTTGGCCAGGGCGCGGCCCAAGTTTCCCGCTCCCACCACGGCCACTCTCACGTCGGCCGTGAGACCCAGCACCGAGCGTATGTGGGTGCGAAGGGTGGCCACGTCGTAGCCCACGCCTCTAACGCCCGAGAAGCCGAGCAAGCTCATGTCGCGCCGGACGATGGCGGCGTTGGTGTCGGCTGCGGTGGCCAGTTCCTCCGAGGAGATGCTGGCCTGGGCCAGAGATGTCTCCAGGGCGCGCAGGTAGCGGGGGAGGCGCCGGATCGTGGCCCGAGGCGGGTCGTGTCTGGTGTCCGAATCAGCCATGCACTGCCCAAAGTGTCATGCGGAAACGGTACACATCCGCTGTCGGCCTGATCGAACCGTCGCGCGTCGGTTGCCGCTCGTTCGAGAGCGCTCGATATCCTGGCTGCGATGCCCTCACCCACCATCATGGTCGTCGGAGGAGGCCCGGCCGGTTCCGCTGCTGCCTACTGGCTGGCCCGATCGGGCCATCAGGTCACCCTGGTCGAGAAGAAGGAATTCCCCCGCAACAAGACCTGCGGTGACGGCCTTACCCCGCGCGCCATTCGCCAGCTTCTCGACATGGGCTTCGACTTCGACGTCACTGACTTCCACAAGATCACCGGTTTGCGCTCCTACGCCGGTGATGACCTGATGCTGGAGATGAACTGGCCTGAGCATTCCCGCTTCCCCAACTGGGGCGGCGTCATCCGTCGCCGGGACCTCGATCAGCAGGTGGCCCGATTGGCCGAGAAGCAAGGGGTGGAAGTGCTTCAGAAGACGGAAGCCAAGCCCGTGATCGAGGACGGGCGCCTCGCCGCAGTGACCCTCTCCCATGACGGGGAGACAGAAGTCGTGCGTCCCGGCATGGTGATCATCGCCGACGGGTCGTTGAACCGGTTTGGCCGCGCCCTCGGCACCAGCCGGCGCAAGGACTACCCGATGGGGCTGGCCGCCCGGGGCTATTACAGATCGCCCCGTTCGGCAGACACCTTTCTAGAGAGCCAGCTCGACCTGCGCGACGACTCCGGTGCCACCATGCCCGGCTACGGGTGGGTCTTCCCCCTCGGCGATGGGACGGTCAACGTCGGCGTGGGCCTGCTGTCCACCTTCAAGAGGTGGAAGCACGTCAATACCACCAAGATGATGAACGACTACGTGGCCCACTCCTCTCCTGAATACTGGGATCTGGGTGATCACTCCAAGATCTCCGATCCCGAAGGGGGCAAGCTGACCATGTCCTTCTCCAAAGGCCCCCTCGTGGGCTCCAACTGGATCACAGTGGGCGATGCCGCCGGGGCCATCAATCCCTGGAACGGGGAGGGCATCTCCTACGGCTACGAGACCGGGCGTCTCGCCGCCGAGTCTGTCACCCAGGCTCTGGGCGCCGACGATCCCACGGTGCTGTATCGCTACCCCACCCGCCTCCAGGACGAATACGGGCTCTACTACAAGATGGCCCGGATATTCGTGAAGCTGATCGGCAATCCTCCGGTCATGCGCTCCCTGGCCCACGTGGGGCTACGCAACCGGCCCCTGATGGAATGGACCCTCAAGGTGATGGCCAACCTGCTGGACGAGGACGAGAAGGGTGTGGGTGAGGCGGCTTACGCCGCCCTGGCCCGCCTGGTGCGCCCCCTCCCCGTTGCGTAGCGACCCCTTTGTCCCCCACGAAGTGGGGGAAGGGGGCCCCACAGCCGGACGCTGTGGGGTAGCGGGGAAGGACCCGAAGGGCCCGGGCAAAGCCGAGGTGTCAGGGTGGGCGGCCCTCGGACTGGTCGTCGACGCCGGTGGGCGGGAGCCACAACCGGAGGGATTCGGGGCGCATCAGCCGGGAGACCATGCCCACCCAGATCTCCGATACCTGGGCGAGGTCGACTTGGCCCTGTAGCCGCGCCGACACGGCCTCCACCTCTCTCTCCGTGTCGTAGCGAGAGCGGTAGAAGCGACTGTCCACCCGCCGCTGTATCTGTCGACGCAGGGGGTTGAAGGCCAGCGCAAGCAACAACGTGGTCCCCGCTACGAACGCGGGCGGGGTACTGGTTCCGATGACCCGGACGGGTAGGTAGACCGCCCCGACCACGTAGATGAGGCCCAGCACGATCACCACGATGGAGTATCCGACGGTGCGGGAGATGAGGCCGTCGACATCGAATAGGCCGTGACGAATGATGGCCAAGGTCATCAGCACCGGGATGGCCGCCACCGAAGCGATGAATGCCGCATCGGCCAGGGCACCCACCACCGTCCCACTCTCGCTGAGGAAGTTCATCAGGATGAAAGCGGCCAAGAACAGCGTTCCGCCGTACAGCACCACCTTGATCTGGTTTCTCTCCGACCACGAGGCCCGCCTCCACCTCGTCAGGATGGCGACGAACCCACCGGCGGCCAGGACCAGCATGCCGGCTCCCGCAACTCCGATCAGGATTCCTTTCACCGGGCCCGTGCCGTTGCCGATTACCACCGGGTTGGCCAGATGCCACTCGTCGTTGGGGGGCGAGATGGTCGGGGAGAAGAAGATCGTGAGTCCCCACGACGCGACCAAAGCCCCCTCGAGATATCGCACGACCTTCCACTGGGCCGAGGGGAGTTGGCCCCTCGGGAACACGTAGAACAGATGAATCAGAAGCCCGATGGGGATGGGCCAGAACGTGGCGACATAGGCGGCGATGAACACGGTCGGCGTGAGTGCGGCAGGGGGCGGGAACAGGGGTATGAAAGACAGCCCGTTGACTATCAGGGCGGCGCCCGTCACCAGCATGATGCGGGCGAAGCGGTGACCGGGCAGCCGAACCTCCATGACAGCCCCAAGGACGGTGAAGAGGAATCCGATCAACGAGAATCCCCCACCCTGGTTCAACGCCACGGGGTGGAACGCGAGGAGGAGCACGGCGGCGCTCGCAAGCGCCACCCACGCCATCGCCAGCAGATTCCTCGCATGCTTCGACATCGCCGAGCCCAATGGTGTCGTCTCTCCGCTCCGAAAACGTTACGGGATCAGCGCCCCGGAGTCCGAAGAGTGGCCCGACTTCTCCATCGTCGACGCCGGTCCTAGAGTCAGTAGGGCAATGACATTGGCCGACTATCTCCCCGTCGCCGTCATGCTGGTTCTGGCGGCAGGCTTCGTGGCCGTCTCGCTCACCGTTTCGCGCTTCTTCCGGCCCAACCGGCCCACGGCGGAGAAGCTCGCTCCCTACGAGTGCGGGATTCTTCCCGAGGTGGAGCCCGCCCACCGCTTTCCTGTCAAGTTCTACCTGGTGGCGATGCTGTTCGTCATTTTCGATGTTGAGATCGTGTTCCTGTTCGCCTGGGCAGCGCGGTGGATCGACCTGGGGTGGTACGGAGTGGCCGCCGTGGGGATCTTCACCCTGTTTGTGGTCGAGACCCTGACCTATGTCTGGAAGCGGGGGGCCCTGGACTGGAATGTCAGGCGCCGCCGCCGCTATGCCACCGAGCCGGCCGAGCGAGAAGTGGCGGCCTGATGCCCTCTCTTCCCGGCATCCTCACCACAACGATCGACAAGGCGGCCGCCTGGGCGCGGACCCGATCCATGTTCCCGGCCACATTCGGGCTGGCCTGCTGTGCCATAGAGATGATGGCCACCGGCACCGCCCACTACGACCTGGCTCGATTCGGGATGGAGGTCTTCCGCGCATCGCCGCGCCAGGCCGACCTGATGATCGTGGCCGGCCGCGTCAGCCAGAAGATGGCTCCCGTGCTGCGCCAGGTTTATGACCAGATGCCCGACCCCAAGTGGGTCATCTCGATGGGCGCCTGTGCCTCGACGGGAGGCATGTTCAACAACTACGCCCTGGTCCAGGGCGTAGACCAGGTGGTCCCGGTCGACATATACGTTCCTGGGTGCCCGCCCGGGCCCCAGAGCCTGATGCATGGCATCCTCAAGCTCCAGGACGACATCATGTCGGGAGAGATCGCCTCGTGACCGAGGCGGAGGGCTCCCCCAAGGGAGGCAGCGGCGGTGCCGTGGGCGCACCCAGCCGGCACCCGCCTTTCGATGTGACAGGCGGACAAGGCAGGGAGTCCGCACCCACCGGGACCCCCAAGGAGCCCGACGAGTTCATGTCGTCGCTGATGGAGGGCTTCGAAACCGCCGAACTGGAGGACTCCCATGGCCAGGAGGTGGTCCGTATCGGTCCCTACGAGTATCTCGAGTTCATGAAGGGAGCCAAGGAAGCCGGCTTCGAGCTGTGCTCGGACGTGACGGTCACCGACTGGTTCCGCCACCGGCGCGCCCGCTTCGACCTGGTCGTGAATCTGGTCTCGCTCCAACACCGGCGCCGCCTCCGGGTTCTGGTGCCCCTGGGGGCGGAAGAGCCGGCGGTTGCTTCGATCACACCTCTCTGGCCGGGCATGGCGTACGGGGAGCGGGAAGCCTACGACATGTTCGGGGTCGTCTTCGAGGGTCATCCCGACCTCACCCGGATCCTGATGCCCGACGACTGGGAAGGCTTTCCCCTGCGCAAGGATTACGGGATGGGCTCGGTTCCGGTTCAGTTCAAGGAAAGCCACAAGGTCACCTGAGACATGTCAGACACCAGGGACGACGTCAGAGAAGAGACCGAGGACACCGATACGCCCGACACCCAGACGGTCGACATGTGGGTGGCGGGCACCGAGGAGCCGGCGGTTTTCGATCCCACCGACGAAGGCACTCAAGAGTTGGGGATGCACGATGAGGGAGCGCGTCTCGACGAGGAGCTGGGCCGGGTGGTCAGCGACGACTACATGTTCGAGGAGGAATCGGTCGACGACGAGCGGATGATCGTCAACATGGGCCCCCAGCATCCCTCGACCCATGGGGTCCTGAGACTCCAGCTGGAGCTGGAGGGCGAGATCATCCGCCGCACCCGTCCCATCATCGGCTACCTCCACACCGGGATGGAGAAGACCGCCGAGGGCCTCACCTATCTGCAAGGGCCCACGAACGTCACCCGCATGGACTACCTGGCCCCTCTCCACAACGAGCTGGCCTTCTCGTTGGCGGTGGAGCGCCTCCTCGACATCGATGTGCCACCCAGGGCTCAGGCGATCCGGGTCTTGATGACCGAGTTGAACCGGATCTCCTCCCACCTGATCGCCATCGCCACCAACGGGATGGATATAGGTGCCATCTCGATGATGTTGTATGGGTTCCGGGAGAGGGAGATCATCCTGGCCTTCTTCGAGAAGGTCACCGGGTTGCGCATGAACCACAACTACATCCGCCCGGGTGGTGTGGCGGCGGATCTCCCTCCGGGTTGGCGCGAGGACGTCAACGATATCCTCGATGTCATGCCCGAGCGGCTCGCCGGCTACCGGGACCTCCTTTCGGACAACCCCATCTGGTTGGAGCGAACCCGCAACGTGGGGATCATCAACGCCGAGGAGTGCCTGGCGTACAGCGTCACCGGTCCCACTCTGCGCGCCGCCGGCGTGCCCTGGGACGTCAGGGTGGCGTTCCCGTATTCAGGGATCGACCAGTACGAGTTCGAAATTCCCGTGGGGGAACACGGCGATGTCTACGACCGGTACCTGGTGCGCATGATGGAGATGGACGAGTCCCTCAAGATCGTTCGTCAGGTCATGGAAAGCATGCCCAAGGGCGACTACCGGGTGGCAGATCGCAAGATCACGCCGCCTCCCCGGGCCCGCATCGATGAGTCGATGGAGGCACTGATCCATCACTTCAAGATCTTCACCGAGGGCTTCAAGGTGCCCCCGGGCGAGACCTATGTGGCGGTCGAGTCACCCAGGGGCGAGCTGGGCTGCTACATGGTGTCGGAGGGTGGGGGCAAGCCCTGGAGAATGCATACACGGGCGCCCTCCTTCTACAACCTGCAGGCGTTGCCCATCATGATGGCCGACTCGCTGGTGGCGGACACGGTCGCCTCCATCGCTTCCCTCGACCCCATCATGGGGGACGTGGACCGCTGAGCCGCGCCTGGTTTGGCAATGGAGGGCAATGACGTATTGTGCGTAGGGTTTCCCGACGCCTCTAGGAGTACGACATCATGCTCGAACCAGGGGCCGCTATCCCGCAGCTTTCCCTGACCGATGACACCGGTAACCGCGTCACGTCCGACGATCTACGCGGACGGTGGACCGTGCTGTGGTGGTACGTCAAGGCCGACACCCCCGGCTGAACAGTCGAAGGGGAGGGGTTCCGTGACCGAACCCCTGAGTTCGAGAAGATGGGCGTGGCCCTGTACGGCATCTCAAAGGACGGTCCGAAAGAGAACCGGGCCTGGGCAGAGCAAATGGGGTTCGAGTTCCCGTTGCTGTCTGACACCTCAGGCGACGCAATGCGGGCGTTGGATGCCGGGCGTCCTGCCGATGACCGCTGGCATTCGCTGCCGCGCAGGATCACCTATCTGATCGACCCGGAGGGAATCATCCGGCGGGCGTGGACGGTGGAACGGGACGCGATCGACCCTCATCCCCGGGAGGTCCTGGCTGCCGTGACGGACCTCATCGATGGAGAACCTGCCACCGATTGAAGCAGGCCCGGGCGAAGGACCCGCCCTCGTGGCTCCGACCCAATTGGGAGCAGGCAACTGTGGTTTTCTATTCTGCGCTTCAGATGTCGGATTGGTCAGAAGCCACCCTGGAGCGGGCTCACCAGATCATCGACCGCTACCCACAGCAGCGGTCGGCGGTGATGCCGTTGCTTTACTTGGCCATGGCCGAGGAAGGCTGGCTCACCGACCACGGGATCGAACAGGTCGGCATGCTGCTCGACATGACGTCGGCCCAGGTCCAGGCGGTGGCCAGCTTCTACACGATGTACAAGCGAGAGCGGACCGGTGGGTACCTGATCTCGGTGTGCACCTCCCTCTCCTGCATGCTGCTGGGTGGCGACGACGTCATGAGTGCCGTCGAGGACGAAGCCGGGGTGCCGGCCGGCGAGACCGACGAGGATGGGGTCGTCAGCGTCGAACACGCCGAATGCATCGGGGCCTGCGGAGGGGCACCCGCCATCCAGGTCAATTACGAGATGGTGGAGGGCCTCACGCCGGAGAAGGCACGCGAGCTGGTCCAATGGCTCCGAAACACGACCCCCGAGGTGATAGATCCCGACGAGCTCCAGGAGTTGTTCGGGGGCAAACGCAGCTTCGACTGGGCGATTCCCTCCGGGGGCGGTGCCATCGGCCCCTACCCGGCCTTCCAGCCTCTGGGCACTCTCAAGCAGGACCGGCGGAAGTGACCACGACCAAGCCTCCCAAGACCAGCTTCGATCAACCCCAGGTCGTCACCCGCAGGATGGCCGAGCATCCGGCTGACTCCCACACCATGAAGCGTTACCGGGCCACCGGCGGGTACGAGGCGGCCGAGAAGGCGCTGGGCATGACCAGGGACGAGCTGGTGGAGCTGGTCAAGGCGTCGAACTTGCTCGGCAGAGGAGGGGCAGCCTTCTCGACCGGCATGAAATGGAGTTTCCTCGCACCCCAGCGCCCCGCCTATCTGGTCGTCAACGGGGACGAGTCCGAGCCCGGGACGTTCAAGGATCGTCAGCTCATGGAGCGGGACCCCCACCAGATCGTCGAAGGCACGATCATCGCCGCCTGGGCCAACGAGGTACCCCATGCCTTCATCTACATCCGCGGCGAGTATCCCAAGCCGGCCCGCCGCATCCAGGCGGCCGTGGACGAGGCTTACGAGGCGGGTCTGCTGGGAAAGAACATCATGGGCACCGGCTACGACCTGGAGGTGACCGTCCATGTCGGGGCTGGCGCCTACATATGCGGGGAGGAGACGGGGCTGATCAACTCGTTGGAAGGTCGGAGAGGCGAGCCGCGGCTGAAGCCTCCCTACTTCCCGGCCGCCGTCGGCCTGTATATGAAGCCGACCATCGTCAACAACATCGAGACCCTTTCCAACCTGCCTCATATCGTCAACAAGGGTGCCGATTGGTTCAAGGCACTGGGTCACGAAGAGGACGCGGGCACCTTCATGATCTCCCTTTCGGGGCACATCAATCGGCCCGGCAACTACGAGCTTCCCCACGGAATCACCTGGCGCCGGCTGTTCGACGAGGTGGGTGGCGGGATTCGAGACGGCCACGAGCTGAAGATGTGGATCCCGGGCGGGGCGTCGGCTCCCTGGTTCAACCCCCAGGATCACCTCGACCTGGAGATGACCAAGGGCGTTACGGGTGGAGCCGGATCGATGCTGGGGTCCGGGGCGGTGGTGGTCATGGACGAGACCACGTGTGTGGTCAGGGCGGCGGAGCGAATCGTCCGCTTCTTCGCTCACGAGTCGTGTGGGCAGTGCACCCCCTGTCGGGAAGGGACCACGTGGCTGGAGCTGATCCTGCGCCGCATCGAGTCCGGCCAGGGGCGACCCATCGATGCCGACCTGTTACTCGATGTCTCCGACAACATCTCGATCGGCCTGGCCTGGCCCCCGAAGCAGACCACGATATGCCCCCTGGGCCCCTCGGCGGTGTCGCCGGTCCTCTCCATCATGAACTTCTACAAGGACGAGGTGATGGCCCACATCCACGACGGCAAGTGCCCTCTGCCATGACCACCGAAGCCCAATCCGAGACCGTCACCTTCACCGTCAACGGCCAGGAGATGACCGCTCCCAAGGGACAGCTGCTGATCCGGGCGGCCGAGCAGAACGGCCTATACATCCCCCGATTCTGCTGGCATCCCCGCATGTCGCCAGTGGGCATGTGCCGGATGTGCCTGGTGGAGATGGACAGCCAGCGGGGCCCGATGATCGTCACGGCCTGCACCACCAAGGTGGACGAGGGCATGACCATCAACACCCACAGCCCGATGGCGGCCAAGGCCCAGGAGGGGATCCTCGAGTACCTCCTCATCAACCATCCACTCGACTGCCCTGTGTGCGACAAGGGTGGTGAGTGCCCCCTCCAGGACCAGACCATGGGCTATGGGCCGGGCGAAACCCGATTCGTGGAGGAGAAGCGCCACTACGAGAAGCCGATCGAGATATCGGATCTGGTCATGCTGGATCGGGAGCGCTGCATCCTGTGCGGGCGCTGCACTCGCTTCTCGGAGGAGATCTCAGGGGACCCGCTGCTGGTGTTCCTCGACCGGGGAAGCCGCTCCCAGGTCAACACGTTTCCCGACGAGCCCTTCCGGTCCTACTTCTCGGGCAACACGGTCCAGATCTGCCCGGTGGGCGCCCTCACCGCAACCGCCTATCGCTTCAGGGCCCGTCCCTGGGACCTGCGGGAGATGGCATCGATCTGCCCTCATTGCTCGGCCGGCGATGCCATAACGGTTCAATCCTCCCAGAACCAGGTGCTGCGGTTTCTGGGTGTCGACAATCCCCACACCAATCAGAGCTGGCTCTCGGACAAATGTCGGTTCGGCTTCGAGTACATCAACTCGCCTGATCGGCTGACCACTCCGCTGATGCGCCGAGACGATTCCAAGATGGTGGAGGCCAGCTGGGCCGATGCCCTCGATCTGGTGGCCTCCCGGCTGTCGTCCATCGTCGCCGACCACGGAGGCGAGGCCGTGGCAGGCCTGGGCGGGGCGCGTGGCACGAACGAGGACGCCTACGCGTTCTCCCGCTTCATGCGCACCGTGGTGGGGAGCAACCACGTCGATTGCCGCATGGACGACGCGCCCGCCTCCCAGTTCCTCGCCGCCACCGCCGACCGGGCCACCATCGACGACATCGACCAGGCGGCGACGATCCTGGTGTGGGGCCCCGACCTAAAAGAAGAGCACCCGACTCTCTATCTGCGGATTCGCACTGCCGCCACCGGCCACGATCCCAACAACGTGATGTCCAACTCCGACGGGCTGACGATTCGCCGTCCGGGCGCCAAGCTGATCGTGGTGCATCCTCGGAGCAACGGTCTCGACGACGTCGCTCGCCACACCGTGCGTTACCGGCCCGGCGCCGGCGGCGAGTTGCTGGCGACGCTTCTTTCCGGAGAGAACCCAGAGATCGAGCAGGCGCTGGAGCAGGGCCCCGTGGTTGCCCTGGTAGGGAAGACGGGTCAGACCGAGGACCCCCGCCTGGCAGAGTCGGTGGCTGCCTGGCTTAGGGACAGAGGGGCCAAGATCATGCCGTTGGCGCGGCGGTCGAACACGTTCGGGGCCCTCGACATGGGGCTAGCGCCCGACCTGCTCCCGGGACGCGTCTCGGTCGGCGACGGCCTGGAGGCGTGGGGCGATATCCCAACCACTCCGGGAAAGGACACTCGGGGGATCCTGGAGGGGCTCGCCGTCGGGGACCTCAAAGCCGTCGTGATGATGGGCGCCGACCCGGTGGCCGACGTGGCCGACTCTGATCTGGCCCGACGAGCCCTGGAGCAGGCGGAGTTGGTGGTGGCCATCGACCTGTTCCGAACGGCCTCGACGGACCTGGCCGACGTGGTGTTTCCCGCCCTGGGCTTCGCCGAGAAGGAAGGAACGGTCACCAACCTGGAGGGGCGGGTCCAGAAGGTCAATGACATCGTCCCCGGAGCCGGCCAGTCGCGGGCCGATTGGTCGATCGTCGACGACATCGCCGGACGGATGGGCCAAGGTCTGGGATACAGCTCATCGCGCCAGATCGGCAAGGAGATCGCCGAGGTGGCGCCGGCCTATGAGGGGATCACCTGGGACCTGTTGGACTGGGAGCAACGCGACGGCGTGGTGGTTCCGCTCGAGGGGGCCCATCAGCCCCTCCAGTACGTGCCGGTGGGAAGCTCCCTGCCGTCGGTCTCGGCCGACATGGTGCTCCACTCGGCCCGGACCATGTACGACGACGGCGTCATGATGCGGCACGGCCTGTCGTTGCATCGGCTGGCGCCGGGCGCCGCCGCCCATCTTCATCCCGATGACGCCCGCCGCCTGGGGGTGCGTCCCGGGGACATGGTCAAGCTGACCACCGACACCGCCGAGGCCGAGCTGGAAGTGGCGCTCGACCCCTCACTTCACCACGGCGTGGTCTACGTCCCCTTCAACCAACCCGACGGCCCCCCGCTGGGCTCATCTCCGGTGGTGAACGTATCCACGCTGTGAGCTGGCTTCTGTGAACGAAAATCCAGCCCAGAGCCACGAAAAGGTTCACAGAGTTCCCCTCGCGTCCAGGTTTGTCCGGGTCCCCAGCCCCTCCCTATTCTCGGAGGTGCTCATGATCTCTCAGCCTGCGCCGGCTTCCTGATGGACGGAATCGACGTACTCATCGTCGTGGCGAGGGCCGTGATGGCCTTCGTACTCCTGCTGGTTCTCACAATCCTCAACGTGTGGGCGGAGCGGAAGATCGTGGCCGACTTCCAGAATCGCCTCGGACCCATGCGGGCGGGGCCGCACGGCATCCTGCAAACGGTGGCCGATGGCCTGAAGCTGTTCTTCAAGGAGTCGGTGGTCCCGGCCAAGGTGGAGCTGGCCACCTATGTCCTGGCTCCGTTCCTGGCCGTGATCCCGGCCTTTCTCATCTTCCTGAACATCCCCTGGGGCCGCCCATTCATGATCGGCACCCGCCAGATCGCCCTGCAGGGAGTGGACCTCAACGTCGGCATACTCTTCGTGCTCGCCATGTCGTCGATGGCCGTTTATGCGGTGGTGCTGGCGGGATGGTCGTCCGGGTCCAAGTACCCCCTCCTGGGTGCCATCCGGGCCACGGCCCAAGCCATCTCCTATGAGGCGGCGATGGGCCTGGTCATGGTCTCGGTGGTCATGTACAGCGCCACCCAGGGGCCGGGCGGCACCCTCCGCCTGTCCGACATCGTCGCCCGCCAGTCCGATACCTGGCTCGGGTTCATCCCCCGCTGGAACGCCATCCCCCTGGTCGTGGCGTTCATCATCTTCTTCATCGCCATAGTCGCCGAGACCAACCGGGCGCCTTTCGACCTGGTCGAGGCAGAACAGGAGCTGGTGGGAGGGTTCAACACCGAGTATTCGGGGATGCGCTTCGCCATGTTCTTTCTGGCCGAGTACATCAACATCTTCTCCATGTCGGCCCTGGCCACCACCCTGTTCCTGGGGGGGTGGACCGGGCCCACCTGGGACGGGGCCCTGCCGGCCTTCATCTCGGGGATTCTCCCCACCGTCTGGTTCCTGATCAAGACCTACGTGCTGGTGTTCATCTTCTTCTGGATCCGGGCAACCCTGCCTCGAATGCGCTACGACCGGCTCATGCAGCTGGGATGGAAGCGTCTCATCCCCGGGGCGCTGTTGTGGCTGATCCTCTCGACCGTGGTGATCGGCTTCCGCCAATTCGGAGCACCATGGAGCTGAGATGGGAGTAGTTGGCGATCTCTTCAAGGGCCTCAAAGTCACCGGTGCGGAGTTGATCCGAACCGTCACGGGCAAGCGGATGCTCACCACCCAGTACCCCAAGGAGTTCCGGCCCAAGCCGCAACGCTTCCACGGGCGGCACGTCCTCAACCGGTATCCGGACGGCATGGAGAAGTGCATCGGCTGTGAGTTGTGCGCCGGGGCCTGCCCCGCCCGCTGCATCTATGTACGAGGCAAGGACAACGACCCGCTCAATCCGGTGTCTCCCGGGGAGAGATTCGGATTCGTATACGAGATCAACATGCTGCGCTGCATCTTCTGCGGCCTGTGCGTGGAGGCCTGCCCGACCGAGGCCATAACCATGACCCAGCTGTTCGAGATCTCCACCACCAACCGCGAGGACGCCATATACACCCGTAGCGAGTTGCTCATGCACGAGGACGGGACCGTGCCTCACATGTTCCCCGAAGATCACCTCGCCGACCTGTCCGAGCTCAACTCTGCCGACGGCTGGGTCCGAGCCACCGCGCCGTCGGGCTCGGCCGCCTACGAAGGTATCCAGATGTGGCAGGGGACGCCGGGCCCCGCCGTCTGGGACCCGGAGCCCGACCAGGACGAGCGCGACCGGTGAGGAGGGCCGAGTAGTGACTGCCCAGTGGATCATCCTCATCCTCATGGGAATCGCCTCCGTCGCGGGGGCGGTGACCGTCGTCATGGCCCGAAACCCGGTCTTCTCGGGTCTCGGCCTGCTGGGCACGATGTTGTCCCTCGCCGTCATCTACTTCGCCCAGTTGGCCCACTTCGTGGGAGCCATCCAGATCATCGTCTACGCCGGGGCGGTGATGACGCTGTTCCTGTTCGTGTTGATGCTGATCGGTGTGGACACGGCTGAAGACACTTCGGAGCGCCTGCCGCGGCAGAGAGGCATCGTGGGTGTCCTGGGGCTGGTGGTGGTTGGTGTGGCCATCTACCTGGGGGTCTCGGGCAGGTTCGCCTGGGTTCCCGGAGCGCAGGCCGGGTCCACATCGGTCAACGGCACGGCGGACGTGATCGGCGGGGCGCTCTTCTCGGGGTGGGTTCTCGCCTTCGAGGTGACCGGCCTGTTGCTCACGGTCGCCGCCGCCGGTGCCATCGCACTGGCGTATCAGCGGAGCGGCGAGGCGGACTGATGATCGACTGGTACATGCTCCTCGCCGCCGTCCTGTTCGTCATCGGTGCCATCGGCCTGCTGGTGCGCCGCAATGCTCTCGTGATGTTCATGTGCGTCGAACTGATGCTCAACGCGGTCAACCTGACACTCATCACCGCCGGGAGCGCCCGGGGCGATATCAACGGCCAGATGGCCACCTTCTTCGTGCTGGTGGTGGCGGCGGCCGAGGTGGTGGTGGGTCTGGCGATCATCGTCTCGATCTTCCGCACCCGGGCGACGGCTTCCGTCGACGACTTGTCGGAGCTGAAGGGATGATTGATCTGCTGTGGCTGGTCATAGCCCTACCGCTTGCCGGCACGGTCTTGCTCCACTTCTTCGGCCGCTATCTGCGCGAGCCCTGGTCGGGCTGGGTGGCGACCGCCACCGTCACCGGCTCGTTCGTGATCGCGGCGGCCGCCGCGGTGCCCTTCTTCACCGGTAGTGACGTTTCGGTCTCCCATCTCAAGATCTGGGAGTGGATGCCGGCCATCGGGGCCACCTTCGAGCTGCAATGGGATCCTCTCTCCGCCCTGATGGTGCTGGTGGTGACCGGGGTCGGGGCTCTCATCCACCTGTTCGCCATCGGGTACATGCACGGCGACGAGCGCTTCCATCGCTTCTTCACCGACCTGAACCTGTTCGCCGCCTCGATGCTCACCCTGGTTCTGGCCGGCAACTACGCCATGTTGTTCGTGGGCTGGGAGCTGGTGGGCCTGTGCTCCTACCTCCTGATCGGGTTCTGGTACGAGCGCCCCAGCGCCTCCGCCGCCGCCAAGAAGGCCTTCGTCGTGAACCGGATCGGCGACTTCGGCTTCCTGATCGGATTGATGCTGGTCTTCACTCACTTCAGCACCTTTTCCTACGAGGGCGTGTTCGGCCAGGTGGGCTCGGTGCTCACCCCGGGCCTGGCCACCGCCATTGGTCTCATGTTCCTGATCGGAGCGGCCGGGAAGTCCGCTCAGATCCCCCTGTACGTGTGGCTCCCCGATGCCATGGAGGGCCCGACCCCGGTCTCTGCCCTGATCCATGCCGCCACCATGGTGACGGCCGGCGTCTACGTGGTGGCACGTTCCTCGCCGATCTTCGTCCAGTCCTCGGTTGCCTCCGGGGCCGTGGCGGTGATCGGTGCCCTGACCGCCATCTGGGCCGCTTCCATCGCTATCGCCCAACGCGACATCAAGCGCGTACTGGCCTACTCCACCATCTCCCAGCTGGGGTACATGTTCATGGGTGTGGGTGCCACCGCCTACGTGGCGGGGATCTTCCACCTCATGACTCACGCCTTCTTCAAGGCGCTTCTCTTCCTCGGGGCGGGATCGGTGATCCACGCCATGTCCGACGAACAGGACATGCACAAGATGGGCGGCCTGTGGAGGAAGATGCCGGTGACTGCGGTCACGATGGGTGTCGCCACCCTGGCCATCTCCGGGATACCCCCACTGGCTGGCTTCTGGTCCAAGGACGAGGTGCTGGGCTCGATGTTCGCCCGGGGAGGGATCTTTCCCGTCCTATGGCTGGTCGGGCTGGTGGCCGCCATCATGACGGCTTTCTACATGACCCGTCAGTGGGTGCTGGTCTTCTGGGGCGAGCCGCGCTGGGACGAAGGCGTCGAGCCCCACGAGTCACCACGCACCATGACGATTCCCTTGGTCGCCCTGGCGGTCCTGTCCCTGGTGGCGGGATTCGTCAACACACCCTGGCGGCTGTCTCTCGAGCATTTCCTCGACCCTGCCTTCGAAGGCATCACCATGCAGCACCCGCCCGAGGGCTGGGGCATGTTCGCCCTGCTGGCCGGCCTCTCGACTGTGGCGGCGCTGGCCGGAGCTGTGGCTGCGTGGCTTGCGTACAGGCGGCCCATGAGCGCCTGGCGGCGGTTCGAAGCCGGTTTCGGGCGGCTGTGGCAGACCTGGGAGGACGCCTACCGAGTGGACGACCTCTATGGGGTGGCGCTCGTGGCACCGGCCCGGCGGACCGCCGAGGTAGTGGCATTCGACGTGGACGCACGCGGCATAGACGGGGCGGTCAACGGTGTGGGCTGGCTGTTCCGCCGGGCAGCGGGCGTGGTGCGGCGACTGCAGACGGGGTACGTCCGCAACTACGGGGCCGGATTCACCGCCGGCCTGCTCATCCTCATCATCTGGCTACTGGTGCGGGGGATGTGAGATGGCCGCTCCCGGGACGATGACGTCATGCTGACCTGGCTGGTCGTGCTTCCGTTGCTGGCGGCGATGACGGTGATGCTGGTGCCCCGCCGGCGAACCGAGCTGCTGCTCCCCCTCGGCACGGCACTCTCCATCCTGCCTCTGGGTCTGGCCGGCTACCTGTTCTTCGCCTTCCAATCCGTGGCCGGTTACCAGTTCGTGGAGCGGGCCACCTGGTACGAGCCCTGGGGGATCTCCTGGTACGTCGGGATCGACGGGATCTCGATGCCCCTCGTCGTGCTGACCGCCCTGTTGGTGCCGATCGCCCTGGCGGCGTCGGGCGCGATAACCAAGAGGCGCAAGGAGTTCGTGGTCTACATCCTCTTCCTGGAAGCAGCCCTGATGGGAGTGTTCATATCTCTCGACCTGTTCCTGTTCTTCATCTTCTTCGAGGCGGTGCTGGTCCCGATGTACTTCATCATCGGGATATGGGGCTCGGAGAGACGTCGCTACGCCGCCATCAAGTTCTTCCTGTACACGGCCTTCGGCTCCGCCCTCATGCTGGGCGCCATCATCGGTCTATCGGTCATTCACGCCTCCCAGACCGGGACGCCCAGCTTCGCCCTCGACGAGTTGATGAAGCTCGATCTGTCGCCGACGACCGCCGGTTGGATGTTCGCCGCCTTCGCCCTCGCCTTCGCCATCAAGGTGCCGCTGTTCCCGTTCCACACTTGGCTTCCGGATGCCCACGTCGAAGCGCCGACCGCCGGCTCGGTCCTTCTGGCCGGTGTCTTGCTGAAGCTGGGCACCTACGGGCTGATGCGCTTCAACCTGTCACTGTTCCCGCAGACTTCGGTGGACTGGGTCCCGATCATGGCCATCCTGGCCGTGGTGGGGATCATCTTCGGGGCAGCGGTGGCGATCGTGCAGCCCAATCTCAAGAAGCTGGTCGCATACACTTCCGTGTCTCACCTGGGGTTCATCGTTCTGGGCACCTTCGCCCTCACCTCGGGCGGCCTCCAGGGAGCCGTGATCCAGAACGTGAACCACGGCCTGACGACGGGCGCACTGTTCCTCCTGGTAGGGATGATCTACGACCGACGTCACACCAAGATGATCGATGAGTTCGGCGGTCTGCAGAAGGTCATGCCGATCTACGCCGGCTTCTTCCTGTTCATGATCTTCGCCTCCATCGGTCTCCCCGGCTTGAACGGATTCGTGGGCGAGTTCCTGGTCCTCATTGGCAGCTACACGAGCCTGCCGGTGTACGCCATCCTGGCCGCTTTCGGGGTCGTGCTGGCCGCGGTGTATTTCCTGTGGGCATACGAGCGGGTCTTCACCGGTGTGCCGGCAAAGGAAGAGAACAAGGTGTTGTCGGACCTGACTCCGGTGGAGATCGGGGTGCTGGTCCCACTGGCGGCGCTGATCCTGGTGCTGGGGCTGTATCCCAAGGTGTTGCTCAACAAGGTGGAACCCACCACCGAGGCGATTCTCGACCGGATCGAGGCGACTACCACCTACCAGGCGCCACCGCCGGGACGGCTCGGCGATGTGTTTGCCGTCGGGGGTGATCATCAATGAGCCCGCTGCTGGCTCAGGCGGCCGTGCAGGCGCCGACCATCTCCTGGCTCGGGATCGCTCCTGAGTTGATCCTGGGGCTGGGGGCGGCACTCGTGTTGCTGGTGGAGGTCCAGTGGCATCCGGATCGCAAGGTGCTGGCCTGGGTGGCGGGCTTCGTCGTGGCTCTGGCCGGTGTGTTCGCCTTCATCCTCGACCGCTTCCTGGGCAGCCAGCATCAGGTCACCACCCTGATGCCGTTCGCCGGTATGATCGGTCTGGACGGATTCGGGATCTTCGCCCGCTATGTCTTGCTGGCGGTCACCGGGCTGGGGCTGGCGGCGGCGTGGCGTATGATCGACGAGATGGGTCGGCGGGCGGCCGAGATGCTGGCCCTGATGCTCCTCGCCGCGGCCGGCTTCTCGCTCATGGCGGTCTCGACCAACCTCATGATGACCTTCCTCGGTCTGGAGGTGGGATCCATTTCCCTCTACGTCCTGGCCGGTTTCAACCGCAAGAGCGCGGCCTCCGACGAGGCCGCCATCAAGTACTTCCTGCTGGGAGCCTTCGCCTCGGCCATCTTCGTGTACGGGGTAGCCCTCGTATTTGCCGGGACCGGCCGTTTCAACCTGGTCGACCTGCGTCAGTACCTGAGCGGCGTGGTCCTGGTGGATCCCGGTGTGATCCTGCTCGGCTTGGGCCTGATGATCACCGGGCTCACCTTCAAGGTCACCGCCGCACCCTTTCACAGTTGGGCCCCCGATGTCTACCAGGGTGCTCCGGCCGGGATCGTCGGTTTCATGGCGGCTGTGGCCAAGATCGGTGGATTCGCCGCCCTGGTCCGGGTGCTGGTGTCAGCCTTCCCTGCCATGACCGCCGACTGGGCCCCGGTGGTGGCAGGGATATCTGTCCTGTCGATGGTGCTGGGCTCTGTCCTGGCCATCGTCCAGGACGATATCAGGCGCCTCCTGGCCTACTCGGGCGTGGCCCACGCCGGATTCATCCTCACCGGTGTCGTGGCCGGTGGCTCCGGCACACGTGACGTATGGTTCTACCTGGCCGTATACACCATCCAACTCGTGGCCGCCTTCTCGGTCGTGGCGGCCGTCAGCGGCCCCTCGGGATCGCGGTCGGCGCTCTCCGAGTACGCGGGCCTGGCCGAGCGCCAGCCGTTCATGGCAGCCACCTTTTCGGTGATCCTCCTCGGCATGGGCGGTCTACCTCTCACCTCCGGTTTCGTCGCCAAGTTCGGCGTCTTTACCGACGCGTGGGGTGCCGGGTACGAATGGCTGGCCATCGTCGGCCTCCTGGCCGGTGTGGTGGCCCTGTTCCTCTATCTGCGGGTGATCGTCACGATGTACATGGACGATGCTTCGGGTGAAGCAATCGTGGCGCCCCTCACCACGCGTTGGGTGCTGGGTCTCGTGGTCGCGGCCACGATCCTGTTCGGTGTCCTGCCCGGCCCTCTCCTCGACCTGGCCGGCCGTGCCATACCGCTCTGAAGCCAATCGTCGCTGGCGACGGCTGTCGGGCTTGGGTGCCCTGCTTCTCATCCTCGGCCTGCCACTGACCGCCCTGGCCGCGGAGCGAACGTCGTCCGACGTGGTACTGGTCGACGCGTCGGCGGTGGTGCCCGATGACCTCTATGCGGCCGGCAATCGGGTGGTGGTTCAGGGGCGGGTCGAGGGCGACCTGATAGCCACGGCCTTCCAGGACGTCCTGGTGACCGGGACGGTGACGGGGGACGTGATCGCAGGAGCAGGGTCGGTTCACATCAGCGGCACCGTGGATGGGTCGGTGCGGGCGGTGGCCCCGACGGTCGTGGTCGACGGGACGGTAGGCAAGGATGTGGTCACGTTTGCCTGGTTATCGACGGTGGACGGGATGGTGGCGGGCGATGCCCTCGTATGGGGCAACAGGGCTCGGGTGGCGGGAACATTAGGAGGTCACCTAGAGGGCCAGACCAGGCGGCTGACATTGGGAGGCGACCTTCAGGGCGGGGTGAAGGTGACGACGGGCCGGTTGGACATCGAGCCGGGCACCACCGTGGGGGGTGACCTGAATTACCGGTCGAAGTCCGACGCCTTGAATCCGTCCAACGCCGATGTTGGCGGCGTGGTCGTGCATCGGCGACCCTTGGCGGCCAACGTTCGGGTTCGCGCCCTGCTCATTCTCGCCAAGATGGTGTTGAGCATGCTGGCGGCGGTGATCGGCCTTCTCCTCATGTGGGCCGCTCCCCGACCCAGCCACCGCGCCCAGGCCACCGTGGGCAGGTCCTGGTGGCGAGCCTGGCTGAGGGGCCTCGGCGTGATGATTTCTCCCCTGGTGGTGCTCGTCCTGGCCGGGGTTCTGCTGTCTCTGACTCCGCCCGAGGCGGCCCTGCCGGTCGTGGCCGTCTTCACTCCGCTTGCTCTGGCGGTGTCGGGCCTCACCGCCGCCCTGGCCTTCGCTGCTCCCACCGCGGTCTATCCCTGGATAGGGCGGTTCGGCAATCAGTCCCGGGGCCCGGTGCGGGCTTTCCTCTATGCGGCGGGTGTGATAACCGCCCTGCTGCTGGTGCCCTGGGTCGGCTGGCTGGTGCTCTTGGTCCTGGTTCCGATCGGCTTAGGGGGTTGGTTGGGGACAGAGTACGAGGAGGAAGCAGGCCCGGAGGCGGCGTGACCATCCCCGGCTGCGGACAACGCCCGGTGGCCGGTAACGTTTGGAGAGTGACAGCGATCCCGCTCGTCGATCAATACCGCCGTCCCGTGCGAGACCTGCGGATCTCGGTCACCGATCGGTGCAATTTCCGATGCACCTATTGCATGCCCAAGGAGATCTTCGGCCGGGACTACGAGTTCCTGGCCCGGGATCTCCTTCTTTCCTTCGAGGAGATCGCCCGCCTGGCCGGGCTCTTCGTCGACAGGGGCGTGAGCAAGATCCGTCTCACCGGCGGCGAGCCGCTCCTACGAAAAGGCGTCGAGAGCCTGGTGGGAATGCTGGCCGCCATCCCCGGTGTGGAGGATCTGACCCTCACCACCAACGCCTCCCTCCTGGCCCGCAAGGCGGAGTCCCTGGCCGGGGCCGGGCTGGATCGAGTGACGGTCAGCCTGGACTCACTCGACGACGAGGTGTTCATGGCCATGAACGACGTGGGCTTTCCGGTCGCCAGAGTTCTAGAGGGGATCGAGGCGGCTGCGGCAGCCGGGCTGGACCCGGTCAAGGTGAACATGGTCGTCAAGAAGGGTGTGAACGACGGTTCGATCGTGGACATGGCCAAGCATTTCCGGGGCAGCGGTCACATCGTTCGCTTCATCGAGTACATGGACGTGGGCACCACCAACGGATGGTGTCTGGACGACGTGGTCCCGGCGGGGGAGATCGTGGAGAGGATCGGCGCCGCCTTCCCGCTGGAGCCGGTCGACCCCAACTACCAGGGTGAGGTGGCCAACCGGTGGCGCTACAAGGACGGGTCGGGCGAGATCGGTGTGATCGCCTCCGTCACCCAGCCCTTCTGTGCCACCTGCACCAGGGGCCGCCTCTCGGCGGAGGGCCAGCTCTACACCTGCTTGTTTGCCACCTCGGGCACCGACTTTCGGGCTCTGCTCCGGTCCGGGGCCGACGACGCCGAGATCGGTTCGGTCATCGACCGGGTGTGGGGGAGCCGCACCGACCGATACTCGGAGCTCCGCTCCCGGGCCACCGCCGATTTACCCAAGGTGGAGATGTCCTACATCGGGGGGTAGAGGCTCGCATAGGCCTCTGACCAGGCGCTGTACTCTGTAAGGCCGTTGGCGTTCTGCGAGGATCCGCGGGAATGGGCGCTGAGTCGATCGCGGCCCGGGCTCGTTCCTCAGATTCCGGCATCAGGTGTGCGTACGTGCCGAGTGTGAATCCGGGGTGGTGGTGGCCCAGATACTCTGCCACTGCGCGGATACTCACTCCACGCTCCAGGAGCACCGAGGCATAATCGTGCCTGAGGGCGCGCATACCGTTCTCCCGGCTTCTTTCCGCTCCGGCAACCTCCAGCGCCGGTTTCCATGCGTTGTGTGTGTAGTAGGCACGGGTGAGGGGCCGCGGTCCCGGTTGGTGAACAACAAGCGCGCTGTCCGGGGTTCGCCTTTCGGGTCCTGCCACGGCAACGTCGCAGTGGTTCCATGGACCCCGAGATGCTCAGCCAGGGCGACCGACACGACATCGGGTAAAGGGAACCTCGCGCTCGCGTTTGAATCATCGGCCGACACGTCGGCGGTATCCATGTGGTCAAGAGATGGAAGGAAGGTACCCCTGGCTATGGTCGACCTCGCGGACGAGGTCTGTTGGATGAGGGCGAAGGTCCCGGGACAGGCTATTCCACTAAGGTATCGCGGTCGGTGAAGCGGCTTGCTGGGCTCGCGTCTCAGTTGAAGTGTTCCCGACAGATTTGGTTCCCGAGGCGCGGACCACAACGTGAGTTGGGTTTACGAGGAGAAGGTATGGATCTACGAATCAAAGGCAAGACTGCCTTGGTCACGGGTGGCACTCGAGGTATCGGTCGCGCCATAGCCGAAACGTTTGTAGCCGAAGGGGCCAACGTCGCTTTTTGCGCTCGCACCGCCGACGAGGTGGTCGCGACCGAGGCCGCCCTAGCCGCGAAAGACAGCAAAGTACTCGGTACGGTGATGGATGTGGGAGACCCAGACAGCGTGTCCGACTGGGTCGCCGGCTCCGCCAAGGAATTCGACGGTATTGATATGGTCGTGAGCAACGTAAGCGCGTTGGCGATTCCAGACACGGACGAGAACTGGACGGAATCGATTCGGGTAGATCTAATGGGAACCGTCCATCTCGTTAAGGCTTCTTTGCCACACTTGGAGAAGAGCGAGTCTCCATCGATAACAGTCATCTCCAGCGTCTCTGGTCGCGAGGTGGACTTCGCATCCGGCCCTTACGGGACCGTAAAGACGGCGCTCATCGGATACATATCCGGACTCGCGTTCCAACTCGCCGAGAAAGGAATCCGGGCCAACATTGTTTCACCCGGCAATACCTATTTCGACGGTGGTGTGTGGTCGAGCATTGAGCAGGACAACCCCGAGCTGTTCGAGTTCGCGATGGGTCTCAACCCGACGGGGCGTATGGGCACGCCAGAAGAAGTTGCATCCAGTGTGGTTTTCTTGGCGAGCCCGCTGTCGGGCCGTACGACCGGAGCCAATCTGCTGATTGATGGGGCTTTGACCCGAGGAATCCAGGTCTAGGCTGAATTTGTAAACCTAATGTGACTTGTTCTCTCCAAGGGGTTCAAATCAGGGTCTTCGCCGTGGTCCGTAGCTGACCATGTATTCCATCGAATGCGTCGCTTTTTGGGAGGAGGGATTTAGGGGCCTTGATAACGACGCTGTAGTTGGAGTCGACGACATTGGCGATCGGCGCCTCGGAGATCTGGGTGAGCAGCTGATAGGCATCCATCTGGTGGAGGTCGAAGAGTTCCCCGAACCAGCGGATCATCTCAACCTGCGCGATGCGCCACGAGTCTTCCATGGGGCGGGAGGAGCCGACGACCATCCAGTAGTCGTCGGTCTCCAGCCTCGGCCAGAGTGGGGCTCCACCCTTGATGAGGTCAACTATGACTGTCGACTGCATCGCTCCCTCAACCGCGGTGCCGCACGCCTCGCCCTCCCCCTGCCGATAGTGTCCGTCCCCGACCGAGAAAAGCGCCCCCTCGGCATTGACACCCAGGTAGACGGTTGTCCCTGCTCGCATCTCTGGTGTGTCCATGTTTCCGCCAAATCGCTCGGGAACGAGAGAGGAGCGCACTTCTCCCCCTGATGGCGCGACTCCGACGGTGCCGAGCATCGGGGCGATAGGCAGCGCCACGTCGAAATCGCCGAACCGAGATTGGAAGCCCACCGTGCCCGCCTCGGTGTCCACCTCATAGATCCACGTGGCCTCTGGAAGCGAGTCCTGAAGCATTGCGGTCCGGTCGGTACTCGTTAGCCCGCCGAAGAACGGGATGGCCGCGGATGCTCCCCAGGTCCGAGCTGGTGTGAGATCGACGATGTGGAGAACCAGCGTGTCGCCGGGCTCCGCTCCTGTGACGTAGAAGGGGCCTGTCTGTGGATTGACGTACCGAAGGTCGAGATTCTCACTAGCGACATCGTGCACGGACGTGAGCGTGTGGTTGAACGCGTCTTCCGACCAGAGATGAAGGACGGTACCCGGTTCGACGGTCTTCACCGGGGCGGCTCCACCGAAGGTGTAAACGTATTGGCTGGGTTCGGGCTTGAAGTCGAGTGCGTCCATGTTTGAGAATCGTAGCTAGGACTACTGAGACCGGTCCTGATGGATATCGGTCGGCTCCTGTGGCATTCTGGGATGGTGGAACGGAGACGGCCACGCTGGATGAGCTGGGGGAGCTGATCAAGGTTGGAGCGCCCCAGCTGAGCAGGGAGGCGAGGGTGGCGGGAGCCGCCACGATCTGGGATCTGCGTGGATTGGGAGACAACGAACGCCGAGAGCCGCTTTCGACTACGTCGACGGCGCGGCCGAAGCCGAGATCTCCTGTATGCGCAAGGGCTCTCAACCCCTCCGGGAAGCCCCTCGAGGTGAATCGCCCTCTGCGGCCTGTACTGGAGACCCGCGGTCCCCTATCGGAGTCGACCGCTGGAGAAGTCACCTTGGTGGCGGCCCAGATGAGGCGGTGTCATGCCGTGGTCACAGCTACAACTGCCTGGCACAGTTCGTCACAGGTCAACCGCCAAAGAGGGGTGGTCGCTCTGAGCTCGAATCCCACGACGAACATCGGGGGCTGACCGAGGCCGCGAGCGGCTCGAGCGCGAGGGAGGGCCGGTCGAGGTTGGGGCTGCGAGCCTCGCTGGGCGACCCTGTGCACCCTGGGTTGGGCGGGCTGGGGCTGGATCAGCCCGGCGGGGGGCCAAAGCGCTCGATCCCCTCGGCGAGTGCCTCAGGGGTGTCGGCCGAGTACCAGGATCGGCCGTCCTCGCCCCAATCCCGCCAGTCCACCGCCGGTTGGAAGGCGGCAACATCCAGCATGGACTGCAAAGACCCGCCTGCGGCCAGCTCCGTCCGCGCCACAGCATCCAGCCCGGGCGGGTAAACGGCGCACGTGGTTTGGCGCACTCCGCCCTCCACCGGCACCGAGGCCAGCTCACTCGCCAGGGCTTCGAGTTGCTCGATGGTCCCTGCCCTGATCCAGGGTTGATCGACCGCCACCAGGGCCAGGGGCGAGTCGGGAAAGGCCTCCAGGGCAGCCACCAGGCCGGCAAGCGGGCCTCGATGCGATCCTTCCGGGTCGGGCAGAGCCGGATGGCCGTGTCCGTCGATTCGGCCAGACACGACCACCTGCTCACAGACCCTCTCCAGGGCGTTCGCCACCCAGTCGATCATGGGCCGGCCCCCCAACTCGATCAGGGCCTTGTCGCCACCCATGCGCTTGCTCCGCCCGCCGGCGAGGACGACACCGATCATGGACCCATCCTGGCACGCCTACGATCGGCGGGTGTCTTCGCGAACCTGGCTGGCAATCGCCGTCGCTGCCTGGACCCTGCTCTCGTGGGGAGGCCGGATCAGGCTGCTGACCGATGCCGAGCAGGGCGACCTGGGCAATTGGCTGCGCATAGGCGGCTCGATCGTCATCGGTCTGGGCGCCGCCGCCGTCTTGCTCTGGGCCCGGGGGACCGGATTGGAACGTTGGATCCTGACCTTGTTCGCCGCCTGGTCCTTGGCCCTGTGGGTGCGATCCCTGATCACGGTGTGGGGCGGAGATCAATCACTCGCTTTCAAGATCGTGCATACGGTGCTGGCGCTCGGCTTCTTCGTGTTGGCCGGCCTGGCGCTCAGCGTGGGGTGGGCCGGAAGCGACTGAGCAGGCATGCCGCCCCCCTCACCCCCGGAAGCCCTCTCCTATCATTTGCCCCGTGGACCAGTCGAGCGAGTATCGAACCACCTATCGCGAGTATGCCGCTGCAATCTTCGAATTACACGAGGCCGATCTGCCGGTCATCCAGGCTCGCATCGCCGATTGGCTGGGGGTGAGCCGTCCGTCGGTGTCGGAGATGGTGCACCGGATGCAGGCCGACGGGCTCGTCACCATCGACAACGAAATCGATCTGACCGACGAAGGCAGGCATCTGGCCGAAGTGGTGGTGCGGCGTCACCGCCTGGCCGAGCGTTTCCTGAGTGAGGTTCTCGGCCTGCCCTGGGTGAAAGTACACCACGAGGCCGAGACCTGGGAGCACGCCATCTCCGACGATGTCGAACGGGCCATGTGGGCCAAGCTGGGCGATCCCAAGACCTGTCCGCACGGCAACCCCATCCCCGGCGCGGGTTACCGTCCACCCTCCGTGGAGCCGATCTCGGTCATGGGTGACCGTGTCGCAAAGCTGGAACGGATCTCCGAGGAGCTGGAGCTGGACGACGAGATCATGGATTATCTGGACCTCAACGATCTTCGCCCCGGCGCCCTACTGGAGGTCAAGGCCCGTGGCCCGGACGGAGTGGTAACGGTGCGGGTCAACGACGCCACACACGTCGAGCTCTCCGACCACGTTGCTGAACGGGTCTACGTAGCCAAATAGGGCTACACGCGGATCAGCAGCGGTATCTCGATCTCGGGAGCCTCGATGCCACCGTGATATCCGATCAGCCGCTTGTCGAAAGGACGGGGCAAGAGCAGCTTCCCGTGGGGAGCAAGCAACAGGCGATCGGGAACCCGAGCCGCCAGGTCGGGATGGAGGGGTTCTCCTCCGAGCCAGTCGACCAGGGTCCCGGGAAACACAGCCTCGGCCCCTGTCTCCATCGCGAGTCGATCGAGCAGATCCTCGGGCCCAGACACGTACAGAGAGCGGGCATCGCCGTAGAAGCGCACCGGGTCGTAGACGCGGTCCCTTATCAGCTGCTTGCCGGACTGGGGGTAGTCGATGTGCCCGTGGTCGGCGGTGGCAAGCAGCGTGATGTCGTCACCCAGTGCCAGCCCGAGCCGCTCCCACAGCTGGGCGGCTCCGGCCAGAGCCGTTCGGTAGGCCTCGCTGTCCTGGCCGTCGACATGAGCGGCCACGTCGACGTTCGGGTAGTAGGTCATCACCAGTCGTCCGGGACCGGCCACGTCGGCGGTGACTCGGGCCAGTTCGTCTGCCGACCAGGCGGGCTCGAACCTGCACCCCCGGTAGAGCACCCGGCTGAGGGGTGATCCCATGAACGAGCCCGGCTGGACGGTGATCGGCTCGATTCCTGCCCCAGATAGCCGCTCCCAGAGGTTGGGTGCCGGCAGGACCGCCGGGTAGTCGAAGGGGACGGGTTTCCCGTTCGGGCTGATCCACTTCAGCGTGTTGACCAGCTCGGCGGTCGGGGGGAGGTGGAGGATGTGGCCGATGATTCCGTGACCGGCTGGGGGCAAGCCGGTGACCAGAGTGGCCAGCGAGGTGGTGGTAGTGGTTGGGAACCCCGCCGTCAGGGTCATGGCCTTGTCCGCTATCAGCGGAGCAGCGAGCTGGTGGCCGAGCTGGTGGGCCCCGAGACCATCGAACAGCACCAGCACATAGCCTGCCGTGTGGGGGACGGGTTGGTCGAGCCCCGCGGTGCGAGCCGATCCCGTCAAATGCGCTTCGATTTCGGCGACCAGGTTGACCAGCCCTGCTCCGTCGTAATCGGGGAATCGGGGTGTCACGGGTCGAGACGCTATCAGGCGGTGCTGCCCGACCTACTCCACTCGGCCGGTTTTGGAGAGGTGGACAGAGTGGCCACGACCCCCGCCCGCGCCGTATACGCGGTCCGCCCCTGACGTTCACCGAGCATCGGCTATCGTTCCGACCTCACTGCCCGCTTCGACGCCGAATCCTCTAAGTTCAGAGCATGGAGACTCCGAACACGAAGCCTGAGTTGGCGCGGCACCCGTTGGGCGAGAGGACAGGTTTGGAGGTGACCGACGTCGGTCTGGGCCTGTGGGCGGTAGCCGGCAGTGAATGGGGCCCAGCCGAGGACGAGGGCAGTCTCGAAGCGATCGAGACGGCCCTGGAGCAGGGAGTCGACTTCTTCGACACCGCCGACGTGTACGGGGACGGCCACTCGGAGGAGTTGCTGGGCCAGGCCATGCAGGGCCGTCGGGAGCAGGTCGTCATAGCGACCAAGATCGGATGGATCAATTTCGACCGGGAGTCGTTCCGTTCCCAATACGACACGGTGGGCAAGCTCGTGAAGGGAGTGGAGGGATCGTTGCGCCGGCTCGGGACCGACCACATCGATGTCATCCAATGCCACATCAACGAGCCCGAGCCCAATAGCAGCGTGTTCGTCGAGGGGTTCCGGCAGCTCAAGGCCGACGGCAAGGTCCGTGCCTGGGGGGTGAGCACGTCACACATGGATCTCCTGGAGATCTTCAACGCCGACGGTGACTGCGACGTGCTCCAGACCGACTACTCGATCCTCAATCGCACCGCCGAGAAGGAACTGCTGCCCTACTGCCGGGACAACGGAATCGGGGTCATCGTGCGGGGCCCGCTCGCCATGGGGCTCCTGGCCGGCAAGTACTCGGCCTCCGACACCTTCCCCGAGGGGGACTTTCGCCGCGACTGGATCGAGGACCCGGAGCAACACAGCCAGTTCCTGGCGGATCTGGAGGTCGTGGAGCACCTGCGTCCCCTGATTCCCGACGACCAGACCATGGCCCAGTTCGCCCTCAGGTTCGTCCGCAGCCACCCCGCCGTGTCGACGGTGATCCCGGGCGCCAGGAATGCGCGCCAGGCCCGATCCAACGCGGCGGCGGGGGCGCTTCCCCTGCTCTCCGACGAGGAGCAACGGGGCGTGGACGAGATCGTCGAGCCGGCCGGAGGCCGCAAGATCTGGCCCGCCTGAGGGGATCGGGCGGTTCGCCGACCGGGTAGGAGGTCTCGCGTAGCCTCGGCTTCGCCGCTCGGCGACCTATTCCTATACTCGCCGCGCAGGTCGACGACCTCGATGAGCATGGATATACCTACTTACTTCCAGGACTATCTGACGGTGGGAGCTTTCGCCGCTCTCGGGGTCGTGCTGGTGATGGGGATGCTGGGTGTGGCTGCCGTTCTCCGTCCCACTCATCCCACCAAGGCCAAGCTGAGCACCTATGAGTGCGGGGTCGATCCGGTCGGCCTGGGATGGTCCCAGACCTACGTCCGCTACTACATCTTCGGCCTGCTCTTCGTCATCTTCGATGTGGAGGCGGCCTTCCTGTTTCCCTGGGCGCTGGTTGCCGAATCGGTGGGTGTCTTTGGCCTGGTGGCCATCATCTTCTTCATGCTGACCCTGGTGGAGGGCCTCTTCTACGCCATGAAGAAGGGAGTGCTGAAGTGGGAGTAGTCCAGCGGTTCGGAGTTCCCAAGCCGGTCTCCTGGCTCCTCAACTGGTCCCGCAAGTACTCGCTGTGGCAGTTCCAGTTCGGCCTCGCCTGCTGCGCCATCGAGATGATGGCCGCCTCCGGGCCCCGGTTCGACTCGATGCGATTCGGGATCATCCCTCTCCCCGCCTCCCCCCGTCAGGCCGACCTGATGGTGGTGGCGGGTACCGTCACCGACAAGATGGCGCCCTCCGTCAAGCGCCTCTACGACCAGATGCCCGAGCCGAAGTACGTCATCTCCATGGGCTCGTGTGCCAACTGCGGAGGGCCTTACTGGGATTCCTACTCGGTCACCAAGGGCGTGGACCAGGTCATTCCGGTGGACGTCTACGTTCCCGGGTGCCCACCCCGTCCCGAGGCCCTGCTGGAGGGCATCGTCGTCCTCCAGAAGAAGATCCAGGGCGAAGACATTCACGAGAAGTGGAATCAGCGTGACTTCCAGCCCGCCTGATGCCGAAGCCACCGAGGAGGCCCCGGAGCCGGCCCCCCATCCACTGACCGAATACGCGCAAACCGTGGCAGACGCCGTGGGCGGTGAATGGCAGATCACGTTCGACACCATCAAGGTGACGGTCCCCGCCCAGGATTGGGTCGAGACGCTGACCACTGCCCGGGATCAGTTCGAGCTGGTCTCCTTCTCCTTTCTTTCCGCCATCGACTGGTCGAACGATCCCGCCGTGGGCGATCCACTCAACGAGGAGCTCACCGAGGAGTACTTCGAAGTCCTGGCCACCGTGGCCGACCTGACGGTGGGGCGCCGAGTGACCTTCTCGACCCGTCTCGATCGCCAGGACCCGACCCTGGACTCGCTGGTCGATGTGTATGCCGGTGCCAACTGGCATGAGCGCGAGGCTCACGAGATGTTCGGCATCGACTTCGCCGGCCACCCCGACCTTTCTCACCTCTACCTTCCCGACGGCTTCCTCGGTAATCCGCTCCGGAAGTCGTTCCCGTTGCTCAGCCGTGAGGTCAAGCCGTGGCCGGGAAAGGTGGACGTGGAGGCCATGCCCGAGCCCGACGAAGAGGAGTCATCCGAGGAGGAGCCGTCCACGGAGGGCTCCGACGACTCCGCCAACGAGGAGGGGGAGGAGGCGTGACCATCGATCAGGATGTGATCCGCCACCTGTCGGAGGTGTCGGTCTCGGTGGAGCTGGAGACCCCCGAGATGACCCTCAACATCGGGCCCCAGCATCCCTCGACTCACGGGGTGTTGCGTCTGGTGGCGCGGGTCGACGGTGAGCGGGCCTATGACATCCGGCCCGTGATCGGCTACATGCATCGCGGCTACGAGAAGCTGGCCGAGGTGCGCAACTACCCCCAGATCACCACCATCGTCAACCGCATCGACTGGGTGGCGGGCTATGCCAACGAGATTCCCTTCATCACCGCCGCCGAGAAGTTGATGGAGCTGGAGGCACCGGCCCGGGCGATGTGGATTCGCCTCATCCTGACCGAGATGGCCCGGATCTGCTCGCACATGGTCTTCATGGCCTCCTATCCGCTCGAGCTCGGGGCCCAGACCCCGCTGTTCTTCGCCCTGCGGGAGCGGGAACGGGTCCTCGACCTGCTGGAAAGCGTGACCGGGGGTCGCTTTCACCCCAACTTCAACCGCATCGGGGGCGTCAAGCCCGCCTACGGAGCCGGCTCCGGCACCCGCAAGCTGATCCAGGACCTCCCCAAGGACTTCTACGCCGGGACCCTCGTGGCGATGGACAACATCGACGAGGCCTGTGACCAGCTCGAGAACCTGGTGGCCGACAATGAGATCGTCCGGGCTCGCACGGAACGAATCGGAATCTTCCCGCCCGAGGTTGCGGCCGCCTATGGCATGACCGGTCCCAATCTTCGGGCGTCGGGCGTGGCCTTCGACCTGCGCAAGATCGAGGACTACCTCCCCTACGACCAGTTCGACTTCGATGTCGTGACCGCAGAGGGCGGAGACTGCTGGGCACGGTGGTGGGTTCGACTCCAGGAGATCCGCCAGTCCGCCCGCATAATCCGCCAGGCCATCGAGTCGGTTCCGTCCACGCCTCTCCAGGCCAAGGTGCCCAAGGTGATCAAGGTGCCCAAGGGCGAGACCTATGTCCGGGCCGAGAACCCGAAAGGGGAGATGGGTTACTACCTGGTGTCGGACGGTGGCCAGGGCCCATACCGGCTGAAGATCCGCTCTGCCTCGTTCTCCAATCTCTCCATCTTGCCCTGGGCGCTGGAGGGTGTGCTGGTGCCCGACATAATCGCCATCATGGGCAGCCTGGACTTCGTGTTGGGAGACGTGGACCGATGACGTCCGTCCTGGCCGATGTGATGAGCAACTTCTGGGTGGGCCTGGTGATCAAGCTGGTCATCGTGGCTGCCCTCATCCCGCTGGTGGGCATGGTGATCGGCTTCGCCGAGATGAAGTTGTCGGCCAAGATGCAGAACCGGGTCGGTCCTTACTACGCCGGCGGGCGCTGGGGCTGGGCCCAGCTGATCGCCGACGGGGTCAAGTTCTTCCAGAAAGAGGACATCATCCCCGAGAACGCCGATGCCCCGGTGTTCAAGATCGCCCCCGCCCTGGTCCTGGCCGCCACGGTGGGTGTGGTGGTGGTGATCCCCTTCGGTCCCGGCCTGGCGTTCCGCAACCTGGAGCTGGGCCTGTTCTTCGCCCTGGCCATCTCCTCGGTGTCCACGGTGGGGGTGTTGGTGGCGGGATGGTCTTCGGCCAACAAGTACTCGCTGATCGGTGGGCTGCGTGCCGCCGGCCAGCTCATCGCCTACGAGCTTCCCCTGGTCTTGTCGGTGGTGGGAGTGGTGATCCAGGCCGGGACGCTGAACTTGAACAGCATCGTCCAGGCCCAGATCGATCTGGGCTATCCCTACGTTCTGCCCCAGGTGGTCGGCTTCGTGATCTTCTTCGTGGCGGCCCTGGCGGAGCTGAACCGGATTCCCTTCGACATGCCGATCGCAGAGTCGGAGCTGGTGATGGGCTACCTCACTGAGTATTCCGGCTTCAGGTTCTTGTTCTTCTTCCTGGCCGAGTTCGCCAACATGTTCACTCTCTCGGCCATCGCCGCCACCCTCTTCCTGGGCGGTTACGCCCTGCCCGGGCTCACCACCGACCAGCTCACCTATCTGGGGCCGGTGATCCTGGTCGTGAAAGCCCTCCTGCTGGTGTTCGTGATGCTGTGGTTCCGCTGGACCTTCCCCCGGTTTCGGGAAGACCAGCTTCAGACCATCGCCTGGAAGGTTCTCTTCCCGGTCGTACTCCTGAACATCGCGGTGACTGCGGTGGTCAAGGTGGTGTTTTGATGGCCACAACAAGGAAGGCGTTCCCCGGTATGGGCCTGTGGAAGGGCATGTGGGTGACCTTGACCACGATGTTCAAGACTATCTTCCGCCCGTCCAAGCATCTGCGCACTGTCATGTACCCCGACGTGAAGGAGACCCCCGTTCCTCGGGCCAGGGGGGTCATAGCCCTGGACCAGGAAGCCTGCACGGTGTGCATGTTGTGTGCCCGCAACTGCCCCGATTGGTGCATCTACATCGAAGGTCACAAACAAGAGATCCCTCCCGACAAGCCTGGTGGACGGGTGAAGGTGCGCAGCACGCTGGACCGTTTCGATATCGACTACGCCCTTTGCATGTACTGCGGGATCTGTGTCGAGGTGTGCCCGTTCGATGCTCTCTTCTGGAGCCCGGAATATGAATACTCCGAATACGAGATGGGCAAGCTGATGCACAACATGGACCGGCTCCAGGACGAATGGCTGCCGACCGTTCCCGAGCCGCCGGAGGTGGCCTCGTGACCTTTGGCGACTGGATCAGCCAGCCCGTCAACTGGGTCTATCTGGCGGTTGGCGTGGCCACGCTCGTATCTGCCTATCGGGTGGTTACGACCCAGAACGTGATCCACGCGGCTTTGTATCTGGTGGCGGCCCTGGGCGGCACCGCGGTCCTGTTCATCATGCTCTCGGCGGAGTTCGTGGGACTGGTCGTGATCCTGGTCTACATCGGAGCGGTCATCGTCCTCTTCCTGTTCGGGATCATGATCACCCGGGCTCCTACGGGACTCGACACCAGCCTGGAAAACGCGCGCCGCATCCCCGCCGCCGTAGTCGCCCTGGTTCTGTTCGGGGTGCTGGCGTGGGGCAGTATCTCGGCCTTTGGAGCGACTCAAGTGGCCGATGTGGGAGCGGCGACCGACACCTCGGTGATCGCCCAGAGCCTGTTGGGCCGGTTCATCGTGCCGTTCGAGGCCGTCGGTTTCATCCTGCTCGCCGCCTTGGTGGGTGGTGTGACCCTGGCCCGCCGCGACCTGACCCCACTGGAAGAGGAAGAGAGGAGGGCGGTGTGATCGCCAATCAGTTCCTGATCCTGGCCGCGGCCCTGTTCTCCCTGGGTGTGTACGGCCTGCTGGTGAGGCGCAACGCCGTCCTCGTGCTGTTGTCGGTGGAGCTGATGATGGCGGCGGTGAACATCAACCTGATCGTGTTCGAAGCCGTGCTGCGTACCAGTGAGGCCGTCGGCCAGGTGTTTGCCCTGTTCGTGATCACCGTTGCGGCCGCCGAGGTGGGCATCGGCCTGGCCATAATCCTCATGATCTTCCGCAACCGCCAATCCGCAAACGTCGACGAACTGGAGCTGATGAGATGGTGAATCCCGCCCATCTCGTGTTGCTGGCCCAGGAGGCGCACGCCGTCGAGGCGGGTACCGGCGGCTGGTGGGCCGACACGGCCGGGATCATGCTCGTGTCCCCGTTCGTGGCGATGCTGGCCATCATGGCCGTGGGCAAGCGGATGCGTTACAAGGGTGCCGAGCTGGCCATCGGGGCCCTGGCGATCAACCTGGTCTGGGCCACGGTCCTGTTCGTGGAGAACATGACCACGGGCGTCTTGCACGAGGTCAGCTTCACCGTAGGCAACATCGGCTCGGGCCTGGTGTTCGAGCTGGGTTGGATGGTCGACGGCCTGTCGATCATGATGTACTTCCTGGTCTCGCTGGTCGGGCTCCTGGTGTTCATCTATGCCGTTGGCTACATGGAGGGCGACGTCAGGGTCACGTGGTTCTTCGCCGCCTTCTCCCTCTTCGCCGGCTCGATGCTCATCCTGGTGGGCGCCCCCAACCTGGTCCAGCTCATCGTGGGCTGGGAAGGAGTGGGCCTGGCCTCTTACTTCCTGATCGGCTTCTACTTCGAGGACCACGAGAACGTCAACGCCGGCAACAAGGCCTTCATGGTCAACAAGCTGGCCGACGTCGGGTTGGTCCTGGGGGCCATCCTGGTCGGCGTCTCGATCGGCAACTTCGGCTTCAGTGAGCTGGCCCAGGCCTCGGCCGCCCAGAGCTCCGCCCTGGGCGGAGTGGCGGTGGCGGGCGGCCTGCTCCTCTTCATCGGGGCCATCGGCAAGTCGGCCCAGTTTCCCTTTCACATATGGCTCCCCGACGCCATGGCCGGCCCCACCCCGGTCTCTGCCCTGATGCACGCCGCCACGATGGTCACGGCCGGCGTCTACCTCATGGCGAGGGTGTTCCCCTTCTATCAGCACCTGGCCGTCGACCTCCGCCCCTGGATGGTGGCCATCGGCGCCTTGACCCTGTTCGCCATGGGGCTGGTGGCTCTGGTCCAGGACGACATCAAGAAGGTCCTGGCCTACTCGACCGTGTCCCAGCTCGGCTACATGATGACGGCGGTGGCGGCGGGCGGTTACACGGCGGGGCTGTTCCATCTCTTCACCCACGCCTTCTTCAAGGGCCTGCTCTTCCTGGGAGCCGGGTCGGTCATCCATTCGGTCCACTCCAACAACATGTCCGACATGGGCGGGTTGTCCAGGTACATGCCGCGCACCTACTGGACCTTCGTGGTCGCCACCCTCGCCCTGGCCGGGATCATCCCCTTCGCCGGCTTCTGGTCCAAGGACGAGATCCTGGCCACGCTCGGCGACGGCGGCTACACGTTCGTGATGTGGGTCGGCATCGCCGGTGCCTTCATCACGGCCCTCTACATGGCCCGCTGCGTCGCTCTTACGTTCCACGGCGAATACAAGGGCCACGGTCACCCCCACGAGTCGCCGTCCGTGATGACGGTGCCGATGATCCTTCTCGCCATCCCGGCGGCGGTGGTCGGATTCCTCAACCTTCCGGGCGTGTCCTGGCCGGGGATCCGCAACTTCGCCGAATGGCTGGCAGTACGGGTGGTCCCGATGGGGGACCACCACGCCGAGGCCATCAACTACGGCCTGGCCGCCATCGGCCTCGGGGCGGCCCTGGCCGGATTGGTGGTGGGGTGGATCCTCTTCGCTCCCGACCGGGATACCCAGCGGGAGCGTGACTGGCTCGAGATCCCGGTCCTCTACCCCTTGTTGAGGCATCGCTACTACTGGGATGACCTGGCTCTCGGGGTGAGCCGCATCACCATGGGACCGATTGCCAGGTTCACCAACTGGATCAACGATTACGTGATCGACGGGATCGTCAACGGGGTGGCGGGGATCATGACCGTCTTGGCTCGCTTCACCTACGGTGGCCTCGATCAGCGTGTCGTCGACGGCTTCTTCAACGGTTTGTC
This sequence comes from uncultured Acidimicrobiia bacterium, assembly GCA_963772815.1. Lineage (GTDB taxonomy): Bacteria > Actinomycetota > Acidimicrobiia > Spongiisociales > ZC4RG35 > DATFFO01. Next base: position 115,124 of record CAVYYV010000005.1, on the reverse strand, counting down.
GGCAGCCGCCGATTCGGCCGGGTCCGGGTTGCGCAAGCTCCAGACCGGACGCGTCCAGCAGTACGCGGCGTCCTTCGTGGTAGGGGCGCTCGTGCTGGTCATCGTGTTCGTACTGGTCCTATAGGAGGGTTGATTCCTATGCAATGGTTCGACAGCTGGGGCCTGCCCCTGATCGTGTTCCTGCCTCTGGCGGGGATGCTGGTGCTGGGTCTGGTCCCGAAGGAGCGCGAGACCGCGGTCAAGAGCACGGCTCTCGTGGCTGCGTTGCTGTCGTTCGCCCTCTCATTGGTGGCGATCGGCCGCTTCGACTTCGGCTCCCACGCCTACAACACCTATAAGTTCGAGGTCAACCGGACCTGGATCACCGCCATCAACGCCAATTTCCACATGGGCGTCGATGGAATCAGCCTTCCGCTGCTGGTCCTGTCCACCTTCGTTGTGGTGTTAGCGATCATCTACTCGTGGAACCACTTCGAAGAGCCCCGCAACCCCCGTGCCTTCCTGATGCTCATCCTGCTCCTCGCCACCGGCATGGCGGGCACATTCGTGGCGCTGGACCTGGTGCTGTTCTTCATCTTCTTCGAGGTGGTCCTGTTGCCGATGTATTTCATGATCGGCATCTGGGGTGACCGGACGCCGCGCAAGATTCCCGGGTTCAGCCGGGTGATCGAGACCCGGATCTACGCCTCGATCAAGTTCTTCCTCTTTACCCTGTTCGGCTCCGCCTTCATGCTCCTGGCCTTCCTGGCCCTGTACCTGCATTCGGGCACGGTGGGAGCCGAGCGAACCTTCGATATCGTCCGGCTCACCCAGATGGGTGCCGGAGGCGCCTTCACCGGGACCTTCGCTTTCCTGGTCTTCGGGGGCCTGTTCCTCGGGTTTGCAGTCAAGGTGCCGATGTGGCCGCTCCACACCTGGCTGCCCGATGCCCACACCGCGGCTCCCACGGTGGGCTCGGTCCTGCTGGCGGCCATCATGCTGAAGCTCGGGACCTACGGCTTCGTGCGCATCTCCCTGCCGATACTTCCCCAGGAAGCGCAACGCTGGGCACCCACGATCGCCATCCTGGCCGTGATCGGGATCATCTACGGCTCCCTCGCCTGTCTGGCCCAGACCGACGTCAAGCGGCTGATCGCCTTTTCGTCGGTGGGTCACATGGGTTTCGTGATGCTGGGCATCGCCACGCTGACCGATGTCGGCATCAACGCCGCCATCATCGGGATGGTGGCCCACGGCCTCATCACCGGCCTCCTCTTCTTCCTGGCCGGGTCGATGTCGCACCGCTACCACACCCGTCAGATGGCACGCTTGGGCGGCCAGATGAAGCTGATGCCCATAATCGGCGGACTGTTCGCCTTCACGGCCATGGCCTCCCTCGGCCTGCCCGGCCTGGCCGGGTTCTGGGGCGAGTTCATGTCCCTGGTCAGCTCCTACAACCCCTTGGCCGGACTCAACCTCACGGTGTTCCGGACCGCGATGGTGGCCGGAGCTATCGGAACGGTCCTCACGGCCGGGTACATGCTCTACATGCTCCAGCAGGTCAACCTGGGTGAGCCCAGCGAGGAGTGGATCGGCCACGACTTCCACGATGCCGACCGCTTCGAGCTGACCGCCTGGGTGCCGCTGGTCCTGTTCACGGTCGTGGTGGGCTTCTACCCCAACCTGATCTTTGGATCCACGTCGAAGGTGGTCTCGTCTCTGGTCGACATGGCTTTCGGCTCCCACGGCGTGACGGCCGCCCTGACCCGGGTGGTGGGTGGATGAAGCCGGCCGGGGTGGAGCCCTACGCGGGTCGCGGAGCTCGATCGTGAAGGTGGACTATCTGGCCATTGCCCCCGAACTGGTCGTGGTCGCCACGATTCTGGCGGTTCTCTCTCTGGACCTCTTCACGTCGCGGCGCAACAAGTTCTGGGTTGCCACGCTGGCGGTGGCGGGCACGGCCCTGGCGGCCGTTCCTCTGATCCTCCTTGCGGTGGACGGCACCACCAGGTCGATGTTCGGCGGTTCCTACGTCGTGGACACGTTCGCCCTGACGCTGAAGGGGTTGCTGGTGGTGGGCGCCTACCTCGTAATGCTCATGTCGGTGTCCTACATCGAATCCGACCGCTACTACCAGGGAGAGTACTACCTGCTGTTGCTGGCCTCCCTGCTGGGATCGATGGTCATGGCCTCGGGCCGGGACCTGATCGTCCTCTTCATCGGCATCGAGCTCACCACCTCCCCTCTGTTCCTGCTGACAGGTTGGCGCAAGGGGGACATGCGATCCAACGAGGCCTCGCTGAAGTACTTCATCCTCGGTGTCCTGTCCACGGCCATGATGCTGTACGGCATGTCGCTCATCTTCGGCTTGACCGGGTCGGTCACCTTCGAGGGCATCGCCACCGCCTCGGCCGACATGGGCGGGGATCCGCTCATGATCATGGCCATCATCCTCATGCTGGTCGGGTTCGGCTTCAAGGTCTCAGCCGTGCCGTTCCACTTCTGGGCGCCGGACACCTATGAGGGGGCACCCACACCGGTGACCGCCTATCTCTCGGTCAACTCGAAGGCGGCCGGCTTCATCGCCATGCTCATCGTCCTCTACCTCGCCCTGCCCGGCTTGACCCGGATCTGGGCCCCGGTGGTGTGGGCGCTGGCGGCGCTGTCGATGACGGTGGGGAACCTGTCCGCATTGCGGCAGAGCAACGTGGTGCGACTGCTGGCCTACTCCTCTGTCGCCCAGGCCGGCTTCATGTTGGTGCCGTTCGCCGCCGCCGCGGTGGCCGGCTCCGACCTCAGCGAGGGTTTCGCAGCCACCATCATCTACCTGGTCATTTTCGCGCTCATGAACCTGGGGGCCTTTTCAGTGGTCATCGCCGCGGCCCGGGCCACGGGATCGGGTGACGTGGATGGCTGGGCCGGGTTGGGACGTTACAACCCGCGTTTAGGCGTCCTGGCGGCGGTGTTCTTCTTCTCCCTGGCGGGGATCCCGCCCCTGGCGGGCTGGTTCGCCAAGTTCGCCATGTTCCGCTCCGTGATCCTGGCGGGGGGAACGGCCACTGTTGTGCTGGCGGTCATAGCCGCCATCAACGCCGTGATCGCCCTCTATTACTACGCCCGGGTAGTGAAGGCGGTTTGGCTCGATCCTCCCCCCGAGGGTGTCGAGGTGCGCGAGCAGAGGCCGCCGGCCAATTCGCTCTCACTGGTCCTGGCCATCACGCTGGTCCTCACCATCGTCATCGGCTTCTATCCCACCATCGCCACCGTGTTCGGCGATGCAGCCAGGGTGCTCACCGCGACCGTGGGCGGCTAGCAGCCGGTTTCGCTCCAACCGACGTGTGGCCGCCCCCGTCCAGGTTTGGGCGGTGAGCGTCGCTGAGCGACGCCTGGAACCCTGGGTTGGCGCGGTGCGAGTCGCAGGGTCGAGGTTTGGGCGGTGAGCGTCGCTGGGCGACGCCTGGAACCCTGGGTTGGCGACGGGTGGGGTCAGCGTTGGTGGACCCGCCGGAACTCGCGTTCGAGCATCGAATACAGGGTGTGGTCGATCCAGTTTCCCCGGATGAGAAGCTCCTCGCGCAGGAGACCTTCCCTGTGAAACCCGAGTTTCTCGGCCACCCGCTCCGAGCCGCGGTTGCCCACCGCGATGCGGAGGGTGACCTTGTGTAGCCCCAGGTTCACGAAGCCCACGCTGAGCAGGGCACGGGTGGCCTCGGTGGCGTAGCCGTGGCCGGCCATGTCGGAACGGATCCAGTACCCGACCTCGCCGATCTTGCCCGTTCTCGACGTCTGCCAGATGGAGATGTTTCCGATGTGGCGGTCGGTGGCGGACCGATCACGAATGGCGTAGTCGAATGCCTTGCCGTCCTTCCAAGCCGAATTCGAGTCCCGGATGAAGGCGACGGCGTCGTCGTGGGTGTAGTCCATGTGAGCCCAGGGAAGCCACTCGTTGAGGTCTGCCAGGGACGAGCGGACCCCCTCCTCCAGTGAGGAAACATCACGCCGATTGAATCGACGCAGGACCAACCGGTCCGTCTCGAGGAGTTCTGGCGGCATCGAGGCCATGACGGTACAGACTATCGGCGGGGGGTGTGCACAAGGGATCCTGAGATCCGCTGAAGACCAACCTCTCGGCGCGTTCTACCATCGGCCGGGTGTGGAATGGCCTGAATCTGATCGAGGAGCCTCCACCGCCGGGCGATCTGAGTGCGGCGGCGGTGCTGATAGTCCTCTACGAGACAGGGGAGGGGTTGACCCGCCTGGTCCTGACGAAGCGCCCCGACACCATGCCCACCCACGCCGGGCATATCGCTTTTCCGGGTGGCCGCCCCGACCCCGGAGACACGGGCCCACTCCAGACCGCCCTACGGGAGGCGCACGAGGAGGTGGGCATCCCACCTGAGAACGTCGAGGTGATGGGGTACCTGCCATCCATCCACACAGTCGAGTACCGGTTGATGGTCGTGCCTGTGGTCGGCCGACTGGCAGCTCCGCCCGACCTGGTCCCATCGCCTCGGGAGGTGGTGCGGGTCTACGAGCCCAGCCTCGATGAGCTGGCCGAGGAGGAGCTGTGGCGCTCCGAGGAGTGGAACGGGCACAGGGTTTGGTTCTATGACCTGGACGGTGACGTCCTGTGGGGAGCAACCGCGATGATGGTTCGTCGCCTCCTCAACCTGGATAGCTACTGAGCCCTGCTCACCCTGCCTCCGGCAGGGGGTCAGTGGGCTGCGCCCTTGATCCCGTCCCACAACGCCGCCACGTTCTCCCGTGTTGTCGTAGGTACGCCGATGGCCACCCGGATCGTGTAGGCACTGTCCAGCATTGTGTGGGTGAGATAGGCTTCGCCCGAGTCGTTGACCCGCTCGACAATCGCCTGGTTCGCGCCGTCGCCGTCTCGATGACGGAAGCACACCAGCCCGAAGTGGTGGGGTGCCACTACCTCGAAGTCGGGATGGGCGTCTACCCAGGAGGCGAATTCTTGGGCCAATTCGATGCCTGAACGGACGTGGCGGCGGATGCCTTCCACGCCGTAGGATCGGATCACGAACCACAGCTTGAGCGCCCGGAACCTCCGGCCCAGGGAGATCTGCCAGTCGCGATAGTCGATCACGGCTCCAGAGGCAGTCGCCTGGTTCTTGAGGTACTCGGGCAGGATCGAGAGGGTCTCGATCAGCTGGGCTCGATCTGTCACGTAGAAGGCCGAGCAGTCGAAGTTGGTCAGCATCCATTTGTGGGGGTTGAAAACGTAGGAGTCGGCCATCTCCAGGCCATCCAGGATCCAGCGCATCTCCGGGAGCACGGCTGCGGTTCCCGCGTAGGCCGCGTCGACATGAAGCCACACGCCGTGGGCCCGGCACACCTCGCCTATGGCGGGGATGGGGTCGACGGCGGTCGAGGAGGTGGTGCCCAGGGTGGCCACGACGATTGCCGGCGTCAGGCCCTCTGCCTTGTCGGCGATGATCGCCTCCTCGAGCGCCCCGGGGTCGAGGGCGTGTTCGGCGTCGGCCTCGATGTGGCGGAGCTGCTCGGACCCGTAGCCGGCTATCCGGACCGCCTTGTCTATCGACGAGTGGCCATGCACCGAGGTGTAGACGGTGAGGTCTCCCCCGGATCCGTGTCGATTGGCCTGCCCGTGCGTGGCCCGCTCCCGGGCCGCCAGAAGTGCCACCAGGGTGGCGGAAGAGGCCGAATCCTGGATCACACCTCCTCCCGCCGAGTCGGAGCGGAAGCCATCGGGAAGGCCGCACATCTCGACCAGCCAGTCGAGCATCAGCGTCTCGACTTCCGTGCACGAGGGCGAGGTTGCCCAAAGCATCCCCTGTACCCCGAGGCCCGAGGACACGAGGTCTCCGAGCACCGACGGCCCCGAGGAGTTGGCCGGGAAGAAGGCAAAGAAGTCCGGCGACTGCCAATGCGTCAGCCCGGGAACGATCACCTCGGACACGTCCGCCAGAATTCGCTCCCACTCCTCGCCCTGGGCCGGCGGTGACTGAGGCAGCCGTGCACGGACCTCCCCCGGCTTCAACTGCGACAGGACAGGGAGGTCTGCGACCGACTCCAGGTAGTCGGCGACCCAGTCGACGGTGGCGTGGCCGGCGGCGCGGAACTCGTCTGGTGTCATGGACGATGAGGGTACCCCAGGATTTCCAGCGCACAGAAGGAGATACAATGCAGTCTGGCTGTGCTTTACAGTCGGCCAGTCGAGTTCTCAGGGATTATGGACGGAGAAGATGCTCCATGTTGAGTCGCGGCCGCCGCTGGCAGGTCGGCATTGCCGCGGTCTTGGGAGGTGGGATCCTGGGCGTCGGCATCTTCTACCTGGTGACCTGGAACAAGATCGATCGGGTAGAGATCGTTCGACCTGCCACGGTCACCACCGGCCCGGAGACGCATTCGAGCGATCCCGACGTGACCGCCGTACCTGAGTTCCGCCTCCCACCGGTCCCGTCCGCCGCCGATGGGGTGGACACGCTGTTGATGGCTGGGTCCGACTCCAGGGCCAATCTCGACGATCTGTCGGGCTTCGGAAACTTCTCAGGCGCCCGGGCGGATGTCATCATGCTGCTGATCCGGCCCCGGAAGCAGGGTAATCCCGCCCTGGTGTCCCTGCCCCGGGACCTGTGGGTGTCCACTCCCTGCGGCCGGGAGCGGATCAACGAGACCTTGCAGGGCTGTAACGGTATGAACGGTGAGTCGACCCTGGTGTCCACTGTGGAGTCGCTGACCGGGTGGGGTGTCGATCACATCGCGCTCGTCGACCTGGCCGGCTTTCAGAAGGTGGTGGACGACCTCGGTGGGTACGAGATCTGCCTAGAGAAACCGGTTCGGGACCGGAAGGCGGACCTCAGCCTGGCGGCCGGCTGCCAGACGCTCGATGGCGCCAACGCCCTGGCCTGGTTGCGCAGCCGCCATACCGAGGAGCAGCAGGCCGACGGCAGCTGGAAGCTCATGAGCGGGGTGAGCGACCTGACCCGCAACACGCGCCAGCGTCAGTTCCTGATCGACATGATGGGGAAGCTGAGCCATTTCACCGACCCCAAGGAGGCGCTCTCGGCCGCCCAGAGCATCGCTCCCTACGTCACGGTCGACAGTGATCTCGGCCTGGCCCAGGCCGTGTCGCTGGCCTGGACGATGCGGGGCCTGGGAAGCTCGATCAAGGAGATCGAGATACCCGTGTCCGACTACGTCACTCAGGCCGGAGCCGATGTGCTGGTGCCCGATGCCGATATCGAGAGCATGATTGCCGACGTTGTGGCGGTCGAGACCGTTGGCCAGTCGGGAACTTCTCTCAACGCCGGCTGAGACTGTCGGTTAACCTCCGCGGCCTGCAATGTCCTCGGCCGGAAGGTGGCGCCAATGAACGTAGTCGTCGGATACATCGACTCACCCGAAGGAGACGCCGCCCTCGATCAGGGCATCGAGGAGGCCCGCCTTCGGAGTGGGAAGCTGGTCGTGGTCCACTCCAAGGTCGGAGGTGACCACGACAGGACCGAGGACTATCGCCAGATGGCCGCCGCCTTGGAGAGGGTCCACGACCGGCTCCACAAGGAGGCAGTCGAACACTGCACGCACGAATACGTACGGGGAAACGAGCCGGTGGCCGACCTTCTGGGGGCGGTTCGCGACCATGAGGCCGGGCTGCTCGTGATAGGGGTCAGGACCCGCTCGGCCACCGGCAAGCTTCTGCTGGGCTCGAATGCCCTCGAGATCCTGCACGACTCTCCCGTGCCGGTCATGTGCGTCAAGAAGGCAGGGGCTGCCTCCGCAGACTGAGAGAGCTCAGGCCAGCGACGAGGACCGAGGCCAGGAACACGACGTAGATCACCCCGCTGACGCTGCTCCAGGAAAACTGGTCCGGATAGCGGATCAGCGCCACGGCCTGTAGCAAACCCAGCACTGTGTAGGCTCGGGCCGCCGTCGCCAGGCGCACCAGGCATCCTTCCCACACGATTTGCGCTGCCGCGACCGACAGGCTGGCCAGCCACGCGCCTATGGCGCGTCCCGTCAAAGCGGTCAGATCCCACGGCCACGGGATCGAAGTGGGAGCCACGAACAGCCATACCCCGACGACGAGTAGCACCGCCGACTGGGCGCCAACCAGGATCGACAGCCAGAGCGGCACCGGCCTCTCCCGGGGAAAGTCGTCGCCAACGACGCGACTCTGGCGTATCCAGAGGATCGCCAGCAACACGGGGACCAGCACGTAGATCGCCAGCCAGGCCCAGGTGAGCACACGCGTGATCGGCTGGAAGTCGCCTCCGAAGTGGAACTTGTCGAGATGGATCAAGGTGACAACCAGTGTCAAAACCGTGAAGACGAAGACGGTGGGTATGGAGATCCGGGCGTAGGACCAGAACCGGGCCCTGGCTGCTCCCCACTCGAAGAACACGCTCGCCCAGTAGGAGGCACCCAGGAAGGCGGCCGTGAGCGGCGGGTTGATGGTCCAGGCGAAGTAGTGGTCCGTGACTTCGCTCAACACGAACAGCTGCAATCCGGCCAAGGCGACCAGGCCGCCAGCGGTCCACAGCAGCGCCCTCATGCCCGGAGAGAGGGTCCGATATGTGCCTTCTGTCGCCACGGGGTAACTCCCTGTTCCTGGATCTCGGTTTCTTGGGGACGGGTGCCGGGTCCTGCCTGGTCAGGATCCTAAGTGTTCCAGGTGGAGAGCAGTGGCTGTCAGTCGACCGTCTGTTCCTCGGTCCCGACAGATGGCCGGTCTGGGCGGCCCTCCGCAATCTGGGCGATCCGGCGTGCCATCCGCCCGAAGATGACGAGATGGAATGGGACCAGGATCCACCAATACAGTCGCCCCAACAGCCCACGGGGGATGAAGGTGGCGGTCTGTCTCAGCTCCGATCCTTGTGCCGTTGGCGTAGATTCGAAACTGAGCCACGCCCGCCCGGGAAGCTTCATCTCCGCCTGGAGGGTCAGTTTCCGTCCCGGGGCGACGTCGGCCACACGCCAGAAGTCGATCGATTCCCCGACATCTATGTTCTCGGGATTCCGCCGTCCGCGACGGAAGCCTCCGCCTCCGGCCACGTAGTCGAGGAAGCCGCGCACCCGCCACGCCCAGTTCATCGTGTAGTAGCCCACTTCCCCGCCGATGCGGGCAAAAGCCCAGTAGAGATCATCGGCTGACGCTGCGCAGTCGACGGTCCGTTCATCGACCTCGACAGTGCCCCCGGCCCACGCGGGATCTCCGCTCATCACTGCGGCGGGGCCGGCCTCGGACCATCGGGAGTCGACGTCGAAGGCGAGAGACCTGGCCAGCGCCTGGACAACCGCTTCCCGATAGCCCACCAAGGGCCCGCCGCCGACTCCCTCGGCGTAGGTGTTGTCGGCCACAGTGACCTCGGTGCGTAGGCTCTCGACCAGCGGCTTGGCAACTCCGGTGGGGAGGGGCGTCACGAGTCCCACCCAGTGACTCGAGAGCCGTGGGCTCAAGACCGGAACCGGAATGATCCATCGCCTGGTCAACCCTGCCACATCGGCATAGATCCGCATCATCTCCACGTAGGAAAATCGATCGGGACCTCCGATCTCATGGACCTGGCTCGTGTCGGTCTCGTCCTGGACGGCGGCCACCAGGATCTTGAGCACATCAGCGACGGCAATCGGTTGACAGCGTGTTCGTACCCAGCTGGGCGTGATCATCACAGGGAGAACCTCGGTGAGGTAGCGGAGCATTTCGAACGAGACCGAGCCCGACCCGATGATCACCGCCGCTCGCAACTCGGTCACCGGGGTTGGCCCGCCGGCCAGGAGGCGTCCAACTTCCTGGCGGCTGGCAAGGTGCTTGCTCATGTTTGCGCCCGAACCGAGTCCGCCCAGGTAGACGATCCGTCGAAGCCCCGCCTCGGCAGCCGCGGAGCGAAAACTCAGAGCCGCCTCGCGGTCGCGCACACTGAAGTCGTGATCCCCTTCCTCCATGGAGTGGACCAAGTAGAAGGCCGCATCACAGCCTGTCATGGCTCTGGTCATGCCCTCGGTATCGAGCACATCGCCCTCGACTACCTCCACCCGGCTGCGCCACACATCGTTGCGGAGCTTGGAGGGATTTCTGGACACGCAAACCACCTCATGGCCCGCTGCGAGAAGACGAGGGACCAGACGACCGCCGATATAGCCGGTTGCCCCGCTCACCAGGATTCTCATCCCGTGCCCGATGCTGCGGTGCGATTTCCCGCTTTGACTCTGATCACACTATTCATTCGGCGCAGCCATCCGGGCTGGATGACTGTTCCGAATTCCTTGCGGCACCCACCAGGATCTTTGAGAATCACTACAGAATCAGAAACCTCGGAGTCGCGGACGCGGTAGCTCATCAACTGGCCAGGATGCGAGCGGTCATCGAGCCCGGATTCGGTTCTTCTGCGTGATCCGATCTCGTCTGAAGGTTCAGGTCTCGAAGGCCGGGGGAAGACCGGCCCGGCCTTGCATCTGGGGCCCGGTCCATGGCTCGACACGCACCAGGCATGTGTGCGCCGACGGTCCCTGGGCCAGTCCCGAGGTGCCGACGTCGCGGGTCAGCACGTTGGGGTTGCCGGCCAGATCGAGGCTGTCGGGATCGGTGGGGTCGGCGGGGTCGTACCAGGCACCCGTGGCCAGTTCGACGACTCCGGGGCGGATCCCCTCGTCTACGACTACACCGACCAGCGTCGCGCCACGTGCATTCCACACCCGGGCGACGTCACCATCGGCCAGGCTCCGATGCTCTGCATCCCGCGGATGGATACGTAGCGGCTCGTGGCCATGCACTTTGGCATCTCGACTCATCGATCCATGGTCCCACTGGGAGTGGAGGCGAGGGCGGGGTTGGTTGGAGACCAGGTGCAGCTCTCCTTCGTCGGCATTACCGAGCCATTCGGCCGGTTCCATCCACGACGGGTGCGGAGGGCACCCGGGCGGGTTGGCCTCGTTGATGGACGCGGACCACAGCTCGATCTTTCCCGACGATGTCGGAAGAGGGCTCGCCTCGGGGTCGGACCTGAATTCGCCCAGGAGAACCAGGTGCGAGGACGGAGTCGGCTTCTGACGGTGGAAACCGTCGGCCCAGAACTGCTCGAAATCAGGAGCAGTCGGATCCCGTTGACGGAACCTCTGGTACAGGTGGACGATCCACTCCCTTTCTGTGCGACCTGCCGTGAATCTCTCTCCGACTCCCAGCCTGTCCGCCAATCCAGCGAACACCCGATGATCGGACCTGGCTTCGCCCACCGGCTCCACGGCCTTGTGCATGGCGATCAGGTGATCGTCCGCGGGCGACCCGCCTATGTCATCGCGTTCCAGGGAGAGCGTGATCGGGAACACGATGTCGGCTCGTCGGGCAGTAGCGGTCCACCAGGGCTCGTTGACGACGATCGTGTCCGCCTTGCGCCAGGCCCGACCCAGCTTGGCCAGGTCCTGGTGGTGGTGGAACGGGTTGCCCCCGGCCCAATACACGAGATGGATGTCGGGATAGGCGCGGGTTGCGGTGTCGTAGGTGTACTTCCCGCCCGGGTCCAAGAGCATGTCGGCCACGCGAGCGACCGGAATGAACTCGCCCAGCGGATCCGGTGGCCGCGGCACCGAGGGCAGCGGCACTCTCGTCACTCCGTTGCCCACCGATCCCACTGCTCCGTATCCCAGCCCGAATCCTCCCCCGGGCAGCCCGATCTGGCCCAGGGCACATGCCAGGGCGATGGTCATCCAGAAGGTCTGCTCCCCATGGTCGCTTCGTTGCAGCGCCCAGGCGGCGTTGACCATCGTCCGATGCGTAGCCATCTCGACGGCGAGGGTTTCTATCCGCCGGGACGGGATGTCGCATATCCGACTTGCCCAGGTCGGAGTCTTCGCCACCCCGTCGGATTCACCCAGCACGTAGGCTGCGAGCCGATCCCAGCCCGACGTGTAGATGTCGAGGAATCCCTCGTCGACCAGGTCGTCTCTGATCAGATGATGGATCAAGGCGAGCATCAGCGCCGTGTCTGTGTTGGGGCGGATCGGTATCCAATCCGCATCGGGCATGTCGGATTGGATCGGGCCGATGTTGACAAATCGCACGCCCGCCTGACGGCACGCTTCCAGGTGCGAGGAGAGGAGGTGACGTCCCTGGCCGCCCGACTGGACCTGACTGTTCTTCCGCGGCACACCGCCAAAACCGACGAAGAGCTCGCTGTGCTGGGCGATCACAGGCCAGGAGGTGTGGGCATCCTGGGTGCGGTCGTACGACCAACCCAGCACGTGGGGCACTATGACTTCGGCTCCGGCCAGGCTGTACGTGTTGACCTTGGCGGTGGAGCCTCCGATCATCGCCATGAATCGCCGGAGCTGGCTTTGGGCATGGTGAAACCTGCCCGCAGAAGCCCATCCGTACGATCCCGAGTAGATGGCCCGATTGCCGTAGGTGCTGCGGACCCGATCGATCTCTGCCGCCACGCGGCCCAGGGCGTCGTCCCAGCTCACCTCGACGAGCGGGTCCACGCCTCTCCGCTCATTGGCGGTTCCTGGGCCGCCCTCGAGCCAGCTCTTGCGGATGGACGGCCGCCGGACCCGAAGCGGGTGGTCGTGGTCCACCATCGACTGACCGATCGGGGACGGGTCCGGGTCATCGGGAAAGGGGTGGACCGCGGTGACCCGGCGGCCATCGCTCTCGATCTCGTAGGCACCCCAGTGAGCCAGAGTCGGGTGTCGTGGCATTGCCTCAGGCTAAGGCGAGAGAGGGGCAGGGCTCACGCGTCACGTGGGTTCCGGGACCCCCGACGCCTCGCTCTGCTCGGCACCTTCCCTTGCTGGGGAGGACACGCGGGTCTCTCCCCCCAGCAGGGCCGAATTGTGCAGCAACCCGACCACGATGCCTTCCGACAGGGCTTCCCAGGAGGCATCGATGATGTTCTCGTGGACCCCGATCGTGCCCCAGCTGTCGGTGCGATCGGATGTCTCCACCAGCACACGGACCGTGGCCTCGGAGCCGTCGGCCGAGTCGAGCACCCGTACCCGATAATCGGTCAGCTTGATATCGGCGACCTGGGGGAAAACCGGCCTCAACGCCTGACGGAGGGCCGAGTCGAGGGCGTTGACAGGTCCGTCGCCCTCACCTGTCGTCACTCTTCGCTCACCGCCCACGAGGACTTTCACCGTCGCCTCGGCCGTGACCGGCTCACCGCCTCGCCTCTCGACGTGGACCCGATACGACTCCAGCTCGAAGAAGTCCGGTTCCCAACCGGTGGCTCGCCGAACCAGCAGCTCGAACGATCCATCGGCGGCTTCGAAGTGGTAGCCGACGTGCTCCAACTCCTTGACACGGTCCAGCACCCGTCTGGCGGTCTCGTCGTTGATAACAAGGCCGAGCTCCTCGGCCTTGTTCAGAACCGATGCCCGCCCGGCCTGTTCGGAAACCACCATGCGGGTGCGGTTGCCGACCAGATCAGGGGAGGTGTGTTCGTAGGCGTCTGAGGCTCGGGCAAGAGCGGAGGTGTGCAAGCCGGCCTTGTGGGTGAAGGCGGAGCCTCCCACGTAGGGACGGTGCGGATCGAGGCTGATGTTGACAAGCTCGGCGATGTGATGGCTGATGGGGGAGAGGTGGCCCAGCTGCTGTTCGCTGACGACCGGCCGCCCCATCTTCAGGACCAGGTCGGGGATGATCGAGCAAAGGTCGGCGTTGCCGGTTCGCTCCCCATATCCGTTGACACACCCCTGCACCTGGATGGCACCGGCATCCACCGCTGCCAGCGAGCTGGCTATCGCACATCCGGCGTCATTGTGGAAGTGCACGCCGACGCCGGCCTCTTCACCCAGCTCCGACCGGACCTTGCCGATGATCTCGACGATCTCGTTGGGCAGGGTTCCGCCGTTGGTGTCGCACAGGACCACTCGCTCGGCTCCTGCCTCCATCGCGGTTCGGACGGCGGCCAGGCTGAAGTCGGCGTTCTCTCGATAGCCATCGAAGAAGTGCTCGGCATCGAAGAAGACCCGGCGCCCGCGGCCGCGCAGATGCTCGATCGACTCGCCGATCATCTTCAGGCCGTCTCCCAGGTCCGTGCGCAGAGCCTCGCGAACATGGTGCTCTGAGGCCTTGCCCACGATGCAGATCGTCTCGGTGTCGGCTGCCAGAAGAGCGCGCAGCTGGTCATCGGATCCCACCGACGACCGGGGTCGCCGGGTGGAGCCGAAGGCTGTGAGTTGGGCATTGCGGAGGTTTAGTTGCGTGCGAGCCAGGGCGAAGAACTCGTCGTCCTTGGGGAGGGCTCCGGGCCATCCTCCCTCTATATAGGCGACCCCCAGGTCGTCGAGCAGTTGGGCGATGCGCAGCTTGTCGCTCACCGTCAGCGAGATCCCCTCCTGTTGGCTGCCGTCTCGCAGGGTGGTGTCGTAAATCTCCAGACTCGATGATTGGCTGGTTGTCATGGTTGGCTCCGTTGGTGCTCTTTGTTTCACCGGCCCACGAAAAAACCCCCTGCTAGGCAGAGGGCTTCGGGCGCAGGCCGGGCTGTGGCGTGCGCCTCAATCGATAATGATGATGACGAGTTGGCTGAAGGTCATCGTCTGATGAGTATGCCCCCGATCGGGTACCAGGTCAACTCCGGGCGTCACAGCCCAACCCGGGGATGTGAGCTCAGCTCGAGGATCGCGTAGTAGGCGGGTACATCCAGCCTGGGCCGAAACGTGGCCCCACGAAGGGTCGCGCCTGATCGGTGGAAGGCCCTCTCCGGCCGGACTCGGGGGGCGGGCCCTCGTCACCGTCATACATCCAGGGTGCCATGTGGTCTCCCTGATACATGGGCATGTCGAATCCCTGGTCGGATTCGGTCTGCTGCCCGAGGGGCCCATCGGAGATTGCGGATTGGGCTACCGGGCCGACCAGCGACGCCACAACCAGGGCGATGCCCACCCAGAACAGGACCTTGTTATGCACCTACAGACCTCTCCAGATCGGTCCGTCGAGCCAGAAACTCGTCCCGGTCGATCTCTCCCTTGGCGTAGCGCTCTTCGAGGATCTGCAACGCCCGATCCGGTCGCTCTTGAGCAGGCGGCCTCTCCGAGGAGGCAAACTGTTGGACCGCCCACACGGCCAGGACGACTATTCCAGCCAGGAGGAGCAGCATCCACAGCCCTCCCCAGGCTCCATATCCCCACATCATGATGGACTCCTTGGTTCGTGCATTCTCCGGGTCCTTCTTATCAAGGGCGAGATCAAGTCCCGATAAAGGTGGCCGGTTCGATGTGAAGTCTACCCACCCCTGGTGGGGTAGGTAGAGACCAAGGTCCCTATACACTGTGCCCCCGAGACCGCACCGTCAACTGGACCGGATTCGAGCTATGGACCATCACGATCCACACAAGACGACCCCTGCCGACCATCGAGCCTCACAGGGCGGCGACCACGAGGGCCACCAAGGGCACGAGGGCCACGACCAGCACGCCGGCCACAGCGTGGCGATGTTTCGAGACCGATTCTGGCTGTCACTCGTCCTCACGCTGCCGGTGGTCTTCTACAGCGAGACGATCCAGGGCTGGTTCGGCTATACCGCACCGTCCTTTCCCGGATCTGAATGGCTGTCTCCAATCCTGGGCACGGTGATCTTCATATACGGCGGTTCTCCCTTTCTGAAGGGAGCGGTGCGGGAGGCCCGGGATCGGCAGCCGGCCATGATGTTGCTGATCGGGATGGCGATCACGGTCGCCTACGCCGCCTCGCTGGCCACGACCTTCGGCTGGTTCGACCTGGAGTTCTGGTGGGAGCTGGCCGGAGCTGATCACCATCATGCTGCTGGGCCACTGGATGGAGATGCGCGCCATCGGCCTGGCCCGCGGCGCCCTGGCGGCTCTTGCCGAGCTCCTTCCCGACGAGGCGGAGCGGATCACAGACCAGGTGTCGAGAGGATTCCCGCCTCGGAGATAGCCGTGGGTGATCTGGTGCTGGTTCGGCCCGGTGGCAGAGTCCCGGCCGACGGGGTCATCGAGGAGGGCAGAGCCGAGATCGACGAGTCGATGGTCACCGGCGAATCTCGATACCGTCTCCAAGGAGCCTGGCGGCGAGGTTGTCGCAGGAACGGTGGCCACAGACAACGCGATCCGGGTGCGGGTGGGGGCCGTGGGTGATGACACCGCTCTGGCAGGAATCCAGCGCTCTGGTCGCCGATGCCCAGAATCACGGTCCCGGGCTCAAGTTCTCGCAGACCGGGCCGCCGCGATGCTCTTCTACGTCGCGGTGGCGCGGCTGCGGTCACGGTGGCGGTGTGGCTGCTCTTGGACCGGCCCGACGAGGCGGTTGCGAGGACGGTGGCCGTTCTGGTCGTCGCCTGTCCCCATGCCCTGGGGCTGGCCATCCCGCTGGTGATCTCCATCTCGACCGGCTCTGGCGGCTCGCAACGGCATCCTGGTCAAGGATCGACTGGCCCTGGAGCAGATGCGGACCGTTGATGTTGTTCTCTTCGACAAGACCGGGACGCTGACCAGGGGTCTCACGCCTCACAGGGGTCGCCGGCTGTGGATGGGGATAAGGATGCGTTCTGGGGCCGGCGGCGGCAGTCGAGGCCGATTCCGAACATCCGCTTGCCAGGGCGATCGTGTCGGCGGCGCCCGGCCGGAGTGAGGTTCCGACTGCGCGGGCATTCAAGGCCATGAGCGGCCGGGGCGTCGAAGCCACCGTCAACGGCTCGAGATTCGCGGTCGGGGGTCCCGCCCTGCTTCGCGAGGCGAAGGCCGCGATCCCGGCCGGAATCCGAGAGGAGGTCGCAGTTGGGAATGAGGCGGAGCGGCCGTCCTGTACGTGATTCGCCGAGGACGCGGTGATCGGGGCATTTTCGCTCGAGGACGAGATCCGCCCCGAGTCCCGTCAGGCCGTCGACGAGCTGCACTCCATCGGCCTGAAGGTGGCGATGATCACCGGAGACGCCCACCAGGTGGCCGAGGCAGTAGCTGGGGATCTCGGCATCGATCGAGGTTCTCTCCGAGGTGCTGCCCGAGGACAAGCATTCAGAGGTGGCGGCACTGCAGGAGCAGGGACTGAAAGTGGCCATGGTGGGTGACGGGGTGAATGATGCTCCAGCCTTGGCGCAGGCCGATGTGGGAATTGCCATCGGCGCCGGTACCGACGTGGCCATCGAGTCGGCAGGGATCATCCTCGCCTCCGATGATCCGCGGGGTGGTCGGCATATACCGGCTGTCCGGGGCCGGATATCGCAAGATGCGACAAAACCTGGCCTGGGCTACCGGTTACAACGTGATCGCTATTCCGCTCGCTGCGGGAGCTCTGGCCTGGGCGGGGATCGTGTTGGCGCCGGCCGCCGCCGCCGTTCTTATGAGCGCCTCCACCGTCATCGTTGCAGTCAACGCCCAATTCCTCCGCGGTTTCGATCTCCGTGCGGCGACCCCGAGCTGACTGACCGTCGATCCTCGGGAGCGTCCCCGACCCCGGCGGCTCAGAGCATCCCCGGTTATGGTTCTGATCGGGGCCCCCTTCTCCTCCTCCATGCCTCCAACCTAATCGAACGCATGTTCGAGGTCAACACCATCGAACGTAAAACGCGCTCAAAAAGCACAACAACGGCTCGAGCGCGGTCCATCAGAAGAGAGAATCGGGTCGGTCCGTGATCGTCGGTCAGCCCCAGACGTAGAAGTGGCGGAACATCACGGCGATGCGCGGACCGGCCGCGGCCACCTTGGGAATGCTGTGGTCCCAGGTGCGTTGACAGCTGCCGCCCATCACGATCAGATCGCCGTGACCCGCGTTCCAACCCATGCTGGGCCCGCTCCTCTTGGGGCGCAGCCGGAAACGCCTCGCCTCGCCCAGAGAGACGATGGCCACCGTCGCCTCCCGCAACTCCCGGGCCACCCGGTCGCCATGCCAGGCGACGCTGTCCCGTCCGTCCCGGTACAGATTGCAGGTGATTCTCTCCAGTGCCACGCCATAACGGTCGCTCAGCACGTCAGACATTTCCTGAAAGACACTCAGCCCGTTGGGTATATCGGAGGTGGGGAATGAAGCCACCAGGCGGGGGCGGGCCACGTCCTCCCCCCGAATGCGCTCCACGCCTTCCCGCCACTCGAGTGCATCCAGGACCGTGAAGAAGAGATCATCGGCGTCTTTGACCCAGCCCGGCTGACGATCGACCCACGCACCTCTGGCCAGTTCGTGCCTCGTCATGTCGCCGAAGCCACGATCGAAGGAATCGCTTGCCTCTAGGAGTGGGAGTAGAGAGCCCTGGAAGCCGCTACCAGTTTCCATGCCCCGAGAGTATCGAACATATGTTCGTATCACAAGCTGCTTCCGCCCCTTGCTACCGACCCCCTAGCTCTACGCCCACCCATTGCGTACAGTCCCGGCATGGGCACCCGCTACTTCACTCCCAAGCTGTTCGGATTCCTCCGGGACCTGGCCGAGAACAACGACCGGGATTGGTTCAAGGCTCACCAGGACGATTACGAGATGTACGTCAGGGAACCCGCCTTGGACTTCATCACCGACGTGGCCGAACCCTTGGCTGAGATCTCTCCCCACTTCGCGGCCGATGCCCGCAAGGTGGGCGGGTCCCTGTTCCGCATTCAGCGTGATATCCGGTTCTCGCGCGACAAGAGTCCCTACAAGACCAACACCGGTGTGCAGTTTCGGCATCTGGCCGGCAAAGATGCCCATGCCCCGGGGTTCTACGTACACATCGAGCCGGGCGCTTCGTTCATGGGCGCGGGACTCTGGAGGCCTGAAGCCAAGCGGGCCCAGGAGATACGTCACGCCATCCACGAGGAGGCAGTGGCATGGATGCGGGCCACCCGGGCCGAGGACTTCACCGAGGTCTTTTCCCTGAGCGGAGAATCGCTGGTGCGTTCGCCCCGGGGATTTGATGCCGATCACCCGCTGCTCGAAGACCTCAAACGCAAGGACTTCATCGCCAGCACCCGCCTCACCCAGCGCCAGATCACTTCGTCTGACTTCATTGATCTATTCCTCGACTACTGCCGCCGCTCGGCTGATTTCACGTCGTTCCTCTGCAGGGCGGTCGGGCTCCCGTTCTGAGTCGTAGCCTGACCATTGCCCCGAGCGCACGTCCGAGGTAGGATCGCTGCCATGGTGCAGCCAGATCGTCTGTGGTGGTGGAATCCTCTCTGACGACTCCGCGCGCCATCAGCTCATCGAGCCGCCGGAGTCGTCCGGCGGCTTTTGATTTGTCCACGAGTACCAGGAGCGAGACGTGACAAGCGAACGACAGCGAGTGTTTTCCGGGATCCAGCCCACGGGTGAACTCCACCTGGGCAACTACGTTGGGGCGCTGCGCAACTGGGTCGACATGCAGGAGGACTACGACACGATCTACTGCGTGGTGGATCTGCACGCCATGACGGTCCCCTTCGACGTGGACGAGTTCCGGACTGCTCGGCTGGACACGGCCAAGATGCTGCTGGCGGTGGGAATCGACCCTGATCGTTCGCTTCTCTACTACCAGTCCCAGGTACCGCACCATGCCGAGCTGACCTGGATTCTCGGCACGCTCACCGGTATCGGGCAGCTGGAGAGGATGACCCAGTTCAAGGAGAAATCGGACCGGGCAGGTCAGAACCTGGGGCTGTTGGCCTATCCGGTTCTCATGGCGGCGGACATTCTCGTCCACCACGTACACGCCGTACCGGTTGGAGACGATCAGACCCAGCACCTGGAGCTGACCCGCGATCTGGCCGAACGCTTCAACTCCCGTTACCAGGAGGTGTTCCCGATCCCCGAGCGAATCACGCCGAAAATCGGAGCGCGTGTGATGTCTCTCCAGGATCCGACGGCCAAGATGTCCAAGTCCGACCCCAACATCGGTTCCCGCATCCTTCTGGTCGACGAGCCGGACGTGATCGTCAAGAAGGTCCGGTCCGCGGTCACCGACTCCGGCCGCCACGTCGAGTTCGATTGGAAGAACAAACCCGGGATATCAAATCTATTGGAACTGTTCTCCTTCTTCTCTGGCCGGAGCATCCCCGATCTCGTGAACGAGTACCGCGATGGTGGCTACGGACCGTTCAAGTCGGCGGTGGCCGACGCCGTGGTAGAGGGCCTCACGCCGATCCGCACCCGCTTCAAGCAGCTCGACGACGCCGATGTTGCCAGGGTGATGGCAAAGGGAGCGCTCGATGCCCGGAGCAAGGCGGAGAAGTCGATGGCGGTGGTTCGCGAGGCGGTCGGGCTGGCATCCTGGTAGGCCTGAGGGAAGAGTTGACTTGACGGCTTCAGCCGGTGTGCTCCCCCTTACCCCACAGCTTTTGGGGTCCGAGGCCCCCCTTCCCCCTCTCGCCTCGCCGGCGGGGGACAACTTGGCTAGCCGCCTAGGCGATCCAGGACTCCGGGGGGGAGGAGGAGGACGATGGCGGCGAGGAGATTGAACCCGGCGTGGGTGAAGATGGCCGGTCCCAGACGGTCGTGGCGCAGGGTGAGGTAGCCCAGCACCAGGCCCATCAGGAAGATCTGCGACACCACCAGCACGCCCGCACCGACGGTCGTTACCCCCAGCAAATGGAAGAGCGCCCAAACCAGGGCCGTGCCGACCAGTACCATCCATCGGGGTCGGCGGATCATGGATCGCAGGAGGACGCCCCGAAAGATCAGCTCCTCCGTGACGGGAGCTAAGAACGTCGTAGTGGCGACGGCGGCGATTCGGGCCGCGGGCGACGACAGGTGCAACAGGACGTCGGCGATCTCCTGGGGGTTCTGGCCGCTCGGTACCAGCAAGTCGCGGAGTGGCATGAACAGGAACACCATTGCGATCTGGAGCACCACCCCGATCCCGACGAAGAGAATGTCGCCTGTGGCTACGTCCAGGCCCAGGCTCTGGGCCCCGAGGTCCCGGCCCCGGGCTATCAACCAGATGGTGAGCAGGTGGCCGGCGTACTGGCCGATGATCGAGGCCACGAGAGTCAGCTCACTATTGGGCTGGCCTATCGCTGTGCCCGCCAGACCGAGGACGAAGGCCCCAGCCAAACCGCCCAGCACGACGACCACGAAGTCGATGAAGGTCCAGCGTGGGGTCACGGATCGGTCCGGCTCATGGGCGGATGAGGGTACTGTCGCGACGGGGTTCGACACTGGTACGCTCCAGGGCCACGGCGCTCGGCGGAGGACTTCATCGTGGAAATCGACATCGGCATCGGCAAATCCGGTCGTCAGGCCTTCGGATTCGATGACATAGCCATCGTTCCCAGTCGACGGACCCGCGACCCTGACGACGTCGATATCAGCTGGCAGCTCGACGCGTTCAAGTTCGAGCTCCCGCTCATGGGTTCGGCCATGGACGGAGCTATCAGCCCCCGGACCGCCATGGAGATCGGCCGTCTGGGCGGGCTGGCTGTGCTCAACCTGGAAGGGTTGTGGACCCGGTACGAGGATCCCGACCCCTACTACGAGGAAATTGCCCAGCTACCGGTGGAGAAGGCGACCCGGCGCATGCAGGAGATCTACCTCGAGCCCATAAAGGAAGAATTGGTGGGCCAACGAGTCGCCGAGCTCAAGTCGGCCGGCATCGTCACCGCCGCCAGCCTCACTCCTCAGCGGGTGAAGAAGCTGTCGCCGGCCGCTCTGGCGGCCGGGCTCGACATCCTGGTCATCCAGGGCACCGTCGTTTCGGCCGAGCACGTCTCTACCCGCGAGGAGCCTCTCAATCTGAAGCAATACATCGCAGGCTGTGATGTGCCGGTGATCGTCGGGGGATGCGCCTCCTATTCGACCGCACTTCACCTGATGAGGACGGGAGCGGTCGGAGTCCTGGTCGGTGTAGGCCCCGGTGCCGCCTGCACGACGCGTGGTGTTCTGGGTGTGGGCGTGCCTCAGGCAACCGCCATCGCCGATGCCGCCGGGGCCCGGATCCGCTACCTGGACGAGACGGGACGCTATGTCCACGTCATCGCCGACGGAGGTATGAGGACCGGCGGTGATGTTGCCAAGGCGATCGCTTGTGGGGCCGATGCAGTCATGATCGGCTCCCCGCTGTCGGCAGCCTCCGAAGCGCCGGGGCGCGGTTTCCACTGGGGGATGGCCACCTTCCATCCCACCCTTCCCCGGGGAGCGAGAGTGGAGGTTGGCGAGTTGGGGTCCCTGGAGGAGATCCTGGTGGGCCCGGCCAACGAGAACGACGGTAAGCGGAACCTGTTCGGAGCCTTGCGCATGTCTATGGCCACTACCGGCTACTCGGACGTGAAAGAATTCCAAAAGGCCGAGGTGATGATCGCCCCGTCGCTCCAGACGGAGGGTAAGTCGCTGCAGCGCAGCCAGCAGGTGGGAATGGGGTGAGCGCCCCTCCGCCCGATGCTGACACCGTCCTGGTCGTCGATTTCGGGGCCCAATACGCCCAGCTGATAGCTCGACGGGTTCGCGAGGCTCACGTCCACTCAGAGATCGTCGGCCGCGATCTGACGTCCGCCGAGATCGCTGCCAAGAAGCCGGTGGGTCTCATCCTGTCGGGCGGTCCGGCTTCGGTCTACGCCGAAGACGCCTACCGCATCGACCCCGGCGTGTTGGACATGGGGATACCGGTGCTGGGGATCTGTTACGGGCACCAGCTCCTGGCCGAGCTGGCGGGGGGCGAAGTGGTACACACCGACAGCTCCGAATACGGCAAGACCCATCTGGCGGTGGAGGGAACTTCAGCGCTCCTGGC
Source organism: uncultured Acidimicrobiia bacterium (assembly GCA_963772815.1). Classification (GTDB taxonomy): domain Bacteria; phylum Actinomycetota; class Acidimicrobiia; order Spongiisociales; family ZC4RG35; genus DATFFO01. The sequence continues at coordinate 92,541 of CAVYYV010000005.1, read as the reverse complement.
CGACCTTCCGGCGGAGCAAGACGTGTGGATGAGCCATCGCGACTTCGTCAAGCGGGCTCCGCCCGGGTTCACCACCATCGCATCCACCTCTGGTGCCCCGGTGGCCGCCATGGAGAACCGCCAGCGCGGCCTGTACGGAGTGCAGTTTCATCCGGAGGTGGCCCACACCCCGCGAGGTTCGGAGATTCTGGAGCGTTTCCTGTTCGACGTCTGCCAGGCACGTCCCAACTGGACTTCACACTCGATCATCGAGGCCCAGGTCGAGGCGATCCGCGACAGGGTCGGGTCCGCCCGGGTCATATGCGGACTGTCGGGGGGAGTCGACTCGGCCGTGGCCGCCGCACTGGTGAACGAGGCGATTGGCGGCCAGCTCACCTGCATCTTCGTTGACCATGGCTTGTTGCGGGCCGGCGAAGCCGAGCAGGTCGAGGAGACCTTCCGTCGCAACTTCAAGGTGGATTTGGTCCACGTCAAGGCGGCGGACCGCTTTCTGGACAAGCTGAAAGGCGTGGTCGACCCCGAGCAGAAGCGGCGCATCATCGGCGAGACCTTCATCCGCGTGTTCGAGGAGGCTGCGACCGACATCGGTGATGCGAGATTCCTCGTCCAGGGCACTCTGTATCCCGACGTGATCGAGTCCGGTAGCTCCTCCGCCGCCACCATCAAGACCCACCACAATGTGGGTGGGCTGCCCGAGGACATGAAATTCGAGCTCATCGAGCCGTTGCGGGACCTGTTCAAGGACGAGGTGCGCACTGTGGGTGAGGAACTGGGCCTGCCCCCCGACATAGTGTGGCGCCAGCCTTTCCCCGGCCCGGGCCTGGCGGTCCGCATCATCGGGGAGATAACCCCCGATCGGCTGGAGACCCTCAGGGCTGCCGACACGATCATCATGGAGGAGATTCGCCGGGCGGGCCTGTACCGTGACATCTGGCAGGCGTTTGGGGTTCTTCCTGCCATCCGGACCGTCGGAGTGCAGGGTGACAGCCGCACCTATGCCTATCCGCTGATCATCAGGGCGGTGACTTCCGAGGACGCCATGACCGCCGACTGGGCCCGTCTTCCCCATGACGTTTTGGGCCGCATGTCGGGTCGAATCATCAACGAGGTCCCCGGCATCAATCGGGTGGCCTACGACATATCGTCCAAGCCACCCGCCACCATCGAGTGGGAATAGGCCGAAGCGGTCGATTCCGGTTCTCAAGCGAACGTCCGGTGATCCCGATACTGTCAGTTGAGTCCTTCGTACAGAGGCAAATTTGGATCCAACCCGGTCTCTAGAGCTGACTGAACTCTTCCGCCAGGAACTGGAAGAGCGTTCCGCCGCGCTGGTGGAAGCTGGTCGTCTGCTGTTGAGCGGTGGGGTCGACGACTCCACCGCGGAGGACGCCGTGCGCGACGCTCACACGATCAAGGGCTCCGCCCGCTTGATGGGCAACGAGTCGATAGCTGCCGGGGCCACACTCCTGGAGCAGTCGTGGACCGACATACGTCAGAGTGGGGGGAGAGGCGAGGCTCGAGTGGCCGCCGCTCTGATCGACCTGGCGGCGGCCCTGGGACGCTCTCTCGATCCTGATTCCCCTCCCCGGGACCTGGGCCAGGCCTCGGCCCGCGTGGAGAGGACTCGGGTCGGGTCCGAGCCCGATGTGGTCGCTCCGGCGGAGTCTCTGGGGGGCCTGCTGTCCTCGGTGAGCGCTTCCCTGCTGGACGGGATAACCCGGGTCGACAGCGCCGACCTCTACCGTCTCATCAATCGCCTGGTCGAGGTGGCTCTCGATGCCTCGGCCCTGGCAGACCTGGCTCTGGTCAGCATGGACGGCGCCGACCCCAAGCGGATTCTGAGCGCATGGCGCTCTCAGCTTCGCTGGCTGGCCGAATCACTGGAAGAGGTGCAGGGCCAGGCCGTGTCACTGGCCGACGTGCCGTTCCGGGAAGCGACCGAGACCTTCCCGCAGTTCATCCGCTATTTGGGTCGCAAGCTGGGCAAGGACGTCCGCTTCGAGCAGTCGGGGGAGAACATCCAACTCGACCGCCAGATCGTCGAGCAGCTGCGTGAGCCCTTGCGGCATCTGGTCGTGAATGCCGTCCACCACGGCCTGGAGAATCCGGATGTCAGACGATCGAAGGGGAAGCCGGCCACCGGCATCGTCTCTGTGCATGCCCGTCTGCGAGACGACCGGGTCCAGGTCAGCATCAGCGACGACGGAGCCGGAATCGACTGGAAGGCGGTAGAGGAGCGGGCCCTGGAGATGGGGCTCGACACCACGGGCGGTCTCACTCCGATCCTCATGAAACCGGAGTTCTCGACGCGGCCGGTCCCCGACGACTTCAGCGGGACGGGAGAGGGCCTGAGCGTGGTCGCAGATGCCATGGAGCGAATCCACGGAGGAATGCAGATCGAGTCCCGGCCCGACGAGGGGACCACGGTTCTGCTCACCCTGCCGATCTCTCTCGTACTCCAGAACATGTTGGTCGTGGGTGTCGGCGATCAGTTCTGGGGGCTCCCGGAGGCGTCGGTGATAGCCACGATGACCCTGGCCGATCCTCGAGTGGAGCTGACGGGTGGGGGACGGGAGATGACCTTCGAGGGCTCCCGCATCCCGGTTGTCTCGCTTGGAACGGTGCTCGGCATCGTGCATTTCAACTCCGACCAGGAGGTCGTTGTCCTGACCGGGCGCTCCGGTCTGGTGGCGGTGACCGTGCCCGAGATCATCGATCGGCGACGGGTGGCCGTGAAGGACCTTGGACCGATCCTGGAAGGGTCCTCGAACATGACCGCGGCCGCTTTCCTGGGCGGCGGCGAGGTGCTCGTGGTGGTCGATCCCAACTATCTGGCCGACATAGCCCGGGCGGGGGATCAAGCCGCGGCCGTTCGGCCATCGGTGCTGGTCGTGGACGACTCGGCCGGCGTCCGGCAGTTGATCGCCGCCACGTTGAGCGGGGCCGGATTCGACGTGATGGTGGCTCCCGACGCCAAAGAGGCGGTTCTGAAGCTGGCCGAGATGGCGATGGATGTGCTGGTCGTCGACTACTCGATGCCGCGCTCGTCGGGAGTGGACTTGGTGCGCGGACTGCGAGCGGCCGACGTGACGATACCCATCGTGATGGTCTCTGGCGTTGCCACCCCCGATGAGCAGAAGGCGGCCTGGGAAGCCGGCGTAGACGTGTACATGGACAAGTTCGACCTGCGCAAGGGGGTTCTCACGAGCACGATTCGGCGGCTCCTGTCGGATCGCCGCCATGAGCGGGTCTAAGTGCTCCCCGACGAGCCTGCGGTCATGGATTGCGCCGTGACAGGGGCGCCGAATCGCCAGGATCGAGGGCGAGGGCGCGCGGGGAGATGTGGATTGAGGGCGAGGACGCCGCCGGGGGAGTCGTCCGGCCGGCGGAGTGCGGCCGTAATCGAGTGGGGTTGCACCCGGTCGATGCTCGGTATGCTCGGAGCCTCGAGCGACAAGGACGATATAGAGGTGGCGGAATGCCCGATTGGCTGAATCTGGCCATTCCGATCGCCGGCCTGGCGGCGATCGTGATCTCGGTGGCTGTGGCCGTGCGGGCAAACCTGCAGAAGCGGCGGGCGGTGGCCGCCGCCGAAGAGGCTCACTCCATCAAAAACGACTTCGTGGCCATGGTCAGTCACGAGTTGCGCACCCCGCTCACCTCGATTGCCGGGTTTGCCGACGCGCTGTTCGACTGGAGGAATCTGCCCGACTCAGAGGTGGACGAGTTCCTGGGCTACATCCACAAGCAGTCGCTCTATCTGGGCGATCTGGTCGAGGACGTGCTCGTCATACCTCGTCTGGAAGCCGGGAGACTGCGCTTCAAGCCCGAGGTGTTCGATCTCGGGCAGGTCGTGCACGAGGTCACCGACCTGTTGGTGGCGTCCGACGGCGCCCGCGACGCAGTCGTGTCGATGCCCACCGGTGTGATGGTGGACGCCGACCCCAAGCGCGTGCAGCAGGTGATCCGGAATCTGATGGAGAACGCTCGCAAATACGGGGGCGAGCGGGTGCTGGTGGAGGGGTTCAGCCACGGTGATCACTATGTAGTGGTGGTGGCCGACAACGGCTCGGGCGTACCCGACGGGTCGGTGGAGCAGATCTTCGAGCATTTCGAGCAGCTCTCCAAGGGCGATTCCCGGTCCTCTTCGGGGATCGGGTTGGGGCTTCCCATCGCCCGGCGCCTGGCACGGGCCATGGGGGGTGAGGTGTGGTACGAACGGCGCTTCCCGACCGGGAGCCGGTTCTGCTTCTCGCTCCCCCTCACGCCGGGGGAGCGCCAGGCGGATGGGAGCGTTCTGCCCGTGCCGGAGTCGGTCGAGTCCCGCCGTCCAGCCGGGCTACAAGCGGCCGCCGAATGACGTGCATGTGATTACGGCTCACGCGGGCTGTACCATCGGCGGGGATGCAGACGCAGTGGTTCACCAGTGGCGACACCGGGGGTGAGGCGTCAGGGTGGGTCGGTGACGAGCCGCTGCTGACTGATTCGCCCCTGTTCGAAGGCCTCAATCCCGCCCAGCGGCAGGCGGTGGCGGCAACCGAGGGACCGCTTCTGGTGGTGGCCGGGGCGGGTTCGGGCAAGACGCGGGTTCTGACGCATCGCGTGGCCCATCTCATCCGCGACCGTCACGTTCAGCCGGGCCGCGTTCTGGCCATCACCTTCACCAACAAGGCCGCCAACGAGATGAAGGAGAGAGTGGCCGGTCTGGTGGGAGGAGTCGGCCGGTCGATGTGGGTTTCGACCTTTCACTCCGCCTGCGTGCGGATCTTGCGCCGGGAAGCGCATCGACTGGGCTATCGGTCCGGGTTTTCGATCTACGACGAGGCCGACTCGGTGCGTCTGATGAATCAGGTGGTCAAGGACCTCGATCTGGACACCAAGAGGTTCCCGCCTCGATCGGTGAAGGCCACCATCTCCAACGCCAAGAACGAACTGGTCGACTACGAGTCGTTCGCCAATCGTGGGGACGGGTTCTACCACGAGCAGGTCAGTGACATCTACCGGCTCTACCAACAGCGGCTGCTGGAGGCATCGGCGATGGACTTCGACGACCTGCTGATGATCACGGTGGAGCTGATGGGAGCCTTTCCCGAGGTGGCCCGCCAGTATCAGGAGCGGTTCCGGTATGTTCACGTAGACGAGTATCAGGACACCAACCGAGCCCAGTACGTGCTGGTCAAGGAGCTGGTGTCCGAGCACCGCAACCTATGCGTCGTGGGTGACGCTGATCAGTCCATTTACGGTTGGCGGGGAGCGGACATCCGCAACATTCGCGAGTTCGAACAGGACTTCCCCGACGCCCGGATCGTGATACTCGATCGGAACTACCGCTCCACCGAGACCATCCTCCAGGCCGCCAACGCCATCATCGACAACAACACCGGACGCACTCCCAAGAATCTCTGGTCCGATCGGGGCTCAGGCGAGACGATCGTTCGCTTCGAAGCCGAAGACGAGCACGACGAGGCGGGATTCGTGGCCGACCAGGTCGATGCACTCGTCGACGAGGGCTTCAATCCGGCCGACATCGCCATCTTCTATCGGACCAATGCCCAGTCCCGAGTTCTCGAGGACGTGTTCGTGAGGAGGGGCATCGGCTACACGGTGGTGGGGTCGGTCAAGTTCTACGAGCGCAAGGAGATCAAGGACGCTCTCGCTTATCTACGGGTGCTGGTGAATCCGGCCGACCAGGTGGCCGTCAAACGGGTCATAAACGAGCCCAAGCGGGGCATCGGCGCCACCACCATCGGTCATGTCGACCGCTTCGCCGACGCTCAGAAAGTGACCTTCATGCAGGCGCTCCGGCGGGCGGACGAGATCGGCGCCCTCAACTCCCGGGCGCAGCACAACATCGCCGAGTTCGTGGTGCTGATCGATCAGCTGGGCGAGGCGGTTGCCATCGGGGGAATCTCGGGGGCGGTGAGCGCCGTCCTGGACGAGACGGGCTACGTGGCCGCCCTCGAGGCCGAGCGATCGATTGAGGCCATGGGGCGTGTGGAGAACCTGCGCGAGCTCCAGTCGGTGGCGGCCGAGTTCGAGGAGTCCAATGAGGGGGCGGTCATCGGCGACCAGGCCTGGGACGACATGGATGAGCAGCGCCGCCTGGAGGTGTTCCTGGAAACGACGGCCCTGATCACCGACGTCGACGAATGGGACGAGGGAGGTGGGGCAGTCACACTGATGACACTCCACACGGCCAAGGGACTCGAGTTCCCGGTGGTTTTCATCGTGGGGATGGAAGACGGAGTGTTCCCGCACATGCGCACGCTGGGCGAGCCCAAGGAGCTGGAGGAAGAGAGACGCCTGGCGTACGTGGGAATCACCCGGGCTATGGATCGGCTGTTTCTCACCTCGGCCTGGAGCCGCATGCTGTACGGGAGCACCAACTACAACCCGGTGTCACGCTTCCTGAGCGAGATTCCTTCCGGGTTGATAGAGAAGGCGGCCAAGCGGTCCCGGCGCCCTTCTTCGGAGAGCGCCGCGGGAAACCGTTCCACGGTGTCACCCGCCGAGATCGGGCCCGGCGACCGGGTTCGTCACGACAAGTGGGGCTTGGGAACGGTGCGCGACGTGGTCGGAGCGGGGGATCGGGCCGAAGCCGAGATCATGTTCGACACCCAGGGCAAGAAGCGTCTCCTGTTGTCGTGGGCGCCTCTCGAGAAGGCGTGAGCTTGTGAACGCCTTCTCGGCCGGCGGCTCCGAAAGCGTTCACAGACTTACCTGAGCACCTCGAACGGAGGATCTACTTGGTTGATGTCGGCCTTACCACCGACTCCAGTGCACCACGTCTTCGAAGGGGCGGCGCTTTGGATGGCGGATCGGGCTCATGGGCCGATCCGCCGGGTAGCCGAGAGCCATCAACCACGCACAGAAATGCTCGTTGGGAAAGCCCAGGATCTCCCGGGCTAGGTCCTGGTTGGTCGCCAGGGCATGGCCGCTCCCGATGCCCAGGTCGGTGGCGGCGAGGGCGATGCTCATCGTCACCTGACCCAGGTCGTACTGGATCGATTCGCGGGTGCCGGCCTTGTCGGCATCCGGGGCGATGAGGGCGATGGTCGCCGCAGATCTGGCCACGTGGCCGGCGTTCCTCCACACCTGTGACAGCCGTTCCAGCTGTGCCCGGTCGGTGCACACGACGAAATCCCAGCGCTGCGTGTTCATCGACGAGGGCGTACGCCTTGCCGCTTCGAGGATCCGTCTCAGATCCTCCTCGGGAATCGGGCGGTCCTCGTAATTTCTCACGTTCCGTCGGGATCGAATCGCATCCCAGGTTTCCATTCAGATCAACTCTCTTCAGATTGCTCCGGCCCGCCGTGCAAATTACCGAAGGGGCCCTTCGGAAAGCACGGCCAGGACCCGGCTTGCCTCGTCGAGACCGAGGGTAGGTCGATCGGCGTTCATGAGAGCTGCCACTCCCGCTCCACCGGAAGGTGTAGTGGAAAGCCCACTCTCCTCCAGGAGACCTGCGCACGCTTCGGCCTCCTGGTCGGTGATGGTGACGAAATGGTCGGCCAGTCGGGCCAGGACGGCCAGCGCCAGATGAGAAGGCTCCTTGCAGTCGAGTCGGCCCATCGTGGAGGGTGGGCCGTCGGATCGGGCCGGCTCGCCGGCGCGGATGCTCTCGAGCAGCGCACGAGCGTGCTCGGGTTCCACCACGACAATCACGGGTCCATCCCCCCAATACGACCGGAAGTAGGCGGCGAGGGAAGCGGCCAAGCCCCCCACTCCGGCCTGGAGGAAGATGTGGGTCGGTGCCCGATCGATCTGAGCGGCAGCCTCGTGGCCCACGACCAGGTATCCCTCCATGACCCGTCGGGGGATTCGAGAGTAGCCGGGCCAGGAGGAGTCGGACAGCAACCGCCAGCCGTTCTGGTTGGCAGAATCGAGGGCGGCGGCCATGCTCTCCTCGTAGTCATCGCCCTGCCTGATCACCTCGGCACCGGCCTCCCGGAGCAATACAGCCAGGGCCTCAGGGACGGTGCGGCTGACGAAGATCACCGACTTCGCCCCGAACAGGCGGGCGCCGACCGCCACCGACAAACCGTGATTTCCGGCGCTGGCCGCGACGTAGGTCACGTCCTCCAGCCGGCCGGTCGAGCTGGAGGCTGCTTCGCGCGCTATGACGTAGGCTGCCCCGAGGGCCTTGAAGCTCCCGAGACCCATCCGGTTTCGCTCGTCCTTGATCCACAGGCGGCTCACCCCGGCAAGAGCTGCCAGATGCGGCTGATCGACCAATGGGGTGGGTGTTGCCGCCGGGCACTGTTCCAGCAGAGCCAGCACGGGGGCCGGATCGACGCTGACCTCCTGTGCCTCGAGCCCCGCCAGGCGTCCGAGGCCCTCGGGTCGGTGAGGGTTGGTCACGATGCGCACCTGATCAGGCTATTTCACAGAGTGGGCGCCGGGTCGCCGGACAGCAACCGGGCCAGGTGCTCAGGCTCGACGTTGGCGCCGCTGATGACGACGGCGACGGGGCCCCGCTGAGGCCGGACAGATCCCCTGAGAAGGGACGCCACCCCGACCGCTGCCGCGCCCTCGACGACCAGACGATGCTGCTCGAAGAGGAATCCCATCGCTTCCCAGATGGCGGCCTCCTCGACCAGGATCGCCCTGGGGGCAAGCTCCCTGACGAGGTCGAACGTGAATTGGTTGTGAAGGCCGATGCCTCCGCGGAGGGAGTCCGCCAGGGTCTCCTCCTCGGGAACCTCCACGGGATGTCCCGCTTCCAGGCTCATGGCCATCATCGGTGCCCGGGTCATCGAGACCCCCACTGCCTTTGCCTTCGAGCCTGCGGCCACCAGTCCTGAGGCCACCCCGGCCAATAGGCCCCCTCCCGATAGCGGCGCCAGGACGGTGGCGGCGCCGGGCAGGTCCTCGATGATCTCGAGTCCGATGGTCGCCTGGCCGGCGATGACGTCGGGATCGTCGAAGGGGTGGATGAGAGCCGTGCCTCTCTCATCTTCGATCTCACCCGCCCGGGCCAAGGCCTGACTCTGGGAGTCGCCCACCACCTCGATGTCGGCGCCGAGAGCTCGAAGAGCCGCGATCTTGCCGGGCGGCACGCCACTGGATACGCACACGGTCGCGGTCACGCCCAGGCGACCGGCCACGTATGCCACCGCCCGGCCGTGGTTGCCGGTCGAGGCGGTTACCACGCCTCGTCCTCGCTCCTCGTCGCTGAGTGCCAGTATCTTCGAAGCCGCACCTCTCACTTTGAAGGCGCCGGTCGGCTGGGTCGTCTCCAGCTTCAGGAAGACCTCCAGCCCAACCGCATCCGAAAGAGGGCCCGAAGGGACCAGTGGCGTACGGACGGCTATGCCGGACACGCGGCGGCGAGCGCCCTCGACATCGATGTCAGTTCTCGATGACATCTCCCACACCCTGTGCCCGGGCTCGACTCACGGTGAGGCTGGCGATGGCCGTGTCCTGTGCTCCGGTCCCCGTGAGATCGCAAATGGTGATCTGTTCGTCGGCGCTTCGTCCGGGGTGGCGCCCGGAGACTACCTCTCCCAATTCGACCAGCCGCGAGGGATCGAACCCTTCCTCGACCGCGGCCCGCGCCTCGCCGAGACGTTTGCTCTGACTCCTGGAGTCCACCACCACGAGATCGGAGGAGGCCAGGACTCCCCGGGCCAACTCGCGCTTGTGCTCGGCATCGGATCCAACCGCCGTGATGTGAAGCCCCGGATGCAGGTGGGTCTCCTCGATGAGCCCTCCCGTGGCCGGTGTGGCGGTGATGACGACGTTGGCTTGCGCTACCGCCTCTGCGATGGATGCCACCGGCTCCCCACCGACGGCCCCGGCCATCTGACGGGATTGCTCGTCCCGACGGGCCCATATGGCAACAGAGGAGACGGGTCGGACCATTCGCAATGCGTCGAGCTGAAATCGGGCCTGTGCGCCCGCACCCAGCACCGCGGCTCTCACCGGCCCCAGCGGGGCCAGGTGGCGGGCGGCCACTGCACCCGCCAGACCGGTGCGAAGGTCGGTCAGGTAGCCGTTGTCGAAAAGGGCAGCCAGGGGTAGGCCGGTCCCGGCGTCGAGCACCATCATGAAACCCCCCAGACTGGGCAGCCCACGTTGGGGATTGTCGAAGAATCCGGCCGAGACTTTGATTGCGATGCCCTCGTAACCGGGCAAATAGGCGGACTTCACGTCCACCTCGCCGTTGTGATCCTCCACATCGATGCGCATGATCGGGGGCATGACCGCGGCGCCCTCGCTGATGAGGGGGTAGACGGCCTCGATCGTGGCCAGCTCCTCGTCGCCCATGCCGACCAGGCTCTTGATCGCCTGCTCGGTGAGGACCGAGAGCTGCGCCATCAAACTGCCTCGAGGGCCTGGTCGAGGTCGGCGATCAGGTCGGCCGGATCTTCGATCCCGGCCGAGTAGCGGATCAGGCCCTCGGGTATACCGAGAGCAGCTCGCTCCTCTGGTGTGCACTCGACATGACTCGACGTGGCAGGCGGGGCGACGATGGTCTCCACCGCCCCCAGATTGGCGGCGGCGTGAGCCCGCCGGATGGCGGGGATGAACTTGCGCACTGCGTCGAAATCGCCCCGCAGGCCGAAGCTGAGCATCCCCCCGAAGCCCCGCATCTGGCGGGCGGCCACTTCGTGCCGGGGATGGGACTCCAGGCCGGGGTAGTTGACGGTGGTCACCGCCGGGTGGGAGGTGAGGTGTCGGGCCACGGTCATGGCATTGGAGTTCTGGCGCTCGATGCGCAAGTGCAGCGTCTTCATCCCCCGGAGCAGCAGGTAGGCGGCCATGGGGTGCAGGGTGGCGCCATTGATCTCCCGGTATCTGTAGACGCGGTCGACCAGGTCGGCCTGTCCCACCACGACTCCGCCCAGGGCATCGGCATGTCCGCCCAGATACTTGGTGGCCGAGTGGATCACCAGGTCGGCCCCCAAAGCCAGGGGATTCTGGTTGATAGGCGTGGCCACGGTGTTGTCGACCACGACCACCGCCCCTGTCTGGTGGCCGGCGCGGCTGAGCCGCTCCAGGTCCAGGATCTTCAGGGTTGGATTGGTGGGGGATTCCAGATAGAGGAGATCACAGCCTCTGCGGACCTCCTCCTCGATCTGGTCGTGGTCGTCGGTGTCGCAAACCTCCACATTGACTCCCCAGTGGGGGAGGAACTCCGAGAAGAGCCGGTTGGTCCCGCCGTAGGTGTCCTTGACCGAAACCACCCGACCTCCGGGGGAGAGTAAGGAGAACAGCGTGTCGGAGATGGCGGCCATGCCCGTGGCGGCGGCCGTGGCAGCCTCGCCGCCCTCCAGCACCCGAACCTTCTCCTCGAAGGCAGCGACGGTCGGATTGGTGTTGCGCCCGTAGATGTGTCCCGGTTCCCGCCCCATAGCAACGTCGCCCCAGTGGGCCACGTCGTCGTATCCGTACGAGACGCTGTGCACGACGGGCACCTGAGTGTGCTCGCCCTGCAAGGCTCGCGCCTCCCCGGCCCAGACCGCCAGGGTCCCCTGTCCCAGGTTCTCAGGGTTCATCAGGCTCTCCTCTCAGATCAGTGGTCTGGTCAGGTATTCGTTGAACCGGGTCAGGAGCATGGACATGTGCTTGCTGCGTATCTCCGCCAGGTGACCCGCCGACGAGCCTTCCAGCGCCTCGATGCACTCGTCCACCTCGTCGAGCATGATTCCGACCTCCTCGTCCCAATCCATCTCCGGCAGAAGCTGAATCCACACCCGGGCAGTCTGTCGGAACAGACGGTCTGAAATCAGTTGCAGGGGCTGGTTGCCGATGGTCTCCAGCAAGGTCTCGTGAAGCCGGTTGTACAGGGTGCCCAGGGCCCGGGCGTCCCGCGACTCCCCCTGCGTCTCGATGTCGCCGCGCAAGGTGCGAAGACGGTCGATGATGCCGACCGGGACCGGGGTGATCATGAAATCGGCGATCAACTCTGACAGTTTGATGCGTAGTGAGTAGACATCCCTCATCTGCTTGAGATCCACCGTGGAGACCGAAGTTCCTCCCCCTTGCTGGCGAGTCACCAACCCGTCGACGCGCAACATCGTGAGAGCTTCGCGGATGGGGGTGCGGCTGACTCCGAACTCTTCGGCCAGTGTCTGCTCGCGCAGTGGGGCCCCCGGGGGCAGGTCCAGGAGACAGATCTGTTCCCGAAGAGCTTCATAGATGCCGTCGGCTGTATGCCGTGGACTGGTGGACGCCATGTAGATCCCTCTCTGGTCCGGGTGATCCTGGGCCGGACGATCAGCTACGACACAATATCGTGTTCTGGCCTCAAGCGCATCCGAGTTGTATCCACTACGAATTCATAGTGGATTCTGCACGCATCTCATCGGGATACCCGCTACGGTCGTCGAATCGGCCCAGTCCTCGACTGTGCCGGTCCTCAATCGACAGGGAGGAAGAAGCCGTGAAGAAGAGGACGATGAAACTTCTGGCCACACTGGCGGTGCTTGCCCTGGTGGTGGCTGCCTGTGGAGGTGGGTCGACCGACACGACCAGCGGCGGCGGCTCGGGTGGTGGCAGCGAGACCACTGCCGGTTCCACCAGCCTGCTGGCCCAGTTGCAGGAGTCGGGCAGCATCAACATCGGAATCGCCAACGAGGTCCCGTACGGATACGAGGACGAGGACGGCAATCCAACCGGTGAGGCACCGGAGGTCGCCAAAGCAGTCCTGGCCGAGCTGGGCATCAATGACGTCAAGGCCACCGTGGTCGAGTTCGGAACGCTGATCCCGGGCATCCAGGCAGGTCAGTTCGACATGATCGCCGCCGGGATGTTCATCACGCCCGATCGGGCGAAGCAGATCATCTTCTCCGACCCCGACTACTGCGTGTCTGAGGCGTTTGCCGTGAAAGAGGGCAACCCGCTCGGGATCAGCGACTACCAGTCGGTCATCGACTCCGGCGCCAAGATCGCCGTCCTGGGGGGTGCGGTCGAGGAGGGATATGCCACCGACATCGGCGTCCCCGATGGTCAGATCACCCGCTTCGATGACGTGGGTGCCCAGTACGACGCCCTGGGGGCGGGACGGGTCGACGCCGTCACCGGCACAGCTCTCACCGTCAATACTCAGGTCAAGGCGCGCCAGGGCATGGAGGCTACCGAGGGCTTCTTCCCTGTGGTCAACGGTGTGGAACAGGTCGGGTGCGGGGGTTACGGCTTCCTGGACCAGGGACTGCGCGACGCTTTCAATACTGAGCTGCACAAGCTTCAGGACGACGGGACGGTGGAGAACATCGTCACAGGCTTCGGGTTCGCTCCCGCCGACGTCCAGAAGGCCCAGAATCTGACGGCCGAGGAGCTGGCCAACCCCTGATACCGGGGTCCTCGTGCCGGGTCACCGGGCCCGGCACGAGGATGCCTTCCGCTCAGAATGCAAGACCTGTTCCTCACTTCCAAAGCCTATGCCCGACTCTGGGAGGGCACACTCGTCACCCTCGAGGTGTTCATCCTCGCCGTGGTGCTGGGGACGGTGCTTTCCTTGATCTTCGGAGTGGGGAGGCTGTCGGCCCGTAGATGGGTACGTACCCTGTCCTCGGTCTACATCGAGTTCGCCCGGGGCATCTCTGCCATCATCCTGTTGACCTGGGTGTTCTATGCCCTGCCCCAATTGTTGGGGATTCGGCTCTCTCCTCTCATCGCCGGTGTCATTGCTCTGGGGGCAAACATGGGCGCCTACGGAGCCGAGGTGGTGAGGGGCGGAATCCAGGCGGTTCCTCAAGGTCAGAGTGAGGCCACCATCGCCCTCAACATGACCGATCGCCAGCGCCTTCGCCACGTCGTCCTTCCTCAGGCCATCCCCGTCATCCTTCCTCCGTTCGGCAACCTGATGATCGAGATTCTCAAGGGAACCGCTCTGGTGGCGTTGATCACCCTGTCAGATCTCAACTTCGAGATGGACAAGCTGCGCACCAATCGGGTGGTTATTGGCGGAGCCAGCACTCCGGTCTTGTTCCTCAACGGTCTGATCATCTACTTCGTCCTGGCCCAGGTCATCTCGACGATCTTCGGAATCATGGAACGAAGGGTGATCAAGTCATTCGGGGGGACGCGTTGAACTTCGACTGGGGATTTGCCTTTTCCATCCTCGGAGATCTGGCCCAGGGCATGCTGATCACCGTTCGGGCCACGATCCTGGGCATGATCATGGCGCTGATCCTGGGGCTGATCTTCGCCCTGGGTCGTCGGGCGCCGACGCGCTGGATCGCCTGGCCCACCCGGGCCGTGATCGAGTTCGTGCGGAGCACGCCATTGCTGGTCCAGCTGTTCTTCATCTTCTTCGCCCTGCCCGACTGGGGCATCGTTCTTTCCGGAACGGTCACCCTGGTGGTGGGACTCGGGGTCCACTACGGCACCTATTGCTCCGAGGCCTATCGGGCCGGGATCGAAGCAGTCCCCTCGGGCCAATGGGAAGCCGCCACAGCCCTCAACCTGAGCACAGTCACTACCTGGCGCTCGGTGATACTCCCCCAGGCCATACCCACTGCGATTCCCGCTCTGGGCAACTACTTCGTGGCCATGTTCAAGGACGCCCCCCTGGGCTCGACCGTGACCGTGGTCGGCATCCTGGCGACTGCCAACGCAATCTCGTCGAGGAACTTCCAACCGATGGAGACCTACACCATGGCCGGCCTCCTGTTCCTGGTCGTGAGCGTCCCCGCCGCCCTATTCGTCCGACGGCTGGAGAGGAGATATGGATACCAGCGCTAGCAACCAGCCCATGGTCCGGATGCGGGACGTCACGCTCGCCTTCGGCGACCACGTGGTCCTCAGGCAGCTCAATCTCGACGTTTCGGAAGGGGAGAAAGTGGTCATCATCGGCCCCTCCGGCTCGGGCAAGACCACGATCCTGCGCACGATCATGACCCTCAACCGCCCCCAATCGGGCACGATCGAGATCGACGGGCGTCAGCTCTACCACGAGGAGCGTCAGGGCGAGCTGGCTCCTGCCTCGGAGAAGCACATCCGCTCCGTAAGAGCGGAGATCTCCATGGTGTTCCAGCACTTCAACCTGTTTCCACACAAGACGGCACTGGAGAACGTGACCCTGGCCCCGATCAAGGTGTTGGGCAAGAGCAGGGCAGAGGCCGAGGAAGACGGAATGCGGCTGCTCAGCGAGGTAGGGCTGGCCGACAAGTCGAACGCCCGGCCCATCCAGCTGTCCGGGGGTCAGAAGCAGCGCGTCGCCATCGCCCGATCGCTGGCCATGAATCCCAAGGTGATGCTGTTCGACGAAGTCACCTCGGCCCTGGACCCCGAATTGGTCGGAGACGTGCTCAACGTCTTGCGCAAGCTGGCCGAGCGGGGAGACATGACCATGATGCTGGTCACCCACGAGATGGGCTTCGCCTCGGAGATGGCCGATCGTGTCCTCATGTTCGATGACGGGCGGATCCTGGAACAGGGGCCTCCATCGCAGATATTCAAGAACCCCCAGGAGGAGCGGACCCAACGCTTCCTCCGTGCGGTTCTGTCGCACTGAGATGCCCGATGTAGACCTCGACTTCAGCCGTCAGGAGTATGCGGATCGGCTGACCAAGACCCGCTCTGCAATGAAGGCGAAGGGCATCGACACCTTGGTCGCCTCAGACCCATCCAACATGGCCTGGCTGACCGGCTACGACGGCTGGTCCTTCTACGTTCACCAGGCGGTGGTAGTTACCCTCGACGACGAGCCGCACTGGTGGGGCCGAAGCCAGGATGCGGCCGGAGCGATGCTGACCGTGTACATGGAGCCCGACCATATCCACGACTACCCGGACCTCTACGTACAGTCCATCGAGCGGCATCCGATGGAGCTGCTGGCCGACCTTTTGTCAGACCTCGGAGCCCGTGCGGTGGGCGTTGAGATGGACAACTACTACTTCTCGGCCGCCGCCTGGGAGACCCTTCGGGGCCACCTGCCGGATGTGGAGTGGACCGACGCCACCGGGCTGGTCAACTGGCAGCGCATGGTGAAGTCGCCCCAAGAACTGGAGTACATGCGGCGCGTGGCCCGGATCGTGGAGGCCATGCACGCCCGCATCGCCGAGGTGGTCGAGCCCGGGATGAGAAAGAACGACCTGGTGGCCGAGATCATGGCAACCGGGATCAGGGGTGTCGACCGATTCGGGGGCGACTACCCGGCCATCGTCCCCCTGGTGCCGACCGGGCCGGAGGCGGCCGCCGCCCACCTCACCTGGGACGACTCCCGGCTGGAGAAGGGGTTCGGCACCTTCTTCGAAATCGCCGGGTGTCATCGCCGCTACCACGCCCCTCTGTGTCGCACGGTCTTCCTGGGTGATCCACCGGAGTACATGCGATCCGCCGAGGAGGCCCTACTGGCCGGACTGGAGGCGGGCCTGGATGCGGCCCGGGCTGGAAACACAGCCGGAGATGTGGCCGATGCGCTGCACGGGGAGCTGAGTAAGGCCGGAATCGAGCGCAGCGCCCGGTGCGGGTATCCGATCGGCCTGTCCTATCCCCCCGACTGGGGCGAGCGAACTGCCAGCTTCAGGTCCTCGGACCGCACGGTTCTGCAACCCAACATGACCTTCCACTTCATGCCCGGGTTGTGGATGGACGGCTGGGGACTGGAGATCACCGAGAGCATCCGCATAACCGACGACGGGCCGGCTGAGACTCTCACTTCGTACCCGAGGCCGATGCTGGTCAAGGCCTGACCCGTGCTGGACCGCACGGTCGAGATCCTGGATCGGCTGGTCTCTTTCCCGACCATCTCCAGTGACGGCAATCTGGACCTGATCGACTACGCCAAAGGCCTGCTGGAGGGCGCCGGTGCCCGTGT
Organism: uncultured Acidimicrobiia bacterium; assembly: GCA_963772815.1. Taxonomy (GTDB): domain Bacteria; phylum Actinomycetota; class Acidimicrobiia; order Spongiisociales; family ZC4RG35; genus DATFFO01. Next base: position 75,773 of record CAVYYV010000005.1, on the reverse strand, counting down.
CTCGGTGACCGAAGACCAGGCCGGGAAGAAGGCGAACCTGTTCGCCACCATCGGACCCGAGTCGAATGGTGGAGTGATTCTCTCCGGTCACACAGACGTGGTGCCGGTGGAGGGACAAGATTGGACCAGGGATCCCTTCCGGTTGGCTATCGAGGGCGGTCGGGCTTGGGGGCGCGGAACGACTGACATGAAGGGGTTCATTGCCTGTGTGCTGGCCATGGCCCCGGTTGTCGCCTCCTGGGACTTGGCGCGTCCCGTGCACGTGGCCCTCACCTATGACGAAGAGGTGGGATGTCATGGTGCCAAGGTTATGCTGGCCGATCTGGCCCGGAGCAGACCCCGACCGGCCATCGCCCTGGTCGGTGAGCCCACCGATGAGGCGATCGTGATTGCCCACAAGGGTTGTTACGAATACACGACCGAGATCCGCGGTGTGGAGCGTCACGCCTCCATCTCGGCGGCAGGGGCGGGAGCTATCCACGCCGCGGCACGTTTCGTGGGGATGCTGGACCGTTTGGCCGACGAGATGGCGGATCGTGCTCCGGCCGACAGCCCGTTTGCTCCCCCGGGCACGACCTTCAACGTGGGAACCATCTCGGGCGGGGTGGCGCGCAACATCACGGCCGGGGGAGCGGTGTTCGAATGGGAGATGCGTCCGATCAACGGTGCCGATCGCGACTATGCCCTGGAGACGGTGGAGAGCTTCGTCCAGGAGGTGCTGCTTCCTTCGATGCGGGCCGAGTATCCGGACGCCTCCCTGACCACCACGACCGTGGGAGCAGTTGGGGGGTTCGAACGGGACCCGAATGGTCCGGCGGTCGTCCTGGCGCGCCGCATATCACCGGATTCGCAGCTGGGGGTGGTTTCGTTCGGCACAGAGGCGGGGCTGTACCAGGAGTTGGGAATCTCCAGCGTTGTGTTCGGCCCGGGGAGCATCGACCAGGCCCACAAACCGGACGAGTTCATCGAACTGTCCCAGCTCGAGAGGTGCCTGGCCATGCTCGGCCGTCTCCGCGATGAGATCTGAGGCCGAGCTTGCCGGCCGGGCCGGCTCCGGCTCTAGAGTCGCGGCAATGATCATGACGCCGGGCGAACCGTCGCCGCGGTCCCACCTGGACGAGATCGACGCCCGGGTGCTGGCCGTGCTGGTGGAAAAGCAGATGACCACTCCCGACGCCTATCCGCTCACGCTCTCGTCCCTGGTGGCGGGCTGTAACCAGGCGACCAACCGGGACCCGGTGGTGAGCCTCAGCGATCAGGAAGTGGAAGCGGCCACGGTCCGCCTCCACGACGCCGGTCTCGCCACGCCGCTTCGTCGCCAGGGGGATCGGGTCACCAAGTTCCGTCACAAACTCGGTGAGGCGTTGGAGATCGGCGAGTCGGCCCAGGCGATACTTGCCGTTCTGATGCTGCGCGGGCCCCAGACCGCCGGTGAGCTGCGGTCGAGGACCGAACGCTACGTGTCCCTTTCTTCCATCGACGACGTAGAAGCCCTGGTAGACGGCCTGGAGGAGGCGGGCCTGGCGCGTCGTCAGCCTCGTCTCCCCGGTCAGAGTCAGCGTCGGGTGGAAGAGCTCTTGTCGGCCGGACCCGTTCCCGCTTCCCCGGAGCCCGCCGATGTCGAGCATTCTGATCTCGGGCCGGACCTGGCCGAGGTCGATCAGCGCCTGACCGACCTCGAGCGACGTTTCCAGTGAGCTCCTCGATCGACTGGGCGAAACCGAGCTCTAGGCGAGCCCCGCAGCGAGAAACTCCCTGGCCGTCTCCACCCAGGTCGGGTGGGCGTCTTTCCAGCGGGACGGTTGGAGGAGAGGGGTGAGCGCGGCGAGGGTCCCTTCCCTTGCCCCTGATCCGGGATGCTGTGTGGCGGAGGCTCCCAGAGTCCCGGCCACCACCGCCGAAGGGCCGGGGTCGAGTCCTGCCAGTTGGGCGGCGATCAGGCCGGCAATGAAGGCGTCCCCGGCTCCGGTGGTGTCCACAACCTGAACGTCTGGTGGCGTGAGGGTCAGCTCGGCGCCCGTTGAAACGACTCTGAATCGGTTCCGGCCGGCGGTGATGGCAAGCAGGGAGATACCGTCGTCCAGCAGCGCGTCGGTGCCCGGCGCCAATTGGGACAACGTGTCCGCCCCCAGGGAGACGATGGCTGCTCCGGCCAGATCCGCTCTGAGTCCCGTCTCGATGCGGCGGACCACTCCGGACGGGATGTCCACGGATATCGGAATCCCGCGATCGGCCGCAGTAGCGAGCGCGACCCGGGCCGCGCTGCGCTGGGGATCCTCGAGGAGGGCGTAACCGGACACATGGAGCCATCTGGTTGCTTCCTCCCACCCGGGGGTATCCCGGTAGGCGGCATTGGCGCCCCGTGTGCCGATCATGGTGCGCTCCCCGCCTTCGTCCACCAGCACCATGTTCAACCCGGTCGGGAGGCTCCTGTCGCGTTGCACGAACTCGACACCTACCCCCTCTTCGGCCAGATCCCTCATCGCTCGCTGGCCGAATTCGTCGTTGCCCACCCGTGCGAGCAGGGTCGTTGCGAGTCCCAGGCGGGACAGGGTGACCGCGGTGTTGGTAGCCGAGCCACCCAGCCGGGTTGATTGGCCGCGGGCGAATGCTTCGCCACCGGGCGACGGATATTGGTCGATCTCCAGGACGAGGTCGATGTTGATGTCCCCCAGGGCGGCTATGGCTCGGGCCATGGGCGGGGACGCTAACCGACGCCTTTACGCTGCTGATGGTGATCGTCCAGATATATACGGCTCAGACCGTCGAGGAGGCGGTGGCCCTGACCGAGGCAGGTGTCGATCACGTCGGGGTCACGGTCTCGGATCGAGGGCTGCCCGGGGAGGTCGAGCTCGACCTGGGGCGTCGGATCGTGGCGTCCCTGCGGGGCCGGGCCACGAGTGTGGCGCTCACGGTGGAGACCGACATGATCGCCGTGGAGATGTTCGCGGCAGCGGTTCACCCTGACATCCTCCATCTGTGCGGCAGCACAGTCGCCTTTCCTCCGTCGGCGGTGGCCGATCTGGCGGGCTGGATATCCCGACGGAGGCTGGGCATCGAGCTCATGCAGGCGATTCCGATAACGGGGGAGGAGGCGGTGGCCGAGGCGGCGTCGCTTTGCTCAATACGTCGACTGGCTGATCCTCGACTCGGTGGGCGAGGTGGAGGGAATCGGGGCCGCCGGAGCAGTCCACGACTGGCGGATCAGCCGGGAGATCGTGGCGGAATCGGAGGTTCCCGTGATCCTGGCTGGCGGTCTTGGCCCGGACAATGTCGCCGAGGCGATCCGGGTCGTGGGGCCGGTTGGTGTGGATTCCTTGACGCGCACGAACCGGGCGGTCGCCGGGGGAGGCTTTCGCAAGGACATGGACGCCGTGGCCCGTTTTGTTGCGGTGGTCCGTTCGGCTTCGGGTGTCTAGTGGTCGTCGCCCTCGGCTAGTCGCCGCCCCGGACGAGAAACAGGACACAGCCGACCCCGAAGACAGCGCTGGCGATGACCAGGAGGGCGTCGGCGTCCCTTATCCGGCGGCGAGGAGAAGCCTGGCGTTGGCCAGAAACAGAGCCCAGCCCAGTCGGTGACGACCCGGCACACTCAGCTCAGCTTCTGTCGCTCCTGATCCACGTCGTCCACCAGCTCGTTCCAGGAGTCGGTGAACTTGTCGACCCCTTCTGTCTCCAACGTGTCCATGACGTCGTCGTAGTCGATGCCCACGTCGGCCATCGCCTGGAGGATCGTCTCGGCATGGGCCATCTCCTCGGGCCCGAAGGGCTGGGGGTCGGGGCCGTGATCCTGATAGGCGTCGATGGTGTCCAGGGGCATGGTGTTGACCGTGTGCGGCGCCACCAGCTCCTGCACATACAGGGTGTCGGGGTAGTCCGGGTTCTTCGTCGAAGTTGACGCCCAGAGAGGACGCTGGAGACGGGCGCCTCTCTCGACGAGGGACCGCCACCGCTCGCCCTCGAACGTGTCGAGAAACGCCCGGTAGGCGAGGCGGGCGTTGGCGATGGCCGTCTTGCCTCGCAGGGCCAGGGCATCGGGGGTGCCGATGCGATCGAGACGGTTGTCTACCTCCGTGTCCATTCGCGATACGAAGAAGGAGGCGACCGAAGCCACCCGGGAGGCGTCGCCGCCTTGATCCAGGTAAGCCTCGACGCCCGACAGATAGGACTCCATGACCTGGCGGTATCGCTCCAGGGAGAAGATCAGCGTCACGTTGATCGAGATTCCCTCGCCGATGAGGCGCTCGATGGCCGGCAACCCCTCGACGGTGGCCGGGATCTTGACCAACAGGTTGGGACGGCCGATTCGTTTCACCCACTCTCTGGCCTCGGCGATGCTGGGTTCGGTGTCGTGGGCCAGGGTGGGGGTGACCTCGACCGACACGAAGCCGTCCCGACCATCGGTGGAGTCGTACACCGAACGCAGCTCGTCGCAAGCCCGCTGGATGTCGGACCCCATCAGCGAGGCGATGATCTCGGTCGTTTCCGCTCCTCGCTGGGTCAGTTCCTTCATCTGCTCTTCGTAGTCGGAAGTCCCGACGATGGCCTTGGCGAAGATGGAAGGATTCGAGGTCACTCCCGTGACCGAGTCCTCGACGATGCGCTGGGCGAGCTCCTCGTCGTCGAGCATCTTCTTGGAGATCTGGTCGGACCAGGGCGAGACCCCGGTCAGGTGCAGTTGGTGCAAGTTGGATAGGGTCTTTGCCATAGGCCAACCCTACCGCCGGCCAGGTACTGTCCTCAGGCGCCGGAACTGTCACACCTCTCCGCCAGGATGGCCCCGTGAGCCGGGAAGCCACGATCCTGCACGCCGATCTCGACGCCTTCTACGCCTCGGTGGAGCAGCTGCTGGATCCCTCTTTGCGGGGGGTTCCCATGGCAGTGGGCCAGGGGGTGATTCTCGCTGCCAGCTACGAGGCGCGCGCCTTCGGGGTGGGCGCCGCCATGCCCACCTCCCGCGCCCGTCGTCTGTGCCCGATACTGCGGGTGGTTTCAGGCTCGTTCGGTCGCTATCTGGAGTTCTCGGAGCGGGTGATGGCAGTCTTTTCCGACTTCACGCCCGTCGTCGAGCAGATTTCGGTCGACGAGGCATTCCTCGACGTCACGGGCTCCCGTCATCTCTTCGGTGAGGCGCCGGCCATCGCTTCGGAGATACGACGACGGGTTGGTTCCGAGATCGGTCTGGCCGTCTCGATCGGGGTAGCTTCCACGAAGCATCTGGCCAAGGTGGCCTCCCAGGTGGCCAAGCCGGACGGCATCGTGGTGGTCCCGGCGGGTGACGAGTCGGCATTCCTGGCACCGTTGCCGGTGGAGATCCTGTGGGGGGTGGGGGCCGTGACCGCTCGCAAGTTGCGGCGAGCGGGGATAGAGACGGTGGGCGACATCTCAGCGACCCCCTTCGAGAGCCTGGCCGCTTGGTTGGGCCCGGCCAGCGCCTGGCAGCTGGCGGCCCTGGCGGACAATCGGGATCCGAGACCGGTGCACCGCCGTCCGCGCGCCAAGTCGGTCGGCTCCCAGCAGGCTCTGGGACGAGGCCTCACGGATCTCAATGAGCTCGGACGGGTCGTACTTGGGCTGGCCGACCGCATCGGGCGACGTCTCCGGGCCAAGAGCCGTGAGGGGCGGACGATCACGGTAAGAGTCCGCTTCTCTCCCGGCCAGATCGTCACGCGGTCGGAGACTCTGGGCGCACCAACCGCCGGCACCGAGGCTATCAGCGTCGTAGCGGCCCGACTGCTTCGCCAGGCCATCGACGACCCGTCCGAGCCCGTCACCCTGGTGGGTGTGTCGATCTCGGGGCTGATGGAAGGCGCCGGCGTTCAGATGGAGCTGGGCTGGGACGAAGGCGCGGTGGAGGCGGCGGGCAGTGCGGCCGCCTTGGCCGGGGCCGCCATCGACCGCCAGATCGACGAGATCCGGCGCCGGTTCGGCAACGCTGCCGTGACCCGGGCCGGGCTGTTGGGGCGAACCGATCGCAACGCTCCCGACGACTTCCGGCGTCTGGCCGAGCGGGACTGACGCCGGGTAGGGTCTGGGCGATGATTGGAACTCTTGCCATCACGGGAGACGAGGAGGCGGATCGCCTGCTCAACACGAACGGCACCGCGCTGCTGATCGGGATGCTGCTCGACCAGCAGGTGCCCATGGAATGGGCTTTCCGGGGACCGGCGACGCTGCAGGCCCGGCTGGGTCACCTCGACGCGGCCCGCATAGCGTCCATGGACCCCGACGACTTCATTGAGATCTGCCGTCAGAAGCCTGCCATTCACCGCTTCCCCAAGAGCATGGGCAACCGCATCCACCAGCTGTGCGCCCATCTCACCGAGCATTACGGCGGTGATGGGTCTCGGGTGTGGGCGGACGATGCCAACGCCGAGACCCTCTTCGCCCGCCTCTCCGAGCTGCCCGGCTATGGCGAGGAGAAGTCCAAGATCTTCCTGGCTCTCCTGGCCAAGCGCTTCGGTGTCACGCCGGAAGGCTGGGAGGGTCTGGCCGGACCCTTCGCCGACGCCACTCCCCGCTCTGTCGCCGACATCGACGGCGCCGACTCCCTGGAGAGTGTGCGACGATGGAAGCAGGAGCAGCGGGCCGCCGGTAAGAGCAAGCAGGACTGATGACCGAACGACTCGACGAGTGGATGGACCGGTACACGTCCGCCTGGTACTCCAACGATGCCGACGAGATCGCCGAGCTCTTCTCGACGGAGGCCGTCTACGACCCCCAGGTGGAGGGCGGTCCCTGGCACGGACGCGACCAGATCATCCACCGGTGGCTGGAGATCGACGACACCCCGGGCAACTGGGAGTTCGAGTGGCAGCCGATCGTGGAAACGGACGACATGGCGGTGGTGAAAGGCCATACCCGGTACACCAGCCCACCTGCCAGCTACCGCAACCTGTTCGTGATCCGCTTTGACTCGGACGGGCGCTGTGTCGATTTCACCGAGTGGTGGATCGACGAGGAGCCGGCCGACGAGGAGGAATGAGGCCCGGGGAGCGTTTCCTCGAGCCGCAGTAACCTGAGGCCATGCGACGAATCCTCATCGCCAAGCCAGGTCTGGATGGCCATGATCGAGGCGCCAAGGTGATCGCCCGGGCTTTGCGCGATGCTGGCCACGAGGTGATCTACTCCGGTCTCCATCAGACGCCGGCCCAGATCGCAGCCACTGCCGTCCAGGAAGACGTGGACGCGGTGGGGCTTTCGTCGCTGTCCGGTGCCCACCTCTCCCTGTTCCCCAAGGTGGTGGAGGAACTGGCCGCACGTGATGCCTCCGACATACTCGTCTTCGGGGGTGGCGTGATCCCGGACCAGGACATCGCGGTGCTCAAGGAGAAGGGTCTGGCCGAGGTGTTCACACCCGGCGCGCCCCTGGACGAGATCACCGAATGGGTGGCGGAGCACGTTCCGGAGCGGGTTTGAACGATCCTCAGATGCTGGAGGTGGCCAAGGAGGAGGCGCGCCTGGGAGCCTCCAGCGGAGGTGTGCCGATCGGAGCGGCCCTGTTCGGGCCCGGTGGGGAGCTGTGGGGCCGGGGCCACAACCGCCGCATCCAGGATGGCGATCCATCGATTCACGGCGAGACCGCGGCGTTTCGTGCAGCCGGTCGCCGGAGGAGCTACCGGGGAACCACCATGGCCACCACCCTGTCGCCCTGCTGGTACTGCTCGGGCCTGGTGCGCCAGTTCGGGATCTCCCGGGTGGTGATCGGGGAGGCGGAGACGTTCGTCGGTGGCCATGACTGGCTGGCCGAGAACGGAGTCGAGATAGTCATCCTGGATGACCCCGAGTGCGTGGAGATGATGCGCACGTTCGAGGAGGCCCATCCCGACGTGTGGGCGGAGGACATCGGGGCGGACTGAGCTCGTCGCGGCGAGGCCCCACGTGGTAACTTCCTCATCGAAGCTCAGGCTGGAGGTGGACTTGGTGTCTAGGCGTCGTCTAATTGCTGCGATGGGAGCGGTGATGATTGTGGCGGCGTGCTCAGGCGGGGGCGGGGCCGGGACCACGTCTGCTGTTGCTCCGACATCTACCTCTCAGCCCCCCACCTCCACCTCATCGAGCACGGTGGCAACAACAGTGGCAACGACCCAACCCGCCACCACGATGGCGGAGACCACCACCACGGCCGACCCCAACCTCATCACGTCGGGAACCTTCGAGGTCCCCTTCACCATGCACAAGCCGGACGGTATGACGGTCGTGTTGATCGGGGGAGGGCCGGGGTGGAGGAGTTGGGGCCGTCAGGCCAACAAAGAGCGGTTGACATTCGTTACGGGAGAGTTCTCAACTACCGATGATTGGCTCAACATGATGGGTTCTGCCGTGGTTGATTCTCCCGGGCATCGGTCCGAGGACCTCGGGGGTGTGGAGGCAGCCGGGGTCGATGTCGAGGTTCACTCCCCAGTGGTCCTGTTCGATATCCCCACCGATGCCTTGGGATTGCAGGGGCTGGCCCCCACGGAGAAGGCGCGGATCTATGTGGCCACGGTCGACGGAACCTCCGTGTCGATTGTTCTACAATCTGAAAAGGAGCTCTTCGACGAGGCCACCACCGCCTACGAGCAGCTTCTGGCGACGCTGGAGTGGGGAAGCTAGCCCCGGGCCGGTTTCAGGCGAGAACCAGGTCGGCGGACGCTACTACCGTGAGCCACCATGAAGATTCACGAGTATCAGGCCAAAGAGCTGATGGCCGAGCGGGGAATCAGGGTCCCCCAGGGGAGAGTCGCCACCACGGTCGAGGAGGCGGTGGCCGCCGTCAGGCCACTGGTCGAGTCGACCGGAAACCCTGTCGTGGTGGTCAAAGCGCAGATCCACGCCGGGGGAAGAGGCAAGGGAACGTTTGCCGAGCACCCCGACGTGCACGGTGTGAACGTGGTTACGGCCGGGGTGGATGGAGGCGTGGAGGCTACCGAGAAGGAGGTGGAGCGTCTGGCGGGTCTCATGCTGGGCTCCACCCTGGTCACCGTCCAGACCGGGCCCGAGGGCAAGCGGGTAAGCCGCCTCTACATCGAGCAGGGGATCGACATCGCCCGCGAGCTGTACCTGTCGATCCTCCTCGATCGCTCACTGAGCAGCAACATCGTCATGGCCTCGACCGAGGGTGGAATGGAGATCGAGAAGGTGGCGGCCGACACGCCCGAAAAGATCCTGCGCCAGACCATCGACCCGGCCTTTGGCCTGGCCGATTTCCAGGCCAATGCCCTGGCCCGGGGCCTCGGGTTGGAGAAGGCGGCCGCCCGCAACTTCGTGAGCTTCGTCGAGGCCTTGAGCGAGGCCGCTTCCGAGCTGGACACCGACCTGATCGAGATCAATCCGCTGGTGGTCACCACGAACGGCGGTGTGATGGCCCTGGACGGCAAGATGGCCTTCGACGACAACGGCCTCTTCCGTCATCCCGATGTGGCCGAGATGCGCGATCCGTCCGAGGAGGACCCGGCCGAGCTGGAGGCCAAGGAGGCGGGTCTGAGCTACATCAACCTCGACGGCACCATCGGCTGTCTGGTCAACGGAGCCGGCCTGGCCATGGCCACCATGGACACGATCAAGCACGTGGGTGGCGAGCCGGCCAACTTCCTCGACGTCGGGGGAGGAGCAACGGCCGAACAGGTGGCGACCGCCTTCGGGATCATCATGGAAGACCCCAAGGTGAAAGGGATCTTCGTCAACATCTTCGGCGGAATCATGCGCTGTGACGTGATCGCCACGGGCGTGGTGGAAGCGGTCAAGCAGGTGGGTCTGGAAGTGCCCCTCGTCGTCCGCCTGGAGGGGACCAACGTCGAGGAGGGCAAGCGGATCCTCCGGGAGTCGGATCTCGACCTGGTGGCGGCGGACGACATGAAGGACGGAGCGGAGCGAATCGTGGAGCTGGCCCGATGAGCATCCTCGTCGACAAGGAAACCAAAGTGATCGTCCAGGGTTTGGGATCGACCGGCACCTTCCACACCGACAAGGCGATCGCCTACGGCACTCAGATGGTGGGAGCCGTGCATCCCTCCCGGGCCGGCACCACCGAGGTGTTCGAGGGCGAGACAGACCATTCCGGAGTGCCGGGGCGAGACGACACCTACCGGGTGGAGCTCCCCATCTTCCCCTCGGTCGAGGAGGCCATCGACGCCACCGGCGCCGATGCCTCGGTGATCTATGTGCCGCCTCCCTTCGCCGCCGACGCCATCATGGAAGCCGCCTTCTCAGGTATCGGTCTGGTGGTCGCCATAACCGAGGGCATCCCGGTGGCCGACATGGTCAAGGCAAAGCGCTACCTGGCCGACAAGCCCACCCGCCTGGTCGGACCCAACTGCCCGGGGGTGATCACCCCGGGGCAGTGCAAGATCGGGATCATGCCCGGCTACATCCATCAGCCCGGCAAGATCGGGGTCGTCTCCCGCTCCGGCACGCTCACCTATGAGGCCGTCCACCAGATCACCCAGCTCGGCCTGGGCCAGACCACCGCGGTCGGGATAGGTGGAGACCCCGTCAACGGCACCAACTTCGTCGACGTCCTCTCGATGTTCCAGGATGACCCGGACACCGAAGGCGTGGTCATGATCGGTGAGATCGGCGGAACTGCCGAGGAGGAGGCAGCCGAGTTCGTGGCCGAGAAGATGAACAAGCCCGTGGCGGGGTTCATCGCAGGCACCACCGCACCACCGGGCAAGCGGATGGGCCACGCCGGAGCCATCGTCTCGGGGGGTCGGGGCACCGCCGAGGCCAAGATCGCCGCCCTGAAAGAGGCGGGGATAGTGGTGGCCCCCACTCCCACCGACATGGGATCAGCCATGGTGGAAGCACTCGAGCGCCGATGACGGAGGTCACCTTCGATCGCATGGGCCTGACCCGCCGAGCTGGAGCGCGGATCGCCGAGATCGCCCGACAGGACCCGGATCGGCCCGTCCCCCGCTACGCGGGCAAGACCGTAAAGGACCTTCTGGTCCACACCGGGGTGATCCATCGGCGCACCGCCCGGGTCGTATCCGAGGGGCTGACGGAGGGGCCCGAGTCCGAGAAGCCTCCGGCCGAGGGTCTGGTGACATGGTTCGAGGAGGGCCTGAACGAGATGCTGCGAGCGCTGGATGAGGCCGACCCAGACATGCCTTGCTGGGGATACGGGCCCGACCCGGACGTGGCCTTTTGGCGGAGACGGATGGCTCTGGAGACCGATGTCCATCGCTGGGACGCCGAGTCGGCGGTTGGGGTGGCTACTCCGTTCCCGCCCGAGGTGGCCGGCGACGGCATAGACGAGGTGCGGGTGATGTGGCTCCCGTCGGTCAAGCCCGACGATCCCGGAGAACCCGGTCCTATTGCCCAGTTCGACCCCTCCGACCTCGAAGCCATCTGGACCCTGACGGCCACCGACTCCGGTTACGAGTTGGTGCAGGGAGCTCACGACGCCCAGGCGCACGTGATCGGACCGGCATCGGATATCTACCTGGCCATCCTGGGCCGCCTGCATAATCCCCTGCGGGAGGAAGGCAACATCGGGGCCCTGGCTAGATGGCGGGACGTTGTCCGCTCCATGGGGGACGCTCGGTTGTAGGCTTTGCGCCGCTCACCCGACCAAGGAGAACCGAACCCGTGTACTGGCTGATCGGAATAGTCGTCCTGCTGTTGGTCCTGTGGGCCCTGGCCTACAACCGTCTCGTCCAGCTCCGCAACCGGGTCGACAACTCGTGGGCGCAGGTGGATGTCCAACTCAAGAGACGCTACGACCTGATCCCCAACCTGGTGGAAACGGTCAAGGGCTACGCCTCCCATGAGAAGGAGACCTTCGAACGGGTCGTCCAGGCTCGCAACGCCGCCCAGGCCGCTCAGGGGCCGGAAGAGGCCGCCCAGGCCGAGAATGTCCTCACAGGAGCGTTGCGCCAGCTGTTCGCCCTGGCCGAGAACTATCCGCAGCTCAAAGCCGCTCCCAACTTCGCCGAGCTCCAAACCCAGCTGTCGGACACCGAGAACCGGATAGCCGTCTCTCGCCAGATCTACAACGACTCGGTGCTGACCTACAACAACGCCGTCCAGTCGGTGCCCACCAACCTGGTGGCCAGCATGAGCGGCTTCAAGATCCGGCCCTTCTTCGAGGCTGGGACCGAGGCCGAGGCGCCTCCGGCGGTGGACTTCTGAAGACCACCCGCATCCTGGTCGCCGCCCTGGCCCTGGCGGCGCTGGTCGCCGGTGGGGCGCTGCCGGTGCTGGCCAAGTCGTACAGCCTTCCCCAGGTCACCATTTCGGTTCAGGTGCAGCCCGACGGGTCCGTCGCAGTCACCGAGCGCATCACCTACTCCTTCGAAGGCAGCTTCAGCGGTGGATACCGGGAGATACCGCTCAGGGCTGGAGAGTCGGTCACGGACGTGTCGGTGACCGAGGGAGGCAGCATCTATCAGCCGGGAGCCTGCACCGACCTTGGGTGCTCCTCGCCTCCGGGAACCTTCGGTGTTCGTGACTTGGGCGGGAGGGTGAGAATCGTCTGGCATTACGCCGCTGCCGATGAGTCGCGCACTTTCGAGATCAGGTACACGATGTTGGGCCTGGCCAAGGCCTATGACGACTACGTGGATGTGTATCTGCAGGTGTGGGGTGAGGAATGGAGTGTGGGGCTCGACCGGCTCGACGCCACCATGACGATTCCCGCCGGGGCTAGCTCAGGTGAGGCCCTGGTTTGGGGACACCCTTCCAGTGTCTCGGGCCAGACCAGCCTCGGCCCGGATGGCATCAGCCCCACCCTGGTCGCCCACAACGTTCCCGCCGGCCAATACGTCGAGTTCCGGGTGGCCTTCCCTCGCCGCTTGCTCACCTCCACCGATGGTGCCTCCGTCGTCTCTGGCAACGGACTCGACGTGATCAAAGCCGACGAGGTGGCGATCGGCCAGGCCGACGCCGACGCCCTGGCCAGGGTCCGAAGCATCGTGGCCTGGGCGGCTATCCTGGCGGTGGTGCCGGCGGTGCTGGCGGCCCTGTTCGTCTATTTCCGTTTCGGCAGGGAGCCGCAGGTCGCTCACGACCGCCAGTATGAGCAGGAGCCGCCCAGCGACATGGCCCCGGCCCAGGTGTCGGCGCTGCTCAGTCAGGGGAGAGCCGACGAGCGCGCCTTCACCGCCACCGTGTTCGACTTCATCAGGCGGGGGATCCTGACCGCCAAGCCGATCCAGAGCGAGAAATCCACCTTCCTCGGCCTGCGTCACGAGCAGATCAGTGACCTGGAGCTCGACCTGGGCCAGGTGCCCGACCATCTCCCTGAGTCCGAGAGGAATGTTCTGGACGTGATGAAGCGGGTCCTAGCCGACGGGCCCCAGCCGCTGCACGAGTTCCGCAAGCTGATACGTGAAGACGCCCAGGCCAACTCGGTGTCCTATCAGGCCTTTGCCAAGGCGGTCCCCGATTCGCTCGAATCGGCCGGGCTGTTGGATCGTTCCGGGCGGAGAGTGGTGATCTGGGTGGCGGCCGGCTTCATCGGGTTGGGTGCCCTCGGGATCTTCATCGTCTCCAAGGCCTCGGGCGGCGTGTTTCTCAAGGGAGCGGCCTTCTTCGCCGTGGCCATTGCCCTCATCGTCAACGGGGTCCTGTTTCTGGCGGTGACCGGGCCCCGGCGGGTGAGAGTGCGGCGAACGGTGAAGGGAGCCACTGAGGCGGCCCGCTGGGAGGCCTTCCTCCGTTATCTGCGTGACTTCTCCCGCCTGGAGGAGGCGCCGGCCATCTCGCTGGCGCTGTGGGACCGATTCCTCGTCTACGGGGTAGCGCTGGGGGTGGCCAGCGAAGTGCTGGAGAGCGCCCGGCTCAATGCCCCGCCCGAGTTGGCGGAGGCGTCGAACGTGTACTGGTACGGGTCGCACGGGTACTCGGGCGGCTCCTCGGAGAACGCCTTCGCCGGAATCGAGTCGGCCCTCAACGGCGCCTTCGCCGCTCCGTCCAGCTCGGGAGGCGGGGGAGGGTTCTCCGGCGGCGGCGGTGGGGGAGGCGGCGGCGGTGGGGGAGGGGCTTGGTAACGGTGGCGCCGCTGATGGCGGGCCTGCGACGTTTGAGCTTCGAGGTGCCCTCATAGGGTCCCGGTCCAGGAGTTCTAGCCCTGCAATGCCATGACCGGCGGCGTGCCGGGTCCAACCGATCGACCTCGTGTTCGTAGGTACACCTCCGAGGATCTCGACTTCGTTGCGCGGTTGTTCAAGGACGCTCAGGCGCGTCAGTTCTGTCCGGCGATGGACGGCGAGGCGAAGCAGCGCTCGTGGATCGACTGGAACCTGGCCAGGTACCGGGATCATGGACTCGGCCTGTGGGTCATCGAGCTGCTCGATGCTGGGGCGCAACTTGGAGGCTGTGGGCTTACCATCCAAGAGGTTGCCGGCCACGAGATGGTCGAGATTGGCTATCATCTCGTCGAGGAGTCACGCGGTCATGTATAGATACGGGACTCATCCATCAACCGCGTCTCTGAGGTGTTCGGCCACCTGACGATTGTGGGTCCGCCGAACGGTACCGTAGTTGCTCGTGTCTGTCTTGACTGCCCAGCTGGCGAAAGGGCTGCTTGCTCTTGGACAAGATGTCGATGGTCTGTTCAACGAGCAAGTCGGTGACTCCTCTCCGAAACCGGGGTCAGAGGGTGCGCAAGAGCGGAAGACCTCATTCGGATCATCCGACGGAGGGACGGATCTGACTATCGGCATCGTGTGGGTGACGCTCGGAATTCCGTCCGACCATCTGCAAGCGGCGTCTCGACTGGTCGGTCAAGGCGGTGATGCCGTGGTCCACAGGTATGCCGTCTTGTCTTGCCTCCGCGTCGTCCTTGAAGTGGCATCCATTGGGTTCTGGCTGATTCAGCCCGGGATTGGACCGCGTAAACGCTTGGAGCGAACCCTGACATTCGCTCGTTACTCGGTGACGCAGAGGAGCCGCGCAGAACGTCTACAGAGCAACCGAGACGATCTCTCGAACCTCGGCAAGATGCGCGAGACGATCGGCCGAGTCGCCGCGGAAAACGGACTTCGGCGGCTCACCGGCGAAAGAGAACGGCGGATACCAGATGCCGCACAACTCATTGGCGATCACTTCGATTGCCTCGGCAGAAGCCGCCGCGATGCCATCTCGGTCTATGGACTCCTTTCGGAATTCACCCATGGGAACTTCCTCGGTTCGATGCTCGGCTATCGGAAGCACACGACAGACGACACGATCCTGCGACCAAGGGTGCCGCTTGGCGAGATAGCGCTCGCCGCCAACTACGCGTCCGTCGGTCTGTCATCGACGATCGAGGCCTTCGTCAGCTACATGGGCTGGGATGCTGAGGCGTGGCAGGACAAGGCCCAGCCTCACCTTTCCACGATCGAGGCGGTGGCCCATGTCCTGAGGGACATCTCATAAGGGACATCCGCCAACCAAGCAACCTGAGGTTTGAGTAGAGGGGCCGAGGTGCATCTGACTCCACCAGGTTCGCCCTGGATGTTGCGCGCCTAGAAGGCTGTTGATTTAATCGCTGATTTGGTGCTCGCGATCGCGAGCGTGGTTTGGGAGAATGTAGCGTATGCAGGGTTCTTCTCGACCGGAGCGGATGTTGTTGGATGCGGCGGCGTTGTGTCGGCAGCTGGTCTCGGAGGGGTCGGTCTATGCGTTTTTGGCCGACCATCGGGCTGAGCTGTTTCCCGATGTGATGTTCTCGGACTTGTTTCCGTCGGGTCGGGGACGTCCCTCGATTCCGGTGGATGTGATGGCCTCGGCGATGATCCTCAAGGAGTTGGAGGGCCTGTCGGATCGGGAGGCGGCTGATGCTCTCCGCTGTGATATCCGTTGGAAGGTGGCCTGTGGGCTGGCTCTCGACGATGAGGGTCCTCATTACACGGTGTTCACCTATTGGCGGCAGCGGCTGGCCGGATCGGAGCGTCCCGATCGGATCCGTGAGACGGTCACCGAGGTGGTGGAGGCGACGGGTGTGTTGGCGGGGAGACGTCGCAGGGCGTTGGATTCGACGCTTTTGGATGATGCGGTGGCCACCCAGGACACGGTCACCCAACTGGTATCTCAGATCCGCCGGGTGCGTCGTCTCATCCCCGAAGCCGCCGCAGTGGTGGTGTCGGCGCATGATTACGACACTTCAGGCAAGCCGGTGTGCGCTTGGGACGACCCCGAAGCGAAGGCCGCTCTGGTGTCTGCCCTGGTCAACGATGCTCTGGCCCTGATCACAGCGTTGGAAGGAGTCGATCTCACCGAGGATCAGGCTGATGCGGTGGGATTGTTGGCGTTGGTTTCTGGCCAGGATGTCGAACCCGGCGACACTGAGGGCACCTGGCGGATCACCGAAGGCACCGTCGCGGACGGGGTGATCTCCACGGTCGACCCTGAGGCCCGTCATATGCACAAGTCGACCAGCCAATACCGGGACGGCTACAAGGCGCATGTCGCGGTCGAACCTGAAACAGGGATCGTCACCGCCTCTCAGCTCACCCCAGCCAACGCCGGCGACGGACCCACCGGATTGGAGCTGCTGGAAGGTGAGGAACCGGGTCTTCAGGTGCTGGCCGACTCCGCCTACGGGTCGGGAGAAACAAGAGCCCGGATCCGGGAGGCGGGACACGACCTGGCGATCAAACCCATCCCGCTGGCCCGTCCCAGAATCGAAGGAGGGCTCACCCGAGACGACTTCTGTGTCGACCACGACAACCGCACCGTCACCTGCCCGGGAGGACACACAGTCCACATCGCCGCCAAAGGCTCCGCCAGTTTCGGAAAACACTGCCTCGGCTGTCCCCTCCAAAGCCGATGCACCACCGCCAAAGGCGGACGGGTTCTAAATATCTCGACACACGACGCCGAGCTGGTCGCTGCCCGTCGAGCATGGGCAGCCGGCGAGTTCACCGACGACTACCGACAGTTCCGGCCCATGGTGGAACGGTCCATCGCCTGGCTGGTCGGCAAACACCACCGGCGTCTCCGATACCGGGGAGTCGAAGCCAACCGAGGCCAACTCGCCCTCCGCGTCGCCGCCATCAACCTGAGACGGCTCGTCAACCTCGGACTCAACCACGACGGCACCACCTGGGCCCTCACCGGCTGACCCAATCCAGCAATCCCGCCTGAACCATCTAGCTCACCCTGCGACAAGAACCGCTGGAATCGCAGATCACGTCACCCGTCACGCCGACAGAACCCGAAACCAGGCCCATGGCCAGTGACGCAGCAACACTCAGGGCCCCCTAACCCGAGTTGTTCAACAGCCTTCTAGGAGCCCGTTGATCAATGCATGTCACCCATCTTGACGACCATGCATCACCACCCGCTGCGTTCTCGGCCCCGCCATTCCGGCACAAGGAGTGACGAAACCTCGGCCTTGCGGCGGGCGCCCCTGGCCGCCAACCCGAGCAACGGCATTATCCAACAGACTCCTAGTCGAGCAGTCTTCGGGTTAGGAAGTCTGCTTGTACGGAGGTTGCCTCGTCGAATAGGTCGCTTGGGTGGTATAGCAATCCGAAGTGGCCACCGTCGATCTCATACCACTCCTTCTCGCGTTCCAGCAGGTCGAAAGCCGCTCGGGCGACATCGGGATTGGCGTGGACCATTTCATCTCGGGGAGCGACCATCATCAACGAGGGAACCTTCACAAAGGGAGCGCACAGATACGGGGAATATGGAGCCGTGTTGGAGGGGATCACCCGGGTGGCTTGGTTCAGCCACCCGCTTCCGTGTCGACCCCCGTAGTCGACAAACCAACGGAACGCCTGAATCGGTTCCAGAAGCGACCGTGTTTCGAGCTGACCGGGCGAAACCACAGGTATCGGTCCTGTCACGTCCTGGGACAGGCCGGACACGTCGTCGAGAAGGAGGGTGTTTCTGATCGCCTCGAACGTTTCGGCCGAAGGAGTCCCGCTCGGGACTTCTGTTCCAAACACCGGACACTGGGCAACCACCGCCTTCACCCGTTGATCGCATGCCGAAACGAGAAACACCTCGCCTCCGGAGTATGAGTCACCCCACAGACCGATCCGATTTGTGTCATGGTCATCCAGGGTGGAGGCAAACGTGAGCGCATCCCGATAGCCCCTGCATTGCACCCAAGGATTGATCTCCTGACGAGGCTCACCATCACTCATCCCCAGATTGCGGTGGTCATACAGCAACGCCGATCCTCGGCGAAGGCCTCCGCATATCGGTCGGCAACCATCGGGATTGTGGCCGAGGTGCCGTGTGCCATGACCACGAGCGGGAACGGGGGTTCTCCCGTCGCTGCCTCATACACGAAACCCCGAAGAGTCGCCCCTTCGGACTCAAACTCCACCGCCACACGGCGTGAACGCCAATCAATCATGCCTTCCGAACCTAGCGCCCAGCTCTAGCCACAACCGCCCATCACCGGCGATTTGCGCTCTAGGCGACCACCTCCAGTCTGAAGGGCAGCGCGGGAACCTTTGTGTGAGGCGTATCTCAAGCCTCAAGGCTACGAACCGTCACTTCTCCATTGGTATTGCTGCGTCGAGTACTTCGACTCGCTTTCCTTCGCCCTCGAGAGGGGTGAGCCCAACGAAATGCGCACGGAAGACAGCCCGAGCCTCGACCTGGAACGCTGGCTGGCCTGCCACCTATAACCGAATGGACGAGCCCGAGCTCGGGGGCTGATCGGGATTACCCACCCTGGCCGCTGACCGGTTAGCTTTCTTTGATAGTGATGGTGTTGGCAGACCTCAACCTGCTCGCCGCCCGGAACCAGATGGCTCTCAGCCTCGGGTTCCACATCATCCTTGCCGCCCTGGGCATCGGCTTTCCCCTCATCACCCTGATCGCTCACTGGCGGGGACTTCGAACCGGTGACGCCCACTACCTGGAGCTGGCCCGCCGCTGGTCGAAGACCATGGCCGTCCTGTTTGCCGTCGGGGCAGTATCGGGAACCGTCCTCAGCTTCGAAATGGGGATGCTGTGGCCGGGCCTCATGGGGCCATACGGGGATGTGATCGGCCTCCCATTCACCCTGGAGGGGATTTCGTTCTTCCTCGAGGCCATCTTCATCGGCATCTATCTGTACGGATGGAAGCGCCTGTCCGCCCGATTCCATTTCCTCTCCCTGTTCCCGATCGTGGCGGCGGGAATCTCGGGTGCCTTCTTCATCCTGTCGGTCAACTCGTGGATGAATTCCCCGGCCGGATTCTCACTGGCCGGGGGTGAGGTGGTGAATGTTCATCCCATCCGTGCCATGTTCAACCCGGCGACTGTGGTGCAGTACCTGCACATGCTCCTCGCCGCCTACATGCTTTCCGGGTTCCTGGTGGCCGGGGTCTATGCGTGGGGATGGCTCAAGGGCCGGCGCGATCGTCATCAGCGGCTCGGTTTCCTGATCCCCTTCATCGTGGCGGCGATCGCCTCCCCGCTCCAGATCCTGATGGGGGATACAGCGGCCAGGCGTCTGATCGAGGCACAGCCGGCCAAGTTCGCCGCCATGGAAATGATCCCCGAAGGAGGGACTCGAGTCCCGCTCACGGTGGGAGGCTTCCTCAGGGACGGGGAGATCGTGGCCGGGCTCGAGATCCCCGGTCTGGCGTCGATCCTTGGGACCCGCAGTATCGACGGCGCCCTTCCCGGGCTGGACCAGGTACCTCCCGACGACTTGCCGCCGGTCAACATCGTCCATACGGCCTTCCAGATCATGGTGGGCATCGGGTTCGGCCTGCTGGCTCTGTCGCTATGGATGGCGATCGTCTGGTGGCGACGAAAGCGCCTGCCCGAGTCGGTCTGGTTCTGGCGGGCGGCGTCGGTTGCTGGATTGGGGGCGGTGATTGCCATCGAATCGGGGTGGATCACGACCGAGGTGGGCCGTCAGCCCTGGATCGTCTGGCAGCTGGTCAGAACGGCCGACGCGGTGACTGCCGCCGAAGGTGTCATCTGGAGCATGTCGGCCATCGTGGTCGTCTACCTGGTCCTGACCGGGGCCACCCTGATTGCATTGCGTCGCATCTCGGCCGGCTTCAGCCGCGGGGCCGAGGTGGCCACTCCCTACGGTCCGCCGCCCGCCCGGCAGAAGGCGAACGACTGATGCTGGCAGACGCCATCGCCGCCATCATCTGGCTGGGGATCTCCTGCTACGCGATCTTCGGTGGTGCCGACTTCGGGGGAGGGGTATGGGACCTCCTTGCCGGCGGGGCCGAGCGGGGCCGCCGACCCCGGGCCATGATCGAACAGGCCATCGGACCGGTCTGGGAAGCGAACCACGTATGGCTGATCTTCGTCCTCGTCTACCTGTGGACGGCGTTTCCGGAAGCGTTCGTGTCCATCGCCACGACACTGTGGATTCCACTTACCCTGGCTGCCTTCGGGATCATCTTCCGCGGCTCGGGGTTTGCCTTTCGCAAGTGGGCCGACACGGTCGGGCGCCAGCGGTGGTATGGAGCCTGGTTTGCCGGGGCGTCTCTCATCACGCCCTTCTTCCTGGGAGCCGTCGTCGGGGCCGTGGCTTCGGGCCGGGTGCCCCTGGGCAATGCTGGTGGCGAAGCCTGGGGATCCTGGCTGACACCCACCTCGGCGTTGGGAGGTGTCCTGGCGGTGGTGGTGTGCGCCTACCTGGCCGCGGTTCTGCTCACGCGCGAGGCGACCAAGGACGCCGAGGAAGAGATGGCCGAATACTTCCGGATCCGGGGCCTGGTGGCGGCGGTGGCGGCAGGGGTGGTGGCGCTGGGCGGCGTTGCGGTGCTTGCCTCCGACGCTCCTTCCCTCTTCGACGGTCTCACCTCTGCGCGGGGCTTGGTCCTGGTCGTGGCCTCTGGCCTGGGAGGCGTGGCCTCGGTGTGGCTGCTGTGGACACGTCGCTATGTGGCGGCCCGCCCGGCCGCCGCCCTGGCCACCGTGGCCATATTGTGGGGCTGGGGTGCGGCCCAGTACCCGTGGGTGCTGGAAGACACGGCCAGCATCCGGGACTTTGCCGCCTCCGATCCGGTGCTCTGGTCGATGGTGGGGGCATTCCTGGCCGCCGGGCTCCTGGCCGTGCCGGCCCTGATCTGGCTATACCGCCTCACCCAGACCCGATCCCTGACCGAGGGCGCGGTCAGGCCAGACTCAACCGAAGCGTTGATGCGTGCCCAGTCGGGAGACTGATCGACTGCGGCTCAACTTGGCCGTGATCCCGGCCGATGCATTGAGCACACAACCGGATGACGCCAGGAGCGCCATGAAACACAAGACCCGTCTGGCCACCGCGGCCTGTGTCGCCCTCGTCCTTGGAGCCTGCGGCGGCGCCGGTGCGGCCGATACGACCACAGCGTCGTCTGCCCCCCACGTCTCTTCGACCACCACCGCCACTTCGACCCCCGCTACCAGCCTCCCCACGACCACATCGAGCACCACGACCTCGACCATCTCGACGACGGTCCCGGTCGATACCGCACCCTCGACAGGCAGCGGGGACCTGTCCGTGGTGCAGGCGGCCATGGAAGCCAGCGCCAGCTCGGTCCCCTCACGGACCGAAGGGGTGATGAAGATCTCCGGAGTGGCGAGTGCCCAGGGGTTGGGGGACCTCGAGATGAGCTTCTCGGTGATCACCGATCCCGTTTCCGGCAACACGGCGATGACCATGGACCTCTCATCCATGGGCGCCGCCATGGGCGAGGACACCCCACCGGAACTGGCCGACCTGTTCGGCAAGCTCGAGATTCGCCAGATCGACGACACGGTCTATCTCTCCTTTCCGTTCTTCACCGCCTTCCTGGGAGCCGAAACGGACTGGATCGCGATGCCGGCGGATGCCGAGTCCTCGGTAACGGCTGACATGGGT
This sequence comes from uncultured Acidimicrobiia bacterium, assembly GCA_963772815.1. GTDB lineage: Bacteria > Actinomycetota > Acidimicrobiia > Spongiisociales > ZC4RG35 > DATFFO01. The sequence goes on along the minus strand of CAVYYV010000005.1, from coordinate 54,049 downwards.
ACGGGCGCCACCCCCTCCGATCCCACCTCTTTCCTGGAATCCCTGTCCAAGGCGGGTGGCCAGGTGGAGGATCTGGGTGTCGAGGACGTGCACGGGTTCAGCACCCATCACTACCGGGTGATCGTGGACCAGGACTGGCGCGACCAACTCTCGGCCGAGGAGCTGTCGGCTCTGGAGGGCCAGGGTCCTCTGCCTACGGGCTCCTTCCCCCTCGACGTGTGGGTGGACGATGACGGGTTGGCCCATCGCATGTCGATCGAGATGGACGGCGGCTCGGTAGCTACCTCTCCTGACGAGCAGTTCGACTCGCTGACCATGACCTTCGACTTCTACGACTTCGGTAAGCAGGTGACCATCGATCCTCCGCCCGCCGATCAGGTGACGGACGTGGCCGACCTGTCAGGTCCCTTCGCCGATTTCTGACAGCCTCGGGTCGGGCCGACCTCCGGCCACCACGGCAGCGATCAGATCGGAGGCCGGTCGGTAGGCGAGGTGGTGATACGAGGGCGCCTCCAGCACCACGAGATCGGCCTTCTTCCCCTCTGCCAGCAAGCCTCTGTCGTCCAGCTTCAATGACAGTGCCCCACCCCGGGTGGCGGCCCACAGGGCCTGGTCCGGCGAAAGCCCCATCTGCACCACCCCGAGGGCGACCACGAAGGACATGGACTCGATGAAGGAGGTCCCCGGGTTGCAATCGGTGGCCAAGGCCACGGTGACGCCGGAGGACCACAACATGGGCCCGGGCGCCTGGGCCTGGCGCAGCTGGAACGAGGCGCCCGGCACCAGCACGGCGGCGGTACCGGCCGAGGCCAGCAGTTCTGCGTCGGCCTGGGTGGCGTGGTCGAGATGGTCGGCCGAGACGGCTCCCATCTCGGCCGCCAGTGCCGCCCCGCCGGTGTGGTCTAGCTGCTCGGCGTGGACTCGGCTTCCCAGTCCGACCTCCTGGCCCGCCACCAGGATCCTCCGGGCATCGTCGACCTCGAAGGCTCCTGCTTCCACGAATACGTCGCAGAAGTCGGCATGCGGGGCACACGCCGGCAGCATCTCCTCGATCAGGTAGTCCACAAAGCCGGCCCGGTCGTCCTTGTACTCGGGCGGGACGGCATGAGCGCCCAGGAAGGTGCGCCGGATGGTGAGAGGGAGCTCCTCGGCTGCGCGGGCGGCGGCCTCGAGGAGCCGCGACTCGGTTGACGCATCCAGTCCGTAGCCCGATTTGATCTCGATGGTGGTGGTGCCGGTGGCGAGCATGCGCTCGAGGCGCCTTCTCGTGGTGGCGACCAGGTCATCCAGCCCGGCTGCCCGGGTGGCTTCCACCGTTGCGAGGATCCCGCCCCCGCCGGCGGCGATGGACTGATAGGACTCGCCCTCCATCCTGCGAGCGAACTCGCCGGAGCGGTCGCCTGCGAAAACCAGGTGGCTATGGGCATCGACGAAACCCGGGCACACGGCCCGGCCCTGCACGTCGATCGTCCTTGCTCCCCGCCAGCGGTCGGGCAGGTCTCCGCCGGCCCCGACCCAGCGGACCTCGGCCCCTTCCATCACCACGGCGGAGTTTCGGATCGAGCCGAGAAGGCCGCCGTGAGCTTCGTCGTTGGTGACCAGCTCACCGATCCCGGTGAGCATCCACGGCTCCATCAGGCGAACTCGTCCAGTCCGCCCGACGAGATCAGCTGAGCGATTGCCTCGAGATCGATGCCGATCGGCCGGTCGGCGGTCAGGGGAGCGACCCGCGCCCGTATCGCCTCGACGATGGCAGCCGTGGCAGGGGCAGGACGGAGGGGGACCCGGGCGGCGACACCTTCGGCTGCGCACACGAGTTCCACCGCCAGCACGTGGGTCGTGTTGTCGATCACCTCTCCCAGCTTGCGAGCGGCGCCCCACCCCATCGAGACGTGGTCTTCCTGCGAGCCGGAGGTGGGAATCGACTCCACCGAGGCAGGGTGAGACAGGACCCGATTCTCGGCCACCAGGGCGGCGGCGGTGTATTGGGCCAGCATGTAACCGGAGTGGAGGCCCGGTCGGGGAGACAGAAACGGGGGGAGCCCGCCCGAGCGTTCCGGGTCGAGCAGCCGATCGGTGCGGCGCTCGGAGATGGATCCGAGCTCGGTGACGGCGACGGTTAGGAAATCGGCGGCGAAGGCCAGAGGCTGGCCGTGGAAGTTGCCCCCGGAAATCACCTCGTTGGTCTCGGCCAACACGATGGGGTTGTCGACCACTGATCCGAGCTCGATCTCCACCACCCGGCGAGCGTGGCCGAGAGTGTCGGCCACCGCCCCGTGCACCTGGGGAGCGCAGCGGAGGGAGTAGGCGTCCTGAACCGCATGGGAGAAGTCGTCGGCATGGCTGGCGCCTATCTCGGATCCGGCCAGGAGGTGGGCGATACGGGCGGCCGAGGCCACCTGGCCGGGATGGGGGCGGAGGGCATGGATCTCGGAGCGAAACGGGCGGGCCGAGCCTTTCAGCGCCTCGATGGTCAGGGCGACCGCCATGTCGGCGACGGCGGCCAGCCGAGCGGTCCGGTCGATGGCCAAGCAGAGCATGGCAGTCATCCCCTCGGTCCCGTTGAGAAGGCTGAGCCCCTCCTTGGCCTCCAGGGTGAGCGGCTCGAGCCCTTCTTCGGCCAGAGCGGAGGCGGCGTCCGTCTCGATGCCGCCGCGGCGTACGCGACCCTCGCCGATCAGGGGCAAGGCGAGGTGGGCGAAGGCAGCCAGGTCGCCTGAGGCGCCCACCGACCCGTAGCGGGGGACGACGGGAAGCACATTCCTCTTCAACAGCTCCAAAAGTCGCTCCACCACGACCGGCCGAACTCCCGAATGGCCCTGGGCGAGGGTGCGGGCCCGGAGCAGCAGCATGGCTCGAACCACCTCGTCGGGCATCGGGTCACCCACCCCGGCGGCGTGGCTGCGAAGCAGGTTGACCTGCAGGGCCCTCGCTTCGGAAGGGTCGATCCGGGTGGAGGCGAAAGCCCCAAAGCCGGTGGTGATCCCGTAGACGGCCTGGTCGCCGTCGACGACGCTTGCCACCAGGTTCCGGGCGGGAGCCATGGTCCGACCCAGGTCCGGTCCCGGGCGCGCCGTGGCCCTTCCCAGGGCAACCGCCACCACTGCCTCGACTCCGAGAGCCCTCCCATCCACGATCACGTCCATCCCGCCCATTGTGGCACCGCCGGTGCGGGTGGTTGGGCCACGTCTGTGAACCGAAACTGCGCCGTCGGCGCAGTTTCGGTTCACAAAGCCCGGTTACCGTGGCCTCGTCATGGACTGGCCGGTCACCTACGCACGCAAGATCAGGTATTCGGACACCGACGCCCAGGGGATCGTGTTCAACGCCAACTACGCCCGCTACTTCGACGACACGCTCACCGACCTGTTCGATCTGGTGGGATATCCCTGGGGAGAGGTGGAGATAGTGCTGCGGCGAATGGAGATCGACTTCCGATCCACGGCTCGTCTGGGCGACGTCCTCGTCACCGGCGCCCGGATCGAGCGGATAGGCAACACATCCCTGACCGTTCAACTCGCCACTTGGGACGAGGCCAGCGGGCGCACCGTGGCCGAGGCCCGACAGGTACAGGTGGTGGTGGCCGGTGACGACTTCCGCCCGGTCCCGGTGCCCGACGAGCTGATCAAGGCCATCGAAGCCGTGCAGGGGGCCGTGGAGAGGTGAAGTACGAGTTGTTGGCCTTCGACGTCAACGAGACCCTGCTCGACGTGTCAGAGATGTCGTCGGCTCTGGAGGCTGCCGTCGGGCCCGGGATCGGGCTGGGCGAATGGTTTGCTCGTATGCTGCACCGCTCCGTCGTGGCCAACCTCATCGGCCATTACCAGCCCTTTGGGGAACTGGGGGCGGAGGCTCTCGTGTGGTTGGCGGCCCGGGAGGGGATGATGCTGACGCCCGAGGAGGCGGGGGAGGTTGTGGGTGAGATGACCCGGCTTCCTCCGCACCCCGATGTCGAGGCGGGCCTGGAGCGGCTCGCTTCCGAGGGGAGGCGGATGATCGCCCTCACCAACGGGTCGACCGAGGTCGTGGCCGCACAACTCGGGAACTCAGGGCTGGATCGCTTCTTCGAGCGCCGCATCTCCGTCGATGCCATCGGCCGTTTCAAGCCCGCTCCCGAGGTCTATCTGCATGCAGCGGCCGTGTGTGGCGTCGACATCGACCGGATGGTGCTGGTGGCGGCTCACGATTGGGACGTGGCAGGTGCCCAGTCCGTCGGCGCCCCGGGCTGCTTCGTCCGTCGACAGCCCTGGGGAATCGTGCAAGTCACGCCCACGATCTCCGTCTCCGATATGTCCGGCCTGGCAGAGGCCCTGGCGGCGGGGGAATCCCGTCACGCGGCGGGAGGTTGAACCCAGCATGGATCCCCTGACCAGAATTCTCGCCGATACCACAGCCACCATCGCCGTGGTCGGCGCCACCGACAACCGTGAGAAGTACGGGTCGGTGATCTATCGGGATCTGAAGCGCAAGGGTTACCGCGTGTTGGCGGTCAACCCGAGTCGCGACACGGTCGACGGAGATCCCGCCTATGCCACGGTGGCGGATCTACCCGTAGAGCCCGACATCATCGACCTGGTCGTGCCCGCCGCGGAAGGGGTCAAGGTGGTCCGTCAGGCGCTGGATATCGGCTACGACCGATTCTGGGTCCAGCCCGGGGCCGAGAACCCCGAGCTACTCACCATCCTTCAGGAGGAAGGCGCCGAGTACCTGGCCGACGCTTGCATCATGGTGCGCTCCCGGGTGGCGCTGGCGGACTGAGCGCCCTACCCCGCTGCTGCGCAGCGGGGGCCCCTTCCCCTGGCCCCCTACCCCGCTGCTGCGCAGCGGGGGCCCCTTCCCCGGCCCCCTACCCCGCTGCTGCGCAGCGGGGGCCCCTTCCCCTCTCGCTCCGCTCGTGGGGGACAAAGCTCCGCTCGTGGGGATGAGGCTCCGTTTGTGGGGGATGAAGTCCCGTTTGTGGGGATGAGGCTCCGTTTGTGGGGGATGAAGTCCCGTTTGTGGGGATGAGGCTCCGTTTGTGGGGGATGAAGTCCCGTTTGTGGGGATGAGGCTCCGTTTGTGGGGATGAGGCTCCGTTTGTGGGGGGCGAAGCTTCACCAGCCGAGGCGGCCTCGGCGCACCTCGCGGGCGATGATGTTGCGCTGGATCTCCGAGGTGCCCTCGTAGATGCGTGGTGCCCGGACATCCCGGTAGAGGTGGGAGAGGGGATGGGAACTCTCCAGGGCGCGGGCACCGAGGATCTGGATCGCCCCGTCCACGACCTCCTGGGCGGTCTCCGTGGCGGTGAGCTTGGCCATGGCGGCCAGGCCGGTGAGGGCCCGGCGATCGCCTCGGTCGTAGGTGGCGGCCGCCTCATAGACCAGCAGTCGAGCGGCGGCGGTCCTGGTGGCCATGTCGGCGATCCGGTGGGAGACGGCCTGAAAATCAAAGATCGCCCGGCCGAAGGCGTGGCGTTCGTCGGCGTGCTCTCGAGCGATCTTGAGGGCGGCCTCGGCCATGCCCACGGCGAAGGCGCCCACCGAGGGTCGGAACAGGTCCAGGGTAGCCATCGCAACCGCAAACCCTCCGTTCTCTTCGCCCAGCAAGTGATTGCCGGGCACGGCCACGCCGTCGAGCTCCAGGTTCCCCATCGGGTGGGGCGAAATCATGTCGAGAGCCGTTCCCGTCAAACCCGTGCTGCCGCTCGGGACCACGAAGGCCGATACGCCTCGGGAGCCGGCGTCGGGGGTGGTGCGGGCAAAGACCACATACACGTCGGCATCGGGGGCGTTCGAGATCCAGGCCTTCTGGCCGCTCAGTCGCCAGCCGTCGCCGTCGGGCTCGGCACTCAGCTCCAAAGCCGCCGCGTCGGAACCTGCCCCGGGCTCGGTGAGGGCGAAGGCCGGCACGGCCTCGCCCGTGACCACCCGCCGGATCCAGGTCTCCCCCACCTCTGGTCGCCCCGACTGGTGGATGGGATATGACCCGAGGCCCTGGAGGGCAAAGGCGGTCTCGGCCTCGGTGTTGGTGCGAGCCAGACCCTGGCGGATCAGGCACAGATCCGTCGCCGACAACCCCTCGGGTGGATAGAGGCGATGCAGGAGCCCCGACTCACCAAGGGCGAGGATCAGGGAGCGGTTGATGCCCGAACCTTCATGGGGCTCGCGCGCCAGCTCCGCCCCGGTCTTCGCAGCCCGGGAGAGGAGGGCGGTGTGGTCGGGAGTGAGACTCATCATGGCTCCAGCGCGTTTTTGGGCGGGGCCGAGCATCGGCACAGTTGGCTTCTGACCCGCCACGAGGTCAAGGTACCAGGAGAGGCCGGCGACATCGGCCCCGACTTCCTCCGCGCGCCACTAGGTTTGCCGCTCATGAACGGAACGTGTGTTGTGACCGGAGGCAGCCGGGGCATAGGGCGAGCGGTCGCCGTCCGTATGGCGGCGGAAGGATACGAGGTCGTGGCCACGGGCCGCGACCGGGAAGCGCTGGCGGAGACGGTTGAGGCTTCGGGCGGCTCGGTCACGACGGAGAGCCTGGACGTGGCCGATGCAGCCGCGGTGACCGAGTTCTTCGATGGCCGCCGGGTGGATGTGTTGGTCAACAACGCCGGGGTGGCCCCGTCGGCACCACTCGAGCGCACCTCACTGGAAGAGTGGGAGACCACCATGCGAGTGAACGCCACGGGGGCTTTCCTGTGCACGAGGGCAGTGGTTGGTGGCATGAAGGAGCGCAACCGGGGCCGCATCATCACCGTCGCCTCGGTCGCCTCGCACGTCGGGGCGCGCTACATAGCCGCCTATGTCGCCTCCAAGCATGCCGTCCTTGGTTTGATGCGAGCGGTAGCGGCCGAGTTGGCGGGATCGGGGGTCACAGCCAACTCGGTGTGTCCGGCCTACGTCGATACTCCCATGACGGATGCCTCGGTGGAGCGGATCGGCCGATTGACCGGCATCGAACCCGAGTCTGCCCGAGAACGCCTTGCCCGCTCCGTGCCCTTGGGGCGCCTTCTGGCCCCCGAGGAAGTGGCGCACGTCGTGGCGTTCCTGGCCCATCCCGATTCGGGGGCGATCAACGGGCAGAGCATCGTGCTCGACGGCGGAGGGGTCCAGCTGTGAGCCCGTTCCGGGCCTCGGCCGGTTTCACCGATTCGTGGGAGAACTTCGACTTCGAGGTCGCCGATGGCGTGGCCACGGTCACCTTCGACCGGCCGGAGCGTCTCAACGCCCTGACCTTCGACGTCTACGCCGACCTCAGGGACCTGATGGGAGAGCTGTCGCACAGGGCCGACGTGTCCGTCGTCCTCATCACCGGCCGGGGCAAGGGCTTCTGCTCGGGGGGCGACGTGGATGAGATCATCGGCGAACTGCTGAACATGGACAGCCGGTCACTGCTCGAGTTCACCCGCATGACCGGAGCGGTCGTCGAAGGGATGCGCCAGCTTCCCATGCCGATCGTCGCCGGCGTCAACGGAGTGGCCGCCGGGGCGGGATCGGTGATTGCCTTGGCGGCCGACTTCCGTCTCGTGGCCCGATCGGCGAAGTTTCACTTTCTGTTCACCAAGGTGGGTCTGGCGGGTGCAGACATGGGCTCGGCCTATCTGCTGCCTCGTCTCATCGGCCTGGGCCGGGCCACCGAGCTGCTCATGCTGGGCGACCCCGTCGACGCCGATCGGGCGGACGACATCGGCCTGGCCACGTCCGTGGTGGCCGACGATGAGTTGATGGCCCGGGCTATGGATCTGGCGCGGCGGCTGGCGGCCGGGCCGACCTTCGCCTACGGGGCCACAAAGAAGCTTCTCACCGCCGAGGCCGACATGAGCCTGTCGGCGGCGATCGAGCTGGAGGCGATGACACAGGCTCTGTTGATGACCACCGAGGACCACGCCGAATTCCATCGCTCGTTCAAGGAGAAGCGGGAACCGGACTGGAGGGGAAGGTGAGCCCGGCCCGGGTCGACATCCTCTTCACGGGATACGCGGGCGACGAGGGAGTCGCCGGCACCGTCGGGCTGGTCAGGGACGGATCGCACGTCGTCGTCGTCGATCCGGGAATGGTCCCCGACCGGAGCAGGATCCTCGATCCGATGGCCGAGCTGGAGGTTCGTCCGGACCAGGTCACCGAGGTGGTGATCTCCCACCATCATCCCGACCACACCGTGAACGTGGCCCTCTTCCCTCCCGTGGCCCTCCACGACTTCTGGGCAATCTACGAGCGCGACCAGTGGACGGATCGCCCGGCGGAGGGGTATGTGATATCGGACCACATTCGCCTGCTGGAGACACCGGGCCATACCCGCCAGGACATAACAACCCTGGTCAACACGGCAGACGGCGTCGTGGCCTTCACCCATCTGTGGTGGTGGGAGGGAATGAAGGGTGATCCCCTGGCCGAGGACCTCGAGACACTTTTCGCCCAGCGTGAGCGGGTGATTGCGGTGGCCGATCTGATCGTGCCCGGCCACGGGGCACCGTTCCAGGTGGAGCGGTGAGCCGCATGGTCAACCCTGAGGGCCTTCCCCAACCGGCCGGGTTCGCCCACGCCGTGGAGGCCTCTCCCGGCCGAGTCCTCTATGTCGCCGGCCAGACCGGGCATCGGGGGGACGGGTCCATAGACGATGGGCTGGTGGATCAGTTTCGCCAGGCGGTCGCCAATGTGGCCGCATGCCTCAACGAGGCGGGATTTGCCCCGGACTCACTCGTACGCCTGCACATCTACACGACGGTGGTAGAGCAATATCGTCTGTCCCTGGGACCGATCGGGGAGGCCTACCGGCAGGTGTTCGGCCACCACTACCCGGCGATGGCCCTGTTCGGGGTGAGTGAGCTGTTCGACCGGGCCGCCAAGGTGGAGCTGGTCGCCACGGCGGTAGCCGAAGCTGATTGAGAAACGACGCCGAGGTCGTGGGTGGGACGGGCGGCATGCAAACGGCCGAACAAGTTGGAGAAAATTCCTGGGGCTGGGTCCTTGAATCCGACCCGGTGGTAGGTTCGGGGCAACCGAAACCAGGAGGAAGTCGATGGCCGATGTGACCAAGGTGATGCTTGACGAGTCTGAGATTCCGCAGGCTTGGTACAACATCATCCCCGACCTCCCCGAGCCGCCGCCACCTCCTTTGCACCCGGGCACGCACGAGCCGGCCGGGCCCGACGACCTGGCTCCGCTCTTCCCGATGGACCTGATCCTCCAGGAGGTGGCCACAGACAGTTACATCGACATACCGGGCGAGGTGCTCGACATCTACAAGCTGTGGCGCCCCACCCCCCTGTACCGGGCGCGGAGGCTGGAGAAGGCCCTCGATACGCCGGCCCGGATCTACTACAAGTACGAAGGAACCAGCCCGGCCGGCTCTCACAAGCCCAACACGGCGGTACCCCAGGCCTACTACAACGCCAAGGCCGGGATCCGCAAGCTGACCACCGAGACCGGTGCCGGCCAGTGGGGGTCGGCCCTCGCCCTCGCCACCACCATGTTCGGCCTCGAGTGCGAGGTGTGGCAGGTCAGGATCAGCTACGACCAGAAGCCATACCGCCGTTCGATGATGGAGACGTGGGGGGCCACCGTCCATCCGTCGCCCTCCGACCTGACCGAGGCTGGGCGAGCCATTCTCGCCCAGGACCCCGACAGCACCGGCAGCCTCGGCATCGCCATCTCCGAAGCAGTCGAGATGGCCGCCAAGAACCCCGACACCAACTACTCGCTCGGTTCCGTGCTCAACCACGTCCTCCTGCATCAGACGGTGATCGGCGAGGAGGCACTCAAGCAACTGGAGAAGGTGGGCGAGCAGCCCGACATCCTGGTCGGATGCACCGGAGGCGGCTCCAACTTCGGTGGGCTGTCGTTCCCGTTCCTGCGTGAGAAGCTGGCCGGGAGGATGAACCCCGTAATCCGCTGTGTCGAGCCCGCCGCCTGCCCGTCTCTGACCAAGGGCGTGTACGCCTACGACTTTGGCGACACGGCCGGGATGACACCGCTGTTCAAGATGCACACCCTGGGCCACGACTTCGTACCCGACCCCATCCACGCCGGTGGGCTTCGTTACCACGGCATGTCACCCCTGATCAGCCATATCTACGAGCTGGGCCTGGTGGAGGCGGAGGCGATCGGGCAGGTGGAGTGCTTCGATCGGGCCGTTCAGTTTGCTCGCAGTGAGGGAATCATTCCGGCCCCAGAGCCCACTCATGCCATCGCTGCTGCGGCGCGCGAGGCGATCAAGGCGCGCGAGTCGGGGGAGGAGAAGGTGATTCTCACTGCCCTGTGTGGTCATGGGCATTTCGATCTGCCTGCCTACGACGCCTATCTGAGCGGCGAGTTGGAGGACTACGAGTACCCCGAAGAGAAGGTGCGCGCCGCCATGGAGCGGATTCCGGTCGTCGCCGGCTAGGGCCGGGTCGGTGTCTTAGGCGACATCGGTTGCCACGACGGGCTCTAGAGCCAGAAGGGCCCGTCCCAGAAAGGCGGCCTTGCTGGGGTGGACGAGGAACGATACCTCGGCTGCGTCTGCTCCGGCCCGGACGTCCGTGAGTTCCACGCGCGGGTCGATCGACTCCACCTGTCGCAGGACCTCCAGATAGGACGAGGCGGGTTGAATCGTCGCCACCAGGGTGACACCGACCCTGAGGCGGTTGATCACATACTCGAACCAACGGAAGACCACCAGGACCACCGCGGCCAGGGCGGCGGCCAGCGTCGCCAGCAGGAGTTGATCGGTCCCGGCGGCCATGCCCACGGCTGCAACTGCCCACAGTCCGGCGGCCGTGGTCAGGCCCTTGACCAGTGGCCCCGATCGGAAGATGGCACCGGCTCCGAGGAAGCCGACACCGGTGACTATCCCGGCTGCCACCCGGGCATGATCGGCGTTCGGGAACACTCCCCGGGATAGGACCGTGAAGAGCGCTGCCCCCAGGCCCACCAGGGCATCAGTGCGTAATCCCGCTTCCTTGCCGCTCAGTTCCCGCTCCAGGCCGAGCAGGGCGCTCAGTCCGGTAGCCACGGCCAAGTCGATGACGGCATTGGAGATGTCCATCGTGTCCTCTCAGATGTGGGCGTTGATCAGTTTGGCCAGCCGCTCGATGTCGGCCACGTCGTGATATATCCCCAGGCCAACTCGCCACCGGTCACCACGATGGTCGGTTATGACTCCGTCTCGGTGCAGGGCTCGATACAGATCGCCTGCATCCGGGCGCTCGAAGGTGAGGAAATGACCTCTTTCAGGCACGTCCTGGGGTATGAGGCTGGCCGTTAGATCCGGATGGACCAGGTCGAGAAGGGTACCCTGGAGGTGGCGGACATGCTCGTGGATTGCGGCCACGGTCAGGTTCCTGCGCCGGAGCAGGTCCAGGACGGCGTTGAGCCGGTACAGCCCGCTGGGGTCGGCGGTGGCGCCGGCGAAGCGCCGGCCACCCGGTCCGAAGACGGCTTCAGCCGGATCCTCCGACAGCGCCCCGAAGCCCGCCCACCACCCGGTGTCTACGGGACGGTCCGGGGCGGTGGCCGGCACATGCAGGAAGCAGGCCCCTTCGCCGGCCATGGCGTACTTGTACCCCCCGGCCACGTAGAAGGCTCGGTCTGCCACCGGCCCCAGATCGGTCGGCACAGCCATGAACCCGTGATACCCATCGATCACGACCGTGGCGGGCGGTTCGAGCGCGGCCACCATCTCGGCCAGGTCGGGCGTTACATACGCCGAGTTGAAGTGGACGTGGCTGAAGAACACGAGCTCCTGGCCCTCTCGAGCGGCGAGAAAACGCTCAGGGAAGGTGTCGTAGGGTCGAGCCGCCACCCGGGTGGCGACGGCGATTTCCGCTTCTTCCCAACGCCGCAGCTGGCGTGAGAAGGAGTGGAACTCCGAGTCCGTGGTCAGGACCCGGAACGGCCGAGGAAGGTTGGAGGCGATGCGAACCACGAATTCGTGGGTATTGGGAGCGAACACGAGCGACGAGGGGTCCCCCAGCCCCAGTATTCCGGCCACCCCGGCCTGGGCGGTCGGGACCACCCGCTCGAAGATCTCGTCCCATTTGTCGTCCCAGAGCCGGGCGGCATCCAGCCAGGCACGCTGATGAGCCTCGAATGTGACGTCCGGCCAGGGGTGGTGGGAGTGGGCGGCTGCGTGGAGGCGGTCCCCGCCTGCCTGGAGGAAGCGGGTGAACTCCTCCTTCATGGCTGGTACCGGAATCGCATCTTCTCCGCCAGTCCCTCGGGCAGGTCGGGCCGGGAAGAGGCGGGGACCATGAAGGTGGGTAGGACCAGGAGGTCGGAGAATGCCCGGCTGCGCTCGGCCAGTCTGAGGAGGTACTTGGCGCCGGCCGATCCTCCCGTGCCGGTCCTGGCTCCGATCACGCGCTGCACCATGAGAGCATGGCGGTATCGCCAGGTCGTGAACCCCTCGTCCACGTCGACCAGGAGCTCGAGCAGCCGGTAGGGCTCTTGAAGCGCCGGCTCGTCCCGGTAGAGGGAGATGAACATGGCCGCCTGGAAGGCGCGATAAGACATCTTGCGGCTCCCGGACTCGACCATCTCGTCATGTCGTTTCGGGTCGAAGGCAGCCTCGAACTGTGACATGGTGGCCTCGAACGAGCGGAGTTGCTCCTCCCGCTCCGCCGGGGTGAGGTTGGGATTGGCCGATACCGTCTCCATGTCGGCCTCGAGCGTGGACCGCACGGAGCTCTGATATGAATCCCAGAACGAGTAGTCGTCCAGAAACGGTGTTCGCGCCAGCCACGAGTCGACAGCCTGGAGCAGTGACGGTCGCTGTTCTGAGGCCTCCACCTTCTCCCGGTGAGGCTGGCTGAGCCGGTGGGTGTAGGGCGCGCCCTCGAATAGAAGCCGATCTTGGGGCCGTACCCCGAGGCGGTTCTCGATCAGCCGGAACTGAACCGACTGGAACCCCGAAGCGGGCACCAGGTAGTCGCGGAAGTCGAGGAAGTCCATCGGCGTCATCGTCTCCAGGACGTCGATCTGATCTAGAAGGATCCGCTGGATGGTCGTGATGCGGCGCAACCGGGATACGACCCGTCCCGTGTCCCGCTCGTGGAAGGAGGCATCTCCAAAGGCCTTCATGACGTCGTCGAGTTCCCACAGGATCTCTTTGAACCACAGCTCGTAGGCCTGGTGGACGATGATGAACAACATCTCGTCGTGGACAGTCTTGCCCGCCGCCTCGCTCTCCAGCTCCTGTGAGGACAGGAGCCGGTCCAACTTGAGGTAGTCGTGGTAGTAGAGATCGCGCTCGTTGCCCATCGCGGTCCAGATTAGGAGGGGGCAATCTGTGTTGCCCCGCCAGCTTTGTCCCCCTACCTCCGGCAGGGGGTGGGGGGGAGACCCGGCCGAACCCGACAAGTCAGCATGCAGGGGCCGAGAGACTGTCGGCCTACTACCTTTGGCTTATGCCTACCGTCGACCTTCCACTCCGCCTCAACATCGACCAACGTTTCCTGGGGGGCCGTGTCGAGGAGGGTCGGGGGGACGACGAGGCCCTGCGTTTTGATGATGGCTCGTTGACCTACGGGGAGGTCGACGATCTCGCCCGGGGCTACGGGGTGGGGTTGCGATCGCTGGGTATCGATCCCGAGCAGAGGGTGTTGATCGCCCTGCCCGACGGCGCCGATTACGTCGCCGCCCTGTTCGGAATCCTCAGGGTCGGCGCGGTGGCGGTGATGGTGAACCCAGGCCTAGCGGTCGAGGCGCTGGTCTCGATGGTCGAGCGCTCCCGGGCACCCGTGGCTCTGGTCCATGTCGACAACGCCGACTCGATGGTGGAGGCAGTAGCAGCCGTCGACCGGCCGGTCGAGGTGGTGGTGGTCGGCGGGGAGCGGTCGGGAGTCCCCTCGATCACCGACCTGGATCGCAAAGGACCGTGCCCGCGGTTCGACACGCATAGGGACGACCCGGCGGTTTGGCTCTTCTCGGGCGGGACGACGGGGATTCCCAAAGCCGTTCCCCAGACCCATCGCTCCTACGCCAACACGACCGCTCTCTACACCGCCGCGGTCGGCTACCGGCCCGACGACGTCACCATGGCGGTCCCGAAGCTGTATTTCGGCTACGCCACGGGAGCCAACCTCTTCTTCCCCTTCTCAGTAGGCGCAACATCGATTCTCTTCCCGGATCATCCCACCCCCGAGGTGCTCTACGACAGGATCGAGCGGCACCGACCCACGGTCCTCATACACGTCCCCTCCGCCATCAACCAGATGCTCAACCATGAGCGCGCCGCCACGGCGGATCTGTCGAGCCTCCGCTTCGTCACCTCGGCCGGGGAGGCTCTGCCCGAGACCCTGTACCGGTCGTGGTACGACCGCTTCGGGATCGAGATCCTCGACGGGCTCGGGACTGCCGAGATGTGGCACATCTTCGTCAGCAATGTGCCCGGCGATGTCCGACCGGGGACGCTGGGCAAGGCTGTGCCCGGCTTCGAGCTGGCGGTCCGCGATCCCGACGGCCGTGACGTCCCGGACGGACAGGTGGGGCGATTGTGGGTCAAGGGCGACTCGCGCGGCCTGGGCTACTGGCAGGACCTAGACGCAACCGGCGAAGTGTTCATGGGGGAGTGGGTGGTGACCGGTGACCTCGTGTCTCGAGACGAGGAAGGCTACGTGACCCATCGCGGCCGGGCCGACGACGCCGTCAAGGTGAAGGGGAAGTGGTTCCAGCCCCAGGAGCTGGAAGGCTGCCTGCTGGAGCATCCGGCGGTGAAGGAAGCGGCCGCGGTCCCGATCCCGGACGAGGACGGGCTGTTGCGCCCGGTTGCGTTCGTGGTGAAGGCCGAAGACGTGGCGGCCGAGGAGCTGACGGGCTGGGTCCTTGATCGGCTCGAGCCCTACAAGCATCCCCGCCGGATCGTGTTCCTGGAGGCCCTCCCCCAAACCCATCTGGGCAAGGTGGATCGAGGAGCCCTGCGAAGGATGTAGGCGTGGGGGAGTAGGTTCGGTTCATGGCCAACCCGCCCCGACTTCGCCGTCAACCAACCGATGAGTCGGGCGAGACCATCGAGCTGCGGGTGCACGGTGTCGGCGGAGCCAGCCCGGAGGAGTTGCTGGACGTTCCGGTCACGGAAAGGGTGGCTGGGGATCCGGCGGCCGGGTTCTTCCGGCCCTGGCTCGATCAGGGGCGGCGACCCGTCCTGGAGGGCTACTCCTGGGGAGGTCTGACCTCGGCCGCCCGGCTGCGGGCGCTGTGGGTGCTGTTGACTCCTTTCGCACTGGCCAATCTGGCCGGCTGGATGGTCCGCCACGGCGGCCGGGCCGACCAGGTCGAGGTGCGGTCGCGCACCTCGCTCGACGCGGTGCTGGCCGCCCTGATCCGTCTGTTCGGGCTGGTCCTGACGTTGAGTGTCACGGGCTTCGTGTCGGTGGGCGCCATCGACCTCATCGCCTACCAGTGCGGCGCCCGCGTGGCTTGCACGGACGGCCGCTGGTGGCTCTCGCCATGGGAGAACGGCCTCGTGGGTGGCCACCTGGGCAGAGGGCTGGTAGTAGGGGCTGCGGTCCCCGTGGCGGCGATGCTTCTCCTGGCCTGGCTGGGCCGACGAAGCCAGCTGGCGGTCCATGATCGCGTCGACTTCGCGGCGCGATCGGACCCGGCCTACCGGCTCAACCTCAACCACCCCGATCTGTGGCGCTCACCGCATGTCGCCCATCGGCTCGGCCTGAGCCATACCGCCGCCGCCCTGGCGGCGATTTCGCTGATAATGGCGTACGTGGCAGACCGGTCCGGGGTGATGGAGGGCTCGGCGCTCGTGTCGGCGGGCTGGGTTCTCTTGGGACTGTGCGGGGTGGTTGTTCTGCGTCTGGAAGGTGTGGCGAGCAGAATTCATATCTTCCTTCTGGCCGTCTCGGCCGGCCTCTGGCTCCTGACCGCGGCGATGGTTTGGCTTGGGCAGGACGTGAGCACCCAGGCAGGCATGGCCCCGGGATCGGAGGTCGTGTCCGGGGCTCTGTTGCCTTCCTATGCAGTGCTCGCCCTCTTGCTGGTCCTGGCGGCGTTGGCGGCCTGGCGGAGAGAGCAGCGGGGGAGCGTTCGGGCGGCACTGATGGCGCCCCTCCTCCTCCTGGTGGCGGCGGGGCTGATAGACGCCTTCGGGGCCGGGCTGATAATTCGCCTCGCCGACATGCTCGGCTCCCCTGCGGCCGCGGGTGGCACGAGGATCGGTGTGGTCGTCTCCCAGCCCTTCATCTACTACTCGGCCGAGGTGTCGGATGCCGCCGTCGTCACTCTGCTGACGCTGGTCGTGGTGGTGGCGGTGGTGGGCTTCTACTGGGTTCGGGTCGGGCACGGACCGGAGTGTGAGCAGCTGGCACCACGGTTCGCCGAGCGAGGTGGGCTCGATTGTGGGAATCCGGAGGATCGGGAGTGGGCAGGGCGGGTTGGCAGAGCCGAGGCGCAGGCCACCCTGACCGACAGGTCGGCAGCCATCCTCGGCTCGGTCGTGGTTATCGTGCTCGTCGTGCTGGCGGTCGTCTCCTTGGCGGCAGGCGACTCCACGGGGTTGGGGCTGGGACCGTGGGCCGACCGTCTCGCCAGGCCTGCCTCGGTGATCCTGGGTCTCCTGCCCCTCCTGGCCGTGTTCGGCATCTCTCGTCTCTATCGGAGCAGGGCCGTGAGGCGGGTGGTGGGCATCGTCTGGGACGTGACCACCTTCTGGCCCCGCTGGTTCCATCCCTGGTGCCCTCCCGCGTACGGCGAGAGAGCCGTCCCTCAGCTCAGGGACAGGCTGCTGACGCTCACCGGGCAGGGAAGGGTCGTCATGTCGGCCCACTCGCAGGGATCGGTGCTGGCGGTGGCCACCGTTATGCAGTCCTCGGCCCAGGTGGCGTCGTCGGTGGCGCTCCTCACCTACGGGTCACCGCTGACCCGCCTCTACGGCCGTTACTTCCCTGAGTACTGCTCCCGGGGCCTCTACCGGGAGGTGGTGGCCCGGGTGACGGGATGGAAGAACCTGTGGAGACGAACCGACTTCATCGGTGGGCGGCTCGAGACCGGAGGGGTCACCGATGTGGAGGTCCTGGACCCAGTTTCCACTCAGCCTCCGCTGCCGGGCGAGAGTCGCCCGATTCCTCTCCGCCACTCCGACTACGAGCTCACCCCCGAATACGCGACGGCGCTGGCGGAGCTGGCGGGCTGATCGCCGTTTTTATCAGCAAAACGCGCCCCTGATGGGTCCGTTTTGCAGGGGAGAACGAGATCAGGGCACGTCTGGAAGGCGGCGTATCGATCTGACCGGGCTCCGTGAGTGTGCCACCGTCGGTCCAGGGCGGCTACCTTGATCCCTCATGGATTGTCGGCTTTATGCCCCGAGGCCGTTCGAGACCTCCCCGATGGGAGGCCCGATCTGTTCATGATCAACGAGGTCCCCTTGAGCCTGCCGGAGAGGTGCGGCCGTGGCTAGCTGGGTCCTCGATCCCGATGTCACCTTTCTCAACCACGGTTCGTTCGGGGCGACGCCCATTGGCGTCTGAGGACCAAAACGAGCTGGCGGCGACGCCTCGAGTCGAATCCGGTTCGCTTCTTCGACGAGGAGTACCACCCCGCCCTCGAGGATCCGCGGGAACGGCTCGTGGGCTTCGTGGGCGGCCGAGCCGAGAGCACCGTCTTCGTCAACAACGCCACCACAGGAGTGAACTGCGTCCTTTCGTCCCTCGGTCTACGGGAAGGCGACGAGATCATCGTTACCAACCACGGCTACAACGCCTGCCAGAACGCGGCCCGTGTCTGGGCCCAACGAGCCGGGGCCGAGGTGGTGGAAGTTCCGATTCCGTTCCCGCCTCCCGAATGCCGGCATGGTCCTCGACCGGATCGACCTGGCTCGCAGCCCCAATACTCGCCTGGTGCTGATCGACCACGTCACCTCTCCCACCGCTCTGGTGATGCCGGTCGGAGAAATAGTCGCTGCCATCGAGCCAGAAATCCCGGTCCTGGTGGATGGCGCTCACGGCCCGGGCATGGTTCCGCTGGATGTGGGGGCGCTCGACGCCTCCTACTACGTCGGCAACCTCCACAAGTGGGTATGTGCTCCCAAGGGTGCCGCGTTTCTGTCGGTGGCGGAGAGACGGGAGGGCGACGTGATGCCGCTGGTGATATCTCACGGATGGAACATGGTGCTGCCCGGTCAGTCTCGGCTCCAGGCACTGTTCGACTGGGCGGGAACCGACGACCCGTCCGCCTGGTTGGCGGTTCCGGCGGCGATCGACACGATGGCCAATGCCCATCCCGACGGTTGGGAGGGAGTCATGTCAGCCAACCACACCCTCGCCCTGGAGGGTCGGCGCATCCTGGTCGAGGCCCTCGACCTAGAGCCGGGTGCAGATGAGGAATGGATCGGGTCGATGGCGGCCATGGTCCTTCCCGGACAACCTCACGACGACGGGCTCACCGACGAGCTGACGACGCGGCTCCGTCACGATCACGCCATCGAGGTCCCGGTGTTCTCGTGGTCCGATCGGCGGGTGTTGCGTATCTCTGCCCAGCGCTACAACCGTCTCGACGACTACCGGCGGCTGGTCGACGCGCTGGTGGCGGAGCTGGGCTGAGCGTCAGCCCGTCTCGGTGGCCTGCCTGGTCGTCGAGCGCCTTCGTTCGAGCCCGGTGACCGACGCCCAGGCGAGGGACGCCGCCCAGGACGAGATTGGCCACGATGTCGAATCCGAGGTGCTCGCTGGCCCTTACGAACCGGACGGCCAGGTTCTCCTGAGCGTGGACCTGGATTCGGGCTGTCCCGAGGCCGGGGTCGAGCCGGGTCACCACTCCCGAGGTCTGTGACGGCGGTGCCGGTGGTGACGGTGGTGACGTCGAGTCCCCCGGGGGTGGGGGCGATGAGTCGAGGCCCCCGTCCTTACGGACCGTGGTAGACGTCGTCGTGGAGGGATCGTTGCCCCGGGACGGGTTGGTGGTGGTGGTGGTGGTGGAGCGGTCAGTGGCCGACGTTGTGGAGTCGTTTCGGTCGGTGAGCGTGGACGTGGGGCGGCTGGTGGAGGACGTGCCGTCCGCAAGGGTGGTGGACGGTGACGTCGGGGTCGTCGTTGGGATGGTCAGCGTGGTGGTGGGAACCGTCAGTGTGGTGGGATTGGTCACGGGCGTGGAGCTGGACACCGTGACGGGCACGGTGGTGGTCGTGGTTGTCGTGGCGGGCGTGTCGACGGTCGCCACTACGGAGTCGATGGCCATCGAGCCGAGCAGCGACAGTCCCGACGTCACGAAGCGGACGTCGATTGTCGAGGAGGCCTTGGGAAGTGAGACCCTGAACGTGCCGCCTGCACCCGGGGAGTGGGTGGACAGTGTCTGCCAGGAACCACCGTCGGCGGAGGCTTGCACGAGGGCCGAGCCCTGGACGAGGACTCCACCGGGAAAGTCGATGTCGTAGCGCAGCTCCGCCGTGTCGCCCTGGTGCAGGGTGATCCTGCGAGATGCGCCCACGTTGGTGACGCCCACCAGGCCCTGGACCACGAGGCATGGGCTGAGCGTGCAGAGATCAGAGTCGGTGACAGTCACGGAACCGGATTTCGGTCCGTTCGACTCTCCCACCTCGGTCCACGGCGCCGTCCACACCTCCGAGCCGGTTGAGCCCTCGTATCCACCCGACCCGAAATCGTCGGCGTAGCTGTAACCCGATGCCAGAACCGGGATGGCCAGGGCCATCACCATGAGTGTCGTCAGGACGGCTCCGGCCGCGTGTCGGCTCATCCGCCGACGGCCACTCGCGGGGCCAAGGGTCGCGGCGAGACGTGCTCGCCTTGGACAGGCGCCCTGGGCAGAATGAGGCTGAATCGGGTCGTCGAGGCACGACGTTCATGGGTCACGTTTCCGCCCATCATTCGGGCAAGCTCGCGGGCTACCCACAGCCCCAACCCAAGAGAGCCGGAGACCACCACATCAGAGCTTCGATGAACGAAGCGGGAGAAGAGACGGTCGGTCATCCCGTCGGGTACGCCGTTGCCGTCGTCGATGACGGTGACCGAGGTGCTCGTGTCCGAATCGGCCAGCAGCACCGCGATGCGGCTACCGCCGTGGCGGTGGGCGTTGGAGAGGAGGTTGGTGACGACGTGAGCGACGCGTCCCGGATCGGCCAGGGCAGGCGCTGCTTCTCCTTCGATCACCACGTCTGCGCCCAGGCGCTCCATGCGCCGAATAGCGTCATCCACAATCGGGCCCAACTGCGTGGTTCGGAGGTCGACCGCCACGCCGGCGCCGATCAAGCGCGAGGCGATGATGAAGTCATCCACCATCCGGTTCAGGTCGGTGGCCTCGGAGTTGATGATCGATACCAGGTCCCGATCCGCGCCGGTGTCGGGTGAGTCGACCAGCATCTCGGAGAAGCCGAGGATTCCCGTCAGAGGCGTGCGGATCTCGTGAGACATGGCCGAGACGAATTCGTCCTTTGCACGGCTGATCTCCCGTTGCGCCTCGACCTCCGCCTCCATCTTCAGCTCGGCCTCGCGGAGCTTGGCCGCCGCCCGACGCCGATAGAACAGGATGGCCAGCACGGGTAGGGCCAGAGTGATGGCCAGCTTGAGGGCTACCAACAGCCGGGCAGCCCTGTCCTGACTGGAAGCGATGTCTGCCCGAATCTGGTCTTGGAGCCCGCTGAGCCAATCCCTTACCGGCCAGTAGGCGGCGTCAACGGCGTCCATGTCGAGTTGACCGGCGCCGAGCGTGTCCATGAACCCCGCCACCGAAGGATCGACCGGGAGGGGAGCCTGGTCGATCAGGGTCTGGAAGCCGGTGCGGGTGTCGGCCAGTTCCACCAGCGCGGTCTGCAGCGCCGTTGACTTGTCGATGCCGGCGTCACCGAGGTCTTCGAAGATGGCTACCTGGCCGGCGGCCGCCCGGGTGAGGGCGGCGCTACCTAGAGCGGCATTGGCCCATTGCAGACGATCCGCGTTCCGGGCAATGCGGGATGCCACCGTCACATTGGTGAACTGGGTGGCGACCAACACCAGTGCCACCCCAGCCAGCAAGGCGGCGACGAGCGATCGGGCACGTTCGCGAGTCACTCTCCTCTATCGGCAAGTACCCGGGGGAGTCTTGAGAAAGGCTCGGCTAGCTGCGGTCGTAGAGCGAGTCTATGGCGTGGGCGTAGCGCTCGCTGATCACACGCCGCTTGACCTTGAGGGTGGGGGTGAGCTCGCCACCTTCGATGGTGAAGTCCACCGGCAGGATGTGGAACACACGGATGGACTCGGCTTTGGAAACAGCCCGGTTGGCTGCATCCACTCCTTCCTGGATGGCGGCAATCAGCTTGGGATTGTGGATTGCCTCCGACAGCGGAGCATCGATTCCATTCTCAGCCGCCCAGCGTGGGAATTCCTCGGGGTCGATCGTGACCAGGGCGGCGATGAAGGGTCGGTTGTCTCCGACGACGATGGTCTGGCTGACCAGCGGGTGAGAGCGCAGGCGATCTTCGAGGACGGCCGGTGCCACGTTCTTGCCACCGGCGGTGACGATCAGTTCCTTCTTGCGGCCCGTGATGCTCAGATATCCGTCGTCCAGTGACCCGAGGTCCCCGGAGTGGAACCAGCCCTCGGCGTCGAGCGATTCGGCGGTCGCCTCGGGATTGTTCCAGTAGCCACTGAATACATTTCCGCCCCTCAGCCACACCTCTCCATCGTCGGCGATGCCGACGCTGTCGCCCGGCAACGGCCGGCCCACTGTCCCGATCCGCACCTGTTCGGGAGGGTTCACGGTTGTGGCGGCCGAGGTCTCGGTCAGCCCGTAGCCCTCCAGCACCTCGAGGCCGATCCCGCGGAAGAAGTGGCCCAACCTCTCCCCGAGAGCGGCGCCGCCGCTCACGGCGTGGGTCACCCTGCCGCCCAGTGCTTCCCGGAGTCGGCCATAGACGAGTCGATCGAAGATGCCGTGCATCATTCTGGTACCCAGCCGAACCTTGCCCTCTTGTAGCTGGCGCGAGTAGTCGCCGGCGGTCGAGGCAGCCATATCGAAGATCCGGCCTTTGCCCTCGGCGTGCGCCTTGGAAGACGCTCCGTTGTAGACCTTCTCGAATACGCGGGGCACAGAGAAGAGCCACGTCGGCTTTACGATCGCCAGCTCCTCCATCAGATTGGGGATGCTGCTCGAATAGGCGATGAGACCGCCCTGGGTAACGGAACCGACCTGGACGATCCGTGCGAAGCTGTGTGCCAGCGGCAAGAACATCAGGGTGCTGGCCTCCATGTTGATGACTTCGTGGAGGACGGTCATGGCCTGGGTGGCGGTCCACACGAAGTTGCGGACGGTGAGGGCGCACCCCTTGGGCTTACCGGTGGTTCCCGACGTGTAGACCAACGTCGCCAGGTCGTCGTGTTCGACAGCCTGGGCTCGAGTCAGGACGTCGTCGTCACTCACGCCCTTGCCCAACTCGACCAGCTCATCGATCCCACCGGAGTCGATCGTGAAAACGCGCGGCGGTTGGGGTGTGGCAGCCATTGCCTCCTCGAACACCCCCCGGAGCTTTTCGTCGGCACAGATCACCACCTGAGCACCCGAATCGGAGACGATCCACTCCACCTGTTCCGCCGAGGATGAGTCATAGATGGTCACGGTTGCACAGCCCGCGGCCCAGATGGCGTAGTCGAGGATCGTGAATTCGTACCTGGTCGGTGAGAAGAGACACACCCTGGTGCCCGGCTCCAGGCCGAGGGCGATCAGGCCGGCCGCCACTCTCCGCACCCGTCCCGCCATCTCGGCGAACGTGATAGGGAGGAAGGCGTCACCCTGACGGTAGGAGAGTATGGGGTGATCGGGGTGATCCCTCTCGTGCCGCCGACAGCGCGCTGGTCACGTTCTCGGTGGCGAGGACCTCCACTTCGCCCGGTGATGTGTACTCGGCGGTGAGACTGCTCATATACCAGAGTCTATGGCCTCTCGATCGACAGCGAACGGGTCGAAGGTCACGTCGATCTCCCTACGATCGACCGAATGGAACGAATCGGGTTTATCGGAATCGGGATCATGGGCTCGGGTATGGCGGCCAATCTGGTAGCCGCCGGCCACGAGGTGGTCGTCTGGAACCGGACCAGAGAAAGGGCCGAGGCAGTCGAGGGGGCCGTGGTGGCCGACTCTCCTGAAGATGTCGCTCGTCGATGCCGGCTGGTGATGATGTGCGTTTCGGACACGCCGGATGTCGAGGCGGTGGTACGAGAGCCCCACGGCCTTCTGGAATCACTCGGCGAAGGTTCAATCGTGGTCGATCATTCCACGATCAGCCCCGCCGCCACTCGCGAATTGGCCTCTCTCGTCGGAATGAAAGGGGCGTCGTGGGTCGATGCCCCGGTGTCGGGTGGTTCGGAGGGGGCTCAGAACGGGACCCTGTCGGTGATGATGGGCGGCGACGCCGAGGCGGTGAACCAGGTGACGCCCTTCATGGAGGCCTTCGCCTCCACCATCACCCACGTCGGAGAAGTGGGTGCCGGACAAACCGTGAAGCTGGTCAATCAGATCCTCGTCGTCGTCAATCAGTTGGCTGCCTCCGAGAGCCTGATGCTGGCCCAGGCCGCGGGGGTCGATCTGAAATCGGCCCTGGCTGCAGTCGAAGGAGGGGCGGCGGGCTCGTGGATGCTGTCCAACCGGGGACCGCAGATGATCCGTCGCGATTGGCGACCCGGATTCACCATCGACCTCCAGCAGAAGGACCTGCGCCTGGTCCTGGAAGCCGCAGACGGTTTGGGAGTTCCCCTGCCCGGCACGGCCCTCGTCTTCCAGATGTACCGGGCCCTGCAACGCCGGGGCCTGGGCGCCGAGGGCAATCACGCTCTGGTCAAGGCACTCGAGGAGATGTGTGGGGTCAGGGTGGGTGGCTCGCCTTCAGTTCCCTGACCGTGAGAAGTGCTGATAGTCCTTGAGTGAGTTCCATCGGCCGCCCCATCCCCAGCCGATGTCGTCGAAGGCGGTGGTGACGACGTCGCCCTCGATGATCATCCCGGGCCGGAGATTCGAACGGTCGGTGTAGGCACGGGCCAACTCCGGGAGCACGAGGTCTCCCTTGATGTAGGGATTGTGGAACGGGTCGACGTCGATCGCCAGCCCGTAGGCGTGCTCGGACCACCCCGTGCCGCCGGTTACGGGACGGCACACGAACATCTCGGTGTCGTTTCCGTCGCCGGTGGGTGGTGCTTCCAGACCGGCCTGTGAGGTGATGGCCATCTCCTCGATGGGGAAGCCTGCCTCGAACAGTCGGGCGAAGACGTTCACGATGTCATCGGCGACGGCGGCGTTGAGGAGGAGCTCGCCTGTGTGTGCCCGGCCATCGAAGCCGTGGAACGTGACGGTCACGTAGGCGAGGTCCTCGAGTGAGACGGGACAGTCGGACGTCCAGGTCGAGCGTGCCGTCACCTCAGGGGGAACAGGCTCGATGGTGGAGTGGAAGCTGTCGTCGGTGGGCGGTGGCAGCAGATCGGTGGTGGTGAAGCGGCGGTCTACCAGCTCAGGAGGCGGCTGCTGGGGAGGGACGTTGCCGTCCGCGTCCTGCGGCAGGGGCCGGGTACCCAGCCACGACGGGGGTGGCGTCACTCCGGGTGGGAGTGTGATGGTGGTGGGGATTGTCGTGGTGGTGGGGATTGTCGTGGTGGTGGCGGGGAGTGTGATGGTGGTGGTGGGGAGTGTGATGGTGGTGGCGGGGAGTGTGATGGTGGTGGATGGAGAAGCGATGGTGCTGGGCGACGGGGCTTGCGCTCCCAGGGCCCCGCAGGCCCCGAGGACGAGGGAGATGGCTATGGCGGTCCGGCGTCTCACCGCCTTCAGGATGCCATCTCCCTCGTCCTATTTCCGCCATCCCCTCCCCGCTCGGGATCAGTATCCGCCCAGATTCGAGGCGGCACTGGTCGTGGAAGCGGCGTTCTGACCGCCGGTGGCCTTGCCATCGGCGCCCATGGCGTACCAGACGTCTCCGATCCCCTGGCCGTTTGTGTCACCGGGTTGGCTGTCTCCGGAGAAGTAGTAGACGGCCCATCCGTTGTACGTCACCTGGGTCGTACCATCGGTGCGGGTGGTGGTGCCCAGCATCGAGGCGTCCACGCCTTGGCCTGCGGCGGCGGTGCCCGTCAGGGCAGGCCAGTTGTCGGCGCATGTGTCGTAGCAGGTGCTGTCACTCTGGTGATCGTTCTCGAAGAGATACAGGGTGCGCCCGTTGGCATCGGTGAGGATGGTGCCCAGATCCGAGCCGGAGGCAGTGAGAGTGTGATCGGGAGCCGGGCTCGGCGAGCTCGATGAGGGCGGAGGCTGGGTGATGGCCTGGTTGCCAGAGTCGGTGCCTCCTCCGCAGCCCGCGATCAGTAGTGCAGTGACCACGAGGAGTGCCGAGAAGGCCGGCTTCAGTCCGATGCGTCTCATGAGGTTCCTCCCGGTTTGGGGTATTGCAACCGGGAGTACGCACCGTGAGCCGGATTCGGTTCGAGGCTCGGGCCGAAGGCCTCACAGATCCGCGACGCCACCTTTGACAACGGCCACCGCGTCGAATCCGTAGCCGCGCAGGATCGACGCGGCGATGGCTGATCGGTAGCCGCTGGAACAAACCACCCAGACCGGGTGGGACGGATCGAGGTTGTTGGGCGGGCCATCGAGGAGATCGGGTAGGTAGCGGTGAACCGTCCCGGCGGGGGCACGCTCTGCTCTTTCCCCGGGTGATCGCACATCCAGTATCTGGGCGCCCGGGGGAACGTCCGATACGCTCGCGGTCCGGCTGGTCACGTCGGCCGGCGGCCCGGGGTCGAGCACCATCCCGCGGACTCCGTCGATGCCGATCCGGGCCAGTTGCACGAGGGCCTCTTCGATGTCGGTCTCGCCCGACATGACGAGGTACGTGCTGGAGGTATGGGGGATCAGCCAGCCGAACCAGACCCCGAACTGGGTGCTGAGCGGGATGTTCAGAGATCCGGGCAGGTGACCTGCCGCGAAGTCTCGGGCGCGTCCGCGTGTCGACAATGACCGCACCCGGGTCGATGTCGGCCGGTTCCACCCTCTCTGCCTTGAGCGTCGGAAGCGGGGTAGGACCGGCGAGATTGATGGGGCCCATTCGGGCGTAGTAGCGGGGATAGGGTTGTAGTCCCTGGAGATGCGCCCGGACGAAGGAGTCCTCGTCTTCGTGCATAACGGCCGCGTTGGTCGTCTTCTCCTGTCCGATCGTGGAAGTGGCCCCTCCGGCTACCGACGCCGTGCAAAAGGAGCCCTGTCCGTGGGTTGGGTACAGGCCGGTTCGATCGTCGAGGCGCATGAGCCTCACGACGGAGAGGTATTGGAGACGGGCCAGGGTTTCGGCTCGTTCCGGCCCGAGCAGGTCAGATCGCCCGGCCGAGCCCACCAGCAGCGATCCGCCCGAGAACAGAGCTTCGGGTCGGCCTTCCACGATGATCAGATAGCTGGTGTGCTCGGGGGTGTGTCCCGGAGTGTGAATGGGCCGGATCACCACCGGGCCCTCGTTCAGGTCCTCGCCGTGGAATGCGGGCGTGTGGCGGAACGCCGGAGCGGCCGCAGCCGGCAGGACCAGTTCAGCCCCTGTGATGGAGGCGGCGCTTCGACCTCCGGACACGTAGTCGTTGTGGAGATGGGTTTCGAGTACCCATCTCAGCTGGGTCCCGTCGAGGTGCCCCAGGAATCGATCGACGTCCCGCTGGGGGTCGATCAGGATCGACCAGTCGCCCGCTCTCACCACGTAGGTCGAGTCGCCCAGGCCCTCGGTCCGGAACGCACTGACTTGGATCATGGCTGCATTCCCAGTGCCTTCATGCCGCCGGACATGTTGGCGACGGACTCGAAACCGGACATCTTCATGAAGGCGGCGACGTGCTGGCTGCGGTTTCCCGAGCGGCAAACCACGAGGATGCAGGCGGCTCTATTCAGGGTCTCGATCGCGTCTGGTAGGGACCCCATACTGATCTGGAGGGCCCCAGGAAGGGTGCCGAGCGCCCACTCATGAGGCTCGCGCACGTCGAGAAGAAGTCCGTTGTTCTTCTCCACCCAGTTCTTCCACTCGGACGCGGGGACCTGCTCGATCTCCATCCCGTTAGCCTCTCTCTGCCGGGTCGAACCCAATGGTAGAGGGGAAAAGCGGAGAATCTGAGGGCGCCTGGGGCTCGTCGCCCAGGTGATGACGCCGTCTCTCCGGCCGGCGACGGACCACTAGAGTCCTTCCCCCGCCCATCTCGGAGTGGCTCCAATCGACATCGCAGTCCTCGTTTCAGGTTCCGGCTCCAACCTCCAGGCCTTGATCGACCGCGCTGACGGCTACGGGATCGCGGTCGTCATCGCCGACCGAGCCGGTATTCGCGCTCTGGACCGGGCACGGCAGGCGGGGATCCCCACGCACGTGGTGCCATGGGATGGCGATCGCGCCGGTTTCACCGCCCGGATCTGTGATGTCGTGGATTCATACTCCGTCCACCTGATCGTGCTGGCGGGGTTCATGCGGATCTTCGGACCGGAGGCGATCCGGCGATACCCGGGACGTATCGTCAATATCCATCCATCGCTCCTTCCCTCCTTCCCGGGTGCTGATGCCGTGGCCCAGGCCCTGGAGCGGGGGGTACGGGTGACCGGAGTGACGGTTCACTTCGTGGACGAGGAGGTCGATCACGGGCCAATCATCTCCCAGGTCCCCGTCGAGGTGCTGGCGGGGGACACGGTCGACAGCCTGCATGCCCGAATCCAGGAACAGGAACATCGGCTATACCCGGCGATCGTATCGGCCCTCGCCCGAGGTGAGCTCGGATCGGCCCACCCGCCGATCGAGGTGAGTGGCGCATGAGCAAGGTCGTGGTTCGACGAGCTCTTATCTCGGTCTACGACAAGCAGGGCCTGGCCGAGTTCGCCAGACGCCTGGTTGAGGCCGGAGTCGACATCGTCTCGTCCGGAGGCACCGCGGCCGCCATCGCCGGCGCGGGCCTCCCGGTGACGGCAGTCGAGGAAGTGACCGGGGCCGCAGAGATGCTCGGTGGGAGGGTCAAGACCCTTCATCCTCTGATCCATGGAGCCATCCTGGCCGACCTATCCGACCCGGATCATCGGCGAGACCTGACCGAGCGCGGCGTGGAGCCCATCCAACTCGTGGTCACCAACCTCTATCCGTTCGAGCGGACCGTCGCCGATCCCGACGTCGATGCCGCCGAAGCGATCGAGCAGATCGACATCGGGGGCCCAGCCATGATTCGTGCTGCAGCCAAGAACCACGCCTGGGTAGGCGTCGTGACTGATCCGGGGCAGTACGACCAGGTGGCAGAAGCAGTTGAAGAGGGCGGCCTCAGTGACGACCTTCGGCGGGAGTTGGCCCGGCGGGCCTTCTTCCGCACGGCAGCCTACGACGCCGCCATCGTTGGGTGGCTCCACCCCGGCGAGTTGCCGGTCCGCATGGTCCTGCCACTCGAGCAAGTGGCCAGTCTCCGGTACGGCGAGAACCCCCATCAGGCCGGTGCCTCGTATCGGCAGCCCGAGGCGAGAGCTTGGTGGGCCGACGCCGTCATCACACAGGGCAAGGCCATGTCCTTCAACAACCATCTCGACGCCGAAGCTGCGTGGCGGCTCGTCAATCGGTTCGATCAGGCGGCAGCGGTGGTGGTCAAGCACG
Source organism: uncultured Acidimicrobiia bacterium (assembly GCA_963772815.1). Lineage (GTDB taxonomy): Bacteria > Actinomycetota > Acidimicrobiia > Spongiisociales > ZC4RG35 > DATFFO01. The sequence goes on along the minus strand of CAVYYV010000005.1, from coordinate 25,534 downwards.
CCAACCCGGCCGGTGTGGCAGTCGGCGAGAACGTCGTTGACGCCTTCCGGGAAGCATGGGAGTGCGATCCTCTGTCTGCGTTCGGGGGCGTGGTTGCGGTAAATGGCCCTATCGGTTCGGACACGGCCGAATTGATTACGGCCAACTTCGTCGAGGTGGTGGTGGCTCCTGAGGTGACTCAGGAAGCGGCCGCGGTGCTGGCCGGAAAGGAGAATCTTCGGGTTCTCGTGGCCCAGCCCCCATCACCGGGTGGCCTCGACTTCCGCAGGATGGAGGGCGGCTTCGTGATTCAACCTCGGGACGCGATCGGCGGCGAGTCCTGGGAGGTGGTTTCCCAGAGGTCTCCCACCGACGAGGAGTGGTCCGATCTTCGCTTTGCCTGGACGGTGGTGGCGGGGACCAAATCGAACGCGATCGTGGTGGCCCGACGGGGAGCCGCCGTGGGGGTGGGCGCCGGAGATCAGAGCCGGGTCGGGGCGGCGGAGAGGGCTCTCGCCCGAGCGGGTGAGCGTGCCCAGGGTGGGGTAGCCGCCTCGGATGCCTACTTCCCGTTCGCAGACGGGTTGGAGGCACTGGCGGGAGCAGGCGTCACTGCCGTGGTGGAGCCTGGTGGTTCCCGACGAGATGCAGAGGTGGTTGCCGCCGCCGACGAACGTGGAGTGGCCCTGGTGTTCACCGGCGTCCGCCACTTTCTCCACTGACGTCCTGACCATCCGCGCTACCGTCGACCGTCATGGCAGCTCAGATCCTCGACGGCAAGGAGGTCGCCGCGGCAGTCAAAGCCGAGGTGGCCGATGCAGTGGCGGCGATGGGGGACAGTCCCGGTCTCGCCACCGTACTCGTGGGTGACGATCCCGCCTCACACACCTACGTTCGGGGAAAGCGCCGTGACGCGGGAGAGGTGGGGATCCGCTCGATCCACCACGAAATCGAAGCAGAGATCACTCAGGGCGATTTGATCCACCTCATCGACGAGCTCAATGCGGACGACGACGTGGACGGCATCCTGGTTCAGCTTCCGCTGCCTTCTCATCTCGACGGCGAAGATGTTGTGGCCCGGATCGATCCGGCCAAGGACGTGGACGGGCTGCACCCTTTCAACCTGGGCCGCCTGATACTGGGCCGGCCCGGCCTGCGTCCCTGCACGCCGAGCGGGGTCATGAGGATCCTGGCCTACTACGGCATCGGGGTAGCCGGCAAGAGAGCTGTGATCGTGGGCCGTTCTTTTCTGGTGGGCCGCCCGCTCGCCTTGCTGATGTCAGAGCGCGGCGTCGATGCCACCGTCACCACTGCCCATTCTCGAACTCGCGATCTCCCCACCTTGACCCGCCAGGCAGACATATTGGTGGCGGCGGTGGGAGCTCCCGGCTTGATCACGGCCGAGCACGTCTCCCCGGGGGCCACCGTGATCGACGTTGGGATCAACCGAACCCCCGACGGCAAGCTGGTGGGCGATGTTGCCTATGAGGAGGTCGCTTCGGTGGCCGGGGCGATCACGCCAGTTCCTGGCGGCGTCGGGCCCATGACCCGGGCCATGCTGCTGGCCAACACCGTCGTGGCGGCCCAAGCCCGCCGCGGTTAGCACCCCTGGGGATAGGAGCCGCCCCAGCGGTCGGGTTCCTTGGGACTACTGGGCCTGGCTGTCCCGGCCATGATGAGTCTCCTTGTTCCGCTCGGCGGCTCCGCGCGGAGAGCGCTTGAAGGCGCTGCTCAGGAGACACCGCTCGCCGCCTTGGTCTTGCCTGCCTTGGTCCCGGTGGCGATATCAGCCGCGATGTGGGCCGCATCGCGGCTCACGCCGCGGACCTGCGCCGAGGACAGCGCGTGCAGGAAGTCCAGGCCCACGAAGTAGAGGCCGGGGATCTCCCCGACCACCCCACGATCATGTGTGGGCTCGTCTTCTGCCAGAATGTCTCGGTCGATCCAGGTGAAGCCCGGGCGACTGCCGGTGGCCCAGATTACGGAGCGGACCTCGAGTGCCTGCCCGTCATCGAGAAGCGGCATACCGTCGCGGGTGCCTGCGGTGCGGCCGACTGTCTCGACTCCCGAACGTAACAGGTCCTTGGGTTTGGTTCTCACCAGCGGCTTGCCGTGCCCGTGTAGTCGGTCCCGCACCCTGCGTCCGAGCGGATTGCGGGTTGTCAGCAGCCGGTGAAACAGCACGCCATTGATGAAACGTGAGACCACCTTGCGTCCGATGAATCTCTCGATGTCCACCGGCACATGCCCAGGGTGGCGGCCCGACAGCAACACGTGGTGGTCCCCGGCCAGGTCGAGGGCGATCTCGGCGCCTGAGTTCCCTGCTCCCACGATCAGCACGGCGCCAGGAGGGATCTGAGCCGAACGTCGGTAGCTCGATGAGTGCATCTGTGTGATGGCGGGGTCGAGTTCACCTGCAAAGGCGGGAATCCGGGGCTTCTGCTCGTTGCCCATCGCAACCACCACCCGGTCGGCTTCGATGACCCGATCGCGTGATGCCGCCACGAAGCCGGTCCCCCTGCGGGCGAGCCGATCCACCTCGAACTCGAGTCTCACGGGCAGATCGAAATGGGCCGCATACTGCTCGAGATAGTCGGCCATCTCGTTCTTGGTGGGATAGTGGTCCCCTCGGCCGGGGAAGGCCAGCCCGTCCAGGCAGTCGTAGCGCGCCGGGGTAAAGAGGCGGAGGGAATCCCATCGGTTACGCCACGGGTCGCCGATCCGGTGCCCGGCATCGACGATGAGGAAAGGGATGTTGCGGTGGGCAAGGTGGTATCCGACGGCGAGGCCCGCCTGGCCGCCTCCGATAACGAGAGTGTGTGGGTTGGTGGTCATGTCTGTTCTCCTGTTGGTTGCCGGTTCAGAGGTCGACGCTGTGCTTGCGCAGAAACGGGGTAAGGATCTCGCCGACCTCCTCCGTCGACCTCAGCCAGGGCGCCGACCTCCCGGACCGATAGAACTCGGCATCGGGATGATCCGCGCCGCCTGCCGCCGACCGAGGTAGGCCCGAAGGTGTCGTCCTCTCCCCAGATGAGCTGAACGGGTGGGGTGATCCTGGCGAGCTCGTCCGGGGTCTGCTCCAGATTCGGGTCGTGGTCCGCGCAGCGTGATGGCGGCGTGGTGGAGCTGGTTGAGATCCTCTCCGAAGTTTGGGAGCATCTCCAGAGCAAGCATCAGATCGCGCAGCTCGGGGAAGTGGGAGAAGTCCTCGCCGGCCATGGTGGCCACCATGTCGATCTGCCTGGGGGAAGGTGGCTGGAGTCTTCTCACCAGCCGTCCGATCGACGGTATGGAGCCAAGGCGCAGCAGGAACGGGGCCGATGTGCCGAGCATCAAGGCGGGACATCCCACGTATGAGATCGATGCCATCCTGTCGGGGTGCTCGAGGGCGAGCCAGGTCGAGAACAGGCCGCCCATGGATTGGGACACGAACGCAGCTCGGTCCACCCCCAGCCCATCCAGCACGTCACGGACAAAACCCGTCATCATTGGCCGCAGCGTCGGTGTGCGAAACTCGGCCCGGTCTGACAGGCCGTGACCGGGAAGATCGACCGCGTAGAGGGTGAATCCTTCCAGCTGTGTCATCAGAGGCGCCCACATGGCGGCCGGAACGCCGCCCCCGATGAGCATCATCACCGGGGGTCCCTCGCCGTGGGCCAGGACTTGGGCGCGGCCATCTATGGCGGGCACCTCGATGAACATGGTTGTGGGAGATAGGCCATAGCGATCGAGCATCCTCTGTTGGGCTCGGGCATAGTCGGTTTCCGACATGATTCTCCTTGGGCCGCTGCCGACTCACTGCGACCGTACGGGGAGGGCGGCCCGGCGTCTTCGGGAGGATTGCGATTTGGGCCGGATGGCTGGTGGGTGGAATTACCCATTGGCCGGGCGCAGATCGACCGGTAGGTTCCGACGCGTGAACAACCCAGGCCCGCCGTCGGGCACCACTGTGGCGGTGGGCCAACTTCCCGTTCCTGAGGGCCACTTGATGCTGTTGGGGTTGTCGCTGGTCTTGGAGCCGTCGGTGGCCGTAGCCCCTGAGAGTGGGCCGCCGGCTGGGCTGGTCGATCATGGTCGGGGCCGGAATCGCCCTGGCGGCCTGGGCTACACGGACCGCAGCGGATACCGACCTGGAGAATCCGCACAGGCTGGTGCTCGATGGGCCCTATGGGCGCTCACGCCATCCCATGTATGTGGCGTGGACTTTGGCCTATCTCGGGGCCGGCCCGGCCATGAGTTCCCGCTGGCCGTTGATCCTCTCCCCGGTCGCTGGGATGGTGGGTACGGCGGGAGGCCCGTCGGGAGGAATCTCGTCTCATCGCTCGCTTCGGTGGGATTACCTCCGATACATGGAACGAGTGCGACGTTTTCTCTGACGGGCGGCCGGCTGTTCTCAGATCAGTTCGTGCTCATAGGCAAAGGCGGTGGCGGCGGTTCGCGACGCTACGCCCAGCTTGGTGAGGATGTTGCCCACGTGGCGGTCGACGGTCTTGACGGCCACGAAGAGCTCGTCGGCGATGTCCTTGTTGGTCATCCCGGTCGCAACCAGCCGCAGTACCTCGAGCTCGCGGTCGGTCAGGGGATGCGACGGAGGCCCCTCCCCGGTGATTCGCTCCAGTTCCGCCAGAGCGGACCCGGCCCCCAGGTCGGTCAGAGCCTGGCGAGCAGCCTCCAGTTCGAGCCCGGCCGTCTCCTCGTCTCCCAGCTCCCGGCAGGCCAGACCGATCAGGACCCGGGTCCGGGCCGCCTCGTAGGGAGCCTCGACCAGCCGCCACGCGTCGTAAGCGTTTCGCAGATAGTTGAGTGCCCTTTTCGGTTCACCCGTTTTCGCAAGCACGGCACCCTGGGCCATGTCGGCTTCGGCTTCGAGGGCCGAAGTGCGATAGGTCTGGGCTACCTGGGCCAGTCCTCGGCCCCCACCCGGGCAGCATCGACGTCGTCGGCTGCCAACATCACCTCGATGAAGGCGGGAAGGAGTCGCACCCGATCGATTCGATCGCTCGCCTCGGCCATCGACCTGCGCATGGCGGCTGCCGCACCGTCGACCCTGCCCTGGGAGAGGCGAAGCAAGGCCAGGCCGGGCTGAGGGTCGTGGCCCCATTCGCTCGCCTGTCGATACAGCTCCTCCGCCTCCGTCACATCCCCCGACACCCTCTTGATCTCGGCCAGCTGGTACAGCGCCCGGCCGGTGGCGATCTCGTCGGACAGCGCCCCGGAATTTCTCGCAGGCCCGACTGGCCTCCTCGGCTGCCCCCGTCCAGTCACCATGTCGACGCAAGATCATGGCCCGGTGGGTGAGGCATTGTCCGTTGAAGGTCAACATCCCCTGCTGGCTGTCACACCATCGGGTCAAGGCTTCGGTCCACTCCTGAGCCCGCCTCAGCTCCGAAATCTCCTCGCAGGCCTCGATCAGGGAGCAATAGACCGTTCCGGCCACGGTGGCCGAGAGCTCACCCGAGACCACCGAAACCATCGCCTCGTCCAGCCATCCCATTCCCTCTTCGGTCCTGCCCAGGCGTACCAAAGCTCTCCCACCTGTGTTCAGGGCTAGAGCCACGAGGTCGGAGTCGTCCCCCCGGCGACCGGCCGCCACGGCCTTATCGGCGGTCTCGTATGCCCTCTGATAGTCGTGCTCGAGGGCGGCCAGGCGAAAGGACTCGACCGCAAGCATGTATCCGTGCTCGACGCGATCGGGCGGGAGCTGTTCCAGCACGTGGCTACAACGCCCGATCCAACCTCCCGCCTGGGCCATATCGCCCCTGGTGAGATGGATGTAGATCATCCAAAAGCCGCTCCTTATGGCCCGGGCCAGGTCACGCTCGACCATGAACCGCTGGTAGGCGCGGGACAGGACATCCAGGGAGACATCCACGTTGCCCAGGAGGTAGGCGGCCATCGCCCAATCGACGAGATCCTCCGGATTCAGCTCCCCGGTGCGGTCGGCGACGGTGAACGCCTCTTCGGCTTCGTCCCATGCCTGGCGCGAAACGGCTCTTCGCCCCCGGGCAACTGCGTCCGGAACTTCGTTGCGTCCGGTCACGGATGAGACTTTATCGACCCCGGCTGGTGTCACCCGGACGGAATCACTGCGTCGGCTTCGATCTCCACCAGGAGTGACGGGTCTATGAGCGACGAAACCTCCACCATGGTCGAAGCGGGTCGGATTCCGGCGAAGGTCTCTCCGTGGACGTCGGCGACCTCTTCCCAACGGGAGATATCGGTGATGAAGACGCGGGTCCGGACGACATGCTCGAGTCGGGATCCGGCCTCCTCGAGGGCCGCTCTGATCCGTGACAGGGCCTCCCGGGCTTGTGCGGCGATGTCGTCGCCACCCACGGCCCCGCCTCCGGGATCGGCCGCCGTGGTCCCCGACACGAACACCATGGACCCCACCCGTACAGCCCTCGAGTACCCGACCAGCTCTTCCCACCGGGCTCCCGACGAGATGAGGCGACGAGGCCCCCGGTCAGGCGACAAGACCTACCACGTCGGTCACGATGCCCACCACGAGCAGTGACCAGACCACTGTGATGAAGATCGTGTAACGCCATCTGAAGCGGTGATCGGCCAGCCAGAACCGTTTGAGGCTGTTGTAACCGAAGAATATTGCGATGAGCGACAGTCCGATGCTGATCGGAGCGGCGACGGTGCTCATGAAACCCAGGATCGGCGTGATGATCGGTACCAGTAAGTAGGTGATCGTGCAGCGGATTCCCGAGATGATGATCGAGCTCCGCAGCTTGTTCTGAGCATCGAACACCGCCCCTTTGACGGGATCGCCCTCCACCCCCAGCAGTCGGCGCATGAATTGATCTGCCGGTGGTCTGGCGCTGCGAACGGTGGTAGCCACGTTGGACGATGGTAGCCAGGCTGAAGGGGGACCTTCTTCGGCCTATGGCGAATCGACCCCTAGGTGGTCGCGGTTACTCTCAGCGTCAGATATCAACACGTTGAGGAGTTTCTATGTCCACCGCGATCACGAAGGAAGCTTCAGGCCTCTCGGTTCCTGACGACCCCATAGTGCCCTTCATCGAAGGCGACGGAATCGGTCCGGACATTTGGGCGGCTTCGGTGCGCGTCTTCGACGCCGCGGTCGAAAAGGCCTATGGGGGCGACCGCCGGGTGGCCTGGAAGGAGGTCGTGGCCGGGGAGAAGGCATACAACCAGGTGGGGTCGTGGCTTCCCGACGAGACCGTGGACGCCTTCCGTGAGTACCTGGTCGGGATCAAGGGCCCTCTCACCACTCCGGTGGGTGGTGGCATCCGCTCTCTCAACGTGGCCCTCCGCCAGACCCTCGACCTCTTCGCTTGTGTTCGGCCGGTGCGGTGGTTCCAGGGGGTGCCGTCTCCGGTCAAGCATCCCGACCTCGTCGACATGGTCATCTTCCGCGAGAACACCGAGGACGTCTACGCCGGCAAGGAGCTGGAAGCGAACAGCGATGGTGCCCGGCGGCTACTTCATTTCCTGGATGAGGAGTTTGGCTGGGACATCCGCCCGGACTCGGGGATCGGTATCAAACCGATCTCGATCACCGGGTCGAAGAGGCTTGTCCGGGCCGCGATTAGCTACGCGCTGGAGCGAAACCGCAAGTCGGTGACCCTGGTCCACAAGGGAAACATCATGAAATTCACGGAAGGCGCCTTCCGCACCTGGGGGTACGAGGTGGTGCGTGACGAGTTCAGCGACGTGGCCGTGTCCTGGGAGGACTGTGGTGGTGACCCGGGCGACCGGCTCCTGGTCCAGGATGTGATCGCCGATGCCATGCTGCAGCAGGTGCTGACCCGCCCGGCCAACTACGACGTCATCGCCACCATGAACCTCAACGGCGACTACATATCCGATGCTCTGGCCGCTCAGGTGGGCGGCATCGGAATGGCACCGGGGGGCAACATCAACTACGACACCGGCTATGCGGTGTTCGAGGCCACCCACGGCACGGCTCCCAAGTACGCCAACCAGGACAAGGTCAACCCCGGGTCGTTGATCCTCTCGGGCGAGATGATGTTCCGCTACATGGGCTGGGAGGAGGTTTCCGACCTGATCGTGAAGGGCCTGGAAGCAGCCATCGGCGACAAGAACGTCACCTATGACCTGGCACGCCTCATGGACGGTGCCACGGAGGTGCCCACTTCTGCCTTCGGGACCGCCATCATCGAGCGCATGTAGGCCTTTTCCCACGACACTCACGGCCCACGCAACCCGAATGCCGCGCCAGAGGGGGCAGTGGTTCGGTTGGCCGGCCGGTTGGAATACTCTTTCCCGTCTGACATGAGAGACCCGTTGTGACGACATTGCAGATCACCAGGCAGGCCGATGTCCTACCGCCGGAGGAAAAGGCGGCGCTGGAGCCGTTGCTGGCCGAAATTGGTCGGCTCAAGGCAGAGCGGAATGCGGTTGTGGCCGCCCACAACTACATGACCCCCGACATCTTTGCCACCGCAGACCTGCGGGGCGACTCGCTGTATCTGGCCCAGGTGGCCCGCGATACCGACGCCGATGTCATCGTGCTGGCCGGCGTCCACTTCATGGCGGAGACGGCCAAGATCATCAACCCGGACAAGACCGTTCTCGTCCCCGACCTGCGGGCGGGCTGTTCTCTCTCGGAGGGGATCACGGGCGAGGATGTGCGGCGCCTGCGCAGCCAGTATCCGGGTGCACCGGTCGTCACCTACGTCAACACCTCGGCCGAGGTGAAGGCGGAGTCGGATATCTGCTGCACTTCGGGTAACGCCAAGGCGGTAGTGGAGTCGCTGGGTGTCGACGAGGTGATCTTCATCCCCGATCAGTACCTGGCGTCGTGGGTGGCCTCCCAGACCGATGTGGAGGTCCACACGTGGGCGGGATCGTGCATGGTCCACGAGCGTTTCACCGGCGAGGAGATTGCGGCTCACCGCCGCGGACTGGGGGACGTGTCCGTCATCGCCCATCCAGAATGCCCTCCCGACGTTCTCGCCGAGGCCGACTACGTGGGCTCGACGAACGGGATGATCAACTGGGTGCGAGCCAATCAACCTCGCCAAGTGATGATGATCACCGAGTGCTCGATGGCCGACAACGTCGCCCTCGAGTCACCCGACACCGAGTTCGTGCGGCCATGCAACCTGTGCCCGCACATGAAGAGGATCACGTTGGACGGGATCCGGCAGTCGTTGGAGACGATGACCCATCAGGTGGAGATCGATGGCGACGTGGCCGCTCGCGCCCGACGGGCGGTCGAGAGGATGCTCGAAGTCGGCCGCAATGACTGACGCAGATCTTGCGGACCCGTTCGGGGAGTCGGTCCGAGGGGGGCGGGAGGAGCCGTGACCGAGACCCTCCGGCTCGACGAACCGCTGGTGGTCGGGGCGGGGGTGGCTGGTCTGACCGTTGCCCTGGCCTTGCCCAGGGCGGTGGTCCTTGTGGCGGACGAACCCGGCTCTACCTGGTGGGCTCAGGGTGGGATCGCCGTGGCGATGAGCGAGGGGGACGATCCCGGCCTGCATGCTGCCGACACGATTGGGGTGTCGGCAGGTCTGGCAGTGGAGGATGTGGTCGAGATTCTGACGGCCGGTGGACCCGAGGCGGTGGAGCGACTCATCGCCATGGGCGCGCACTTCGACACCGACGAGGACGGTGATCTGAGCTACGGGCGTGAAGCGGGCCATTCGCGGCGGCGAATCCTCCATGCCGACGGCGACGCCACCGGTGCCGAGGTGATGACCACCCTCACGGAGGCGGCCAAGCGCAAACCCCAGGTGAGCCAGATGCGAGGGTGGCGGGCCGTCGACCTGGTCCAGACCGATGGACGTGCCGCCGGGGTGGTGGCCGCAGATGAGCGCGGCAATCGTCAGTTGATACTGGCTCCAGCGGTGGTGCTCGCTACCGGTGGAATCGGCCGCCTCTACTCACACACGACCAACCCCATCGGTGTGACCGGGGACGGCATCGCAATGGCGGCCAGAGCAGGGGTGCGGCTGGTGGACATGGAGTTCGTCCAGTTTCATCCCACCGCCATGGGCGGGGGTAAGGACCCGATGCCGCTGCTCACCGAGGCTTTGAGGGGGGAGGGTGCCAAGCTGATCGATGCCCACGGCCGTCGCTTCATGCTCACCCAGCACCCCGACGCAGAATTGGCCCCCCGCGACATAGTCGCCCGGGCTATCTGGTGGCAGCTCGACAAGGGAGCCGGCGCCTATCTCGACGCCCGAATGATCGGCAACTTCTCCTCCAGGTTTCCCACCGTCTACACCCACGCCCAATCCATCGGTCTCGATCCGACCACCGATCCCCTCCCGGTCTCGCCTGCTGCGCACTACTTCATGGGAGGCATCGACGGGGGCGTCGACGGCCGCACGTCGATGCCGGGCCTGTGGGCGGTGGGGGAGTGCGCCTCCACCGGAGCGCACGGCGCCAACCGGCTCGCCTCGAACTCTCTCCTCGAGGGCCTGGTCTTCGGTGCCCGGGTGGCGACCGACGTCTCCGCCCGCGCTCCACGTCTGGGCAGTGGGCCGTTTCTGGTTCCCTCCGAGGCAATGGACCTACCTCTCCGCCCCGGTCCCGCGTTCGAGGAGTTGCGCAAGCTGATGTGGGAGCGGGTGGGACTGGTCCGGACCGGGAACGGGCTGTGGGACGCCCGCAACCAGCTTCTGGATCTCGACCCCGTGCTGCGCCGGTCCGTGGGAGGCCGGGTGGCGGCCGATGTGGCCCGCTTCGTGATCCCTGCCGCCTTGCGCCGGAGCGAATCGCGAGGGGGCCATTACCGGGCCGACTACCCCGAGCCGGATCCGCTCCAGGCGGAGCGAACCATGGTCCAGGCCACCCCCGTCGAGCTGGTTCCCATCTGAGTCGGCCGGTAGCCTGACCGGACCGTGTCGCTCCACCCATCCATGTACGCCGACGTGATACGTCGTGCTCTCGACGAGGATCTTGCCGAGGCCGGTGACCTGACCAGCGATTCCTGCATCCCGGCTGATGCGGATGCCACAGGCCACGTCGTAGTCCGGGCCCCGGGGGTACTGGCGGGTCTGGAGGTTGCGGCTGCCGTATTCGCCCAGGTGGACGGGCGGGTCACCTTCGAGGTCCGCTCGACGGACGGCGAGGAGGTCAAGGCGATGACGACGGTGGCCATCGTGACCGGCCCGGCTCGTTCGATCCTGACCGGTGAACGCACGGCGTTGAACCTCCTGGGGCGTATGTCGGGAGTGGCCACCGCTACCGCCGAGCTGGTCCGGCTGGTAGAAGGCACCGGGGCCGCGATAACGGATACGCGGAAGACCATGCCCGGGCTGAGAGCTCTCGACAAGTACGCGGTGAGAATGGGAGGAGGCCATAATCATCGATTCGGGCTCTACGACGCGGTCATGATCAAGGACAACCACATCGCCGTCGCCGGAAGCCTGACCGCGGCCGTGATGGCAGTGAGAGAGCGGATTGGCCACACGGTGAAGATCGAGGTGGAGGTGGAGAACCTGGATCAGCTCGATGAGCTGCTGGCCGTGGGGGCCGACCTGGTTCTGCTGGACAACATGGACAGGCCCACGCTGGCGGCGGCTGTGCAGCGGGTACGTGGCCGCATGGTGTGCGAGGCGTCGGGAGGAGTCACCCGCGACAACGTGCGCGCCATCGCCGAGACGGAGGTGGATGTGATTTCAGTGGGTTGGATAACCCACTCGGCCCCTCAAATGGATGTGGCGCTCGATCTGGCGTGACGGGGCGTGCCGTTCGACTTCATTGCGATCAGCTTGTGTCGGGCGTAGAGGCCGGCAGCTCCGGCCAGCAGCACCCAACCAAGGGCAGCAGGCGCACCGAAGGTCACGGCCACGTACACGCTGAGCAGAGCCAGGACGATGGCTGCCACCACAGTGGTGAGCAGCGTCACCACATGGAACTTCTCGATCCCGGTCGTTGCCTTATGTGACATGAGGCTGTATCGACCCCTTCGTGCCCGGACTTGAGCCGCCTGCTTGGCTGGGCACGAAGGCCACTACGCTCAGTCGCATGAGTTCCAGCAAACGCGTGGCCGTCACCGGTGCGGCCGGACAGATCGGATACAGCCTGCTCTTCAGGATCGCCGCCGGGGAGATGCTCGGGTCGAACCAGCCGGTCACCCTGCAAATGCTCGAGATCCCACCGGCCATGGGTGCCCTGGAGGGGGTCGCCATGGAGCTGGAGGACTGTGCTTTCCCATTGCTCGACGGCCTCGTCATGACCAGCGATGCAGAGGAGGCATTCGCCGACGCCGACGTCGCCCTCCTGGTGGGGGCGATGCCTCGTAAGGCAGGGATGGAGCGCAGTGACTTGCTCGAGGCCAACGGAGGCATCTTCAAGCCCCAGGGCCGCGCACTGGCCGAGGCTGCCTCCCCGCTGGTTCATGTGCTGGTCGTCGGCAATCCGGCCAACACCAATGCCCTCATCGCGATGAGCAACGCCAAGGGCCTCCAGCAGAGCCGGTTCACGGCCATGACCCGGCTGGATCACAACCGTGCCCTGAGTCAGGTGGCCAACAAGGTGGGGGAGCCGGTGTCGGAGATACGCCGCATGTCGATATGGGGCAACCATTCCTCCACCCAGTATCCCGACCTGTTCCACGCTGAGATCTCGGGCAGGCCGGCGATGGAGGTGGTCGACGATCAGGATTGGGTAGAGAACCACTTCATCCCCACCGTTGCCAAGCGAGGGGCGGCGATCATCGAGGCGCGGGGAGCGTCCTCGGCCGCTTCGGCGGCCAATGCCGCCATCGGTCACGTACGCGACTGGATAGGCGGCACGCCCGAAGGCGACTGGGTGTCGATGTCGGTGCCCTCCGACGGTTCCTATGGGGTGCCCGAGGGTCTGATCTGTTCGTTCCCGTGCACGACCGCCAATGGGGAGTGGCGCATCGTCCCCGATCTGGAGATCGACGACTGGTCTCGCCAGCGGATCGATGCTTCGGTGGCCGAGCTGGTCTCGGAGCGGGAGGCAGTGGAGTCGCTCGGGCTCATCTGAGCGCCGTGGTCGGCGGGCCACGAGAGCGCGAAAACCCTTTGGTTGAGCGGATTTGGCTTGCATAGCCGCTCCGGGCCGACAAGAATTACGTATCTGTAGTTCCATTCTCCAAAGGAGGAGAGGCTCATGAACAAGTCCGAACTAGTCGATGCCGTCGCCGCCGCAACCAGCGGCACAAAGGCGGATGCCCAAGCCCACCTCGACGCGGTGCTGGACAGCATCACCAGCGCCTTGAAGAAGGGCGACAAGGTATCGCTGACCGGTTTCGGCACCTTCGAGGTACGCCACCGTGCGGCCCGCACCGGTCGCAACCCTCAGACGGGCGACACCATCCAGGTGAAGGCCTCCAACGCGCCCGCCTTCAAGGCCGGCAAGAGCCTCAAGGACGCCGTCAACTGATCCGACCGACACCACCTGTGGAAGACCCCGGCCAAATGGCCGGGGTCTTTTGCGTTGAAAGGTCGACGCCGTAAGCCAACAACAAGAACCGGCTTTCGACGGCATCGGACGACGAGAACCCTTAATCTGTTGGCCGCCGTGCGCCTGCACGGCCAGGGCAACTAGAGGAGGCTTGGATGTTTGGGCTCGACGCGACAGCGCGTCTGCTCTTTCGCACCGCTCTGGCGATCTTCGTGGTGACGATCGTCATCGGGATACTCAACGGTATGGACGTGTGGAATCCCTCTCACGAGGCGCTGTTGACCCACGTTCACTCCGGCACGCTGGGATGGATCACCCTCTCGGTGGTCGGCTCTGCCTTCTTGATGCTCGGCCAGGGCGTGAGTGAGGACGAGGAGCGGACCGCCCGGCGGATCGGGTTGACCGCGGCGGCCGTGACCGGCCTTTATGTGATCGCTTTCCTGGCCGGGACCGGCATCTACCGGCCTATCACCGGAACCCTGATGCTCCTGGCCATCGTCTGGGTCATCTCGTGGGTCTGGGCCAGGTACCGCACCTCGTCGCGCACGGTGTCCCAACTGGCCATCCTGCTGGCCACCATCTCTCTTGGCCTAGGAGCCGTGCTCGGCGTCATGCTGGGCCTGTTCATCGCCCAGGGCTCCCTTCCCGGGCTGAGTGACGAGACCTCGTCGTCGCTGGCCGGGGCACATCCTCCCGCCATGCTGATCGGCTATCTCATCCTGGCCGGTGTTGCCGTGACCGAGTGGCTGTTGGAGGGCCCGGAGGGGCGTAGCGGGCGGATCGTGGCCTGGAGCCTGTTCGGCGCCGGGATCCTGGTCAACATCTCGTTCATCTTCGAGATCGACGCCCTGATCCAGATCGCTTCTGCTCTCGAGGTGATCGCGGTCGTCATGTTCATCGTGCGTATGTGGCCCCGTGTTCGCCCCGCTGCTTGGGGAAGCGCCGACGGGCGGGACTTTGCCCGCATGTCGGTGGTGTTTCTGGCGGTGGGCATCGCCTTGCTGGTCTACGTCGTGCAGCTCTTCGTCTCCGGTCAGCTCGACCCCGAGACCGGCGAGGGCCCGGTCGGTGTGCTGCTGGCGTTCGACCACACGATGTTCATCGGTGTCATGACCAATGCCCTGTTCGCGGTTGCGCAACGGTTGACGGAGATCAGGACCAACCCGGCCGTCCTGTGGGGAGTCAACGGCGGGCTTGTCATCTTCCTGGTAGGTCTGGTAGCCGACTCCGCTGCTCTGAAGAGAGTGGGAGCTCCCATCATGGGTGCGGCGCTGCTGTTCGCCGTCTATTGGTTTTTCCGTCAGCTGGTGGTGCGGCGGCCTCTGGCCGCTGCGTGAGGGGGTTCACCGGGCCGGTGCTGGTCTTGGTGGCTTTTCTGGCTGCCTGCGCCGGCCCGCCGCCCTCGCTGGGGGATCGGAATCTCGACGCCGGCAAGCAGGTCTTCTCTGATCGCTGTGCTACCTGTCATGGCGGGAACGGCCAGGGTGGGGCAGGGCCGGCGCTGGCCAAGGTGCTGACCACCTTTCCTGCCTGCGACGATCAGATCCACTGGGTGACGCTTGGGTCTGTCAAATGGAGCAAGGAGAACGGTCCCACCTATGGGGCGCAGGGCAAGGAGATAACCGCCGTCATGCCTGAGTTTGGAGGCTCCTTGAGCGACGAGGAGATTCAACAGGTCGTCTCCTTCGAACGGTTCAAGTTCGGTGGCGGAGACATGGACCAGACGCTGGCCGACTGCGGTCTGGCGACCTCTCAGTAGGTGACGTCGAGGCCCTTGACGGCCGATCCCCACTCTCCGATGGCCCTCTGGTGCATCATCAGCTTGGCCAGGTTTCCCGACACTTTGATCTTGCCGGTCATGAAGGCCGTCTGGGTGTTGAGGTCACCCTTGGAGATGGCGGTGGCCGTGTCGTAGTTCTGGGCGATGGTGACGTCGGGATCGGACGTCTCTCCCATCCCCAGCTGCGCCTCGCCACCCGAGGTGTTCATGTAGTAGTCGACTTCACCGTCGGGTGTGTCGGTCGTCTTGAACTGGATGGTGAGTTCGGCTGAGCCCATGGAGCTCTTGAATCCGGGGTGGCTATTGAGGGCGTCGGTGACGGCCTGGGCCCATTCGTCGGAGAGGAACTGAACGGCCATGGTCTCCCTTTCTGGCTGGAAGTGATTGTGGATGATGGTAACAGTGCCAGCGCGACTTTGAGCGCTTGCTCAAACTCTGACCGGCGCTCTCAGATGACTCCGGTTCGTTCCCCCACCAGGAGTGCCACCTCTTCGGCCAAGGGCGGCGCGAGCGGCTCGAGGGGAAAACGGGGCTAGCCCGGGTCGAGGCCCGCAGCCCGGGCGGCGGCCTTGACGCCGGGTATGCCGAGGCGCTCCACTGCCTGTGAGAGGGCCGTGAGGTGGGATTGGAGACGACGGGCCCGGGCGATGTCGCTGCCGGCCGCCTCAACGACGGCTGCCACTAGTCCGAAGGCATAGTTGGCCGACCCGGTGATGACGCCGTTACATCCGACGGCCACAGCGGCCGTCGCGGCTGGGGAGGCGCCCGAGTAGACGAGAAACTCGTCAGGGGTGGCGTCGACGATGGCCTGGAGTCGAACCACGTCTCCGGAGGAATCCTTCATGCCGACGATGTTGGGGTGCTCGGCCAGCTCCGTGACCAGCTCGAGGTCGAGGCTGTAGGCCGTTGTAGGGGGGACTGAATACAGGAAGACCGGTGCCTGGGAGTGGTCGGCGAGGGCGCGGAAATAGGAGGCGACGGCGGTGGGTTGTCGGCGAACCAGGGTGGTGGGGGTCATGACCAGAACCGAGTCGGCCGCCTGGCACTCGTCCACCTGTGATATCCCCTGGCGGGTCGACTCGGCCATGACTCCCGCCATGAGATGGGCCTTGGGGGCCACGTGACGGGCCGTTTCCAGCAGCCGGCGTCGTTCGCCCCGTTCCAGGTACGGGCCCTCTCCGTTGGAGCCGCCCAGGATGAAGCCCTCACAGCCCGAGGCTGTGAGGTGGCCGACGTTGTGGGCGTGGGCTTTGGCGTCCAAGTCCCCCACCTGGTCGAAGGCGGTGACCAGGGCGGGCATGACGGGCGGTGTGGCGCGCATCGGACCACGTTACCCAGGGGCCTGGTTGACCGCCTACTTGAGCAGGTTGACCTCGAAGTCCGGCGTGGCGGCCGGATTGTCCTGCCAGGAGATGTTGAAGTCAGCCCCCGACACGTTGACCGTGTAGGCGATGATCGACCCGTTGAGACTCGAGCCGCTGGAAAAGCTGGGCGTTACTGCGCCGTAGGGCGCGTAGATCAGTCCCGTCCAGTTGACGCCGCTGCTGCTGATGTTGATGGCGTTACCGGTGCAGGTAGGGCCGCTAGGTGGAGCCTCATAGTTCGAGAACAGAGCCACACCGGGGTCATTGACACCGCCGATGATCGGATCGAAACCTGAAATGTCCGTCTTGGCCGAGATACTGATCTGGCCCCGGGCCACGAAAGTCACCTTGACCGGCTTACCTGTATCCATATCGTTACCCATGATGAGGTTCTTTGTGAACTTGATGTCACCCTCGGTGAAATAGACACCGGACTGCGTGACGGTCAGGTCACTCCCCGAACTCGTGCCGTAGCCGTTCTTGATCCAAGCGTCGTTGATATCCGAGGAGCTGTAGAAATACTCGTCTGTGGTGGGATCGCCGGTGTCGTAGGGGGTGGCACGGGACCCACCTGGTGCGTAGTCCTCGACGTTGATGATGATTGGATAATCCAGCGCGGAGAAGACCTGTTGGGAAGGGGTGAAGTTCGAGGAGCCAACATATGTGACCTGACCGTTGACGGTGGTGCTCGATCCGGTGATCTTGACGTCACCATTGCTGTGGATTCCTCCGTTGATGATCTTCGAGGCTCCCGACAAGTCGAGCTCGACACCTCCGTTGCAGCTGCTGGGGGCGTCGGCGAAGATGGCATAACCACCCAGGAAGGGATGCACGTCGCATTGGGCCGTGGCCGACGACACGATCGTCAATTGGTCGTTTGCGTAGGGAGTGGCCTGCCCGAAGGTTCCCTGATTTACCTTGGCGATGTCGATCTGCCACTCGCCATCGCCCTGGTCGGTGGCGGTCACCGTGACGTCCGAGGCACTGTTGTCGTAGCCGTTGTCGGCGGCAGTTTGGAGTGCTGCCTGGGTGGGGTTGGGTGCGCCGCTCACTTTCGGATTGCAGGCTTCCCAGGCTGCCGCCAGAGCGGCATTGTCGGCCGCGTTCTGAGTGCCGCGGCGGTCGTTGTAGCCGAGCCCGGCGTCGATCGCCAGGGCAGCGAACCCGAACAGCATCAGGAGTGACATCGCCACGAGGACCATGGTGGCGCCCTTGTCCTCACGATCGATTCGGAGCGCCAGGATGTTACGCAGAGTGTGCATTACTGCTTCTTTCCAAAAGGGCCGGATGGTGGGACGAGAGCAAGGAGGGCTAGGACGGACATGTGGTGAAGTACCTCTCTGCCTCCGCCGCTTTGCTCAGCGTCAGTCCACCCCCGAACCACTGCCCCACATAAGGCGTGATGAGGTCCAGGTCGTAGGTGACGGTCACGTTCACCCGTGTGCCGTTCTTCTTCGACTTGGGCTCGGTTGCGCAAGAGACGCCGACGTCGGAGGTGCTGAGAGTGGGAGCGCTCGTCGAATCGACAGCTCGCTGCTGGATCTGAGCGACCGTCACGGTTTCCTCGAAGGCGGCGTAGGACGCCCCCTCTTGGGCCGCCTCCTGAATTGAGATGTTGGTGAAGATGGCCCGCCCCAGATCGACGATCCCCGTGACCAGAATCAACAGGAACACGGCGACAAACGCCATCTCAACGACCGCCGCGCCTCGTTCTCGTCTTGGCCTAGCCACCGATGATCCCTTCGTATATAGAGCGCGTCTGTGTCGAGTCGAGCTGGATGTTGCTCAGGAAGTCGCCGATGAACGGCATCACGCTGTTGAACGTGCCGTCCGCCTCAACGCTGATGATGGTCCCGTTCGAGATGTCCACGTCCCAAGCTCCGGCGGTCTGGTTGGACGGGTCGGGGTAGGTGGAGTCCGAGTTGTCGCAATCGGCGATTACGTTGCCGGAGCTGTCAAGCCATTCAATCGTGATGTCGGACGTGTTGATGCTGGTGGTGATGGCCTTGGCCTGGACGGCGTCGATGATTCCGGCGCAGTCGCGAAAGCGCGGGATCCCGGGTGTGATGTCCGACTCGCCCGAGGTGGTGGCGTACCGTGCCCCTTCCCTGGCGCCCGACCAGACCGTGGTGTAGGCGCTGATCAGCCGGGCGAATTCGATGACACCGAAGAGAAGCATGAAGAGCAGCGGTGCAACGATGGCGAACTCCACCAGCGTTGCACCCCGCTCAGCGCCCCTGTTTAGTTTGAAGTTGTGCAAGCGAGTCATCGGGCCCCAGACCCTCGTATTACGTGCCAGACCGGACGCTTCAAAGGGTGACCGGTCACGCTCATATATCGACGGTGCGGGAACAGAACTTGAAGACTCCCGCCTTCTGGCCATCCGATTTCTGGGCGGAGGATCTGTTTGTGCTACCTGGTCAAGAAGAATGCGCGGGCGCTCTTGGTGCCCGGCCAGTCCTTGACGATCTTGGCGGGCAGCATGCCGAGATCCAGCCTGAAGGCGGTCAGGGCCTCGACGCTGGTGGGCCCGCTGTTGTCGTTCCAACCACAGTTCCACACATCGGGCACGATCGGGTCCGAACACGCCACGGCTCCGCTGGCGTGTGGCTCGCCCGGACTGTGGATCGTGTCGCACGTGTTCCTGTTGCAGTTGGAATAGATCGTCTCGAGCCAGACCGGCACGAAGTCCACGATGGTGTAGGAAGCGCTGGATCCGTTCGATGGATAAGAACTGAAGACCGGAATGGCGGCGAAGCGGGGGTGATACTTGATCGATTCCTTGAAGATGGGCTTGTCGGTTGTCGGGTCCCAAGCCGCGAGACAGTTGGCCATCCCGGTGTGGGTTTGGACACCCGAGCAGGCGCTGATGTTCATCTTTGCCCAGCTGTTGAGGTATTCCCACAGCCCCGTGTGGTCGAGGCTCAGACCGCGCACGTTGACGCAGTCCGAGGAGGCATTGGCATCGGTGGAATCGCATGTCAACCGCCCCGGCCGCACCGGCACGGGTTGAGTGTCGATCGCGTCTTGGGCTGGAGTAGATCATCCCGTCGGTGATCCCGGTCTTCGGTGACCCGGTTTTGACGTCGAGCTGGTTGATGTCCTCGTTGCGGCTGGGGCACGTGAGCCCGTCGTTCACCACCTTGTCACCCGGGCTGTACTTGACCACGTTGTGGTCTGTGCCGTACACGATGTTGATCGCAGATGCGTTTGTTGGCGGTTCCGTCGAGACAGGTTTCAGGGGTTCCCAATTCGGTGTTCCCGTAGAGGGCGATGTCGAGATAGCCGAAGTTGCCGTCCGAAGGGCCATCGCAGGGAGGCACCGTCTGCGGGGCCTGGTTGGAGTACAGGCACACCTGGCTGCCGTTCCCGCCCAGAGTAAATGGGATCACATCGGCCGAAGATCGCACCTTGGTCATCGCCTCGGCGAAAGCGCCAGTGCTCAGGCTGTCGAATCCGATCGCCTTGCCGAAGGTGGTGTCGATCGAGTCCTCGGGGAGCTTGACCCGGGCCTTCTCGAGGTTGCTGGTGAAGGAGATGCAGTCGGTCGCGGACGAAACCCTCACGTACTCGGCTGGGCGAGTGGCGGTGTCGTCACAGGCGAGCCAGTCGAGAGTGCGCCCGGGCAGATTACCGGCGACGACATTCATCGCCTCGGCAGCGCCGTTCTCGACGGCATCTGAGATGTTGCATGTCGTGTCGCAGCTGGTGGCGAACTGGACGGCGGCCAGTGCTGCGAAATCCGCACCGGACTGAGCTTGGCGACGTTCGCTGAAGATGGAGCCGCCGTCGAGGACCAGGGCGGCCAAGCCCATCATCATGAAGAGGGAGGCGGCGATGAGAACGACCACCGTTCCCTTGTCCGACTGGAGTGTGCTCTTTACGGACATGGCGCCAGATTGCTCCCGTCCCAGTTGGTGGCATCCTCCTCCAGCCGGATCTCAACTGTCGAGGTGAGGCTGCCGACGCTGCCGAAGACCCAGTCCAACATGCCGGTCAGTTCTTGGAGGTTGGCTGTGATCGTGACGGTGGCGGTATCGCCGGCGGCCGTGCCACCCGAATCGCGAGATGACGGTGACATCCGAGGCGTTGACGATGTCGTTGGCGCAGGCGGCGCCGATGACCTCCGGCTCGGTCGCGTCGACGGTGGCGAGCCGCCCCACCTCCCGCGCCATGTGCTTGACGTCGAGGTTCTGGGCGAATGCCCATCCGAACTCGATCATCCCGAACAACAGCATGAACAGCAGGGGCGCCACGAGGGCGAACTCGACCAGGCTTGCCCCGGTCTCCCTGCGGCTGCCACAAAGCAGGCGCTTCACTTCCAGACCCTTTTCCTCGCTACAGGCGGGCGATCCCCCCGTAGGTCTCACACTCCCCTAGGACTTCACGCCATTTCGCCCTTTCGGCACGAAGGGCCAGAGAACTTGAGAGATTTCTTTTGGCGTTCTTAAGGCGTGAGGGATACCCGATCGAGGTGGCGTACGTAGGCGGAGTGTGCCCACCTTCGGTTGCGGGGCTCGTCAGCTGACTAGCTCGACGATGTAGTCGGGCACGAACGTGTCGTCGTTCCTGTACGTGATGTCGAAGTTGGAGCCCGAAGACTTGACTACGAACCCGATGATGCTTCCGTCGAGATCGACCTGGCTGTTTGAGAACTGAATCGAGCCGTGTGGGGCAAAGATCAGGCCCTTCATGTTGGTGAAGGTAGCCGATCTGGACCTTGATGGCGTCTTGTCCGGAGCAGTTCCCCGAGGGCGGATTCTCGTGGGATGTGGCCGTTCCGTAGTCCGATGCCATCACCAAGCCTACCTGGTTACTTCCTGGCGGAACGTGGTCGCCAGAAACGACCGACGAATATCCCTGCAGCCCGTTGAGGGTTGAGCCGTTGAGATTGATCCGCCCATCGGCGACAAAGGTCACTTGGACGCCTGCGTCGGCGGTCACGTTGTGCAGGTCGATGTTGCCCCTGGCGTAATAGACTCCAGACTGCGTGATGTTGATCGCGTTCCCCTCCAACATCATCGGCATGACCCCCGCTCACCATCCATGAGTTGGTGATGTTCTGGCTGTCGTGGACGGAAAGTAGGCGCTGCCAGCCTTGACTGCTTTGACCCCGGTGCATAATCCGAGATCTTGAAGTCCACTGGGTAGTCAACAGGGAGGGGACCGGTGTATTGGGATCCGATGTTCGAGTTATTGGGATCGCCAAACAGAACAGGGTCCCCACTCAACGTCGGTCCGGAGCGGAGGTATTAATCGTGAGGGACCCGTTGCTGAAGATTCCACTGTCGACCGCATCGACGACCCACTCATGTTGAGTTCGATCACTGGGTTGCATGTCTGCGCGCCGGCGAATAGTGCATTCCCACCCAGGAACTGCGTCTGATCACAACTTGCGGTCGCTTGCGACGCGATCGTCAGCGAGTTGCCTGCATACGGTGTCGCCGGTCCGAAGACACCATCGTTCACGACGGTGATAGTGACCTGCCACATTCCACTTCCGAGATCGCTCGCCGCCACTGTCACGTTGTCTTCGGTGTCGTCTAGCCATAGGCCAGGGCCGTTGAAACTGCCTGTGCCTCGGGCGTGGTTGCCGGGGTCGAAGGGTTCAGCACTCCCACGCCGCCGCGAAGGCTGCGTTGTCTGCTGCGTTCTGCTGCCTCCCGATGCGGTCGTACCGAGACCGCCGTCGATCGCCAAGGCAACGAAGCCCATGAGCATCAGAAGGGCCACTGCACGAGGACCAGCGTGGCTCCCCGTCTGTCGCCGGATGTCGTCTGTCGTAGGGAGGAGATCAGGGCGGACATGGAAAGTACCTTTCCGCTTGCGTCGTCTCGCTGAGGTCGATGGTTCCGCCGAACAACGAACCGACTATGGGCGCGATCAGATCAAGCTCGTAGTCAGTCGCGACCTGCACCGTTCCATAGGTTCCGCTGTCCCGGACATGGGCCGTACAGCTTGCCGTTATGTCGGACTCGACGAGTTGGGGTGTGGAAGTCGAATTGACGGCGGCCGTGGCTGTCGAGGTCGCATCGGCCGACTCTGTGAAGGCGAAGTAGTGCGCCCCGGCCTGTGCCGCTTCCTTGATCCCGATGTCGGTGAAGATTGCTTGGCCCAAGTCGACAACACCGAACACGAGCCAAATGAGCAAACACCACAGCGAACGCCATCTCCACAACTGCGGCGCCCCTGCTCGTGCCGAGTTCGTGTCGCCCGTCATCCTGTCGTAGTCCCGAAGAAGATCTCACGCGGTTTGAGACGTCGTCATGTCGAGACCGTCGATGAAGGGCTCGATGTTGGGCACGAGCGCATCAAAGGTCGAGGTTACGGTCACCTCAACCGTGGTGCCCGATGTGATGGAGTTCTGGTCGGGATCGTTGGTCGTGTCATCCTGGTCGCAGGTGTGTGTGTAGCCCTCGGGTGAGGACCAGGTCACAGATATCTGACTGGTATCACCGAGTACCGACTTGGCTCTTGCGGCATCGATAATTGCCGAGCAGTCCCGGAAGTGGGGCACTCCCGCATCCACCTCGGTGGTAGTTGCGAACCGGGCGCCCTCCCGGGCGGCAGTCCTGATAGACGTGAATTCTGCGATCATACGCGCGACATTTCGACGATTCCGAATATCAGTAGAAGTAAGAGCGGGACAACAAGGGCGAACTCCACCAACGTCGCGCCCCTGTCGTGTCGTGGCTTAGCGGCATCCACTCCCAGCCTCCTGGCCCGCCTGCTGGGGCACCACGACGCGAGCGCGACGTGATTCCAGCCCCGACAGAATCGTACCAGTGCTCCGGGCCCTGATCAACCGGGACGGCGAGCGGGATGCGTGATCCGGCTCAGCCCCCCGGGTCCACCAGGCGCCAGGTCTTGAGGCTGCCCGGTGTGTAGGGGGTGGTCGAGCCGTTGGGGCCCACGCAGCGTGCGTCGGGACCGAACCAGATGATGTGGCTCGAGGCCTTCTTGAGGTTGGTTCCGCCGTTGAAATCGCCGGCGCTGTTGGGGTCGGCCAGTATCCCTTGGAAGATCCCAATCACCTTCATCTGCTTGTTGCCGTTGGGCCACTCGGGAAATGGATCGCCGTTGTCGTACTTGGTCTGAGACCAGTCGGGATCGGACGAGACGATAGGGAAGGAGAGGAGCCTCGGGCTGTCGCACTTGGCCACGACATCGTTCCAGTAGAAATGATTGCTGACATCGACCGTTCCCCACTCCCCATGGATCCAGTCCTGCCACCCGGCCGGCTTCGAGGTCAGGGGGAAGGTGATCCACCCAGGATGGCCGCCATCGAGTCGGCGTCGTAGTCGATGCCGCTCATGGTGAATGTGGCGGCGGCAGGGGAAGGATCGTCGAGGCGCTGTTTGAATCCGTCGCCGAGCGCTGCCGCGTTGACCCCCGTGTTGGTATCCACGACGTTGCAATGACCGCCTGCTCTGACACTCGAGCAGTTCACGAGCGTGCCAAGAGCAGGGTCGAGGATGCGGTCGAGACCCTCGGCGATGTTCTTGATCGTCGTGGGGTTGTTACCCGAGGTGTCGGCTCGAGGGACGAAGAGTCGTCCGCAGTTGCCGGAGTTGGTGCCACAGGGGTTCTCCGCCTGGAGGCCACCGGTCCAGCCGCCCGGCAAAGCCCCGAAGGGTACGTTGCCGCCATTGCCCGCGTAGACCTTGCAGTACGCCTCCTGGACAATCGGAGTGTCGGCCGCCCCCGATCACCCGACCGAAGGTGGCCGAGTCGGTCTTCTGCACGTGAACGTGCATCTTGTTGGCGTCGCCTCCGTACGGAGCCTCGATCGCGACGAAGTTGCCGTTGCCGTCGTCGAGGGTGGTGATATTCCCCGAGGTGGCGGGTGTCACAGTGGCCAGAGCCGGAAAGTTCGACCTGGCATTCGCCACGGCTGCCGCGGCGGGCGGTTGCGGGTGACTCGGGCATCTCTGGGATTCCGGCCAGACAACTCAAGTCGGCAACGGTCTGGTCAACTCGGGCCGTCACGTAGAAGCCCGACACATCCACTGCGAGAGCGGCTGCTCCCATCAAGAAGAGAAGACAGGCCGATACCCAGATGATGGCGAAGCCTTCCTCGGCGCGCCTCATCCCTCGTACCTCCCCACCGCCTCGACGTTGAGGTCGATCGTCATCTGGAAGAAGAGAAACTCCAGCGGGTAGTCGGGATAACTGAGCTCGACTGCCACCTGTTTGTATCCCTGAGGGGTCGGACCGAACGAGCAAGGAGCGGTTCCCTCGTCGATGCAGACGGTCTGGATGTCAGTCGTGACGATTGAGGAGCCGGTCAGTTCAGAATCGACCACGGTTCGCGCATCCGCTGGGGAGGTGCTGGAATCCCAGGGCAGCTCCGTCGAAGCGAAACGAACGGCCTCCCGGGCGGCATGCTCCATGGTGTTCTTGACATTCCACGCTCTGGCCGTGGTCCAGATCCCAAACGTCAGCAGGAAGAGCAGTGGGAAGATGATTCGCCGCCTCGACCAGCGCCGCGCCACGCTCACGACCAGACCCATTGATGATGCCCATTCGCACTCCCATTCCCTGGCGGATGTTTCCACCCGCTCCACAGAGTGCTCGGAGGTGGAGGGCATCGCCATGGGGCGAGGGGCCCCTATCCGGGCGGGTGCGAGGACCGGCTCCAGTCCTTGTCTCAGGACCTTTCTCAGGAGCTGGGGGTGAGGTGGATAGGGTTCCCGACTACAGGGCCTGCCAGGTGGTGGTGTCGTTCACCGCCGACGGATAGGCGTAGTTCATCTTCCACCAGCAGTTGGAGCAGGTGTAGTTGGGAGGGCACGTCCATCTCGAACTTGAGCCACCGCCCGTTGTACTTCCTCGGGTGAGACCCCGACTCCTGACAGTTGGAGGGGGGTCGACTGGAGGGTCCAGTTGTCGGTTGGATTGGTTCGTGAGTAGATGCGGCAGTTCCCGCTGTTGAACACGCCACCACTGGGGTCGATCACCTGCAACAGGCCGGTCTGGGAGGACTGACCCGGGTCGTACAGTTCCACCACGAAGGTCTTGCCGGCGC
>CAVYYV010000004.1:0-870704 GCA_963772815.1 uncultured Acidimicrobiia bacterium | reverse complement strand
GTTCCCCTCAAACCGTGGAGGCATGCTCTATAAGGAGGAGCTATGTCAGGTGCGACACGAGGTCGCACGCCTACGAGAGAACACGCGGATTGGAGGTCGACTGATGTCAGCGCGTAATTCCAGGCTTGTGCTCATGGCCTGTCCCCACCCTGACGTGCGTCGCCGGTGATGAGCCGGTGGGGTTCGAAGCTCGGGGGAAAGCCCAAGGGCAGCCGTTCCATCCGGCGGCCACAGGTGAGGGGAAGACCGGACGGGTGAATTGCTTGAACCCTCGTTGATGCCCCGTCAAAGTTGGCCCCGCGGATGGGATGCGGTAGCGGGGTGCAGGGACTGGCCGCAGAGAAGCGGCAGGCGCTGGCTGAGGAACCGCTTATCAGCCGGGATGAGCACCGCCGTCCCCGGGGTACAGAGGGCACCCACCCCGGTCGCAGCTCGTGCGTGCGGAACGTGGTAACCCCGTCGGGGTCCGGTCGTCGTTGAGCCGGTAAGCCGACCGTAAGGAAGGCCCAACTCCCCGGCGGGAACAGGATGACCGAAGAAGCGAATGCCGGTGGCCGAAAGGCAACAGGAAACCAGGAGCATCATGACCGGCTGGCCCTCCGCCAGCCGCTCCTGGATAACTGGCCGGATACGGGACTCGTGCCCGGACCCGAAAGGGTGCTGACGCGGTCAGGTGAGCCTGTGAGGAGGAAGATGACCGAAGCACCGGAACCGAAGGACAAGTTGGACGCCTACGGCAAGCGCCGACGGCGAACGGACCAGAGGACGGCGAACCTGCGCCTGAGCGGACCGGGACGAACTTTCTGACTGGCGTCTGTCGCTGGCGCAGGCGAAGGGGACGTACGGCGGCTTCGGCAGCGGATCTTCACGGCATCGCAGGCGGGGGACCTGAAGAGGGTCCGCAACCTGCAGAAGTTGATGCTCCGTTCGCGCGCGAACACGCTGTTGAGCGTGCGGCGGGTGACGGAGCGCAACGCCGGCCGCAAGACGGCGGGCGTCGACGGGGAAGTCGGCGCTGACCCCCGAGGCCAAGGCCGAGTTGGCCGAGCGGGTTCAGCGCGGCACCGAGCCGTGGACAGGCCCAGCCGGTCAAGCGGGTGTACATCCCAAAGCAGGCAACAGCGGGAAGCGGCGCCCGCTCGGCATTCCGGTGATCCCCGACCGCGTGCATCCAGGCACGGGTCGTGAACGCGCTGGAGCCCGAGTGGGAGGCCCGGTTCGAGCCGAGGTCCTACGGGTTTCGGCCCGGCCGGGCTGCCATGACGCGATCGAGGCCATCTACAAGACCGCCCACGGCCCAATGCCCGAAGCGGCAGTGGGTGCTGGACGCGGATCTGGCGGCGGCGTTCGACCGGATCGACCATGACCACATCCTCGGCCAGCTCGGCACGTTCCCCGCACGGGGAACTGATCGCCAGTGGCTGAAGGCGGGCGTGGTCGAGCACGGTCGATTCGCCCCGACCGAGGAGGGAACCCCGCAAGGCGGGGTGATCAGCCCCGTGCTGCTGAACGTCGCCCTGCACGGGATGGAGCAGGCCGCCGGAGTCCGCTACAAGACCCCGGCAAAACGCCGGGACGCGAAGCGGACTCCCCGTGCTAGTGCAGATATGCCGACGATTTGGTCGCCCTGTGCCACAGCCAGGGACCAGGCGGATCAGGTCAAGGCGCGGCTTGCCGTCTGGCTGGCGCCCGAGGGGCTGGCCCTCAACGAGGACAAGACGCACATCGTCACCCTCGATGAGGGCTTCGACTTCCTGGGGTTCAACGTCCGCCGGTATCGCAACGCAAGCTGCTGATCAAACCGAGCAAGGCGGCCATCAGACGGATCCGGGAACGGCTCGCCACCGAGATGCGTCCCTGCGTGGGGCCAACGCGAGCGGCGGTGATCAACCACTCAACCCGATCATTCGGGGCTGGGCCGCCTACTACCGGGGGGTGGTGTCCAGCGAGGCGTTCCGCTCGCTGGATCACTACATGTGGAAGCTCACCTACAAGTGGGCGAGCATCAACACGCCAACAAGTCGAGGCGCTGGATCATCACCGGTACTTCGGCATGTTCAATTCCCGCCGGGAGACCGGTGGGTATTCGGCGACCGCGACAGCGGCGCTACCTCACCAAGTTCGCCTGGACAAAGATCGTCCGGCACCAGATGGTCAAGGCGGGGCGTCCCCCGACGACCCCGCCCTGACCGACTACTGGGCCACGCGTCGGCGCAAGGCAGTGATTCCGCTGATGGACAGAACCGACTGGCACCTGCTGGTGCAACAGAACGGTGCCTGCCCGGCCTGCGGGAATCCGCTGTTGTATGCCGACCACCTGCCGTCCAGCCCCACCCAGTGGGAGCAGTGGCTGCGGGCGACCCGCAAGGCGCTCACCCGCAAGGCGATCGTCCCCGCCGGGTCAGGCACGCCAGACGAACCACCCGACCGGCTCCTACACGCACACTGTCACCGTCGGCTCCGTGCCGACACGAACAGTGGCCCCCAACTTCTGACTGCCCGGGAGCCATAGAGCCTGCTTGAGCCGTGTGCGGGGCAACCCGCCCGCACGGTTCTGAGGGGGCCGGGGCACAGCAATGTGCCCCGGCTACCCGACAAACACGGAGAAAGTACGACCCGGAGTTCCGTGAGGGGGCGGTGCGGATCGTCCGGGAGACGGGCAAGCCGATCGCTCAGGTGGCCGAGATTTGGGGATCCACCCGGGCACGCTGGGGAACTGGGTGAAGAAGGACCGGATCGAACGGGGCGAGGCCGAAGGCCTCAACTCCGACGAGCGGGCCGAGCTGACCCGGCTGCGCACCGAGAACGCCGAGCTGCGGATGGAGCGTGATGTCCTCAAGCGATCGGTGGTCCTGTGGGTCAAGGAGGCGACGCGATGACCGTGGCGTCGTTCGTCGCCTCCCAGAGGACCGAGCATCGGGGTTCCCCACGCGGTGCTTGCGGGCGCTCGGCCTGAGTCGAGTCCTGGCTCTACAAGTGGCTGACCGGGGCCCCAGCGACCAGGAGCGGCGCCGGCGGCGTCTCGACGCGGCGGTCAAGGCCTCCTTCGATGACTCAGGTGGCACCCCGGGCACCTATGGGTCGCCCCGGATCTGGGACGAGCTCGTCGAGGACGGCTGGCGGGTGTCGAAGAACACGGTGGCGGCTTCGATGGCCCGCCAGGGCCTGGTGGCCGGTCACCCGAAACGCAAACGGCGGTCGCTGACCCGCCCCGACAAGGCAGCCGCGCCGATCCCGGACCTGGTGGGACGAGACTTCACCGCCGACGGGATCGACCAGAGATGGTGTGGGGACCTGACCGAGATCCCCACCGACGAAGGCAAGCTGTATCTGGCCACCGTCGAGGACCTGGCCAGCCGCCGGCTCCCCGGCTTCGCCATCGGCGAGCATCACGACGCCCAACTGGCCCGGGCCGCGTTGTGCATGGCGGCCGCCATGCGCGGCGGGACCTCACCGGAGTGATCTTCCATTCCGACAAGGGCGGCGAATACGTCGGCGACCTGTTCGCCGAGACCTGCAAGGCGCTTGGGGTGATCCAGTCGATGGGCCGGGTCGGCTCGGCGCTCGATAACGCCGCCGCGGAGAGCTTCAACTCGACCCTCGAATACGAAGTCCTGTCCCGACAACACTTCGCCACCAAAGACCAGGCCCGCCGGGAGATCGCCGCCTTCATCGACCGCTACAACCACCGCCGGCGCCACAGCACCTGTGAGATGATGCCCCCCGTCGCCTACGAGCAGGTCCTCGCCGACCGGGCCCTCGGACCAGACACCGACACCAAGGCAGCATGACCCCGAGACCACCCGACACCATCAATAAGAAACCCTCCACGATTCGAGGGGAAGCCCACCTCGGTTCCGTTCTGCGATCGATCAGATTCACGTTGTGGGATCAGGGATCTTCGCGGTCTCGTCAGCTTATGTCCTTTTGGGGTCGGTGGCGGCTGTGGCGAGGGCTTGGTGCTCTCGGAGCCGCCAGGATGGTCCTTTGATGTTGAAGACAATGGCCCGGTGGATGAGCCGGTCCAGGATGGCGGAGGCGACGACGGGATCGCCGAACACTTTGCCCCAGTCGGGTAGTCCTCGGTTGCTGGTGACGAGGGTGGGGTGGCCTTTGCGGGTGCGTTCGTCGACGACGTGGAAGAACGCCGAGGTGGCCTGGGTGGATTCGATCGGTAGTAGGCCGACGTCGTCGATGACCAAGACGGTGGGGGCGGTGTAGGTGCGGAGTTTGGTCCTGAAGCTCCCGTCGACCATGGCGGCGACCAGCTGGCGGCACATGTCGTCGGCGGAACTGAAATAGCCGCGGTAGCCGGCTTCGACCGCTTTGGTAGCCAACGCAACCGCCAAGTGTGTCTTCCCGCAGCCGGGCTGGCCCAAGAACAGGACCGGTCGGTTCTCTTCGATGAACCGCAGAGTGGCGAGATCGGCGACGAGTTTGGGGTCGACGGTGGGTTGGAACTCGAAGTCGAAATCTTCGACGGTGCGCCGGTAGGGGAACCGGGCGTAGCGGAGCCGGGCGGCGAGACGCCGATCCCGGGTGGCGCCGGCCTGTTCGTCGACTACCCGGGCGAGGTATTCGACGTGGGACCATCCCTCGGATGCGGCGTTCTCGGCTAACAGGGCGAACCGTTCAGCTGCAGCGTCCATCTGGAGGTATCCGAGGTCGTCTTTGAGCTGCTCGTAGACACTCATCGGTGGTCCTCGCCTTCGCCTGTGCCGTCGAGGCGGTAACGGTCCAGGTCGGGTGGCTCCACCCCGTAGTCGCCCTCTAGGGCCAGCGGCGCAGCCTCGTCGAGTGGTTCGACTGCTGGTGGGACGACGATCAGGTGACGGCGGCGGCGCACCAGCGCTGCCCTTTCGGCCTGGCGGCGATGGTCGGGGTCCCACACTTCGACGGTGCCCTTGGGTGCGACTTGGTGGGTGGCGACGACGGTGCCTGCCCATCTCACAACGAACATCGCCGAGTCGACCTGGCGGCGCACTTCCACGGCTTGGCCCAACAGGTCCGGTGGCACCGAATAACGAACCGCGCCGTATTCGATCAAAGGCACGTTGCGGTGCACCCTGCGCACGTCGACATAGGCCGTCTCGAAGCGCGATACCGGCAGCGGCCGCAGCATCCGCTGTTCGGTTTCGAATCGCTCGGCGGGCGGCACTCTGGTGGTGCGGTGAGCGACCTGGTGAACCCGACGGTCCAGCCACACCCCGGCCCGGTGGTTGAGCTCGTCGAGGTCGGCGGGTGGGCCATCCAGTTCGATCTCCTCGAGGAAGGTCTCCTTGTAATGACGGAAAGGCCGCTCCACCTTCCCCTTGCGGGCGGCATCACACGCCTGACAGGCGACGATTTCGGGGGCTTCGTGTTTGAGCGGGGTGTGATCGGTCCGGAGATCCCCGTCGAGTAACAGGGACTCGACGAATCTGGCGGTGTTCAACGCCGTCTGGATCCGGGAGTCCCTGTGTCGTCTGATGCTATTGCCATGTGCGAACTGCTGGTCGGGTTGCCCGACGTCAACGTCCTCGACGGGTCCCGTCCAGGGACGTGGTGTATGGGTGATGCCGCGTCGGCCTCTGTGGGGTTGTTTCTAGCCGGTTGCTTGTAGTGCTGCCACCTCCTCGTCGTCGGGGTCGGGTTGGTCGAGGATGCGGATGCGGGCCTGGGCGAGGGATTCGAGGCTCATGTAGCGGCGGGTGATTGCCCACTCGTCGTCCTGTTCGGCCATGACCGCCCCGACCAAGCGGATGACAGACGCCCGGGTGGGGAAGATCCCGACCACGTCGGTGCGGCGCCGTATCTCCCGGTTCAGCCGTTCTTGGGGATTGTTGGACCAGGTCTGCCGCCAGTGCTCTTTGGGGAACCCGGTGAACGCCAACAAGTCGGCTGCTGCCTCATCGAGGTGGGTGGCGGCGTCGACAAACCCGGCGTCTTCGAGCTGGTCGACAACCCGCCGATGCTGGGCCCACACCGAGTCAGGGTCGGGTTGAGCGAAGATGGTGCGGACCATGGTCGCCACCATGTCGGAGGCGGCCTTGGGCACCTTGGTCAAGAGGTTGCGCATGTAATGCGTTCTGCATCTCTGCCATGACGCTCCCGGCAGGGCGGCCCGGATCGCCTCGACCAGGCCTCGGTGGTCGTCGGAGACGACCAGCTGCACCCCCGCCAGGCCCCGGGCGACCAGTGACCGCCAGAAGGAAAGCCAGCCAGCGCCGTCCTCTGTGGTGGACAGCTCAAGGCCGAGGATCTCTCGGTGGCCGTCGCCGTTGACCCCGACCGCATGCAAGAGGGCGACGTTGGCCACCCGACCACCCTCCCTGACTTTGAGGAACATGGCGTCGGCCCACACATACGTGTAAGGGCCCCGATCCAAGGGGCGGTTTCGGAAGTCGTCCACCACCTCGTCGAGGTCCTTGGCGATCTCCGACACCTGCGACTTCGACAGGGAGGAGATCCCCAACGTCTCCACCAGGCCCTCCACCCTCCGGGTGGACACGCCACGGACATAGGCTTCCGCCACGCACTGCACGAACGCCCGCTCCGCCCGGGTCCGGGCGTCGAGGAGCCAATCGGGGAAATAGGTGCCCTCCCGCAGCTTCGGAATCTTGAGGTCGATCGTGCCGACCCGGGTGTCCCAGCGGCGGGTCCGATACCCGTTGCGGCGGTTGACCCGATCCGGGCTCACCGTCCCATACGGCGCCCCACACGTCTCGTCCGCGTCCGCCGACATCAGCGTCTCGGCGAAAGACCGGACCATCTCCCGCAACAGGTCCGGCTCCGCCTCTTCCAGCTGCTTGCGCAGCCAATCGTTCACGTCCATCCTGTCGTTGATCACCGCGTTACTCCTCACGGTCGCTTCCAAGGCTGTCGTGAGGCTGGCGCGGTGATCACCTATATGGAAGGACCCTCAAGTCCCCTCCGTACACCACGTCCGTGGACGTATCTTGGTCGGCCAGACAATCGACGCTGGCTGGAATTGAGGCTGGAATTGAGGCATAGGTACCAAAAGTCATCGGGACCGTATGTACAAGGATTCCCACCTTGCGGATTGTCGAGTGCCCCCAAGAATCTCGGAATGCCCGTTCTGTAACCACGGCGCCCAGGACCTGTTCAGCGACATCCTGTATGGGCACAACGCCTGCATATCTCTACCGGGTGAGGAACCTCACAGCTCACTCAGGCGTAACCCTCGATTCTGAGATCGTTGCCGAGGCATTCAATGCCTACAACGCGCTCCGGTATCACCTGGTGGAGATCATTCTCCGACGACCTCGCCAGCTAGGAAGGACATGCCTGCTCCTGTTGGGGCGACCCGGAATCGAGCGACGGAATCGGTGGAGCAGGTGCTTCGAGGAACTTGCCACCAGGATCGCTGGTGAGAGAAACCACTTCTGGTGGCCGGCAGATGTCGCAGTATGGGTCTAGCCAATGCATCTTTGACCTTCGCCCGGCGACGGACCTCCTGGCGTGCCCGTGTCCTGGACGTAGGCTCCTAACCCTTGACCTCCGCCCGGTGAGGGTATTCGCGCTAACGCCACCCAGCTGGGAGCGGTTGTGTAGGGTCGATGCGGACAAAGACGTGACACAGTCTCAGCGATTCGCAACAGGGAAGTCCTCGTGAGGAAATCGGTTCTCCAAATGTGGGACGAGGCCAATGCGCGGGTCGAAGTGATCACACCGACCGATCTTGCCAATGAGCTTGATTCAGGGGGTGTCCTGCTTCTGGACACCCGACTGCCAAAGGAGATCGAACGGACCGGAACGATTGAAGGATCTGTGCGTGTGCCCAGGCAGGTTGTGGAGTGGTGGGCCGATCCCGAAAGTCCCTACTTCCGTCCCGAAGGCGTGTTTGGAGACTTCGAGCAACGCACCGTGACGTTCTGTGACGGAGGAGGCAATGGTGCGTTTACGGCGGCGACGCTCCAGGAGCTCGGTTAGTTACCGCAACGTGGCAACCCTCGAAGGCGGGTTCTACGGATCGATCGGTGCGGGTCTGCCAACGGTGAAGCCGCGATAGCGAGGCCGCATCGGAACATGTCGTTCGTCGTGCGCAGGATTCGGCCGCCGGGGGGCACCCCCCACCCGGCCCGTCAAACAAGGGACGGAATATAGGGAAGCGTGAACCCGGACACGAAGGTGGGATTCCACGTGGGCGTAGTCTGTCTGGGATGACTCCGGGTTGGCCTGACCCGGAGTCATCCTTCGCAACCCCCGTTGCTCAGTTTGGATATGTCCAGATTCGCCGGCCGGTGACACGGGGGCGCTGTCGCTTTGTCTGTCACCGTTTGCTGATGGTGGACACAGATAAGGTGGAATGACATTGAGGGATGAGGCCCGGTTTGCGGACTTGTACGAGAAGCACCGGTCTGCTGTGTGGCTGTACTGCCGCCGCCGTGTCGGCGTCGACCGGGCCGATGATGCAATGGCCGATGTGTTTCTTGCAGTGTGGAGACGTCTCGATGACGCTCCGCCTTGTCCAGATGCACTTCCCTGGCTCTATCGGATCTCGCACCTGACGGTTTCCAACCATTGGCGGAGTGCCGGTCGCTGGAGGCGACTTGATGCGAAGGTGTCGACGGTTCGAGTGGCTCCTCCGAAGCTGATCGTGGACCAGGTCGTCGTCCGTGAGGAGGTCCAAGAAGTCGTAGCTCTTCTGGACAGCCTGAGGCCTTCCGACGCCCAGATTCTCAAGCTTGCGGCCTGGGAACATCTCACAACTGATCAGATCGCATCAGTACTCGACATCTCTACCGATGCTGCCAAGAAGCGTTTGAGCCGTGCCCGGAAACGACTGACAGATCTCTACAACAGCCAGAACCGAACCACTATCGACAGTTCCCCCGCTGCTCAGAAGGAGGTGAGTGGATGAGCACTGAATCCCAGGTGATGGCCCTGCTCGAAGAGGGCAACCCCGCAACCGAGATACCGGAAGCTGCGTGGGCTGGGACGACGGCGTCCGACTACCTCGCGACCCTCAACACAAGGAGCAGCAACGTGACACTGTTAGAGCCGAGACAAACAGAGGAGACAAGGGAGCGCACGCGTTCAGTCAGGTGGATCGCAGCCGCAATAGCCGTCGTCGTGATCGGTGTGACCGCCTTCCTCATTTCTCAGAGAAGGCAAGAGTCCCCCGTCGTGACCGAGCCACCGCCCACGACAACCGGTGTTGGGGAATCGTTCAATGGGTACTGGGAGAGTCAGTCCCAGAAGCTGGTCATAGACGGCGACAGCTATTGGGTGATCGAGGAAGGTGGCCTGGTCGACACCGGTGAGTTCCGATCGCCAGGATCGCTGTTCTTTACGTCGGGTGCCGACAGCACCTCCTGTACTAAGGGAATGGTTGGCATCGGACACGTTGAGTGGGCTGACGATGGCGAGTCATTCACGACGAGACTTGTGAGCATGGACTGTGCTTCGGGTTTTGCCTTTGGCGATCGATTCGTTCGCACTGATCCCTTCGAAATCCCCAACACACCGCCGGTGGCTGCCCAATCGGACGGCTTCTATCCAAAGCTGATCGGCACCTGGCGCTCGGGCACGATGGAGATCGAGTTCCTCGACGAAAGGTCATACGTCATGATGCGTGACGGGGAGGTGTTCGATAAAGGAACCTACGAGACCGGCGCAGGAGGATCAGACGAAATGCCCGACGGCGCAGCAATCGTTCTCCGCTCCGATCAGGACTCACCTTCCTGTGAGCTGGGCGACGCGCGCTCCTCGACGTATGAGGTCTTCGACAGACTCACGTTCCAGCTTCACGAAGACGCTTGCCTGGCACGTCTCAACGCGATGCTCCCATGGATGGACTTCACACCCGGAGATGGTTGAGGTGAGGAGCGGCCCGGACAGATTGGCCTCCCCAATTTCGCTGGAGTACAACTGCTGCTTAAGAGGATCAACCAGGACTTGTGGGCTTTCCCCCTGAGCGTGGAGGGTGGCTTATG
The DNA here is from genome assembly GCA_963772815.1 of uncultured Acidimicrobiia bacterium. Taxonomy (GTDB): domain Bacteria; phylum Actinomycetota; class Acidimicrobiia; order Spongiisociales; family ZC4RG35; genus DATFFO01. Next base: position 860,766 of record CAVYYV010000004.1, on the reverse strand, counting down.
CTGCTTCTCGACACCTTCGGTGGGCTGCATGTAACAGTCAGAGGGGTCCGGGCACCGATGTGTGTGGTGCTTCGGCGAGGCGGTGACGTTTGGAGAAGTAGTCGTCGGTCGTGGATGGGCGGACCTGGGCTCGAGGGCCATTCGCCTCTAGGAGCGCTGCGGTGGTTGGTGGGGGATGTGGCGTGACGAGACGCCGGATCCTGGTCGCGCTGGCCGCGGTCGGCCTGATCGCCTCGTGCGGCAGCGGGGCCGGGCTCGAGGCGGGAACGAACGAGCAGCTAACCGCTCCCTCGACCGTCGCAGCGAGCGCGTCGATAGCCACGTCGTCAGTGGGCGAGGACGACCCTTCCACACCCGGCCTGGAACTGCGGGGGACGGTCTCGGGGTGGTCCGGTTCGGCGACCCAGTAGATGAGGTTCTCGGTGCCATCTCGGGGATTCTGGGACCACCGAGCGAAGACACGGGATTTGTCGCTTCCTCAGAGCAAGTCATGGGATTCTGTGGAGAAGGGCGGCAGAGATCGGTCTCCTGGGGCGACCTTCACCTCGGCTTCGTGGATCAGGAGTTCGAGAGCCGGGCGGGCTTCATCGTCTACTCGATGAGTGCCCGGAGATATGTCGGCAACGACTTCGTGACGGTGGAGGACCCGGTGCCGCGGTTGAGCCTGCCGGGAGGAATCTCGCTTCTGGACGACGAGGCCGAGGCGCGTGCCAGGTACGGAGAGGATCTCTCGGCCACGACCAACCATCCCGTGGATGAAGGTGTCAGGGTGGCCTTCCTGGATCTGGGCGGCCCATGGCCGGTGATCCTGTGGTTCGACGCGGCGGGCAGCTCTCGCATCACCCGGATCGAGAGCACTCCCTGCGGGGAGTGACACAGGCTCATTGCCCACTCAGGCGGGGATCGAGATCCCGATCCCGCCCCTGGTGTCGGCTCCGTAGCGGGTCTTCTCCGCCTCCAGGTCGAGACGACGAAGCTCGGTGCGGGAGCGGAGCGTCTCATCGTCGATGAGCTCGGCAGGTACCAGCCAGCACACCTCGAACTCCAGCCCGTTGGGATCTCTCCCATATAGAGCCTTGGTGGTCCCGTGGTCGGTGGCACCGACCAGGCCACCGGCCTTGCCGAGGCGGCCGGCGATTTCGCTGAGCGTGGTCAGAGTGTCCACCTCCCAAGCCAGGTGATAGAGGCCGACGGTCTGACGTCCGGCCATCGACGGGTCGGCCGCGGCGCCGATCTCGAACAGACCCAAATCGTGGTCATTGGAACTATCCGGTGCCTGGAGGAAGGCCGCACCGGGCATGGACATGACGACCTCGAAGCCGAGCATCTCCTTGTAGAAGGACACGGTCTCGTCGAGGTTACGCACGTAGAGAACTGCGTGGTTGAGGCGAGTCACTCCCATCTCGTATCGGCTCCTGATCGGCGAATCGATTCGACTCGGTCAACCAGCTTTGCGAGGGACGAATTCCCGGCTCAGCCGGCCACACCGGCCGCGGTGGCCCCAGTCAGGCGGCGGTCCCAAACGAGGTAGACCGTTGCGCCCACCGCCAGCATCGCCCCCACCACCGAGAAGGCGGTGGTGTATCCCGTCACGTCGATCAGGCGGCCCACCAGCGGGGCAATACCGAGCAGGGCTATGTCCATCACAGAGGTGAAGGTGGCCATGGCCGATCCCCGTTCAGCCGTCCTTGCGCGCCCGATCACCTGGCTGGACAGGATCGGGAAGACGATGCCGTGAGCGGTGCCCAGCAGGGCTGCTCCCGCGGCCAGCGTCACGGCCCCGGGAGCCACCGCCACCAGGCCAAGACCGCCGGCCTGGCCCAGCACGGCGGCCACGGTGACGGCCCGGTGGGGAAGATGGTCGTAACGGCTTCCCCCTCCCAGCCTGGCCAGCACCGCCGTTCCCCCGTATATGGCGAAGAACGTGCCCAGGGTCCCGATCTGTCGGGTGTCTATGTAGGTGCGCATGAATGTGAGCAGGGTTTCCAGACCCATCGAGAACATGAGCGTGATCCACCACAGCGGGACCATGTCCCTCTGGCCCACCACGGCCCAGAAATTGCGGCGGGGTCTCTGTCCGATCACGGGAAGGAGGGGGAGGCGCCACACCAGGGCCCAAGACGTGAGTGCGCAGGCCGCCGCCGCCAGGAACACGCCCTGATAGCCGGCGGCGGAGATGAGCGGGTCTCCAGCCAGGTTGGACGTGGCGATCGGGATCAGGCCCGACAGGCCGAAGATGGCCAGTCCCTGCGTGCGGAGATGGACCGGGAGCGAGTCGGCGCAGTAGGTGAGGAGAGTCGTGAAGAGGAGGATCTGGAGCACTCGCTGGGCGAGGAAGGCGGTCCACAGGGCGGTCCCGGTCGTGTCGGCAAAGGCGAGCACCGTGATGGCGGCGATGTTGGCGACCCCTGCGACGCGGAGGACGGTGCGTCGGTGGACGGCGTCGAGTATGCGGCCGATGAATGGCCGGAGCAGGATCGCCGCCAGAGCGGAGCCCGAGTAGGCGAGGCCGATCCCGGTCTCGGTGATCCCCAGCTGGTGGAGGCGTCCGGGGAGATTGACGAGGAGGAAGAAGGCCACTTCCTGAAAGAAGCCGACCAGCCAGACCTGACCGAAGGGGGGAGTGCGGAACAGGCGATCCACGATCGGGGAACGGTACACGGTCGTCCTGGTGGGTCGGTCGAGGGGAGAGGCGGTCCGGCCCCATTACCGTCATGATCGATGGAGCTGGATCGAACCGCCATGGAACTGTTGCGGCCGGCGGCCGAGGTACTCCGGCGGGCCCTGCAGCGGATGGACGAGGAGGACGTGCCGGCCTCGCTGCGCCCCTTGGCCGACAGTTCCGCCCGGCGATTCCCTCCGCCATTGTTGAAGCGGGCTCTGGTCGAGTTGGATGGCTCGGAATGGCTGCGGGCTGAGGCCCTGGCAGAGGATGGCCTGGAGCCCGATTCCGCGCCGTACCTCTTCGTCGACCGCCCCGAGGGGTGGGAGCTCACGCTGACGGCGCAGATCGAGCGGGGTGAGCAGCAGCGCCTCGAGCGAAGCCGTAGCGAGCTGGAAGAGAAGCTGCGCGATGCTCTGGAGCGGATCGACGTGCTCGAGTCCCAGTTGAAGGCCGCCTCGCGGGAGGCCTCCGCCGCCGAGCGCCGAGAGCGCGAGCGGATGCGGGCCGAGATCGAGGGGGCGCAAAGGGCCCGGCGTCTGGCCGAGAGGCAGGCGCGGGACGAGGCGCACGAGGCAGCCCGCCTCGCCTCGCGTGTCGAGCGCCTGCAGGCCGAGCTGGATGTGATGGAGGATCGTCTTGAGACCATGCGCCAGCTGCTCGAGAAGGAGCGTCGCTCCGCAGCCGGGGAGACGTCGAGCCCGTCCCGGAGCTGGTTCCCCGATGAGCCTCTGGAGATGGCCACCGAATTGGATCGGATCATCACCGCGGTTCGCCGCCGACCTGTCGCCGAGGTGATCGGCGCGGCTGAGGGGTTCGGGCTGAAGCTGCCCGCCGGGTTGAGACCCGATCGAATCGAGGCGGTCCAGTGGCTCATCCGCCGTCCAGTCCAGTGGCTCATCGATGGGTACAACGTGGCTTTTCAGGTCGCCGACGACGGCCGAGCCTCGGTCAGGGACCGGGTGGTGGCCGCGGCGGGCCGCCTGGCGGCGCTGGCCCCGTCGGGCTCGATGGTGGTTGTGGTATTCGACTCGTCGGTCGACACGGCGTCACTGGCAGCCGATCGCAGGGTGCGAGTCGTGTTCGCCCCGTCGGCCGACGAGTGGATCCTCGATCATGGTGGTCCCGGTGTGGTGGTGGTCTCGTCGGATCGTCGGGTGAGAGAGGGCGCCGAGTCGGCGGGCGCTCTGGGAATCTGGTCGGAAGCGCTGGTTGCCTGGATCGACGCCGGGGGAGCCCTGGGGTCGCGCTCGGGAGCCGATCGGTAGGATCCTGGCGTGATCCCTTCGGTGATCGTTGTGGGAGGAGGATTCAGTGGCCTGGCGGTGGCCCGGCGTCTGGAGCACCGCGCTCGGGTGACCGTCGTGTCCGACCAGAATTTCCAGCTCTTCACTCCCATGCTGGCCGAGGTGGCTTCGGGGGATCTGGATCCGCGGCACATCATCACCCCGATTCGCCAGATGGCTCCGAACGCCCGGGTGGTCTCGGGCGTCGTCGAGTCAATCGACCCGGATCGGCGCGCCGTCAAGGTGAACCGACCGTTCGGCCTCGCGCCGGTCGAGCTGACGGCGGACGCTTTGGTCGTGGCACTGGGCTCCGTACCCGCCACATTCGGGATCCCCGGCGTGGACGAGTGGACGATCCCTTTCAAGACCATCTCCGACGCCATCAAGATCCGCAACCGAATCCTGGCATTGCTGGAGTCAGCCACCGAGGAGCCCGATCCCCGGATCACCCATGTGGCGGTCGTGGGAGCCGGTTACTCGGGTGCAGAGCTAGCGGCGGCGCTGGCCGACTTCCTGGGTGCGGCTTCCAGGCGCTTCTTCACCACTGCTCCCCATCCGGCCGTGACCCTGATCGATGCCGTGGATCGAGTGGCCCCTACGCTCTCCAAACGCCTGTCCGCCTCGGCCGAGCGGGCCCTGTCCCGCCGCGGTGTGGATCTGGTGCTTGGCGAGCGAGTAGAGAAGGTCACACCCCACGGGCTCGAACTCCGATCCGGCCGGCGCATCGATGCCGAGACGGTGATCTGGTCCGCCGGTGTGAGGCCCAACCCGCTCGTGGCCGAGATCGGGCTCCCGACCGACCGGGGGAGGCTGGTGGTCGACTCCCGGATGCAGGCGGCACCGGGAATCTTCGCGGTGGGGGACTCTGGTCTGATACCGGACGGCAAGGGTGGTATCTCGCCACCCACCGCCCAGTTCGCCCTCCGTCAAGGGAAATACCTGGGTCACCATCTGCCGGCCATCGTGGCCGGGGAGTCCGCACCCCCGTTCAAATATCGCAATCTCGGGGAGCTGGTGTCTCTGGGTCACCGCAACGCGGTGGGCCAGGTGCTGAGGCTCCCCGTGTCGGGGTTTGCGGCCTGGTTCCTGTGGCGTAGCTATTACCTGATGCGGCTCCCGTCCTGGCTGCGCAAAGCCCGCGTCGCACTCGACTGGACTCTCGACCTGGTCTTTCCTCCCGATGTGGCCTGGCTGCCGTCCTCGGACCTGGGACCGGACGTTCGCTGATCAGGCGCCCATTTCTGTCGTAGGCGTCCCGTAGGTTCGCCCCCATGCTGATCGATTGCGATTCATGCCGAATGCTCAACACGTCCGCATGCCACGAGTGCGTGGTTCCGCTGCTGCTGGGGGCCGGGCCGATAGAGCTGGACGACGAAGAGCGACAGGCTCTGGACAACCTGGCCGATGTGGGCCTGTGCCCACCCCTTCGTCTCGTTCCGAAAGCCGGCTGAACGTCCGACCGGCCCCGGGGTGACCCGGGCATGCCCGTAGGCTGGACCCGGTGGGCACCATGCTGCGGGACGAGTTGATCGCGTCCGGCACCTCTGCCGGCCTGGACGGCGTGGCGGTGGCCGACGCCAGCCCCTTCGACCAGGTCCGTCGCGACATGCAAGAGCGGCTCGCCTCGGGTATGAGCGGCCAGGTTCGGTTCACCTTCAAGGATCCACGTCGGGCCACCGACCCGTCGCTCAGCTTCGGTTGGGCCAAACGCCTGGTCGTCGGCATCCGCTCGTATCTCCCGGAGTCCGGAACTGCGCCGGTGCGGCCCGGATACGGGCGTATCGCTCGGTTCGCCGTGGAGGATCCCTATCTGCCACTTCGGCGGGGTCTGGAGGCGGTCGCGGCCAGACTGGCCGAGCTGGGCTACCGAGCGGAGATCCTGATCGACGACGATCGGCTGGTGGACCGCGCTGTGGCAGTCAGGGCCGGTCTGGGATGGTGGGGCAAGTCCACCCTGGTGATCACGCCCGGTCTCGGGCCCTGGTTCGTGATCGGCTCGGTCGTCACCGATGCTCCTCTTGGGGTCGACGAGCCCATGACGCGAACCTGCGGGACCTGCGACGCCTGTCTTCCTGCCTGTCCGACAGGGGCCATCGTCGCCCCGGGCGTACTCGATGCACGCCGGTGTCTGTCGGCGCTGGCCCAATCGTCGGGAGTCATCCCCCGTGAGTGGCGTTCGGCCATGGGCGATCGGCTCTACGGGTGCGATGAGTGTCTCGACGCCTGCCCCCCCGGTGTCCGCCTGGCCGAGCGGGCAACCCATGAGCGAGGCAGTGTCGACCTGGAGTGGGTTCTGCGGGCATCAGACAGAGTCCTTTTGGAGCGCTTCTCCCATTTCTATATCCCCCGTCGGTCACCCAGATACCTGCGTAGGAACGCCCTCGTGGCGATCGGCAACGATGGCGGAGCCTCTCTGGTCCCGGTGGTCGTGGAGCACATCGCCCACATCGATTGGCTGCTGCGACTGCATGCCGTATGGGCATTGGGCCGGCTGGGCGGGGGTGAGGTGGAGGGGATCCTCCGCGACCGCGTCGAAGCCGAGACCAACGCGCAGGTCCTGGACGAGATCGCCACCGAGTTGGCGCTCCTCTGACGTCGGCCCGATCGAGGCTCAGGGGCCGAGCACCGAGCCCAGGAATCCGACTACCGTCGTCTCCCACCTCTGGGGGTCGACGGCCAGGCTTTGGGTATGGGCTGCTCCCGGCACCGTCCACGTGCTCACCCTGGTCGGAGACCGCTCTCTGAGGTGTTCGGCGGCGTGACCCTCGTCGGGAGCGCTGCCGGCGGTTATCAGCAGGACGGGCCGACCGGCCACTGTGACGGCATCGGCGAGGCCGGCCGGTTTGGAGGCGCTGGTGAGCAGGTCGGTGAGGCTGTACTGAAGCCACTCCAAGCCGAGCTGGACTCGGCCCCGCAGCCCATACAGGTCGGCAAGCCACTGCTTGTCCCTCTCGCTGCGAGCCGTGGCGCCTTCGGCCACCACCGCCTTGATTCGAGGATCAGCGGCGGCGGCGCCCAGGGCCTCCTCACCACCCATCGAGAGCCCCATCACGCCGACTCGGTCGGGGTCGACCGCGGGTTGGTTCACCAAGAGGGAAACGGCGGCGGCGATGTCGACATGTCCATACCAGCCGAAATCCATCGCCGTCCCGCCGCTGAGGCCATGTCCTCGGGCATCAGTGATCAATACCCCATATCCGTGGCGGCCAGGACCTCTGCCCGGGGAAGAACCCCAGTGGCTTCGGAGCCGGCCCCGTGACGCAGCAAAAGCGCGGCCCCATTGTGGGAAGGCACATACCAGGCCCATAGAGGGGTGCCGTCGGCGGCGATGAACGTGACCTCCCGGGCCGTCATCCCGTAGTCGGCCGGTGTCGACGCACCATGATCGATGGGCGGGACGTTCGTTGCCAGCACCGCCGGGGTGACCGTCCAGACGAACAGGGCCACGACGAGCATCAGGCCCAGGCCGATGCCCAGGCCTCCGAACAGTCCCCGTCTTCGTAGTACCCGCCCCATCCCGGCTGCCAGGAGAACCAGCCCGGCCAGAAGGCCGACCAATCCGGCACCGCTCCTCCACGTGAGCCCGGCCAGGGCGAGATAGCGGAGACCGAACGCGATGCCCACCACCAATCCAACCGAGCCGGCCAGCAAAGCCGCCCAGGCGCCGGCTCTTTCCACCGCGCCCCACAGGCCTATCGCTCCGACCGTGAGCGATATATCGAGGGCCACCCGGATGACCGTCGACAACTTCATCGACGTGCTCATGGCCGGTGACGAGGTGGCCCGGCGCCCCCCGTTTTCCGTCGACTATTGGGAAAGGGAGCACCTCCGGGCCGAGCACGGGTATTCGCTCTACGTGACCGTGCGAAACGCGGATTCCGAGATGTCGTTGCTCTACGACGCCGGGATGGGCCGAGATACGCTGCTACACAACCTCGATGTGCTTGGCATCGACCCCACGGCGTTGCGGGCTCTCGTGCTGTCGCACGGGCACGCCGACCATCACGGCGGGCTGGAGGGGATGGCCGGGCGTCTGGGGCGTTGGCGATTGCCGCTGGTGCTTCACCCCGATGCCTGGCGCCAGCGGCGGGTTGTGTTTCCGGGGGGTGCCGGGCTCCCCATGCTGCCCCCGAGTCGAGCGGACCTTGAATCGGTGGGCGTAGAAGTGGTCGACGAGAGGGGACCGTCGCTGCTGCTCGACGGGCTCTTGCTGCTGACCGGTCAGGTGGAGCGGACCACGTCGTTCGAGAAGGGCTTTCCGCTCCAGGAAGTTCACACGCCCGCTGGATGGGAGCCAGATCCCTGGATCTGGGACGACCAGGCGGTGGTCGTCAACGTCAGGGGCCGGGGCCTGGTGGTCCTGTCCAGCTGTAGCCACGCCGGCATCGTGAATGTGCTTCGTCAGGCCAGGCAGCTGACGGGCGTGGAGGAGATCCACGCCATGGTCGGTGGGCTGCACCTAACGGGTGCGCTGTTCGAGCCCCTCATCACCCCAACGATCCAGCACCTGGCGGAGATGAAGCCCGATGTCATAGTTCCCGGGCACTGCACGGGCTGGGCCGCAGTGCAGGCGGTCGCCGAGGCCATGCCCGAGGCCTACATCAAGACGGCGGTGGGAACCAGGTTCGTATTCACCGCCGCCTGACCGATAGCTGTCGGGTTGGATCGGTCAGCGGCCCGAGCCGGTGCTGAGAGGCCCGTAGCGCGACATCGACATAGTCGGAGACCATGCGATGGGATGAGAACTCGACCAGGGTGGACATGATCGAGCTGCGCATCATTCGCACCCATTCGGTCGGGATCCCCTCCCGGTCGCGCTCGTAGAAGGTCGGAGCGACCTCATCAGCCAGGATGCGATAGAAGTCGTCGGCGTCGTGGGCATCCGTCGCCTCGATGTGGTTGGTGGCATCCTCGCCCCCGAACGCCCATCCGTTCTCGCCGTTGAAGCCCTCCTCCCACCAGCCGTCCAGGATGGAGAGGTTGAGGACCCCGTTCATGGCTGCCTTGATGCCCGATGTGCCTGAGGCTTCCATCGGAGGCCGAGGGTTGTTGACCCACACGTCGCATCCCTGGACCAGGAACCGGGCCATCCGGGCGTCGTAGTCCTCCAACATGAAGAGGTGCCCGGCCAGTTGGGGGATGCGGGACAGCTCCACCAGGTGCCGAATCAGAGCTTGCCCGTGTTCATCGGCCGGATGGGCCTTTCCGGCGAAGATCACCTGGATGGGCCGGGAGGGATTGGTGAGGATCGCCGTCATCCGATCCACATCGCGAAACATCAGGGTTGCCCGCTTGTAGGCGGCAAACCGGCGGGCGAAACCGAGCGTCAGCGTGTCGGGCGCCAATAGCCGGTCGACTGCCCGGAGTTCGTCGGGGGCGGCGCCGTGCCGGGCGAACTGGCGGCGGATTCGACCCCGGGCGAAGCGCATCAGAGCCGCCTTTCGGTGCTGATGGATGCTCCAGATCTCCGAGGCGGACAGCTCTTCGATCCTCTGCAACAGGTTGGGCTGCTCGAGGAGGGTCGTGGGCCAGTCCGCCCCGTAGAAAGTGCGCAGCAGCCTGCCTTCTCCTCGCCCCACCCAGGTCGGTGTGTGCACCCCGTTGGTGACGGATAGGGCATCGTGGCCGATCAGCCACGACCAGTCCCGGGTCACCACCTGACCGTGGCGGCGGGAGACGCCGTTGACCACCGTGGAGTACCGGATCGCCAGGGCGCCAAGGTCGAAGTGGGTGTCGGTGTGGGAACGGCCCAACTCGAACAGCCCATCCAGATCTGTCCCCAGGCGGGCGGCCCACGGACCGAGGTACTTCTCCGATATCCATCGCTCGAAGGTCTCGTTCCCGGCCGGGACGGGAGTGTGGAGGGTGAAGAGCGTGTTGGCCCGGACTTGCTTCGAGGCCGTCTCGAAGTCGGCCCCCGTGTCCATCTCCCGAGCGGTCCGCTCCAGGACCGACAGGGCTGCGTGGCCCTCGTTGGTGTGCCATACGGCCGGAGTTATGCCCAGGCCCCGGAGGGCTCGAACGGCTCCCACCCCGAGCACCAGCTCCTGGATGAAGCGCATCTCCCTGCCGCGTACGTAGAGAGTGTGGGTGATGGGGCGATCCGAGGAGTCGTTGTCGGGGATGTCGGTGTCGAGGAGAAGCAGGGGCACTCGACCCACCGCCAAACGCCAGACGGCGACGGTTAGAACCCGGTCAGCCAGATCGATGGTGACCTTGAGTTGACCTCCGGTGGGCGAGGCCACGGGCCGGATTGGCATCCTGATCGGGTCCAGGATGGGCGAGATGTGCTGCTGATCACCGTCGGCGTCGACTTCCTGGCGGAAATACCCGTGCCGATAGAAGAGGCCCACGGCCACCAGAGGAAGACCCAGGTCGGAGGCGGACTTGAGATGGTCGCCTGCCAGGATTCCCAGTCCGCCCGAATAGAGCGGGAGCGAGTTGTGAACCCCGTATTCGGTGCACAGGTAGGCGATCGTCCCCGAAACGGGCTTCTGACCTCGCTCGAACCACGTGTCCTGTTTGGACATATACCGGTCGAAGCGGCTGACCGCGTCGGCGTAACGCTCCTGGACCGATTCGAGCTCTTCGAGTTCCGCCCATCGATGGGGCTCGATGGTGCGGATGATGTCCATGGGATTGTGGGTGCTCTCCCAGGCGTCGGTGTCGAGGGCCGCCCACAGTGAGCTGCCGGCCTCGTCCCATGACCACCACAGGTTGTGGGCCAGGTCGACGATGCGCGCCAGTGAGCGCGGCACCGGGTAATCGAGATGGTTGAGGACCGGGATTTCGGACAGCAAAAGGGGGGGCTCGTCGGTGGGGGTTCGCCGCCCGAGGTTAGTGCTCCCTGCCCCGGGGGGTCTCGTCGGGCCGAGGGCCCATCGGCCCCTTCTGCATCCTGGATGCACGAACGCAGCGCCCGGCTGGCGTGCCTCGCCAGTGGGCGTGGCGGGGCAGGTGCCATATGATCAGGGTATGAGCCCCAAGATCCATTCCCAAGATGTCACCGAAGGCCCGGCCAAGGCCGGAGCGCGGGCCATGCTGCGGGCGGTCGGCCTGGATGAGGAGGACTTCGCCAAACCCCAGGTCGGGGTGGTCTCCGCCGGCAACGAGGTGACCCCGTGCAACCTGACTGGTCCCCACCTGGCGGAAGCCGCCAAGGAAGGGGTGGCGTCGACGGGCGGAGTGGGGCTGACCTTCGCCACCATCGCCGTCTCCGATGGCATCTCCATGGGGCATGAGGGCATGCGCGCCTCCCTCGTCTCCCGGGAGGTCATCGCAGACTCGGTAGAGGTGGTGATGCATGCCGAGCGATTCGACGCAATGGTCACCATCGCCGGATGCGACAAGTCTCTCCCCGGTATGCTGATGGCGGCCGCCCGGCTCAACCTGCCCTCGGTCTTCCTGTACGGAGGGTCGTCGCTCCCGGGCCGGTTCCGGGGCCGTGACATCTCCATCGTCGATGTCTTCGAGGGCATTGGGGCTCTGTCGGAGGGGAGAATCGAACCGGAGGAGTTGCTGGAGCTGGAGAGGGCCGCCTGCCCCGGCGTCGGTTCGTGCGCGGGCATGTTCACGGCCAACACCATGGCCTCGGTGGGGGAGGCCATCGGCATGTCCCTTCCCGGATCGGCCGCGGTGCCGGCGGTGGATGGGCGTCTCACTTCCTTCGCCCGCCATTCCGGTGAGGCTGTGATGCATCTGCTGGACGAAGGCATCAGGCCTCGCCAGATCATGACGCGTCCCGCCTTCGAGAACGCCATCACCACGGTGATGGCCCTGGGCGGTTCGACCAATGCCGTGCTCCACCTGCTGGCCATTGCCCACGAGGCGCGGGTCGACCTGGAGATGGAGGACTTCGATCGGATCAGCCGGCGCACCCCCCATATCGGCGACCTCAAGCCGTTCGGCCGATATCACATGGTCGACCTGGATCGGATCGGCGGCCTTCCGGTGGTGTTGAGAGCCTTGCTCGATGAGGGGCTGATCGAGGGGGATGTTCTCACCGTCACCGGCAAGACGATGGCCGAGAACCTGGCGGACGTGGCGTTCCCAACCGACCAGGACGTGGTGGCATCTCCGTCCGATCCCATCGCTCACGAAGGTGGCATCGCTGTGTTGCGTGGGTCGCTGGCCCCTCACGGAGCCGTGGTGAAAGTGGCGGGCATCGAGCTCGACACGTTCTCGGGCCCGGCCCGCGTGTTCGATGGTGAGCAGGGCGCCCTCGACGCCCTCTTCGCCCACCGAATCGAGCACGGCGATGTGGTGGTCATCCGGACCGAAGGCCCCAAGGGCGGCCCGGGGATGCGGGAGATGCTCCAGATCACGGCGGCGATCAAGGGAGCCGGACTGGGCAAGGACGTTCTCCTGGTGACCGACGGCCGCTTTTCCGGTGGTACCACGGGGCTCTGCATCGGGCATGTCGCACCTGAGTCGGAGGTGGCGGGCCCGATCGCCCTCGTCGAGGACGGGGACACCATCCGGGTGCATCTGCCCAACCGCACCCTGGATCTGATGGTGGACGAGGACGAGCTGGCCGAGCGGCGCGCCGACTGGAAGCCACACGAACCTCGCTATCCCACCGGCGTCCTCGCCAAGTACTCCCGGTTGGTGGGCTCGGCGGAGACAGGCGCAGTCACGGGCTGAGCGCGCCCTATCCTGGCGGCCGTGGTAAAGGTCTACGCCGTCGTTCTGGTGGTGGGCGTCGCTGCCCTGCTGATCTGGATCATGTCCAAGGCACTGGCGGAGAATCTGAGCCGGCCGGGTATGGACCCTGAGCAGCATTGGGGCATTCCGGGCCGCCGGGTGGTGGCCGGCCTGGTCGGTTTCGGGATGGGAGGCATGTCGGCGGAGTTCTCACCCCGTGACCTGTCGTGGCCCATCGCTCTCGTGCTGGCACTGATCGGAGCGGCGGTGGTGGCCTGGTACGCGGGGTGGGTGGATCGGGAGGACCGAGCGGACCGAGCGGACCGAGCGGACCGAGCGGACCGGGAAGAGCCGGAGCCGGAGAGCACCTGACGTGGTGCTGATCGTCTCCGACGTCCACGGCGAGTTCGAGGCGCTGTCGGCGCTGGTGAGAACCGGGGAGACAGTGCTGATCCTGGGGGACCTCATCAACCTCCTCGACTATCGCACGGGGGAGGGCATCATTTCCGAGGTTCTCGGTGACGAGTTCGGTCGCCGGGTGTCGGAGCGACGAGCGGAGTCGGACTACGGGGGGATGCGGGACCTGTGGGCCAAACACGTGGGTGGGCGAACGGACCAGGTCCGGGAGGCGATGGTCTCCAGTGTCCGCCACTCCTATGAGCTGTGCCAGGACGCCTTGGCCGGAGGCAAGGGTTATGTGACCTACGGGAACGTGGATCGCCCGGCGGTGTTGAGAGATCACCTTCCCGACGGCATGGAGTTCGTCGACGGCGACGTGATCGAGATCGAAGGGCTCAGCTTCGGTTTCGCGGGTGGCGGCATCTCCACGCCGGTTGGTGCCGCGGGCGAAGTCAGCGACGAGCAGATGGAGGCCAAGCTCGAGAAGCTGGGACCGGTGGATGTGCTCTGCTCGCATCTCGCCCCGGCCGTCGAGCCTCTGCACCGTGATGTGATCACCGGACGGTTGGAGCGGTTCAGCCGGCCCATCTACGAGTACCTGGTGCGATATCAGCCGCAATTCCACTTCTTCGGTGATGTCCATCAGCCCCAGGCACTGACCTGGAGGGTGGGTCGAACCCGGTGCCGAAATGCGGGCTACTTCCGGGCCACTCACCGCCCGATCCACTTTGACCCCACGGAGTACCGGGCGACACGTCCCTGACCCGCTCGGGGCCGGAACGGACCGAGCGGTGATGCCGCGTTGGCTGGAACGACACCACTTGCGGCCCGCATCTAGGTGCTAGCTGGTGGCTAGCACCTACTACGATTAGGTGAGTGATCTTGAGTTTTCCCGAGGAGACGCCAACGTGACCGAGAGCACCGTGCAATCGATCGAGCTCGACGCCGAGCCGACCGCGGTGTTCGATGTGGCGGCCGATGTATCCAGGTACCCGGACTGGGCGAATGGGGTGCGCCAGGTGGAAGTGCTGGAGGAGGACGAGAACGGCCGCCCGCTGCGGGCCGCCTTCGTGCTCGAGGGCTTCGTCAAGGAAATCGCCTACGAGCTGGTCTACGAATACGACCCACCTAATCGGATCTCGTGGGTGGCGGACCCCAGTCCCGACATCGAGATGCTGGAGGGCTCCTACACCTTCACGCCCACCGGCGAAGGTGCCACCGAGGTGGTCTATGCCTTCCGGGTGGCGCCGAGATTCAAGATGCCCGGCTTCATCCGCCGGCAGGCGGAGAAGCAGATCGTGACCACGGCACTGCGTGGGTTGCGCAAACGGGTTCAAGAGCTGGCGGTCTGAGAAGGCGTGGTGAGGATCGTCCTCGTCACCGGGAAGGGAGGCGTCGGCAAGACGACGGTGGCCGCCGCCACCGCGTTGGCTGCAGCCGACCGGGGGCATCGCACGCTGGTGTCGTCCACGGACCCCGCCCACTCGCTGGCCGATGCGCTCGACGTGTCGCTGGAAGACGATCCGAATCTCGTCGTCGACGGCCTCTGGGGCCAGCAGATCGACACGCAGCGCCAGCTGGACCGCTACTGGGGCTCGATCCGCGACCAGCTCATGAACGTGTTCGATTGGGGAGGAGTGTCGGGCATAGAGGCCGAGGAGTTCCTGGTCTTTCCCGGAATGGACGAGCTCTTCGCTCTCCTCGAAGTCAACCGTCACGCTCGCTCGGGCCAGTTCGACACCGTGATCGTCGACTGTGCTCCGACCGCCGAGACGCTTCGCCTGCTCTCCCTGCCCGAGGTCCTGTCGTGGTATTTCGAACGGATCCTTCCTACCGAGCGCCGCCTCATGAGGGCGGCCCGGCCGCTGTTGTCCAGGGTCACCGACCTGCCCATGCCCGAGGATCGGGTTTTCGAGGCGGCCCAGTCGGTCTTCGGCGGGATCGAGGAGGTCAAACAGCTCCTGGGGCGAGCCGACGTGACCTCGGCGCGGCTGGTGGTCAATCCCGAGAAGATGGTCATCGACGAAGCCCGGCGGACCTTCACCTATCTCTCTTTGTTCGGGTATGGGGTGGACGGGGTCGTCGTGAACCGAGTCCTGCCCGACCAGGTATCGGATCCTTACTTCGCTCGCTGGCATGCCATTCAGAAGGGTCATCTCGACGCAGTCGACGAGGCCTTCGCCGACGTCCCCCGGCTTCGCTTGCGGCTGTTCGACGATGAGATGGTCGGGCCGGACCGCCTCCGGCTGATGGCGGCCGAGTTGTACGGGGAGAAGGACCCGATCGACGACTTCTCCGCCACGAGCCCTTTCCGTGTCGTCCAGGAAGACGGTGACCTGGTCCTACATCTGGAGGTTCCCTTCGTGGAGAGGAGCGAGCTCGATGTCTATCGCCAGGGCAACGAGCTCTTCATCCGGCTCGGTCCCTACAGGCGCTCCTTCGTGCTCCCCGACACCCTCCAGCGGCGTCAGGTGCTGGGGGCGCGTTTGGATGGGGATTCCCTCACTGTGCGCTTCGGGAAGACCTGATGGCCGAATCCGAGACGGCGGCAGCCTTCCGGCGGGCCGGCAAGCGCGCGGCTTTCCACCTGCTGCGTGCTGCCGTCGAGGGCCTCAGGGCCTTCGAGGTGCTGGTCGACGAGCTGGCCAAGGTGGGCCACTCCAGTGACGACGACGCCAACGCATCGTCTCCCGCCCGGGAGCGTATCGACATCGAATGACGGCCACGCCCACCATCGGCGTCGACGTCGGTGGCAGCTTCATCAAGGCGGTCCTTCTCGGCCCGGACGGGACGGTCGACGCCCGCCTCGGGGCGAAAACGCCCGCTACCTCGGCGGCGATCCTGGAGGAGATCGTGAGGGTCTGCACTCAGCTGGGACGCGGCCTTTCCGTGGGTGTGGCGTTGGCCGGCCTGGTGGACCACGACCGTGGCGTCCTCGTCTGGGCCCCCCATCTCCCGGGTGTCGACGTGCCGGTGGCGCATTACGTGGCCGATCGTCTGGAGGCGCCGGTGGCGGTCGACAACGATGCCAACCTGGCCGCCCTCGCCGAGCATCGGCTCGGAGCCGGCCGGGGTAGCAGCGAGATGTTGATGTTGACCCTGGGCACCGGAATCGGGATGGGCATCATCCTGGGAGGGGAGCTGATCCGGGGCAGGGCGCATGCCGGTGAGGTGGGCCACATCATCGCCGACCCCGGTGGTCGTCGGTGTGTGTGCGGACGGTCCGGATGCTGGGAGACCGTGGTGTCGGGCGGTCGCCTGGATTCCGATGCGGCCGAAGTCCTCGGCCCCGGGGCGACCGCGGCCCACCTGGTTCAGTCGGCCCGGGAGGGAAATACCGCCGCGGCCGATCGGCTCGCTGCGGCGGCTGACTGGCTGGCCCGCGGAGTCGAGTCGCTGGTTCTCGTTCTTGACCCCGAGGTGGTGGTGATGGGCGGGGCGGCCTCTCTGGCGGGCGACGCGCTGCTCGACCCGACCCGGAGAAGACTGGACGGAACCGAAGGGGCCGAGCATCGTCGGCCCTGTCATGTGATAGCGGGTATCTTGGGGGCTGAAGCCGGCGCCGTCGGCGCCGCACTCTTGGCACGAAGCGCATCATGAACGACTCGACCAGCGAACACGTCAGACCCGACGAGGTGATCCCTCCCCCCGGGGACGCCTCTGTGCAGTTGCGCGCCCTGGCCAAGGACGCGGCGATGTTCCTTCCCAACATGATCAAGCTGCTGGGACGGCTGGTCAAGGATCCCCGCGTCCCTCGGCGCTCGAAGATCTTGATGGGCGGTGTGATCGCCTACCTGGTCTCGCCGATCGACCTCCTCCCCGACGCCATCCCGGTGGTGGGGCTCGCCGATGATCTCTTGCTCGCCGCATACGTCCTCAACCACGTCATGGACCGGGCGGGCGAGGAGGTGGTCCTGGAGCACTGGGACGGCCCCCAGGATCTGCTCCAGCTGGTCCGCTCCGTCCTCGACGCCACCTCCGCCATGGTTCCCAAGCCGATCAGAAAGTGGATCGATCGTCTCTCGGGGTGACCGCCCACACGATTCATCTGCCAATCCGCACTACCCTGAGGCGGGATGGAATTCCGGAGGATCGAGCACCTTCCCCCATACGTATTCGGGCTGGTGAACGAGCGCAAGGTGGCCGCTCGGCGGGCGGGGGAGGACATAATCGACCTCGGGTTTGGCAATCCCGACATACCCAGTCCTCCGCCCGTGGTGGAGAAACTGGTGGAGGCCGCCCGCAATCCCCGCAACCACAGGTACTCGGCGTCTCGGGGGATCCCCAACCTGCGCAAGGCGGTGGCGGACCGCTACCGGCGACGCTTCGGGGTTTCGGTCGACCCCGAGACCGAGGTCATCACCACCATCGGGGCCAAGGAGGGCCTGTCCCATCTGCTGTGGACCCTGGTCCACCCAGGTGACGTTGCCATCGTGCCGGATCCTTCCTACCCGATCCACATATACGCCCCCGTTCTGGCCGGAGCCGAGGTACGTCGTGTGCCGATCGGGTCGGAGGAGAGCTACTTCGAGAACCTGGAGCGGATGTTCGCCACCTCCTGGCCCCGCCCCCGGGTGATCATCGTCTCGTTCCCTCACAACCCAACCACCACCTGCGTGGACGCGAGCTTCTTCACACGACTGGTGGCTTTCGCCCGCAGCCACGAGGTCTTCCTGGTGCACGATTTCGCCTATGCGGACATCTCCTTCGACGGCTACACCCCTCCCTCGATCCTCGAAGTCCCGGGTGCGCGGGAGGTGGCGGTCGAGCTCTACACGCTCACCAAGGGCCACTCGATGGCCGGGTGGCGGGTCGGGTTCGTCGTCGGCAATGCCCAGGCCGTGGCGGCCTTGGCCAAACTCAAGTCCTACCTGGACTACGGCACCTTCCAGCCCATCCAGATCGCTTCGATCATCGCCCTCAACGAGGAGGACGATTACGTGGCGGAGGTGAACGAGATCTACCGCGGTCGACGCGACACCCTGCTCGACGGCCTGGCCCGTATGGGCTGGAAGGTCGAGGCACCCCAGGGAACCATGTTCGTCTGGGCGCAGGTGCCCGATCCGTATCAGGAGATGGGGTCGCTCGAATTCTCCTTCCACCTCATGGAGAAGGCGAAAGTGGCCGTGTCGCCGGGGATCGGCTTCGGCGAGACGGGGGAGGGCTTCGTGCGTTTTGCCCTGGTAGAGAACGAACAGCGCATCGCCCAGGCCACCCGCGGCCTCCGTCGAGCCCTGGACAAGCTGTAGTGGCCTGTCACCAATGTCCTGCTTCCTGACCTTCGAGCGCTAAACAGCGGTCCATGTCCTTTCCCGACGGCACAGCCGACTTCCGCTCCGACACGGTCACCCGCCCCACCGATGAGATGCGACAGGCGATGGCCTCCGCGGCGGTGGGCGACGACGTCTACTCCGACGATCCCACCGTCAACGCCCTGGAGGAGGAGGCGGCGGCGGCTGTCGGCAAGGACGAGGCGGTGTTCGTCCCCACCGGAACGATGGGAAATCAGCTCTCTGTCATGGTCCAGACCCACCCGGGCGAGGAGGTGATCGTCGATGAGCGCGCCCACATCCGCAACGTCGAGCAGGGCTGGGGGCCGGCCCACGCCGGGATCGGATGGCGGACGGTGCCCACCGACGGTGGCCGCATCCTTCCCCAACAGGTGGACTCGGTGATGGAGCTGGCCGGCTCGATGTTCCCCCGAGTGGGACTGCTCGCCTGGGAGAACACTCACAATCTGTCGGGCGGGAGGGTGATTCCGCTCGACCTGATGCGGCAAAGCTCTGAGCGCGCCCGCCACCACGGCCTCAACGTTCACATCGACGGGGCACGGGTCTTCAACGCCGCCGTGGCCGGAGGTGTCAAAGCGAGCGACTTCGCCTCCTGCGCCGACACCATCCAGTTCTGCTTCTCCAAGGGGCTTGGGGCCCCGATCGGCTCGATCGTCTGCGGTCCCGGCGACCTCATGGGCGAGGTGCGGTACCGGCGTGAGCGGCTGGGCGGGGCGATGCGCCAGGTCGGGGTCATCGCGGCAGCTGCCCGGATCGCCCTGCGCGACTGGGAGAGGCTGGCCGAGGATCACGAACTGGCCCGGGTGCTGGCTCGGTCCCTGGCCGAACGCTGGCCGGGAACGGTCTCGCCCGAGACGGTCGAGACCAACATGGTCAACGTGGCCGTCGCCGCGCTACCGGCTGCAATGAGTTCCATCAAGGAGGCTCTGGCACGACGCGGGGTGGTGACGAGCGGCGTGTTTGCCGGGAATTGGCGTCTGGTGGCTCACCGAGACGTGGATCGTGAGGACGTGGCGCGTCTCCTGGCCGGGATAACCGAAGCCGGAGGAGGGTCGTGAGCTACGCAGTCCTGTTCCCGGGTCAAGGCAGCCAGTTCGTGGGGATGGGTGCAGACCTGTTCGAGGCCCGACCGGAGCTTGTGGGCGGGGCGGCCGACGAGATCCTCGGATTCAGTCTGGAGGAGGTCTGCCTGCGGGGCCCGGAGGAAAGGTTGACCGGGACCGAGTGCGCCCAGCCCGCTCTCTTTTGTCTGGCCTATGCCCTCTGGGATGTCATGGTCGCACAGGTGCCGGCACCGGCTGCGGCTGCGGGCCATTCCTTGGGGGAGTACACGGCCCTCACAGCCGCGGGAGTGCTCGACTACCCCGACGCCCTGGCCGTGGTGGCCGCCCGGGGGAGAGCGATGGCGGCCGCCGCCGACGCCCAGCCTTCGACTATGGCCGCCGTAATAGGCGCGGGCCCCGATGAGGTCGAGTCCGTGTGCGACGAGCGACGCCGGCAGGGAGGGCGTATTTGGGTCGCCAACCTCAATGCCCCGGGCCAGGTGGTGGTGGCGGGCAGCGTCGAAGACGTGGAGTGGCTCGAGCAGTCGGCCCGCGATCTCGGCTTGCGACGGGTCGTTCCGTTGGCGGTGGCGGGTGCGTTCCATTCTCCCTACATGGCGTCGGCCTCAGACTCCGTCGCCGCCGCCCTGGAAGAGGTGGAGACGTCGCCGGCCAGATTCCCCGTCTATGCCAACACGACCGCCGCCCCCGTGGGTGAAGACGTGGTGGAGGCTCTGGTGACCCAGGTGGTCTCGCCGGTCCGCTTCGCCGAATCTCTCGAGGCAATCGCCGCCGGGGGGGTCAACACGTTCGTGCATGTGGGCCCGGGGGACGTCACTGCGGGACTTGCCAAGCGAACCGTGCGTGATGCCACCGTGCTGACAGTCTCGTCACTCGACGATGTGGGCAAGGTGGTGGACACCCTGGGTACCATGCCATGACCCCGAGGAGGTGAGTGTGCCCAACGCCGAGATCACCGGGTGGGGCAAGTGCCTGCCGCCAAACGTGCTCTCCAACCACGACCTAGAGAAGCTCACTGACACCAGCGACGAGTGGATCACGACCAGAACGGGCATCAAGGAGCGTCGTATCTCCCACGTCGAGGTCTCCGACATGGCCGAGGTGGCCTGCCGGCGAGCTCTGGCGGCGGCCGGCAAGGACCCCGAAGACGTCGATCTGATCGTGTTCGGCACCTGCACCGCCGACTCCCTCATCCCCTCGGCCGCGTCCATCCTCCAGAACAAGCTGGGTGCGTACAGGTCCGCCGCCTTCGACCTCAACGCCGCCTGCTCGGGTTTCCTCTATTCGCTCGTGGTGGCCACCAACATGATCCGCTCCGGCGGCTTCCGGACGACCCTGGTGATCGGGGCGGAGAAGCTGCATCGCCTGCTCGACTTCACCGACCGGAGCACCGCCGTCTTATTCGGCGACGCGGCCGGGGCCGTGGTTCTCGAAGCCACCGACGAGCCGGTCGGCCTCCTGTCTTCCGAGTTGGGGATGGATGGCTCGGTGTGGGACATCCTCAGGGTGCCCCGGGACGGGAGCTCGGGGAATCTCGGGGAGGTGGATCCGGCCGATTGTGGGATCCGCATGAACGGACCGGAGGTCTTTCGGCGCGCCGTCACCACCATGGGTGAGGCCGCTACCCGAGCGATCTCCGAAGCGGGGCTCAGCGTCGACGAGATCGACCTGTTCATCCCACATCAGGCCAACGTGAGGATCATCGACGCCGCTGCCCGCCGTCTCGGGCTGCCCGACTCGAAGGTGTACGTGAACATCGCCTCCTACGGAAACACCTCCGCCGCCACCATCCCGGTGGCGCTGACCGAGGCGCTGGAAGAAGGGCGGGTCCAACCGGGGGACGTGGTCGTCTTGGCCGCATTCGGCGCCGGGCTTTCCTGGGCGGCCGGGGTGGTTCGGTGGGGTGAAAGGGTAAGCGCGCTGGGTGACAGCGACGCGGAGCTGCCCCCCACCGACCTCGATACCGCCGCCTTGCTGCAGCCCAACCTGGACTTCTTCGGCCGCCCCGACATTCCTGACTCTCCCGTCAACGGCCAGTGACCGTCGAAGAGACATCCAGCCAACAGCGAGCTGCCCTGGTGACCGGGGGTTCGCGCGGGATCGGCAGGGCCATTGCTCTCGATCTGGCCTCCCGGGGCCATCCGGTGGCGGTCAACTACGCGCACCGGGCCGATGCCGCCCAGGAGGTGGTGTCGCGGATCACGTCGGAAGGTGGCAAGGCCTGCGCCGTCCAGGCCGACGTCTCCGATGCCGACCAGGTGACCACCATGGTCGAGTCGGTGACCGAGCAGCTCGGCCCTGTGGCGGTACTGGTCAACAACGCCGGGATCACTCGGGACAACCTGCTCCTCCGCATGAGCGTCGAGGACTTCGATCAGGTCTTGGCCACCAACCTGCGCTCTGCCTATCTCTGTACCCGGGCCACGTTGAGGGGGATGGTGCGGTCGAGGTGGGGAAGAATCATCTGCATGGCTTCCGTGGCGGGCGTGTCGGGGAACCCGGGCCAGGCGAACTATGCCGCCTCCAAGGCCGGATTGATCGGATTCGCCAAGTCGGTCGCCAAGGAGGTGGGCTCGCGCGGCATAACGGTCAACGTCATCGCCCCCGGGTTCATCGAGACCGATATGACCGAGGCTCTGGGCGAGGAGACCAGGCAGGCGGCGCTGCCGTCGATTGCCCTGGGCCGGTTCGGGCTTCCCGAAGAGGTGGCTGCCCTGGCCGGCTTCCTGGCTTCGGACGAAGCGGCCTATGTGACCGGCCAGGTGGTGATGGTCGACGGAGGACTGGCCATCTAGGTAGATTGGCGCCCGACCTATCAGCCAGCCACGTCGAAATCGGGCGAGAAAGGAAACGTCATGGATCGTGCTCAGGTGTCAGATCGGCTCAAGGAGGTCCTGGTCGGCGAGCTGGGCCTCGACGCCGACAAGATCAGAGACGATGCCAACTTCGAGGAGGACCTGGAGGTGGACTCCCTGGGCGTGGTGGAGCTGCTCATGGCGCTGGAGGACGAGTTCGGCGTGAAGATCCCCGACGAGGAGGCCGAGGAGATCCACACGGTGGGCCAGGCGATAGATCTCGTACATTCCAAGCTCTGACCGACGACATATCACCCTGCCCGGATCGGGAGCGGCTCTGCATCGGACCGTTCGGATGGATGCTGTGATCATTCATGCAACAAACCAGTAGAAGGCGGGTCGTCGTCACCGGAATGGGGGCGGTCACCCCTGTCGGGATGGGTGTGGATGCGTTCTGGGACGGACTGGTGGCGGGGAAGTCCGGGGCCGGTCCGATCACCCTGTTCGACACTTCCCGACATCGGGTCAAGATCGCCGCCGAGGTGTCGGACTACGACCCGTTCGATCACTTCGACAAACGCGAACTGCGTCGCCTCGACCGATTCACGCAGTTCTTTCTCGTGGCGGTCAGGGAGGCTCTCGCCCAGGCAGGGATCTCCTACGAAGAGGATGACCCCGCCGCCGCCCGAGCGGGGCTCGTGGTGGGAGCAGGATTCGGGGGCATGCAGTCGTTCATCGACGAGATCGACGTCCTGAGGCAGAGGGGCCCCGACCGGGTGAGCCCGACGGGCGTGCCCAGGATCATCCCCAACATGGCGGCCGGCCTGGCCTCCATCGAGCACCATCTTCTCGGGCCGGCGACGTGCGTGGTGACGGCCTGCTCCGCCTCGGCCAATGCCATCGGAGACGGTGCCGAGTTGATACGGAGGGGAGCGGCGGATGTGGTGGTGGCCGGGGGAGCGGAGGCTGCGATAACCGACTACGCCGTGGCCAGCTTCTCCCAGGCCCGGGCCCTCTCGACCCG
The DNA here is from genome assembly GCA_963772815.1 of uncultured Acidimicrobiia bacterium. Lineage (GTDB taxonomy): Bacteria > Actinomycetota > Acidimicrobiia > Spongiisociales > ZC4RG35 > DATFFO01. Next base: position 837,602 of record CAVYYV010000004.1, on the reverse strand, counting down.
CAATGACGAGCCCCAGGCCGCTTCCCGTCCCTTCGACGCCGACCGGGACGGATTCGTCATGGGCGAGGGCGGGGCGGTGCTCGTTCTCGAGGGCGAGGACGTGGCCCGGGAACGGGGCGCCACGATCCTGGCCGAGGTGACCGGGTACGGGATGTCGGCCGACGCCTACCACATCACCCTTCCCCGTCCCGGAGGCCAAGGCGCGGCCCGAGCCATGGCGGCTGCCCTGGCAGACGCCGGCTTGGGCCCGGGCGACATCGGCTACATCAACGCCCACGGGACATCGACAGAGGCAAACGACGCCACGGAGACGGCCGCGATCAAGATCGCCCTCGGCGACGCGGCTGGAACGGTGCCGGTGTCATCTACCAAGTCCATGACGGGCCATCTGCTGGGTGCGGCCGGTGCGGCCGAGGCGGTGGTGTGCATCCAGGCGATCCGCCTGGGCCTGCTGCCGCCCACCATCAACTACGAGACGCCGGACCCCGAGTGCGACCTCGACTACGTACCCAACCAGGCCCGGCCGGCCCATATCGACCATGCCCTGTCCAACTCGTTCGGGTTCGGTGGTCACAACGTGTCCCTGGTGCTATCGCGGGCCGATTAGTGGTGCACCTGGTCTCCGCTCAGCCATCCGACGATCGCTGCTCCTGCCATTCAGCCAGGGATCGATATACGAGGACGAGGACGATCGCCATGCCGATCGTCACCCCCAGGAAGGCGAGAATCGCCACCAGGGCGGTCCATCCCGGGCAGGTCACCACCCGGCCCGCCTCGTCGCGAACCCGACAGGAAACGGCGGTGATGGTGCCGCCCAGCCAGGCGGCCAGGCCCCCGGCAACTACCGAGGGAATCGCGATCCACGGGTTGGGGTAGCGCCTCTTCACCGGGGCCGACCCCGTTCGTCGAGTTTGGCGGCGTCGAGCACGTCTTTGGGCGCCAGCTCGGGAGGGATGGGCACGATGGAGCCTCTCCGGACCAGCGGCCGGACGGCAGTAGTGACGCTGCCGTGCCAGGAGAGCACCGCCAGAATCACTCCGCATGTTGCCAGGACGGCTCCGGACGGGAGACCCAGGGGCCATGAGCAGGCCAGTGCCAGGAGCGGCCACGCCACCCGAACCAGGACCAGGGCGGCGGGGAGGGCACGGATGAACCAGAACGCCGTGAGCAGGGCTCCCAGCCAGGCGAGCAGGGCCCACACGCCGTCCGCCCCGGCCACCCCGAGCAGGAACGGAACCGAGATCAGGAACAGGGGGATCAGCACGGCCCGGGAAGGGGGGCCGCTGGCGGCGGGGAGAGAGCGGACGATCCCGTTGAGCCAGGGACCGCCAACCGCCAGCGCGGTGCCCACGCTGAGAATGGCGGCTGCCGCCCACCAGTTGTTCACCGGCCAGATGACGGCCAGGGCGGCGTGGCCTGCGGTCACGGCCAGCGCGGTCCGTCGTGCCCAGCGGCTGCGCGACACAACCATCCCGGCGATGGATGCAACCGAGGCCGTCCACAGAGAAACGGCGATGCCGATCACCGCCGACGCGGGTCGCCGGGCAGGGTCGAGGGCCATCACCGCCGTCCAGGCGCCCGTGGAGGCAATGAGCAGCACAGAGCTGGTCAGAAGGGATCTCATCGACGTTCCCAGTGTTCCTCACAGGCGGGTCATGGGCAATTCCACCGGCCCGCCGGTCGGGCGCCGATCAGCCCTGGTCGGGTTCCCAGGTGGTCTCAATGGTCCACCTTGGGCCACCCTTCATGGTGGTCACCGAAGCGTGGCCGGGGTGGTCCTCTCGAAACGAGCTGAGCGGCATGCCCAGCAGGCCCAGTACGGCGGCTCGCACGGGTGCCTGATGGGTCACCACCACCAGCTCCCCATGCGGGTAGTGGGCGTCGAGCCTGCGTAAGGCGCCGGTCACCCTGCGGATCAGGTCCTGGAGGCTCTCGGGACTGAAGGGCAGGTCCTGGGGCGTGGACGAGAACGCTTCCAACTCACCGGGGAAGCGCTCCGGCAGGTCTTCCCAGCGCACCCCGCGCCAACGGTTCATCAGTCTCCACTCGGTGAGGTCCTCGTCGATCCTGACCGCAAGGCCGGCCCGGGTGGCGATGGTCTCGGCGGTGCGAAGGGAGCGCAGTAGCGGTGACGACCACACCGCTACCACCGGGCTTCGACCCAGGTAGCGAGCTGCGGCGCGGGCCTGCTCGGCTCCGACCTGTGAGAGGTGGTAGCCGGGGAGGTCGGCATAGACGAGATGCTGGGGGTTCTCGACCTCGGCATGGCGGACAATGTGGATCCTCGAGGCCATGGGCGGGCGAGGGTAGTGGGGATCCGGGCGGGTAGCGTGGACCACCATGGGGTGGACAGAGCCGATCCTCCATGTGGACATGGACGCCTTCTTCGTCGAGGTGGAGCGTCTGCGCGACCCTGCACTGAGGGACCGGGCTGTGGTGGTGGGTGGAGCGGGTGAGAGAAGTGTGGTGGCGGCTGCCTCATACGAGGCTCGTCGATTCGGGATCCACTCCGCAATGCCCATGACACGGGCCCGACGCCGTTGCCCCGGGTTGGTGGTCGTGCCCCCCGACCATGGGCGCTACCGGGAGGTGTCGGAGGAGGTCTTCGCCGTGTTCCACTCCTTCACTCCCCTGGTGGAGGGGTTGTCGCTGGACGAGGCATTTCTCGACGTTGGCGGGCTGCGCAAGCACTATCCGTCACCGGTGTCGGTGGCGGAGGCGATCAGAGCCTCCGTGCGAGGCGACGTGGGCCTGCCGGCCTCCGTCGGTGTGGCGCCCAGCAAGTTCCTGGCCAAGCTGGCCTCCGAAGCGGCCAAGCCGGATGGGATTCGCCACGTGCCCGTATCCGGCCGGCTCGAATTCCTGGCGGCCCTTCCGGTGAGGGCGCTGTGGGGTGTCGGTGAGGCTACTTTCGCGATCCTCGACGGTCTCGGTGTGGAGACGGTGGGTGACATAGCCACCTTGGGGCCGTCCGTGTTGGAGCGCCGCCTGGGTGGAGCCCTCGGTCGGCACATCTTCGACCTGGCCCAAGGCCGCGACGACCGGCCGGTTGAACCCGACAGCGAAGCCAAGTCGTTGTCGGTCGAGCAGACCTATGAGGTCGACCTAAGAGGATGGGACCTGGTGGACTCGGAGCTGCTCGCTCATGCCGACCGCCTTGCCTCCAGACTTCGGCGGGCGGGCCTCCTGGCGCGGACGATCTCGCTCAAGTTGCGCTACGCCGACTTCACGACGCTGACCCGGTCCGAGACGTCCTCGGGCGGTACCGACGTGGCGCGTGACCTGCACCACGTCGGGCGTCGTCTGGCCCGGCGCCTCGACGTGGACCGGCCCGTCCGGCTGATCGGCCTGGGGGCGACCAATCTCGTTCCCAAGCAGGCTCCGCGTCAGCTCCGGGTGGGTGACTCGGGGCAATGGGATCGTGTCTCCGACGCCGTCGATGCGGTTCGAGAGCGCTTCGGACGGGACAGCATCGAGCCGGCCGGATTGTTGAATCCGGCCCGCGAAAAGTGAACCCTTGAAGCCCCACGTACCCTCTCGCATGTTTTCGAGGACCCGTATACTGTGACCACCAGGGGCAGACGGAGCCCCGTGCCGAGGAACGAGGGCATGCCACTCGACGATCGAGAGCAGCGGATTCTGGCGGAGATCGAGCGTCAGTTCTACGAGGATGACCCCGAGCTGGCTCAAGCCGTCAAGAACATCGACCGGTCAGGTCGGTTCGGTATCAGGTTGCCCACGCTGGGTCTCATCGGAGGCCTGGCTGTGGTGGTGGCCTTCTTCACGTCCCACACCTGGGTGGCTCTGGGCGGGTTCACTCTCATGGTGCTGTCGGCGACGGCGCTGGTGCACGAGATCAGGCGTCGCGGCTGGGGTCGGCGCTTGTCCGGCTCTAGTTCCGATGACCGTGCCACCGGTTCCCGGTGGCCTTTCGGGCGAGGCTGATTCGACTCGGCTAAAGTGGCCGATCTTCCGCGCTCGAGGCTGAACCGGAGCAGAAGGGGCCAGACGAAGTCGGCGGGACGGAGGCATTTACCTTGTAGGTTGTCGGGTGTCGTCACCGGCGTGAGTATTGGGAGAAGCGTTGTCCGAACAGGCTTTCACCGCCGAGCAAGCAGGCAGATTGACGAATTGCACACCGCATCAATTGCGGTACTGGGATCGGGTGGGCTTGGTGGTCCCCTCCGTCCAGAGCACCGGGGGAAGACCGGGGGTTAGGCGTCTCTACAGCTTTCGCGACCTGGTGGCGCTGCGGGTCGTCCGCAGCCTCCTCGACAATGGCATGTCGCTTCAGCGGGTCCGCCGGGCCTGGGAGTACCTGAGGCGCAACGCCGACTTCGACGACCATTTGGCCTCGGTCAAGCTGGTCACCGATGGCCGTTCAATCTTCAGCGTGGTCAGCGACGACGGCGAGCTACTCGATGCCCTTCGTGAAGGCCAGCTGGCATTCTTCATCGCCATCGACGAGATCGCCCGCGACGTCGAGGAGGACGTGAGCCGGTTCGAGCTCGACCGGGAGCGATTCCTGGACATGCTGCGGCGGGTGGAGGACGACGTCCGCCAAGAGGCCGCCTCCAGCTGATCCTCGGCGGAGCCGGTTTCCAAAATTCGACTCTGGCTCGGGTCAGCGACGGCTGAGCGAACGGGGGCTGAAGGCGGCCTTGGCCCTGGTAGGCCCCGTGTACCTGGCATGGAGCCAGCGCTCGGCGGTGCGTAGATAATCGGCGGCACCATCCACTCCGATGCCCCCGTAGATGCTGGCCGAGTAGGCGCGGGCCAACGGGACGAGATCTGCGTCGGTGGCGGCGGCGAACTCGAGCGGCGTCTCATGGGGAGGAGGGGGCGAGCCGAGGTCCGAAAGGCGGTCGGTTATCTCCTCCCAGACCGCGGTGATGTCTCCCTGTCGTGCACGGTGCATGCGGGTGCGCCTGCGCACCCCCTTGGCGGTCGGGATGGCGACTGCCGAGATCACCGCCAATGCCACGAGCACGGCCCAAATCCATCCCGACCCGGAACCGGATCCCGCCGAGGATGGCGTGCCGGCCAGGTTCTGCATCGGGATGTTCGGGATGTCTCCTACCAAAGGAGGTGAGACGTCCGTTCCGGCACCGGCGTTGTTCGCCTGCTGGCTGAGGTCGACCGCGCCGGGGTCGAAGCCGATCGCGGCCGATGTGGGGCTGTTGGATCCGTCGCCCAGTGGGGTGGGATCGAACCGGACCCAACCCATCTGGTCGAACCACACCTCGACCCAGGCATGGGCGTTCTTCTGCATGACGACCAGCGCCGGTCCCTCCGTCGTCTGGGCCGGCTTGCCGGGCGTGAAGCCCATCACCACCCGGGTGGGGAGGCCTACCAGCCGGCCCATCACGCCCATGGCGGTGGCGAATTGCTCGCAATAGCCCCGGCGATAGTTGGGGCTTTGGGGGTCGTTGAGCCACACGGCCAACTCCAGGGACCCGGAGCCGGAGCTCACGTTGAGGTCGTAGGTGAAGCCGCGTAGGAAGTCCTCCAGGAGGAGGGCGCGCTCGAAAGGCGTACCGGCGCCCGCCGTCACCTGTTTGGCCAGCTCCTCGATGGAAGGGTCGAGTTCGGGGAGCTGGAGGTAGTGGGCAATCACAGCCGGGGTGGGTGGGCTCTCCACCGACTCCGATCCACCCGTGTAGAGGCCCTCCTGGGCGGCCTGGGCGAAGAGCGGGCTGAGCTGGCCACCTTCGGTGGCGAGTGCGGCCACGTCCAGTGTGGGCACCTCAGAGCGGACCCGATAGCTGAGGCCAGAGAACGAGATCGCATTGACGCGCAGGGAGCCATCGGCTCCGGCCTCGGCACCCGAGGTGACCACATCATCGTTGGAGGCGACCGCCACCGGCGAGTAGAGGACCGGGAGCTGGTCGTCTCGGAGGGACACGATGCGGATGGTCTGGGTGACGGTCGTGGTCGCTCCCCGATAGGACTGGTCGGGATCCTCCCAGGTCTGAGACGGGGTGTGGAAGTCCTCGTTGCCTCGCACCCACACACTCCCGTCGTAGCGGTCGAAGGTCTGGAGCAGCCAGTACATCTGTCGGTTGGCCGTCGGAGCCCCCTCCAGTTGGGCCACGAACACCGGTGTCTCGCTCTGGGATGTGAGATCCTGATGCAGCCCGACGAAGGGGTTGTAGGCGATGCCCCCTTCCGTGCCGGTGCCAGTGCTGGGGTTGCGCCACCTGATGGCCCCGGTTCCGGGCACCGCCCAGCTCACCGCAGTGGACCCTGCCAGGCCGGCCACGACGACGATTCCCACCACCGCTGCCGAGGTGCCGAATCGGCGCCGGGGCACGGGCCGGTCGTAGGCGTCCCGGGCTCGTCCCGAGCGGGATCTGACGGTGCGACTGGTGGCCAGGAGCCCCGAGGCGGCCAGCAGCGCGAAGGCAATCAACCAGGCCGGCTCGGTCTGCGCCCGATCCATCACGGCCAGGTAGAGATAGAACCCGAGCGGGGGGAGTATGCCCAGCCATGGGCGGTCCACCAGCACCCCCGACGTCCAGGCCGATGCCAGCAGCCACATCCCCACTCCGACCAGAGCGACCAGCCCCGGCACGGCCAGAACGGGCGGAGCCCCGAAGCGGAGAATGTCGATCGCCACTGCCATTTCCTTGCCGACCGCACCAGGGGTGGAAGCGGCGGGGACGAAACCCGCGACGAGGGTGGAAGGGGCGGTGACCCGGGCGACGAGCAGGGCGATTCCGACCAGGTGAGCGACCATCGTCGAGACGGTCCCCAGCCGGTAGGAGTGGCAGATCCAGGTGATCAGGGCTCCGATCAGCCCGGCAGCCACCGCCACCAGGAGCCAGTTGGGGCTGCCAGCGCCGTTGTCCAGGACCCGGTCCAGACGAAGGATGACCAGCAGGAGAGAAGCGAGGCCTACGAGCCAACCGAAGCGAGTTGCCATGATCTCCTCATCGCTTGTGCCCAGGCCGGGCCCCAGGAGTCGCCGGGTCGGATTCTCACCGAGGCCACCCCGGCCCGCTCGAAGGCGTGGCCGGTGGTTGAAGAGGTCTCGGACACAGACATCAGGACCGTGGTGGGATGCTTGGTCCCTAGGAGCCTTTGCAGGGCCATCAGCTCCCGGTCGGGTCGACCGCTCACGAGGATGAGCACGCCTCCCGACTCGGTGCTCCGTAGCCGGGTGCCCAAGGAGACGATGTCGTAGTCGATCATCTGCACGGCGGCCAGAGCCTCCATGGGAGGGTCGTATTGGGTGGCATCGATCACGCCCGCCCCCGCCCACAGGTTGGTCCCGTACCCGCTGCGGACCAGGTGGCGGATGACCGATGCCGCTCCCGAGACTGCGCTCTCGAACGCCGTATCGTCACCGTAGGAACCGGGTCGCACATCGAGTATCACCAAGGCGCGGGACTGCCAGGGAGTCTCGAGCTGGCGGATCATCAACTCGTCGCGCTTGGCCGACGACGGCCAGTGGACCCGCCGCAGGTCGTCGCCGTGCTGGTACTCGCGCAGCGTGTAGAAGTCCTCACCGCCCCTCTGGTTGTGCTCGGGGCGGGCGGCGTTGACCGCCAGGTCCCGTCCCCGGGCCGAGGGGAGACCGGTCAGCTGCTCCACCGAGGGGTAGACCACCAGCGTCCCCACGGGTCCCATGGAGGTGGATCGACGGGCCAGGCCGAGTGGGTCGGTGATCTCGAATTGGGCCGGTCCGATTGCGTAGACGCCGCGGGGGCGGCACAGGATGCGGTACGAAGCCGTCAGCTCCTCGCCGCGGGGGACGGTTGCCACGACGAACTCGGCGGTGCCCAGCCTGGTCACCTCATCTCGCATCGTCACGTTGCGCAGCGTCCGGCCTCGATTGGCCAGGGACAACGTCACCGAGGCGTGATCGCCCTCGTGGACGGTGACCGGGTCGGTACGGCGGCTCACTCCCAGCCGGGGTGAGCTGGTCGACACGAACACGACGGCCACGCACACGGCGGCCAGGAGGAGGATGGCGGCGACGCCCAGCTCGATCTCTCCGAAGAGAACCCAGAGAACGACCAGAGCGACCGCGCCACCGGCTACGGCCCAGCCCCTCTCCTGAAGCATCAGTTGGCCAGCTTGGACGGTGTGGCGCCGGGCACTCTGAGCCTGTGAAGAGACGAGTCGACCACCTCGTCGACGGTGATGCCCCTGATGACTGCTTCAGGCCGCAGCGCCATTCTGTGGCCGAGTACGGCTTGTGCGAGCCCCTTGACGTCGTCGGGGGTCACATAGGGGCGGGCGGCGGAGGCGGCTCGCACACGTGCCACTCGCTGAAGGAGGATCGCCGACCGAGGCGAGGCGCCGAGCAGTACCTCGGGATGACCTCGGGTCGCCTCGATCAGGTCGATTATGTAGTGCTTCACGGTGGGCGCCACCTCGACCAGGCGGGCGACCTCGATCATCTTGAGAACGTCGCCCACCGCCAGAACCGGCTCCAGATCGAGGTAGGACGAGCGAATGCCATGGGTGTCGAGGATCTCCACTGCCGTCTCATGGCTGGGATAGCCGATCTCCACCCGCATCATGAACCGGTCGAGCTGGGCTTCCGGCAGGGGATAGGTGCCCTCGTGCTCGAGGGGGTTCTGGGTGGCGAGAACCATGAACGGCGGTTGGAGCGGCCGGGTCACCCCGTCGTTGGTCACCTGCCGCTCCTCCATCGCCTCCAGCATCGCCGCCTGGGTCTTCGGGCTGGCGCGGTTGATCTCGTCACCGATCACGACGTTGGAGAAGATCGGCCCCGGCTTGAAGTCGAACTCGCCCCGGTGCCGATCCCAGACCGACACTCCGGTCACGTCCGAGGGCAGCAGGTCGGGCGTGAATTGAATGCGGCTGAACTCGCTGTCGATCGATCGGGCGATCGACTTCGCCAGGAGAGTCTTGCCCACTCCGGGCACGTCTTCGATGATGGCGTGGCCCTCGGCGATGAGACAGGAGAGCACCTGGTCGACGACCTGGCGCTTACCCTGGATCACGCGTTCGGTGTTGGCGACGAGCTCGTCGAAACGGGCGGCGAACCAGGCTATGTCCGTGTTTGGCAAATGCTCTCCGATGGGGCGAACGTTTCAAACTCTACCCATCGACAGAATGCTAAGGCCGACTAGTGTGTTGCCCGGGCGGATGCGAGCGACAGCGGCGATGGAGGCCCTGTGGGCAACAATCTCAAGACGATTCTGAGCCGGCAGATCTTGCGGCGGCCGATTCTGGTCATGGAGGCGCTTCGGGTCGCCTGGGCCTTTCGGGCCCGCCGCAGCCTGACCCCGTCTCCGGCCATGCTGAGCTGGCGTCTGGCCACCGCCTACGGATCCGCCCGACCCGCCGACACCGAGGATCTGGTGCGTTTTCTGGCGTGGCGCCGATCCATGAGGATGGCGCCATGACCGGCCTGGAGTCACGCCTGCAAGCCGTCGAGGGAATCAAGAGCATCGAGCTCGAATTGGGAGAGGACGGCCTGGAGGGCATCACCGTTCGTCTGGTGGAAGGAGCCGATGAGGTGAGTGTCTTGGAGGGTATCCGTCGCCTGCTGGTCGCCTACGGGACCAAGCGGCCCAGGATCAATCCGGCGGGAGAATTTCCGGGCATGAACGAAGACACCGCCCTGATGACGGCGGCGGCCATCGGGCGGGAGCAGACCAACGGAGCCGACGTGGTCCCGGACGAGATCGACCATCACGTGGTCGACCTCGACGAGCTGTCGGGTGTCATCGCTTCTCCGGCCACAGCGGTCGTGTCGACGGGACCGACTCATGCCACGGCCCGCGCCGGTGACGGCTCCGAGGTGAAGCTGTCGGTTCTGGCCGCGGGAGAGGAAACGGCCGCCGTCGATCTCAGCTGGAACGACCGGAGCGTGCGCCGGCAGGTGCCTGCCTCGGCCCGGGCCATCGTTCAGGCGGTAATCGACTGTGCCGGGGAGTTGGTGGGCCGTGACCCCATCTCGGTCATAGGCATGAACCTGTCGTCGATCGAGGGAACGAGGGTGCTGACCGTGATTGCCGGTAACCACGGGATGTCGCCTCGTGTCTGCACGGTGAGTGTGGTGGAGGGCAATTGGCCGGCCGCTCTGCTCTCCGTTCTGTTCGAGGTTCTGGGCGAAACGGTCTCTGCCGGCTGAATCGACGGTAGGCTGCGGCTGCCGGACGAATAGTTAGCCATGGCGAGATCCCTAGTCCTCAACGCCACTTACGAGCCCCTGTCGGTCGTATCGACCCGACGGGCAGTCGTGTTGATTCTGAGAGGCAAGGCGACGCCGGTCATCGACCGGGACGAGACCTGGAGCTCCGAGCAGATCATGGTGGCGGTGCCATCGGTGGTCCGCCTGACGCATTTCGTCAAGGTCCCCTACCGGCGTGTGGTACCGGTGACGCGCCGAGCCGTGTTCGGGCGAGACGACCACCGCTGCCAGTACTGCGGCGCTCCTGCCGAGAGCCTCGACCACGTCCTGCCCCGCTCCCGGGGCGGCCTTCATTCCTGGGAGAACGTCGTTGCCTGCTGTCGGGCGTGCAACATTCGCAAGGGCGATCGTCTGCCGTCGGAGGCCGGGTTCACTCTGGCTCGCAAGCCCCGGGCACCCCTCCACTACGCCTGGATCTACGCCAGCGCCGGCTACTCGCTCGACCCGGCCTGGCGGCCCTATTTGAAGGCTGCCGGCTGAGCGGCGGGCACCTGGGTCAGGTAGCCCGTCGCAGGCGTTTGTGACCGAAGGTAACCGTGCGGCCTCCCTCGGTCGACGACTGCTCGATTCTCCACCCGTCGGGCCCCTCCGGGATCAGGTCGGTCAGGAAATCGCCCTCCTGGTAGGCGAAGCGGAACCGGAACCCTTCCCCCTCCAGAGGCTGGCCCTCTCCGGCGGCGGGGAAGGCGGCGCCGAAGGTGTCGAACAGGTACATGATCGGCCGTCCCTCCGGAAGCCATCCGATGAAGGAGATCGCTTCGTATGGCCGATCGGTGAGCGGCGTGACGGTGCTGGGCAGGTAGTGCATCCGTAGATAGGCCTCTCCCAGCACCCATCTCACACCGACCTCCTGCACCAGGGGATTACCCATCACCTCCCCCTCCAGGTGCCAGTCCCCGGCCAGGGAGCCGAAGTGACGCGCCAGCTCTGACATGGCGGGTCACGCTACCAACCGGGCCGACCCAACGCCGGGGACGTTCGCCCGTTCGGGACGCGGGGAGCGGTTCTCCGCTTCCCTCGACGCCGGCGAATGCACGGCAACGGCGACGATCCGGGGAACGGGTGGGGGTTGGCTCAGGTCTAAAGAACCAGGTGGGGGACCCGGTCGGTCCGCTCCACGCCAGGGGGGAGCAGGGGGAGTCGCTAGACCCGTTGTGGAAGGAAAAGTTGACAAAGTGGGGGGAAATGGGTCATAGTGGCGCAGACGCCCAGAGCCTGGGCGCAACGAGCAACCACATGACGAGAAGACGGAACGAGCAGCGGTGTTTCTTGGCGACTACATCCACACCCTGGACGACAAGGGGCGAGTGGTGATGCCGTCGTCGTTCCGCGGCACCATCAAGGAGGACGGAGGGCGGGTAGTCGTCGCCAAGGGCTCCGACGGGTGCATCGTCATCTTCACCGAGTCGAAGTTCACCGAGATCGCCGAGCAGGAGATACAGGCGCCCCGCGTCCGCGACACCCGTCGGAACATGCGGGCCAAGTTTGCTGCCGCCGACGTCCAGAAGATGGACTCCCAGGGAAGGATCTCGATCAAGCCCAAGCTGCGCGAGTACGGCGGTCTCTCCGACGCCGACGAGGTGGCCGTGATCGGAATGTACGACCGGGTCGAGGTCTGGCAGGTGGATGCCTACGAGGCAGAGCAGACCATGGCCGACGATGCCTACAGATCCAGCGAGGAGGTGCCCGGGTTCTGACCTGACCCCATATGAGGTGACGGTGGCTCTGGCTCATCGTCAGCCCCCCGGTAACCAATGGAAGGCCCCTGACTCCGCCCGCTTCCTGTTGGTGCCAGCGCCCGGGGGGCTGACCATGACCCAGGGATCGAGCACCGGACCGCAAGAGCATGAGTATCACGAGCCGGTTCTCGCCACCGAGGTCGTGGAGGTGTTCAAGCCTCTCACCTCCGGCGTGGTGGTCGACGCCACATACGGAGGTGGGGGGCACACGAGGAGATTGCTGGAAGAGATGGACCAAGGAATCAGCATCATCGGTATCGACCGGGATCCGGACGCCCTGGCCCACGCCGCCCCTGAGAAGGTTGCCCTGGAAGGGGTCAGGGTGCTGAAGGGCAATTTTAGGGACCTGGGAGCCCTCCTCACCTCCGAGGGCATCGAGGCTCCGGTCGGCTTTCTCTTCGACCTGGGAGTCTCCTCACATCAACTCGAGGATCCCGCCCGGGGCTTCTCCTATCGCAGAGAGGGGCCGCTCGACATGCGGATGGGTACCGATACCGACCTGACCGCCGACGAAATCGTCAACCGATGGGACGAGAGGGAGCTGGCTTCGCTCATTCGCCGATTCGGCGAGGAACCCATGGCACAACGGATCGCCCGGGCCATCGTTGGTGCCCGGCCCATCGCGACAACCGGGCATCTGGCTGGGGTCGTGGCAGAGGCAGTGCCGGCCGCCCGGCGCCGGGCGGGCCATCCCGCCCGGCGTACCTTCCAGGCGATCCGCATCGTGGTGAACGATGAGCTGGGGGCCCTGCGGGATGGTCTCGACGACGCCCTGGACATGCTGATCCCAAGCGGTCGGTGCGCAGTCATCTCGTACCACTCCCTCGAGGATCGGATCGTCAAGCGCCGATTCGCTGCGGGAGCCACCGGCTGCGTCTGCCCTCCCGACCTGCCGGTGTGTGCCTGCGGTGCCGACCCCGAACTGCGCCTGCTCACGCGGGGTGCGATCGTCCCCCAGCCCGAGGAGGTGGCCTCGAATCCCCGGGCGCGCTCGGCCAAGCTGCGAGCCGTCGAGAAGATGAGGCTGGCGGCATGACTGCCCGTCCCCTCCGTCTTCCCGGTCGTGACAGCCGGCTGCGCGTCATAGCAGGCCGCCGCGCCAAGCGACCCATCACTGCTCCCTGGATAGCCGTCAGCCTGATCGCCGTGGTCGCCTTCCTGGGGCTGATCGGCACCCGCACAGCCCTCGACCGGTCCGCATTCGAGATGGCGCGGCTCGACAAGGCGATCGCCGAAGCGGCCACAGCCAACCAGCAACTCCGGATCGAGATCGCAGAGTTGGAAAACCCGGCCCGCATCGCGCCTCTGGCCGAAGAGATGGGTCTGGTCATTCCCGCCCAGCGAAGGCAGCTCCTGGTCCGGGGAGTCGGACGTGACGATGGAATCGTCGACCCCGACTACCTGGCGTCCCGGGACACGAGTCTCCCGGGGCCGTCTTCGTGACGTCTCGGAGCCGGTGACACGGTGGCGGCCCGTCGAGCTGGCAGACGGATCGCACCCGGCAAGGTCCGACTGGCCCTGTTCGGCTCGGTCCTGCTGCTGGCTTGGTTGGGGATGGGCTACCGTCTCTTCCAGGTGCAAGTGGTCCAGGCCGCAGACCTACGACAGCGCGGTCTGTCCCAGCGGCTGGTAGAGCGGCCTCTCCCGGCCGCCCGAGGTCGCATCTACGATCGCAACGGGGACCTGCTGGCCATGGCCGTCGACGCCGAGACCATCTACGCCGTCCCGGGTCTGGTGACCGAGCCCATGTACGTGGCCCAGCAAGTGGGCGGGCTGGTGGGAGCGGACCCCGATACCCTCCTGGCCCGTCTCCAGTCCAACAAAGACTTCGTGTATCTCAAGCGCCAGGTCGACCTCGATGTGGCGGCACGGGTCAAGGCCATGCACCTGGCGGGTGTCCTGTTCGAGCCAGAGACGACGCGGGACTACCCGGCCGGCTCGGTCGCCTCACAGGTGGTGGGCTTCGTGGACATCGATGGCAACGGCCTCGAGGGCCTGGAGCTTCAGTACGACGACATCCTCAAGGGGGTGCCCGGTCGACAGATCTTCGAGAAGTCCCCGTCCGGGACACCCATACCGCAGGGTCGGCAAGAAGAAGTGCCGGCTGTTCCGGGCCAGGATCTGGTCACCACCATCGATCTGCCTCTCCAGTACACGACCCAGGAAGCATGCGTCCAGGCGATGGAGCGGACCTCGGCCAAGGGCTGCTGGGCGGTCGTCCTGGAAGTCGAGACCGGCAACGTTCTGGCCCTGGCGGGAGCGCCGCCGTTCGATCCGGTCACACACCTGACCACCGATGGGCAGCCCTTCTCCAACGCCGTGGTGCGTGAGCCGTACGAGCCGGGCTCGATCGAGAAGTTGATCAGCGTGGCGGCTGCCATTCAGGAGGGAGTGGTGGACGTGGGGACCGTGTTCCCCGGCGTGGCCGACCAGATAGAGCTGCGGCCCGGGGCGTGCAAGTCGGACACCGACCAGGTCTACGGCTGTTACTCGGACTTCGACAAGCATCCCACCGAGGACATGACCGTCCGCGACATCTTCACCGCCTCTTCCAACGTGGGCGTGATCCGGATCGCCCAGAGGCTGCCCGATGGCAAGTTGGTCGACTACATCAAGCGCTTCGGCCTCACCCAGCCCACGGGTATCGACTATTCCGCCGAGACCTCTGGGCTGCTCAATATGCCGGCGGGGTGCACGATCTGTCCCCTCTCGGCGTCGATCGGCTACTCGATCGCCGCCTCCCCGCTCCAGATGGCGGCCGCCTACGCCGCGGTGGGCAACAATGGAACCTGGATTCAGCCACGGCTCGTTTCCTCCACCGTCGATGTGGACGGAAAACAGACCACGCATCCCCAGGAGACTCGCCAGGTCATCTCTCCGGAGACGGCCCGGGTGATGCGGGAGCTGCTGGCGGGCGTCGTCGAGTCCGGGACGGGTGGCAACGCCGCGGTTGAAGGCTATAGGGTGGGAGGCAAGACCGGGACCGCCAACAAGCTCGGCGCCGACGGCACGTACACGAACCTGACCCGGGCCAGCTTCGTGGGCATGGCACCGATCGACGACCCCAAACTGGTCGTTGCCGTGATGGTGGACGAGCCTGCCTATCAGTATCGGACCGGTGGGTTGGCGGCCGCTCCAGCTTTTTCCCAGATCATGGAACAAGCCCTGCATCGCTTGGGGGTGACGCCGGATGGCCTCGATGGGTAGCAGCCTGGGCCGGCTGGCCGAAGTCGCCAACGGGCGTCTGATCGGGGATGCCTCGACGGAGGTGCGCGACATCACACACGACAGCCGCCAGGTGGGCCCCGGTTGCCTGTTCGCGGCGGTCGTGGGACTGCACGCCGACGGTCACCGATTCGTGCCGGAAGCCGTGGCCGCCGGAGCCAGGGCCGTGATGGTGCAGCATGAGATGAGAGAGTCGGAGATGGGGGTGAAGGTGCCGCAGGTCGTGGTGTCCGATACCCGACCGGCCATGGCTCTCGTGGCGGCCGAGATCTACGACCATCCCAGCCGACGCACCCGCCTGGTCGGCGTGACGGGGACCAACGGAAAGACGACCGTCACCCACATGATCGAGGCGGTCGTGGCCGCCTCCGGCGACGTGCCGGGCTTGATCGGCACGGTTCACACGAGGGTCGGATCGGAGGCAATCCCGAATGTTCGCACGACCCCCGAAGCGCCCGATTTTCAGCGGTTGCTGGCCACGATGGTGGCAATGGGTGCCGATGTGGTTGCCGCCGAGGTCTCTTCTCATGCCCTGGAGATGCATCGGGTCGACGCCACCACGTTCGCCGTGGCGGCCTTCACCAACCTGAGCCAGGACCACCTCGACTTTCACGGTGACATGGAGCGCTACTTCCAGGTCAAGGCCAGACTGTTCGAGCCGGAGCGGTCTGCCCAGGCGGTGGTGTTCGTAGACGATCCGGCCGGGCGGCGTCTGGTCGAACAGATCGAGATTCCGGTCACCACCGTGGGACGGGACGCCGACATCTCTGTGCCCGAGCGAAACATCGGCCTGACACGATCGTCCTTCTCGCTTCGCACCCCTCAGGCGGAGGCGTGGATCGATCTTCCGCTGGGAGGTCGCTTCAACGTCGACAACGCCTTGATCGCGGCCGGTTGTGCCCTCCAACTGGAGATCCCGCTCCAGGCCGTCGTGGAAGGACTCTCGGGCTTCTCGGGTGTGCCGGGTCGCTTCGACCTCGTGTCGGGTGATGATCCGATTCGGGTGATCGTCGACTACGCACACACGCCGGCGGGCATCAACGAGGCGATTGCCACGACTCGGGCCCTCGCCGAGGGGAGGGTTCTGGCGGTGGTCGGTGCCGGGGGTGATCGGGACCAGGGCAAGCGGCCTCAAATGGGCGCCGCAGCCGCTGGGGCCGATCGTGTGTTCGTTACATCGGACAATCCCCGCAGCGAGGATCCGGACGCCATCATCGACCAGATCATGGAAGGTATGCCGTCCGGGGCCGATGTGGAACGTGAGGCAGACCGCAGGCGGGCCATCTTCGCTGCCATCGCCGAAGCACAGGAAGGCGATGTGGTTTTGGTCCTGGGAAGAGGCCACGAACGCGGCCAGGAGGTGGCCGGTCGTTCCCTCCCCTTCGATGACCGGATGGTGGCCCGGGAGGCGCTGGCGGCGCGACGGGAGGCCGTGCGGTGATCTCCCTGCTGATTGCCGCCGCCGTGGCCCTGGCCGTCTCCATCCTGGGGACTCCCTACGCCATCAGCCTGCTCCGTCGTCGTCAGATCGGTCAGTTCATCCAGGAGGACATCCAGTCCCAGCACGCCCACAAGCAGGGCACCCCGACGATGGGCGGTGTGGTCTTCGTGTTGGCGGCGGTGATCGGCTACTTCGTCGCCCATGTCCGGGTGTGGACGCCTGCCCGTGGATTCGATTTCCACTGGGCACCGTTCGGAGCGGGAGGCCTGCTGGCGGTGATGGCGCTGGTCGGCATGGCCGTCGTGGGGTTCGCCGACGATCTGGTCAAGTTCACCAATCAGCGGTCGTTGGGCCTCAGCAAGCGAGCCAAGTTCGGCGCCCAGTTGGTCATCTCGATCCTCTTCGCCTGGGGAGCGTCCGCCGCCCACGTGGTCACTCAAGTCTCGTTCGTCCGACCCCTGGGCATCGACCTGGGCGTGTTCTTCTTCATATGGGTCCTGATCATGCTGACCGGGGCTGCCAACGGGGTGAACCTGGCCGACGGGATGGACGGTCTGGCTGCCGGATCGAGCGCGTTGGTGATCGGTGCCTACACCATCATCGCCTTCTGGCAATTCCGCAATGACATCTCCATCGGCGGCATCTACCAGGCCCTCGACCCCCTGGAACTGGCCACGATCGCCGCCGCCATGTTCGCCGCAATCCTCGGCTTCCTGTGGTGGAACGCCCCGCCGGCCAAGATCTTCATGGGAGACGTGGGCTCCCAGGCCGTCGGCGGGCTGCTGGCCGCGTTGGCCATTCTCACCAACACCCATCTCCTGTTGGTCATCATCGGCGGCATCTTCGTCACCGAGACTCTCTCGGTAGCCATTCAGGTGGGAAGCTTCAAGCTCACCGGAAAGCGGGTCTTCCGCATGGCCCCGATCCATTTCCACTTCGATCTCAAGGGCTGGCCCGAGACCACCATCGTCATCCGGTTCTGGATCCTGACCGCCATGGGCGTGGCTCTGGGCCTGGGCCTGTTCTATGCAGACTTCATCGCGGTGGAGGGCATCCTGCGAGGTGGGCGATGAGGCTGCTCGTCCTCGGCACGGGTGTGTCGGGGCGGGCTGCGGCGCGTCTGGCAGTCCGGCACGGTCACACCGTGACAATGCTCGACGAGCTTCATCCCGACCCAGCGGGGTTGCTCGACCTGGGCGTGGGCCTGGTGTCGGGAGCATGGGATTCGAGTCTTCTCGCCGGCATCGACGTGGTGGTGGCCAGCCCCGGATTCTCCGAGAGGTCCCTGCCCGTGGTCGAGACCTTGGAGTACGGGGTCCCGATCTGGAGTGAGATCGAATACGCGTGGCGCTTTCTCCACGACGCCGCCCTCATCGTGGTCACCGGCACCAACGGCAAGACGACCGTCACCGAGCTGACCACGCGCATGTTGTTGGCGTCGGGCTTGACGGCGGTTTCGGCCGGCAACATCGGCACTGCTCTCAGTGATGTGGTCGACGATCCACCTGAGGTGGTCGTGGCGGAGGTGTCGAGTTTCCAGCTCCGCTTCATCGACCGCTTCCATGCCCCCTCCGCCGCCCTTCTCAACGTCGCTCCCGACCATCTCGATTGGCATGGCTCCGTCGATTCCTACGCCGCAGCCAAGGCCCGCATCTTCGAGAATCAGGTTTCGAGTGATCTGCTCGTGTTCGATGTCGACGACCCGGGCGCGGCCCGGGCAGTTCGAGGCGCGCCGTCTACCTTGCATCCGGTCTCGGCCAGTCACCGGCCCGAGGGCGGGTCGGGCCTGGTCGAGGATCGGCTGGAAGTTGGCTCGCTCCGGATTCCGATCGACGAGTTGGGATCGCGCGATCCCGTCCACCTGGTGGACATGGCGGCGGCGGGCGTGCTCGCCCTTCAGCACGGCGCCCTCCCCGATGCCGTCAGCGGGGTGATGCGGGAGTTCGTGCCCGGCGCCCACCGACGCCGGGTGGTGGGCGCCATGGACGGCGTGGTCTATGTCGACGACTCGAAAGCCACCAATCCCCACGCCGCGTTGGCAGCCATCGCCGCATACCCGTCGGTGGTGCTGATCGCAGGTGGGCTGGCCAAGAACCTGGATCTGCGACCTCTGGCCCAGGCTCCGAACGTTCGGGCCGTGTTGGCGATGGGAACCGCAGCCCCCGACCTGCTCGAAGCCGCCGGCTCCCGGGGTGAGCCGGCCAAGTCGATGGAGGCGGCGGTACGCCAGGCTGCACGACTGGCTCATCCCGGCGACACCGTGCTCCTCGCTCCAGGGGCGGCCAGCTTCGACCAATTCGAATCATACGGGCAGCGTGGTGATGCCTTCGCGGCTGCCGTCGAACGTCTGGGAGAGGAAGACCGATGACCACCAACGTGACCTCCATCGCCCGCATCCGCACCGCGGCTCGCCAGAGAGCCGAGCGGGTCAAGTCCAACAACCGCACCTCGACCGTGCTTCTGCTGGTGATGGTGGTCCTGGTCGTGATCGGTCTGGGTGCCACGATGTCGGCCTCATCGACGGTGGGCATCAAGGACACCGGCGAGAGGTTCTATTACTTCAAACGGCAGCTGGTCGGCGTCGGCCTGGGGACGGTCGCCCTGCTCGTGGCCAGCCGTGTCCCTTACCGCTTCTACCGCAAGGCGGCTCTGCCTTTGTTTGTGCTGACCCTGGCTTCCCTGGTGGCGGTGCTGATGATCGGGTCCACGGCCGGCGGCGCTCAGAGATGGATCGTGATCGGTGGGTTCAACTTCCAGCCTTCCGAGCTGGCCAAGTTCTCGGTCATTTCGCTCCTGGCCTTGATCATGGAGCGGAAACGGGGCAAGCTCGACCGGTGGGGGGACCTGGTGATCCCGGTTGGATTCGTGGTGGGAACGACCGGCGCCCTCCTCCTGATGCAGCCGGACCTGGGCACAACGATCCTGGTCGGAGCGGCGGCCATGGCGGTCCTGTGGGCGAGCCCGGCCCCGGCGGGGCGGGTGGTCCTGATGGGCGCAGGAGGGATCTTGTCCGCTGCCGGGGCCGCCTTTGCGGCGGACTATCGCATGGACCGCATCACCGGCTTCCTCGACCCCTGGGCCAATGCCTCCACCAAGGGGTATCAGCTGATTCAGGGCTACTACGCCCTGGGCGACGGCGGCATCTTCGGCGTGGGGCTCGGGGCCAGCAGGGCCCGATGGTTCTATCTGCCCAACGCCCACACCGACTTCATCTTCGCCATCATCGGCGAGGAGACGGGGCTGATCGGGGCCATGACGGTGCTGGCGCTCTTCGCCGTCCTTGCGGCAGCCGGCTGGGCGGTGGCTTCTCGTGCCCCGGACCCGTTCGGGCGGATGCTGGCGGCGGGGTTGACCGCCTGGCTCTCCATGCAGGCCCTGATCAACGTCGGGGGCGTGCTGGGAGTCATGCCGATCACGGGCATCGCTCTTCCGTTCGTGAGTTTCGGTGGCACGGCGCTGATCCTGTCCATGGCTGCCCTCGGGGTGCTGGTCAATATCAGCCAGCAGGGACGAGGTTCGTGAGCTTTGCCGTCGCTGCGGCCGGCACGGGAGGTCATGTCTATCCAGGCCTGGCCGTGGGCGAGGCACTGGTGGCCAAGGGAGTCGGGCGAGAGGAGGTCCTGTATGTGGGAGGGAACAGGCTGGAGGCGTCCGTATACCCACAGGCCGGGTTTCCCTTTGTCGAGGTGGAGCTGGCAGGCCTCCGCCGCAGCCTGACTCCGGCCAACCTGGCGCTGCCCCGGATCGTGCGCAGGGCCACGGCCACGATCTCGGCCGAGCTGGAAGAGCGGCGGGTCGCCGTGTTGCTGGGACTCGGCGGGTACGTCACAGTGCCGGCGGCCTGGGCGGCGAGACGGCGGCGAATCCCCTACCTCATCTCAGAGCAGAACGCCGAGGCGGGCCTGGCCAACCGTTTGGCTTCCCGGGGTGCGGTGCGGGTCTTCGGGGCCTTTCCTCACACGAAGGGCCTGAGGGATGCCCAGTGGGTGGGCAACCCGATCCGCCGTTCATTGGCCGACTTCGATCGGGCCCGGCTGCGACCCACAGCGTTGGCCCGCTGGGGCCTGCACCCCGACCTGCCGGTTTTGGGGGTGTTCGGTGGCTCTCTGGGGGCTCGGGCGGTCAACCAGGCGGTCGCCTCCGCCATCGAAGCCTGGAACGGCCCCGACATGCAGGTCCTTCACCTGGCCGGGCAGGGACACGAGGAGATGAGACGACGGGCCCGGGTTTCACCCCTGCGCTGGGTGGTGCTGGACTTCTGTCACGTGATGGAGGAGTTCTACGCCGCAGCCGACCTGGTCCTGGCTCGCGCCGGCGGAGCCGTGGCCGAGTTGACCGCCACCTCCACTCCCGGTGTCCTGATTCCGGGGAGTTTCGGTTCGGGCGGGCACCAGGCCGCCAACGCGGCGGTGCTGGCAGAGGCAGGAGCGGCGGTCGTGGTCGGTGAGACCGAGACGGCTCGCCTGGGCGCGGTCCTGGTTCAATTGGTCGAGAATGGCGGCCGCCGAGCCGAGATGGCCGAGGCTGCCTCCCGGCTGGCCCGCCCGCGTGCGGCCGAGGCAGTGGCCGATGCCATGATCGAGCTGGCGGCGAGGTCGTTGTGATCGACTCGTTGCCCGAGCGGGTGCACATGGTGGGCGTCGGTGGGGCGGGGATGAGTGCGCTGGCCAAGATCCTGGCCGGTCGGGGCCATGCGGTGACCGGTTCGGACCTTCGTGGTGGAGAGGTGCTGCGGTTGCTGGCCGACATGGGCATCGAGGTCTGGGAGGGCGACAGGCCTGATCGGGTGGCTGGGGCAGAGCTGGTGGTCGCCTCCTCCGCCGTGCCCGATGCCGATCCTGAGCTCGAGGCCGCGCGCCGCTCCGGGGTGGATGTGTGGCGGCGGCCCCGCCTGCTCGAGGTGCTGACTGCTTCGATGCCAACCGTCGGGCCTACCGGAACACACGGCAAGACCACGACGACGGCCATGATGATCTGGGCGCTGCGCGCCGCAGGCGTGGATCCCTCGTTCGTGGTGGGTGGAGAACTCGTCGGCTTTGCCACCAATGCCCACCTCGGTGAGGACGACCTGTTCGTCCTCGAGGTGGATGAGGCGTTCGGCACGTTCGAGCATGTGAACCTGAGCGGCCTGGTGGTCACCAACATCGAATCAGATCATCTCGACTACTTCGGGACGGTCGACCGGATGGAAGAGACCTTTGTCCGGGTGGCGGGGAAGGTCACAGGCCCGGTGGTCGCATGTGCGGACGACCCGGGAGCGGCCCGGGTAGCCGAACGCGTCGGAACCATGACGTATGGGACCGCGCCGTGGGCGACGTGGCGCATCGAAGACCTGGCCGCCGGCCACGGCCGAAGCCGCTTTACTCTCACCGGGCCGGGTGGATCGGTTGGGGTGACGGTTCCCCGGCTGGGGGTGCACGCCGCCCGCAACGCAGCCGGTGCGCTGGCCCTCGTCTCCAGCCTCGGCTTTGACCTGGATCGGGCGGCCGGCGGGCTGGAGAGTTTCACCGGGGTTCGGCGAAGGTTCGAGTCGAAGGGCACCGTGGCCGGGGTGAGAATCGTGGACGACTACGCCCACCATCCGACCGAGGTGGCTGCCACGCTGCGCGAGGCGTCCCAGATGGGGGCTCGTCGGGTGTGGGCCGTGTTCCAGCCCCACCTCTACTCGCGGACCCGCGACCTTCACGATGAGTTCGGACTTGCTCTCAGCGCGGCCGACGGGGTCGTGGTGACCGACGTCTACGGCTCCCGGGAAGCGCCTCTTCCCGGCGTGACGGGGCGTCTGGTCGAAGATGCTGCCAGGCGGGCCGGGGGTGCCTCGGTGCATTACGTGCCTCATCGCTCCGATGTTGCGGCGCGTCTGGCCGAAATGGTGGAGCCGGGCGACCTGGTCGTCACCATGGGGGCGGGGGATATCACTCTGGTGGCCTCCGAGTTGGCCGCGGCACTGGCGGGCCGGAAGGTGGTCGGGTGACCTGGGACGGCCTGGCGGCCGAAGGTGTGGTTCAGCGGGACGTGACGCTGGCCGACCACACCACATATCGTCTGGGCGGGCCGGCCCGGTTCTACGCTTCGGTCGACGATGCGGCGATGTTGAGCAGGCTGGGTCGCTGCCTCGGCGAGGAGCCACTCCCGGTGCTGGTCCTGGGCCGAGGTTCCAATCTCCTGGTATCCGATTCGGGGTTTCCCGGACTGGTGATTCACCTCGGTCCGACTTTTGCCCGTTGGAGCGTCCAACCCGACGGCGTGGCGCGGGCGGGTGGAGCCATGTCGCTGCCCCGTCTGGCACGGGCATTGGCGGCCGAAGGGCGAGGCGGCCTCGAATGGGGAGTGGGAGTGCCCGGGTCGGTGGGCGGTGCGGTCCGCCAGAACGCGGGCTGCTTCGGGTTCGAGGTGGTCGACGTGTTGGTGGATGCGGAGGTTTGCTCACTCCAGGACGGCAGCGTCGGGTTACGGAGGGTCGAAGAGCTGGACCTGTCCTATCGACACTCGAACCTGGTTCCCACCGATGTGGTGACGGGGGCCGGCTTCAACACACATCCGGTCGAGCCGGAGGCCGCAATGGAAGAGATGCGCTCCATGACTCGATGGCGCAAGGACAACCAGCCCGGGGGTACGCTCAACGCAGGCTCCGTTTTCAAGAATCCTCCCGGGGAGACGGCCGGGGAGATCATCGATCGGCTGGGATTGAAGGGATTCTCGGTGGGCGGGGTGCGCGTCTCCCCTCGCCATGCCAACTTCATCGAAGCCGAGGCAGGATCGTCGGCCGCCGATGTGAGGTGCCTGATAGAGGCGGTTCGGGATCGGGTGTTCGAACAGAGCGGGATCCGCCTCGAAACCGAGATCCAGATGGTGGGGTTCGGGCGTGAAGAAGCCTGAGATGGATCCCAGGCTGGCCGCCCGCAGGCGGAGGGTGGCCGAGGACCGGGCTCGTTCCAACCTGGGGCGTCTGGTGCGCTTCCTCGTCCTGCTCGCCGCCGTGGCGGGGGTGGTGTGGTTCCTGCAGTCGCCCTTTCTCTCCGTGCAGCGCCTGGTAGTCAGGGGTGCCCATCGGGTCGACGTGGAACGGATCCTGTCCGAGCACGGGGTCGTGGAGGGCCGGGCCATGGTGACGCTGCGGCTCGACCCCGCCCGGCAGGCCCTGGCGGCCGACCCATGGGTGGCATCGGCGGAGGTGGCCAGGGAGTGGCCCACCACGGTCCGGGTCGAGATCATCGAGAGGGAGGCGGCCGCCTCGGTGCGGTTGTCCGACGGGTGGTGGCTGGTGGCCGCCGATGCCACCGTGTTGGAGAGGGTCGACCAGTCGGACCCCTCACTCCCCAGCGCCCGTTTCCCCGGTGTGACCGAATCCGACGCTGCCGATGACCTGGAGGTGGCGGGCGCGGTCGAGTACCTGGCGGCACTCCCGGTCAACCACCGAGGTGGAGCAGTGGTGCGAGTCGGGGAGGGGGGACTGGTGGCCACGGTGGACGGGTTCGAGGTGCGACTGGGCGGGCCCTTCGAGATGGATTCCAAGGCGGCAGTGACGGCTGCCCTGCTCGACTCGGGCCTGGACGAAGGCTCGGTGCTGACCGTTGTGGCGCCCGCCTCTCCGGCCGTGCTGCCGCCCGGGGCGAGCGATACCACCGTGCCTCAGGAGGGTGGGGACGGATGAGGATTCGGTTCGCCCTCGGCCTGATGAACCCTGAACCTCAGGTAGAGGCTTAATCTGAAGGGGTTTACGTAGACCTCGACCTCGTGTAAAGGTTCAGGTAATACCAGATTCATTGTCTTCAATCCTGGAGGTTCACATGTCCACCAAAGCCGGGACCGCCGGTAGTTACCTAGCGGTGATCAAGGTCGTCGGCGTGGGGGGAGGCGGAGTCAACGCCATCAATCGCATGGTCGAGGCGGGCGTGCGAGGGGTGGAGTTCGTGGCCCTCAACACCGACGCTCAGGCGCTGCTGATGTCCGATGCGGACGTGAAGCTGGACCTGGGCCGAGACATCACCCGCGGCTTGGGAGCCGGAGCCAATCCCGAGGTGGGAAAGAGTGCCGCTGAGGCCCACCGCGAGGAACTGGAAGAGGTGCTGAAGGGCTCCGACATGGTCTTCATCACCGCCGGCGAGGGGGGCGGGACCGGAACCGGCGGTGCTCCGATCGTGGCCGAGGTGGCCCGCAACCTGGGAGCGCTGACGGTGGGTGTGGTGACCCGGCCCTTCGGGTTCGAAGGCCGGCGCCGTGCCCTCCATGCGGAGGAGGGAATACAGGCGCTGCGGGATGCGGTGGACACGCTGATCGTGATCCCCAACGATCGCTTGCTGGACGTGGGTGACCCCGACGCGCCCATCCTGGAGACGTTTCGCCTGGCAGACGACGTGCTGATGAATGGTGTGGCCGGGATCACGGACCTGATCACGACTCCGGGTCTGATCAACGTCGACTTCGCCGATGTCAAGACCGTGATGGCAAACGCCGGCACGGCGGTGATGGGGATCGGGCGCGCCACCGGGGAGAACCGGGCTTCGCAGGCGGCCCAGCGGGCGATCTCCAGCCCCATGCTGGAGTCTTCCATGGACGGGGCGCGTGGGGTGCTGCTGTCCATCTCGGGTCCGTCGACGATGACGCTGCACGAGGCGACGGCCGCGGCCCAGGTCGTGGCCGACCACGCCGACGACGAGGCCGACATCATCTTCGGGGCGCTGGTCGATGACGAGCTCGGCGAGGAGATCAAGGTCACCGTCATCGCCGCCGGATTCGACAAGGCCAGGAGCCGCCGGCTCCAGAGCCAGCCCAGCCGGGCTCGCATGGTGAGACCGGAATCCGACGACGAGGGCGGGAGAGACGACGACCTCGGCATCCCCAGCTTCGTCCAGGGATGAGCCCAACCGGGGCGGGGTTCACCTCGCGTCGCCGACGGCGACGTGCGACAAGACGCCGCTGCTCGCCGACGGGTGTCGGAACGGCTGGGCGTCGCCGAAGAGTGGGCCACCGTCACCCAGGTGCACGGTCGTGGTGTTGTTCGAGTGGAGCGGCCCGGGCCTGCG
This sequence comes from uncultured Acidimicrobiia bacterium, assembly GCA_963772815.1. GTDB lineage: Bacteria > Actinomycetota > Acidimicrobiia > Spongiisociales > ZC4RG35 > DATFFO01. The sequence goes on along the minus strand of CAVYYV010000004.1, from coordinate 811,997 downwards.
GGCGAAGGAGACGCGCTCTTCACGACGGTTCCCGGATTGGTGCTGGCGGTGTTCACTGCCGACTGCCTGGGCGTCGTCCTCGGCAGGCCGGGGATGGTGGGCGTGGCTCACGCCGGGTGGCGGGGCCTGTCTGCCGGTGTGCTGGAGGCTCTGGTCGATGAGATGACCTCGGCCGGCGGAGCTCCCACCAGCGCCGAGATCGGCCCCGGCATCGGTCCGTGCTGTTTCGAGGTGGGCCCGGAGGTGGCGGCCCGGTTTCCCGAGGACGTGTCGACCACCGGTTGGGGCACGACCTCAGTGGATCTCGTGGCGGCCGCCCGTCGCCGTCTGCATCCGATCCACGTCGAGTCCGACGGGCGCTGCACCCATTGTCAGGGCGGCTTCAGCCACCGGCGTGACGCCACCCGGGATCGAATGGCCGCGCTGGGGTGGGTCGGATGAGCCTCGAGACGGTCCGCGGTCGGGTGGAGGTCGCCGCCGGGCGGGCGGCGCGCTCACCCCAGGACGTCACCATCGTGGCGGTCAGCAAGGGGAGGTCACCTCGAGCCATTGCCGGGCTGTACGAGGCGGGACATCGTGACTTCGGGGAGAACCGGGCGGCGGAGCTGGCCGAGAAGGCCAATCAGCTCCCCTCCGACATCCGTTGGCACTTCGTGGGCCACCTTCAGTCGCGCAAGGCGCGGGTCGTTCGTCCCCTGGCGACCGTCCTCCATTCCCTGGAGAGTGAATCCACGGCCAAGGCATGGCTGAAGGGTGCCGGTGTGCCACCACCGGCCTACGTCGAGGTGAACATCGGCCGGGAGCCCCAGAAGTACGGAGTGGATCCAGATCAGGCAGCAGAGGCCGTCGAGCGGTTCCTGGCCCTGGGGATCGACGTGAGGGGCTTGATGGCGATCCTCCCCGTCGTCGAGCAGCCCGAAGAAGCCCGGCCCTACTTCCGGGTGATGACCCGGCTGCGGGACCAGATCGCCCAGCGGCACCCCGGTGTGGCAGAGTTGTCGATGGGCATGACCGATGACTTCGAGGTGGCGGTCGAGGAAGGTTCCACAGTCATACGCGTGGGACGGGCTATCTTTGAACCCCACAGTTCTGCATGAAGAGGATCGAATGTCGTCACTCTTATCCAAGGCACTGGTCTATCTGGGATTGGTCGACGAGGACCAGGCCGGATACGAACCCGAGCCGGTGAGCGAGAGGCCCCGTTCCCCCCGGCCACAACCGAGCTACGAGACACCCGGCGAGCGCAGCAGTGGGCGCCCGACCCGCATCGAAGGTGTCAGCAGCGTCGAGGGTCGGCGGGTGGAGCCGCCGATACGAAGCGCCGCCGCCATGGGCGACCAACGCTCTGTGCGTGCCGTGCGACCCGTCGAGGTCCAGTCGGACGTGCTGGTCGTGGAGGAGTTCGGGGACGCCAAGATCCTGGCCGACCGGGTTCGGGACAAGGTGCCGGTGGTTCTGGACCTGCGCCGGGCGGACCCCGACCTGGTTCGACGGGTGATCGACTTCTCGAGCGGGCTGATCTACGCCCTGGACGGGACGATGCGCAAGGTGGGCGAAGGGCTGGTCCTGGTGCTGCCTCCCCGCGTGACGTTGTCGCGGGATGAGAAGAGCCGCCTGGCCGGCCTGGGTGTGTACCAGGTCGCCGACGTCACCTGATCGTGTCGCTGATCTGCGGACTCCTCACGCTGTATTCTCTGGCGATCCTGATCTGGGTCGTGTTGAGCTGGATCCGGGTGCCTTCGACTCATCCATTGGCCCGGGTCACGGTGTTCCTCGATCGCATCATCTACCCGGTCATCCTTCCCATCCGGCGGGTGATCCCGCCCCTGCGTCTCGGGGCGGGAGCCCTCGACCTGTCCCCCATCGTTCTGCTGGTGGCGATCTCGCTTCTCTCACGGCTGATCTGCGCGTGATACTTGGGTGGCCAATCGGGGGGCCTTATCCTCAGCCGGCGTCGTTACTATCCGAACCAGCCCGATTGCGGAGAGAGAGACACCCATGCCGCTGACCCCCATAGACATCCAGCAGAAGACGTTTGGGCCCGAGCTGCGCGGGTACAACATGGACGAGGTCGATGACTTCCTGGATGAGGTCGTGGTCGCCCTGAAGGACTACGACCAGAGGCTGCGCGACGCCGAGGATCGCATCCGTGCCCTGGAGGCCGAGCTCTCCACCCGCGGGGAGGACGAGTCCGCCATCTCCCGGGCGCTGGTCGCGGCCCAGAAGCAGGCGGACAATCTGATCATCGACGCCAAGGCGGATGCCGAGAAGATCCGGCGGGACGCCCAGGGAGAGGCAGACCAACTCCGGGCGGACCGTGACGCCGAGCGGATGTCGCTCACCCAGGACATCGCCCGGATGCGGGCCACCGTTGCCGACCTCAAGCGCCGGGTGGTGGAGCTGGCCCGTTCCGCCGAGACCGACCTCGACGCCATGGACGAGTCGGCTTCGGCCGCTTCCACCGCACTGGGCTCGGGCATTCTCGATCAGCCGGTCGAGGCGAGCCAGGAGCAATCCGACACGGAGGAGGCCGAGGGAGCCGAGGATTCCCCGGCCGGCGAAGATCTGGATTCGATGGACGTTGGTGCCGGTTTGCGTCCATTCGCCGAGGACGGCGATGAGGACCATGAGGCCGAGGAGGAGGCCACGGAGACGGGGGCGGTGGGTCAGCACCTCTCGGCATCCGTAGAGGATTCCGGTGAGTGGTCCGAGGGCGAAGCCGAGGACGCGGAGGTGGCCGGCGAGGAGACGGGCGAGCCGGTCGAGGAGGAGGAGTGGGCCGAGTCCGGACCCACCGAGTCGCCCCCGCTACGCGAGCGTCGGCCCTGGGAGCGCGGCTCGGTCTGACCCGGCCCGCCGGTCCAGCCGGCGCGCTAGTTGGCCCGTTCGATCTCTATCGTGACGGCTTGGCCGTCGATGGCGTCCGGCCGAGCAGTCAGGGAGTCCGCTCTCTCGCTCGAGACGGCGAGAGTCTCAGAGCGGATGTAACCCTCGTGGCGGGTCAGAGCGTCGGCCAGCTCGGTGTTGGCGGTGGACCACTGAAGATGGATCCGATCGGACACGTCCAGGTCGGCCTCGCGGCGCCTCTGCTGCACACGGCTGACGAAATCCCTCGCCCACCCCTCGGCCCGCAAGGAATCGTCGATCCGGGTGTCGAGCGCCACCGCCAGCTCTCCGTCCGTCTCGACCACGGTCCCTTCTCGCGGTGAGCGGGTGACAACGATGTCGTCGGAGTCGATCTCGAATCCGCCCACCGTCAAAGTCTTCCCGGACAGGAGCCGCTCGATGGCCTCACCGTCCAGCTGGGCGATGGCGGCGGCGCACGCTTTGACGTCGGCGCCCAGCCGGGGGCCGAGCCGGCTGAAGTCGGCCTTGGCAGAGGTGTGGACCAGCCCGGCGTCGCTCTCGGACGTCTCGATCGAGCGAACGTTCAGCTCCCGCCGCGATGATCTCGGCGTGTTCTCTGACCGCGGCCGTCGCCACGGGATCGTGGGTGATGACGGTCAGATGGGCCAGAGGCTGGCGGACGCGGATCTCATGGCGTTTGCGCAGAGCATGCCCGGCCGACACCACCCGGCGCACCACGGCCATAGCCTTCTCCAGGTCGGTCTCGATGAGGGCGGTGTCGGCCCGGGGGAAGGGCTCGAGGTGGATGCTGTTGGCGCCCGGTCCGCCCGGCCTGACCACCAGGTCCTGATGGAGCCGCTCGGTGATGAACGGCAGGACCGGCGCCAGCACCTTGGCGAAGGTGGTCAGCACCTCGTAGAGGGTGGCGAAGGCGGCCAGCTTGTCGGCGTCGTTCTCGCCCCGGGCGGCCCAGAACCTCCGCCGGGATCGGCGGACGTACCAGTTGGTTAGATCGTCGATGAACCCCAGGGTGGGTGAGACCACGTTGTAGAGGTAGTAGCCCTCCATCTGCGTGTTCACCTCCTGGATCAGGCTCTGCAGGACGGAGAGGATCCAGCGGTCCATCTCGGGGCGCCGGCCGGGAGCGGGGGCCTGGGCCAGCTCCTCGAGGGTGAGGTCGTCGGCCACGGCGTAGGTGGTGAAGAAGCTGAAGGTGTTCCACAGGGGCAGCAGGACGGTCCTCACCACCTGCCGCACCCCCTCGTTGGAGAAGCGGATCGGCTCGGCGCGCAACACCGGCGAGTCGAGCAGGTAGGCGCGCAGGGCGTCGGCCCCGAACTCGGCGAAGATCGACTCCGGGGCCGGGTAGTTGCGCAGGCTCTTGGACATCTTGCGCCCGTCCTCGGCCAGGATCATCCCGGACACGACACAATTCTCGAAGGAAGGGCTCTCGAACAGGGCAGCGGCCAGAACGTGCAGTGTGTAGAACCACCCCCGGGTCTGGTCGAGGCCCTCAGAGATGAACTGGGCAGGGAAGGAAGCCTCGAACCGCTCCTTGTTGTCGAACGGGTAGTGGAGCTGACCGTAGGGCATGGAGCCGCTCTCGAACCAGCAATCGAGCACCTCGGGAACCCGGCTCATGGTTCCGTCGCCTTCGGGACAGGGGAACGTGATGGCATCCAACACGTCCTTGTGCAGGTCGTCCGGCCTTTGTCCCGAGAGCTCCTCGAGACGGTCGATCGATCCAACGCACACCTGATGCCCCCCAGGGCATTCCCATATCGGGATGCACGATCCCCAGTAGCGGTTGCGGCTTATCGCCCAGTCCCGGGCCCCCTCCAGCCAGTTGCCGAACCGGCCCTCGCCGACGTAGTCCGGCACCCAGTGGATGCGCTCGTTTATGTCCACCAGCCTGTCGGTGAGGGCCGACACCTCAACGAACCAGGTCGGGATGGCCTTGTAGATGAGGGGGGTCTCGGTCCGGTAGCAGAAGGGGTATGAGTGGTGGATCGTGGAGGCGTGCACCAATTTGGCGGATTGGCGGAGCAGCTCGATCAGACGGGCATCGGCCTGCTTGACGTTCACCCCCGCCACGTCCGGCACCTGGTCGGTGAAGTTTCCCTCGGCGTCGACGGGATCGACCAGCACGTCGAGACCGGCTTCCTGCAACGTGAAGAAGTCGGCCTCGCCGTACGCAGGTGCCATGTGAACCAGCCCGGTGCCTTCGTCTGTGCTGACGTCCGCCGAGGGCAGCACGCGAAAGGCGCCCCGGTCCCGCTCCTCGCCGAAGTAATCGAACGGTGGCTCATAGGAGGTGCCCAAAAGCTCACTTCCAGGGGCGACGGCCACCACGATGGCGTCCCCATCGAAGACGGTGTCGACTCGACTCCGGGCCACCCAGTAGTGGGTTCCGTCGTCGGCCACCCGGGCGTATTCGATGTCCTCACCCACCGCCACGGCCAGATTGGCGGGCAGGGTCCAGGGCGTTGTGGTCCAAATGAGCAGATGGTCGCCGGCCTCGGCTGGCCCTCGTCCCTCGGTCACCTGCAGTCGCACGGTGATGGACGGGTCCTCCACCTCTCGATAGTCGAGATTGGCCTCGAAGTTGGAGAGGGGCGTGGTGGCGCCCCACGAGTAGGGGAGCACCTTGACGGATCGGTAGACCAGACCCATGTCCCACAGCCGGGAGAAGACCCACCACACACTCTCCATGAAGTCCCTGTCGAGGGTGCGGTAGTCGTTGTCCATGTCCACCCACCGGCCCAGGCGGCGAACGATGAAGTTCCATTCGTCGGCGGTGTCGTCGACCAGGGCCCGGCAGGCGGCGTTGAAGCGGCTCACGCCGTACTCCTCGATCTCGCGTGGCCCGGAGATACCCAGATTCTCCTGGACCTTCATCTCCACCGGCAGCCCGTGGGTGTCCCACCCCCAGCGTCGTTCCACCCGGTAGCCTCTCATGGTCCAGTAGCGGGGGACGACGTCCTTGACCACCGATGCCAGGAGATGGCCGTAGTGTGGGCTCCCGTTGGCGAACGGGGGCCCGTCGTAGAAGACATATTCCTGCTCGGCGGGGCGCTCGTCCACGGAACGGCGGAAAGCGTCGGTGCGATCCCAGTGCTCCAGCACGTCGAGCTCCACGGCGGGAAGGTCGACGTGGGAGTCTGCTCGGGTGAAGTCGGAACTCACCTCGGGAATGGTAGAAGGCGGCGATCACCTCCCGACCCAACCCGGCGCCGGCACCCGGGAATAGGCGGTCTCCTCGGTGGGTTTGTTAACGTCCTCGGCTCAATCGGGAGGTTTCGTGGTCAGAGAACTAGCCAAATCCACCGTCGATAGGTTTCAGCAGCGGTTGGAGGAAGAACGGGAGCGTTTGGAGGTCCTGATCGAGGAAGCTCAGGTCGAGATGGAAGAGGCCCGCCAGACCGAATCGTCCTCAGAGCGCAGCCCAGATCCGGGCAACGCAGAAGCGGGATCGATGAAATTCGAATACGAGAAGGAGCTGTCGATGCAGGAAAACAGCATCGACCTGCTGCGCAAGGTGGAGCACGCCCTGCACCGCATCGACTCCGGCATCTACGGTCTTTGTGAGTCATGTGGCGAACCGATACCAGTGGCGCGCCTCGAGGCGCTGCCCTACGCAACCTCCTGCGTGAACTGCGCGTCGCGACGATGAGGCGTCGCTACGCGACGGCCGGGGCCATTGCCCTGGCCATCGTGGTAGCGGATCTGCTCACCAAGCGGTGGGCATCGGTGACCTTCGATGCGACCCCGGTCGACGTGATCGGCAGCTTCCTGCGCCTCAGCTTCGTGGAGAACTCCGGTGCCGCCTTTTCCACGTTTCGGGGCAACGGCTCGGTTTTCGGGATCGCCGCCATCATCGCAATCTTCGTGGTCCTGTGGTTCCTGCGCGGCGCACGATCGTCACTCGAGGTCGTGGCCCTCGGCCTGGTCATTGCCGGGGCAGCGGGGAATCTGATCGATCGGATCGCCCGCGGTCCCGGGCTGTTCGATGGTCCGGTAATCGACTGGATCAACCTGTGGATCATTCCCACTTTCAACCTCGCCGACGCCTCCATAACCGTGGCCGTGGTGTTGCTGCTGCTGGGGGCCTGGACGGACAATCAACCACACCCGCCCGAGTGAGAGTCCCCGACGAGCTCGACGGGGAACGGGTCGATCGGGTGGTGGCGCGGCTCGGTGAGCTGTCCCGATCGGCGGCGAGGCGCCTGGTAGAGGCGGGGGAAGCGACTCTGGACGGGGAGTTGGTGGTCCCGCGCACCAGGGTTTCGGCCGGCCAGGAGGTGGTATTCACCCTTCCGTCTGCCGAGAGAGTCATGCCGGAGGAGGTCCCCTTCCGGGTCGTGCACGAGGACGACGATTTGGCCGTGGTGGACAAGCCGGCAGGCGTGGTCGTTCATCCGGGGGCGGGTTGGAAGGAAGGCACTCTGGTGTCGGGGCTCATGAGCCGCTACCCCTCCATCGAGGGCGTCGGCCAGAGCGACCGTTGGGGCATCGTTCACCGACTGGATCGTGACACATCGGGACTGATGGCCGTCGCCCTCAGCGCGCTCGGCTACGAAGGCCTGACGCGACAGGTCCGATCACATACGATGAGACGGGAATACCTGGCCCTGGTGGACAAGCCGTTCAGCGTGCCGACCGGCACGATCGACGCTCCGATCGCTCCCGACCCGGCCCGCCCCGGCCGTCGCCGGGTCTCGCCCGAGGGTCGGCCGGCCCGGACCCATTACGAGGTGGTGAAGGAGTTCCCCACCCAGGATGTCACGCTGATCCGACTGCGGCTCGAGACGGGGAGGACCCATCAGATCAGGGTGCACATGGCCGCCATCGACCACCCCCTGGTCGGGGACCGCCTGTATCGGGGCGGCCCAGATCGCATCGAAGCCCCCCGCCTGTTCCTCCATGCCACGACGCTGGGGCTCGACCATCCCGTCAGCGGCGAGCCGCTTCGCTTCGAATCCGACCTGGCTCCGGAGCTCGCCCGGGTGATCGCCGGTCTCGAGGAATGATCCTCGGCTAGCGGAGCGCCCGGGGTACGGTTCTGGCGTGACTTCCGATCAAGGCCAGGAGGCGCAGACCCAGGTCTGTTATCGCCATCCCAACCGGCCCACCCGGTTGCGGTGCTCGGATTGCGGTCGCCCTATCTGTGCGGCTTGCTCCATCGACGCCGCCGTTGGGCAGAAGTGCCCGCAATGCGTGGGCCGGGTGGGTCGTCAGAAGACGATCAATGCCCGGGCGGCCTTGGGTCGCAGCAGTGCCCTGCCGCCGGTCACCGTGGCCATCATCGTCATCACGACCGCCGTCTTCCTGTTCGGCGGTGCCTTCGCCCGCGATTTCATCCAGGACAGCCGGTTGGTGGCGTCGGGGGAGTGGTGGCGCATCTTCACCACCGTCCTGCTGCATGCCGGGTTGACCCACATCCTGTTCAACATGTGGGCTCTCTACGTTCTGGGGCCACAGGTAGAGCGCGCCGTCGGTCCGTGGCCCTACCTGGCCCTGTACCTGGCTGCCGCCGGCGTGGGCGGTGCTGTTGCCCAGTTCACGTATTCCGGCCCGTTCCAGGCGGTGGGGGCGTCGGGAGCGGTGTTCGGGCTGTTCGGTGTCTGGGTCGACCTGGCGTTCCGTCAGCGCAAGACCTCCTACGGCCGATCCCTGCTCAACCAACTCGGGTTCCTGCTGCTGATCAATGCTGCTCTGCCCTTCTTCCTCCCCGAGATACTGTGGCAGGCCCATCTGGGCGGTTTCATCACCGGCCTGGTGGTGGGTGAGGTTTGGGCCCGGATCAGGAGCCCGCGCTCTCAGGTGCTGAAGACCCTGGCCCCGGCGGTGCTGGCGGTCCTGGCCGCCATCTCCGTGGTCGTCTTCTGAGCCCCGGGTCGGCCAGAGAACGGGGTGTGGCTCAGAGCTGGATTTCGCGGCCTGAATGTGGCGGTTGGGTGAGCTACGATCGAAAATCACAGGTTTGTAAGTAGCAGCGTCGGTCAACAGGTTCGTCAGTGTCCTTTGCCCATCTCCATCTCCACACCGAGTACTCGATGCTCGACGGCGCCGCCCGCATCGACGACGTGGTGGACGTGGCCGCCGCGGACGGGCAGCCGGGGGTGGGGATAACCGACCATGGCGTCCTGTACGGGGCGGTGGACTTCGTCAAGGCGACCCGGAGCAGGGGGCTGAAGCCGGTCATCGGGATCGAGGCGTATTTCACCGACGGGAGTCGTTTCGACCGCCCGGCGGGTATCGCCAACCAGCGCTATCACCTTCTTCTGTTCGCCGAGAACCAGGTCGGGTATCGCAACCTGATGAAGCTCTCTTCCCGGGCGTTCCTGGAGGGTTACTACTACAAGCCACGCATGGACTTCGAGCTGCTGGCCGAGCACTCGGAGGGAGTCATCGCCACCTCCGGATGTCTGGGCGGGCTGGTCCCCCAGCTGCTCGGGCCCGACTTCGACATGGAGGAAAGTGCCCGGGCACGGCCCCGCGACTTCGATGCCGCCCTGGCCGCCGCCGGCCGATTCCAGGACCTCTTCGGGCGGGACAACTTCTTCATCGAGCTCCAGGATCACGGTATCGAGGGGCAGCGTCGAATCATGGCCGACCTGATCGAGATCTCGCGCCGGATCGATGCCCCGCTTCTGGCCACCAACGACGCCCACTACACCCGCCCCGACGAGGCAGCGGCCCACGACGTCCTGCTCTGCATCCAAACCGGCTCGCTCCAGTCCGACGAGAACCGTCTCAAGTTCTCCGGAGGTCAGGACTACTACGTCAAGACGGCGGCACAGATGCGGGCCCTGTTCCCCGACGACCAATACCCGGGTGCCTGCGACAACACGCTGTGGGTGGTCGAGAGGGCCTCGGTGGACTTCGAGTTCGGGAACATCCTCCTGCCTCAGTTCCCCGTCCCCTCCGGCTACACCGAGGTCTCCTACCTGGAACAGCTCGTCTATGAGGGCGCCAAGAAGCGCTACGGGGACCCACTCACGGAGGAGGTGAGGGAGCGGATCCAGCACGAGCTCAAGATCATCGACGAGATGGGGTTCCCCGCCTACTTCCTCATCGTCTGGGACCTGATCCGCTTTGCTCACGAGAACGGGATCAGGACCGGTGCCGGCAGGGGCTCGGCGGCGGGGTCGATCGTGTCCTATTGCCTGGGAATCACCAGCCTCGACCCGATTCGCTACAAGCTGATATTCGAGCGATTCCTCAACCCGGGTCGGCGCCAGATGCCCGACATCGACATGGACTTCGATGAGCGCTACCGGTCCGACGTGATCCGCTACGCGGCCGAGAAGTACGGCTCGGACCACGTGGCGCAGATCATCACTTTCTCCACCATCAAGGGAAAGCAGGCGATCCGCGACGCCGCCCGGGTATTGGGCCACCCCTACGGGCTCGGTGACAAGATCGCCAAGGCTATGCCTCCCGCCATCCTGGGCAAGGAGGCCACGCTGACCCAGGTGTTGAGCCCGCCGGCCGAAGAGGCCGACGCCATGGTCAAGGACTGGTACTCCAACGGCCAGGAGCTGCGCAACCTCTATGAGGGAGATCCTGCCGCCCGGGATGTGGTAGATGCGGCCTTGGGGTTGGAGGGCCTGCGGCGGCAGGACTCGATCCACGCCGCCGCCGTGGTTATCTCGCCCGAGCCGCTCACCGACTTGATACCGATCCAGCAAAAGGGCGAGGACGCCGAGATAGTCACCCAGTACGAGATGGGGGCGGTGGAGTCCCTGGGACTGCTCAAGATGGATTTCCTGGGTCTCCGCAACCTCTCGATAATCGAACGCACCCTGGAGTTGATCGAGGAGACGTCGGGGACACGTCCCGACATCGACAACGTCCCCCTCGACGATCCGGCGACCTTCGAGCTGCTCCAGCGGGCCGACACCATCGGCGTCTTCCAATTCGAGTCCAGTCCGATGCGCGCCCTCATCCGGAGTCTCCAACCGGACTGCTTCGACGATGTGGTTGCCCTCGAGGCCCTCTATAGGCCGGGCCCGATGGGCGCCAACATGCACACCCTGTACGCCGATCGAAAGAACGGCCGCAAACCGATCGAACCCCTGCACGAGGCGATCACTCCGCTTCTGGAGGACACCTATCAGATCATGGTGTATCAGGAGCAGGTGATGCAGGTGGCCCAGGAGATGGCTGGGTACTCGATGGCCCAGGCAGACCAGTTGCGCAAGGCGATGGGCAAGAAGATCAAATCGGTGATGGATGCCGAGAAGGCCAAGTTCGTCAGCGGATGCGTGTCCACCGGCTACACCGAGCAGGTGGGCTCCGACCTGTTCGACCTCATCGCCCACTTCGCCGGCTACGGGTTCAACAAGTCTCATAGCGCTGCCTACGGGCTGGTCTCCTACCAGACCGCATATCTCAAGGCCCATCACCCGGCTGAGTACATGGCGGCGATGCTCACCGCCACCAAGCGGGACAAGGATCGCACCGCCATCTACCTCAACGAGTGCCGCCAGATGGGCGTCGAAGTCCTGGTCCCGGATGTGAACGAGTCCGACATGGACTTCACGGTGCGCGACGGACGGATTCGGTTCGGCCTGTCGGCGGTGAGAAACGTTGGGGAGGGGGCCGTCGACAAGATCATCGAGGCTCGAGGCGAGGGGCCCTTCACCAGCTTTCAGGATTTCATCGACCGGGTCGATCCCCTCGTTCTCAACAGACGGACGGTGGAGTCGCTCATCAAGGCTGGAGCGTTCGACGGTGTGGGACTGCCGCGCAAGGGGCTCTTCCTGGTCTACGAGCTGTTGCTCGACGCCACCCTCGAGCGGAGGAGAAACGAGGAGATGGGCCAGTTCTCCCTCTTCGCCGAGGCGGCCGATGACGCCGGGCCCGAGAACGTGGTTGTGCCGGAAGCGGAGTGGCGCCAGAAGACCAAGCTGGGTTTCGAGAAGGAGATGCTGGGTCTGTACATCTCCGACCACCCGCTCCTGGCGGCCCGGCGGGCCCTGGCATCGGTGGCGCCGACCTCCATACCTGACCTGATGGAAATGAAGGACCGGGTCCCGGTCACTCTCGGTGGCCTAGTCGGCCAGATCACCCGGCGCTGGACACGGTCCGGAGAGCCCATGATCTTCTTTCAGCTGGAGGGGCTCGAGGGGTCGGTCGAGGCGCTGTGCTTCCCCCGCACCGTCAAGGACGTGGGACATCTGGTCATCGAGGACTCCATCGTGGTGGTCAACGGCTCGCTCGATCACCGCGGCGACGACGTGAAGGTGGTGGTCAGGGACCTCAAGGAGCTCGAGATGCGCGACGATCTGCTGGTTCGCCTCCAGGTGCCGGCGCAACGGCTGACTCCCGACGTGGTGCAGCGCCTGAAGCTGATCCTGGGCAATCATCCCGGTCCGGCACAGGTCCTGTTGCATATGACCAGCGAAGAGGGCCACAAGGTCCTTCGTCTGTCGGACCAGCACAGGGTCGAACCACGCTCTGCGTTGTTCGCCGAGGTAAAAGAGTTACTCGGGCCCAGCGCGGTCCTCTGAGCGCCCCCAACGAGTATCTAGTCCTTCCGGGTGGAAAATACCCTTCAATTCCTAGTCACAAAAGGTCGATACATGCTGTGTGCACAGGCGAAGTCTTCTTGTGGGGTCCCTCATTGCTCTCCTGCTGCTCGGCCCCTTGCCGGCCGGGGCCATCGGCGAGCCTCCGGTGGATCTGGCCGGTATCTCGACGCCGATCCCACCACTGAGGGTGAGTGGTCTTGATTCGCCCGACACGGCGCTGATCCAACAGCTGTGGGGTGAGTTCGTGTCCGGGCTCCCCGCTCAGGCAGCGTGTCTCCTCTCTGCTCCGCCCCAGATCGAGGCCGACCCGGGACTCGGACCAAAGGCCGCCTACGCCCCCTCCTCAGCCACCCTCTATGTGAGACCGCACCACCTCGAACGGCTGGTGGTCTTCCATGAACTGGGGCACCATCTGGACTTCACCTGTGGCGCGTCCGAGCAGATCGGCGTCCAGTTGCGTCAGGCCCAGGGGATCCCGGCCTCCAAGCCCTGGTGGAAGGACGGCAGGCCGGTCACCTGGCCTGCCGAATACTTCGCCAACGCGGTGGCGATCACTCTGGGTGAGAAGAGTCGTCACGACGTGTCGGCGGCGACGGTCGAGCTGGTGGGGCTGTGGAGCGGGCACATACGCTCGCAAGTCACCCGTCCGGCCCGGACGGTGGGCAGCGATCGGATGGAGTCGCTCGGGCCGAGAGTGGTCTGATCACCACATGGGGGGCAGGCCTCGGGCGGAGTCGATCATCGACCCCAGGGAATCGCGATCCGTCGGCGGTTGATGCTGCCAGGGGATAGTGGCGATGGCCGTTGCGTGACGCTCGCCGAATTCCCGGCGCGCACTGCGCTGGCGGGCCGCCTCCCGGGACCAGCGGGCCAGGTTCTCGACCAGCGCAGCCTCTGTGCCTTTGGGTGGTCTTGCATCGATCCACGATTCGGGAAGGCTCCGGTTGAACACCACCGCCGCCGGTGGCGCCGCCACATCCGGCAGGGCCTGAAAGAATCGAACTGCTTCTCGCAGAGGCGATGGGTCGGCGGTGGTCACGACCAGGGTCGTGGCCGACCGCATGTGGCGCTCGATCTGGCGGGCCCTCTTGGCCACGCCGTCGTAGGTGGTGCGCAGGTCCATCAGAAACTCGGCCACTCGCTCCAGGAGATTTGCGCCCAGAACCTGGTCCGCCAGGCGGAGAATCGGCTTGGCACCGCGATTGAACAGGAATCTCCGGCCCGGCAACCATCCACCAGTGATCCAGCGTAGTAGGCGACCCCCGACCAGGTCGGCCATTTGTGACGGGGCCGTGAAGAAGTCGATCCCGCCTGCCGACGGCGGAGTGTCGACCACAACTATGTCCCAGGCTCGAGCGTCGAGATAGGTGGCGGCTTCCTCGGCGGCGGCATAGGACTGTGAGGCGGGAAAGTGCGAGGTGGCGGCGGCGAAGAACTCGTTTCTCACCAGTTGCTCGGCCACCCCGGGGTCGGCATGGCGCCGGGCGACCTCCTGCCAGGACGCCGTGGCGTCCAACATGGCGGCCCACAGGTTGGGCTCGTCGGGGTGAGGGGTGGGCTCGTTCGTGAGCCGCAGGCCGAGGGCGGTGGCCAGACGCTGGGCCGGGTCCACCGTCAGGACCAGGGTCCTGTGACCGGCCCGGGCGGCGGCGACCGCCAGGGCGGCCGACACGGTGGTCTTGCCCACACCTCCGGCACCGGTTACGACGACCGCCCTTGTCACCAGCGATCCTCCAGTAGATCGGCCAGCCTCTCTGCCACCTCCGTGGGCGTGTGAGTGCCGAACAGGTAGGGGAGGGAGTCGTCGACCGGGAGCTTCTCAGCCCACTCCTGCTGCTCTTCCCACAGCGATACGTGCAGGGCGGCCGCCTCGGCCACGGGGCCATCTCCTTCGGGCACCGGCACTTCCAGGGGCGCCAGCACGCGGTTGGCCAGGATGCGGGCGTTGCCGATCAGCTCTTCGGAGCGGATCCAACCCAGCGTCTCGGCCGTCTCCACGGTGGGCAGCTCCTCGAGGAGGGTGACCAGGGTGAGCCGAGTGTGCTCGGGGTCGGCCAGGATCTGTTCCATCCATTCCACCTGATCCAGAATCCTGCCTGTGGCCACCAACTCCCGCACAGAGCGTGCCGCCCTCAGGTAGCTGCCGATCTGGCCGGTGGGAGGGGCGTCGGCCACGACGACGTCCCAGTTTGCCCGTTTGACCTCCCACAGCACCTTGCCCATCGTCACCACCTCGCGGATGGCAGGAGCAGCAGAGGCGAGAGCGTCGAATGCCCGGGCTGCGGGACCGATCGTGGCGAACCCGGGCAGGCCGATTTGGATGCGGAGGTACTCCAGAAGGGCGGCTGCTCGATCGATGGCGAGAGCCGACAGGCCCTCCCCGATCGGCCGGGGCTCGAAGGCGAGATCGGGCTCGCCGAGATGAGCGCCGAGGCCGCCCCCTCCGGTCATGTCTATGGCCAGGACGGTGCGCCCCGCTCGTCGAGCGGCGAGGGCCGTAGCCGCGGCAACGGCAGACTTTCCCACACCGCCTTTGCCCGAGACGAGGATCAGGGACGACTCGGGCACCACGCCCTCAGCTCGAGGCGAGCGGGATGCGAAGGAGGAGGTGGCCTTCCTCCACTTCCCAGACGGCATTGGCGATCAGCGCATAGTCCATGTAGTCGGTCTGAGCCTGCTCCATGAACTTCTTGCGCTCTTCCCCCGCCACCGGGGGCAGGGGGCGATCCTTGACCGCCTCGGCACGCTCGGAGAAGCGAGCGATCATCGCATCGACATCGAATTCTGCCATAACTCGGTAGGTCTCCTGGTCTCGACCCGCTCAAAGTATCACGCCGGTGTCGGTTGGCCCGCGTTCCCGCCTCCGTGCGGTACCGTGGTTGGCGTGAAGACCGCCGTCTGGCTTCGTCTCATCGTGTACGTTCTGATTGCCGCCGCCATCCTCATCGCACTGGTACCGCTGCTCGTATTGCTCAGCCTGGTGCGGGGAGGCACCGGCTTCGGCCTATGTCCGGGAGGATTGGGCACCTGTCGCAACCCTTACGCGGCAGCACCCGAGCTGAGCCTGGCACTTACGGTGGGGCTGTTGGTGATCGTGGCCACGATCCGGGTGGTGATGAGGATGGCTCGCAGGGCCAGTCATGAGAGCGGGCGCTACGACGTGGCCGAGCCCTCGTCCAGGGTTCGTGAGACCAGATAGAGCCCGCCGGCCGTGACGGCGGTCTCACCGGCCGCATCCAGCTCGGCCGAGCAGCGCAGGCGGCGTCCCCTTCGCTCCTCCACGAACCCGCGCACGACCAGCTCTTGGCTGACCGACACGGGTCGACGGAAGCGGACCTCCATGGTCCCGGTCACGCACAGGACACGGTGGGAGAGTATCGCCGCCCACACCATGATCTCGTCGAGAACGGTGGCGGCCAGCCCGCCATGGAGGACGTCGTCGGCCCCGACATGATGCGGCGAGGGGTCGAAGGCGGCCACCGCCACCCCGCCTTCGAGGCGAGCCGGCTCTAGATGGAGCCCGACGGGATTGTCCGGTCCGCAAGCGAAGCAATGCGGGTAGTCGGCGCGCATCTCCGCAACGAGAGCAGCCGTCTCATCGTCGATCACGTTTTGGTCCTCCGGGCTGTGGTCGGCTCTACCATCGCCGGTCGATGCCTGGTTTGCGAGCCGACGGATCCCGACCCACCCCGGCCGAGAGGGGTCGGGCTCGCGCCGTCCTCAATCGTCTTCGTGACCGCCACCCCTCGATCGGCACGGCACTCGACTATCGCTCGCCGTGGGAGTTGCTGGTGGTCACGGTGCTGTCGGCACAGACGACCGACGAGAACGTCAACAAGGTGGCTCCCGCCCTGTTCGAGCGGTACCCGGGCCCGGCCGAACTGGCCGAGGCGGACCCAGAGGAGGTGGAGAAGATCGTCTTCTCCACCGGCTTCTACCGCCAGAAGACCCGCTCGATCATCGCCCTGGCGCTGGCGACCGAAGACGAGTTCGGTGGCGAGGTGCCAAACGATCTGGACCAGCTCGTCACCCTGCCCGGTGTGGGCCGGAAGACTGCTTCGGTCGTGCTGGCCGAAGCATGGGGCAAACCCGCCATCGCCGTCGACACGCACGTGAGGAGAGTGGCGGGCCGCTTGGAGCTGACGGCCGAGACGGACCCGGCCAAGATCGAGCAGGACCTGAAAGCCCTCTTCCCCGTGGATGTGTGGGCGGGCTTGTCGATGAGGTTCATCCAGTTCGGCCGGGACGTGTGTCTGGCGCGCCGCCCGCGGTGCGGTTCGTGTGAGCTCAACCCTTTGTGCCCATGGCCGGACAAGCCGACCGCCTGACCGGAGTCTCACTCGATCGCCGCATCGCGGCGCTGGCCCTGCCGGCCCTGGGCGCTCTGGCCGCGGACCCGCTGCTATCGCTGGCCGACACCGCCTTCGTGTCGCGGCTGGGCCGAGTGCCATTGGGAGCTCTTGGTGTAGACACCGCCCTGTTCTCCTTTGCCTTCTTCGCCTTCAACTTCCTGGCCTACGCCACGACGCCGATGGTGGCCAGACGGCTGGGCGAGGGAGACCAGGCCGGAGCGGGCAGGGTGGTCGCCCAGGCCCTCACTCTGGCTCTAGCTCTCGGGACGGTATCGGCGCTGATCCTGGCCACGGCGTCCACCCCTCTGGTGCGGGTGATGCAGGCACCCGACCCGCTGGTCGGCCCGGCAGTCTCCTATCTGCGGATCCGCGCCCTGGCCGCTCCGGCGGTCCTGGTGGTGACGGCCGGCCACGGAGCCTTCCGTGGCATGCAAGACACGCGCACGCCGCTTCTCATCACACTGGTCATGAATGTGGCCAATGTCGTCCTGGACCCACTGCTGATGTTCGGATTCGGGATGGGCCTGCGGGGAGCGGCCGTAGCCACTCTGGTGGCCCAGATCGGAGGAGCCGCCTGGTTCGTCGCCTGGCTGAGAAGGGTGGGCTCTCGGCAGGGATGGGCCTGGCACCGGCCCGGAGTGAGCGAGTTGCTCCCCATGTTGCGAACCGGCGGCGTCCTCACCCTTCGCACCCTCTTCCTGGTCGTCACTCTCACTCTGGCGACGGCGGTGGCGGCTTCCTTCGGCGCGGCTCAGGTGGCGGCCCACCAGATCGTCTCCCAGACCTGGCTCCTGCTGGCGATGATCGTCGACGCCCTCGCCATCGCCGCCCAGGCGATGGTGTCCGATGAGCTGGGCAGATCGGACCGGGCTGAAGCCGCTCTCGTGGCCAGGCGGATCGCCGGGTGGGGGCTGGGTGCGGGAGTGCTGCTGCTCGGGATGTTGCTGGCGGGCCGGCACCTGCTGGCGGCGGTCTTCGCCCCCGATCCGGAGGTGGAGGCGCTGATCGTGTCGGCCATGGTCATCTGCGCGTTGATGCAGCCGATCGCCGCCGGAGCTTTCGTGGCCGACGGCATATACCTGGGGCTGCTCCAGGTGCGGTGGCTGGCCTATTCGACCGGTGCGGGCGCCGCGGCGGGCTGTGGGCTGCTGGTGGCATGCCGTCTCCTGGGGTGGGGTCTGGTCGGTGTGTGGTGGGCGATAGCCGCCATGGTGCTGGTCCGCCTGGTCGTCCTGGTGAGCGGCTATCGGGCCGCATTGTCCACGGCGTGAGCCGTCAGGCCGGCTCGGCGTCCAGATCCCGCCCCAGCGTCTCGGGGAGCAACGAGGTGAGCACGATGGCCGTCAGTACCCCGATTCCGAGGATCGACATGGTGTTGGCCAGTCCGACCCTATCGATGGTGACCGTCCCCAGAAGAAGGCCCAGGGCGGACCCGACCGTGGCCAGGTAGCCGGCACCGGTCCCGGCTGCCGCCCGCACCGATGTGGGGAACAGCTCGGCTCGGTGAGCGCCCCCGGCAGGGATGAATGCGAACGAGCCGAAGGCTGACACCGCCGCCGCGGTCGCCACCAGGACCGGCTGACTGACGCGAAACAGGGCTATCCCGCCCATCAGGGCGAACAGCAATGCGAGGATCGAGGTGGGACGTCGTCCCCACCCGTCGGCCAAGCGCCCACCGACAAAGAATCCCAGACCGCCCACCGTGCCCCCGGTCAGGGCGACGAGTACCGCCTCGGTGGCCGAGAAGCCCAGGTCCGTTATGAGCCGCTCGGTGGTGAACGCCAGCGCCACGGCCGAGAAGGCCGAGGCGAGCAGTCCGGCCATGGCGACCAGAACGAAGAGACGACGCCGGGATCCGCGCACGAAGTCCGCCCAGGGCACGGTGGGATGGCCCGAGCCCATCAGAGGCGATTCGGGCAGTCTGCGCCACAGCAGCGGGGCCAGGAGCAGCAGCGAGGCAGGGAGGGCATGAGGGAGGCGCCATCCCAGAGATGTGTGCTCGGCCAGGGGGAGGGTCAGCAGCGACAGGCCGGCGCCGAGGCTGGCGGCGGCACCGAAGAAGCTGATGGCGTAAGCCCGGATGCCGGGCGTCACCGTCTCGGCCAGGACCACCACGCCCAGTGCCGCCGTGGCAGCTCCGCCCACACGGGCGCCGGCCTGGGCCAGGCCATAAGCCACCGGCCCGCCGGCCAGGGCACTCAGACCGCAGGACCCGAGCAGCAGGCTGAGAGACGCCACGAACGGGCGCCGCCGGCCCGAGCGATCAGCCAGTGCCCCCACGACCACCGCCGCTACGGCGGCCAGGCGCGCAAGGGCCAGGATCAGACTCATGCCGCCCTCTGTGACCCCCAGGGACTGGCGCGTGTAGGGGAGCAGGGCGGACGCCTCTCCCTGCGCCCATCCCATCGCCATGCCTGCTCCCCACATGAGAAGGATCATCCAGCGATCGTTGGAGGTGAGGTGCTCCCTGGGGAGGAAGGGTCTCAAGACGAGGGAGGCACGTGTCACGCACGGGTGAGCGTAGGCCGGTGCGAGGTCGATTCTGGCCGGTTGGCTCGGGAGCCTGCCACACTGTCGCCCATGACCGACGGCCTTGGAGACGCCGCTTTCCTGGTCCAGGCCGCTTTGGCGTTCGGGGGTGGCATCGTTTCGTTCGTTTCACCTTGTGTGCTGCCACTCCTGCCTGGCTATCTCGCCATGATGTCGGGCTACTCCACGGCCGACATCGCCGAGGGCCAGGTGTCGACGAAGCGCATGCTGGGAACCATCGGCCTGTTCGTGGCCGGTTTCACTGCCGTCTTCGCCGCTCTGGGCGCTACCGCCACCTCGCTCTCGCGTCTCATCAGCCGCAATCTCCCGGTGATCACGAGGGTGGCGGGACTGGTGATCGTGGTGGCGGGCCTGGTGATCGTGGCCATGGCGATCTCGAACAGTGGACCCCTGGCCGCACTCAGCCGCGAACGGCGGTTCGATGTGCGGCCGTCTCGTCTCGGTCGCTGGGCTCCGCCCGTGATGGGGATGGCCTTCGCCTTCGGTTGGACACCCTGCATCGGGCCCATCCTCACCGTCGTCCTGGCCACGGCTTCGTCCCAGGCCACGGTGGCGAGGGGAATCGCCCTCCTGGTTGCCTACTCCCTGGGACTGGGGGTGCCGTTCCTGGCCGCGGGCCTGGGTCTCATGAAGCTGTTCGGCCGCCTGCGTCGCTGGCTGAGGCCGATCAACATCGCCTCAGGGGCCGCGCTGGCTGCCTTCGGTCTGGTGATGGTGACCGGAAACCTCTCCTCCTGGGCGTCCTCGCTGGCGAACTTCTTCGCCAAGGTGCCCTTCCTGCAGAGCCTGTCCGGGGTGTGACACAGATCCGGGCGGGCTCGGGTTACGATGGCTGCGTGCTCGAGTACCACGCCCTCTTGAAGCGGATCCTCGACCAGGGAGTCGAGAAGTCGGATCGAACGGGTACGGGCACGCTCTCGGTCTTCGGACAGCAGATGCGCTTCCACCTCGCCGACGGCTTCCCGGTCGTGACCACCAAGAAGATCCATCTCCGCTCGGTGATAGTCGAGTTGTTCTGGTTCCTGCAGGGCTCCACCAACGTGAGCTGGCTTCAAGAGAGAGGTGTGTCGATCTGGGATGAGTGGGCCGACGCCGAAGGGGAGTTGGGCCCGATCTACGGCTACCAGTGGCGGTCCTGGCCCACGCCCGATGGCGGGCATGTCGATCAGATCGAGCGCCTGGTGGAGGGGATCAGGCACAACCCGGACTCCCGGCGCCACATCGTTTCGGCCTGGAACGTGGCCGACATCGACGAGATGGCCCTCCCACCCTGTCACACGCTGTTCCAGTTCTACGTGGCCGACGGGCGCCTTTCGTGCCAGCTGTATCAACGCTCGGCCGATGTGTTCTTGGGGGTGCCGTTCAACATCGCCTCCTACGCCCTCCTCACCCACATGGTGGCTCAGGTAACCGGCCTCCAGCCGGGAGACTTCGTGCACACCCTCGGGGACGCCCACTTGTATCTCAACCACGTCGACCAGGCACGAGAGCAGCTCCGGCGTCAGCCCCGCCCTCTTCCCACACTGCGCCTCAACCCGCAGCGGCAACGCTTGGAGGACTTCATGCCCGAGGACGTCGAAGTCTTGGGGTACGACCCGCACCCTCTCATCCGGGCGCCGATCGCCGTCTGATGCCCGTCACCGTCGTGGCGGCCGTGGCCCGCAACCGGGTGATCGGGCGCGACGGGGGGTTGCCCTGGCACATCCCCGGCGACCTGCCTAGGTTCAAGCGCCTCACCGTGGGGCACACCATGGTGATGGGACGCCGCACCTACGAGTCGATCGGGCGTCCCCTCCCGGACCGGCGCACCATCGTCGTTACCCGCCGGGTGGATTGGTCCCCGGAGGGCGTGACCGTGGTCGGATCGGTCGAGGAGGCATTGCGCGAGGCCGGAGCCGATCGGGAGCGGGTGTTCGTGGTGGGGGGTGGTGAGCTGTACAGCCAGAGCATGGACCTGGCCGACGTGATGGAGTTGACCGAGGTGGACTCAGAGCCCGAGGGCGATGTCTACTTCCCGGAGGTCGACTGGTCGCAATGGGAGGAAATCGCCCGCCAGAACCACCCCGGCCACAGCTTCGTCACCTACCGGCGCAAGCGTCTGTGAACTGAAACTTGGCCGTCGGCGGCAATTGGGTTCACAGAGTGGACGCGGTCGTGGTGCTTTGTGAGCCGAACTTGGCCGTCGGCGGCAATTGGGTTCACAGACTCAATCTGCCAGGAAATGCCGGATGGCAGCGAGCACGCCATCGATGTCGGTTCGGACCGAGCGAGCCGTGAACCTGCGCAACTCCACCCCGGCATCGAATAGGTCGTTCTGGCGAGCGAGGTCTTGATCGAGGCGATCAGAACCAGAGTGGGCGTCGAGCCCGTCCACCTCCACACCTTTGCCCCGATCCGGCCAGCCGAAGTCGACCCGGTAGCGCCTGCCCGAGGGTGCGACCACCTCCCACTGCAGAACCGGCATGGGGAGTCCCGACACTCTGATGGCATCGAGCAACTCTGTTTCCGCCGGGCTTCCGGTCGGCCCGGTCAGCTCGAGGTCGGACAGCACCTGCTCCAGTCGGCGGACCCCTCGCACTCCTGGCCCACCCTGCTCATAGATGACTCGGGCGATGGCCACCGGATCCGTGAGCGCGAGGCGAAGGGCCGAGTCCATAGCCTTCGAAAGGACCCGGCCGGGGATCTGGGGCGCAACGTCGAGCAGCGTGCGCTCCACGGTGGTGACGGGGAGCCCCCGGATCGTGGCGGCGGGCATTCGGCGGCGTGTGCGATGCCGTATGACTCCTGCCGGAATCGGCCTGTTCGCATAGGGGACGGTCACTTCGACCATGCGGGTGTCGATACCGTCGAGCCCCCACAGGACGAAGGCGGCTCGGTGCGATATCAGGGCGTGCGGACCACAGGCCAGGAGCGCAGCACGGAGGCGCTCCAGCCATTCCCCGCTGGGCGGGCCGATCCGATACACCCCGGCATGGAGAGGCGTCCACCATCCGTTCTCCACCCTCACACCGATCATGGCGTCGGATCCTCCGGCCGCCATAACGCTGGCCCGGTCGATCAACGTCTCACCCAGCAGGTTCTTTTCCAACTCCCTCACGCCGCACGACTCTGGCGGAGGGGAGTGACACGTTCGCTCTGTGAACCAAGACTTAGCCAGGAGCGCGGAAACCGTTCACAAAGAGCTCCGGTTTCCTCCGCGACGGTGGGGTTGTGAACCGAAACTTGGACGGCGGCGGCAAAACGGTTCACAGAAAGTCCTGAGCGCGCCGGGTCGGTAGCCTGTAGAGCCACATGGAGGTGCGACCCACCAGGGCAGAGTTCGAGCGACTGGCGGCCGAGTATTCGGTGGTCCCGGTGACGACGACGCTGGTGGCGGATCGGGAGACACCCGTATCCGCTTTCGAGAAACTGGCCGGGGACGGGCCCGGGTTCCTGCTCGAGTCCGTCGAGGGAGGCGAGAACTGGGGCCGGTGGTCATTCGTGGGATGGGATCCGGCTTTCACACTCGTGTCGCGGGATGGCCGGTCGGTGATCGAGGGGCGAGGCCCGATTGAGGCCCAGGACGACCCTCTGACGGTGCTGGAGCACCTGGTGTCCGGTCACAGGGTGCCCGACCTGGCCCATTTGCCCCCGCTCCATGCCGGGGCGGTCGGTTACCTCTCGTTCGACGCGGTGCGATACATCGAGCATCTCCCGGGCCGGCCCCCCGACGATCGCGATCTGCCCGAGATGCTGTGGCATTTCGTGGGCTCGCTGGCGGCCTTCGATCGAGTGGATCAGACCATCACCCTGGTCCGCAACGTGTTCACCTCGGAAGGGGTCGATTACGACGATGCAGTTGCCGCCCTGGCCGGGGCGGCGGCCCGGCTCGGCAGCGGCATGTCCTATGTCCCCACTCCGGCCGGCCCGGACCCGGAGGCGCCGACGTGGACTTCGAGTTTCACCAAACCTGCCTTCGAGGCAGCCGTGGAGGAGGCCAAGCAGGCGATCAGGTCTGGAGACGCCTTTCAGGTGGTCCTGTCCCAGCGCCTCTCCACGGCGGCCCCGGCCGACGCCTTCGATGTGTACCGGGCGTTGCGGCTGATCAACCCCTCGCCCTTCCTCTTCTTCGTGCGTCACGATGACGTGGCCGTGGCCGGGTCCTCCCCGGAGCTCATGACCAGAGTTCGAGACGGTGTCGCCTACTCGCGGCCCATCGCCGGCACACGCCGCCGCGGTGGGGATGCCGACGAGGACGCAGCCCTGGCCAAGGAACTGTTGGCAGATCCCAAGGAGAGGGCCGAGCACGTCATGCTGGTCGACCTGGCCCGAAACGACCTAGGGCGGGTGTGCGAGTTCGGAACCGTCAGTGTCGACGACCTGATGGTGATCGAGCGCTACTCGCACGTAATGCACATCGTCTCGGGAGTCTCGGGCCGGCTCCGGCCTGGCGTGGGACCGGTCGACGTCCTCCGGGCCACCTTCCCGCACGGCACGGTGTCGGGTGCGCCCAAGGTGGCGGCCATCGAGATCATCGACCGCCTGGAGCCGATGGCGCGGGGGCCATACGCGGGAGCGGCCGGTTATCTCGACTTCTCCGGCAACGTCGACACCGCCATCTGCCTCCGCACCGTCATCCAGTCGGGCGACACGGCCTGGATCCAGGCGGGAGCGGGCATCGTTGCCGACTCCGATCCCGAGGCCGAGTACGAGGAGACCATGCACAAGGCGGCCGCCGGCCTGGCCGCCATTGCCCGGGCCGCTGCACTATGAGCGACACCGTTACCCTCCCGGCCACCTACGGAGACGTGACCCGGGAGTATCGGGCAGCCCGCTCCGAGTCGGGCCGGGTGGATGGCCTCTACGAACTGGTGTGGTTCGGCGGCAAGGATGCCGTCCCATTCCTCGAGTCGTTGATCAGCCAGAACGTGGCCGATCAAGAGCCGGGCACAGTACGGCGCTCTTTGCTGTTGGGCCCTCGGGGCAAGCTCACCGCCGTCATGTGGGTCCTCAGGGATGTCGACCGCGTCGGGCTGCTCACCGACGCCGGCTATGGCGAGGTGCTGGCTCAGACCCTCGGTCGGTACAGGATCCGGGTCGACGTCACCGTGGAGCCGGACGAGCGCCGCCTGACGACGCTGGTCGGTCCCAAGTCCCCACATGTCGAGGGGTGGTCAGGGTCCGGGGGCGTGCTGACGGCCGGGCTTCCGCTGGCCGGAAACCAACGGTCGGTGACGACCGGGGAGCCCGGGGACGCCTGCGTGGGATCGCAGGCGTGGACCGCGGTGAGGGTCGAGGCAGGCGAGCCGCTGATGGGTGTCGACATCGACGAGAGCACCATCCCTCAGGAGTCGGGGTTGGTCCTCGAGACCGTCGACTTCTCCAAAGGATGCTTCCTGGGCCAGGAACTGGTGGCGCGGATCGACAGCCGGGGCCATGTCAATCGAAGGCTCATGGGAATCCTCGTCACCACAAACCTGCTCCCGCCATCCGGCGCCCTCGTCATGGCCGGCGATGCCGAGGTGGGAAGCATCACGTCGCCGGCCGAATCGCTTGCACTGCGAGCCCCGATCGCCCTGTCACTGATCCGTCGGGAAGTGGAAGCAGGCGAGGCAGTCGTCCTGCGGTGGGACGGCGGAGAGGCTCCGGCTGCCGTCGCCGATCTGCCTCTGGTGGGTTGATGCTGGACGAGATCCTCACCTCCACCCGCAGCAGGCTGGGAGAGCTTCGCGCCCGAGCCGACGAGATCATGGAGGCGGCCGCCTCTGTGCCGCCACGCCCCTCGTTTGCCTCGGCACTTTCAGGAGACGGGCTGGCAGTGATCGCCGAGATCAAGCGCCGGTCCCCGTCTCGCGGCGAGATGGCTCCCGACCTGGATCCGGTCGCCCAGGCCCGCGCCTACGCCGGGGGGGGCGCGGCGGCGATCTCGGTTCTGACCGAGCCGGAGTTCTTTTCCGGCTCACCACAGGACCTGATGGCCGTGGCGACCCTTGGCGTCCCCGTCCTACGCAAGGACTTCATCCTCGACCCCCTTCAGGTCCATGAGGCGGCGGCAATTGGCGCGTCGGCGGTGCTCCTCATAGTCGCTGCTCTCGAGGACCATGAGCTGGGAGAGCTGCTGGAGACATCACGGCGAGCCGGCCTGGATGCCCTGGTCGAAGTCCACACCGCGGCCGAGGCGAGGAGGGCGATCGAGGCGGGGGCGCGGATCGTTGGGGTGAACAATCGCGACCTGGGCGACTTCAGCGTCGATCTAGCCACCGCCGAGTCGCTGGCCCGGATGCTCGACTCTGTCGAGCTCAAGGTTGCCGAGTCGGGCATCTTCAACCCTGTCGATGCCTCACGCATGCGGCTGGCCGGCTACGACGCCGTGTTGGTGGGGGAGGCCCTGGTCAGGGCGTCCCACCCCGCTGTCCTGATCGAGCAGCTGCGCGGGGCGGGCGAGACGGCGTGACCTGGTCATCGGAAGGCCTCTATGTGAAGGTGTGCGGCCTGCGGGAAGAGACGGACTTGGAGGCCGCCACCGAAGCGGGAGCGGATGCGGTGGGATTCGTCTGGTACAGGCCCTCGCCCCGGCACCTGGAGCTCGGCGACATCGCCCGGCTGGTGTCACTAACCGAGCTGACCACGGTCCTGGTCACGGCCGACGTCGACTCAGCGGCCCTGCTGGACGCCGCATCCCGGACGAAGGTCGACGCCGTCCAGCCCCACGGCGCCAACACCAGTGTGTCCATCGTTGCCGCCCGCCGCATGGGGCTGGCGGTCATCCATCCGATCGGGGCCGGGGAAGAGGTGCCGCCCATGATCGGGGATGACCTCTTGCTGGTCGACACCCCCGACGTCGAGCTGCCGGGAGGCACCGGCCGGGCGTTCGACTGGGACCTGGCATCCGTCATCGACCGACCCTTTCTTCTGGCCGGAGGCCTGGGGCCCGACACCGTGGCCGAGGCGGTGCGCAAGGTTCGCCCGTTCGGAGTGGACGCATCCTCGGGCCTAGAGTCCTCGCCCGGTGTCAAGGACGCTGCGGCCATCCGTCGTTTCGTCCAGGAGGCGAAACAGGCATGACCGCGACCAGGCTCGACCGTCCCGACGCCGCCGGTCGCTTCGGCGGTTTCGGCGGCCGCTTCGCCCCTGAGACCCTGATGGGCGCCCTGGACGAGCTGGAGGGAGCGTTCGTTTCGGCCTGGGAGGATCCCCAGTTCCGCTCCGAGCTCGACCGCTGGCTGAGGGACTACGTGGGCCGGCCCACACCGCTCCACGCCGCTCCCCGGCTCTCGGAGGTGGTCGGCGCCGACGTGTGGCTCAAGCGGGAGGACCTTGCCCACACCGGCGCCCACAAGATCAACAACGCCATTGGACAGGTTCTGCTGGCGAGGCGGATGGGCAAGGAACGAATCATCGCAGAGACGGGGGCGGGCCAGCATGGCGTGGCTACCGCCACCGCCGCCGCTGCCCTGGGCCTCGAGTGCGTGGTCTATATGGGCGAGGTAGACATCGAACGCCAGGCTCTCAACGTCGCCCGGATGCGTCTTCTCGGCACCGAGGTCGTGCCGGTCACCTCGGGGGCCGGGACTCTGAAGGACGCCGTCAACGAGGCGCTGCGGGAATGGGTGGCCACAGTGGAGACCACCCACTACGTGATCGGCTCGGTGGTGGGCCCACATCCCTTTCCGTGGATGGTGCGGGAATTTCAGAGGGTGATCGGCGAGGAAGCGCTGGCCCAGGTCGGCGACCTACCCCCGGACCTCATCGTCGCCTGCGTGGGCGGCGGCTCCAACGCCATGGGAATCTTCTACCCGTTCGCCGGAACAGGCGTAGAGCTCGTGGGCGTGGAGGCGGCGGGAGAGGGGATAGAGACGGGCCACCACGGCGCATCACTCGGTGCCGGGACCCCCGGCATCCTCCACGGAAGCCGAACGTACATGCTCCAGGATCACGACGGCCAGGTGCTGGAGGCGCATTCCATATCGGCCGGCCTCGACTACCCCGGCGTGGGGCCCGAGCACTCCTATTTCCTCGAGACGGGTCTGGCCCGTTATGTGTCGGTCACCGATCGGGAGGCCCTCGAGGGTGTGCAACTGCTGGCTCGCAGCGAGGGGATCATCCCTGCCCTGGAGTCGGCCCACGCCATCGCCTGGCTCGTCAAGGCGCCCGAGGATGTGAAGGGCCTCAAGGTTCTCGTCAACCTCTCCGGCCGGGGCGACAAGGACATGGGAACGATCATGGCGGCGGCGGGCCATGATTCGTGACATCTTCGTCTCCGAGCGGACGGCTCTGCTTCCGTTCCTCACGGCCGGCCTTCCCACACCGGCGGCCTCGCCGACGCTGTTCTCGGCCATGGCCGATTCAGGCGCCGACGCCTTCGAGATCGGGATCCCGTACTCGGACCCGCTGATGGACGGGCCCGTCATCCAGCGCGCCTCGTCGATGGCACTGGCGGCGGGCACCAACCTGGACCGGGCCCTCGAGATCGTCGAGGCGGTTGCGAGCCGGACCGGCAAGCCGGGACTGGCGATGACCTACGCCAATGTGGTCTTCCGTACCGGCCCGGACCGGTTCTGCGCCCGACTGGCCGAGGCGGGGGCATCGGGTCTGATCGTGCCCGACATGCCGGTCGAGGAGGCCGAGCCGGTGCGGCAGGCCGCCGCCCGACACGGCCTCGGGCTGGTCTTGTTCGTGGCCCCGACGTCGAGCGACGAACGCATTGCCACTGTGGCCTCTCTCGATCCCGCCTTCATCTACGGAGTGGCCGAGATGGGCGTGACCGGCGAACGGGAGCATTCGGGCGGAAGGGCGGCCGAACTGGCCCGGCGGGTCAGGTCGATAACCGACATCCCGCTCGTGCTCGGAGTGGGTATCTCAACACCCCAGCAAGCCGCTACCGCCGGGCAGGTAGCCGACGGTGTGATCGTGGGGACCGCCCTGGTGCGGAGGGTATTGGAGGCCGCGACACCGGAGGACGCCGCCGATTCCTTGCGCCGAGCCGTGTCCGAACTTCGCCGGGCTCTCTGATCCTGCTGCCCGGTCTGCTGTCCGGGGAATGACCCGGATGGTTTCGTATCTCAACCAGAGCGGTGGTTTCGAGCCTCGAGAAACGCGCCGATCAGGGATTGCAGGAAAAGATGCAACGGTCACCCCGTGTGATCCGTCATCCTGAGCCAGGGAGTGGGGGAGTGGGGGGATGCGGCAAAGGATGGACGGGAGGTGACCGTTGCCATCCTGAGCATAGGCCCGCGAGCCTACAAGTTACGGATTTTGGCGGTGGCTACCAGTTGGTGCCGGAGGCGGGACTCGAACCCGCACGCCCGTGAGGACAATGGATTTTGAGTCCATCTTGTCTACCAATTCCAACACTCCGGCGCAGACGACGAGTCTAGGAAGGTCGGCATCCGCTCATATCATGGGCGGCCGTGAGCCGACTACACAAGAAGCTGTTTCGCATCACCGACCAGCTTCACGAACTGGCCGAGGAGGAACGGGCAGTGGTGGCCGAGTTGGAGGCGCATCGAAGCATCGCCGACGACGCCGAACGCGATGCGGCTATCGGCAACTACATCGATCGCGAGGAAGCCGGACTGACCGCGGCGGACGTGCGCCGCTTCGAGAAGTCGATCGCATCGATCCGGCGGCGACGGGATAGGCTCGACGCAGTCCGACTTCGACTGCTGGAGAAACTGGAACGCAACTGATGCCCACGCTGGCCTTGCTGGACGGCAACTCGATCGCCTACCGCGCCTTCTACGCCCTCCCCGACGATCTGGCCACCACCTCGGGCCAGATCACAAATGCCGTTTACGGTTTCACGCGCATGCTCATCAAGCTGCTGGGAGACCACCATCCCGACGGCGTCGCCGTGGCGTGGGACGTCTCACGCAAGTCTTTCCGAACCGATCGCTATGCCGACTACAAGGCCCAGCGCGAGAAGGCCCCGGACCAGTTCCGCACCCAGCTCCCGCTCATCGACGAGGTGCTCGACGCGTTGGCGATTCACCAGGTGCGTCTCGAGGGATACGAGGCCGACGACCTGATCGCCACGCTGGCCCACAAGGCCGAGGACCAAGGATGGGACGTCCTGATAGTGACCGGGGACCGGGATGCCTTCCAGCTGATCGATGAGCATGTCACGGTGCTCTACACGCGGAGGGGCATCACCGATGTGGTGGAAGCCGACGCCGGCTACGTCGAGGGACGCTACGGAATCCGGCCCGAAGAGTATGTGGAGTATGCAGCCCTGCGGGGGGATACCTCCGACAACCTTCCCGGTGTGACGGGGGTGGGAGAGAAGACGGCAGCCAAGCTGCTCAATGCCCACGGATCTCTGGAGGGCATCTTCACGGCCCTGGACGAGCAGACACCGAAACTGCGTGAGAACCTCGCTGCCGGCCGGGAGCAGGTGTTCCTCAATCGGGAGCTCATGACCCTCGTGTCCGACATCGACCTTGGGATCGAGACCGAGGCCCTCCGTCGGCGTGACTGGGAGCAGGCCGAGGCAAAGAAGCTGTTCGAGAGCCTCGAGTTCCACTCCCTGTGGGAGGACCTACTCGCCGTCCAACCCATGGCAGGCGACGCCGGGGGCGAGGTCCTGGACGTCGAGGGCAGGCTGGTCACCGACCCTGCCGCGGTGGAAGCGCTGGCCGGCCGGTCCCGCCTGGTCATCGATCCGGTGATGACCGACGGGGACCTGTTCGGGCTGGCCGTGGCCGAGGGCGACGACAGCGTCGCAGTCGTGCCGCTGGACGCCCTGGAACCGCTTCGGTCTGCGCTGGCTTCGGAGGAGACGGCCGTGGTCGGCCACGACATCAAGGAAGGAATCCGCCTCCTTGCGGGAGCCGGTTTCGACGTGGCGGGACTGCGGATGGACACCGCCCTGGCCGCCTACGTGCTGAACCCGTCGTCGCGGACCTACGGCCTCGGCGAAGTTGCGGGCCGTTACGTGGGCGTCGAGGTGGAGTCTCCGGATGTCGAAGAAGGGGAGACCGGAACCCTGCCTTTCGAGACCGGTCCCGATCTGGATTCGGCCGCCCGGCGGGTGGTGGCCATAGATCGCCTCGCCGATCGGATGTGGGAAGAGCTGGATGCCCGTGACGAGAGGGATCTGTTCGAGCGTTTCGAGCTGCCGCTGGTTCCGGTCCTGGCGCGGATGGAACTGGCAGGGATAAGAATCGATCGTCCCTACCTGGAGGGTCTGGGAGATGATTTGCGGGCGGAACTGCTCATTCTCGAAAAGCAGATCCACGACATCGCCGGCGAGCCGTTCAACGTCAACTCCACCGACCAGTTGCGACATGTGCTCTATGAGAAACTGGAGCTGCCGGTTCAGAAGAAGACCTCCACCGGTAAGCCTTCCACCGACGCCTCGGTGCTCGAGAAGCTCGACCATCCCATCGTGGAGGCACTTCTCAGGTATCGCGAGCTAGAGAAGCTTCGCTCCACATATGTGGACGGGTACCTGCCTCTGATCGAGGTGGACGGGCGCATCCACACGCGTTTCAACCAGATGGCGGCCACGACCGGGCGGCTGTCGTCGGACCGGCCCAACCTGCAGAACATCCCGGTTCGATCCGACACGGGCAAGACCGTCCGCCGGGCGTTCGTCCCTGCCCCTGGGTGGCTGTTCCTGGTGGCGGACTACTCCCAGATCGAGCTGCGGGTCCTGGCCCACATGAGCGGGGATTCTGGTCTGTTGGAGGCCTTCAACTCGACCGACCGGGACATTCACACGGCCACCGCCGCCCGGGTGTGGGGTGTGGCTCCCGAGGACGTGCAGCCGGAGATGCGACGGAGGGCGAAGATGATCAACTTCGGGCTCCTGTACGGAATGGAGGCGTTCGGCCTCGCGTCACGGCTCGGCATATCGCGCCAGGAGGCGGATGAGCACATCGAGGCGTACTTCGACCAGTTTCCCGACGTCAAGGAGTTCATGTACGGAGTGGTGACCCAGGCTCGAAATCAGGGGTATACCACGACTCTGTTCGGGAGGCGTCGCTATCTGCCCGAGCTGAAGAGCGACAACTACCGCATCCGCCAAATGGGGGAGCGGATGGCGCTCAACGCCCCTGTCCAGGGGACGGCGGCAGACATCATCAAGGCGGCCATGATCTCTCTGGACCGTGAGCTGAGGTCGCGCCGTCTCACCTCGACCTTGTTGCTCCAGATCCATGACGAGTTGGTTCTCGAGGCGCCTCCGGACGAGCTGGAGGACCTGCGCGCCCTGACCGTCGAGGTGATGGAAGGCGTGGCCGACCTGGACGTCCCCCTACGGGTCGACATCGGCACGGGCGACAATCTGGCGGACGTCAAGGACTGAACCGGTCCACGACCCCCGACAAACCCTTTGCCGAAGGCGTCGAGTGCCTGTTAGCCTGGATTGTGCCTGCGCCGAGGCGCGTGGAGCAATCCCTTTGGAGGTAACCCAATCACTCATGTCAACTGAGCACGACATCGCGTCCACGGAGACGGCAGAGGAAGCCGTCGACGAGACGCCCGAGACCCAGGCGGACACGCCTGCCCCGTCCGCCCAAGATTCTTCCGCCGGCGAAACCTCATCTGCGGAGATCGCAGAATCAGCCGGTGAAGCCGCTCCCAGCGAAGGGGCCGTTGCGAGCGAAGAGGCCGTTGCGAGCGAAGAGGCGAGCGGATCGGCGCCCGAAAAGGTTGCTGAGCCCGCCGAGCCGGCCGGGCCCACTCCCATCGAGGCCCCCAGCATCAACGATCTTCCCGACGAGATCATCGACGACTTCGAGGCCGCCATCGCCCACACCGTGCTGGAGTTCAACGAGGGCGACATCGTGGTCGGAACCGTGGTTTCGGTCGATGCCGATGGCGCCATGGTCGACATCGGTTACAAGTCCGAAGGCCTTATCCCGACCGAAGAGCTCTCTATTCGCAACCAGGTCGATCCTTCCGCGATCGTCAACGTGGGCGAGCGGGTCGAAGCTCTGGTCCTCAACAAGGAAGACGACGAGGGCCGTCTCATACTCTCCAAGAAACGGGCGCAATACGAGCGCGCCTGGGGCCGCATCCGCCAGCTGGCCCAGACCGAGGAGACCGTCAAGGGCACGGTCATCGAGGTGGTCAAAGGCGGCCTGATCGTCGACATTGGACTGCGTGGATTCCTCCCGGCCTCACTCGTGGATCTGCGCCGCGTGCGTGACCTGGACCCGTTCGTGGGCCAGGAGATAGAGGCCAAGGTCATCGAACTCGACCGCAACCGCAACAACGTGGTCCTCAGCCGGCGCGCCTTCCTAGAGGAGGCGCAAGCCGAGCAGCGACAGGCCTTCCTGGACGATCTTCACGAAGGTGAGATCCGCACGGGAGTGGTTTCGTCGGTGGTCGCTTTCGGCGCCTTTGTCGACCTGGGCGGCATGGACGGCCTGGTCCATGTATCCGAGCTGTCCTGGCAGCACGTCAACCATCCTTCCGAGGTCGTGAACGTGGGCGACGAGGTCACCGTCAAGGTGCTCGAGGTCGACCGGGACAGGGAGCGAATCTCGCTTTCCATCCGTGAGACACTCGAGGATCCCTGGGACGTGTTCTCCCGGGAGAACGAGGTGGGCGACATCATCGAAGGCGTGGTCACCAAGACCGTTCCCTTTGGCGCCTTCGTATCCGTGGTGGATGGCGTGGAGGGTTTGGTTCACGTATCCGAGATCGCCGTGCATCGGGTCGAGTCCCCGGAGTTGGAGCTCTCCATCGGTCAGAAGGTGCGGACCAAGATCACCGAGAAGGACGATGAGCGGCGTCGCATCTCCCTCTCGATCAAGCAGGCTCTGCCCGACTGGGAGGAGCGCCAGGAACGGGCCCGTTCCACGTCCGCTCCCAGCCGGCCGCCGCGCCGCGAGTTCGAGCGGGAGTTTGGCCCGAAGGAGGAGGAGCCGCCTCCGATGCCGGTCGACGCCTCTCTGGAGGCCATCCTCCAGGAGCTCAAGGAGCGAGGAATCGGGCGCCGCTGAGCGCCACGTTTCAGACCTGACCGCGGTTTGACGCCGCTTCCTGATCTCATTCACCTGGGGTCAATGATCCGATCGACGCCTTGACGGCCCACGGCACGGCTGGCAGGCTGCCGCACCTAGGTGAGCACAAAGGGGTTCAGGTGTTGGGCCGGGATACCGACAAACGTACCGAATGGAATGCCGGACGGTGAGTCGCAGCCTGGGTACCATGCCCACTTCGATCAGACATCCGGCAAGTCGAGTCTGAAAACCGATAAATCGAGTCAAGGTGAGGAAACTCCATGGGTAGGAGAGCACTGGTCCTTCTGGTCGCGTTGCTACTGGCAGGTGTGGCCGCGTTCGCGGTCTATTCGTTCACTCGCAACTACAAGACCACGATCGACAAGGAACAGACGATGGTGACCGTATTTCGGGCCACCCAGTCCGTCCCCGAGGGTCAGGATGGCGACATCTTCCTCCAGACTCCGATGTGGGAGAAGTCTCGGGAGCCGCAGAAATACGTGCCCGAGGGAGCCATCACCTCAGAAGAGCAGCTCAACGGAGTGATCTCGGGCAAGATCGCAGTGGGCCCGATCTCCAACAACGAGATTCTGGTGGACAACCAGTGGGTGTCACAGACGGTCGATATCACACCCTTGGCGGATCAGATCCCGTCGGGGAAACAGGCACTTACCATCTCCACCGACCAGATCCGGGGTGTGAACGGCTTCATCAAGCCCGGTGACCGGATCAACGCCATTCTCACCATCGACATCCAATTCGATCTCCTGCCCGCGAACGCCCCCGGCTTCGGCATCCCCTCACAGGACACGGGCGGCTCCACTGGCACCACGGGCGATCAGACCCAGCAGCAGTCCAAGACGGTCACCCTGACCCGTTACGTGCTCCAAGGTATCCCCGTCCTGGCTGTCGATCGGGACGTGGCGCCCCAGGAGGGGGATCGCCAGAATGTGACCGCCCCCACCACCGCCGAGGGAACCGACCAGAATCAACAGCAAGCTCCGGCCACGGTCTTCACCCTGGAGGTCGATCCTGACCAAGCTGAGCGGTTCGTCTACGCTTTCGAGAACGGGTCGGTGTGGCTGACCTTGGTTCCCCCAGATTTCGTCGAGGTGGACACGACCGGCATTACGATCGACAATCTGTTCCAGGGAGACCTTGTTACCGACATCTTTGGGAGTTAGACGGGAATGTCGCTGAGCGAGCACAATCTGCTGGTCGTCGACGATGACGACGGATTCATCGACGAAGCCAAGCGCCTCTTCGATGGGAGGCTGCCGGTCGCCCGCTCGCTCGACGGGGCGCTGGAGGCGATCGAAGGTGGTCAGCTGCGCATGGTGCTGCTGGGCCCCTCCTTCGCCGCCGAAGCGGCCATGACCGACATCCGGTCGATTCACA
Organism: uncultured Acidimicrobiia bacterium; assembly: GCA_963772815.1. Classification (GTDB taxonomy): domain Bacteria; phylum Actinomycetota; class Acidimicrobiia; order Spongiisociales; family ZC4RG35; genus DATFFO01. The sequence continues at coordinate 777,380 of CAVYYV010000004.1, read as the reverse complement.
ACGCCGACCCGAGTCTGGTCCTGATCCTCGTCGCGTCGACGGTGACCTCGGACGTGCTGCGCTCGGGCATGCGGGTGGGCCTGTCGGACGTCATCGAGGCTCCCCTCGACGAGAACAAGATCGAAGCGGCCATCAACCAGTTCTCTGGCGACGTCCTCGAGCGGGATCGGAGAGTGGCCCCGCCTTCAGCCGGCGGCGACGACAGCGACCGCGGCAAGGTGATCACCGTCATGAGCGCCAAGGGCGGCAGCGGCAAGACGGTCACTGCCACGAACCTGGCTCTGTTGCTCACCCGACATGAGGGAAAGCGTGTATGCCTGGTCGACGCCGATCTCCAGTTCGGTGACTGCTGTCTGGTGCTTCAACTCGAGCCTCGTTTCACCATGGTCAATGCGGCCCACGAGCTGCACCATCTCGACCCCACGCTCCTGTCGACCCTTCTCACCGAGCACAGTAGCGGCCTGAAGGTTCTGGCCGCTCCACTGGAGCCCGCCTTCGCCGACGACATCACCACGGCCGGTCTGATGCAGATGATCGACCTGCTGAGAGAGTCGTTCGACTACGTGATTGTCGACACCGCCTCGATGCTCGACGAGCTGTTGCTGTCGCTGGTCGAGATCGCCGACCACGTGCTGATGGTCGTTGACATGGACCTCCCCTCGGTCAAGAACGCCAAGCTGGCCCTTGAGACGTTGCGGCTGCTCAAATTCCCCACCGACCGGGTGCAGCTGGTGTTGAACCGGGCCAACGCCCGAGCCCGTCTCGACGAAAAGGAGATCGAGACGGCTCTCAAGATGCCGATCTCGGCCGCGATTCCCTCCGACGGCGCCGTCGCCGCCTCGGTCAACGAAGGCCGCCCGGTGGTCGAGTCTGCCCCCAAGTCCAGAATCGCCAAGGGGTTCGAGTCCGTTGCCGAGCTGATTGCGGGCCCGGTTCCGGAACCCTCTTCAGGTCGGGGTCTATTCGGTCGAAAGTGATCCAAAGGGTATGAAAGGACACACTGATGGCTTCGCTCTCTGAAAGAGTTGCTCAGGCTCGGGCTTCAGCCGAAGCGACCGGGTTCGCCAATAACCGCTCCTCACAGCTGAACGAGCTGCGCGGGCGCCTCCACTTCCGCGTGATCGAGGAGTTGGGCCCCACCCTGTATGACCGTCAAATGAGCGATGCCGAGCTGCGTCTCCGGGTCATGGAGATGTTGGAGTGGGCGGTCGACCAGGAGCAGGGGATCCCCCTCACGTCCGCTGACCGGCGTCAGCTTCTCAATGAGATCGCCTCCGACGTCCTGGGCTACGGGCCGATCGACCCTCTGCTCAACGACCCGGACGTGACCGAGGTCATGGCCAACGGCCCCTACGACATCTACTTCGAGAAGAGCGGCAAGATCAGCAAGTCCGACGTTCACTTCGTCGACGACGTGCATCTGCGCCGCATCATCGACAAGATCGTGGGACAGATCGGCCGCCGTGTCGACGAGGCTACGCCGATGGTGGATGCCCGTCTCCCCGACGGTTCCCGCGTGAACGCGGTGATTGCACCGCTCGCAATCGGCGGGCCGTTCCTGACGATTCGTAAGTTCGCCGTAGACCCCTTCCAGGAAGCCGACTTGATCAAGTTCGGGACCATGACCCAGCACACCGCGGACTTCCTTCGCGCCTGTGTCCGTGGTCGGCTCAACATCATCATCTCGGGTGGTACCGGGTCTGGTAAGACAACGACCCTGAACGTGGCGTCGAGCTACATCCCCGGTGACGAGCGCATCGTCACGGTGGAGGACGCCGCCGAGCTCCAGCTCCACCAGGAGCACGTGCTCACCCTTGAGTCCCGTCCGCCCAACATCGAAGGCAAGGGCGCCGTCACCATCCGTGACCTGGTCAAGAACACTCTGCGTATGCGTCCTGACCGGATCGTCGTGGGTGAGTGTCGTGGTGCCGAAGCGCTCGACATGCTCCAGGCCATGAACACCGGCCACGACGGATCCCTGACCACCATCCACTCCAACGCTCCACGTGACACCCTGTCCCGTATCGAGACGATGGTTCTGATGGCCGGGTTCGATTTGCCCATCCGAGCCATCCGGGAGCAGGTTTCCTCGGCGGTTGACCTGATTGTCCACGTTGCCCGCCTTCGGGACGGCACCCGCCGCGTCACCCACATCACCGAGGTGGAGGGGATGGAGGGTGAGGTCATCACCCTTCAGGATCTCTTCCTGTTCGACTTCGGGGAGGGCGTTGATGAGGAAAGCGGGCGCTTCCGGGGCCGCCTCAAGGCCACCGGCATCCGCCCCAGCTTCTCCGACGAGCTGCTGGCCCAGGGGATCCGTCTTCCCGGAAATCTGTTTGACCCCGAGCCGTTCGCCCGTCGCGGCGGAGAGATGTCGCTGGCGCGGTGAGAAAGCTCAGCCTACTTCTGGGGGTGGTCTTGGCGGCCCTTATGGCACTTCCGTTGTTGGCGCTCGCCCAGAGTGGGGAGGTGAAGATCGTCGAGGTCAACACGGCTCGCTACGACGAGAACGGGGCCGTGACGATGGTGGTCGGTTTCCACAATGTGGCCGACACCCTCGACCCGGGCCAGCTCCAGATAACCGCCGGCGGCCAGCCGGTGGAGAACGTCGATATCCAACCGCTGGCATCGTCACAGGTTCCCGTGGGGGTGGTCCTGGCGGTCGACACATCGGGCTCTATGGACGGAGCGCCGATGGATGCCGCCAAGGAGGCGGCCCGCAGTTTCGTCCAGTCGAAGCGACCCGAAGACTTCGTTGCCATCGTCACGTTCAGTGACCAGGTCAGCGTCGTCCAGGGCTTCACCAACAATGTGGACACGCTCCTGGAGCGCATCAACTCGATCACTGCCCGCGGTGCCACGGTCTACAACGACGGCGTGATCCGGGCCGTTCAGCTGTTCGACGACCCGAGTGCCGCCCGTCTCCAGCCCAACGTGATCGTGCTGGCCGACGGTGCCGACAACGGCAGCACTGCCACCTCAGAAGAGCTCGACAGCGTCGTGACTTCCTCCAACGTCCGTATTTTCGGCGTGGCTCTCCAGAGCTCAGACTTCCAGCCGGACGCCGTTCAGAGGGTGGCCGACGAGTCGGGCGGGCTGTTCCTGCTCGCACCCAGTCCGGACCAGCTCACCACGTTGTACGGCCAGATTCAGCGCGAGATCAACAACGTCCTGGTGGCGCGCTTCACGGTTCCCCATCCACAGCCCGGAAACCTGGACTTCTCGGTGAGCTACGCCGGCCTGAGCGATACCACCTCGGCAGAGGTGAGCGGCTTCGTAACCACCACGATCGCACCCGCCACTAGCACGACCGTGACTTTTCCCGCTCCCGAGACATTCGTGGTGCAGAACTCGCTTCCGGCGTCGCCTCAGACGATGATCCTCATCGCGGCCCTGGGAGCCGGAGCTGCTCTGGGCCTGTTCATCTGGATCCTGTTCGGGCGCAAGGACGAGGAGGGCGGGAGCGCCTTCGCCCGGCGACTCGCCGCCTACGGGCGTCGTGGAGGCATACAGACGGAAGAGAAGAAGGGCTTCCTGGATCGCATTCCCTTGCTGCGGCGGTTCTCACAGGCGGCGGAGGAGCAGGTTGCTCAGCGCGGCCTCACCTCGGGTGTCAACGCTGCCCTGGAGCAGGCCAACATTCCTCTGTCTCCGGGTGAGGCGATCATGGCTGCCCTGGGCATTGCCGTGGTGGCCGGGATTTTCGGCTTGATCTCCTACGGAATGGTCGGCGGAGTGATCATCCTGGTTCTGGTGGTCGCGCTGGTGTTCTTCCTGATTCGCTGGGCCGGGAGCAGGGAGAAGACTCGCTTCGAGAAACAGCTGCCGGATACCCTGACCCTGCTTTCCACCTCCCTCCGGGCGGGTTACTCGCTGCTGCAGGCGGTTGAAGCCGTTGCGGCCGAGGCACCCGACCCGACCGCACGCGAGTTTGGCCGGGCTATCGCCGAAGCACGTCTCGGGCGCGGTGTCACCGAAGCACTGGACGGGATCACCGAGCGCACCCAGTCAAAGGACTTCGAGTGGGCCGTGATGGCCGTGGAGATTCAACGCGAGGTGGGCGGTAACCTGGCCGAGGTGCTGGGCACAGTCGCGGACACGATGATGCAGCGCAATCGTCTCCGCGGTGAGATCCAGGCTCTGACGGCTGAGGGCCGGATTTCGGCTTTCATCCTGGGTGCGCTCCCCTTTGCCCTGGGCCTGTTCCTGTGGACCAGCAACCGCAGTTACATCATGCCTCTATTCGAAAGTACTGGTGGGCTGATCGCGGTGGGCGTGGGTCTGCTGCTGATGGCGGCCGGCATCCTGTGGCTGAAGAAGATCATCAACATCGAAATGTGAGGCTGTGATGGAACCACTACTGATCGTTGGCCTGACCGCCACCTTCCTGTTCGTGGCATTCGTCATCCTGTGGATCGGTAACGGCGTGATGAGGGCGCAGCAGACTGCATCAGACCGTTTGGCTGTGTATGGCAAAGACTCGCTGCGGGCGGAGACGCTCGCCAAGCCGCTATCAGAGCGGGCGGTGGCACCTATCGTCCTGCGGTTGGGAGCAATCGGCAAGCGCTTCACCCCGGTTGGGTACCTGGAGAAGACTCAGCACAAGCTGATGCTAGCCAGCAGCCCCGGCAACCTCGATGCCCCAGCCTTTGCCACCATCAAGGTGTTCACCACAATCGTGGGTATCGTCCTGGCTTTCCTAACACAAAGCGTGAATGTCTCGGGGATCCAGCGTATTGCCCTCTTCGTCCTCCCTATTGCCCTGGGCTTTTTCGGGCCTGATGTGTGGCTATCCCGCAAAGTCGACGATCGTCGCAAGGCGATGTTGCGAGCCCTACCCGACATCCTCGACCTTCTGGTCATCTCGGTCGAGGCTGGCCTTGGCTTCGACTCAGCTATGGCCCGCGTGGTGGGCACGGTACCCGGACCGTTGTCGGAGGAGTTCTTCCGAATGCTGCAGGAGACGAGGGTGGGCGTGAGCCGGCGGGACGCCATGCGCCACCTCATGGATCGGACCGACCTAGAAGAGCTCCGGTCTTTTCTGTTGGCCATGTTGCAGGCAGAGGCCTTCGGCGTGGCTATCGCTCAGGTGCTGCGAGTCCAGGCCGACGAGATGCGGGTGAAGCGTCGTCAGAGAGCCCAGGAGAAGGCTTTCGGTGCTCCGGTGAAGATGGTCTTCCCGCTTGGTATTTTGCATCTTCCCTGCGCTTTTCGTCGTTCTCCTTGGCCCCGCGGCCATATCGATCTTCAAAGCGTTCGGTGGTGCCTGAACCAGGCACCACTGCGGCGTGGCGCCCTCACCCTCACTCGGCTGGCATGGCTGCTACCCCTCGCCGCCATCGCATAGCGCTGCGCAAGCCCACCAGGACAATTCCTATCTGTGGCATGTGGAGGCTGGCGTTCGCCAGATCGACCTTGGCTCCGTCCTGACCTCAGATCCTTTCACTTTCACGGCACGCGGCATGCCATGGCGGACTCAATCCTGGCTGATGGAATTGGCGTATGGATGGTTCGAACGGTTGGGTCCGTCTGGCTTCGGCCGATTTCGTGGTGGGGCTCAGCGCCGCGATTCTCCTCTTTCGGCTATCGGATTGCGGGTTTACCCGGGGCGGCCGTTCATTGGGTCCGATCGGCTGTGCTCTGGGTCATGTGGCTAACGCTTGGATATTTCACAGCCCGGCCAGTTTTTCCTTCTCTGGCCTTTTTGCGCTGCTCACCTTGTCGCCGACCGGGCTCGGCTTCGCTGGGCAGTTCCGCTCATCTTCTGGGTTTGGGCCTCGGTCCACGGTGGGTTCATTGTCGGAATTGGATACCTGGTGCTCCAGACCCTTCGCCTTCGGGACCGGCGGTACGCATTGGACGCCCTGGCGGGTTGTGTAGCCGCGAGCTTCACCGCCCATGGTTGGGGGGTGTGGGGAATCCTTGGCCTCCTTCGCCGGCAGCTCGACAACCTTCAGCTGATCAGCGAATGGCAGGCCCCCGACTTCATCTCGGTTCCGCTCTTCCCTTTCGTACTCGGCCTTCTAGCGCTGATCTGATGGGCGCCTTTGGGAAGCTGTCAAAGCATGACATGTGGATCGTGGTCCCGTTTCGTTGTGTTCGCCTTTACGGCTAATAGGGCAGTACCGCTCTCCGCCATCGCCATTGCTCCCTTTGTCTTCCCAAACCAGCGTTTCCGAGCTAGGCTTCGCGAATTGGCTCGTCCGGTCGCATGGGCCGCTGGCGCATCATCCTTTCATCGGTGTTGTGGTGCCCATCAATCATGAGTCCTTCCCAGACCTTTCCGGTAGAGGCCGCCAAACACCTCGAGGACGTTCCCACCTTCCACACCGACGGAACGGGTGGGTATCTCATCTATGCAGGATTTGACGAGGTGTTCGTCGATGACCGAGCCGAGTTATTTGGGCCTCTGTATCGTCGTTTCGTTGAAGCCATGTCGGCGCATCAGGGATGGGAGGACCTGTTCGAGCAATACGATATACGACAGGCTCTGCTTCCGAACAACAACTCTCTGTTATCGGTGTTGATCGCCGAAGGATGGAGGGTTCAAGTACAAGGACGACAACTTCACGTTGCTGGAAGCCCCGGCGCCACTCTGACCCGTTTAGGGGAAGCCTGCTCCGGCGGTCGAGAACACGTCCGAGGTGCTGGTGCCAACGATGGCCACGACTGCGAAAGCAACCATGGCTATGAATGCGATGAGAAGGGCGTACTCGACGATGCTGGCCCCCCGTCTCCTCCATATTGAGGCGGGCTCTGAGCTGGGTCCAAATTGCGAGCATGCCTCCTCCTTCTCTGCGTTCGATGTGTGACACGGTCGCTGTGACTTCTATCGACCATGATGCTTCGCGCCTTGACGGGTTGACTGTGGGCCGAGTGGCCCATTCCCTTCGCAGAGCTGTAACAGACGAAAAAGAAGAAGGGACGGGGCCGAGGCCCCGTCCCTCTTGTCTCTAGTTGACTTCTGTGTCAGTTGGCGGTGCCCATCGAGGCGCCGACGGTCGAGAAGGCGTTCGAGGTCTGCGACCAACGATGCTGATGACAACGATGGCCACGACGGCGATCAAGGCAACCAGTAGGGCGTACTCCACCATGGTGGCGCCATGGTCGTCCTTGGCCTTACCATGCCACAGCCTGATTCCAGTAGAGAGCAAGCATTTCTCCTCCTTTCGAGTCTCCGATGGAGAGCTTGCGTACGGGCTAAACATCGGAATCTTGGTTAAGACCTTGAGCGTTGACTGTGGGCCTTCCGGCCTATTCACGAGGAGTGGTCTAGTCCTCGTCAGCCAGGCCTAGGCGGATAGCTTCTACGGCAGCTTGAGTGCGGTCGCTCACGGCCAGTTTCTGGAAGATCGAAGCGAGGTGGTTCTTGACCGTCTTTTGAGAGATGAACAGTATTTCGGCCAATTCGTCGGTGGCGGAAACCCCTCGGGCGAGGTGGGAAAGTATCTCCTTTTCCCGGTCTGTCAGGGACGCTGCTCCGGGATCAAGCTCCGGCTGGCTGTGGCGCTCGATGACTTCCGAATTGGCCGTTGATTCGACCACGTCGAGCGTTTCGCCCGCGGCCACCGCCCGCACGGCGCTGGCTATCTCCTTGAGTGGGGCAGACTTGGAAAAGAAGCCCGGACGCGCCGGCCGCCCTTGCGGCCTCCTTCTGCTCGTCGTCCGCATGCATGCTGACGACGATCACCGGCGTGTCCTTGAGTCCCTCCAGAACCGCCTTCCCGCCACCGCCCGGCATTTCCAGGTCGGTGATGCACACCTCCGCAGGCTGAGACTGTATGCCCTCGAGGAGCTCAGCGCCAGAGGCGGCTATACCCACTACCCGAATATCGGGGATGGCGTCGAGGCCTCGACTCAGACCCTGGGCGAACAGGGTGTGATCGTCGGCTATCCATACTCTGATCATCGCTGCTCCTTCCAGAGAAGCCTCACCGTGGTGCCTCCCCCATCGGAGGCGATATCAACTGTGGCGCCGATGCGGTCTGCACGTTCTCTCATTCCCATGATCCCATAATGGCCATCGGGTAGATGGTCGGGGTCGAATCCTCGGCCATCGTCTTTGATCTCGATCTCGACCCGATTCCGATCGACGGTGCCGACGATCTGTATCAGCTTGGCATCGGCATGTCGATATGCGTTCCTGACCGATTCCGTGACGACCGCCAAAATCTGACGCATGGCATTGCCCCGGGGTGCACGTTGTTCCCTGATCTCGAGCCTGACCTCTGGGGGAGGCTCCAGGCGGCTGACGGTGCTGTTGAGTTGGTTGGTTAGTGATCCAGCCTCTTCGGCTCTCAGATCGGCAATAATGCCCCTGAGGTCGTCGATCACGGATCCGAGGCCTTCCCGCACGTATCCGATGCTCTCGGTGAGAGCCTGATCGAGCGTTTGCATCTGCGCGGCATCCAGTGACAGCCCAAGGGCGGCAAGAGCGGGGCCCACCTCGTCATGCAGTTCCCGGGCGAGCCGCAGCCGCTCCTCTTTGACCGCCGCCGCGGCGATGTCCTGGAGGAGGACTGTGTTGGCGAAGGACACCGCCACCGGTCTCAGCAACCGATCGATGTCACGTCTTTCGGTACCTGTGAGGGGCTCGGGGGTCCCGATCGACACCACCCCGGAGGTGGTCTCGCCATCGCCGAGCGGGATCTGAGCCCGGATCAGATTGGGGGCGTCGCTGCCGGCCCGGGCCACGACTACGGGACCCTGGTTGTCAAACAGGGTGGCGGTGGCGAAGCTTCCCGGCTTGGCATCGACGATTGCTTCCAAAGCGGCCCGGCCCACCTCTATTGGGTTGGTGCTTCCGTCGCCATACACATCGGTCAGTCGCCGAAGCAGGTCGTTGGCCTGGCCGAGACGAGCCAATTCGACCTCGGCTTGCGCTGAGGCCTCTTCCAACGAGGTGGCTCGGGCTTCGATCTCGACCAGGATGTTGCGGATCTGGGCCACCACGAGCCCCATCAGCGGGAACAGAGCGACCGTGCCTGCCGAGGCCACGAACCCTGGAAGGCCGTCCGTAGCGATGATTACCGCCGTCAGCAAGCCAGCCGACAAGAAAGCCGTGGTCAGGCCCATACGATGCCCTCGAATGATGGCTGCCAGGAGAGTGGGTAGCAGAGCCATGAGCAGGTAGGCGCTGTCCGCACGGCCGGTCAAGGTCAGGGAGGCAATCGTCAACAAGGCGCCGGATACGACCAGGATCTCGAGGTTGACGCCTCCTCGAGTCAGGTAGTGCCTGGGGACGAAGGTGAGGGCGACGACGAAGATTCCGCTTAGAGCGGCCGCCGTGCCCACCAGTGGAATCGCCGTGTCTGCCGTGGTAGCAGAGCCGAGGATGCCCAGGGCCAGCGAGAACCAGGCGGCGATGACGAGGATCCGAATCGATCGCAGCACCCAGGTCGGGGTCTGTTGCATCGGTACAAGGATATGGTGATTGCCGGACGTTGTGCGAGTGAGGACCTTCAGGTCCTCACTCGCAGTGGATTTCGCCCGTACACTCGCTGGGCGATGGTTCGCTCGGCTATCAGGCCTGATTCGGCGAGGATCCGGTGGCTACTCCCAGCGGTTGCAACTCTGGTGCTGGCTCTTGCTTCGATACTGATCGTGGCGCACCACCCTGAAACGATTATTCCCGGGGACACCGTCGCCTATCGGAATCGGATCAGTTCGATCTTGGAGCGGGGCTGGCCCTACTTGGACGTGCCCTTCGAGCATCTGCCGTTGATGCTCGTCCCAATGTTCCTAGCTTGGATCCTGGGTGGCTGGGTATCTCAAACCGACTATGTGACCGTCTTTGCCAGCCTGATGAGTCTCACCCTGGTGTTGACGTCAGTGTTCATGGAGGGGATCGGCCGGTCGCTTGCGGTGAGGCGGGTCGGCTGGCGCTGGGTTATCGCTACCGGTCTCCTTGTTCCGTTGGCCGTCTTTCGCAACGACCCTGTTCCGCTCTTCCTGGCCACCGCGGGCATCTGGGCGCTGCTGCGCGGCCGCAGCGGTTGGTGGTTGTGGGCGATTGGTGGAGCGGCGGCCAAGGTGTGGCCGGCCTCGCTGGCCGTGGCTTCCTGGCCCCGGCAGAAGGCGCGGTCCATGGTCGTGGCGATTTCGGGGATCATCGCTGTCGCCTGGACCTTCTTGCCCGGCTTCGTATCGGCTCGCGGACCCCAGGGGCTCCACGCAGAGACAGTCGTTGGGGCGTTGTTTGGATTGGCTCGCACGGCTGCGCGCAGAACGGCTCACGTCACGGTCACGACTGCCGCCTACATCGATGTGCCCGGCTGGGCTGTGGTGCTCAACACGCTGATTGGGCTGTCGGTCGTAGTTCTCGCTTCGATCGTGGTGGTCCGTGCTCACGACGTCAGGGAGAAGTTGCTCGGAACGGGAGCAGTCGTGGTTGGGATCATGCTGACGGCCGGTGTGCTGTCCCTGCAATACGTCTTGTGGCTGACCCCTTTCGTAGCACTGTCGAATCGACGCGTCCTCCTCGCAACAATGGTTGTGCTGGCGGGGATGTCCACCACGTTGGCATGGGCATGGAACGCTTCGATGTTCGAGGGCCCGGGAAGCTATTCGGCCTTCACAGCGCGCAACTTCCTGTTGATTGTGAGTGCGGTCTTGTTGGCTCGTGAGGCGTCTTCGTCACGTTCGTGCCAACGCAGTAGGTCTTTCATTGGTGCAGATCCGACCTCGTCCGACGATTCTTGACCCACTTGTCCGTTACCCTCATGCGTTGTGCCGCCGTTCGAGGTCGTCTCTGAATTCGCCCCTTCCGGGGATCAACCCGAAGCCATAGCTGCCCTGGCCGAGGGAATCCAGGCTGGTGAGCGTTTCCAGACCCTGCTGGGCATCACGGGCTCGGGCAAGTCGGCCACGATCGCCTGGACGATCGAGAAGGTTCAGAAGCCAACCCTGGTGCTCGCACCCAACAAGGCCCTGGCCGCGCAGCTGGCCAACGAATTCCGTCAGTTCTTTCCCAACAACCGGGTCGAGTACTTCGTCTCGTACTACGACTACTACCAGCCAGAGGCGTACATGCCTCAGACCGACACCTACATCGAGAAGGACGCCACGGTCAATGACGAGATCGATCGTCTCCGGCATGCCGCCACGTCGGGCCTCCTGGTGCGCAAGGACGTGATCATCGTCGCCTCGGTCTCGGCCATATACGGGTTGGGTTCTCCCGAGCAATACCGGGGTCAGCTCCTCCGCCTGGTCCGGGGAGTCGAATACCCGATGGGCGATGCCATTCGCAGGCTGGTCGACATCCAGTACGAGCGGAATGAGGTCAACTTGATCCGGGGCAAGTTCCGGGTCAAGGGCGACACCCTCGAGGTATTTCCCTCCTACGGAGAGACGATCGTCCGGATCGAATTCTGGGGGGACGAGGTGGAGCGGATCCTGCGGATGGACCCGATCACCGGAGAGGTGATGGAGGAGATGAGCGAAGTGTTCATCTTTCCCGCCACCCATTACGTCACCGAGCGGGAGAGGATGCTCAAGGCCGTCGAGGACATCGAAGTCGAACTTCAGGAACGGCTGGGAGAGCTGGAGTCTCGGGGGAAGATGCTGGAGGCTCAGAGACTGCGCATGCGTACCGCATACGACCTGGAGATGATGCGGGAGGTTGGGTTCTGCTCGGGCATCGAAAACTACTCGCGCCACCTCGACGGTCGGGCCCCGGGTGAGGCGCCGTACACGCTGTTGGACTATTTCCCCGATGACTACCTGATGGTGCTGGACGAGTCCCATGTGACGGTGCCGCAAATCGGCGGTCAGTACGCGGGCGATCGCTCCCGTAAGGAGGTCCTGGTCGAGCACGGGTTCCGTCTCCCGTCCGCTCAGGACAACCGGCCCCTCAGGTTCGACGAGTGGCTGGATCGGGCCCACCAGGTGGTGTTCATGTCCGCTACTCCGGGCCCGTTCGAGCGGGAGAAATCGACTCGAGTCGTGGAGCAGATCGTCCGACCCACCGGTTTGATCGATCCCGAGGTCATCATCCGACCAACCAAGGGCCAGATCGATGATCTCCTCGAAGAGATCCGCCGTCGGGCGGAGGGCAACTCACGGATTCTGGTCACCACCCTTACCAAGAAGATGGCGGAGGATTTGACCGACTATCTCCTCGAGATGGGGGTCCGGGCCCGCTACCTCCATTCCGAGATCGACACTCTGGAACGGGTTCAGATCCTGCGTGAGCTGCGCCTTGGCGAATTCGACGTACTGGTTGGCATCAACCTGTTGCGGGAGGGTCTCGATCTTCCGGAAGTGTCGCTGGTCGCCATTCTGGATGCCGACAAGGAAGGGTTCCTCCGGTCGGAGACCTCACTGATTCAGATCATCGGGCGGGCTGCACGAAATGTTGAAGGCCAGGTGGTGATGTACGCCGATCAGGTAACCGACTCCATGCAGCGGGCCATCAACGAGACTAACCGCCGCCGCCACCTGCAGATGGAGTACAACACCGAGCACGGAATCGACCCGCAGACCGTTCGCAAGCGGGTTTCGGACATACTCGAACTCGTCCAGTCGGAGGTTCCGGCCGCCGATAGAAGGCGTCGTGAGGTGGAAAGACGCCGACCTCTCGACTTGGAAGGCGAAGATCTCCACCGACTGCTTCTCGGACTGGAAACCGAGATGCACGAAGCGGCCAAGGAGTTGCGATTCGAATACGCCGCCCGACTGCGGGACGAGATCAACGAACTGAAGAGGGAGTTGAGGGAGACGGCTCAAGCGACCGGGTAATTAGAAGGCCCGATTTACTCGTCGAAACCGGGTCCACCTACAGTCCTAGCGCTGCCGTAGCCTTCGCTCTCGGCGCCTGTATTTACGCTCCGGGTTTGCTTTTTGCCGCCTGGGAGGATCAGATTGCCTCGGTTTCACACCTGGTCACACTTGCCCTGGCTGCTTTTGCGATTGTTGTGCTGCTCTCTGCTGCACTGTCACTCTGGGGGGTCGGCTACTGGTTTTCGCTAATAGCTGTCTCGGCCTGTTGGATGCTTCTTTCATCAGGGCTCCCCATAGTTGACAAGCTAGGACTTGGCCGCGTGTGGGGTTCCTGGGCGCTTGTGGTCGTCTCAGTCGCCGTGGGGTGGTTGCTGATTCGCCTTCGTCATCTGCCGGTGGCATCCGTGGTCGTGGTCGTATTCTCGGCGGTGCTGTTGGGTACGCCAGTTGTTCAGAGTCTGCTTGCCTATGGGAGCCAAATCGGGTTTCCAGGTGGCGAACACCTCGTAGACATCTCGTCCGAGGATGGGCATGTACGAGATGTCTGGTTTATCGTTCTAGATGCGTATCCGTCGCAATTGGCGAGACAGGAATATGCGACGCCCGAAAGTCAGCCACTTGAGTCGTTCCTCAGGTCGCGGGGCTTCGTAGTAAACCCAAGTGCGCTGGCGCCCTATGCGACGACCATCTTTAGCGTTCCGACGCTGCTTGAGGGGGAGTATGTCGCAACGGAAGAGCACCCCACGTTCAGCTATGCAGTGGCGCGTCGGATCGTGTCAGGAGACAACAACCTCGTCTACGCGCTTCAAGGTGTTGGCTATGCCACAACGATCGTGGAGAGTGGCTGGCGTGTTTCGGGATGCGAAGTCTCGGTCAATCACTGTGTTCGTTCTCCGTTCATAGACGAACCAGTTGCCACGATACTGGGAGAAGGGGTTGTCGGAGGCCTAGCCGGGATTGATAGGAGTACCTCATTCGCATATGGGGCCGCAAATGTTCTCGACTGGTTGGATGCCAATGTTTCACGACTGGGAGGGAACGGCGAGCGGGACTTGGTCATCGCTCATGTGTTGGCGCCGCATCCGCCTCTTGCCCTTGACAGCAGCTGCACCCAGAGGAACGATCCAAGGGGTAGCGGCTTGGTGCTGTGGTTGCCGCAGGCGGGCCGTCGACTACAGAGCTTGCGCCGAGAAATGTATTACGAACAAGCGGCATGTGTCGATTCCCGTATCTCGTCCTTCGTCGACCGCATAGACGATGAAGCAATCGTTGGAATCGTTGGTGATCATGGACCCGACTCCTTGGGTCAGTTCGGTTACCCGATTGCTGAGTGGACGCATGAGATGATAAGGGAGCGAATGTTGACTCTCGCGGCTGTGCGCCTCCCTATAGATTGCCCTACCGAGATCCGTGCCGCCATCGAAGTATCGCAGAAGATCATGAAGTGCGTGGCAAATTATGAGCCGGCTTCCTCCGGGTTGCAGACCTACCTGTCCGGTGAGCGCAGCATTCTGACCGGCGAATTGCTTCAACTAAACGCTTCGGATGTTTCTTATCTCCTTCAATACTCGCGCCGGGCGGCGGGTCAGCTGCCTAGTGCGGGGGCTAATCGATCGCGGTCAGGTTCCGACTCGATAGAACTCGCAGTCCAGGAGCCAACGTGATGGCGGATAGAAGGTCATGGACGTTCCGCTTCGTTTGGAAGAGCGAATGACGTCGCTCTCGACAACTCGGCAGGAGAATCTAGGGTCGTCGAGCGCACGAGGACCGGCCGCGCCTTCCGACGGTAGTCCTCTTGGCGCTCATTTTGGCTGCCGCGCTGGCCGCTCTAACGGTTCTTCGCCACCTCAATTTCAGGAGTGAGGCGTACGATCTCGGCTTCTACATACAAGATGTCTGGCGGATCGGCCACGGCGATTGGTCCAATTCGATATCCGGCTTCGGCGTCTTCGCCGACCATTTTTCGCCGATTCTGATTCTCATCGCCCCGCTCAGCTGGCTTGGCTCGACGGCGTTGGCACTCTTGGTGCTCCAGGCGGTTGTAGTCGGTTCCGGGGTTATTGCCTGCTTTAGACTCGGCCAGTCGCTCCGTGACACTCGGTTGGGGTGGCTGTGCGTTGTTTGGTTCGCAACCAGCGTCATTGTGTGGCGAACAGTCCTCTACGATTTTCGACCGGTGACCCTTGGGGTCATGGGTCTCATTTGGCTGATCGCGAGCCTCGAATCGGACGCTCGCTTTTCCGTGGTCCTTCTTCTCACTCTTCTGACAGCCATTTGCAGGGAGGACGTAGCTGTCCTGGTGGGGGTGACTCTTGTGATACATGCTGTTTTCAAGGGACAGAGCCGTTTCAAGCTGATACTGCTCGGTGGCGGAGCGAGCCTTCTGGGGCTGTGGTACAGCCTGGGCGGCTCGAGGCTCTTCGCCCCGTTTGACTACTTCCTCTGGTATAGGTACGCCGACTACGGAGCGACACCGGGGGAGGCGTTGGCCAACTGGCGATACATGATTCCCACTGCGTTGGGCCGGCTCGTTCGTTCCGATCCTCTGATCGCGATGGTCGCCCTGCTCGCTCCGTTCCTGCTGTGGCCGGTATTGCGCGGCTGGCGGCGATCCTGGCCTGGGCTGCTCGTGTTGTTGGCGAATGCGATCTCGATTCATCCGGCGGTACCTGCCATCTATTACCAGTACTACATCGGCGCTGTTCCATTCCTCCTCTGGGGTGGTGCCCACGGTTTCAGGAGTGCGCCTTGGAGTGACCGTGCCAGAGTCGCGGGCGCCTGCAGTTTGGCGGTCCTTCTGGGCCTGGGTCCCTTCTGGTTTGGCGGTTATGGCGTAGAGGGTCGCACGGTCAGTGGTGTCTTGGCAGCGTCACCTCGTTCTGGCATGAGTCGCGTGCTAGATGCGCTTCCTGCCACCGCATCGGTGTCGGCGGGGCGCTACCTGCTGCCCCATGTGGCCGAGCGGCGCCAGGTATATCCGTTTCCTGGCCCCCTCGTCTGCGGTCTCGGCATAGTGTTCCACGTACCTCACACCTTTTACCCGCCTTTTCTGTTGGTGGAGCAGGCGGAGACCACCGACCAGGGCATAGATCTGTCCAAACTGGGCTATTCCCTGGCGACGCAGGATTCCACCGCTCAGCTGTGGAAGTCGACCGGTCCGCACCCTGCGTCGGTCGCCTGCCCAACGCCGCAGGAAGCTCGACAGCTTCAGTTCGACTATGTGAAAGACCTTGCGAGGTAACCATGGTCCCCAAGTTCTCCTTGGTGATGCCTGCATTCAACGAGGTGGCGTCCATGCCCCGGCTTCTGGAAGCCTGCGATCAACTGGCCGATCAAATGAGCGATTCCGATTTGGAGGTGATCATCGTCGACGACGGGTCGCTGGATGGCACGCCGTCCGTGTTGAAAGCCGCCCAGGAATCGCGGCCGTGGTTGCGGGTGGTCAGTCATACGGAGAACCACGGTTACGGTGCTGCCTTGAAATCGGGCTTCGACGTTGCCCGGGGTGAGGTGGTCGGATATACCGATTCAGATAATCAATTCGATGTTCTCGAGTTCAGGGACGCCCTCGGCTTCCTAACCGAAGCGGATCTTGTTGCGGGCTTCCGCGTATACCGGTTCGATCCGTTGCCGCGTTTGGTTGTTTCGTGGATCTACAACCGCTTGGTACGGATCCTGTTTCGCGTTCAGGTGCGCGATGTCGATTGCAGCTTCAAGGTGATGAGGCGAGACAAGCTGGATCGACTGTTGCTGATGTCGGATGACTTCTTCATCGACACTGAGATCGTTGCCCGGGCCCGAAAGTGGAATTGGAGGATCGTAGAGATCGGCGTGCGGCACTATCCCCGGTTGGCTGGAACAACCACGGTCCGTCCAGGGGACATTCCCCGTACCTTGAGACGGATATCCAGTATGTGGTGGGCAATCCACTATCCGAACCGAAGACAGCACGCTGAGTTGTTGGCAGATCAGGATGACCGGCGTCGGGGACTCCGTGGATACTAGGTTCGCACGTCAATACTACGAGTCGGCGGCAGTGGACCACTGGTGGTTCGTGGGGAGACGCACTCTGGTTGAGATGGCTCTCGAGCGATATTGGAGTGGAACTGGCGCCGTAGTTGATCTGGGAGCTGGGGCTGTCTCGCTGTTTCCCGAGGAATCGAGACCGATAAAACTGGACGTGGTCAGACCCCCGGACGTTTCCGATCGATTTGTACAAGCATCGGCAGAATCACTGCCGTTTCGCGATGGCTCTTTTGAAGTTGTCGGTCTGTTCGACGTCCTCGAACATCTGTCCCATCCGGAGGAGTGTCTGGCGGAGGCGAGACGCATTCTCAGTCCGACAGGTGTCTGCCTCGTAACCGTCCCGGCTCACGAGCACCTCTGGAGCGGCCACGATGATCTTGTTGGGCACCTGAGGCGTTACAGCACCAGAGGACTGAAAGACGCTCTCCATGGGGCTGGATTCGACATCGACTGGATCTCACCATTCTTCGGATTCCTCTTGCTCCCTGCAGTCGTGAGACGTCTGTTCAGGACCACGTCACCTATGTTCATGCCACCCGTAGTGGTCAACCGGTGGCTGAAAACGGTGGCCGTGCGGTCAGCATCCCGTGCGTCTCGGAGCCCTCGCAGACTCGGACTCTCCATCGGCGCCGTAGTCAAGCCACTATGACGCTGGGACAACGATCCGAGACGAGCCGGGGCCTGTCGGCCTCGGTGGTGATGTGGATGGCGGTCAACCGAACCGTGCTCTGGGGAGCCGTGTTGTTGCTTCTTGTAGCCGTGTTCGGAACCGTTCTTGGGATCATTGGCTGGTTCAACTGGTTGCTGGTGCTCGTCCTGAGCCTCCCAGCGGTCGTTTTGGTTGGCAGGCGCTTGGATCCGACGTTGAAGTTGGGCATCGAGAGGATTCCTTCAGCAGCACCTGTCCTGATGTCCATTGCGGTGGTCGTCGGTGTCACCGCGATCTCGGTCGCTCATCCGGGCGAACACCTTCTCACGGGCAGGGACCCGGCGACGTATCTGGCGACCGCCGGATGGTTGGCCGACAGCGGCGAATTCCTCGTGGATGCCCGGGTGGGGCCCTTCTCCGAGGAGCAGAACCTGGAGTTCGCTGTACCGGGCTTCTACGACCGGAGGAGCGACGGTCGACTTGCGCCCGAGTTCTTTCACGCCTTCCCCGTGTTGATGGCCGTCCCCGGTCAGTTGGGCGGCGTTGGTGCGATGTTGGTGGTGAATCCGTTAATTGGTGCGCTAGGCCTCTTGGCTGTGATGCTGCTCGCGGAGAGGCTTGCTGGGCCGTGGGCCGGGCTTATCGCGGTCTCCCTGCTCGGGTTCAACGAGGTCTTCGTGTACTTCACGCGTGCACCCTTCTCTGAACCGCTTGCGCTGTTTTTCTTCGCCGCTGGGTTCTGGTGGTTGGCGGTATCCGATACGGCTGTGATGTTCACTCGGCTCGCGGCTGGGGTAATCCTCGGTGGCGCATTTCTAGCCCGCGTGGATTCCCTGCTCCTGGTGCCCGTTCTCATGGCGGTGCTGGCCGTATCGGATCGGCGGATCCGATCGTCGCTGGTACCAGTGCTGCGGGGCGTCCTTTGGCTAGCCGCATTCGGCATCGTCGAGGTCCTTCTCGTGGACCCCTGGTACTTGGGTAAGTTCGACTCCGAGTTCGCCCTGATCGGATTCGCCACACTCATGGCTCTGGGCTTGATCCTGATCCCGAGCCGGCTGCGAGCTCGGCTCGGGAGCTGGCTCGCCGATAGGCGCGAGGCTCTGGCCCGCGCCGCCGCTTGGACGTTGGTTGGAGGTGCGCTGTTTGCTTTCTTCTTACGCCCGCTTCTGGGGGCGTCCACCGGGTCCTCCTATGACTTGGAGCAGGTGGGCGCGTCGGAAGGGCTCGGGCTAGGAACGGGGCGCAGCTTCGCCGAGCTGTCGATGCATTGGCTGCTCTGGTACCTGGGTCCGATTGCATTGATTGCGGGAGTGGGCGGGTTGGCGTGGCTCGTGTTCCGAGCGTGGAGAGAGAACCTGGACGTCAATGTCCTCGTATGGCTCGCGTTCACAGCTCTGGTCACCTGCGCATATATTTGGCGACCTTCGATCAACCCGGACCAAATTTGGGCGATGAGACGGTTCCTACCTGTTGTCATCCCCGGCTTGGCGATCGCGGGTGGGGTTGCTCTTGTTGCCCTCGGACGAGGCAGCGGGCCCGAGCGCGCCATGGCCGTCGTTCTCGCGGCGTTGGCTCTTGGCGGAGTGTTGTTCGGTTATGCGGACGTGTGGGATCTGCACGAGCTCAAAGGGCTCGCCATCGAGTTCGACCAGGCGTGCGGAGCGATCGGCACCGATGGGGCAGCGCTCGTGCTTGGCGGCAAATCGCCCGATGCGAGGTCCCAACTGGTACAGAGTTTCCGTTCCTATTGCGATATACCTTCTGCCGCTATGTCGGCCGATAGCGCTACCAAGGCTGAGATTGAGAGGCTCGCAAGTAGTTGGCAGTTGGCCGGGCGCCATCTGGCTGTCCTGGCAAATGAGCCGGGGATCTTGGAGCGAGTCGGTCTTCGTCCGCAGAGCGAACTCATCAGCGGCCCATACTCCATTCTTGAGTACACGTTGACCCGACGTCCCAGCGGGCTGTCTTACATCGAGCCGGGTGTCTGGGCCGCCCCGGCGGCCTAGCCAGCCGGGACCGAACATGCGTTCGCCCTAGATGTGAACTACACTCGCGTCGTTCAAACACCGAGGCGGAGTTCGAGTGTCGACCGACACGATTCTTATCAGGGGTGCGCGTGAGCACAACCTCAAGAACCTGACCCTGGAGTTGCCTCGTGACAGACTGATCGTCTTCACGGGCCTGTCGGGTTCGGGCAAGTCCTCCCTGGCCTTCGACACCATCTACGCCGAGGGCCAGCGCCGCTACGTGGAGTCGCTCTCGGCCTATGCACGTCAGTTCTTGGGGCAGATGGACAAGCCCGACGTCGATTTCATCGAAGGTTTGTCGCCGGCTATCTCCATCGACCAGAAGACGGCTTCACGCAATCCGCGGTCGACTGTTGGGACCGTGACCGAAATTTGGGACTACCTGCGGCTTCTCTACGCCCGCATTGGCGTACCCCACTGTCCCGCGCATGGCCTCGAGGTACGCCGCCAGACACCCCAGCAGATCGTCGATCAGATCCTGGAGTTGCCCGAGGGGACCCGTTTCCAGGTATTGGCCCCTGTCGTGCGGGGCCGCAAGGGCGAATACGAGGGGATGCTCAAGGACTTTGCGGGGGAAGGCTTTGCCCGAGCCCGCATCGACGGAGAGGTCCGGGACCTAACCGAGGACATCCGGCTCGATCGTTACTACCAGCACTCCATCGAGGTCGTTGTCGATCGTCTCGTGCGCAAGGAGGGGATCGAACAGCGCCTCACTCAATCACTGGAGACGGCCCTCAAGCTGACCGATGGCGTGGTGGACATCGATGTGTCAGACGGCCCCAACCTGACCTTCTCCCAGCATCTGGCCTGCCCGGAGGGGGATTTCTCCTTCGAGGAGCTCCAGCCCCGCAACTTCTCTTTCAACAGCCCGTATGGGGCCTGCCCCACGTGTTCGGGAATCGGGACTCGGTTCCAAGTTGATCCCTCTCTGGTGGTCCCCGATGACGACCTGGCGCTGTCGGAGGGTGCCATCCCCATGTGGGCATCCAACCGGATGCGCTACTACCACCGCTTGTTGAAGGCGGTGGCCGAGCATCTCGGATTCGACCTGGAAACGCCGTGGAAGGATCTGTCGGAGGAGATCAAGGACAAGATCCTCCACGGGACGGGGGAGGAGAAGATCACCGTCTCCTACTCCAACCGCTTCGGCCGCCGACGCCGCTGGGATACCACCTATGAAGGGGCGATTCCGTTCCTCACGCGTAGGCATGAGGGAGCCGAGTCGGACGGCGCCCGTGAGTACTACCAGGAATACATGGCCGAGGTCCCGTGCGCCGACTGCGGCGGCGCGCGGCTCAACGAGGTGTCGCGTGCGGTCACCGTGGCGGGCCAGCCTGTCCACGAGGTGGCGGACTTGCCTCTGAGTGAGTCATACCAGTTCTTCGAGAACCTTCGAACTGTCGGAACGGGATACGGCCATCGCCGAGCGGGTCCTGAAAGAGGTCAGGGCCCGACTCCGCTTTCTTCTCGACGTCGGACTCGACTACCTGACCCTTTCGAGGTCCGCGGCAACTCTGGCCGGGGGAGAGGCCCAGCGGATTCGACTTGCAACCCAGATCGGCTCCGGGTTGGTGGGAGTGCTCTACATCCTCGACGAGCCTTCGATCGGTCTGCATCAACGCGACAACCAGCGCCTCATCGAGACTCTGATTCGGTTGCGCGACCTGGGCAACACGCTGATCGTGGTGGAACACGATGAGGACACGATTCGGGTAGCCGACCACATCATCGACATCGGACCAGGGGCGGGTGAGCACGGAGGCGAGATCGTCGCCACCGGCACCGCGGAGGAGATCTCAACGGTGGCCGAGTCGATCACCGGTGACTATCTGGCGGGTCGCCGCACCATCCCCGTGCCCGAACAGAGGCGCGACGGACACGGCAAAGCCATCACGGTGCTTGGGGCCAGCGAGCACAACCTGGCCGAGATCGATGTCTCCTTCCCGCTCGGCACCTTCACTTGCGTTACCGGGGTGTCCGGATCGGGCAAGTCCACGCTGGTGGAAGAGATCCTATGGAAGGGCCTTGCGGCGAAGGTGAATCGGGCTCGTACCGTCCCGGGACGCCATCGCCGCATCCAGGGGATCGAGGAGGTCGACAAGGTTATCGACATTGACCAGTCACCGATCGGCCGAACGCCTCGATCCAACCCTGCCACCTACACCAAAGTGTTCGACCACATCAGGGCACTGTTTGCCGCTACTCCCGAGTCCCGGGCTCGTGGATACAAACCGGGCCGTTTCTCGTTCAACGTGAAGGGTGGTCGATGTGAGGCGTGCGCCGGTGACGGGACGATCAAGATCGAGATGCACTTCCTTCCCGACGTATATGTGCCGTGCGAGGTGTGCGGGGGTCGGCGTTACAACCGGGAGACACTGGAGATCACCTGGCGGGGTCTGACCATCTCAGATGTCCTGGAGATGTCGGTCGACGAGGCGCTGACCTTCTTCGAGAACCAGCCCAAGATCGTACGCATCCTCCAGACATTGCACGATGTCGGCCTCACCTACATTCGACTCGGGCAGCCCGCTACCACGCTCTCCGGTGGTGAGGCGCAGCGGATCAAGCTGGCTTCGGAGCTGGGGCGTCGCTCGACCGGCACCACCTTCTACATCCTCGACGAGCCCACAACCGGCCTGCATTTCGAGGACATCCGACGCCTGTTGCACGTCCTTCAGCGCCTGGTCGATGCTGGCAACACAGTGGTCGTGATCGAGCACAACCTAGATGTGATCAAGTCGGCCGACCATATCATCGACCTCGGACCCGAGGGGGGGATTGGGGGAGGACGAATCGTGGCCCAGGGTACGCCCGAGGATGTAGCGGAGGTGCCCGATTCCTACACCGGCAAGTTCCTCAGGGAGATGCTGGGGTAGGAGGGAACTCTCGCCGGCTACGGTCGAACCGATATAGCAAAGCCAAAGCCGAGATCGTCAGCAGCGGACTCAGGACGCGACTCGCATTGTTGCCGTAGTCCCAGACCCAGTGGGTTCCGACGAGGCCCACTGCGACCCAGGGCAACGCAAGCCAGGGCCAGATAGTGGTCCGTTGGGTGACGGTCCACACACCGACGACGATCGCCAAGATCGTTGCGGCAAGGAAGAGAACATCTCGCGGATTATTGGATGGCCAGACCGGAAATGCTGACCACAAACCTGCTCCCGGAAGGCCGAGGCCGCCGCCGTCCCCATTACCGAGACCGAACCGGAACATCAGGATGATCCGCCAGGCGGCGGCCGGCAGAATCGAGACCAGGTAAGGAATCGCAGTGCTGCGTTTCCGTTTGATGAAATTGAATGCTGCAACGGCTAACACCGCTACCGCGAACACTTCCTTCGTGAGAATCGCCAATGCCATCCACAGACCCGCCGACCGATCACGTTCTCGGTTCCATAACCAGACACCTGTGAAGAACAGCGCGATGGCGATCGGGTCGGCTGTCAGGAGGGACAGCCCAAGCAGCGTGCCCAGATTCGCCAGGGCGAAGGCGGGAGAAAGCCAGTGCAGTCTGAGGTCTTTGGTCCAGAGGTAGACCGCACCCACGGACCAGACGTAGCCAGCGAGCGTCCACACGATCATGCTCCACAGGAGCAGGCGGCCTGACAGGAGCCCAAAAGCACTGGCTATCAATGGAAAGGCGATGCGCTGGTACCAGTAGACAGGATCGCCGATCAGCTGCGGCACCGAGTGGCCCGATAAGTCGAGTGCCATGGCGTAGTACCGGTGTCCGTCGTGCTTGAAAGCTGGATCCCAGGCGACGCCGGGAAATTGCTTGGAAACGACTTGCGACAGGGGGCTGTCTCCGACGGCCAGAAGATCTGCGGGATCGTTTCCGACGGCTCTGATCTGACTGGCAAGAACTAAGATTCCGGTCATGAGTGCCAACGCCAGCCAGACCGTCAGTGGGACCTGTCCAGGCCTGGCGCGTGAGACTCCAATGCCGACTAGGGGTATCTGCTTCTCATGATCGAGAGACATCGACCGATAGTATCGACCCTCCGGCGCCGCCCATGACCTATTTCGAGCCCATGAAAACGCTATCCGTCCTTATGCCCGTCTACAACGAGGCCCGAACCATTCGGACCATCGTGGAAAGAGTCCTTGCGGCACCGGTGGACTTGGACGTAGAGTTGATCGCTGTCGACGACGGATCATCCGACGACTCAGTAGCGATCCTCGAATCACTGGCCGCCGGGGACGACAGAATCAGTGTGTACGTGCAGCCCCGGAACAAGGGCAAGGGTGCCGCAATCCGAACTGCGATCTCGCACATGAATGGTGACATCGCGATCATCCAGGACGCAGACCTCGAGTACGACCCAGTGGAGTACCCGAAGATCCTTCGGCCGATCCTGGAAGGCAAGGCAGACGCCGTCTACGGATCACGGTTCGCCTTCTCCGAGGAGCGCCGGGTTCTCTTCTTCTGGCATGCCCTCGGCAACAGGGTCCTGACGTTCCTATCGAACATGGCCAATGACTTGAACCTCACCGATATGGAGACCGGTTACAAGGCTATTCGGTCGGATATCCTCGGGAACCTCCGACTCACAGCGGACCGCTTCGGAATCGAGCCTGAAATCACTGCCCGTTTGTCCAAATGGCCAGCGTGTATCTACGAAGTTCCCATCAGCTACCACGGCCGAACGTATGCCGAAGGCAAGAACATAGGTTGGAAGGATGGACTCCAGGCTCTATGGCTCACATTCAAGTACCGCTTCCTTGATACACGTTTCAGCCTTTCATCGGGTAAGTCGACGCTCGAGGGCTTGTCAAAGGCACCAGGTGTTGCGAAATGGACCTTGGGTCAGTTCGAGGGTTATCTCGGAGCGAGGGTGCTGGAGACGGGATGTGGGATTGGCAACTTCACCACCCATCTACTCGACCGTCGGCATCTGCATGCCGTTGACATCGACCCCTTCTACGTCTCAGGCCTGTCCCGTCGATATGGCCACTTGACCAACGTGACGGTGGAAGAGGCCGATCTCGAGGATGCGCGCTCGTACGACAGACTGAAAGACTTTGACTCGATCCTGAGCGTGAACGTCTTGGAGCACCTCGATGATCCCCAGGAAGCCGTGGCCGGATTCCATAGGGCTCTGAACCCGGGCGGGACTGCCTTGATTCTCGTGCCAGCTCACATGTGGCTCTTCTCAGCTGCCGACGCCGCTCTCGAACACCGGAAGCGCTACGAATCAGAGAGCCTTGGAGAATTGTTGAGTGGCGTCGGTTTCGAGGTCCTCTCGATCAGAGAGTTCAACCGATTCGGCGTGGTTGGCTGGTGGTTCAACAAGCTGACGGGACGTTCATCGATCTCAGCCTGGCAGGCACGGCTGTTTGCCTGGCTGCTGCCCGTCGCCCGCTTGATAGAGCGCATTGAGCCACTGCCGGGCCTGAGTCTCGTGGCCATCGCTCGGAAGCCGTGATGCTTCCCCTACTCATCGTGGCACCGATAGGCTTGACGCGGATATTCGTCTGGAGGGTTCATGGGTGATGGGGTGAATCGATTCGACGACCTTGTTGGTTGCCATGCGGTGGTGCTGGGCGGCGCGGGCTTCCTTGGCTCGCACGTCTGCAGCGCTCTGCTCGAGTCCGGAGCTCAAGTAACGGCTATCGACAACATGATCACGGGCAATGCGAGCAATGTGGACCATCTGTTGGAACTTGGCGGTTTTCGTTTGATCAATTACGACGTCACCGACTACCTGCACGTCCAGGGTGATGTCCACTTCGTGCTCAACTTCGCTTCTCCCGCATCACCTATCGACTACCTAAAATGGCCTATCCACACCCTCAAGGTGGGCGCCTTTGGAACTCACAAGGGCCTAGGGCTTGCCCTGGACAAGGGCGCGGTCTTCTTCCTCGCCTCTACCTCGGAGGTCTACGGCGACCCCCTCGTGAATCCTCAGCCCGAGACATACTGGGGCAACGTCAATCCCATAGGTCCCCGAGGCGTGTACGACGAAGCGAAGCGCTTCGCCGAGGCTTTGACCCTGGCATACAACCGGGAGCACCACCTGCCCGTTCGCATCGTCAGAATCTTCAATACCTTCGGCGCCAGGATGCGGCCCAACGACGGCAGGGCCGTTCCTGCTTTCTTCAAGGCGGCACTGGAGGGTCGGCCCCTACCCGTGCATGGGGACGGAAGTCAGACCAGGTCCCTGTGCTACGTCGACGACCTGGTGGAGGGAACGCTTCGCCTGCTGTTGTCTGAGGAGACTTCGCCGGTGAACATCGGAAATCCCGAGGAGGTGACGGTGCTGGAGTTGGCGGAGACCATTCAGGACGTGGCGGGCAGCCATCCCGGCATCGAGTTTCATCCTCGACCTACCGACGA
The DNA here is from genome assembly GCA_963772815.1 of uncultured Acidimicrobiia bacterium. Taxonomy (GTDB): domain Bacteria; phylum Actinomycetota; class Acidimicrobiia; order Spongiisociales; family ZC4RG35; genus DATFFO01. Next base: position 751,624 of record CAVYYV010000004.1, on the reverse strand, counting down.
CCCCAATGTGCGCCGGCCAGATACCGCCAAGGCAGAACAGCTCCTGGGTTGGAAGCCTCAGTTCTCGCTGCGGGAGGGGCTGGAGCAGACCCTCCCCTGGTTCCGTGAGGTGCTGGGCCGCTGAGCTCTGAGAGGACCTGGGCGGAGCTGGCGGGATGGTGGCTCGAGGAGTTGGCCTCCGATCCTGCCTACGAGGAAGAGGTCCTTCCGCTGGCACTAGAGCTCCTCGACCCCCAGCCGGGCCGCACGTATCTGGATGTCGGGTGCGGCGAGGGTCGGGTTATGGCGGCCCTTGCCGGGTTGGGTTCCAAGGCAGTCGGCGTGGATGTTTCTTCGGACCTGCTCGAGACGGCGGCCAGATTTGGCGAGGTCCATGAGGCGACGATTCCGCCGGTCTCGTTCCTCGATGACGACTCGGTTGATGGCGTGGTGATCGTCCTCGTGCTGGAGCACGTCGAAGACGAGCAGGGCGTATTCTCCGAGGCGGCGCGGGTGACACGGCCCGGGGGAGCCCTGGCTCTGGTCTCCAACCATCCCTACTGGACGGCTCCCGGATCCACCCCGATCCTTGATCGGGATGGGGAGATCCTGTGGCGGCCAGGTGCCTACTTTGGTCGGGGCCACACTGACGAACCGGCCGGAGGTGGCACGGTGCGCTTCTATCACCGCTCAATGGCCGACTTGGTCAACGCCGCCGCCGACTCCGGGTGGCGTCTGGTCCGCCTGTCCGAACTCGGAGTAGCGCCCGATCAGGTTGCCCGTTTCCCGGGTTTGGCCGGTCAGGAGCACATTCCGCGCCTGCTCGGAGCGCGGTGGCGGCTCTGCTGAGGGGATCCGGTGACCCCTTCCAGCTCGGCTCCACCCAATGACTGGAACACTCGACGTATCAGTCGTGCTGCCCGTATTCAATGAGAAGGGCCTCCATGAGGAGATCAAGAGGATTCGGTCGGCGCTGGACAACTCGCCCTACTCGTACGAGATCATCGTGGTCGATGACGGGTCGACCGACGGCTCATCCGATCGCATAAGAGAGGAGGAGGGCATTCAGGTCCTACATTTCGGTCTTAACAGAGGTTCAGGTTCAGCCCGTCCTTAAGTTGTCAGGAGGCAAAGGGTCGGGTCGTCGTCTGGACCGACGTCGATATGTCCTACCCCAATGAGGTGATTCCGGATCTGGTCGCCGAATTGGACCTTGGATGGGACCAAGTGGTGGGGCGAGGACGAGTGAGGAGGGGACTGTTAGAATCCTGCGGAAACCGGCGAAGTGGTTCATCCGTGAGCCGGCCTCCTATTTGACCGGAAATAGGACGAGGTTCAAGTCAGTCTGAAACCCTCCACCTGAGATGTCTGACAGTCGACAATACAACGCATGACCGCGCGCCATCGTGTGTTTGCCCGGATGTGGGGGGTGGCGGTCATCGCCCACTTGGCCGGGAACTGGCGCTACGGGGATGTCTGGCCTCATCCGACCCTGGTCGGAGTCCTGCTCGCCGTGGCGGGTCTGTTGGCTACCGCCACCATCGTTTCGCCGCGGCGGCCCCTTCTCCTCGGCCTGGCGGCCGTCATACCGGTCACCGCCGTTCTCGAGGCGCCTGTCCTCGGCAACCACTGGCTCCTGGCCGGAATCGTCTCCCTGGCGTATCTGCTCACCTGGGGTCGGTGGGACAACTTCGAGCCGGCGGCTCGGGTGATCTTCCTCCTCTTCTATGGATTCGCCGCCTTCGCCAAGATCAATAGCGGATTCCTCGACCCGACCACCAGCTGTGGCGTCTTCTATGCGAACCAGGCCTTGACCGAGGTCGGTCTGGCCGGGATCTCAGCCACCAGTCCTTTCGGATGGGTGGCCTCATGGGGCCCCGCCCTGATCGAGGCGTCGGTCCCGATCCTCCTCATCAACAAGCGCACCCGCACCTGGGGCGCCCTGCTCGGCCTCTCCTTCCATGGCATCCTCACCCTCGACCTCGCCCAGCACTTCTACGACTTCACCGGAGTCCTGTTCCCGCTCTTCGTCCTCTTCCTACCCGACTTCTACGCCGACCGCTTCGAAGTCATCGGCGCACGTCTGCGGCCAGTCCTCAAGCAGGTGCTGGCCGCGGTGGTCGTGGTCATCGGTGTTGCCGTGACCACCGCCAACGTCACGCCGCTGACCGAATTCACGCTGCGCCTCATGAGCGACTGGTCGTTCCTGTGGTGGATCCCCTACATGAGCGTCGTACTTTGGGCGGCGATCGGCTCGGTGACCGATCCCTCACTCCTCGGGTGGCGGATCGGCTGGGCCGGGGCCTTGCTGGCCCTGCTCGTCGTGGCCAATGGGCTGACCCCGTACCTGGAGTTGAAGACCGCCTATGGCTGGAACATGTACTCCAACCTTGTCACCGTGGACGGCGAGTCCAACCACTACGTAGTACGGGCCACCTTGCCGCTCAGGGACGGTCAGCACGACTTGGTAACAGTGATCTCGAGCTCGGATCCAGATCTCCAGGTCTACGCCGACTACGGCTACCTGTTGCCGTGGCCCTCTCTGCGTTACTACACGGCCAGCCACCCCGACGGATCTCTCGTGTACCGCCGGGCCGGTCGGCGCGTCGAGGTGAGCAGGATCGGCGACGATCCAGTCCTGTCGGCCCCCGCTCCGTGGTGGTGGCGCTGGATGCCCTATCGAGCGATCAACGCCGCTACCCCCGATCAGTGCCAGCCTTCATTCCTTCCCGCGCTGTAGCGGGGCCTTGAACGCTCTCAGCTGGGCACACCCCGAACTCGGGGGAAGGTGACGGGGGAGTGGGCCCGACAGGTAGCCGAGAGGTTGTAGCGGCTCAGGACGGTGGTGCAATTCGGCTGGGCGCAAACACGGCGGTCGCTTCTGGTCTTGGGACGGCGTCCACCCGATCGTGGGGCCTTCTGGCCGGTGAGGGTTTCCCCGATAGTGGTCCCGAATGTGTCACTCATTACATCCGTCCTTCGTGCGCGTGTTCTTGCGTTCTGCTCGCTACCCATTCGGAGCCCAGGTCAAACACGGATTCAAGGATTCCGTCGAGCCATCGAACAGGACGCCTTGCCTTCCTACTCTTTGAACCGTGAGGGAAAGACCCCGCCCCCCCGAGATTCCCGACGCTCCCGGCGCCTATCTCTTCCGTGACCGGCACGGGAAGGTGATCTATGTCGGCAAGGCCAAATCGCTGCGGTCCCGGGTCTCCTCCTATTTCTCCCGCGGTCTGGCGACACGCACCCAGGCGATGGTCGACAACGCCGACTCGGTCGAGTGGATCATCACCGACAACGAGGTCGAGGCGCTCATGCTGGAGTTCTCCCTCATCAAGCGCCACCGGCCTCGCTTCAACGTCCGCTTGGTCGACGACAAGTCCTACCCCTATCTGGCGATAACCCGCTCCGACGAATGGCCCCGCGCTCGGGTGATGCGCGGCAAAAAGCGCAAGGGGACCGAGTATTTCGGGCCCTACGCACACGCCTACGCCATCCGCAAGACCCTCGACCTCCTCCTGCGCACGTTCCCTATCCGCACCTGCTCGGATGGCCTGTTCAAGCGCCAGCACGCCCAGGGCAGGCCCTGCTTGCTCTATCACATCGAGAAATGCTCGGGACCTTGCATCGGAACGGTGGACCCGGACGACTACGCCCAGATGACCGACGGGCTGGCCGCCTTCCTGCGGGGAGACACCGACCAGGTGATCGAGAAGCTGAACCACGACATGATGGAGGCCTCCGACCGGCTCGAATACGAGCAGGCGGCCAGGTACCGGGACCGGCTCGCCGACGTGCGCCGGGCCCTGGAACGCCAGGAGATTGTCACCGACCGACCCGAGCACTTCGATCTCATCGCCTTCGCCGGGGACGAACTGGAGACGGCCTTCCAGGTTCTGCGAGTTCGTCGGGGCCGGGTGGTGGGCCGGCTCGGAACCGTGGTCGACCGAGTGGAGGAGCTGACGGACTCCGAGTTGATGGGCCGGGTCCTCCGGGAGCTCTACGGGGAGGAATCCCCGCCTCGGCTGGTGGTGGTCCAGATCGAGCCTGATGAACCGGATGTGTTCTCGGCCTGGCTCTCCGACCGGAGAGGGTCCAACGTCGAGCTACGCGTTCCCCACCGTGGAACCAAGCGCCGGCTGATGGAAACGACCGAGGTCAACGCCCGAGAAGCCTTCGGCCGGCACCGCCTCAAGCGCCACCAGGACCACAACGCCCGGGCCAAGGCCCTGCGCAGCCTCCAGGAGGTCCTCGATCTTCCCGAGGCACCGCTGCGGATCGAGGCCTACGACATCTCCACGTTGCAGGGAACCAACACTGTCTCGTCGATGGTGGTGCTCGAAGACGGCGTGCCCCGTCGCTCCGACTATCGACGATTCAAGATCCGGACCGTGGCGGGCCAGGACGACTTCGCCTCGATGGAGGAGACGATCCGGCGTCGTTTCAAGGCCTACCTGGCCGAACGAGACCGCGGACCTTCGGAAGACTCCAAGTTCTCGTACCCGCCGTCGCTGATCGTGATCGACGGCGGGATGGGTCAGCTGGGCCGGGCGGTGAAGGTCTTGGACGAGTTGGACCTGGACATTCCCGTCATCGGCCTGGCCAAGAGGATGGAGGAGGTCTACCTGCCCGACCAGCCCGACCCGGTAGTCATACCCCGCGATGCTGAAGCCCTCTACCTACTGCAGAGGGTTAGGGACGAGGCACATCGCTTCGCCATCACCTACCACCGCAACTTGCGTTCCAAGTCGATGGTTGATTCGATCCTGGACGATGTGCCTGGGGTGGGGCCCGCTCGCAAGAGAGCCCTGGTGAAGAAGTTCGGGTCGTTGAAGCAGATGCGAGCCGCCCAGGCCGAGGATCTCGCCGAGGTGGTTCCCGAACGGGTGGCCGAGGACCTGTACACCGCCCTGCACGGTTGAGTCCGGGTTCACAGAAGGCACGGTTGCATAGTCGGGGGCGGGGGGAGTCGGTACTCTTGAGGGAGATGGTTGAAGAGTTGGCTCCCGAATCTCTCGAAAGGCCCCATGTTCTCGTCGTGACCGGGATGTCGGGGGCCGGGAAGTCGACCGCCGCCGATGTGCTGGAAGACAACGGCTACACGGTTATCGACAATCTCCCTCCGGCCCTGCTCACTCAGGCCGTCGCCTACAACTCGGTGGGGGAGTCGGCGCGGCGGCTGGCGGTCGTGGTCGATGCCCGCGGAGGCGACGCCTTGGAGACATTGCGTGAGGTCATCCGCGACCTCGCTCAACGTGGTATCCGCACCCTGGTGTTGTTCCTCGACGCCGACGACAACGTCATCATGCGGCGGTACGAGGAGAACCGGCGTCCCCACCCGCTCGGGTATCCCACCGTTGGCGAGTCGCTCAACGCTGAGCGAGCCATGTTGGAGCAGCTCAAGGAGAACGCCGACGTCGTCATCGACACCAGTGAGCTCAACGTTCATCAACTCCGCAAACGCCTCATGGAGGGATTCATATCCGAGTCCATGGAGCGGCCGATGCGAGTTTCGATCCGCTCCTTCGGCTTCAAGTTCGGCACCCCCCGCGACGCCGACCTGTTGTTCGACGTTCGCTTTCTCCCCAACCCGCACTGGGTTCCCGAGTTGCGGCAACTGCGGGGAACTGATGAGGCAGTCGCCGACTATGTCCTGGCCAGCCCCGATGCCAAGCATTTCATCGACAAGGTCGACGAGTTGATCACCTTCCTGATTCCCCGCTATGAGGCCGAGGGCAAGTCATACGTGTCGATTGGCATCGGTTGCACCGGTGGTCACCACAGATCGGTGGCCATCGCCGAGGAGCTGGGGAAACGGCTGGCCGAGCGGGGCATCCGAGCCGCAGTCAGCCACCGGGACGTCGACCAGTGACCTACGGGAAAGGGGGGATGGTCAAAACCAGGATCTCTGAGCCGATTGCCGTTCCCGAGACCGAGCTGGACGCCCTGATGCTCGACCCAGACGGCCCCTCCGTAGTGGCGATCGGGGGCGGGCACGGTCTGGCCGCCGCCCTGGAGGCGATCCAGCTCTACGCCGGACGGGTCACGGCCGTGGTGTCGGTGGCCGACGACGGAGGGTCGTCTGGCCGGCTCACGGGAACCATGGGAATACCGGCACCGGGGGACATTCGACGATGCCTGCTCGCCCTCACTCCTGAGCCTTCCCTGATGTCGGAGCTGTTCGCCCACCGATTCCTGAGCGGCGACGTCAGCGACCATTCGCTAGGAAACCTGATGCTGGCCGCTCTGACCGAGCTGTTCGGAGACTTCGGAGCGGCGGTGGAGGCAGCCGGTCGGCTGCTGGGGACGGTGGGTCAGGTGATCCCCGCCACCAAGACCCCGGTGGGATTGACGGCGGAAATCGACCGAGAGACCGTCTCGGGCCAGGTCAACATCGCCCTCGATCGTGGTCTCAAACAGTCGCTCGAGCTGTTGCCATCCGATCCCGAGCCCAACCTGCGGGCATTGGAGGCGATCGCCGCCGCCGATCAGATCGTCCTCGGCCCGGGTTCTCTCTTCACGTCGGTTATCGCCGCCCTGCTGGTGCCAGATCTCGCCACGGCCGTGATGCACTCCTCGGCCCAGCGTGTCTGGGTGGCCAACCTCGTTACCCAGGACGGTGAGACCTGGGAGATGGATGGTCCGGCCCATGTCGAGGCTCTCGCCCAGTTCGGGGGTGTCGAAGGCCCGGGCACGGTCCTGGCCCACGATGGAGACCTCGTCGTGCCTCCCGGTCACAGGCGCATCACCTTCGACGATGATCAAGTCGGGTCCTGGAAGGTGCGGCGGGCAGACGTGGCCGATCATTCCGCCGAGTGGCCGGCCCATGATCCCTTCACCCTGAGCCGTGCCCTGGAAAGCACCCTGGCCTGACCCTCGGGGAATGGGCCGGTCCCGGCCCCTGCCAGAATGGGAGTCCCATGACCAAGTACCTGACTCTGGACGATCTCGAGCTGTCCGGTCACCGCGTTCTGATCCGATCCGACCTCAATGTCCCTTTGGAAGATGGGCGGGTTGAAGACGACTTCCGGATTCGCATGGCCCTGGACACGGTCCAGCGGGTGCGAGGAGCCGGAGCGGTGGCGGTGGTGTGCAGCCACCTGGGTCGCCCCAAGGGCCCCGACCCCGACCTCTCGTTGGCGCCTGTGGCTACCCGCTTGGGCGAGCTGGGTGGATTCGAGGTCCGCCATCTCAGCGATGTGATCGGGCCCGACGTCGAGAAAGCAGTCGGTGATGCGGCACCCGGGGACGTGCTGATGCTCGAGAACACTCGCTTCGAGGCGGGCGAGACCAAGAACGATCCCGCCGTGTCCGACGGGCTGGCCCGGCTGGCCGATCTCTTCATCCAGGATGCCTTTGGGTCTGTGCACCGGGCACACTCCTCCACCGTGGGAGTCGCCGAGCGGCTCCGGTCCGCGGCCGGTCCCCTGGTGGTGGCGGAGCTGGCCGCCTTCGACCGGCTCCTGGTGGATCCGGACCGGCCCTACGTTGTCGTGTTGGGCGGTGCCAAGGTATCCGACAAGCTCGGCGTCATCGAGAACCTGCTCCCGATGGTCGACACGATGCTGATCGGTGGAGGGATGTGCTTCACGCTCCTGGCGGCCCAAGGCCTCGAGGTGGGCAACAGCCTGGTCCAGGAAGACCAGGTCGACAACGTGCGCGCTCTCCTGGACGGCGAGTACGCCGCCAAGATCCGGCTACCCGTCGATGTCGTGGCGGCAACGGAATTCGCAGAGAACGCCGACTCCGAAGTGGTGGCGGTTCAGGCCATCCCGGCCGACAGCGTGGGACTGGACATCGGGCCCGACTCTTCAGGTCTCTTCGCCCAGGTGGTGGAATCGGCGGGGTCGGTGTTCTGGAACGGCCCCATGGGAGTATTCGAGTGGGAGCGGTTCCGGGCCGGCACCGAAGCGGTGGCCAAGGCGATGGCGGCCTGCTCGGGCTTTACGGCCGTGGGAGGGGGAGACTCCGCCTCGGCCCTGCGGATGCTGGGAATGCAAGACGACGTCTCGCATCTCTCGACCGGCGGGGGAGCAGGCTTGGAGCTGCTGGAAGGCAAAGAGCTCCCCGGTGTGGCGGTGCTGGAGCGTTGGGTATGAGCAAAGACCTCATCTGTGGCAACTGGAAGATGAACACCAATCATCTGGAGGCCATCCAGATGATCCAGAAGTTGTCGTACCGTCTCCATCCGGACGACTACGACCGGGTGGAGGTGGTGGTGGCTCCGCCTTTCACGTCACTTCGCTCGGCCCAGACTGTGATCGAGGTCGACAACATGCTGATCGGCCTCGGGGCACAGGATCTCTTTTGGGAGGACGAGGGGGCCTACACCGGCGCCATCTCCGGGCCGATGCTGGCCAAGCTCTCAGTGTCGTACGTGATCGTCGGCCATTCGGAGAGGCGCCGGTACTTCGGGGACACCGATGAGACCGTGAACCGCAAGCTGAAGGCTGTGTTCCGCAACGAGATGACCCCGATCCTATGTGTGGGGGAGACACTCGAACAGCGAGAGGCGGGTGAAGCGACCGATCTCGTGGTAGGACAGCTCGTGGGTGCCCTGGAAGGCCTCACGCCTGAGTCGGTGGGGGAGATGGCCATTGCGTACGAGCCGATCTGGGCCATCGGCACGGGACGCAACGCCACGCCCGATGACGCCGGGGAGATGTGCGCGACGATCCGCACCGAGGTCGAGGAGTTGGCCGGCTCGGAGGCTGCCGGGTCGACACGCGTCTTGTATGGCGGCTCGGTCAACCCGGGCAACATCAAGATGCTGATGGCCAAGCGCCACATCGACGGGGCCCTGGTGGGCGGAGCCTCGCTCGACCCCGACACCTTCGCCTCGGTGATTCGCTACTGGGTCTGAGCCTCCGCTGATGGGCGGGCGCACCGGCATTCCTAGAGTCGGGTTCATGATCAAGGAGACACCATGGAGCTGGTAGTGCTGCGGCACGGGCAGTCGACCTGGAACCTGGAGAACCTCTTCACCGGGTGGACGGACGTCGAGTTGACCGAGCAAGGCAAGGAAGAAGCCGCCGAGGCCGGTCGGCTCATGACCGAGGACGGATTTCGTTTCGGCATCCTCCACACCTCGGTTCTGCTGCGAGCCATCCACACGGCCGAGATCGCCCTGCGAGAGATGAACCTGCATTGGCTGCCCGTGCGACGCCACTGGCGCCTCAATGAGCGTCATTACGGGGCGCTCCAGGGTCTCGACAAGAAGAAGACCGCCGAGCAGTACGGGGCGGACCAGGTTCTGTTGTGGCGACGGAGTTACGACGTGCCCCCTCCCCCTCTCGAGCCCGACGATGAGCGTCATCCCCGCCACGACCCGCGCTACGCCGACCTGGCCCCCGACCTGTTACCCGCCACCGAATGCCTGGCCGATGTCGTGGACCGGATGCTGCCTTATTGGTATGACGCCATCGTCCCCGACCTACTGGCAGGGCGCCGGCCCCTGGTGGTGGCCCACGGCAACAGCCTCCGGGCGCTGGTCAAGCATCTGGACGGGCTGACCGAGGAAGAAGTCGTCTCGCTCAACATCCCCACCGGGATTCCCCTCGTCTATGAGTTCGACGACGAGCTCCAGCCGGTCTCGAAGCGCTACCTGGGCGATCCGGAAGCTGCCGCCGCCGCAGCCGAAGCGGTGGCCAAGCAGGCCGGCTGAGGTCCGACGACGGCTTGGTCACAGTCATGGGCGGCTGGTAAACTGTCGGCGTTCCCGACCCGTCCGTGGTTCGCGCATGCAGATCCTCACCGCCATCCTCACCGTTGTTCACATCCTCCTCTCGATCGGAGTGGTCGTTCTCATCCTCCTGCACTCCGGCAAGGGAGGCGGCCTGTCGGATGTTTTCGGGGGCGGGATCACCACCACGAACATGGGAGGTTCCACCCTGGCCGAGAGGAACCTCAACCGGATCACCGTCGTCGTCGGAGTCCTGTTCGGGATCAGCACGATCGTCCTCACGCTCCTCCTGACCTGATAGGCCTCGGGCGATATACTTCCCGCCCCCTCGTCGGAGTGGCGGAATTGGCAGACGCGCTAGGTTGAGGGCCTAGTGCCCGATAAGGGCGTGGAGGTTCAAGTCCTCTCTCCGACACCACGAAACCCCCTGCTCAGCGGGGGGTTTCCGCTTTGTCCACGGTCTCATGAATCGGACGGATGTGCACGAGCCTCTGATTCGGGTGCTCTCGGGCTACGGCCGTGTGGCGGCCCCGGACGCTCCGGAGCTTGAGACGCGACTCGGTCACCCGTTTCGGGCGATGTGGGACACGATTTCGGGATCGGCGAGGGACCACCTGCTCCACTCATGGACGCGCTCGCGCCCTTTCTGGACGAAGTCATGGCCCGCTGAGGTCTTCCCGAGGTCGAGAGAGAGTCGATGTCGGCCGGGCCGACCTCGACCGCGGGCCCCGTTACCCTCGGCGGCAGCGACCACTGGAGCCAAATGCAACACCGCCCCTCCTCGGAGATCGACTGGACACCTGCCCCCCAGGAGCACTTCACCGGCCGCGTGCTCATGGGGCCGCTCAACCACGATCCCGATGCCCTCAATGCCCTAGGCGTGTACTTCGAGCCGGGAGCCCGAACGGATTGGCACAGCCACCCGGCCGGCCAGGTGCTGTACGTCGTATCGGGCGTGGCCCGGGTCCAGACCGAGGCCGGTGAGACCGTGGAGGCGAGTGCGGGAGATGTGGTGCATGCTCCGGCCGATGAGCTGCACTGGCACGGAGCCGCCCCTCACAGCCCGATGATGCATCTCTCCCTCACCACCGGCGGAGCTACCGAGTGGACCGATCGCAAAGTGACCGACGAGGAGTACCGGGCGCGTTGACACTTGATCGGGCCGCGGGGCCCGTTTCCGTCCCCGTTCACTCTGGGTGATATCCGGTCAACAATCCCACTAAAGCCGCAGGTGGGAATGCCGATGGAGTGTCGATGGCATCGTTCGAGGGGACACTGCGCGTCGAAGGCGAACGTTCGGAGCCGCTGGCCGTCAAGGCCGTGGTGGACGACGGCGCGCTCTCACTCGCCTCTGATGGGGTGACCCTGGGGTCGTGGCCACTCACAGTGGTTTCCGCCGAGCCCCGGGGAGCGGGTGTGGGCCTGGTGCTCGACGATGACCACGTAGTCATCGACCTGCCCGACGCCGACCAGTTCATCGCCGCCATCACGCCGCCGAAGAAGAAGCGCAAGAAGGCCCGTTCCCGTAGGGTCGACCGCGAGGAGCTTCGCAAGCCGAGCACCCGTGCCCCGGCCGCCAAGTCAGGGCGTAAGGCGAGACCCAGTAGCAAGCCCAAGCTCCACATCCCGGGCCGAGTGGTGGCCATCTTCTTCGGCGCGGTGGTCTTCGTCGCCCTTAGCCTCCTGTTTTCAGAGCTGGTCGGCTCGATCCTGCTTCTGCTCGGTCTCGTGCTCGTGATGGCCGGGTCGCTGGGCCTGGTCGAGACGGGTGTCGCCCTGCGCATCCCCCTCGGCCTGCAGGCCATGCATCTGATAGTGGGCGGCGTGGTTTCCGTGCTCGTGGGCGCATTCCTCACCCTCGTGGCCTGAACCCCGACTCTGCGCCACCTCGCACCTGGGTCACAGGTTCCTCCCAGGCTGCAAGCCGATCATGTTCGAGAACGCTCGAACCAGAGGAGGTCATGATGCGTAATCGAATCGTCGTAGCCGCCGCCGCGCTGCTGTTGGTCGGAGGGGGCTCCCTCGTTGCGGTCGCCCAAGCCGGCGACATCACCGACACGACTACTTCCAGCTCGGCACCCGCACACGGCAAGATTCAGGACGGCCCGCTGTCCCAGGTTCTGGACGACCTGGTCTCCCAGGGAGTGATAACCACGGATCAGGCCAGCGCCATCACGGACGCCGTGGCGGCAAAGCGAGAGGAGCTGGCGGTCGATCGACAACATCGGCTCCAGGAGCGGAAGGACCAGCTCTCTCAGGTTCGTGGGTTCCTCGAAGACGGGGTCATCACCTCTGACGAGCTGTCCCAGCTTCCCGAGGAGAGCCCACTGCGGGATACAAACGGCCCCCTGGCCGATGCCCTCCAGGACGGTCAGATCACCCGTGAGGAGCTCAGGGACGCCCGAATCTTTCTGCGCGGCTTCCGACGGGGCCACCGCCTCGGCCTTCTCCAGGACTCGACCAGCGGCGCCTGACTCACACTCGGCGTCGGTGGGTAGGGCCGAAGGTGTCGTGCCATAGGGGAGTGGTGAACAGCCACGCGGCCAGGCCGATCAGCACCAGCGGTGTAACGCGCACGATCGGAACGTAGCTCACCTGGGCGGCCAGCAGGCCGCCCAGGAGCGCGCCCACCGGCAGTGTTCCCCACGACAGGGCCCGGGATGCGGTTATGACCCGGCCCAGCATCGCAGGAGGCGTGTAGAGCTGGCGGACGGTGGCGATGGGGACATTGATCAGGCCGACTCCCACGAACATGATGAAGGCGAAAGCTAGGGCCACCACCCCGAAGCGCGAGAACACCAGCAGACCCATCCCGACGGCCATGGTCACCATCCCCATGGTCATGGCCCGCCCGAGCCCGACGATGCGGATAACCCGGTCGGCCAGGGCCGCTCCCGCCGTGCTCCCCGCTCCCACTGCGGCGATGAGGATGCCGATCTGTGTGTCGGAGGTGGTGTTGAGGACCAGAGCCGCCATGACCACGAACGTGGCTTCGAAGAACCCCACTACGAGGTTGGCGGTAGCGGCGGTGATGGTCGAGTCGCGTAGACGAATCTCGCCTATCAGGTACCGGAGACCGTTGAGGGTCTCCTCGATGAAGCCCCCTTCGTCCTGGCCACGATGGCGCTGCTCGACGGGTCCGACCAGGAAGACGCCAACAGCCGAGAACAAGAAGGTGGCTCCGTTGAACCACAGCCCGGGAGACGGCCCGCCCAGGGCCGCCATCACCCCGGCCAGGAGGGGTCCGAGGGCGAACGTGGCGCTTTGGGTAGCGGCCAGCCGCCCGTTGGCGCGGGCCAATAGCTGCTCGGGAACCAGCGACGGGAGGATGGCGTAGAGCGAGTTCTCGTGCATGGCGGAGAAAGAGCCGACCAGAAACGAGACCGCATATACGGTTCCCAGTCCCAGGTCCGGGACCGACGAGGCCAGGTAGAAGAAAGCGATGGCCCGGGCAATGTCGGCCAGGATCATTGCCCAGCGAAGACGCACCCGGTCGAGGAGGAGCCCGCCGGCCAGCCCGAAGATCAGAGTCGGGATCGTCTCGAGGGCGTAGGTGATCGAGAAGGGAATGGCCCGTTCGGCCGTATGGATGATCTCCAGCACCAGCAAAGGGATGGTCAGATAGGCGACGTAGTTGCCCAGCAGACTGATCGAGGTTCCCACGTAGAGGGTGCGAAAGCGGGTGCCGAGGCCGGGTCCGCTGGCCAGATGGCGTCCGCGGCCCGGCAAGGGTCCGCCTCTGTCAGGGCTCGGCATGGGTGCAGAACCCTACCCAGCCGAGACGCGGGTGACCCGCCTTGTGCTGGGCCGACCCTCGGGCCTTGTTAGCCTGGTCACGTGGCCGATCAGAAACAGATCCCCGAACTCGTCAACGAGCTCTACTCGATGTCCAAGGAGTACCTGCTCCAGGAGACGGTGGAGCCCGCAAAGAAGCTGGGTGCCTACGCCGGGCTGAGCCTGGGTGGAGCCATGTTGTTGGGCGTGGCAGCCTTGTTCGGAGTATTGGCGGTCTATGCCCTGTTCCAGGCCGTGCTCCCGGCTACGCCCTGGTTCAACGTCCTGGCCCGGGGTCTGACGGTCGTGGCGTCGGGGCTCGTTGCCGGGCTGATCGTGTGGAGGATGACGAGCGAATGATCAAGCCGTCGGATATCGAGGCCAAGGCGCGTGAGGTCGAAGCAGCCCTCGATGAGACCAAGGAGTCGGTTCAGAACACGGCCGTTGTGGCGGCCGTGGCCGTGGCATTGTTCGTGATCTTGGCCTTCATCATCGGGCGCAGGCGCGGTAAGCGCTCCAAGGCCTTGATCGAGGTCTATCGGGTCTGATCCGTTCGCGCGGCCTCATCGGGGGCCGGGCGGTTGATCTCGAGCCGGGGCGCGCCCTGGTCGGTGTGTCGTACCACCACGGTCGAGCCTATCGGGACCGTCGTTCGGTAGATCAGCGTCCGTTTGGTTCTGGTTGCTCGCAAGTACTGAAAGGCCAACATCCCCAAGCCGGTCAGGAGCACGGGCTGGTCACCCGAGCGCAGCCCACGCAGTACCCGGGTCCAGGGGCCGGAAGTGAAACGGAGCGGGTTCAGGTCTCGCAGTCGCATGATCTACCGTGAGCCACGCTAGTTGCACGGAGAGCCGATGCGGAACAACAAGCGATTCCAACAGGTGGTCATCTGGATAGTCGTGGTGGGAATGGTCCTGACTCTGGCCGTCGGCTTCCTGGCGGTGCTCCGAGGATGACGCCCTTCGAGGCGGGAGAGCCATGCCTGCTGGTCGACGGCAAGGGCCGCCAGTATCTGCTCAAGCTGGACCCGGATCGTCAATTCCAGTTCCATCGCGGTGTTCTCGCCCACACCGACATCATCGGCCTTGCCGACGGCAGCTGGGTCGAGGCCTCGTCGGGTGCGAGGCTCCTGGCCCTGCGCCCCCGCCTGGCCGACTTCATCCTCCGCATGCGGCGGGGAGCCCAGGTCATCTACCCCAAGGACATCGGGCCGATTCTGGTCTACGCCGACATCGCCCCCGGGATGACGGTGCTGGAGGCGGGCACCGGCTCGGGTGCGTTGGCCATGGCCCTCACCCGGATGGTAGGCCCCGCGGGAAGAGTCGTCTCCGTCGAGCGACGTCCCGACCACGCCGAGCACGGACGCAAGACCATCGAGCGCTACTTCGGCCTCATCCCCGACACCCTCGACTTGCGGGTCGGCCCTGTCGAGGACGTCGTGGCCGAGATCCGCCCGGAGCGAATCGTGCTCGACCTTCCTGAGCCGTGGCACGTCGTGGAGATGGCCGCCGAGCATCAGCCAACCGGCGGGATCCTGTGCGCCTATCTCCCCACGGTTCCCCAGGTCCAGACGGTGGTCGACACCCTCCGGGCAACCCGCGCATATGCCGAGATCGAGGTGCGTGAGTTCCTGTTCCGAGACTGGAACATCTCGGGCCGATCGGTCCGCCCGGAGCACACCATGGTGGGGCACACGGGCTTCTTGGTCTTTGCTCGTCGGGTTGAGACCCGACCCGACACCGAGGGCTGAAGGTTGGAGAGAGTGCCGGCGGTCGCTCGCCGGTTTTCAGTTCACGGCTCGAGGAAGATGCACTCGCCGGGGCATTCCTCGGCGGACTCGATGGTGATGTCCTCCTGGCCGCTCGGGACCGAGGCCAGGCCCTGGGAGCCCTGGTCGTTGCCCTTCTCGGAGGCGAAGATCTTGTCGCCCTCGCGTACGTAGGCAAGGCCATCGTCCAGAAGGACGAATACGTCCGGTGCGATCTCCTCACAGAGCCCGTCTCCGGTGCAGAGATCCTGGTCTATCCAAACCTTCATGCGCTCAAACTCCTGGCAGAAATCGTTGTCGCGTGCCTCAATTGTAGCTGCCCGACAGGCTAGGACACCCCCTGGCCGACGGTCTGGGTCCTCGGTCACATTGTTCCTGGGACAAGTTCCATCCGTCCTTATACTGCGCGAAAGGCCACCCACCAGGAGGAGCCGAAGATGAGCAGGTCGAGTGACGCCGAGCAGGCAGCAGAGCTGCGCCGTCAGGTCGAAGCCCTCGAAACCGAGGTGGCTCGCCTGCGCAGGGCTCCGCTCAGCTCCGGTGCCGACTCGGCCGAGCTGGCCGACCAACTGGCCGAGGCGCAAAGCACCGTCGAACGCCTCCGAGCCCAAAACGACAAGCTCTCCAGCGTCCTCGAAGAGGCTCGCGAGCAGCTCAGTGTCCTGCGGGCCGAGGTGGAGAAGCTCACCACGCCCCCCAACAACTTCGGAACCGTCCTCCAGGTCAACTCCGACGGGACCGTCGATGTCATGACCGGCAACCGCAAGCTGCGCGTGGCCGCCCAGCCCAACATCGAGGTCAAGCAGCTTTCGGTGGGCCAGGAGGTCCTCTTGAACGAGAGCTTCAACCTCGTCGATGTGCGCGGGTTCGAGCGGGGCGGCGAGGTGGTCAGGGTCCGGGAGAAGCTCGAAGACGGGAGGGTCGTCGTCATAGCCCATGCCGATGAGGAGCAGGTCCTCGAGCTGGCCGACTCGATGAAAGACAAGCTGTTCCGGGCCGGAGACTTCGTGCGGGTGGACCCCAAGTCGAACCTGATCTACGAGCGCCTGGCCCGTCCGGAGGTCGAGGATCTGGTGCTGGAAGAGGTCCCCGACGTGACCTACAGCCACGTCGGCGGGCTGGCCGAGCAGATCGAGGAGATCCGGGACGCGGTCGAGCTGCCGTATGTCCACAAGGACCTGTTCGGCGAATATGGCCTCGTACCGCCCAAAGGCATTCTCCTGTACGGCCCTCCCGGCTGCGGCAAGACCCTGATCGCCAAGGCCGTGGCCAACAGCCTCGCCCAAGCGGTGGCGGAGCGCACGGGCAGCCCCGACACTCGTTCGTATTTCCTCAACGTCAAAGGCCCCGAGCTGTTGAACAAATGGGTCGGCGAGACCGAACGACAGATCCGGCTCATCTTCCAGCGTGCCAAGGAGAAGTCCGACGAGGGAGTGCCTGTGATCGTCTTCTTCGACGAGATGGACTCGCTGTTCCGAACCCGGGGCTCGGGGATCAGCTCCGATGTCGAATCGACCATCGTCCCTCAGTTGCTCTCGGAGCTGGACGGAGTCGAGGCGCTCAAGAACGTGATCGTGATCGGCGCCTCCAACCGTGAGGACCTCATCGACCCCGCCATCCTTCGTCCCGGTCGCCTCGACGTCAAGATCAAGATCAACCGGCCCGCCCCCGAGGCCGCGCACCAAATCTTCGGGATCTACCTCGATTCCTCCGTCCCCCTCGACGCCGAGGAGTTGGAGAGCTGTGGGGGCGACGCCGACGCCCTGCTGGCGAAGATGATCGAGGTCACGGTCGAGACCATGTACTCGGAGTCCGACGAGAATCGATTCCTCGAGGTCACTTACGCCAACGGAGACCGAGAGTTGCTCTACTTCAAGGACTTCTCCTCGGGTGCCATGATCGAGAACATCGTCCGGCGCGCCAAGAAGGACGCCATCAAGAGACAGATCGCCGGCGGTGCCCCCGGAGTCAAGACTTCTGACCTGATCACGGCGATCAAGCAGGAATTCCGCGAGCACGAGGATCTTCCCAATACGACCAATCCGGACGACTGGGCCAAGATCTCGGGCAAGAAGGGAGAGCGGATCGTGTACGTCCGTACCCTGGTGGGCGGAGACTCGGAGAGCCGCATGATCGAGCGGGTTTCGACCGGACAGTACTTGTGAGACCGGGCCGGAGGGTGTGATGGCCCTGCGCAAGGTGATCGGAACCGAGACCGAGTACGGCATTGCCGTGCGCTCGGATCCCGACTTCAACCCGGCCCTGGGCTCGGCCATGGTGGTCAACTCGTACCCCGGCCCGCGGGTACGGGTGCAGTGGTCCTACGAGGAGGAGTCGCCGGGACGGGATGCGCGTGGCTTCGGGCACGAGGGCTATGGCGTCTCCGACCCCGAGGGGACCCTTGTGAATGCCGTCTTGGCCAACGGCGCCCGGCTGTACGTGGACCATGCCCACCCCGAGTACTCGGCACCCGAGTCCTGGGATCCTCGCCAGGCCACCCTGTACGACAAGGCGGGGGAAAGAGTCGTTGCCCGCGCCGCCGCTGTGGCCACCGAGCGCCTGGGAGGAGCCCGCCTCGCCCTCTACAAGAACAACTCGGACGGGAAAGGCAACTCCTACGGCGCCCACGAGAACTACCTCCTGGCCCGCTCCACACCGTTCGGCGACGTGATCCGTTACGCCATGACCTTCATGGTCACCCGTCAGGTCTTCACCGGCTCCGGCAAGGTCGGGTCCGAGAACGGGCGACCCGACGTGGACTTTCAGATAACTCAGAGAGCCGACTTCTTCGAGGAGGAAGTGGGGCTCGAGACCACTCTCAAGCGGCCCATCATCAACACCCGGGATGAACCGCACGGAGATTCGTCCAAGTACCGCCGTCTCCACGTCATCGTCGGCGACGCCAACTTGTCCGAGGTTCAGACCTTCGTCAAGCTCGGCTCGACCGCGCTCGTCCTGGCAGCCCTCGAAGACGGAGCCCTGCCGGATCCGCTCGACCTATCCGACCCGGTTACGGCCTGCTGGAACGTCAGTCACGACCTGAGCTTCCGCCGCCCCCTGGAGCTGGAAGGGGGCGGGTCGGCGACGGCGCTGGAACTTCAATGGCGCTACCTGGAGTGGCTCAGCAAATACGTGGAGAAGGAGATGGACGAGCCCGTCTGGCGTGACGTGCTCACCGAATGGGAGGCGATCCTCACCGACCTGGAAGAGGACCCAACGCTCCTGGCGGATCGATTGGACTGGGCGGCCAAGCTCCGGCTCCTGCAGAGCTACCAGGCGCGGGACGGGCTGAGTTGGGACGCACCCAAGCTTCGCGCCCTCGACCTGCAATATCACGACGTCGACCCGGCCCGTAGCCTGTATCAGCGGCTGGCGGAGCGGGGTCGGATCAGGCGCTTGTTCACCGACGAGGAATTGGAGGCGGCAGAGACGACGCCTCCGGAGATGACCCGGGCATATTTCCGCGGCCGGTGTGTGACCCAGTTCCCGGACTCGCTGGTGGCCGCCAATTGGGACTCATTGGTTTTCGATCTGGGTGAAGAACACCTGCGGCGCGTGCCGATGATGGAACCCATGCGAGGAGGACGGGCCATGGTCGGACCACTCCTCGACTCCGTTGTGGATGCCGCCGACCTGATCAAGAGACTAGGAGAGGATTGACATGGCAGAGCAAGAGAGATCGAAGTCGCGCGGCCGGGGCCAGAACCAGGACGAGGTCGAAGAGGTCGAGGTCGTCGAGACGGAATCCGACCTGGATGAGTTGGACGACCTGCTCGACGAGATCGACTCGGTGCTGGAAGAGAACGCCGAGGAGTTCGTCAAGAACTACGTGCAGAAGGGCGGGCAGTAGGGCCCGTCCCGGTCCAGCAGACTCCTGGGCTTGCTATGAGTCCGGTCTACAGTGGCGGGTCTATGCCACGTTTTCCCCTACCTCTCGACGCACCGGTGCCGGGCAGCAGTTTCAGTGACCTCTTGAGAGAAGTCGGTGCGGCTCCCCGCTGGGACCTGCCTGCCGGCGCCGGCCGGGACCTGTCGCTGCCCGAGGGAACCACCGTCCTGGCACTTCGCTATGCCGACGGGGTGGTGATCGCCGGTGACCGCCGCGCCACCGAAGGGAATCTGGTGGCCCACCGTCAGATCCAGAAGGTCTTCCAGGCGGACCATTACTCGGCGGTGGCCATCGCCGGGATCGCCGGGCTGGCCATCGAGATGGTGCGCCTATTTCAGGTCGAGCTGGAGCATTACGATAAGGTCGAGGGCCGGCGCCTCACGCTGGAGGGGAAGGCCACCTTCCTCGCCCGGCTGGTGCGCGGCCAGCTGCCCATGGCCATCCAGGGGCTCGTGGTCGTGCCCCTCTTCGCCGGCTACGACGACGTCACCGACCGGGGACGGCTCTACAGCTACGACGTCGTTGGGGGAAGGTACGAGGAGATGGACTTCGCCTCCACCGGCTCTGGATCGCGATTGGCCAAGTCGTATCTCCGCACCGTCTACGCCCCGGCCATCGATGCTGATGCCGCGGTCGACTTGGCCGTGAGGGCCCTGGTCTCAGCGGCTCAGGAGGACACCGCTACCGGGGGCCCCGACCTGCTCCGGGGCATCCTGCCCAACGTCTTCCGTATCGATGTAGAAGGCATCGAGGAGCTGTCCGACGAGGTGATCACCCCCGTGGCCCGAGAGGCAGTGGAGACCGTGCGATGAGCATGCCCTTCTATGTGGCGCCCGAGCAACTGGTTCGGGACAAGGCCGAGTTCGCCCGCAAGGGGATCGCCCGGGGCCGCTCGATCGTGGCTCTCGAATACGGCTCCGGCCTGCTGATCATGGCCGAGAACCCTTCCCGGTCTCTGCACAAGATCGCCGAGGTGTACGACCGGATCGCCTTCGCCGGTGTGGGTCGCTACAACGAATTCGACACCCTCCGCAAGGCCGGCGTCCGCCAGGCCGACCTCATGGGCTATCTGTACAGCCGTGAGGACGTCAACGCCCGTGCGCTGGCCACCGCCTTCGCCCAGACCCTCGGATCCATATTCAGCCACGAGATGAAGCCCTACGAGGTGGAGGTGCTCATCGCAGAGCTGGGCACGGGCAACGATGAGAACAAGCTGTATCGGGTTTCCTACGACGGCACCCTCTACGACGAGCGCCATTTCACCGCCATCGGGGGCAGGGCTGAGGGGCTGGTGTCGGCCCTCGAGGAGTCCTGGCGGGAGGGCCTCGCTCTGGAGGAGGCCATCGAGGTGGGTACGGAGGCGTTCCACCGGGCCGAGGAGCGGGAATCGGAAGGTTGGGAGATCGCCGTTCTGGATGTTTCCAACGGCCGGCGCAGCTTCCGTCGCATCGACCGCGACACCGGGGATCAGGACTCCGGCTGATCCGAGTCGGTTCTCCCCAAGAGCTCCGATCTCCCCTAGGCTGACCGCGTGGATCGTCGCATCTTCGGTCTGGAAAACGAGTACGGCGTCACGTGCACTCTCCGCGGCCAGCGTCGCCTCAGCCCAGACGAGGTCGCCCGTTACCTGTTCAGGCGAGTGGTCTCGTGGGGGAGATCCTCCAACGTCTTCCTCGAGAACGGTGCCCGCCTCTATCTCGACGTGGGCAGCCATCCCGAATACGCCACGCCCGAGTGCGACTCGCTGACCGACCTGGTTGCCCACGACAAGGCGGGGGAGCGGATCCTGGAAGGCCTGGTCCACTCCGCAGAACAGCGTCTCGAGGAAGAGGGGATCCGGGGCGAGATCTACCTCTTCAAGAACAACACCGACTCGGCCGGCAACTCCTACGGCTGCCATGAGAACTACCTCGTCAGCCGGCACAAGGACTTCCATCGCACGGTGGACGTGTTGATCCCATTCCTCGTCACCCGCCAGATCTTCCTGGGAGCCGGCAAGCTCACCCAGACCCCGCGCGGAACCACCTTTTCCCTCTCGCAGCGGGCCGAGCACATCTGGGAGGGCGTCTCCTCGGCCACCACCCGGTCTCGGCCCATCATCAACACCCGGGACGAGCCTCACGCCGACGCCGAGCGCTTCAGGCGCCTGCACGTCATCGCCGGTGACTCGAACATGAGCGAATACGCCACCTTCGTCAAGGTGGGGACGGTGGTCGCCCTGCTTCAGATGGTCGAGCGCGACGTCGTCTTCAGGGACCTCACCCTGGAGAACCCGATTCGCTCGATCCGCGACATCTCCCACGACCTGACCTGTCGCAAGAAGATCCGCCTCGCCAACGGCCGGGAGCTGTCGGCCCTCGACATCCAGTGGGAGTACCTGGACAGGGCGATGCGCTTTGCCCGCAGCCCGGGCTTTCCTCCCCAGGTACAGCGGGCGGTGGAGATGTGGGAGCACCTGCTCACCGGGCTGGAGAAGGACCCGATGACTCTCGATCGAGAGATCGACTGGGTGATCAAATACAAGGTGATGGAGCGCTACCGCGGCCAGCGACACATGGTGATGGGAGATCCCCGGCTGGCCATGCTGGACCTGTCCTATCACGACGTGGACAGATCGCGCGGCGTGTACAACATGATGGCCGCCAAGGGGATGGTGGACCGCATCGTGACCGACTCGGAGATCAGCGACGCCGTACGCGTCCCGCCCCAGACGACCCGGGCGCGCCTGCGGGAGAGTTCATCCGCGTGGCCAAGGCCCGCAAACGCGACTTCACCGTGGACTGGGTCCATCTCAAGCTCAACGACCAGGCCCAACGCACGGTCTTATGCAAAGACCCGTTCAAGTCCCACGACGAGCGTGTGGATAGGCTCATCGACAGCCTCTGAGCGCGCCCGTGGCCAGTCGCCCGACGGTCGTTCACTTCCGGGACTCGGTCCGGTTGAATGGAGGGGGATGCGCAACGTCATCGAGCGCCTGCTCAACCTCCTCGCCTTTCTCCTCACCACGGGACGCCCGGTCCCGGCTTCCGAGATTCGCCACCGAGTGGCCGGTTACGGGGGCTCGACCGATGAGGCTTTCCGGCGGATGTTCGAGCGGGACAAAGACCTGCTGCGTCGCATCGGTATCCCCTTGGAGCTGAACGAAGCAGACGGCTGGGGCCTGGAGCACGGTTACACGATCGATCCCGACGCCTATCGCCTGCCCGACCCGGGCCTGACCGACGAGGAGCGGGCGGCGCTCGCCCTGGCGGCCCGGGTAGTGCGCCTGGGCGGGGGACCCGCTCCGGCAGACGCCCTCTTCAAGCTGGGGGGAATGGGGCCTGAAGGTGGCGACGAGCCGCTCGGAGCCGACCTGGGAGCTTCGGCCGATCGTCTGGGCGACCTCTTCGCAGCCGTGTCGGAGCGGCGCCGGGTGGCGTTCACCTATCGGGACACAGAGCGCCACATCAAGCCGTATGGCCTGGCGCACCGGCGCGGCCATTGGTATCTCGTGGGGGAAGGAGAGACCGGCATGAGGGTCTTCCGGGTCGACCGCCTGCAAGATCTCGAAGTCGAGGGCGCGGCCGGCGACTTCACGCGTCCCGCCGACTTCGATCTCCGAGCCGAGATCGAGTCGCACCCATGGGAGGCCGGCGGCGACGAGACCATCGTGGCCAAGGTCACCTTCGATCCCCAGATCGCGTGGTGGGCGGCCCGCACCCTGCATGTTGCCCATGAGAGCGGTCCCCTGACGGTTGAGTTGCCGGTGACCAACGTCGATGCCTTCTTCGGTTGGATCCTCAGCTTCGACGACTCCGCCGAGATCGTCGCCCCGCCACGCTTGCGGTCCCAGTTCGTCGAGCTCCTCCAGGCTGCATCTTGAGCACCCGGACCGCCACCCGCCTCACCCGGATCCTGACCATGCTTCCGTGGGTCATCGCTCATCCGGGGACCACCGTCGCCGACGTCTGCCGCCGGTTCGGGTATCGAGACGAGGCCGAGCTGGCCAAGGACCTGGACATGGTCTTCGTCTGCGGCCTGCCGGGCTACGGGCCGGGAGATCTGATGGTCGCCTTCATCGACGACGACGAGGTGGTTGTCGACACGGCCGACTACTTCGCCGGCGCCCCCCGCCTCACACCCACCGAGACCCTGTCGATGCTTGCCTCGGCCATGGCGGTCCTCGCGGCCGGCCAGGGTGGCCCCGCCCTCGAATCGGCAGTCGACAAGCTCGCCGCGACGATTGCCCCCGACGGAGGCACGGGCCTGGCGGTCGATGTGGCCGGTGAGCCGGATCTGGTCGGCCCATTGCGAGATGCGGCCGGCGAGCACAACGTTGTGGAGATCACCTACACATCGCTTTCCAAGGGCGAGACGACCCGTCGGGCGGTCGAGCCGTGGACCGTATTCGCCGCGCTCGGCAACTGGTATCTGACCGGCTACTGCCGCTTGGCGCGGGCCGAGCGGGTATTCCGCCTCGACCGGATTCGGGACGTCGTGGTGACGGGCGAGCATTTCGAGCCACCCCCGAAGACGCCCGAGCCGATGGTGCGGTATGTTCCATCCGACGACGACGTGCGATGCGTCATCGAGCTCTCGCCGGCGGCGAGCTGGGTGCCCGACTATTACCCGGTGGAGGTTCTGGAATCCATGGGCGACACGCTGGTGGTCGAGTTTTCGGCTGCAGACCCCGCCGTGGCCGCCCGTCTGCTTCTCCGTCTGGGCGGAGCTGCCGCTTTGCGGGAAGGCCCCGAGGTGGCGCAGGCTCTGGCGGCGCTTCGCAAGCGAATCATCGCCCACTATCGCTGACTTGAGGGGTCGATAGACCGCTTCAGTTTCCCGCCTCGGGGGCCGATAGCGAACTGTAGAAAGCGGAGTGCGGAGATATTTCATGACCACCATCAAGACCACTTGCACCCGGTGCGGAGACATCCACCTGACGCCCGGTGACCTGGCCCTCGAGCTCGCTCCCCACGAGGACGAAGGCACCTACCGGTTCACCTGCCCGACTTGCTCATTGATGCAGCGCCGGCCGGCCAATGCCCGGGTCGTGAACGTCCTCCTGGCCACCGGCGTGGCATACGAGGTGGTCAGCGTGGCACCGATAACGGAAGAGGAAATCGCCCGGTTCGCTGCGGCCCTGGAGAACGAGCCCGATCCGTTCCGCCTTCTGGCCGGCTGATCTCCATCTCGGCTCGGCCCAGACAGCGAGTCTGCTCAGTGGCCGGCGGGTCTACCATTGGGGAATGCTCCAGGGCAGTGAGATCATCATCATCATCCTCCTGGCGCTCGTGGTGCTTGGACCCCAGCGGCTTCCCGACGCCGCCCGAAAGCTGGCCGCATGGTCGGTCGAGTTGCGCAAGGCGGCCCGTGACCTGAGGCTCGGCCTGGAGGCGGAGGTCGGAGACCTGCGCACGCTGAGAGAGGACCTGGAAGCACCTCTGAGGTCTGTCAGAGATGAACTGGGCCAGGTGGGTCGGGAGATCGATGCCACGTCTGCCGACGTCAGCCGGCTCGGATGGGTGGGACCAGAGCCCAAGTCCGGGCCGACGGCCGCCGACGCCCTCTCCGACCTGGACCGCATCGAAGGGGTCGATCCGTCGGCCGAAGAGGACACATCGGTCGAGCCGGTCGGGAAGGACGACGAGGACACCGGAGCGTGAAGGCCGACGAGGCCAAACCGATCCTCGCCCATCTGGACGAGCTTCGGTGGCGCATCCTCAAGGCCGGTGCAGGCGTGCTCGGGGCCGGGGTGGTGGCCTTCATCTTCTCCTCTCCGCTGCGCCATATCATCGAGCGGCCGTTCCACCAATCGGATCCCTCCGCCCAGTTCCAGGTGTTCGGTCCGACCGAGCAGTGGGGCGTCCTGATGCGGGTGGCGTTCTTCGGCGGCCTGATCCTGGCCAGTCCCGTCGTGCTGTATCAGATCTGGGCGTTCATCAATCCGGCCCTGACCCACGGAGAGCGGCGATGGGCGGTGCCGATCATCTCTACGATGGTGGTCCTGTTCCTGGGCGGAGTCGCCTTCGGATACTGGACACTTCCCCGGGCCTTGGGCTTCCTGCTCAACATCTTTCCCGATGTGCGAAGCGACCTGCGACTGTCCGAGTACTACTCGTTCGCCCTGCGCTATCTGCTGGCGTTCGGAGCTTCCTTCCTCTATCCGGTGTTCATCTTCGCGGCGGCGGCGGCAGGCGTAGTCAGCTCCCGCCAGCTCGCCAAAGGCCGGCGCTGGGCGGTGTTGATCGTGGTCATCGGAGCCGCGCTGATCACTCCCACCGGTGATGCCCTCACCCTTACCCTGCTCTCGGTGCCGCTCTACCTGATGTACGAGGCCACCTACTGGCTTGTTCGGCTGGTACTGCATAGATGAGCCTGGCCGAGTTCTTCGCCACACTCCCTTTCCGGCCGGACCCGTTCCAGCTCGAGGCCGCCGAGTCGATCGCCGCCGGCCGGTCCGTCGTGGTGACCGCCCCCACCGGCTCTGGGAAGACGCTGGTGGCGGACGCCGCTGTGGCTTTGGCCCTGGAGAAGGGCCGGCGGGCGTTCTACACCACCCCGATCAAGGCACTGTCCAACCAGAAGTTCGGAGATCTGGTCGACAGGTACGGAGCAGAACGGGTGGGGCTGCTCACCGGGGACAACGTCATCAACGGTGATGGTGACGTGGTCGTCATGACCACCGAGGTCCTGCGAAACATGATCTACGCCGAGAAGGGGTCGCTGGACCAGGTGGAGGTAGTCGTACTCGACGAGGTTCACTACCTCCAGGACCCATTCCGCGGTGCGGTATGGGAGGAAGTGATCATCCATGCCCCGGCCCCGGTGCAGATGGTTGCCCTATCGGCCACCATCGCCAATGGCGCCGAGTTCGCCGAGTGGGTGCGGCAGAGAAGAGGTGCCACCGACCTGGTCGTTGCCAGGAAGCGCCCCGTGCCCCTGGAGGCTGAGTACATGATCAAGGACAGGCGCAGCCACGAGATCTCCCTAATTCCCACCTTCGTGAGTCGCGACGGGAGTCAAAGGCCCAATCCCCGCATCGAGCGGATGCTCGGACTGGAGCGAGGCAGGTCTCACCGCTTCACCACGCCGCGCCGGGTGGACGTCGTCGAGGAGCTTGCGGACCGAGGCATCCTGCCGGCGATCTACTTCATCTTCTCCAGGGCGGGCTGCGATGCCGCCGCGTTGGCGGTTCTGGAAGCGGGGATCCGGCTCACGTCGGCCGAGGAGCGGCCCGAGATCCGCCGGATCGCCGAAGAGAGGACCGCCCATTTGAGCGACGCCGACCTGGGGGTGCTGGGATATGGGCGATGGATGGCAGGTCTGGAGGTTGGAGTTGCACCTCACCATGCGGGGATGGTCCCCGCTTTCAAGGAGACGGTGGAGGAGTTGTTCGCCTCCGGCTACCTGGGAGCAGTCTTCGCAACGGAGACCCTCGCCCTGGGCATCAACATGCCGGCCAGGACGGTCGTCCTGGAGAACCTGACGAAATTCAATGGGGAGAGCCATGAGCTCATGCAGGCGGGTGACTACACGCAACTGACCGGTCGTGCGGGCAGGCGGGGTATCGACGAAGTGGGTCATGGGATCGTCCTGCACTCCCGATTCGTTCCGTTCGGAGAAGTCGTGTCGGTGGCGTCGGCCGGCAGCCACGAGCTCACGTCGAGTTTCCGTCCCACCTACAACATGGCGGCCAATCTCGTGGCCAACTACGAGGAGGGTCGGGCCGAGGAGCTCCTTCGAGCGTCCTTCGCCCAGTTCCAGCATGCCCGGGAATCCGAGACCGTCGCCGGTCGTATCGTCGAGATGGAACAGCGCCTCGCCGAGGAGGAGGCCAAGGCCGAATGCGAGCGAGGATCGGTCGTCGAGTACGCCGACCTCCTCTCGGCGCGAGGTGACGGGCGCCCCCGGGGGCTGGCAGGGGAGCTTCGTCCGGGTGACGTGATCGATGTGCCGGGGGGCTCGCGTCAGGGCCGCTACGCGGTGCTGAAGCGACTCGCTCGCGACAAGGGCGCCCGGCTTCTCGTGCTGGGCACGTCGGGCCGGGTTTCGACCATTGGAGCTCGTGACGTGGTGGCGGGCACTCGTCAGGCAGGACGCATCGACCTGCCTAGCCCATTCCGCCCTCGGGACCGCAGGTTTCGCCAGGATGCCATCCGCCTGATGCGAAAGCTGCCCCACCCGACCCGGGAACGGTCCCCCGACCGAACCCGGGGAGTCGACCATCCTGTGGGCTCTTGCCCGGACGCAGACGACCACCTGCGCTCGCTGCGCCGGGCGCGTCGGACCCGGCGCCGTCTAGAGCAGATGCGCTCCTCCGGCCGAGCAGGCGGGACCGGTCTGGTTGAGCAATTCTGGCTCATCCACGGGCTGCTGGGCGAGTGGGATTACGTTGACGGCTGGCATCTCACGCCCCGCGGTGAGAGGCTGCGGTTCATCTACAACGAGCTCGATCTGCTCTTGACCGAATCCATCGAGAGGGGCTTCCTCTGGGATCTCGACGCTGCGGAACTGGCCGGGTTTTGCTCCACCTTCGTCTACCAGCCGAGGCGTGAGGCGGGAGGGGAACCGGTGTGGCCGACGGCCAGGTTGGCGGAGCGCTGGGTGGATGTGGTCGAGTTGTGGGAGGAGCTGTCGGCGGGGGAGAGCCGGCGCCGGCTGCCGGTCAGCCGTCGTCCCGAGAATGGTGTGGTCAGAGCCGTGTACGAATGGGCATCCGGAACCGAGCTCGAGGATCTTCCGGATCGGTTGATGGCGCCGGGGGATTTCGTCCGGGTGTCTCGCCAGCTGGTCGATCTGGTCCGTCAGGTCAAAGACGCCTTCCCTGAGATGAGCCAGACCTGCTCCGAGGCCCTGCGCGGAATCGACCGGGGCGTGGTGGCCGCCCAGGGTGTGGGCTGATGTCCTGGGTCGTGGCAGTCAATCCCGCAGCAGGTGCTCGTCCGGTGGCCATGGCAGGTTTGCGTCGGGCGCTGGGTGAGGCGGGGGTCGAGGCCACGATCGAGGTGCCCTCCGACGTCGGCGCCATGCGCCGGCTCATCGCCGACGCCGTGTCGGTACCCCGTTTGGCCGTGGTGGGGGGAGATGGAACGGTGAACCTGGCCGTCAATGAGCTCTTCGAGACCGGAGCGGACAAGTTCCCCACGTTGGGCATTCTGCCCGCCGGGAGCGGGTGCGACCTGCTCCGCACGTTCGGCATTCCCAACGATCTGGCCGTCGCCGCAGCTCACCTCGCCACCGACGTTGTCTACCCCATCGACGTGGGCGAGTTGTCGGGGTCCTGGGGAGTGCGCCGTTTTGTCAACGTGGCCCAGGCCGGCGTGGGGGCGGCGGCCGTCTATACGTCGCTCCGTCTGCCGCGTCGACTGGGTTCCAGCCGCTATGTGATGGCCTTCGGGGTGAGGCTGCCCCGTTTCCCTCGCACCGAAGTGGAGCTGGTGACCGATCGTCGCACTTTCAGGGGGCCGGCTCTGGCCGTCATCATGGCCAACGCCCAATTCTTCGCCGGCGGCTGGAACATAGCGCCCAAGGCGACTCTGGTCGACGGGCTGTTCGACTTGCAGGTGATCGACTCGCCCAAGCCGACCGCGCCGGCGTTGGTGCCTAAGATCATGCGGGGGCTGCATCTGGCCGAGAAGGGCGTGCGCCGGCTGACCGCCTCCGAGTTTCGGCTCGAGACACGCCATATCTGGCCGGTGGAGGTGGATGGCGAGCCACTCGGGAATACACCGGTCGAGGGACGGGTTCTTCCGGCCGCAATCGATCTAAAGATCTGATCGAAGCCGTTCCGGCGCCGCGAGGCCTATACTCGCCGCCGCCCGGACCCTAATCGGGGATGAGGAATGAGCACCGAGCACGAAGACGACGAGTTTGAGGAGTCGGCAGCGGACGAAGACCTCGAAGAAGAGGATCTCGACGATGCCGATCTGGACGACGCTGACCTCGACCTGGACGAAGTAGAACTCGAAGAGGACCTGAGCGAGGAACTGGAAGCCGACAATGACCTCGAATCCGATCTGGAAGAGGACCTGAGCGAGGATTTCGCCGCCGCGGAGTTTCCGGACGAGGAAGGAGAGGGAGACGAGGACGAGGAAGAGGAGGACGAGGAGACCGCCGAGGCCCTCGACGAGCTGGAGGCCGAAGAGCTCGAGCTTCTCGATGAGGAGGTCGAAGACGCCCTCCTGGTGGATGAGGCAGCCGAGTTGCGGGCCATTCGACGCGAGGAGCTCACGCTCAACGTCGACGCCCAGGCCCCTCGATCCGACGAGTTCGTTTGCCGATCCTGCTTCCTGGTCAAGCGAAGCAGCCAGCTGGCCAACAGACGTAAGATGATCTGCCGAGACTGTGCCGATTGACTCGGTCACGGTTGTTGTCCCGACCTACAACGAACGGGAGAACCTCGCCCACCTGGCGGCGGCGATCCTACTTCACGGCTACTCGGTCCTGATAGTCGACGACGCCTCACCAGACGGCACAGGTGAGATAGCCGACGAGCTGGCCGGTGATGTTCCCCGGGTCTCTGTGATCCACCGCGCCGGGAAACAAGGTCTGGGCCCCGCCTATGCGGCCGGATTCGATCGCGCTCTGGCCACCGGAGCGGAGGTGGTGATCGAGATGGATGCCGATTTCTCCCACAATCCCGCCGATTTGCCCAGCCTGGTGGATGCGGTCCGGGACGGAGCGGATGTGGCCATCGGATCGCGCTACGTTCCCGGCGGTGCCACGCCCGACTGGCCGCTGCACCGCCGGCTGATCTCACGGGCGGGGAATCTCTACGCCCGGACGATGTTGGGTATCCCGGTCCGGGATGCGACGGCCGGTTTCCGCGCGTTCAGTGCCGCATCGCTGGCTCGCCTTCCGTACCGCTCTGCCCAGGCCTCCGGGTACGGGTTCCAGGTGGAGATGGCGTGGCGGGCCTGCCAGGGGGGCATGACCGTGGTCGAGGTGCCGATCACGTTCCGGGACCGGGAGCTGGGCGTCTCCAAGATGGGGACGGGGATCGTGTTGGAGGCGATGTGGCTCGTCACCCGCTGGGGGCTGAGGAGGATCTTCACGCCTTCCGGGCGGACTGCGGCCCCATGAGCGTGTCGGCCCGTCCGGCCACCCAGGACGACCTGTCCCAGGTCATAAGCCTGTACCGGGGCATGGAGAAGGAGATGGAGGCGCTCCATCCCATGTGGCCTCGCATGGATGGCCTTCCCGAGCCGGTGGAGGAGGCACTGACCGAGGCGCTGTCCGACGGCGATTCGGTCCTGCTGGTGGGAGAGATCGATGGCTTTCCGTTGGGCTTGCTGCTGGCCCAGGTGCGACGCAGCCTTCCCCAGGCAGATTTCGAGAGGGTAGGCTCGATCGAGCTCGTCTACACCGACCCGGAGGCGAGGGAAGTCGGTGTGGCCGAGGCGATGCGCGACCTCGTGCTGGATATCCTGCGCCGCACGGGTATCACCAAGTTCGATGCCCGGGTGCTGCCGGGACACCGTCTCGCCAAGAACTTCTTCGAGGCGGGAGGGTTCTCGGCTCGCTCCATCATCATGCATCATGACGACCATCCCACCGAACGACCCGCCCGAGACCCCCGTCGCTTCTGACCGTCCGATCCCCGGGGTGGGAGTGGCGGTGGTCGACGAAGGACGCATCCTCTTGGTCCAGCGTGGCCACGACCCAGGTCGGGGCCTATGGGCTGTGCCGGGGGGCAAGGTGGAGTATGGCGAGCCTCTGGTGTCGGCGGCCCGCAGGGAAGTGGCGGAGGAAACCGGCCTGGAGGTCGAGGTCGGGAGGGTGGTCTGGGTCGGGGAGAGTATCGGTCCCGGGGATCCACCGGCCTGGCACTA
Organism: uncultured Acidimicrobiia bacterium; assembly: GCA_963772815.1. Classification (GTDB taxonomy): domain Bacteria; phylum Actinomycetota; class Acidimicrobiia; order Spongiisociales; family ZC4RG35; genus DATFFO01. The sequence continues at coordinate 720,722 of CAVYYV010000004.1, read as the reverse complement.
TGCCTTGATCGACTTTCGGGGCCGGGTGGTGGGGGGAACTCTGGCTCCGAGCGGAGACGCAGCGGCGGCGGGATGGTTCACCTTCCAGGAGGCTCGTGCCCTTCCGCTGACACCGACCATGGGCAGCCTCCTCGACATCCTGGAGGAGACCTGACGATGTGAGGCGTTCGGGCGCACGCACTACCGTCACCGAGGTGAGCGACCCGACCGTCGAGCTGCTGCGACGCCTGATTCGGAACCGATGTGTCAACGATGGGACTCCCGAGTCGGGACATGAGCACCGCTCCGTCGAGACACTGGTCGACTACCTGGGGGTGCCCGGGGAGGTCATCGAGCCGGTCGAGGGGCGCCAGTCGCTCGTGTATCGCATCCCGGGCAGCGATCCGGATGCACCGAGTCTGGCGCTCGTGCCCCATCTCGACGTGGTCCCGGTCAGCCGGGAAGGATGGTCGGTCGACCCCTTCGCAGCCGAGGAATCGGACGGGATGATCTGGGGCCGGGGGGCCGTGGACATGCTCAACGTCACTGCGGCCATGGCCACCGTTGCCCGCCCTTACATCACGGGCGAGAAGCAACTGGCGGGTGACCTCGTCCTGGCGGCGGTCGCCGACGAGGAGAACTCAGGGATTCTGGGCGCCAAGTATCTCGTCGAGCGGCACTGGGACCTGGTCCAGGCCGACTACCTCCTGACAGAGGTCGCCTACCCGTCTCTCGAGACGGCGACGGGGAACGTATACCCGGTCTCGGTGGGGGAGAAGGGGCCCTACTGGACCACGATCCGCTCTCACGGCTCGACAGGTCATGGCTCGGCCCCGTACGGCCGCGAAAACGCCCTCGAGCCGATGGTGGCCGCCCTCAACGGCCTCTTCACCACCCCTATGCCGGTCGCAATCACCGATGAGTGGCGACGATTCGTCTCGGAGATGGACCTGGATGAGGACCTGGCGGCGGCACTGGTCGATCCGGACCGCGTGGATTCGGCCATCGACCGCCTAGCCATGGCCGACCCAACCTTTGCGCGCTACGTGCACGCCGCCACCCACCTCACCGTCTCACCCAACGAGGTGGCGGGCGGGGTAAAGACCAACGTCATCCCCGACTCGGCCGAAGCCCACGTCGATCTCCGGGCTCTGCCCGGCATGGACCGCGAATTCGTCGATCAACATCTGCGCAAGGCGATGGGATCTGCCGGCGACCGGCTCGAATTGGAGCCGACTGCCGACCATCCACCAAACTCCTCTCCGATGGGCAACGCCCTCTGGGATGCGATCGTCGACGGAATCGAGGCCCATACCGGTTCGCGTCGGGTGGCGCCCGCCCTGATGACGGTGGCCACAGACGCCCGCTTCTGGCGCCAACGCGGGACGGTTGCCTACGGGGTGGGGTTGTTCGACGATCGAATCGGCTTCGGCGAGTTCCTGAGCCTGTTCCATGGCCATGACGAGCGCGTGTCGGTGGAGTCGGTGGTCCTGACCACACGGCTCTTGAGCACGGTTCTCGATCGCTACGGGGAGCTGATCGCGTGAGCGGCTCTGTGGTGTGCGACCTCGATGGGGTCGTCTACCGGGGGGAGAAACCCATCCAGGGCTCGACCGAGGCCCTGCGCGCCCTGGAGGAAGCAGGGTGGAGCCTGCTGTTCGCCACCAACAACTCGGCTCGCACACCAGAAGACGTGATGGCCAAGCTTCAGCGCCTGGTCGGGTACGAGGCGGAGAGATGGCAGATAGTCACCTCGGCATTGGTGGCGGCGACGATGATCCAGGTGGGGCCGGTTCTGGTCGTGGCAGAGAGGGGAGTCGAGGAGGCGGTCAAAGAAGCGGGCTTCGACCTGACCGAGGACTCCGAACGGGCGGCCACGGTTGTGGTTGGGCTGGATCGGGGGATCAACTACGACCGGATCGCGCGTGCCTCGACGGCCGTGCGTCGGGGCGCCGGTTTCATCGCCACCAATCAGGACCCCACATTTCCCACCGAAGACGGGCTACTACCCGGAGCCGGGGCCTGTGTGGCCGCAGTCGAAATCGCCTCGGGAGTCACCGGCACCAATGCAGGCAAGCCGAGCGACGCCATGAGGAGGCTGATCGAGGAGCGCTGCCCACCGGGGACGATATGGATGATCGGGGATCGGCCCGACACCGATCTAGCCCTGGCCGCCTGGCCCCGCTGGCGATCCATCCTGGTCTTGACCGGGGTCACGGCCAGCGCAGAGGGTGTCAGCCCCACTCCCGACGCGGTTGCCGACGACCTGAGTCGGGCGGTGGAGCTGATCATCGAGTCTTGATCTCCGACCTGTCGGTGGGATCGGTGATAATGGACCACCATGGAGGTAACACCAGAGGAAAGACTCCGCCTCGAGGAGGCTCTGGCGGAGTTGGAGGAACTCGACCCCGCCGACCTGCCTGCCCCGGCAGCCCGACTGGCCGACCTGTTGGGCTACCTGCTGGAACCTTCCGAGGAGTCGGCCTGAGCCGCGCACGTCTCGACATGGAGCTGGTTCGACGCCATATGGCAGCCTCCAGGACCCAGGCGGAGCGAATGGTGACGGACGGGTTCGTGCAGGTCCGGGGCGTGCCCACGCCCAAACCCGCCACGCTCGTCGCTCCCGACACACCCATAACCCTTCAGCACCCCGGTCCACGGCGTGTCGGACGGGGAGGAGTCAAGCTGGAGGGAGCGCTGGACGCCTTCGCGGTCGACGTGGAGGGCAAGACGGCCCTGGACGCCGGGGCGAGCACCGGGGGGTTCACCGAGGTGCTGTTGGAGCGCGGGGCGGAAGCCGTGGTGGCATTGGACGTGGGCCACGGGCAGTTGGACCAGAGTCTGCGCGAGGACCCGCGGGTGACTGTGATGGAGAGGACCAACCTCCGCCACGTGACCGTGGCCGAGGTGGGCGGCCCCTTCCCTCTGCTCGTGGCCGACCTGTCGTTCATCTCCCTGTGCACCGTGGCATCGCGACTCCGGGACCTGTCCCTGCCCCACGCGGATCTGATCCTCCTGATCAAGCCACAGTTCGAAGCGGGCAAGAGCGAGGTCGGAAGAGGAGGCATCGTCCGGGATCCGGACGTCCGAAGGCGGGCGGTCGAGAAGGTGCTGACATGTCTGGACGAGTCCGGCCTGGGCCCCAGGGCCCTGGAGCCCTCACCCATCGCCGGGGCCGGCGGCAACCGGGAGGTTTTCGTTTGGTGTCGGGCCGGTGAGCCCGCTTCGTCACTCGAGGTGCCGCCGTGAAACTCGACCTGGTGATACACGATGGGCGCCGTGAGGTGACCGATTTCGCCCGAAGCTTCATCGTCAGAGCACAGGAGGCGGGTCTGTCGGTCGTGGGCAATCCTCAGCTCGACGGTTTGGCCGAGCCGGCGACGCTGGTCGAGGGGCCACCGGACATGGTCGTGGCCATCGGCGGGGACGGGACCATGCTGGCCGCTGCCCAGGTCGCCATAGAGCATCACATCCCGATCTTCGGCTTCAACCTCGGCACCATCGGCTTCCTGACCGAGGTGGAACCGGATCAGATGGATCGAGTGGTCGATCGTTTGGCGGCCGGAGACTTCACAACGGAGCCCCGCATGGGGATAACGGCCCGTCTGGGCGATTCGGTGGCCCGGGGGCTCAACGACGTGGTCGTGGAGAAAATCGACAGCCTGCGTCTTATCCACATGGAGGTCGAGATCGACGGGGAGTCCTTCGTCACCTACCGGGCCGATGGGCTGATCGTGGCCACCCCCACCGGCTCGACTGCCTACAACTTCTCAGCGGGAGGGCCTCTAGTCGATCATTCCATCGAGGCCTTGATGATGACACCCGTCGCTTCCCACTCACTCTTCTCTCGAACCATGGTGCTGGCGCCCGACTCCGTGATCCGGGTCACGATCAGACGCCAGCGGCCCGCCAGGGTGAGTGTGGACAAGGTGCCACTGGGCGAGGCCGACGAGGGAGACGTGGTGGAGATCACCAGAACCGAGGATCCGCTCCAGTTCGTCCGCTTCGACCACCGCTCGTTCGCCCGTGCCGTCACCGAGAAGTTCTCCCTGGGCTAGAGATGCTGGAAGAGCTGGCGGTGCGGAATCTGGGTGTGATCGAATCGGGGAGGGTCGAGCCCTCCCCGGGCTTCACCGTGATTACGGGCGAGACCGGCACGGGCAAGACGCTGCTGCTGGGGGCGCTGCGCCTGCTGCTGGGCGGCGTGGCTCGAGGGGACCTGGTGGGCCCGTTCGGAGACGAGGCCATGGCTGAGGGTCGTTTCGTCCGCCCCGACGGCGTCGAGGTCGGAGCGGGCCGCCGCCTGCCCCGCGATGGGCGCAGCCGTGCCTATCTGAACGGCTCGATTGCCTCGGCCAAGGCTCTCGAAGGCCGGCTGGCCGGACTGATCGACCTGGTCGCGCAACACGATCACATCTCCATCACCCGGTCGGGAGAGGCTCGCAATCTCGTCGATCGAGCTCTCGACGCCGACGGTGGCGCGGCGCTGGAGGACTACCGGCGATCATGGAAGGCGTACTCGGTAGCCATCGAGACCCGCGATCGGCTGGGCGGCGACCTGGCCTCGTTGAGCAGAGAGCTCGACCTGGTCCGGTTCCAGAGCGACGAGATCGCAGCAGCGGGGTTTCGGCCCGGCGAGGAGGATGAGCTGGAGGAAGCGTCGACCCGACTGCGGAACATCGACGAGATCGCCGAGGCTGTCGCCGCGTCGTTGGAGGCCATAGATGGTGCTCGCGAGGCGGGCGGGGAAGCCGTGGCGGCGCTGAGACGGGCGGCTCGCCTCGATCGCTCGGTGTCCCCGCTGGCCGAGGACCTGTCGGCGGCGGCCGATTCGATGGGCGACCTGTCACACGAGCTGAGGACCTATGCCGAGTCGTTGGAACGGGATCCCGAGCAATTGGAACAGATAGAGTCTCGGCTCACGCTGTTGGGCGATCTGCGGCGCAAGTACGGCTCCGACGTCGGCGAGATTCTCGAATTCGGTGAGCGGGCCGGGCGACGTCGGGTGGAGCTCGAAGACCTCATGAGCAGGGGACAGTCGATCGAAGAGGAGGTGGAAGCCGCGGGTCGGGCCTTGGCCGAGGCGGGAACACGACTACTCGGAGCGCGCCGACGGGCAGCAGACGTCATCGCGTCCCGGGCCGTGGAGCACCTCGGAGATCTGGGCTTCTCCGATCCGGTCGTCGACGTGACGGTCGAGCCTTCCGAGCCGAGCGCCGGGGGAGCCGACGCGGTTGCGATCCTCTTTGCCTCCGACTCGCGCTTGACAACCGGTCCCGTCACCAGCGTGGCGTCCGGTGGTGAGCTGAGCAGGTTGGTTCTGGCGTTGAGATTGGCGGGAGGCGGTGGAGAGGCCGAGAGCCTGGTGTTCGACGAGGTCGATGCCGGGATCGGCGGCGTCACCGCCCTGGCTCTGGGGCACAAGCTTGCGGACCTGGCTCGGGAAAGGCAGGTCCTGTGCGTGACCCACCTTCCCCAGCTGGCCGCCTTCGCCGACCGTCACTACGTGGTGCGGCGCAGCGACAACACTGCTGTCGTGGTGAGAGTCGAGGGAGAAGATAGGGTCCAGGAGCTGACCCGGATGCTGGCCGGGCTGCCGGAGTCCGAGCGCGGCCGCGAAGCTGCCGAGGAGCTGCTCGAGCTGGCTACGACCGGCTGAGTCTCACATGGCCGCCAGCACGGGCTCGATGGGATGGAGCCGCCCCACCAGGGAGGCGAAGTGCTCGAGTCGGGTCACCTCGGCCGCCAGGAACGGCGGCCGCACTCCCACCACCCCGAGCACCGCCGAGGCTGCCGTGGGTCCCGGAATCTCGACGGCCAGACCATGAACCCGGTCGATCGGTTCCAGTGAGCCGGGTGGGCCGGGGCGCCGTGGGCGAAGGCGGCTAGGAAGCGGGCCGTAATGCCACCCTCGCCGGTCCATTGCACCCAGCCAGGTTCGAATGTGGCCGCCATGGAGGCCAGGCCATGTTGGGAGCGGTGCCCTCCGGGTGGGTCGGCGATCACAGCGGCATGGCTCGTGTTGGCCAGACGCGCCGCGATCTCGACGACCGCATCGAGCTGGCAGGCAGGCTCGGGAGATGCGTCGAGTCGTTCCACGGCGTTTAACACCTCGACTGCCCAATCCCGCAGCCACCAGGTCTCGGGAAGAGGGAGGGTCTCGAAGCCGAGATTCCGCAATTCTCTTTCGGCGGCGTCGATGTGCTCTACCTGGGTGGCGGCCAAGGAGATGTCGTCATGGGCGGTGGCCGGGCCACCGACCGTATCCCGGCCCCCCGGCCACACCTCGAGGCGGACGATGTCGACCAGATGGTCGGCCAGCACGCTCGTGACGTCTGCCAGGGCGCCCGGTCGGTCGGGGACTCTCAGGCGGATCGATCTCCGTATTGGTTGTGGGCCCAGTGTCATGCCTCGAATGTAGGGAACGGTCGTTTCCGCCTGGTTGCCCGGGCATGTCGGCCCGGTTACGGGCACGAAGGGCTGGTGGCGGATTAGCGTGATGGCCATGAGCAGCAGCCAAGTCTCCATTTCGCGTTCGGGACATCGCCAGACGATCACACTGGCTCGACCGGAACGCCGCAATGCCCTCAGCCTGGAGTTGATGACCGAAGCGACCAAGGCCCTACGCGAGGTACCCGACGATGTTCGGGTCGTGGTTTTGGCCGCCGAAGGCCCGGTGTTCTCGGCCGGTCACGACCTGTCCGAGATGATCGACCGCCCCCAATCCTTCTACGACGACCTCTTCTCGGTGTGCACCGAGATGATGGAGACCGTCCAGGCCATTCCCCAGCCCGTTATCGCCAGAGTGCAAGGTGTGGCCACCGCGGCCGGATGTCAGCTGGTTGCCTCCTGCGACCTGGCGGTGGCCTCCGAGGATGCCTGGTTCGGGACCCCCGGGGTCAGGATCGGGCTCTTTTGCACCACGCCTGCCGTGCCCATCGTCCGAGCCGTCGGGCGCAAACGCGCCATGGAGATGCTGCTGACGGCCCGAAAAGTCGATGCGGACACGGCGCTGCAATGGGGTCTGGTCAATCGGGTTGTCCCGTCGGATCAGTTGGATGCGGCCATCGACGAGTACGTGGAGACGATCCTGTCGTTCAGCGCTCACGTGATCGGGGTGGGCAAGGAAGCCTTCTACCGTCAGGCCGGCCTGTCACAGCACGCTGCCTACGAGCTCACCCAGCCGATCATGGCGCACAGCGCTCACGCCGAGCACGCTCAGGAAGGGATGTCGGCCTTTCTCGACAAGCGCCAACCCGACTGGCCGAGCTGAGAGCAGGTCAGAACCGCCAGCCAAAGGAGGGCTACACATGGCCGAACGAGTAGATGTGACTCAGCTCACACCGCTGCTCTTCCTGGAGAGATCGGCCGAGGTCTTCCCGGACAAGACGGCGATTACCTTTGGTGAGGAGAGCCTGACCTACGTCGAGATGGGCCAGGCGGTTCAGAAAGCGGCCGGCGGGCTGGCCGCCCTCGGTGTCGGCGAGGGCGACCGGGTGGCGTATCTGATGCCGAACCTGCCCCAGATGCTGTTGGCGCACTTTGCGGTGCCGCTGCTGCGAGCGGTGTTGGTGGCGATCAACACTCGTCTTTCGGGTGCCGAGATCGCATACATTCTGGGACATTCGGGTGCCTCCGTGTTGGTGGCCGATAGCGCTCTCCTGGCACCGGTGGCTCCCCATCTGCGCGAATGCCCGGAACTTCGAACCGTCGTGCAGGTATCCGACGTGGCTAATCCGGTGGAGGTCGATGTCCCGTCGCTCTCCTATGGCGAGATGCTGGCCGGCGCCGACGGAGCTTTCCGACCCTGGCGGGTGGACGACGAACTTCGCCCAATCTCGATCAACTACACGTCCGGCACCACCGGCAGGCCGAAAGGGGTCCAATACACCCATCGGGGTGCCTATCTCAATTCACTGGCGGAGCTGCTCCACTCCGAGCACTCGCCCCAGACCGCCTATCTCTGGACGCTGCCCATGTTCCACTGCAATGGGTGGTGCACGACCTGGGCCATCACCGCTTTCGGAGGCCGGCATGTGTGCCTGCGGGCGGTCGACCCGGCCGAGATATGGCGGCTGATCGCCACCGAAGGCGTGACCCATCTCAACGCTGCTCCCACGGTCCTGATCTCCATGGCCAATCACCCCGATGCGGCTCCCTTCGGTCGACCCTTCACGGTCACCACAGCCGGCGCCCCGCCCAGCCCGACGATCATCGGGGAGATGGAGCGGCTCGGGGCGCGCATGGTTCACGTGTACGGCCTGACGGAGACCTATGGGCCCTACACGGTGTGTGAGTGGCAGCCCTCCTGGCCCGAGCTTCCCCTTGGAGAGCGGGCCGAGCTCCTATCCCGACAGGGCGTGGCCTACGTGGGCGCAGATCCGATCCGCGTGGTCGACGAGGAGATGAACGACGTGCCGCGCGACGGGGCCACGATGGGCGAGGTCGTGATGCGGGGTAACAACGTGATGGCGGGCTACTACGACGACCCGGAGGCAACGGCTCGGGCATTCCGAGGAGGATGGTTTCACTCCGGGGACCTGGCGGTGTGGCACCCCGACGGGTACATCGAGCTGCGTGATCGGGCCAAGGACATCATCATCTCGGGTGGGGAGAACATCTCCACCATCGAGGTGGAACAGGTGGTTGTTTCGCACCCGGCCGTCCTGGAGGCGGCGGTGGTGGCCGTCCCGGACGACAGGTGGGGCGAGCGTCCCAAGGCCTTCGTGGTGCTTCGGGAAGGGAAGTCGGCCACCGGCGACGAGATCATCGAACACGTGCGCCAGCGCCTGGCCCACTTCAAGGCCCCCGACGTGGTCGACATCGTGACCGAGTTGCCCAAGACCTCGACCGGAAAGATCCAGAAGTACGTGTTGCGTGAAGCGGAATGGGGGCAGCGCACCAAGCGGGTCAACTAAACCGATCGAAGTCAGGGCTGTGAGCGTCGCTAGACGACGCTGTGAACCCTGGGTTGGCGGTCCGGCCTGGACGCGGCGAGGCCGGGGACTCAGACGGCCCCGGCCTCCACCACGCCGTTAGATGATCAGGATGACGGCGAACGTGACGGCACCGGCCAGAGCCACCAAAGCGAGCACTGTGGCGACCGTCACCCTTGTCGTGAACATGTGATCATCCACGAATGCCTTCTGGGCGAAGAGCCCGAATGCAGCTGCCAGCAGCACACCAGCTCCGATGAACAGGCCGAAGTACCAAGCCTCAGCCAATCCACCGAGGAACCAGTCGGTGGGCACGTAGTACATCCACGCTCCAACCGCTGCAGCTAGCACACCGACGATCCCCGTCACCAGCTCGGTGGCATAGGACCGTGTCGGCATCCGGGTGACCTCCGTCCGTGGATGCTCTTGCAGGACACTCACGAAGATCACCTCCTTCCTTCCTGAACTGGCCCCCTTTGGGTCGTTCATTGCCATAGTGCGCGACCTCTCACGCGACACATAGAGTCATTGGACCCCTCTTCGATTCCGAAGGTCCCGACTGCCCGAACCGCCGCTCCACTAGGGTGCCGGTGATGGCACCCACTCGAGTCGTGGTTTCAGGTATCCCCGGTCGACTGGCCACCGCCATCGCCGAGGGCGCAATGGGTGCCGAGGGGGTCGATCTCACCGGGGTGTACAACCCCAACCGGGTGGGTGAGTGGCGGGAGATCCCCTATTTGGGGGTGGTCGATCAGGGTTTGGCCGATGTCGTCGTCGAGTCGGGCCCCGCCGCCGTCGTGATGTCCAATCTCGCGCTCTGGAAGGAAGCCGGCGTTGCCGCGGTCGTCGGCACGTCGGGCTTCACGGCCGATCGGCTGGAGGAGTTGGGCCGTCTGTGGGGCGAGGGCACCCCGGGCTGCCTGGTGGTCCCGAATTTCTCGATCGGGGCGGTGCTGGCCGCTCGCTTCGCCGAGCTGGCGGCTCCCCACTTCGCCACCGTCGAGGTGGTCGAGCGCCATCGAGCGGGAAAGCCGGATGCCCCCTCGGGAACGGCACTCCAGACGGCGCGGCGCGTGGCGGTCGCCGGTGGTCGGTCCGCGTCGGCCGGTGAAGAGCTGGTGCAGGGTGCGCGTGGGGGCGACGTCGACGGAGTCAGGGTCCACTCCCTGCGCCTGGAGGGGCTCCTGGCGCACCAGGAGGTGGCGCTCACCAACCCCGGCGAACAGCTCTCGCTCGTGCACCAGTCGACTTCGTATGGGTCGTTTGCCGCCGGAGCGCTGGCGGCCGTGAAGGCCATGTCGAAGGTTCAGGGGGTCGAGGTGGGTCTCGATCGAATCCTCGGGATGGCGACGTGACCTGCTACCATGACCTCCCGTCATGAACGGGCCTTCTCTCTCCGAGCCTCTCCCCATCCCGGGTGAAGCCGTCCCCGGGGATTCGTTCCCAGACCAGTCCACTCCCAAGTACATATTCGTCACTGGTGGCGTGGTCTCCAGCCTGGGCAAGGGGATTGCCGCCGCTTCGATGGGCAGGCTGCTGAAGGCGCGTGGACTGCGGGTGGTGAACCAGAAGCTCGACCCGTACATCAACGTGGATCCTGGGACGATGAACCCGCTCCAGCATGGCGAGGTCTTCGTCACCGATGACGGGGGTGAAACCGACCTGGACCTGGGCCACTACGAGCGTTTCACCGGCGAGAATCTGAGCCGTCTGTCCAACGTCACGGCGGGGTCTGTGTACCTGTCTGTGATTCAGAAGGAGCGCCGGGGCGATTATCTCGGGGACACGGTTCAGGTGATTCCCCACATCACCAACGAGATCAAGGCCCGCATCCAGCGGGTAGGCGAGGAGTCGGACGTCGACGTGGTGATCACGGAGGTGGGAGGCACGGTTGGAGACATCGAGGGCCTGCCCTTCCTCGAGGCGATCCGCCAGTTCGGGAATGACATCGGGCGCTCGAACGTGCTTTTCGCTCACGTCACCCTGGTGCCCTACCTCAACACCTCTGAGGAGCTGAAGACCAAGCCCACCCAGCACTCCGTAGCCGAGCTGCGGAGCCACGGCATCCATCCCGACGTGATCATCGTCCGCTCCGACCGCGCTATCGATGACGGGGTTCGCCGAAAGATAAGCCTCTTCTGTGACGTGGAGCCGCGGGCGGTCATCCCGGCCCCTGATGCTCCGGATATCTATGCCGTACCGCTTGGGCTGCATTCCGGCGGTCTCGACACGGTGGTTTGCGATCGACTCGGCCTGGTGACCGGCCCGGCTCATCTCGACGGCTGGCGGGAGATGGTCAGGAAGGCGTCGTCCGCCACCGAGATCGTGACGGTCGGGATCGTCGGCAAGTACGTGGCCCTACCCGACGCCTACCTCTCCGTGGCGGAGGCGCTGCGGCACGGAGCCGCCGCCCACGACCTGCGTCTGGATCTGCGCTGGATCCCGTCAGACGAGCTGACCGGGCTGCTGGCCGACACCTATCTCGAGGACCTGGACGCGATCGTCGTTCCCGGGGGCTTCGGCTATCGAGGTGTGGAGGGCAAGATCGAAGCCATACGCCATGCCCGGGAGGAGGGAATCCCCTTCCTGGGCCTGTGTCTGGGGTTGCAGTGTGCCGTCATCGAGTTCGCCCGGTCCGTGTTGGGCCATATCGATGCCAACAGCACCGAGTTCGACGTGGCGACCTCACACCCCGTAATCGACCTGATGGCCAGTCAGCACGATGTGGAAGACATGGGCGGCACGATGCGCCTGGGCCTCTATGCGGCCAAGCTGGCCGATGGGTCGAGAGTGCGGCGGCTGTACGGCAAGGAGTTGGTCTATGAGCGCCATCGCCACCGGTGGGAGGTCAACAACCGCTACCGCAAGGAACTGGAGGGAGCCGGCATGCGTCTGGCGGGTCTATCGCCCGACGACCACCTGGTCGAGTTCATCGAGTTGATCGATCATCCCTTCTTCGTCGCCACTCAGGCCCATCCCGAGCTGCGCAGCCGACCCGATGCCCCACATCCGCTGTTCGCCGGGCTGCTCGAAGCCGCCGAGGATCGGCGCCGCCTGACCCGGGAGGCTCCCAGCGAGCCCGTCCAGACGTGACCGAACCGGGTTTCGAGCTGGTCGATAGGCGGGTACTGGGTCGGGGGGTCTTCCTGGAGTTGGAGGAACAACGCCTCGTGTCTTCGCGGGGGGTGGAGGTCGTGCGAGACATCGTCCATCACCCGGGTGGAGTGGCGATACTGCCCATCGAGGGTGACCGGGTCTGGCTGATCCGCCAGCACCGGGCCGCACTGGACAGAGAACTGGAGGAGATTCCGGCCGGGAAGCTGGATCCCGGCGACGACGATGTGGAGGCCGCGGCCCGTCGAGAGCTGGCCGAAGAGCTGGGTGCGGACGCCGAGCACTTCAGCCACCTGGTCACGATGGCACCGTCGCCGGGCTACACCGACGAGGTGATCGAGATCTTCCTCGCCGAGGGCCTCACCTTCGGAGATCGGCAACCGGATGGCGAAGAGGAGAAGAGAGCCACCATTTTCGCGCTTCCCATCGCTGCGGCTCTCGATAGCATCGACCGCGGCGAGGTGATAGACGCCAAGACCCAGGTTGCCTTGCTGCAATGGAAGAGGAGACAAGCGTGATCGTCGGCGTACCGAGAGAGATCAAGACTGCGGAGCACCGTGTGGCCATCACGCCGGTCGGGGTGAGGGAGCTGGTCGATCGGGGGCATTCGGTGCTGATCCAGCGCGGAGCGGGGGAGGGTTCCTCGATCCACGATCCCGAGTATGAGGCCCAGGGAGCCAAGATGGTCGAGGGGGCCGAGGAGGTCTTCGCCCAGGCAGAGCTGATCCTCAAGGTGAAGGAGCCCCAGCAGGCGGAGGTGGAGATGTTTCATCCCGGCCAGCTTCTCTTCACCTATCTCCATCTGGCCGCCTATCCCGGCCTGGCTCGCGGTCTCCACGACAAGGGGATCATCGCCATCGCCTACGAGACCGTCCAGCTTCCCAACGGCAGCTTGCCCCTGCTGGCGCCGATGTCGGAGATCGCGGGCAGGATGGCAACCCAGGTCGGGGCCTACTTCCTGGAGGCGGCCCAGGGCGGGCGTGGAATCCTCCTGGGCGGGGTGGCCGGTGTCAGACCGGCGCGGGTCGTGGTCCTGGGCGCCGGAATGGCAGGCTTCAATGCCGCAGTGATCGCTGCCGGCATGCAGGCGGAGGTGGTGGTTCTGGACGTTGACACCGACAAGCTCCGACATCTTGACTCGCTGTATGCGGGAAGGATCGTGACCCTGGCATCGAACCGCCTCACGGTCGAGGAGCAGGTGTTGGGAGCGGACCTGGTGATCGGAACCGTGCTCGTGCCCGGCGCGTCCGCTCCGAAGCTGGTCACCGAGGAGATGGTCAGCGAGATGAAGAAGGGTGCCGTGCTGGTCGACGTGGCAATAGACCAGGGTGGCTGCTTCGAGACCAGCCACGAGACCACCCACGAAGATCCGGTCTTCCACCTTCACGAGGTGCTCCATTACGCCGTCGGGAATATCCCGGGAGCCGTTCCCCACACCTCCACATATGCCCTCACCAATGCCACCCTCCGCTATCTGGTGACCTTGGCCGACGAGGGGGCACAACATGCCGTTTCCGCACACCCGGAACTGGCCAAGGGCGTCAACGTGGTGGGAGATCAGATCTGTCATCCCGCAGTGGCCGACAGCCTGGGCGCTTCGTACGTGGCCCCGGCCGAGGCGCTGGCTTCGATGTGATCCCTGAGCCGATCCGGGCTGGAAGCCTGACTCTGCGAGCCTGGCGGCCCAGTGAGGCCGCCCTATACGTTTCTGGGCGGGATGGTGCGATCTTCGAGTTCACAACCGAGTCGCCCGGCCTGGACACCGAGTCGTGCGCCGACGACATCCGAACACGGCGGGATGATCCGGACATGGCCCCGTTCGCCATCTGCGATGAGCGAGACCGGCCGCTGGGCACGATCGAGGTGCGTCGCACGCGTGACGGAGTAGAGCTCTCCTATTGGTTGATGAGTCACGCCCGGGGCCGGGGTCATGGCAAAGCGGCCCTGCTGGCTGCCTCGAAATGGGCCGAGCAGGCATGGGGCGCCGAGACCCTCGTCCTGGAGATCCGGCCCGACAACGAGGCATCGATTCGCACCGCCCTGGCCGCGGGTTTCGTCCGCTTTGGCACGCGCCTCAACTCGGCCTGCGGGGGACCTGCTGTGCTCTTTCGGTTGCAACGTGACCGGGAAATGACCATCTGATGGCCGTTGGCGGTGCGCCAGCCACTAATATGTGACCATTCCGCCGCCGGCTCCCGGCCTCGGCAGGATCTCGCGACTCTTCAGGGATGCTCATGAGCACGCTCGACATCGACGTCATAAGAACCAACCTCGAGGGCCAGCGCGCCCGCCTCATCGATCAACTCGATGAGCTCGGGGCCACGCCGTCCGGCGATCTCCGCGCCGATCTCGACTACGGCGACGGGTTTGCCGACGCCGCTGCCACCACCGCCGAACGGACCGAGCGCATCGGTCTGGTCGACACTCTCAAGGGCCAGCTCGACGAGGTCGAGGGAGCCCTGAGCAGGATCGAGAAGGGGACCTACGGGGTCTGTGCGCGATGCGGCGATCCGATCCCCCCCGAACGCCTGGAGGCTCGCCCCGAGTCCACCCTGTGCGTGGCCTGCAAGTCCGGGAAGCGCTGAACAGCGGGCGCGGAGCGCTGAATGCTCGGATCCTGGGGTCATCTGGCCTGGCGGTTCTTCGATGTCATCACGGCGCGGCCCCTGGATCACACAGAGCGGGAGGCAGTCCGCGAACGGCTGCATTCCGATGCAGAGGCGAGGGCATTCTTCTCGCAGGCAGACGCCGATCAGCGCCACGGCTATGCCGCCTCCCTCCACGTGCTGGCCGCGGCTCCGGACCGGCCCGACCTGGCACGGGCGGCCCTCCTCCATGACATCGGCAAGCGTCATGCCCACCTCGGCCCGTTGGGGCGGGTGCTGGCCTCGGTGGCCATCCGTCTTCATCTCCCCCTTCCTCCCCGTTGGGCGCTCTATCGCGACCACGGCCGGGTCGGCGCCTCCGAACTGGCCGGTGCCGAGCCGCTGGTGGTTGCCTTCGTTGCGGGCCACCACGGCCAGAGGCCTGAATCGATCGACGAATCGGATTGGCGAATCCTGGCCGGAGCCGACCGTACGCGCTTCGGTCGTTGATTACCGATGACCCTTCGACCAACATCGTGTGTCATGCCCCGATCCCGCCCCGCGCCTCCGGCCTTCCGGTGACGTACAACGTCTCCACCGCCGTGTTCTCGGGGCCGCTGGACCTACTCCTTCAGCTGATCACTCGACATCAGGTCGACGTGACTTCTGTCAGGCTCTTGGACATAGTCAACGAGTACCTGGCGCACGTGGCGGAGATGCGCAGGCTCGATCTCGACCTGACCTCGGAGTTCCTCCTCATCGCCGCCACGTTGATCCAGCTCAAGGCCCACGCTCTGTTGCCGGTGGACACGGAGATAGACCTGGACGAGGAACTGGCGCTGATCGAAGAGCGCGACCGACTGCTGGCCCGCTTGCTGACCTGCGTCACGTTCAAGGATGTCGCCGTGGTGATCCGTCATCGTCTCCAGGAGGCGAATCGGTACGTGCCCCGAGTATCCGGGCTCGATCAGGAAATCGACGCTCCGCCACCCCTCGCTCCCCTTGAGGTCGATGCGGCGGGGCTGGCGCACGTCGCGGCTGCGGCACTGACAGAAGGACAGGCCGAGCCCGACCTGGACCATCTGGACCTGGATCTCCCTTCGGTTCAATCTGCCATCGACGAGCTCAGAGTCAGGCTCGAGGAAGGCGCGATGTCCACCTTCGACTCCCTGGTCGAGCACTGTCGCAGGCCGGTGGAGGTAGCGGCGTATTTCCTGGCCCTCCTGGAGCTGGCGCGCTGGGGCCTGGTTCACGTCTCCCAGGATGACTGGGTTGGAGACATCGAGGTGACCGGGTCCGGATCCGGCGACGGCCTCGTGACATCGGAATGGTCTCTGTGATGGAGCCCGTTGCGGCATTGGAAGCGATCCTGTTCGTCACCGAGGCCCCGGTCCCTGCGGCTGAGTTGGGTGAGGTCCTCGAGATGACACCCGACGAAGTGGAGGAGGCGCTTGCAAAGCTGGGCGATTCCCTGGAGGCGCGGGACTCTGGGCTGACGCTGCGCTCGGCCGCCGGCGGCTGGCGGTTGTATTCACGACCCGAGGCGTATCCTTACCTGGAGCGGTTCTCGGCCTCGGCCACCGCCCGGCGACTGTCGTCGGCAGCCCTGGAGGTGCTTTCGGTGGTCGCCTATCGCCAGCCGGTTTCCCGGAGCCAGATCACCGAGATACGGGGAGTGGATTCGGATTCTTCCCTACGCACGCTGCAGCGGCTCGGGCTGGTCGAAGAAGCGGGTCGTCTTTCGCTGCCCGGCAATCCGGCCATCTACCGGACCACCCAGCTGTTCCTGGAGCGGCTCGGCATCGATTCGATCTCGGAACTGCCCCCACTGGCAGACCACGTGCCACCGGCCCAGGTGGTGGATGCCCTGGAGGAGACATTCCGACCCGAGCGCGAGCTCGATTGACTGAACGTCCCAAGCTGCAGAAGGTGATAGCCCACAGCGGGCTGATGTCGCGCCGGGCCGCGGAGGATCTGATTGCACAAGGGCGGGTGGCGATCGACGGGAAGACGGCACGCCTGGGCGACAGGGTCGACCCGGAGCGGGAACGGGTCACGATCGACGGCGCCCAGATTCCCACCAGAGCGGGCCAGGTCACCTATTTGGTCTACAAGCCCCCGGGCGTGATCTGCACGGCTTCGGACCCACACGGCCGCCCGATCGTCACGGACCTCGTGCCGACCGAGCCGCGCGTTTACCCGGTGGGCCGGCTCGACGCCGACTCCGAGGGCCTCATCCTGCTGACCAACGACGGAGAGCTGGCCAACCTGGTCATGCATCCCGGCCACGGCACGACCAAGACCTATGTGGTCAGGGTGCAGGGTCGGCCCGGCCGCTGGGTATCCCGATTGACCGAAGGGGTCGACATCGGTGATGCCACGGAGGCGAAGGCGGTGTCGGCTCGGGTGGTGGATTCGGCGGCGGGCCAGACGCTGATCCAGATGGTGATGATGGAGGGGCGCAACCGCGAGATTCGCCGAATGTGCGCGGCAGTCGGTCACCCGGTGGACCGTCTCGTGCGCACGGCGGTGGGCCCGATCAGCGATCGCGAGCTCGAGCCCGGGACGTGGCGTCGCCTGAGGTCGACCGAGATCGCCGCTCTTTACCGCAGTTCCACCGTCGGCCCGGATTGAGCCCGGCCCAGCGCTCCGGTTACCTTTTCCGACCGTGGTAGCTGTACGACCCCTCGGTCGGCCCGTGACCGGCTCGGTCCGGCCCCCGGGATCCAAGTCCCTGACCAATCGCGCCCTCGTGGTGGCCGGTCTGGCCCGGTCGGGCGTGAGCCGTATCAGCGACCCACTCGAGGCAGACGACACACTGGCCATGCGGAGGTCTCTTCGGGGCCTGGGCGTGATGGTCGACGACAACGACGATCCATGGCTGGTGCTGGGATCGGGTGGCGACTTGACGGCCACGGAGCCGATCTACGTGGGTGCCTCGGGCACTACGGCCCGCTTCATCACGGCCGTTGCCTCTCTAGCCCGGGACCGGGTGACGATCGATGGAACCGCCCGGATGAGGGAGCGGCCCATGGCAGCTCTCCTGGAGGCCCTCGAGACGATGGGGGCAGCCGTCGAATCAACCAACGGGCGGCTGCCCGTTCAGATCTCGGGGCGCGGGCTCAAAGGCGGCCGGGTCGACGTCGACGCCACGCAGTCGTCCCAGTTCGCCTCGGCCGTCCTGATGGTCGCCCCCATGGCCGATTCGGAGGTGGAGGTGAACCTGGAGGGCCCGGTGGTCTCTCGCCCCTATCTGTCCGGGACGGTTCAGATGATGAAGCACTTCGGAGCCGAGGTCGCGGAAGAGGAGGATCGATTCCGGGTTGCGCCCACCGGCTATCACCGGGAGGCGGTAGCGATCGAGTCGGACGCTTCGGCGGCCGTGTACCCGGCAGTGGCGGCGGCCATCACCGGAGGTTCGGTCATGATCTCGGGAATACCGGAGAGCTCAATACAGCCCGACCTTGCCGTCATGGATGTGTTGTCGGCCATGGGCTGTGAGGTGGTGCGTGAGCGAGGTGGAATCGTGGTTGCGGGCCCGCCAGCGGGTCTGGAGGCAGTCGAGGTCGACATGAAGGGATCGCCCGACGGTGCGCTGGCAGTGGCAGTGGCGGCGCTGTTCGCCGAGGGCCCATCGCGGATCACGGGCTTGTCGACCTTACGACTCAAGGAGAGTGATCGCCTGGCCGCCCTCGAGCTCGAGATCGGGCGGATGGGCGGGCAGGCCCGGGCGGGAGCGGACTACTTGGAGATCCGTTCCGGACAGCTGCATTCGGCGATCCTCGACCCCCACGACGATCATCGGATCGCAATGTCACTTGCGCTGGTCGGGCTGGTGGTGCCCGGGATCGAGATCTCGAACCCCGGGACGGTGGCCAAGACGTGGCCGGGATACTTCGAGATGCTGAGGGCGCTGTGATCGATGCCGCTGCTCTGGTTGTGGCCGTTGACGGGCCCGGAGGAGTGGGCAAATCGACCGTCAGTCGCCGGGTTGCCGTGGAGATCGGGGTCGCTCATCTCGACACGGGCGCCTTCTACCGGGCCGCCACCCTGGCTGTGCTGAAGGCGGGAGCGGAGCCGGCGGATGAGCCGGCCGTGGTCGGGTTGGTCGCGCGCCTGGACATCGACCAGAGCGCCGGGGTAACTCGTCTGGACGGAGTCGACGTCTCCCGACAGATCCGGAGCGAGGAGGTGACCGACGTTGTCTCCATCGTGTCCACCTACCGCGCCGTGCGGACGCGAATGGTGGCTCTGCAGCGGCGCTGGGTGGAGAGACACGGCAATCGGGCGGTGGTGGAAGGTCGCGACATCGGAACCGTCGTCTTCCCGGGGGCGACCGTCAAGGTGTTCCTGAATGCAGACCCCGAGGTCAGAGCCAGGCGCCGCTCCGGGGAGACGGCGGCGGTCCCGGCCGAGGTGGCAGCCTCACTGCGAAAGAGGGATCGGCTCGATTCGAGCCGATCGGTCTCGCCGCTCGTGGCGGCCGCCGACGCGGTGGTGATAGACACCACCCACCTGACCATCGACGAGGTGGTGGAGCAGGTGCTGGCACTGATCCCGAATCGGGGTTAGTGGTGTGTCGCCCAAATGATGGCGCGGTCTCTCCGACTCTCGACGCCCCCGGCTGCGTCTAAGTGGCTCGCCGCAACTCCCCGGCTGCGACTGCGCCCTTCTCCTTGCGAGATGACACCGATGGCTCGGAGACACCGTCCCCCTGATTGAGCAACAGACCACGAGGAGCCCGTTGAACAATGCATGTCACCCATCTTGACGACCATGCATCACCACCCGCTGCGTTCTCGGCCCCGCCATTCCGGCACAAGGAGTGGCGAAACCTCGGTCTTGCGGCTGGCGCGCCCGGCCGCCAATCCGAGCAACGGCATTATCCAACGGACTCCTAGCTGCTTCGGGGTTCGGGCTGCTGCTCCCTACCATGACGGCATGGTTCAACGCGTCTTGCTGGCCGAACCGCGCGGGTTCTGCGCCGGGGTCGAGATGGCGATCAAAGCTCTCACCTGGATGGTCCGGATCTTCGAGCCGCCCGTGTACTGCTACCACGAGATCGTGCACAACGAGTGGGTCGTGGGAGCCTTCCAACGGGTCGGCGTCGTGTTCGTGAACGACATCGCCGACGTTCCCGTCGGAGCTCCGGTGATGCTTTCGGCCCACGGTTCGGCACCCGACGTAGTCGAAGGTGCCGACGAGCGGGCCGCGGTCGTGATCGATGCGGTGTGCCCGCTGGTTACCAAGGTGCATCACGAGGTGAAGCGGATGGCGAGCCGCGGCTACGACATCATCTACGTAGGCCACGAGGGACACGACGAGGCGGTGGGAACCGTGGCCGAGGCGCCCGGTGAGATAACGCTGGTCGAGCCCGAGCATGGGTTGGGCGAGTTCAGCCCCCGGCATCCTGACAAGGTAGCGCTGCTCGCCCAGACGACCCTGGGCATGCACGAATGGGGCGAGGTTCTGGATGATGCGAAGGAGAAGTTCCCCGATCTGCGCACCGCCCGTCGATCGGATCTCTGTTACGCCACCACCAACCGCCAGGAGGCGGTACGCCAGCTCTGCGAGGAGAGCGACCTCATCCTGGTGGTGGGCTCGGAGAACTCCTCCAATACCCAGGCTCTGGTGCGATATGCCCACGAGAACGGCACCGAGGCACACCGGATCGACTCTGCCTCCGACATCGTCGAGGATTGGCTCGTAGGTGCTCGGGTGGTTGGGGTGACGGCGGGAGCTTCAGCTCCAGATCATCTGGTTCAGCAGGTGATCGACACACTGGCTCCGACGCAGGGTTTCGATCTGTGGCACACCACCGAAGAAGCCGAGTATTTCCCTCTGCCACCTCAGCTGCGCGCCTTCGTGGGGACACTGTGTGCCGTGGTGGAGGCGGGTGTGACCGCCCGCCCGTCCCAGGAGACAGGATGGCTGGAGCGGGACCGCCAGTGGACCGCCACGGAGGCGCTGAGCCTCATCTCGAGCTGACAAACGGTAACCCGATGAAGCCTGTTCCCCCTGCGCGTATGCCGATCGTGGCCGTCGTTGGTCGCCCCAATGTGGGTAAGTCGACCCTGGTCAATCGCATCCTGGGTCGAAGGGCGGCAGTGGTCGAGGAGCAGCCCGGTGTCACCCGCGACCGGCGCCAGTTCGGCGCGGACTGGTCGGGGCGCCACTTCATACTCGTGGACACCGGTGGGTGGGAGCTGAATCCCGGGGACCAGGTCGATGCGTCGATCCGCCAGCAGGCCGAGGCAGCGCTCGGGTCGGCAGACCTGGTCGTCCTGGTGGTCGATGCCTCCGCTCCTCTGCTCGATGACGACCTGGGGGTGGTCGAGTTACTCCGTCGAGCCGAGGTCCCGGTCATCCTTGCGGCCAACAAGGTGGACGATGCGGGCCGGGAGGCCGACGCTGCCGAGCTGTGGAACCTCGGTCTGGGCGAGCCCGTGCCGGTATCGGCCTTCCATGGCAGGGGAGTGGGGGAGCTGTTGGATCGCATCGTCGGAAACATGCCGGTGGATCCAACCCCTGGACAGGACGAGCCGGTGCCGCGTTTGGCCATCGTCGGCCGTCCCAACGTGGGCAAGTCCACTCTGCTCAACAGGCTGGTGGGGGAGGAGCGGGTGATCGTCTCCGAACGTCCCGGCACGACACGCGATCCTGTGGACGTTCTGACAGAGATCGACGGGCATCCCTTTCTGCTGGTCGACACGGCCGGAATCCGGCGGAAGCCCCAGATAAGAGAAGATGCCGATTTCTACGCGGTGCTGAGGGCCCGAAGGGCGGTTGCCTCGGCCGATGTCGCACTCCTGGTTCTAGATGCCTCCGAGGGCGTCACCCGTCAGGATCAGCGGATCGCCGACGAAATCATCGAAGCCGGAGTGGGAGTTGTGGTGCTGGTCAACAAGTGGGACACCGTGTCCGAAGATGACCGTTGGATCATCGAGCGGGACATCGCCGATCGGTTCGGTTTCCTCGGGTGGGCTCCGATTCTGCGCATCTCGGCCCTGCGGGGCTCACGTCTCGGCCAGCTGGGACCGGCGGTCGAGGCAGTGTTGGAGGCAAGAACCCGCCGCATCCCCACCGGCTCATTGAATCGCTTCGTCCGCTCGTGGACGGCAGCGCACCCGCCCCCGGTTCGCAAGGGCCGCAGGCCCAAGATCCACTACGCGGTCCAGGCTGCCACGGAACCGCCCACCGTGATCCTGTTCGTGTCGGGTGGGGAGCTGGGAGATGACTACCTCCGATACCTCGAGAACCGGTTGCGGGAGACGGAGGACTTCACGGGAACGCCGGTGCGGGTGGTGCCTAGGCTGAGGGCGCGCCGTGACAACTGACCCCGTTTCCAGCCCCGATCCAGACGACAAGGCTCCACCCACTCCGATCAGCTTCAAGATCCTGGTGGCCCTGACGGCCGTCTATCTGAGCTGGCGACTCATCCAGGGAATCATGTGGCTGGTCCACCACCTCTTCTGACCAGTTGTCAGCTGGTCGCGGCGGGTTGGCTCCGACGCCCTCTCCGTCGTGGGCTGCCCGAGCTCACCTTCGGTTCCCAGCGGAAGTAGCGCACCGCGATCAGCACCGCCACCACTCCCCAGAGTGCCATGTACCCCAGCTTGTCCCAATGGAACTGGGCACCGGTCAGGGTGGGGTCGAAGGGGTCCCGAAAGGCCTCCACGAAGGGGCGGAGGGGGAAGAAGTTGCCTACGAAGTTCATCCAAGCGGGCGGGTTGTTGAGGGGGATGAACACGTCCGACACGAAGGCGACCGGAAGAAGGGTGGCGTTGGTGATGGCAGGTGTGGAGTCCCCGTTGGGCGCCAGGGCTGCAACCAGCATCCCCAGAGCGGAGAAACAAGCCACGCCGACCAGGAAAGCGACGAGGGCCGCCGGCAGGCCCCGGGTGGGGATCTGGACCCCGTAGAAGACTGCCCCCACGGTGAGCATGAGCACAACCGCCAGCAGGGCGATCCAGATGGCAGATCCGATCCGGCCGGCGATGTAGATCCATGGAGGCAACGGGGTGCCTCGAACGCGTTTGAGAATCCCGTTGTCGCGGGAGATGGCGGTGCCGATGGCGAGGTTGGTGTACGAGGCAGACACCGCGGCAAACACGGCCAGACCGGGAGCGTAGAACTGGGCGAACCTGACCCCCAGTCCCTCGATCACGTCGTTGCCGAAGATGGCGGTGAACAGGACCAGGAACATCAGGGGGAACGCCAACGTGAAGAAGGCGGAGATCGGCGTGCGCCAGAAGATCCGGTTCTGATAGCGGATCTGACGCCAGATGAGGCCGATATCGCTGGGACGGTCACTCATCGGAATCACCGGTGAGCTGCAGATAGACGTCCTCGAGGGACGGCCTGGACACGGTCAGGCTCTCGAGTTCCATGCCCTGCTTTAGCGCCCAGGAAGTGAGCCGGTTCAAGGTCTCGGTGGGTGCCGAGGTACGCAGCTCGAGGAATCCATTGGACACCCTCGACGCCTGGACGGGGATGTCGGACAGATCGGCTCCGCTCGGAAGGCTGAATCGGATCACGGGCTCGGCATCGGAGCGTCCGCCCAGAGTGTCCGGGGCGCCCTGGGCGACGATCTTGCCCTTGCTCATCACAGCGATCCGATCGGCCAGGAACTGAGCCTCGTCCATGTAGTGGGTGGTCAACAGAATCGTCTTGCCCAGAGTGGAGAGGTTCTCGACTATCGACCACGCCTGGCGACGGGCGGAGGGATCGAAACCGGTCGTGGGCTCATCCATGAAGATCAACTCCGGATCGCCCACCAGGCCCAGGGCCAGTTCAAGGCGCCTCTGCTGGCCTCCCGACAGCGTCTTGATACGCGCCCGGGCCTTCTCCTCCAGCCCAACCAGCTCGATGAGCTCGCC
Source organism: uncultured Acidimicrobiia bacterium (assembly GCA_963772815.1). Taxonomy (GTDB): domain Bacteria; phylum Actinomycetota; class Acidimicrobiia; order Spongiisociales; family ZC4RG35; genus DATFFO01. The sequence goes on along the minus strand of CAVYYV010000004.1, from coordinate 697,229 downwards.
GGGGGACCGATGGTGCGGGTAGAGGGCGCCGTAGTAGCCGAGGGCTTCCGTCACCGTGAGCTCACGCTCGACGGCTGTCTCCTGGAGCACGATGCCGATGCGCTCTCGGTAGGCCCGTCCATCGTGCTGGGGATTCATCCCCAGCACAGAGACCTCGCCCGCGGTGGGGGTGCGGTGGCCTTCGAGTATCTCGACGGTGGTGGTCTTGCCGGCCCCGTTGGGACCCAGCAAGGCGAAGACCTGACCAGCCTCGATGGAGAGATCGATTCCTGCCACGGCCTCGGTGTTCTGGTATGTCTTGACCAGACCCCGGATGTCGATCGCTGACACGGATCGAGATGCTAGGCGAGTTGCTGTCGAGAATGGTATCGCGACGCTGATCTCTCTCAGGGGCTGGGCCTGCCCACGTCGTCCAGCCATGACTCCGGGTCGACTCCCAGGCCTTCGGCGATGCGGTTGATGTAGTTGAAGTAGGCGCAGACCTGGACTGCATCGGTTATGGCTCGATCGTCCCAGCCCGCGTCTCTCAGCAGTTGGATGTCGGCAGGCCCGATCGTGGCCGGGGCACCTGTCAGAGACTCGGAGAATTCCAGCAGGGCAAGGGTTGCCTCATCCAGCCCGCAGGTTCGCCAGTCGGCGGCGAACCGATCGACGAATTCGTCGTCAGCGACCTCAGCCCGGAGGTCGTGGAGGTGGGCGCGTATTCAGTAGTGGCACTCATTGGCCTGGGAGGTTACGACGGCGATCATCTCCCGCCGGGCCCGTCCCAAGGCAGACTCGCAGAACATGGAAGCCCCATACAGCGCCATGGACTGGCGCAGGGTCTCGGGGTTCTGGCACTGGACGGAGACGATGTTCCACAGGCGGCCCGCCGATGCAATGCGCTGGCGGTAGACGCGGGCCAGCAATCCCTCGGCATCTTCGGGCCTGATGACCTCCACATGCGCCATTCGGTCACGGTAGCGGCCGGCAACGCCGACCCCCGCCGGTTTGCTTTGTCGGGCCGGCCGGATTCGAACCGGCGACCTCTTGACCCCCAGTTCATGAAGGGTGCTGACGCCCCGTGTCGGGTCCTGATGACCTGCCAGTCAAAACCGGGGCTGACCTGAGGTTATGGGTATCGGACGGTGGTCCGCAGGTCCGCCCTGTGTCACCTGGTTCCGGATCGATAGGCGCCAAATAGGCGCCAACGCCGTGATAGGCCCCTTGTTCGACGATCCGACGACGGTCGGTAGTCCGTACCGGACGGAGGGCCCATGTGTTTCAACGGGGAGGGTGCTCGTCGACCACGAAGCGGAGGCTGGCCCATTCCCTAGCCCGAGGCACCGTGCATCGATGTCTGTTGGACCGCCCCCCTTGGACGATCACCATCGTACTCGAGCACCTGTGAGCAGAGCGCGAAAATACGAATCATTTTTCCACACCATCAAGTGCTGGCACGGGTACGTTTGAAGCAATAAACCAACGCAGCTGGCTGCGGGGTTGTATGTGGAAAGTCCAAGACAGGAGGCTTGAGCAAATGCTGACCTCATTACAGAAGAAGCCCCGACCAAAGACGAGCTTCATACTCATGGGCATTTCGCCGCCAGAGCACTCCTCCTCACCCCCGGCATGGCAACATCACCATGACCGAGTATCGAAGGGCCGTCCCACCTCAACGCGCAGAACCCACATGTTTTTAAAGGCGGCATTGCGAGCGGGACCTGCGATCCCTCAAATGATGTCGCGAAGTGGCGAGTGAAAACTCAACACGTCGAGGGCTCGTGGGGACCGTGGACTAGTGCCTATAAGACCAACTGCGATGTGTATTTTGCGACGACCGGTCTGGCGGTATCCATTGGCCGCGCTTGATCTTGATTAAGATGCCCTCCCTCTCAAGTTCGGGAATCTTGCGATAGGTCTGTGCCCTCGACAGGCCGGGGCGACCCATGAGGTCCCAGACCGTGAGACAGCAGCTGTTTGGCAAGCGGCCCGCGTTTTGCAGGGGCTTAGCGCATCCCACTGGGGTTAGTGTCGGTGGGTTGGTTCCAGAATTCGTCGACGTACTCTTGGGTAACCCGCTCTTCCACCGGCCAATAGTATTCCTTGGCGCACTCGTCCTCCTGTGCAAGGCTGGCGTCCCGACGTCGCGCAAAGTCAACCCAGGCGGGAAGGTCAGTGGGATCATCAACGCCCGCATTGGTGGCTTGCCGCGACCAACTGGTCCTCTTCTTGCCAGAGTTCATTGAAGAAGGCGGTCCTGGTGTCCACCTGATAGCCTTCGTCTTTCATGCATTTGGCCCAGTCCTGCTCGGCGGCGGCAATGCGGGGGTCGTTGGATATAGCTTGGTCAATCTTGGAGAGCTTGGCGTCCTGTTGGGCCACCACCTCCTCCGGCGGTGCCCCGTACACCTGTTCGAACGCCCAGGAAACGCACCCCCCGTTGAGCGGACTGAGGTCTCCCACCTGGTCTGCCCGGGGGCCCCAGAGCGCCTCCTCGTACGATTCGTACTTGGCCTCGGTGAAGTCGGCGACGATGGCCTCGTTGGGGTTATCCTCGAACAACGCCCGCTTGTCGGCGTCTACTCTCCCTCCCGGATCCTCATACGGGTTGACCCAGGCAACATACTCGAAGCCACGGTCGGCCATACACTCCGAGATGAGGTTCTCCTGGTCCATAATTTTGGCCATATACTGATTGTCTTCCACCGCCTGGTTCAGAGCTGCCTTTTGCAGGCCGGAGACGGTCGCCGCCGCTACTGCCACCATGCCCGCCAGTACCACCACTCCGATTCGTAACCAACGCCTATTGCTTCTCATAATCACTCCTCCTCTCCTTCCAAATAGCGCGATATCCTCGTGCCCTTCCATGCGTGCAACCTCAATCGCGTTGAGACCCGAGGATCCTTCAAACGTGGGGTCGGCACCTGCCTCAACCAGGACCCGCACTCTCTCCATTCGCCCGTCCATGGCGGCAGCAATCAGCGCTCTGTTGTCGGCAGCGGCGCCGTGGGCCAAGAGCCACTTCAACGCCACAGTGGTTTCGCCCACGGACGCCGCAGCCGCAAATACGGGGGTCTCCCCAAGCCGATTTGGTCGGTCGATATCAGCGCCGGCGTCCACCAGCTTCTCCATGATGTCGACCAGGCCCCAGCTAGCGGCCATCCACAAGGCTGTCGGTTGCTCCGAGTTGGGAGCGTCGCTCACCCAGTTCGGGTCGGCTCCGGCTTCAAGCAGATACTGCACCGCTTTTGGGTTGAAGCTCTGCACTGCGCCCACCAGCGGGCCCGCGTATCCGGATGGCCGCAACGACGCACCGGCCTCCACCAGTTCCTGCATCGTCTCAACGCAACCCGACCGGGCCGCCACTGTCAGCGCATTGAGCCCGTCCCGCTCATCGTTCTCGTCAGGGTCTGCTCCCGAGGCCAGCAGCACGTCCATACCTCTCAGATCCCCCTCCGCGGCTGCCGCCATCACGGGATGCGACTGGCGGAACTCGAGGTCGTCCAGGCGAGACTCATCGATCCGTTGCGGAGCGAAGAAGGAGCAACCTGCGACGGAGACGCTGGTATTGGTCGAAGGAGTTACACTCGTCGCCGTCGGCGCCTCTATGGCGTTGGCCGTGGTCGCCGGTTTCGATCCGCCCGTCTGGGTGCAACTCACCACCAGCACCAGCCCAACGAGGAGCAAGATACGTCTCACGCCACGACTTCCCCGTACGAGCTGCTCTTTTGGATGGAGGCGGCGAACCAGTCCCAAGTCTGGAGGATGTCGTACGGGTGCACCTTTATGCAGCCCGCAGACAGGTAATCGTTGTTACCATCCCACCGTTCGTTCTCGGGCTGATTGGGATCGTCCCAGTCCAACAGGTCGGCGTCATCCATCTCGCTGTGGATGTACAAGGCAGTGCGGGTCACACTTCCGCTATGGCAAACCATGTTGGAAATCTTCCACGCAACCCCTCGTATGCTTCCCCAATCTTTAGGGTTGGAAGTGCCCCACCAGTTGTCTACGTCGAAGTCCCCCAGAGGTGTCCAACCGGCATTGGTTGTGCAGTCGTTCTTAACCGTGCCAGAACCCGCCCGCATGCGAAGCCGCCACCGGTCACCGTCGACAGTGACAAACACCCGTAGTTCCCCTCCAATCGTGCCCGTGTCGCCGCCGCTGTAGAGGCTGCTCTCCCGCTCGAATACGAAATGCGGGGGACCGTCGTAGCTCGAGTACATCGCCACGCTGAAGGTATAGGCTGCAGCAGCTAGGGGAACGGCGATCAGAGCGGCGATCGCAACTGTGCCGACCAAACTTCGCGTCATCAGGTTGATATCTCATCTCTAACTCCTCTGAACCTCCATTTATCACCGTGGGGTCTCGATAGCTACGCTGGCTAGGGTCGAAGGTCCTTTGCCGTGATATTGACCGCTCCTTGTGGCGCGCCACCAGCATGGGAACACTTTGCGTGGAATCTATGCGAAGCATCGGACCTCCTTCGGTCCGATCCCAACCAGGAGCGGCTCAACCGGGAATACGGCGCCGCACCGACGTAGTCGGGATCTTCCCCACCCGGGCGTCTGTCATCGACCTCGAGCACCTGTGCCGCTAGGCGCGCCCGGCTTGGCCCACCGACGCCGTCACGCACGGTGCCCTTACCCGCCTCACGTGTTTACCTGATCAGAACGCCCTAACTCACAACCTCCCACACTTGTCCGACAAAAACTCTACAATGCATTGACAGCGGATGGGTCTTCAGATATCCTGATCAAGCCATGGGCCAACGATTGAGCGACTTCTCCTCAACTCTCCCTAAGGCTGCGCCCGGCAAACGCCTGTTGATGAATGTTAGCCGCTATGGTCATGCTGGGGTTATCTTGGCTGTGATTATCGCAACAGTTGTAGGTTCGATTCCTGCCTTGGCCAATCCTCCAGCGTCCGGCTGCAAATTCCCTGGCTCAAATCCAACGATTCAGTACCGATACTACTCGGTCGAATCGCAACAGATCACAGCGCACAGTTCAGGCGCCGGACGGTGGAATTCATCGGCAGCCGCCGGATCGTTTGCATCCACGACGGGTTCTGATCCTGAGATCAAAGTCTATGATGGCGAGTATGCCTTTGACGGAGTGGCGGTCACGGGTGGCAGCTGCACCGGGGGAAACTGGACAAACGATGTCGTGTCAATTAGATACGATGTGTCCAAAATGACCGGCTACTCGGCCACTGGCCGACGGCTCATAGCGACGCATGAGCTTGGTCACGCATACGGCTTAGCTCACCAATCGTTCCTGACCTGTCTAAGCGGACTAATTACCGTCATGAACCCAACCGCAGTGTGGGCCTATTCGAATTGTGGCACTTCGGCTGCTCCCTACCCACCCGACGTCGACGCTGTCAACGATATCTATTGATTTCTTACTTCTTCCCTTTGGAGATCGGCAGCTTCGGTAAGCATCGTCTTGAGGAAGGATCGGGACTGTGCATCAATCCAAGATGATTCCTACCTCGTTTCTCGTGGTAGCGATCGTCGGAGCGCTTACCGTCGCGGTAGGAGCAGCGCTACCCACACGCCGACAGACACTTGATTTTGTGGTCGAGCCCTACGAATCCATCCAAGAATTGGGAGCGAACTCTGACCTTATCGTTCGCGGTCATGTCGGACCTGTCATAGCTCGCGAAACTGACCGAGGAGGTGATCCGGAGATCGATCCCGAGAGCGGTGAGAAGATACCCGGTATCCCCACGGCCTTCGTGCAGTTCAACACCTCGGATGTCATGGTGGGCCAGCTGGCCCGACCCTCAATCACAATTGCGACGCTCGACGATGCCGCAGTGGTGTCGCCCGACGCCTCGCCCCTACGTGAGGGTCAAGAGGTCGTGCTGTTCCTAAAGGCTCGGGACTCTGTGACGGCCCCAGGGATTACCGTCCTTGCCGAGTACTTCGTGCCGCTGGCGGGCGACGCTGGTGTCTTTGACGTGAAAGCGTCGCCAGAGACAGGCGAGCAATTCGTCGCTGCTCGTTCGCTTCAACTGCGGACGGTCGAGGCGGGTGGAATCCCGGTCGATACGAACGGGGATACCAACTTGGTGATCAGTCTCCGAGACCTGCAAACGCTTCTCGACTCTTGGCAGGAGGGATAACGAAAGCTATTTCGAGGCCAGTTGGTCTTCGTCAGCAAGTCTTTCTCCTCACGGCTGCCGGTCTCTTGCTATTCATCGCCAGTTGTGAACAGAAAGAGACGACGTCCGGAACCAGCAAAGAAGCCTGGCTAGCCCGTGCCGTCACAGAGACAGTTGCAGAAGCCGGCCTTGCGACAGAGGGGACCATCTTTATTCGCTCGCATATGAGCCCCGATGTCCTGGACCTCGCTCCGAACGACCAAGCCGATGTACTGCCCGACGCGACGAAGGAGATGATTCGGGCCGCCCTCGAGCCGGAAACTCAGGTCAAGTTCTTTGACGATCCCGATGCTGTAGTCGACGGCTTGATGAAACTTCGACCTGGCAGAATCGTACTCACCATTGGTACTCCCGCTGAGTCCGACGGTCTCCTTCAGGTTGGGACGGCGATTCTTGCCGACGAAGGCCGTCATATTGTGAGTTACACATTCACGTTAGATGAATCGTCTGGTGAAATGTCACGGTCGCCGGCCGAAACATTTGTACCGTAGGACGCATATACAGGATCCGGTTGCCACTAAACGGTAAACACGGGCTACAACTCGCTGAACCGTCAATATTTCTGGTTCACGCACGTCACGCCCAGCGGAAACTTCTATCCGACGGTTCACTTCGACAACCATATCATTGACAACTCGAACCGTCCGAGACCTTAGCAACAAGCCAGTGGCTGGCGGCGGGTCTATGTTGGCCGTCTCACTGCCGCTCGTTAGCTGCACGGACGCTGTACCGCTTCCACGGGAGGCAACTCGAATCGAAGTTACCGATGTGCCGCCTGAACTCCAAGAGCCAGCTACCTCAGACCCGTCTTTAAGTGTGTGGTACATCCTAGATGCCGAAGGCGCGGGAGCGGTGTACATCCGAACCCAACCTGGATCAACACCTGTGATGATGGCCACATCCTGTGCAGTCCTCACGTCATTGAGCTGCCTGACGGATGGAGGGGCAAATGCTATGAGCTTACGGAGAACGGCCAACGAGTAACCACGACCTTAATGTATGACGAGGCAATCAACCGTCTTAATCGGTGAGCGTCTCCGAGGCTGCCCGGCAGCGTGGGGAGTCGTCGGCCGAGCGCACCTGTTGAAATGCCTGGAGGTGATCGAAGCGGCTCGATACTCTGTGATGTACGTTGCCGAGCAAGGGTGGTGTTCCGACGGAACCCCATAACTGTGACTGACCGCCTGCACCTGCGTCGAATATTCGGGTGGTTGAAGTGCCAGGACCTGCCTGAGGGGCTGATGGTGACGGTGGAGGACACCCGGCGGGTCCTCCGTTGCCCACATCTACAGGCTGAGGCCGATTAAGCATTCGGTTTCTCGTGTTCGGGCTTGCAGTTCTGCGATGCGCTTGTGGGCACGCTGGACCAGCATGTCGAACTCCTCGCGATCGTCCGGGTCCTGTGGTTCGGCATGTGGTCCACGGTGAGGTTCGAGGTGGTCTCGGTGAGAGAGGGCGGGCTGGTCGATCCAGTCGCGGCCGACGGCGTTTGTGAGCACGTCCCGGGCTCTCTCGTTCTCTTGGGTGACGACGTAGGCGTGGTTGGCTTGTCGTCCTCGGGTCATGGGGGTGTAGACGCCGTGGGTGTCGGTGGGGGTGTCGATGAGGAGGAGGGCGGTGTCGACGGTGCGGCCTTGGGTGGCGTGGCTGGTCTGGGCGTAAGCCAACTCGACATATTCGAGGACGTAGTTGGCCGGGAGGCGGATAAGGCCGGTGCGGCCGGCGAGGAGGACTCGTCCATCTGGGTGGATGGCGGTGATGGTCCAGTGGTCGCGGTTCTTGACCATGTGCCCTTGGTCGGTGCGGAGACTGCGGTGGTTGCGGCGGGTGACCACTTCGTCACCCACTCCAAGCCTCTGACCTCCGATGTGGAGGGCGGAAGCGGCGGCGTCGAGTTCTCCGGCTTGGATGCGGGTTTGTTGAGCGAGGTGGTTGAGGCGGGCAACGGCCTCGGTGCTGTTAGCCATCAACGCCACCGTCTCACCCCGGTGGCGGGCTCGCCACCAGGCGTCGACGACCCCGGTCTCCATCCGGTCGAGGGTTCCGTCGTGGAGGCGGCCTCGCCGCTCATACTCGGTCAGCACGGCGGGATCACCGGCTCGGAGACGCAGACTCGCCTCTCTCTCCCATTCGTGGGTGAACCGATGACCTGCGCCAGCTCGGTGGCTCCGAAGGTGTCGACGAGGTGGGAGAACATGCCGCCCCGGCCGACCGCTGCGAACTGGCGGGGGTCGCCCACGAGCACAATCCGCCAGTGGTGTTGGTCGGCGAGGCGGGCCAGGTGGGCGAGTTTGGGGGTGGAAGCGGTGGCGGCTTCGTCAACGATCACCGTCGTGTCCAGGACGGAGGGCGTAGCGGGGATCGGGCGGTCGGCTGGGATGGGAGTATTCGCTGAGCAGCTTGTCCAGGGTGTCAGACGGGAGGTCGGCTTCGGTGTGCGAGGACTTCGGCCGCCGCCGCCGTGGGCGCGAGTCCGAACACGGGACGGCCCCGGGCGGACACGTTGAGAGCCGCGGCGGCGAGGGTGGTGGTCTTGCCGGCTCCGGCCGGGCCGACCACGAGTTCCAGGTCGTCGCCGTCGGCCACGGCGGCGACCACCGCCACTTGCGCCGGGGTGAGGTGGTCGGCGAATTGGATACGCCGGGGTTGCCTCCACGGGTGAAGGTCGGGGTCTTTGCGGCGTTCCGCCCACGCCACCAACTCTTGTTCCTCTTGGAGGATCGCGGCGGTGGTGAGCGCCCGGTCTGTTCCGGCTTCGGTGATGGGTCTTCCGTCCCTTCGCCTGGGAATGCCGGTGGGCACGGATGGGGACATCTCCACGCAACGCGTAATAGTGGTCTGGTCGGCGAGCCGCTGCAGGAACTCGGTCAGCTCCTGGGCGTCGGCGGTGACAGTGGTCGGGGTGACGGCGGCGAGCTCTCGAACCAGTTCGGCGGGTCGCCACGACGACTGCTTATCCGTCAACGCTGCGACCGCCGCCTCCGCTAGTGACACTGCCTGTTCGGCGTTGATGCCTTCGTGTCGGCGTTGCCGCCCCAGTGTGGATTCGATTATCTGGCGGGCCGAACGGCCCATCACCGGGACTCTCATCCGCCACATTATGGTGCAGGTCGGCGAGGCTGGTCCGATGTGGTTTGGCAGGTCGGCTGTCGAGGACTGCTTCGCGTTCCAGTTTCCACCGTTCCTTCTCCGATGGTTCCCTACCCATGTCATCCTGGAATCGGCCAGTTTCTCTTCCAGTCGCCGGGACATGTCGCGGGTGCGTTGGGAGAACGCCGCCAACACCGCTTCGTCGACGCCGTCGATTTCTGAGATCCCGTGCTCCGGTGGTTGCCAGGCGACGCCGAGGCGGCGGGTCAGCTCGGCGCGGAGGCCGGCGTGATACAACGCCGACAGGGTCCGCTGGTCGAGTTTGATGGTGCGAGCATCCAACGCCAGCCAGCGGCCATCAGCGGGGACTCGGTTGGCGATCACGGCATGGGTGTGCAACTGGGGGTCGAGGCGGCGGCTGGTGTGCTGGCGAAACATCCCCACCACGATCCCCTCGGTATCGACACACATCACATGGCCGTGCTGTCGCATCCGAGTATGAGCCCGGTCTTGGATCCAGGCGAGGACAGCTTCCACCGCCCGTTCATGCGCTTCCACCACCTCGTGGCGTGTCGTGTCGTCGCCGAGGGCGAATAGCACCGACACCGACTTGGGAGCCGAGAAGGTGGTGTCATAGCCCCGCACCGACCCCTCCCCATATTTTCGTCCCAGGTCGTCTCGTGACGTCGGGTGCTTCCCGGCCATCACCGCCAGAAACGCCTCCGAGTCGATCAGACCGCCGAGACCGAGACGCCCCGTAGCCTTGCCCCACCAGACGCCGCGTGGTTCGTCGCCGTCCAGGTAGTAGGAAGGGAGCCGCTCGGTGTAATACCTCCCCGCCCCGGAGCCGTTCAACGTCGTCACCCGCACCGTCACCGCATCCGCTCCTCTTGGTCTCCACCGCAGGTGTGCACTCGTCTGTCGCTCTCTGAAAGGCGGAGTGGTGTTCGTGGGATCATCGAGGGCTCCGGTCTCAGTCGAGGTGGGATTCGGTGGATGCGTGGAACAGGTCGAGCTGGTCGGTGTTTCGACTCTTACGCGTCGGTGCCGGTCTGGTCGTCTGGTCGGCGTGGCGGGGCGGACGGTCAACCGAGGTGCCGGCGCCGTTCGACCCGCCAGGCAAAGAAACAGCGGACAGGTCGACGCCGATCAGGTCCTCGATCGCCTTGCGGGGAACCCGCAACACATTCCCCAAGTCGATCACCGGCAGACCCGACCGGCCGCCGGTATCTCGCCACTCCCGAGTCATCGCATACGCCTTGGTCCGCCCGATCCGCAACAACTCCCCGGCCTCCTCGACCGTCAACAGAAGCGGAATCTCGGCCATAAGACACGACCTTTGCTAACAAAGCTACCGATCAGTATCTTATGGACAGTACCCGACCATTACAAGCACCACCCCCAAGCTGTGTAGGATTCTTGCCGTGGCCAGCAAGCACCGCCGAACCCGCCCCCAACCCGAACCCGAACCGCCCCCACCACCCTCGGAGACGGTGGACGTCAACCAGGTCGTCGCCTACAACATCCGCGAGGCCCGCCTGCTGCGGGGCTGGACCCAAGAAGACCTAGCCGCCCGCCTCGAACACTTCTCGGGCACCCGGCTCACCCAAGCCGGCATCTCCTCCATCGAAAGAGCCTGGGACGGGGAACGGCCAAGAGAGTTCGACGCCCAAGAAATTCTCATCTTCGCCCTCGCCTTCCACCTCCCCATCATCTGGTTCCTCCTCCCCCCACCCGGCGACCGCCGCCGCATCCAAGACACCAGCGTCCAAGTCGACCAGCTCTACACCCTCCTCTTGGGCGGTCCCGCACAAGCCCAAGCCCTCTACGAGCGGCTCCGCCAAATCGGAGTCACCGACCCCACCGCCGCCCAACAAGCCGTCGAAAAGATCACCGGCGTCCCCAGCCCCGCCAAAGAATGGTCCTACCGGGAACGACGCAAAGAACTCCTCTTAGCCCTCCTCGACCAACACGCCGACAACTTCGACAAAAACATCGAAGAACTCGGCACCCTCATCGACCACCTCCGCCAAGTCGGCCTCCGAGGATTCATCGCCGAAAACACCAACGACCAAGACTTCACCTACAAGCAAGGACACCCTTCGACCGCTATAACCCGACCGGACGAGACAGCATCAGACGACCGGAGCGCGGATCAAGAGTCATCAGGAGATACGGGATAGAGGTCAACCCCACGATCGAGGAGCGCGGATATGACCGACCAAAGACGACCCAAGGGCACCGGTTCCATCCGCGAGCGCGGTAAACGCTATCAAGCCATCTATTCCTATACCGACGGCCTCGGTAAGCGCCGTCGTCGTTCCAAGTTCTTCAACACCAAGACTGACGCGTGGAAGTGGCTCAACGCTGGTCTGTCCGAAGTGAGCCAGGGCGGGGTCGCCGACGCCGGCTCGCTCACCGTCGGTCAGTATCTTCGGGACTGGCTCGGCTCTCTCGGCATGCAGCAACTGGAGGCAGCGACCATTTCGTGGTACCGCTCGGCGGTCGAGCGCCACATCGTCCCGCAGCTCGGCCAAGTTCGCCTTGATCGCCTCACAGCTACGCAGATCGAAGCCTTCCTCGCGGAGCGCGGCATCAGCGGCCGGCTAGACGGCGCAGGCGGACTAGGTCCCGCCTCGGTCCGGCGCCTCCAGATCTCGCTACATAAGGCCCTCGACGCCGCAGTTAGGAAGGGCTTGCTTCGAGTGAACCCCGCCGACCTAGCCGACAAACCGAAGATGCCAGTACGAGACGTAACTGCCGACGTATGGACGCCAATGCAGATCACCGCCTTCATCGAGGAAGCGCGGACGGATCGACTGGCAGCGATCTGGCGTACCGCGGCCATGACTGGGCTCCGGCGGTCGGAACTCTGCGGTCTCCAGTGGCCCGACGTAGACCTGGACGCCGGCCGCTTGTCGGTACGGAGGGCTCGGGTCGTGGTGGACGGCAGGACGGTCACGAAGCCACCTAAGACGGCTCGCTCCCGGCGGACCGTCGATCTGGACGCCGAAACGTTGGCGGCGCTCAAGGAGTGGCGGAAGACGCAGATCGAGGAGCGTCTACGCGCTGGTGAGGTGTGGGCGCCGGGGGAGTGGGTCTCCAGCGACCAGATTGGCCAGCCGTCGAATCCCGAGTACATATCGAGGCGGTTCGGGGAGATAGTGACCGCAGCCAACCTCCCGAGGATCACCGTCAAGCAGCTTCGCCACAGTCACGCCACGGCGTTGCTGGCGGCGGGTGAGTCGCCGAAGGTCGTGCAGGAACGGCTCGGCCATGCCTCGATCACGACGACGCTCGATATCTACTCGGCGGTCCTTCCGAACATGCAGCGGCAAGCGATCGACCGGCTGGCGGCCATGATGGCTGACCGTTAGGCGCCAAATAGGCGCCACCGACCGAGGCGACTCGAGCCCGGCATTGAGGAAACCCGCTCAACAGAGCGGGTTTCTTGCGTCGGGCCGGCGGGATTCGAACCCACGACCTCTTGACCCCCAGTCAAGCGCGCTACCAAGCTGCGCCACGGCCCGTGACACGGCCATGGTAATCGTCCCTGGATCCGGTGCCGACTTGGCCTGGTTCTTGCCCGTACTAGTCAGATGGTGCGTCTTGTGATTGGCCCTAGACCGCCGCGGGGGTGGTGGGACGATGACGCGGGGAAACCAAAAGGCGCGTGATCACCATGAAGATCTTTCAGAAGCAACCCGTCCATGATCCGACCAAGGCCGTCGGCGATTGCGATCATCCGGAGCGTTACACGACGGTCAATTTCGGGTTGGAGCGCAGTGTGTGCATCCGGTGCGGCGATGTGACGGTGCGCGACCGGGGCCATACCGGCTCGGGCGACCTCTTCAAGCAGGCGCCGGCACGTAGCTGACCTGCTCGAGCGGTAGCCTGTCGGGGTGGGCGACAGAGTCCTGACCATCCCCAATCTGGTCTCGTTCATCCGGCTGGCAGCTATTCCCTACTTCTGGTGGGTGTTGTTGGGTCAGGAACGGGTCGGCCTGGCGGCTGCGCTCATTTTTCTCATCGGGGCCACCGACTGGGTGGATGGCTATCTGGCCCGCCGGCTCGACCAGGTCAGCGAGTTGGGCAAGCTGCTCGACCCGGTGGCCGATCGGCTCATGATCGCCTCGGCTCTGGTGGCGGGACTGATCGCCGGAGTGCTTCCCTGGCCCATCGGATGGGCCCTGATCCTGCGTGAGGTCCTGGTAGGCGTGGGAGGTCTGATCCTGGCTACCGGCAGCTTGGGGAAGCTGGAGGTGCGACCCCTGGGGAAGATAGCCACCTTCCTCCTCTACGGCGCCATCCCCTCGTTCTACCTCTTGAAGGCCGACATCGTGACGTGGCTGTTCGGCCCACCGGCGTGGTTGGCCGGCGTGGTTGGCCTGGTCCTGTACTGGTGGGTGGCCGGGGAATACGCGGGAGACATCCGAGCCCGGCTCCGCTCGGTAGAGTCGCCCTATACCGGTCAGTCGACTCCCAAGGAGGCCCAGTGAACGTCCCCGACCAGCTGCTGTACACGGAGGAACATGAGTGGATCGCCCTCCAGGACGACGGGACGCTCAGAATGGGAATCACCGAATACGCCCAGGAGCAGCTGGGTGACGTGGTCTTCGTCGAGCTTCCAACACCCGACGAAGAGGTCGAGGCCAGCGCGGTCATGGCGGAGGTCGAGTCGACCAAGTCGGTGGGGGAGGTGTACGCACCGTCCTCCGGCACAGTGATCGAGATCAACGAGGATCTGGTCGATCGGCCTGAGCTGGTCAATCAGGATCCCTACGGCGACGCCTGGTTCGTGGTTCTACGGCCCGACCAGCCGCTCGATGCTGGCGACTTTCTCGACGCCGCGGCCTATCGGGCCCTGATCGCCTGACTCACGGCCCGTCGAGCGGTGTGGTCGATCCCTAGACTGGTCGTGCCATGACGTGCCCGAACTGCCAGGCCGACCTACCGGCCGACATCCATTTCTGCCCCAACTGTGGAGCTGAGGTAGAGAATGACACCACGGTGGTCTACGTGCCTCTAGAGAAGGATCGGGAGCACCCCCTCAGCCGTGACGAGGCCGCCCAGGTCGAGGGCATCCACGGTTTTGCCCTCGTGGTCGAACGAGGCCCGCGCACCGGCATGACCTTCGTCTTGAACCCTGGTGTCACCACCGTGGGCCGTCACCCCGAGAGCGACATCTTCCTGGACGACGTGACGGTGTCCCGCCAGCACTGTCGGTTCGTAGTCGATGGGGGAGAGTTGTCGGTGGAGGACTCGGGTTCGACCAATGGGACGTATGTGAACGACTCCCGGGTCGACAGCGCAGCCCTCGAAGCCGCAGACGAAGTCCTGGTGGGCCGGTTCCACTTCCTCGTCGTCCATGGCAATGCCTGACGAGCCGCTCAGCATCGGTGAAGTCATCAACCTGTTGCGGGACGAGTTTCCGGACGTCTCCGTGTCGAAGCTTCGATTCCTCGAGTCTCAGGGGCTGCTGAACCCCGCCCGAGCCAGCAGCGGGTACCGCCAGTTCGATGGCGAGGACCTGAAGCGGGTGCGCTACATCCTGACTCAGCAGAGGGACCACTTTCTGCCACTCAAGGTGATCAAGTCCAAGCTCACGCTGTGGGAGAGAGGCGAGGAGCCCGGTCCCGATGAGATCGAGCCGCTCGAGGACACTCTCGAGGTCGAGGGCGAGCCCTTGACCCGAGCCGATCTGCTCCGGCGCAGCGGGCTGGCCGAGGACGACCTCAAGGCGCTCATCGAGCACGGGCTCCTCGCCCCGGCTGCCGGTGCCACGGTGTTTTCGCCCGATGCGCTCGGAGTCGCCATCGAATGCCGTCGTCTACTGGATGCGGGCTTCGAAGCCCGGCATCTTCGGGCGGTGAGGCTGGGAGCCGAACGTGAGGTCGATCTGCTCCGCCAGCTCACGGCTCCGCTGCTCAGATCCGACTCGGCGGAGGCCAAGAGCCGTGCCCGCGACGTACTGTCCGGATGCGCCGATTCGATACAAGCGCTGCATCGCGCCATCCTGACGGGACAAGTCCGCTCCCTTCTTCACGAATGAGGCCCATCCGAACCCTCGCCGCCCTCATGGCGGCGGCCATCCTGACACTGGTCCTGCCTGTCCCGGCACCGGCGGCCCCCTTGAGCCTGCCGACGCCACCCCGGGAGGGGGGAGTGATCGCGCCCGCCCCACCTCGGGTCACCGCGGAGTCCTGGATTCTCTATGACGCCGATGCGGGGGCAGTTTTGGCGTCGTCGAATGCCGACGAGGAGCGCCCCATGGCCTCCACCACCAAGATCATGACCTGCTTGCTGGCGCTCAAGCGCGGGAACCTGGACGACATGGTCACCGTGAGCCGACGAGCGGCGGAGGTGGGCGAGTCCGAGGTCGGGCTGGTAACGGGGGAGCGGCTCCCGTTGCGACTCCTGCTGACCGCCATGGTCGTGCGATCGGCGAACGACGCCGCCATGGCCGTGGCCGAGCACATCGGAGGGAGTGTGGAGAACTTCGTCGACATGATGAATGCCCAGGCCCAGGAAATGGGCCTCGAGCACACTCATTTCGAGAACCCGCACGGGCTCGACACCCCGGGCCACTACTCGAGTGCGGCCGACCTGCTCACCATGGGCCTGGCCGTGATGCAGTATCCGCAATTCCGCGAGCTGGCCAAGATCGAAAGGGCTTCCTTCCCCGCGGCGCCCGATGGCACCCAGCGTGGTTTGGAGACCACCAACAAGCTGCTGGGCGAATACCCGGGCACCATCGGAGTCAAGACCGGCTATACGGGCCGGGCCGGGCTGGTCATGGTGGGGGCCGCGCAGCGAGATGGGCGAACCCTGTTCACCGTGGTGATGGGCTCATCGGGAGCAGGAGGCCATTTCAAGGATGCGGCTGCCCTTATGACCTGGGGATTCAACCACTTCGGTCAGGTGGCAGTGGCGGCTGGATCTTCGCGCTATGACCCGCCGGAGACGGCGGCGGCCACCGTGCCCCCCGAGCAGCAGCCTCAGCCTGAGCCGGAGCCGGTCGTGGTCGAGACGGTTCGGTCGACCGACGGTCAACTGCCCGACCTGGCAACGGCTATCGGGTGGCTGGGCCTGGTGTTCAGTCGAATCACCAATGGCTGACGCCCCCGCGGTCGAGGTGGTCGCGGCCGGGGAGATCCAGGCCCGGATCTCCGAATTGGGTGAGGCGCTCTCGGCCGACTACGCCGATCGCAACCCTCTCATGGTGGCCGTGCTCGTGGGCGCGCTTCCGTTCCTGGCAGATCTGGTGAGGGCGATGAGCGCTCCGCTGGAGATCGACTTCCTTGGTCTGTCCCGCTTCGGCGAAGGCGGCAGGATACGGATCGCGTTGGATACGGCCGTGAGCGTGACTGGCAGGGATGTCGTGATCGTCGAGGACATCATCGACACGGGCCTGACGCTGGCCGTCCTGAGACGGATGCTGGAGGACAGGGGAGCTTCGTCGGTGTCCACGGTGGCATTGGTCGACAAGGTGCGGCGGCGGCTCGTGGATGTCCCGATCGAGTACCGGGGCTTCGAGGTAGGGGATGAGTACCTGGTGGGGTACGGGCTGGATTGGAAGGGTCGCTACAGGAACCTGGGATCTCTCTGGGCGGTGCTGGATATGGAGTCGCTGGTCGCCGACCCCGATGCGCTGGTCGGATTCCTCTACTGACGGGCACTGATAACCTCGGTCTCATGAGCGCAGATGTAGTCGCCATGACCGTGGTCGGGGTGCGGGTGGAACTGCCCTCCAACGTCCCGATCGTCCTGCTGCGCGAGCAGGCGGGCCGGCGCTATCTGCCCATATGGATCGGGGCTTCGGAGGCAACGGCCATCGCGACCGCCATGGAGGAGGTGGAGCCTCCCCGGCCACTCACCCACGACCTGCTGGTCCTGGTGGTCGAGCAGCTCGGCGCCGAGGTGGAGCGCGTGGTGGTCACGGAGATGCGCGACAGCGTCTTCTACGCCGACCTGGTTCTCTCCACGGACGCAGGCGAGGTGCACATCTCGGCTCGGCCGTCGGACTCGATCGCCCTGGCGGTGCGGACCGCGGCGCCCGTCTTCGCCGACCCGGCCGTGCTGGCCGAGGCGGGCATCGAGATCGAGGAGGAGTCCGAAGAAGCCCAGATCGAGCGTTTCCGTGAGTTTCTCGAAGAGGCAACCGTCGAGGACTTCATCGGCGACGAGCCTGACGACGACTGACGGGCCCGGCTCGTCTCGTGGATGAGTTTTCCACAGGTTGTTGACAACTCCCGGGGCCGCCGGTTACCTTTCTCCCACGCTCGGAATTACGCTGCTGTAAGCAGCCGGGCGGCACAGTCGCATATTGCCGAGCCCGTCCGGAGGAGACAGTGGAACAGGTCAACAACCAGCTGGGATACAGAGCACCTCAGGTGTGCAGCCTGGTCGACATCACCTATCGCCAGCTCGACTACTGGGCTCGGACCGGGCTTCTCCGCCCTTCCCTCCAGCAGGCCCAGGGATCGGGCTCCCAGCGCCTCTACTCGTTCACCGACGTGGTTCAGCTCAAGGTCATCAAGCGCCTGCTGGACGCCGGGATGTCGCTGAAGAAGATTCGATCGGCGGTGGAAATCCTGCGCCAGCAACTGGCCAGCGATCGCCCTCTGGCCGACGTCACGCTGCTCTCCGATGGTCACACGATCTACGCCGCAACCAGTCCCGATGAGGTGGTGGACGTTTTCCGCAGGGGCCAGGGCGTGTTCGGGATCGCCGTGGGCCCGGTGCAGGAAGAGGTCGAGGGTGCCATCCATGAGCTCTTCCCGGTCACGAGCGAAGTCGACGAGACCGTGAAGACTTCCCCGTTGAGCGTCAAGGCGGGGTTTAACTGAGCTTGGACGGCAGTCTTCGGGCCTACGAGGTCGATTTCGCCCACAACAGCGAGCGCCAGTTCGCCCTACTACTCGATTTCTACGGTGTGCCCTGGCTGTACGAGCCGCGGTCTTTCCCCATTGCCTGGGATCGGGGAGGAGAAGCCCGCCAGTACTTCACACCTGACTTCTATTTGCCCGACGATGATCTGTTCATCGAGATCACGACGATGAACCAGAAGCTGGTGACCAAGAAGAATCGCAAGGTCCGACTGCTTCGCCAGCTCTACCCGGACGTCAACTGCAAGGTGCTCTATCAGAGGGACTACTTGCAGCTGGTGGTGAAATACGGGCTGGAGGAGCCCGACCACCTCGACGACGTGCCCCCGCCCTCGCGCCTTCCCGGCAAGCCGGTCGTCACCCGGCTCGATGCCCGGGGCAGGCGCACCGGATGACGCAGCGGTCGCCACTCCACGACCAGCACAGGCGGTTGGGAGCGAGGTTCGTGGACTTCGGCGGGTGGGAGATGCCCGCGGAATACGAGTCGGTCCTGGCCGAGCATCACGCCGTGCGGAGCGATGTGGGTGTCTTCGACGTATCCCATTTGGGGCGCCTGTCGGTGTCCGGACCGGGTGTCACCGAGGCGCTCCGGCCCCTGCTATCCAACGATATCGCCGCCTACGAGCCGGGGCGTACCCACTACACGCTGCTACTGGATGCGGAGGGGGGCATCCTCGACGATCTGGTCGTGTGGCGCTGGGGGGAAGAGGAGTACTGGGTCATGCCCAATGCCGCCAACTCCGATTTCGTGCAGGATCGGATCCGGCAGGCAGCTGGACCTCGAGTTGAGGTTGAGGATCTGCGTCTCTCCACGACGATGCTGGCGGTTCAGGGCCCCAATGCCCCTGCCGTGCTCGAATCAGTCGTCGGGCAGGCACCGGGGCGGTTCCGCACACTGGCGACGGAGGCGATGAGATGCGCCGGGACCGGATACACCGGAGAGCGCGGTGGGGAGATATGCCTGCCCAATAACCGAGCCGGCCCGGTGTTGGAGGCGCTGCTCAGCGAAGGAGCCGTCCCGTGCGGCCTGGGTGCGCGTGACACGCTGCGACTGGAAGCAGGGCTGCGGCTGTGGGGTTCCGACATCGATGCCGAAACCACCCCTCTCGAAGCGGGCCTGGATTTTGCCGTCGCCTGCGACCACGACTTCGTGGGCAGAGAAGCCCTGGAGCGGCAACGTGAGGCCGGCGTGGGTCGCAAGCTGACCGGCCTGGTGATGGAAGCCCGTGGTATTCCTCGTCGTGGCTATCCGGTCCGCTCCGGCGGTTCGGAGGGAAAGGTCACGTCGGGCAACATCAGCCCCGTTCTGGACCGGGGGATCGCTATGGCCTATCTCTCGCCGCCGGTCGGCGAGGGCGCGCCGGCCCAGGTCGAGATCCGTGGCTCCTGGGTGAAGGCCTCGATCAAGTCCCCACCTTTCTACCGATGAGGTGACCCACGCGGGGCATAGAGTACTTCAGATGATCGAGAGCACTGCCTATCCGCGTCCTCACCCGACAGTGGGATCACAACTGGTTCGGGTCTGGGAGCCGACCACCGAGCCCATAGCCGAGATGGTTCTCGTCCACGGCCTGGCCGAGCACTCCGGGCGCTACGAGCGACCCGGCGGCCTCTTCGCCCAGGCGGGGATCCGTGTCGTCGCCCCCGACCTGGTCGGTTTCGGTGCCACTGGTGGCAAGCGGGGCGACGTCGATGATTGGGCGGTCTATCTGGATCAGGTTCAGGACTTGGTCGAGGAAGCGAGGGGCACGGGTCGCCCGGTCGTGCTGTTCGGCCACTCGATGGGGGGTCTGATCGCCTTCGACTATGCGCTTTCCGAGCGTCCCAAGCCCGACCTGCTGGTGCTGTCGGCTCCAGCCTTGGAGGGAGGGGCGAGATGGCAACGGAAGCTGGCGCCCGTTCTGGCCCGTATCGCACCGGGCCTCTCGGTGCCCAACAAGCTCAAGGGCGAGCAGCTCTCCCGTGACCCGGCGGTGGGGCAGGCCTATTTCTCGGATCCGCTCGTGCACACGGCATCGACCTCCCGCCTGGGTGCGGAATTCTTCGCCGCCATGGACCGGGTGAGAGGGACGGTGGGGAGGCTCGACCTGCCCACGCTCGTGACCCACGGCGGTGCAGACGCCATCGTGCCCCCGACCTGTACCGTCGAGTTGGGTTCCCTGCCGGGAGTAGAACGAAGGCTCTACCCCAAGCTGCGCCACGAGACCCTCAACGAGCCTGAAGGCCCCGAGGTGGCCGGTGAGATCATTGACTGGATAAAGGCCCATCTGGGTTGACCAGGAGCGTGTGGCTCGGACGCACATCCACCAGCAGGGCCCGGTGATCGGATCCCGGCAGGGACATCACGCGCACGTCGTCGACTGCCAGGTCTCGAACCAGGGCATGGTCGATCCGCAGCAGACGCGGTAGGCCCGGGCGATACGACCATGTGCGAGGGGTCCTGCTGCCCCGGCGTCGTGCCCAGTCGGCCACACCGTCATCGAGCTTGGTGCGGAGGCTCCTGTATGCGGGCCAGCGAGGCGAGGCGTTGAGATCGCCTACCAGCACCAGCGGTCCCCGGGTCTTCTCGATCGCCTCCTCCAGGAGCCGAACCTGTTGTCGGCGTACCCAGATCGGCGGTGGCATGTCCATCGGGTTGGCGAGGTGGGCCACCCAGACTTCGATCGCTCGGTCGGCGGTCAGGCGGACCCTCCCCATGAGAGCCGAGCGACGGGGAAGCGGTAGGCGACGGATGTCGATCTGGCGGCGCGCCACCAGTCCCATGCCGTCGGTGCCCAGGGCCGGACGGAGCACGCCCGTCGGATAGCGCGAGCGGATCACCGCCGCGTTCGACGGAGCCAGCTCCTGGACGGCGACGACGTCGGGGGACGTCTCATCCAACAGCCGGGCCAGGGCGGGTGGAGAGGAACGGTCGCCAAGCAGATTGGCGGTCAGGATGCGCAACATCGACCGCTCATCGTATGCCAGGATGGTGCTATGTCGTTCACGGGTCGCCTTCTCGTGGCCACTCCGCTGATACTCGACCCTCACTTCTACCACTCGGTGGTCTACCTCTACGCTCACGAAGAGGAGGAAGGGGCGGCCGGTGTGATAGTCAACCGTCCCACCGACGAGCCCACGACCGACCACTTGCCGCTTTGGCGTTCGGTGCTCGCTGCCCCTCCCAACATCTTCTGGGGCGGGCCGGTGGCGGCAGAGAACGGTTTGGTGCTGGTCGAAGACGGAGGTTCGGTGAGGCCGGCCGACGACCTCGATCCACCCTCGGGCAGGGTGAAGGCCAGGCTCTTCGTCGGCCAGTCGGGCTGGGGCCCGGGGCAATTGGAAGCCGAGATGGACGAAGGTGCCTGGCTCGTGGTGGACGCGGAGCCGTCCGATGTCTTCCCGGCTTTCCCGGACGGCTCATGGCCGAATCTGTTGCGTCGCATCGGGGGACGGGCGGCCGTCTGGGCCACCCACCTGGCGGATCCCACCGTCAACTGAGCCGGATAGCCGCGTCAGGCCCGTAGATTCCGGCGGGAGACATGGTCGAGGTCCGGAGAGCGTTCGATGTCGGTTGGCCGGGCGCCCGACAGCTCGAGAGCTCCCATGTTGGCCACTCTGGCGGTGGGGATGATTCTGCTGATCGCAGGGTTGGCGATGGTCGGCACACACCGCTCCGGTCACTACTGGGGGGACGACTTCGCTCTCTATCTCCGGCAAGCGGAGTCCATCTCGGGACCGTTGGTCGGGTTCTTCAAGGCACGGGCCATGACGCTGGAGGCCGGCCGTTTGGCGGTGCAGGTAGGACAGGATCGATCGCCCTTCGATCTCGAGACCCCGCTGGATCTGCTGGTCCTGGAGCGGACTTCGCCTGGGCGGGCGAGATGCTCCACAGCCCCCGGTATCGGCTCGTATGGTCGAATGGCTCCTTCCTGATGTTCGCGCCCGCCCACCCCGATACCGCAGTGTCTCGGGGTGGTTCATCTACCCTGACCCCATGACCGTTCCCAAGTTGCGGAGCGCCATACGCGGCAAGTCACCGGGCCTGACACTGGAAAAGTCCTACTGGGAGGCCGGTGACGAGATCGTGGTGGGCGTGGATGAGGTGGGCCGGGGCGCCTGGGCGGGACCTCTCACCGTAGGAGCCGCCGTCGTCCCTCGGGATCGCCGCGTGTACAAGATCCGCGAACTCGAAGATGCTCACCGAGAGTGAGCGCGAGTTGATGTTCGATCGGGTGGCGGGCTGGGTGAGCGCATGGTCCGTCGGTCATGCCAGCCACGAGGAGTGCGACGAGCTGGGGATGTCGGACGCGCAGCGGCTCGCTGCTTCTCGGGCGTTGGAGGGTTTGGGCCTGACCCCTGACCGGGTGATCGTCGACGGCAACTGGGATTTTGTCGGGGGCGCACACAGGCTGGTGGGGGGAGACCGTCTTTCTCTGTCGGTGGCGGCGGCGTCGATATTGGCCAAGGTGACCAGGGATCGGATCATGCGCCGATTCGCTCTCGAATTCCCGGTGTGGAATTTCGATGCCAACAAGGGCTACCCGTGCCCCGTCCACAAGGCCGCCCTGCAGGCTTGGGGCCCCAGCGCCATTCACCGTCGCAGCTGGGTGTTCATGGATCACCTGATCTGGAATGGGTTGGAGCGATTTCGTCGCCCCGGAGAGCAACTCGAGCTGCCGATCTGACTCGGGTCGATCTCAGGCGGCCCTGATCAGATGGGCCGCCCGGGTGGCGATCATGATCGTGGGAGCGTTGGTGTTGCCCGACGTCACGGTGGGCATCACAGAGGCGTCGGCTACCCGCAGGCCGTCGATCCCGTGAACCCTGAGCTCGGGGTCCACCACACTTTCGTCGGGTCGACCCACCCGACAGGTTCCAGCCGGGTGATATATGAGCTCGACTCGACGGCGAATGTAGTCGGTCAACTCCTCTCGGGTTCGGATGGCGGGGCCGGGCAGGAGCTCGGGTCCTCTGACGTCGTCGAAGGCTCGACCTGCCAGGATCTCCCTGGTCAACTCGAGGCCCTCCAGCAGAGGAGCCATGTCGGAGGCCTCCGTGAGGTGATTGCCCACGATCTCGGGCTTGGTGCGTGGATCCGAGCTGCGGACTCTCACCCATCCCCTGGAGGCGGGGTTGAGCAGACATGGCCCCAACGTGTAGGCGTTTCCGTCGAAGGGGTCTAGGCCATGGTTGGCGAAATAGGCGGGCCCGAAGTGAAATTGCAGGTCGGGCCGGGCCAGGGAGGCCCGACTGCGAACGAAGGCTCCTCCCTCTCCCACATTCGACGCGAGCATTCCGGACCGTCTGGTCAACCAGCGGAGGAGGTTGGAGGGCGATTGGGCGTCGTCGAGCGTGCCCGGCACCGTCGAGCGGTGCAGGACCATGACGACCGGATGATCCTGGAGGTTCTCGCCCACCCAGGGCAGGTTCAGCTGGGGCGTGATTCCGGCTTTGTTGAGGTGATCTGCGGGACCGATTCCCGAGTGTTGGAGGATGGTGGGGGAGCCGATAGCGCCGGCGCACAGGATCACTTCGCCGTTCACCCTCACCGTCCGCAGGTCGCCGCCCTTGATGTAGGAGACGCCGGTCACCTTGCCCCGCTCCGATACGAGCCTGGTCACCAGGGCATCGGTCTCGACACTGATCGTGGGGCGCTCGAGTACCGGTCGCAGGAAGGCATCGGCCGCACTCCATCGGCGTCCCCGCTTCTGAGTGACCTGGAACAGGCCCACCCCGTCCTGGCGTTCTCCGTTGAAGTCGTCGTTCGCCTCGAGACCTGCCTCGAGGGCTGCCTCGACGAAACGACGCGTGAAGGGCGAAGGGCTGCGCTGGTCTTCCACCCTGAGTTCCCCTCCGGTCGAGTGAAACGGGCCGGCGCCTCGGCCGTTGTCTTCGACCTCCAGGAAGGTGGCGAGTGCGTTATCCCATCCCCAGCCGTCTGCGCCGGACTCTTCCCAACGCTGGTAATCGAAGGGATTACCGCGGATGTAGATCATGGCGTTCATCGACGATGAGCCGCCGATCATCTTGCCGCGCGGCACGTAAAGCCTTCGCTGCTCGGCCGCGGGCTCAGGCCCTGATTCGAAGTCCCAGTCGCGGTGGCTCTTGAACAGCTTCGAGAAGGCGGCGGGAATCCGAACGTCCAGCCCTCGATCCCAGCCTCCGGCTTCCAAGAGCAGAACGTTCGAGGTGGCGGACAGCCGGTTGGCCAGGACGCATCCCGCCGACCCGGCCCCGATTACGACATAGTCATAATCCATGCGATCGAGGCTACCGCCGCATCAGGTGAGGTTGGCGAGATAATCGGGGAGCATCAGCCGCCAAGTCTCCCAGCCATGGGAATATTCGGGTTCCCAGTCGTCGACGCGGGGCGGAGGTGGCGGGAAGCCGGGCATCCAGCTCTCCAGTTCGACGACGTCCGCTCGGCCCGCCATACGAACAGCGTCGTCCCGTCGGGAGGATGGAGAGGAGCCCGGAATTCGTTTCCCTGAAGGCGGCGTCGCAGGCCGTGGGCGCCACCGAGCAGGCCGAGGTCGGTGAGGGGATTCACCACATCAGGGTATCGCGGACCACAATTCGCGTTGATGACTGTTCACCTCTCCGAGTCCGACAGGGCCATCCTCGACGGTGACGAGGGCGACGGGCCCGCCCTGGCCATGCGCATCCTGGTGGGAACTGCCGAAGCCATGGGGGCCGGCGCTCTGCTCGACATCGTCTCGGCTCACATCGACGGATGCCTCTACGAAGGGCAGGCCGGCCTGGACTTCGCCCGCCGGCTCTTCGAGGGCGGGGCGCGTGTGAGGGTGCCGACCACCCTGAACGTCACGTCGCTGGACCTGCTTCATCCCGATCTGGTGCGCACACCCCATCGCGCCGAGGCCGGGGCCCTCGTCGATGCCTATCTGGGTCTGGGATGCCGCCCGACGTGGACGTGTGCCCCCTATCAGATCCCGCCGGGTGCCGGGCCGGAGCGGCCCGGTCTCGGCGACCAGATCGCTTGGGCCGAGTCGAACGCGATCGTGTTTGCCAACTCGGTTCTGGGTGCTCGTACAGAGAGGTACGGCGACTTCCTCGACATTTGCGCAGCCGTCACCGGGAGAGCTCCGGCCGTGGGGCTGCACCTGGATCAGGGTCGCCTGGCGACTTTCGGCTTGTCGGTGGAGCCGGTCGCCTCCAGGCTGGGCGAGGAGTACGTGTTTCCGCTGCTCGGACATGTTCTGGGGCAGGTGGCCGGAGCCAGGGTGGGGGCGATCGTGGGCCTGCCACCGGACACCGATGAGGATCGGCTCAAGGCGATTGGCGCGGCTGCCGCCACTTCCGGGTCGGTGGCGATGTTCCATGCTGTCGGCATCACCCCGGAGGCGCCAGACCTCGCCACCGCGACGGGCGGAAGGAGGGTCGAAATTCTCGAGGTTCGCTCCGAGGATCTGGAGGCGGCCCGCAGATCACTCACGACCACCGAGGGCCGCGTGGATGCGGTGTGCCTCGGCACGCCCCACTACTCCCTGGCACAGATGAACGCCCTGGCGACGCGGCTGGAGGGTCACAGATGCGCCCTGCCCGTGTACGTGAACACCGGGCGGGAGACGCTGGCGGCGCTGCCCGAGAAGGAGAGGTTCACCCTGGTGAAGGCCGGTGTGACCGTTGTGACGGACACCTGCACGTATCTGGTGCCGGTTCTGGCGCCCGACGTGCGGGTCGTCATGACCGACTCCGCCAAGTGGGCCTATTACGCCCCGGCCAATCTCGGGGTCGATGTCGTCTACTCGTCGGCCGAGGCATGCATCCGGGCAGCCACGGTGGGGGATGGCGGATGACGACGAGGATCCCGGCCAGGGCCCTCGTGAGAGGCCGGGGAAGCGGCCCGGTGTTGGCCCTGGACGAGCCGTTGTCGCTGTGGGGAGGAGTGGATCGGGAGACAGGGAGGATCAGCGATCCCCACCATCCCCAGTTGGGGGCAACCATCTCGGGCACGATCCTCGCCATGCCTTCCGGCCGTGGATCGTCTTCGGCCTCGTCGGTGCTGGCTGAGATGATCCGGATGGGAACCGCTCCGGACGGGATGGTCCTGTCGAGAACCGACCCGATAATCGTGCTGGGGGCGCTGGTGGCGACGGAGCTGTACGGTCGCTCCATGCCGGTGGTCGTGGTCGACGCTGGAGATTTCGAGCTCTTGAGCGTGTGCGGTAGGGCCGCCATCGATGCCGACGGGGTGTCGCTGACCGATTGAGCCCTGGTTGACTGCTCAACTCTTGCGGATGCGATGCCGATATGTATGGCTGATGTCAATGCAAACCGCCAGAGCCGAGCTCGACGGTCTGTTCCACCGCCTACCCGCGGCTCTCTACCGCACCTCGGTCGATGGCCACGTGCTGGCGGCCAATCAGGCCGCTGCAGAGTTGCTGGGCTATGAATCGGTCGAGGCTCTGTTGGCCGTGGAGAATGTCGCCGAGCGCTCCTACGTCGAGGCACAGCGCCGGCTGGAGTGGAGACGGCTCATCGAGATCGAGGGAACGGTTCCGGACTTCAAGGTGAGGCTTCGTCGCCAAGATGGCCGGGTGATCTGGGTGCGTGACACGGCCCGTGCGGTCTACGATGACGAGGGCGATGTGCGCTTCTACGAGGGGGTTCTGGTCGACGTCACGGCGGAGGTCGAAGCCTCCAACTCCTCGTCGGTCCTGTCCGGAATCCTGGAGGCCACCAGTGACATGGTGGCCGTGTTCGACGACTCGGGTCGCCTTCGCTACGCCAACGGCGCCTCCAGGGCCTTTCTCGGCCTCACCCCCGAACAGGTCTCGGGCCGGCCGCTCGTCGGCGACCTGCTCCCGGCTCTCGACTGGAAGCAGATGGTTGAGGCAGCCGACGCGAAGGGTTGGTCGGGGGAGCTGGTCATGTCCGATTGGAACGGTCGCGCCTCTCCGCTGTGGGTGGTGGTAACGGTCCATGACGGACGTGACGATCGGCGCTACGTGGCTGCCAGCGCGCGCGACCTGACCCAGATGAAGCGCACCCAGGAGCGATTGGAGGAGCTGCTCACGGCCAAGGACGTCGTGGTGGCCACGGTCTCGCATGAGCTGCGTCACCCCCTGACCGGCGTGATGGGCCTGGCCGAGGAGTTGCGCGACAGATTCGAGGAGTTCGGGCCCGAGGAACGGCGCGATTTGATCACTCTGATAGCCCACGAAGCGGCAGAGATGACTTCGCTGATCGAAGATCTGCTGGTGGCTGTTCGATCGGATGTCGGCGAGGTGGCGATCGCTCCCGAGAACGTCGACGTGGTGTCCTACCTCAAGGCCATGGCGGTCGCCATCGAGGCGCCGGTCGACTGGCAGCTCCCCGAGCAGGTGTTGGAAGCACGGGTTGACCCACATCGACTCGGCCAGATCGTCCGCAACGTGCTCTCCAACGCACAGCGGTACGGCGGCGGTGAAGTGAGGGTCACGGCTCAGTCGTTGGCCGGAATGATCTCCATCGAGATCAGTGATGGAGGGGATGGTGTGGCCGAAGACGACGCCGAACGGATTTTCGAGCCCTATCAGAGAGGGGAGAGTGCTCCGCCCAAACAGGGCTCTGTTGGTCTCGGGCTCAACGTGGCCCGCCGACTGGCGCGTCTGATGGGCGGTGACCTCGAGTACCTCCGGGTCGACCACAGGACCGTGTTCAGGCTCACCGTTCCTGCCGCGGACGGTTTCGTGATGCCGACGAGCTGAACCATGATGCACCCCGACTCGATTACTTTCCTCGGAGAGGACTTAGGATCTCGCTGATGCGTGTCATCGTCACTGGGGGAGCCGGTTTCGTGGGCAGTCACGTTTGTGTCGCCCTTGCGGAGTCGGGCCACGAGCCCCTGATCATCGACAACTTCTCGAATGCCAAACGGGATGTCCCCGATCGGATCGGGCGAGTGCTGGGCCATCGGCTCGATGTGTACGAGGACGATGTGACCGAGAGTGGTGCCCTGTCCAAGCGTCTGGCCGAGTTGAACGCCGATGCGGTCATCCATTGCGCCGCCTTCAAGGCGGTTGGTGAGTCAGTTGCAAAGCCGCTGGAGTACTACGAGAACAACGTAGTGGGTACGATCGCGCTGCTGCGAGCCATGAGTGACCAGGGGATGCGGCGGCTCGTCTTTTCCTCCTCGGCCACCGTGTATGGAGATCCCGAGGTGGTGCCTGTGACGGAGAGCTCTCCAGCCGGGATGGCCACCAACCCCTATGGGTGGACGAAGGTCATGATGGAGCAGGTCATCGACGACGTCCACCGGGCCGATCCCAACTGGTCCATCGCCATCCTTCGGTACTTCAACCCGGTGGGGGCGCATAAGAGTGGGCTGATCGGTGAGGATCCTGCCGGGATCCCGACCAATCTGATGCCTCACATCGCCCAGGTGGCGGCGGGCAAGCTGGACCGTCTGCCGGTCTACGGGAACGATTACCCGACCCGGGACGGCACCGGGGTTCGCGACTACGTGCATGTGGAGGATCTGGCCGCCGGCCATGTGGCGACGCTGGAGGCGATGAACCCCCAGGGCGGACGGCTGGTCTACAACCTCGGCACAGGTCGGGGAACCTCGGTGCTAGAGCTGGTCAAGGCCTTCGAGACCGCCACGGGAGTGGAGGTTCCCTACCAGATCGTGGAAAGGCGGCCGGGTGACGTGGCGGAGTCCTGGGCGTCGGTGGAACTGGCCCGCCGAGAGCTGGGATGGCAGGCGGAGCGAACCGTGGAGGACATGTGCGCCGACATGTGGCGCTGGCAACGGTCCGAATACGCCGGCTGAGTTCAATTCCTAGAACAGATCCGGGTTGAGGTTGTAAACGCCCGAGATGGAGGCCGAGTCCAGGATGTGGCCCTGGGCGGCCGTCACCAGGTCTCCGGCCGAGAATCCGTCGTCCAGATCGAGGCGGTCGACGTCCAGGGCGTATACCGTGAAGACGTAGCGGTGAGGGATCGTGTCGTTCCACGGTGGGCAGGGACCGTCGTAACCCCGATAGGTCCCTTCCATTTCGGGATCGCCGGCGAACCACCCCGTGTAGTCATTGACGCCTTCTCTCGGGTTGGCCTCGAGTCCCGATTTCCCGCGCGGCGTGACACCGTCGCTGTACTCGGCTTCAGCGATGCTGCGTGTGGCCGGAGCCACGTCGACCATGGCCCAATGGGTGAAATCCGTCCGGGGCATGTCGGCGGGGATCTCCCGGTCCTCCTTGTTTGCATCATCTGCCACGCTGGGAGCGTCCGGGTCGACGACGGTGATGGCCAGCGATCTCGTGCCCTCGGGAGCTCCGGTCCAATTGAGGGCGGGATTCCTGTTGGCGGCGAACGTAACGTGAGTCTCGGGATCGAACTTTCCTAGGCAATAGGCCGGGGGAATCGAAGCGCCGTCGGAGAAGCTGGGGCTGGTGAGTTGCATGACATCGAACCTAATACGTTCGAGTTGGCAAGGCCGCGCCCGGGTGGGATAGCGTGGAGCTCATGAACCAGCACACCGAGCTCGTCGGCCGCACGGAGGAATGGATGGCCGGAGATCCCGACCCGAACGCCCGCTCGGAGTTGAGGCGTCTGCTGGATGCCCGAGATTGGCAACAGCTGGCCGAGCGGATGGATGGAGTCCTCGAGTTCGGGACCGCCGGGCTCAGGGGGGCGGTGGAGGCGGGCTCCAACCGGATGAACCGGGCTGTTGTGATCCGCACGACGGCCGGGCTGGCCGAATTCGTTCGCGCCCACAGATCGGGCCCGGTCGTCGTGGGTTACGACGGACGGACATCTTCCCGCGTGTTGGCTGAGGACACGGTCGGAGTGCTGGTCGCCGCCGGTCACAGGGTACGTTTCTTCACTACCACC
The DNA here is from genome assembly GCA_963772815.1 of uncultured Acidimicrobiia bacterium. GTDB lineage: Bacteria > Actinomycetota > Acidimicrobiia > Spongiisociales > ZC4RG35 > DATFFO01. The sequence continues at coordinate 667,284 of CAVYYV010000004.1, read as the reverse complement.
GTGCCGACCCCGATCGTCGCGTTCACCGCCCGACACCTGGATGCAGCGGCGGCCGTCGTAGTAACCGCCAGCCACAACCCTCCCGCCGACAACGGCTACAAGGTCTATGACAGCAACGGGGCCCAGATCGTGCCGCCGGTCGATCGCCAAATCGCCTCCGCCATCGATCTCATCGGGCCCGCCAACCGGGTGCCCCGAGAGGAGAACGCCCTGAGCGGTGACCTCGAGCTCGCCTCCCCGCTCGACATGGACGAGGTGTATGCCGCCTACCGCCAGGAAGTGGAAAAGGCCCGCACGCGTCACTCAGGAGCCGACCTGTCCATTGCCTACACACCTTTGCACGGGGTCGGTTGGGAGACGGTGCATCGGCTCTTCACGGACGCCGGTTACTCGCGGCTGCGTGTCGTATCCGCCCAGCGAGATCCGGACGGTCTCTTCCCGACGGTGTCCTTTCCCAACCCCGAGGAGCCCGGTGCCATGGACATGGTGATGGAACTGGGCGATCGGGTGGACGCCGATCTGGTCATCGCCAACGACCCGGACGCCGATCGCCTCGCGGTGGCGATTCCCCTCGAAGATGGGAGCTGGAACAGGCTGACCGGGAACCAAATCGGGGTGTTGATGGCGGATTGGCTCCTCAAGCACTGGAATTCACCGGAACGACCCATCGTGATCAACTCGATCGTGTCCTCTCCCATGCTGGCTAGCGTGGCCCGCCTCCACGGTGCTCGCTTCGAGCAGACGCTGACCGGGTTCAAGTGGATCGCCAATGCCGCCCTCGATCTGGAGGCGGTCGGAGAGGGAAGGTTCGTGTTCGGCTACGAGGAGGCGCTGGGCTATTCGGTCGGTCCGGTGGTGCGGGACAAGGACGGCATGTCGGCCGCCCTCAACTTCGTCGATATGTCGGCGACGCTGGCCGAATCGGGGTCCGACGTGTGGGAGCGATTGAACGATCTCTACGAAAGGGCCGGGTTGTGGGTGAGCACCCAGCTCAGTGTGGTTCGGCCCGGATCGGAGGGTCTGGCCGAGATCGATGCTGCCATGGAGGAGCTAGGCAGGGAGACGCCCCGGGCCCTGACCGAGAGGAAGGTGGAACGGGTCACCGACTACCGATTGGGGGCGGAGGAGCGGCCGCGTTGGCTGCCGGCCACTCCGTTGGTGGCGCTGGACCTCGAAGAGGGCGGGAGGGTCCTGATCAGACCGTCGGGCACCGAGCCCAAGCTGAAGATCTACGTCGATCTTCCAGGTCGGCTGGACCGCGACCAGCCGGAGATGCTGCGGACGGTGGCCGACGAGATGGCAGAGGAGGCGGCGGCCTTCCTGGGCTTGCGCTGAGCCGAGGGTTCCGTCCTGGGATCAGGAGCCGTGTTCGCGAACGTGCTGGCGGTAGAGATAGAGCCAGCCCAACCCGTGGATGGCCACACCGAGAAGAAGGATGACCGTCACCACCCACTGACCGAGCACGGCGGCCAGGATGGCGGCCAGCGCGGCCCCGATCACCAGTGCGGTTCTGACGCCGTTCAACGGTCCGAACATGGTTCCCACGCTAGTGCCGCCGGGGTCGAACCGTAGTTTGGCTCAAGCGGTGGCGGAGTTGGTTCTCTGGCCCAACTCCTGATCCAGGATCAGGAGAGCCGTCCCGTCGTGGCCGGCGCGCTGGATCCGGGCCATGATCTCGGCCACGCTGGCCTCCTCCTCGATCTGCTCGCTGAGGAACCATTGCAGGAGGGGGAGGGCGTCGATGTCGCCCTCCTCGTTGGCCAGCCTGTACAGGGAGCGGATCGACTCGCTCACCTGCTGCTCGTGCTCGGCGGCCGATTCGAATGCCTGGAGCGGCGAGATGAGCTCGGCATCGGGGCTAGGAATGGCTCCGATGTGCACCTGGCCCCCCCGGTCGATGATGTGGGCGGTGAATCGGTCGGCGTGGACCAGCTCTTCTGACGACTGCATGCTCATCCAAGTGGCCATACCGGGCAGGTCGCTGGACCTGAAGAAGGCGGAGAGCTGCAGGTACGCCATCGCACTGGTCAGCTCGAGGGTGACCTGGTCGTTGAGGGCGGACAGCATTCGGGCGCTCGGTTTCATGGTCTGAGCCTATCGCGCCCGTATGATGTCGCCTCCATGGATCCAGTCCTGTTCCGCTCCGAAGCCGGCCTCTTGGTCCCCACGGAGCTGACCAGGGGCGGTTGGTCGGACGAGGCTCAGCACGGCGGCCCCCCGGCAGGGATCCTGGCCCGGGCCATCGAACGGGAGCCGACCAGCGTGCCGATGCAGGTGGTGAGGTTGACAGTCGACCTGTTCCGGGAAGTTCCCCTCACCCCATTAAGCATCGAGACCGAGGTGGTGCGAGAGGGTCTGCGGATCCAGCTGGTACGGGCTCGGCTGCTGGCCGGCGTCCGCCAGGTCGGCGAGGGACTGGGCTTGAAGGTCCGGGTCGCCGACCTCGGTTCGTCGGCGGGCGAGATAGGTGCCGGCTCATCATCCGAAGGGCCGCCGGCGCCCGATCCCGGTCATCTGGAGGTAATGGACTGGCGGGAAGTGTTCGGGGACGACCGGGAACTGCCCAGGTTTCACAAGGACGGGATCGAGATCCGGACGGTGGGTGGCTCGTTCGCAGAGCCGGTGGTGGGGGTCTCCTGGTTCAAGCTGAAGTTACGACTGATGGAGGACGAGGAGCTGACACCGTTTCAGCGTGCTGCCCTGGTGGCCGATCTGGCCAACGGCAACTCCCAGGCCCTGGACCCGCGTCGCTGGCTGTTCGTGAACCCCGACCTGACCCTGTACCTGCACCGCTACCCGGCCGGAGAGTGGCTGGGGATGCGCTCGGGGGCCAGCCAGGCGCCCAACGGGATCGGTGTCACCGACAGCATCGTGTTTGATCGTCACGGCCCCGTGGGCCGAGTCAGCCAGGCGCAGCTCATCGAGCATCGATGATGAGGCGATTGAAGGAGTCGGCGATGGCATCCACCAGCGCCTCACGGTGTCGCCACCACAGCCCGGCGTGGCCTCCCGGCAGCCAGCGCAGCTCTGATCCCGGCCAGTGCTGCGCCAACGTGGTCACCGCCTCGGGCCTGACGAATCCGTCCCCTCTCGCCGCCACCAGCACCGCAGCCTGGTGATGAGGTCGGGCGGGCGTGGAGGTGGCCGTTGCTGAGCTCAAAAGACGTCGCAACTCTGCCTCCGCGTCGGGACCTTCCAGTGCGTCGAAGTCGATAGCCCCACGAAGCACCCCATCCAGATAGACGGGGCCGGGGGAGTGGGAAGCGGCCATCAATCCGGTCGCCACCGGCCTTCGGGAGCCGGCCGAGACCAGAGCGGCCAGATTCCCGCCCATCGAGAAGCCTCCCACCCCGAGCCGGTCGTAGCTCGTGGACAGGGCATTGAGAAGTGCGTGTGCCTCCGTGAGTGCACCTGCCCCCATCAAGGCGAAATCTGCCACGGATCGGATCGCGGTCTCACTCTGGCCGACGATTCGCCGGGATCCGTAGAGGGGTATGTCGAACATCACGGTGGCCACCCCGCGGTCCAGCAGTGGGAGGGCCAGCTTGCGTCTCCGCTCGAATCCCTCGTCGTTCCACGCCGGCATGAGCACGACCGCCCGACCGGTTCCCGTGCCGGGCTCGATCAGCTCAACCGGCACGACGCGGGCCCTCGCCGGGAGGCGGTCTGCAATGGGGCTGGTGAACAAGCCCTTGCGGGTTCGAAAGCCGCGGTGTTCGGCTTTGGCGTCCCAGACGACGTCGGCCGAGTCCGTATCCTCCTGGGCGGGGAGGTGGTTGAAGAGCTCGAAGGCGGAACGGTCTCCCCAACCCTCCGCGAAGATCCAATTCGAACGGCGGCGGAGCTTCAAAGCCAGGCCGGCCGTCATATCGAAGAGGTTGGTCATCCGGGCCGATGATGACAGGTCGATTGGTGTCGTCCGAGCCCGCAGTCGTGGCGCGGTGGCCCGGTAGGGTCGAACGTGGCATCCTTCGGTGCATGACAGAGCTCCCGCCCTTCGGAACGGTGTTCGGAGAATCCATGGCAGTGGCCCGTTGGACCGGATCCTGGGCCAGCCCCAACATGGAGGCGGTCGCCCCACTTTCCTTGCATCCCGCCGCACACGTCCTTCACTACGGAAGCTCGTGCTTCGAGGGTCTGAAAGCGCATCGTGGCCTCGACGATCGGGTGCGGGTGTTTCGACTCGATCGGCATGTGTCGCGCATGATGGCCAGTGCGGAGAGGCTGTGCCTCCCGGTGCCCGATCGGGAATCACTGACCTCAATGGTGATCGACACCGTGGAGGTCAACCTGGGCCAGGTACCAGAACCGCCCGGTTCTCTTTACATCCGGCCCACACTCATCGGGACGGCTCCCAACATCGGCGCGGCCGGCTCGCCTACCACCGAGGCAATCCTGTTCATCCTCACCAGCCCGGTGGGCGAGTACTTCGCGGGAGGGCTCAACCCCTTGCGCATCGGGCTGGAAACCCGTAGGCCGCGCACGACTCCACAGTTCGGTTCGGTCAAGACAGGAGCCAACTACGCCATGGCGTTGGGAGTCACCATGGAGGCCAAACGTACTCAGGGGGTGGCACAGGTGCTGTTCGCTCAGGGGGGCGTGGTCCAGGAGACGGGTGCCTCCAACGTCCTGCTGCTGGACCGGGATCAGGTCGTCACCCCGAAGCTGGATGGCTCTTTCCTGGAAGGGGTTACCCGGGATTCGATCCTCGCGCTGGCAGCCGACATGGGAATGGAGGTGGTTGAGAAGTCACTCACGATCGAGAGTCTCCTCGAGTGGGCCACCCATGGCGAGGTAGCCCTGTCCGGAACTGCCGCCATCCTGGCACCGGTGGGAACACTGGTGGTCGACGGAGAGGATGTGCAGGTGGGGTCGGGAGACGTGGGCGAGACGACTCTGGCCCTGCGTCAGGCCCTGATCGATATCCAGATCGCCAGGGTGCCGGATTCTCACGGGTGGACGACGCCGGTCGGCTGAAGACGGCGGGAGCGTCTACTGCTCGGAGAGGATGCGCCGGGCAGGGTTGGCCATGGCAGTTTCTTCCACGCCCCGCGCAGCCACGTCGATGTAGGCCTGGGTAGTGGCCAAATCGGAGTGGCCCAACAGGCGTTGCACCTCGGGGACCGAACCCGACTGCTCCACCAGGAGTGTGGCGTAGGTGTGACGCAACGAGTGGGCGAGCGCTCCTGGGGGTGGCGCCACGCCGGCCCGGCGGAACCAGCCCATCACCAGATGATCGACCACCTTGGGGGTGAGGTGCCCGCCGCGGGGCCGCACGACCAGCCGGTCGGTTGGGCGATAGGGGCCGATTCGCTCCCGTCGCGAGGCCAGGTAGCGGTCGATCACTTCCACAACCTCAGGTGGGACCGGAACGGTACGGGTGACGCCGCCCTTCCCGGTCACGGACAGCTTGGTGTGCTCGCTGGGCGAGCGCCGCACGTCTCCCACGCGGACTCCGATCACCTCCGACACCCGCAGTCCGGCCCCGATGAAGAGGGCACAGAGGACCTGTTCCAGCTCGGCCCAGGGGCGATGGGCCCGTTCGGCGGGTTGTTGAGCCGCCCCTACCACCCGGGCCAGGTCTTCCTCGGAGATCGGCTTGGGCCGCCACCGTTGAGCCTTTGGGGGCTGGACGAACTCGATCGGGTTGACGCCCAGCACCTGGCGGTGGACGACCAGCCAGGTGCAGAACCCGGACCACGTCGAACGGCAACGGCGGATCGAAGCGGGGGCATGGTCGGAGGCGTAGGCAGCGAATGCACTGGTGACGTTGTCAGGGGTGAGGTCGGTGGGGGAGAGGGGGCTCAACCAGCGTTCGAGTGGATCGGCGTCGTCGGAGTCGGAGCTGCGGCCCAGCTCGTCGACCAAGAGCTCGCCGAGTACGGCCAGATCGGCCCGGCGCGCACGCATCGTGGCGGGTGACGGCTTGGCGGTGTTCTTCCACGACAGCCAGCGCTCGGCCAGGCGGGCAAGTGACTCATCCATCGTCACCAGGGTAAAGGACGGGGACCTGGAGATCGTCGTTTCGCCCTCGAGGCCGGCGAGGCGCACAACGGTGGGGAATCGCGGCTGCGCCTTGGTAAGTTCAGTCGGCCGGGCTGTGCCGGGCCAGGACCAAGTCATCCAGCGGGAGCTCTCGTGGCCGCCACCAAGAAGGGAATCGGGCTCTTCGGAGCGATGGCGATCGGCATCGGCGGGATGGTGGGTGGAGGCATCTTCGCCGTCCTGGGCGTGGTGGCCCAGGCCGCCGGCGGGGGAGCACCCGCATCATTCCTCGTGGCGGGCGCGGTGGCGTTCCTGACCTCGATCTCCTACGCACACCTGGCAGTGGCTTATCCCAGCAGGGGAGGCACGGTCGTGTTCGTGGACCGGGTCTTCGGAGTCGGAACCATCACCGGGGCACTGAACAACTTGCTCTGGTTCAGCTATCTGGTGGCTCTGGCGCTGTACGCCACCGCCTTCGGCAACTACGCAGCCACTTTCTTCTACGGGGACTCGGCGCCGCCGTGGTGGGCGCTTCGGATCCTGGTCAGCCTGGCGATCCTGGTGCCGACCGCCCTCAACCTGCTCAGCGCCTCCACGGTCGCCAGGGCCGAGACGGCCATCGTGGGCATCAAGCTGGCCATGCTGGCTCTGGTCGGTACGGTCGGGTTCGGCTCGGTGAGCGGGGCCCGGGTCGCACCGGCCGCCTGGCCGTCTGCGGGATCGGTGGCGGGGGCCGGAATGCTGATCTTCGTCGCATACGAAGGTTTCGAGCTGATCGCCAACAGCGCAGAGGACATTCGTCGGCCGAGGTGGACTCTGCCGAGAGCCTTCTACTTCTCGGTCTTGTTGGTGATGGTCCTGTACGTGGTGATTGCCCTCATCACCGTGGGCTCACTGTCGGCCGAACAGATCGCCAAGAGCGCCGACTTTGCTCTGGCAGAAGCCGCCAGGCCCACGCTGGGTCAGACGGGATTCGTCATCGTGGCCGGGTCGGCCGTGCTTGCCACCCTCTCCGCCATAAACGCCACCATCTACGGTGCGGCGAGGTTGAGCTATTCGATTGCCTCCGAGGGTGAGCTGCCCGAGATGCTGGAGGAGAAGGTGTGGTCAGAGCCCGCCGGTCTGCTCCTCACCAGTGGGGCGGCACTGGTTCTGGCCAACACTCTGGACCTGACCTCGATCTCGGCAATGGCCAGCGCCGGGTTCCTGATCGTGTTCGGAGCCGTCAATGCCGCCGCATGGCAGGAAGCAGGCTCGGCGACGAGGCGGTGGCTCGCCGGCGGGGGAGTGGCCGGATGCGGGGTCGCCCTGGTCGTGCTGCTGGCCGATGCCACTACTCGCCGCCCGCTTTCGGTGGTGGTGCTGGTGGTGGTCGTTGTGCTGGCCCTGGCGGGAGAGTTGTGGTGGTTGCGCCGCCAGCGGTCAATCTCTCTGTCCAATGGGGGTGGATCCTCGCCCGGCTGAGAGCAAAGGCCGTCCTCGACGGCGGCGGTCGGGATCGAACCGCCCCCGGCTAGGTTTTGTCAGGGATGAGCGCTTATTCGTGGTTCAGGCGTCGTTTGGGGGGGTGCGGATGGTGTTCGGCTCGTATTGGCGTGGCGGTGCTCGGGTTGGTGGTTAGCGCCTGTGCGGGAAGCGCCTCCGAACCCTCCGGTACGGGGACGCGGGCGGATCAGTCGTATCCAGATGTGGTGGCGGCCGCCGCCATGGAGACCGCGCCCGGAACATGGAGATTCGATGTCACGATCAGCTCCCCATACGACAGCGCGGACCGCTACGCAGACGGCTTCCGGGTCGTCGGCCGGGACGGGACCGTGTACGGGACGAAGGAGCTGCTCCACGATCACGCCACAGAGCAGCCCTTCACACGTTCATTGGAGGGCGTCGAGATACCGGATGGGGTCGATTCGGTGGTGGTAGAAGGTCACGACCTGGTCAACGGCTGGGGCGGCGCTAGCGTCGGGGTGGTGCTGTCGAGGGAAGGAGGCGGAGAGGTGAGCCGCCTGACGATGACCGTGGAGGGGGTCGACCCAGGGGGGTCGATACCGGCGGCCTTCACATGTGATGGAGCCAACCAGCTCCCGCCGGTTACCGTCTCGTCGGTTCTCGACGGCTCGGCTGAGCTGGCCCTGATCGTCGACGACCCCGATGCGCCCCGTCCGGACCCCTTCGTCCACTGGGTGGTGTACGGGATCGATCCTTCCCCGGACCAGATCACAGACGATCGACCGGGGGTCGTTCATGGGGTCAATGACGCCGGCTCGAGTCGCTGGACCGGCCCCTGCCCGCCCCGGGGAGATGATCCGCACACCTATCACTGGCGCTTGTTCGCCCTGGGGAGCCAGCTCGATCTACCCGCCGGACTCGATGGTCGGCAGTTGGAGCAGGCGATCGCTTCCGACGTGATCTCCTCCGTCGAGGTCACCGCCACCTATCGACGAGGCGGCTGAGCGCGCCGCTCGTCGTACACAGCCGGGCAGGGAGAACCTTTCCGACGTTGGGAAGGTTCACACCCGGGCGTAGGCCGGGTCGGTGCCGAACTGGAGAGGTTCGGCTCGGGGTAGGGGCCAGGGGGTGTTGGGTGAGACGACCTGTCCTGCTCAGGAAGATATTGCGGATAATACAGATTATCCGCAATACAAGGGGGGGGACAGCGGTGGTCCCGGGTTGGAGGGGGTGGTGGGAGCCAGAAGGTCGATCCAGGTTCGGGCGGGACCTGGTGTGGCGCCGCTGTCAGGGCCGACGGAGCGGAGTTGCTGACCACGCCTGCTCCGGTATGGCCTGGGAGGCCTGTGGCCTGGCTTCCCGCCGGGTCCGGCGGGCCCGTGATCCGAATGTCCGGGTGAGATCGAGTTCGGGCACCGATTCCCCCAGGGCTCAGTACCGGGTCCAATACGTCACAGTGACGTAATGGGTGGGGTCAGGTAGGCCCACCCAGGGCGAGAGGCTCCAAGGAGATAGTACGTGCCTCGGCGCAGGCCCGGTACAAGTGCCACAGGGCGGCCCGGGTACCCGTGGGCCCGTCGTCGGAGCCCAGGTCGTGGTCGACATCGTCCATGGCAGCCTCGATGCGGTACAGCAGGTCCCGGATCGCATCCATCCGGTCGACGGCCATGAGCACCTGGCCCGGAGCGAGAGCATGTGCCCCTGCCAGCCGTCTCGCCTCGTAGGCTCGCTGACGGTGGCTTGGCCTGCAGTACTTGCGCGGCCGTCCCGGCCCCGGGGTCTGGGCGAACCGCCTTCCGCACCACAGGCAGCGCTCCCCTTCCCTCCCGTCCTCGGGTGATAACGTCACGGTGACGTTAAGTTACCATCGGCGGGATTCGATCTATGGCAATCGTTTTGCTCTCGGAGACACCGCCCCCCTGATTGAGCGACACACCTAGACGGCGGCCGCCACCTTCCACTGTCCTTGCACACCCCTCAGCTGGTGGACGCCACGCTCCTCGAAGTCGATGCCCGATCCGGCCACCAGGTCCTGGACGGTGCCCGAGACGAGAACCTCGTTGGGCTGGGCCATCCCCTCGAGGCGCGACCCTATGTGCACGGTGATGCCGGTGATGTCGTCGCCGACGAGCTCGACTTCGCCCGTGTGGACGCCCGCCCGGGTCTCCAGGCCGAGGTCGTGGGCTTTGATGGCGATGGCTTGGGCACAGCGGATGGCCCGGGCGGGGCCGTCGAAAGTGGCCAGGAACCCATCTCCGGCCGAGGACACCCTGACTCCCCGGTACGCGCTCAACTCGGAGTCGGCCATCTCGCTGTAGGCCTCGAGCAGGCCGCGCCAGGCATGGTCTCCCATGTTCGAGGCGCGGCCGGTCGAGTCAACGATGTCCACGAAGGCCACGGTAGTCAGTACTCGGTCCCGCATGACCGGTCCGCTGTGGCCCGTCACGAAGCGTTGTATCTCTGCCAGGGTGGCCTCGGGCTGGAACCAGGGCGCATGATCGTTCCCCGGGAGTTCGACGTAGGTCGCTTCGGGAAGGGTGCGGGCCAGATACCGCCCGTTCTCCACGTGACAGATTCGGTCACCCTCGGCATGAAGCACGAGTGCCGGAACCCGGACGGTGGGGACGATGTCGCGCACGTCGATGTCGAAGGCCATGCGCATGAAAGCCTCGGCCGCTCCGGGGGTGCAAGAATTCAACTGCTGACGCCCCGCCCACTCCCGGGCCCAGGGCTGGTCTGCCACCGACGGTGCCAAGCGGGCGATTATCCCCCCCTGGCCCCAGACCTCGTCGACCCTCTCCATAGCTGCATCGAACTCCTCGGGAGTGGCCTCTCCCCAGGGCCATTCGTCGTCCTTGCGCTCCCGAACCTCGGCGCCCATCAGGATCAGTGAGATGGTCCTCTCGGGATGGGCGGCGGCGAAGAGGAGCGCCAGAGGCCCTCCCTCCGATGCTCCCATGATCACGGCCCGCTCGGAGCCTGCTGCGTCCATGACTGCCCGGATGTCATCCATGCGCACCTCGAGCGGGGTGCCCCCGGGCACCCGGTCGGACATTCCCATGCCCCGCTTGTCGAAGAGGATGAGCCGGGCGAATTCGCCTATGCGCTCACAGAAGGTCCTGAACGGCCCCAGCTCCCACAGAACCTCGAGATGCGAGAACGCACCCTGCACGTAGACGATGTCGACATCTCCCTCTCCCACCGTGCGGTAGGCGATGTGAACATCTTCACTGCGGGCGAAGTGGATGTCCGACATCATCCCAGACTGATCCTTCGCGGCCTGCTAGTCAACCGGTTCCGGGGCAGAATTCTTTGACAACGGTCGCACATGTGCTGTACTTGCGGGCGTTGACAACGCGCTCATCAAGAGCGGCGGAGGGACAGGCCCTGTGAAGCCGCGGCAACCGGTCAGAGTCGTCTGACGATCCGGTGCCAATGCCTGATCGATGAACGCTTCGGCGGATCTCCGTGCGAAGTGCTCTTCACGAGCGCGAAGCGAGCAAGGAGAAGACCGACCGTGACCATCTCACAGCACTCCCCCGGCCTCAAGGCCTCCATGGCCATGCCCGGCTCTCGGGCGGCCTGTATCTGTACACGCTGACTCGTCGCCCGCCCGAGAGAAATGGCCCCGCGGCGAGTCACAGGAGTCATTCCTGATCGCGATCGATCAACCATGGAGAAGAACGATGCCACCGCCCGCAACATCCGCATCGACGAATTGAGGATCTTCCTGGAGGGAGACCTCGACCTGGGAGTTTTCGTGGGTCTGGCCGAGGGGCATGCCGGATTCGATGCGATCCGCGCCCGGATCGACATCGAGACCGGGGCCGATCCGGCCGTCGTCGAGGAGCTCCTCGACCAGGTGTCGGCCACGTCACCCGTCGGCCACACCCTGACCAACCCGGTCTCCGTCGCAATCACCAGGGCATAGCCCCGGACAGAGAAAGGAAATGAACATGACCGAATATCGATACGAGACGCTCCAGGTCCATGCAGGCCAGGAGCCCGCCCCCGGCACGAACTCACGCGCCGTTCCCATCTACCAAACCACCTCCTACACCTTCAACGACGCCGACCACGCCGCCCGGCTGTTCGGCCTGGAGGAGTTCGGGAACATCTACACGCGCATCATGAACCCGACCACGGATGTGTTCGAGAAGCGGGTGGCGGCACTGGAGGGGGGCCTGGCGGCCGTGGGCACCGCATCCGGCCAGTCGGCCCAGCTTCTCACGTTCGCCACACTCCTCCAGAGCGGAGACCACATCGTGTCGACGTCCTATCTGTACGGAGGCACCTACAACCAGTTCAAGGTGGCATTCCGCCGTTTCGGATGGGACGTGACCTTCGTGGACGGTGACAGCGCCGACGACTTCGCCGCTGCGATCAACGAGAAAACCAAGGCGATCTACGTCGAGTCGATCGGAAATCCCAAGTACAACATCCCCGACTTCGAGGCGCTGGCCGAGCTGGCTCACAACAACGGGATCCCGCTCGTGGTCGACAACACCTTCGGGGCGGCCGGCTATCTGGTCAGGCCCATCGATTGGGGAGCCGACATCGTGGTTCAGTCGGCCACGAAGTGGATCGGCGGCCACGGGACCTCCATCGGTGGTGTGATCGTCGACTCGGGCAACTTCGATTGGCGGAACGGGAAGTTCCCCATCTTCACCGAGCCCGCCCCCGGCTATCGCGGGATCGTGTTCACCGACGTGTTCAACCCGGAGTCGGACTTCGGCAACATTGCCTTCGCCATTCGGGCCCGCGTCGAAGGCCTGCGCGATCTGGGGGCGGCGCCGTCTCCGTTCAACTCCTTCCTGTTCCTCCAGGGCCTGGAGACGCTGTCGCTTCGAATGCAACGCCATGTCGACAACGCCCTCGAGCTCGCCCGCTGGCTGGAACAGCATCCCAAGGTGACCTGGGTCAGCTACCCGGGGCTCGAATCCCATCCCTACCACGAACTGGCCGAGAAGTATCTGAGGCACGGATTCGGGGCGGTGCTGTCATTTGGGATCGCCGGTGGCTACGAGGCGGGCAAGCGCTTCATCGATAACACCGTGCTGGCCTCGCACGTGGCCAATGTGGGAGACGCCAAGACCCTGGTGATCCACCCGTCGTCTACCACCCATCAGCAGCTCGGTCCCGAGGAGCAGGCTTCGGCCGGTGTCAGCGAGGACCTGATCAGGGTTGCTGTGGGCATCGAGCACATCGAGGACATCAAGACCGACATCGACCAGGCCCTGGCCGCAGTCAGCTGAGAGCGATGGGTTTGCGATAGACCGACACGTGGTGCGGCGAGGCGTCCCTGAAGGGCGCCTCGTCGTACCACTGAAACCGCTCCACCAGCTCCAGCCCGGCCCGGTCCGCCATGTCGTCGATCTGCTCGGGCCACAGGTAGCGGAGGGCGACCGGCAGTAGCACCGTTCGGCCGTCGGACCACTTCACCTCCACCATGGTCGCTATTCTCTGTGTATCCGGGTGGTGGATGGCGTGATCGACGACGATCCGGCCGAGTTCTATGGAGATAACCCTGACCGTTTGGCCCCGGTCGAATCTTCCCAGGTCGGGCATGAAACAGTCGATCACGAAGCGGCCGCCGTCGGCGAGGGCGCCGTGAACCGAATCGAAGATGCCCTGTTGACGGTGTTCCTCGAGCGGGGCGAAAAGGGTGTTGAAGGCCAACAAGACCAGCTTGTACTGGCGGTCGGTGGTGAAGTCGGTCATGTCGCGGGCAACGATCTCTACATCGGCGCCTCCCGGCTTGTCGCGCAGGCGAGCCAGCATCTGATCGGAGATCTCGACACCGGCGATGGGCAATCCCGCCCGCTGGAGTGGCAGCGTGATCCGCCCGGTTCCCGGGGCCAGCTCCAGCACCGGTCCACTCTCCGCCCTCTCTGCCACGAAATGGACGACCTCGTTGCCAACGGAGCCGTAGATGTCGTCGTAGTGCTCCGCCCAGTGATCGCCGTACGTCGTAGGCCCGTAGCCGTCCATGGCCCTACTGTCCCACGGGGGGCCCGGGAGTGCAGGGGATTTTCCCCAGGAGGGCCTCACAGGCATCCCCCGATCACCGGGTCGCGCCGGCCTCGCCTTGCTTTTCACGGAAGGGTCGATAGACGCTGTACCAGTAGCCCTCCGAACCGATCTCCATCGATGGCCAGGCCTACCCGGGCGTTGGCCTCGTTGCCGGTGACACGCCAGCGGTCGACCACGGTCCGGCCGGCGGTGAGAGCCGAGGCGGTTTCGACCGCCACGTGGAACCGGTCGGCCTGCAGCAGGTCCGGCCAGATGACGTCGGCCATGGCCACGGCGTCGTGGATGGGTGACGAGTCGAGCCCGTAAACCCGCTCGTGGAACTGGACGAAGAACTCCAACAGGTCGGCCACGAATGCACCACATCGTCCGGTGGGCCGCAGTCGATCTCCGTGCGAGCGTCCCAGGCGGGCCTGGTGTGTCACGTCGAGCCCGACCATGGTGATGTCCAGTCCGGAGCGAAACACGATGTCGGCTGCCTCCGGATCGGACCACACGTTGAATTCGGCCGCGGGCGTCGTGTTGCCCAGCCCGATGGCCCCGCCCATCAGCACCACCCGGCGGATCGCTTCGGTCAGGCGCGGGTAACGGCGCAGGAACAGAGCGATGTTGGTCAGCGGCCCGATCGGAACCAGGGTGACGGGCTCGGGGCTCTCCCGCAGCTTCTCAGCCAGGAAGTCGATCGCATGCGCATCGACCGGTTTGGTCGACGGTGGGTCGAGCCTTGGCCCATCCATGCCGGATTTGCCGTGGACGTGATCGGCGATGCGCAGCGGGCGGATCAGGGGGTGATCGCAGCCGGCGGCGACGGGTATGTCCGTCCGCTCTGCCACCTCGAGGATCGTCAGCGCGTTGCGAGTCGTGTTTTCCAGGCGGGAGTTCCCTCCCACGGTGGTCAGCCCCAACACCTCGACTTCGGGGCTGGCCAGGGCGAGGAGGATTGCTATGGCGTCGTCGTGGCCCGGGTCGGTGTCGATGAGAACCGGGACCGTCACAGACCGGCCGCCGCGTCGATCTCCTTCGCCCTGGGCAGGGACGGCTGGGCACCGCGGCGAGTAGTCGCCAAGGCGCCGGCGGCGCAGGCCCAATCCAGCGCCGCGGCCACGCTTCGCTCGAAGGCGAGGGCGGTGACGAGTGCACCGCAGAAGGCATCGCCCGCGCCGACCGCATCGACCGTTACCACCGGCGGCGGATGCGCCTCGGCCACCAGGCGGCCGGAGCGGAAGGCCTTGGCGCCGGCCGCGCCCATAGTGACCACCACCAGCGCCGACAGGTCCCGCAGGCTGTCACCCAGGGAGTCTCGTTCCACCTCGTTGACGATCAGGAGGTCGACCTTGTCCATGATCTCGTCGGGGATCGAAGCGGCCGGGGCGGCATTCAGGCAGAATAGGCCCTCGGTTGAGGCGGCGGCCGCCACGGCCTCCATCGGGACTTCGAGCTGGCAGAGGACTATGTCGGCTCCGGACACCTCTACGTGTTGGGGCCCCAGGGATCCATTGGCGCCCGGGAAGACGACGATCTGGTTCTCTCCCTTGTCGTCCACCGTGATGAGGGCGGTTCCGGTCGGGTCAGACGTAACCACCAGGCCGGAGAGATCCACGCCCGACGCCTGGAGCAGTTGCAAGGCTTCCTGGGCCGTGGGGTCGTTTCCGACCGCGGCGATGAGGGCAACCTGTGACCCCGCTCTCTGCGCGGCGAGGGCCTGGTTGGCCCCTTTGCCACCGGGGTACCGACCCATCTCAGAGGCGGTTACGGTCTCGCCCGGCCTGGGCAGCCGGGGTGTGGTCGCCACCAGATCGAGGTTGATGCTTCCCACGACGGTTATGGCGGGCATGGGTGTGCAATCTAGTGCCTTCTAGGATTCCTTCCATGCCCCCTGATCCGAACGTAATTGCCGCCCTCGAGGACGCCGGGCTCGCCTACGAGGTGATGGACTGCGATCCGGAGCTGGCAGACACCGCCCAGTTCTGTGCCGCCTACGGCGTTGACCCGGCGGAGTCCGCCAACACGATCCTCATTGCTTCGCGCCGGCCGGTCGGAGAACATGCGGTTTGCGTTGCCCTGGCCACCACGCGGATCGATGTCAACGGCCTGGTGCGGCGCAAGATGGGCGTGCGCAAGGTCTCATTCGCCTCATCCGAGCAGACCCGCGAGATCACCGGGATGGAGATCGGAGGCGTGACCGTTCCCGGGCTCCCCGAGCACTTGCCTGTCTGGGTGGACACAGCAGTGGTTCAAACGGAGTCAATCGTCATCGGTGCCGGGACCAGGTCCGCCAAGATCAGGCTGGCGGGGCGGGGCCTGGCCAACCTCGACGGGGTCGAGATCGTCGACGGGCTCGCCGCCGGTTAACACTCTTCGGACAACCCGTCTGATGAGAAGGCCGTAGCCGATGATACCGATGAGGGCGAACGAGAACCATTGGATGGCGTAGTTGAGATGCGGACCTTCGTCGGTGAAGTCCGGTGGATCGGCCGGCACGGGCAGAGCTGTGGATTGAGTTGGCCCGATCATCGCCAGATAGAAGGGAATCATGTCCCCCTCGACGTATCGTGACAACAGGCCGACGTCGATACGGGAGATCACGTCTGGTCTCGTCCCGGTGTCGTCGTTGGGTCCCAGGGCCCCCCGCGTCGCGGACAGTCGTGCCAGGCCCTCCACTGTGACCGTCCCCCCGGGTGGAGGGGCGGCCGTCACAGGCACACTGTCGAATTCCAGTGGTACCCATCCCCGGTCGACGAGGATGACCCCGTCCAGAGTCTCCAATGGGGTGACGAGGTCGAAACCCGCCTGACCCTGCCGGACCTGAGAGCGGACCAGGAACTCTTCGTCGGGCCGGTACTCGCCTGTGGCGATGATACGCCGGTACTCGAGGGAGCCCACGTCGCCACCAGTGGCCGTCACGGCCTCGTGGAGGGGCGTGGGGCTTGCCGCGTAGCGAGCCCCCTGGACTTCATTGCCGAGCCGCCTCTGAGCCAGACGGTCCAATTGCCAGAAGCCCAGCAGGACGCAGGCCAGGCAGATGGCAAGAATGAGCAGGTGACCGAGGATCCAACGCGGTGAGAGCAGAAATCGCATTCAGGCGGCAAGACCTAGAGGAGGTTGAGAGCCATCTTCATCCTCCTCGTCGCCCAACAGGGCATCGGCCACGACGTCCGCCGAGCCCTCACTGCTGCGGATCGCCACCGGGGTGGCCAGCCAGCTCTCCACACGGGATCGATTCACCCGTCCGGAGTCGATGAGAACGTGGGCCAGGTCGTCGGTCCAATACCAGGGCAAAGCGGTCTCCTCTCGGGACACTGGGCGGGCGGGTCGCAGAACGAGTCGGGACGCGATCTCGTACCCAATCTAGACCCCGTGTCAAGCTCGAAAAAGGCCCTGCGATCAGGGGGTTTCGCGTTCCGATCCGACGAACGCCACGCCGCCGGTGCGGCGGGTGTCGGCGTGCCCGGACAAGGCTCCGTCGACGACTTCGGTGGCTGTGACGCCGCCGAAGTACATGTCGGGCGAGGGAAAGGGCCTTAGGGCGAGATGGGTCGGATCGAGCGTCACACCGGGCTCTACCGCCACCGACTCCCGCTTCAACTCGACATGCAGGCGAGGATGCTCGACCGCCTGCTCGAGTTCCCGGCCGGCCATGGCGAGGCTGAGGCTTATGGCCAGGGCGGAGGTGATTCTGTCGGCTCCCGGTGACCCCAAGGCCAGTCGCCGGCCTCGCCCGGCCGCCACGGTCGGTGCCATGTTGGACATGAGGCGCTCCCCCGGTGGCACGGAGTGCCCGCCCGGGTTGAGCTCGAGCTCACCCAGGGAGTTGTTCATCCACAGGCCGGTCCCGGTCGGTATGACACCAGATCCGTACCCCCCAGACATGGTGGCGGCGCCGACGGTTCCCTGCGTGTCGGCAACTGCGATGCTGACGGTGGACCCCGACGCAGTGACGTCGTCGGGTACCGAGGAGATATAGGCCCAACCGGCGCCCGCCCTGTCCGTCGTAGCTTCGAGACGATCCAGCCGGGCCTTGAACACGTCCTCTTGAGCACGCATCCACTGGTTGGGATCGAGTGGATCCGGGGACCTCTGAACCAGCCTGAGGATGGCACTCAACGTGACCCCGCCCACCGCTGGAGGCGGAACGGTGGCAATGGTCCAGTCTTGGAGCCGGGACACCAGCGCGGGCCTGACCAGCGCTTGGTACTCGGCCATGTCGCGTTGGGTGATGAGGCTGCCCCGCTCGGCGAGATCGCCGACGATGAGCGCCGCCAGATCTCCGCGATAGAAGCTTCCCGCCCCGGCATCCCCGATGTGTCGCAGGGTCTCGCACAGTCCCCGAACGCGGATGATCTCGCCCGCGTCTCGCAGGCGTTCGCCGTCGAAGAGTGCCCGACGGGAGTCGGGATCGAGGCCGAAGATGCTCTCGCCCGAGAATCCGAGGTAGTAGCGAGACGCTTGTGGGAGCGGGAAGCCGTCGGAAAGTGCTTCGGCCACGCCACCGAGGACGTCGGCCCAGGGCATCCGCCCCCAGCGCCGGTGGGCGACATCGAAGGCGGCGAAGGCACCGGGCACGGCAATGGACCCCGGCCCGACGCCGGTGGAGACCCCACCGCCATACTCCATCTCCACCATGTGGGTGACTCCCCTCGCATCGGCCGGGGCATCCAGGCCGGGCATGGCCATGTAGCCGTCGATGTTGATCGGGTCCTGTCCTGGCGGCCAGAGTGTGATGTAGCCCCCGCCCCCGGGGGCACACACACCGGGCTCGCTGCACATTGCAGTGAGCGTTGCGGCGATGAGTGCATCCACTGCAGAACCACCCTCCTCGCCGATGCGGGCCCCGGTCGCGGCCGCCAGGGCAGACGGGGCAGCGACAACCATGTCGGTCATCGCCGCACCCTACCCCCCTCGGCGAGTGACCTCCCCTCCCTCGGCCAGGGTCACCTGCTGGCCGATCACTTCGATTCGGCTCCGCTTGTTGTCCGAATCGGCGTCCGTCCAGAAGCGGCGGCGGAGCATCCCGCTCACCCAGATCCGGTCGCCGGTGGCAATCGAGCCGTTGGCCAGTTCGTCGGGCGGATCCCATACGATGACCGGGATGAGATCGATGCGCGCCTGGGGCTGCAGTGTGCGGATGGTCATGAGGATCCGGAGCAGCGACGCTCCGGATTCGAACATCCTCAACTCGGGCTCCGTTGCTACCCGGCCGCACAGCACGACCAGATTGAGGTCCAGTCCCCTCTGTTGCGTTTCCGTGTCCTCCATTCCCCTCTCCTTACTTGGGCGGGGAAGGCGGGACGTGGTGACCGTACGAATGGGGTGTGACGGGTTCGGCTCAGGCGTCGGGAATGGATTCGATGTCGGATCTGAGCTCGGTGAGGCCGGGTAGGTCGGGCTCGGAAGCGGCGATGGCGTCTATTAGCCTGCGGGCGGCAGATCTGTCCCGGGCGGCCGCCGCCACTCGGGCGGCCACGTACCAGCGACGGAGCTGGTTCGGCTTGGGATTGGAAACCAGGCGGCCGGGCTTGATGACGGACCACGCATCGCCCACCAGCCCCCGATCGAGCAGAGACGAGGCATAGACGACTCGGGCCTCGTCCTCGGTGGCCGGGGCGTGATCCAGGTCCATCAGCCACCCGTATGTCTTCTCGACGTCTCCGGGCCGACCCAGAGCGCGCAGACAGTCGAGTTCCACGGGCATCTGGGTGGTCTCGCCGCTGATTCGCCGGAAGGTGCGGAGTTCGCGCAGGGCCTCATCCCATCGTTCTAGGTGATAGGCGGACAGCCCGAGTAGCTCGCGAATCGTGGCCGCCTGCGGGGCCAGTTCCTTGGCGCGCCTCAGTTGCGCCAGCGCGGCCCCATAACGCTCGTCGGCGAATTCGGAAACGGCCTTGGACAGATGGTCGATGGCAGGCTGGCGACGATCCTTGGGGGCGGTGCGGGTGATCTCGTCGCGCACCCAGCGGGGCAGGTCCCCGGCCGGCACAGCCGTGATCGACCGCCCCTGGGAGCGATCTGACGTACGCCGGTCGCCTCGGGGCCGCCCTCGATTGTCGCTGCTCTTGGCCATTCATATCACTCTTGGACGAAGAAGAGGCCGCCCTACCAGATCGGTATGACGGCCTCCTCTGATTTGAGTCCGGCGGTGACCTACTCTCCCAGGGGATTCCTCCCCAAGTACCATCGGCGCTGACGGGTTTAACTTCCGTGTTCGGAATGGGAACGGGTGGTTCCCCATCGCTATCGCCACCGGACAACTCTTCGAGTGCTCGGTCACCCCGAGTACTCCATAGCGAGCACGAGTCTGAAATTCTAAATCCAAGCCCTCGGCTTATTAGTACCGGTCAGCTAAACACATTGCTGTGCTTACACATCCGGCCTATCAACCTGGTCTTCTACCAGGAGCCTTACCGAGTTATCTCGTGGGAAGTCTCATCTTGAGGTGGGCTTCGCACTTAGATGCTTTCAGCGCTTATCCCGTCCGTACATAGCCAACGAGCCGTGCCCTTGGCAGGACAACTCGCACACCAGAGGTACGTCCATCCCGGTCCTCTCGTACTAGGGACAGCTCCTCTCAAACTTCCTGCGCCTGCGGCGGATAGGGACCGACAGTTCTGTTACAACCACTCGACTTTACCCGAGTGGCGGTCAGGTCATTTCTGCCTGACTCTGCGTGTCGCCACGCAGCTCGGACTATATCTTCACTCCATCACGTGGAGCGTTCGGCGTGTAGTCTCTGAGGGTTCTGGTTTCCCAACACTTCGTTCAACGTCCACCTTCGATATCGACCATTCTCATTCATTTCAAAGGCGATCACGACGAGCTCCTCAAATCCCTTTCGGGTGAGGTGCCGGCCGTCTTCCATCGCTTCGACGATGATGGCGAATCGGTCGAATGTGAATCGTTTCGCAGAAGGGAGTGGATTGGTTCGAAAGAAAGGGATGACTCGTTCCTCTAAGGTCCGGTCGTCGCGTGACCGTGACCGAGAACGATCCCTCTCCATCGGCGAATCCACTCAGGTAGGAATCCAGCCTTCCCTGCTGATTGTCCGCACCGATCGGATTGTCACTGCCCACGCCGACACCCTATGGGAGGGGTGTGACATGGACGAGTACCGTCGGATTCTCGGATCTTCCAGCATATAGCCGAATTTTAAGACAGCAATGGTTCACTGTCTCACGACGTTCTGAACCCAGCTCGCGTGCCGCTTTAACGGGCGAACAGCCCGACCCTTGGGACCTGCTCCAGCCCCAGGATGCGACGAGCCGACATCGAGGTGCCAAACACCCCCGTCGATATGGACTCTTGGGGGGTATAAGCCTGTTATCCCCGGAGTACCTTTTAGCCGTTGAACCATAGCGCACCCACGTGCCACTATGGGTTCATTAAGCCCGACTTTCGTCCCTGCTCGACTAGTAAGTCTCGCAGTCAAGCTCCCTTGTGCCTTTACACTCAACGTCTGATTGCCGACCAGACTGAGGGAACCTTTGGGCGCCTCCGTTACACTTTAGGAGGCCACCGCCCCAGTGAAACTGCCTACCAGACACTGTCCCTAATCCGGATAACGGATCAAGGTTAGAAGCCCGCCGAGTGAAGGGTGGTATTTCAACGGTGACTCCACGACAGCTAGCGCCGCCGCTTCCTAGTCTCCCACCTATCCTACACATCAAACGTCAGACTCCAATGTCAAGCTACAGTCAAGGTTCCGGGGTCTTTCCGTCCTGCCGCAGGTAGTGAGCATCTTTACTCACACTGCAATTTCGCCGAGTCCCTGGTTGAGACAGTGCCCAAGTCGTTACGCCATTCGTGCAGGTCGGAACTTCATCGCTTTCCCCTGTTTCCAGGGGGACAGACTATGCCTTCACCTCACACTTGTGAGGGCCCGCGTATTGCACCGTCCGTAGATTTGCCGCACCTACCATCTTGTCGACGGGAGGGTGACAGAGAACGGCGCCTCTCCCCGAGGGGATCAGTCGTTACGGGGTCATGCTCCATATTGAGCAGAGGACTTCCCACGGCGTTACCCGCTGTCTGCCGACAGGGAGGGTTTCGCCGTTATGAGCGGGGTTCTTGTTTTACTTGTCTTTCACCGGAGGGTCGCCCCCTCGGTGGGCAGTTCTTCTACCCGACAAGGAATTTCGCTCGAGGTGTTCCCTATGTCGCCACAGGGCTCGGACCATATCTTCACGTTCGGCATCGAACCAGACGTGGCTGGCGTATGGCCTCTGAGGATTCCAAAATCGAATTGACCGATCGGGTTGCTCCGCATAGAAGCTCGATGGACCCTATCGATTCGATCTCGGCCTTTCCTGCTGATTGTCCGCACCGGATGGATTGTCACCGCCTCCGCTGCTTGTCCTCCCTAGAGGTCAAGTAAAGCAGATATCGGTACCACCGGATTCACGGGGTTCCCAGCATATAGCCAGCTGCTCTTCGCAATGTCACCATCACGAGGGGCAGGCACTCTTGCACGTAAGAGTGGGTCTACCTTAGGACCGTTATAGTTCATATAACTTCCCCATGTCGCCATGGGGTATGGACCATATCTTCATCCCCCTGCTTCAAGGAGGAGCCTTGCGTATGGCCTCTGAGGATTCCCATTCTTGGAGTAGAGGCTCGATTTCGTGGTCAGAGCGTCGCCGTTTTCCGCCCCGATCAATAGGGCTTCTTAACTGTACGATGCTTCTCAAGCGATCGAGGCGACATTTGCTCGCCTCGATCGACTAGGGCTGTGATCTCTTCGAACACAGCCAGGTCCGCGACCTTGGAACCACCGAGAGGAAACCCGTTCGAAGAACGGGAACACTCTCGCGATTAGGTCCCTTGGACGGGTGACCTCGAAGTATACGACACCGTCTGCGCGCTCTCTCACTGTGCCTCTTTCGAACACCTCCTGAAGCAAGTCAGGGATTTGGCGCCCGATCTGGGACACATTGAATGAGAGGCCGGCGCGTAGCGGCATCGTTCGATCTCGTTCTCGACGGATGGGTACGTTGAAGCCGCCTTCTCCGTCGACGAACCCCGCCACGTAGTGGCCGAGATCTTCGGGGATTCGATCGAGCCAACTCCAAAGAGTTGGGTCTTTCCTGCTGATTGTCCGCATCACCGATCGGATTGTCACTGCCCATGTCTTGATCCTACGGATAGGGTATGACACGGGCGAGTACCGTCAGATACGCGGGGTTTCCAGCATATAGCAAGGTTTGTTCTCAAGGATTGCTCCTCGAGAGCCGCAACTCATTTACGGCCGCCGTTTACTGGGGCTTTGTTTCAGAACTTCGCCGAAGCTAATTCATCTACTTGACCTTCCAGCACCGGGCAGGCGTCACAGCGTATACGTCGTCTTGCGACTTAGCACGCTGCTGTGTTTTTGGTAAACAGTCGCTTGGGCCTGGTTTCTGCGGCCCCCTCAAGCTCTGGGCGCGAAGCCTTTCACTTTACTGGGGCGCTCCTTCTCCCGAAGTTACGGAGCTATTTTGCCGAATTCCTTAACCAGGGTTAACTCGCTCGCCTTGGTATTCTCTACCTGTCCACCTGTGTCGGTTTGGGGTACGGGCGCCCTATGAACTCGCTAGAGGGTTTTCTCGACGGCATAGGATCGGCAGCTTCGCCTATAGCGGCTCGGCATCACGCCTCTGACATATGGCATCCGGATTTGCCTGGATGCCGTCTCACGCGCTTGCCCCGGGGACAACCATCGCCCGGGTCTGCTTACCTTTCCGTGTCACCCCATCGCTGGCCTACTACTGGCGGGGTCGGTAGGCCCCGAAGGGCTTTCCTTAGCACACCAGATTCGGCCGGGTCGCGCATAGAGCGGTACAGGAATATCAACCTGTTATCCATCGACTACGCCTCT
Organism: uncultured Acidimicrobiia bacterium; assembly: GCA_963772815.1. Lineage (GTDB taxonomy): Bacteria > Actinomycetota > Acidimicrobiia > Spongiisociales > ZC4RG35 > DATFFO01. Next base: position 643,976 of record CAVYYV010000004.1, on the reverse strand, counting down.
CGGCCTCGCCTTAGGACCCGACTTACCCTGGGCGGACGAACCTTCCCCAGGAACCCTTGGACATTCGGCGGAGGAGATTCTCACTCCTCATTCGCTACTCATGCCGACATTCTCACTCATGTAGCCTCCACGGCTGGCTCACGCCGCCGCTTCACAGGCACCATGACGCTCCCCTACCGATCCCGAAGTGACGAATCACCTCAGAATCCCGCAGCTTCGGTACTCAACTTGAGCCCCGTTACATTTTCCGCGCAGGATCACTCGACCAGTGAGCTGTTACGCACTCTTTCAATGATGGCTGCTTCTAAGCCAACATCCTGGCTGTTTGGGCAATCCCACATCGTTTCCCACTTAGTTGAGATTTGGGGACCTTAGCTGGCGGTCTGGGCTGTTTCCCTTGCGTCCACGAAGCTCATCCCACGTAGACTGACTGCCATACTCTGGCGTATTGAGATTCGGAGTTTGACTGAGTTCGGCAAGCTTGTTGGCCCCCTAGCCCAATCAGTGCTCTACCCCCAATACGGAACGTATGACGCTAGCCCTAAAGCTATTTCGGGGAGAACCAGCTATCGCCGAGTTTGATTGGCCTTTCACCCCTATCCACAGGTCATCCCCCAAGTTTTCAACCTTGGTGGGTTCGGGCCTTCACGAGGTCTTACCCTCGCTTCACCCTGCCCATGGATAGCTCACTCGGCTTCGGGTCTAGGACACGCGACTAGACGCCCTATTCAGACTTGCTTTCGCTTCGGCTACAGCTTTACGCCTTAACCTCGCCACGCATCGCTAACTCGTCGGCTCATTCTTCAAAAGGCAGGCGGTCAGAGTTGCAAGCAACTCCTCCCACTGCTTGTAAGTCAACGGTTTCAGGTACTATTTCACTCCCCTCGCCGGGGTACTTTTCACCTTTCCCTCACGGTACTTGTCCGCTATCGGTCGCTAGAGAGTACTTAGCCTTACGAGGTGGTCCTCGCAGATTCACACGGAATATCCTCCGTGATACTTGGGAGCTCCACCAGGAGCTCGATCGGTTTTCGCCTACGGGGCTATTACCCGCTGCGGCCCAGCTTTCCAGCTGTGTATCGGCTAACCGCCGAGTTGGTAACTCCTTGCCGGCGCCGGTGCACCAACAGGTGGGTCCCACAACCCCGATACAGCAACGCCACCGGGCTATCACACTGCATCGGTTTGGGCTCTTCCCGTTTCGCTCGCCACTACTCAGGGAGTCGCTATTGCTTTCTCTTCCTCAGGGTACTGAGATGTTTCAATTCCCCTGGTTTTCTCTACTGGCCCTATGTGTTCAGACCAGAGTAACTGGGCATGACCCCAGTTGGGTTTCCCCATTCGGAAATCCCCGGTTCAGTGCCTGCTTGACGGCTTCCCGGGGCTTATCGCAGCCTGCCACGTCCTTCATCGTCTTCTAGCGCCAAGGCATCCGCCGTTGACTCTTAGTAGCTTGGACATAAATAGAATTCCAAGACATCGTGCTCGCTATGCAGTTCTCAAGGTGCCTGAAGCAATCCGAGTTGGCCCGATTGGGCCAGTTCGCGGACTCCTTCACGACTGAACAGCGTGCCCACCATGTTTCCCTTCCCGTGGAAGGACTCATCCGAACTTCCACACCCGGCATGACGCCAGAGGGCTTGTTCGTTCCATCGCCTCCTCGGCTCGGGAAATATGGTGAATAGTCAGCAGATCAACTGAGAGCTGGGGGTGAGTTGAGATAACTCATCCCTTCATTGCTCCTTAGAAAGGAGGTGATCCAGCCGCACGTTCCCGTACGGCTACCTTGTTACGACTTCGTCCCAGTTACCGACCCCACCTTCGGCAGCTCCCTCCCTAAAAGGGTTGGGCCACTGACTTCGGGTGTTGCCGACTTCCGTGACGTGACGGGCGGTGTGTACAATCCCCGAGAACGCATTCACCGCGGCTTTGCTGATCCGCGATTACTAGCGACTCCGACTTCATGGAGTCGAGTTGCAGACTCCAATCCGAACTGAGGCCGGCTTTAAAGGATTCGCTCACCCTCACGAGTTCGCTGCCTATTGTACCGGCCATTGTAGCATGCGTGCAGCCCTGGACATAAGGGGCATGATGACTTGACGTCGTCCTCACCTTCCTCCGAGTTGTCCCCGGCAGTCTCCTATGAGTCCCCGCCATAACGCGCTGGCAACATAGGACAAGGGTTGCGCTCGTTGCGGGACTTAACCCAACATCTCACGACACGAGCTGACGACAGCCATGCACCACCTGTCATGGGCCCTAATGGACACCGTATCTCTACGGCTTTTCCCATGATGTCAAGCCCAGGTAAGGTTCTTCGGGTTGCATCGAATTAAGCCGCATGCTCCGCCGCTTGTGCGGGGACCCGTCAATTCCTTTGAGTTTTAGCCTTGCGGCCGTACTCCCCAGGCGGGGTACTTAATGCGTTAGCTTCGGCACAGCATCCGTTGATCGGGACGCCACACCTAGTACCCAACGTTTACGGCGTGGACTACCAGGGTATCTAATCCTGTTTGCTACCCACGCTTTCGCTCCTCAGCGTCAGTACTGGCCCAGAGAACCGCCTTCGCTACTGGTGTTCCTCCCGATATCTGCGCATTTCACCGCTACACCGGGAATTCCATTCTCCTCTACCAGACTCTAGCCACAGCAGTATCGACTGCAGTTCCGAGGTTGAGCCTCGGGATTTCACAGCCGACTTGCTGAGCCGCCTACGAGCTCTTTACGCCCAATAATTCCGGACAACGCTCGCCCCCTACGTATTACCGCGGCTGCTGGCACGTAGTTGGCCGGGGCTTCTTCTGGAGGTACCGTCAATTTCTTCCCTCCTGAAAGGGGTTTACAACCCGAAGGCCGTCATCCCCCACGCGGCGTTGCTGCGTCAGGCTTTCGCCCATTGCGCAAGATTCCCTGCTGCTGCCTCCCGTAGGAGTCTGGGCCGTGTCTCAGTCCCAGTGTGGCTGATCGTCCTCTCAGACCAGCTACCCGTCGATGCCTTGGTAGGCCGTTACCCCACCAACAAGCTGATAGGCCGCGAGCCCATCCCGAAGCACAAAGGCTTTTCCTCGGTCGTCCAGGCGGACATCCGAGGGTATTCGGTATTAATCCAGGTTTCCCTGGGCTATCCCGATCTTCGGGGCAGGTTGCTCACGTGTTACTCACCCGTTCGCCGCTCCGTCATACCAGTGGGTTACCCCTCCGGCATGCGTCGCTCGACTTGCATGCATTAGGCACGCCGCCAGCGTTCGTCCTGAGCCAGGATCAAACTCTCCAACGTACATTCTCGGCTCATCCACGCCGTCTGGCGCGGCATGCCGGATGTCATTTGTGAGTTTGCATCTGCTCTCTCTATATATATCGAGTCCCGGGCCCAACCTCCGTCCGCGAACGGACGAGTGTCTGACCCGAACTGATGCAAGTTGCCTCGGCTGCGCCGGCACTCTCGGTGCGGCGTTAGCCTCGGCAGTGTTGCTGACTTTTGGTCACGCTGTTCAGTTGTCAAGGAGCCCTGTGCTCCCCACATTACGCCCGGTGGGCGTCCTGTCGCGAAGCGGGCACGCTAGCCCGCCCCTCATACAGAGTCCAAAACCGGGGCCGACGCGCGAAAACCGGCGAGGTCTCGCTCGGCACCTCATGGTGCGGCCCCGTGATGTGTGGGCCCCGGGTCTCAGGACCCGAGTGGAAAGCGAATGATACACCCCCCCGGGATACTGTCAAAACCCGCGAAAGCGCCGCTCAATTCCCGGTGGTGACGTCGTCCACGGCCACGAATCGCCAGGGGAGGTCTACAGCCTTGCTGATCCCGATCCGGGGGGTGGCGACCACTGTGGGATGGATGTTGGTGGGTGACAGGCGGGCCAGGGTGCCCAGTGCAATTCCGTCGTGGCTACCGCTCAGGCCCATCGCTTGGGTCAGCTTCCCTGGGCCGTCGGCCAGATGATCTGATCGCCCGCGACGACGGGCCATGGTCCCCTCCCCGGCCACAGGCCGGCCGCCCCGGAGCAGCACCGCCGCTCCACGACCGATGGGACCGGTGACGATGTTGGCGCACCAATGGACCCCGTAGGACCGGTAGACGTAGAGATGGCCGGGCGGCCCGAACATGGGCTGGGTTCGCCTGGTTTCGCCGCCATGCGAGTGCGAGGCCGGGTCAGTCTCGTCGTATGCCTCGACCTCGGTCAGCACGATCGCCGTAAGGGCCCCGTCCACCAGGGTCTCGAAACGCCATCCCAACAGCTGAGGAGCGACTTTCCAGGACGGCTTCGACAGGAGCTCGATGACGTCGTGTCCGAGGTCGACCTCAGACATGGCGACGTCGAAGGCTGCAGCTCGGGCTGCTCACGTCTCTCGCCTGGTGTTTCGATCGAGCAAGGTGAGGAGCACTGCCTTGAAGGCATGAAGGCGATTCTCCGCCTGGTCGAAGACCACTGAACGCTTGTGCTCCATGATCTCATCGGTGACCTCATCCCCCCGGTGAGCAGGAAGGCAATGCATGAAGATGGCTCCCGACTTGGCCCGCTCGAACAGATCCGAGTCGACCCGAAACGGAGTGAAGATGCGCCTTCGGACCTCGGCTTCCTCCTCCTGTCCCATGGAGGCCCAAACATCCGTGTAGACGACATCGCATCCCTCGGCGGCGGGCTGAGGTTCGTTGAACACCTCCACATCACCGTGGGTTCGGGCGGCCTCCATCACTGCCGGATCGGGCTGATAACCGGGAGGTGCGGCGACACGGACCGACGCACCGGCCATCGTTGCCCCCAACATGAGCGAGTTGCAGACGTTGTTGCCGTCACCGACGTAGGTCACCACCGCACCCGCCAGGGGACGGTGAGCGGCGATGGTCTGGAGGTCGGCCACGGCCTGGCACGGGTGCTCCTGATCGGAGAGGAGGTTGACCACCGGCATCTCTACCGCTCGGGCGATGTCGGTCAGGTCGCGATGCCGGTGCACCCGCATGGCAAGCAGGTCGATGTATCTCTCCAGTACCCGTCCGACGTCGGCGGGCGCCTCCCTCGAGCCGAGGCCGATGCCCTGGTCGGACAGGGACAGCGGGTGACCGCCCAGCTCGGCTGTGGCCACGTCGCAGGAGACCCATGTGCGCAGGCTCTGCTTGGCGAAGAAGAGGCCGACCGATCGGCCCGACAGACGGGTCCTGAACGCAGCAGGCTCCGACTTCACCTCGTCGGCCAGTGAAAGGAGGTCGCGCAGCCCCTCGGGGGTCAGGTCTCCGATCGAGAGGAGGTTCATGCGCTGCCTCTGAGGCGGGCCCCTGCCGCGCCGGCCGCCTCCACCATGGCGTCCCGGATCGTGGCGATGTCCCCCGTCTGAAGCGTCCGGTCGAGTGCGCGCAGCCTCACACGAACGGCCAGTGCCTTGCGGGCCCCCTCCAGGCTCCCGCCCTGGAACTCGTCGAATACCCTCACGGTCTCCACCAGGTCCCCGCCGCGCTCCCTCACCACCCCAACCAGTTGCTCGGAGGACATTTCGACCGGTACCTCGAAGGAGAGGTCGAAATCGGCCGGCGGGTATGAGCTCACCGGTAAGTATTCCCGCTCTTGGTGCGAGGCCAGCATAGGCTCCAGGTCGATTTCGGCAGCGACGACTCGTCCCTCGAGGCCGAGAGCCGCCACGGTGAGCGGGTGAAGCTCGCCGAGGCGGCCGATCGGCCGGTCTCCGGCGACGATGCGTGCGGCCCGGGTGGGGTGGAACCCGGGTGGCTGGTCGGCCTCGAACCTCACGCCGAGCCCCAGTGCGTCGGACAGGTGCCGCATCACCGCCGTCATCGTGAAGATGTCGGCCTCCCGTCCGTGCCCGGCCAGGTCGGTCGGGCCGACCGAGCCGGCCGCCACCATCGCCAGCCGCTGAGGCTGGTCGGGGACGCGACGGTCTGTCGGCCAGGGCTGATGGAGGAAGACCCGGCCCAGCTCGAACACCGCTACGTCGTCTCTGCCCCGGTTCCGGTTGTGACGAACGGTGCGGACGAGCCCCGGCAGCAGCGAGGTGCGAAGCAGGGCTTCCTCGTCGCTCAGCGGGTTCTTGACGCCTATCGTCCTTCGTAGGTCGTGCTCGGCTGGAGGGTTGAACGCCTCTATCTCGGCGGGCATGACGAAGCTGAGGTTCACGGCCTGGGAGAATCCGAGGGCAGTCAGTTCCTGAGCCAAGCGCCTGGTGCGGTCTTGGGCGTCGGTGAGCCCTCCCCCGGTCCCGAGCCGGAGCCGCTCGCCGAAGGTGTCATAGTCGGCCAGTCGCGCCACTTCCTCGACCAGGTCGACCGGGCGGCTCACGTCAGGCCGGAAGCTGGGGACGACCACGGAGATCGGATCCTTGCCCTCCGCCTCGAAGCCCAGGCGAGACAGGCTGGCCTTGATCGTGGCCGAATCGAAGCGGTTACCGAGGAGGCGGGTGACGTGAGACGGGCTGAGGTCGATGCGCCGGGGTTGGAACGGCCGGGCTATCTGGTCTATCGGCTCGGATCTGAGGAAGCCGCCGGCCAGGTGGAGGATCAGCTCTGCGGCACGCAGCGAAGCCAGCGGGGGCAGTTCCGGGTCCACGCCCCGCTCGAACCGGGCCGAGGCCTCCGAGCGGAGGGCATGCCTGCGAGACATGTACATGATGGTCGGCGGGTCCCAGCCGGCGGCCTCGATCAGGATGCTGCTGGTGTCGGCTGAGACCTCGGATCGCGCCCCACCCATGGTCCCGGCCAGGGAGGTCGGGCCCTCCTCGTCGCAGATGACCAGGTCCTCGGGGCTGAGCGTTCGGGTGACGTCGTCGAGCGTGACGAGTTGCTCGCCCGGCACGGCCCGCCGCACATCGAGCTTGCCGCCCACGATTGTGTCGGCGTCGAAGACGTGAAGAGGTTGACCCAGTTCCAGCATGACATAGTTGGACACGTCCACGAGATTGGAGATGGGCCTCACACCGGCCAGGGTCAGCCGACGGCGTATCCAGAACGGCGAGGGGCCGGGTTCTACTCCATCGACCTGCCGAGCCACGAAGCGGGGGTTGCCGAATGGGTCTGAGATGGTGACTACGACGTCGGGGTTCCCCGGGACGACCGGTGGCCGGGGAGCAGGAGCGCGCCACGGCACGCCGTACCAGGCGGCAAGGTCCCTGGCGATGCCGAGCACGGACATGGCGTCGGGACGGTTGGGGGTGATGTCGAGATCGAACACGACGTCGGGGAGGTCGAGCACGTCCTCGAGGGGAGCACCGAGGGGCGTGTCGTCCTCCAGGACGATGATCCCACTGTGATCCTCGCCCAGACCCAACTCTGCCTCAGAGCAGATCATCCCATGAGACTCGACGCCCCGGATGGTTCGTACCCCGATCTCGAACCCACCGGCGAGGACGGCACCCGGCTCGGCAAACGCCACTATGGCGCCTCGATCGAAGTTCCAGGCGCCGCAGACCACGGTGATGGGGCCGTTCCCCAGAGACACCTCGCACACGCGCACCTTGTCGGCGTTGGGATGGGCCGCGACCTCGTCGACTCGAGCAACCTTCACCCCGGACCAGTCATGTTCCACCAATTCCACGCCGTCGACCTCATGCCCGGCCATGGCCAGGGCGCGGGCCAACTCGCCCGCATCGCGGGTCGGCAGATCGACGAATTCGCTCAGCCAGTTGAGGGACACCCTCATACGAACTGCTCGAGGAATCTGAGGTCGTTCTCGATGAAGTTTCGCATGTCTGTGATCCCGTGGCGCACCATGGCCGGACGTTCCACACCCAGTCCGAACGCGAACCCTGTCACCTCGTCCGGGTCGTAGCCGACGGCTTCGAACACGGCCGGATCGACCATGCCGCAGCCCAGCATCTCCAGCCACCCTTTGCCCTTGCAGACCCGGCAGTCGGGCTCTCCCCCGTCGCAGTTGAAGCAGGATGCGTCGAGCTCGGCGGAGGGCTCGGTGAAGGGGAAGAAGTGAGGTCGCAGTCGGATCTCGGTATGAGGTCCGAAGAACTGGCGGGCGAAATGATGGAGGGTTCCCTTGAGGTCGTCGAAGGTGATGTCGGTGTCGACCGCCAACCCCTCGATCTGGTGGAACACCGGGAGATGGGTGGCGTCGATGGTGTCGGTCCGGTAGCACTTGCCCGGGACGATGATGTGCACCGGCGGGTCGTTTGCCTCCATCCACCGGGCCTGCACCGGTGAGGTCTGAGTGCGGAGCAGCATCTCGTCGGCCGGATCCCCGTAGTCGAGGTACATCGTGTCCGATTCGAGGCGGGAGGGGTGTGTGACGGGAGTGTTGAGGGCGTCGAAGTTGTACCAGGCCAGCTCCGCCTCGGGGCCGTCCGCCACCCGGTAGCCGATGGCGGTGAAGATGTCGGTGATCTCGTCGATCGTTTGCTGGACGAGATGGAGTACCCCGCTTGGATACGTGAGTGCCGGGAGGGTCACATCGACCGACTCGGCGGCGAGGCGGCGATTGGCCTCCTCCACTTCCAGGATCTGGCGTCGAGCGGCCAGCGCGGCGTTCACGCGGGTCGTCACCTCGTTGAGCTTCGCCCCGACCGTGGGACGCTGATCAGGGGGAAGGGAGCCCATGGACCGCCGCGTCTCGCCGATGACAGAATCCTTGCCCAGCAGGTGGCTCTCGGCGCGGTCGAGGTCGGCTAGCGTGCCGGCCTCATCGGCGGCGGCCGTGGCGGCATCGGCGGCTTCTTGCAGGCGGTCGAGCAGATCCATGGGCGGCGGAGGTTAGTGGCGGCGCAGAGCCAGTTCGTAGGCGATTATCGAGGCGGCCATGGCTGCGTTGAGGCTTTCGGTTCCTCCGGGCATGGGGATCGTGACCTGCGCCGACATCCGTCCCAGCAGGGACGGATCCAGTCCGTGGGCTTCTGAGCCGATCAGGATCTGCCAGGGACCGGGGCCCAGATCGGCCGGGGCAACTCCACCCTCCACGACGGTTGCTGCCAGGTGCTCACCGAGCTCGGAGGGATCTTCGACGTGGCCAAGACGAAGCCGGAAGTGGGCCCCGGCGGCGGAACGCAGCACCTTGGGCGCCCAGGGATCGCACGTCTGGGGGCCGATCAGCACGGCCAGACCGAATGCCGCGGCCGACCGCATGATGGTTCCCACGTTTCCCGGGTCGGACACTCCCCACAACACCAGAGCGTCCTGGTCGGGCCGCGGCTGTCGAGGTGCGGGGATTTCGATCACCGCCACAGGCCCCCGCGGATGATCGGTCCCGGCCAGCTTCTTCATCACCTGATCGTCTACCAGGCGGACGTTGCGCCACCGATCGAGTTGAGGGTCGTCGGGAAGGGCAAAGACCGTCTCGATCTCGGCGTCGGCTCGCTGGGCCTCGGCCAGGAGGTGAGGGCCTTCGACCAGAGTGAGGTGGCGCTGCCTTCGCTCCCGGGCGCGATGGAGCCGGACCGCCTCCACCACCGCCCGGTTGCGGAGAGAGCGGATCGTCTCCACCGTGTGCGGTTCAGTCGCCTTGCGACGCCTCTACCAGAGCCGAGAAGGCGGCAGGGTCGTTGACTGCCAACTCGGCCAGCATCTTGCGGTCGATCTCTATGTCGGCCGCCTTCAGCCCCGAAATCAACCGCGAGTAGGTGGTTCCGTTCTGGCGGGCGGCCGCGTTGATGCGGGTGATCCAGAGCCGCCGAAAGTCCCCTTTGCGAGCGCGACGGTCCCGGTAGGCGTCCGCCCCGGCGTGCATGACCTGCTCATTGGCGGTCCGGTATCGTCGACCGCGGGCACCCTTGTAGCCCTTTGCCTTGTCCAGGACCTTCTTGTGGGCCTTCTTGGCGGCGACAGCTGATTTTGCTCGTGCCATGGCTGTACCTCCTGCCTACTGGTTCAACAGCTTCTTGGCGGTGCGAAGGTCTCCGCCGGTCAGCTCCACGTCTCCGGTTCGGCGACGGAACGTCGACTTGCCCTTGCTCAGCCGGTAGTGGCCGCGCCCGGACTGGCCTCGCATGTACTTGCCGGAGCCTGTCACCTTGATTCGCTTCTTGGCCCCTCTGTGTGTCTTCATCTTCGGCATTTGGTCCTCCTAGGAGCCCGAGTCCGGGCTCGAGGCTTCCGTTCGATCTTTGTGAGACGATCCGCCGCCAGACCGCCGGTTGGGAGCCAGGACCATGGTCATGTTCCTGCCCTCCATCATCGGTGTCTGCTCCACGATCGCCGTCTCCCCCAGTTCTTCGGTGAGCCGGTCGAGAAGCTGGCGCCCATACTCGGGCCGCTCCTGCTCCCGGCCGCGGAACCGTATCGTCACCTTGACCTTGTCTCCGTCTTCGAGGAATTCCTCGGCCTTGCGCCGGTTGATCTCGAAATCGTGATCGCCGATACGCACCTTCATGCGGAGTTCCTTGACGGTGGTGCGAGTCTGCTTCTTGCGCGCCTCACGGTCGCGGACTGACTGTTCGTACTTGTACTTGCCGTAGTCCATGAGCCTGCACACGGGCGGCTTGGCGTTGGGAGCCACCTCGACCAGATCCAGGTCGAGCTGCTCGGCCAGCCACAGTGCCTCGGCTAGTTTCTTCACCCCGATCTGTTCCCCGTCGGGGGCGACCACCCTCACCTCTGAGGCGCGGATGTATCCGTTGACGCGGAGGTCAGCGATTTGAGTACCTCCTGGTAGATGACGTTCACTCCAAATACAAAGGAGCAGCAAGCGAAACCTTGCTGCTCTCCGAAGAAGCCACTGCACCACTGCGGGTGCCGCTTCCTGCCTTCGGTACCTCGACTCGCCTGGGCGGCGGCCCGGTGGGAAGCAGCAGCTTCCGCTTCACGGCAGTGCCTTTGTGTGACCGAGGCTACCAGACTCGGGGTGCGTGGTCACTTCGCCGGTGGTGGTGGGGGAATAGTTGCCGGTGGTGGTGGGGGAATAGTTGCCGGTGGTGGTGGGGGAATAGTTGCCGGTGGTGGTGGGGGAATAGTTGCCGGTGGTGGTGGGGGAATAGTCGCCGGTCGTGGAGGTCATTGGCGTGCCTCGCTCGCCAGCGATTGCAGCGTCAGGGCCATCTCCACGGCCGCGGTGGCAGCCTCGTAGCCCTTGTTGGACGGCCCGGGCTGGGAGCGGTCGACAGCCAGGGCGATGTCATGAACCGCCAGAATGCCGTTGGCGACCGGGGCCCCGGTCCGGTTGGCTACCAGCGTCAGGCCCCGGGCCGACTCTCGTGACACGATGGCGTAGTGATCCGTGTCGCCTTTGACGACGGTGCCCAGCGCCACCACCGCCTGGCAGCCGGCGCCGATCAGCCCCGCTGCGGCGGTTGGTAGCTCGAGCGAGCCCGGAACACGGAGAACCGTTACGCGGCCCACACCCATGGCTTCGAGCCGGTCCAGCGCTCCCCGAAGCAAGTTGTCCGTGATGGATCGATTCCAGCTCGCTACCGCCACCCCCACGTGGAGGCCGGACGTGTCGCCCGACGCATCGACATGACGGACCTCGGTCACAGGTTGGATTCGCCCGATAGGAGATGGCCCATCCGGGTGGCCTTCGTGTCCAGGTACCGGCGGTTGTGGGGGTTGGCCTTGGTTTGGAGGGGCACACGTTCCACGATGTCCAACCCGAAACCGGTGATGCCCGCCCGCTTGGTCGGGTTGTTGGTCAGCAGGCGCATCGTCCGCACGCCCAGGTCATAGAGGATCTGAGAGCCCACTCCGTAGTCGCGAGCGTCCACGGGGAGGCCCAGGTCCAGGTTGGCGTCTACCGTGTCCAAGCCCTGGTCCTGGAGCTCGTAGGCAGCCAGTTTGTTGAGCAGGCCGATCCCCCGGCCTTCGTGCCCTCTTATGTACAGGAATACTCCGCGGCCTTCCTCGGCTATCCGGGCAAGTGCCTGGTCGAGCTGTTCCCCGCAGTCGCAGCGCCGGGAGCCGAAGACGTCACCGGTCAGGCATTCGCTGTGCACCCGGACGAGGACGTTGGCGCCGTCACCGATATCGCCCATCACGAGGGCCACATGCTGACGGTCGTCTACAAGGGACCGGTAGCCGACTGCGGTGAATTCTCCGTGCTCAGTCGGGATCCGCGCCTGCACCACCTTCTCGACCAGCTTCTCTTGCTGGCGGCGATGGTTGATCAAATCTGCGATGGTCCCGACCAGGATCTCGTGCTCACGGCCGAACTCGACCAACTCGGGGAGCCGGGCGACGCTGCCGTCGTCGTTCATCACTTCCGCCAGGACACCGGCCGGGAAGAGGCCGGCCAGGACGGCCATGTCGACGGCCGCCTCCGTGTGGCCGGCGCGGTTCAGGACTCCCCCGGGCTCGTATCGGAGCGGGTACATGTGCCCGGGCCTGGCCAGATCCTCCGGGCTGGTGAGGGGATCGATGAGGGCGGCGATGGTGCGGGCCCGGTCGGCGCCCGAGATCCCGGTGGTGGTCCCCTGGCGAGCATCGACGGAGACGGTGAAGGCGGTGCGTCGGACGTCGGTGTTCTTGGCCACCATCATCGGCAGGTCCAACTCGTCGAGCCTCTCGCCCAGCATCGACACGCACACGATGCCCGATGTGTGGCGGAGCATGAAACCCAACTTCTCGGGCGTGGCCATCTCGGCTGCCAGGATCAGATCGCCCTCGTTCTCCCGGTCGGCGTCGTCGACGAGGATCACCATCTCACCGCGGCCGATGGCGGCCACGAGGTCGTTGACGGAGGCGAAATCCGTCATGAGGATGCACTCAGAAGCCGCTCGACGTACTTGGCCAGGACGTCGACCTCGAGGTTGACCGGGTCGCCCTCGTGGCGGCAGCCCAGGGTGGTGACGGCCATCGTGTGCGGGATCAGGGCCACCTCGAAGCCGTCGTCGTCGATCTGGGCGACGGTGAGGCTGACGCCGTCGACCGTGATCGATCCCTTCTCGACCACATAGCGCAACAAGCCGGGGACCGTGTCGATCCAGAGCCGGCGACTCGTGCCGTCCTCGGATTCGGCCCTGACCCGGCCCACACCGTCGACGTGGCCTTGGACGATGTGTCCATCGAAGCGCCCGCTGGAGGCCATGGGGCGCTCGAGGTTGACGGGGTCGCCGGATCCCAGGGCTCCCAGATTGGTGCGATCCAGGGTCTCCCCCATCACCTGAAAGGTCAGCATCCCGTTCCCGGCCTCGGTCACGGTCAAGCAGATGCCGTTCACGGCCACGGAATCCCCCGTTTCCACCCCATCGGCGATGGGACCGGCGTCGACCGTCAAGGTGCGGCTCCGATCGGTCTCATCGACCGATGTGACGGCGCCGAGATACTCGACGATTCCGGTGAACATGGCTGGTTCAACGGTACTAGCCCTGGGGGCCGGACCGAACGGGATACCAGTCGACTCTCACGTCCGTGCCCACCGTGCGCACCTCCGTGATCACGATCCTGGTGGCGTCAGGCAGTGTCTCCCAGGAGCCGGCGAACACTGGAGTGCCCGCCCCGCCCGCCACCATCGCCCCCAGGTAGCTGACTCCGGCGTCGACGACATCTCGCTTCCACAGCGAAGCCAGGAGACGAGATCCCCCCTCCACCAAGACTGCCAGCAGACCTCTCTCTCCCAGGGCGACCGCCACCGCGACAGGATCGGGCCGCCCCGAGTCATCCGCCCCGACGACGACCACCTCGGCCGCTACATCGATTGGCCGGGTGGCCAGAACCAGGGTGTCGGCCCGTCCCCAGATCCGCTGGTCCGGGGGCAGATCGCCTGCGCCGGCCACCACCACGGCCACGGGCTGGGGGCCGTCGAAGCCGGGCATCCTGACGTCCAGACGAGGGTTGTCCAACCTCAAGGTGCCGGCCCCGATCATCACCGCATCCGACTCGGCCCGCAGGAGGTGTGCGTCGGCCCGCGCCTCAGGCGAGGTGATCCACCTCGAGCTTCCGTCCAGGGCGGCCGTCTGACCATCGATCGTGGTGGCGGTCTTGACGGTGAGGCGCGCCCGCCCGGCCCGCCGGTGATGAAAATAGGCAGGGTCGGAGCGTTCGACGGCCTCACTCAGCAGTCCTTGCTCCGTCTCGATTCCGGCTGCCTTGATTCTCTCGATGCCTCTCCCCGAGACTCGCTGATCGGGGTCGAGGGAGCCTACAACCACCCGGGCGAAGCCGGCTCCGATCACGGCGTCGGTGCAGGGTGGAGTGCGGGCGTGGTGGTTGCAGGGCTCCAGGGACACCACGAGAGTGGATCCCTCCGGAACCCGGCCTCCCAGCTGGTCGAGGGCCGCCTGCTCGGCGTGCGGCTGCCCCGGGCCGCGATGGCTCGCCTCCGCCAGCACTTCGCCTCCAGGCCCGAGGATCACGGCCCCGACCCTGGGGTTGGGATGGGGGTGGTGTGCCGCGCCCAGGGCAATCGCTCGCCGCATGGCCTTCTCCTCGGCGGGTCGGTTCACCCGCTCAGCCCGTGCGCCGATCGATCTCGTAGGAGGAGCCGGCCCGCTTCTTGGCGAACTCTTTCATCTCGACCGCCAGGGCCGATGCCGCCCACTGAGAGGGGATGTGGCGGTTGATGTTGGTCGCGACCCCGAGCGAGACGGAGGCCACCGGCACGGCATAGCGCTCGCCGCGCCTGTCGACCACCTCGATGTAGCCTCGCAGGGCGTCGGCGGTGTCGTAGTAGTCGAGTATGCCGTCGTCGAGGCGCTCGATGACCTCTTTGCAGAACGCCTCAGCTACGTCTCCTGACACGATGGCCACGAAGTCGTCACCACCAATGTGGCCGACGAACGGCTCGTCTTGGTCCACGGCTACAGCGGCCTCCTGCAAACACCGGCCGCAGAAACGGATTACTTCGTCGCCTCGCATGAACCCGTAGTGGTCGTTGAATGCCTTGAAGTTGTCCAGGTCGCCATGAACCAGGGCGAAGGGCCGTCCGGAGGCGATCCGTTCTTCGATCTCCTGGGAGATACGGAAATTACCCGGCAATCCTGTGAGGGGAGACAGGTCGCGGGCTGCCTGGGTGCGACGCATGACCGCCTTGACTCGGGCCACGAGCTCGGACACATCGAAAGGCTTGGTGATGTAGTCGTCGGCACCCAGTTCCAGGCCCCTGACCCGGTCCTCGGGCAGACCCCGGGCGGTGAGGAGGATGATCGAGGTGTTCCCGGTGGTCGAGTGGCTCCGGATGCGGTGGAGAGCGGTCAACCCATCCATCCTCGGCATCATGATGTCGAGGAGGATCAAGTCGGGGGGCAGGTCGGTGGCCTTGTCGAGGGCTTCCTGACCATCGAGGGCGGTCTCGACTTCGTATCCTTCCAGTTCGAGGTTCACTCGCACGACCTGAAGGATGTCGGGATCGTCGTCGGCGACGAGAATTCGCTCTGTCATCTGTCCTCGATGGCTTGTCTCAGTTGCTGTACTGCCGCGGCCGGATCGTCGGCACCGAAGATCGCCGTGCCCGCCACGAACACATTCGCTCCGGCTGCCCGGGCGAGCGGGGCAGTTTCGGGGGAAATGCCCCCGTCTACCTGAATATCGACCGCCAGATCACGGGACTCAACCCATTCTCGGGCCGCTTCTACCTTGCCCAAGACCTCGTTCATGAAGTTCTGGCCCCCGAACCCGGGCTCCACGGTCATCACCAGGAGCAGGTCGGCCAGTTCCAGGAAGGGCGCCACACCGGCAAAGGGTGTGGCGGGGTTGATGACCAGCCCGAACTCGAGTCCCTCGTCCCTGGTACGTTTGGCGGCTCGGGTGGGATCGGGCACGGCCTCGATGTGCATGGTGAGCAGGTTGGCCCCCGCCTGTGCCAACTCGGGGATGTAGGCATCGGGGTTGGTGGTCATGAGATGACAATCGAAGTGGAGGTCGGTCACCCGGCGCAGGGCGGAGATGACCGGGATGCCGAAGCTGATATTTGGCACGAAATGACCGTCCATTATGTCGAGGTGGAGGCTGTCGGCGACCTGTGCCACCTGCTCGACATCGGTTTCCAGGCACCCAAAATCCGCCGCCAGGAGCGACGGGGCGATTCTCACCTGCCTCATCGGTATGAGTCTATCGACCTATGCCGACAGAACCATCGATCCTCCTGGCGGGCTCAGCACTCGGGCAGCCGACGTCCCCGCAACCAGGCGGTGCCCGACATGGGGCGTCGACCCGGGGGCTGGATGGCAACGATTTCGAGCGCCCCGTCGGCCAGTCCCAGCACCGGTGCCCCGCCCACAGACGACCACTCCCCCGGCTCCAGATCCTGATCCGCCAATCGGACCTCGAGGAGCTTGTGAGGCCGTCCGTCGATCCAAATCTGGGCCCCGGGCTGGGGAGCCAGGGCGCGGACTCGGTTGCGGGCCTCGATCACTCCCGAGCCGGCCTCGACCCTCCGGTCGTCGGGGGTGAGCCGCGGGGCATAGGTGTTGCCTTCATCCGACTGGGGCCGCGCCCCGGCCTTTCCCGACACCCAGTCCCTGACCACACCCACCGTCAGATCGGCGCCCAGCGCCGCCAGCGCCCGGGTTGTCTCGCCTCCGGTGTCGTCTGGGCCCACGTCGATGGACTTCTGGCTGATGATCGGGCCGGTGTCCAGGCCCGGCCCCATCTCCATGATGGTGATCCCGGTCACGGGATCACCGGCCATGATCGCCCTCTCGACCGGAGCCGCTCCCCGCCAACGTGGCAGTAGTGAGAAGTGAACGTTGAGGAATCCGTGCTCCGGCCAGGCCAGCACCTCGGGCGGAAGGATCATGCCGAAGGCCACGACGACTCCCACGTTGGGGGCAGGCTCGGACGCCACCCAGTCCAGCAGGTCAGACCTCGTTTCGGGTTGGACCACTCTCAGCCCCAGCCGACGAGCAGCCTCCCGGACGGGTGAGGGTGTGAGGCGCCGAGAGCGACCGCTGGGACGGTCTGGGCGGGTGACGACCGGGTCGATCTCCATCTCCTTGGCCAGGGTGGTCAGGGTGGGCACGGCCGCGTCGGGGGTTCCCAAGAACGCCACCCTCATTCGGGCATCACAGCCCCAGCGCCTGTTCGCTCAACTCCTTCAGCACATTCTTTCGCTCCTGCTTCGAGAGTTGGTCGATGATCAGGACGCCGTCGAGATGCTGGTACTCGTGTTGAAGCACTCTCCCCATGAGCTCATCGCCCTCGTACTCGACCTCCTCCTCGTTTTCATCGAGCGCCCGAATCCGGGCGTAGGCCGGGCGAGTGATGTCCCACCAATGATCGGGGACGGACAGACAGCCTTCCTCGAACTCCCATTCGCCTTCCGTCTCGACCAGCTCCGGGTTGATCATGGTGCGGACTCCCAGCCCGTCCCCGGAGTCGAAGACCGCCACTCGCAGGCCCACACCGATCTGAGGGGCGGCCAGGCCGACCCCGGGTGCGTCGTACATCGTTTCGGTCATGTCCTCGACGAGCTTGCGAATCCTGTCATCGATCCGGCTCACCGGTTTGGCAGGGGTGCGCAGCACGGGATCGCCGAAGGTCCTGATCGGGAAGATCGCCATCGCCCCAGAAACGGTAGCGGCTGGCCGCCCCCTCCCCGGCAGGTCCCCTCTCAGGGCATGAAGATCTCAGCCGAGAGGGGCCTGCGCTCCTGGTCTTTCAACACGACCGTCTGAACCAGCTTGTCGGCGATGGTTTGCTTGTTTGGGTCCCAGAGCGGGAACAAGTACCCGATGTAACAGATGATCGAGTCGACCACGTGGGCCAGCTTCCGGACAACGCCCATTCCCCCGCCGATCAGCTCCCCGTTGGCCTGGCTAATCACCTTGAGGCCACGGATCGCCTTGCCCGGGCTCTGACCCCTGATCCCCTCCAGATAGCCGAGATACAACCCATAGACCGTGAGCGCCAGGTAGCCGAGCGAGTCGACCAGCGTCCGCAGCACACCGGATACGACCCCGAGGATGGCGCCGACGATGAAGACCACGATACCGGCCGCCAACACGAATGCGGCGTCGATCAGGGTGGCGATCACGCGGTCGGCCCATTCCGCCAGAGGCCCGGGGGCGGCAGGTGGTTGGGATGCTGGTACGTCGGGAGGGTTGGTCACTCCGTGCCTTTCTGATTGGTACAGAACGACCGTAGCGGATCGAGATGCGGCGGGATCAGCTAACCGAGCTCCGGTATGAGGTGCTCGCCGTAGGCCTGCAAGGTGCCTTCTGGGTCGTCGTGCATCAGGTAGATGCTGAACTGATCCGCTCCGATCTCGGCCAGTTCCTTCAGCTTGGCGAGATGGTCGTCGACGGTGCCCAGCAGGCAGAACCGATCCACGATTTCGTCGGGTACGAAGTCCGTGTCGGGGTTGCCGACCCGGCCGTGATGCTCGTAGTCGTAGCCTTTCCGGGCCTCGATGTAGTCGGTGAGCGCCTTGGGGACGGCCGAGCCGTCACCGCCATATCGAGCGACCAGGTCGGCCACGTGGTTGCCCACCATGCCCCCGAACCAACGCACCTGGTCGCGCTGATGACCCAGGTCATCGCCCACGAAAGCCGGTGCGGCCACACAGATCGAGATGGCGTTCGGATCTCTGCCCGCCTCCTCGGCGGCCTTCCTCACAGCTCCCATCGTCCATTCCAGGATCTGGGGGTCGGCCAACTGGAGTATGAAGCCGTCGCAGTGCCTCCCCACGGTGCTGAGCGCCTTGGGCCCATAGCCTGCGCCCCACATGGGCAGGTCCCAGCCCTGCTCGATCCAGGGGATGCGCAGCTCTCGGTCGTTGATCTCGACGGTCTCACCTGCCACCAATGCCTTGATGGTCTCCATCGCCGTCACCATCGTGGCCAGCCGGGTGGGCTTGAGACCGATGTAACGCAGAGCCGAATCGCCCCGGCCCATGCCGCAGATGGTGCGCCCGTCGAACATCTCGTTCAACGTTGCGAACAGTGACGCCAGAACGGTCCAGTCCCTGGTCCCGGGATTCGTGACCATCGGCCCGACGATCATCCTCTCGGTGGCGGCGAGCATCTGGGAGAAGATCACGAAGGGCTCCTCCCACAGAACGTGGGAGTCGAAGGTCCAACCGTAGGTGAAACCGTTCTCCTCGGCCATTCTGGCCAGGTCTACGACCCGGGACGCAGGTGGATCGGTCTGAAGTACTACTCCGAAGTCCATGCTGTCTCTGCCTCTCTGGTGGGGGACCGGACCGGCGACATGGTCCACATCGATGGGACGGTGTTGTCGCTTCGCACTCTCAATCGCCGTGCTGGGGGAAGCCGAGGTCGACCCCACGGTGCATCGGGTCCGGCCACCGGCTTATCACGACCTTCTTGCGAGTGTAGAAGTCGACTCCGTCCGGGCCGTAGATGGAGTGGGTTCCGAACAGCGAGTCCTTCCAGCCCCCGAAGCTGTAGAAGGAGAGCGGGACGGGGATGGGCACGTTGATTCCCACCATTCCGACCTGTATCTCGTTCTGGAACAACCGGGCGGCGCCCCCGTCGTTGGTGAACACGGCCGTGCCGTTGCCGAAGGGTGAGGCGTTGATCAGGTCTATGGCCTCCTGATACGTCTCGCAGCGGACGTTGGAGAGGACGGGCCCGAATATCTCGTTCCGGTAGATCTCCATTTCTGGAGTCACCCGGTCGAACAGGGTGGGGGCAACGTAGAAGCCGTCCTCGTAGCCCGCCGGCGCATGGCCGCGCCCGTCTGTGACCAGCTCGGCGCCCTCGGCGATCCCCTTGTCGATGAAGCCTCTCACGCGGTCACGGTGGGCGGCGGTGACCAGAGGCCCCATGTCGGAGTCGGGGTCGTACCCCGGGCCGGTGCGCAGCTTGGCGATTCGTTCCCGGATTCGAGGCAGGAGACCGTCTGCGGCATCTCCGACCGTCACGACGACCGAGATCGCCATGCAGCGTTCCCCGGCCGAGCCGTAGCCGGCCGAAACGGCGGCGTCCGCCGCCAATTCCATGTCGGCGTCGGGCAGCACGATCATGTGGTTCTTGGCCCCGCCCAGCGCCTGGACCCGCTTCCCATGTCGGGTTCCCGTCTCGTAGATGTAGCGGGCGATCGGGGTCGACCCGACGAACGACACCGCCGAGATGTCGGGATGTTCGAGAATCCGGTCGACGGCCACCTTGTCGCCGTGCACCACGTTGAATACTCCTTCGGGAAGACCCGCCTCCAGAAGCCACTCGGCCGCCAACAGGGATGTGGAGGGGTCCTTCTCGGAGGGCTTGAGCACAAAGGTGTTGCCGGCGGCGATCGCCAGCGGGTACATCCACATCGGGACCATGGCCGGGAAGTTGAAGGGCGTGATCCCTGCCACCACTCCCAGCGGCTGGCGGATCGTGTAAGTGTCGACACCGGTCGAAACCTGCTCGGAGTACTCCCCCTTGGTCAGATGGGCGATGTTGCAGGCGAATTCCACCACTTCGAGGCCGCGCTGGACCTCGCCCAGGGCGTCGGGGACTGTTTTGCCATGCTCGGCGGTCAGGGTCTCGGCCATCTCCCGGCGCCGATCGTTGAGGATCTGGCGGAAGTTGAACATGATGTTCTGACGGCGGGTGACAGGCACCGGACGCCATTCCTGGAACGCTTCCAAGGCCGCCGAGACCGCTGCATCCACTTCGACCAGGGACGCCATCGCCACCTCGCCCGTCTGCTCACCCGTGGCGGGGTCATACACGGCCCCGGTGCGCTCCGGGGCATCAGGCCACAGCTTGCCGCCGATCCAATGTGAGATGGTCCTCATACGATCCTCTCTCTGTTGATTATCTGGGGGATACTGCCCCCCAGACCCCTCACCGCGGCGGGCGGCGGGCTGGGTCTGTTGGTGGGCGATCCGTGTGATGTGGTTGGTGTTTTGTCTCGTCTTTGTGTTGGTTGTTTTGGGGGGTGCTGTCCTCCGGACCCTTCACCGCGGCGGGCGGCGGGCTGGGTCTGTTGGTGGGCGATCCGTGTGATGTGGTTGGTGTTTTGTCTCGTCTTTGTGTTGGTTGTTTTGGGGGGTGCTGTCCTCCGGACCCTTCACCGCGGCGGGCGGCGGGCTGGGTCTGTTGGTGGGCGATCCGTGTGATGTGGTTGGTGTTTTGTCTCGTCTTTGTGTTGGTTGTTTTCGGGGGTACTGTCCTCCGGACCCTTCACCGCGGCGGGCGGCGGGCTGGGTCTGTTGGTGGGCGATCCGTGTGATGTGGTTGGTGTTTTGTCTCGTCTTTGTGTTGGTTGTTTTCGGGGGTGCTGTCCTCCGGACCCTTCACCGCGGCGGGCGGCGGGCTGGGTCTGTGAACGTTATTGCGGCCAGCGTCCGCAAGATTGTTCACAAGGGCGGGCTCTCCTCAGATCACGTACTGGTTCACGCCTCGTTTCAAGTAGCGGCCATGGCCGGCCTGGCCCTGGTAATCGCCGCCGGAGACGATCATACGGCCGCGGCTCATGACGGTATCGACCGAGCCCGACACCTCCCAGCCCTCGTAGGCCGAGTAGTCGACTCGCATGTGCTGGTTGCCCACCGAGATCGTGCGGGGACGGTTCGGATCGAAGATGACGATGTCGGCATCCGACCCGACCGCCAGGGCACCCTTCTGCGGGTACATCCCGAACATCTTGGCCGGGGCAGTGGAGCACAACTCCACCCAGCGGTTGAGGTTGATGCGGCCCTGGGCGACTCCGCCCTCGTACATCAGCTCCATGCGCGGCTCGACACCGGGCATGCCGTTGGGGATGGCCGAGAAGTCTCCCTCGCCGAGCCTCTTCTGGGCGATCAGCCCGTCGAACTCGTTCATGCAGAAGGGGCAGTGGTCGGTGGAGACCACCTGGAGGTCGTTGCCCTGCAGCCCCCTCCACAGCTCCTCCTGGTGCCCGGCCTCGCGATCACGGAGAGGCGGTGAGCACACATACTTGGCGCCTTCGAAACCATTGCCCAGGTCTTCCAGGCTCAAGAACAGGTACTGGGGGCAGGTCTCTGCGAAGACCGCCAGGCCCTGGTCTCGGGCGATGGTCACTTCCTCCAGCGCCTCCAGCGCCGACAGGTGGACGATATAGAGGGTGGACTCGGCAAGTTCGGCCAGTTTGATGGCCCGATGAGTGGCTTCGCCTTCCAGGATCGACTTGCGCACCATCCCGTGATTGATCGGGTCGGTCTCACCTCGTGCCAGAGCCTGTTCGACCAGGACGTCGATGGCGATCCCGTTTTCGGCGTGCATCATGATCGTCGAGCCGCTCTCGGATGCCTTCTGCATGGCGCGGAAGATCTGGCCGTCATCCGAGTAGAAGACGCCCGGATAGGCCATGAACATCTTGAAGCTGGAGACACCGTCGGCGAAGGCCGTGTCCATCTCCTTGAGGGTCTGGTCGTTGACGTCTCCGACGATGATGTGGAACCCGTAGTCGATGGCGCAGTTGCCGTCCGCCTTGGCTTGCCAGGCCTCGAAGCCCTCCATCAGCCCCTGGCCCTTGGACTGGACGGCGAAGTCCACGATGGTGGTGGTGCCGCCCCAGGCGGCAGCCCGGGTTCCGGTCTCGAATGTGTCCGAGGCGAAGGTGCCGCCGAAGGGAAGCTCCATGTGGGTGTGGACATCGATCCCGCCCGGGATGACGTACTTACCGGTGGCATCGATCACCTCACCCGACCAATCGTGTGCGTCCGGGGCAGCCAGTGCCACCACCTTTTCGCCTTCTATCAGGACGTCGGCCTCTACCTTGTCGGTGGCGGTGACGACGGTCCCGTTCTTGATGATCGTGCGTGCCATGGCTATCAGCCTCCTGTTGCTCGCTTGACTGCAGATTCGAGGATCCCCAGGCCCTCGGCGATCTCATCGGCCGTGACCGAGAGGGGCGGGGCGATCCGCAGACTGTTTCCGTATAGTCCGCCTTTGCCCACCAGAAGCCGTCCCGCCTTGGTCTCTTCCATGACCCGCCCGGCCAGGGCCGGGTCGGGCTTGCCGTCGGAGCCTCCCAGCTCGACTCCCAACATGAGCCCCTTGCCGCGCACCTCGACGATCTCGGGCGTCTCACCGGCGATGGCGTCGAGGCCTTCTCGCAGCTGACCTCCCATCTTGTAGGCGTTGGCCTGGAGATCATGCTCGAGGATGTAGTCGAGGTTGGCCAGGGCTCCGGCCGTGGCAAGCGGATTGCCACCGAACGTGGAGATCGAGTTGGCTTTGAGACAGTCCATTATCTCGGCCCGCGCCACCACACCGGCGATGGCCAAGCCGTTGCCCAAGCCCTTGGCGAAGGTGAGGAGATCCGGGGTGATCCCGTGAGCCTGGTATCCCCAGAAATGCTCTCCGGTGCGGCCCCAGCCGGTCTGGACCTCGTC
The DNA here is from genome assembly GCA_963772815.1 of uncultured Acidimicrobiia bacterium. GTDB lineage: Bacteria > Actinomycetota > Acidimicrobiia > Spongiisociales > ZC4RG35 > DATFFO01. Next base: position 620,856 of record CAVYYV010000004.1, on the reverse strand, counting down.
GGTGATGAAGAGGATCCCCTCCCGGTCCGCCACCTCTTTCATGGCACCGAAGAAGCCATCAGGCGGGGTGACGAACCCTCCCACTCCCTGGATGGGCTCGGCGATCATCGCTGCCACCTCACCCGAGGTTGCCACTTCCAGCAGGTTCTCGAGGTCGGCCACGCAGGCGGTCGTGAATTCCTGGTCGGACAGCTGTCCGAACGGGGATCGCAGCTTGTAGCCCGAGTGCACGTAAATCACATCGAAGGGCGAGAGCGAGGTAGCCGACCAGGAGCGCTGGCCGGTGATGGCGACGGCTGAGTGCGACTTGCCGTGATAGCTCCCCCGAAAGGCCAGCACCTGATTGGAGTGGCGGTACTGGGTGGCGAGCATGAGAGCGGCGTCATTGGCCTCGGTGCCCGAGTTGGTGAAGAAGACCTTGGCGTCGGGGATGCCCGACAGGTGGGCGATCTTCTCGGCCAGCTCGACCTGGGGCTCGATCAGGTACAGGGTCGAGGTGTGAACCATCTTCTCTGCTTGGGCCTGCACCGCCTGGACGATCTCGGGCACGTTGTAACCGGTCATCGTGGTGAGGATGCCGCCGAAGAAGTCGAGGTAGGTGACTCCTTCCGCGTCGGTCACACGACGCCCTTCACCATCCACCAGGGAGATGGGATCCTGGTAGTAGAGGGCCATCCAGGAGGGCAGCACCTTGCGGTGCCGGCCCAGCAGCTCGGCATGGGTACTCACAGGAGATCCGCCTTCCCCTCGAGCCCCCTACCCGACTGCTTCGCAGCGGGTGCCCGCTCCCCCTCTCGAGTCGCTCGTGGGGGGCCGAGCCACATCACGGTTCCACCAGGGGGCCGTAGGCGTCTGGGCGACGGTCGCGGTAGAAGGCCCAGGTCTTGCGGACCTCGTCGACCATGTCCAGGTCGAGGTCGCGGACCACCAGCTCTTCGTCTGTGTCGGAGGCGGCCCCGTCGACGATCTGGCCGCGAGGGTCCACGAAGTAGGAGGAGCCGTAGAAGTCGTTGTCACCGAAGGGCTCCTTGCCGACCCGGTTGATGGCTCCGATGAAGTATTCGTTGGCCACCGCAGATGCAGGCTGTTCCAGGTTCCACAGGTACATGGAAAGGCCCCGGCTGGTGGCCGACGGGTTGAAGACGATCTTCGCTCCGGCCAGGCCCAGGGCGCGCCAGCCCTCGGGGAAGTGGCGGTCGTAGCATATGTAGACGCCGATACGGCCCACCTTGGTGTCGAAGATGGGGTATCCCAGGTTGCCGGGCCGGAAGTAGAACTTCTCCCAGAACCCGCTCACGTGGGGGATGTGCGTCTTGCGGTACTTGCCGAGGTACGTGCCGTCGGCGTCGATGACGGCTGCCGTGTTGTAGTAGAAGCCCTCGTCTGCCTTCTCGAACATCGGCACCACCAGGACCATGCCGGTGTCCTTGGCCACCTTGATCATCCTCTGCATGGTGGGGCCATCGGGGATGGGCTCGGCCGAGTCGAAATGCTCGTTGTCCTGCACCTGGCAGAAGTAGGGGGTGTTGAAGATCTCCTGGAAGCACAACACCTGGGCCCCGTCGTCGGCGGCCTGCTCGGCGTACTTGACGTGCTTGTCGACCATCGATGGGGTGTCGCCGGTCCATTCGGTCTGGAGGATGGCGGCTCTCACGAGGTTTGGCATCTGGTCTCCTTTCGCCTCTCGTGTGGGGGTTGGGGCGGATATATCCGCCCCAACCTCGGTTTCAGTTCTACTCCCCTCCTGGGCTCAGGGTGACGGTGGCTTTCTGCCAGTCGCTGCCCTGAGTATCGAGACCGGCCTGTTCCAGGTTGGCCACGGCCGCTTCGGCCAGGTCGGTTCGGTAGACGTCGCCGGAGATCTCCACCCCCTGCAGATCGGGGATCTGAGTGGTGGCGATATCCACCGTCTGGTTCCACAGCGAGTCGTTCATGACGCCGATTCCGTTGGTGGCCGGCCAGATCAGGGCGTTGATCTCGTTCAGCTGCCACGTCTGGTGGCTCTGACCCAGTGTGGAACCGTTGTTCAGGACGACCTGGACGCAGTCGTCGGGATTGTCGCGACAGTAGATCCATCCCTCGAAGCTGGCTTCGAGGAAGCGAGTGGCCACGTCCTCGTTACCCGAGATCCAGTCGGCGTTGACCCACAGGGAATCCTGAAGCATGGCAGTACCGACATCATTGAAGTTGATGACGTTGAGGTCCCCGGGCTGGTACAGGTCGCCGGTGTCGGGGTTCTGAGCCTCCAGCACCTGGGCGTACTCGTTGTAGGTCATCGCCTCTGCCGAATCGAGCTCACCGTTGAGCAGGGCGCTCATCGTGAAGTCCTGGGCAACCAGTTCAACGTTCTGGACGTCGTACTTCTCGATGGCGGCAGTCAGCTCGTACTCGTTTCCGAAGCCCCAGTTGCCGACCTTCTTGCCTGCCCAATCCTCGGGCGACGTGATGCCGGTATCCTTAAGGCTGACCTCCAGGGTGCCGGAGCGCTCAAACACTTGACCAACGTTGATGATGTCGGCGCCGGACTGGCGGGACACCAGGGCCTTGGGCACCCAGGCGATCCCGAATTCGGCTCCGCCCGATGCCAGGACCTGTTGGGGGACGATGTCGACACCGCCCTCGAGGATGGTGACGTCCAGGCAATGGTCGGCATAGAAGCCCTTGTCCACGGCGGCGTAGTACCCGGCGAACTGAGCCTGGGCGAACCACTGCAGCTGGAGCCGGACCGTGTCGGGTGTGTCGCACGTCTCGGCCATCGACGAGCTGGTGGTCTCTCCGGCCATGGTCGTGGGTGTGCCGCCGGCGGCCGTGGTCGTAGCGGCCATGGTGGAACCGGTGGTGGGTGCCGTGGTCTCTTCCGAACTGGAACCGCCACAGGCGGTCAGCACCAGGGCCAGAACCGCCAGCACCGCCAGGGCGGTGCGCAACTTCGTGTACATCGGTCTCCTCCTCGTCTGGTGTTTGCTTGCTCCCCTTCTCACCGTATCGCCCGTCATTGCGTACCACGCACGGAGACATGCCAGGGCATGATCAGGCGTTCGGCGAGAAGAACCAATAGATACATCCCGATGCCCATCAGGGCGGCGACCAGAATGGCGGCCCAAGCATCTGGGAACTGGAACAGCTGTGCCCGGTTGATCAGGTACTGGCCGAGCACGTTCTGGGGGCCACCGAAGTACTCAGCGATGATTGCCCCGATTAGCGAGAGCGGCACCGCCACCTTCATTGCCGAGAAGAAGAACGGCATGGCGGTGGGGATGCGCACCCGGCGCAGGATGGTGTAGGGGCTGGCCGCCATGGCCCGCATCAACTCCATTTCGGCCACATCCACCTCCGAGAGGCCCCGGGCGGTGTTGGCCATGACCGGGAAGAACACCATCACCGCCACCACACCCATCTTCGAGATGGGGTTGGTCAGCCCGAACAGCTGGTTGAAGATCGGAGCGGTAGCCACGATCGGCATGGCGTTCAACGCCGCCGCGAACGGCATCGCGCCGAGTTGGACGGTCGTCCATCGCGCCACCGCGGCCGCCACGGCCAACCCGGCGACGGTCCCGGCCACCAGGCCGCCGAGGCCCTCGAACAGGGTTCGGAACCCGTAGGGCCAAATCGTTCCCCATGTCTCGATGAAGGCTCCCCAGATGGCAGACGGAGCAGGGAGGATGAAGGCCTTGACGTCGAAGACCCGCACGACGCCCTCCCACAGCCCCACCACGACGACGAAGGCGGCGACTGCCGGGATGACTCGCTCGCGTCTCGATGAGTGCCGCCTCATGGCCTGTCGCCCCGGCGGATCGCCTCACGGACCTCGGTCAGAAGCTCGAAGTAGCGGGAACTCTCCCGGATGGCGAAGTCTCGGGGCTGGGGCAGGTCGACGGGGATGCGGTGCGTGATCTGGCCCGGACGCGAGGACAGGACGACGATGCGGGTCGACAAGAAGACGGCCTCGGGAATGGAGTGCGTCACGAAGAGCACGGTGGTCTCTGTGTCCCGCCATATCCTCATCAGCTCCTGCTGCATGCTCTCGCGGGTCATCTCGTCCAGCGCTCCGAAAGGCTCGTCCATCAGCAACAGGGGAGGGCGCTGGCTGAGAGAGCGGGCGATGGCCACTCGTTGCTGCATCCCCCCGGACAGCTGCCATGGGTAGTGGCCGGTGAACTCGGACAGGCCCACCATGCTAAGCAGCTCTAATGCTCGTCGCGACCGTTCTTCGGGCGGTGTGCCTGCCACCTCGAGCGGCAACTCGACGTTGCGTTGCACGGTGCGCCAATCGAGGAGGGTGGCTCTCTGGAAGGCGATGCCGTAGTCCCCGTCCACTCTGGCTTGGTGGGGGGACTTCCCGTTGACGGTCAGAGTGCCTGCGGTGGGAGGGACCAGGTCCCCGATCAGACGCAACAGGGTCGATTTGCCGCAGCCGGACGGCCCGATGAGCGACACGAATTCCCCCGGTTCGATGCCCAGATCGATGCCCTTTAGGGCTTCGACCGTCCCTGAACGGCCCGAGAAGACCTTGCCCACTGCTTTGCCGTCGACGATGAAGTCCATCAGGCGGCCGCCTCCCGGAGGCGGGCAGGGAGAGTGAGCCGTTCCGCCAGTGTCACGACCCCGACGAAGACGATTCCTCCCAGCGCCGACATGAGCACGGCGGCATAGAGTTTGGACGGATCTGCGGCGAACACCTGGTTGAACTGTAGGAGGGCCCGGCCCAGGCCGTCTCTGAATCCCGCCGGCAACTCTCCCACGATGGCTCCCACTACGGAGGCGGTGGCGGAGATCTTGAGGGCAGTGAAGATATAGGGCAGAGCGGCCGGCACCTGGAGTTTCAGCAGCGTCTGAGTCGGGGAGGCGGCATAGGAGCGGAACAGCTCGGTGGCGGTGGCCTCGGGCGAGCGGAGCCCCCGGACGGTATTGATGGCCACGGGGAAGAAGGTGAGATAGGCGGCGATGACCGACACTGCCAGCCAGCCGGCGATCTGCACGCTCTGAAACCAGATCACCACCATGGGAGCGATGGCGATGATGGGGACGGTCTGGGAGGCGACCACGTAGGGCATGAAAGCTCGCTCCATCATCAGTGAGCGAACGAAGACCACTCCGAGCAGGAAGCCGACGCTCCCTCCGAGGAGAAATCCGACCAGCGCCTCGCGCAGCGTGTAGAGCGTGGCGGTCGAGAGCACGATCCACAGCGGGTCGCCCCCGCGCCTGGCCGGTCTGAGCAGCGAACCGACGATATCCCACACGTGCGGCATGGCGTTGTTGCCCGGCCGCGGTTTCATCGCCAGATCGGTGAAGGGCCAGGTTCCGCCCGTAGCGGCGCCGAACAGCTTGTAGCCCTCCCAGATCGCCAGGACGATCACCAGGACGATCACAAAGGCCGCCACCCTCCGCCATGGTGTGGTGCCGGCCGGTCCGGAATCGGTCACTTCGGCCATCGGCCACCGACTATAAGCACCGACCGAACGGGCTGACCACATAAGCGAAGTGTTTCAAGTATGTTCTGGCAGCGTGGATGTCTCATCCCTTCCCGATCTGGTGTCCGAAAGGACCACCGATGGCCTGGTCGAGGCCATGGGCCGGCTGATCAAGCGGGGAGTGGTCAGACCCGGAGAGCGCCTACCCACGGTCCGGGAGGTAGCCGCGACTCTGGGCATGGGCTTGGCGACGGTGTCGGCGGCATGGGGCAGGCTGATCGAAGCGGGCATGATCGAGACCCGCGGGCGGGCCGGCTCGTTCGTCCCCCACCTGGAGCAGCGTACCGCGGCACGCTTCTTCCGCTACTCGCGGCGGGGCGATTTTCGGCTCGACCTGTCCACGGGCCTGCCCGACCCACGCCTGCTCCCCTCTCCCGCCCGGGCCCTGGCCGACATCGACGAGCTGCCCCAGCCCTCCAGCTACGTGGCCGATCCGGTGGTTCCGGCGCTGGAGGAGCAAATTCGCCACGCCCTGCCATTCTCGCCGCAGTCGCTGACGGTCGTCGACGGCGCACTCGATGCCCTCGATCGACTGCTGGGCGTGTGGGTGCGGCTGGGAGATCGAGTGGCGGTCGAGGATCCCGGGTTCCCGCCGATCTTCGATCTGGTCGATGCGCACCGTGGTCAGAGTGTTGCGGTGGACACGGACCGCGACGGGATGGTGCCCGACTCACTGGCCCGCGCCCTGACGTTGCGGCCCGTGGTGGTGATCATCCAGCCCCGCGCTCAGAACCCGACCGGTGTGTCCATGTCCGAGACCCGTGCCCGGGAGTTGGCCGAGGTGCTGGAGGGCCATAGGGAGGTGTGGGTGATCGAGGACGACCATTCGGGCGCCATCTCCTCGCGACCGCTGGTCAGCCTGGGGCCCTTCTTGGGTGGCCGGGTGGTGCATATCACCAGCTTCTCCAAGTCACACGGCCCCGATTTCCGTCTGGCCGGCGTGGCCGGCCCGAGCGTGGTCGTGGAGCGGCTCGATGATCGCCGCCGGCTTGGCCCGGCGTGGAGCCCGCGCCTGCTGCAGCGGGTGCTGGCGGCGATGCTGGCCGACCCCGAGAGCCGGAGTCAGGTGGAGAAGGCCAGGTCGGTCTACGCCGATAGGCGCGCCAAGCTGGCGTCGGCATTGGCGGAGAGGGGGGTGGAGACCTCGGGCGCCGACGGCCTCAATCTGTGGGTGCGGGTCCCGGACGAGCAGGCCACCCTGGTCACCCTGGCCTCGCACGGGGTCGCGGTCGCTCCCGGTCGCCCGTTCCTGCTTCGTCCCAGCTTGGATGGCCACGTTCGGGTAACTACCGGGGCCACCTCGACCGACCTCTCCCAGGTGGCAGAGCTTCTGGCTGCCTGAACACGGTTACCCTTGGATCACCTTGAGCCGGCCCTCTCCGTTTCTGCGTACCGCATTCAAGCTCCCGGACCGGCTGTACCGGGTCGGCCTGGGCTGGTCGTTGGGGAAGCGATTTCTCTCCGTGACCCATCGCGGGCGCAGATCGGGCCGACTACACGATACGGTCCTCGAAGTGGCCGTCTACCACGCCGAGCGCCAGGAGAGCATTGTCTCTTCCGCCTACGGTTCCACGGCCGACTGGTACCGCAACATCGAAGCAGAGCCGGCCTTGAGGGTCCGCACGGGACGAAAGGACTACGTCCCCGAGCAACGATTTCTCAGTCGGGAGGAGGCCCGTGAGGCGGCGGCTGAATTCTGTCGGCTCCACCGATGGGAAGCCAAGCTCGCCCCCCGGGTACTGCCTGCGATCGGGGCGGCGGTGGACGGAGCGGAGTCCGATCCGGTCAGCATGCTGGCGGCGCTCCCCATGGTGGCATTCCGTCCCAGGGACTGACCGCGCCGAGTGATCGGTCGTTCAAAGATCGATCGGGTCGGCGTCGATCCGGACCGTGATCTCCGAGTCACGCCATCGCTGTATCAGCGGCCGTAGGGCCAGCTTGTAGCCTCCGAGACGCCCCTGGATCAGCCAACGATGTGAACGGGGCGTGGCGGCGGGGCCCATGATCGACACGGATTCGTCCGCAGCCCGACGCAAGTCGCCGTCGACGTCGCCATCGTCGCCTCGGGTCTCCACCACCATCATCTCGGTGGCGGGGGGGTAGCCGTATTGGCTGCGCAGGGCGAGCTCTTCGCTCAGGAAATCGATGGGGTTGCCCCGGCGCAGGGCCACGACCAGTGCCTGGTCCGGCAACGACGTCTGGAGCATCAGACGGCGCCCTCTCCCCCGCCCGACCCGCCCTGCCAGTCGGGCCAAGATGCGGAGCGCCTCCTCGGAGGCCCGGAAATGGGTTCCGAATGCCAGGCCGTCGACGTCCACGGCCACGGCCAGGTCCACGAACCCGAGACCGGCCAGGTCGCGTTCGGAGCCCACGGTCATCGGGCGCTCGGCTCCGGCTTCGCCGGCTTTGTCGCCGAACAGATTGCGGGCCTCCGACAGGACTCTGCCCACACCGGCTCCCAACGGCTCGAACGTGCTGCCTCCACAGATCTGGCAGGGGCGGGCCGGCTCGCCACAGCGAGGGCAGGCTTCCCCCGGCTCGGGCCTGGACCCGCATCCGGGACAGCGCCGTAGCTCCCGGCAGGTGGCGCACCGGTAGGCGGGGGCATAGCCCCGGCGATGTGTGAAAAGGAACACCCTGCCCTCCCGCTCCAGCATTCCGGCGATGGCCGCCCTGGTGCGGGCGGTGATGAGCCCTGAACCGGGAGGCTCCTCGGTGCGGTCGACCACCTCGACCAGCGGCCACACCCGGGGCCCGATCTGGACCGGCTCGGCACCACCTGCGAGCAGCTCCAGCGACGGAGTCGGGCCCACATAGACCTGGGCAAATCCCTCGAGCCGTCCCCGGGTGGTGATGAGGCGCCTCACCGACAGGGTCGGCGTTTGGCGGTCCTTCATTGCACGCCTCCCTTCTTCGAGAACGATGGCCAGGCCGAGCCCGGCGATGGGCCAGGTCGCCACCCGCGGGGTCCCCAGCACCATGCAGCCTGGGGCGGCGGCAGCCAGCTCCCAACTTCGGGTCATCTCAGCCTGGTCGAGGTCTCCGCTTGCTCGGACCACCCTCTCCGATCCGAGGTGCTGTTTCGCTCTCTCGGCCACGATCTCCAGCTCGGTCGCGGTTGGAACCAGGACCAGGACCGAAACCCCCGCCGCCGCGAGAGATGCAGCCGCCGTCACCCAGTCCCAGTCGCCCCAGCTGGCCATCAGGGCCGTCACCGGGTTTCTCTTCCCGGCCAGGACCGACCTCACCACGTCGCCCATCGGGTGACCGGGCAACGGCTCGAGGCTGAGCTGGGATCGGACCGGGATGGCGGGTTGGCTCGGCAGGTTGGGGGGCGCGGCCCTCTCCAGCACGACCGAGACCGGGGCCACATAGTGATGCGACGCCCAGATCAGTGCATCGCGCAGCTTTGGCCCGAACACGCTCAGCTCTCCTGAGATGCCCGCCAGTGGCTTGAGGCCGGCTGGGTCCCGCCGGCCCAGCTCGACCACATAACCCCTGACGCGACGCCCGCCCAACGGTGCGCGAACCATGGTGCCGATCCCTACCCGGGGGCGAAACGAGTCGGGTATCGAATACCAGAACCCGTCATCCACCGAGAAGGTGGGGACGGCGGGCACCACCCGGGCGGCGTTCAGAAGCCCTCGGCTGCCCGCCGGAGGTCATCGGCGGCGTCGGTCTCCTCCCACGGGAACCCTTCCCGGCCGAAGTGCCCGTAGGCCGTGGTGGGGCGGTAGATGGGACGCAGGAGGTTGAGCCGCTTGATGATCGCTCCCGGGCGGAAGTCGAAGTAGTCGTGGACGAGCGCCTCGATCTTGGCCGGGTCGATCGTGGCCGTCCCGAACGTCTCGACGTGGACCGAGAACGGCTCGGCGTGCCCGATGGCGTAGGCGAGCTGGAGCTCACAACGACTGGCCAGGCCCGCCGCCACGACGTTCTTGGCGGCCCAGCGGGCCGCATAGGCAGCGGACCTGTCGACCTTGGAGGGATCCTTGCCCGAAAAGGCGCCGCCGCCGTGGCGGGCATAGCCGCCGTAGGTGTCCACGATGATCTTGCGCCCGGTGAGGCCGGTGTCGGCGTGGGGCCCGCCGATCTCGAAGCGCCCGGTCGGGTTGAAGAAATAGTCGGCATCCCGGGCCAGCATGTCCTCCCCGATGGTGGGGAGCACCACTTCGTTCCACACCTCTTTCTTCATCAGATCCTGATCCATGCCCTCGGCGTGGTGGGCGGAGATGAGCACTGAAGTCACCTGGACGGGCCGGCCGTCTTCGTACTCGACCGTCACCTGCGTCTTTCCGTCCGGGCGCAGGAAGTCGAGGGTCCCGTTCTTGCGGACGATCGACAGGCGCTGGGCGAGTCTGTGGGCGGTCTGGATCGGGTAGGGCATCAACTGGGGCGTTTCCGTCACCGCGTAGCCGAACATGATTCCCTGATCCCCGGCGCCCAGTGCGTCCAGGTCCCCCCGGTCGACTCCCTGATTGATGTCCGGGCTCTGGGTATGGGCCAGAACCACTACCTCGATTTCGTTGGCGCGGAAGTGTGTGTCGTCCACGTATCCGAGGTCGGCGATCGTGTCACGGGCAATACGCTCGAAATCAGGCCGGTAGTCCCTGGCCACGTCGGGGGCGATGTTGAGTTCCCCGGCGACAATGGCCTTGCCCGTCGTGACCATCGTCTCGCACGCCACTTTGCCGTAGGGGTCGTGGGTCAGCACATCGTCCAGTACCGCATCGCTGACGGCGTCTGCCACCTTGTCGGGGTGGCCCTCTGTGACGGACTCGGACGAGAAGTACCAGTGGTGAGACATAGGGTACCGCCAGCCTATCCGTTCAAGGCGCCCGACACCACGTCCCACAGCCGGGAAGCCACCTCGGTCTTGGGCAACTGGGGCCATTGCTCGGCGGTTCCGTCGGATCTGACGATGGCCACGTGGTTCGTGTCGGAGCCGAAGCCGGAGCCTTCCTCCGTGACGTCGTTGTACACGAGTAGGTCGACCTTCTTCTGACTCGCCTTTTCTTTGGCCCGCTCCAGACCGCCGGTCTCCGCGGCGAATCCGACCGTGAAGACCTGGTCGCCTCTCCCCACCACCGACGCCAGGATGTCGGGGGTCCTTTCCATATCGATGCTGGGCGGTCCGTCACTGCGCGCCAGCTTGGATCCGGCCGGTCGAGCCGGGCGAAAGTCGGCCACGGCGGCGGCGAAGACCCCCACGTCGGGCGAGATCGATGCAACGACGTCCGCCATCTCCTGTGCGCTTTCGACCAGGTGTACGTTGACACCGGGTCCTGGAGGCAGCTCGGAGGTGGTCACCAGCTCGACCCTGGCGCCGCGCCGGGCGGCCTCGGCCGCGATGGCATGGCCCATCTTGCCCGAGGACCGGTTGCCGATGAATCTGACCGGGTCGATCGCCTCCCGGGTACCGCCGGCCGTGACCAGGACGGTCAGCCCGGAAAGTGAATCGTCTACCAGCCCCCCGGCAGCTTCGAGGATCTCCTCCGGCTCGCTCATCCGGCCCATGCCTGTGTCTCCACCGGCCAGGTCGCCGACGGCCGGCCCGACGATGTGATACCCGTCCGCCCGCAGCAGGTCCAGATTGCGTCGTGTGGCGGGGTTCTCCCACATCTCGGTGTGCATGGCGGGAGCAAGCAGTGCCGGTGCTCGTGTGGCCAGGAGGGTGGTAGCGACGATTCCCTCGGAGAGACCATGGGCCAGACGGGAGAGAGTGGCCGCGGTGGCGGGAGCGACGATCACCAGATCGGCCCAGCGAGCCAGCTCGGTGTGGGGGCTGACGGTGTCGGCGCCGAACAGGCCGGTCATGGGTTGATGGCCCGTGACGGCTGCGAAGCTCTGCGGGCCGACGAAGCAGGTGGCGGCTTCGGACATCATCACGCGAACCTCGGCCCCGGCCTCGATCAGCCGACGGGCAAGGTAGACGGACTTGTAGGCCGCTACGCCGCCGGAGACGCCGAGGACCACCCGGCGTCCACCCAGCATCACTCCTCGCTGTTCTCCACCGCCACCTTGCCCTCGGCGATCTCCTCCATGGCGATGGTCAGGGGCTTGCGCGAGAGAGAGTGGACCTGGGGCGGCACGTATTCGCCGATGCCGGCACCCAGCTGATGGAAGTAGGCGTTGATCTGACGGGCTCTGCGTGCCGACACGACCACTGCGGCGAATCGGTTCCCGATGGTGTCGATGACTTCTTCGATCTTCATGTTGGCAATCAGGGTAGTCGCCGGCCCGCCGACTACACAGACCCCAGCCACGCGACAGAGGGGACGGGGCCGGCCGGGCTCAAGCGCCCAGGATCCCCATGACCTCCCCCACAGCTCGGTCCACATCGTCGTTGACCACCACATGATCGAACAAACCGGGGGCGGCGGCCAGTTCCCGCTGGGCGATCCGGAGCTTGGCGCTGATGTCGGCCTCGCTGGTGTCGGCCCGGGCCTGGAGACGCTTTCGGAGGGCCTCCATCGAAGGGGGAGCTACGAAGATCATCAGCGCCTCGGGCATCGCCTGGCGTATCTGGCGGGCTCCCTGCACCTCGATCTCCAACAGGACGTCGCGACCCTCCGCCAGGGCGGCCATCACCGCATGGCTGGGGGTCCCGTACAGGTGGCCGTTGAACTCGGCCCATTCCAGCAATTCTCCGTCCTCGATCCGTTGCAGGAACCTCTCCCGCGAGATGAACTGGTAGTGGAGCCCGTCCACCTCACCCGGGCGAGGAGGCCTCGTGGTGGCGGATACCGAGAAATGGAGTGGTATCCGGCGCCTCAACTCGGCCACGATGGTCGACTTTCCCACTCCCCCGGGCCCGGCCACGACGATCAGACGGCCGGTGTGCGTGGCACCCGGCTCGTCAGGAGAATTCGGCGAGGAGAGCGGCACGCTGGCGATCACCGAGGCCACGCACCCGTCGGTTGTCGGCGATTTCGTACTTTTCCATCAACCGCTTCGCCTTCACCTTCCCTGTGCCGGGCATCGAAGCGAGCAGCGAGGCCACCTTGATGCCGCTGACCAGATCATCCTGATCAGCTCGATCCAGCAGTTCGGCAAAGGTGATCGTGCCCGTCTTGAGCAACTCCTTGGTCTCGGCCCGGACACGGCGGGCCTCGGCCGCCTTGGCCAGTGCTGCGGCGCGCTGCTCATCAGACAGTTGCGGTGGCTTCATGGATCCTTCCCACGAGCGGAACGGTTCGACTGTATCAGCTGGCGGCCCGACGATCGGGACGACAGGGCGATGACGGCGCGACAGGACTAACTCTCGCCCTCTGTCCGGGGCTACAGTCCGATTCCCGGCACCGGCGTTGGGGTCGGGTGAATCAGCTCTACCTTCGACGGGTGATCGACCATGAGCAGGTATTTCATCTCAGGCGCCAGCTCCGGCATCGGGGCGGAGATGGCACGACAGCTGACACGGCGTGGCGACGACGTGGTCATCGCCGCGAGGAGGACCGAGCGTCTCGATGCTCTCGCCACCGAATTGGCAGACGCCTCCGGATCCGTCGCCGTCCATGCGCTCGACGTCACCGATCCAGAGGCGGTCGACCGGGCCATCCGTCGGGCCGATGCCGAGCTGGGAGGCCTGGACGTGGTCGTGGTCAACGCCGGCCGTGGCGGGGGCGGGCGGCTTGGGACGGGACGAGACGGAGAGAATCGGGCGGTCGTGGAAACGAACCTTTTAGGGGCCCTGGCCCAGGTAGAAACGGCCATGTCCCTCTTTCGGGCCCGCGAGAGCGGACACCTGGTGCTGATGTCGTCGTTGGCGGCGAGTCGGCCGCTGCCCGGGTCGGGCGCGGTCTACTCGGCCTCCAAGGTGGCTCTGGCCTATATCGGGGCCTCGTTGCGCAGTGAGCTGGCCGACAGCTCCATCTACGTGACCACCCTGCGGCCGGGATACATCAGAACCGATCTGACGAGTCGGAACCGTTCGCCACTGTCTACGAGCGTCGAGCGGGGCGTGGCCTCGATGCTGTCGGCCATAGACGGCAGGGCAGGTGACGTCGTCGTTCCCTTCTGGCCCTGGGGCCCGTTGGGATGGCTGGTGAAGGTGGCGCCGGCATCGCTGATTCGTCGTTTCACGTAGGCGGGCGGTCTTGGAGGTCCTGCTCCATGTCTTCGAGCAGCGCCCGAGCGGCCGCAGCCGGGTCCGGGGCTCGGGACAGCGCTCGCCCGACCACGATCCAGTCGGCTCCACGCCTCATCGCCTCTTGCGGCGAGGCGACGCGGGTCTGGTCATCGGCTGTCGCCCCTCTGGCTCTGATGCCGGGTGTCACTCGGGTCAAGTCGGGGGCGACCTGGGCCACGTCGCCCAGCTCCTTGACCGAGCACACCACTCCCTCGGCACCTGACGAGGCGGCGAGTTTGGCGACCCTGGCCACTTGTCGGCCCGGGCTGCCGGCGAAGCCGGCCGCCGCCAGATCCGCTGCCGAAAGACTGGTGAGGACGGTCACAACCAGGGTTCCGGCCTCGTGGCCGGCGGCACCTTCCCGCAGGCCTGAAGCGGCCGCCTCCAGCATGGCCTGTCCGCCCGTCCCGTGCACTGTCACCCATCGGGCTCCTACCGCGCCCAGGGCACGTGCGGCACGATTGACCGTGTTCGGTATGTCGTGCAGTTTGGCGTCGGCGAAGACGGGCTTCCCCAGCCCGGCCAGCGCTGCGATGACGGCCGGGCCCGGGCCCATCAAGAGCTCCAGGCCCACCTTGAAGGCGCCCACGTGCGGAAGCAGCTTCCGAGCCAGCTCCAGGGCAGAGCGCGCTTCGGGCACGTCGAGAGCGGCGATGATGGGGTTCTCGGGAGGCTTCACCACCACTCCACCGTCCTGGTCAGGTCGGCCAGGCGATCTACTCCGTGTCCTTCGCACCATGCTTTCAGCTCGCCGAGGATGCGTCCGGCCGCCTTCGGCTCGGCAAAGTGGATGGTGCCCAGTGAGACGGCCGAAGCTCCGGCCATGATGTACTCGATCACGTCCTCGCCTCTGACCACACCGCCGCAGCCCAGGATCGGAAGCCCGGGCAGGGCCGTGGCCACCGCGGTCACGCAACGCAGCGAGATTGGTTTGAGGGGCGGGCCCGAGTAGCCGCCCACCCCGCCTGACAGGAGGGGGCGGCGGCGCTCGATGTCGAGGCCGAACCCGGAGATGGTGTTGGTGAGCGTCACCCAGTCTGCGCCGGCCTCCTCACCGCGGTGGCAACGGCGACGATGTCGGGAGCGTCCGGCGAGAGCTTGGCTCCGATCGGCAGCGCGGTTGCCCGTCGCACGATGGATATCACTGCGGCCGACCGCTCCGGGTCCAGGGCGAACATGTTCCCGTCCTCCAGGTTGGGGCAAGACAGATTCACCTCGAGGGCGGCCAGGACACCGGTTGCCTCCACCGCCGAGGCCACGCGCCCGAACTCTTCGGGCGACCGTCCCACGGCGGATCCCCACACCGGAGCGGCGATGCGCCTCAGGCGGGGGGCGATCTCCCGTGCCCAGGCCTCGACACCCGGGTTCTGGATACCGATCCCGTTCAACATCCCCAAGCCGGCAGGGGCCAGCCGGGGTGCGGGCCGACCCGACCAGGGCTCCTCGGAGACCGACTTCACGATCATTGCCCCGTAGTCGGCGACGCGGGCCACCCGATGAAACTCCCAAACCGAGCCCACCGTCCCGGACGCCGCCACGAGTGGCGTCGCCAGCTCCAGCGGCCCCAGGTCGACGCTGAGGTCCAGGCTCATCGCTTCCCGTTCTCGGTGTGCCACTCCTGGAGGCTTCGCGGCTGGGTGATGGCGACGTTGCCGGCCCGCAGGCTGCGTGCCACCGCCAGCCCGCCCTGGATCGTCGTCACGCACGGTACGCCGACACTGTGTGCCGCATGGCGTATGACCCGCCCATCGGAGCGAGCCCGTCCTCCACGGGGCGTGTTGATGACCAGCTGGACCTCGCCGGCCAGGATTCGGTCGCGGGTATCGCGGGGCCCCTCACCCACCTTGTTGACCGGCTCGGAGGCTACGGCGTGATGATTCAGATAACGGGCGGTCCCGGGCGTGGCGATGATGTCAAAGCCCAGCATCTTGAAGGCCTGGGCCACGGCGAGACCCGTCGGCTTGTCACGATCGGCGAAGGAGAGGAACACCCGGCCCCGGGTGGGCAGGACGTGCCCGGCCGCCAGCAGGGCCTTGGCGTAGGCCACCCCGACGTCGGGAGCCAGCCCCATCACCTCTCCGGTGGACCTCATTTCCGGTCCGAGGACGGTGTCCTGTTCGGGGAAGCGGTCCCAGGGAAGCACAGCCTCCTTCACTGCTACGAACCCCTCCAGACGCCTGCCCGGCACGATGCCCTCCTGGCGGAGGTCTCCGATCGTGGCTCCCATCATGACCCGGGTCGCGATCTTGGCCAGTGGCACTCCGCTGGCCTTGGAGATGAAGGGCACGGTGCGTGATCCGCGCGGGTTGGCCTCCAGGACGTACACGTCGTCGCCCTTGACCGCGAACTGGATGTTGATCAAACCGCGCACGTCCAGGGCTCGGGCCAGCTCCTCGGTAGCGGCGGTGATCTCCTTGCGGGCTTCTTCGGAGAGGGTGGGAGGTGGAGTGACACAGGCGGAATCCCCCGAATGCACTCCGGCCTCCTCGACATGCTCCATGACCCCGCCCAGCAGGAGCTCGGATCCGTCGAAGACGGCGTCCACGTCCACCTCCACAGCCCCCTCCAGGAACCGGTCGATGAGGATCGGGGCACCCGACAACTCGGGATCGGTGTGGGCATCCTCGCCGTATAGGTCCCGCACGTAGTCGGCCAGCTCGTCGAATGAGTAGACGACCCGCATCCTTCGCCCGCCCAGAACGTAGGAGGGCCTGACCAGCACCGGCAGCCCGATCTTGTCGACCACCTCGGCCGCCTCGATCACCGACGTGGCCGTACCGCCCGGAGGTTGCCTGATTCCCAGCCGGTCACACACAGCGGAGAACTGCTCTCGATCCTCAGCCAGGTCGATCGAATCCGGGGAGGTCCCGGCGATCGGCACGCCGTGCTCGGCCAAGCGACGGGCCAGGTTGAGCGGGGTCTGACCGCCCAATTGGACGATGACGGCCTGTGGTTGCTCGACTTCGACGATGGCGAGCACGTCCTCCACCGTGAGTGGCTCGAAGTAGAGGCGATCAGAGGTGTCGTAGTCGGTGGAGACCGTCTCGGGATTGCAGTTCACCATCACCGACTCGTAGCCCGCCTCGCGCAGGGCGAAGCTGGCATGGACGCAGCAGTAGTCGAATTCGATCCCCTGTCCGATCCGGTTGGGCCCCGACCCCAGCACGACCACGCGAGGCTTGGCTGCGGGAGGCACCTCGGTCTCGTCCTCGAAGGTGCTGTACATGTAGGGCGTGTAAGCCCGGAATTCAGCCGCACAGGTGTCGACCGTCTTGTAGGTGGGGGTGACGTCGTTCTGACGCCTCAGCGACGCCACCTCGTCTTCGGACAGGTCCCACAGGTATCCGATCTGACGATCCGAGAAACCCATTCGCTTGGCTTTCCGGAGCAAGTCGGGGTCCACCGGCGTCTGCTCGAGCTCCCCGCGCAGCTCGACGATCTCCGAGATCTGGTCGACGAACCATGGATCGATCCGGGAGGCCTCCGCCGCACGATCGACGGACCACCCCCGCCGGAGCGCCTCGGCCATGGCGAAGATCCGATCCGGTGTTGGCCGGCCCACCGCCTCTTTCAGGGCCTCCTCGTCGAGAGTGACCTGGGCGGCTTCGGCCGGGTCGGCCCCCAGGCCGGCCCGCCCGATCTCGAGGCTGCGCAGTGCCTTCTGCAGGGCCTCAGGGAAGGTGCGGCCGATTGCCATCGCCTCGCCCACCGAGCGCATGGAAGTGGTGAGTGTGTCGGGCGCGGCAGGAAACTTGGCGAAGTCGAAGCGAGGGATCTTTACCACGGCGTAGTCGAGGGCCGGCTCGAAGCTGGCGGGGGTGGCGCCGGTGATGTCGTTGGCAATCTCGTCGAGTGTGTAGCCGACCGCCAGGAGGGCTGCGATCTTGGCGATGGGGAAGCCGGTCGCCTTCGATGCCAGGGCGGAGGAGCGGGAGACGCGGGGGTTCATCTCGATCACGAGGCGCCGCCCTGTCTCGGGGTCGATGGCGAATTGCACGTTGGATCCGCCCGTCTCCACTCCAATCGCCCGCAGGACCTTGATCGAGTCGTCTCGCATCTCCTGGTACTCGCGATCGGACAGCGTCTGAATGGGTGCCACGGTTATCGAGTCGCCGGTGTGGACGCCCATCGGGTCGACGTTCTCGATGGAGCAGACGATGACGGCGTTGTCGGCTCTGTCGCGCATCACCTCCATCTCGAATTCCTTCCACCCGTAGACCGACTCCTCGACCAGGATCTCGTTCACGGGCGACACCTCGAGGCCTTTCGACGCGATGGCCACGAAGGCGCTCTCATCCGCGGCGATCCCGGTGCCGCCCCCTCCCAGGATGTAGGAGGGCCGGATCATGAGCGGATAGCCGAGTTCGGCGGCGATGCCCATCGCCTCGGTCATGGAGCGCGCATAGCCGGCCCTGGGGACCTCGAGGCCAACCGCTTCCATGGTCTCCTTGAATCGGCCCCGGTCTTCCGCCTTGGCGATGGAGTCGACGTCGACCCCGATCATCTCGACGCCGTATCGCTCCAGAGCACCGGTGCGGGCCACCTGGGTCGCAACGTTGAGAGCGGTCTGCCCTCCCAGGGTTGCCAGCAGGGCGTCGGGCCTCTCCTTGGCGAGGATCTCGACCACCACCTCGGGGACGATCGGCTCAACATAGGTGGCGTCGGCGAACTCGGGATCGGTCATGATCGTGGCCGGGTTCGAGTTGAGCAGGATTACGCGGTAGCCCTCGGCCCGCAGGACCTTGGCGGCCTGAGTGCCGGAGTAGTCGAACTCGCATGCCTGGCCGATCACGATCGGCCCCGAGCCGATCAGGAGGATGGAGCGAATATCGGCTCTAGCAGGCACGGACAATCTGGTGGTGGGTGGGGATGGGCGGCATGGATTCGGTGTGGTGGGTGGGGATGGGCGGCATGGATTCGGTGTGGTGGGCGGGGATGGGCGGTGTCGGCATCAGGACAGCCCCATCAGGTCGAGGAAGTCATCGAACAGATAGATGGCGTCGTGGGGCCCGGGGGCGGCTTCGGGGTGGTACTGCACCGAGAACGCCTCCACTTCGAGGCATCTCAGACCTTCCAGGGTCCCGTCGTTGAGATTCTGATGGGTTGGCACCACCCTCCCGAACCGTGTCTCCGCCCGCTCCGGGAGAAGGTCGGGGCCGGCCAGGCCGGTCCGTTCTGGGCGGTCCGCCTCGGTAAGCGCCCACAGGTCCACGGCAAAACCATGATTCTGGGCCGTGATCTCGACTCGCCCGTCGTCCAGGCGACGCACCGGATGGTTCCCTCCATGGTGCCCGAAGGGGAGTTTGAAGGTTCGCGCCCCTAGCGCCAGGCCCAGGACTTGGTGGCCCAGGCAGATGCCGAAGAGCGGGACCTTCCCCAGCAGGTTTTCGACCGTGCGGACCGGGGTCTCAAGAGGCTCGGGGTCTCCGGGACCGTTCGACACGAAGACGCCATCGGGCCTCGCGTCGAGGATCTCGCCTGCAGGGAAGGAGGGGGGTACCACCGTCACGTCCAGGCCGCGCCGGGCGAGCTGGGCAGCTATGTCGGCTTTCATCCCCAGGTCCATGGCGACGACCGAGCCAACACGCTCCTTCGTGGCGGTGACTTGGTAGGGCTCTGTGGTGGCCACCCCGGTGGCCAGATCCTGACCCATCATGGACGGGGCCGAGGATGCGGCGTCGAGGAGCTCTCGCTCGTCCACGCCTGCGCCAATTGCCACCGGCATGGCTCCCCGATCCCGCAGATGGCGGGTGAGCCGGCGGGTGTCGATATCGGTCAGGGCCACCACGCCCTGGCCTATTAGGTATCCGGCCAGAGAGCCCTCCGCTCGCCAGTTCGAATGGCGACGCGCCATCGACCGCATGACGAATCCGGCTACGGCGGGGTGCTCGCGCTGGGCATCGGCAGGCGTGACTCCGTAATTGCCCTGATGAGGCGCGGTCATCACCACCACCTGGCCGGCATAGGACGGGTCGGTCAGTATCTCCTGATACCCGGTCATGGAGGTGTTGAAGACGGCTTCGCCGGTGGCCAATCCTTCGGCTCCCACGGAGCTGCCCCGAAAGACCTCACCGTCACCCGTCACGAGCAGACCGGAGTCCCTCATGATGCCTCCCGCGCGACGAGGTGAGTCAGGGCTCCCTCGAACACCGTTGCCAGAACCCGACCGCGCAGCGACCGGCCCGCGAAAGGGCTGTTCTGTGATCTGGACAGGAACCGCTGCGGCACCCACCGGACCTCGGGGTCGATTACGACCAGGTTGGCAGGCACCCCGGGGCCGATCAGGTGACCGTGGCGTTCCAGCCTGGCAATTCGAGCCGGGTTGATCGACATCCGCTCGAACAGCGTCTGTTGGTCGAGCGAGGCCGCGGCCAGAGTGGCCGAGGCGGCGGTTTCCAGGCCGATGACGCCCCGCGGCGCTTCCTCGAAGGGGACTTCTTGCTCGGAGTCGGTATGTGGGGCATGGTCGGTGGCCACGGCATCGATGGTCCCTTCGACCAGGGCCCGACGCAACTCGGCGACGTCTTCGGGGGTTCTCAGGGGTGGATACATCTTGAAATTCGGATCCATCGTCTCCACCTGGGAGTGGTCGAAGGTCAGGTGGTGCGGTGTTACCTCGGCCGTGACGGGCAGGCCCTCCTCCTTGGCAGAGCGGACCAACTCGACGGTTCCGGCCGTCGATACGTGCTGGACGTGATAGTTGGCGCCGGTCAGCCGGACGAGAGCCAGGTCGCGCGCCACGATGATCTCCTCGGCCAGGGCAGCCAGGCCCGCCATGCCCAGCCGCGACGAGACCGAGCCTTCGTGCATGTGCCCATCCGCGGACAGGCCGGGGTCCTCGGCGTGCTGGGCGATCACGCAGTCCCTCCCGGCGAGATATTCCATGGCTCGGCGGAGCAGCCCGGCATCGGCCAACGTGGTGCCGTCGTCTGTGAAGAGCCTCACCCCGGCCTCCCACAGCTCATCGAGGTGGGCCAGTTCGCGTCCGGCTCGGTCGATGGTGATGGCGCCCGCCGGTGCCACCCGGCAATATCCGGCCCGGCTGCCGCGCTCCGCCACGAACCCGGCCCGGTGCCCCGCATCGATGGTGGGCACCGTGTTGGGCATCGCCACGATTGCCGTGAACCCGCCCGCAGCGGCCGCCCTGCTCCCCGTCTCGATGTCCTCTTTCCACTCCTGGCCCGGCTCGCGGAGATGAGCGTGCAGGTCGACCAGCCCTGGGCCCACCCAGCACCCGGAGGCGTCGATGACCCTGGCATCGGGAGGGGCGTCGACCTCCCCCACCGCCGCGACGACACCTCCATCCACGGCTACGTCGCAGCGCCGAATCCCCTGATCCGTGAGCACGGACCCGTTGCGGATCACGATCATGCCTCACCTCCGGGAGCCCCGAGAAGACGGAACAGGACCGCCATTCGGGCTGCGACTCCGTTGCGCACCTGGTCGAGGATCAGGGTGCGTGGATGGTCGGCAACGTGTGGGGCGATCTCCACGCCACGGTTCATCGGCCCCGGATGCATTATCACGGCCTCGGAAGGCAGCATCTCGAATCGGCGGTCGTCGAGCCCGAATCTGCGCACGTATTCGGGCAAGGAGGTGAACCCGGTGCCCCCTCCGCGCTCCTGTTGAATGCGGAGCAGGTAGATCACGTCCAGGCCGGGCAGTACGGGATCCAGCTCCGTGGCCGTGTCGCAAGGCCAATCGGTGGTGTCGAGGGGCAGCAGCGTGGGAGGTGCCACGAGCGTGACGCGGGCTCCGAGGGTGGAAAAGGCCCACAAGTCCGAGCGTGCCACTCTGGAGTGGCGGATGTCCCCCACTATGCCGACGTGGAGCCCGTCGAGCTTGCCGAAGTGCCTTCGCAGGGTGAGCGAGTCGAGCAGAGCCTGGGTGGGATGCTGATGAGCGCCGTCTCCGGCGTTGACCACGGGGACGTCGACCCACTGAGCCACCCGGTGGGCCGCCCCGGTGGCCCCGTGCCGGACCACCATCAGATCGGCTCCCATGGCACGCAGCGTCAGGGCTGTGTCCTTGAGGCTCTCTCCCTTGGTGACCGAGGACGTGCCGGGATTGAAGCTGAGCACGTCGGCCGACAGTGCCCGGGCGGCACGCTCGAACGACAGTCGAGTCCGGGTAGATGGCTCGAAGAACATGGTTGCCACCGTCGCCCCTCGCAATGTCGGCACCTTCGGTATCTTCCGTTCCAGAACCTCTAGGAACTGGTCGGCGAGATCCAGGAGATCTTCGATCTCGGGACGGGTCAGGCCCTCGGTGGTGAGCAGATGCCTCAAGACCCGGTGCCCTCCCCGAGCCAGACCCCGGCCTCACCGTCGATCTCGGCCGTTTTCACCCACACCCGCTCGTCTCGGCTGGTGGGAAGGTTCTTGCCCACGTAATCGGGGCGGATGGGAAGCTGGCGATGACCGCGATCCACCAACACCGCCAACTGAACCAGCGAGGCGCGGCCCAGGTCGGAGAGAGCATCGAGAGCGGCCCGGATGGTGCGGCCGGTGAAGAGGACGTCGTCGACGAGGATGACGGGCCGTCCTGAGATGTCGATCGGGATCGACGTCCGGCCCAGTCGGGTGGCGTGGCGGCGTCCGAGGTCGTCACGGTAGAGGCCGATGTCGAGCTCTCCGACCGGCACCTCGGTGCCCTCGAACTCGTGGATGGCCCGGGCAATGGAGCAGGCCAGTGGCACGCCGCGGGTGTGGATGCCGACCAGGACCACGTCATCTGCACCGTGATGACGCTCCACGATCTCGTGGGCTATGCGATGTATGGCCCGCCTCAGGTCATCGCGGGCCATCACCTGTGTGGTGGCCGTCAAAACTCTCCTTCTCGACCTCACGGGGCCGGGTTAAAGGCTGTCGGCTCGGAACCCTAACAGGTGGGCGTGTCCTCATGGTTCACCGTCGGGGGCGGCCAGGGTGGCCAGGACTCCGTTGACAAACGCCCCCGAGCGCTGGGTGGAGTAGGTCTTGGCCAGGCGTACCGCCTCATCGAGGACCACCGGCACCGGCGTCTCGGGCTCGAATCGGAGCTCATAGAGACCCAGTCGGAGAATGGCCCGGTCCACGACCGGCATTCGGTCGATGCTCCAGTGGTCGCTGGCGCGGCCGATCTCCTCGTCCAGCTCCGCGGTATGGGCCAGAACCCCTTCCACCAATCGTCGCGCCTTGAAGGGAAGGGTCTCGGCGACCCCGTTGCTACCGGTTCGATCGAACTGGTAGAGCGCCTGAAGAGCCAGATCGCGGGGCTCGGTGGTGCTCACACTCTGGTTAGGTACTCGCCGCTGCGTGTGTCCACCTTGACGCGGTCGCCCTGTTCCACGAACAGCGGGGCCTGGATCACCAGGCCCGTCTCCAGGGTGATGGGCTTGGTGGCCCCGGTACGGGTATCGCCCTTGACACCCGGCTCGGCGTAGGTCACGTCCAGCTCGACGGCGGCAGGAAGGTCGACTCCGATCGGTGTTCCCTGGTACAGGGTCAGGGTGACGGTGGAGCCATCGGTCAGGTAGCTGGCCGCTTCGCCGACATCTTCACTGGTCAGGGCCAGCTGGGCGAAGTCCTCCAGGTTCATGAAGTGGTAGCCGAGGTCGTCGCGGTAAAGGTATTGATGGTCGCGCCGCTCGATGAAGGCCTGGGGCACGTCCTCGTCCGCTCTGAATGTGCGGTCCAGCACCTGGCCCGTCTCCACGTTCTTGAGTCTCATCCGCACGAAGGCCTTTCCCTTTCCGGGCTTGACGTGCTGGTACTCAACGATCGTGAATAGAGAGCCGTCCAGGTCCAGGGCCATGCCCGGGCGAACGTCGTTGGTGGAGATCATCTACAGGAGGATAGGGGCTATCGGGAGCGGCGAGCCCGCTCCGGCCACGCCCAATCGGCCTGCTGAACCGGACCGAGCTGCTCCGTTCCGGCGGGCTCGTCGCTGGTTGGTCGGGGGTGCGTCGGGACCCTGCCGGGCGCGCCGAGAGAGTGGCATGGCCACGAGCTCGGAGCCCATGAGCTCTAGAGACCGATGATGCCCAAGCCGTATTCGAGGTCTTGGGTGGTGACGGGCTGAACCTCGGGCCAGCCTTCGGACGTGAGAAGCACCATGCGGACGCCCTGGTTGTCTCGTTTCTTGTCGAGGGAGATGAGATCCAGCAGCTCGGACCGGTCCGCATCGGGGGCGTGGGTAGGCAGCCCGACCGTCTCCAGAATCTCCACCATCAAGCCGTGTCCGGTGAAGCCGAGCCGTTTCTCCGAGATGGCGGACTCGGCCACCAGGCCCAGTGACACGGCTTCGCCGTGAGGGATGCCCGTGGCGTACTCGATGGCGTGTCCGATCGTATGGCCCAGATTCAGCAAAGCCCTGCGGCCCTTCTCGGTGGCATCTTCGTTGACGATTTCGACCTTGACCCGCACCGCGGGAGGGATGATCCGATCGAGTGGAGCATCGATTCCCCGCCGACGGTAAGCCTCGATTATCTCGGGAGCGCCCAGAAAGCCGGCTTTGATCGTCTCGGCCGCTCCCGACCTCTTCAGGCGCTCGGGTATGGCCTCCAGGAACCCGAGGTCGACCACTACCCGCGTCGGATGCCAGAACACTCCCACCAGGTTCTTGCCGGCCAGATTCACGGCTGTCTTGCCCCCGATGGCCGCATCCACGGCCCCGAGCAGTGTGGTAGGTATGTGTACGACCTCGACTCCTCGCATCCAGGTGCCGGCCACGAAGCCTCCGGCGTCACTGGCTGCTCCCCCGCCGACGGTGACGATCGTGTCTTCCCGGCCCAGCCGGAAGTCGGCCAGCGTCTCGTAGATGTCCCGCACAGCTTCGAGGCTCTTGGCCTCCTCCCCGTCGGCGAGCTCAATCACCATCACGTGATCGGCTTCGCGTTTGCCGATGGCCTCCGCCACCGCCTGGGCCCGACTGGCGACACTGGGCTGGGTGAGGACGGCCACCCGGCTCCGCCCCTCGTTGGGAGGCAGGAGACGGCGTGGCAGACCATTGCCCACCAGCACCTCGCCCGCATCCGGGATCACGAAGCGAGGCAAGTGGCAATCACCTCCTGCGCGACGTCCTCGATCGGGCGGCCGTCGGTCACGACTACATGATGAGCGGCCGAGCGGTAGGCTCGCCGTCGCTCCTCCAGAAGCCGGCCCAACACCGCCTCTGGGTCGTCCTCATCGGCCAGCAGGGGGCGTCCGCCTACATGCCCGACCCGCTCGGCCATGGTCTGCGGCGAGGCGCTGAGCCACACGACAGGTCCCGAGGACCGCATGACGTCGACGTTGTCCTCGGAGATCACGACCCCTCCACCGGTCGCGATCACCACGTCGCCGTACTCGGCGGCCGACCGCACCATCTGGCTCTCCAACAAGCGAAACTCCTCCTCCCCGTCCTCGGCCCAGATGTCGGGGATCGACCTGCCGCCCAGGGAATTGATGAGGACGTCCGTATCGACGAAGTCGAACCCCAGACGTCGGGCCACTTCGGTGCCCACCGTGGTCTTTCCCGACCCCATCATGCCGATCAACCACACGCGGGTGGCCATCAGAAGTCGCTCAGCCTCTTCCGGTATCGCTCAGCCGCCGCTCGAAAGTCGTCGACGGTGTCGCCCCCGAAGCTGCGCAGGCACTCGTCGGCCAGCACGAAAGCGACCATCTGCTCACACACCACGCCTGCTCTGGGAACGGCGCAGGTGTCGGAGCGCTCGAAGAAGGCCCTGGTCGGTTCCTTGGTCTCGACGTCAACCGACTGGAGCGTCTTCATGACCGTGGCGATGGGCTTCATGGCCGCCCTGACCCTCAGGATCCCACCGATGGTCATGCCGCCTTCGGTGCCACCTGCCCGGGTAGTCGTGCGAGTGAAATCACCCCCATCGTGGAAGATCTCATCGTGTGCCAGGGAGCCCTTGGCGCGGGCCTGCGAGAAGCCGTCTCCAACCTCAACGCCTTTGATCGCCTGGATCGACATCAGGGCATGGGCCAGCCGGCCGTCGATCTTTCTATCCCAGTGAACGTGGCTTCCCAGCCCGGCCGGGACCTGGTACGCGAGAACTTCGATCACACCTCCCAAAGTGTCGCCACTCTCGCGTCGCGTTGCGGATCTCGGCTTCCATCTGGGCAGCGCTGGACGGGTCCAGGCATCTGACCGACGACGCATCGATCAGCGGGAGGTCTTCGGGCCTCGGGAGCGGGGAATCGTCGGGTGCCCGAACCGTCCCGATCTCAACGACATGGCTCAGCACGGAGATGCCGATTTCGGCTGTCAGGAGCTTGGACAGATATCCGACCACCGTCCGGGCGGCGGTCTCGCGAGCCGACGCCCGCTCCAGGATGTCCCGGGCGTCATGGGTGTCGTATTTGAGCATCCCGGGAAGGTCGGCGTGGCCGGGCCGGGGCGTGATCATGAGACGTTTCGGTCGGCCCGGATGGGGGCTCATCTCCTCCGACCACTTCTCCTCGTATTCCGTGTTACGGATCAGGATCGACACCGGAGATCCCAATGTCCTGCCGTGCCGCACCCCACCCAGGATCTCGATCTGGTCCTGTTCGATACCCATGCGGGGGCTGCGACCGTAACCGAGGCGTCGTCGGGCGAGCTCGCTGGCGAGGCCCGAGGCCTCGAAAGCGAGTCCAGCCGGCAGGCCCTCGATGATCGTGACCAGGCCCGGGCCATGGGACTCCCCGGCGGTCAGAAAGCGAAGCACGGGCGTGATGGTACCGGCGCACCGAAGCGACCCATCACATGAATATCCTGGTCAGCGCCTCTCCCCCGATCAGCGCCACCCACGCCCCCAGGATCATCGAGGGCCCATAGGGAATCTCGGTCTTGGCGCCCGCCCGGCCGATCACCACGGCCCCCAGTGCCATCACTGCCCCGATCACGGCCGTCACGAATCCGGCTACGAACAGCCTCCCCCAGGCGTCGAAGACCAGGAACAGGCCCAGAGGCACGGCCAGCTTGACGTCCCCGAACCCGAAACCGCCCCGGGCGGCCAGGTACACGATGAACAGGATCCCGGCGTACAGGCCGGCGCCCGCCAGCGCCCTGGGTAGAGCCGACGCCGTCCCGTCCGCCGCCGATCCTGCCGCCAACAAGCCGAACGCGACGAGCGTTCCCGGGTAGGTGATCCGATTCGGGATCCTCTTGTGGTCGACGTCGGTGAGGAAGAGGGCCACGGTCATGCCGGCGAAGAAGAGATAGGCCACCAGGGCCCAGCCCCAGCCCAACCGCCAGCCGAGTCCCGCCCAGACTCCGGCGCTGGCGACCGACGTCAGCAGGGGGCGGGCAGGCGACAGGCCACAAGTCGGGCACTTGGCGAGCATCCGGCCATGCCGCTCCCCGCAGTTCCGACAGATCGCCTGGCTGGGTGCAAAAGGCTGGTCTGCACCGGCTTGCACAGCGACATGATGGACCAAGGGTCCGCTGAGTAGGCCCGCCAAGGCGGCGATCAGAGCCGGCACGCTGCGCGATCGTAATAGAGGGCCATCCCTGGCCGGCGTCAACGCGACAGACGCCCCTGCCGGGGCAGGGGCGTCCGGACGGCGACGGTATCGCTCAGGAGTCGGCCAGCTCGCGGAAGGCGGCCCCGAGCCCGCGGCGGCGAAGGAGCCCGAATCCGGCGTCGCCCTCGTCGTCGTGGTCGTCGTCGTTCTCGGACTTCTCCGACTCGGTCTGGGAGGCGTCCTGATCCTCGCTCTGCTCGAGCTCGCCGAACACCTTCTCCAGGAATGTGTCGTCGGCAGCAGGAGCCTGCTCGGTGTCGTCCTGGTCGGGTGTGGACTGTTCGTCTTCCTCCCACCAGGAGCGCTCGTGAGCGGGCGGTTCGGCCGGCTGCTCGGGCGGCTCGGCCGGCTCGCGCTCGGAGAGCTCCGGAGCCCGTTCCACCAGGGGTGGCTCGTAGGTCTCGGCTCGGCGGGCCTCGCCGAACGTCTGGATCAGCCTGGCCCGGGAGAGCTCGGCGGTGCGTCGAGCTGCCTGGAACTTGGTCATGCCCAGGTGCTTGGACATGTCGTCTACCGATGCGCCACCTTCGAGAGCGGCCAGGAAGCGCCAGGCGGTGTCGCTCAGCTTGACGGATTCCTCGTCGATCTCGGGCACCATGCGCCACGGCACCAGGAGGTCGGGGACCACCTCTTCGATCTCGGCCCACTCGACGGCGCGCCGGTCGGCCTCGGAGATGATCATCTCCATATCGAAGCTCTGCCCTGTGGCGTAGCGGGGTCGTGCATCGACGGAGAAGGAGAAAGGCCCCGCCTTGGGGCGCCGGATCCGATACACGCTCTCGGTGGTCTGTTCCCGGATCGCCTCGGCCAGGGCTGCACTCGACGAGGTGGGCGCCAGCGCCTCGGTGAGGCTGCCGTTGCTCGTCTCCACCTGGCTCATGCCCTCTTCGGTGACCAGGCCGGCCGACACTAGATGGGCGCGCAGAGCCTCATCGGCCTCCACGGCCGCATAGGTGATGGACCCACTGGTCAGATAGATTCGTCCTGCTCCCTGCCCTTCGACCCGCAGGCATCCGGTTTGGTGCGACCGGGACAACAGCCTGAGGACCTCTTCGAGAGGGAAGATCTCTAGTTTTCCACTGAGCGACATGGGTTCTCCTTTACAGACCTTCGCCGTCAATCATCTCATTCGGTGCCGAATCGGCCTGTCTTGAGTAGTTTTGGGCTCCGCGCTGCATGGCCTGCAGGGAGGGCTCATGGCCCGTCCAAAGCCTGAATGAGTCGGCTGCCTGCGCCACGAGGACCTCGAGCCCGTCGACGACCGGGACTCCGGCCGACCTCGCCTGGTCCACTGCCCGTGTGATCTCATCGCCGTATGCGAGGTCGACGAGACCCACGGCCAGCCTGAGCGGGGTCGGAGGCAGTTCCTCACCGTGCATTCCGAGGGGCGTGGCGTTGACCACAACGGCCTCGGCGACGGCCGCACCCCACGGCACGGACACGATCGGACGATCCAGGCCCTTTCTGAGCTCGTCGGCCGCCTCTCGGCGGCGGGCCGAGACGTAGATCGTGCGCCCCTGCGCTGCCAGACAGGCCGCCGAAGCCGCTCCCCCGGCGCCGAGGACCAATACTGGATGGTCGGTGGGGAGGCCGCGACGCCACAGACGGCGCAGGGCGGTGACGTCGGTCGAATGACCGATCAGGCGGCCGTCGTCGAGCCTGACCACGGTATTGACCGACGACGAGCGACGGGCGTCGTCGGACAGCTCGTCGCACAGGCGAGCCGCTTCCGCCTTGTGCGGCATCGTGACGTTCAGGCCGTCGATCTCACCCTCCCTCATCTGCGCGAAGACCTCGCCCAATTCTCCCGGCCCCACCCTTCTCGCCAGATACTCTCCTCCGAGACCGGCTACGGCCAAGGCGGCATTGTGGATGGCAGGCGACCGCGAATGGTCGATCGGATCGCCCACAACGGCGAAACGGAGTGGCCCTTCGCTCAGGGCAGGATCCCCTCCTCGCGCGCCTTCTGGACGGCGGCATTGTGCTCTTCCAGGGTCTTGGAGAAGGTGTGGCTCCCGTCCTTGCTGCTCAATACGTAATACAGAAACTCGGTGTCGGCCGGTGCCGCGGCCGCCTGCAGCGATGCCAGACCCGGCGCATCGATCGGAGTGGGAGGCAACCCCTTGACTTGGTAGGTGTTGTAAGGCGAGTCGACCGTCGAGTCGAATTGCTGCGGCAGGCGGGTGCCCAGGGCATAGAGCACCGTCGCATCGATCTGGAGGGGCATCTCAGCCGCCAGCCGGTTGGCAATGACACTGGAAACCAGAGGGCGCTCGTCGGCCACCCGGACCTCAGACTCGATCAGCGATGCGATGATGATGCCGTCGTAGCGGTCGAATCCGGCGTTTTCCAGCCCGGTCCAGTCGACCTGGCCCACCCTTTGCGCCATCGTGTCGGCCATTCGTTGGAGGATCGAGCCCGGTTGTTCGGTCTTGGCCACCTGATATGTATCGGGGAACAGGAGGCCCTCCCAATCGGCCAGGGTCGGGGAGTCGCCCATCTTCTTGAGGGTCGTGATGACGGCGCTGGACTCCAATGCATCCGTGAAGTCGGATTCGGGTTTCCCGGTGGCCTCCGCCAGTCGGGCCACGATCTCCACAACGCGCAGGCCCTCGGGGACCGTCACCATGATCGTGTCGGCTGTTGGGCCTTCTCGGAGGATGTCCATGACGTGGCTTGGCTCCATGCCGGTGGCCAGTTGATAGGTGCCGGCCTGGAGCGCGGCAGATGCGCCGGCGGCGCGAACCACGGTCTCGAACTCTGAGGCGGACCGGATCACGCCCTGTGCTGCCAGGATGGCGGCGATCTCCTTGGCGCTGGATCCAGGGGGGATCACCACTTCGACATCGATGCCGGGAGCGACGTCGCTTCCCGGTCCTCCCCCGCTGGTGCTGATCGTCTGGCCGACCCGGCGTCCCAGGAACGAGGCTCCGCCCACCACTCCCACCGCGGCCAGCACGACGAGGGCTATCAGGGCTCCGATGCGACCGAATCGTTCGAAAGGAGACGGAGAGGGAGCAGGATCGAGGCTCAAGTTCTACTTTCCGGTCGTTCCAGATAGCTACGGAGAATCATTGCGGCGGCGATCTTGTCGAGACTCCGGCGCCTTGTGCGCCTTCGCGCCCCACCCTCGATCATTACGTTCTCCGCGAGGCGGGAAGTGTAGCGTTCGTCCACCTCTTCAACGGGAAGTCCTGTGGCGGCGGCGACCTCTCGACCCAGCGCGCGCGCACGGGTGGCCGCCTCACCGACGGCACCCGATTCGGTGAGTGGGAGGCCTACCACGATCTGGTCGATTTCGAGATCGGCGCACAGGGCGCTGACTCTCTGCACGGCTTGGCCGGCCGGCACCACCTCCAGGGGCTGGGCGGTCATGCGGAGCGGGTCGCTCACGGCCAGGCCGACGCGTACCGTCCCGGAATCGATGGCCAGGACCCGGCCCATCAGGCCTCTCGCACTTGGGAGGCGGCCCTCTCACGCACCTCGTCCAGGGCGCGGGTCAGCGAGTCGCCGTCGGGCCCGCCCGCCTGGGCGAGCTCGGGGTCGCGGCTGCCCCCGCCTCCCATCAGAGCTGCGCCTGCGCCGGCCAGTTCACCGGCCGAGATACCGGCCGCGACCAGGCTAGGTGTGGCGGCCGCCACGAGAGCTCCCTTGCCTTCGTGACGCGAGCCGACCACGACCAGGGACGACCCTCCCAGGCGTCCCCTCACGTCCAGTGCCAGCTGGCGCAGGTCGGCGGGGGCCAGCTCTCCGGCGTTGGCGACCACCAGGCGATGCTCCCCGATCTGCTGGGCGGCCGCCGTCAACTCGGCAGCCAGATTCCCCCGCTCCTGAGCGGCAGCCTGATCGAGTCGTTCTCCCAGGGCTCCGACCCGATCGATCAGGCTCTCCACTCGCTCGACGACCCGGTCGCGGGGCGCCCGAAGCAGTCGGGCCAGGCGTGATACGTCGTAGCGAGACTCGGCGATGCTTCGATATGCGGCTTCGCCGGTGAGGGCCTCGACCCGTCGGATGTTGGACCCTATGGACGACTCTGAAGTCACGATCATCGGCCCTACTTGGCCCGCAGTGTGGGTGTGGGTGCCACCACAGAACTCGATCGAGTAGTCCCCGATCTGGACGACCCGCACCTTCTCTCCGTATTTGTCCCCGAAGAATGCCAGAGCTCCCATCTCCTGAGCTTTCTCCTTGCCGGTCACCGTCGTCTTGACCGGGGCGCCGGCGATGAGGTGGCGATTCGCCTCCCACTCCACCTGGGCGAGCTCGTTGTCGGCCAGACCCGAGAAGTGAGAGAAATCGAAGCGCAAACGGCCGTTCTCGACCAGGGAGCCGGCCTGAGTGGCGTGCTCGCCGAGCACGTTTCGCAGAGCCCAGTGGAGGACGTGCGTCCCCGTGTGGCTCTTCCTGATCCCCTCCCGGCGTGGTGAGTCGATGGCGAGCTCGACCTCCTGGCCCTGTCGCAGGGTTCCCGACTCGACCGTGACTCGGTGACCGTGGAGGCCCTGGATTGCATGCTGGGTGTCATCGACGCGCCCGACACCGGTGGCGGACTTCAGCACTCCCGTGTCCCCCACCTGCCCGCCGGATTCGGCGTAGAAGGGCGTGCGGTCCACGAATACCTCGACCTGGAGACCCGTCCCGGCCGTCTCCACGTGCTCTCCGTCGGCAAGAAGGGCCAGAATCCGGCCTCGGCTTCGCTCCTCCGTGTAACCGACGAACTCGGTCAGGCCGACGTCATCGGCCAGAGAGCGGTACACCTCTGCGGCCGCGACGGTATCTCCCCCTCTCCAGGCTGCCCGTGCCCTCTGCCGCTGGGCATCCATTTCCGCCTCGAATCCTTCCAGGTCGACCGATACGTCGCGCTCCGCGGCGATCTCTGAGGTGAGCTCGATCGGGAATCCGTAGGTGTCGTGGAGCTTGAACGCCAGGGAACCCTCCAGCACCGGCTGCTCGAGTTCCGACAATTCCTTTTCGAGCATGGCCACGCCGGAGGCGATGGTGTGCCGAAAGTTCTTCTCTTCCCGTGTCACGGCTTCGAGGATGAAGTCTCTGCCGTCCGAGAGCTCTGGGTAGGCCTCGGACATGATGTCGATGGTGGACTCCACCAGGCGCGGGAAGATCAGGTCGCTTCCGGCGTCGGGACGCAGCTGCCAGGCGTGACGAACGCCGCGGCGAAGTATCCGACGCAGCACATAACCACGCCCGTCGTTGGACGGGACCACTCCGTCGGCCAACAGGAAGGTCACGGCCCGGCCATGATCGGCGAGTAACCGCAGGGCGACATCGGAATCCGGCGACCGGCCGTACGGGATGGAGGCGTAGGCGGATGCGGTCTGGAGAACCGGCCAAACCGTGTCGACCTGGAACACGGTCGGTACCTCTTGAAGGACGGCGCCGATCCTCTCCAGGCCCATGCCGGTGTCGATGTTCTTGGCCGGCAACTCACCCACAACGTGGTAGGGCTCGTCCTGGATGTCCTGCATGAAGACCAGGTTCCAGATCTCGACGAAGCGCTCCTCTCCCCCACCGATCGGCCCCCCCGGCTCGCCGAACTCGGCACCCTTGTCGAAGAAGATCTCGGAGCAGGGGCCGCAGGGCCCGGGGACACCCATCTGCCAGAAGTTGTCCTTGCCGCCTCGCTGGACGCGGTCGGGCGGCACGCCCACCTGTTCGATCCAGATCTCTTCGGCCTCGTCGTCGGTCTCGTACACGGTGAACCAGAGCCGCTCGGGATCCACGCCGAGACCTTCGGTGACCAGCTCGTAGGACCAGGGAATGGCCGACTCCTTGAAGTAGTCCCCGAAGCTGAAATTGCCCAACATCTCGAAGAACGAGAAGTGGCGAGTGGTGGTCCCGATGATGTCGATGTCCACCGTCCGCACGCACTTCTGGATGGAGGTGGCGCGATCCCAGGGCGCCGGCTCGTCACCCAGGAAGTAGGGCTTGAAGGGGACCATGCCGGCGTTGGTCATCAGCAACGTGGGGTCGGTCGGGATCAGCGATGCGGACGGGCGCGCCACATGCCCGCGCTCGATGAAGAAGTCGGTGAAGGTGCGTCTGATCTGATTGGAGTCCATGGGTTAGCCTCGGTCGTGGGTGGGGAGTGCTCTCCGACGCCGCCGGGCCGCCCTTCGTCAGCGACGGCGCGGCGGCTTGACGGCTCGCGCAACCAGCTCGAGGACGTCGGCCCCGGTGGCCGCCGCCGCCCGGCCCAGATCCGCGGGACGCGGCTTGCGACGTAGAGCGCGAACCGTCACCAGTCCGCCGGCCAGAAGGCCGGTGGCGAACCACCACAACCGGTCAAGCATGCGCAGGAGGTTAGTGGGCCTCTGCCCAGGAGACGACGGCGTTTCCCGGCCCCAGACCCGCTACGCCCGCCCCACCGATCCATTGACAGACTCCTACTGGTCGCGGTGGCGCCGGCGGCCGGCCATCTTCTCCAGCTCCGCGAACCACTCCGCCCGGGTCCGTTCCGCCCCCTCTTGTGTTGGTCGGTAGAGAACCTTGGGTGTCTGCCCCCCCGGCCAGTAATCCTGGTCCACAATGTGGCCGGGGTGGTCGTGGGGGTAGATGTACCCCTGTCCATGACCCAATTCCTTGGCACCCGCGTAGCTACCGTCCCGCAGGTGGGGAGGCACTACCGGCGCAGGGCCCTCGGTCACTGCTCGACGTGCTTCTCCGATTGTGGTCTTTACCGAATCGGACTTGGGAGCTGTGGCGAGGTAGAGGGCAGCGTGGGTCAGGGCAAAGGACGCTTCGGGCAAGCCGACGTAGGCAAGCGCCTGAGCCGCGGCCACCGCCAGCCCCAGGGCCCGGCTATCGGCCAGGCCGACGTCCTCAGAGGCGAAGATGATCATGCGGCGGGCGATGAACTCGGGGTCCTCACCGGCCTCGAGCATCAGGTGAAGCCAGTACACCGCCGCGTCGGGATCGGAGCCCCTCAGGCTCTTGATGAAGGCGGAGATGACGTCGTAGTGGGCATCACCTGCCTTGTCGTATCGGACGATTCGACGCTGGAGCGCCTCCTCCACGTCGGCGATTTCGACTTTTCGGCTCTCCCGTCCGTCGGCGAGTGTGGCGGCCATCTCCAGGGCATTGAGGGCGAGCCGCGCGTCGCCTCCGGTCCGTTCGGCCAACGCCGATCTCGCTTCGGGGACGATCTCGATGCTGCGCCCGCCGAGTCCCCGTTCTGTGTCTGCGATCGACCGATCGATGAGCTCTTCCAGGTCCTGGGGCGCCAACGATTCCAGGCGGAACAACGTCGAGCGCGATATCAGGGGCGAGTTCACCTCGAAGAAGGGGTTCTCCGTCGTGGCGCCAACCAGGATGATCGTCCCGTCTTCGACGCTCGGAAGGAGGGCGTCCTGCTGATTCTTCGAGAACCGATGAATCTCGTCCAGAAACAGGACCGTGCGGAGCTCCTCGGTCTCGAGACGCTGACGGGCCCGGGCAAGAACCTCACGAACGTCCTTCACCCCGGCCGAGGTGGCGGAGAGAGTTTCGAAAGCCGCCTCTGCATGATGCGCCAGCACCCGGGCCAGGGTGGTCTTTCCCGTCCCCGGCGGGCCCCAGAGAATCATGGAGACCGGATTGCCCGATTCCACGACACGGCGGAAGGCTGCCCCAGGCGCCAGTAGCGACGGCTGGCCCACCACCTCGTCGAGACGACGGGGCCGCATGCGGGTCGCCAGCGGGGCGACCTTGTCGAGCTTCTCCTCGGCCCGTGCTGCGAAAAGGTTCTCCACGTCTTGGTCAGGCTACAGAGGGCGGCTCGCTGCGCTGCACCGGATCACTTTCGACCATGGGACCGGCGGTATGCGGCCATGAGCCGCGCGCCGTCGTCCTCGGGCAGGTACTTGACCGCCTCGCGCATGGTCACGCCGGATGCCCGATCGGTCCGCGTTCCCAACCAGTCGATCACAAAATCAGGATCATGCTTCCCGACTTCGCGCAGCACCCATCCGATCGCCTTGCGGATGAAGAACTCCGACTCGTCGAGAAGATCGTCCGAGTAGCCGGCGACGCGGTCGAGGTCGGGCGTGCCGCGGCGGATGCCAGCGAGCAGCGCAAGCAAGGCCGACCGCCGTACCCAGAAGTCCGGATCACCCACCCATCGGTCCAGGTCGGAACCAACCTCGGGATGGTTCCGCACCAACGCACCCACCACCGATGCGGCCAGCCCGTCGACCAGCGCCCAGGTCATCGAATCGCGGATCAGGTCTTCCAGGAATTTCAGGTCGTCGGATGTCAGTTGGGCGACGGAGTACTCCAGGAAGTCCACGGCGGCCATTCGGCACTCGAACAAATCTCGCTGCCATAGGTAGCCGACCAGGGCGACGAGTGTGTCGTGGTCCGGCTTTCCCGCCTCGCCGATGATGTCTTTCACTACCCGGTGCGTCTCTGGAACGGTTGTCCCGGCAAATTCGAGATCGCTCTTCAGGTAGGCCTTTTCCTGAGCAGCGCGCTCGGGCCGGCCCAGGAGGCGCAGCCTGTCCTCGACCTCTTGTGCTAGGTCCTCTGGCACCGGACCGGGCCCGGGCTTCGACGTACCCTCCACGAAGGCAACGTTAAGCATTCCACCGTCGCCGAGTCGGGGCTGAGGGCCCCTTCCCCCTTCAGGGGGATAGACCTGGTGGGGCTTCTATTTTGGATCCGGGTCGGATTCTCGTTCGGCTTGGGCAGCGGCCACTTCCGGTAGTAGGCGCAGGCCGAGCTCGGTTAGCTGTATCTCGTCCACCGAGGCAGGCGCCTCCGTGAGGGGGTCGATGCCGGTCTGTGTCTTGGGAAACGGGATCACCTCGCGGATCGAGCTCTCCTCCTGGAGGATCATCACCAGTCGGTCGATCCCATAGGCGAACCCACCGTGGGGCGGTGTGCCGAATCGGAGAGCATCGAGAAACCATCCGAAGCGGCGCTCGGCCGTGTCCGAATCGATGCCGAGGATCTCGAACACCCGCCTCTGCACGGCGGGATCGTGGATCCTGATCGATCCCGACCCGAGTTCCACCCCGTTCAGCACCATGTCGTAGGCGTTGGACAGGGCCTCATCCGGGTTGTCCCTCATCGCGTCGATGGACTTGGGCGAGGTGAAGGGGTGGTGGCTGAACGTGCGCTTGCCGTCCTCTCCCTCCTCGAAGAGCGGAAAGTCGACCACCCAGAGAAAGGCCAACTGATCGTGGCCCTTCGGGCGACCCAAGTGGTTGCGTAGACCTCCGAGCACGGTCACGGCCGTCTTCCAACGATCGGCTGCGATCAAGAGGACGTCACCGGGCTCGGCTCCCAGCCGCTCCTTGAGGCCCTCCTGTTCGTCCTCCGAGAGGAACTTGGCGACCGGAGATCTCAGAGAACGATCGCCTTCGACCTGGAGCCAAATCAAGCCTTTGCCTCCCAGCTCCTTGGCCCGGTCGACGAGGGCATCGGCGCGGGCCCGGCTCAGCTCGAAGGAGCCTGCGTTGATGGCACGCACCGTTCCTCCCTGCTCCAGAGCCGATCTGAGCACGCCGAACTCCGAGGCGGTGAACAGGTCGGACAGGTCGACCAACTCCATATCGAAGCGGATGTCCGGCTTGTCCGTGCCGTACCGATCCATGGCCGCCTGCCAGGTGAGCTTGGGGAAGGGCCTGGGAATCTCCACTCCCCGCAATTCTCTGGCCGCCGCCACGAGGGTGGCCTCGATCACGGCGTGGATGTCGTCCTGCTCCCAGAACGATCCCTCCAGATCGAGCTGTGTGAACTCGACCTGGCGGTCGGACCGAAAGTCTTCGTCTCGATAGCAGCGGGCGATCTGGAAGTAGCGCTCGATGCCCGAGATCATCAACAGCTGTTTGAAGAGCTGGGGCGACTGGGGCAGGGCATAGAAGTCGCCCTGGCGCAGGCGGGAGGGCACCAGCATGTCCCTGGCTCCTTCCGGAGTAGAGCGGACCAGTGTTGGGGTCTCGACTTCGAGGAAGTCGAGATCGTCCAGCGTGCGCCGGATGGCGGCCGTGGCGCGTGAGCGTGCTCTCACGTTGGCGGCCATGCGCGGCCGCCGCAGGTCGAGGTACCGGTACTTGAGCCGTGTCCGTTCATCGATGTCGGTTCGGTCGTCCAACATGAATGGGAGGGTGTCCGATGGGCTGAGGACAACGATCTCCTCGGCCCTGATTTCGATCTCGCCGGTCTCCAAATCTGGATTCACGGTGCCCTCGGGTCGCGCCGCCACGAGCCCGGTGACGGACACCGTGTACTCCATACGGAGGTCGTCGATGAGGGGGATCACCTCGGGATCGGCAACGACTTGCACGATCCCTCTCCCGTCCCGGATGTCGATGAACGCAATACCGCCGTGGTCGCGGCGGCGGCCGACCCAGCCGGCGACCTTGACCTGTTCGCCGACGGCGGACAGATCCAACTCAGATGTGAAATGTGTGCGATAGCTCAAAGCGTCTCACCCGTTCTGCAGTTTCTTGATGTGATCGGCCAGATCACCGAGACCGATCCTCTCCTGATTGCCGGAAGCGAGATCTCGGACGGTGACCGATTCGGTATCCCGCTCTTCGCTTCCCGCGATCAGAGCGATGGGGATGCCGGCTCGATCGGCATTCTTGAGTTGCTTCCCCAACCGGCCCGCCTCCATGGAGGTCTCCGTGGCTATGCCGGCCGCCCTCAGCAAGGAAGCGGCCCGCAGGGCGTATGGGAGGTCAGCGTCCTCCATGAGCGTCACCATCACACTGACGACAGGTTCGGTCGCGGGAAGGATTCCGCCTTCTCGCAGTTGCCAGAACAGCCGGGTGAAGCCGATGGACATGCCCACTCCGGGCAGGCGGGTCTTGGTGTACTGGCCGGCCAGGTCGTCGTAGCGGCCCCCGGAGCAGATGCTGCCGAGCTCGGGATGGGCATCGAGTGTGGTCTCGTACACCGTGCCCGTGTAATAGTCGAGGCCGCGGGCTATCCAGAGATCGAGCTCGTAGGCGTCTTCGGGAACAGCGAGATCAGCCATGGTATTGATCACCTCGCCCAGCTCCAGCCCTCCGGCGCCCGGTTCCCTGGCGGCAACCGGGAGATCATTCAGGGCCCCTGCGATCTCGGCCCGGCCCGACGCTTCGATCGACGTCCAGGACAGCAGGCGCTCGACGGCCGCTTGGCTCATTCCCCCCGCGACCAGGTTGGCAGCAACCGCATCGGCTCCAAGTCGGTCCAGCTTGTCCACCTCACGCAACACGTCTTCCTGAGCGGCCGTGTCGGTGACATGGCACTCCCCCAGAAGTGTTCTCATCAAGTGGCGGTTGTTTACTCGAACGGTCGTGTGGCCAATGTCGAGCTCACGGAGGATGGCGATCATGGCGGCCGGCACCTCGGCGTCGTGGCGCAGCGACAGCGTGTTGCGATCGATGACGTCGATGTCGCACTGATAGAACTCGCGATAGCGCCCCCGTTGGGGACGTTCTCCCCGATATACCCGCTGGATCTGGGACCGACGGAAGGGAAAGACCAGGTCGTGCTCGTGCTCGGCCACATAACGGGCGAGTGGCACCGTGAGATCGAAACGCATGGCCAGATCCGGCTCGCTCCCCTGCTCCAACGCGCCGGCCGACTGAACGTAATAGACCTGCTTTTCCGTGTCCCCGCCTGTTTTGGTCAGCAGCACGTCGGTTCGTTCGAACGCCGGTGTCTCGATAGGAACGAAGCCGAAGCGGCGGTAGCCACGTTTGATGGTGTCGAGCATGGCATCGTGGATCACCTGCTCGGAGGGGAGCAGCTCCAGCACGCCGGCGGGGGTGGTGGGGGTAGTAGTCACAGGGTGGTGGGGGTAGTGGTCACAGGGTGGTGGGGGTAGTGGTCACAGGGTGGTGGGGGTAGTGGTCACAGGGTGGTGGGGGTAGTGGTCACAGGGTCAGATCGGCTGGTTGATGAGTTGGTAAGCATGGCAGCGTCGGTGGCGGGGGCGAAGCCGATTCGGGCTCAGGCCCACAGACTTCGGAACGGGTTGGAGGCTCGCTCCCGGCCGATCGTCGTCTCGGGACCATGCCCCGGTAGGACCCGGGTGTCGTCGGAAAGTGTCATGATCCGCTCACGCATCGACAGGGCCAGCCTCGCCGTGTCGCCTCCGGGAAGGTCGGTGCGACCGATGGATCCGGCGAAGAGCTGATCGCCAGACAGCAAGATCTCCTCTGAGGGGACTCGAAAACAACAGTGGCCTGGTGTGTGGCCGGGAGTATGAACTACTTCGACCTCGAAACCGGCCGGCTCGAGAATGGATCCATCCGTCAGCGATTCCATGTCTTGCGGCGGTTCGAAGTCGCCGGCGGGCACGAAACCGAACAGCATGCGCAGCTGCGATTCTGGATCCAGGGTCAGGAAGTCGTCCGCAGGGTGGACGAAGGTACGCACTCGACCGGCCCGGGCCACCTCGCCGGCACCACCCATGTGGTCTACGTGCCCGTGAGTGAGGAGGAGGGCTACCGGAGTGAGCTGCTTCTCTCCCAGGAGTTCGAGCACGGATTGGGGATCGGGAGGGGCATCCACCACCACGGCCATTCCACCGGGCTCCGCTGCCAGGACGTATGTGTTCGTCTGGGCCAGCCAAAGCGAACGCGACAGAACGATCATTTTTCTAGCTGAGCCTCATATGTGCCGGCCCTCCCGCCGCCCGCGGCCCGGAGGTCGCTGGAGGTGGGCACTGCGAGGACCGTAACCCGGTCGTCGAGGAAATCAGAGTATGCCAGCCGGCGCCCGTCGGGTGAGATGTCCAGGCCGGTGGGCTGGTTGCCTCCCACGATGGCATCGAGGATGTGGCCATCCTGAGTGTCGAGAAGCAGGATCGATCCCCACTCCGGCCCGGGCAGGTAATAGGTGTCGGGATTGTTGCGTCCTCGGTTGGACACGGCGAGGAATCTCCCGTCGGGAGAGATATCGATTGTGTTGGGAAGCCGGTCGGTCGATCCCAGAGTGGTCACAGAATCGTCTCCGGTGTGGATCACGAGGATCTGATCCCTGGCCATATCTGAGGCGTAGATCAGCGGCGAGGTCGGGTCCGCCACCAGGTGACGCATCGCACCACCGGAGTGGTAGATCGTCTGGGCTTCTCCGGTTGCCAGGTCGACTACCTCGATGTCTCCGGCATCGAAGCCGGCCACATACAGCTTCGTGCCCGAGGGGTCGAGTGCCAGCCCCCGGGGGGTGGTGACGGTGTGTATCCGTCGTCGTAGCCGGCCGGTGGTGAGATCGATCTCCGACACGTCGTTGCTGACCCAGTTCGAGGCCCATAGGGTCTTCTCGTCGGGAGAGAGGGCGATGACCTTCGTCCAGGAGCCTCCGGTGGCGAGTGTGCGCTTCACGGCTCGAGTAGCCACATCGATCTCGTAGACGCTGGCCGTTTCCATCTGGCTGACATAGGCCGTGTCGCCGGCTCGATTGAAGACCACTTCCACGGAGCCGGCTTCGGGCAGCTCTATGGAGTCGAGGCTGGCCCCGGTGATCGGGTCGTAGACCTCCACTCCGGTCCCGCCGAGCAGAGTCACCCACAGCTCACGACCATCGGGATTGAATGCCACCTGCTTGGGGGCCTTGCCGGTGGTGAAGACCATCCTGCGATCTACCACCTGGTCGGGTGGGTCGAGATAGATCTCCACCTCTCCCGCCTGTTGGGCGGGGATCGTGAGCGTTTCGGCGCGGTACCCGTTCGCCTCGACGTCGACGTCGATGTCGCCGCTGAGGTTGGCCGTCAGGGTCTCGGTTCCCTGCTGCTCCAGTCCCGTCGAATCGACCGTCGTGATGGCTGCCGCCGCGTCCGAGGGGTAGACCACTATGGAAACGTCCCGGCGAGGCGGGGTGGTGCTGGTGGTGGTGGTCTCCGTCGTCGTCGACGGGAAGGAGGTGGTGAACGCGTCGGCGATGGTGGAGTCGGCCGGGAGGGCGTCTTCCTCGAGGTTCACCTCGGGCGAAAAGGTGATTGCCGCCCCTACCAAGACCAACACTCCCAGCGCCAATGCGAGGAGTGCGGCCTGCAGGGGGCCGGACTTCATTCGGGCTCGAGGATCCGGGAGACGGCGTAGACACCGTCTACGCCGCGGATATCGGCCAGCATCCGGGGCAACTGGCCGGCGTCGGACAGCTCGACTTCATAGCGAAGGACGGCGACCCGATCGCGTCCCGTCACGGTGGACGAAGCTGTGATATTGCCTCCCGTCTCGGAGATCACCGCGGTGACATCACGCAACAGCAGGGTTCGATCCATGGCCTCGACCTGGATCCAAACCGCGAAGGTCGAAATACGATCCGCCGCCCACGACACATCCACCATCCGCTCGTGCTGCTCCCGCAGGGTTCCAACGTTGGTGCAGTCGGATCTGTGCACCGAAACGCCGCGGCCCACCGTCACGAAGCCCTCGATGGAATCACCGGGAACGGGCTGGCAGCAGCGGGCCAGCCTGACCAGCATGGCGTCGAGGCCTTCCACGACCACCTCGGGCCCGGGGCGCTCGGCCGGGCGATGACGAGCGACGAAGGGAACCCGCTCGTCCACCGGCTCGGGTGAGTGGATCCGCCTTGCCCTCCCCACCGCGGTCGAGGGAGCGAGTCCGCCCTCCCCCACCTTGATGAAGAGGGAATCCATGTCGCGGAAACCCAGGTCCTCTGCCGTCTGGGTGAGGAGCTTGTCGCGCTCGTGGGCGGCGAGCTCGCCAAATTCCCTGGCCATCGCCGTCAACAACTGCTCCCGGCCCTCAGTCAGGGTTTGGTCTCTCCGCTCCTTGAGGAACCACTGTTTGATCTTCGACCGGGCCCGGGAAGTCGCGCGAAG
Source organism: uncultured Acidimicrobiia bacterium (assembly GCA_963772815.1). Taxonomy (GTDB): domain Bacteria; phylum Actinomycetota; class Acidimicrobiia; order Spongiisociales; family ZC4RG35; genus DATFFO01. Next base: position 578,985 of record CAVYYV010000004.1, on the reverse strand, counting down.
GTCAGCCAATCGCGGCTGGGACCGCTGTCGGGGCGACGGGAGGTGAGGATCTCGACGATGTCACCCGATGAGAGGCGGGTCGACAGGGGAAGCAGCCGCCCGTTGATCTTGGCTCCGACGCAACGATGGCCCACCTCGGTGTGCACGGCATAGGCGAAGTCGACTGCGGTGGCCCCGGCAGGCAGGGTCTTGACGTCCCCGGCCGGGGTCAGAACGAACACCTCGTCCTGATAGAGGTCGAGCTTGAGGTTGGTCAGGAACTCGGACAGGTCCTGGGTGGGATCGGTCAGGCCCTCGAGGTCGAGCCAGCGTTGATCCTGGCCAACTCCTTCCTTGTATCTCCAGTGGGCGGCGATTCCCGATTCTGCCCGCCGATGCATCTCTTCACTGCGAAGCTGCACTTCGAGAGGCTTCCCGTCCGGTCCGATGACCGTGGTGTGAAGGCTCTGATAGAGGTTGAGCTTGGGCATGGCCACGTAATCCTTGAACCGGCCCGACAGTGGTACCCAATGACTGTGAATCAAACCGAGCGCGGCGTAGCAATCCCGGGTGGATCCCACGATCACCCGAATCCCGATCAGATCGTGGATCTCCTCGAAGGGCCGGTTCTGCTCCACCATCTTGCGGTATATCGAGTAATGGTGCTTTGGACGACCGGTAATTTCGGCGTCGATCCCCGCGTCGGCCAGTAGGCCCTCCACCTCGGCGATCATCTTCTCGATGAACACGCTCCGCTCCACGCCGCGTTCGGCCAGCTTGCCTTCGATCTGGGCAAACGGGCCCGGATAGAGGATGGAAAAGCAGCGGTCCTCCAGCTCGTGCTTGATCTCCTGCACACCGAGGCGATGGGCGAGTGGGGCGTAGATGTCGAGTGTCTCCCTCGCCACCCGCCGCTGTTTTTCCTCGCGGAGAGCGGAGACTGTGCGCATGTTGTGAAGGCGGTCCACGAGCTTTATCAGGAGCACCCGGACGTCCTGGGCCATGGCCACGACCATCTTGCGGATGGTGGCGGCCTGAGCTTCCTCCTTGGAGGCATATTCGATGCGGTCGAGTTTGGTGACACCGTCGATCAAGGCCGCTATCTCCGGGCCGAATTCCGCTGTCAACTGCTCGAGGGTCACATCCGTGTCTTCCACGGTGTCGTGAAGGAGGGCGGCGGCCACGGTCGCGGCGTCGAGGCCGTAGTGGGCCAGGTGCCAGGCCACCGCCAGGGGGTGGGTTATGTATGGGTGGCCGGTCTTGCGCGTCTGGCTCGTGTGGGCACGTTCGGCCAGCTCGTAGGCCCGTTCGAGGATGTCGGTGTCCTCTTCGGGATGTTGGCCGGAAAACGCCTCCAGAACGTCGGCGAATGTGGCGGGAGCGGGATCTACGTCAGTCGTATACGAGGAGGGCATGGTATGGCAGATCCCCCAGGGCCTGCTTTCCGTTCAGGAATCCGAGCTCGATGAAGACTGAGAAGCCCGCTACCTGGGCTCCGACGCGCTCGACGAGACGTCGGGCCGCGGCAGCGGTGCCCCCGGTGGCAATCACGTCGTCCACGATGAGGACCCGGTCGGAGGAGTCTGCGGCATCTGTGTGCATCTCGAGGCGATCGGTCCCGTACTCGAGGCTGTACTCCTCGCCCACCGTCTCGAAGGGCAGTTTGCCCGGCTTGCGAATTGGGATGAGTCCCGCGTTGAGACGCAGGGCGATCGGAGCCGCAAGGGTGAACCCACGTGCTTCGATCCCGGCCACCTTGGTCACACCGTCATCGAGGAACGGTTCGGTCATCGCCCCCACGAGCCGGGAAAAGGAGGCGTGGTCGGCGAGGATCGGGGTGATGTCCTTGAACACGACCCCGGGCTCGGGGAAGTCGGGGATGTCACGAATCAGGTTGGCGAATGGCTCCACCGAGCCATTTTACGCCTCAGCTCCGTCGAGCCTTGCGCGATTCGATTCTGTGGCGCCGCTCCTGCCATTCTTCTTCCCCTTCCTTCCACCGTGCCAGCATCGGCCCGGCCAGGAAAACAGACGAGTAGGTCCCCGCCGCCATGCCCACGAAGAGCGCCAGGGCGAACTCTCTCAGCGAAGGAGCCCCGAGGACGAAGGATCCGACCAGGAGGATGCTTCCCACCGGCAGCAGGGACGTGAGCGATGTGGCCAAGGACCTGGCCAGAACGGCGTTCATGGCCCGCTCCACGATTTCGCCATAGGTGCTCTTGTCCATCGTGCCGACGTATTCGTCGACTTTGTCGAACACGACCACCGTGTCGTAGAGGGAGTATCCGAGGATCGTCAGGATGGCCACGACGGTGGCGGGGGTGACCTCGAATCCTGTCAGGGCATAGACACCGACGGTGATGATCAGGTCGTGCGCCAGGGCTATCAGCCCGACCACCGCCATCTTGAACTCGAGACGGACCGTCATGTACAGGGCGACTACGGCCAGAAACACCAGCAGGGCGATGAGAGCCTGGCGGGCCACGAGGCTTCCGAACGTCGGCCCCACCGAGTCGGCCGAGATGTCCTTCGGCTGGGTTCCAGTGACGTCGGCAACCGCACTGATGAGTGCGGTCTCTTGGTCTGGCTTGAGTACCTCGGTCTGGATTCGAACCGCTTCCCCATTGTTCACCAGCTGGATGGTCGCCTCACCGCCGCCGGCATTACTCACTGCGGCGCGGATCTCGGCCACGGACGCTCCGGCGGGGTTGGCGGCCGACAGCGCTTCTCCGCCATGGAAGTCGATGCCGAAGTTGAGATGGAGGAAGATGACGGCCAGGACGGAGATGAGGATCGCCGCACCCGACCCCATGAACCATCGATTGGCGTGCCGAACGAAGCCGATCTCGGTTTCACCCCTCATCAGTCGGTGAAGACCGCTCATCTCGCTGCCCCCGTCATGGAGAAGGACCCACCCTCACCGAGACGGGTGCCGGCCAGGACCGCCACGGCTCGCCGTTCGTAGGTGCGGACGATCACGATGTCCAGCACGGTGGCGATACCCAGGGCCAGAGCGAAGCCCTTGACGGCGCCAACGGCGAGGAACCAGAGCAGGGTCGCAGCGATGAGGCTGACCGTGTCGGCGGTGAGAATGGTCCGCCAGGCCCTCTTGAATCCCAACTCCGCCGCCTCCTGGACGTCGGTTCCATTGCGGATCTCCTCTTTGACCGCCTCGAAGTGGACGATGTAGCTGTCTGCCGTGATGCCGACGGAGACGATGATGCCGGTCACGCCGGCCAGGGTGAGCGTTAGGCCCTGAACGGCGCCCAGCAGGGAGAAGATCGTGATGAGCAGCGATCCGAACACGGTCAACCCGACGATCGCCACGATTCCCAGCGACCGGTACATGGCCAACAGGACGCCGGCCACCAGGACCAGCCCGATCAGGCCGGCGATGATGCCGGATCGGAGCGAGTCGGAACCCAGGGTCCCGGAAACGGTCACCACCTGGGAGCGCTGAAATGAGACGGGTAAGGACCCGTAGCGCAGGACCACGGCCGTGTCTTTGGCCTCTTGCTCGGCATCCTTGGTGCTGCCCAGCGTGATGATGGCGCTCCCACCACTGATGCCGGTTGCGGGTGAGACGTCGGCGGCGACGGGTGGTGCGGTCACGATCTTGTCGTCGAGGACGATGGCGATTTGACGGCGCGGGTCCCCGACCGGGAACCCCGCGGCATGGGCGGTCAAATCGGCGAAGGCCTGGGAGCCCGAGCCGGCCAGGTCGAGTTGCACCACCCAGGAACTGGTCTGGGTGTTGAACACCGGGATCGAGTCGGCGACGTCCTCACCTGCCAGGCATTGCTTGCCCAGCACCAGCGGGACGTCCTTTTGGGGATCGGCCGGTTGAACCGTGGCGATGCCCTGATCAGAGGGCTGGTCTGTGTTCGAGCAGGCATTGTCGGCCGTGTCGCTGGCGTCCGTCAGAACGGGATGGAAGGAGAGCTTGCCGGTCCGGCCCACCGCATCGATGGCCCGTTGTCTCGACTCCACTCCGGGTAGCTGGACCTGGACGGTGTTACCCCCTGTCACGGCGATCTCGGGCTCCTGGACGCCGCCGAAGTCCTCGATCCGACGCCTCATCACCTCCACCGCCACGTCGATCAGCTTGGGATCGGTCCCTTGTGGAGCAGTGAGAACGACAGAGACGCCACCCTGGAGGTCGAGACCCAGTTTGGGTGTGATGCCGCTCAGGAACGTCGCCGCCAGCCCTCCCCAGGCGATTACGAAGACGATCAACAGGCCGATCAGGCGTCGCCGCACGGAGTCACTCGCTCTCGGAGTCCTCTGTTTCTGTATCCCCCACGCGGCTCGAAATAGCCCGCCGCGAGACCCTGATCCGGCCCTGTTCGATGTCGAGGACGACGTCGTCGTCGTCGATTCGGGTCACGCGTCCCTTCAAGCCCCCGATGGTGGTGACGTCGTCTCCGACCTGAACCGATTCGGCCAGTTGGCGCTGCTTCTTCTGCCGGTTCCGTTGGGGGCGGATTATCAGGAACCAGAAAACCGCCACCATCAGCACCAGGAATATGAGGGATCCGGCGCCGCTTCCGGTCGCTTGCTGGGCGATCACCAACAGGGTCAACACTTACCTCTCGGGGGGTTTGAACAGCACGAGGTTAGAAGCACCGTGACCGTGTCACCAATCGTCCCGGCTCCGTCGCTTCACGGTGGCCGCCGCGAAGGCCCCGAAGTCGCCCCTCGATATGGCCTCCCGCACTTCCGTCATCAGGTCGAGCGTGTAGGTGAGGTTGTGGAGGGTCAAGAGCCGAAGCACCGACAGTTCCCCGGTCATGACCAGATGCCGAAGATATGCCCGGTTGTAGGTGGCGCAGGTCTGGCACCGGCACTCGGGGTGAAGCGGGGCTTCGTCGGCCGCAAATCGGGCCCGGCGCAGGTTGTAGTCACCGTCGGCGGTCAGTACCCGGCCGTGTCGGGCCAGCCGGGTCGGCCAAACGCAGTCGAAGAGGTCGGCACCCTGGGCCACCGCCGAGAGAACGCCTTCCGGGTCGCCCAGTCCCATGACGTAACGCACCTTGTCGGCGGGCAAATGCGGAAGCGCGGCGTCGAGAGCCGCCCGGCGCTCCTCGTCCGACTCGCCGACCGACAGGCCTCCCACCCCGAACCCGGAGAACCCGACGCGCGGCGGTCCTCTGGGCGGACTCGGCGCGGAGGTCGGCATCGGTGCCTCCCTGGATGATCCCGAACAAGGCTTGGTCCGCCCGACTATGGGCTCGCAAGGCCCGTTCCGCCCAACGCACGGTCCTCTCCATCGCCTCCGCTACCACCGAACGCGGTGCCGGCAAACCCACGCAGATGTCGAGCACCATGGCAATGTCGGGGCCCAGCATCTGCTGGGTGGTGACGGCCTCTTCAGGGGTCAACTCCACCTGGGCACCGTCGTAGGTGGACCGAAACACGGCGCCCTCCTCGGTGATCTCAGGATCGAGGGAGAAGATCTGGTACCCGCCGGAGTCGGTGAGGACCGGTCCTGGCCAGCTCATGAAGCGATGGATTCCACCCATGCGCTGGATCAGCTCGGCACCGGGCCGAAGCATCAGGTGGTAGGTGTTGGCCAGCACCATCTCCGCACCCACCCTTGCCAGGTCGTGGCTGTCGAGCGTCTTGACCGATGCCCGGGTGCCGACGGGCATGAATCCGGGTGTGGACACCTCTCCGCTGGTAAGGCTGAGAACCCCTCGGCGAGCCCTTCCATCCTGGGCTGTGAGCTCCAAGCTGGCGGCGTGCGTCATGTGCCCGCCCGGTCGGCCAGCATGGCGTCTCCGAAGCTGAGAAAGCGATATCCCCGTTCCAGGGCAGTTCGATAGGCCGTGCGCCACGAGGGCCCCATGAAGGCCGCCACCAGCACGGTCAGGGTGGAGCCCGGCATGTGGAAGTTGGTGATCAGCCGATCGACCACGCCCCAGTCGTATCCGGGGCGTATGAAGAGGTCCGTGTCCCCCGACCCGGGCTCGACCCCCTCGCCGGTGCTGCGTGATTCCAGGGTGCGCACCACCGTGGTTCCGATGGCTACTACAGCCCCGCCTCGGGCCCGGGTGGCGGCGAGGGCCTGAGCCGTCTCCACGGGGATCCGAACCCACTCCGAGTGCATGGCATGGTCCTCGACCCGATCAGTCGAGATGGGGCGAAAAGTGTCCATTCCGACCCGCAACTCCACCCTGGCCAACTCGATCTGCCGTCGCTGGAGGGCTTCCACCACGTCGGGTGTGAAATGGAGGCCGGCAGTGGGAGCGGCGGCAGAGCCGATGGTTTCCGCGAACATGGTCTGATACCGGGCAGGGTCGGCCAGCTCTGTCGTGATATACGGCGGGAGCGGGACCTCCCCCACGCGCTCGATGGCGGCCTCGATCTCGTCGGATGCCTCCAGGCTGATCCGGGCCAGCCCCCCGGCGGGTGGAGTGAGCACGGTCATCCGCAGGTCGCCGGCGCGAATCTCAACGTCGGGCCTGATCCTCCGTGACGGCCGAATCAGCGCCTGCCAGGTTCCCCCGGGCTCGGGGGTGAGAAGCAGCACCTCCACCGCCCCCCCGCCGGGATGCTTGCGGCCATGGATCCGGGCGGCTCGAACCCGGGTTTCATTGACCACCACCAGGTCCCCCGGATTCAGCAGGTCGGGTAGATCTCGAAACAGATGATCGGTCAGCCGGCGGGCCCCCAGCAGTCGGGCAGAATCACGCGGGTTGGCCGGAGTCTGGGCTATCGCCGACTCGGGGAGCTCATATCTGAACTCAGAGGTCAGCACGGGAACTGAGAGGTTAGACCCCGAGCAGGGGCGGCCCCACCTCCGCTGGTCGACGGTCAAAGGAGGCTCGACTGCCCCGGCTTGTCTATCCCGAGATGGCGGTAGGCCAGGTCGGTGGCGGTACGGCCTCGGGGGGTGCGGTGGATCAGGCCGATCTGAAGTAGGAAAGGCTCATAGGCATCCTCCACGGTCTCGGGCTCTTCACCCACGGCAATGGCCAGGGTCCCCAGCCCCACCGGGCCCCCGGAGAACTTGAGGATCACGGCTTCGAGGATGGCCCGGTCCACCTTGTCCAGGCCCAACGAATCCACTTCGAACACTGCCAGGGCGATGTCGGCTACCTGAGAGGTCACTCGCCCGTCGGCGCGGGCCACGGCGTAGTCGCGAACCCGGGCCAGGAGACGGTTGGCGATTCGAGGTGTGGAGCGGCTCCGGCGAGCGATCTCATGGGCAGCGGCCAGGTCGATGTCGACACCAAGGATTGCCGCCGACCTGAGCACGATCTGTGCCAGCTCCTCGTCGAGGTAGTAGTCCAGCTTCTCCTCGATGCCGAACCGGTCTCGGAGTGGGGCGGTGACGGTGCCTTTGCCGCGTCGTGGCGCCGACGAGCGTGAAGCGAGGAAGGTCGAGCCGTATCGACTGGGCGGTGGGGCCCTTGCCGAGCACGATGTCGATCGCGAAGTCCTCCATAGCCGAGTAGAGAACCTCTTCCACCGTGCGGGACAGGCGGTGGATCTCGTCGATGAAGAAGACGTCGCCCGGCTCCAGGTTGGAGAGGATGGCGGCGAGGTCCCCGGGTCTTTCCAGCGCCGGGCCCGATGTGATTCGGATGGCGCTTCCCATCTCGCCGGCAACTATCCCCGCCAGGGTCGTCTTTCCGAGACCGGGCGGCCCCGAAAGGAGGATGTGATCCAGCGAACGGCTCTCGGCTCGGGCGGCGTCGATCGATATCCACATCCGCTCTTTGACCTTCTCCTGGCCGATGAAGTCCTCCAGCGTATGGGGGCGGAGGCCTGCCTCCACCTCATCGGAGGCGGCGGGGCTGAGGAGGCTGTCCTCACGCACGGCGGGCCTGTCCCAGGGCTCGCAGAGCTGCTTTGAGCTGGTCGGAGGCGCTCATATCCGGGTCGACGTCCGCCAGCACCTCGGTTATCTCCTCATGGCTATAGCCCAGGTTCTCCAGGGCCTGTCGGACCTGGGACTGGTCGGAGCCGGTCACCATGTCGGCCTCGGCGTCGGCCAGCTTGGGACGAAGCTCGAGGATGATCTTCTGCGCGGATCGTTTGCCCACACCGGGTGCGGCGCACAAGGCGGCCACGTCTTCGGTCGCCACCGCGCGACGGAGCTGGTCGGGTCGCAGGGTGGCGAGTAGAGCCATCCCCACCTTGGGGCCCACGCCGCTCGCCGAGATCAGCACCCGGAACAGGTCCCGGTCGGCGGCATTGGCGAACCCGTACAGGGCCATGGCGTCCTCCCTCACCTGAAGATGGGTGTGCACCACGACTTCATCGCCGATCCCGGCCAGGCCGCTCACCGCCTGAGGGGTCATGGCGATCTGGTAGCCGACTCCCGCGACCTCGACGACGACGCCGTCAGGGGTGATGGCAACCAGGAGGCCGCGCAAACGAGAGATCATCGCGCCCTCTCGGCCAGGGCGGCGGAGCGCAGATGGCACAGAGCGACGGCCAGGGCATCGGCGGCGTCGGCCGGGCCCGGAGGCTCCTGAAGATTGAGCAGCCGGGCGACCATCGACGCCACGGCGGCCTTGTCGGCAGCACCGTCGCCGGTCACGGCCGCCTTGATGGCCGTCGGCGCGTACTCGGCGATGGCCATGCCCGCCTCAGCTCCGGCCAGGATGGCGACGCCCGATGCCCGGCCCACGGATATCGCCGTCTGCAGGTTGCGGTTGGTGAAGACCGTTTCGATGGCCATCTGCGAGGGTGAGTGCTCGTGGATGATCTGGCGCAGGCCGTCGTAGAGAACCGATAGCCGCGCACCGAGGGGCTGACCGGAGTCGGTGCGCACCACCCCTGCGGCCACCGCCACCGGGCTGTGGGCAGCCCGGACCACTCCGTATCCGGTCGTGGTCAGGCCGGGGTCGATGCCGAGTACGAACATGTGTTCTGGGAGCATAACGGGGCGACGCGACAGGTTCGTGGATCTGTCGGTGGGCGCTCCGCGGTGGCGAGGCACCGGCCGCGCTCGCACCATGTGCCGTCTGGGGGATGCCTCATGGCCCACTTCAGGCTTCCGCCATCACCTGCTCCATTACCGCGTCATCGATGTCGTAGTTGGAGAACACGGCCTGGACGTCGTCGAGATCATCGAGAGCGTCGATCAGTCGCAAGAGCTTCTTGGCCTCCGACTCTCCGACCGGGATGGTGGCGGAGGGGAGCTGGGTCACATCGGCGCTCTCTATCGCGATTCCGGCCGCCGTCATCTGCTCTTTGACCCGACGCAGGTCAGAGGGGTCCGTGATCACGTCGAAGTTGTCCTCGCCGGCGTCGCGGATGTCTTCTGCTCCCGCTTCGAGGGCGGCCATCATCACGTCCTCCTCGGAGCCCTGGGCCACCAGGAGCCCTCTCTGGTCGAACAGGTAGGCCACCGAGCCCGGCTCGCCCAGGTTGCCGCCCCCGCGTGTGAACGTTGAGCGAACGTCCGAGGCGGCCCGGTTGCGGTTGTCGGTGAGGATCTGGACGTAGAGGGCGACACCACCCGGCCCGTATCCCTCGTACCACATCTCCTCGTATACGGCCCCCTCCACTTCGCCGGTCCCGCGCTTGATGGCGCGGTCGATGTTGTCGTTGGGCATCGAGGCGGCCTTCGCTTTGTCGACCGCGGTGGCGAGGGTGGGATTGAAGGCGGGGTCACCGCCGCCTTCCCGGGCCGCCACCTCGATGCCCTTGGCCAGCTTGGCGAACAGTTTGCCCCGGGCAGCATCCTGGCGGCCCTTGCGGTGCTTGATGTTGGCCCATTTCGAATGTCCGGCCATGGGAACTCCCTATCAGTCGATCAGGTCGAGAAACATGCGGTGGATCCTCGGATCGGTGGTCAATTCGGGGTGAAAAGAGCTGGCCAGGATCCTGTCCTGGCGAATCAGCACCGGATGGCCCTCCACCTCGGCCAGCACCTCCACTCCCGCTCCCACCTTCTCCACCCAGGGTGCCCGGATGAAGACCGCGTGGTAAGGGTGATCGAAGCCGACCACTTCCAGGTCTGCCTCGAAGGACTCGTTTTGGCGTCCGAAGGCGTTCCGGCGCACGACCACGTCGAGGCTCTCCAAGAGGGGTTGGGATCCCTCGGTGATGGAGGAGGCGAGGAAGATCATCCCGGCACACGTGCCAAAGACCGGCATCCCATCTGCGGTGGCGACCCTGATGGGCTCCAGCAGCCCGAATCGGCTGGCCAGCTTGCCGATGGTGGTCGACTCTCCCCCCGGGATCACCAGGGCATCGACGTCTTCGAACTGCTCGGCAGTCTTGACCGGGACCGCTTCGGCCCCCGCCGAACCGAGAGCTCGCACGTGCTCGCGAACATCGCCCTGGAGGGACAGCACACCCACCCGGGGCACGAGCTCACCAGCCCCGTGTAGCGAGACGCTCGCTGTCGGACAATTGGTCGATCTCGAGGCCGGGCATCGCCTCGCCCAGACCCGTCGAAACCTTGGCCACCTTGTCGGCGTCCTCCCAGTAGGTCGTGGCCTCGACGATCGCCTTGGCGTAAGATTCGGGATCCGAGCTCTTGAAGATCCCCGAGCCCACGAATACCCCGTCGCACCCGAGTGCCATCATCAAGGCGGCGTCAGAGGGGGTGGCTATCCCGCCGGCCGCGAAGTTGACTACCGGCAGTCTGCCCTCGGATCGAACGACCCTGATCAGGTCGACCGGCGCTTGATGGTCGCGGGCCGACGACATCAGCTGTTCGTCGCTCAGCCCACAGACGGCTGCGATCTGGTTGTTCATGGTCCGCATGTGGCGAACTGCCTCGACCACATTTCCGGTGCCCGCCTCTCCCTTGGTACGGATCATGGCCGCCCCTTCACCGATCCGGCGCAGCGCCTCTCCCAGGTTGCGAGCACCGCACACGAACGGGGTGGTGAATCCCCACTTGTCGATGTGGTGGTCCTCGTCGGCGGGGGTTAGCACCTCGGACTCGTCGATGTAATCCACTCCCAGAGCTTCCAGCACTCTGGCCTCCAGGAAGTGGCCGATCCGGGCCTTGGCCATGACGGGAACGGTCACGGCCTCCTGGATCTCCTGGACCTTGGTGGGATCCGCCATGCGGGCCACCCCGCCCTGCTTGCGGATGTCGGCCGGGACGCGCTCCAGGGCCATGACCGCCACGGCCCCCGCCTGCTCGGCGATTCGCGCCTGGTCGGCGGTCACCACGTCCATGATCACCCCGCCTTTGAGCATCTCGGCGAGGCCACGCTTCACGAGCTCGGTTCCACGTTCCACAATTACTCCTTCCGTCCCCCGATGGTACTTCAGTGGGCGGCAACGACAGATTCGTAGAGCTCGAGATAACGGCGCGCCACCGAGGACCAGTCGTACCGCACCGCTCGCTCCTGTCCCGCCGCACCCATCGCAGAAGCACGGTCGGGATCGGCCAAGAGGCCGGCGATCGCCGCCGAAAGGGCATTCGGATCTCCAGGCGCCACCAGCAGGCCCGTCCCGTCCAACACCCGGCGGAAGGCGGCCAGATCGGAGGCGACCACCGCGCATCCCGCCGCCATCGCCTCCGCCAACACGATCCCGAAGCTCTCACCCCCCAGATGCGGTGCGGCGAACACCAGGGCCGAGGCGAGGATGTCACGTTTGGTGTCCTCGTCGACAGTGCCCAGGGACTGGACGCCGGGCGGTACGGCCGGCCGATCGGCTCCCATCACGACCAGCTCGGCCGACGGCTGGAGCCGCCGCACCTGTGGCCAGGACCCGAGAAGCACATCGAGGCCCTTGCGGCGCTCGTCCCGGCCCAGGAACACGACTCGGTGGCGATGACGCGGCACCGGCCGGGCATAGTCGGAGGTGTCGATTGCGTTGGGGACGATGGTCACCGGGCCCCAACCCGGAGGGAGGGCCGAGGCCGCCACCTCGCTGGGCGCTGTGAGTGCACAGCGGCGCAGCCTGGATCGCACCAGGGGCGCCCCGAAGCGGTAGGCCAGTCGGGCCCAGCCGGGCGGGTCGGCGTGGAATGTGGCGACGGTCGGGATGTCGCCTTTGCCCAGACCGGCCCATCCCACCAGGGGGATGAGCGGCTCGTGGACGTGCACGACGTCGACGCCATCGAGGGCGGCGCGTGTGGCCGATACCGAGCCCGGGCCCAGGCTCAGGGGCACCACCGAGCGATTGGCCCTGATCCCGAAGGCCTTGCCGACAGATGTGAAACCGGAGCCCTGACCAGGCCCGACCAGGACGGCTGTGTGGCCGGCCCGGTCGATGCGGTCCTTCAGCTCCAGGCATAGCTGTTGGACTCCGCCGGGTCGACCCAGGTCATAGGGGCATACCAGCCCGATCCGCACCGCTCACTCCCCGTCGGACGGCCAGTTGGGCTGGAGGAGGTGCCATTGGCCCGGATCCCTCCTGATCAGGTCCTCCAGGTTCTCGGCCAGAGCCGCCGTGAGGCGGGCGGGGTCGGGCTCGGCGGTGTCGCCGACGGAGATGGGCGGGGCAATCACGGCGTGATAGCCGGGCCCGGGCCGAAAGTACATGCCCACGGGCACGATGTCGGCTCCGGTCTTGATCGCCAGGGTCGCAGGCCCGGCAGGCAGCGTGGTCTTCTCGCCGAAGAACTCGACCGCGATCCCGCGCCCGGACAGGTCCCGGTCACACAGGAGGGCCACGCCCTTGCCTTCTGCCAGGGCCTCGATCAGCCGACGGCGACTGAACGGCCCCGATCCGGTGAGGACGATCTCGATGCCGAACATCGACCGCTGGTGGGTGAACCAGTCCGTGATGCGTCGGTTGGCCAGTCTCTCGGCGACCGCCACGACGGGGAGATCCACGTCGGCCCCGATCAGGGCTGCCGCCTCCCAGTTGCCGAGATGTGGAAGGGCCAGGATCACCCCCTTTCCCCGGTCTCTCGCTTCGGTGAGGTTGTCGAGCCCCTCGACGCTCATGACACTGCGCATCTGAGGGAAGCGGGCCGGCCGCACCCAGAACGACTCGGCCCAGTACCTGCCGTAGGAGGCGAAGACCTCCCGGACCGCCGAGGAAGAAGCACCCAGGCGCGCCATGTGCCTGGCGGCGAACCGCCTGCGCCCCGGATCCACCAGCCACCAGACGGTCCCGGCCGCTCGTCCCAGCCGCCGCATCACCGGCTCGGGGAGCAGACCGGTGAAGGCCACTGCCGCCCTCAGAGCCAGATAGGCGGCCCAGTTCCTCACGACTCGATGTTGCGGTAGGTGGAGAGGAAGCGATGGATGGCCGTGTACCAGACCGAGGCGACCATCAGCCACAGCATCGGCTCAACGAAGCCGAATATCAGCCCGCAGGCGAAGAGAATCACTCGCTCCGCCCGTCCCATGACCCCGACGCTTCCGTTCAGGCCCACCGATTCTGCCTTGGCCCGCAGATAGGGGACGAGCATCGCTCCACCGACCGAGAGCACGATCAGCAGCAGCACCCTGGCGTCGCCCTCCTTCGCCACGGCCAGGCCGGCGAAGGCGGCGATCTCACCGATGCGATCGCTGCCGGCATCGAGAAATGCCCCTCGGGATGACACCGTGCCCGATGCCCTGGCCACGGTGCCGTCGAGGCCGTCCAGAGCGGAGCCTGCCAGCGCTATGCCGGCGCCCATCGCCAGGTGGCCGGTTCCTATCACCACCGCCCCGGCGATCGTCGTCAGCAATCCGATCGAGGTCATCACCGCGGGAGTGACGCCGATCGCCGCCAGGAATGTGCCTATGGGGCCGATGAATCCCTGAATGCGGGGTCGAACACGAGAGTCGATCACGTGGTGGACAACGTAACAGATGATCGAGGGGGTGAGGCTGGGGTAGGGGCAATAGGGCCGGCGTGCGAAGGCCCGCGAAGCCTTCCTATCATCGCCAGGGCCGGTCGAGTGAGGAGGTTCGATGGTCCCAGAGAGAATTCGAAACGTCGCCCTCGTAGGGCACGGCGGCAGTGGGAAGACCTCCCTGGCGGAGGCATTGCTCTTTGTGGCCGGAGCTACGACCAGGCAGGGATCGGTCGATCAGGGTTCCAGCACTCTCGACCATGAGCCCGAGGAGATCGACCGCAAGATCTCGCTGAGCCTGGCGGTGGCGTCTTTCGATTGGCGGGATCATCGAATCAACCTCATCGATGCCCCTGGCTACGCCGACTTCTCCGGCGATGCGCGGGCGGCGCTCCGGGCGGCCGATCTGGCCCTGTTCGTCGTGTCGGCCGTGGATGGAGTCGAGGTCCAGACCGAGCTGCTGTGGCGGGTAGCCGCCGAAGAGGGCATTGCCAGGGCGATCGTCATCACCAAGCTCGACCGTGACCGGGCTTCATTCCAGCGCACCCTCGACCAGCTCAAGGACACCTTCGGCAAGCGCGTGGCGCCGGTGCAGGTGCCGATCGGCTCGGAGGGAAGTCTGAGCGGGCTGGTGAGGGTCGTGTCAGAGCGTGCCTACACCTACAAGCCGGGCGGGCACGAAGGGAACCTGGGGGATCTTCCCGATTCGGTCAGCGCCCTCGTGCACAGCACCCATACCGCGCTGGTCGAGTCGGTGGTCGAGACCGACGACGCCCTGATGGAGGCCTATTTCGCGGGTGAGGAACCCTCGCGGGAGGTCATCGTCAACACGGTGCATCGAGGCATGATCGCCGGCGAGATCTTTCCGGTGCTGGTGGCGTCTGCCTTCAAACTCGTGGGTGTGGACACCCTGGCGGAGTTCCTCTTGGACTTCGGGCCCAATCCCGGTGAGCATCCCGCCCTCCCTCTCGAATCGGGCGAGCTCAAGCTGGCCGCCGAGGGCCCGGTGGCCGGGTATGTGTTCAAGACCATCTCCGACCCGTTCGTCGGACGGATATCGCTCTTTCGCGTCTTCGCCGGCCACATAGATGCCGATGCCGAGCTGGAGCTTGGTTCCGGCGCCCGGGTCCGGATGCACAACCTGTTTCGCCTTCAGGGTCGTGAGCACCTCGATCTCCACGAGGTCGAGATGGGTGAGATAGCGGCTGTGGCCAAAGCCGAGCAGGTCCGGGCCGGTGACACGCTTCGATCCCCGGGCTCGGATGTGGTCATCTCGCCCATGGAGATGCCCTCTCCCGTGATGGAACTGTCCATCTCGCCCCGTTCCAATCAGGACGAGGAGAAGCTGTCGACCGCCCTGGCCCGGATGACCGAGGAAGATCCCACCATCCGGGTTGAGCGTCGGTCCGAGACCGGCGAGACCATTCTGGCCGGCCTGGGCGACGCACACCTCGACGTGACGTTGGCTCGCATCGCTCGCAAATACGGGGTGGAGGTCGACACCGCCCTGCCATCCATCCCATACCGTGAGACGATCACGTCCAGCGCCGACGTCGAGGGCAAGCACAAGAAGCAGTCGGGTGGGCGAGGCCAGTTCGGCGTGGCAGTGGTCCGCTTCGCTCCCCGGCCGCGCGGGTCCGGGTTCGAGTTCATCGACAGCATCAAGGGCGGTTCAATCCCGCGTCAATTCATTCCGGCGGTGAACAAGGGCATCGACGAAGCCTTGCAGGGCGGGATGCTGGCCGGGTACCCGGTCATCGACCTGTCCGCCGAATTGGTGGATGGGAAGTACCACTCGGTCGACTCCGACGAGTTGTCGTTCCGCATGGCGGGGATCCAGGCGGTGAGGTCGGCCGGCCCTTCTCTTCGCCCGGTGTTGTTGGAGCCGATCATGGCGCTAACGGTCCGTGTTCCCGAGGATTACACGGGCGATATCATGGGTGATATCAACGCCAAACGAGGTCGAGTTCTAGGAATGGACACCGACGGCGGCGTCCGGGTCATAGAGGCACAGGTGCCGATGTCAGAGGTCCAGAGGTACGCAGTGGATCTGCGTTCCATGACGTCCGGTCGAGGCACGTTCGAAGTTCGATTCGACCACTATGAAGAGGTGCCGCACCAGGAGGCACAGAGAGTCATCGACGCCGCCAAGCGGGACGAATAGACGCGAAACACACGGAAAGGAAGCTGATGGCCAACGCCGTCCTTCGCTATGAAGACAAGGAAGCCGATCTGCCCGATGTGGTGGGAACCGAAGGCGAGGTGGCGCTTGACATCGCCGCGCTTCGCTCCAGCACCGGGCTGATAACGCTCGACTCGGGTTTCGGTAATACCGCCGAGACGAGCTCGCAGGTGAGTTTTATCGACGGAGAGCAGGGAATTCTCCGCTATCGGGGTTACCCCATCGAGCAACTTGCCGAAAAATGCACGTTCCTCGAGGTTGCCTATTTGCTCCAGTACGGAGATCTTCCCACCGCCAAGGCTCTGGAGGCTTACGAGGATTCGGTCACGCATCACACCCTCTTGCGGGAGGACATGAAAAACCTCTTCGAAGCGTTCCCGCACATGGCCCATCCCATGCAGATACTGGCCTCGGCCACATCCGCACTGGCGACCTACTACCCCGACAAGCTCGATCCCCTGGACACCGAAGCGGTCGACATCTCGTCGCGTCGACTACTGGCCAAGGTGCCGACCATGGTGGCGTGGACCTACAAGTACATGGCTCATCAGGCCTACGTATACCCACGCAACGATCTCGACTACCCCTCACGCTTCCTCCACATGATGTTCTCGGTCCCGACCGAGGAATACGTTCCCGACAAGGTGGTTGCCAAAGCTCTCAACGTGCTGTTGATCCTCCACGCCGATCACGGGCAGAACTGTTCGGCCTCAGCCGTTCGTCTGGTGGGCTCGGCGCATGCCAACATCTTCAGCTCTGTGGCGGCGGGCATCCACGCTCTGTCCGGACCTCTGCACGGGGGAGCCAACCAGGCCGTGCTGGAGATGCTGAACGAGATCGTTTCCTCGGGCGGCGACGTGGCCTCCTTCGTGAAGAGGGCAAAGGACAAGAACGACCCGTTCCGCCTGATGGGATTCGGCCACCGGATCTACAAGAATTTCGATCCCCGAGCCCGGATCATCAAGCAGGCGGCAGACGATGTGCTCGAAAAGCTGGGAGTCGACGATCCGCTGCTCGAGGTCGCCAAGCGTCTCGAGGCAGTGGCCCTGGAAGACGACTACTTCGTCGAGCGCAAGCTCTATCCCAACGTCGATTTCTACTCGGGTGTCATCTATCGAGCCATGGGGTTTCCGACGGATATGTTCACGGTGCTGTTCGCCATCGGTCGGCTGCCGGGTTGGTTGGCCCAATGGCGGGAGATGGCGGCGGATCCCGAATCCCGAATCTTTCGCCCGCGCCAGGTATACACGGGGCCGGCCGTCAGAGACGTGCCGCCCATGGATCAGCGGGGCTGAGCGGCCACATTCGGCGTCACAGGGCGGGGATGTCCTCGACGAAGGGCTCGCCGATGACCTGGCCCGTCTTGGCATCCAGCACGACCAGAGCCCGCTGATCGGGAGGCTCGGCCGCGGAGTAGAGGATGACCGACCAGCGAGGGCGGGCTCTGAGGCCGTGGAAGGTGACGGCCGCCGAGGCATGGCCGACACTGAAGGGAACTTCTGAGGCGGCTGCGACCATGGCCTCTTCCTGGTCGACGTTCAGCGAGAAAGCGGAAATGGCGTGCCAGGCTCCCAGGCCGATCAGCAGCAGAGCCGGCACGGGGCTGATGGAGATCGCCACCACGATGGCGGCGACCAGATAGATCGCGGCGGGAATGAGTCGGCGGACGGGGTCCGGAAACCGATAGGGGCCGATGACGTTGGAGTCGAGCTCCTCTTCGATGGCGACTGAATCGGCAACGTCTCTCTCGATGTGGATCCCTTCCCGGGTCACGCGCCGCTCCGGTCCTTGGTCGTCGCTCACTCGGGCACCTCGGCGCTCTTGGCGAGCTCGGTCACTGCATCGGTGAGGGTTACGCCGCGCCTTTCGTCGTCGTCCCCGTAATAGCGGAGTCCGACGGTGCCCGCCTCCTCGTCCCTGTCACCCACTACGAGCACTGCGGGATGCTTGGCACTCAGGGCGCGTCTGATCTTCTCGCCCACGGTTTCGCCGGTGTCATCGACCTCCACCCGGAGCCCCGCTTTCGCCAGGGCCGACTCGACCCGGGCGGCGTAGTCGAGATGCCGATCGGCCACCGGGACGATCGTGGCCTGGACCGGGGCCAGCCACATGGGGAACGCGCCGGCGTAGTGCTCGGTGAGGACGCCCAGGAAACGCTCGATCGAGCCGGCCTTGGCACAGTGGATCATGACCGGGCGCATCGGCGTGTTCTCCGACGAGTTGTACTCGAGCTGGAACCGCTCCGGGAGGAAGAAGTCGACCTGGATCGTCGAGACCTGCCACCTTCGACCGATGGCGTCGCGCACGTTGACGTCGATCTTGGGCCCGTAGAAGGCCCCCTCGCCCTCCTCCACCTCGTAGGGCACATCTGCCTCCACGAGGGTTCTGGCCAGGACGTCGGTGGCCTCGTCCCACAGCTCCGGGTCCCCCATCGACTTGTTCGGGTCACGAGTGGACAGGACGGCGTCGAAATCCTCGAAGCCGAAATCCCTCAGCCACTGGAGCACGAAGTCGAGATGCATCGAGAGTTCCGACGGAAGCTGTTCCCGGGTGGTGAAGGTGTGGCTGTCGTCCTGGGTGAATCCCCTGGCCCGCAGAAGGCCGTGAATGGTTCCAGAGCGCTCGTAGCGGTAGACACTGCCCAGCTCGGAGAGGCGCAGGGGCAGCTCCCGGTAGCTGCGCGCTCGTGACTGGTAGATCAGGATGTGGAAGGGGCAGTTCATGGGCTTGACCCGATACTCGTGCTCGGCGTCGAGCTCGATTCCCGGGTACATGCTCTCGGCGTAGAAGTCGAGATGGCCCGAGGTTCTCCACAGCTCGGCCTTGCCCAGATGCGGTGTGAACACGAAATCGAATCCGTGACGCTCGTGGAGACGCCGGCTGTGGTCCTCGACCAGCTTGCGCAACATCCCCCCCTTGGGATGCCAGACCACCAGGCCGGCGCCCATCTCGGCTGGGAAAGAGAACAGGTCGAGCTCGGGGCCGAGCCGGCGGTGATCACGCCGTTCTGCCTCCTCGATGCGGGTCAGGTAGCCGTCGAGCGCCTTCTGGTCCTCCCAGGCGGTCCCGTAGATACGCTGGAGCTGAGGATTGTTCTCGTCCCCTCGCCAATAGGCACCGGCCGAGCGAAGCAGCTTCACGGCGCGGATGCGGCCGGTGGAGGGCACATGCGGTCCCCGACACAGATCCACGAAGCCGTTGTTGCGATAGAGGGTGACTTCCTCACCCTCGGGTACCTCCGAGCTGTCCACGGAGCGGATGATCTCCAGCTTGTAGGGGTGTTCTTCGAACAGATCGAGCGCTTCCTCACTGGACACGGTCTGGCGTACGAAAGGTTGGTCGGCGGCGATTATCTCGTCCATCTTCGCCTCGATCTGCTCCAGGTCATCGGGCGTGAAGGCCCGCCCGATGTCGAAGTCGTAGTAGAAGCCGTCCTCGATGGCCGGCCCGATGGCAAAGGTGGCTCCGTCGTAGAGGCTCAATACCGCCTGCGCCAGGACGTGGGCGGCCGAGTGCCGCAGCACAGACCGCCCCTCTTCGGTCGAATCGGTGATCACCGCGAATTCTCCGTCTGACGGCAGGGGACGGTCCAGGTCGAGCATACGGCCGTCGAGGGTGACGGCCACCGCGGCCGCTGCCAGGCGCGGCCCAATCGAGGAGGCCACCTGGCGACCGGTCACGCCGTCGGGATGCTCGGCTGAGCTCCCGTCCGGGTAGATGAGCCGGACACTCATCGAGATCCGCCCCGAACGTCGAGAGATCCGGGGCCGGGGCGCCGGATCACGGTGCATGCCATGGAGGGGCGCAGGTTCGGGTGTTGGGGGTGGTGGGGCATGTGTTGAGCCTGGTAGATGCGGTTTTGCGAAAGGCGCGATCCGAGTCGGGGGCCACGGTTATGCCATGGACACGGTCCTTACGGGGACTAGCCTGTCCTGGCAAGCGTACAAGGCTTGGTGGGGTCCCAAGCCCGATTTAGCCGTAGGAGGCTGGCGACCACATGGACGCGATGAAGCTGGTGGCGACCATTGCCCCTCGTGCCTCGGTGCGGGAGATCACCGCAGCCGGTGGGGGGCAGCGCAATCGGGTCTTTCGCCTGATCGAGGAGACGGGCCGGGCCTCAGTCATCAAGATCTACGGAACTCCGGGCCGGGAGCGGCGGGAACGCCACGCTCTGGAGGCGGTGGCCGGTATCGAAGGTGTCCCTCACCTGATCGACCGTGGCGTCACTCCCGACGGCACGGCCTGGGCCCAACTGACCGATGGCGGTGGCTGGAGCCTGCGCAGCATGACCAAGAATCTCGATGTCCTGGCTCGCGCCGGTCGGGTGCTCCGGTCCGTGCACGACAGCTCGGGTCCGATCACCAACCTCGAGGGGGGAATGGACGGTGATTACATCGTCAGCCACTACCACTCGACGATCGATCGACTGGGTCGTTTCCGGCGCAAGCTGCAGATTCCTCCCGAGGTCCTGGACATGGCGCTCAATACTGCCCCGCCGGCCTCCAGCAAACCAGGCACCGCGCACACCCACCCCACTCCGGACAAGTTCCTGGTCAGCGAGACCGGCGAGGTGATGCTGGTGGACTGGGAGTGGGCGACGCTCGCCCCGCCCGAATGGGACGTCAGCCTGGCCACGTGGTTGATCGGCGCCATCCACGACGAGGACGCCGTCAAGGCGTTCCTGGATGGGTATGGCGGAAACATGTCCCGCTCCAGGCTGGATAGCTGGACCGCCTATCACGCTGCTGTGCGACTTCTGGGGGCGGCCGAGTCGCGTGACGGCCGCTTGGGCGATCTGGCCACGACGGTGGATGCGTTGGCCCAGGCGGTGGGAGCCCGGACCTGAGATCCTGACGCCGCACGTGGCCGACCCGTGGGTCGTGGCCGGCAGTCGAGATCGCGAAATCCACCGATATCGGTATAGGCGGTCGTATCGTCACAGAGGCGCGACTGAGGAGGACCGATAGTGCTCGAGGCTCTGGTGGCTGCCACGGCCACCACGGGATTGCTGGCCGTAGCGCGGATGGCGCGAGAGCAACCGATCACGGTCGACCCTGTCCCGGTCGTTGACCTGGTGGATGACGAAGCCGACCTTCCCTGTCCTTGGTGCCGCGCCGCCACGAACGACACCGACGACCACTGCCCCTCGTGCGGGAGGCGCTTCGGCTAGTGACTCCTAGTTGGCCGGGGGCCTGATCGCCCCCAACTCCTTCACGAAGGACCGGTGGGTGCGTTCGACGACGAAACCCAGATCCCGGTAGAGCCTCACCGCCCGGGCATTGTCTCCCTCCGTGTAGAGGAAGACACGTTCGCAGCCCACGTCCGTGAGGTATCTCATGCCCTCCAGAACCAGGGCCCTGCCCAGGCCCCTGCCCCAGTGGGGAGGCGCCACTCCGATGACGTAGATCTCACCTCGTCTCCCTGGATGGACTTTGGTCCAGCAGAACCCGACCAGTTCGTCGCCGATCCAGGCTGTGCGGAATCCTTCAGGATCGAACCATCCGGCGCCCAGCCGCTGCTCGAGGTCTGCGAGGCCCCAGTCTCCGTTTTCGGGATGACCCTCGAAGGCTGCATTGTTCACGGCCAACCAAGCCGGGTCGTCGATGCCGGGGCGGTATCCGCGCACCACCACGTCGGCTGCGAAGTGGGGCCGTTCTGAGGTGGGTAGAGAGCGCCCCATGACCAGGAGCAGGCGTTCGGAGTGGTAGCCCAGATCCATGGCGAGCCGGTCGCAGTCGTCGTCGTAGATCCACCAGCGGAGCACCGAGCCCGATGATCCCTCCACTGCTCGCTCGGCCGCCTTGGCGAGGGCGGTCTCGGTCGGGCGGGAGGGCACGGACACCATCTCCATCGCCCACTCCCCCGTGCGGGCCGCCTGGCTCAGTACCGCCACACCCACTATTTCACCCTCCTCGCGGGCGACCAGGCTGGTCGAGCCCGACGTCAGGCCCACGGACTTGTTCTCACTGAGAGTGGCCAGGCCGGGCCGTCCGGATCGGCGTGCCAGAAAGGAGGTGATCTCGTCCTCGTCGCCGGGAAGACGAACTGGTCGGATCGGACCCGATGGCATCGAAGAGACCGTAGCGGTGTTCGGAGGCCTCTATGCTCACCGGCTCATGACACGAATCGGGCTCGTGCTCGGTGGTGGTGGCATCACCGGGGCCTCCTACCAGCTGGCCACGCTCATGGCGTTGCAACTCGCCTGCGGGTGGGACCCAAACTCATCCGAGGTGGTGGTAGGGACATCGGGTGGGGCCTATGTCACGGCCATCCTTCGCAGTGGCAAGCTCGACCTTGACTCGCTGGTCAGGGACGGTGACGAGAGTGATGATGTGGCGGAACGGATCCGACGCCACGTCTTCGTCAAACAGCCCGGGGTGAGAGTGGGGCGCTGGCTCAGAGAGGGCATCCTCCCCGGTATCCGTCATCCGGGCCTGACTCTGCTGCTGGGATCGCCGGCCCGCTACGACCCGGCCGGATTGGCCGACTGGGTCGTGGAGCAGGTTGGTGACGTCTCCCAGGACTGGCCCGATCGACCCACCGTCATCACCGCCTACGACCTGGCCTCTCACAAGCGGGTCGCCTTCGGGACGCTCGAGGCACCCGATGTCTCGTTGGCCGATGCGGTGGCCGCCAGCTCTGCCATTCCCCTGGTCTTTCATCCCTACGAGATCGACGGTCACGACTACGTCGATGGTGGCGTGGCGTCCGGCACGCATGCCGATCTGCTCCTGGGCGCCGGTGAACCACTGGACCTGATAATCGTCATAGCCCCGATGGCGGCTCTCGAAGAGCGGCAGGGAGCCTGGGTTCACGAGCGGCTCTTCGATCGAGTGGGACGGCGCTCTCTGGATGAGGAGCTCGAAATCATCGCCGAGGAGTGGCCCCAAACCGAGACCCTGATTCTGAGGCCGTCTCCCCAGGTGCTGGCGGCCATGCGTCCCAACCCGATGGCGGTCGAGGCAGCCGTGCCCACCTTCATCCGCACCCTCGGTGCGATGAAGCGCAAGCTGGCGCAGCCAGGAGTCTGGGAGTTGCTCGCCCGCCATTGCCTCGAGCCGCCGCTTCGATCCTCCCGTTAGTCGGGCCCCAGGCTCAAATGGATTGGGCGGGGATGGTGCCCAGCCGGCCACGCTGAAAGTCGTCGAAGGCCTGAGCCAGTTCGGCGTGGGTGTTCATCACGAAAGGCCCCATCCAGGCGACGGGCTCGCCGATGGGCCGGCCACCGAGGATCAGGACGTCGAAATTCGGGCTGCGGGACTCCTGTGACTGATCGGCTCCCAGCGTGATGGCGTCCCCCGCCCCGTACAGTGCAAGTTGGCCCGATCCGATCGGCCGCTGCTCACCCACCCAGCCCTTTCCGCCCAGCACATAGGCAAGGGCGTTGAAATCCTGCCGCCAGGGCAGTCTCAGCCGGGCACCGGGAGAGAGCGTGGCGTGGACCATCGTCATCGGCGTGTGGGTGGACCCCGGGCCCACGTGCCCCGCCAGGTCGCCGGCGATGAGGCGGATCAGGGTGCCTCCGTCGGGTGAAGACAGCAGCGCTACCTCTCCGGCCCGCAAGTCCTGGTAGCGGGGCGGGGTGAACTTCTGGGCGGCCGGGAGGTTGACCCAGAGCTGGAACCCGTGAAACAAGCCCCCTGAGACGACGAGATGCTCGGGCGGCTTCTCGATGTGGAGGATGCCCGAGCCAGCCGTCATCCACTGGGTGTCACCGTTGGTGATCGTCCCTCCCCCGCCCTGGGAGTCCTCGTGCTCGAAGATGCCGTCGATCATGTAGGTGACGGTCTCGAATCCTCGGTGGGGGTGCCACGGGGTTCCCTTGGGCTCACCGGGTGCATATTCCACCTCCCCCATCTGATCCAGGTGGACGAACGGGTCCAGGTCGGAGAGGTCGACCCCGGCGAAGGCCCTGCGCACCGGAAATCCCTCCCCCTCCAAGCCGCGGGGCGCGGTGGTAACCGACCGAACCGGGCGTTCGGTCGCTGCGACGGGGTCGGGCTCGGACAGCCGAGGCAGGGCGAGGAGATTGTCAACGGTTACGGCAGGCACTTGAACTCCTGGATGGTTGCCCTCGACAACGCCCTGAACAGGTTGCGCATTCCGCGCCGGAGGGACTGCTCACGGCGCGGAACACGCAGATTCAGCGCTGGGAGGAAGACCCCGGGATGGGATGGCCGTCTCGGGCGTGGAGCGAGCGTCGCACCTCCTGCACGGCATGCTCATGACAGGCCAGGCCGGCCGGCGTCGCAACCAGCGCCGGGGCATCGCACGAGGCGCAACGCGGTAGAGGGTGCACCGGCTTGCGCTCCAGGATGCTGATGAGGGTCATGGTGGTTCATCGGCACGTCCCTGGCATGGCCGGATGATCAGATCAGGTCCGACCTGAGTGACTAGTCCCATGTCTGCGCGCCTATCTACCGGGGCAGTGGCACCAAGGGCAAAAGGCCTCTTTCGGCGGGCCGGTGCTCGGGTCATCCTGAACGCAAGAACAAGGAGGATCGATGTCGGTCGAAATGCCGGCGCTGGTGAGGGACCAGACGGAGCCACTTCGCCGTCCCGGTACCGTGTGGACACTGTCGGGTCTGCTGGTGTTGCTTGGCATCGGCGCGATTCAGGGAGGCTGGGCGATGGTGACCGACCCCAGATCACCGCTGGGCATGCCGGTCGACTATCTGGACCACACTCCGATCTCCGACTACTTCCTGCCGGGTGTATTCCTTCTGTGTATCGCGGCCGCATCCCTGCTGATCGCGGTCGGGTTGGTCACACACTGGCGGTGGGGCTGGGCCCTCGGTATCGAGCGGGCAGTGGGTCGAAGCTGGCCCTGGATGGGTTCGGTTGCGGTAGGCGCGATCTTGCTCGTCTTCGAGATCGTGGAGCTGTTCCTCATACCCTTCCACCCGATCATGCATCCGCTGCTCCTGACCGGCTCGGCCGCCATCCTTTCGCTCCCCTTCACGGCATCCGCCACTGCCTACCTGGCGGTCGGGTCGGAGCGGGCGAGCTGAGTTCTTCGGTTTGACGGGCCCGAGCTCTTCGAGCTATCGTCTTGACCAGATGTCCAAACCAGTTGTTCAAGACGATGGTCCCGGCCGGGACACGCGGAGCAAGTTGATGGGGGCGGCCGTGGAGTTGATCGCCGAGCAGGGTTGGGCCGGCGTCACCACCAGAGCCGTAGCCGGGCGCGCCGGGGTCAACCACAGTTTGGTCCACTACCACTTCGGCTCGGTCGACGGTCTTCTGTTGCAGGCCGCGACCAGCGCTCTCGCCGAAGCGGGTGACGAGTCGCTGGCACTGCTCGAGGACGATGACCTGGCATCGGGGCTGCGGGCCTCTCTGCGGAGCCTCGTCCGGAGTGTGGAGGACGGTCCCCTGGCTGTCGCCACGGTTGAATTCTTGGTCCAGGCCTGCCGTCACGAGGATATGCGGGATTGGCTCGGGCAGGTGCTCGCCCAGTACCGGGGGGTGATGGCCGAGCGATTTCGGAGGGCGGAGGCCGAGTGCGCCATCGAGAGCCGCGACCCCGATGCCCTGGCCGTGCTGGTGGCGGCCATCTTCGATGGCCTCAGCCTGCATCTGATCGTCGATCCCGACCTCGACCTGGAACCGGCGATCGACATTCTCATCCAAATGGTGACCGGGCGGAAGGAGCCCTGATGACGGTAACCAGCACGAAGCTGGCGGTGGAGATGGACCATGTATCGAAGGTCTACGGCAGCGGTCCGACCGAAGTCGCGGCCTTGGGCGATGTCTCGCTTCGCCTCCCTCCAGGCGAGTTCGTGGTGGTGTTGGGCCCGAGCGGATCGGGCAAGACGACCATGCTCAATCTGATCGGGGCAATGGAATCGCCTACGTCGGGGACTGTCATCGTCGGGGGAAACGTCCTCGACGGCCTCGACGATGCCGAGCGCACCGCCTTCCGCCGCGATCACGTGGGTTTCGTGTTTCAGTTCTTCAATCTGGTGCCCACTCTGACGGCTGTGGAGAATGTGCAGCTGATCGGAGAGTTGACGGGAGCTACCCGAGAGCAATGCTCCGCGGCGCTCGAACAGGTCGGGTTGGCCGGTCGTCTCGACCACTTCCCGGGTGCGCTTTCGGGAGGCGAGCAACAGCGGGTCGCCATCGCCAGGGCCGTCGTAAAGCGACCGGCCCTCGTGCTGTGTGACGAGCCCACCGGTGCTCTGGACCTGGAGACGGGTCGGAAAGTCCTGGGCGTACTACGCGACCTGACGGGTGAGGATGATCGGACGGTCGTGGTGGTCACACACAATGCTGCCATCGCCGACATGGCGGATCGGGTGATCACGATGCACTCGGGAGAGGTGCACCGCGTGACCGAGAACCCAAGTCCCACCGGGCCCGAGGACGTGGTGTGGTGACCGTGATCGCCACGATGGTGCGGCGTGACCTCCGCACCCGGGTAGGGCAGGTCATAGCCATGGCGGCGACGATATTCCTAGGGGTTCTGCTGTTCGGGGCCTCCTACGACGCCTTCCTCAACCTAGAAGCGTCGTACGACTCCCTTTACCAGCAGACTGGCTTCGCCGACTTCACGGTCTCGGGTGCCTCGGCGGGCCTGTTCGTCGACCGGGCGGCATCCGAGAGCGGTGTGCAGACCGTCGAGACGAGGCACGTGGCCGAAACCCCGATCGAGATCGCCGGGCAGCGGCTGCTGGGCCGGGTGGTGGGCGTGCCGCCCTCGGCGAAACTCAACCAGATCATCGTGCTCTCAGGTCGGGGCCTAGATCCGGGCGACACGAGCTCGGTAGTGCTGGACCAGCACGTGGCGGAGCATTTCGGAATAGGGCCCGGAGACACGATCTCACTGGCGACCGCAAACGGCTGGGACAAGTTCCGAGTTGTCGGGCTGGTTGCCTCCCCCGAGTACGTGTGGCCTGCCAAGAGCCGTCAGGATGTCCTGACCCCGCCCGGCGAGTTCGGTGTCGTCTTCGCCTCCGATGATTTGGCCCAGCGGTTTCCCGGAAGCGTCGAGGAGGTCCTGGTTGGATATCGACCGGGTGCCGACCGGGCCGCGGTGGATGCTCGATTGGCCGTGGCCTCCTCAGATCTCGGCCTCACCGCCACCACCAGAGCCGACCAGCCATCCAACGCCGCTCTGCAGGAGGACGTGAAAGGATTCGGCGAGCTCTCCTTCATGTTCCCGCTCCTCTTCCTGGGCACGGCGGGCATGGCGCTGTATGTCATGCTGACGCGCCTCGTCTACTCGCAGCGGTCCATCATCGGCCTGATGCGCGCCTCCGGTTTCTCGCGCTGGGCGGTGATGCGGCGCTACGTCTACCAGGGGCTGGCCGTCGGCGTCCTCGGCGGCGTTCCCGGTGCCGTGGCGGGAGTTTTCCTGGCCGGGACGGTCAGCAAGGTCTACACCTCGGCCATCAAGGTCCCCATCACGTCGATCCACTTCCACCCGGCCACCCTGGTCGAGGGGCTCGTCTTTGCTGTGGTGGCGGGCATGCTGGCTGCCCTGGCACCGGCTCGTCTCGCTTCTCGCATTCAGCCGGCCGATGCCATGCGAGGCGAGCTGCCCATGGGTGGAGTCGGCCGTCGTAGCCTCGTCGAGCGGCTGATCCCGCCGCTCCGCAGGTTGCCGACCAGGTGGCTCATGGTCCTGCGGGGCCTGGGGCGCAATCGGAGACGGACGTTGTCCACCATGATCGGCGTATCGCTTGCCCTGGTTTTGGTTCTCTCTTCGTGGGGGATGATCGACACCACCCAGGTCCTGCTCGATCGGCAGTTCCTCCGGGTGCAGAAACAGAATGCCGAGGTGGTGTTGAACACTCCCCCGGACGCGAGCGCCATCGCCGAGCTCGAAGCCATACCTGGAGTGGCTCGGGCCGAGCCCACGACGTTGGTGGACACCGTGCTCCACCACGGCTCCGACTCCTATTCGACGGTGACCCAGGCGTTCGAGCAAGACACGACCATGCACACGTTCATCGCCCCCGATGACCAAGATCTGTCTCTTCCCTCGGATGGAGTGCTGGTCGGCGTAGCCCTCAGGTCACTTCTGGGGGTTGAGGTGGGCGACTCCGTAACCATCGGGTTCCCCTCGATTGGTGTGGAAGCCAAGACCAGAATCGCCGGCTTCGTCGATGAGCCGCTGGGGACTTTCGTCTATGCCAGCGAAGCAGGGTTGAAGGCGCTGGCAGGCGAAAGCGGGGTTGGCTCGGCCCTGCCCACGGCGCTGGTTGCGTTCGATCAGGGTGCTGACTCCAATTCGGTGATCGCGGCCCTCCAGGGCCTGGGTGAGGTGCAGGTGGTCCGAGACTCCCATGCTCTGTACGAGACGGCTCAGTCCTTCATGGGGCTGTTCTACGCCTTCGTTGGCGTGATGCTGGTCTTTGGGGCAGTGATGGCCTTTGCCCTCATCCTGTCGTCGGTGGCGGCCAACGTTTCGGAACGGGAGGTGGAGCTGGCGACTCTGGCCGCGTCAGGGGCGGGACGCGGGCTGCTGGGTCGGTTGGTGTCGGCGGAGAACATCGCTCTGACCGTGATGGGGATTCCGGTGGGCCTGGTGCTCGGCTACCTGGTCTCGGCCGCCTTCATGTCGTCGTTCTCGAGCGACCTGTTCAGCTTCGACCTGCACATGCGGGCGACCACTCCCCTATGGGCGGCGCTCGGAGTGTTGGCAGCCGCTATGGTGTCCCTCATCCCGGCCACCCGTGTGGTGCGGAGGCTGGATGTGGCCGGAGTTGTGCGCAGCCGGGCAATCTGAGGCCGGGGCTCTAGCCTGTGACGTCAATGTCGGGTTTCGACATCAGCCTCGGTCCGAGAATCAGGATGTCGCCCTATTTCGAGGCCACGGTTGCCGGAGGAGCCACGGCTTTCACGGTCTACAACCACATGTATATGCCGACCTCGTATGGGGATCCGGAGGGCGAGTACTGGCAGCTCTTGGAACGGGTTTCGCTCTGGGACGTCGCCGCTCAGCGACAGGTGGAGATGTGGGGCCCAGATGCCACCCGACTGGTCGAGCTCCTCAGTGCCCGAGACATATCCGCCTCTCCCATCGGTCAGGCCAGGTATGCACCGGTCTGTGACCATGAGGGGCGGCTGCTCAACGATCCCGTGTTCTTGCCAGTGGCTCGGGATCGCTGGTGGATGTCGATTGCCGACAACGACATGCTCGCCTTGTGTCGCGCAGTTGCCGCCGAGAGGCATCTCGAGGTTCGTGTGGAAGAGCCGGATGTCTCCCCTCTGGCCGTGCAGGGACCCTTGGCGGAGGATGTGGTGGCCTCGCTGTTGGGTGATCGGATCAGGGGTCTAAAGCTGTTTCAGTTCCGTCCTTTCGAATTGGATGGGATGCTTCTCTGGGTGGGAAGAGCCGGTTGGTCGAGGCAGGGAGGCTACGAGCTCTATCTGTGCGATAGGAGCCGGGGTCTCGACCTGTGGGGACGGGTTCTCGAGGCCGGGCGGCCCTCCGGGATTGCTCCGGGAGCGCCCAATCAGGTCGAGAGGATCGAGAGTGGGCTTCTGTCTTTTCGCACCGACACCGAGTGGGATGCCGATCCCTTCGAAGTGAACCTGGCACGGTGGGTCGACCTGGACCGTTCCGTCGAGTTCATGGGGAAGCAGGCGCTGGTCGACAAGCGGGCCGTCGGCCCGGCCCGGCGGTTGGTCGGGGTCAAGATGGACGGACCCGCCCTGTCGCCGAACACGCGCCCGTGGCCGGCTTTCAGCCACGGTGAAGAGGTGGGTCGGGTCCGGGTAGCGCTGTACTCGCCGCGTCTGCGAGGCAATATCGGCTTGGCTCTGGTGCGGTCCGATTCTGCCGTTCCGGGAAGGGTCCTGGAGGTGGGATCCGAGGTGGGCCCTATTGAAGGCGTCGTGAGCGGTATCCCCTTCATCCGCTGAGATTGACCGCCGGCCAGGAGCGGTGGCAGCACAGTTCCGGCCGACGCGGGCTCCCGGTCCGGTTTCTGCCCCTCGGGTGGTCGTGAACCGGCTCGGGTCTAGTGGTGCGTCGCTAGGAGAACCCGTTGAGGATCAACGCCATGGCAACCGCGGACGAGACCACGGCGGCCACCCCGATCATGAACCACTCGGTCCTCATGCCCCACCCCGGCTTATCGTCCTGGAGCTCCGGGTAGACCTTGAGGCATACGAGGAGGAACACCGCCCAGAAGAACAGCGTGACGGTCATCGCGGCCGCTCCACGTCTCGAATGCCGGCCAATGGCGCAGCAGTCCAGAACCTCTGGTATCTCGATCGGCCGTTGCGGCCGCCTGCGTTGGGAGGACGCCCTTCCGCGACGAAGCTCGACCTGAAGACGATATGTGCCGACGGGTTGCCCACCCCATACTCCTTGTTGTCCCGGTCACGAGCCTAACGGACCGCCCGGACAAAGGCCGAGGTTGACGAATCTCCAGTCTCGGCGTTCCGTGCCGATGTATATGTGGATGCCCGACAAGCCCGAATACGGTGCTGGACAGCGCTCGTCGATCGAGAGCTTCATCGATGAATACCAGCTGGTTCGCCTCTGGTTGAGCCTGGCCGGGCTCGGACTGATCGTGGTGCTGTTTGTGACCGGAGGGTGGAACGACCAGGTCGTCCCGATCGGAATCGTCCTGCTGGCGGCTGGATCGCATGCGGGATGGTGCCGGCTACGTCGTACCCGTTCGCCGCTGACGATGCTGTGGCTGGATCTCACCCTCTGGGGGTGGGTCATGACTGTTGCGGGGGGCAATATCGCCATACCGACTGCCACCCTCGCCTTCCTGACCATGCTCACCGTCCTGTTCTCCGACCGGTACTGGATGGTCGGTTTCGTGGCATACAACGCAGCCTGGTACAGCTTCTCCTACCTGCAGTCAAACTCGCTGAACATCGAGTCGCTGAGTGTGCTGGCGGCAGTGATTCTGACGGTCGCCTCAGAGGCGACCGTCATCTACCACGTGAAACGTTGGCTGGGCCGGCTCGACGCCAACCGATCCCAGATGATTGGGACGGTGAGCCATGAGCTCCGCAACAACCTGACCGGGATGATGGGCCTGACCGAGCTCGTCGCCCATGCGGCCGATCTGGGCGCCGAAGAGGCCAGGGAGCTTGCCGGGTTGGCCTATGAGCAGGCCAGCGACGCCTCCATGATCGTCGAGGACCTGCTCACGGCCGCTCGTATCGAGCGTTCGGCGTTCACTTTGGACGTGGCTGCCGTCGATCTGAATGAGCAGGTGGCGACAACGGTCCGCAGGTTCGTGGGTGAAGGCACTGAGGTGACGTTTGCCACTCACGAGAGCTATGAGGTCATGGGTGACGCATTGCGAATTCGTCAGATTCTTCGCAACCTGATCTCCAATGCGGTCCGCTACGGAGGACTCTCGATCCAGGTCGAAGCCCGCCAGGTCGCAAGCCGGATCGAGTTGGTCGTATCCGATGATGGCGATGGCGTCCCCCAGGAGGACGAGAAGACGATCTTCCTTCCCTATCGCCGGTCTATCAATTCCCGCCGCGACGCAGCCTCGGTGGGTCTGGGGCTCTGGATATGCCGCCAGCTGGCCCACGCCATGGGTGGCGACCTCGAATACCGCCGATCCGACGACAGGACCCGGTTCGTCCTGTTGCTCGACAGCTCCCCCGACTTGGCACCTTCGCACCAGCCGTTTGTCGGCGCCGGATCCGCGGGGCACTTGGGCGAGTCGGCCGGCGAGGGCCCCGCGGCGCATGCGGAGGCCGTTTGACGATGGAGCCGGTCGGTCAGGTTGACGTCCACCTGACCTGATGGAAGCTCTTTGCGGCGGAGCTGAGCGTCCGCAATCCTGTCGCACACCGCCCTACCAGCGGCCCGAAGTGCGGGTAGTGACCCCGGCCTTTCGGCTAAGGGCCAAAGGTCCCTGAGCGGGACCGGGTCGCATACCGTACATTTGGAGGTGATGACGGGTTCGGTCGATACCCTACGACCTTGTCCGTTGCCTGTACGCAATCCATCAAGGAGCTGACATGAGAAGAACGGCTTTCATCTCTTCCATCGTGATCGGGTTGATCCTGATCGTCGCTGGGATCGCCACCTGGACTGTGGTGAGCGTGAAGCTAGGCGATCAAGAGATCACGGTCGCCGACGATGCATCATGCCTGGCGGGGAACCACGTCAACGGCCCCTTCAGCGCCTACTGCGAGGCGGAGATCATTCAGCACCACGCCCTAAACGCCACGGGCGGCAAGACCTACGCCCAACTCGGTCGTGACGATCCCCTGCGCGATACCGCAATGACAGCCTCTTTCCTCCAGGCCTCACTGTTCACCTCGGTGGTGGCCTTCGGGGTGGCAGGAATGGCCATCCTGATCGGAATACTGTTCATCCTGATTGGAATGGGCATCCGCGATGTGACGGAGAAGATAGTGCCAATCCAGACCTGACCAGGTGATCCTAGGGCCGCTCAGTATGGGCCCTTGGAAGAAGGGTCCCGGCAATTGCCGGGACCCTTCTTCTACTTGTTCTTCCTTCCTGGAGATGCGGCCGTCGGTATAGGTTGGGATCGAGCCAACCGAGGAGAGTCATGATTCGCATAGCCATCAATGGATTCGGACGCATAGGACGCTGCTCCTTCAAGCAGTTCCTCGACGACGATCGTTTCGAGGTGGTCGGTGTCAACGACTTAGCTGATCCCGATGACCTGGCGTACCTGCTCAAATACGACTCCGTGCACGGGTGGTACCCGCGAAAGGTGTCCCGGTCGGGGAATCGGCTCGTGGTCGATGACGTGGAAGTGGCCGTCACCGCTGAGCGTGACCCAACCCGTCTGCCCTGGTCGGATCTGGGGGTGGATGTGGTGGCCGAATGCACGGGGGCGCTGCGAAGCCGGGCCGATGCCGCGGGCCATCTCGATGCCGGCGCCTCCCGGGTGGTCATCTCGGCTCCGTCCGACGACGCCGATGCCACCTTGGTGTATGGGGTCAATCAAGACACGTTCGATCCACAGCGCCACTTTGTGGTCAGCAACGCCTCCTGCACCACCAACTGTCTGGCTCCGGTGGCCAAGGTGCTGTCAGATTCTTTCGGCGTCGAGCATCTGATGATGTCGACGGTCCACGCCTACACGAGCAGCCAGGCGTTGGTTGACAAGCCGACCCGCAAGCGGCGGCGGGGACGAGCAGCCGCGCTGTCGATCGTCCCCTCCACGACCGGTGCCACCCAGGCTACGGCGCGAGTCATCCCTGAGTTGGAGGGGCGGATGGACGGGATGGCGTTCCGGGTTCCGGTCGAGGACGGTTCCGTGATCGACGTCACGGCATTGCTCAATGCGAGCGTCACAGTCGATGAGGTCCACGACGCACTGAACGACGCTGCGGCCGACCGGATGAAGGGGGTGCTTCGGGTGACCGACGAGGCCCTGGTCTCCAGGGACATCATCGGCGATCCCCACTCGTCCATCGTCGATGCCGAATCGACCGTGGTGCTCAGAGACAGCGTGGTCAAGGTCGTTGCCTGGTACGACAACGAATGGGGCTATTCAGCCCGGATGGTCGATACGGCCGCCCTGGTGGGCGGAGCTGGCTAAGCCGGGGCGTCACCATGGCGCACGGTGCGGCCCGCCGTGGTAGGCATGTCCACTCCGGTTGAAGT
This sequence comes from uncultured Acidimicrobiia bacterium, assembly GCA_963772815.1. Taxonomy (GTDB): domain Bacteria; phylum Actinomycetota; class Acidimicrobiia; order Spongiisociales; family ZC4RG35; genus DATFFO01. Next base: position 545,526 of record CAVYYV010000004.1, on the reverse strand, counting down.
GGTCGTCGAATCGCCTCCCGACCTGTGGGCTAGGTGCGGGTTCGAATCGAGGAACAGGTCGTGACCACGACGACAAGGTCATTGATCTCGGTCCAAATCGACTCTGAGCAATCGGTGCTGGTAGCCGGGGAATCCAGTGGGGCGGCACTGCCCCTCTTCGAAGATCACACCCGAATAGGCAATGTCGGAGTCTGTTGTCAGACGGGCCACCAGGGCAGAGGCTCCGTCCTACGTTGGACCACGAGCCACCACGTCGAACCCGGCCCGGGCCGACTCTTCCTTCATGAACTCGTCGAAGCCGTTGGTGGCGAGGACCGCCAGAGTCGCATGGGGCCAAACTGCCGCCGCCACCGTGGGGCGGCCCAGCTATTTGTCGAGGAGGAGCAGGGCGGCAGTTGCCAGTGCGCCGACGGCGAGGATCTTGTCGGCGCTGTCAAAGGTGAAGACGCCGAGAAGCACCAGGGCCCAGTAGACCAGAACGATCGACAGGGCCCATTGCCAGAACTTTGGTTTCCCTAGCTTGAGCTTCATGAGGGTCCCCGATGGTGCATCATTCGCGACAAACGCGCCGAAGATGCTGAGCCCTCCCAGGAGGAACCCGATGACTAGAAATACCGCGCCGAGAAGCATTCTGCGCCGGAACATGAAGATCACCCCGGCGATCAGGCATACCACGCCGATGGCAACGCTGAGCGTGATCGTGGCCGATGCGAAAATCCAGACATCGCAGATCACAGACATCATTGCCTCGCTCGGATAGTGCGAGTTGGTTGTGATTTACCCATGGCGCCGCCTCCAGCCGAAGCCGCCGCCGAAAACCAGGACTAGCACGACAATGAGGATGATCCATCCCATAGTGCTCATCTTTCCTTCCTACATCGTTGAGGTCCGGCTCATTTGTTTGAGGGATCGATTCACTTGTGATCTACCGACGGCGCCGCATCCAGCCGAAGCCGCCGCCGAAAACAACGATCAGCACGACAATGAGGATGATCCATCCAAGGGTGCTCATGGCACCTCCCTTTCATGTTTGACTGACGTCTCCCAGCGACCGATTGGCGCTATGTGACTTCAGTGGTTTGACGTGTGTTGACGCGCGACCACGTGGGCAATAGTGCGGAAACGACGATCGCAGCCATGGCGATCGCAACCCATAGCCCGAGCCCGCGTTGTATCGACAGGGAATCGCCGCCGACGGTCGGCTCGAACACGGCGATCAAGCTGGCGACGCCGCCAATGATCCCTAGAACCAAGATCACCTGCCGCTCCTGGCGAGCGCAGCGATGAGCAACACGGCGCCAAAGCCGAACACGATCAGCCCCAGTAGCGCAGTCGCGGTGAAGCCCGCGACGGTGACCACGGGCCGTCCAAGACTGCCATCAAACCCGGCGCGGCCCACAGTGATCCCGCCCAGCACCAACATGGCAATGGCGACGACCGCCGCAACGACAGCCGACGGTGTGAACCTCGTCGTGCGAACCGTGCGGATCGTCTCGGCCCGAGCCGAACCCACGTGGGCAACAGGCGGCGCAGATGCAACGGGCTCGGTGACGGCTTCGTCGAGTGCTGCTGGTGCGCGCACCGGCTCCTCGCGCTCGTCGACCGATACAGACCTATTGGATTCAATATTCATACGAACCTCTTCACTGGGTTGTCCGTTTCCTGGTGGACGAGGTCGTTGATCTCGTCATTGGGGTGAGCTTTCGCTTTCTGTTGATGCTCCGAAACCCGATCTATCCGTGACACTACATTAGAAGCAAAGAACTAGCAACAGGTCTCTAGTTTCCTGTTACAATAGTGTCAGTGGCGACTACATGGAGCTTCCTCACCAACCACGCCCGAGCCTTGCTGCTCATCGCGCGCAACCCCGACGCGCGTCTCCGCGATATCGCGTCGGCCATCGACGTGACCGAGCGCACCGCCTACGCGATCGTCGCCGACCTCTCCGAGGCGGGCTATGTGGTCAAAGAGCGCGATGGGCGCCGGAACCGCTACCACATCCAGGAACATCTTCCACTGCCCAACACTGGCGGGGGCGAACCGACCATCGGCAAACTGTTGGGCCTTCTCAGCGACGCCGAACTCGGCCCTCAACCGTCGAGCCGAAAGTGATCGTGGCAGGCGGCCTTGCTGGCCTCGCCGCGCTCTACCGGTATGCCCCCGATCGAAACGACCCGGAATGAAAGTGGGTGACACCGGGAGCCGTCTTCGCCGTGGTGGGTTGGCTCGTTGTGTCTGTTGGTTTCCGGTTCTACGTCGCCCGGTTCAGTTCCTACAACGAGACCTACGGTGCTCTGGGTGCGATCTTGATCGTCCTCATCTGGCTGTACCTCAACGCCGCTGTGGTCATTGTCGGCGCCGAGATCAACACCGAGGTCGAACGCCAAACCGCTCACGACTCAACCGTCGGTCCGTCTGAGCCGCTCGGTCAACGGGGCGCCCACGCTGCCGACGACGTCGCCCCGTCCCCGGACTAGAGGCGGGGGCCGCCCAATACGGCTGGGATTCGGTAGGAGTGAATGCATGATCGGGCTCACTGCGGGGTACTGACGTGGTCATGACTGGAGACTGCGCGAACACCCCAGGGCTGTAGCTGTCAAGCGGCGGCGGTGATGTCAGTGGGTTGGCGGTGGCCCCCAGGCCCAGAGACACTCCGATTTGGTCTGCAAGCTTGAAACCCTTGCAAGACAAGGGTTTCAGCCCGATTCACGAGGTGCAGAGATGGTGGGCGCTACTGGGATCGAACCAGTGACCTCTGCCGTGTGAAGGCAGCGCTCTCCCGCTGAGCTAAGCGCCCGGAGCAGCGATGATACCGCGCCGTCGAGGCTCGGCTTGAATCAGTTGGATGGAATCGAAGGCCATCAGGACACAGGCCGATTTCGAGACTGTTGTCGGCAAGGTGCTCGACGCTTTGCCCCCCTGGGTGCATGAAGCAATCGACAACCTGGTGGTGGTCGTCGAGGACGAGCCGAGCAGCGAGCAGGATCCCACCAACGTGGGGTTGCTTGGGTTGTATTCGGGTGTATCCCTGATCGATCGAGCCGGCGGCTATTGGGGAGTCATGCCCGATCAGATCACCATTTTTCGGCTACCGCACCTGCAACTCGCATTGGCGGACGAAGAGCTAGAGGCCGAAATCCGCCGTACGCTTCTGCACGAGTTGGCCCACCATATGGGAATCGATGATCGGCGGCTCGTGGAGCTCGATTGGGATTGAAAGCGGTGGGGTCAACCGCGCCTGGTGCGCGGAATACCTGCCTTCTTCAGAACCGCAGCGGGCACACCGGTCTGGCGCCACGCCGTATAACTGATCCCCTTGCGCTCCGAGTACGACTTGGCAACGGCGGCGAAGCCCTTCTCCAATTCGTCCAGATCCTCGCGCGATTCGAGCTCTTCGAGTGAGTCTTCTGCGTCGAGCCGCTCCTGTCGGAGGTCGAGTACCTTGAGAGGATCTTCCTCGTTCTCGAGGCGGGTATCGATCGAATCGATCTTCTTCTTCAAGCCGTCAAGCGTGACGGGCCGGCCCGGACGCCGTGAATTCAAGGCGGTCAAATACTTCTTGACGGCCCGGGACTCTCGTCTTCCTTGCGCGAGCGCAGCTTTGTGTTCTTCGGACATGGGCACGGGTGGGACTCCAATCCAGAGGGGACAGATATCACTGTATCAATTATCCTTGTACCGCGCGCTACCTAACGCACAGGATTAGTTGGATGATAGCGGTCTGGACGGCCAAATAGTCGAATCAGTGTCGACGTGGTTGCAATCAGTGACTATTCCGTGAGCCGTAGACGGTGCTCCAGCGATCCTCCGACTGAGGGGCGAGAAAAGGTCGTTGTTCAATGCACAAGCCGGCCAAACGTCTCCCTTTGCAGGCGTCGAAAAGCCTCGAGCAAGCCACGTGAACGTATTCGAGGCACTTATCCCGCTCAGATTGTGCGGTCGAGTTACGAATTAGAGGTGTGATTCCGAACCTCGAGGCTGATCGACTCTGCCAGGGCGAGGGGCGGGGGGAGAAGCGTCTGCGTCCTGCGCGGGGCGGTTGGCGCGGAAAGCTACTCCTCGGTAGTCAGGTCCTTGTCCTCCATCTCCCAGGCGTGGTCCATCGTGTGATAGCTGCTGTGCCGAATCAGGTATCGAAGCGGCCATGTGCGGGCCATTTTGCCCTCCGCGTGGAACCGGCCGATGGCGGCGAGATAGTCAGTCCTGTGTTTGGCCAGGCCTTCCTCGCTGAATGCCGGAGCGTCAGGCAGCTTGGGCAGGCCCACCTTCCGACCCCAGTCCATCTCATTGAAGACCGTATGCCGCACGATCTGGTCGCGGTCGCGGCCGCCGCCCCTGGGCCCCTTCTGAAGTTCAGTGGATACCCGGCCACGAACATCGTCGAAGTACGCCCAGCACCCTTGGAGCAAGGAGAGTTCACGTTCAAGTTCGTCGTCTGACATCGGCACCGTGTCGTAGGAAGAGAATGCGAAGGAGATGCCCCAGAAGTCCGTCGAGCCCCGACCCTCGTACCGTTCGACGACATCGAGGCCGGACTGGACGTCGAAACCCGATTCAAGGTCGGCGTGCTTGGCCACCGGGGCGTAGCGCGGGAGGTAGGCGTGGAGACGCTCGATGGCAGCCTCCTCTGTTTTGGCGCCGCGGTCGAGTCCCGGCCAGTCCATCGCCCAGACGGCAACCCTCTTGCCCTTCGGCCCCAGTTCCATCGCAATTCGGATCGGCTCTGCCATGATGTCGTCCTTCCGCTGTCGTGGACAGTCTGGTATACACGTCGCACTGGCGATGGCGCGCCCGGCGTGAAGTTGCTCGCGGCCTACGGGGACCGGCCCGGAAGGATTCCATCAGCCCCTGATAAGGACTCTTGGGCCGTTCACATGGAGAACGTTTCGGCCAGCCCCCGGAGCCCGTGATGGCAATAGCCCCTTCCGATGGCGTCGCTGGCGATCACGGCGGCTTGCCGTGACTGATGTATGCCCTGCCCGGGCTTGATTCGGCACGGTTTTGCGGGTCGCCCCTGACCCCAACCCTGGTCGAGCACTTCAACGCTGTGACCGACAGGTCTAATCCTGACCCTATGGAGACTGTCCCCAACCTCTAACGCCAGGCCGGAACCGGTCAGATGGTGGCGGCGGGGGGTGCTAGGAGCCCGTTGAACAGTGCATGTCACCCATCTTGACGACCATGCATCACCACCCGCTGCGTTCTCGGCGCCGCCATTCCGGCACAAGGAGTGGCGAAAACCTCGGCCTTGCGGCTGGCGCGCCTGGCCGCCAATCCGAGCAACGGCATTATCCAACAGACTCCTAGGGGGGGGTCGTCCCCCTATGCAAACTCAAGAGAGTGGGCCCTGAAGGACTTGAACCTTCGGCCTCTTCCGCGTCAAGGAAGCGCTCTACCCCTGAGCTAAGGGCCCAATCTGTCGTGGAGGCGACGCCCGGAATTGAACCGGGGTAACAGGTTTTGCAGACCCGCGCCTAACCACTCGGCCACGTCGCCGGCGCTCGTCGTTACCGACGAACTCGACCGACCCCGAAGGGGCAGTCGCTGGAGCGGAAGACGGGATTCGAACCCGCGACCTCAACCTTGGCAAGGTTGCGCTCTGCCAACTGAGCTACTTCCGCGAGGAGAGTGAGTGTAGTCGCCGGCCGATGCCCACCAAAGCCCCCCTACCTGCCACTGGAGCCGAATCCGCCCTCGCCCCGGTCGGTCTCATCGAGCCGATCAGACTCCACCCAGGTGATGGACGGAACCGCCACGATCACCAACTGGGCGACCCTTTCTCCCCGGGCGAAGCTGATGTCCTGCGCACCGTGATTGATGAGAAGAACCGTGACCTCGCCCCGATAGCCAGGATCGATCAGTCCGGGACCATTGACCACGCCGATGCCGTGTCGGCGAGCGTGACCGCTTCGTGGAAGGACGAGCCCCGCGTACCCGGGAGGTATCGCAACGGCCAGCCCGGTTGGCACGGCAGCCCACTCCCCCGGTTTCAAGGTGACGGCGGTGGCCGCGCTCAGGTCCCACCCGGCGTCGTGCTCATGGGCCCGGGACGGCGGAGGTAGTTCAGGATCGAGGCGTTGGAAGCTAACGTGCATGACGAAATCGACGTGGGGCGCCATCGGGCGGACAGCACCACGGAGAATATGTGAACGAGACTACAGCGAGGCGCCGCGGCCGTCACGCCGCTCCTCGTCCGCCCAGGCCCAGCGCCCAGGCGACCGCGGTCGTCGAGCCGATACCTTCGGCCCGTGTCCGTCGACGGGTTGGGAATCTCCGCCTCCCGGGGATGGAAGTGCTGGGCTTCTACGACGAGCCCTACCGGGTCGTGGCCTCGTCGAGGCGGCGGTTCGTGCCGCCCCCGCGATCGATGCTGGGAGCCCCCACCGCGACGTCCAGAGTGCACAGCTCCTCCACGGCCATGGTGGCCGACCTCTGGGAGACGACGGAGCTCGATTCCGAGGCACTCGAGTGGTGGAAGCCCGGTGTCATAGCGCGTCGCAAGCTGGGCGGAAGAGAGATACGCACCGCCACCATCGTCGCCTCCATGCTCCTGGCGGCGGTAGTGGGCGCCCTGCTCTGGTTCGTGGTGAAACGACCGGTCCAGATCGATTCACAGGCTCGGGCGGATTTCGCGGCTGCCACACAGGAGGTGTTAGGCACCACCGGTCCGCTGGCCGACCTGGCCAAGTCGCTCGGTGATGCTGAGTCGCCCGACCTGGTCAGCAGCACGGCGACCATCCTGGCGGCCGAGTCGGCCGCCAGGGACATGTTCTCGACTGCCGGGGCTCTTCCCCCAAGTGCTGCTGGGATGTCGGTCCACGAGTCGGCCGTGGGCGTCTCGGGAGCGATCCTGGATGCCACCGCCGGCCTGTCGAAGCTGGTCGCTTTCCGCCTGACCGCCGAGCGAATCCTCTTACCTCCCCTCGTCCCTACCGATCCGAGCGCCACAGACCTGACGGACGCCACCGAGCAGGTGGCGGCCTGGCGAGCCGACGTCGACTCCGGGATCAATGAGTTGCCGCCCGGAGTGCTGACGGACTTCTACGGTCGCATGGAGTCGTGGCAGCAGGGGCTGCAGGCCTGGCAGGAGAGCTATCTGGATGCCATTCGTCAGGACGACGGGGCGAAGGCCCGGTCCATCGAGGGTGACCAGAGCACGAAGGTCGAAGGGCTCTTGGGGGACATGAGGTCCGAGCTGGCCGATCGTGGGTCGGAGATGGCGAACAGCATCGAGAATGCCGCCACCGAGGCTGCTGGCTGGTCAGTCTCCGGCTGACTCCAGCGCGGCCATCTCCTTCTCGAAGTCCTCCGCGCCCTGGAACTCCTTGTACACGGAGGCGAAGCGCAGATAGGCAACCTCGTCCACCGCCCGAAGGCGTTCGAGCACCGCCAATCCGATGGCCTCGGATTCGATGGTCCCCGCGCCCTGGGCGAGGGTTCTTTCCACCTCACTCACCAGGGAAGAGACCTGGGTGGCGGAAGCGGGGCGATCGGCCAGGGCCGCTCCCACGCCGGCGGAGAGCTTGGCAGCGTCGAACGGCTCCAATGTGCCGGAGCGCTTGCGCACCATGAGCACCCGTTCGCAGCGCTCGTACGTGGTGAAGCGGGTCCCGCAGGCCTCGCATGAGCGTCGGCGGCGGATGGCAGCCCCCTCGTCTGCGGGTCGGCTGTCTATGACGCGGGTGTTGTCGGCCTGACACTCAGGGCAGTGCATCGCCGCGTCAGCCTAACCCTGTTGCCCAGATTGCGGTCAGGTCCCTTCCGAGGATGGTGCTTCCTCAGAAGACGGGGCAGGAGCCAGCGATGCGGGCATCACCTCGAATACCACACGGTGAATGTTGCTGTCCCAGTACAGGTGGAAATAGCGCTCGTGGTAGGTCAGTTGGCCGTCCAGGTTGCCCAGGTACGGGTTGTCGACGTTGAGTCCCAGGGCGGAGACGAGCTCGCGGCGGCCGCGGGGCGGCAGATCTGGCTCCACCATCGCAACGAGTAGGCCCATCGCAGAGAGCACCCGGCGGTCCGAGCTGACGTCACCTGAAGGGTCACCCTCGAAGACGATGTAGTCGAGCGTGTTGGCGTTGTCCGAGCTGCCGCTGATCGTGGCGTAGAGCCCCGTAGCGAAAGAGAACTGTCCGTCGCTGTCGGACACCTCGGTGGCGGTGAGGAGGTCGTCCAGAGTGCCGGCGCGGGCGCTCCAGAGGTCGATGAACTCGGTGGAGGTGAGCTGGAACACATCCGAGCTGAACGGTGTCAACGGTCCCGTGGCGAGCGTGGTGGAGGGTCGAGGGGTAGTCGTGGTGGGGCCCGCCACCGTGTCGGGCCGCGCGTCGGTGTTCGAGGCGACGGTGGTGGCGGGAGCGTCCCCCGGGGTGAACGGCAAGGTGTCGGAGGCGGCGACGGTGGTGGCCGTGCTCGATCCCGGCGAACCGGAGCTTCCCACGATCCAGAGCGCGATTCCCAGTATGGCGCCGGCAGCTATCGCTCCCAGCACCATCAGCAGCCGAGCTCGCCGATCGAAACGTTCCATCAGGCCGGTTCGCTTCTGAGCCGAGGTGACGCGAGCTGCGAGCTGATCGGCAACCGTTAGCTGGGGCGCGGGGTCGTCCTCCTCCACCGGTGTGGATGGTGAGAACCGAGTCCTGAGCACGATCTCGTCGCCCAGGCCATCGTCGATCAGTGGTGTGAACTCAAAGGTCCGCTCCCCCGCCGAGAGGCGGTACTCGCCGTTCTTGGTCGATTCGATGGCAAGCATTCGTAGTGGCCACCGCAAAATCTCTGAGTTGTGCCGGTTAGAAAGCCGTAGGTGACCGTCGTCGAGACGAAGCACGGCGTCGATGGTCTCCCCATCGATGGTCGCATTACCCCGGTACGTTGTCGGCAACATCGATCTCTGCCCGCCCATTCCCTGGAGAGGTCCATTATCGCACGCGCCACGGCGCGGCATACAGGCCTATGGGCCTACCCGCTCGGAACGAGAAGTGCCTGCCCAGCAAGGATACCGTCGCCGCCGAGGTGGTTCAGGTCCGAAATGGTCGCTACGACCGGACGCAAATCCTCACCGGGCTCGGCGACAGCACGGGCGATGCCCCAGAGTGTGTCTCCGCTCTGGACGACGTAGGCCCGGGTGGGAGGAGGAGGTGACTCGGCAGCTCCCACCGAGGCGAGCAGGAGGAAGACCGCCGCGACGGCCAGCGTCAACACCCCTAACCTGAGAACGAGCAACCTCATGGCGTCTGGGCGGATACGTGCCGTCATCGGTCTTCCTCCTCTCTCGTCTCGAAGGGCGTCGGGTCAAAATCCGGTGCCCCGGCATTCGAGATCGAACATCTGTTCTGGAGCAGTATCGAACGTCTGTTCGAGTCTGTCAAGTCGAACATATGTTTGGATGTCGGGATCCGGAGCGCTATGCTCGGGGAACGTCAGTTCGACTGAGGCAACTCGGGTCCTTCGCGATTCGGGGAACCGGGGGTCGAGGAGGCCGACCAAGGAGACCACGTGAGCGACCTCAGCAAACGTCAGATGCAGGTGTTGGAGTTCATTCGCTCCACGGTCAGGGATCGGGGCTATCCGCCCTCGGTGCGTGAGATTGGGGAAGCCGTCGGCCTGTCCTCGCCGTCGACCGTTCATAGCCACCTCTCTGCCCTGGTCAAGGCGGGGGCGATTCGCAAGGACCCGACCAAGCCCCGGGCCATCGAAATCCTCGACGACGAACCCGCTCCCGACACCGGAGACATGCGCCAGGTGCCTCTCGTGGGCCGGATTGCGGCCGGTGCTCCCCTGCTTGCCGTCGAGGACGTCGAAGACGTATACACCCTGCCGGAGAGCCTGATTGGGCCCGGCCCAACGTTCATGCTGCGGGTAAGTGGCGACTCCATGATGGATGCGGGCATCCTCGACGGTGATCTCGTGGTGGTGCGGCGCGAGTCGGACGCTCGAGACGGTCAGATCGTGGCGGCTCTCGTGGACGACGAAGAGGCGACCGTGAAGCGGATCTATCGGCAAAACGGGAAGGTGATCCTGAGAGCCGAGAACGATGCCTACGACGACATGGAGTTCGAGAGCGGGGTTTCCATACTGGGTCGGGTCGTGAGCGTCTTGAGACGTCTGAACTGACTACGGGGACTCGATCTCACCGCTGAACACCGTGCCGGCCGGTCCAGTCAGATAGCCGGAACCCTGGCGGAAGGTCACCCGGGCGCGGCCCCCGGGCACCTCTACCTCGACGGGGTCTCCATCTGTCCCGGCCGCCACGGCCGCCGCCGCCACCATCCCGGTTCCACACGCCAGCGTCTCCCCCACTCCCCGCTCCCACACCCGCATTCGGATGCGGCCCGGCGAGCTGAGCGCCACGAACTCGACGTTGGCGCCATCCGGGAAGGCAGGAGCCGCTGCCACTGCCCGACCGACCAGGGCCACTTCCACGGTCTCGGGATCGTCCACGACGCGGACAGCGTGGGGATTGCCCAGGGAGGCGCGCCGATACAGGGCGCCATCGACCTCGATCGACTCACCCAACGAAACCGGTCCGATCTCCACCGTGATCACGTCGCCCTCGACCAGCGCCTGACGAGGTCCGACCGGGGTCATGATCGAGAACCATGAGCCTTCCTCGCTCCAGCCCCGATCAACGGAGTAGCGGGCCACACACCGCAGGCCGTTCCCGCACATCTCGGCAGGCGAGCCATCGGCATTCCAATACTCCATGGACGGTTTCGAGTCCACAGCCAAGACACCGTCGGCCCCGATTCCGCGTCGGCGATCACACCATGTCCTCACCTGGCTCGGCCCCGAGGGGGGCTCCTCGACGACCACGAAGTCGTTGCCCAGCCCCTCCATCTTTGTGAACCTCATGAGCGCACTGCCTCGACGATCGTCGAGAGTGCGTCTCGGTGGGGTTCGCGGAGCCAGCGAAGCCTGGGATCGCGGCGAAAGAACGTTCGCTGCCGTTTCACCAGGGCCATGGTGGCACGTTTGACTAGCTCCCGGCCCTCTTCCTCGGTCCGCCGGCCGGACACGACTTCGAGCAGCTGGCGATAGCCGACACCCCGGGAGGCGGTAGGCCCCAGCCGGGGCGCCATTTGCTCGACCTCTTTCAGCAGCCCCTGGTCCCACATGGCGGCCAATCTGGCATCGATGGCGGGCTCGATCTCGGGGCGGTCCACGGCGAAACCCACGAAAGTCAGTTCGGGCTCATAGCGTCTGTAGCGGGCAGCTTGTGGATGCTGCGCCCATGAGCTGGGGGTGATGGCGGCGATCCGATACGCCTCCAGACTCCGCAGCACACGTCTCGGATTGGCGAGATCGACGTGTTTACCGGCGTCGGCGTCGGCGGCGAGCAGCTCGTCCACCAGGTCCGTCAGAGAGCGTTTGCTCAGAGCGCTACGCAAGTCTGGGTCGAAGGGGCGGAACCGCATCGGATCGACCAGCGACCGGAAGTGGAGGCCGGATCCTCCCACGACCAGCACGATCTCGGCTGAAGTGTCGGCCAGGGCCCGGCGCGCGTCGCGGCGATAATCTGCCACCGTGTAGGCGTGCTCGGGCTGAGCTACATCGATCATGTGGTGCCGCACTCGCCTCCGGTCATCTAGTGTCGGCTTGGCGGTTCCGACGTCGAGGCCGCTGTAGACCTGCATCGAGTCGACGGAGAGGATCTCGGCACCGGTGCGCTCGGCGACGGCCATGGCCAGGGTCGACTTTCCCACGCCCGTTGGCCCCACGATGGCGACCAACCGGGTCAGACGAGGCTCCCCACGAGGTGATGCTGAAAGGCCTGTTCGATTCGGGCGTGAGCAAACAGACCCGGCTGGAAGTGGCCCGGAACATGCACCACCTTGCCTCCCCTGGTGCGAGTGGTGGCCATGTCGGGGTTCTTCTTTGATGGCCCCTCCGTCAAGATCTCCTGGACCGTTCCCACCAGATCCTGGTTGCGTTCGCCCGAGATGCGGTTCTGGAGTGTCGCCAGATGTTGAAATCGAAGCTGGACCACTTCGGGGTCGACGAAGTCCTCGTCCATTTCGGCGGCGGCGGTTCCAGGGCGCGGCGAGAAGATGAACATGAAAGCGGAGTCGAACCGCGCTTCTTCGACCACCTCGAGCGTGGCCTCGAAGTCGGACTCGGTCTCACCGGGGAACCCGACGATCACATCTGTGCTCACTGCCAGGTCGGGAATCGTGGCCCGTGCCAGTGCCAGACGGTCCATGTATCGGGACCGGTTGTAGCCCCGGTGCATACGGGCCAGAACACGATCCGAGCCACTCTGAAGGGGAAGGTGGAGTTGCTCGCAGACGGAATCGGTTTCGGCCATGGCTCGCGCAACATCGAGGTTGAAGTCGGCCGGGTGGGGGCTGGTGAATCGGATCCGCTCGATGCCTTCGACCGCACCCACCTGGCGCAACAGGTCGGCGAAAATGGGGCGGCGGCGACCGTCGATGGCGAGATCCCGGCCATAGGTGTCGACATTCTGACCGAGCAGTGTTACCTCGACCACGCCGTCGTCGGCCAGCCGCTCGACCTCGGAGATGACGTCACCGGGGCGACGCGACACCTCCACACCCCGCACCGAGGGCACGATGCAGAACGTACACGTGTTGTTGCAGCCCACCTGGATGCTGACCCAGGCCGAGTGGGCCACTTCCCGGCGGACCGGCAGCACCGAGGGCATTGCCTCGAGCTCGTTGGCCACCTCGGTGATTCCGCCCCATTCCTCGGCATGATCCATGAGGTCCAGGACCCGGTCGAGATTGTGGGTCCCCATGACGACATCGACCCAGGGGGCTTTCTCCCGCACCAGTTCGCGATCCTTCTGTGCGGCGCATCCCCCCACGACCAGGAGTGCTTCGGGCCGACTGTCCTTGAGCTGTTTGAGGTGCCCCAGGGTTCCGTACAGGCGGTTGTCGGCGTTCTCGCGAATAGTGCACGTGTTCACGAACACCACATCCGCCTGATCGAGGTCGGAGGTGGGCGCCATTCCGTCGAGCTCGAACAGGCCGGCGATCCGTTCCGAATCGTGCTCGTTCATCTGACAGCCGAAGGTTCGGATGAGATATCGCTTCCCAATCCGTGTGGGTTGGGCGCGGGCGACGACACGCCGGCGGGGTGGGGTGACCGTGACGGCGGTGTTCGAGGTCATTTCCGGCTCAGCGGGCGTAGTCGGTGGCCCGGAACTCCCGTATCACCGTCACCTGGATGCTCCCGGGGTACTGGAGGTCCTCCTCGAGTTTTCGGGCGATCCGCCGGGCGAGGTCGTTGGCCTCGAGGTCGGTGACCGATCCAGGGTCCACCACCACCCGGACCTCGCGTCCGGCCTGCAGGGCAAACACCTTGTCCACGCCGTTGAACTCGAGGGCCAGGTTCTCGAGCCGTTCGAGTCGCCGAACGTAGGACTCCAGCGTCTCCCGGCGGGCACCGGGACGAGCTGCCGAAACGGCGTCGGCAGCCTGGACGATCACCGCCAGCACCGTACGGGGCTCCACTTCGTTGTGATGGGCTTCGATCCCGTGCACTACGGCGGGGTCCTCACCGAATCTGCGGGCGATCTCAGCACCGATGAGGGCGTGGGAGCCCTCTACCTCGTGCGTGACCGCCTTGCCGATGTCGTGCAGAAGGGAAGCTCGGCGAACCGGGGCCGGATCGATCCCCAGCTCGGTCGCCAGCATCGATGCGATGTGAGCCGATTCCACCAGGTGATTGAGCACGTTTTGGCCATACGACGTCCGGAACTTGAGGCGGCCAAGCAGCGTCACCAGCTCTGGATTCATCCGCGTCAGCCCGACCTCCAGCAACGCCCATTCCCCCGCGTCGCGCACGGACTGCTCGACCTCGTCGCGGGCTTTCTCGAACGCCTCTTCGATGGAAGCAGGGTGGATACGCCCATCGGCTACCAATCGCTCCAGCGTGAGCCTCGCCACTTCCCTCCGAATCGGATCGAACGAGCTCACCGAAACGGCCTCGGGGGTGTCGTCAACGATCAGGCTCACCCCGGTAACCGACTCGAGATGGCGGATGTTTCTCCCTTCCCGCCCGATGATCCTCCCTTTCATGTCGTCGCTGGGAAGCGGGACGGTCGACACGGTGGATTCGGTGACGACCTCGGCGGCCAGTCTTTGGATGGCAGTGGCGAGAATCCGGCGGGCACGCTTGTCGGCTTCCTCGCGAGCCTTTATCTCCAGATCTCGCACGAGAAGCATGGCATCACGGCGGGCTTCGTCCTCCACTTGAGCCAGCAATTCCTCTTTGGCCGCTTTGGCGTCGATGGTCGCCAACCGCTCCAGATCGGACCGAGCCTGCTCCTTCAGGCGCTCCGCATCCTGGCGGGCGTTGGTCAGCTCCGTCTCCCGGTCGATCAGCATTCGTTCGCGGTTGGCCAGGTTGGCCGCCCTCTGCTCCAGCGTCTCCTCGCGCTGGGCCAGCCTCGTCTCCAGGTTGGAAACTTCCAGCCGACGGTGCTCGAGGGCGGCGTCTTCCCGATCGCGATACGCCTCGGCTTTGGCCCGGCTCTCCTCTTCGGCCTTGGCCAGTATGCGCTGGGCGTCGATGCGGGCCTGGCTCAGTGCGTCCTCGGCCGAAGCGCCGTCCCGGCGATGTCTTCTCCCGGCACTCAGAGTGGCGAAGGCGTATCCAAGGATCGCTCCCACTGCGGTAACGACGACCGCCAGGATCACGACCTGAATCCCGCTCATGATTGGCTCCCTTCGCCGCCGGGGAGGATGGTCGGAGTGCTGTGGGTAGGCCGGAAAGGCCCGGGAACAGGGCGCTTGCCCTGATCGGAATTCAGGCAGGCAAGGCCGGGGCGCGAGGCCACCGCCCTACTTCAGCCCGTATCGGTGGACACTCCTGACACCTGGAGGCGGCCTTTCTCGGTTCAGACGGTTAGGTTCATTTCTTGTGGTCAGCCTAGTCCACCAGCATGACCATCGGAATGACTAGTCAGTCCCCGTTGGCTTCCGCCTCGACCACTTCGGCCCTATCGGCGCTATCGACGCCATCGGCCTCGTCGGTGTGATCACCCCGGTCAGCATCGTCGGCTCCGAGGCCGACGGCCTCATACACCTTGGCCTGCAGCTGCATGGCCAACTCGGGGTTCTCCCTCAAGAATCGCTTGGCGTTCTCGCGGCCCTGGCCGAGCTGGTCGTCGTCGAAGGTGTACCAGGCGCCGCTCTTGCGAACCACGCCCTCCTCGACAGCCACATCCAGCAGGCTGCCTTCGCGGGAGATCCCTTCCCCGAACATGATGTCGAACTCCGCCTTGCGGAAGGGTGGAGCCATCTTGTTCTTGGCCACTTTGACCCGCACCCGGTTGCCGACCTGGTCGGCGCCGTCCTTGATGGATTCGATACGGCGGATGTCGAGGCGCACGCTGGAGTAGAACTTGAGGGCTCGGCCACCGGGCGTGGTCTCCGGCGAGCCGAACATGACACCGATCTTCTCCCGGAGCTGATTGATGAAGATGGCCGTGGTCCGGGACTTGCTCAAGGTGCCGGTCAGCTTGCGCAGGGCCTGGGACATGAGGCGGGCCTGCAGGCCGACGTGAGAATCACCCATCTCGCCTTCGATCTCGGCTCGAGGCACCAGGGCGGCCACCGAGTCGATCACGAGCACATCCAGGGCCCCGGATCGGATGAGCATGTCGGCGATCTCCAGGGCCTGCTCACCCGTGTCCGGCTGGGAGATGAGGAGCTCGTCGACGTCAACGCCGATCGCCCGGGCGTAGGTGGGGTCGAGGGCATGCTCAGCATCGATGAAGGCGGCGATACCGCCGTTGCGTTGCGCCTCTGCCACCACGTGCAAGGCGAGGCTCGTTTTACCGGATGCCTCCGGGCCATAGATTTCGACCACGCGGCCGCGGGGCACCCCGCCGATTCCCAGGGCGAGATCGAGAGAGAGGGCCCCGGTAGAGATGGTGTCCACCTTCCGGGAGACTTCGTCGCCCATCTTCATCACGGCGCCCTTGCCGAACTGGCGCTCGATCTGGGAGACGGCCATGTCGAGTGATCTCTGACGCTCCATTCTCTGCTCCTTGTCGTTGCTTCTCTCGCTCATTGTCCGTCCTCCAATCCGAGCCGGGGGCCGACTCCGGTGAACCTACAGGGGATGTGTGACAGATCGTAGAGCGAACAGATGTTCGATCCAAGCATCAAGGATCCCTACTCCCCAGTGGGAACGATTCGAAGATCTGATACGACGATCCTACTGCCGCCATGACGTGAAAATGCTCCGCCTTCCAACCTATTTCAATCGGCGGCACCTGCTCGACCAGGCCCCGCACATCCTGGGGTGGGCGAAGGCGCGACAAGGTCAGATGAGCCCGGAACGGACGCTCTTCGGGCGGCAGCCCGGCAACGGTGGTGGCCTCCTCGACCGACGCCGCCAGCGCCTCCAACCCCTTCGATTCCATGCCCAGCCACAGCACTGTCGCCTTTCCCGCCCTCGGGAAGGCGCCCATCTGTGTGAGGCGGACCCGAGTCGGGGGGTGCTCCACCTGCTCGAGCGCCCAGAGCCAGCGTTCATAGGTGGGTTCGTCGACCTTGCCGACGAACCGGAGTGTCACATGCCAGTTGCGTGCCGGCACCGGGCGCCCCGGAATGGTGGCGGTGGCCAGGTGATCGGCTAGAGCTGCGAGGATCTCTGGGGGAGGGACCAGGGCGACGAAGGCACGCCCGGATGGGGTCACCCGCTCCACGCCCCGCCCACCGCCAGCCTGCCCAGATGCAGCGCGGCAGTGGCGGCGTAGACGCGAACCCGTTCCCGGTCTCCCGGCAGATGGAGGACGCGTGCCCATTCGCCTTCCGGCGTGACGATTCCTACCACGATCGTTCCGGGCGGCTGTTCCTGAGGTTCTGGCCCGGCCGACCCGGTCACGGCTATGGCGACGTCGACTCCGAGTGTCTTGCGCGCACCCTCGGCCATGGCCCGGGCGGTCTCCTCACTCACCACACCGTGTGTGAAATCGGCTACGCCCAGCAAGGACCGCTTCAGGTCGGTGGCGTAGGCAACCACGGACCCCCGAAACACCTTCGAGGAGCCCGGGACGGTGGTGATGCGTTCCGCCACTCCCCCGGCCGTGACGGACTCGGCGGTGCCCAGGGTCCAGCCTCGACCCTCGAGAGTGGAGAGCAGAATCGACTCGATGGTCTCGCCGTCGGCCCCGAACACGCTTGTCCCCAGGCGGCGCCGGATCTCGGACTCGATTGGAGCGATGATCTCTTCGGCCTCGTCGATCGTGGGCGCTTTGGCGGTGATCCGCAACTTGATCTCGCCCGAGGAGGCGAGGAACGCCAGCGAGGGATTGGACGATCCCGTGTAGAGGTCGTCGAGCATGTCGGCCACCTGGGACTCGGACCGACCCCAGCTCCGCAGGACCCGCGAGACGAGCACTTCATCGATCCCGGCCGCGGCCCGGAGGCGGGGCAGGACGTGATCGGCCAGCAGCATCTGCATTTCCTCGGGAACCCCGGGGACCACAAAGACCAGCGTTCCGTCGTGGTCGAGCACCAACCCGGGCGCGGTGCCCTTCGGGTTGGAAAGGAGCTCTGCCCCGCGGGGGTAGTCGGCCTGGCGGATGTTGGAAGGGGGCATGACCCGGCCCGTGCTCTCCCAGCGGACCCGAAGCTTGGCCTCGTACTCCCCCGAGTGCTCCATCGACAGACCCGCGGCGGCACACAGGCCCTCTCGCGTCATGTCGTCCTGGGTGGGCCCGATGCCCCCGGTGACGATCACGGCGTCGGCTCTGCTCATGGCGGTTTTGAGGCTGGCTGCGATCCGCTCCAGATTGTCCCCGACCACCTGCTGGAAATGAGCATCGAAGCCGTTCTCTGCCAAGGCCGCCCCGATGGTGGCTGCGTTGGAGTTGACGATTTGGCCCAGGAGTAGCTCGGTGCCCACCGCCACCACCTCGACTATCACGAGCTCAACACCCTCGCCTCGAGGTCCGGCCCGTAGGCGGCAGTGATTTCGGCTACCAGCCGGTCTCCGGGCGCACCCTGGTCGAGCGCGATGATGCCGTCTATCTCGGGGGCCTGGCGGTACGAACGACCGAGAGCGACACCATCCTCGATCTGGTCGACCAATACCTCTACCCGCGAGCCGACCGATTGCAGATTGGCTTCCGCGGTTATCTCCTCCTGGATCTCCTGGAGATAGCGCGCCCTTGCCGCCACTTCGGCGCCCGGCACCCTTTCCCCCAATTCGGAGGCGGGCGTTCCCTCTTCGGGGGAGTAAGGGAAGAAGCCGGCCCAGTCCAGCTCCGCGCAACGGAGGAAATCGGCCAGCTCCTCCACGTCTGCTTCCGTCTCCCCTGGGAATCCGACGATGAAGCTGGAGCGCAGGGCGGCGTCGGGAGCCTGACTGCGGATCCCGTCGATGAGCCGCATGTAGGGCTGGGCTCCCCCGGGGCGTTTCATCGCCCGGAGCAGCCGGGTGGTGGCGTGCTGAAGGGACAGGTCGAAATAGCTGGCGACCCGAGGATTGGAGGCGACCTCGTCGATCAACCCGTCGGTTATCTCGCGGGGGTACAGGTAGAGAAGACGCAGGCAGGCCAGCCCATCCACATCGGACAGGAGGCGCAAGAGCGCCACGATCTCCGGTCGCCGGGGCGCCGCCTCGAGATCCCTCCCGTATGAGGCCAGGTCCTGGGCCACCAGGACCACCTCGCTAACCCCCTGCTCGGCCAGCAGCTTCACCTCGGATCTGATCTCGACGGGGACGCGGGATCGCTGTCTGCCCCGTATGAGGGGGATGGCGCAGAAGGTGCATGGCTTGTCGCACCCTTCGGCGACCTTGACGTACGAATAGGGATGGGCGGGGGTGGTTCGGTCGAGTCGATGGAGGATGTCCATGGTGGGGCGTGACCGGATCCGGACCGACTCCCAACCGGTCAAGCGGTCCAGCGTCTCCACCAGCTGGGGATACCGATCCAGGCCGATAACAGCATCTACCTCGGGCAAGGCTCTCTCGACCGCGACGCCGAAGCGCTGGGCCATGCATCCCAAAACGACCGTCTTGGCGTCGGGCCGGGCCGTGTCGCGGGCCTCGAGGATGGTCTCCACCGACTCGCGGCGCGCCTCCTCGATGAAAGCACACGTGTTCACCATCACCACGTCGGCCTGCTCGGACGAGGACACGGGCAAGTAGCCCGACTCGGCCAGCATGGCCTCCAGCTTCTCGGAGTCGACCTGGTTCTTGGCACACCCCAGTGTGGTCAGGTGGTAAGTCCGCGTCACGAGCCGGGTGCCCTCATCTTTCGAGCCTGCGGTACCCGCCGCGGAAGTAGACGAGGGGGTTGGACATGTCCGACACCTCGAGATCCTCGATTACACCGACCATGACGAACTGGTCTCCCAGCGGCCGGATCTCCTCCAGACGGCATCCGGCCCAGTCGGTGACCTCGATCAGCCTCGGGCCCCATTGCGTGTCCTCGGTCTCGGTGGTGACGAATACCCCGCCCGGCGAGGGGCGGAGGCCGGCGAAGATCTCGGCCAGGCGACGACCGTCCTGGCTCAGAACGTGGGCGATGAAAGCTCCGGATTCTTCGGCCGCCTCGAGGACGTCAGCGCCCGCGCCCACCAGTGCCGCCGCTCGCGGCACTTCCCCTTCGACCACGAAGAACGACGAGACCGTGAGACCGGCCGGCGGGTCCCCGGCAGCAGTGATTACGGTGACGGGCGCAGCCAGGCGCCCTCTGAGGCGACGAACCGGGTCCCGGCGGTCCACGGGAACGCTGAAAGGGTTCTCGGAGTGGACTGTCACAGCCCGATCCTAGGAGTCTGCTGGATAATTCCGTTCCCAGGATGGGTGGCCGGCCCCGCCGGTCGCAACGCAGAGGCATACCCGGCCCTTGTATCGGCACGGAGGCCACTAGAACGCAGCGAGCGCGATTCGTGGCCGTGGACACGAGACATGGGTCGTTGAACGAGGTCGGACGAGAGGCCGGCCATCCCTCTCACTATCGCCGGCCCGTCTCCCGGCCTACTCGAGCCCAGGGTCGGAGTCACAAGGGGCGCGGAGACGGAGTCCGGCCGCTGAATCTGAGATGCGATTCGTAGCCTGCGGCCCGGGCAGCCGCCACAACTCTTTCATGACCCCAGCCTGCCTGTGAGGGACGGTGAGCGTCGCTGGCCAGGGTGATCGCCACGCCCGCTCGATGGAAGGAATGCAACAGGGCAGGGGCGGGGTACACCTCGCCCGCCGGGTTGCGCAGACCCTGACTCGAGACCTCCACGGCCGTGTTGGAGGTTGCGGCGGCCTCGACCACTGCCTCATACCATGGCGTAGGGTCGGCGGCGGCCACGCGTCCGTACTTCTTTATCACGTCTACGTGCGCCAGGACGTCTACGACCCCCGTAGCGGCCAGACTTGCCTCCAAGGCGAAATACTGGTCCCAGGCCGCGTCCACTCCGCGCCGGTCGAACTCGAATAGAGAGTGCGATGCGTCAATGGCCCAGCCACCTATCCAATGGACGGCTCCAATGAGAAAGTCCCATGGGTAAGGAGCCAGCAGCTCCGTGACCGCCCCGATCGTCTCGGGGAAGTAGTCGACCTCGAGGCCGAGCCTGACCGGCAACCCGGAGTCCTTGGCGGTCAGGACCGCATCGACGTAGTCCTCCAGTGAGAGCGACAGGTCTTCCTTGACCATGTCGGCCGTGAGCCGGGCCACATCGGTGGGCGTGACGTCGTCCTCCCAGAACCTGCCTAGCACGGGAGCCGCCTCGTGGCATCTGTAGAGATGCTCGGTGAACCCGAGCTCGGTCACTCCTCGCTCGAGAGCAGCCTCCACGTAGGCGGTTAGGTGCCCCTCGGGGTAGCGGCCCTGGGGCACGTCGCCGTCAGCATGGTCTCCGGCGTGGGGATGGAGGTGGAGGTGATAGTCAGACATGATCTCGCCCGATCCGGCGACGCCTCAGTTTCGCCACATCTCGATGACCGAGCGAAGCTCCTCGGGGCACACGTCGCCCAGGGCGTTCCACGTCGCCGGTGAGATCTCGCCCTCGGCCTCCAACTCGGCGGCGGCGAGGGCGATGATGTCGGCCAGGGCGTACAGGGAGCGATCGGACGCCAGTGAGAGCACGGCGGCCGACCTGGCCATGGCCGCGTCACCGCGGCCCAGTGCAGCGATGGCCTCTTCGGCGTGACGCAGCGGATCCTCCACGGAGCGGAGGCTCACACCTCGGGGAACAGGTACCGGCGGAGGAAATCGAGCCGCTGATCCACCGTGTCGGCATCGAGATACCACAGCATGGCGGCAACGGTCGAGAGCAGCGGGTTGCCGTCCTGGGGTGTGAAGCAGAAACCCACCAGCTCATTCCCGTTGCGGACCGTCAGGGTTTCCATCGCGACCACCGTCTGGGAGAGGATCCGCCCGTAGTAGCCGTGGTCCCGCCCGAAAGAGAACACCGAGTTGGCGGATTGCTTGTGAGTCACGGCGACCCGGGGATTGGACATGAGGCGTTCCTTGACCTCGGCCAGGGCCATCTCGTGGTCGAGGGTGAGCGAGAAGTGGATCGAATGCATGTACTGGGTGTTGAGCTTGATCGCCGACGAGAACAGGTTGAGATCGTGGCCCAGGGTGGCGAATAGATGGGCGGCGTCGCGGGCGTGGTGCGTGCCGAACCGCTCGTCGTTGTGCTTGTCGACCGTAGGCGAGGCCACGAAGCCCGAATCCTGAGAGATGTCGTTGGCGCGGCGGACACACAGGAATCGGCCGTCGACCAGATGGTTGGTTCCGTCCTCGTCCATCCCCAGGGTCTTGACCAGAACCGAGATGTTGTGAGTGTTACACGAGACGATCTGGAGGAAGCGGTCTTCCCCCGGAACCAGGGCGGCGTCGTTGATGCCCCGGGCGTACATCTTGCCGAATCCGAATTCCGAGCCCTGCGCCATGAAGCCGATCGGGTTCTTCAGCTGCTGATAGAAGTCGGACTTGTTGGCGTTGCCGACGGGGGTGCAGTCGATCACCACTTTGGCCCGTTCCAGAGCCTCCATCGTCTCGTACTTGGGACTGTGACCCAGCTCCTCGAAGGTGGTCAGCTTATCGGAGTCCACCGCCAAAGAGGCGCCACGTCGGACCAGATCGTTCACCTTGGATCGCTCTGTGACCAGCGGCGTGCGCTTGTGGAAGGTCACCTCATCGATGCCGAAGTGCTCGCGATGGTCGGCCAGCATCCCGATCAGGGGCTCTCCGATCGTTCCTGTTCCTACGACGTGGACGATTTTGGTCATCTTCACTCCCTCGAGAAGCCGGGGGCGGCTTTGGTCCTGATGCTCACAGTACCCGATGCCCCGAACGCTGAGAATCCAATCGTGTGACGCTCAGAACTGGTCTTCCTCGGTGCTTCCGGTCATCGCCAGGGTCGAGGCCGCTCCGCCGGTGATGACGTCGTTGACGGCATCGAAGTACCCGGCACCGACCTCGCGTTGATGACGTGTGGCGGTGTAGCCGCGCTCGGCCAGGGCGAACTCGCGCTGCTGGAGGTCGACGTATGCCGGCATGCCGTCGGCAGCGTATCCGCCGGCCAGCTCGAACATCGAGGCGTTCAGGGCGTGGAACCCGGCCAGGGTGATGAACTGGAACTTGTAGCCGAAGGTGCTCAGCTCCTTCTGGAACCCTGCGATCTGGGCATCGTCCAGAGCCGCCTTCCAGTTGAACGATGGCGAGCAGTTGTACGCCAGCATCTTGTCGGGGTAGCGCGCATGGATGGCCTCGGCGAACCGTCTGGCCTCCTCCAGGTCGGGTTTGGCCGTCTCGCACCACAACAGGTCGGCGTAAGGGGCGTACGACAGTCCGCGGTCGATGGCCTGGTCGAGCCCATTGTGGACCCGGAAGAAGCCCTCGGCGGTCCGGTCGCCCGTTGTGAACTCCCGGTCTCGCTCATCGATGTCGGAGGTGAGCAAGTTGGCCGCGTTGGCGTCGGTGCGAGCGATGATGATCGTGGGAGCTCCCATGACATCGGCCGCCAGCCTGGCCGCGGTCAGAGTGCGTATGTGCTGGGAGGTGGGAACCAGCACCTTGCCTCCCATGTGGCCACACTTCTTCTCCGAGGCGAGCTGATCCTCGAAATGAACTCCGGCGGCACCGGCCTCGATGAAAGCCTTGGTCAGCTCGAAGACGTTGAGGGCACCTCCGAATCCCGCTTCTCCGTCGGCGACGACGGGCACGAAGTACTCGGTACGGTCACCACCCTCGACCCAGGCGATTTGGTCGGCTCGGCGCAGAGCGTTGTTGATGCGGCGCACGAGGGCCGGAGCGGAGTTGGCCGGGTACAGGGACTGGTCGGGATAGACCTGCTCGCCCAAGTTGGCGTCGCCCGCCACCTGCCAGCCCGACAGGTAGATGGCCTCGAGGCCGGCCTTTACCATTTGCACCGCCTGGCCGCCGCTCAGGGCCCCCAGGGCACGCACGAAGTCGGACTGTGTCATGGTCTGCCACAATTTCTCGGCCATGGACCGGGCCAGGGTGCGGTCTTCGCGCAGGCTCCCCCGGAGACGCACCACGTCCTCAGCCGTGTAGGTGCGCTCCACGCCTTGCCAGCGGGGATTGGTCTGCCAATCGCGAGCCAGCTCGGCCGCTTCGGTGGTGATCTCGGTCATGGTTCCTCTCAGTCGATCAGTTCGTAGGCGGGCAGAGTCAGAAACTCGACGAAGTCCGAAGCCAGCGCCACGTGCTCGAACAGCTCTCTGGCTTCTTGGTAGCGGCCGCCGACGAACGCTTCCTCGCCGACGCCGGCTTCGATCCTTTCCATCTCCTGGTCGGCGATGCCCCGGACCAGCTCGGCTGTAACCACCCGTCCGTCGTCGGTGGTGGCTCCGTGGCGAACCCACTGCCAGATCTGGCTGCGAGAGATCTCGGCCGTGGCGGCGTCTTCCATCAGATTGTCGATGGCGGCGGCGCCGGTGCCGGTGAGCCAGGCGGCCAGGTAACGGATGCCTACGGAGACGTTGGTGCGGATGCCGGTCTCCGTTATGAGTCCTCCCGCCACCCGGGTGTCCAGCAGGTCGGTAGGGGTCACGGAGACATCGGGGCGGAGCCGGTCGATCTGATTGGGCCTGTCCCCCAGGACGGCATCGAATTCGGCTTGGGCTACCGCGACCAGGTCGGGATGGGCCACCCAGGTGCCGTCACAGCCCTGCTCGGCCTCCCGCCGCTTGTCGGCCGTCACCTTTTCCAGGGCGTTCTCAGTCACCGTGGGATCGCGCCGGTTGGGGATGAAGGCAGCCATGCCGCCGATGGCGTGTGCTCCCCGACGGTGGCACGTGGCGACCTGCAATTCGGTGTATGCGTGCATGAAGGGGGTGGTCATGGTCACCTGGGCCCGGTCGGGAAGAGTCTTGTCCGCCCGATTCCGGAACTTCTTGATCACCGAGAAGATGTAGTCCCAGCGCCCGGCGTTGAGGCCGGCCGAGTGCTGGCGCAGGGCGAAGAGGATTTCGTCCATTTCGAAGGCGGCGGTGATGGTCTCGATGAGGACGGTGGCGCGAATGGTCCCGACCGGTATCCCCAGACGGCGCTGAGCGAAGACGAACACGTCGTCCCACAGCTTCGCCTCCCGGTGGTTCTCGAGCTTGGGCAGGTAGAGATAGGGGCCGGTCCCCGCTTCCAGTGCCGCCCGAGCTCCCCAGAACATGTACAGGCCGAAGTCCACCAATGCGGCCGAGGCCGGGCGGCCGTCGATGTAGAGGTGCTTCTCGGGTAGATGCCATCCTCGGGGTCGCACCATGAGCGTGGCCACCTCATCCGCGAGGCGATAGCGTTTCTCTCCGGTGTCGAGGGAGAGCGTGCGCTGGTATGCCTCGACCAGGTTGGCCTGTCCTTCGAGGAGGTTGTCCCAGGTGGGCGAATTGGCATCCTCGAAATCGGCCATGAACACCCGGGCGCCCGAGTTGAGGGCGTTGATCATCATCTTGCGATCGACCGGGCCGGTGATCTCGACCCGGCGGTCGGCCAGATCCGGGGGAGGCGGCGGCACGGTCCAGTCCTGGCGCCGGATCCACTCGGTCTCGGGGTCGAAGCGGGGCATAAGCCCGGCGTCGATCTGTGTCTGGCGCTCTCGTCGATCAGCCAGGAGGTTGGCGCGGCGCTGGCCGAAGCTGTGATGTAGATCGGTGAGGAATTCCAGCGCCTCCTCGCTCAGGATACGAGCCGCCTGTTCTTGGGTCGGGCGTTGCAGCTGATAGGTCATAGAGCCTTCACAATGTGATAATGATGCATTCTCTTACAGTCTTAGAGACTAATACAAGCCATCTTGGCGCAAAAATCTGCGTGAATTAACATATGACTATGAGCGAGCCGATCGTCGATGCCCTTACGTTTGGGCGTCGACTCCGCCACGTCCGCAAGCAAGCGGGTCTGACGCTGGCCGAGCTGGGAGAGCTGGTGGGCCGTCCTGCCCCCTACCTCTCGATGCTCGAGAATGGTCGGCGGGAGCCGAAGCTCAGCCATATCACGGACCTGGCCCGCGCTCTGGCGGTGGAACCGAATGATCTGATGGATCCCCATCCCCCCAATCGTCGGGCCGAGCTCGAGATAGAGCTGGAGAGGATGCAGTCGGATCCCCGTTTCGAACACCTCGACTTGCCCTACGTTCGGCCCTCACCGTCCATGAGCGACGAGATCCTGGCTCACATGGTCGGGCTGTATAGGGCTGTGACCGGTGGAGCGGCTCTCGAGCACACGGGGCGGGGCCGCTTGCGCACCGCCAACGCCTTGGTTGCCGGATCTCTGCGGGATCAGAACGGCTACCTCTCAGATCTGGAGGCTGTGGCCGGAGGCCTCCTCGACAAGCTCGGCCATGATGGGGACGGTCCGCTGCCGTCGCGCACCTTGCTCGACATCGCAGCCCACCTCGGGTTCGAGATCGAAGCCGTAGAGGACATGGTCCCGGGCCTGAGATCGGTCACCGACACCCGCACCGGCCACATCTACATCGCCCAACGCAACGAGTTGCGCACCCGTCAGGCCCGCAAGGCGATCCTGCAGACTTTGGCCGGGCGGCTCCTGGGACACGGTGAGCCCGGGGACGTGGAGGAATTCCTCCGCCAGCGGCTCGAGACTGCCTACCTGGCCGGCGCCATCCTGGTGCCGCAGGGGGCGGTCGTGCCCCGGTTGAGGCGTAGCATCGAGCGGCGTGATGTCTCGATCGAGGACATCAAGGAGATGTTCTATGTCAGCTACGAGATGGCGGCGTGGCGTTTCGTAAACCTTGCCACCGAAAAGCTGGGGATGAGCACACACCTTCTCGTGACCGACGAGGGCGGGCTGGTTCTCAAGGGATATGCCAACGACGGCATCCCTTTCAACACCGATCCGGCGGGCGGGATCGAGGGACAGCCCGTGTGTCGATGGTGGGGAGCGGCCGCCGTTTTCGATTCAGCCGACAAGTTCGATGTGCATGCCCAGTACACCGACACTCCGGCCGGCACGTACTTCTGCCTGACCCACATGGAGCCGGATCGGCCTTACGCAGTCACCGTGGGGGTTTCCTTCGAGTCGGCTCAGTGGTTCCGGCAACGGGAGACGGACCGCCGGTCGGCCTCCCGCTGCCCCGACCCGTCCTGCTGTCGGCTGCCCACCCCGGCTCAAGCGGAGCGTTGGGAAGGGCACATCGAGATCTCCGTCCGGACCCAGGAGCGCCTTCTGGGCCTGCTCACCTCTGACCCATACCCCAGCCAGCGCAATCGACGCGTCTACGACCTGGTGGAGCGTCACGCCGACGACTGAGCGGCGGCTTGCCCTCGATCGAGAATCGGAGCGGGAAAACCCGGGCGAGAAGTCGGCTCAGTCGACCAGGAAGAGCCCGGGCTCTTCCAGGTTCTCCCCCAGCATGGCCATGAACCTGCGGCCCTGTCCCCCGTCTATGACGCGGTGGTCGTAGGAAAGGGACAGTGGCATCACCGGAGCAATCTCCACATGCCCGTCGCGCACCACGGGCTTGTCGGCGACGCGGCCCACCGAGAGGATCGCCACCGTGCCGTGCGGCACGATGGGGGTTCCGAACCCTCCGCCCAGGGCCCCGATGTTGGAGACCGTGAAGGTCTGGTCCCGCAGCTCATCGGCGGCGAGCTTTCGCTCCTTGGCCGCTGCCCCCAGGCGCCGGACCTCATCGCCCAGAGCAAGGACCGAACGGCGGTCGGCATTGCGGATCACCGCCACCACCAGCCCGTCGGGGGTATCGACGGCGATGCCGATGTCGTAACGAGAGTGGAGAACCAGCTCGTCTCCCTCCAGGCAGGCGTTGAACTCAGGGAAGGCGTCGAGAACCGGAGTGATGGCTTTCACAACTAGAGCCTCGACGGGGATGCCGATCCCGTGGCGCCGTCCCAGCGCCTCCCTCATCGCCATCAGGCGGGTGGCGTCAAGCTCGTCGAACGTGGTGACGTGGGGGATCTCGGACCAGGAGGCCGACATATTGGCCGCGATGGTTCGCCGCAGCTTGGAGAGCCGGCGACGCTGAGGCGAGGGCCGCTCGCCGGCGGGAACCGTGACGACCGGAGAGGCCGGCATTGACGGAACCGGGGTCACGCTGGGGGCGGCCGGTTCGGCACCCGACGCCTCGGCGGAGGCCACGACGTCGTCGCGGGTCACTCTGCCATCGGGCCCGCTGCCGGTGACCGTGGTCAGGTCCACCCCCATCTCCCGGGCCATCTTGCGCACCAGAGGCAGGGCTTTGACAGAGGTGGCAGCTGGAGGGGAGTCCTCGGCCCGTGGCGGCAACTCCTCGGCCTGATCGGAGATGGTGCCCACGATCGGGGCCGCCTCGGCCTCAGCCCCGGTCTCAGGCTCCGTCTTGTGGGACTCGGGCTCTACTTCGTCCTCGGTCCGCTCCCCCGCGGCTTTCGGGGCAGGCGCTGTGGGCTCGCTCTCAGCGGGACCGATCTCGTCCCATTCCTCGCCGGCCTCGCCCACCACCACGAGCACGTCACCCACCTCGATGACCCCGCCCTGCGCCGCACCGTGGTGAAGGACGATACCGGCAAAGGGCGAGGGGATCTCCACTACGGCCTTGTCCGTCTCCAACTCCACGACGGTCTCGTCCACACCGACATTTCCTCCGACGGGCACCACCCAGCGGACCACCTCGGCTTCGGTGAGGCCTTCGCCGATGTCAGGCAGACGGAACTCCCTGGCCATCAGGACCCCATCGTGGCGCGCGCCGCCGTGAGGATCCGCTCCACGCTGGGCAGGTACTGCCATTCGGATCTCTTCAGGGGAAAGACACTGTCCCAGCCGGTGACACGATGCACGGGGGCAAGAAGCGAGAAGAGGCATCTCTCGGCGATGGTGGCGGCCACTTCTGCTCCGAACCCCGCCGTGCGCGGGGCCTCGTGCACGATTACCGCTCGCCCGGTCCGGTTGACCGATTCCACCACGCTGTCGGCGTCGAAGGGGACCAGGCTGCGCAAGTCGATCACTTCAGCCGAGACGCCTTCCTCTTCCAGCCGGGATGCGGCCGCCCGTGTCTCGGTGATCATCGCTCCCCAGGTCAACAGGGTGACGTCGGTGCCGGGCCGCTCGATCCGGGCCTTTCCGATCGGCACCTCGTACCAACCTTCGGGGACCTCCTCTTTGACGGACCTGTACAGACGAATGGGCTCACAGAAAATGACCGGGTCGGGATCGGCAATAGCCGATAGGAGAAGGCCCTTGGCATCGTAGGGAGTGGAAGGGATGACCACCTTGATCCCGGGCGTATGGGCATAGATGGCCTCGGCGGAGTCGGAGTGGTGCTCGGCCGCACCGATTCCCCCGCCAAAAGGGATGCGGATCACCATCGGGGCGGAGAAACGGTGCTGGGATCGGTTCCGGATTCGCCCGACGTGATTTATGACCTGGTCGAAGGCGGGGTATGAAAAGCCCATGAACTGCAGCTCGGCTATGGGTCGCATCCCGGCGACCGCCAATCCGAACGAGACACCGACGATGCCGGACTCGGCCACCGGAGTGTCGACCACCCTGTGATCCCCAAACGTCTCCCGCAAGCCGTCGGTGACCCGGAAGACCCCGCCGGTGCGGCCCACGTCCTCGCCCAGGATCATCACGTCGGGATCCTTACCCAGAGCCACCGCCAGGCCGTCGTTCAGCGCCTTGGCCATCGTCAGGACGCTCACGAATCGCCTCCGGCGCTCCCGGAATGGAGATTTCGTGCCGCCACCACCAGCTCGGCCCGCTGGGCCACCAGCGGTGCCGGCAGCTCCTCGAACATCGCGTCGAGTATCTCCCCCGGTTTGAAGGGGGGCATTGCCTCGGCAAGCTCGACGGCTCGGTCTATCTCTCCAGAGGCCTCGGCTTCGATAGCCGTCTGCCATTCGTCATCCCAGGCGTCCCTCTCGGACAGGTAGATCCTCACCCTTTCGAGCGGATCGCGTCGATGCCAGTCTTCGCCCTCCTCCTCTGTCCGATAGCGTTTGGGGTCGTCTGCAGTGGTATGCGGTCCCACCCGGTACGTGACGGCCTCGATCAGGGTTGGCCCTCCGCCTTCCCGACCTCGGTCAGCGGCCTCTTTCACGCTCTCGTACACGGCGAAGAGGTCATTTCCGTCGACCTGGATACCCGGCATTCCGTAGGCAATGGCCTTCTCGGCGATGGTCTCCGACCGGGTCTGAAACTGACGAGCCAAGGAGATGGCGTATCCGTTGTTCTGGCAGAGGAACACGCATGGTGCCTCGAACACGGCGGCGAAGTTCATAGCCTCGTGGAAGTCTCCCTCGGAGGTGGCACCGTCGCCGAACGAGGTCAGGGCGATCCGATCGGTTCCCTTCAACTTCTCGGCCCAGGCCAGGCCGACCGCATGCACCATGTGGCCTCCCACGGTGATGGAGGGCGGCAGGACCGGTACGTGCAGTGGCGGGGAGCCTCCTCGCTCGTCTCCCGTCCTCCCGGCCACCAACAGTTCCCAGGGATAGCCCTGGGCCCACATCAGGGCGGCATCGCGATAGGTGCCCACCACCCAGTCCTGCGGTCCGATACCCGCCACGGCGCCGATTTGGGCCGCTTCCTGGCCCTCGAACGGCGAGTAGGTCGCCAGGCGGCCCTGTCTCTGGAGGGCAGTGCTCTTGCGGTCATAGGTTCGGGCGAAGACCATCGCCCGGTAGAGACGTCGCGTCATCTCGATGTCGAGGGGAGCCGTGCCATCGAGGCCCCCGCTGGGCGTCAGTCGCTGGCGCAAATCACGTCCTCACTTCGTTGGCCCGCTGTGACGGTGAGGGTAGACACGTCAGACATCAACGGATTCGGCCGCCAGGAGATCGTCGAGCTCGGTCTCGGTCATGAGAACGTCACGTGCCTTTGAGCCCTGTGACGGGCCGACGATTCCCCGGTTTTCGAGGATGTCCATGATCCGCCCTGCCCGGGCGAAACCGATCCGAAGCTTGCGCTGGAGCATCGAGGTCGATCCGAGCTGTGAGCGCACGACTTGCTCCGTGGCCCGCCTCACCAGCTCTTCGTCCTCGTCGTCCTCCTCGGCCGCCTTGATCGCAGCTGCCTCGGCTGCGGCCCGGAGAACCTCCTGGTCGCGGTATTCGACCTGACGTTGGTCCTTCACCCACTCGACGATGGCCTGGACTTCGTCCTCGCCTACCCAGGCTCCCTGGATCCGCTGGGGGCGGGGCTCCTTGGCGGTCACCACCAGCATGTCTCCCATACCGACCAGCTTCTCGGCGCCGGCGCCGTCGATCACGACCCGGCTATCGGTCTGAGAGGCCACGGAGAAAGCCAGCCGGGATGGGACGTTGGCTTTGATCACCCCGGTGATGACGTCGACGGAGGGGCGCTGGGTGGCGATCACGAGGTGGATTCCAACTGCCCGCGCCATCTGCGCGATGCGGACAACGGCCTCTTCCACTTCTCGTCCGGCCACCATCATCAGGTCGTTCAACTCGTCGACGATCACGACCACATAGGGGAAGCGATCGAAAGACTCGGAGTCGAGCCGGCCCGCCTCGAGCTTCTCCCGGTAGCCGATGATGTCCCGCACCTTGGCGTCGGCGAGCAGGTCGTAGCGGCGGTCCATCTCGGCTACGGCCCACTTGAGCGCGTCGGCGGCCTTCTTGGGGTTGGTGATGACCCGGGTGAGGAGATGGGGCACCCCGTTGTACTGGCCGAGCTCGACCCGTTTGGGATCCACCATGATCAGGCGGACGTCGTCGGGCGTGGTCCGCATGAGCAGCGATGTCACGATCGAGTTGATGCACGAGGACTTGCCCGCCCCGGTGGCACCTGCGATGAGGACATGAGGCAGCTCGGAGAGGTTGAGCATCTTGGCGTGCCCGGCGATGTCCATGCCCAGCCCAACCGTGAGCGGGTGGTGGCTCTGGGCTGCCTCTTCGGATCGGAGTATGTCGCCCAGGGTGACCATGCGTCTCTTGCGGTTGGGTACCTCGACGCCAATCGCCGACTTGCCCGGGATGGGGACCAGGAGGCGCACATCGGGGGTGGCGAGTGCGTAGGCGATGTCGTGAGCCAGGTTGGAGACCTTGTTGACCTTGACGCCCGGGGCCAGCTCGATCTCGAAACGGGTCACGGTGGGCCCCGGGACGATCTTGGTCAAGGTGGCCTCGACTCCGTGTTGGTGGAGTGTGTCCTCGAGCTCCCGGGCAGTCTCCTCCAGCAGGCGCTTGTTGTGATCTCCCCCTCCCCCGAGGCCCAGCAAATCGAGCGGAGGGAGCCGGTACCCGGTCTTGGCGGCGGGTGGAGGCTTGTGCGTCTTCGCCCGTTTGTCTGGAGCCGGCTTCGGTTCGGGGAACGCGTCCTCGTCATGGACCGGGTCGGGAGCCGGCGCAGGGGGCGGCTCGGCCACCACCGGTCGAGGCCGGGCGGTGTGTCTTCCGGCCGCCCGGGGATCGGGCCGACGAATCTCGGAAATGAAGGAGCGGAACTGGCGGAACAGGTCTCCCAGGCCGGCGGCGAATTCACCCACCGAGGTGCGGGTCATGACCAGCACGCCCATCCCCGTCACCGCGGCCAGTACCACGAACGCACCCCAGATTCCGAGGAGGCGGCGCAGCGGGAAAGCCAACAGCGCGCCGACGGCGCCTCCCCGCTGCTGGACCAGAGCCATGTCGCTGGCCAGGGACACCGTGCCGGTGAGCAGATGGAAGATCGCCACGGTCCCCACGAAGGTGGTGACGGCTCCCCACACCAGGCGGGCGGCGCCCTCTCGGGGCCGGCCGGTGATCAGGGACAACCCGACTCCGGCCAGCGCAGCCGGAATCACGAACCGCCAAACGCCGAACAGGAACCTCGTCCCGGTCTCGATCCCCCTGCCGATGGGCCCGGCTTGGTCCAGAAAGCCCAGCACCACGACGATCGCACAGACTATCAGCACGAGACCCCACACGTCGTCGGCCTGTCGGCCGAGAGTGGTGCGAATCCAGGAGCGGAGCCTGGCCAGGACCGGCATCCGCTCTTTGCGGCGGCTCGCAGCGCGCGAACTCCGCTTCTTCCTAGATGTTGTCACCCGTTTCCGCCCAGAGGCCCCCCGGCGGGTGGATTTCCGGGTTGGCATGGATGAGTCACGTTAGTGCTGTCTCCGCGGCCCGACAACGATCCAGGTGATCAGAGCTGGAACACGACCGGGATGATGACCGGCTTGCGGCTCACCTCGTTGCGGATCACCCGGGCGGTGGCCTGTCGAACCAGTCTCTGGATGCCGTTCATGCCGTCCTCGGCCTGGTCGAGCCCTTCGGCGATGGCCTGGCGAACCGCGTCGGCTGCCTTCTCCAGGACGACGTCGGGATCGTCCATCAGGCCGTGGCTGTCGAGGTCCGGTCCGAGGACGACATTCGCGTCCCGATCGATCCCCACCGTGACGACCACCACGCCCTCATCGGCCAGATGGCTGCGGTCCCGGAGGACGGCGCTCTGGACCTCGCCATAGCTGGCGCCGTCCAGGTAGACATATCCCGCCGGCACGGCTCGACGGACGACCTGGGTGGCATCGGCCGTGAGGATGACCTTGTCTCCGTCCTCGAGCACGTCCACTTCGGCAACCCCCATCTCGCGTGCCAGGTCGGCATGGGCATGCAGGTGGCGATACTCGCCGTGCACGGGCACGAAGGCCCTGGGCCGCACCACGTTGAGGAACGTGAGCAGCTCGTCGCGCGCCGCGTGACCGGAGACATGAACAGGGGCATTGCCGCCATGGACCACCCGCGCCCCCAGCCTGGTGAGGCGGCTTATGACCCTGGACACGGCCGCCTCGTTCCCGGGGATGGGCTTGGCCGAGATGAGGATCGTGTCGCCCTCGGTGACCTCCACGAACTTGTGGCGTTCACGCGACATGAGCGACAGAGCGGCGAAGGGCTCGCCCTGGCTGCCGGTGGTGATCAGGAGCTGTTGGTCCGGGGGCAGCTCCAGCAATTCCTTGATGTCCAGCATTCGATCGGGGGGCAGGCTGAGATAGCCGGAGTCGTGAGCCACCGACGTGTTGCGATGCATCGAGCGCCCGAAGAAGGCGACCTGGCGCCCGGCGGCTAGGCCGGCGTCGACGATTTGCTGCACCCGGTGGACGTGTGATGAGAAGCAGGCCGCGATGACCCGGCCCGGAGCCCGGCTGATCACGTCGCCAATGGGCTTGCGGAGCGAAGACTCCGACGGCACGAACCCACGGACCTCGGCGTTGGTGGAGTCCGATAGCAAGAGGCGCACGCCTCTCTGGCCGAGCTCGGCGAAGGCAGGCAGATCGGTGGGCTGATGGTCGATGGGAGTCGGATCGAGCTTGAAATCTCCGGAGTGGACTATGAGGCCCTCAGGTGTGTCGAAAGCGACTCCGGTGGCGTCGGGGACCGAGTGGCTGACCCGTATCAGCTTGAAATGAAAGGGCCCGTGCTTACGCCACTCACCCAGCTCGACGGGGTGGAGCTGGGCCGAGATCCCCATCTCCTCGATCCGGCCCTTGGCCAGGTCGACGGTCAGCCGGGAACCGTAGACAGGCACCTCGATGTCGCGCAGGAAATAGGCGAGGGCACCGGTGTGGTCCTCGTGGCCGTGAGTCAAGAGCACGAATTCGACGTCCTGGCGCCGTTCCACCAGCCATGACCAGTCGGGGAACACCAGATCCACTCCGAGCATGTCCTCCTCGGGGAACATGAGGCCGCAATCGATCAGGCAGATCCGCCCGTCGATTTCGAGTGCGGCGCAATTGCGGCCGATCTCACCCAGACCTCCGAGGAAGCTGACCGAGACCGTCACGAGGGGGACACCAGCGAAGGCGACGGAACCGAGATCAAGCCGTTGCCACCTGGAGCAAGGCGACCGCCTCTTCCACCGCGCTCACCGTCTCATGAGAGGCGGGCACCAGCGGAAGGCGAGGGTCGCCTACGGGCTCCCACAGGGTGGACATGGCCGCCTTGACGGGCGAGGGATTGGATTCCAGGAAGCAGGCCCGGCACAGAGGGAGGAGATCATGGTGCAGCCGACGGGCCCTGGCCATGTCGCCGGCACCCGCCGCCTCGACCATGGTCGCCACGCTGGGCCCGGCCAGGTGGCTGATCACCGAGACGACCCCTACCGCGCCCACCGCCATCATGGCGAGGGTGTAGGAGTCCTGGCCCGAGTAGACGACCATGTCGTCGACCTCGTGGGTGGTCTCGGATGTGAAGTCGATGTCCATCACTGCATCCTTGGTGGCCACTATTCGGGGATGCCGCGCCAAACGAGCCAGCGTGGCCACCTCGATCCTGCGGCCGGTGCGGCCGGGAATGTTGTAGACCAGGACGGGGAGGTCGGTGGAGTCGGCAATCGCCTCGAAGTGACGGGCCACCCCCTCTTGCTCGGGCTTGGAGTAGTAAGGCGTGACCGCCATCAAGCCGTCCACCCCGGCCTCTGCAGCTCGCTGGGAGAGTCGCACGGACTCGGCGGTGTCGTAGGTGCCTGTGCCCGCCACGACCATGGTTGCCTTGTTCTGAACCGCCTCGACGACGGTCCTGTACAGGGCCACCTTCTCGTCCTCGGTCAGGGTGGGTGACTCTCCGGTCGTGCCCGTCACCACCAGGCCGTCCGACCCGTGCTCAGACAGGAAGCGGGCCAGCCGCCACGCTCGGTCATGGTCGACCGCCCCATCGGGGGTGAATGGGGTGATCATGGCCGTCAGCACCGGACCGAATGGGGGTGGGGTATCGAAACTCGGCACGGGCCAAGGTTACCGCGCCCGGATGGCGCAGCACAGAATGGGCACCGTCGGCCCGATACCTTGCCCCGGCTTCGGGTCCAGGTTCACACGCTGCCATGCTGACGATCACAGGCACGCCCGCGTCCGAGGAGAGACATGGCCAAGCAATACG
The DNA here is from genome assembly GCA_963772815.1 of uncultured Acidimicrobiia bacterium. GTDB lineage: Bacteria > Actinomycetota > Acidimicrobiia > Spongiisociales > ZC4RG35 > DATFFO01. Next base: position 510,261 of record CAVYYV010000004.1, on the reverse strand, counting down.
ACCGAGCTCCCGATCTCGAGATCGATCTCGACACCACCTACACCGCCAAACTGGAGACCAACCAGGGCGACATCCTCATCGAGTTCGATCCCGTCAGCGCTCCCCTGGCGGTCAACAACTTCGTTCACCTGGCCCGGGATGGTTACTACGACGGAGTCATATTCCATCGCGTGGTACCCGGCTTCGTCATCCAGGGCGGTGACCCGACCGGAACCGGGCGGGGTGGGCCCGGTTACAAGTTCCGGGACGAACTGGAGGGCTCCGGAAACTACAGCCGCGGCACCGTGGCCATGGCAAACGCCGGTCCCAATACCAACGGAAGCCAGTTCTTCATCTGCCTCGACGACGTGGGTTTGCCTCACCAATACACGATCTTCGGGCGAGTCACGTCGGGTATGGACGCCGTCGACGCCATCGCGGCACTTCCCCGACAGGGCGAGAAGCCCGTCGAAGACGTCGTGATGAAGTCTGTGGAGGTCACCGAAGCGTGACCGAATCGCCCTCCGGGGCGGGGATCGGTTGCCGTCCGGCCGTCCTGGCCGGCGCGGCCCTGCTGGGCTGGGCCCTGTCCATCGGGGCCCTGGGCCTGGCCATGGTTCTGTCCGACCGATGCACGGGGGCATGTGACAGCGTCGGGCTGATCCTGTTCTATGCCGCGGCTCCGGTGTCCGCCCTGTTCGGGGTGCTGGGCGGCGGGATCCCTGTCGCCTGGCCACTCGATATCGGTGTCTGGATCCTGGCCGGGCTGGGAGCGGCCTCCTGGGCGGGACGGCTCGACCGGCCACCCTGGCGCCTGGCGGTTGGACTGGCGGTGACGGGGCTGGCCTACGGAGCGATCATGGCCCAGTTCGTCACCATCGAGCCCCGGTAACACCCGGCGTGCCCGGACTCGAAGGGTGGTCCGCAGGCGGCAAGCCCCTCCTGTTGCTCAGTGGACGAAGCGATCCAGGTCGCCGTCCGAGAAGGGGCCCACGGCTCCCAGCACGCGGTGGCCACCCATCAACTGGTTGGCCACGTTGCGGACGTCGTCGAGGGTCACGGCCTCCAAGAGTGAGAGGCGCTCGTCGACCGAATAGTGAGGCGCACCGGTCAACTCATCACGCCCCAGCCGAACCATGCGGGAGTTGGCATCCTCCAGCGCCAGCGCCAGGCCTCCACGCATGGATCCCTTGGCCCGCTCCAGCTCGTCCTCGGTGATGCCTTCCGCCATCACCTTGCCGATCTCGTCTTCGATCAGCTCCAGGGCAGTCTCGGCCTGGGCGGGGGTCGTTCCCACGTAGACACCCCAGGCTCCGGCGTCGGCATGGGCCATCCGGAAGCTGTACACGGCATATGCCAGACCCCTCTTCTCCCTGATCTCGTCGAAGAGGCGGGACGACATCCCCCCACCCAGAACCTGATGGAGCACGTGGAAAGCCCAGCGGCGGGGGTCGGTCCTGTCGATGCCGAGGCCGCCCAACACGAGGTGGGCCTGTTCGGTCTCACGATTGACTATGCGGGCTCTGGCGTCTTCGACGACGTGGTCCGACTCGTGATCGGCCTCGGTGCCGGTCCAGTTGCCCGTCCAGTCGCCAAAGAGGGAATCGACCATCTTCACCACCTGCTCGTGCTCTATTGAGCCCGCCATGGCGACGACGGTCGACCTGGGGGCATAGCGCCTGCTCCAGTACCCGGCGATGTCGTCGCGGGCCATGGCCCTGATCGACTCCTTGGTGCCCAGCACGGGCCGTTCGAGAGGGTGCCCCTCGAACACAGCCTGGACGAACTGCTCGAATGCCACGTCAGAGGGATCGTCCTCGTTCATGTTGATCTCCTCTATCACGACCTGACGCTCGGCATCGATCTCCCGGGTTCGAAACGCAGGCTTCTGAAGCATCTCGGCCAAAACCTCCAGCCCTTTGGGTAGGTCCTGATCGAGGAGACGAGCCCAGAAGCAGGTGTAGTCCTTGGAGGTGAAGGCGTTGGACTCTGCACCCATGGCGTCGAAGGTCTCGGCGATCTCACGGGCGGAGAGGCGCTCGGAGCCCTTGAAGAGGAGGTGCTCGAGAAAGTGGCTGGCGCCGGCCTCGGACGGCAGTTCGTCGCGGGTGCCGGTGTCGACCCAGCAGCCCACCGCCACCGAGCGCAGCGAGGGCATCTGCTCGGTGATCACCCTGAGGCCGCCGGGAAGAGTGGTGAGGTCGTAGTGCATTGCGCTGATTGTATGGACGTGCCCGACCACAACGCGACTGGGGTCCGGCGCCGAGTATGGGATGATGGGCGGCTGATGCCATCTCGACACCAGACGATGCTGTCCGACCTGATGGAGCCCGATGACCGGGCCATCGAGGCGGTCGTGGCCCGGTATCAAAGGGTTGCGCCCGCCATCACCCGATTCGCCCGCACCCTGGCCGGCAACGATGAGCTCCGGGTGCGCCTGGGGTCGGAGTCATCCTCGTCTCCCGGCGAGATCGTGTGCGACCCGCGTATCTTTCAAGCGGCCTACAACCGCAATGCGCCCGTCACCCCGGCGGAGGTCGCTCTGGCGTCCGCCCTGCACGAGGTCGTCCATCTTCTCTCCACCGACCTCGACGAGCGCCGCCCCATACCCGACGACTGGCCCCGGCGGGAGAAGGACACGGCCCAAGCTCGTCCACCGGATGGAGGCAAGGTCGTTGAAGCCGAAGAGGGGATCGACCTCCTGACCGCTCTCGAGCGAGCGGGTGGCCCGGTCACCGAGGCCCTCTTCTTCACCATCGAGGATGCTCGCCAGGAGAGACTGGGAATGGCGGGTTACCCCGGGGCCCGGTCGGTGCTGACCGACCTGTACCGGGCAGCTTTCTCGGGGGCGGTGGCCCGGTCGGGAGGCCTGGCGCAATTCATGCTCGGTTGTTTCCTGCTGACGGGCGACCACATGGCCCGTGAAGTCCTGGAGAAGCGGCTCGATGGCCGGGCCGCGGTCGCCCTGGACGAAGCCTCCGGCCTTCTGGAGGAGGCGGCCCAATCAGATGACCCGTGGGAGGTGGCGGGCGTCGCCTTCAAACTCGAGGCGATCGCCCGGGCGCACGGCCTCGTCACCACGGTCCCGGAATCGGCCACCGCCGCGCAGCGCAAGTTGACCGACACCGCCGATGCCGAGAGGGCGGCGTCCGGCGTGGACGAGATTCGGTTGCTGAGCCCCGTGGTGCACGATTCGGATTCCTATCAGGACACTCGCCGCACGGCTCAGGCCCGCTCGGGTGAGTCGGATCGACAGGGGGTCTCGGAGATGGCGGGAGAGGCCTCTACCGACCAGCTCTTGCGGGTGAGCCAGGCCCCTCGCGTGTTCCTGCCCACCGGTCAGTCCGGGCCGCTGCTCGTGTCGGCGATCCCCCGCACCTTCGCCACATTCGGCAGTGACGGCCGCCGGGTCATGGCGGAAGCCGCCGGATCCTGGGGCGTCGCCCAGCGTCACGTGTCGGGCGAGCTGTTCCCACTGTTCACCGCCAATCAGAGGCGGGGCCTGCGCTCCGGCTATGACCAGGGAGACGTCTCGCCCCATGCCGCCCTCTTCATCGGCGCGGGCCTCTACCAGAGGCTGTACGAACGACGGGCTGCCCGCACCAGACGCACCTACGCCGTGAGTCTTCTGGTCGATGCGTCCGCATCGATGCTGATGTCCCGCCCGGGCGGCGGACGCCAGCTCGGCACACCCACATCGAAACCCTGGGGGATGTCGGCGGCCCTGTTGGGGGCGTGGACTCTCGCCCACCTGGCCGACGAGCTGCAGATCGACTTCGAGGTTGCCCTGTTCAACCGGGGGTTCGCAGCTCGATCCGACGACAGCGAGTGGTCGTACACCCGGAACCGCTCGGCGGCCACCGCCGGGCTCCGCCAGAGTCAAGGGGCTGCGGCCGACCGGCTGACGGCCACGGTCAACCACTACATCGTCAAGCCGTTCGACCGGCCCTGGCGGGAATCCGAGGATGCGTTGGCAGGTTTGTTCTGGACCGCCGCCGAGCCCCGCAAGGCGGCCGCTCTGGCCCGGCGAGATCCCCGCACCGCTCCACCGGTGTCGATGTTCGAGAAAGCGGCCAACGTGGACGAGTACAACGTGATCCACGCCGCCGAGCGCATGGGGCGCCTGGGAGCCCAAGTCCGGGTTCTCATCGTGCTGGCAGACGGCATGACTCGGGGTTCGGTCGATGATCTCCGCTCGGCCGTCACGGCGGTCGAAGCCGGAGGCACCACGGTGCTCGGAATAGGAATCGGAGACAACACCGTTGAGAATGCCTACCACCGGGCCGAGGTGGTGGAACAACCTGAGCAACTGGCAACGGCCATGGTCGACGGGACCAGATCGGCTCTGCGTCGCAGCCTCGCCCTGCACGGGATGGACGCGTGGTGGGTGCGATCTTCAGCCATGAGAAAGGAAGCCTCCTGATGGCAACCGAGACAGTTACCTTCGTCGACCCGACCGGTCAGGGGCAGGCCATCGAGCTCGAGCGGTTCGAACCCCCCACCGACGAGCAACGTGCCGGCAAGGTCCCCGAGCCCGACCCCTTCTACGTCGACCTGGGGATGCTGTATCGGTTCGCACAGGTCGAGGCGATCCGCCGCCAGGACGCCGAAGGTTTCGTGCCCTTGCACGTAGCCGTCCGGGGTCACATGGGGACGGGCAAGGATCACGACATCGAACAGTTCGCCGCCCTGCTGGGCCTTCCCTACTACCGGATTCCCCTCACGGGCGAGGTCCGGGACGTGACCCTGATCGGCTCCACCCAGCTGCAGGGCGACGGCATGGGAGGCACGGAATCTCGCTGGGAGGACGGGGAGATCACGCGGGCATTGCGTGGTCCCGCTCTGCTCAATCTCTCCGAGCTGAACGCGGCCGGGGCGGAGACGCTCTTCGCTCTCCATGGGCTGCTGGACCGCTATGCGGCCCTCGACCTGCCCACCGGTGAGACCGTACGGCTCCGCGATGACGTCCGGGTGTTCGGAACCATGAACCCCACCGATCTGCGCGACTACGCCGGCACTCAGACTCTCAACAAGGCGTTCGCCGATCGCTGGGTGATTTGGGAAAAGAACCTTCCAACCGATGCACAGGTGAAGGCCATGCTGGAGGTGCGGTATCCGACCCTGCACGCCGACTACATCGAAGCCATTGCCCGGCTGGCCCTGGAGGTGAACGCCTCGTTCGACACGGCCGACGCCGGAACGAGAGTGGAATCGCCCCTCTCCCTACGCTCCATATTGGACCGGATACCCATCGGCCTCCGAGTTCACGCCGGCGCCGACGACCCGCTGCGCATGGCCTGGGACGAATTCGTTCTGCCCCACATCGACCGCTTCGATCGCGATCATTACGAGACGGTGTGGAACGCGGTGGTCAGAAATGGCCCCGGCCGCAAGCCCTTCGGCTCCTGACGGAGCGGTACGGTGAGACGGATGCGTTCTTACGAATTGGGGGACCCGGAGCTGGATGGGCGAATCTCGAAGCTGGTGGCGGACGCCTCGTCCAATGACAACGCCGATCTGATCGAGGAGATCATCACCACCGCCCTCAAACTGCACAGGGACGACCCGGGGCGGGGAGATCTGAAGCTGGTCAACACCGCGTTGAAGGAGATGCGCTACTCGATGCTCGTCTTCTCACGCCACAACGAGCCCAAAGTGACGATCTACGGGTCGGCGAGAATCCAAGCCAACGACCCCAATTACGACCTGGCGTCGCGCTTCGCCAACCTGATGGCCGGGCGGGGTTGGGGTGTCATCACCGGCGGCGGGCCGGGGGTAATGGAGGCGGGCAACAAAGGCGCCGGGCGCCGGCACTCCTACGGCGTCAACATCCGGCTCCCCTTCGAGGCCGACGCCAACGAGTACGTGGCGCCTGAGCGGACCGTCAACTTCAAGTACTTCTTCACCCGCAAGCTGGGATTCGTCAAGGAGTCGCACGCCTTCGCCATCTTCCCGGGTGGATTCGGCACTCTGGATGAGATGACGGAGCTGCTCACTCTGGTGCAGACCGGAAAATCCGATCTCCACCCCATTGCCCTGCTCGAGGCACCCGGCACCGGGTACTGGAAACGGATCCTCCCGGTGCTGGAGGGAGTGCTGGTGGACAAGGGTTTCATCAGCCCGTCCGACCTTCATCTCTTCAGCGTCTACGAGGACCCAGAGCCGGCCGTGGACGAGCTGTGCCACTTCTACGCCAACTACCACTCCCAGAGGTACGTTGACGGCACCCTGGTGCTGCGTCTCAACCAGGCGCCCGATCAGGAGACCCTGGCCCGGTTGAATGCGGACTTCGCCGACATGATCGCCGGGCAGGCCATGGAGGTGATCGGGCCGACGGCCGCCGAGGTGGCCGATGGAGACAACCTGGACCTCGACCGCATCTCGTTCCGGTTCGACCGCCGCAGTTTCGGACGGCTCAGGCAGCTGATAAACCGTCTCAACGACCTGGTCGTGACACCGGAGACGGTGCACCCTCCGGCGCCGATGAGCGAGGAGCAGGCCGAAAGGCCCTGGTGAAGCGCCCGATCGGGACCGGTTCCTTGCAGGCGACACTAGAATGGCCGGGTGCGCGAGATCCTTTCAGACCTGGTAGCGGAGCAGCAGTTTCTCGATCAGTCGCTTCAGCGGATTCCGATCCGACACTGGGATCGCCCCACCCCGGCAGGAAAGTGGACCGTGCGCGACACGATCAGCCACCTGGCCGACTCTGCTGACCTGGCCACCGACACCTTGATGGGTGGAGACCGAGTCAAGGAGTGGCAGACGAGTGGCAACCTGGAGAGCCTCCGCCAGCAGGCCATCAAGCGCGGCCGGGACATGCGGCCCCAGGATGTCATCGAGTGGTGGCGCGGAGGACGAGCAAAGGTCGTGGAACCCCTCTCACACATGGCCGACGACGACCGCGTGGAGTGGATCGAAGGCAGCATGAGTGCTCGCACCTTCGCCACCTTCCGGCTCATGGAAACGTGGGCTCACGGTCTGGACATCTATGCAGCCCTCGAGTTCGAGGTCGAGGACACCCCGCGCATCCGCCACGTGTGCTGGCTGGGATGGAAGACGCTGCCTTACGCCTTCAAGGCAGCCGGCCTCGATTACTCCCCGATCCGGGTCGAGGTGATCGGGCCCGGCTACGCCAAGTGGGTCTACGGACCGGACGAGGCCGAGCATCTGATCAAGGGATCGGCCTCGGACTGGGCCCGAATAGTCGTTCGGCGAGTCGACGCCAGCGCCACCACGCTCAAGGTGTCGGGAGACGCGGCCCAGGCTGCCCTCGAGGTCGCTCAGGCCTATCTGTGAGCCTGACTTCATGAGCCTTCCCCCGCTGGTGGGGATGGTGCATCTTTCTCCCCTGCCGGGCAGCCCGGGCTTTGGCGGCTCCATGGATGCGGTTGTCTCCGATGCCGCCCGTAGGGCACAGGTGCTGACGGAGGCCGGGTTCCCGGCGCTGATGGTCGAGAACTTCGGCGACACGCCCTTCTTCGCCGATTCGGTCCCTGCGGTCACCGTGGCGGCCATGACGGCATGCGTAGTGGCCGTGCGTGATGCCTCGGGCACTTTCACCGGCGTGAACGTCCTGCGCAACGATGCTCTGTCGGCGGTCTCGATCGCGGCCGTCACGGGCGCCGGGATGATCCGCGTCAACGTCCTCTCGGGCTCTATGTACACGGATCAGGGCTTGATCAACGGCCGGGCCGGCGAGCTGGCCAGGCTGCGCCGCGCTCTCGGAACCGGGACGGAGGTGTGGGCCGACGTCTTCGTCAAGCACGCCACCCCGCCTCCCGGCCTTGCTGTCGAGCAGGCCGCACTGGATTCCTGGGAGCGGGCGGGAGCGGATGCGCTGATCGTCTCGGGCCCGGGCACCGGTAGGGCGCCGGACCTGGATCGGCTGGAGCGGGTTCGAGCAGCCGTCCCCGACGCCCCGCTGGTGATCGGGTCGGGTGCCGGCCCGGAGAATCTCTCCGACCTGGCCGGCCTGGCCGACTGCGTGATCGTCGGAACCGCGTTGGAGGCCGGCGGCAGGCCAGGAGCCGACCTGGACCCGAAGCGCGTCGACGCTTTCATTGTCGCGGCGGGGGAGGCGAATCTGCTGTGAACCGCCGACACACGACTCTGGTCGTTGACGGCGCCGTGGCCACCCTGACACTCGCACGCCCGGACATCCGCAACGCCATCACCGAGCCCGAGATGGTGGAAGAGATCGTTGGCGCACTGGACATGCCCCCGCCCGAGGTTCGCGTGCTCGTGCTGACCGGCCAGGGCACGGCCTTCTCGGCGGGTGGCAACGTTCACGACATGGGAAGGCGGGCCGGGATGTTCTCCGGCACCCCGTACGAGATAGCAGAGGCCTATCGCACGACGATCCAGCGTTTGACGCGGTCGGTCCTCTCGACGGATATCGTCACGATCGCAGCCGTGAACGGACCCGCGGTGGGAGCGGGGTTCGATCTCGTCCTGGCCTGTGATCTGCGCATCGGAACCTCCCGGGCCTGGTTCGCCCACACCTTCATCGACCTGGGGATAATTCCGGGTGACGGCGGGGCGTGGCTGCTCCCGCGCGTGGTCGGATGGCAACATGCCGCCGAGATCGCCTTCACGGCTCGCCGGGTAGAGGCCGCCGAGGCAGCCGATCTCGACATCCTGCTCGAGGTGGTGGAGCCGGACGGGCTGGTGGAACGAGTGAAGCGCCTGGCGACCGAAATCGCGGCCAAGCCCGCCCACTCCCTCCGGCTCACCAAGCGCCTTCTCCGCTCGGCCCGGAGCATGGACCTGGAGGGATTCCTGGAACTGTCGGCCGCGCTCCAGGCGATGAGTCACGCGCAGCCCGAGCATGAGGATGCAGTGGAGCGGTTCCTGGAACGCTGGCGAACCCGGGGCTGATGAACCCGGTGTGATCAGCCTTTCAGCTGGCGGCCACGGAAAGGTTGACGACCTTCGGTAGCCTGCCCGACTCGGTGATGTGGTTGAAGGCCTCCACCACCAGAGGGTCGAATTGGCTGCCCTGATACAGGTTGATCTCGGCGATGGCGTGATCGACCGGAAGGGCCGGCTGATATGAGCGGTGGCTGACCATGGCGTCGAATGCATCCGCCACCAGGACTATCCGGGCCAGCAGCGGTATCTCGGACCCGGCCAGGCCAAAGGGGTACCCTAGACCGTCATAGCGCTCGTGGTGGTACAGGATCGCTTCGGACACCCTGCGATCGAATCTATCGACGGTCATCGCGAAGCCGAGCTCGGGGTGACGGCGCATGTGGTCCAGCTCTTCGGCATCGAGCGGCCCCGGCTTGGAGAGGATGGCAGGGTCGACGTGGACTTTCCCCACGTCGTGCAGGACGCCCACCAGGCCCAGCCGGGTGATGTCGGAGTCGCCCAGGCCGATGGTGCGTGCCAGCGATACGGCCAGATCCGCCACTCTGTGCACGTGCCCGTGCAGGTCCTCCACCATGTTCTCCATGGCGTGGAGGAGGGAGTCTCTTTCGCTGTAGTTGCTCGGTGTCATGTGGAGGCTGGTTCTTTTGGCGTCTATACGGTTAGTAGCCAGAAGTCATGATCGATTACAGCCCACTTATGTCCAATGGGCCGAACGAACCAGCATTAAAGCGGTCTCGAAGCCGGATTCGGAGTCATTCCGACCAGTTCGCTTGTCGGGGTGAGTCGATAACCTCGCTCCGATGACGTCTCTGGACCTCTTCTCTCCTGCCACCCGGGCATGGTTCGAGAGCTCCTTTCCAGCCCCCACACCGGCACAGGAGCAGGGGTGGGAGGCGATCGCAGGGGGCCGACACACCCTTATCCACGCACCAACCGGATCGGGCAAGACCCTGGCGGCATTCCTGTGGACGCTGGATCGCCTTCTCGGTGAGCCCGTTCCCGACGAGCTCGAGCGCTGTCGGGTGCTCTACATATCCCCTCTCAAGGCTCTTGCCTACGACATCGAGCGCAACCTGCGCGCTCCCCTCACAGGGATTCACCATGCCGCTGACCGACTCGGCATGGACCGGCCTCCCGAACTGTCCACCTTTCTCCGCACCGGTGACACACCGGCCACTCAGAGACAGAGGATGCTGCGCCATCCTCCCGACCTGCTCATCACTACACCCGAGTCGTTGTACCTGTTGCTGACTTCCCAGGCGAGGGATCTTCTGCGCAGCGTCCGGTGGGTGATCGTGGACGAGGTCCACGCCGTGGCGGATAGCAAGCGTGGTGCCCATCTCGCCCTGAGCCTGGAACGACTCGAGGAGATTGCCGGCTCTCCCCAGCGCATCGGCCTGTCGGCCACCCAGCGCCCTCTGGAGGTGACGGCCCGCTTCCTGGGTGGCAACCGCCCGGTCACCGTGGTCGATGTCGAGACCGAGAGACATCTCGACATCTCGCTCATCGTGCCGGTGGCCGACATGACCCAGCCCATCGAGGTCGATCCGCTCGACCCCGGGGAGGTGGCTCCCCGGTCGATCTGGCCTGCCGTGTATCCCCGCATACTCGACCTGGTCAGCCGCCACTCCTCCACGATCGTGTTTGCCAACTCGCGTCGCCTGGCGGAGAAGATCTGCGATGAGATCAACCGGCTCGCCGGCAAGGAGATTGCCCGGTCTCATCATGGATCGGTGAGCCATTCGCAGAGGGCCGCCATCGAGGAGGCGCTCAAACGCGGGGATTTGCAGGCAGTGGTGGCGACGTCCTCCCTCGAGCTGGGCATCGACATGGGAGCAGTGGATCTCGTCATCCAGGTCGAGGCGCCGAGCTCGGTCACATCGGGTTTGCAGAGGGTGGGCCGGGCAGGTCATCAGGTGGGAGAGACCAGCGTGGCACGGCTGTTCCCGAAGCATCGGGGCGATTTACTCGTGTCGACGGTGGTCGCCTCGATGATGGCGGCGGGCGAGGTGGAGGCGATCCGCCTTCCCCGCAATCCGCTTGACGTTCTGGCCCAGCAGCTGGTGGCGACGGTGGTGGCCGAAGACCGCACGGCCGACGATCTCTATGAGATGGTGGTGCGGGCAGCGCCTTTCTCCGATTTGCCGCGCCCACTGTTCGACGCCACCCTCGACATGCTGTCGGGACGATACCCCTCGGACCTGTTTTCCGAGCTCCGGCCCAGACTGAACTGGGACCGGGTGACCGGGTCGATCACGCCCCGCCCGGGAGCACGCCAGTTGGCGGTGACCAACCCCGGGACGATTCCGGATCGGGGCCTGTACAGGGTGACCCTCCCCGATGGCTCCCGGGTGGGCGAGCTCGACGAGGAGATGGTGTACGAGTCCCGGCAGGGCGACGTGTTCCTCCTGGGCGCTTCCACCTGGCGAATAGCCGAGATCGGCGTGGACCGGGTCGAGGTCGTGCCGGCTCCGGGCGAACCGGGGGCGAAGCTCCCATTCTGGCACGGCGACACGATGGGACGCTCGCTCGAAACGGGCAGGATGGTGGGATCCTTCACCCGCCTGCTGGCGGAGCAGGATCCTGAGATGGCTCGGCGCAGGCTGACAGAGGAGTACCGGCTCGACGAACTTGCGGCGGACAACCTCATCTCCTACGTGAGGGAGGAATTGGACGTCACCGGAACCGTCCCCAGCGATCGGACCGTGGTGGTGGAGCGGTTCCGCGACGAGATCGGCGACTGGCGCCTCGTCTTGATGTCGCCCTTCGGCGCTCGTGTGCACGCCCCCTGGGCGATGGCCCTCTCGGAGAAGCTGAACAGGGAGAAGGGCGCGGAGGGGGACCTGGTGTGGTCCGACGATGGCATCGTCCTCCGATTCATGGACGGCGACGATGTGCCCCGGCTCGAGGACCTCTTGCTCGATCCCGATGAGGTCGAGCAGTTGGTGGTGGACAGGCTGGCCGAGACCGCTCTCTTCGCGGCTCGATTCCGCGAAGCGGCGGGGCGCTCTCTCCTCCTGCCCCGGCGCCGGCCGGGATCGCGCACGCCTCTGTGGCTGCAGCGACGTCGGGCCGCCGGCCTACTGGAAGTAGCCCGCCAGTTCGGGTCGTTTCCCATCGTCCTGGAGACCTATCGCGAGATCCTGCAGGACGATTTCGACCTTACCGGCCTGCAAGCGGTTCTGGCCGACATTGCCCGGCGGCGCATCCGCATAAGTGAAGTCGAGCTGGCATCGCCCTCGCCCTTCGCGTCCTCGCTGTTGTTCGCTTTCGTGGCTGCCTATCTGTACGAGGGGGACGCTCCCCTGGCGGAGCGCCGGGCCGCGGCCCTGACGCTCGACCGCGATCTCCTGCGACAACTGCTCGGCGACGGCGAGCTGTCGGAGCTGCTTTCGCCCCAGGTGATGGCCGAGGTGGAGGCTGATCTCCAGCACCTCACTCAGCGCCGGATGGCCCGGAACAAGGATGCACTCGCCGACCTGCTCCGGGACCTGGGCCCGCTCACCATCGAGGATTTGCACGCGCGCAGCGATGGGGTCGACCTCGGGCAGGCCATCGCCGAGCTCAAAGAGGCCCGGAGAGTGATCGAGATCCAGTACGGTGCGGCAACGAGGCTTGCGGCGATCGAGGACGCGGGCCGGCTCAGAGACGCTCTCGGAATCCCAACTCCACCCGGCGTTCCACAGGCCCTCCTCGACCCGGTCGAAGACCCTCTGGGTGACGTGGTGGGGCGCTTCGCACGCACTCGCGGCCCGTTCTCCGCCCAGAGTGCTGCCCGGGAACTGAACATCGGAGTGGACGCTGTGCAGGTCACTCTGCGGAGGCTGCTCACGGCTGGACGGTTGACCAGGGGGCGTTTCCGTTCTGGAGGGGTCGAAGCCGAATGGATGGATTCAGAGGTTCTGAGAAGGGTGAAGCGGGGGTCGCTGGCGGCACTCAGGGGAGAGATCGAGCCGGAGCCGCCTTCGAGCCTCGCCCGTTTTCTGGCTGGTTGGCAAGGTGTGGGAGCCCAACGGAGAGGTCGCTCCGCGATGGTGGAGGTCGTCCGCCAGCTGCAGGGCGTCGAGATCCCGGCCTCAGACCTGAGGGACGTCCTCGCCCGCCGAGTCGAAGATCCCGAGCCGATCCTGGACCGCTTGATGGCCGAAGGCGAGGTGATGTGGACGGGGAGGCAGCCACTGGGGCCACGGGACGGGAAGCTCGCCCTCTACCTACGGTCGGATTTCGATCTCCTTCAGCGCCCGGCCGATGAAGCCCGGTCGGGTTCACCGACTCATGAGCGGATCCTGGAGCACCTCGCCGACCGCGGGGCCAGCTTCTTCGCCGAGATCTACAACGTCTCCGGAGGCGGTGATCCCGAATCGGTTTCGGAGGCACTCTGGGACCTGGTCTGGGCCGGCCTCGTGACCAACGACACCCTCGCTCCGCTGCGGGCCTTCATCCGGGGCCGGCGCCGGCGGGCCGGGGCGTCCCGGGTGTCATTCCCCTCCCATACGTCGGGCCGCTGGTCACGGGTGGTAGAGCCGGGCGCCTACGACACTTCCCGGGCGACGGCCTGGGCAAGGCAACTGCTCGATCGCCATGGCCTCGTCACCGCGTCCACGGTCGCCTCCGAGGGGCTTCCGGGCGGCTTCAGCGCCCTCTACCCCGTCTTCGGTCGGATGGAGGAGACGGGCACGGCCCGGCGTGGGTATTTCGTCGAAGGCCTGGGAGGTGCTCAGTTCGCGCTTCCCGGCGCCGTGGACCGCCTGAGAGCCGGGGACGACGCCAGCTGGATCACGATGGCGGCCACGGATCCCGCCAATCCATACGGAGCATCTTTGTCGTGGCCGGGCTCGGAAGGCAGGGTGGGGCGGCATGCCGGCACGCACGTGATCCTCGTCGGTGGCGAGCTGGCGGCGTTCATCGAACGCAGGGGTCGCCGGATCAGCCTGTTCCCGCCCGCGCAGGAGGATGCGGGTGCTGTGGCCCGAGCGCTCGCCGGGCTGGCCGGCGGTGCCGACCGGTTCGCAGTCGATCAGATCGACGGGCTCTCGCCTTCTTCTCACCCCATGGCCCATCACCTGGTGCGGGCCGGTTTCGTGGCAACCCACAAGGGGCTGGCCTGGCCGGCACGGAGATAGGGTGGCGCCATGGCCACTGTCACCGTTCGCCCCGGTCACCCCGACTTCCTCGATCTGCCTTGGCCGACTCCCCTCCCCGACTGGGACTTGCCCAGCCTCGTGGAGCTGCCCAAGGGGATCTCTCGTCATACGGTCAGGTTCATCGAGACGACCCAGGGCCTGTACGCGATCAAGGAACTGCCGGAGCGGGCGGCCCGTAACGACTATGACGTCTTGCGCCGTCTCGAGGACATGTCGACCCTGACCGTAGTACCGGTAGGGCTCATCACACATCGCACCGATGACCCCCACGACGAGGCTTCGGCAGCGCTCGTCACTATCTACGAGTCGTTCTCGTTCTCCTACCGCGAGCTTCTGGCCGGCGCCGGTTTCGGCGCCAACCGCAAGCGGATGTTGGATGCGTTCGCCTACTTACTGGTCGAACTTCATCTGGCGGGATGCTTCTGGGGCGATTGCTCGCTGTCCAATGTCCTCTACCGCTGGGACGCCGACGCCATCGAGACCCTGATGGTGGATGCCGAGACCGCCTCTCTTCACACCGCCGGGCTCTCCGAGGGGCAGCGACGGGAGGACATCGAGATCATGATCGAGAACGTGGCAGGAGGCATGGCCGACATCGCTGCCCAGGCCGGAACAGATCTGGATCAAGCCGACCTCGAGTTGGGCGAGGAAATAGCCAACCGCTACGAAGGCCTGTGGCATGAGCTGAAGGGCGAGCACGTGATCGGCGTCGACGAGCGCAATTTGATCGCCGACCGGATCGAGCGCATCAACGATCTTGGCTTCGATGTCGAGGAGGTGAACGTCGTCTCGGATGGCAGCGGAGACCAGCTGCGCTTCAAGCTCCGCGTGGGTGGGCGCACCTTCTACTCCAGGCGCCTCCGGGATCTGACCGGAATCGACGCCCTGGAGAATCAGGCCCGCCAGATCCTCTCAGACCTGTACTACTTCCAAACCCGGGAAGGCATCCAGACGTCTCTGATGAAGAACGTGACGGCCGTCAGATGGCGGGTGGGCCAGTTCGAGCCGGCGGTGGCGAGGCTCGCAGCCCACGAGGACGTGCGGGATCCGATTCAGGCCTACTGCGACGTACTGCACCACCGCTACATGATGGCGGCTGAGCGAGGGGAGGACGTGGAGACGGAGGAGGCGCTGGCCCACTGGCTCGAGGCGGGCCGGCCCGGTTATCCGGCTCCTGCTTGAGCCCCTTTGCTTCAGTGCCCGCCTCGCTTGACTCCTCCGTACTTCATCCGGGTATCGCCGATGGCCGCCGCCCGGCCCGGATCGTCCGAAACGGTGCCCGCTCCGACTACCTCGCCCGCGAACAGGGTGTGGGTCCCCAGATCGAGGGCGTGGCGTATCTCGCACTCCAACCAGGCGATGGCCTCCTCGAAGAGCGGAGCGCCGGTGACATCAACCCGAATCGGCCTCCCGTTCAGCGTCATGCCCTCTTTGGCGGCCGGCTTGGAGAACTTGACGAATACCTTGGTGTCGTCCGGGGACCAGAAGTTGACGCTGAAGACGGCGGAGGCGGTGATCAGGCGATGGGTGACGGCTTTGTTGTCCACGGCCACCCCGACCAGGACGGGCTCCATCGACAGTTGTGTGATCCACGACGCCGTCATGGCGTTCCACTCGTCGCCCGAATGAGAGCCGATGAGCGCCAGGGCATTGGGGATCATCCAGGTGACCTGGTTTATCGTTTCCGGAGTGGGCGGGGGCACGAGACCTGCTTTCGAAATCGCCGGCTCAGAGGCAATTGCCTCGCGTTTCACCCTAACCTGAGGGCCCGTGAGAATTCTCATCGCCACCACCGGCGTGCTCCCACCGGGCCCGGTCGCCGAGTTGTGTGCTCGGCTGGGAGGTGGGGATGGCGTGCTCACGGTCATGACCGTGATCCAGGTACCCAGGACATTCCTTGATGCCCTCGACGACGAGGATCGCCGCTCCCTCCTCGCCGACGACGACAAGGGCGATCCGGAGGCGAAGGCGGCCGCCTACCTGGAAGAGAGGGGTCGGCGGGCGGTCGAGCCGATCGTGGCCGCTCTCAACGCCGAGGGCCTGAGCGCGAGTGTTCGCTTCGTCGAAGGCGATGACCCGGCCGAGGCCATAATCCGGACGGCGGACGACTTCGAGGCAGACATGGTGGTGATGGGGGCCACACGCCGCCTCTTCACCGAAGAGGCGTGGCGAAGCGTCTCTGCCCGGGTGATGGAGAAGTCGCTTCGCCCGATGCTGCTCGTTCCCGGGCCCCGCATCGAGGACACCTTCGAGATGCCTCGCCTGCAGATCTGATCGAAGCGCTCGCCCATCTCGGCCTCCCGATTTGCTCGGTGGGCCCGCCACTCCCCTAGCACCTACGTGTTTCGCGTCACAAGGGCTTTCTGAGTTCCTAAGGCATGTCAAGCGGTTTCGGCGACCTGCTGGTCGGTATCTTTGACCGTGGACGGGTCGGACGTCGGAGCGGCTTTGGTCGACTCCTTTTTGCGCCGGCTCGTCCGTAGTTTCAGGCTTTTGGCTTGGCTGGTGGCTCGTCGAGCAGCTCGGGTCGCTGAGTCGACTCGGTAACGGTCTGTGCAGATGGCTCGGCCTTCGGCTTCGCTGATTTCGCGACCGTCGACGTCTCGGAGCACATAGTGCTCGCCGTTGCGCCAGCAGGCGCCGATGCGGGTGATGAGCACGGTGGCGACGGCGCATACCGCCGACACGTGGTGTTTTCCTGCTGTGGTCATGAGTCGGTGGTATCGGGCAGCCAGGGTGGGGTCGACTTTGCGGGCGGCGTCAGCGGCAAGGAAGAGAGCCTGTCGTAGTCCTGGGTCGCCTTTCTTGGTGATTCCCTTGTGGGGGTTGGCGGTCAATCCGGACTGGTCGACCTTGGGCACCATCCCTGTGAAGGCTCTCACCCCAGCGAGGCTGTCGAACCGGTTCATGTCTCCGACACGTCCCAGGATTCCAGCCGCCGAGGTGACCGCCACTCCTGGAGCGGAGATGACGATCCCGTCGGGGTCGGCTTTGGCGTAGAGCACTTCGATCCGTTCGTCCAGGTTGGCGATCTCAGTGTTGAGCGTGTTGATGACCCGGACTTCGGCGGCGACGTCTTCGGCGAGTTCGGCGAAGTCGATTCCGCCATGTGCCCACAATTCCAGTGTCTCGTCGGCTGCGGCGAGGAGCCTGTCGGCTCGGTCTTCCCGCCAGCCACCACGGCTAACCCGGATCATCCGGGTTGTGATCCGTTTCCTGCCTGCTCGTTTCACTGCTCGAGGGTCGGCCCACCGTTCCAGGACGGCCAGAGCGGCCTTGCCGTAGTCGCCAGACCCCAACGCGTCAGACCATGACGGACCCAACAGTTCCAGATAGGCGTCGAGACGCTGCATGGCGGCGACACGACGTTTCAACAGGCTCGACCGTTGCCTGACGGCTCTCTTCAACGGGTCGGCGGCTCCGGAACCGTTCTCAGGTATCAGACCCTCGGGATGCAACAGGGGAAGCCGAGCCAGCACTCTCGAATCCAGACGGTCGGTCTTGGTGTGCTTGTTGTAATAGTCCCGAAGATCAGCCGACTGTTCCGGAGGGACCAAGACCACCTTGGCGCCCCGGGCCCGCAGCCACGACCCCAACGGCACCCACGCATTCCTCGTTGGCTCCATGATCGCCGTCACCTCAGCGCCGTCGGGGATCCTCTCCCACAGCCGCTCCAGCTCCTCCGGACGAGAGTGGAACCGCCAGCCCGACCATGAGAACCGACCCCGCTCATCGGCCAGGCTCGCCCGGTGAGCTGCCACACATGCCACATCAATACCCAGATACAAGACCATCACGCCTCCTTCACACGCGGTCTATCCATCCAGCCGGAGTTCGTCTGGGCCGGCTGCACACGATCCGAAGAGGCGGGACGTGTCCAACCCGGACATTCCCGAAATAGAGGTCCAACATTCCACGTCGGCCGTCGAGTTCCCGAAACGGTATCCACGTGTGCCGGGGAGTTCGTTTGACCAACGGTCAGATTTGAGGAGTCGAACATCACGTCCGCTCCAGTCACAGTCCCTGCCGCACCAAACGAACCGGCCCCAGCAAACCTATCCGCTCCTTCGGAACGCCCCACCGAAATTAAATGTCACACCCGCCTCGTAGCTTGGCGAGCATGCAACGTGATATCTCCTTCCCCGGTTCGGATATCTGCAGTCACGAGCTGGCCACTCATGGCCGATACGGGGTCATCGCCTGTCCCGTCTGCGGCCTGGTCGAGTGGTTCGGCCCTGATGGACCGGCCGATTCAGTCGAGGCCATTGCGGCGCTGTTCGGGTCATTCGACCTCGTCTCCCAGGTCCCGGGTGTGGGAGCGCCCGCCCGGTCGGTGCTGGCCTATCGACCCGGCCCGACCTGCCGACGGGCGCTGGACATCCTCCCGCGGCGATGCTGGTTGGCGGCCGGGCCCCAGCTGTGGTTGGCCACGGACGGCGACGTCCTGTTGCTGGCGACACCCGATGAGCTGATGATCCACAATCTCACCCGGGGGGCGTGATCACCCTTCCGCCACCTCCAGGGTGGAGGGGGAGCGGAATTGCGTCTGGTAGAGGCTCGAGTACAGACCGCCAACCGCCAGCAGGGACTCATGTGTGCCGGACTCGACCAGCCGACCCCGGTCGAGCACCAGGATCTGATCGGCCGATCGGACCGTGGACAGGCGATGGGCGATCACCAGGGATGTCCGGCCACGCATGAGTCTCTCCAGAGCCTCCTGGATGAGGGCCTCGGATCGTGAGTCGAGATGTGAAGTGGCCTCGTCGAGGATGAGAATGCGGGGATCCTTGAGGATGACCCGGGCGATGGCGAGACGTTGCTTCTCCCCCCCCGAGAGGCGATAACCCCGCTCACCGACCACGGTCTCGTATCCGCCCGGGAGAGCGGCTATCAGATCATCGATGTTGGCCGCCCTGCAAGCCTCTTCCAGCTGGTCCTGGGTGGCGTCGGGACGCGCATAGCGGAGATTGGCGGCGATCGTGTCGTGGAACAGGTACGTCTCCTGGGTGACCACCCCGATCGCGCCTGCCAGTGTCTGCAAGGAGAGCCGACGGACATCGTGACCGTCGATCTTGACGGCTCCCTCGGTCACGTCGTACAGGCGAGGGATGAGATAGGAGATGGTGGTCTTTCCCGCCCCTGAAGGGCCGACTAGTGCCGTGAGAGACCCGGGCGGGGCAACGAAAGACACATCCTCGACCGCCCATGGCCGAGTCTCGACGGGGGTCACCGGCTCGTGGTCGCGGTCGGTGTCACGCCACCGCTTGACTGCCGCCAGGCCCTCGGGCGTGTCGGAGCCGTAGCGGAAGCTGACATGTTCGAGCGTGACCTCGCCTCGCACTTTCTCCACGGCCACAGGATGGGCAGGCTGGGGTATGTCGATATCGAGATCCATGACCTCGAACACTCGCTCGAACGAGACCAGTGACGTGGCGAACTCGACCCTGCTGTTGGAGAGCGATGACAGGGGCCCGTACAGCTGGGCCAGGAGACCAGAGAACATGACCACGATCCCCAGGTCCATGGCTCCTCTAATCACATACCAACCGCCCAGCCAGAACACTCCGGCCGTACCAATGGCACTGACCAGGCCCAGGGAGGCGAAGAACCATCGTCCCACCATGGCCCGACGTACGCCCAGGTCTCGCACCGCCCCCGCTTCGCCCTGGAACCGCTGCAATTCGGCGCCGCCGCGACCGAACAGCCTCACGAGCAGGGCACCGCTCACATTGAAGGTCTCCTGGAGGATCCCCGACATGACGGCGTTGTGCTCCATCTGCTGCTCGGTGACCCGGCGAAGAATACGAGCCACTCTCCTCGCCGGCAGCACGAACAGAGGCAGAGCCACCAGCGCCAGGATGGTCAACTGCCAGCTGGCGCCGAGCATCACCAACAGGGTCACCGTTACCGATACGACGTTGGAGAGGATGGTGACGAAAGTTCCCGTGATCGCCTGCTGGGCGCCCACCACGTCGCTATTGAGCCTGTTCATCAACTCGCCCGTCTTCGTGGCGGTGAAGAAACGCAGCGACATTCTCTGCAGGTGGGCGAACAGGGCGGTGCGGAGATCGAAGATGATTCCCTCCCCCACCTTCGACGACCACCAGCGTTGCAACACGCCCACCAGCGCCGAGACGACCGGAACCACCACCATCCCGACCCCGAGCAGGGTGAGGAGGCCCACGTCCTTGTTGGGAATGGCGTCGTCGATCAGGTACCGGCTCAGCACCGGCGGAACGACGGTCATCCCGCTCACCACCAGGACCGTGACCAGCACCCCGGTCAGCTTGGTTCCGTATGGCCGGGCATAGCCCCACACCCGCCTCAGGAGGGCGCTGTCCACCGAAGGCCGATCCTGGTCGGCGTCGTAGCGCATGTAGCTGTGCCATCCAGACCAGCCACCGTGGAACAGGGGGATCCTCCTTGCAGACGGCTCGCCAGCCTATCGTGCGGCCGGACGCTACCGACCCCTCTCCAGATCGTCGGCCAGAGGGGCCATGCTGTCGATCATCGTATGGATCAGGCTCTCGTCCAGATCGGGCCGAGCCGTCATCTCATAGCGCAGCGAGCCCAGATACCAGAGGTGGGTCACCTGGCTGGCCGATTCGAGGCGCCACACGGGCCAGTCGGCGAAGGACTCGATCCCACACACCCGTCCCTCTACGTTGCTGAAGGCCAAACAGGTGGGGGCCGTGTTGGGATCGTTCGCCACCTCGGCGGCAGCCGGATCGCTCGACGCGGTCAGCACTGCCACTTGGCCCACCGACCGGGAGCGCGTGTAGGGCTCGACCGACCACAGCCCGAAGGCCACCATGGGATCGGTCGCCAGGTGGAGCGACTGGCGCCCCACCACCAGCTGCGATGAGATATGCGACACCTGGGCCGGAAGCGTGAGAGGGAATTCG
This sequence comes from uncultured Acidimicrobiia bacterium, assembly GCA_963772815.1. Lineage (GTDB taxonomy): Bacteria > Actinomycetota > Acidimicrobiia > Spongiisociales > ZC4RG35 > DATFFO01. The sequence goes on along the minus strand of CAVYYV010000004.1, from coordinate 489,362 downwards.
ATCTCGGGGACCATGAGCACTATCTCGGCCCGCGACGACTGCAGGTAACGCGAGTCACCGCTCGACCTGGCGAAGATCACCGCCAGCACCTGTTCGGGTTGGGATTCGGCAGGAGGCGCCCCGAACTGGTCGTTCACCCAGTCGCTCGTGGCGGCCGGGCACGTGGTCGCAGCCAGGGTGGTGGTCGTGGAGGGCCGGGTGGTGGCCACCTCGTCGATCCATCCCGACGCCCGGCCTCCCAGATCGCCCAGAGCGTTGGGGGAGCAAGCGGACAGGACCATCAGTCCCACGGCCACCAGAGCGGCGTGAGCCGCCCAACCGGCACGAGCCCGCCTCTCGATGTTCTGGGACGATCTGGACATCCTCCCCCTCATGACGTCGACGGGAGTGACTGAGTTCCCGTTGCCCGGACAACCCGATCAGGGGAGTGTACCGAGACCAGGTGATGGAGAAGGGAACCTGTTCGCTTCTACGATCATGCCGTGGACAAGATGGAAACGATCCTGTGCGTGAACGGCCCCAATCTGAATCTGTTGGGGACTCGCTCGCCTGAGGTGTACGGAACTGCCACGCTCGGCCAACTCGAGGACCAGGTCGGAGAGTGGGGATCTGAGCTCGGGTTGGAGGTCACATGCGTTCAGTCGAATCACGAAGGAGACCTGGTCGAGTGGATCCACTCGGGCTCCGGCTACGACGGCATGATCGTCAATGCGGGCGCTCTGACCCACTACTCGTGGGCTCTCGCCGATGCCGTGTCATCGATCACAACCCCCGTGGTCGAAGTGCATCTGTCGAACATTCGCAGCCGTGACCGCTGGAGGCGACGTTCCCTGCTGGCAGGAGAGGCAGTAGCCAGCCTGGTCGGGCGCGGGCCTCAGGGCTATCGCGATGCCCTTCGCCATCTGGTGAACCGCGCTGCTTGGCCGGTGGAAACCCTCCGTTACGGTCCTCACCCCGATCAGGTAATCGATGTGCGCAGGGCCAAAGAGCCGGGAAGTGCCGCCATCTTGGTCCATGGAGGCTTCTGGCTCGACTCATGGGGTCGGGACACGGTGGAGACGTGGGCGGTGGACCTGGCCCGGGCGGGAATCTCTTCGGCCGCAATCGAATACCGCCGTCTTCCAACGGGCGGAGGGCCGGTGGCGACCACCAATGATGTCGCCGAGGCCGGTGGCCTGGCTCGGCGCCTGCTCGGAGCGGAGAGGATGGCGGTGATCGGCCACTCGGCCGGCGCCTACCTGGCGATGTGGGATCTGGCGCGAGGCGAGAGCCGGCCCACGCTGACGGTCGGAGTCTCGGGCGTGTTCGACCTGGTGGGTGGGGCTGGGCTGGGGGGAGGCGCCGCCGGCCGCTTCGATCCCGGTCAGTTGCTGGACCTCATGAGTCGTCCTCTCCCCCGCTCCCCCGTCCTCCTGGTTCACGGCGACGCCGACACCGTGGTCCCCCTCGGCCAGTCTCTGGGCTACCGGGATCTCATCGTCGAGAGTGGTGGGTCGGCCCAGCTCGACGTGATGGCAGGCGAAGGCCACTTCAGCCTGCTGGCGGCGGGCTCGGCGGGCTGGGACCGGGTAAAACGGGCTCTGATGCAGGTCGGCATAGGCGGTCGACCTCCCCGCCGGTGAGGACCCGGCCCGGATTCCCCTCCCAGTATCTGGGATGGAACGAGTTGCCGGAGGAAACAACGGCCGGTAGCCTTCCCGTGTTCCTTCGAGATCGCCAATCGCGGTCGCGCGGGGCGGAGTCATTGCAATTGAGACGCGCACACCCCCTTGTTTTCGTCGCCATGTGGGCAGTGGTGGCCCTCCTGGCAGTCGCAGGTTTCGCCGCCTTCCAGATCGGAGGTCGGGAGGCCCCTCAGTCGTCACACGCCGATCTCGGGCGCGAGGTAGGCGCCCTGGCCGGGCTGGGATTCAACGCGCCCCGGGTCGAGTCGGCGGTGGCTGTGTCGGAAGCACCGATCGACGATGCGGCCGCTTCTGACCGCGCTCTCACACAGGCCACCGGGGTGGATCCATCGGCCGACACGGTGCCCACCCACGGCTGGCTCTCGGAGATGCAGGTGAGGTCCCTCGTTTCCAAGTACTTCGCTCCCGAGGACGTCAACCGTGCGATCCGGGTGGCCTGGTGCGAGTCCCGATTCAACCCTGATTCCAACGACCCGCAGACCGGTGGCACCGGTCTGTTCCATCACCTTCCGCAGTTCTGGGAGCAGAGGGCCGATGCCGCCGGATTTCCCGGCAGTGATCCGACCGACCCTGAGGCCAACGTCGCCGCGGCGGCATATGCGATCTACAACGAGGGTGGTTGGGCTGTGTTCAACTGCTCACCCTGAGGGCTCTTCAACGATGGGCGTGGGTGATCACCGGAAGTCGCGCGAGCGCACGGTCTGAACGCCCAGGGATCTCATCGCCCGAGCGACCAGGTTGGTCACACCGTGACGGAATTCCACTCTGCCCTCGATCACCATGGCCGGTGCCCGGCGTGCCGTGTTCCGAAAGCGATCCCAGATCTCGGGTAGGACAATCACGTTGAGCTGGCCCGTCTCGTCCTCGAGGTTGAAGAAGACCACTCCCCCCGCCGTTCCCGGGCGCTGGCGATGAGTGATCACCCCTCCCACCTGGATCCTCGCCACCTGGCGTCGCAGGGCCATCACCTCACTCACTTGAACGCAACCCTGTTCCTCCAGCTCGGCCCGCACGAATTCGATTGGATGGCGGGTGGATACGCCCGTAGACCATAGGTCTGCCCGGTGTGCCTCCTCCGATGTCATGCCGGGGAGGGCCGGTGCTTCCACCCCGGGCGCCAATGCCAGCCGGGAAGGGTCGATGTCTGCCAGCGCTCCGGCGGCCCATATCCCCTCCCGACGGCCTACGCCCAGAGACCCAAGGGCGCCGGCGGCAGCCAGCCCTTCCAGGGCGGCCAAACCAAGACCGGTGCGATGGGCGAGATCCTCTAGGTCACGAAACTGCCCGCCGGTCAACCGGGCCGTCTCCAGGCGGGCGATCTCGGCCTCACCCAGGTTTCGCACGTATCGAAACCCCATCCTCACCGCCACGGCCGGGCGGATCGGGTCCTCGACCGGTCCCCGGCCCCGGCGCCACGCCCTGTCCAGGTGGTGGACGACATCGTCCCGGTCGGCTTCCCAGGCCTCGATCGTGCAGTCGTGCCGGGAGATGTTGACGTCGGGCCCGACTACCACCACGCCATGGCGCTGGGCATCCTGCACCAGGCTGTTGGGGCTGTAGAACCCCATCGGTTGGGCATTGAGCAGGCCGGCCAGATACTCCGAAGGCCAATGGTGTCGCAGCCATGCCGACATGTAGACGATGTAGGCGAAGCTGACCGAATGGGATTCGGGGAAGCCGAAGCTGGCGAAGCCCTGGAGCTTCTCCCATATCTCGGCGGCTGCAGCTCCCCGTATCCCCTGAGCCTCCATGCCGGTGAATACCTCGCGACGGAGCCTCTCCATGGCCGCCTCCGACCTCTTGTGGGTCATGGCCTGACGAAGGCGATCCGACTGGCTGCCGTCGAATCCGGCACACAACCGCGCCATCTCCATGAGCTGCTCCTGGAATATGGGAACCCCCAATGTCTTGGCCAGGATGGGCTCACAGGAGGGATGGGGGTATCTCACCGGCTCCTCCCCGTTCCTGCGCCGTAGGTAGGGGTGAACCGATTGGCCCTGGATGGGCCCTGGCCGGATCAGGGCCACCTCCACCGCCAGGTCGTAGAAGGTTCTGGGGCGCATCCTGGGGAGCGTGGCCATCTGGGCGCGAGACTCGACCTGGAACAGCCCCACCGTGTCGGCGTCTCCCAGCAACTCGTAGATGGCGGGCTCCTGAGGGATGGTGGCCAGATCGACTGCCACCCCGTGGGTCTCGTCGATCAGGTCCACCGCCAGATGGAGGGCGTTGAGCATCCCCAGCCCCAGGAGGTCGAACTTGACCACCCCGACCGCCGACGAGTCGTCCTTGTCCCACTGGATGACCGTGCGCCCCTCCATGCGCCCCCATTCGAGGGGAACCACCTGCCACAGGGGCCTATCCGAGATAACCATCCCTCCGGAGTGGATGCCGAGATGGCGGGGAAAACCGTCCAGCCGGTGGCAGATGTCGTAGACCAGGTCGGCCGTCAAACCCGCCGGGAGTAGGTCTTCGTCGGCCAATCGGGACGGGTCGCGGGTGTCGACGAACCGGGAGAGACCGTCCACCTGCGCTTGGCTGAAGCCAAAGGTCTTGGCGACGTCGCGCAGGACCGAGCGAGCCCGATAGGTGATTACGTTGGCCACCATCGCCGCCCGCTCTCGGCCGTAGCGGCGATAGCAGTACTGAATGACCTCCTCACGTCGGTCCGCCTCGAGGTCCAGGTCGATGTCGGGAGCCCGGCCCCGCTCCTCCGAGAGAAAGCGCTCGAAAGGGAGGTGGAGGCGAATCGGGTCGACCCGGGTGAGGTCCAGGCAACGGCACACGGCCGAATCTGCTCCCGACCCCCGGATCTGGCAGTAGATGTCACGGCTGCGAGCGAAGTTGACCAGGTCCCACACCACCAGGAAATAGCCCGGAAAGCCGAGCCGGTCGATTACGTCCAGCTCGTGCTCGAGACGAGCGCGGGCTGCGGGATCGATTCCCCCCTCTCCCCCTCCTGCATACACCCCCCGGGCCCCTTCCCAGGTGAGATGTCGCAGGAAGTCCATCTCGTCCCGAAAGTGACCCGGCATGGGGAAATCCGGCAGACGGGGGGCCACCAATCCCAGGTCGAAGGCGAGCCTCTCCCCGAGCTCGGCTGAACGCTCCACCGCTCCCGGATAGCGGCGAAATCGCCGCGCCATCTCGACCGGTGAACGGAGATGGCGCTGGTCTGTGGCCGGTCGGAACCCATCGGCCTCGTCGAGTGATCGCCGTCCGCCTATCGCAGCCAGCACCTCGGCCAGATCGGCATCTCTGGTGAGGGCATAGTGGGCCTGATTGGTAGCTACCACTCCCAACCCGAGACGGACCGCCACCTCCCAGAGGAGCTCGTTGCGCCCGTCGTCTTCAGGGAGGCCATGGTGCCACAGCTCGAGCTGGAAGCGAGGCCCGAACATATCTCGCAGTCGCGCCGCCTCGTTCATCGCTACGGACAGCTCACCCTTCGATGCTGCCCCCGGAACGGATCCTCGATGACAACCCGACAGGGCCCACACCTGACCACCGGAGGCTGCCTCGGCCAAGTCCGCCCAGTGATAGACGGGCGCATCCTTGATCCCCCTCAGCTGGCCACGAGTTATGAACCTGCCCAAAGCCCGGTATCCCTGCGGTGAAGCAGCCAGAAGGACCAGGTGCTCGGTTGGCGGCAGATTGATGGGCTTGGTCCCGTGCATTCCCACGCTCCGGCCCCGGCGCGGGCCGACCGGGCGATCATTCTGACGCCGGCTATCCCAACCCTCGGCCGCCATCACCGGATCGGCTATGGGCTGGGGAGGGTCGACGCCGCCCGGAGGCAAGCCCACCTCTACCCCGTAAACGGCCGGGAGCCCGCTTCGACGAGATGCCTGCCAGAACCTGGACACTCCGTAGAAGCCGTTGTGATCGGTGATCGCCAGCGCCCGATATCCCAGATCCACCGCCTGCTCCACCAGGTCCTCAGGATGAGAGGCTCCATCGAGAAAGGAGAAGTTGGTGTGACAATGCAGCTCGGCGTACACGGCACCCAATCATATCGAACACACGTTCGACCCGGAGGAGGAGTAAGTGCCCACTCACGCCGCGGGCTACCCACGTCCCGATCGTGGAAGGGCGAGTCAGTCGGTGCTCTCACCCACCGCGGCCGACCGGCTCCGATCGGCGACGTGCGGCCAGGCCAGCACGGCCACACCGACGATCACGGCGCCCAGCGAGACCCAGCCATTGCGACTCAGCCCCAGGAACCTGAAGGTGGTGTCGGTTCGGATCAGCTCCAAGATGAAGCGGATCAGCCCGTATCCGGCCAGATAGGCACCTATCAGACGACCCCGTAGCGAAGGGTGGCGCCTCTCCAGCCAGATGATGAAACCCGCCAACGCCAGGTTCCAGATCGACTCGTAGAGGAAGGTGGGATGGAAGGTGGGCGCATTGGGGTAGGCGGCAGGACGGTGGGCCGGGTCGATCTCCAGGCCCCAGGGCAGGCTCGTGGGCGTGCCGAACAGCTCCTGATTGAAGTAATTGCCCCATCGGCCCACGGCTTGGGCGATCGGCAGCGCCGGTGCCAGTGAGTCCAGCAGGTCAGGCAGCGAAAGGCTCCAGCGCCGCGCCAGAACCCAGAAGGTGATGGCTCCCGCCGTCAGACCGCCATAGAGGGCGAGCCCACCCTCCCAGATGGCGATCACCTTCCAGAGCTGGCCGGAGAATCGCGACATGTGGGTGGATACGTAGGCCAGGCGAGCGCCCAAGAAACCGATCACGACCACCCAGGCCATCAGACGGTCTGCCAGCGCGGAATCACCGCCCCGTCTCTCGAACCTGCGGCTGGTGATGGACCACGCCAGAGCAACTCCGGTGGCGACCAGGATCCCATAGAACGTCACCCGCAGCGGGCCGATATGGAAGCCGTTGATCGGAGGCGAGGGTATCGAGGCGAAGATGAGGCCCGTCACGACCCTCCTCCGGCCAAGGTCGGGCATCCTGGGTGCATCCCATCACGGTAGGAATCGGGCTCCGCTACGGGAAAGCCGCCCCAGCCGGAACCTGCCTCTCCCGGCCGGTACGGTTGTCAGATGCAGATCACCAAGACCGTCCGCCTCACCGGAAGCTCGCCCGACTCGATCGAAGACGCCGTCAGGACCGTCCTGGCCCGGGCAGCCGTGACCATCTCCGACATCTCCCACTGGGAACTGGTGCGAGCCCGAGGAAGGGTGGACGACGCCGGGGTCCCCACCGAGTTCGAAGTGACCATCGACATCACCTTTGGCATTCGCGATTCGGTGGAGCACGGGTGAACGGGTCGATACCCGATCCGAAGACGCTTGGTGACGGGATACATCTGATACCGGCGCCGCTCCCTTTCGATACTCCGGCCTGGGTCAACTGCTATGCCATCGAAACGGGAGACAGCATCTTGTTGATCGACTGCGGGTGCGATTGGGATCCGGGCCGTACGGCCCTCGATCAGGGCTTGGCTGCGGTCGGGCTGGCCGACGCTCCGATTCAGACCCTGCTCGTCAGCCATCTCCACCCCGATCACGTCGGCATGGCAGGAAGGGTGGTGCGAGAGACGGGCGCAAGATTCGCCATGCACCGCCGGGCGGCCCGCCTGGTGGATCGCTACAATGATACCCCCGGGCTGACTCAGCGCAATCTGGCCCTGTCGGCCCGCCACGGGGTTCCGTCGCCCCAGGCCAGGGCACTCTCGGACATGGGCCCGCGCCCCGGGTACATGCCGCTGATCCAGCCACCCGACCTGGTGCTGGAGGACGGAGACACGCTGGACCTGGGCCCGGGCCGTCATCTCGAGGTCCTCCACACTCCCGGGCACGAGCCCTCCCACATATGCTTGCGGGACTCGTTGACCGGAATCGTCTTCTCGGGCGACCACGTGCTTCCCGCGCATCTCACCCGTGATCATGTTCGATGAGGACTTCGACGACGTCCTCGGTGATTATCTCCACTCGCTGCGGCGGCTGCTGGACGTGCCGATCGGGCTCACCTACCCGGCTCACGGCACGCTCATCGAGCGGGGCGCGGCGCGAGTGGAGCAGATCCTGCTCCACCACGACCGCCGGTTGGGGCAGATGGCGGATCGGGCTCGCCAGCACCCCCAGACCGCCTGGGAAATGGTGGGTGGCATCTTCCGCCCTCATCTCAGCCCGGTGCAGCAGAGGTTGGCGCTGCGGGAGACTGTCGCCCACCTCGAGTATCTGCGTGTGAGAGAGGTCCTCGCCGCCCACGATCGGGACGGAGTTCTCTGGTACGAGAGTTCTCCCCGCCAGCGGGACGCCCTTTGATGCAGATGTGTATGGTTGCCGCCAGATCGAAGAGGACCGCCGTCTACCCGGGAGGGGGCTCGTGAGAACCAGACGCACCGCAATTCTGACGATCGTCGCTCTGTTGGCTGCCATGACCGCCGGGGGCGGGTCCGCCGCCGCCGCAGCCACCGGGGTGACGACACGCACGACTCCCGAGCGGATTGCCCGCGCCCTGGCAGGCGACTTCCACATCCGCAGCGCCGACGATGTGGTGCAGGTGTTCATCCAACTGGACGAGTCCTCGGTAGCCGAGTTCGCCTCCACCCATCGGTCGGCGACTCCGGCGGCGCAGCGGTCCCAGGGCCACGCCGTGCAGGCCGAGCAGGCCCGAGTCGAGTCTGCTTTGGCCTCCAAGATCGTCGAGGTCCGATCTCGCTTGGTGGTCGGAGCCAATGGCCTGCGGGCGCTGGTACGAGCGGGTGACATCCCCGCCATCCGCGCCACACCGGGCGTCAAATCCGTTTCCGGTGTGACCCGCTATAACCTCGATCTGGCCAGCAGTGTGCCGTCGATCGGCGGCGATACCGTCGCCGGGGCCGGCTACACGGGTGATGGCGTGACCGTCGCCATCATCGACACCGGCATCGACTACACGCACGAGGCCTTTGGCGGCCCCGGCACCACGGCGGCCTACGACACCAATGATCCCGGGGTCATCGAGGCCGGGACCTTTCCCACGCCCAAGGTGATCGGCGGGTTCGACTTCGCCGGCCCCGTGTACGACGCCAGCTCCGACGACCCGATCATCAACACCCCTCACCCGGATGCGGACCCACTCGACGGCGAGGGGCACGGCACTCACGTTGCCGCCACGGTGGCGGGCGAAGAACCGCCCAACCTGGGCATGGCATACGATGCCGGCCTCCTGGCCCTCAAAGTGTTTGGCGACAAGGCCGGGTCGACGGACCTGGTCTCCGACGCCATTGAGATGGCCCTCGACCCCAACAACGATTTGAGCATCGAGGACCATGTCGACGTGATCAACATGAGCCTGGGGTCAGACTTTGGATATCCGGACGACCCGTCGTCCATCGCCAGCCAGAATGCGGTCGACAACGGGGTGGTCGTGGTGGCCGCCTCGGGCAATGCCGGCGACCTCCCGTATGTGACTTCCACACCGGCTCTCGCCGATGGGGTGATTTCGGTTGCCGCATCGATCGATGAAGGGGTCGAGGTCCTCGGCCTGACCGTGAACTCGCCGGTCGGGATAGCCGACGACTACGAGGCGACAACGGGAGACTTCGGGTCCCTGAGTACGCCCACCACCGGCGACCTGGGCATCGCCGCCCCGCTGGATGCCTGCACGGCCCTGACCAACGACCTGAGCGGGGTGGTGGCGCTGATCCAGCGTGGGACTTGCTCTTTCTCAACCAAGATCCGCAACGCCCAGGTGGCTGGTGCGATCGGCGCCGTGATCTACAACAACCAGCCCGGCGCTCCCATCGGCATGGCTCAGGACGGCACGCCCGACCAGCCCGACATTCCGGCCATGATGGTGGGCCAGGCCGACGGCGAACTGATCCTCACCACGGCACAGACCGACACTGTCAACGTGACGATGGACGAGTCGACCCGTGTGGCCAAGCCCGGCATGGGTGACGAGATGACCGATTTCACCTCACGTGGGCCCGGATACGGAAGCGTGTTCAAGCCCGACGTGAGCGCCCCCGGCTACTCGATCGAGGCGGCAGCGGCCGGCACAGGTGACGGCACCGTGCTGCTCAGCGGCACGTCGATGGCCACGCCCCATGTGGCCGGGGCGGCCGCCCAGCTTCTCGATGAGTACCCGGACCTCACTCCGGCGGCCATCAAGGCGATGCTGATGAACTCCGCCCGACCCGCCCAGCCGGACGGCAGTGTCCCCATCGCCCGCCAGGGCACGGGTGTGGTCCAGGTCGACAGGGCCGCCCTCGACGTCGGTGGCTACGCCTCCCCGGCCGGGCTCTCCTTCGGACGGGTCAACCCTACGGAGGCGGGGAGCGACACCCGGACGATCACCGTAACCCGGCTCCCCAGCCACGGGGATGCCACCTATGACGTTGAGCTGATACCCAACCAGGATCAGCCGGGTGTGACGTGGAGCCTGTCTTCCGACACCGTCGGCACCACCAGCGGATCCGGGTCGGTGGACGTGACCCTCGCTGTGGATCCGGCCGCCATGACCGCAGACGACGGCTTCTTCAGCCAGGGCGAGACTGATGGCTGGGTCAAGTTCACCAATCAATCCGACAGCAACGACACGATGGCCGTTGGGCTGTTGGCAGTGACCGACCCGGCTTCCCAGGTCACGGCCGTGGGCGGTGAGGACATGGTTTCGGTGTCCAATACGGGCCCTTCGGACGGGTTTGCGGACGGATTCACCTTGGCCGCGCAGGGGGACTCCGGCAGCGGGACTGCCGCCGCCCTCGGCTATCGAACCAATGCAACGGATGGGACGGTGGAGTTCGGAGTGGCACTAAACGAGCCCTGGTCCAACCCGTCGGCCGAAGAGATCGACCTGTCGATCGACACCGACGGAGATGGGAACGACGACTACATCCTGGCGGCGCTCGACCTGGGTCTACTCCAAGGTGGCGATCCCAGCGGTGACTGGATCACCGTGCTCGTGGATCTGGGAACGAGCAACGTCTTGCTCGAGTACTACGCCGTTGCCGACATGAACGACGGGGTAGCGGTCCTCCCGGTCGATCAACTCGGTGACTACGGCTTCCTCACCGAGGGCGATACCGACTTCACGGTCGACATGGCCGTGTTCGACCCCAGAGGGCTCACGGGGTTGATAGAGGGCGTGGACGTCGATCTCGCTGACGAGATCACGTCTCCCGATGGTCCTCTCAGCCTGGCGATGGCGGCCGGCGACAGTGCCGACTACGCCACCGAGGGCGAGGGGGACATGTTGTGGCTCTACGTCAACAACCAGGTTCCGCACCAATACGCGGTGACATCGGTGACGGTCAGCCCACCGCCACCGCCCCCACCTCCACCTCCCACCAAGGAGTTCACCGACGTACCGGCCGATCACATCTTCCACGATGAAATCGCCTGGCTGGGAGGAATGGGCATCACCAAGGGATGCAACCCGCCGGCCAACGACCAGTTCTGCCCGGACGCGGAGGTGACCCGCGGACAGATGGCAGCGTTCCTGGACCGCACGCTGGAGCTGGCACCGACCTCAGAGGATGCATTCGTGGACGACGACACGAGCGTGTTCGAGGACCACATCAATCGGCTCGCCGCCGCCGACATCACCAAGGGTTGCAACCCGCCGGTCAACGACCAGTTCTGCCCGGAGCGGAGCCTGTCGAGGGCGGAGATGGCAACGTTCATCGTGCGAGGCTTCGGATTCACCGACGGGGCCGGATCGGACCAGTTTGTGGACGATGACGGCAACATCCACGAATCGGCCATCGACATTCTGGGGACGGCGGGGGTGACCAAGGGCTGCAACCCGCCGGCCAACGACCAGTTCTGCCCGGATCGGACGATCACCAGAGGTGAGATGGCTGCCTTCCTCTATCGTGCCTACAAGGCGGCGGGCCTGGGGGACTGAACGGGAATCAGCCAGGGATCGAGGGGGTCGCCGTGTCACGGTGACCCCCTCCGTCTGATCGGGGCTACTCTCCCTGTCGCCAGGAGGTACACGAATTGGATTGGAACATCGACACCATCGTCGTGGGCGTCGACGGATCTGAGCACAGCCTCGAAGCTGCCCGGATGGCAGTGTCGCTCGCCCGTCGGTTCGATTCCCGACTTCTCATCGCAACCGTGGTCCGCCCCCCGGAGGGGTGGTGGGGCATAGGCGGGGCCCCGCCCACCCCCGATGCTTTCGCCTCAGCAGTGGTCGAGGGCAGGCGCCGGGTCCTGGACGAAGCAGAGGAGGCGCTCGACCTGGACGGTGTCGACTATGACACCGTCGAAGAGGTAGGCGATCCCGCCTCGCGATTGGCTGAGCTGTGCAGCACAGAGGACGCCGGGATGTTGGTCGTTGGCCAGCGCGGGGCCGGCTTCGTCGAGCGAATCGTTGTGGGGTCGGTGGCGGACCGGCTGGTGCACATCGCCCCCTGCCCGGTGCTAACCGTGCCCCACGTCTCCCAGGACGAAGCTGAGTAGCCGCGCCCGGCTCTCTCCGTACCTCGGGTGAAGGCCGAGCCGCTCTCTCGACGCCCGCCCAACCCCATCCGTTCCCGAAGGTCCAATCAAGAGGTCCAATCAACGGGAGACCCGGGTCCTCACGGTGCAACGACCGGAGCTCACGTCAAACGTTGAATCGGAAGTGGACGACGTCGCCATCGGCGACGACGTAATCCTTGCCCTCGACTCTCAGCTTGCCGGCCGAGCGCAGCGCGGCCTCGCTTCCCAGCTCGAGAAGATCATCGATCCCGTACACCTCGGCCCGGATGAACCCCTGCTCGAAGTCGCTGTGGATCACGCCGGCGGCTTCCCGGGCGGTGGCTCCGGCTCGTATGGTCCAGGCCCGGATCTCCTTGGGGCCTGCGGTGAAGAAGGTGCGCAAGCCCAGAAGCCGATACGTTGCTCGTGCCAGGGTTTCCAGCCCGGGCTCGCTCATGCCCAACTCAGCCAGGAAGTCGGCCCGGTCAGGCGGATCGAGCTGGGCAATCTCCGCCTCGGCGGCAGCGCAGATAGTCACCATCTCCGTGCCTTCCGCACGGGCTCGCGCCGCCACCAAATCGGTGAACCGATTGCCTCTCAGCCCCGACTCGTCGACGTTGCAGACGTAGAGCACCGGGCGGGCGGTGAGCATCTGCATCCCAGACAGATTGGTGAGCTCCTGGGCCGTCCACCGCACGGCCCGGGCAGGACGGCCCCTGCCCAGCTCCGCCACCAGTTTGGCGGCCGTGTCCCGCTCGGCGATCAGCGCCTTCTCGCCCGACTTGGCCGATCGTTCGAGTCTCTCCAGACGTCGTTCCGCCACCTGCAGGTCGGCCAGTATCAGCTCGGTCGCAATCGTGTCCATGTCCCGCTCCGGGTCGATTGAGCCCTCGACGTGGGTGACGTCGGGATGCTCGAAGCATCGGACTACCTCCAGAACGGCGTCGACCGAGCGGATCTGACCGAGGAATTGGTTCCCCAGGCCCTCTCCTTCGCTGGCCCCTCTCACCAGGCCCGCGATATCGACTATCTCGACCGTGGCGGGAATCAACTGCTTGGTCTCGATGACCTCGTTGAGCAATTCGAGGCGCTGGTCGGGAACGGCAACCATCCCCACGTTCGGCTCGATGGTGGCGAAGGGGTAGTTGGCCGCCTCGACGCGCGCCGCGGTGAGGGCGTTGAACAAGGTGGACTTGCCTACGTTGGGCAGCCCCACGATGCCGGCCTGGAGGCTCACAGCCGGCCGGGTCGGCGGCGCGGCCCCGTCCGATGGGGCGCGGTGGATCCAGCGGACGAGATGGATGGACGCATCAGGGACACACTATCGGCCATCGTGATGGGCGCTCTCATCCGATTCCGAGCAAGGCCCGCGCTGCCAATCCGCCCCCAACCGCCACCAGCCAGGATGCCAACGATCCGACCAGCACGTATTCGGCCGGGAGATGGGGCTCGTCCCCAGATATCTCGGGGAAGCGGAGGATGGCTTTGGCGGCCACCACCAGGGCGGCGGCGCCTGCCTCGTCGCCCAGGACCAGGAGGAAGATCAGCAACCGCTCGAGGATGCCGATCCACCGTCCGGCACCTTCGAGTCCTCCGGTTGGCACCGATCGAATCGTCACCAGGAGCTGGCGAACCAGCCAGTTGGCGGGGCCCGTGAGCAGGATGGCGATGGCGATGACCGCAATCACCGACATCGGCTGGGTCATGGCTCTGTCCCGAAGCCGGGAATGCTGGGGCGGGCGACACCCACCAAGACGTTGATACGGTGTCCGTTCACTCGCCGGCTGACGGAGCTCTCATGCAGTCTGAGCTCGCCTGCCATGTCGCGCTGGGTTCTCCCCGCCAATATGCCCCGGGCGATGGCGGCGTCGGTCTCGTCGAGGTCGTCGAGCAGGTTGTCGCGCAGGGTCAGGTACTGGTTGAGCATGTCGTCCCACTTGGTGGCGGTGGCCATGAGAGTACGGGCCGGCCCCGACATTTCCTCCAACCGCTCGATCGCATCACGCGCCCGCCACCAGGCGGGGCCATCCTGTCCGAATTGGGTCTCATGTCCCGAGTCGATCGCCAGGTCACCCCAGCCGATGCCGATTCTCAGCCGGGCCAGGCCTGCCGACCCGAGATGGAGGTCGAGCGAGGCGGAGACCGCATCGGACAGGCTGGCAAAGCGGCCTTGGAATTCGTCCCCGATCGTCATACCGAGGTGGGTGGCGCCGCTTCGCCCCACGCCGTCGAGGAGATTGCCGAGGCCCGTTTGCAGAGCCGCACGATCGGGCACCTGCCGCGAGCCGACCACGTCTCCGATCACAGCCGCTACTTGCATGATATCGACAATTCTATCCATACTTGCAGTAAAGATGCAAGGATGGGGCAACTTGCAGGTTCAGGCCTGAGCCAGCTCCGCCTCGACGGTGAAGTCACCCGTGGCGAACTCGATCCGCTCTGCTCCGGCCGCCTCACCCAGGTCTGTCAGGGCGGAGCGCACCAGGTCCAGCCTCTCGGGGGTATCGCTGATGGTCATCGAGGTGACTGGAGTCCGCATCGACACCTTGGCGTCGGACTTGGCCTTGCGCACCTGAGACAACACCTGAGACGTTGTGTCGAGGACGGCAGGATCGCCCCTGTAGGCGTCCAGTTCGTCCGTGGTGGGCCAAGGAGAGGCATGGATCGAAGCGGGCCGCCACCAGCTCCACACCTCCTCGGTGACGTAAGGCAGGATCGGCGCCAGGAGCCTGAGGAAGACCGACAGGGAGAGCTGAAGGGCGGCATGGGCGGAGGAGGCCGACTCGCCTTCGCCATAGGCCCGGCTCTTGACCAGCTCCAGGTAGTCGTCGGTCCACGCCCAGAACGCCGACTCGGTGACGTCGAGGGCCTTCGAGTAGTCGTAGGCATCGAATGCGGCTGTGGCCGCCTCGACCACTTCTGCCAGGCGGCCCATCATCGCCCGGTCCAGAGGGGCGGTGATCGCCCCCGGGCCCACGTCCTCGGCAAAGCCGAGGACGAATCGGGAGGCATTGAGAACCTTGATGGCCAGCCGCCGGCCGATCTTCATCTGGCCCTCGTCGTAGGCCGTGTCGGCTCCAGGACGGGCCGAGGCAGCCCAGTACCGCACTGCGTCTGCCCCGTGCGCCTCGAAGGGAGACATGGGGGTGACGACGTTTCCCTTCGACTTGGACATCTTCTTGCGATCGGGATCCAGGATCCAGCCGTTCATCGAGGCGTGGGACCACGGCAGACAGTCGAACTCCAGATGTGAGCGGACCACCGTGGAGAAGAGCCAGGTGCGAATGATCTCGTGACCCTGCGGTCGCAGATCCATCGGGAAGATCCTCTCCCACAGCCCGTCGCCCGTTCCCCAGTGCCCGGCGATCTGGGGTGTCAATGAGGAAGTCGCCCAGGTGTCCATGACGTCTCTCTCCCCCACGAAACCCCCCGGCCTGCCCCGCTGATCCGGGTCGTAGCCGGGAGGCACATGCGAGCCCGGGTCGACCGGGAGGGACTCGGGGTCGGGCAGGATCGGCGTGTCGTAAACGGGCTGGCCGTCATCGTCCAGGCGGTACCACAGCGGTATGGGGACGCCGAAGAATCGCTGTCGGCTGATGAGCCAATCCCCGGCCAGCCCGTCGACCCAGTGCTGATAGCGCACTCCCATGTACTCGGGAACCCATGTGATCGATCGTCCGCGCGCCAGCAGCTCCTTGCGCAGATCTTCGTCGCGGCCACCGTTGCGGATGTACCACTGGCGACTCGTGACCACCTCGAGGGGCCTCTCACCCTTCTCGTAGAACTTGACGGCGTGGGTGATCTGCCGGGGCTCTCCGTCCAGATCTCCCGAGTCCGCCAGCATCGAGGCCATCTCCCGCTGTGCCTGCTTGGCGAACAGCCCGCCCAACCTGGAATAGGCGAGGCGGCCCTCCTCGGACCTGATCCACTCGGGGATCTCCTCCTGGAAGCGCCCGTCGCGGCCGATCACAGCCCGAGTGGGGAGGTCCAGCTCTCGCCACCACGTGACATCTGTCGTGTCGCCAAAGGTGCAGATCATGGCAATGCCGCTCCCCTTGTCGGGCTCGGCCAGTTCGTGCGCCAGCACCGGGACCTCGACCTCGAAGATCGGTGACACGACGGTGTGGCCGAACAGATCCCGATAGCGCTCGTCGTCGGGATGGGCCACCAGCGCCACGCAGGAGCAGATCAGCTCGGGCCGGGTCGTCTCGATGTACAGGGGCGTGCCGTCCGGCCGATGGTAAGCCACACGGTGGTACCACCCCGTTCGCTCGCGATCCTCGAGCTCGGCCTGGGCCACTGCGGTCTGGAAGTCTGTGTCCCACAGGACCGGCGCCTCCTGGGTGTAGGCCTCGCCGCGAGCCAGGTTGTTCAAGAAGGCTTGCTGGCTGATCCGCTGGCTCGACTCCGAGATGGTGGTGTAGAGATGGTCCCAATCGACCGAGAGGCCCAGGACCCGGAACAGGTGCTCGAACACGCCCTCGTCCTGGGCCGTCAACTCGTGACACAGCTCGATGAAGTTTCGTCTGGAGATGGGTCGCTGAGGATCGAAAGGCTGCTCAGGGGGCACGAAGTCGGGGTCGTAGGGCAGGTCGGGATCACACGACACGCCATAGAAGGCCTGGACCCGCCTCTCGGTTGGGAGCCCATTGTCGTCCCAACCCATCGGGTAGAAGACGGCCCTGCCTCGCATCCGCTGGTACCTGGCCAGCGTATCGGTTTGGGTGTAGCCGAACACGTGACCGATGTGGAGGGAGCCCGACACCGTGGGAGGAGGCGTGTCGATGGCGAACACCTGGCGCCCGGGCGCCTCGTCCGGGAATCGGTAGACATCTGTGTCGCCCCAGATGGCGGCCCACTTGGCTTCGAGGCCATCGAGGGACGGTTTGTCGGGAACGTTCCTCGTCATAGATGGCAAAGGGTACCGGCCTGTCCAGTGGGGATGAACCCGATAATTGCTGGGGCGCAAGCAACTAGTACGCTGCCCGGTCGAGAACTCGAGAAGGTGAAGCGTGCGACTCAGAGGCTCGAAGGTGGTCCTGCTCATGCTGGTGGTGTCCCTGGCAGCATGCGCCTCCGTGAGCGTGACGCTGCCGGACCAGATCGGTCCCCGGTTCGACCTGGACAAGACCCTGACCGATCTTCGTGACTGCGGCACTCTGAGCGACACGTTCGTAGCGGTCGTCCGGGAGGCCGCTCAAGAGCTCGACGACCTGGCAGCATCGTCGGGCGGCAAGGTTCCGTCGGGCACCCTCACCGCCAAGGTTGATGTGATCGCCAAGACCTCCTATTTCAAGATCGGTGAGAAACTGGGGTGCGATGCCGTCGCCCAACGGGTCGACACGCTCGATCGCCTGCGGGGACTTTCTCCGTCGTCGGCGGCGGGAAAGGACCTGGTGGGCCAGGTAATGGACCAGGTCGAGGCCCAGTCTCCCTGAGACAGGGTTGGTTGCCTCATCCCTCCGGAAGGCGCCCACCACCAGCAAAGGCCTCGAGCATGTTGCCGGCCTCGGGCTCTTTGCGCACGACGTAGGACACGCCCCCTTCATTGGAAACGCTCACAGGAAGGCTCACGGCCT
This sequence comes from uncultured Acidimicrobiia bacterium, assembly GCA_963772815.1. Lineage (GTDB taxonomy): Bacteria > Actinomycetota > Acidimicrobiia > Spongiisociales > ZC4RG35 > DATFFO01. The sequence goes on along the minus strand of CAVYYV010000004.1, from coordinate 471,695 downwards.
GTGTCTCGCTTGCGGAGCGAAATGCCCACGCAGTCCGCACCAGCCCAAAAGGCGAGACCGTGGAATCGACGGCCAGGTTGCCCGTGATCCTGGTCAACAGCACCGGCGATCGAAGGACGCCCGAGGGGCTCGAAGCCTTGTCGACGATCTTCATCAGCACCTCCCGCTGTCGGCCGGTTCGTGCGATGTCGCTGCCGCCCACCGACTGCCACTCGCCGTTTCGCTTCTCCTCGTAGTGTCTCGACCTGGCGTAGGCGAGGGCGGTGGCTCCGTCGACTACCTGGCGGCCGGACTTTGTGACATTCAGGCCCGACTTCAGGTCACGGGCGGGGGCGGGGAAGTTCAGCTCTATGCCCCCGAGCGCGTCGACGATGCCGGCCAATCCGCCGAATCCGACCTCGACGTACTGGTTGATGGCCACGCCGGTCTCCTGGCTGAGCGTCTCCACCAGCAGGTCGGGGCCTCCGAAGGCGTAGGCGGCGTTGATCTTGTTGGTGCCGTGGCCCGGGATGTCGACCTTGAGATCACGTGGAATCGAAATCATCTCGCGCACGCCATCGGTGACCTGCATGAGGATGATCACGTCCGCCCGGGCCCCGGAGAAGTCGCCGAACTTCCCCGCAAGATCGTCGGGAAGATTTGCCCGGCTGTCCGAGCCGACCAGGACATAGGTCCCGTTGCCCTGTGCCAGCGACGGGATGGTCCCGAGATCGGTCATTCGGAACTTGGCCAGGTACAGGCCTCCGACGACCGCGCCCACCATGACCACGGCCAGAGTCAGAAGCACGATGACCCAGCGTTGGCCGCGGGTCATGCGTCTCCGCCGTCTTGGCGTCTGGGTGCGCGTTGGATCGTTCATGGGATTGGAATCACACGAGCCTGCTTCCGCGATGATCCCAGGTTGGTACGGCTATCGGGCAGCGGTCAGGAGGCGCCCTTGATCTCCAGGCCGTCCATCAGCCTGCTGATCGCGGCCGTTATCTCGGCGACGGCGGAGTCGAATACATCCTGATTGTGAGATGCGGGGCGGCTGAATCCAGACACCTTGCGCACGAATTGCCGGGCGGCTGCTTCTATTTCGTGGGGTGGGGCTATTTGGGTGCCTTCGCGCAACCTGTGGATCGATCTGCACATGGCGGTTGTCTCCTCACATGTTGCGGCGGTATTGGCCGCCGACTTGGTAGAGGGTGTGGGTGATTTGACCGAGGGAGGCGACTTTGGTGGTTTCGATGAGTGTTTGGAAGGTGTTTTGGCCGCTGGTGGCGGTGTGGGCGAGGTGGTCGAGGGCGGTTTGGGTGGCTTGGGGGTTTCGGTCTCGGACGGTGGCGACGGCTCCGATTTGGCGGTTCTTGTCTGCGTTGGTGCTGCGGACGAGGTGTTCGGGGACCACGAAGGGGGATCCGTCTTTGGAGATGAAGGTGTTGATGCCGACGATGGGGTATTGGCCGGATTCTTTCATTCGTTCGTAGTGGAGGGATTCTTCTTGGATTTTGGTGCGCTGGTATTGGCGTTCCATGGCGCCGAGGACTCCGCCCCGGCTGGAGATGCGTTCGAATTCGGTGAGGACGGCTTCTTCGACCAGGTCGGTGAGCTCTTCGATGATGTAGGAGCCCTGGAGGGGGTTTTCGTTGCGGGCCAGGCCGAGCTCGCGGTTGATGATCAGTTGGATGGCCATGGCCCGGCGGACGGATTCTTCGGTGGGGGTGGTGATGGCTTCGTCGTAGGCGTTGGTGTGCAGCGAATTGCAGTTGTCGTAGATGGCGTAGAGGGCTTGGAGGGTGGTGCGGATGTCGTTGAAGCCGATCTCTTGGGCGTGCAGGCTCCGCCCGGAGGTTTGGATGTGGTATTTGAGCATCTGGGAGCGGTCGTTGGCTCCGTAGCGGTGCTTGAGTGCTTTGGCCCAGATCCTCCTCGCCACTCGACCGATGACGGCGTATTCGGCGTCGATGCCGTTGGAGAAGAAGAACGACAGGTTGGGGGCGAACTCGTCGATGTCGAGGCCCCGGGCCAGGTAGTACTCGACGTAGGTGAACCCATTGGCCAGGGTGAAGGCCAGCTGGGTGATGGGGTTGGCGCCCGCTTCGGCCATGTGAAAGCCCGAGATGGACACCGAATAGAAGTTCCGCACCCCCCAGTCGGTGAAGTACTGCTGGATGTCGCCCATCATCTTGAGTGCGAACTCGGTGGAGAAGATGCAGGTGTTCTGGGCCTGGTCTTCTTTCAGGATGTCGGCCTGGACGGTGCCCCGCACCGTCTTGAGCGTGTCGGCTTTGATCCGCTCATAGACTCGGGGTTCGAGCACCTGGTCGCCGGTGACGCCCAACAGCATCAGTCCCAGCCCGTCGTGGCCGTCGGGCAGCGGCCCCACATATCGGGGTCGGGGCCCGTCCCCGTACACCTTCTCGAAGGCGGCTTCGACCTGATCTTGGAGGCCGTTGGCCAGAATGTGTTTCTCACAGGCCTGGTCAATGGCCGCGTTCAGGAAGTAACCCAGGATGATGGGAGCGGGACCGTTGATGGTCATCGACACCGAGGTGGCCGGATCCAGGAGGTCGAAACCCGAATACAGCTTCTTGGCGTCGTCCAGGGACGCCACCGACACCCCCGAGTTGCCCACCTTGCCGTAGATGTCGGGACGTTCGGCCGGGTCCTCCCCATACAGGGTCACCGAGTCGAAGGCGGTGGAAAGCCGCTTGGCCGGCATCCCCTCGGCCAGATAGTGGAACCGGCGGTTGGTCTGTTCGGGGGGGCCCTCCCCGGCGAACATCCGAGTCGGGTCCTCCTGGGTCCGTTTCAACGGATATATGCCGGCCGTGTAGGGGAAAGCGCCGGGGAGGTTCTCCTGGGTCAGCCACCGAACCCGGTCCCCCCACGAGCGCATCTTGGGCAACGCCACCTTGGCCACCTTGGTGTGGCTCAACGTCTCGACCCGCAGCGGAGCCTCTACCGCCCTCCCCCGCACCTGATAGGACAACGTATCGCCCGAATAGGCGGCGGTCATCTCCTCCCAGCCGTCCAGGCGGGCTCGCAGCCCCGAGTCGATCCTCTCCCACGACTCGGCCGCCCGCTCCGCCAACTCCGGATCACCGGTCGCCTCCGCCGCACCGGCCATCCGATACGCCGCCTCGGCCGCTTCCGCCTCCCGAGCCGCCCAGGCGTCATAGGCCCGGTTCCCTTCGGCTATCTCGGCCAGATACCGCTCCCGATTGGCCGGCACGATCACCGCCTTGGCCCCGGGCTCGGTCACCAGGTCGATCCGAGGCGCAAAGTCCTCCACCGACGCCTCATCGACCTTGCCCATCAACTCCAGATAGAAACGGTTCGTGCCCGGATCGTTGAAATCCGACGCGATGGTCGCACACACCCCCAACTCCTCATCCGGCACGTCGAATGCCACCCGGTTGCGCCGCACCTGCTTGCGCACATCCCGCAACGCGTCCTCCCACCCCGCCTTGTCCGCCTTGTTCACCACCACCAGATCGGCGAAATCCAACATGTCGATCTTCTCCAACTGGGTGGCGGCCCCATACTCGGGCGTCATCACATACACCCCGACATCCACCAGATCCACCATCTCGGTGTCCGCCTGACCGATCCCCGACGTCTCCAACAACACCAAATCGAACCCGGCCGCCTTAACGATGTCGATGGCGGACCCGATATCGGCCGACAACGACAAAGAAGACTCCCGAGTCGCCATCGACCGCATATACGCCCTCGGGTGGGGAATCGAGTTCATCCTGATCCGATCCCCCAACAACGCACCCCCCGACCGGCGCCGGGACGGATCCACCGACAACACCGCCACCGAACGGTCCCCCTGATCCAACAGGAACCGCCGCACCACCTCATCGGTCAAAGACGACTTCCCCGAACCCCCCGTCCCCGTCAAACCAACCACCACAGCCTCAGACCCCGCCGCCAACCCCGAAACCCGCTCCAAGATCTCCGGATACTTCTCCGAGAAATTCTCCGCCGCCGAAATCAACAACGCCACCGCCGCCCGATCCCCCGACCGAAGCCGCCCCAACAACCCCTCCGTGTCCCCACCCAGCTCACCCCGCACGAAATCCGTCCGCGCCAACATGTCATCCACCATCCCCTCCAACCCCAACCGGCGCCCATCATCAGGCGAATAGATCCGCGTCACCCCATAAGCCGCCAACTCCTCACCCTCCCACGGCAAGATCGTCCCCCCTCCACCCCCGAAAATCCTTATATGAGACGCGTCCCGCTCCACCAACAAATCACGCAAGTACCGATAAAACTCCATATGCCCCCCCTGATACGAAGTCACCGCAATCGCATGAGCATCCTCCTCGATCGCCGTCTCCACGATGTCGGTCCCCGACCGGTTATGACCCAAATGGACCACCTCCGCCCCCCTCGCCTGCAGAATCCGGCGAAAAATATTGATCGCCGCATCATGACCATCAAACAACGTCGTCCCAGTCACAAAACGGCGCGGAGCGGGCGTGAGATTCATGCTTCCATGGTAAAGGCGTGGTGGCTAGAATTGGGTCTCGGGACCCAGGGAGGAACCGGGTGCAAAAGTTTCAGGGCATACTTCAACCGATCAGCGGCCAGGATGAGCCACTCAGAGTGACCCTCCAGGTCGACGACGGGCGAATCAGGATGTGGTCCGATCGACAGAGGATCGGATCCTGGGATGCGGCCGACGTCCATGTCCGCCGGGAAAGCATCTTTCGCTTCTCGCTCACCATCGAGGGCGAGGCTCTGGCCTTCAACCCCGACGACCCCTCAGGATTCGCCACGGGGGTCGACCTGGAGATCGATTTGACCACCGGTGACCGGCCCCGTTTCGGCCTGGCCGACCGGCTCCGTCAAGTGGCCGACACCGGCTGAAGGGCCTCCCTCCGTACCTATCGACCGGTCCGGCTGTGTCAAGTCCGGTCATCGCCCTCCAACATTCGGGCGGTGACAGACGTGAGGGCCTCGAGCCCTTCCTGATCCAGATGGTCGAGAAAGTAACGGCGCACGCAAACGGCGTGGGTCTGCCGGGCGTTTCCGAGCCGCTGACTCCCTAGGGGGGTGAGGCTGACCTCCATCCCCCTTCGATCCTTCTGGGCCAGGGTTCGCCTGACCAAGCCGTGCTCCTCCAGCCGATCGACGAAGCGAGAGGCGGCACTGCGCGAGAGCAGCAGTCGGTCTGCCAACTGATGCATGCGGAGTGGATCACCGGCTCGTTCGATTTGGATGAGTGCCTCATACCAGAAAAGAGGCAAGTCATGAGCTTCCTGTAGCTCTGCATCGATCTGAGAGACGAGAAAGCGATGAGCGCGCACGAAGGCTTCCCAGGCTCTGATCTCATCGTCGTTGATGATCTCCATCTACCCCACAGGCTAACCGGTCGTCTCGAAACAGACGGGGACGTTGTCGATGAGCCGATCAGAAGTCGCCGAGTTGCCGGAGCGGACGCGACGACCGTGTGCGCGTCGTCGTCCGGGCACGATGGTCGACCCGGGCCATTTCAACCCGGGCGCGACCCCGGCGGGCCGACACGGCCCACGTACCGCAAGGTCTTCAGAGCATGGCACCATGGTGTTTATGACAACGCCGGGAAGGGTCGCCCGCCGATTGGCGGTGGCCGGCGCGCTCACATTGAGCGCCGAGCTTGCCGCAGCCGTGTTGTGGCCGGTCCCCGAACAGCGCTCGTTCGATCCGTCGATCTCGCTGGCCGGGAGCGGGACACCGTTGCGGATCAGCGCTCTGGGGGACTCGACACTGACTGCACCAGGAGTTCGGGGCCCCGAGGAGATCTGGGTGCGGGTCGTCGTCCGCCGGCTGTCCGAAAGACTGGGCCGGCCGATTCTGCTCCGCTCGGTGGGAGAGGGAGGCGCTACCTCGGCCGATCTGGTGGCCGACCAACTGGACGCCGCCGTCGCATTTCTTCCCCATGTGGCGCTCGTCTCCGTAGGGGCAAACGACGTCATCCGCGGGGTGCCCATGCGCCGACTCTCAGCCAATCTCGACACGATCGTGTCGACGTTGGTGGAATCGGGAAGTGAGGTCCTCGTGAGCGGCGTGGGTGACATGGGCGCCATCCCCAGGCTGGCACCCCCGCTGAGTCAGATGGTCACCCAACTGGCTCGCAGAGCCGATCGAGTGCATGACGAGGTCGCGGCCCGTCACGGCGCACACAAGGCCGAGCAGTGGGGCTGGGCTAGCGAGCAGTTCCGGACACGACGCGACGTGTGGTCACCGGACCGGTTCCATCCCAACGCTGCCGGTCACCTGATCTGGGCTGAGACCTGTTGGGAGACTCTTTCGGGACTGATCCAAGACCGGGGTTGAGCCGGTCTACGATTTCCACATGGAGACCCTGCGTTGTCTGCCACGCATCGTCCTGACCGCCGTGGCCGGGCCGTTGGCCACGATCGTGGGATCTCTGGCGGTGATAGTCCTGTCGAGAATCGCCCCGACCAGCCCATGGATCGATCGCACCGCTCGCATGTGGAGCCGGATCTGGCTGATGGCGGCGGGGGTTCGCATGGAGGTCGAAGGACAACACCACATCGACCCGGCTCGCTCCTACGTCGTCGTAGCCAATCACTTTTCGAACCTGGACATCATGGTGTGTTTCCTGGCGGTTCCACTGCCGATCAGGTTCCTGGCCAAAATGGAGCTCTTCACGATTCCCTTGTTGGCGACGGCGATGCGCTCGATCGGGATAGTGGAGGTGGACCGGTCCGCCCACGCTGCTATACACGATCAGATCAACGTCCAGGCCAAGAAACTGATCGCAACGGGTAGATCGCTGATCATCTACCCAGAGGGGACCCGTTCACGGACCGGGGATCTGGCGGTCTTCAAGAAAGGCGCATTCACCATGGCTGTGACAGCCCAACTCCCCGTGTTGCCGGTCGCCATCCAGGGCACGTACGAGGCATGGCGTCCCCACTCCATGAGGATTCGCGGCGGCCAGGTCAAGGTGGTGGTGGAGAGCCCGGTGGAGACGACCGGGCTGACCCACGCCGACACCACCAGACTGCCGCGACGAGGTGTACGGCGTGATCGAGTCCCGACTGGCTGATCTGGTGTCTGAGCCGTAGTGCCCTCGGGTTGATTCCTGGCTCAGTCGTAGACGCCGGCCAGGTAGGCCTTGCCGTCGGCAACCACGCACAACACCGCTCCCAGCGAAGTGACCATCTGATAACGATCCACCGGCTTTTCGCCCCGCCACCACCGGCCGGTCATTCGCCAGGGCCCGCTCCAGCCCAGGACCGTTTCCCACCTCGTCCCCATCCTCACCCGAACCGGCATTCCACCGTCCCACTCGACCTCCAAAAGAGGGGGTGAAGCCGACACCAGTGCCGGGCTGGGCGATGGCACTCTTCCCGGCCATGGGGCATCAGGATCCCGCTCGGCCGGGCCCGGCTCTTCCCCCCAGGGAAACCAGTGCACCTGGTCGTGAGGCATACGCCCACCCTGGGGAAGTGCCTGGAGGACGGCATCAGGGCCGACCAGGGCCTGGACCCGTTGCAGGGCCCTGTCCACATCGTGACGACCCTCATCTACCTCCTGCCACCCGCTGCCCACCTGTTCCAGGAGGGGCAGCTGTCGACCTTCGTCAGAGAGATCGGAGGGATCGAGCCTGATCCTCACCAGACCGCCGGGCACCCCGCCCGGAGTGTCCATCCACGCCCTCAATTGCCACCAGACTCGTTCCGACAGGGCCTGATCATCGAAAGGATCGACCGACCGCCACACCCGACTTTCGCGTTGATCCGTCTGCCGCTTCGACCTGCACTTCGACCCGGTAAGGAGACACCCTCATAGAACGGAGGGCGCTCAACATCTCGACCGCCAGGCTGCGGGTCACGAAGGCAACTTGGTCGGTGTTGGTCAGGGGCTCATCGGTGTGAACCGAGGAAACCGCCGTCTCGGAGGGAATGGATCGGGGCGAAGGCATGCGGTCTTCCCCACAGGACAGACGGTGAGCAGCCAGGCCCTCCTGCCCGAACCGAGAGGCGATGGCGGGACGGGGAAGGTCGGCCAGAGCTCCCAGGGTGGTAACCCCTAGCCAACGAAAGGTCTCCACCAGCTCGCCCGGCCCCAGAGCCTCTATCTCGAGGTCGGCCAGGAACGAAGCAGTGTCCTCGATCATGAGGGGAGCCTCTCCGGCTTGCTCGGCCGCCCTACGAGCGGCAAAGATGCCATCGGCCAGGCCGATCTTCGCCCCGGGAGGAATTAAGTCCAACACCCGGGCGGCCACCTGGCTCTCCGTGCCGTAGTAGCGCACTGCCCCTCCCACCGGCACATAGGCCAGGCCGGGCTCCCCCACTTCCACACGAGGAACGGCATCTTCGATGGCGGACACGACGCGCTCGAAGCGGCGAGCTTCCTCGCCCCTGTCACGTATCAGGACCAGGGCCGAGGGCACCAACGCCTCGACCTGACGCCGGAGCAAGCCGATCACCTTCTGCCCTGAAGAAGCGGCGGCGGATGCGGCTATGACCCGAGCAGGGTTTCCTTCCACCACCACGACCGGCTCATCCGGTGGCGCGTCCGCCCTCCCCAGCGCCCAATTCGGATACCACACACACAAGGTCCGCACCATCGTCCACCATCTCGATCCTTCGTGTCATCCCTGCCATGGCCTTTCCCGAAGCCTCCAGCACCAGATGGCGCCGACGGAGACGGCCATGGCCCTCCTCCATCCCCTCCCATTGCACTTCCAGGGCCCGAAGCCGCAGATGGGCCACTCCCGACGGCAGGCCATCACCGAGATGCCTGAACACCACTCCCACCTGACGAGCCCGGGCCAAAGCCGCCAGTCGCCTCAAATCGTGGTCACGTACCGTGACGGGGACCTCGGCATACATGGCCCGCACCCCCTCCATGAGCACTGCTGCCAACTGGGTCCACATCTTCGGATCGGGACAGCGGATCACAACCAGGCGTTCGGGGTCCACCCCGACCTCCCAGGCCGCCAACGGGGAAAGCCACCCCTTTACGTCCAACGTCACCACCGGGGACCGTCGCGACGGCGCCGCCAGGAATCTCAGCCCCAGCCGTGTCATGCCCAGACCGGTGAACCCGGTCAGCTCGGTGATCCGGCCGGGTTGCAGGGTCAATATCGACTGTCTGTGAAACTGGCCGGCCGTGCCCGTTGACCGGGGGGTGATGAGGGCCACCGCTCCCTGACTCCATTATTTCGGACTCATGATCCTATCGAACATATGTTCGATAGGCAACCCGGAGGTCAAGAGGAAGCGATCTTCGCCTCGTTAGTCGGCGCAACGGCCGTCCTCGGTGCCGACCACGGTGATCGTGGCCCGCGGATAAAGCCCGGCCTGTTCGATACAGGAATCCTTCTCAGAGCGAACCTGGGCTCTGTGACGCTGGGGCGCTGCACGCCACCAGGGTGCCGATCAAGAGGAGCGGGAGAAGCGTCCTCACTCCAATTCGTCCACCGTCTTGGGCCAGTCTTCTTTCAGCAGCCGAGAGAGCGACCGGTCGGCCAGCAGTTTGCCTCCCGTCTGGCAGGTGGCGCAATAGTTGGTCTCGTTGCTGGCGTAGACGATGCGTTGCACAGGTGACCCGCAACGCGGGCACGCCTCTCCATACCGTCCGTGCACGGCCATGTCCGGCCGGAAGGCCGTGACCTTGTCCGGCCACCCCTTCCCCACTTCTCGGCGCAGCCGCTCGGTCCAATCCCGTAGCGACTTCTGCACCGCGGCATGGAGGATCTCCATCTGCTCGTCGGTCATCGAGCGTGTGCGCAACGTAGGCGATAGCCGTGCTTCCCACAGGATCTCATCCGAGTAGGCGTTCCCGATTCCCGATATCAAGCGCGGATCGGTGAGAGCTCGTTTGATGGTGCGGTTCTCTCGCTGCAACTCCTTTGCCATCTCGCCGACGCTCATCTCCAGCGGTTCGATGCCGCCCCGATCCTGTTCGGTCAGAGCGCCCTCTCCCCGTACTACCCACAGCCCGGCGCGTCGCTTGGTGCCCTGCTCCGTCAAGATCAGGCTGCCCCGGCCAAAGTCGAGTCCGGCCAGACCCACCTTCTTGGGGATGGCTGCACCGGGTGCCATCCAGCGCAAGCGCCCGGCCACCATGAGGTGAATCACAATGAAGATTTCTTCGGGAAATTCGAACACGACCCGCTTCCCGACCCGCTGAAGGCCCGTCACCGGGGAGCCCACGGCGGCATCGTAGGGAGGGTCGAATGTGCGAAGCACCGAAGGCGAAGCGATACGAACCCCGACCAGGTCCGTTCCCATCACTCGATCCGACAGGGCCTCGAGGTAGACGACGATGTCGGGGAGTTCCGGCATCCGTCAGTCGCGGTAGCTGCGCCCTGCGGTGTCGATCGCCAACAAGACCCCCGAGAGCACCGTGGCCAGAGTGAAGGCGAGCAGGGCCTGGTTCGCCAGTCCCTCTCCCGAGAGGCGGCCGGCGCTGAGGAGGATCGTCACCAGCCCGATGGCGATGCCGGTGGCGATGGCGGCGCGGCCATGGGTTGGGTTCTGGAAGGCCGAAAAACCTCCCGCAGCCATCACGAGGCTGGTAGCCGTCATGGCGGGCCAGGCAGGGATATTCCCCGGAAACGAGATCGCAGCACCGCTGGCGATCGCCACTATCGAAGCGATGATTGCAACGGTGGCTGCCACCACCACCAGAGGGCCCAGGGATGGAAGTCCCTCTGCCAGTCGGCTGGAACGGCGCGACGGGACGTTCTCGGACGTGGGGACCGGAGGGATGTACCCATCGCTCAGGTCCACGGTGATCTGGCTGGCCGAGGCCTCGTCCCGGAGCCGGGCCATCTGGCGAGCCAGCCTGTTTGTGGGGGTGGTGACGCCGAGGGCCAGGGCGAAGCGAGCGTCGTCCTCGGTTCGGAGCACTACCTCCTCCCCCTCCAGGCGCAGGTGGAAGCCGTCGGGCCGAGATGAGATGCCAACCTGATCTAGCGACCACGTACCGATTTCGCCGCCATTGAGGGAAATCAGGGCGAGGGTTTCTTCTTCGAGATGGATTTGCACCTCGACGCCGAAGCCGGCGTCGCCGGCCATTTTCACTGATCCGCTCAGTTGGGTCGTCATCCGTTGCCTGATCCTCCCTCCACGGGATTCGCCCGACATGCCCCACGGACATACCCCCACAGCCGTCGCCACAGCATAAGCCGTCATCACGCTTGGTGAACGGTTTCATGAGGCATGAGGAAGATCGCGAGAGGCGGTGCGCTCCATTACGCTGCCCAGCCGTGCCTGAGATCATCTTCTCCACCTTCAAGCTCTCTCGCCATTACCCGCCCGATCGGACCGTCTTGTCGGACATATCTCTGTCGTTCTTCTACGGAGCGAAGATCGGGGTGATCGGGCCCAACGGGGCGGGGAAGTCCAGCCTGCTTCGGATCATGGCGGGGATGGACGACGGGTTCGACGGTGAGGCCCGGCTCAGCGAAGGGTTCACAGTCGGGCTTCTGGAACAGGAACCCGACCTGGATCCCGCCAGGACCGTGCTGGAGAACGTCATGGACGGTGCGGCCGAGACCAGAGCGCTCTTGGACGAGTACAACCAGATCCTCTCCGCCTGGGCGGATCCCGATGCGGACTACGAGGCTCTGGGGTCACGACAGGCGAGTCTTGAGGGCCGTATAGCCGCTGCCGATGCCTGGAACCTCGAACGCACTGTCGAGATGGCGATGCAGGCTCTCAGGGTCCCGCCGGCGGATCGGGATGTAACGACTCTCTCGGGCGGTGAGAGACGCCGAGTTGCCCTGTGCCGGCTCCTGATCTCCCATCCCGACCTTCTCCTCCTGGACGAGCCTACCAACCACCTGGACGCAGAATCGGTTGCCTGGCTGGAGCAATTCCTCCAGGGCTACAACGGATCGGTGGTTGCCGTGACACACGACCGGTATTTTCTGGACAACGTGGCCGGCTGGATACTCGAGTTGGATCGAGGCCGGGGTCGCCCTTTCGAAGGCAACTATTCGTCGTGGTTGGAGCAGAAGCAAGCCCGGCTCGCCCATGAGGAGAAGGAGGCGTCTGCCCTGCGCAGGACAATTGAACGCGAGTTGGAATGGGTCCGCATGTCGCCCCGAGCTCGCCAGGCCAAGGGGAAGGCCCGACTGACCCATTATGAGGAGCTGGTTGCTCGAGCCGAGCAGACCGAACCGAGAACTTCCCAGCTCACGCTCGCCATTCCTTTCACCCAGCGACTCGGGGACAAGGTGATCGTGGCATCCGGTCTCCGCAAGGGTTACGAGGACAGGATGCTGATCGCCGATCTCGAATTCGACATTCCTCCGGCGGGGATCGTGGGGATCATCGGACCCAACGGGGCGGGGAAGACCACCCTGTTCCGGCTGCTCACCGGCCAAGAGCAGCCCGATGCCGGCCTCATCGAGATCGGGCCGAGCGTCGATCTCGCCTACGTCGACCAACACAGAGATGCCCTGGATTCGGCCAAGACCGTTTACGAGGAGATCTCGGGCGGTGTCGATCAGCTCAGAATCGGGCGTCGCGACATCAACAGCCGGGCCTATGTCGCATCACTCAACTTCAAAGGGGCCGACCAGCAGAAGAAGGTCGGTGAGCTATCCGGCGGAGAGCGCAACCGGGTCCACCTGGGCATGATGCTGCGTCGGGGTGGAAACGTCATCCTACTGGACGAGCCCTCCAACGATCTGGACGTCGACACCCTTCGCGCACTGGAGGAAGCTCTGATCGGCTTCCCCGGGTGCGCCTTGGTCATCTCACACGATCGCTGGTTCCTCGACCGTATATGCACCCATCTCATGATCTTCGAGGGAGACGGCAAGGTGCTGTGGTTCCCGGGGAACTGGTCCGAGTACGAGGAGTGGCGGGAGAAACACCCCGAGGCGTGACCGCCACGCTCGCGCAACAGCAATTTCCACTCCCGTCGCGTCTCGCTGATCGTCTTCCTGCCGTAGCTGGTTCGTAGGTTGTGGGTATGGAGTTGGAGGGAATGATCTGGTTGGGTATCGATTTGGGTGCGGTATCTACGGATGGGTTGGAGTCCGAGTTGGGTCGGATCGAGTCGTTGCGCCGTGGCGCTGATCGAAGACGAGGCGGCCAGAAGTTCCTTCTCGGCTTCGTAGCTGGTCAGCGCGGTGACGATGGCTACTCCACAGGAACGTTCGACGGCCAGGTCGCCCGCCCGGACGACTCGTGAGACGACACGGGCGACATCGGCCCTCTTTCCTATTCCTGGCCATAAGCGCTTACCGTCGCGCGTCCATCGCGCGAGAGGGCACGATGGAAGGGGAACATGCGAAGTGACGGGAGGCAACAGCCGGCTCTGTCCAAAGGGGTCGCATCTCTCGCCCGCTCCAATGCGCCGCTCGAGCTGCCCTGGCGCTGAACCGCTAATCAGGGTGGAACGGGTTCCCGCCGGCCCAGTACACGAGCTTGGCCACCGGGTAGGTGAGCCGTCGACCGTTGTAGTCGTACGCCTCTCCTCCATTGAGGAACAGGTCGGCGATCCGGGCGACCGGTATGAAGCCCCAATGGCGGAACCCCCGGGTGAGCAACAGGGAGCAGCCGATCCCATCGCGGCTCCGGACGCGCTGAGGGGGTGCGTCCAAGTGACTGGACGCACCCCGCAAGTCAGGGTCAGATCCCCTATGTGCTTGGGCAGTCGCGAACTCGTGGGTTGAAGTCGGCGAACATGCCGGTGGGATTCCATCTCCATGCCCACAGATGCAGGACATACACAGGCAGATACGCGTGGTGATGCAACTCCTGCCCGAACAGGACCGGGGGGTCACTCGGGTTCACGAACTCCTCGGGGATGATGTACTCGAGGGCCACCAGACGGAGCCGGCCATGCCTGCCCACCTCATAGACGAGCGCCTCGGGATCCGTGGGGTCGAGAATGTCGTCGATGTTCCTCACGTAGTGGACACCCATGCCACCCGTCGGGTCGTCGAAGCAGGTGATGTCCTGTCCCCGAATGGTCAGGAGCGTCCCGCCCTCGTCCTCGCTTATCGCAAAGGGCGCGAAGCCATCGTGGATCGCCCTGGAGACCCGTTGATAGCGGGCCGTCGCCCTGCGCGCCTGGGCTAACTGCTTGCGGCTGTCACGCTCCACCGAGTGCGCGCCGTGCGCCAGGGCCGGGACGGCCGCCACGAGCACCATCAGGGCCGTAAGCACGGTCAGTGTCGTCGTCTTTCTCATCGCACCCTCCCTCAACTGTGTTCGCTGACCGGGTAGATCTCGTCGGCGACGAGACCGTGGGCTTCCCGGTGGACGGTGCTGGCGTCCTCTGCGTTGTCCGCTTCGACCAGGCAGAAGATCTTCCCGGCATCCTCATCGACCCAATACCGCAGGTAGCTCACCCCGTATTTGCCTTGGGTCTCGAGATCCTTCATATGGGCACCGGCCACATCTGCGGCCGAGACCCCTCCCTCGATGTTGTGAACGTCCATGAACAGAGACACGTGCACCTCCCTTTCGATTGGAACAGCACGTGATCGAAGATATGGGCCTGGCTGAAGGACGTCATCGGGGAGTCACCCCCAAATCTGGGCAGAGCACCCCCCAATTCTGGGCGTGTGGCTAGAGGAGGCCTTGCGAACGCGCTTTGCTCACAGCTTCATCGCGGGTCGACGTGCTCAGCTTTGCCAGGATCGCCGAGACGTGATTCTCCACGGTGCGGGGCGAGAGAAAGAGCCGGTCGGCAATCTCCGGATTGGAGAGATCCTCCGCAAGCAACTGCAGGACCTCTGCCTGGCGTGAAGTGAGGCCAGCGGCATGCTCCCGGGTGGCTCTCCCCTTCCCTCGGGGCACCGCCACCCCCTCGTCACGCAGATCCTTTCGTACCTTGGCCGCCACGAAGTCCGCACCGAGAGAATCGAGTATCTCGAGCGACCGGAATCGGGCCTTTTGATCCCCGACACTGAGAACGACAGCCTGTTCGTACGGCATTCCGTTCTTCTCCCAGTGCGCAGCGGCTTCCTGCCATTCACCATGGATGACCTGGGCGTGGGGCTTGGGCAATCCGTCGGGAGCCTTCCCTAGCTCTCCCAGCATCCACAGCCACGAGGCCAACGCACCGGAGGGCCACGGGAATTCGTGCTCCATCCCTCGCCTCACCAGCTCGCGGAGTCTCTCCCCCAGATCTTTCGAGACCACTCCTTCGAGCCATCTCTCCTCGGCCAATGCCACTGCCACGTGGAGCAGATAGTCGATCTCGTCGCTCTGTTTGGCGATCTGACCGGCAGCCCGAAGGCTCTCGTGACCCCCGGGACGGCCTTGTCTCATACGCAAGAGACCATCAAGGCGGAGAAGGTGAACATCGGCGTTGGCATGAGAGCCGATGTTCTCGGTGATCAGCTCCTCGGCCTCGTGCCACCTTCCTTTCCTGGTCAACGCATCGGCGAACACTGCGTTCGCCTCTACCTCGAGGAAGGAGAGCTCATATCGAACTGCAGCGGCGCGCGCACGCTGGGCCACGTCCTGTTGGAGCTCGATATCGTCCTGCTCCTGACCGGAGTAGGCCAGACTTCGCATGGCGGTGACCTCCTCGTAGCGGTGGCCTCCCGCTTCGGCCCTACGACAGGACGCCTCTATGAGATTCCTCCCGCCCGGGTCACCGCGAACGTAGTCGAGCAAGCCTTTCACTACCTGCGCCCTGATAATGGCGACTTCGCTGCCGGTCGCCTCACCCACCTCGATCGCCTTCTCGACCATCTCGTCGGCACGCCGACCCTCACCCTTGTGAATCAGCAGATCGGCATAACGAGAGAAAGCGTCAGCGAGCTCTCGGCTCTCACCGGCTGGCTCGAGAGCCTGAATGGCCTCCTGAGCATATGCCTCAGCCGGCCCCGTTCGGGCGTGGGTCTCGTTGACCGCCACTGCAAGAGCAAGAGCGCCCGCCAGCTCTCTGGCCGAACTGTGCTCCCGGTGCAGGTCTACCGCCCTTTCGAGTATGTTCACTGCTTCAAGATTGCCCAGGTAATACTCGACCTCAGCCCAATCCGTGAGGACATCCGCCCTCTCATGCCCGGACAGGCGACCCATGTATGGCTGGAGCGCACGGAAGTGAGCTGAGGCTTCACGATGGCTGGCAACACCTGCGGCCTTTCTGGCAGCCAACGGGGCCAGGTGGACCAATCGGTCCACGTCGTTGGCGCCCAGGGCGTGGTGAACCAGGCGAGCCGGATCGGTGTCTTCACCCAAGACGTCCAATAGCGCCTTGTGGATCCTCACGCTCTCGCTGATGGTGAGAGACGTCTCGATGGCGCGACGTATCAATTCATGCTTGAACCTGATTGTGTCACCACTGACTTCGAGCAAGCCCAGCCGCTCGCACTCGAAGAGGTCGGCCTCGGAATCCCCCACCAGAACTGTCAGCTCGGCACGTGTCGTCCGATCCGGGATCACCGAGAGGCGTCGCAGCAGGTTCCGGGCCTCGGGGGAGAGACGCCCGACTCTGGCCATGACGGAGTCACGAACCGAGGACGGGACGCCGCCGCCGACCGATAGAGCCATTTCGGTGACGAAGAAGGGGTTGCCGTGGGTGGCTTCGAGCACCTCGTCGGGATCTTGCTCCGACTCCAACAATATTTCGGCGACGGCAGATCTCGACAGCCCGCTGAGTTCGATCCGTGCCACGTTCTCCGAAGGAAGAACACCCAGAACCATCCGTAGCGGATGGTCGAGGTCCACCTCCTCGTTGCGATAGGTGAGCAGCAACAGCCCGTTGGTCCGGCCGATGCGACGGCCGACGTACTTGATGGCATCCAACGTCGCCTCGTCCGACCAGTGCGTGTCTTCGATGACAGCCAGGTTGGGTCTGAACGAGCCAGAGAGGAGATCGAGGAGGGCCTGCATCACCTCCTGACGGTCACTGGCCTGAAGAGCCTTCTGCAATGGGGCGTCTCCGCGGGCCATGTCCCACAGTGGCCCGAAAGGCTGTGGAGTCTGCAGGTCGTCGCAGAACCCGACATGGATGTGGGCCGAGTCTTCCATCGAGTCGAGGAAGCCCCTGACCAGGGAGCTCTTCCCGATGCCGGCCTCGCCGCGAATCAGGACGACCTTGCCTCCGGATCTGTCGACGTCTTCGAGCAGATCGGCCAGGAGGCCGAGTTCCTTCTCCCTCTCCAGAAGCATGTCACGAGCCTACAAGTCGACCGCTTCCGACGACCTGCCATGTTGCCGATCGGCGCTGATGTGGGAGGTCAGCTCGGCGTCGATCAACTCCTGCAGCGCTCCTCCAACAGCCGGCGGAACAGCTCCTTGGTGCCGTCATCACCAAGACGTGCCAGCAGATCGGCGTACGTTGAGGCATCATCATGTCGGGTCATCGTGTGGTCTCCTCTCGAGCTCGTTGCTTGAACTCGCTGAGAGTCACACGGTGACCCCTCAGAACGAAGGACCCGCCCCCAAATTCCAACCACTTCACGGGACGCCTACATGAGGCCTGGGTCAAGATCCGTGGCGGTCTGGGCGGGTCCGGCCGGACAGACCGTGATCGACGCCCTCGACTTGAGAGCCGACCGGTTCCCGAACGAAGCCGGGCCTCGTCCTCATCGTGAGCGTTGGCCCTAGAAACCATCCGCTTGGACTACTTGGGCGGAAAGACGTCCGGATCATCAACCGCTCCGTCGATCACTGCGTTCTTCGATGTGGAAGCCGGCCATGGCCGCGCTGGAGAAACCGGAGCCGGGTAGGCGGCGGAAATCCCCCTGCCATCAGGCAGGAGGAAAGTCCCTGCGCCGAAGGCGGGAGGTAGGAGGATCACCTCGCCCCACTTCCCCACCGGCCTCGGCTCCGCTCGCGGGGAAGAATCCCCAGCGCGGGCGTATGAGATCTGCTCGACGCGAGCGGCTCTAAATGGATGGGGCCCCGTCAGATGACAGGGCCCCATCTCATCGATGCTGGTTGGTGATCAGCCCTTGTCGTCGAAGGTCTCTTCGAAGGACCGGGCCACCTTGCGGCGCTCGCCGCTCTTCTCGGCGCCTTGGTCACTGCTCTCGCGGCCACCACCGCTGCGTCGGTCACGGTCACCCCGGGCACGGTCACCCCGGTCACGGTCGCCCCGGTCACGGTTACCTCGATCGCGGTCGCTCCGATTGCGATCTCGATCGCCGCCGCCGCGATTCTCGCCCCGGTCACGGTCGCGGCGACCCCCGTCGCCATTCTCGCGGGTTCGGGAAGTGTCGCTCCGGGGAGAGCCTCCACCAGATCCAGGCTCAACTTGCCTCGATCCAGGCCTCCTACCCGAACGTTGACCTTGTCGCCCAGGGAGAGATAGTCCTCGACCCGTTCAACACGCTTGGAGCCGTCCAACTTCGAGATGTGCAGGAGCCCGTCCCGGCCGGGCAGGATGTTGACGAAGGCACCGAATTTGGTGATATTCACGACTTCGCCCTCGTACTCCTCTCCCACCTCGGGCTCGGGCGGATAGGCGATGAGCATGATCCGATCCTTGGCCGCTTTGAGAACCTCGCCATCGTTCGAAGCGATTCTGACGATTCCCTTGCCGTCGGCCTCTTCGATCTCGATCGTCGCACCCGTCTCTTCTTCGAGTTCACGAACCACGGCACCCTTGGGCCCGATGACCTCGCCGATCTTGTCCTTGGGGATCTCGATCGACTCGATGCGCGGCGCATAGCGGTTCATCTCCGCCCGGGGCTCGGCGATGGCGCCTCTCATGACCTCGAGGATCTTGAGACGGGCCTCCTTGGCCTGGTCCAGCGCAGCGGCCAGCACCTCTGAGGGCAGGCCCTGGATCTTGGTGTCCATCTGAAGGGCCGTGATGACGCCTGCGGTGCCTGCCACCTTGAAGTCCATGTCGCCCAGGGCATCTTCGGCTCCCAGGATGTCGGTCAGGGTGACGAAATCGTCTCCCCGGTGGATCAATCCCATGGCGATGCCGCCTACGGGCTCGATGGTCGGCACGCCGGCATCCATCAGAGACATCGACGATGCGCACACTGAGGCCATGGAGGTGGATCCGTTGGAGGAGAGAACCTCCGACACCAGCCGAAGGGCATACGGGAACTCGTCGGCATCGGGAACTACCGGCAGCACTGCCTTCTCGGCCAGCGCACCATGTCCGATCTCCCGTCGCTTCGGGCCCCGCATGAAGCCGGCCTCGCCTGTGGAGAAGGGAGGGAAGTTGTAGTGGTGCATGTACCGCTTGGATTCCTCAGGGGCGAGGGTGTCCAGCATCTGCTCCATTTTCAACATGCCCAGAGTGGTCACGTTGAGCACCTGAGTCTCGCCTCTCTGGAAGAGTGCCGATCCATGGGCGCGTTCGATGACGCCCACCTCGGCAGAAAGCGGACGGATATCCCGGGCCCCACGCCCATCCAGGCGCACTCCCTCATCGATCACCCGATCTCGCATCATCCCCTTCATGACGGACTTGAAGGCCTTGGCCGCCTGCTTGCGCCCGTCTTCATCGTCCTCGGCCAGGCCGAGTTCTGAGATGGTTGCCTCGAGGGCAGAGTCCTCGGCTGCTTTCCTCTCGGCCTTGTCGGCAGTCCGGATCACGTCGCCCAGCTTCGGGCGGGCGATGGAAGCGACCCGGTCGCCCATTTCAGGCGAGTAATCCACTACCCGTGGCCACTCCACCTCAGGTATCTGCACCTTGCCGGCCAGTTCGGAGATGAGGTCGATCACACCGGCGATGTATTGCTTGGACGCCTCCAGGCCTGCAGCCACCGCAGCCTCATCGGATGGTGCGTCTCCATCCGCGACGAGATGGAGGCCATCGGGCGTGGCGCCGGCCTCGACCATCATGATGTCGATCTCGCCGGCTTCGTTGCGGTGTCCTGCCACGACCAGCTCGAAGACCGACTCGTCGAGGTCTTCCTCGGTTGGGAACGGGATCCACTCGCCCTTCTTGAGGGCGAGTCTGACGCCGCCAACCGGGCCGTCGAATGGGATCGAGGAGACCGAGAGTGCGGCCGAGGCACCGTTGAGTGCCACCACGTCGAAGGGGTTCTCACCGTCGACGGACAAAGCCGTCACGACCACGTGGGTCTCGCAGCGGTAATCATCGGCGAAGGACGGGCGTAGGGGCCGGTCGATCAACCGGCAGGTCAGGATGGCGCCTTCGGAGGGACGGCCCTCCCTGCGAAAGAACGAGCCGGGGATACGCCCAACCGCGTACATTCGCTCTTCGAAGTCGACGGTGAGCGGAAAGAAATCGATTCCCTCCCTCATCTTCTTGTTGGCGGTGGCCGTGACCAGCATCTGAGATCCACCCAGGCTGGAAACAACGGCACCGTCGGCCTGTTGGGCCAGTTTTCCGGTCGAGAAGGTGAGGGTCTTTCCCCCCACCTCACCGGATACGGTGATTTCGGGCACTATGCGTGCTCCCTTCATGTCGAGGAGCTCGGCCCGTTGGCAGTGGTCAACTCTCTGTTCTCAGAGTTCTGGCCACTGACAACCGACCGACTCCGTCTAGTCGGCGTGACTCTCACGCCATTTTCGATCCCGACCCAATACGGGTCGGAGCTCAATACGGGGCAGCGACCCATCCGGGCGGCGGCCTCGAACCCTCAGCGCCGGAGACCCAGCCTGGAGATCAGTGTCCTGTACCGCTCGACGTCTTCCCGATGGAGGTAGTCGAGCAGGCGGCGACGCTTGCCGACGAGCATCAGCAGGCCGCGCCGACTGTGATGGTCGTGCTTGTGGTCTCGCAGATGCTCCGTCAGGTGGCCGATTCGCTCCGAGAGGAGAGCAACCTGAACCTCGGGTGAGCCGGTGTCGCTGTCGTGATGCCCGTACTCGGACACGATCTCTTGGGTGGTCTTCATTGCGCGTGAAACCTGAATGTGGTTCGGGGAACTCGATTCATGTTACCGCGCCGCCGTGGTTGGTGAAAACTCTCTTCGTTCAGCGCCTCTCCTCGAGGATGGCACGGGCCTCCGCCGCGTCCCGCTTCATCTGGGCGACCAGTCCGTCGACGGAGTCGAAACGCTCTTCGTCTCTGAGGTGGGCGATGAAATCCACGCCGAGAGCAGCGCCGTAGATGTCCCGGTCGAAGTCGAACAGGTACACCTCCAGCAGACGCTCGCCACCCAACCCGAAGGTTGGACGCACTCCGATGCTGGCCACCCCGGATGCGGACACATCGCCTTCCACCCTGACGGCGTAGATTCCGTTGGCGGGAACCGCCTGTCGCCGGGGAGGGACCATGTTGGCGGTCGGGAATCCCAGCTCACGGCCCCGGGAGTCGCCCCGGACCACCGTGCCTTCCACACGGTGAGGCCGGCCCAGGAGCCTCGCGGCCTCGGCCACCTTGGCTTCGCTGAGCAGGGTGCGAATCCGGGTAGAGGAGATGACTCCGCCTTCATCATGAACCAGCTCGACCGGTACGACCTCGAATCCGTGCACCAGCCCGCTCGACTCGAGAACGGACACGTCGCCGGCACGGTCCCGCCCGAATCGGAAGTCGTCGCCCACCGAGACCAACCTGGTGGTGGCCTGCGATACCAGGACCTTCACCACGAACTCTTCGGGCTCCATAAGACGGACATCGCCCAGGTCGAGAGTTCCTACCCAGTCGATGCCGAGCGCCTGCAACGCCTCGATCCTCCTCTGGACGGGCATCAGGAGAGGTGGGGCGTAGTCGGGCGCCAGCACCTCGACCGGGTGCGGATCGAAGGTGAGCACACCCGGAGCCAGTCCCCGCTCCCGGCACCGGGCCACCAGGCGGCGGATTACCTGGGCATGTCCCCTATGGACGCCGTCGAACACGCCAATCGCCACACCTGAGGGCGGCGGTGGCACCCAGTTGGAGTCGAGCACATTCACGACAGAACCACCTCGGCCCGGGTGTGATGACCCTCACGTCGGTACACGGCCAGGAGGCTACCCGTCTCGTCCACCACGGCCGTTGGGCGTCCCGGTTCGATCTCCCCCAGCGGACCGGTGGCGAACTTCATTCCGTGCGCCACGCCTTCGGCTGTACCCGGGTCGACGATCACCCGGGGCAGGTCGGCCAGCGCCTCGGCCGGCGAGAGCATCACGGATACGTAGTCGGTCAGATCGTTGGAGGGCACCGAGATGCTGAGATCGAGCGACCCCACCCGCGTCCGTCGTAGCTCGCTCAAATGGGCACGGCCTCCAAGAGCGCGGGCCATGTCGTCGACCAGCGAGCGGACATAGGTGCCCTTTCCGCACACGACCCGGAAGCCGACCTCCGGGTAGGGGCCGGGAGCGAAGTCGGTCGACTCCAGCTCATGGACAAACACCGTTCGTGCCGGTCGATCCACCGTCTCCCCGCGTCGGGCCAGCTCGTAGAGCCTCTCCCCACCCACTTTCAGGGCGGACACCATGGGAGGGATCTGGTCGAGCGCACCCGTGAAACGGGGCAACACCGCCTCGAGGTCTGCCTCGGTAATCGACATCGGGGAT
This sequence comes from uncultured Acidimicrobiia bacterium, assembly GCA_963772815.1. Classification (GTDB taxonomy): domain Bacteria; phylum Actinomycetota; class Acidimicrobiia; order Spongiisociales; family ZC4RG35; genus DATFFO01. Next base: position 449,325 of record CAVYYV010000004.1, on the reverse strand, counting down.
CGCTCCAGGACCGCGCCGTCGGCATCCAGGGAGTCGGTGGCCACACCAAAGACCCCGGTAGCCAGGTACTCCTTGGGCAGATCCTGGATGAAACGGATCAACCGGGTCACCCGGCCGATGGCGACCACGACGACACCGGTCGCCATAGGGTCGAGGGTGCCGGCGTGCCCCACCTTGCGAACGCCCGTGACGCGCCGGACGGCTGCCACCACGTCGTGGCTGGTGATGCCGGGGGCCTTGTCTACGACCAGGAATCCCTCAGCCACTGACCAAACGCTCTCGCACCGCCTTCAGGGCACCCTCCGGATCGCCGTGGAACGTGAATCCGGCCGCGTTGTGGTGGCCGCCACCTCCCAGGTCGGCCGCGATGGCACCCACGTCCACTCGACCCCGGGATCGAAGGGAGCCTTTGACCGTGCCGTCGAGAGACACCTTCAACAGCGCGGCCACATCCGCTTCCCGTGGAAGCCGGACCAGGTCGATCAGCCCATCGACGTCCTCTCTACCCACCCCGGCCTCGTCCAGGTCTTCGAGTCGAAGCACGGCCGATACCAGTCTCAGCTCGGGATCCAGCTCCGCCCTGTCGAGCACCTTGGCCGCCACCTTGAGGTACCCGAACGGTGTCTCCTCGTACATGTGCTGGCCGATCACTTCGGGATGTGCGCCGGCAGCCACCAGTTGTGAGGCCGCCTGCAGGGTCCGGGGCCTGGTGTTCGAGTACTGGAACCGGCCCGTGTCTGTGACGATGCCGGTCAGCAGGCAGGTAGCGACCGTGGGGTCGATCCTCCACCCCAAACGCTTGATGACCGCCATGGTCAGCTCGGCCGTGGAGGATGCCTCAGGGTCGACCAGGGTCAGGTCACCGAATCCGGCGTTGGTGACGTGGTGATCGATGACGATCACCGTTCCGGCTCGCTTGGCGTTGCCGGCCAGTTCGCCCAACCTCTCCGGGGCGCCCGTGTCGAACGCCACCAGGGTCTTCGGCTCCGTCTCTACGTCACCCGGTGGGACGAGGAGGTCGATGGGCAGGAACGAGTAGTTCTGGGGCAGGTCGAACGGCTGCCCGAAGGTAGGCCACACCTTCTTGCCGGCCTCCCGGGCCGCCACGGCCAGCCCGAGCATCGATCCCAGAGCATCACCGTCGGGGCCGATGTGGCAGGCCATGGTCAGCTCGTCGGCTTCGAGCAACGCCTGGCATACCCGGTCGAGGTCCTCTCGGTCCAAGGTCATGGTTCCTCCCCGTTGGTGTCCGATCCGTAGATATTCCCGGCTTCCTGATCCGGCTGAAGCTGGCGAAGTAGGTGCTCGATCTTCTCGCCCTCCACGACTCCGGAGTCAATGGCAAACGAGAGCTGAGGTGTGTATTTCATGCGGGTCTGGTTGGCCAGCGCTCCCTGAAGGCGCGTGGAGGCCTTGGACAGCGCCACCACCGCATCCGGAGCTCGCTCCAGGTCCAGGGTCGATATGAATACCGTCGCGGAGCGGAGGTCAGGGCTGGTATCGACCCCGGTCACCGAAACCATGTGCAAGCGCGGATCGGTCAGGCGCTCGATCTCGTCGGCCAGCACCTCCCGTATGGTCGAATTCACCTTGCGCATGCGAGAAGTCATGACGGATCCTCAAGGTAGCCCAGGGTGAATTCAACCAGTTCGATGTCGGCCTGAGCGTCCAGATAGCGGCGCGCCCTGTCCACGATCGCCTCCATGTGGGCTCGATCCGGTGCCACGATCGCCAATCCAAGACCGGCCACCTGCCAGGCGTCGTGATGATCGACCTCCGACACAGAGATCGAGGCCAGGCGCCGCAGACGCTCGATGTGGGGCCTGAGCACGGAGCGCTTCGACTTCAGCGAGCGTACCCCCGGGATCCTCAGCGTGACGCTGATCGCACAGGCCCACATGGTGGTCGCAGTCGCCGCCTCAGGTGCGGGCAACCTCGCGGATTTCATAAATCTCGATCAGGTCGCCTTCCTTGACGTCGTTGAAGTTGGCCAGACCGATGCCGCATTCGAAGCCCGATGACACCTCGCGCACGTCGTCCTTGAAGCGCTTGAGGGAATCGACGGACCCGGTGTAGACGACGACGCCGTTGCGAAGAAGTCGAGCCTTGGCCCCTCGCTGCACCACGCCCTCGGTGACGTAGCACCCGGCCACAGTCCCCGCCCGAGGCACCCGGAACAGGGCTCGAACCTCGGCCGTTCCCAGCACCACTTCCTCCTGGGTGGGAGCCAGCTGGCCTACCAGGAGCTGCTCGATGTCGTCCAAGAGTTCGTAGATGATGCCATAGGTTCGGATCTCTATGCCTTCGCGCTCGGCGGTGCGCCGGGCATTGGGCTCGGGCCGCACGTTGAACCCCACCACGATGGCATCGGTGACCTCGGCCAGGGTGACGTCGTTCTCGTTGACCCCTCCCACGCCTCCGTGGACTATCTCGATCTTTCCCCCCTCGCGCTCGATCTTGCCAATCGACTCTCTGAGCGCTTCGAGTGAGCCCTGAGCGTCGGCTTTGACGATCAGACGGAGTGTGGCGTCCTCGGAGCGGAGCTGTTCCAGCAACCCCTCCAGGCGCTCCCGAGCGCTTGGGATGGCCTGTTCGATTTCCTTGATCGCCTGCATGCGGTCGTCGGCCACGGCGCGGGCTTCCTTGTCGTTCCCAACGACTTCGAAGTAATCGCCCGCCGCCGGTACGTCCGACCAGCCCATTATCAGCACGGGTGTGGAGGGGAGTGCCTTCTTCAGCCTGGAGCCGGTGTCGTCCTCCATTGCCCGCACCCGGCCGGCCACCGGGCCGGCCACGAACGCATCGCCCTGGTGCAGCGTGCCCCGCTGCACGATGACCGAGGCAACCGGCCCGCGGCCCTTCTCCATTTGCGCCTCGACCACGACACCGGAGGCGTCGGCATTGGGATTGCCCTGGTAGTCCTCGAGCTGGGCGATAAGGTCGATGATCTCCAACAGGTCGTCTATGCCGTCTCCATTGACGGCCGACATCTCCACACTGGTTATGTCCCCGCCCAATTCCTCGGTGATGACTCCGTGCTCGGTGAGCTCCGTCCTGACCCTGAGCGGATCGGCACCCGGGGTGTCCATCTTGTTGATGGCCACGACCATCTTCACTCCGGCCGCCTTGGCGTGGCTGATGGCCTCGATGGTCTGGGGCATGACGCCGTCGTCTGCGGCAACGACCAGCACCACGATGTCGGTGATGTTGGCCCCCCTGGCCCTGAGGGCGGTGAAGGCCTCATGGCCGGGCGTGTCGATGAAGGTGATCTTGCGGCCGTTCAAATCCACCTGGTAGGCACCGATGTGTTGGGTGATCCCACCTTCTTCACCGGCCACGACGTTGGTCTTGCGGATCCTGTCGAGAACGGTCGTCTTGCCGTGGTCGACGTGACCCATAACCGTCACAACCGGCGGACGCGGCTCGAGATCGGCTGCTGAGTCGTCGAATGTGGGGCGTTCGGCGACCACCGGGGCCGGCTCAGGCTCGGGGGCCTCGACGATGTCCACCATCACGCCGGCTGTCTCGGCGATCTCCTCCATCAGATCTTCGGGCATGACCGCCGTGGCCCCTGCCGGGCGTCCTCGGGTCAGGAGAGCCTTGACTACCTCGGGAGTGGGCTGACCGATCGCTTGAGCAAACTCCTCCACGGACATGCCGCTCTGTACCTCGGCGATGCCCACCTCAGCGGGCACCGGCTCGGGCTCGGGCCGCTCCTCGACCGACGCGTCGGCAGGAGCGGTCTCCGTGGGCTCGGTGGGCTCGGTGGGCTCGACAGGTTCAGCCGGGGCTGCGTCCTCGATCGGCTGCCCTGCTGCCTCGGTGGTCTCTTCTTCCTCGCCGGCCAGGGCGAGCGTCACCAGCTCCACCTCGGAGTCGTCCAGGCCCGATGAGGCCGTCTTCACTTCCAGACCTAGCTCTTGCGCCTGCTCGAGGACATCCTTCGATTCCACGCCCAGGTCGCGGGCGAGCTCATACACCCGTGTTTTTGCCACTCTTACTCCAACTCACTCTTCTTCTGACGTCGCTCCATCGTCCCCATCGGATGCGTCCACGGCCACTGACTCTGATTTGGCTGCCTCTTCGACGCCAGCCGCGACCCCGGCCGAAGGCTCTGTTTCGTCGCTGAGCGCTGTCTCGGCGGCGAGCTTGGTCACCGCTTCACCCGCACCGGGCTTCTCCGTGTCCGGCTGGTCTCCAGTCTCACCTGCCGGGGTTTCGTCCCCCTCAGCGGCCGGTTCCCCTTCTGGCTCCCCTCCCGATTCCCCCGCCTCGGCGGTCTCTGGTGCTCCAACGGCCTCGGCAGGCGCGCCCTCGGGCGCTGTTCCTGCCCCTTCCTCTTCCTCTCCCTCACGATCGGAGCGGATGTCGACCTTGTAGCCGGAGAGTCGGGCCGCCAGACGAGCGTTCTGACCTTCCTTGCCGATTGCCAGGGACAGCTGGTGCTCACCCACGATCACCGTTGCGGTCTTGGTCTCCTCGTCGATCTGGACTTCCTTCACACGCGCCGGACCGAGTGCCTCGGCGATGAACTCAGCTGTGTTTTGACGCCACTGCACCACATCGACCTTCTCGCCCCTCAGCTCGTTGACCACCTGACGCACCCGAGATCCTCGAGCCCCGACGGCCGCACCTTTGGCGTCGACGTTGGGGTCGTGAGACAGGACGGCGATCTTGGTGCGATGGCCGGGCTCCCGAGCGATGGCCACGATCTCGACCGTGCCGTCGGCCAGCTCTGGGACCTCCAGCTCCAGCAGACGGCGCACCAGATCGGGATGGCTGCGAGACACGACGATCTGGGGGCCCTTTGCCTCACCGCGTACCTCCACGATCAATGCCTTGACCCGGTTGCCCCGCTGGAGCCGCTCGTAGGGAATGCGCTCGGAGCCGGGCATGATCGCCTCGGCATCTCCCAGGTCGAGAATTGCGAATCGGTTGTCGATCTGCTGGACGATCCCTGTGACCAGGTCACCTTCTCGCCCCTCGTAGAGATCGAACACCTGCTCGCGCTTGACCTCTCTGAGTCGCTGCTGGATCACCTGCTTGGCGGTCTGGGCGGCGATGCGCCCGAAGTCCTCGGGGGTGTCTTCCCACTCGTCGACCACGTTGCCGTCTTCGTCGAGCTCTTGGGCATAGACGATGATGTCGCCCGAGTCTGGGTCGATGGTCACCCTGGCCTCTTCGGCTGCCCCGGGCGAGCGCTTGTAGGCGGAGACGAGAGCATTGGCGAGCGCGTCGAGGAGGATCTCGACGGGGACGCCCCGCTCGCGTTCGAGCAACTCCAGGGCATCCATCATCTGCGCATCGATCTGCATCGTCGTTCTCCTCACTTACCCGGTTTGGGAGTCGGCTCCCACCGGAACACCGTTCGCGCCGAGATCACGTCCTCGTAGGAGTAGCGGTGTCGGACACCGTCCACGTCGACCATGACGCTGGCGTTGTCTGCGTCGGCGATCACGCCCTGACCGGAGAAGACGTGGCCATCTTCTTGGCGAGCCTTCAGAACCACCTCGCGACCGGTCGACTTCACGAAATGAGACGGTCGCTTGAGAGCTCGCTCCAGACCGGGAGAGGTCACCTCGAGTTGGTAGGGGCCCTCAGTGTCAGACTCGGCGTCATAGAGCCGGGAGAGGCCCCTCGAGACCTCGGCCAGGCGGTCGAGGTCGAGGTTCTGACCGTCCACCACCACACGCACCTTGCGCGACTTGCCCTTGCCCAGCATTTCGAGGTCGTCGAGCTCGAGGTGCTCGGCGACCAGATACGACTCTGTGATGTCCCACAGGGCGGTCTTGGTACTCATCTACTCGATTGTTCAGTTGTCTATTCAAACTGCCTCTCCACAACAAAGAGGTGGGCAACGCCCACCTGTGCAGAAAAGCGATCTCAGCTGGCAGGGGCCGAGTATACCGACGACCGCGTGTCAGGACGAAGCCGTGTCCCCGGCCGTTCCCGGCCTCGCTCAGGGACGATGCCGAGCGGCGAAGTCGGCCATGAACTCGACCAGGGCCTCGACCGAGGAGATCTCGGTGGCCGCGTAAAGCGAAGCGCGGATGCCTCCCACGCTTCGGTGCCCCTTCAGGCCGACCATCCCTGCCTGTGTGGCTTCCGACACGAATGACCTCTCCAGGTCCGCGTTGGGGAGTCTCCACACCACATTGGTATGGGAACGGACCCGACGGTCGACCGGGGACCGATAGAAGCCTCCGGATCGCTCGATCGCCTCATAGACCAGCGCCGCCTTGGCCGCAGTTCGCTCCTCGAGGCCTGCCAGGCCACCCCGGGCCTCGAGATGGGCCAGGACCTTGCCCATCACATACACCTGGAACATGGGAGGCGTATTGGCGAGCGAGTCTCCCTCGACGTGGGTGCTGTAGCGGAGGTAGGTGCCCAAGCCGGCCCGCTCCTCGACGGCTGACCGGCGCAGGAACACGAGCGCCATGCCTGCCGGCGCGAGGTTCTTCTGTACACCCCCGTAGACGACATCATGACGATCCCAGCGCACCGGCCGCGCCAGGTAGTCCGATGACATGTCCGTCACAACCGGAACGCCGACCTCGGGGAGATCGACCATCCGGATCCCATCGATGGTCTCGTTGGACGTGACGTGGAGGTAGCGCGTGCCGGGGCGCAGTTCCACCTCATCAACTCCAGGCATGGTCGTGTAGCCGGTCACCTCTCCGCTCCAGGCGCTGTAACCGCCGAGTTGGGCGCCGTCGGCAAGCGCTTTGCGGCCCCATGCACCCGAAACCACATACCCGGCCTGGTCGCCTTCGCCCAGGAAGTTGAGCGGCACCATCGAGAACTGGAGAGTTGCCCCACCCTGGATGAAGAGGATCTCGAATTCATCCGGAGCACCCGAGAAGCTGCGCACCAGGGCTTTGGCCTGGTCGTGGATCTCCTGATAGTCGCTGCTGCGGTGGCTCATCTCCACAACCGTCATGCCCGTGTCGTGATACTCGGGAAACTCGTCGCGGACTTCTTCCAGGACCTCCAGCGGTAGAGCGCACGGGCCGGCACCGAAATTGTGGACACGCATACCGCCATGGTGCCATGTCGGAGCCCGAGGCCCACAACCCTCTACTGTGACAAGCATGATATCCGTCAAAAGAACGGTCGTCACCGTCGAGAACGGATTGGGCGAGAAACGCGACGACCTGCTCGCCGAGGAGTCTCCCATCGAGTTGCGCCTCGGTGGTGTTCCGCTGGCCGTGTTGATGAGGACCCCGGGACACGATGCCGATCTGGCACGGGGTTTTGCGCTGACGGAGGGAATCGTGCTGGGACCGGAAGAAATCACCTCCGTCGAACTGGTCGATGACGGCGACCGCTACGAGCTCCAACTGGCGGTAGGGGTCCAGATCGACCCCTCCCGCTTCCAGCGTTCCACGTTTGTCTCCTCTTCCTGTGGTGTGTGCGGCAAGGCTTCGATCGACGCCGTGCGGATCGCGGCCCGTCGTCCGCCTGCCGGCCCGGAGCTGAGCCCAGATCTACCCAACCGCTGGATTGGGGCTCTCGCCGGAGCCCAACCAGGTTTCGGCGTCACCGGAGGACTCCATGCCGCCGCCATATGCGACCCCGACGGAACCGTCCTGGGAGCGGCCGAGGACGTCGGGCGCCACAACGCCGTCGACAAAGCCATCGGGCGGGTGACATCGGCTCGCTGGCCTCTGGGCGAGGTGGTGTTGGCGGTGTCCGGCCGGATCTCCTTCGAAATCGCCCAGAAGGCCGCCGTGGCGGGCATTCCGGTCGTAGCAGGGGTGTCTGCTGCCTCCTCACTTGCTGCCGACCTGGCCGATGAGCTCGGCATGACCCTGATCGGGTTCGTCCGGGGCGAGCGTTTCGTGGTCTATGCCGGCCGGGACCGCTTCCCCCAAGGCGCACTGCATACCTCCTGAGCGGGTCATCGCCTGTCTACCTCTCCCGTATTCGGGAGCCTGAAGAACGCACTCACCGGGCCGCTGCCACCAACTCTGCCACCTGGGAGGCCACCTGGTCGATGGATACCTCAGTCGTTTCCATGGTCGAACGTTCGGTCAGCTCGACCATGCCCTGGGCGACGCCGCGCGGGCCTACCGTGATGCGCCAGGGAATGCCGATCAACTCGGCGTCGGCGAATTTGACTCCGGGACGCTCTTGCCGGTCGTCGAACAGCACCTCCACGCCGGCGTCGCCCAGCGCCGCGTAGAGCTTCTCCGCCGCCTCGGCGGCGGTGGGCTCGTCGGGACGGAGGACCGTGATGATCGCCTCGTAGGGAGCGATCGCCACCGGCCACACGATTCCCCGCTCGTCGTGGCTCGTCTCGACCACGGCTGCCATGTTTCGCTCCACTCCAATGCCATACGAGCCCATGACGATAGGACGGGACGCACCCTCCTCGTCCTGCACCCGGGCATCGAATGATTCCGAGAACTTCGTGCCCAGCTTGAAGATGTGCCCGACCTCGATTCCCTTCCACATCTCCAGGGCAGCGCCGCAGTTGATGCACGCTTCTCCGGCCCCGACCTGTCGGAGGTCCGCCCACTGAAACGCGGGCATGTCGCGCTCGGGATCGACATTGACCAAGTGCCAGTCGTTCTCATTGGCACCCGTCACCATGTTGGAGCGGCCCTTCAGAGCCTGGTCCACGTAGACGGGGTGATCCGTCACCCCTACCGCTCCCAGGCTGCCGGGCAGCGCGCCGAGCGCCTCCTCCACCTCTTCAGGCTCGGCCGGTCGGGCTTCGCCTGCCCGCGCCGCATCCAGGAGCTTCTGTTCCTGCAGGTCGTGGTCGCCCCGCACGACCGCCAGGGTGAGCACACCGTCCACCATGTACACCAGAGTCTTGAGCTGGCGATCGGGCGCTGCGACGTCGGGATGAGCCTGGGCGAGGCCGGCAATGGTTCGGATGCCGGGGGTGGCGAGTCGCTCGATCCGGGCGCCGGGTTCCCCGTCATCTACTGGTTCAACCACAGAGATGGCGCGTTCCTGGTTGGCCCGGTAGTCGCAGTTGGGGCAAGTGACGATCCAGTCCTCGCCGGCGTCGCTGCGCACCATGAACTCAACCGACTCCGAGCCTCCCATGGCCCCGGAGGAAGCCTCGACATCGATCGCCTCCAGACCCAGTCGGGAGAAGATTCGCCGGTAGGCGCCGTGGTGCTTGCGGAAGCCGACGTCCAGGCCCTCCTGATCGATGTCGAGGGTGTAGGCGTCTTTCATCGTGAACTCGCGCACACGCAATAGCCCAGACTTGGGGCGGGGCTCGTCGCGATATTTCGTGTGGATCTGGTACCAGATCTGCGGAAGCTGGCGGTAGGAGCTCAGCTCGGTGGCGGTGAGGGCAAACAGCTCCTCCTCCGTCATCCCCATCACGTTCTCTACGCCCTTGCGATCGGTGATCTTGAACAGGTTGTCGCCCATGATCTCGAACCGGCCGGATTGCCGCCAGATCTCGGCTGGGTGCAGGGTGGGCAGAACCACTTCCTGGCCACCGATCCGGTTCATCTCCTGGCGGATGATGGCCTCGACCTTGAGCCTCGTGCGCTGGCCGAGCGGGAGCATCGAGTAGTGGCCGGCGGCGACACGACGGATGAATCCGCCCCGCACCAGGAGCCGATGGCTGACGGCTTCGGCGTCGGCGGGCTCCTCGCGGAGGGTGGGTATGAAAGCTTCTGACCAGCGCATGGAGGCGCCAGGGTAACGGACGGACTGCGGGACACTCGACCCGATTTCAGCCCATGACCGCCTGTTCGTCGCTTTCGAGCTCGGCCAGCTCTGCCAAGAAGCGATGGGCACCCATGGCGCGCGCCGAGGCTCGCGCCTCATCGATCAGCCGGGCCGCTTCATCGCCCTCTCCCAGCTCCAGCGCCCGCCGGGCGCCCTCCGTCCTGGCGATGGTGCCCCAGAACACGTTTTCGAGTGAATCGCTGATCTGGCACAGTCGGCGGCTGGAGGCGAGGATCTCCTTCGATTCTCCCCGGGCCAGGGCCCGCATCCAATCAGCCTGAGTGACTCCGAACGGCATGCCCCCGCTCACCCCCGTGCTTGCCAGTCGCTCCAGATCAGCAGCCCGCCCCAGCCGGATCAGAGCCTGAGCGGTGGTGGGGAGATGGATACCGGCGAAGACCGGGTGCCCCTCGCATGCCGCCACGAACTCGTCTGCCAGCTCGTCGGCTCGCTCCGCCTTCCCGGCCGCCAGGAAGACCACGATGGCGTGGGCCAGGCTGGGCATCATGGCCTGTGGGTCTTCGATCTCGCGGGCGGAGGACAGGCTCTCGGCCAACATGCGCCGAGCCACAGCAGTTTCGCCCCGATGGAACAACACGACTGCCTGCCACTCCTTGGCGAAGATGCCAACCTGACTCCCACCCCGCTGGGAATCCGATCGCATCAGCTCGTCGGTGATCTCCATCAGCTCGTCCCATCGGCCCAGGGGGAACAACGCCTCGCATTTGGTCATATTCGACCAATCGACGTGGTTCGGAAGCCCCCGCATGGTGCCGTACTCGATTGCTTCGTCGATCACCCCGAGCCCCTCTTCCAGCTGGCCGGTGGCGATGAGGAAGGTGGCGTGGTTGTTGTAGGCGGACATGGCGCGCTGGGTGACGTTCAGGTCGAGCACGATACGCAGGCCCTCGACCACATCCTCCTCGGCCGTGAAGTCCCCGGTTTGGGTCAGCGCCGATCCCCGGATCACGAGGGCTCGAGCGTACACCTCGGTGGAGCCGACCTCCTGTGCCACCGCCAGCGCCCGCTCGACCACATCCAGTGCTTGCTCTTCTCTGCCTCGCAGCTGATGGCCGGCGGCGGCGCTCGTGAGTACCGCTGCCACTGCCTCGGAGGGTTCCATGTCCTCGGTGAGCTTCAGCGCCTCCTCCAGCGTCTTGTCTGCGACGGCAGACTCTCCTCGGAACCACTCGAAGCTGCTGCGAAGGTTGAGAGCCCGGATCTGGCCCTCCCGGTCTGACGCCTCGATGAAGGCGTTGCGAGCCTCCTCGATGAGCAACAGGGCAGCCTGGGTGTCGTCGAAGGTGTTCTCGGCCCTCCCCAGGAGAGACCGTCCTCGCTCGGAGGAGGTGGATGCCAGCCCGACGGCCCGCTGGTAGTACTCGGCCGCCTGGCTGCCGTCCAGGGTCTGGGCCCGTTCGGCCGCCAGCATCACGAACCGATAGGCACGAGCTTGCAGCTCCGGATTCTCGATCGCCTGGAGGTCGAGCGCAGTCCCGTAGTGGTAGGCGAGCTGATCGGCCACATCCGACAACCGGCCCTGGGAGCGAGCTTCGAGCCACCGTGCGGCCGCCTCGTGCAAGACCGCCCGCTCTCGCTTGGGGATCTGGGCATAGGCCACATCCCTTGCCAGCACATGAGCGAAGGCGTATTCCTCCTGGCCCAGCATCGACGACCTGCGGACCGGTCGGATCAGGTCTCTCTTCGTCATTCGGCCAAGTGCCGAGGTGACTTCTTTCCCGTCGATGCTGAGCAGGAAAGCGACCGCGCCCGTCCAGAAGACCTTGCCGACGACCGAGGCGGCGTGGAGGATCGACTTGTCTTCTGCGCTCATCAGATCGAAGCGGGCGGCGAGCAACGATTGGATGGTGTCCGGCATCGGCAGGTCGGCCTCTCCCAGCCGGTCGAGGAGCCCGCTTTCCGACGCCAGCCTGACGTACTCAGTCACGTAGAGGGGGTTCCCCCCGCTGCGCTCCAGAAGTGCCTGTTGGGCCTGTGCCGGCATCAGAGCCCGGTTGGAGAGCGCCGCGACCAACTCCACGGTCTCGGCCGGGTTGAGGGCTCCCAGGCCGATGTTGACCGCGTCGGGCCGCCCGCCTCCCCAGTCGGGCCTCGATGCGAACAGCTCGGGACGGGCCGTCCCCACCAACAGGAGCGGCAAGTCGTGGGTCCAATCCAGCAGATACTCCAGGAACTCGAGCAGAGCCTCATCGGCCCAGTGCAAGTCTTCGATGACCATGACGAGAGGATGCCGCGAGGCCAGAGCTTCGAAGAACCTCCGCCAGGCGTTGAAGAGCTCGCTCCGCTCCGCTCCTCCCCCACCGAGCCCAACCAAAGGACCCAGCCTCAGCCTCACCCATTCCGCCTCGGGTGGGTCATCGATCAGAGAGGTCACGGCGGCCGTGAGCTTGGCTGAGACTTCGTCAGGAGGCTCAGCTTCCAGAATGCCGGCCTGGGACTTGACTACTTCCCCCAGCGCCCAGAAGGTGATCCCTTCGCCATAGGGAAGGCATCTCCCCTGCCTCCACCAGACGATGTCCTGTCGGTCATCGACCCATCTGTAGAGCTCATGAACCAGTCGGCTCTTGCCCACCCCCGGCTCGCCGACGAGGGTGACCAACTGAGGACTCGACTGAGCCTCGGCTCGTTCCATGGCGTCGGTCAGAAGGCCCAGTTCGTGGACCCGACCGACGAACACGTCCGAGCCCGAGGCCTCTACCGCCACCCCGAACCGGCTTCGAGCCTCGATCGCCCTCCAGATGGGTATCGAGCCGGTTTTTCCCTTCACCTCAACAGGCGCGAGAGGTTGGAACTCGACGATGTCGCGCAACGCCAGGAAGGTGCGCTCGTCCACCACGACTCCGCCCACCGGAGCGACCTGCTGGAGGCGGGAGGCCGTGTTGACCACGTCCCCGATGATCCCCTCTCGATCCGGCGTTTGGGCCATCTGGAGCACTGCCTCACCGGTAGTCACGGCTACCCGAACCTCGAGTGCCAGTGAGGGATCGGCGGCGTTCAGCTCGCTCATGGACTCCTGGATTCTCAGCGCGGCCCGCACCGCCCGCTCCGGATCGTCCTCATGCACGCTGGGAGCCCCGAATGCCGCGAAGACCCCGTCCCCCATGAGTTTCTCCACCCGGCCGCCGAAACGCTCGACGTCGGCCCTGACCCGAGCGTGATAGATGGTCAGGCGCTCTCGAACGGCCTCGGGATCGTTCCTCTCGGAATGAGCAGTGAACCCGACCAGATCACAGAAGAGAACCGAGATGACCTTGAGCTCCTCACCCGCCGCCTCGGGAACCGAATCGTCGAGCTGGGAGGGGGCGCCGCAGGATGGGCAGAACCGCGCACCCTCAGGCATCTCGCTGCCGCACGACCGACACGCTGACGCCAGTGATCTGCCGCAGTTGGCGCAGAATCGAGCATCCGCCGTTACTGCAGATCCGCAGGAGGGGCAATTCACCGGACCGAGTGTACGCACCCGGCCTCAGGTCAATCGCCCTCGGCCACCTGCGCTACCCGGGCCCTCCGCTCGGCGGAGCGATTGGCGTCGCCCTGGATCTCGACCAGCTGTGTCCGGGTTTGACGAGCAAGCTCTTCGGCGTTGGACTCAGCGGCCGCCAGACGGGCATCCAGCCCCTCCTCGACCAGGCGACGGGCCTCGTCCAGCAGGGCTTCGACCATCTCCTCTTCGGGTACCACTCGAACTACCTGGCCCTTGATGAACAGGTGGCCCCGTCCCCTCCCGGCGGCGATGCCGATGTCGGCCTCCCGGGCCTCGCCGGGCCCGTTGACCACGCACCCCATGACCGCCACCTGGATGGGCAGGTTCTCGGCCTCCAGTGCGGCCTGGGCGGCGGTTGCCACCTCGATCACGTCCACCTCGGCTCGCCCGCATGAGGGGCAGGCGATCAGGTCGAGTCCGGCCCGAGCCCTCAGACCGAGGTATTCGAGCAATTGACGACCCGCCTTTGCCTCCTCAACCGAGTCGGCTGTCAGGGAAAAGCGAATCGTGTCGCCGATCCCCTCCATCAGCAGAGTGGCGATGCCCGCCACGGACTTGATCAGCCCGCCCGGAGGTGGGCCGGCCTCGGTCACCCCCAGGTGGAGCGGATAATCGATCTTGTCCGACAGGAGTCGATACGAATCCACCATCGAGGGTACGTGGGAGTGTTTGACCGAGATCTTGATGTCGGTGAAGTCGACCTCCTCCAGGTAGGCGATCTCCTTCAGCGCCGACTCGACCAGGGCATCGGGGGTGGGAGACCCGTGCCTGTCGAGCAGATCCTTGTCCAGGGACCCCGCGTTGACTCCCACTCTGATGGGCAGACCCCGGTCCCTCGCTTCCCGTGCCACGGTCTTGATGTGCTCAGGTTTGCGGATGTTTCCGGGATTGAGCCGCAACCCGTGGACGCCCGCCTCCATGGCCGCCAGAGCGAGCTTGTACTGAAAATGTATATCGGCGATGATCGGCACCGGAGAGCGCGGGACGATCTCGGCCAAGCCTTGAGCAGCTTCCACGTCGTTGCAGGTGATCCGAACGATGTCTGCTCCCGCCCCGCGCAGTGCATACACCTGCGCCAGGGTCGAATCGACATCGGCGGTCTTGGTGGTGGTCATCGACTGGACGGGGATGTCGGCCCCACCCCCAACGGCGACATCACCCACGTGGATCTGGCGAGTCTGTCTACGTGGAATCACCTCCGACATGGTAGGTGGCCGCGATCCCCAATCTCGATTGCTCCCCCGGGGGCGCGTTGGCCCTTCAGCCCACGCGTATCGGGTTGACGATGTCGAGGATCATGGCGGCCAGGCCGAGGAACGTGAACAAGACGATCACCGCCACGGCGATGGGCGCCAGTTTGCGAACGTCGGGCTCCCGGCCGGTCACCTTCTGCCAGAGGGCCACGGCGAAGTGACCCCCATCGAGCGGTAGCAGTGGCAGGACGTTGAACGTGGCCAGGATGACGTTGATCGAGGCCAGGAACGCCACGTATGTAGGAACGCCGATCGTCTCCACCTGGCTTCCTATCTGGGCGAGCCCGATGGGGCCGACGGGTCGAATGTCGTTGGGGACGTCGGTGCGGCCGATGAACACTCCCGCCAGCCGGGCCAGAGACGAGGGCCGGATGAGATCCCCCATGACCCGGAAGGTGAGCCCAACGTCGTTGCCGACCTCTCGCCCGGCCAGGCCGACTCCCTCGAACCAGCCGGTTGGACGTTCCTGATAGGAGGCCACCACGCCGAGGAAGCCCCGGATGTCACCCGTCTGCGGGTCGGTCTGACGGCCAAGTGTCACAGGAACCTCGATCCGCCGTCCATTGCGCTCAATGGTCAGAACGACGCTCTCGCCCGGTCGGGTCGCGAGAGCGTTGGAGATATCCCGCCAATCCGGGTACTCGACCCCGTCGACCGCCACTATGCGATCACCCGCCACCAGACCGGAAGTGGCGGCGGCCGTGGGAGCACCATTGGACTCGGCCACTACCGAGCGGACGACGGGTATGGGCTCGGCCACACCCATCGCCATGATCAGCACCCAGAACATGACGAAGGCGATGAGGAAGTTCATCCCCACCCCGGCCAGCACCACGATCGACTTCTTCCAGAATGGCTTCTCCCGGTAGGTGCGACCTACGTCCTCGGGAGCCACTTCCTCGAAGGGGTTCATTCCCACGATCTTCACGTAGCCCCCGGCCGGGATCAGTTTGACGCCGTACTCGGTCTCGCCCTTCCGAAACGACCACAGGCGCGGTCCGAACCCAAAGAAGAACTCAGTCGCCTTCATGCCGGTCGCCTTGGCAGCGATGAAGTGACCGGCCTCGTGGGCGGTGACAAAGATGACGATGGCGAAGATCCCGATGAGAGCGCCGATCATGGACTCAAGGTAGCTGCTCGGGAGGGGCTAGCGGGAGTACCGGGCAACCAGGTCGGAGGCCACCCGGCGGGCCGCCCCATCCACGCCCTGAACGTCGGTCAGGGTCTCGACGGGTGTGGGAGGCAATCCCTCGACGGTGTTGGCCACCACATCGACGATCGACAGAAACGGAATCCGGTGATCCAAAAACGCGGCCACGGCCACTTCGTCGGCGGCGTTGAACACGGCCGGACCTGAGCCTCCGCGCCTCCCCACGTCGTAAGCCAGGTCCAGGGCCGGGAAGGTGGCCCGATCGACCTGGTGGAACGTCAGCTCTATGCCCGCCAGCGTGAACGCACTTCCGGGGCCGGTGGCCCGACGGGGGTGCGTGAGTGCGTACTGGATCGGTATCCGCATGTCGGGATGACCGAGATGCGCCTTCAGAGATCCATCGACGAACTCGACGGCCGAGTGGACGATGGAGTCGGGATGAACGACCACTTCTATCCGGTCGAATCCCAGCCCGAACAGATGATGGGCCTCTATCACCTCCAGGCCCTTGTTCACCAATGTGGCCGAGTCGATCGTTATCCGGCCGCCCATATTCCACGTGGGATGAGCCAACGCTTGCTCGGGAGTCACATCCGCCAGCTGTGACCTCTTCCATCCCCGGAAAGGGCCCCCGGATGCAGTCAGGACCACGCGGCGAACATCGTCGAGCGTCTCACCTCGCAGGCACTGGAAGAGAGCCGAATGCTCGGAGTCGACCGGGATCAGCTCGCCTCCGCCTCGAGCAACGGCCCCGGTAACCAGGTTGCCCGCAACGACCATGCTCTCCTTGTTCGCCAGGGCGACCCTGTTGCCCGCCTCCAGCCCTGCCAGCGTCGCCCCGAGGCCGGCGATGCCGACGATCCCGTTCACCACTACCTGCTTCGGAGTCGAAGCCAGTGCGGTGACCGCCTCGTCACCGACGGAGACTTGGTTCGGAACGAGCCGGGCGAGGTGATCAGCCTCCTCGGACGAGCCGCCTGCGACGGCCACGGTGGCGTTGGGGTGTCGCCGGGCGATCTCCGCCAATTCGGCAGATGGATGGCCCGCCGCCAGCCCAACCACCTCGTAGCCCCGTTTGTCGGCCACTTCCAGGGTCTGGAGGCCGATCGACCCGGTCGCTCCCAGGATGACCAGGGGAAGCATGGGGAGTCAGAGAATGCCGACTACGAGCAGGAAGACATAGGCAGCCGGGACTGTGAATAGGAAGCTGTCGATTCGATCCAGCATCCCGCCGTGCCCGGGCAGAACCGATCCCATGTCCTTGACACCCAGTGACCGCTTGATCATCGATTCGGCCAGGTCCCCGAGCGGGCCGATCAGGGCCATCAGGGTGGACAGGGCCAGGACCCCCCTGAACCCCAGATCCGCATAGGGCGGAAAGGTGGAGAGGACCGCACCGGCTGCCACCCCGGCAACCAGACCGCCCAGGAACCCCTCGACCGTCTTGTTCGGCGAGAGGTGGGGCGCAAGCAGGCGACGACCGAAGCCGCGCCCGATGAAATACGAGCCCACATCGACGATTGCGGTTACGAAGCCGACCAACAGCACATAGGCCACCGGATGGGGACCGCCGGCGATCTGCACGGCGAAGGCGAGCAACGCCACCCACAACATCCCAAACACGGTCACAGCGGCATTGTCCAGTGGGGCCCGGCGAGGGAGGATGGAATAGACCAGTACGACGATCACGGAGGCGGTGACCAGGACGCCCGCCATCGAGAACAGACCGGAGGATTGGACGAGGAGAGGGGTGATCAACACCCCCAGCAGGCCGACCAGGGCGAGCGGTGAGTAACCGACCTTGCGCAGCGTGGCGTAGAACTCGCCCAACGAGACGACCATCAGGAGTGCGAGGAAGGCCGTGAACCACCATCCGCCCAGGTAGAGGCTCCCGACCAGGAGAGCGATCAGACCCAGTGCCGTGCCCACTCTCAAAGCCAAGTCGGACGAGCGGGCCTGTTCCTCGGCCTCCACGTCCTCTTCGGTGAGGCCGCGCCGGCCGGTCACGTCCTCGAACCCGACGAGGCCCGTGTCGACCCCGGCGATCGTGGCCGAAACCGCTTGACGCTCGAACGTGGTTTCCTTGAGCCGGCTGATCTCCTCGGCCAGACCCCGGTACTCCTCGGTGGTGGCGGCGGCATAGGTCTCCGAGGAGAAGTCGTCCAGGCTGGTGGGTCCGGTGCTCATCGCCTCCCAGTCGGCCAGCTCGGCGTCGGCGGTGACATCGGGCTCGGGACCGGCGCCGGGCAAAATCGTTTCCTCGGCTGTGGCCTCGTCTTCCGCCGGGGGTGGTGGGGCCGCCTCTTGGGTATCGGCGGCGGCCTCTTGTGCGTCAGACGACGTCTGGTCTGGGCCGTTGTCCGGCTCCTGCGGGCCCGAAGACTCGGCGGGAGAGTTCTCGTCAAGCGGCTCTTCCCACGGTCGACGGAACCTGGGGCGATCGTCGCTCATCTCACGCCTCGTGAAGCTGCTTGCACCTCATACCTCGCGCAATTCGGCTTCTTTGTTCTCCAGCAGGTGGTCGATGCGGCCGATGTGGGAATCGGTCACATCCTGGAGGTCGGACTCGGCTCGTCGGATGTCGTCGTCGGATATCTCGCCGTGCAGAGCCTCCATGTCTGACTTGGCATGACGTCGGATGTTGCGAACCGCCACCCGGCCTTCCTCTGCCATGTGCCTCACCACCTTGACCAACTCATCGCGCCGCTCCTCGGTGAGGGGTGGGAAGGCGAGGCGTATGACCTGGCCGTCGTTGCCCGGATTGAGCCCCAGGTCCGAAACGCTGATCGAGCGCTCGATATCGGAAATCGTCGATCGGTCAAACGGAGAGACCACGAGCAGCCTGGGCTCCGGCACCGAGATCGAGGCCAGCTGCTGGAGTGGCGTGGGCTGGCCGTAGTACTCGACCGTGATCCGGCTCAGGATCTGCGGGTTGGCCCGGCCTGTGCGGACCGTGGCGAACTCGGAGGCAACGAACTCCACGGCCTGAGCCATCTTCTCGCCCGCGTCTCCTAGTAGGTCATCGATCATTGCCGCCTTCCCGGTCCGTCTGGCTCGCCACGATAGTGGTTGTCCGTGCCCGCGGTCAGTGAACCACTGTGCCTATGGGCTCCTCGCCCAGACAGGCCCGAACGATCATGCCGGGCTCGGTCATGTCGAAGACGACGATGGGGACCCGGTGCTCTTTGGCCATCGTGACCGCGGTCGAGTCCATGACACGGAGGTCGCGGGAGAGAAACTCCATGTAGGTCAACTCGTTGAGGCGGTTGGCGGCAGGGTTCGTCGACGGATCGGCATCGTAGATCCCGTCTACCTTCGAGGCCTTGAGCAACGCTTCGGCACCCACCTCCACGGCACGCAATGCCGCCGTCGTGTCGGTCGTGAAGAATGGATTGCCCGTGCCGGCGGCAAAGATCACGACCCGTCCCTTCTCGAGATGCCGGATGGCCTTGAGCCGAATGTACGGCTCGGCCAGCTGCTGCATGGTGATGGCCGACTGCACCCGGGTCGGGACGCCTGTCTTCTCCAACGCGTCGCGCAGCGCCAAGGCATTGATCACCGTGGCCAGCATTCCCATCGAGTCGGCCGCGGCGGGATCCATGCCCTTGGCCGCCTGGGAGACGCCACGAAAGATGTTGCCTCCGCCCACCACTATCGCCATCTCGACACCGTGCGAATGGGCTTCCGCCACTTCTCCCGCCACCCGCTTCACGGTGACGGGGTCGATTCCGTAACCGACCGCCGGGTCGGCGAAGGCTTCACCGGACAGTTTGAGCAGTACCCGACGGCGCCCCGCCGGCATCCTCAGGAGCCCTCTCCGATAGCCACTCGCTCCACACGACGAACCGAGATGTTCTCGCCCATCTTGGATCCGATTTTGGACACCATCTCGCCGACCGTGCCCTCGAACTTGTCGGAGTTGACGAAGGGTTGCTCGTACAGGACGTTTTCCTGATAGAACTTCTCCAGGCGACCCTCCACGATCTTGGGGATGACCTGCTCGGGTTTGCCCTCGGTCTGTGCCTGACGGGTGACGATTTCCCGCTCCTTGGCCAGATCGTCCTCGTCGACGTCGTCACGCTGCACCCAGCGCGGGTTGCCCCACGACACGTGCATGGCGATGTCGTTGGCCACATCCTTGAACTCGTCGCTCTTGGCCACGAAGTCGGTTTCACACGCCAGCTCAACCAGCACCCCGACCACCGGGCGGTCGTTCTGGTAGTGCAGGTAAAAGCCAACTGTCCCTTCACTGGCTTCACGATCGGCGCGCTTGGCGGCCTTGGCCAGCCCGCGCTCGCGCAGAAGGTCGAATGCGGCTTCGAAATCCCCTTCGGTCTCGACGAGGGCATTCTTGGCATCCAGCATCCCGACTCCCGCCTCCTGGCGGAGGGTCTGGATCTCCTTTGCAGAAACGTCAGGCATCGACCGGCTCCTTGCGGTCGTCGCCCTCGGCCTTGATCACCCGGCGCTTGGAGGCGATGTCCCGCCCGGCAATGACCGCCTCGGCGATGACACCCGCCACGAGATCTGCCGATCGGATCGCATCATCATTGCCGGGGATGACGAATTCGATGTCATCCGGATCTGAGTTGGAGTCGACCAGGGCGATGACTGGAATGCGGAGGCGTGCCGCCTCCGCCACAGCGGTCGTCTCGGTGTTGACGTCCACTATGAACAGGGCATCTGGCAGACGGGTCATCTCGGCCACACCCCCCAGGTTCATCTCGAGTTTCTCGCGCTCGCGGCGAAGACGCAGCCTCTCCTTCTTGGGGAGGGCGTTGATCTCCTCGGTCTCCTCCATCTGGCGGAGCTCCTTGAGATAGAAGATACGTTTCTGGATAGTGGTGAAGTTGGTCAGCATCCCACCCAGCCACCGGTAGGTGACAAAGGGGCTCTGGGACCGCTGTGCGTGTTCGGCGACCGGAGCTTGGGCCTGCTTCTTGGTGCCCACGAAGAGGACAGTGCCCCCCTCGGAGGCGATCTTCTTGACGAATTCCGTCGCCCGATCGACCTGTTCCACGGTCTGACGCAGATCGATGATGTGGATGCCGTTGCGCTCGCCGTAGATGTACGGCTGCATTTTGGGGTTCCAGCGTTGCGTCTGGTGCCCGAAGTGGACGCCGGCCTCCAGGAGCTGTTTCATGGAGACAGCACTCATGGTCTTCCTTTCCTGGTTGGTTCCTCCATCCACCGGCGGTGACCCGCCACGTCGCTCGGACGCGCCCTTCAGGACCGCCAACGGCCCACCAGTGAGGGCGGGTGCATGTGTGTGATGGCGGTAAGCATACCCCTGGCCCGGCCGCCCTCGAAGCCGGCCAGTGGCAGTTCGATTCCGCCACCGGGCGGAAATCTGGTTGCGGTCAGAGAATGGTCGGCTCGGCGAGGCGGTTGCGAAGCGACATCACCGTCTTGGCGTGGATCTGGCACACCCGGGACTCGGTAACACCGAGAACGTCGCCTATCTCGGCCAGAGTCAACCCCTCGTAGTAGTAGAGGGTCACGACCAGGCGCTCCCGGTCGGGGAGGCGGTTGATCGAGTCGACCAGCATTCGCCGGGTCTCTTCTGCCTGGAAGGCGGCCTCAGGTGATATACCTCCGGGATCTGCCACCAGATCCTTGAGGGTGGTGGTCGTCTCGCCAGATCCGACCGTCTGGTCCAAGGCCGCGAAACCGAGTTGGGAGATCTCGGCCAGATCGTCCTGAATCGTCTCGAGGTCGGTCTGGAGCTTCTCGGCCAGTTCCTCGTCGGTGGGGCTGCGGCCCAGCTTGTGCTCCAACTCGGCGATGGCACGCTCGATCTCGCGGGCCTTGGCACGCACCGACCTGGGAACCCAGTCGAGGGAGCGGAGGCCGTCAAGAATCGAGCCCCGGATCCGATTGATGGCGTAGGTCTCGAACTTGAAGCCCCGCTCGGGCTCGAATTTGTCGATGGCATCGATCAGCCCGAAGACTCCGTACGAGGCGAGATCGTTCTGGTCCACGTTGCGAGGTAGCCCGGCCCCGACACGGCCGGCTACGAACTTGACCAACGGTGAGTAGTGGAGAATCAGACTCTCGCGCAGGTCATCGGCGCCCGACTGCTTGAACTGGCGCCACACCTTGTCGATGTCGGTGGTTTGATCGCCCGCGGCGCGATCTGCCATTCGGGATCCTTGCTCTCTTCCTTCGGTCTGAGTGTAGGAAGACGTGAGCAGATGGCGCTCACGACCTCTGTCCATCGGCAGGGTAGGACGGTGGCAGGGTAGAACACCGCCAATCGGATTAGGCGGTTCTTCAACCGATCAGGGTCACCTGGCCGCGATCTATTCGGATCCGACCCTCCATCTCGAGCCGGCCCAGGGATCGCAGGACCGCGGCCGCGTCACCTCCATTCGCCTCCACAACTACCTCGACGGGAGCGACACCGTCGGGGATCGAGAGGCCCAGGGCCGAGAGGACCGAAGCTTCTTCACGCTCTACGGGCGGAGGCCCCATCACCAGTGACAGCGCTTCGAGCAGGTCGTCCGCACCGAGCACGGGCACTGCCCCGTCCCGAATCAGCAGGTTGGTGCCCCGGGAGGTGTTGCGCCCCACGTCGCCCGGAACGGCGAACACATCCCGCCCCTGCTCGGCGGCCAGACGGGCGGTTATGAGGGCACCGCCGCGATCCGCCGCCTCGGTCACGACCACCACAGCACTCAGTCCCGAGATGAGCCGGTTGCGGGCGGGAAAGTGCCACGGTTCCGGCCGGGAGCCGGGCGGGAACTCCGAGACCACCGCTCCCCCAGCCTCGATCAAACTCTCGCCCAGAGCTCGGTGCTCCGGCGGGTACCAGACATCGATACCCGAGCCGAGCACCGCCACACCTACCCCTGCGACGTCGAGGGCACCCCTGTGTGCCTCACCGTCCACTCCCCGGGCCAGGCCACTGACCACGGTCCACCCCGCCGACGCCACGGCCCGTCCCATGGCGCGCGCCAGTCCCAGCCCATAGCGAGTGGCACGTCGGGTTCCGACGATCGCCACTCCGGGTGAGCCATCCAGCTCTCCCCTCATCCACAGTCGCTGAGGCGGGTCGGCAATGGCCTCGAGGAGGGATGGGAACCCCCCGGCGCCCCTCTCGACCATCCGGATGTCATCGCTCACCACGACCCCCGCAGGGCCAGAGCCTCGGCCACATGTTCCTCTCCCACCACCTCGACCGACTCCAGGTCGGCCAAAGTCCGCGCCACCCGGCGGATGCGATCGAAGCCACGTGCGGTCAGGCCGGCCGAGTCGACGGCCCGAGCCAGGATGGTGGTGGCGGGTCCATGCATGGGAAGATCATCGAGCTCGGCGCGGCCCAGGGAGCGATTGAGAGATCCTCGCCGGGCCTGGATGGCCCGGGCGGCCGCAACCCGAGCGGCCACATGGGCCGAGGGCTCTCCCGGGGGGCCTTGCAGCTCGTCGGCATGCAGCCTCCTGACCGGAACCGTCAGGTCGAACCGATCCAGGAGCGGCCCCGAGATGCGGCGGCGATATCGGGCCACGCCGGCCGGAAGGCACCGACAAGACTGGATTCGATCGCCTATGTACCCGCACGGGCATGGGTTGGAGGCCGCCACCAGCTGCACGGCGGCAGGGAACGTGATCGACATGCCCTTTCGAGCCAGCGCCACCGATCCCTCTTCCAGCGGCTGTCGAAGAGAGTCGAGGGTCCGGGCAGGAAACTCACCCAGCTCGTCCAGAAATAGCACCCCGTGACAGGCGAGAGAGATTTCGCCGGGGACCAATCTGCCGGTGCCGCCACCGACCAGGGCGGCCAGGCTGGCGGTGTGGTGGGGCGCCCGGAACGGCGGATTGGGATCGACCCCACGCTCTCGGCCCGACGCCGCCCACACACAAGCCGCCTCCAGGGCCTCCTGGGACGTCAGAGGCGGGAGGACTCCGGGGAGCCGGCGAGCCAGCATCGTCTTTCCCGACCCCGGTGGCCCGTGGAAGAAGAGATGGTGGCCCCCGGCCGCAGCCACCTCGAGGGCACGACGCGCCAGCGGGTGACCCCGCACCTCGGCTAGATCCGGGGTGGGCGGCGAGACCCGGGGTGCGGACGCGGCGATGGCTCGGGGCTCGGCACCTGCCACGACGGCGACCGCTTCTGCGAGGGTACGCACGGGGCGCACGTCCGCTCCTGCCACCGAGGCAGCCTCAGCGGCCGCCTCGTCGGCGACCAGGCAGGGGACCCCGAGGCGGGCAGCAACGATCGCTGCGCCGAGCGCTCCTCGACCGGACCGAACCGACCCATCCAGAGCCAGCTCGCCCAGTGCCACCACCGGGACCGGAGGGATGGTCCCCACCGCGCCGAGGACACCGAGGGCTATGGGGAGGTCGTAGTCCGCACCGCCCTTGGGAACGTCGGCCGGGGCCAGGTTGACTGTGATCCGGCGGGCCGGGAAGCTCATCGAAGAGGAGGACACCGCCGCCCGTACCCTTTCCTTTGCCTCTCGCACGGCCGTGTCGGGTAGACCGCTCAGCTTGAACACGTCCTTGGCGCCCGACACGTGAGCCTCTACCCGCACCGGGCATGGCTCGGCCCCTACCATCACCATGGAAGTCATTGCCGCGAACATGACCGCACCGTACGAAACCGCCCGGACAGAAAACAGGGGGTCCCAGCAGCTGCGGGTTCGGAGTGGCGGGTCAGTGACCCCGGAAATTCGGCGGGCGCTTCTCCAGGAAAGCTGTCACACCCTCGCGAAAGGTCGTCTGTCGTGAAACAGATCGACTGCGATTGCCCTTCCCAGCCCAGGGCCTCCTCGAAGGACACCTCCCAGGCGGCGTCGATGGCCTGTTTGGCAAACATCTGGGCGATCGGGGACCCCGCCAGAAGGCTCTCGGCCAGTTCCTGGGCCCGAGAGTGCAGGTGCTCGGGTTTCACCAGCTCCAGGCAAAGACCCATGGCGAGCGCTTCGTCGGCCCCCACGATGCGGCCCGACAACGCCATCTCCTTGGCTCTCTGCAGGCCGACGATGCGCGGCAACAGCCACGAGCCACCGGAATCGAGGGTGAGGCCCCGCCGCACGAAGATCTCCGAGAACCTGGCCCTGTCCGTGGCCACCACCAGGTCGCATCCGAGCGCCAGGTTCATGCCGGCACCCACGGCCACGCCGTCCACCGCGGCGAGGGTCGGCTTGGGCAGCCGGTGAAGGGTGCGGGCCGCAGCCCCCACCGTCTTCATCCGTCGGTGACTCTCTATGAGGTCACCACTCTCCAGGCGTGACGCATCGAGCTCTGCCCCCGCGGAGAAATCCGGCCCCTCTCCGGTGATGATGAGCACCCGCGCGTCGGACCGCTCGAACTCCCCGAGAGCAGTTGTGATCTCTTCCCACCCCTGGGCAGGGACGGCATTGCGATGCCCGGGGCTGGACATGGTGAGCCAGCGAACCGAACCACGATCCTCAGCGGTTAACCACGGCATCCCATGACGGTAACCGCCGACCGGGCATCTTCGGTCCACCCGTGTACCGTGAGACGGCGATGGGATTCAATCCTTTCCGTGAGCAGCAGCGTGGGACCGCCGACGTGGTCCTGGTCGTGATCGCCATTGCGGTGGTCCTGGGCCTGGTGGCCTGGGGATTCTTCGGAGGCTGACCGTGTCACGCTGGGGAACCTACGAGGTCACGGTGAGCCCGGTCCAGCCTTACGCAGCTCGAAAGGCGTATATCTGCCCGGGTTGTGAGTCGATGATCCCGCCCGGCACCTTCCATCTCGTTGTAGTGCCCGATGCCGCTCCCGATCTGCGCCGACACTGGCACCGGGGTTGCTGGCACCGTCAGGTGCGGATGAACCGCGTTCCCGGCGGAAGGTGAGAGCGAGCCTCAGGCGTCGCGGCGCGCCAGAGACCACCAGCACAGGAGGAGGGCGGTCACGGTCCATATCGCCACTACCAGGATGGCGCGCCCGGTCGGGATGTTCCCGCTGGGAACGAAGGACCCGATCTCGCCCAGGTTGACAGAGCCGAACAGGGCGGTGGAGTTGGCGGAGAGGGAGACGTTCTGATACGGCTTCCAGATAGTGAGGATCGACTCCCCGAACGAGAGGGCGAGAGCAGCACCGATGGCCGGGCCGATCGAGCGCAACAGGCCCACCAGGCCCAGGCCCAGAGCAACCCAGGCCAGCTCCACGAGCAGGGACCCCCACAAGATGCGAAGCCACTGTGAGCCGGGCGGGAAGCCCTCTCCCACCGCTCCGACGGCCACCACTACCGAGAATCCCGCAATGGCGGCCAGCGTGGCCGCCCACGCCGCCGATGTCAGGACCGTGAGGCGGGCGATTACATGGCGGTGGCGCCGCGACTCGTGGGTCAGGGTCGTGGCCCAGAACGAAGACGTCAGCTCCGAGCCCAGCATCATGACCGCCAGGATGAGGGGAAACCAGGTCTGGCCCACCACCTGCTGGGCACCGAGGATGTAGGCGTCGGGCTTGGGGATGGGTTGGAGCCCTTCGGCCATGTTGGGGGCGATACGGGGGAAGACCACCAGGAAGAAGGCCGTCATGCCCACCAGCGCGGCCAGGATGGCCACCATGAGCAGATAGGTCTTGCGCCGGAGCAGCTTCAGGTACTCCGCCCTGATCAGCAGTGTCATGTCTGCTCTCCGGTGATCTCCAGGAACGCTGACTCCAGGGAGACCGCCATCGGGATCACGGCGGACGGGTAGAGTCCTTTTCCGGAGAGTGCGCGGACGATGGCCGCCCCGTCGGCGGTGGCCACCACCAGCTCGCCGTCCCGGTCTTCGACTTCGAAACCGAGAGCCTTCAGCGCCTGGCTGGCTTCCACGGGTTCTCCCACGATCACCCGGATGCCTTCGGCCTTCCCGATCAGATCGCTCAGCGGGCCCTGGAATCGGAGTGAGCCGCGGGCGATGACGACCACGTCGTCGGCCAGGGCCTGGACGTCTGCCAGGTCGTGGCTGGAGATGATGACCGTCCTGCCCTCAGCTGCCGCCAACTCCCGAAGCCTGCGCTTCAGAGTGTGTTGGCCGGCCGGGTCGAGACCATCGAGGGGTTCGTCGAGAAACAGGATTTCGGGGTCGCCGACCATGGCGGCGGCCAGAGCCAGTCGCTGGCGCATGCCTTTGGAATAGCCCTGAACCGGACGGTCGATGTCGGCGCTCAGTTCCACGAAATCGACCAGCGCGTCGATCCGGTCGTGACCGAACCCGAGCGTATGGGCGGCGATGATCATGTTCTGGCGACCGGTCAGTGGGCGTAGCAAACCGGGCTCGTCGACGATGGCTCCGACGTGCTTGACGATCTCGGACAGCTCGTCGGGCACCTTCCTTCCGCCGACGCTGGCTGTGCCTCCATCCAGGCGGGCGAGGCCGAGCAGGACGCGGAAGGTGGTGGTCTTGCCTGCCCCATTGGGGCCCAGGAATCCGGTGACCGTGCCGGAGGCGATCTCGAAGGACAGCCCATCCAGGGCAATGGTGGGGCCATAGCTCTTTCGCAGTTCGCTGGCGACCAGGGCCGGCCCGCTCATGCCGCTCCCCTCACCCAGCGCAACTCGGCGGCCCGTCGGCTCAGGCGAATGGCTACCAGGTCGACCCTATCGGCTCCGACCCGGGCGGCCAGGCGGCTCACCTGGGCAGCCTTGACGGAGTCGTAAGCCTCCAGGGGCTCGTGATTCCCGGTGATGGTTCGCACCTCGACGACCACACGACTGCGCCCGTCCAGGGCGAGGATGTCCACTTCGCCCCGCCCGACGGCCACGTTGCGACCCACGACCCGCAATCCATGCCGGGTCAGAATGGCCGCGGCCAGACTCTCCCCACTGGAGCCGATCAGCCGTCGATCCGTCACAGCGACTCGCTCTGCTCCAGCTCTTCGACGTTGACGTCGTTGAATGTGAGGACCCGGACATGCTTGAGAAAACGGGCCGGTCGGAACATGTCCCACACCCAGGCGTCCTCCATGTCCACCTCGAAGTAGAGCGAATCGCCGTCGCTGCGCCTGTTCAAGTCCACCCGGTTGGCCAGATAGAAGCGGCGCTCGGTCTCGACCACATAGCGAAACAGCGGCAGCACGTCCCGATATTCCTTGTAGATGGCCAGCTCGGACTCGGTCTCGTATCGTTCCAGGTCCTCTTCCATGACTCCTACCCGGCGTGGTTGGCGGCGTCTCTTCTACTACCAGACGTTAATGACACCGACGTATAGGGCGCTCGAAATCTCACAGCCCACCGATGCGATCCAGCGGCCAGATCCGCACGACAGCCTTCCCGACGACCTCGTCGTCGGGAATGGGCCCGAACCGGCGGGAATCGAGGCTGGCATTGCGGTTGTCACCCATCACGAACAACTCTCCCTGGGGCACCGTGATCGGGCCGAAGTCGGGCATCGCGGTGTCGCTGGCGACATAGGGCTCGGCAAGAGCCTCACCGTCCACCTTCAGGACGCCGTTGCGAATCAGGAGGGTCTCGCCTTCCGTGGCGATGACCCGCTTTATGAGGTCGTCTTCGCCTCGGACCCGCACTCCCACCGCCTCGAGTACCGAACGCACCACGGCCCGAGGAAACGTCTCCTTCAGCTGGTCGTCGGGGATGCCCGGGTTCAAGAACACGACGATGTCTCCCCGCCGGGGTTTACCGAAATCGTAGGCCAGCTTGTTGACCATGACCCGGTCGTTCACCTCGATCGTGGGCAGCATCGATTCGGATGGAATGTAGAAGGGCTGGATGAGAAAGGTCTTGACGAGGACCGCTACCACCAGTGCAGTGAGCAGCAGCGCGGGTAGCTCTACCCAGAACGGGCGCTCCCGCTTTTCCTGCTCGGGCTCGGGGCCCGGCCGTTCCGGCTCCTCCGGCTCCTCGGTGCCCGGGTCGTCGTACACCCAGGAACTCAGTCGCGCCGCTCCTTGATTCGGGCCGACTTACCCACCCGGTCGCGGAGGTAGTAGAGCTTGGCTCGTCTCACCTGACCCCTGCGGGTGACCTCGATCTTGTCGATAATCGGGGCGTGGAGCGGGAACACCCGTTCCACGCCCACCCCGAAGCTGATCTTGCGGACGGTGAACGAGGCCCGTGCGCCGGCGCCGTTGCGGGCCAGAACCACTCCTTCGAAGACCTGTGTGCGCTCCCGGCCTGCTTCGACCACGCGGACGTGGACCTTGACCGTGTCCCCGGCCCTGAAGTCGGGTATGTCGGGCCGAAGCTGGCCATTCTCCAAGAGTTGCAGGTCGTTCATCGGGGGCTCCTGATCGGTTCTGTGACCGGATGACCCGCTCCTCTCGACGCACCCGGCCACGCACGGCGGACGTGGAACGGTGGGTGGAGGTTCAGCGCAGGTCGCGGTCCCTCCGGGGAGAGGGGTCGCCGGCGGCCCCGAATTCTATCAGGGTTCTTGCTCTCCGCCGAACTCTTGCCAGAGATCGGGTCTACGCCTACGTGTGCGTCTCCGGCGCTGACCGCGGCGCCACTCCTCGATTCGCGCATGATCTCCCGACAACAGCACCTCGGGTACCCGCCACCCCCGATAGTCGGCAGGTTTGGTGTAGACCGGTTCCTCGAGGAGGCCGCCACGGAAAGACTCCCGTTCAGTGGATTCAGGGTTCCCGACCACTCCGGGAAGGAGACGGGCGATCCCCTCGACCACTACCAGCGCCGCCGCTTCCCCGCCGGCCAGGACGAAGTCCCCCAGGGAGACCTCCTCGTCGATGTGATGGTCGATGACCCGTTGGTCGATCCCCTCGTAGCGTCCGCACACCAGGGTCAGGTGCTCGACGCCGGCCAGACGGTCCAACATCGCCTGATCGAGAGGATCACCCACCGGGGTCAAGAGCACCCGGTGCGAGCCTTCCAGGGGAGTGAGGGCCGCGTCGAGCGGTTCCACCCTCATCACCATGCCCGGGCCGCCCCCGTAGGGCGTGTCATCCACCTGTCGGTGGCGCCCCAGCCCGTGAAGGCGGATGTCGTGGTAGTCGATGGTGAGCAGACCGTCCTCGAGCGCACGGCCCAGCAGCCCGACGCCGAGGGCCTGGGGGAAGAATTCGGGAAATAGGGTCACGATCGAGATGTGCACGCGCCCAGCCTACGAAATGCGGCCAGGCGCACCGTACTCTGTGCGCTGTGACCACCACTCGTCGGACGTGGACGCTCCCGTTGGCCGCCGCCGCTTTGCTCCTGGTGGGTTCGTGCGCCCTTGAGCCCGGGTCGAGTGTCAATCAGCCACCGGTGTCCGGAGCGACCGGCACACCCGGGGTGTCCTCGAGCACGGCCGGGGTGTCGGTGCCACCACCGACCAGCACTTCCAACTCCGAGGGATGTCCTCAGGGAGAGGTAATGGTCAGCGAGGGGCAATTGCTGCGCTCGGAGATCCCCTCTGCCGACGGAACCCGGATTGCGGGCATCAGCTGGCGGGCGACCGGGAACTGCCATGTGCTCAGCGTGAGCTTCGCGACCGACGACGGCGCACCGGCCACCACGGCTCCAACCCTCACGGCCCGGCTGCTGCGCTCCGAGGGCGTCCTGAGAGTAGAGACCGCCGCCACCTCGTCGGTGGTGGTCGACCAGAAGGTGGAAGAAGGGATGGTCGACCGGATCTACGTGCCGGAAACGGCCGACGGTGCCCGGTTCATCGACTTCGTCCTGGATGGGCCGGTCATCGCCCGGGCCCACATCCTCTCCTCACCGGCCCGGCTCGAAGTGGAGTTGGAGCCAGGCGGGCCCCCCGTCGGCCGACCACTGATCACCGACTCTCTGGTAATCGTCCAGCCCGGCTCCAGCGCCAACATGGCCCCCATACTGGACATTTCGGGATACGCCTCGGGCTCACCGATCTCGCTGGTGTTGGCGGTGTCGATGGGGGCGGCCCAGGTGGATGAGTCGACCTTCGACGTGTCTTCCCGGCCCGGCACTTGGACTGCCTTCGCCACAACGCTCCAGATGGGCGAGCAGCGTTACGACAACCTCCGTATCAGCCGCCCGGACGGAACCGTGGTGGCCGGGATACCCTTCAGCCCTGCTCCGTGAGCCCGGCGGGCAGGTCCACGATCACTCTCCCTCCGGCGACGTCCACCTCTGGCACCAATGCCGCCACGAGAGGAACGATGATCTCGCGACCTTCCGCATCGACCACCAACCGATCCTGACTGAGCCCGGTCTCGACCTCCACGATGGTCCCGATTGCCGAACCGTCCAGGGCGACCACCGTGAGCCCCCGCAACTGATCAGGCCAGAACTCGTCGGTGCCCAGTGAGCGGCGAGCGCGGGCATCGATGTATAGCTCCGCGCCACGGAGTGACTCGGCGTCGTCCCGGGTCTCGAACCCCACGAGTGTCACGATCGGAAAGCGGTCGGTGGGTTCGTATCTGAACACCTCCACCGACCCTCCCCCGGGCATGATCAGTGTCGATTCCGGAGCGAAGCGGTGGGCTGGATCGTCGGTGAACGGCTCCACGACGACGGCCCCACGAAGCCCGTGGGGCCGGATGATCCGTCCTACCAGGACCAGATCCCCCTCAGTCGACGAACTCGACGTCAGCGGAGATGCCTTCCTCGTCAGCGGCGGCGCCCGCCACGGCCCTTATCGCTCGGGCCACCCGTCCACGGCGGCCGATGACCCGGCCCATGTCGGACTTGGCTGCCCGCACCTCGGCCAGGACCTCGTCCGGGCCCTGTTCGACGATGGTCACGTCGACCTGATCTGGATTGTCGACGATCTCCTTCACCACGTAGGTGACCACCCGCTCCACGATGTCGCCCTTGGCCACCGTCATTCCTCCTCTGAGGTGGCCGGCTCGGCTTCGCCCTCCGACGGCTCGCCGTCGGAGGCGGAGTTCTCGGGCTCAGTTGCACTCGTCCCGGCGAGCTCGGCCGCCACCGGTGCGGGCTTCTCGAGCGCCCCGCCGACCGTGTGGATCTGGCCTGCCTTCACCTTGAGGCGATCGAGAGCTCCCGAGGCCCGGAGGATCTTGCTGACGGCCTCCGTGGGCTGGGCACCTTTGCTCAACCAGTCCACCGCACGCTCATTGTCGATCTCGATGAGCGACGGGTCCTGGCGGGGGTCATAGCGGCCGATTTGCTCTATGTAGCGACCGTCGCGGGGAGAGCGGCCATCCATGACCACCACCCGGTAGTGGGGGGACTTGGTCTTGCCCATCCGCATCAGTCTCAACTTGACGGCCATCGATTCACCTCTCGTGTGCCCGATACCGCCCAGGGTGAGGCCGAATGGCGGGCGGGCACGCTTCTACATTCTGGATTGACTTCGTCCGGGCACGTTAGGAGGACCGTCGGCGAGGCAGGAGCCTTGGCAACGTCCCCGTGAGGGATACGCGTCACCGGAGCACGTAATCATAACAACCCGCGCGGTGGCCACCTATTCGACCGCACATCGACCTCGGCTTCAGCCCCGGCCCCGACCGCCTCCCATCAACCCCGACAACCCGGGAATGGTCTTCCCGCCCATCACCATCTTCATCATCTTCTGGGCGTCGGTGAACTGCTTGAGCAGGTTGTTCACGTCCTGAGGCCGGGTCCCGGACCCCCACCGCGATTCGACGCTTGCGGCTCCCGTTGATCAGCTTGGGATTTCGGCGTTCGTCAGGGGTCATGGAGTGGATTATCGCCTCGATCCGGGTCACGTCGCGATCGTCGACTTCCACGTCGCGCAACATCGACCCGGCTCCGGGCAGCATGGCGAGGATGTCACCCAGCGGGCCCATCTTCTTGACCTGCTGGAACTGATCGAGGAAGTCCTCCAGCGTGAACTGGCCCTTCTGCATCTTCTGGGCGGCCTGTTCCGCCTCGTCCGCGTCGAAATTGGCTTCCGCCTTCTCGATCAGAGTCATGACGTCGCCCATTCCCAGGATCCTGGAGGCCATACGATCTGGATGAAACGGCTCCAGGTCGTCGAGCCCCTCTCCCACGCCGGCGAACTTGACGGGGGCGCCGGTGACCTCCCGGACGGAGATGGCCGCGCCGCCCCGAGCATCCCCGTCGAGCTTGGAAAGGACGATGCCGGTCAGTTGGGTGTGATCGCTGAATCCACGGGCCACGTTGACGGCATCCTGTCCCGTCATGGCATCCACCACGAGAAGCGTCTCCGCAGGGTCGGCGGCCTTAGACACCTCTGCCAACTCCTTCATCAGGGCTTGATCTATCTGCAAGCGTCCGGCCGTGTCGACTATCACCACGTCGTTCCCGGCCTTCGCAGCCTCCTTGAGGGCTTCTTTGACCACCTTGGCGGGCTTCGACTTCCGTTCGGCGAACACGGGCACGCCAACCCGGCCGCCCAGCGTTTCCAGCTGGTCGATCGCGGCCGGGTCTCTTGCAGGTCCGCGGCCACCAGCATCGGGCGGCGGCCCTTGCCTCTGAGATATTTGGCCAGCTTGGCCGCGGTCGTGGTCTTACCGGAGCCTTGCAGTCCCACCATCAGGATCGTGACGGGCGGGTTCGCCTGCCTCAACCCCGCGGTGCTCCCGCCCAGCGTTGCGATCAGCTCCTCGTGCACGATCTTGATCACTTGCTGGCCCGGAGTGAGGCTCTTCGACACTTCGGCCTGCAGCGCCCGCTCACGCACGCGGGACAGGAAAGTCTTGACCACCGCTACGTTGACGTCGGCCTCGAGCAGGGCCAGGCGCACCTCCCGGAGCGCGGCCTGCACATCTGCCTCGGACAGTCTCCCTTTGCCGCGCAATGTGGCAAAGATCCCTTCGAAGCGCTGGCTCAATGAGTCGAACATGTCCCTCTGAACGGTACCGGCTGGGGACTCTCACGCCACACCGACCCCGGTGGCGATTGGGCAGAGTGACCTCGGTAAGGTCACGACAGTGACCGATCACGAGCGGGACGAGCAGCTCAGAGCCGACATCAGGCGCCTTGGGACGCAGCTGGGCGAGGCCCTCACACGCCAGCACGGCCCGGACCTCCTCAACCTGGTGGAACGGGTCAGGGGGTTGACCAAACGCATCCGTCAGGAGGAGGACCCCCAGGCCGGTAAAGAGCTCGACCAGCTTCTCGGTGATCTGGCCCTGGAGGACACGATCCAGCTGATGCGTGCCTTCACCGCCTACTTCTATCTGGCCAACGTCGCAGAGCAGGTTCATCGTGTCGGGGACCTGGCGGGCAGTGAGCGCGAGAACTCGCTGGCAGACACGATCGACCGGATCATCGCAGCAGACTTGGATCCGGAGCTCATGGGGAGTGTTCTGGCCCGGCTCGAGCTTCGGCCGGTCTTCACGGCACACCCCACCGAAGCAGCCCGTCGCACGATTCTGACCAAGCTCCGCACACTGGCGGATCTCCTCGACGAACGTCTCGATCCGCGCGCCACCGACGAGGCTCAGAACCGCATCGATCGGCGAGTGGCAGAGCTGATCGATCAGATCTGGCAGACCGACGAGCTGCGGATGGATCGGCCCGAGCCCATGGACGAGGCGAAATCGATGGCGTTCTACTTCGATCTCCTGTTCGCCGATGTTCTTCCCACCCTGGGCGAGGAAGCGGCTCGCCAGATCAGCCGCATTTGGTCCGAGGGACACGACGCGACGCCGATCCGCTTCGGGACATGGGTCGGAGGAGATCGCGACGGCAACCCGGCAGTGACGCCCGAGGTGACCCTCGCCGTGTTGGAGATGCAACATGATCGGGGTCTGCGAGCGATCGTGTCCTCCGTCGAGTCAGTAGCCGAAGAGCTCTCCACTTCCAGCCGGATCCAGGATGTGACGACCGATCTCGCCGATTCACTCGTCAGGGACCGTGAGTTGCTGCCGACTGTTTGGGACCGCTTCGGGCACCTCAACTCGGAGGAGCCGTACCGGCTCAAGTGTGCCTTCATTCACCAGCGTTTGATCAACACCCGCCAACGGATCCTGAAAGGCACTCGCCACGTAGAAGGCTTGGACTACCCGGGGCCGGATGGGCTGCGCACCGAGCTGGCTCTCATGTATGAGAGCCTGACGGAGCACCGCGGACGACTGATAGCCGATGGTGTCCTCCGGCGTCTGATGCGCAATGTGGACACGTTCGGATTTCATCTGGCCACGATGGACGTGCGCGAGCATGCCCGCCGGCACACCGACGCCCTGACACAGCTCTATGGCCGCCTGGGCATCGACTTCGGCCGAATGGAGGCGCGGGATCGGGCAGCTCTCCTCGCCGCCGAGCTGGCGGGCCTGCGCCCACTGTCTTCGCCGGCCACACGGCTCGAAGACCGTGCGGAGCGGACGTTGGGCACCTTCGACGCGATACGCACCGCCCAGGACCGGTATGGGCCCCAGGTGATCGAGTCCTACGTGATCTCCATGACCGCCGGCCCGGCCGACGTCCTCGGTGCAGCGGTGCTGGCCCGGGAGGCGGGGCTGGTTGATCTGGCCCAGGGCGTGGCCCGAATCGGCCTGGTGCCACTCGTCGAGACGATCACAGACCTTCGCGCCGCCGGCCAGCTGCTCGAGGACCTCCTCTCTGAACCGAGCTATCGCCGCCTGGTCTCCCTGAGAGGCGACGTTCAGGAGGTCATGCTCGGGTACTCCGATTCCAACAAGGCAGGTGGCATCACCACCTCGCAATGGGAGATCTACAAGGCGCAGCGGGTGTTGCGGAATGCGGCTCAGAGCCACGGAGTCACCTTGCGTCTCTTCCACGGTCGCGGCGGGACCATCGGGCGGGGCGGGGGCCCAACCCACGCCGCCATACTGGCTCAGCCGTTCGGAACCATCGACGGACCGATCAAGGTCACCGAGCAGGGCGAGGTCGTTTCGGACAAGTACGGGCTTCCCCGCCTGGCGGCTCGCAACCTGCAGCTCGCCCTGGCATCGGTGCTGGAGGCGTCGCTGCTGCATCGTGTGTCGCGCCAGCCCACCCAGGTGCTCGACCGCTGGACCGAGGCAATGGAGGTCTTCTCGGGAGCCGCCTACGACGCATACCGCCACCTCGTCGACGACCCTTCTCTGGTCCCCTACTTCCTCGGCTCCACGCCGGTCGAGGAGCTGGGAGAGATGAACATCGGGTCCCGGCCCTCTCGCCGGCCCGGAGGAGGCGGAAGTCTCAACGACCTGAGGGCCATACCCTGGGTGTTCGGGTGGACTCAATCCCGTCAGATCGTCCCCGGATGGTACGGAGTGGGCACCGGGCTGGCGGCTGCCCGCGAGGCCGGCTACGGAGACGTCCTCGACGACATGACCGCGAATGGCTCTTCGTGCAGACATTCATCTCCAACGTCGAGATGACGTTGTTCAAGACCGATCTGGACATTGCTCACCGCTACGTGGAGCTCCTGGTCGAGCCTCAGCACCGCCGTGTGTTTCACATGGTCACCGAGGAGCACGACCGGACCGTCGAAGAAGTCCTGCGCCTCACCGGCCAGGACGAGCTACTGGCTACCAACCCCCTGTTGCAGCGCACCTTGCGAGTGCGCGACACCTATCTCGACCCGATCAATTACCTCCAGGCCTCGCTTCTGGCACGGGCGAGGAGCGGCTCGAGTGCCGATCCGCAGCTACATCGCGCTCTTCTCCTGACCGTAAATGGCATAGCAGCCGGGATGCGCAATACGGGGTGAAGCCCTGAAGCGCGACTTCGAAGCGGCTGTGATCGACGTGTTGTCGGCTCTGGGACCAGGAGAAGTCGTCACTTACGGCGAGGTGGCCGAACAGGCGGGCTTTCCCGGGGCGGCCCGGGCGGTGGGCTCGGTATTGCGCACCACCACATTCGAGGTCCCATGGTGGAGGGTGGTGGGCGCGGGCGGGCACCTTCGGTCGCCCAGTCCGGGCCACCAGGCGGAGCTCCTTCGGGCAGAAGGCATACGTGTGGCCGACGCCCGAGTCCTGCCGGAGCGGCGTGCCTAGGAACCGTGCTCGCTGGGCCGGTCGGGGCTGTTGCGTCCGCTGTCCATCTGTCGGCAGCCCGCATAACCTTGATATCGAATGGCCTCTCCCAACACCGTCGACCTGATCCAACGAAAGCGGGACAAGGGCAAGCTGAGCTCCCAGGAGATCTCCTGGCTGATCGCCTCGTACACCGACGGTGTCGTTACCGACTACCAGATGGCCGCCATGGCCATGGCAGTGTTCCTGAACGGGCTGGATGACGAAGAATTGGCCGCCTGGACCGATGCCATGCTCCATTCGGGTCGGGTGCTGGATTTGTCGGACATCCCGCTGCCCAAGGTCGACAAGCATTCCACCGGAGGCGTGGGCGACAAGGTTTCGATCCCCCTGGCCCCCATCGTGGCTGCGTGCGGAGTAGCGGTTCCGATGATGTCGGGCCGGGGCCTGGGCCACACGGGCGGCACGCTCGACAAGCTGGAGTCGATACCCGGATTCACGACGGAGCTCGACCCGACGAGGTTCCACGACGTCCTCGCCGAGTGCGGGCTGGTCATGGCGGGCCAGTCCGAGTCACTGGTGCCGGCCGACCGCAAGCTGTACGCCCTGAGGGATTCCACCGGGACTGTCGAGTCGATACCCCTGATCGCCTCTTCGATCATGTCCAAGAAGCTGGCCGAAGACCTCGACGGGTTGGTGCTCGACGTGAAAGTGGGGTCCGGCGCGTTCATGACCGACATCGGGCGAGCGCGGCTTTTGGCCCAGACCATGGTCGGGATAGGCGCCGCCCACGAGGTCAGCACCACAGCCGTGATCACCGACATGAACCAGCCTCTCGGCCTGATGGTCGGCAACTCGAACGAGATCGCCGAATCGATCGACGTGCTGGCCGGTGGCGGGCCCCCGGATCTAATCGAAGTGACCCGGGCCCTGGCGAAGGCGATGCTGGAGGTGGCGGGGGTCACCGACCCCGATCACAGAATCGACCATGCGATCGGATCGGGTGAAGCCCTGGAGCGTTTCCAGTGCATGGTGGCTGCCCATGGCGGCAACCCCGCCGTCGTGGAGGACCGCTCCATCCTGCCCATGGCGGACCAGATACTGGAGATCACGGCACCCAGAGGCGGCTATGTGAGTCGCTGCGATGCCCGCTCCCTGGGCGTGGCGGCCATGCGCCTGGGGGCGGGGAGGAAGCGCAAGGAAGACGACATCGACCCTGGAGTCGGAATCGAGCTGAGGGCAAAACGCGGCGATCAGGTCCAAGATGGCCAGGTGCTGGCGATACTCACCCACCGACCGGGCGACGTGAGCGACGTCCTGGCCTTGGCCCGGGAAGCCTGGACCATCTCCGACGAACCTCCCCAGGCAGTCGAGTTGATCCACGAGCGCATCACCTGAACACTCGACGTCAACGCTCCCATTTTGAGCAGTTAGTCAATTTCCCCCAGGCCGGTAGCATCGGGCACCCAACCGACATGAAGGAGTAGCGCTATGCACGTGGTCGTCTGCGCCAAGCAGATCCCCGACCCGGCCAGCTCCTACGAACTGGATCCCGAAACCCACTACCTGGTCAGGCCCGAGGAGCAAGTTCTCGACGACACCGACCGGTACGGCGTTGAGATGGGTCTCCAGATCGCCCAGGAAGACGAAGGCACGGTCACTCTGATCAGCATGGGCCCGAGGGGCTCGATGCAAGGAATCCGCCAGGCACTGGCGATGGGAGCGGATCGGGCCATCCTGATCGAAGATTCCGGGCTCGAGGGGTCCGACGCTCTTACCACCGCCCGAGCCCTGGCAGCCGCACTCTCGAACGAGGAGTTCGACCTGGTCATCACGGGCACCGAATCCACAGATGGATACTCGGGTGTGCTGCCCCAGATGCTGGCCGAGCTACTCGACGTCCCCGCATTGACATATGCCACCAAGGTTGCCGCCGGCGACGGAACAGTGACCGTCAACCGCCAGACCGCATCGGGCTATGACGTCGTCACCGCCTCCCTGCCGGCGGTGGTGTCGGTGACGGCAGGTGTGGTTGAGCCGCGCTACCCGACCTTCAAGGGGATCATGGATGCCAAGAAGAAAGAGGTGGTGACCCTCACCGCTTCGGATCTGGGGGTGGAGACGGCCACCCACCAGCACGTCGCATCCGTCGAACACGCTCCTCCGAGAGAGGCGGGCGTCAAGATCGAGGACGAGGGGGAAGCCCATCTCGAGATCATCAAGCTGCTCGAAGAAAGGAAGGTGATCTGAGATGGCCAACGTATGGGTATTCATGGAGGAAGACGCTGGGGCTCCCTCGACTCTGGGCCTGGAACTGCTCACCAAGGCAAGGACCCTGGGTGACGTCACCGCCGTCTATCTGGGAGAGGGACACGACGAGGCCTTCGCCACGTTGGGCGCCTACGGCGCTTCCCGCGTGCTGCACGCCGACCTCGGCGACTCGCTGGCCGCTGCACCCGTCGCGGCGGCAATGGCGAACATGGTTCAGAGCGAAGCACCCGATGTGATCCTGTTCGGGCAGGCCTACACCGACCGGGACGTGGCCGGCCGGCTGGCAGCACGTCTGGGCGCTTCGGTTCTGTCCAACGCCTCCGACATCGACATCATCGATGGGCGGGTCGTGACAACCCACGAGATATTTGGCGGAACCCAACTGGCCAGGGCGGAGATCGATGGCGTCGGCCCCTACCTGGTGATCGTCCGGCCCAAGTCATTTCCGGCCGAGCCCGCGGATGGCGGGTCGCCCGAAGTCGCCCAATTGGAGCTGCCCGATGCGGGTCGAGCATCGGCCGTCATTACGGAGCATCACGTGGAGGAACGGGAAGGTCCGCAACTGGGCGACGCCGAGGTGATCGTCTCGGGCGGCAGGGGGCTGGGCTCAGCCGAGGCCTACGACATGATCGAGAAGCTGGCCAAGCAACTCGGTGCCGCTACCGGGGCCACCCGGGCCATCGTGGACGCGGGGTGGGTCCCCTATGCCAAACAGGTGGGACAGACGGGAAAGACGGTCAAACCGAATGTCTACATTGCGGCGGGGATCTCAGGAGCCATGCAGCACCTGGTAGGGATGAAGGACTCCAACACCATCATCGCCATCAACAAGGACCCCGACGCCCCCATCTTCGGTGTGGCGGACCTGGGTGTGGTCGGTGACGTGCACAACGTACTCCCCAAACTGATCGAGGCACTGGAGAGCCGCTGAGCTGCCTCTCAGCGGGTGGCCAGCACGACGACTCGGGAGTCGTCCACGGTCGGAGGCACTCCCTCGGGCCCCAGGAAGCGGGCGTCGGTGAACCCTGCCTCCTGCAGCCAAACCCGGAGCTCGGGTAAGGCAGGCAGACGAACCTGGTGGCGGCTCCTGCGCACCTCCCCTCCCCGATAGACCACCCGGTCGGTGATCATCCGACCCGTCGTGGCATCGAAGATGGACGAGTCGATCATGGCGTCATCACCCCGATACAGCACCGATGAGAAGGGGGCCGGGGTGAAGCGCCGGACGATGCCGTCGTGGTGCATCATCTCGATCCCGAGCCGCCCGCCTTGCCGCAGCACTCGGGAAAACTCCCTCAGAACCCTGATGTTGTCGGGATCGTCGAAATAGCCGAACGAGGTGAACCAGCAGATGACGGCATCGAACGGCCCCTCGACGGGCAGGTCGCGCAGGTCGCCGCTGCGATAGTCAACCTGCACATCGTATTCGTCGGCCCGCTGACGGGCCAGGTCGAGGAACTGATCCGTGATGTCGACGCCGGTCATCTCCAGGCCCCGAGCCGCCAGGATGTTGGAGATCCGACCATGGCCGCAGGGGGCGTCCAGCACCGACTCTCCTTCCTGGAGATCCAGGAGTTCCATGATTCGGTCGGCGTCCGAACGCGACCGGTCCTCGGTCAGAAACGACTCGTAGAAATACATGTAGTCGTCACCGAAGGTCTCATCGACGTCGAACAGCTGCATTCGGCTGAAGCTAGTAGCGGGTGGTGTCGATGGCGAGGGTGTTACTCGGAGCCCGATTGGGCCCCCAGATCTAGGGCGGTCCGTTGGGGAGGGTGGTTCCGTCGGGTCGGGTGAAGACGAGGACGCCTTGGCCTTGGTTGGTGATTGTCCAGCCTTGGCGGTGGATGAGGGTGTGGTGGTACCGGCAGAGGAGGCACATGTCGGACAGGTCGGTTCGGCCGAGTTGGTCCCAGGGGAGGAGGTGGTGGGCGTCGCACCAGGAGGCGGGCCGGTAACAGCCGCGGAACCGGCAATGGCGGTCCCGTAGTACCAGGGCTCGCCATTGGGGGGCCGATACGGTGCGTTTGCTTCTGCCTAGGTCGAGGATTTCGGAGTTGGGTCCGGTGAGGAGGCGACATACTTTGGCGTCGCAGGCGAGACGGCGGGCGTCGGCAGCGGAGATGAGGGTCCCGTCGGTGAGGTGGGCGGGCTGGTCGTTGTCGCCTCGGAGGGTGTCCCAGGGGACCACCACCGCCACTTGGGGTCGGTTGCCGTGATCGGACGGCGACTGGTTCGAGGTGAGGTGGCGGCGGATCAGTTCGGCCAACACTTGGGCTCTGAGTATCGACCTGGGGGGAAGCTGGTCTTTGGGGGTGGATTCGACGATTTCGGAGATCAACGGTTCCAGGGCGGTTTCCAACAGGTTGTGGTCTTCGGGGGTCAAATCACCGTCGAGACGTCCCCGCCCTCCGAACGTTTTAGAGGAGTGCACTCGGGAGGGTTCCGGGTCGGAGATCTCGACCGGTTCTTGGTAGAGGCAACGCCAGTAGGTGACCGCCCGCCGTGTGTCGGCCCAGGACAGACCGACCACTGATTGGGCCAGAGTTGCTTCGTCGGTGGCGAACGCCTCAGGATGCTTAGACCAGGCATGGGCCAGCAGCTCGAACTGAGACAGCGTCAGGTCGCCGGTGCGGACCAGTTTGACCGAATAGGCCAGCTCCGCCACGGCTCGAGCCAGGAACACGGTCCGGCGGGCTTCTTTGACTCCCATCCCGCAGCGGTGAGTCAGAAAGGAAGATGTGGACGTGTAACCGTCATAACGGAAACCCTCTGAAGAATCCAGGGCAGCGACCCGTTCGAGTGCATCCAGCCGGACCTCATCCACTTTGAACCAGGCCGCAGCCACCGCCTCCATCAACTCGGGACCATTGGCCGGCTCCCGGTCCTCTCCCCAGGGGTCCTCACTCCACTCGAACGTATGTTCGCCCATACCCCGAACATACAAAACCCTACCGACAATTCCTACCCCCTTATGAGCCAGGTGGGTAGGTTTTTCCGGTATGTCTTCTTTCGATGAACTGGGCGACCGGGTCTTCCGCCGGCGCTATTCCCACCTCGATCTCAATGTGGGAGTGATGATCGGGGAGGCCGGGACTCTGGTGATCGATACCCGAGCCTCTCATCGGGAGGGGGACGAACTGCGAGAAGAACTCCGCCGCCTCACCGAGCGGCGGGTGGTGGGGGTCATCAACACCCACTTCCATTGGGACCACGTGTGGGGCAACGCCCGCTTCCCGAACATGCCGATTTGGGGACATGTACGGTGCCGCGACTTTCTCCTGGAGTCGGGAGAGGCCATGCGCCGGCGGGTCCTGGCCGAGGTCGAACCTGAGTTTCGGAGGCAGGTAGAAGCGGTCGTAACCGTGCCGCCCACCGAGACTCTGGAGACCAGCGACAGAATCCACCTGGGGGACCGCGTGGTCCTGCTCAACTATCACGGCCGGGGGCATACCGATTCGGATCTGATCGTGACGGTGCCCGACGCCGATGTCACCTTCGCCGGAGACTTGTTGGAGGAAGGTGCCCCGCCGTCGTTCGGGGATTCGTTCCCCCTGGAGTGGCCCCAGACGCTGGCCGCCGCCGACTTCTGCTCCAGCATCGTCCCGGGACACGGCGACGTCGTGAACCGGGCCTTCGTCGAACGACAGCGCGGAGAACTGGCTGTGGTGGCGCAAGCCCTCCGTGAAGCCGACCCGGACGCCATCCAGGCTCCCCCGGGCCCCTATCCCTCCCGGGTCATGACGAGTGCCTGGGAGCGCCAGCGGCATCTGGCGGGGATCGATCCGGGACAGGCTCCCGCATCGTGACCGGCTACAGCGGTACGCCCCTGGCCAAGAAACTCGGCATCAAGGCGGGCTCCGATGTGTGGACGGCCGGAGCTCCGGTGGGTTTCGTTGACCTGCTGGCGCCCCTGCCGGCGAATGTCACTCTGATGGAAGGAAACCAGCCCGAAGCCGACCTGGCCATCGTGTTCGCCACCACCAGATCGGAGATAGAGGCACGGTTCGCCGCCGCCATGAAAAGGATCGGCCCTGATGGGGCGATATGGGTGGCCTGGCCCAAGCGGTCCTCCGGCATCCCCACCGAATTGACGGGAGACACGATGCGGGAGCTCTTCCTTCCCACGGGCATGGTGGACAACAAGGTTTGTGCCATCGACCAGACATGGTCCGGGCTCCGATTCGTGGTGCGCAGGGAAAACCGAGCGGGTTGGAACCCGTGACGCAGATACCCATCTTCGACCCCAGCGATGCCCGCATCGTGGCCTACACCGGCCTCACCGACGAGGCTCTCCGTCGCCACCGGGAGGGTCCGGAAGGCGACCTGGCGGGGATCTTCATCTGCGAGGGCACCGAGGTGACCACCCGGGCCCTGGCGGCAGGGCTGACGCCCGCCTCTGTGCTGGTGGCGACGGACATGATCCGGCGGATGCCGGCATTGGAAGATGTTGTGCCGGTCTATGTCGCCCCACCCGATCTCGTCGAGACGGTGACCGGGTTCAGGTTCCATCGGGGTTTCGTGGCCGCCTTCCACAGACCGGCACAACTCGACCCGCGGGCCCTGGTCCGCAGCTCGAAACGGATCCTGTTGTGCGAGAACATGACCAACCCGACCAATCTCGGGGTGACGATCCGATCCGCCGCCGCCCTGGGGATGGACGCACTCCTGCT
The DNA here is from genome assembly GCA_963772815.1 of uncultured Acidimicrobiia bacterium. Taxonomy (GTDB): domain Bacteria; phylum Actinomycetota; class Acidimicrobiia; order Spongiisociales; family ZC4RG35; genus DATFFO01. The sequence continues at coordinate 405,996 of CAVYYV010000004.1, read as the reverse complement.
GGACCCCACCTCCTGCGATCCCCTGTACCGAAGGGTGGTGCGGGTCTCGATGGGCAGCGTGTTCTCCTTCCCGTTCGCCCGTCTAGGAGGATTCCCGGAGGGGCTGGAACTGCCCAGGGATCTCGGCTTCCGTCTCGTCGGCCTCTCCCCCGATCCCGACTCGGTGCCAATCGGTGACCTGGAGGCCAGCGGGAAGATGGGCCTGGTGCTGGGGGCGGAAGGCCCGGGCCTCTCGGCTGCCACCATGGCACATCTCGACCAGATCACTCACATACCGATGCGGCCCGATGTCGACTCGCTCAACGTGGCGGCGGCGGCCGCCATCGCCTCCTACGTCGTCGGCGGCCTGGCCACGTGACGGATCACAGCCGGAATCGGTGAGGCAAGAGCTCGTCGAGGCGATGCGTCTCCACCTTCGACCCCTGGCCCGCCGTCACGTGCACCTCGTCGACCCCGAATTCGGACATGATCTGACGACACCTCCCACACGGATAGGCGGCCTCGACATTCGCGGCGTCGATGCACGCCACGGCCACGGCGTCGATCTTGCGGACCCCTTGGGACACGGCGTGGCCGATGGCGGTGGCCTCGGCGCACGCTCCCGATGGATAGGAGGCATTCTCGACGTTGGCTCCCGTGTAGGTCAGGCCGTCGGAGGAGATGACGGCTGCACCTACCCGAAACTTCGAATAGGGCGCATAGGCACTGGCCGCAGCCTCACGGGCCAGTGCGACGAGATCGTTTCTGTCACGCATCCGATAACAATGCTTGCACGAATTCCGCCGGATTGAAGTCCACGAGATCGTCGATGTCCTCTCCCACCCCGACGTATTTCACGGGAACCCCGATCCGCTTCTCGACTGCCACCACCACGCCTCCCCGGGCGGTGCCATCGAGCTTGGTGAGGACGACTCCGGTCACTCCGACGGCCCGAGCGAACTCCTCGACCTGGGAGATCCCGTTTTGGCCTGCGGTTGCGTCGAGAACCAAGAGGACCTCATCGAGCCGGCCCGCTTCCCTTTCCAACACGCGGCGGATCTTCGACAGCTCAGACATCAGGTTGGCTTTCGATTGCAGCCTGCCGGCCGTGTCGATGATCACCACATCTCGGCCCCGGGCCCGTCCGGCCGCGTAGGCGTCGAACGCTACTGCAGCCGGATCAGCCCCTTCCTGACCGCCTACCACATCTACGCCCAGACGCTCCCCCCATGCTCTCAGCTGGGTATCGGCCGCCGCCCGGAAGGTGTCGGCCGCGCCCAAGAGCGCGACCTTGCCTTCGGTTTGCAGCCGGCGGGCCACCTTGGCAATCGAGGTGGTCTTTCCGGATCCGTTGACACCGACCACCAGCACCACCGCCGGCTTGGTCTCGCCCAGGCGAAGCCGTCGTTCTCGGTCGCCAAACTCGTCTACGAGCCCCTGGTGAAGTGCAGCTCGGGCAGCAACCACGTCTTCGGGCTGATTCTGGCGGACGCGGTCGACGACCTCCGTCGCGGCCTCGACCCCTACGTCGGCGGCTATGAGTGCCTCCTCCAGCCCCTCCCAGAACTCCCGGTCCAGGGCGGACCGACCGAACACATTGCGAAGGGCGCCGCCGAGGGAGCGAGACGTCTTCGACAGCCGGGCGCCGATGCCGTTCGGACGGGCTGCAACCGGACGCGATGACGGAGGTTCCTCCGGCCCCTTGGTGTGCTGTGTTGCCACGTACCAGCCCAACCCGGCCACGGCCACCCCCACCACAACCAGGAGGATGATGAAAAAGGCGTCCACCTGCGGGAGTCTACGGGGCGTCGTGGGCTGGCAACCATCGGCAGTTGACGGTCAAACCCGGTCCGCCACCACCGAATCGAGCTCCTTGCGGATCACCGTCGACGAGCCGCCCGGCTCCATCGTCACTCCATAGAGGACATTGGCCGCCTCCATCGTCTGCTGCTGATGGGTCACGATCATCAGCTGGGCGTCCCCGCGGAAGGCCTCGATGAGGCGCAGGAATCGTCGCAAGTTGGCGTCGTCGAGGGCGGCCTCAACCTCGTCGAGGACGTAGAAGGGGCTGGGCCGGGCCTTGAACACCGCGAACAGGAACGCCAGAGCAGCCAGCGAGCGCTCCCCACCAGATAGGAGGCTGAGCTGACTCACCTTCTTACCCAGCGGTTGCGCCCTGATGTCGATGCCGGTGCCGAGCGGATCCTCCGGGTCGGTCAGGGCCAATTGACCTGCCCCGCCCGGAAAGAGAATGGTGAAATGCTCCTCATAGGCATGTGCCACTTCGTCGAATGCCGCTAGAAACCGGGTCTGGATTTCATCATCGAGGGCGGAGATGACGTTGCGCACCTCTTCCCTCGAAGCCTCCAGGTCCGCCAGCTGATCGGAGAGGAAGGTGTGTCTCTCCTTCAGCTCGGCGTACTCCTGGGCGGCGAGAGGATTGACCGGCCCCATCCTCCGTAGGCGGGCCTCGTAGTCGTCCAGCACCGCCGCCAGATCGGCGTCCTCGCCCACCTCCTCGAGCTCGGGACGGCCCGCCGCCAACGCCGTGTCCTCATCGGAGTCGGCCTCCCGGCGCAGGGTCTCGGCCACATTCTCACGACGGACCCGGATCTCGGTGGACTCCACCTCGATTTCGCTCAGGCGCCGGTGGGCGGCCTCCACCGCCGAGCGGGCCTGTTCGTGCCGGGTCCGAACCGCCTCCCGCTGGGTTCCCGTCTCTCCGGCACGGCCCCGCAAATCTGACTGACGCGTCCTCAGCTCCTCCAGACGGCTGCTGATGATGGTCATGGCCGAGCGGGCGGTCTCCCCCACCAGGTCCCAGCGTTCCAGGTCCTCGGCGCTGACCGGCTGGGCCAGATCGGACTGAAGCGTCTCGATGACATCGTTCCGCCGCCGCTCCAGGAGCTGGAGCCGCTCCCGGGCCGCACCCAGGTCGGCCGCGGCCTCCTGCCACGAGGCACGGGCTCGCTCCCGCTCAGTCTCCAGCTGCTCCCGTCGGGTCTCGATTTCCTCCCAGGCCTGTTGGCGCTCCGCCTCCTCGCCCTCGAGGGACTCGAGCCGTCTGCGGAGCCTGTCCAGAGCTTCCTGCCGCTCGGTGGCCGCCTCACGAAGGGCACGGCGGCGCTCGTCGAGGCGGCGGCGCTCCTCCTCCAGGTTGGCCCTGGAGCGTGTCAGCCTGCCCAACGCCTCGCTGGCCCCGCTCAGCTTCGACTCGAGCCGTTCCAGCTGCTCGAGAGAGCCGCGTTCGTCACTTCGGGCTCGCTCGAAATCTCGCCGGGCCGAGGTGAGCAACGACTCCACCCGGGCCAGACCTGTCTCGGCCCGCTCCAGCTCGACCTCCGCCGTCTCGATCATGGCCGGGGTGGCCCCATCGGGTTGGGCCACCCGGATGCCGCGAGTGGAGATGAGGTCGCCTTCGGGGGTCACGGCCCGCAGATGCGGATTACGTCCGATGATGCGGGCGGCAGTGGACCAGCCCTCCACCACCAGCACATCCCCCAGGAGGCTCTCCGCCAAAACCTGGTCGGCGCCCGATCCGAGAAGATCGACCAGCGCCTCCACTCCGGTCTCGGCCGCCACCTCTGTGGCGGGTGTGGAGCCGGCCGGGCTCCCGCTGACCATCGGGACTCCTCCCCGGCCCGAGGACTTGAGCATCTCGACCGCCAAATCGAGCCGGCTGCGGTCCCCGAACACGGCGGCGTCTACCCATGGCCCCAGGGCGGCGTCCACGGCAGCCGCCAGATGAGCGGGGATGGCGAGCAAACCGGCGACCGATCCCAGGTGTCCGTCGGCATTCTCCACCAGCGCCCGGGCCTGAGGGTCGGCTCTGCCCTCGATCGCCGACTTCAGCGCCTCCAACCGGGCCCCGGCGGCAGCCACCGCCAACCGGACCTCCGCATGGTCCGCCTCCATCTTTTCCCAGTGCTCCTGGCGAACCTCGCGGTCGGAGACGGCGGAGTCGTAGCGACGCTGGAACACCGAAGTCTCGTCGTCCAACGAGCGGATCTCCTGGTTGAGCTGGTCGGCCTGCTCGGTCTCGTCCTGGAGTTGGGCGGAGACGACCTCCATCCGTCGGCCGACCTGGTCGGCTTCGCGCCGGTCGCGGTGGTCGGCCGCCTCCAGCGAACGGAGGTCCCCGCGCAACACCGCCAAGGCACCCTCGGGGCTCAGCGTCTCCTGATCGGCCAGCGAACGGACTTCGTCTTCGAGCGAGCGGAATCGGCGCTCCTCCCGCTCCGCCACGGATCCCGCCTCCGCGACCCTGGCCACCAGGGCGGCGATCTCGTCTCCCAGGCTCCGGCCTTCCTCCTCCAGGTCGCGACGCCGCTCCTTCGCCCCATCCCGACGGGCCACGCCGGCGCGATGGCGCTCGTGAGCCACCGAGGCGCTGCGGCGGAGACGCTCCAGGATGGTCTCGAGGCGGGCGGCCGCGGCCGTGTCTCGGTCCAGGGCCTCGCCCACCTCACCCGACTCCTCGGTCAAGATCCGCAGCGCGCTGGCCAGCTCCGCCACCTGGGCCTCCTCGTCGGCCTTGGCCTGGGAGAGCTCGGTCTTCTCGGTTGTAGACGCGGCGGCCCTCAAATCCAGGGATCGCAGGCGCTCCCCTCCCAGATACAGCTGCAGCGCCCGCACGTCGGCCACCAGGGCGGCCTGCCGTTCGGCGGCGTTGGCCTGGCGGCGCAGCGGGCGCATCTGCCGATTCAGCTCCCCAACGAGGTCCTGGAGTCGAACCAGGTCGGCATCGGTCCGCTCCAGGCGGCGAATCGCCCTCTCCTTGCGCTGACGGTGCTTGAGGATTCCGGCGGCCTCCTCGATCACCGCCCGATGCTCGATCGGACCCGAATTGAGCACATCGTCGATCTGACCCTGGCCCACTATGACGTGCTGGTGACGGCCCACACCCGAGTCGGACAGCAGCTCCTGGATGTCGAGCAGACGGCAGGTCAAGCCGTTCAGCTCGTAGTCACTGGAGCCATCCCGGTACAGGCGGCGGGTGAGGCTCACCTCGTCCAGGTCGAGTGGGAGGAGGCGGTCCTCGTTGTCGAACACCAGGGTGGCTTCGGCTCGGTTGAGGGCCGGTCGGGTGGCGGTGCCGGCGAAGACGACATCCTCCATCTTGGGGGTGCGGAGGCTCTTGGGGGACTGGGTGCCCATAACCCAGGACACGGCGTCGACCAGATTCGACTTGCCGGAGCCGTTAGGCCCCACCACCACCGTGACCCCGGGCCGAAGCTCGAGACGGGTGCGGTCGGCGAACGACTTGAAGCCGGCCAGTTTCAGCGACTTGAGATACATGAATTACACACGTGTGAGTACTCGGAGGGGACATTAGCAGTGCCATTGTGGTTGCTCTGGCCTCCTAACCCGGGTCAATCAGGAGATACGGTATCGGCCATCACAGGCAGAAACATTCGGCCCGGGACATCGGCCGTCACCGGAATGATCGTGATATCGAGCGCGCTCATCCTGGCCGCCCTCCCCTTCTTCATGGTCGGTGGGCTGGCGGTGCAGGTGAAGGAGGATCTGGGTCTGACCGAGGCCGCTCTCGGAGCGGCGCTGACCATCGGGTTCGTCACCGGGTCGTTGACCGCACCGCTGGGCGGGCGGCTCGCCGACCGCATAGGACCGAAGCGGAGTGTCTACCTCGGCTCTACGCTGAGCGTGGTGGCGCTTGCCGGGCTCGGCCTGGTGGTCGATGGGTGGCCTTCGATGGTGGCCTTCCTCTGTGCAGGGAACATCGGCCTCGGCCTGATCGACCCTGCCCTGGCCATACTCGTGAGCCGGTCCATACCCCACGAACTCCAGGGGCTGGCATTTGGCATCAAGGAAGCTTCGATCCCCGCTTCCACGCTGGTGGCCGGCCTGGCCGTGCCCACGATTGCGCTCACGGTGGGTTGGCGATGGGCATTCAGCCTGGGGCTGCTGCCCCTGCTCGTGGTGGTCTTGTTTCTTCCCCGGCTGGCCGTCGGACAGAAGCCGGTCGAGACGGCCGCCCCGGGCACGCCGCCGGCGGAACCTCCCCATCGCAATGCGGTTCTGCTGGCTGCATTCGCTGCGGCGCTGGGCACCACTGCGGCGGCCGGGGCGGGGATCTTCATCACCGACAGCGCCGTGGCCATGGGGATCGGCCCGGGAAAGGCGGGGCTTCTCCTTGCCGTCGGAAGCATCGCCGGGGTCGTCACCAGGGTCGGCTCCGGGGCGAGGGCGGATCGAACCGGCGGGCCCCAATTCAGGCTGATTTCCCTCATGCTCGCCGGGGGGGCGACCACCATGGCGATGGGAAGCGCCGGAAACCCGTTGTTGCTCGTCGTAGCCACGATCGGCACTTTCAGCGGCGGCTGGGGATGGACCGGGATCTTCTTCCTGTCTCTCGTCAAGACGAATCCGCAGAGACCCGGAACGGTGGCCGGGATCGGCACCGGCGGCCTGGGAGTGGGTAATGCGGCCGGTCCCGTGTTGTTCGGGCTGGTGGCGGAATCGATGTCCCATGAGGCAGCCTGGCTCGGAGCGGCGGTGGGTCGCGGCCATAGCCTCCGGGCTCATGTTCCTGGCCCGGCGGATGTTCTGAGGCCCTCTGAGCATTCGTGCAGTCCAAAGAACGGAGGTGTCAACGCGGGTTGGGGTGGATGAAGAAGTCGCGCAGGGTCGAATCGGGGCTGACGGTGTCGGTCTCTACCCCCGAAACGCGCGCCGTGCGCGGGCCGGCCCACAGCCAGTCGACGAGACGATCGCAATCATCCGAGCCCCCCTGTGCCCAGACCTCCACCCGTCCATCCGAGAGGTTTCGGACCCAGCCGACCAGACCCTGTCCACGGGCCATCTGCCGGCAGCCCTGGCGAAACCCCACCCCTTGGACGCGGCCGGACACGAATGCGTGGATGGCCTTCACCAGAATCAGTGTGTCACGTCTGGCAACGAGGGCAGAAGTGGCTGGCCCGGGCCCCGATCACCATGCGCTCTATCGGGTTGCCGCACACCAGGCACGGTTGATCCGTCCGCCCGTACACCCGAAGGCGATGTAGATACTCACCCGCCCTTCCATCCGGGAGGAGATAGGCGAGGTCGTCCAGCGAGGTCCCTCCCATGGCCAGGCCCTCCATCAAAACCTCGGGAATCGCCGCCACCAGAGCCTCGACCTCTCCGGGCGAGATGTCTCCTCCCGCCCGGGTGGGCCGGATACCGGCGCGAAACAGCACCTCGTCTGCGTAGATGTTCCCCAGCCCGGCCAGGATGTGTTGATCCAGGAGCAGGGTCTTGACCGTCGCCCGCCGAGCACCCATGACGCGGGCCAGCTCCGCGGCGGTCGGCAGGTCGTCCAGGGCGTCGCGTCCCAACCCGGCCATGGAATCCGCCGCCAGCTCTTCGGGGGTGAAGACCGCCACGAATCCGAATGTACGGGGATCGATCAGGCGAACTTCGTCGCCACGGTCGGTGGTTACAACCAGATGAGCATGGGGCTCGAGCATTTCGGAATCTCGCACCACTCGCATCCGCCCCGACATGCCCAGGTGGATGACCCAGGTCAGGTCGCCTTCCACATCGATGATGAGGAACTTTCCCCGCCTCCCCACCTTCTCGACCCGACGCCCCACCAGCCGGTCGATCACGTCTCGGGGCCGTTGATTCCGCCGGGCCATGCGGTCCCGGCGAAGGGTCACCCGGGCGATTGTGGCCCCCTCCAGGACAGGAGCGATGTGTCGGCGAGTGGTTTCGACTTCCGGGAGCTCTGGCATGGACGCGCTACCGTACCGCCGGATGGAACGAGCCCGTCCCGACCTGCGGCCGCTGGCGATCGGCGAGATGGTCGACGGCGCCCTGCGGCTGTTTCGATCGAACTTCCTGACTCTCATCAAGATCTCAGCCGTGGTCATGGTGCCCATCGGTGTCATCCAGCTCATCGCGACCGTCATGGTGGGTCCGGTCGACTTCCAGACTCTCACCACGCTCGACCCCAATGCCAACATCGAGCAGGTCCTGGCTCCGTTCGGAGCCATCTACACGGTTCTGGGGCTCACCTCACTACTTTCCCTGGTCGGGTCCGTCATCGTCCAGGGAGCCTCGATCACCGCCTTCACTCAGGCCTATCAGGGCCAGGATCCCCAGTGGAGGACATCCTTGCGAGCCGGTATTCGCCGTTTCTGGCCACTCCTGGCTGCCACACTCCTGATCACCATCGGGTCCAGCCTGGGTCTGGTGCTCTGCATCGTCCCGGGCGTGTTCCTCTTCATCGTCTGGAGTGTCGCCCCCGCCGCCCTCGTGGCGGAGCAAAAGGGCCCAATCGCCGCCATGAGCCGGTCCCGAAACCTGGTTCGAGGCCGATTCTGGCCCGTCTCTGGAGCGATCTTCCTCGCCTACCTGCTCTATCTGGTGGCGAGCCAGATAATCAGCGCGCTGGCCGGCGTGATCACGATCGTCGGGACGCTCAACACCGGCACATATTCGTTCATCCCCACAGTGGTGGGGTCTGCCATAGTGTCCGTGCTCGCCTCCCCCTTTCTGGCCGCGATGGTGACGATCATCTACTTCGACCTGCGCGTCCGCAAGGAGGGATACGACCTGGAGCTCATGGCCGCCGACCTCGAACGCATGACCCCTGAGCCCGAGGCCCTGCCTCGACCGGACGATCACCCCTTCGGCCTGGACACGCCCGGCGACCAATGATGCGGCCCCACCGGCCGCCTTTTCTCCTCACGGGTGCCGCCCTACTCGCCGTGGCGACGCCCGAACAGGTCAATCGTGCGGTCGCCGACGAGTTGGCGGAGCCCAAGTATCGGCTGGGCACCTCCTGGTGGACCAACGTGCTCCAGTGGCTGCAGGAAGCGTGGGCGAGGTTCATCGAGTGGGCCTTGCGCATCTCCGAGCACATCGGCGGGCCGATCGTCCTCGGCCTGCTGGTGGGAGGCGCCCTGATCGTCACCGCGATCGTCGTGACATCGAATCTCGGGCGTCGCCGGGCGCGACTGATCGATGAGCGAATCCGCCGCGAGCATGAGGCGGCGCGCGGACTGGACCCGGGTGAACTCGAGCGCCGGGCGGAGGCTGCCGAGAGCGCAGGAGACTACGCGACGGCGTTTCGGCTCCTGTTTCGCGCCGCCCTGGTTCGCCTCGACCGCGCCGGCTTGATCGATCTGCGTCCGGGTTCGACGTCCGGGAACCTGTCCGGATCACTGGGCTCCGCCCGATTCGAGGAGTTGGCGAGACGCTTCGACGTCATCGTGTACGGCGACAGGCCCTCGACTGCTTCCGATCCTGCTCTCGTCCGAACAGTGTTGGGGGAGCTCCTCCACGCCTCGGTGACGCCCGTCGGGAATCCGCAATGATCCCTCCTTCCACGACGATCACAGAGAAAGGTCGGCGCACGAGGCGCGTCCTGCTGGTGCTGTTGGGCCTCGTCCTCGGGCTGAACGTCGTGGTGTGGTTGGCCAACTCCTTCACCGGGGGCGGAGCCGTGGCCGGCCCGGATGGCTCCAGCTATGTCACGAGGGCCAGAGGATCTGCGGCGGCCGCAGGAATGCTGGCACGGCTGGACGTGACGGTGGAAAGGTCACGTTCTCCCATCGATGCCACGGCCCTTTCGCCGCATGATTCGCTGGTGCTGATCGATGTTGGCTCCGCCGACTACGGCGCCACCGAGCTCAGGGCGATGGAGGACTTCATGCGGGGCGGGGGCAGGCTGGTCGTAGCGGGCCAGGCACCGCTGGTCGACAGGCTCTTCTCGGATGCACCGACCTGGAATACAAAGGGCGGGACACTCGCCTCTCCCCTGCCCAACCTGGGTGAGATACCTGGGCTCAACGAGTTCGCCCTGTCCGGCTTCGGTTCGCTGGACCCGTCCCCGGGCGACACGCCGGTGCTGGCGGACAAAGATCTGGTCGTGGCTGTGACCCGCGCCGTCGGTCGTGGCTCCTTCTGGTGGCTTGCAGACTCCAACCCCTTCCACAACGACGCGATCGGCCGCGCCGATGCCGCCGTGGCCGTCTACACACTGGTCGGCCCATCACAGGTGGTGGTCTTCGACGAGTACCACCACGGTTACGTCGAAGACGGCAACCTGTGGCAGGTCCTTCCGCCCAACTGGCGCACCGCACTGCTACTCGCTGCGGTGGCAGGCCTGATCGCCCTCGTCGCCTATGGTCGGCGCTTCGGTCCACCTCACGACTATCGGCGTCGTCTGGCGCCGGGACGTGAGGCCTATCTGGAGGCGGTGGCGGGCATTATGGCTCGAGGCGAAGCCAAACACGATGCCATCGAGCTGATCCGCCAGGAGGCCAAGGCGCGACTGACGGCGTTCGGCGACGCCGAAAGAGCTGCCTCCGGTCTGGATGAAAGGCAGTATGAGGCGGTGATGGGGAGCGCCGAGGACGATGACACATTCTTGGCAGCAGACCAAGCCCTGGCCGTCCTGAATCGGGAGAAGACATGAGAGAACTGAGACACCGTCTCCACAGTGCCGTAGCCAACGTGGTCAGGGGCCAGGTGGCCACGATCGACGCCCTGCTCCTGGCAGCCCTGGTGGGAGGTCACGTACTCCTGGAGGGGGTGCCGGGAACCGCCAAGACACTCCTGGCCCGAGCGGTGGCCATCGCCATGGGCGTCGAATTCGGGCGCGCCCAGTTCACGCCCGACATGCTGCCTTCAGACCTGACCGGCACCATGACCCTCAGGGGTGGTGAGTTGAGGTTTCGGCCCGGTCCCATCTTCACCAACCTGCTCCTGGCCGACGAGATCAATCGGACCCCGCCCAAGACCCAGGCAGCCCTGCTGGAGGCCATGGGCGAGGGCCAAGTGACAGTCGACGGCGTTTCACGGGTTCTGCCCCGACCGTTCATGGTGGTCGCCACCCAGAATCCGATCGAGTATGAGGGCACCTATCCGCTTCCCGAGGCCCAGCTCGACAGGTTCTTGATGAAGGTCGAGGTGGGGTATCCCGATCAGGACGCCGAGACCGAGATGCTCGACCTACCCCGATCCGGTCTCGACCCGGCCGGCCTCGAGGATATTCAACCCGTCACGTCGGGAAAAGAGTTGTTGGCGTTTCGCAGCGAGGTGGACGACACCCACGTCAATGACGAGGTGGCCCGTTACGTGGTGGCCTTGGTGCGCCACACGCGCAAACTCCCATCGGTGGAGCTCGGCGCGTCTCCACGCGCCGCCGTTCATCTCCTGGGAGCCGCCCGCGCCCTGGCACGTGTGTCGGGACGCGACTTCGTGACGCCCGACGATGTCGCGTGTCTGGCGCCGTCCGTCCTCACGCATCGGATACTCATAAGGCCCGAGGCCGAGCTGGAGCGCTATCGCCCCGCCGATGCCGTCGCCGCCGCTTTGAGCGATGTCGAGGTCCCGCGATGAGCATCACTCGCCGGGGTGTTATAGCACTGGTGGCGGCTGCAACCTCGGCTTTGATCCTCCCGACCCCGCTGGCCCTGACGCTGTTCCTGCTGGCGGGCGCCGCCTCACTCACCGACGCCTGGCTGGTGCGGCAGGTACCAGTGGTGGAGGTAGACGTGACTCCCATCCTCTCGCGAGGCATCCCGTCGTCACTCACTCTCCGCGTCGAGCCTGCTCGTGGCGTCCAGGTGAAGATCGTCGGCTCCCCCGACGTGCGGATCGAGCCCGAGCAGGGAGTGGGCGGTCTGGAGGCCTCGATAACGGCCGTTCGACGGGGATCCCATCTCCTGGCCCGTCCGGCCACCGTGGCCACCGGACCTTTCGGTCTGGGGTGCTGGTTCCACAGAGCCGGGCCCGAGGTCACGGTTGTGGTGTATCCAGACATGCCGGCCGCCCGTCGTATTGCCACCGAGGTGCGCCTGGGCAGGTTCGGAGACTCGGCCAGGCGCAGCCGGGGCCCACTGGGCTTGGGGACCGAGCTGGAATCTATCCGCGATTACCTTCCCGACGACGATATCCGCCAGGTCAACTGGCGAGCTACTGCCCGTCTCGGGACCCCGATGTCGAACACCTACCGAGTGGAGCAGGAGCGGGAGGTGCTTCTCTTGTTGGACACGGGCCGGTTGATGATCGCCCCGGTGGGAGATGGGACGGAACGCACCCGCCTCGACGTGGCCGTCGATGCTGCAGCCGCCGTGGCAGCCGTGGCCGACGTCGTCGGAGACCGCGTCGGCGTCGTCGCCTTCGACGAACGGCTGCGGCGACGAGTGGCTCCCCGCCGTGACGGCGGGAAGGTTGTGGCCACCGCCATCCATGACCTCGAGCCCAGGCAAACCGAAAGCGACTTCGAGCTCGCCTTTCGTACCGTCGCTCACGACAAGCGGGCCTTCGTCCTCATCTTGACCGACCTGATGGAGGAGACGGCCGCCCTACCGGTGGTCGAGGCGATGCCGATTCTCGCCCGCCACCATGCCGTTACAGTCGCCGGGGTGGTCGACCCGGCTGTGGCCGATGCGCTCTCCAGCCCTGCCCGGAGTGTCGAGGCTGTCTTCCGCACCGCCGTGGCAGTAGACATCGAGAGGTCGCGTCGATCGGCCGCCACAACGCTGGGCGGGTACGGGGCAACGGTGATCGACGCACCGGCTTCCCTCCTGGCCCGACGCTGCGTGGCTGCCTACCTCCGAGCCAAACGCCGGGCCCGCCTGTAGGAGGGAGACGTCAGGCGGCCCCGCCAGAGCAGCAGACCCCAGAACGCCGCTCCCAGTGGGACCCCGATGGCCGCCGTCGCCCACAGCGACAGTCCCACCCGGCTGGCGTAGCCTTCCATAAGTCCGGCCACCACCAGCCATGGGGCGGTGCCGGCCGCGAGGAGCAGGGCGGGCCGTGCCTCGGCCGTCAACGACTCCAGCCGCGTGAGCGGCCCGGGCCGCAGCATGGCCTTTCCCAGGCTGAAGCCGGCCGCCCCCGCGACCACGATGCATGACATCTCCAGGATCCCGTGGGCGAGCGTCGCCTCGCCCAGCAGCCGCAGGTTGCCCGCCTGGGCTGCCAGCCCCGTGATCGCACCCAACAAGACCCCGTTGTAGCCAACGAGGAGCGCCGTGCCCACTCCCCACGTGATGCCGGCGATGAAGGCCGTCAGGGTCACCCGGATGTTGTTGGTGAAGACGTAGGTGGAGAAGCCGGCCAGGCCGACTGCCCCCAGGCCCTGGTCTGTGGAGCCAGAGTCGGTCACCCAGAGGAACTGGGTCGGGACCACAGATTGCACGGTGTCGGGCGAAGTCAACGCCCAGACGACCATGAGGAGAGCGGGAAACATCACCACCAGAGCCGCGAGCAGCAGGGCGCGACGGCGCTCCCACAGCAGGCTCCAGTATCGATCGGCGAAGAAGTCGACCAGGTTGCCGCGCCGGGTGGTGCGCTCGTAAATGACGCCTTGTCCCCGACGGACCACTCGTTCGAGTCGTTCTACCAGCGGGTCGTCGGGGAAACGGCGGCGGGCGGCGACCAGGTCGGCGCTGGCGGCCCGGTAGAGGGCCGCCAGGCGACGCACTCTCTCTCCCCCGAGGCGCTCGGGCCGCCGTCCGGCGTCATCGAGGAGCTGTTCGAGCTCGCTCCATCGGGGCTGGCGCTCCTCCTCGAACAGACGTAGCGTGTCCACATGCACCTCGACGATCGTCTCACCATCGACACACCCGAAGGCGTGTCGATCGAGGTGACGCTAGCGGGGCTTGGCTCCCGCCTGGGGGCGACCGCAATCGACCTGGTGATCCAGGGGGCCCTTCTGCTGGTGGCTTCGCTGGCCCTCACGTTGGCCGGTTCACGTCTGTCCGGGGACCTGGGCGTGTTCCTCTTGGGCGTCGGCACGTTGGTGGTCACGGCCATCGTGCTTGGTTACTACATCGTCTTCGAAGCTCTGAACGGGGGGCGCACGCCCGGCAAGGCCGCCTTTGGCCTTCGGGTAGCTTCCGCCGACGGGACACCCGTCAGCCTGGGCGCGGTCACTCTGCGCACCCTTCTCCGGCTGATCGACTTCCTCCCCGTCGCATACACCATCGGAGCGATTTCGGTACTCGTTTCTCCCCGAAACCAACGAGTCGGAGACCTGGCGGCCGGAACAGTGGTGATTCGTGACCGCACCGTCGCACCCACCACTGTGCCCGCCTCGCAGGCCGAGGTCGAAGGCTGGGACGTGTCGTCACTGACCGAAGAGGAGATGGCGCTGCTGCGCCGATTCGCCGCCCGCCGCCACGATCTCAGCCCCGAGGCGCGGGTGAGGCTGGCCGCCGATCTGGCGTCACGATTTCGCCCGCGTGTTATCGGAGGAGAGCGTCTCGGCGATGAGCCGTTTCTGGTCCAGCTCATCGCAGAAAAACAGGCTCGCCGCTGATCGGCGACCGGCGCGGTCAGTCGCTCATCCGCTCCAGGGCCTGGCGGGCCGCCTCCTGCTGCGCGTGCTTCTTGGAACGGCCGGTTCCCCTGCCGTGCTCCGAACCGTCGACCAGGACCACCGCCGTGAAGACCCGTTCATGGTCGGGTCCCGATCCCTTCACTACGTACTCGGGCCGTCGCCCGCGGGCCGCCAGGCTCTCCTGAAGACGGGTCTTGAAGTCACGCCGGCCAGGAGCGGCGGCCTTGACGCGAACCCGGTCCGCCAGCAGCGCGAGGATGACCCGGCGTGCCACGGGGAAGCCGGCATCTAGGTAGACGGCGGCCAGCACCGCCTCCATGGCGTCGGCCAGGATGGATTCCTTCTCCCTACCTCCTGAACCTTCTTCGCCCCTTCCCAGATACAGGTGGCTTCCCAGGTCGAGCTTGCCGGCGACATCGGCCAACTCGACCCCGCTCACCGACGCGGCCCTTATCTTGGCCATCTTCCCCTCCGGGAGGCCGGGGTAGGCACTGAACAGGAACTCTGTGACCGCCAACTGGAGCACGGCATCGCCCAGGAACTCGAACCGCTCGTTGAAGCCGACGCCGGGATGCTCGGATGCGTAGGAACTGTGAGTGAGGGCCTGAATCAGGATCGCCGGGTCGGCGAAACGATGCCCTAGGGCCTGCTCCAGCTCAGGATGAGCCATGTCCGGCGCCGATCCGGGCCGTGACCCTCCCCACCAGGTCTCGCTCTGCCCCGTCCCCCGCCATTCGGAGGGCATTGGCAACCGAAACGGCGGTCGAGGACCCATGCGCGATGACCACCACCCCGGCCACTCCCAACAGATGCCCGCCGCCGTGGGTCTCGGGGTCGAGACGCCGGCGCAACCCGGCCAGAAGCGGCTTCACCAACGCCTGAGTGGAGGCATCGAGATGGGACACGGCCTCGGCCGTCAGCCCCGCCACCATCCGCGCCGTCCCCTCAACGGCTTTCAGGAACACGTTGCCGGTGAACCCGTCCGTGACGATCACATCGGCACGATCATCTCCGACATCGCGGCCCTCCACGTTGCCGACGAAGTTGAGATCGGATTCAGCCAGCAGCCCGTAGGCGGCGCGCTCCAGATCACGACCCTTGCCCTTCTCCTCTCCGATCGAGAGAAGGCCGACACGGGGATCGGAGATCCCGAGAAACACCTCGGCGGCGACCGACCCCATGACGGCGAACTGCAACAAGTGGTTGGGCCTGACGTCGGGGTTGGCACCCGAGTCCAGCACCACGGTCGGGGTGGGAGGTGTAGGCCAGATGCTGGCGATCGAAGGCCGACTCACGCCGGAAGCCCGACCCACCAGGATGGCGGCCGCGGCCAGCGCAGCGCCGGTGGAGCCTGCCGAGACGAAGCCTGCCGCCTCGCCCGATCGCACCATCTTCGCCGCTACAGAAACCGACGCTTCAGGTTTCTCCCGCAAGGCACGAGCGGGATCGTCGCCCATCGCGATGGTGTCGGGAGCGTGTACAACGGGCAGGCTGACCATATGCCGATCCAGGATTGGATCCAGGATCGCTTCGTCTCCGACCAGCACAACCTCGACTCCCTGGTCGGCGGCCGCGACCGCACCCGCTACCAGCGCTTCGGGAGCGTTGTCGCCCCCCATGGCGTCGAGTGCGATCAGCGGCAAGATTTCCGGCTTTCAGTCGACCTCGACGACCTCTCGCCCCTTGTACTGACCGCAGTTGGGGCAGGCCCGGTGTGGCAGCTTGGGTGACTTGCACTGCGGGCACGTCGACATGCTCGGACGGCTGACCTTCCACGCCGCCTTCCGCTGCCTGGTGCGGCTGCGCGACATCTTCTTCTTGGGTACCGCCATGAGGGGCACTCCTCCATCAGTGTTCGGAATAGCTTCTGTCTGAATCAGTCTCGAAAAGGCCCTGGAGAGCGGCGAATGGCGAGCGCGACGGCTCCTCATGGCCCCCGCAGGGCTCTCTATTCAAGTCGGTCCCGCACGTCGGGCAAAGTCCCCGGCAGTCGGGGCGACACAGCGGGCGAACGGGAACCGCCAGGGCGACTTCGTCACGGACGGGCCCCGACACGTCGATGAAGTCGTCCCGGTCGAGGCCGTAGCCGTCCTCGTCGGGCTCCGGCTCGAACACCTGGAATGCGGACACCTCCAGCTCCTCGTCCCACTCGGCCAGGCACCGAGGGCAGACGAAGTGCACCGGCGCGTGGAGGTCGAACTTCGCCAGCACCCCGTCGTCGATCCCATCGAGCTCGGCCGCCACCACCACCGGTCCCGTGACGTGCGAGAGGCCGACTGCGAGCTCGATGTCCGCCTTGCCCTCCACGTGACGTCTCTCCCCCGGCTTGCCGACCAGCTGGGCGACATCGAAGCGGAGGGCGCTCATAGGGGCACCTCGGGCGGTTTGGGACGGGCCCGGTGCAGTTCGTCCCGCGAGTAGTGGACCTTGCCCAGCAGCTCGCTGAGAAGGTTCTCGACCCGTTCCAGCCCACCCTCGATGTCGTCTTCGGCCTCTAGCCGCAGTCGGCGAGCTTCGCCCTCCGCCCGTCGCACGAGGATGTTGGCCTCCTCGACCGCCTCGGCGACGATGTTGGACTCGGACACCAGACGCTGGGATTCGGCCTTGGCCTTGTCGATGATGTCCTGGGCCTTCTCATTGGTCCGGGCGATGAACGCCTCCCGCTCCCGCACCATCCAACGCGCCGCCCGCAACTCGTCGGGCAGCTCGGCACGCAGTCTCTCCAGCATCACGAGGAACTGCTCGCGGTCTACCAGCACACTGGACGAGAGGGGCATGGCCTTGGCCTCGTGCAGATGGGCGATGAGGTCGTCCACCATGTCCTGGAGTTCCCCCACCGATGCCCTCGGCCGAGGCTCGTCGATTGCCGAAGCCACTACCTGCTGGGAGGATGCGACGTGGTAGTGGTCATCGTGCTGCTGGCCGACCTCGGGATCGGGGTATTCGTCGCCCCCGTATCCCTGATCCTCGTCCTGATCGTGCTCGTAATCGTCGCTCATCGCAGTCGCTCCTCGATTGCCGCCGCCACATGCGGGGGCACCAGTCCGCGGAAGGCACCCCCCAGTCTGGCAACTTCGCGCACCAAGGACGAGGAAAGGTAGGACCACTCGGGATTCGTGGGCAGGAAGACCGTCTCCACTTCGGCCAGGGTACGGTTCATCTGCGCCATCTGGAGCTCATAGTCGAAATCACTCACTCCGCGTAGGCCCTTGACCACCACGTCGACGCCGCGCGCCCGGGCGAAATCGACCAGCAAGCCATCGAACGAGTCCAAATCAACCCTGTCGCCGAACGCCTCCTCGATCATTCCCATCCTCTCCTCGGCGGTGAACATGGGCTCCTTGGATGGGTTGGCTACCACAGCCACCACCACCCGGTCGAATACGTGGAGAGAACGCTCGATCACGTCTATATGCCCGTAGGTGGGCGGGTCGAAGCTGCCGGGGCAGAGGGCCGTGGTCATTGGTCGTCCTCGCTCGCTTTGCTCGGGGCCGTTTCCTTGCAGTACCGATAGATTCTCGCGTCCCCGTAGCGCCGATCAATGACAACTTGCCAGCCGATCGGGACGCGCGGGGCCTGATCGCCCTCCCGCCGACTCACAACCACCTCTCCCCCGGGCTCGATCAGCCGGTCCAAGACGGCCAGCTGGGAGTCCAACTCGTGAGTTGGCAGACTCCACGGCGGGTCGATGAATACCAGATCGTATGAGCTCCGCCCCGGGCTCTCCAGAAACGCGGTCACATCCGACGCGATGATGGTGCCGCCCAGGCCGATGGCGTCGACGTTGGAGCGGAGGGCTTCAACCGCGACTCGCCCCTTTTCCACGAACGTGGCAGACGCAGCCCCGCGGCTGAGTGACTCGAGCCCGTACGAGCCCGAACCGGCGTAGAGGTCGAGCACGTCGGCATCCACGACCCATCCGCCCAGGGAAGAGAAGACGGCCTCCCGCACACGATCGGTGGCGGGTCGGGTCTTGTCTGTATCGGGGGCTACGAGGCGACGGCCCTTGGCCGAGCCGGTGATGATGCGCATCACCCGCCACGTTACGGGAGTGTGCCTGCCACCATGACCTTCATGGCCAACAACGTATTGGGCGATCCCCTCATGCCGTGTGCTCTTGATCCCCTGACCGGTTTCTATCGCGATGGATGCTGCAACACGGGGCCTGAGGACCTGGGACACCATGTCGTGTGTGCCGAGATGACCGGCGAGTTCCTCGAATTCTCACGGTCGGTCGGCAACGACCTGTCGACGCCAATGCCGATGTACGGATTCGAGGGCCTCCAGGCCGGCGACCGCTGGTGCCTGTGCGCCCCCCGCTGGCAGGAAGCGTATGAGGCAGGCCATGCACCTCCGGTGGTCCTGGCCTCCACCCACGAAGCGGCCCTGGAGTACTGCAGCCTCGACGCCCTCCGGGCTCACGCCACCGTCTGACCAGCCTCGATCGCCGGCGACTCGCCACCCTTCTTTCGACGTGGGCGGCTCCTGCCCTTCGCATGGTCGACGACATCGCCGTCCACCCCCGGGGTTCAACGACCACGACGGTCAGGCCCGGGCCTGGGTAAAGAGCCACTCGACCTCTTCGCCCAGGAAGGCAGTGATCTCTTCGGCCAGTTGGGGGTGTCCCGCCAGAGTGGGATCGGCGTCCACCAGAGCGAAGGCCGTCCGACAGCGCGGCCTGCACGAGGGGGAGATCACGGGTGATATCCGCCAGCCGGAGATCGGCCAGGCCCGACTGGCGCAATCCGAACACTGTTCCCTGGCCCCGAATGCCGAGATCGATCGAAGCCAGCTCGAACCCGTCGTTGGTTGTGACCATCGCCGCGATCCGCTCCTCTCCCTCCGGAGTGGTGGGATCGGCCACCAACACGCAGGTGCCGGAGTGGCGGCCGCGGCCCACCCGACCCCGTAGCTGATGAAGCTGGGACAGGCCGAAGCGGTCGGCGTCCTCGATGACCATCACGGTGGCGTTGGGAACGTCGATCCCCACCTCTATGACCGTTGTCGAGACGAGCACATCGATCTCCCCGGCCCGAAAGGCAGCCATGACTGCCGCCTTCTCCCCGGGGGGCAGTTGACCATGAATGAGTCCCAGATGCAGGTCTGTCAGGATCCGACTCAACCGCTCGAACTCGGTCACCGCCGAAGCCGCCTCCACTTTCTCGCTCTCCTCCACCAGTGGGCAGACCACGAAGGCCTGATGGCCCGCCGCCGCCTCGTCGCGCACGATTCGCCAGGCCTGATCAGCTTGCGACCCCGGCACGGTCAGGGTCTTCACCGGCGTCCGCCCCGGAGGCATCTCGTCGATGATCGACACATCGAGATCCCCATAGAGAGTCATCGAGAGCGTGCGAGGGATGGGCGTGGCAGTCATGATCAGCAGATCCGGGTCGATATCCGCCGCCTTGTCCCGCAGCTCGACCCGCTGGGCAACTCCGAAACGATGCTGCTCATCCACCACGGCGACGCCGAGTCGGTGGAATGTCACGCCCTCCTGGATCAAGGCATGGGTTCCCACGACCAGATCCACCCCTCCTTCGCCAATAGCCTCCAGCACCTCGTCCCGACCGGCACCTGGGTAGTGCGACATCAAAGCCCTGGATCCGGTGAGCAGCGCCATGCGCACTCCGGGTTCGCCCGAGTGGAAAAGGGAGCCCATGCCCAATGCCTCTCCCTGGCCGACCGGATCGGGGGCGAGTCCCGCCGAGGCCAACAGGGCGCTGATTCCCAGGTAGTGCTGTTCCGCCAGCACTTCGGTGGGAGCCATCACGGCTCCCTCCCAACCACCCTCCGTGCCGGCCAGAAGCGTGGCGACCGCCACGACGGTCTTGCCGGACCCGACCTCGCCCTGAAGCAGTCGATGCATGGCGTGGGGCCGGGCAAGGTCGGCCTCGATCTCGCTCAATACCCGGTCCTGGGCCGCGGTGAGCCGATAGGGCAGACCCGACAGAAAACGCCGGCGCAGCTCGCCGCTCCCGGCGTGGGAGATCCCGGCTGACTCCGCTTCGACCCGCTTCTTTCTCACCGCCAGGGCCACTTCCAGTCGGAATAGCTCGTCGAAGGCGAGCCTGGCCCGGGCCGCTTTGGGCTCCTCCAGGGACTCCGGGAAGTGGATGGCGCCCAACGCCCAGTCCCTCGGCACCAGCCCCAAGTGGTCCACCACCTCGGCCGGGACCGTGTCGGGAACCGGCCTCGACCGGGCCAGCGCATTGTGGATCGCACGGCGCATGGTTCCCGGCTTGATGTCACCGATCGCCGAATGAATAGGGACTATGCGCCCGGTGTGGACCGACTCCGAGGGCGTTGAGAGCACGTCGAGCGCCGGATTGGTCATCTCGGTGCGCTTCCCCTTCCTCTCCAGCTTTCCAGACAAGGCCACTTCGGTGCCGATAGGAGCCTGTCTTGCCCGATAGGTCTGGTTGAACCACACGACTCTCAGCCTCGACTCCCCATCGGTGACCACCGCCTCCACCAGGGCCAGATTCCGGCGAGGCCTACGAACCGACATGCTCACAACCTTGGCCAGCACGGTGACCTCCTCCCCGAGCGGCAATTCAGAGATGGCGGCGCTCCGGCTGCGATCCACGTAGGTGCGGGGCACGTGGAGCAGAAGGTCGGCCACCGTGCTTATGCCCGCTCGACGCAGGGTCGCCCCGCGCTTTCCCCCCAGTCCTTTCACCGCCTCGACGTCGATCGACTTCAGACGGCTCAGATCGGCCATCGCCCGTCATTCCACCGATACGAGGTACGGATAGAGCGGCTGGCCGCCCTGGATGATCTCCACCTGCACGCCGGGGTGTGTCTCGTCCAGCCATGCCTCGAGCGCCTTGGTATCCGACCGAGAGCCGTTGTCGCCGGAGTAAACGGTCACCAGCTCAGGGGAGGCGGGCAGAATCGCCGCCACCAACCCCCGCAGGGAGGCGAACCGGTCACGGTCGACCACCACGATCCTCCCGTCCGCCACACCCATCCAGTCTCCCGCCTCGATGTGGAATCCCTCCACGTTGGCGTCGCGAACGGCCTGGGTCACCTCGCCGAAGTCGATCGCTCCGGCCGCCAGAGCCATGTCTTCCATGAGCCCATCCGGGTCGTCAGACCCGGGAACATAGCCCAGCATGGCCGCCAGGCCCTGCGTGACGCTCCGGGTGGGAACCACTGCCACCCGCTTGGTGGTCAGGGCATCGATCTGCTCTGCCACCGGGACCACGTTCTTGTTGTTGGGCAGGACGATCACGGTCTGAGCCGAAATGCCTTCCACCGCAACGAGCACCTGTTCCACGGTGGGATTGGCCGATTGCCCTCCGGCGACAACTCCCTGCGCCCCCAAGCGCCGGAACCGCTCCACCAGCCCTGGACCGTCAACCACCGCCAACACTCCCACCGGAGCCTCGAGCGCCGCGGGAAGAGGGCTGAAGCCTCCCTCGGCCACATCAGCCTCCAGGACTCCCACCTGCTCGTGCAAGTCGGTGATACGGATGTCGCGGGGGCGCCCGGCCTCGATGCCGGCCTCGATGACCGCCCCGATGTCGTCGGTGTGGATGTGGCAATTCCACAAGCCCTCGCCTCCCACGACGACGATCGAGTCGCCCAGGTCTGTCCAGGCGGTGTTGAAGGCGTCCATCCACCCGTCCTCTGCCTCCAGGAAGAACATCACCTCGTAGCGAGGGCCTTCGGTCGAATCGCTTTCCTCGGCGAAGCTCCGTGCCGGCTTGGCCGCCAGGAGCCGTTCGGGCAGGTCGGGTTGGGTTCCGGTCGCCACCTGCAGCATCGACGCTACGAGGAGCACGAATCCGGCACCCCCCGCATCCACAACACCCGCATCCGAGAGCACAGGCAGCAGATCGGGCGTCTTCTCCAGCGCACGACATGCTCGCTTGTAGACCACCGCGAGCAGGTCCCCGAGATCGCCGTCGTCGGCCTCGCCGGCGGCAGCCGCCTCGGCGGATTCTCTCACCACGGTGAGAATCGTCCCCTCCACGGGTCGGGCCACGGCACGGTAGGCGGCCGCCGAGGCCGCCCCCAGCGCCAGTGCCAGATCCAGCGGTCCGATCTCCTCGGTATCCGCGAACCGTTCCCCCATCCCCCGGAGGACTTGAGAGAGTATGACGCCCGAGTTGCCGGCAGCTCCGATCAACGAACCCCTCGAGACGGCGTTCACCACCTCCTCCATGGTGCTGGTGCCGTCGAGATGCCGCACGACCGAATCCACGGTCTGGGCCATATTGGAGCCGGTGTCCCCGTCCGGAACCGGATAGACGTTGAGATCGTTGAGCGCTCGGCGGTGCGTCTCCAGCATCTGCTGGTACACCTCGAACACTCTCTTGAGATCGGAAGCGGACATGGCCACGGCCGGGAGGATACCGCTACGATCGGCGACTGACCGAGGAAGAGATTTCCCGCACCCATCTCACCCGGTTATCCTGTGGTGCGTCCCCAGGAGTTCTCTTTCCGATGTCATACCACTGTGAAATCTGTGGGAAGGGCCCTAGCTACGGCAAGTCGGTCAGCTTCTCACACAAACGCAACAACCGCCGCTGGTTGCCCAACATCCAGCGCATCCGCGTCCGGCACGGGTCGAATACTCGCCGGGCCCGCGTCTGCACCTCCTGCATTCGGGCGGGCAAGGTCGAGAAGGCCTGAGCGCCACCGATGGCCGTCCAGGGCGTGGTCCAAGCCTACGATCCCGTCACGGGAACCGGCATCGTCGTGCGAGACGACGATCGCTCCGAGGTCTACTGCAGGCCCGGGTCCCTGGCCGGAAGCGTCTTTCGCACCTTGCGTCAAGGCCAGCGGATCATCTTCGAAGTGGTCGAGGACGAGGGCACCTCGTACGTGTCCGGCATCCGGCTCGGCCAGGACATCTACTGATCGCCTGTCGGACCGACGCCGGGGAAACCGCATCGGTATAGTCCGTGCTCCGAGACAACAGGAGGGTTAGTGGTTCAGGCGTACGTGCTGATCCAGACCGAAGTCGGAAAGGCCGCCCTGGTGGCCGAAGAAGTGCGGGGCATACCCGGCGTGACCCACGCCGATGACGTCACCGGCCCCTATGACGTCATCGTCAAGGCCAGCGCCGACGACGTCGACGCGTTGGGCAAGCTGGTTGTGGCGCGCATCCAAGCCATCGAAGGTATCACCCGAACCCTGACCTGTCCTGTCGTCAACCTCTGATCTAACCTCCCCGACCGGGAAACGATAGTCCCGCTCGGCCGGCTCTTGACCTGCGCCTGGCCCCTCAGCCCAGCTTCGAGGCGATCGTCCCGGCGTTGCGCAACGCAGTGCCGTCGGCTCCGGCCGTCGAGAAGGCCCGAGCCGAACCCGCCATCGCCTCGCTCACAATGTCGCCGAACAGCTTGGCCCGGTCCCGGGGTGGATCGATCCACAGATAGGCGGCCATGGACCCGGGAGTCGTGTTTATCTCGTTCACCCACAACTCGCCATCCCGCTCGAGGAAGTCGATGCGAGAGATCCCCCTGACTCCATACATCTCCGCCACCTCGACCGCCAGGGAGCGCAACCTCGCTTCGAGCGCTTCGTCGATCTGGGCGGGCAGCTGACGACCGCCCGAAACCTCACCTCCCCAGGCGAGATACTTCTGGTCATAGCTGTAGATTCCGCTGCCCTCTCCCCGGACCGGGGCTTCGATGGCGGACAGTTCGAGGTCCGGGTAGCGTCGGACCGCCACCTGCAGGTCCCGACTGCCGGTCACGAACGGCTCCGCGACGCCACCAGAGGCGAAATGGGGTGACGAGCGAACCAGGGCGGACACGGTCCTCCAATCCTCCGCCACCTCGATCCCTATGGACGAGCCCCCAAAACGCGGCTTGACGATATAGGGACCCCCAAATCCGGGGTCCACCTCCCGGTGTCCCAGCAGCAGAATGCGGGGCAGGGTCGGCAGGCCCACCGCCGCCATCGCCGCCCCGAAGGCGAACTTGTCCATTCCCAGGGCCGAAGCGGCTTGACCCGGGCCCGTATAGCGCATCTGCGCCAGATCCAGCGCCCCCTGCAACGTCCCGTCCTCTCCCGGACCTCCGTGGCAAGCGATGAAGGCCACGTCGATGGGCAGACGCTTCTTCTTCATGACGAACCCTCCCCCAGGGTGGGATGCCGAGCGCGACTTCCCGCGCTCTGCGAGGCACGCCCTCGGCGAAGTCGGCCGCCTCCGAGTCGGGGTCCACGCTGAACCATTCGCCTCGCTTGGACCAGTAGAGGGCCAGATTCTCCCCGGGAAGGGCACGAACCACCTGCAGCCCGGTGAGAATCGAGATATCGTGCTCGTCGCTCGGCCCGCCGAAGAGGACCGCCGTGCTCGCCATGGCGGGAATGGTACGCCGCGTGGCCCATGCACATCGGGGATTCTCCCCGGAGGGCCCGCCGGCCGCGTCGCGCTGCCGGCCATCCCCACCCCGCTATGCGATGTGACTCCGTTGGGGTGGTGATTGCCGGTCAGGGGTAGTGGTCGGGAAGGTCGTTCTCGTACAGCACCGCATCACCTGGTCCCAGGTTGTCCCTCACCCATGACACCGCCGTGGCCCGGTCCGGCACGGTCATCACCAGGGCCCTGCCACCGGCCGCCCCGGCGATCAAAGCCCGCCGATTGGTGCGGCCGACCACCACGAGCACGTCAGCGTGTTGAGCCGCGCGGGCGCCGAATGCGCGGTTCTCCGGGACCTGACGGCTTCCCAGCTCCACCATCCCCGGCGTAACCACCACGCTCTTCCCCTCCCCCCTGATGTCACCGAGGAGGGCCAGCGCCGACTCCGCCCCGGCCGGGTTGGAGTTGAACGTGTCGTCGATGACCGCGGCACCGGTCGTCCCCGTCAAGAGCGTCCGACGGTGCTCGGGCTCGGGGAGGGTTGCCAACCGGTCACGCACCGAGTCCGGATCGATCCCCAGCGCCACGACCACTCCCACAGCGCAAGCGACGTTCGTGGGATGAGCGGTGGGGGGGAATTCCCCCAGAGGCCGTCCGTCGACCCGGACCACCCCGTCATCGATGATCACTTCTCGACCCCGCTCGCCCACCCTCACGACCCGCCTCTGAGCTTCGTGGACATCGGCCAGCGCGGCCAGACGAGAATCGTCGACATTCAGTACAGCCGTCGCCTGTCCGGCCAGGATCTCCGATTTCGCCTCCACGATGGTGTCTTCGCTGCCGAATCTCTCCAGGTGCACGGGCCCGATGGCCGTTATGACGGAAACGTCGGGGGGGATCCAGGTGCACAGATCCGCTATCTCACCGGGCCCGTAGGTCCCCATCTCCGCCACGAAGACGTCGATACCCCCACTCAGGTGCTCGTTGACGGCCCGGGCCAAACCCATGCGGTTGTTGAAGGATGCGGGGCTGGCCAGGACCCGCCTCTGCGGGGAGAGCAGATGGGCGACGTAACCCTTGGTTGTGGTCTTGCCATATGACCCCGTGATCGCCACGACGGTGGCGCCGGAGGTGTGCAGTGCGGTGGCGGCTCTGTCGACCCACACCCGCCCGGCTCGCCGCTCCCATGGAGCCAGCACGCCCAGACCAACGTCGACCACAACGGGCAGAAGCAGCACGCCCAGGACGGCGATCAGCGGCGTGACCATCACCCCTACGGTCAGTGCCGCCGCCACCAGGAGGGAGACCACCATCGCCAGTCGACGCAGCCGGGCGGTCCACGTCAATGGTGAGGTGCTACCCCTGATCCCCAGGCCGGGCGGTCCCGTTCCGACCACGACCGCGACCACGGCCGCGGCGGGCCACCACCACCAGGTGAGGACCGTTGCTGCGATCGCCACCAAGGCCAGGCCCATCGCCGGCGGCGACAGGAACCACCAGCGCCGGGCGAATCGGGTCACGGACCCGGCCAGATAGTGCTCCCGCTGGCCGACCCGCAGCCACCGCAGTCCGGCCATGACTGACGCCCCCGTCAGCAGGGCGGTCACGACGACCCACCCCACGACGTTCAACCCCCCACCTCGTGCACCACCTGAACGACCGCCCTCTTCAGGGCCGCGGGATCGGACAGGGGCAGCAGATGCCCCACACCGGCCAGTACCTCGAGGCGGGCATGCCCGCCCGCCTCGGCGATCACGTCCGCCGCCCGCCGGGCCACGCCCACCGGGACCTCAAGGTCCTCCTCCCCCCACAACAGGTACACCGGGACGCCGAGACGTGCCAACTCTTCCTCGTATGACTCGTTCACCGCCGTCACCAGGACATCACGCATGATCCCGCTGACGGCCCGGTAGTCGGCGGACCCGCGCCGTCGCCGCTCACGCTCCAGCCGCTCGTCGGAAAGAACTCCCAAGCGGTGGGCGGCCCGAAGCGCCCGGTACGCCAGAGCGGGCCTCCTGGGATCGCGACTCGAGCGCAGCAAGGGGACCCCCGCCAGCACCAGAGCGGACGCCGTGCCCGGGTGATCCGCCTCCAGGGCCACGGCCACCCGTCCCCCGAAAGAATGCCCGACCAGCACCGGGGGCCGATCGAACAGGTCCAGGGCGGGCGCTATCAGGCCGGCGTAGCCGTGGGCGCCGATCGGCTCATGCGGAGCCGGAGAGGCACCAAAACCCGGCAGATCGAGCGCCACCGCATCCAGATCTGCCAGGGCAGAGGCGAAGTCGGACCCTCTTCGAGCCCACCCAGGCAGGGCGAGGATCCGGGGAGGGCCGGTCCCGTAGCGATGCGCAAAAAGCGCACCGTCGGCGATGGAGATCAGGGGCATGACGCAGAGAACCTATGGAGAATGGGCAGAAATGCGAGAATACTGTCCACCAGTCCATGACCGTGACCACCCCCCTCCCCGAGGCAGCCGAAGGATCGATGAGCCGATTCCGGGCATCGGTGCAGCGGCGCTCCATCGCCCTCGGCTGGGTGGTGGTGATCGTCTTGGGCTTCCAGGCGGTGCGTGAGTCCGTATTCCAGGACAACCGATTTCTGGTACCGATCGTGCTCGTGTCTCTCCTGTTGGTGGTGTCGGCCATAGTCGACTGGGAATCCCTGATGGCTCGCACCCACGCCAACTGGGCCGCCTGGGCGTGGATCGTCTCCGTGACGATGGCGGTGGGAGTGATTGCCACCGTGCCGGAGCTGCACCTGGTCACTCAGCCACTGTTCTTCGGCGTCGTCGCTTTGTCGGGACTCGTGCTGGAGAGGCCCAAGCATCTCTTCGTGACGATTCTGGCTACATCGATCCTGGCCATCAGCAGCGTCCTGGCCGGCATTGCCGACGCCCTGACGTCTGTCATCGTGCCGGTGATCTCGCTTGCGACCGTCGCCCTCGCCACCGCCCTTCTGGGCAGTGAATTCGAGCGGGCCGTGGCGCGCAGCGAGCAGCGACTCGAGCAGCTTCAACGGCAGCGGATCGATTTCGAGCGCCTGTACGCGGTGATGGCCACCCTGTCGAGGGGCGACTCGTTGTCCGAGGTGCTTCCCCAACTGGTGGGGACGATTTGCCGTTACCTCGACGCACAGGTCGGGGTCGTGCTCCTCTACGTCCCCGAATACCACAGCCTGGACGTGATGAGCCCGATCTGGGTGAGCGGGCTCAATCTCGACATAGGTCCCACTCGAATCCGCGTGGCCGATGCCGGTCTTCTCCCACAGGTGTTCCGCTCGGGCCGGGCCACCCTGGTCGACCACGTCAACCCCAACTCGCTTGCCCACGGCCTGTTGGCCGACCTGGGCCTCGAGCAGGCAATGGTGGCGCCCCTGCGGGTTGAGCAGTTCTCCGTGGGTGTGATAGCGGTGGGCGACTCCACCCGGGGAGCCTTCGCCCCCGAGCAGCTCGAGCAGCTCGCTTCCTTGGCAGCCCCGGCCGCCTTGGTGCTATCTCAAATCGGGCGTTATGAGGCACAGACCGAGATGACTCGCCGTCTCGAGGAAGTCGCCCAGATGAAGACCGACTTCGTGTCCGTGGTCAGCCATGAGCTGCGGACGCCACTGACCTCGATCATCGGCTCTCTCGATACCGTGAACCGGCCCGAGCTGGCACCCGAGGCGAACACCGCCAGGGAGCTGATCATCACCGCCCGCCGCCAGGCGGGCAGGCTACAGAGACTCATCGAGGACCTCTTGATGGTCTCCCGCATCGACCGGGAAGCGATACCCTTCAACATCGAGACGGTGCCGCTGGCCGCCACCATCGAGCACGTGGTCGAGGCGCTCAGCCTGGGCGATGTGGTCAAGGTCGAGGTGCACCCCGACGACCTCGCCGTGAAGGCCGACCGCGATCACCTGGAGCGGATCCTGATCAACCTGCTGGAGAACGCCGTCAAATACGCACCGGGCAGCCCTGTCGAGCTGAGCGCCTCCATGTGGAGCAACACCGCGCAGCTCCGCTTGATCGACCATGGCCCGGGCATCCCACCGGATCAGCGGGAGCGGGTGTTCGAGCGTTTCACTCAGATCGAGGCATCCCAGACTCGTTCGGTGGGAGGAACCGGGCTGGGCCTTTCGATCGTACGCAGCCTGGCCGAGGTGATGGGCGGACGGGCCGACGTCGACGAGACCCCGGGAGGAGGAGCCACCTTCATCATCGACCTCCCCTCTGCCCAGACCGTCAGTCCGACTCCTTGAGGCCAACGGCCATGGCGTGGAACCCCCCGTCCACGTGCACGATCTCGCCCGAAGTCATCGGAGCCCAATCCGACATCAGGACGCAGATCATGCGAGCGACCGCGTCGGGGTTGGATGGATCCCATCCCAGCGGTGCACGGCGTGACCACACCCGGTCGAAAGCCTCGAACCCCGGGATCGACTTGGCCGCCACCGTTCCCAACGGACCGGCGGAAACGGCGTTGACCCGGATCTTCGACGGGCCTAGATCCCGGGCCAGGTAGCGGGTCACCGACTCCAGGGCCGACTTCGCCACCCCCATCCAGTCGTAGGCCGGCCAGGCCTGGGTGTTGTCGAAGTCGAGGGTGACGATTCCACCGCCTCCGGCCTGCTCGAGCAATGGGCGCAAGGCGACGGCCAGGGTCTTCAGCGAGAAGGCGGACGTCACGAAGGCAGTCGAGGCGGATTCGGGCGCTGTGTTCAGGAAATTTCCCCCTAGGGCATCGGGCGGGGCGAATGCGATGGCGTGCAGAGCCCCGTCGACCTTCCCCCAGCGTTGCTCGAGATTGCCCATCACCGCATCCACCTGTTGGGGGTCGTTGATATCCAGCTCCAGGACGTCGGTCGGATGGGGAAGGCGCTGGACCGACCTCTCGGTCAGACGGAGCCCGCGACCGAACCCGGTGCAGACCAGCTCCGCTCCCTGTTCCTGGGCCACACGCGCCACATGCCAGGCGATCGAGTCGTCGGTCAACACCCCGGTGATGAGCAGTTTCTTGTCTTCCAGCAGCATCGATTCCTCCTCTGGGACTCAGATCTTGTCAGAAATCATGGCCGAACGTGACGATCGCCCGCAGACCGAGGCCCATGACGAACAGGAAGAAGAGCCCGTAGTAGAGCGCCGGGCGCCGGGCCAGCTGCGCCCGGTAGATGTAGGCGAAGGCGAACACGAAGGCCACAACGATGCCGTAGAAGACGTGCTGATCACCGGCACTAGCCGACGAGACCGAAGACAGGTACACGCCGAGCCCCACTTCCGCCAGCATCAGTGACGAGCCGATACCCACCCCGACCCAGAAGAACCGTTTCGGTGCCTTGCGCGCGATCCCAAGCCAGGTCCCCCATAGACCCACCAAGCCGTCGACGACGACGGCCGTCCAGGCCAGGTACAGATGAGCGGTGGACATCGTCGTTCGAGGTTAAACCGGACCCGGGGACAGGCCGAGGGATCGGATGATGAGGCTGCAACCGGCGGGGTCAGGCCCCGGACCCAAGAAAGGGCCTCAGCTCTTCTGCCAGAGCTTCCGTCTGCGGATCCTCCATGATCGTCTGGTGGTAGGCGTCGACGGTGATCACGTCCGTCTCGCCTTTCAGCAGGGGCGCCCAGCCCATGGTGGGGTCGTGATCGATCCCGCGTGGCTGGCGACTCGCCCTCACGATGAGGACACGACCGTCGTAGGTCCCCGGTGTGTAGCGCCAGAAGGCCTCCTGGTGGGACCTCGCCAGGGCCTCGAGGTAATAGGCGTCCACGTGCCGCAGCCGGCCGGATAGGGGCTTGACCACGTTGGACACCTTGGTACCCAAGATGACGGCTGCCCGCCGGGCCCGACTCCCCAGATAGGCGATCTTCTGACTCGCATTCAAGCGAGACATTCGGAATCTCTCGTAGTCCAGGCGGTCCAAGAGCGAGTAGAACATCCGCCGGCGCACACCCCGTTCCGCAGCCCGGATGTAGTCGTGGTGGGACGTCTGGATCATGACCACCTCGTCCACCTCCTCGTCCTGCGCCCTGAGCTGGCGGGCCATCTCCAGGGCCAGTGCTCCGCCCAGACAGAAGCCTCCCAGCTGGTAGGGCCCGTGGGGCTGGACCGAGCGAATCTCCTCGATGTAGTGGGCGGCCATATCGGTGATGTCGAGGTCTTCGACCAGCTCACCATCCAGTCCCTGTGCCTGCAGACCGTAGAAGGGCGTGGCACCACCGAGCCTGCGGGCCAGATCCCGGTAGAAGAGAACATTTCCTTCCTCGGCGTGGACGAAGAACACGGGCTGCTCTCCCTGCCCGGGCTCTATCTCGACCAGGGAGTCCCAGGAGACGGCGGCGGCCTCATCTTCCACGTCGCTCAGTAGAGGCGTGAGGGCCGCGATGGTTGGAGCCTTGATCAGGGTCGCCAGCGGGAGATGAGCCCCGAAGGCTTTCTCTATCTGGGCGAAGAACTCCGTGGACATCAGAGAGTCGAGCCCGAGATCGCTCAGGGGCCGGTCGACGTCGATCTGGCTCAGGGGCAGGCGAAGCACCCGAGCTGCCATCTTCGTCAGGGCGGCCTCCACCATGTCGCGCCGCTGGGCGGGGTCGGTGGCAAGCGTCAACGGCGCATCTTGCTCCGTGGAGGGCATCTCCTGGGGAGCAAGCAATCCCAGATAGGGAAACCGGCCCGCGGCCGGGAAGAACTCGAAGTACCTGGCCCAGTCGATCGAGAACACCCCAACCTGAGGGGAGGAACCCCCGAGCAGCCTCTCCAGGGCAGCGACTCCAAGCTCGGGAGCGAAGGAGCTCAGCCCCATGTCCGACAGCCTGCGCTGATCCCGTTCGTCCATGGCGGCAGCCAACCCCACACTCGCCCAGGCCCCCCAATCGACACTCAGGGCCACCATCCCCTGCGACCGGCGATGGTGGGCCAGCGCGTCCAGGAAGGCATTCGCGGCCACGTAGTTCCCCTGCCCCGGGAGCCCCACGAGGGCCGCCCATGACGAGAACAGCACGAAGAAGTCCAGGGGCCGGCCACGTGTGACCTGGTGCAGATGCCAAGCACCGGCCACCTTGGGAGCGAATACCGTCTCGAATCGCTCCCGCGTCTGATGAATCAGGACACCATCATCGAGCACCGCGGCGGCATGCATCACTCCCCGCAGAGGAGGCATGGACTCGATTCGCTCCATGAGCTGCTGAACCTGGCCGAGATCAGACACGTCGACCCGGGCCACCATGACCTCGGCCCCTGCCTCTTCCAGCTGGCGGACCTTCTCGCGTGCCTCTCCGCGGGCACCGCTGCGCCCCACGAGCACCAGGTGTGAGGCACCGCGGGACACCAACCAGCGGGCCACCTCCAGGCCGATGCCCCCCAGCCCCCCGGTGATCAGGTAGGTTCCGTCAGGCCTTATGCGCCCCCCGGGTACCGCTGAGCTGGACACCACGATCTTTCCCATGTGCTTGGCCTGGCCCATGAACCGGAATGCTGCCCTGGCGTCCTGGAGAAGGAACGAGCGCATGGGGAGCCGGCCAGGGTCGCCCGCCAGGATCAGCTCGGGCACCCCCGCCAGCATCTGGCGGATCAAACCCGGGTCCGACTCGATCACATCACCCAGGTAGAAGGGGTGGTACACGACATCCGGCCTGCGAGCGGCCACATCGGCGGTTTCGAGAACCCCGGTCCTGCCGATTTCGAGGAAACAGCCTCCCCGAGCGGTGAGCGAAAGGCTGGCCGGGATGTTGTCCCCCGCCAGGGAGTTGAGTACGACGTCGACACCTGCCCCGTCTGTCAGCTCCATCACCTCGCCCACATAGTCGAGCGTGCGCGAATCCATGACGTGCCGTACACCGAGTGATCGCAGAAAGGCACGCTTTGCGGGTGAGCCGGCCGTGGCGAAGATTTCGGCTCCGGCCCGCTGAGCGAGGTGGACCGCCATCAACCCGACACCGCCTGCTCCGGCGTGAATCAGGACCTTCTGGCCACGCCCGAGACGGGCGAGGTGTTGGAGCGTGTAGGCGGCAGTGAGGTATGTGATCGGGAAGGCGGCGGCCCTCTCGAAGTCGAGTCCGCTCGGCAGGTGGAAGATGAGATCGGCCCGGGTCACTACGTGGGACCGGAAGCTGCCGTAGGCGACCGCCCCCACTCGATCGCCCACCTCAACTCCCGTCACACCCTCTCCAACGGCCGTGACGACACCCGCACACTCGTCGCCCAGCGGGCTGCCCTGGACCGGATACTTTCCCAACGCCTTGAGGACGTCCTTGAAGTTGAGGCCTATGGCCGCCACCTGGATCTCGACCTCTCCCTGGGCCGGCGCCCGACGGGGCATCTCCCGGAGAACCAGGCTGTCGAGAAGACCCGGGGACCCTACATCCAGGAAGTAGGCGCCCTCGGAAGGGATCTCGAGGGTGTCCCTCTCATCGTGGAACCCACCGCGAATGAGGCGAGCCACGAAACGCTGATCCTTCCGGAACGCCACCTGGCTCTCTTGTGAGCCCGATTCGATCTCGGCCATCAGGCGCTCGCCGTCGGTTCGTGCCCCACCCTCCTGCCAAGGGTCCAGGTCCACCCTGACACATGCCAGCTCCGGGTGCTCCGAAGATGCCACGGCTCCCAGACCCCATAGGGGTGATTGGGTGAGGCCAGGCAGTCCGGCATCGCTGCCCACGGATTGTGCACCTCTCGTGACGAGCCACAGCCCAGGCGAACCAGCAGCACCCACGGAGGCAAGAGCTTGTAGTAGGTACAGGGCGCCGACCGTGGCCTGCAGGCCGGCATCACCGGACATCTCCTCCTCGTCGAGGCCCGACAGATACACCGCTCCCGCCACCGACCCCGCTCTCTCGCTGACCTCGGCGACAATGCGCTGGAAATGCTCGGGCGAAGCGAAGTCGATCGTGCAGCTACCGGTGTCCGCCTGCGACCAGCCCGCCCCCGCGGTCACGGATACGACCCTCGATCCTTCCGCTCGAAGCCCCTCTGTGAGTGACTCGCCCAAACCGTTTCCGTCGCCAAAGACCAGCCACGCCCCCGCCGGCGGGCCCGAGGCCTCATCGTCCAGCGGGACTGGCTCCCATGCCACTTCGTAGAGCCAGTCGTCCATGCGGGGTTGTGAGAGACGCTGCAGGCTCGCCTGTGAGGCGCGCCGCAGCTGGAGCCCGTCGACTTCGGCCCGCACCGCGCCCCGCTCATCGAGGACCAGCACGTCGAAGGTGAGTATCTCGCCGCCTCCCTCGTCCGAGACCCGCTTCGCCAGGGCCCATAGGGAACCGGAAAGATCTGTGTGTGCCCGGAACCGTCCCAGACCGACCGGCAGGTATGCAGAGGAGAGCTCCGTCGACGCCAGGGCGCACTGCAGAGCGGCATCGAGCATGGCCGGGTGGGCCAGATAAGCGAACCCGCCCATCACACTTTCGGGGAGCCGAACCTGGCCCAATACCTCTTCGCCGTCTACCCACAAGCCCTGGAGGCCCCGAAAAGCCGACCCGTATTCGAGCCCCAGGTCTCGCAGGCTCTGGTAGAAACGCTCCGGATCGATCTGGTTGGAGAACCGACGCCGTAGGTCGCTCAGGTCCAGGGAGTCGCCTTGCGAGCCTGCGCTCGGCGGGGCGATCCGGCCCGTGGCATGGAGGAGCCACGAGCCGTCCTCGGCCTCGCTCAGGACGCGGAACGAGGCATCTCCCTCGTCGGTCGTGACGATGGTTTGGACGCGTTTCGGATCGGGTCCATCGAGGACCAGAGCCTGGCGGATGGACACATCGGCCAGCTCGTGGTCTTCGCCCAGGGCGGCTCCGGCGCCCGCCAGCGCCATCTCC
Organism: uncultured Acidimicrobiia bacterium; assembly: GCA_963772815.1. GTDB lineage: Bacteria > Actinomycetota > Acidimicrobiia > Spongiisociales > ZC4RG35 > DATFFO01. The sequence continues at coordinate 371,616 of CAVYYV010000004.1, read as the reverse complement.
AAAAGGGCGGTGCCGGGCACCACCGCCGTGCCGAGCACCTGGTGATCGATCAGATATGGGGCACTCTCGGTCGAGAGGAAGCCTTCGAACTGGATGTCGTCCAGCGGAGAGGCCAACCGATCTCCCAGGAGGGGATGGCCGTCCCGACGTCCGGGGCGTGACGCTCCCCGAGGTCCCGACTCGTCCAAGATCCAGTAGCGCTGCCGCTGGAACGGGTAGGTGGGGAGCTTGACATCCCGACGAGGGCCGCGGCCGCCCTCAAGCGCCTCCCAGTCGAGCTCTCGACCGGCCACGAAGAGGCTACCCATCGTGGCGATCATCTGCTCCCAGTCGTCCCGGTCCCGGCGGAGGGATGGCAGCCACAGCTGGTGATCGTCGCCTGGGACACAACGCCTGCCCATCCCGAGGAGAGTCGGGTTGGGCCCGATCTCGAGGAAGGCCGAATAGCCGTGCTCGTGAAGCTTGCTCATGCCCTCGGAAAATAGAACAGGGAGACTCACATGGCGCCGCCAGTAGCCGGCGCCGAGGCTAACGCTTTGACGATCGACGATTTCGCCGGTCATGTTGGAGAGCAGGGGTATCTGCGGCGACGAGTAATGGACATCCTCGGCCGCACCTGCGAACGCATCGAGGATCGGGTCCATCAACGGCGAGTGAAAGGCGTGCGATACGTTGAGAAGCCGGCACTCGATGTTGCGGACTTCCAGACTCTGGACGATCGATTGGACGGCCCTCGCCTCACCGGATACCACCACGCTCTCCGGGCCATTGACTGCGGCAACCGACACGAGATCGGATGTGGCGGCCACTGCCTCTTCCACCTGCTCCAGCGGTGCCAGGACCGCCGCCATGGCACCATCCTGCGCAAGAGCCTGCATCAGGCGGCCTCTCTCGGCGATCAGTCTCAGCCCGTCTTCCAGCCCGAAGACCCCTGCCACGCAGGCAGCCGCGTATTCGCCCACGCTGTGGCCCATGACTATCGAAGGCTCGATACCCCAAGATCGCCACAACCGGGCCAGGGAGTACTCGAGCGAGAACAAAGCCGGCTGTGTGTAGGCGGTGTCGTCTAGAGGTGACGAATCTCCCTGTTCGGAGAACATCACCGACAGCAACGGCTGCTCTAGATGGTCCCCCAGGATCGCGTCACAGGCGTCCATGGCCTCACGGAAGTGGGGCTCGGTCTCGTAAAGACGTCGGCCCATCCCCACGTATTGGGCACCTTGGCCGGTGAAGAGGAAGGCAATTCGCTCCGCGCTCTCGGACCGGGCCCTGCCGCCTTGCACACCGGGGGTCGTGCCATTCGCCGCAAAGGCGGCCAGAGAATCGATCATTTCGGCCGGTTTCGCTCCCACCACGGCCAGTCGATGCTCGAAATGCGCCCGGCCCTGCCCTGCGATCACACAGACGTCGCCCAACCCTGCGGGCTCGACCGACTCCAGGCGCTCCGCGTAGCGGGCGGCCAATTCCGCGAGAGCCGGCTCGCTCTTGGCTGAGAGGCCGAGCAGGTGAAGGGGCCGATCCTCACCCCCTGTCGGTGGTTGCGCTGCCGCCGGGGCTTGCTCCAAGATCACGTGGGCGTTGGTGCCGCTGAGCCCGAACGAGCTGATTCCGCCAATCCGGGTCCCGTCTCGCTCGGGCCAGGCGGTTCGTCGCACGGGGATGTCGACGCCCGCCTGGTCGAGGTCGATCCGGCTGTTTAGCTGGTTGAGATGCAGGTGCGCGGGGATCTCCTGGTGCCTGAGTGCGAGCGCGACCTTGATCACGCCTGCCACACCGGCCGCCGAGTCGAGGTGACCGATGTTGGTCTTCACCGATCCGACCAGCAGCCGATCTCCTGCAGACCTCTCCGGGGCGAAGACGGCTCCAAGGGCGCGCAGCTCGATCGGGTCGCCCAGGGATGTCCCGGTGCCGTGGGCCTCGATGTAACCCACCTGATCGGGACGCACGCCGGCGTTGACCAACGCCGCACGCAACACGGCCTGTTGGGCGTGCCCATTCGGGACGGTCAGTCCCCCGCTCGGGCCGTCGTGGTTGACTGCCGACCCGCGTATGACGGCGACCACGTCGTCTCCGTCCGCTACCGCATCGGAGAGGCGCTTGAGGACGAGAATCCCGCAGCCTTCCCCCTGGCCGAAACCGTCGGCGGACTCGTCGAATGTCTTGCAGCGGCCATCGGCAGACAGGGCCTTGAACTGGCACATGGTGATGGTGAGCTCGGGCGAGAGCATCAGGTTGACCCCTCCGGCCAGCGCCAGGTCCGTCTCGCCCGCCCGAAGGCCCTGACAGGCCAGGTGCAGGGCCACGAGAGATGAGGAGCAGGCCGTGTCCATGGCGACGGACGGCCCGTGCAAGCCGAGCACATACGAGATGCGGCCGGCGGTGAAGCTGAAGTGATTCCCCGTCACGTAGTAGGCATCGAGGCTGTCGGCGGCCCCGCTCTGGAGATAGAGCTTGGCGTAGTCGTTCTCCATCACCCCCACATAGACACCGGTCCTCGTGCCCGTCAGGTGGTCGGGATTCAGGTTGGCGTTCTCCAGGGCCTCCCAGCTCACCTCCAGCAGGAGCCGTTGTTGGGGATCGAGCCCAACGGCCTCACGGGGTGATATGCCGAAGAACTGAGCGTCGAACGTGTCCACGTCGTCGAGGAACCCTCCGTGGCGCGTGTAGGCCTTGCCGGGCACGTCGGGATCCGGGTCGTACACGGTCTCGAGATCCCAGCGTCCGGGTGGCACCTCCCGGATGGCGTCGGTCTCCTCCTCGAGGAGGCGCCAGAACGAGTCTGGACCGGATACACCTCCGGGGAAACGGCATCCGATGCCGATGATGGCGATCGGCTCTGTCCTGGCCCGCTCGGCCGCATCGAGCCGTGCCTGCATCTCCTCCAGGGCCAAGATCGCCTGCTTCTGCGGGGACAGACCGCCGCCACCGACTTCAGCCACTACGCAACTCCCTCAATCTCTCCACCAACAACGCTTCCGCTTCGTCGTCGGACATCTCGTCCAGTCTCTCTGACAGCGACCCGGGCCCAGACCCCTCCACGACGGGCTGTCCGAGCCGGACAGTCTCGGATACGGCCAACTCGTCGATGACAAACCCGGCGAGTTGGGATATGGACGGGTATTCGAACGCAAGCGTGGCGGGAAGGGGACGCCCCAGATCGGTCTGCAAGGCTCCCACGAGCTCGACTGCCGAAAGCGAATTCAGCCCAACGTCGAACAGCCTGTCTTCGAGGCCCAGCGTATCTGGCTTCCCCAGGCCCAAGACCCCGGCCACGCGGGTGCGCAGGTGAGACTCGACCAGTCTTCGGCGGTCGGAGTCCGGGGCCTGGCGAATCTCCGCCACCAGGGAGCTTGCACCGGCGGGGGCCGATCCCGATTCGGGTAGTCGTCCGCCCTCGGCGTCGTGCGAGGGTGCCGGCTCGAGCCAATCCAACCAGAAGCGCTCCCGGTCCCAACGAACGAGGGGGAATGCCACGTGCCTTCCCTCCGGGTACACCGAAGCCCAATCGATGACGTGACCCGACGCATAGAGAGCAGCTACGGCCTCCGACAGCAGGAAGGTATCGAAGCGGCCCAGCAGAGGGGCCGGATCGATGGCGGCGTTCTCGGTCGTCGACTCCAGGCATGCGGCCATCACTTCGCCCACCTCCTCAGGTGGCGACTGTTGGTCACCGGGGAAGACTGCCTCCGGGGTGGCGCCCCGCGGGTAGGCGTCGAGCTTCTCGATCAAGTCTGATCTCGATCGAAATGCAACGGCCATCCGGTTGTCTCGGTGGGTCCTTCTCCTGGCTGCGGCGTAGCAGAGGTCGGGTATGGACGTCTGCTCATCGTCTCGAATCTGTGCGGCGAGCGCCTCGGCAAGGGCCGACAGGGCGCCCCTGCTGTGGGCGGAAAGGGGCAAGACGGTCACCTGCCCGGCTTCGGATGGTGCGGAGTGCTCCAACGTCGGCGGCCCCTCCATGACCACGTGAGCGTTGATACCCGACATGGATATCGCCGTCACGCCGGCCAGGGCGGCCCGATCCTGTGCGGGCCAAGAAACGAGGGACCGGGCGGGCTCCAGGCCCAACTCGTCGAGCGGGATGTCCGGGTTGACGTTCTGGAGGTGCAACGAGGGCGGGATCATCCCGTGGTACATGGACAGCGCCACCTTGACGATCCCGGCGATCCCGGCGGCCGAATCGAGGTGACCGATGTTGGTCTTCACGGAACCGACGACACAAGGATTGGCTCGTCCAGGCGCTTTGCCCAGCAAGCGGCCCACCACTCCGGCTTCGATGGGATCTCCCTTGGGCAGGCCCGTGCCGTGCAGCTCCACGTAGTCGACCCGGGCCGGGTCCACACCAGCCCGTTCGTAGGCCCGAGCTAGGGCGTCCTCCTGACCTGATCGGCTCGCCGCCATGATCCATTCGTTGTGGCCGTTGTGACCCACCGCCCCACCCCGCACCAAGGCATAGACGCGATCGGACGGGTCGACGCTCGACAATGGCTTGAGGACCACGATCCCTGCCCCCTCGCCCCGCACGAACCCGTCGGCAGCGGCGTCGAGGGTGGCGCAGCGGCCCACTGACGAGAGGACCCCGGCCTTGGCCAGCATGATGCTCGCGTCTGGAGAGAGCATCAGGTTGACACCGCCCGCAAGAGCCAAAGTCGCCTCCCCCAGCCACAGGCTTTGGCAAGCGGAGTGGATCGAGGCCAGCGAACCGGCACAAGCGCCGTCCAGGGCGACGCTGGGCCCGCGCAGATCGAAGGTGTAGGAGACCCGGCTGGGCGCGAAGGCGAATCCGTTTCCGGTCGTCGTGTAGCCGTTGAGGCGATCGGGATGCCGCGACTGCATCCGCAAGTAGTCGTTCCACATGATCGACATGTAGACCCCGACGGGCTCTCCCGCCACCTCCTCGAATGGGATCCCGGCGTCCTCGAGCGCCTCCCAGGCGACCTCCAGCAACAGACGCTGCTGGGGATCCATGTACTTCACTTCTCGGGGCGGGATCCGGAAGGCTCGCCAGTCGAATCCGTCGACCTGGTCCAGGAAGCCGCCCACCTGGGTGGGAACGCTGCCGGCCGGGTCCGGGTCGGCGTCATCAAGCCCGGCGGCATCCCACCGGCCCGGCGGTACCGGCCCAACAGCGTCGCGGCCGGCACACAGCAAATCCCAGAACTGCTCGGGCCCGGCCGCGCCGGGGAACCGGCATCCGATGCCCACGATGGCGATCGGCTCCCTGGCCACCGCACCAATCAAGTTTGCCGCCTCTCCACCCCGGCCCACTCCACGGTGCCGTGACCGCGCACTATCTGCCATCCTCTTCGACTATCAGCCGCGAGATCGAATCGAGATCCTTGAAGTGCTCCAGGGTGATCATGTCGCCGGGTATCGCGACACCCCACCGGTCCTGGATGAAGGCCACCAACCGGGCGATTTCCATCGAATTGACGATGCCCCATTCGATTAGGGGTGTTGAAGCTTCCAGACCGATGTCCTCGCCATCGAGGATCTCGCTCGACACGTAGGACTTGAGGCCTTCCACCACTGACGATGGGCTCACTTTGGTTCTCCTGTTCCGTTTGCTCGTCTCTGCGCCGTCCCCAAACCCGTCGGCCCGGAGCGTTCGTCTTCTACTTTCCCGGCGAGGGTCAGACGATCGACCTTTCCATTCCGAGTCCGGGGGAGGCGGGGCACGAAATGGACTCGATCGACGATCATGTAGCGAGGGAGCCGTTCGGCACAATGCCGTTTGATCTCGAGCAGAGTCGGCTTCGGCGCCGCATCGGTGGCGCAATAGGCGACGAGCCGCGCCTCCACACCCGAACCCGACACGACCACCGCCGCCTCCTTCACGCCGGGGAATGCGTGCAGGGCTGCTTCGATGTCCCCGAGCTCGATCCGATGGCCGCGGACCTTGACCATGTGATCGCGGCGGCCCAGGTAGTGGTACGTACCGTCTTCTTCCAGGCGGACCAGGTCACCGGTGGCGTAGGGTCCGTCTCCGTGCCGAGGATGACCCCAATACCCCAATAGCACCGTGGGCCCTTCGACCATCAACTCACCCACCTCACCAGGCCCGGCCACTCCACCATCGTCTCTCACCGCCCAGACCCGATCACCTGAGCAAGCTCTTCCGATCGGCACCGGATGGGTGCGACCGTCATCTATCTCCGCGACCTCGTGGAACGTGCACACGTTGGTCTCGGTGGGACCGTAGAAATTCAGAAAGCGGGCCTTGGGCCAGCGCTCCACGAGACGCCTCAGGTGAGTGATGGGGAACGGCTCACCCGCGAACACGAATGCCCGGACGGGCACCGACGGAAGATCGACGAGGCCGCCCTGCTCCATCATCAGGATCAGTGCCGAGGGTACCGAATACCAGACGGTGATCTCCTCGGCCAGCAGGAATTCGACCAGGCGGGAGGGCACATAGGACATCCCATCCGGGATGAGGGTGACCGTGGCGCCCGACAGGAAAGCCATGTACAGGTCCAGCACCGAGAGGTCGAAGTGGAACGGGGCGTGGTTGGAGAGGCGATCGGCGGAGGTCACGGCCAACTCCTGCGCGGCCCACTCGATCACCGCCAGCGCATTCCGGTGGCTGATGCAAACGCCCTTGGGTGTTCCGGTGGAACCGGACGTGTAGAGGATGTAGGCCATGTCATCGGGATCGACATCGACCCGGTCTACCGGCCGGGGCGAGTAGTCGACCACCTCATGGGGACCTTCCCCGGGTCGGGCCTCATCGAGGAGCAGCCTGGCCATGCCCGCCACGTCATCGGTGAGCACCTGGGCCGCCCGGGTCTCGGTCGTGACGAGAGCAGCCATCTCGCAGTCGCTCATCACCGCCCTCGTTCGTGCCACCGGCGCCGAGGGATCCAGCGGCACGTAGGCCGCGCCCAGGCGCAGGGCCGCCTGCATCGCCGCCACCGTGTCGACCGACTTGTCGGCCCAGATCCCAACCCGGTCGCCGTACCCCACCCCCAGATCCGTGAGAGCACGGGCCATCTGGTTGGCCCGCTCGTCCAACTCCCCGTATGTGAGCCGGCCTTGGGGCGCCTTGACGGCCAACGCTTCGGGGCTACGGCGAGCAGTGGCGGCTACCAGGTCGTCTAGACGGGAGAATCGGGCCGGAAACGCCTCGAAGGCATTCGGCACCTTCGACCCGACCGATCCGGCGGCGGTCATCGTCCTGGCCTTCCTGGAGCGAAGGTCACCGACCCGCCCACGCGAATCGCGAACTTCTCGGTCAATCTCACACACCCACGCACCCGCCTCATAGGCCCATCCACCCGGCAACGATGTTGCGCTGGATGTCGGAGGTGCCCGAGTAGAGCGTGCCACCCATTGCGTCGCGCAGGTCGCGTTCGATCCCGAACTCGGTCGTGTACCCGTAGCCCCCGTGGATGCGCATCGCATCCTGGCTCGATGCGACAAAGCACTCACTGAGGTAGAGCTTGGCGATCGCCGACTCCAGCGCCGCCGGCTTCCCGTTGGCCTTCAGCCAGGCAGCCTTGTAGAGCATGAGACGGGCAGTCTCGAGACGAACCTTCATGTCGGCGATGCGGTTGGAAACAGACTGGAATTTCCCGATCTGTTGGCCGAACTGCTCGCGCGACCGCGCATAGGCGACGCTCGCTTCGAGTTGGCGCTCCATGGCTCCGACATTGCTGGCGAGAATCGAGCCGCGCTCCCATTCCATCGAATCGTTGAAGATGGCCGCCCCGGCCCCTTCCGGGCCCAGCCGGTTCTCCTCCGGGACGTAGCACTCCGAGAAGACCAGCTCGCCCATCGGTGCCGTGCGGAGCCCCATCTTCTCGATCTCATGGCCCAGCTCGAATCCGGGTGTGTCGCGCTCGACCAGGAATGCGGACATGCCCCATCTGCCCAGGTCGGGATCGGTGCTGGCGAACACCACGGCCAGGTCGGAATGGGGGGCACTGGTGACGAAGGTCTTGGTGCCGTCCAGCACGTATCCGTCGCCCTTCTTGACCGCACGGGTCCGGAGGCTGAACGCATCCGAGCCCGAGCCGGGCTCGGTCATGCCATGGGCTCCGATCAGGGTGCCATCGCACAGCCCCGGGAGGTACCGGTCCTTCTGCCGTTCAGTGCCGAAGGCCACGATGGGATGCTGGACGCTCCAGATCTGGGCGTTGAGCGCGAAGACGAGACCGTTGTCCCGACAGCCTGCCCCCAGGCCCTCCATCACCAGGATGGTGGTGAGGATATCGGCCTCAGCGCCTCCGTAGCGCCGGGGCATGGGCAGGCCTTGCAGGCCGAAGTCGGCACACATCTTCCAGCCTTCCCGCCAGAACTCCCCGCGCTTGTCGCGCCCCATCAGATCTTGGTTGAGCTCGTTGCGGGCGAACTCGACGACCGCATCCCTGAGGCCGAGTTGTTCTTCCGTCCACCCAAAATCCATCGGCCGCTCCAGTCAGCGAGTCAATCGAAGGCCCAGCCATCTTCGGTCGTGGGAGAGAAGCGTTCACCCGACCAGCACGCAGCCGTGGCAACCGAGTTCACTGAGGCGACCCTGGTGCAATCCGAAGGTGTCCCCGGGCCAGCCCAGGGGCACATACGGCGGCAGCACAGACCCACTCCGCTTGCGAGGCAAGCCGTTCCCAACCCATCCTCGACTCAGAATAGCAACGGCGCTGATCTGTACTAGACCCCCGGCGTGGGCCTTGCGGCCCTCCATCGGAAGGCGGACATTCCATTTCGGTGATCCGCCACTAGATTGTCGACCGAGCGAAAGGGCAGGGCATGTTCGAGGCTGTGGAGTTCATTGATCGCAAGGCGGACCCCCTGGAGCCGCCGGAGGAACGGCTGCTGGGGACGTTCGCCGAAGAGTCCGACGCCGTATCGGTGGCGCGGGCCGAACGCGAGAAGTTCACCAACACCGAAGATTACGCCTGGTGGCTGGTTCGCCAGGCCGGAGCGCGCCTGGCCAGGTGGATCGCAGACTCGAGGAGCCCCAAGGAATTCGTCCTGGACCTCACGTCGGGAGAGCTGGTGGAGGTCGAGTAGGGGCATCCCCTACCAACACGGCCCCCTGCCCTGCCTGCGGCAGAAAGACGAAGCTAAACGAAGCTATCGCGCGGGCGGCGTATCGGCCGGCCGGCGTCTGTTCGGGGCCGTGCCCCTAACAGCCAGTAGGTGGGTTCCCGACCCACCGGGTCAGACCCGCCGGCCCCGAACTCGGGTGACCATCAGAGGAGAAGGTCGGCGTACTCATCGCGGACGACCTTCTTGTCGAACTTGCCGGTGCCGGTCTTGGGGATCTGATCGATGAACACCACCTTGTCGGGGAGCCACCACGAGGCGACCTTGTCGGATAGGAACTCGATCAGCTCCTCCTCGGTGGGCTGGGCATTGGGAGCGCGGACCACGAAGGCGACGGGACGCTCCTGCCACTTCTGGTGCTTGAGCCCCACCACGGTTGCCTCGGCGACCCCGGGGTGCGCCATGAGCGTGTTCTCGAGGTCGAGCGAGCTGATCCACTCACCGCCGGACTTGATCACGTCCTTGGACCGATCCGTGATCCGGATATAGCCCTCGGGGTCGATCTTGCACACGTCGCCGGTGCGGAGCCATCCGTCCACGAACTGCTCGGCCGAGCGTGGGTCCTTGTAGTACTCGGCCGCGATCCAGGGACCCCGAATCAGCAACTCGCCGAATGCCTCGCCATCGTGGGGCAGAGGGTCTCCGCCGTCGTCGACGATCTTGACCTGGAGGCCGGGAATCGGGACTCCGGCCGTCTCCAGGTAATCGAGCTTCCTCTCCCAGTCCCAGTCGACCATATGCGGTTTGAGGATTGCCACAGACGCGATTGGGTTGGTCTCTGTCATTCCCCAGCCCTGCTGGACCAGGATGCCCCGGTTGCGCCAGTACCAGTCGATCATCGACCGGGGAACCGCCGAGCCTCCGCATAGGAAAGCGCGCATGGACGAGACGTCGGCCTCGGGGTGCTCGTCGAGGTACTGCTGGACTCCCAACCAGACCGTGGGGACTCCGGCCGAGAAGCTGACCTTCTCATCCGAGAACAGCCTGACCAGGCCTTGTGGGCTGAGGTCGGGCCCAGGGTAGGTGAGTTTGGCCCCGCGGGTCACGGCCATGAATGGGTAGCCCCACGCAGCGGCGTGGAACATGGGCACCACCGGAAGCACGTTGTCTTCGGGACCGATCGGGAAATTGGCCAGGTTGGAGATGGTGTGCAAATAGGTGGATCGCTGTGTGTAAGCCACACCCTTGGGGTTGCCGGTGGTGCCCGACGTGTAGCAGAACATCATCGGTGAGTGATCGTCGAGCAACGGCCATTCGTCGACTCCGTCGATCCCATCGATCAGTTCCTCGTAGGCGATCGAGTTGGGAAGCCTGTCATCGGCCGAGTCGCCCATGACCACAAAAGTCCGCACGGTCTCCAGGGTCTTGGCGATCGGCGCCAGCAGAGGGACGAGATCGGGGTCGATGAAGATCGCCTCATCGCCCGCATGATTGACGATGTAGGTGACCTGGTCGGCGAACAGCCTGAGGTTGATCGTGTGGCAGACGCGGCCAGAGTTGGACAACGCCCAGTAGAGCTCGTGGTGGCGGATGTTGTTCCAGGCGAAGGTGCCCACCACTCCCCCCTGGTCGATTCCGAGACGATCGGCCACCGCTGCGGCCAGGCGACGGATCCGCTTGTCCGTCTCCCCATAGGTGGTCCGGGTTAGCTTCCGATCCGAATCCACCGACACGATCTCACGATCGGGATGGAGTCTCACTCCCTGCTCGTAGAGCGTGGAGAGGAGAAGCGGAAAGTCGTCTTGCATATGCGTCATGCCTGCCTCCTAGCTCAGGTTGCGCTTTTCGGCTTCGAACTCCTCGTCCGTCAGCTTGCCATCGTCGTGCAAGCGGGACAGGATCTGTAGTTGCTCGGCCTTGGAGATGGTGCCGGGCCCGCCCCCGCCCTCGATGTGCAGCATGCGATCCTCCCGCACCTTGTAGATGACGGTCTGGATCTCCTCTGGACGGGGGATGTCCTCGTAGTAGCTCTGGCCCATCTCTCCTGCAGACTCTATGACGAGATCGCCGGAACGTATCATCCTCTCCCAGGCAGTCTGCTTGAACGAGACGTCGTTGATGACCTCGAGCGGGATCTCCTTTCCATGACGGGAGAAGATCCCCGCCCGGTAGATCACGCGTTCGTTGGTGATGACGTGCTCCGTGAACCACCAGCGCAGCAAGCCGCGGATCACGAGCAACAACCACACCACTCCAATGGCCAGCATCACCCATCCCTTGGATGAGAAATCCACCAACGTGGCCAAAAGGATCAGAATCACAGCTACCAGCACGCTCAAGGCGATCTCCTTGAGTGTCCGGCTCCAATGGGGCCGAAACTCCGCCACCACCACCTCGTCAGGACTGAGCAATCGTTGTGGATATCCCATGCCGGGGAGCGTAACCGGCCCACCGGCCCGGTGACCGGATGGGGGTGTGGGACAGAGTTGACACGTCGGGTTCAGCCGGTGCTCCCCACTATCCCAGGCCTACGGCCTGGGGTCCCTTCCCCCTGCCCTTGGGGCAGGGGGGCAAAGGCGGAGGCAAGTGGGCCGACCGGCGTCTGTTCGGGGCACGGCCCTCAGCCCCCACCTCGGGCGCGTCGGCCCCTCACCTCGGGCGCGCGGGCCCGCAGTCGGACCACCATCAAACAGAGAGAAGCCCCGAGGGAGTCAAGGCCTAAGCCTCAACCCTCTCGGGGCTCTCCTTCCCGCTTCGTCCACATGGGCAATGCCCATGCCTCGGCGGGCAGCGGTCGAAACCGCCGGACCCCCGTCTCCGAGGATCCCGGGACCGTCTGGCGGACCGGCGGCCGAAACCTCCGATCCGACGACTCAGGGCGTTAGCCCCGAGCTCGTTCCGGCTGTTGCACCAGACCAAGTCGGACCCTCCGAGACTGCCCTTGCGAGCAACTCCCGGACCCGGCGGGAAGTCTCCTCCCCTTCGGGACGCCTCGAGGTCACCCCCGAAGCGTTGACGGCAACGTAGACACTACGCCGGAGCGCGGGCAAGCCGATCGAGCGGTTCGTTTTCGCGACCATCTGATTGTTTTTCGCGCTCGATTTCCATCCATCTTGGACAACTGTGAGAGCCGAGAATCGGGTCGCGAAAGACAGATTCAGGACGCGAAAAGAAACCATCCGTTCAGCTTGACGACACCCGCCCTCTGCCCTACCTTGCTCCTTACCGGATCGGGGGCGACCCCGAGTCGGACCGGAGTCACCGAGAGGCGGCTACGGAAGGTCCCCCAGGAGACCGGCTTTCGGGCCGGAGTCCAGGGAAGACCGGATGGCCCCGAGAGGGTAGGTGCTTCGGCACAGACTTTCTCGGGGTCTTTCCATTCCCCGGGCCGATTCTGGCCCACCTCCGGCCACTCCCCGGAGGGCGGAACCGGGGAGATGAATCACAAACGTGTCACTCTCCTGTTGTATGGTGCCCGACATGACCGTTGACACGGCCGCCGCCAGCGATCGGGCCACGGGTGTCGCCCAGGAAGCCACGGATCCCGACGGATCCGGATTCACCACGCTCAGCACGCTCTCCCCAAGTCGGGCCGGGGATTTCAAGACCTGCCCGCAACTGTTCAAGTTCCGAGCGGTGGACCGGCTGCCCGAGCCGACCACCGTCCATCAGGCCAGGGGCACCACGGCGCATCTCGCCCTCCAGTGGCTATACGACCTACCCGCCTCCCAGCGGACCCCTGATCGCCTCTATGACCTGTTCCGGCAGGCGTGGACCGACAGGCGCGGCGAGGAAGAATACGAGGACCTGTTCGAGTCGGTCGAGGCGGAGCGCAGCTGGGGCCTCGAGTCAATGGAGCTGCTGGCCAACTACTTCAGCGTCGAGGATCCCTCAGTGGTGGCGCCCACCGACCGGGAGATGGACATGACCGAGGACCTGGACGGAATCGTCATCCGGGGCATCCTCGACCGCATCGACCGGGACGAAGACGGCCATCTCGTCATCACCGACTACAAGACGGGAAAGGCTCCTCCGGAACGCTATGCCTTCGGAGCGTTCTTCGCTCTCAAGATCTACGCCCTACTCATTCGCAGGCGCACGGGCGAGACCCCGACGGAGATCCGGCTGCTGTATCTGAACGGGCCCACTCTCTATCGATGCCAGATCGACGACCGCCAGCTAGACGCCATGGAGCGCCAGCTGCGGGCATTGTGGAATCGAATCTCCCGGGCCCTGACCGAGAACCGGTTCCCGCCCCGACCGGGAAGGCTGTGCGACTGGTGTGCTTTCCAGGACCGCTGTCCGGCCTTTTCTGACTGAGCCCACTGGTCAGGGAAAGATTCCCCGCACCAGCTTGGCGTCGGCAACTCGCCTGATCCCCTTGATCAGGGCTGCGGTTCGCATCTCCACCCCCTCGGCGTTGGCGATGGAGAGCACATCGTCGAATGCCCGCGTCATGATCTCGCGCAGGCGGCCCACGATCTCGTTCTCCGACCAGAAGTACTTCTGGACGTCCTGCACCCATTCGAAGTAGCTGACGGTCACCCCGCCGGCGTTGGCGAGAACGTCAGGGACGATGAACACCCCTCTGTCCCGGAGCATGTCGTTGGCATCGAGGTTGGTCGGGTTGTTGGCGCCTTCGATGATGATTCGAGCCTGGATGTCGTCGGCGTTGTCCTTCGTGACGACTCCCTGCAAGGCCGCCGGGACCAGCACATCGCAGGGGAGCCGGAAAAGAGACGCGCCGTCCAGATGCTCGGCGTCTGGGTACCCCTCCAGGAGACGGTTCTGGTCGACCCACTTGCTCGCGTTGGCGATGTCGAGCCCGTTCTCGTCGTAGATGGTTCCCGAGATGTCCGAGACCGCCACCACACGGCAGCCCATCTCGGAAGCCGCCACCGCTGCGTATCGACCAACGTTGCCGAACCCCTGCACCACCACGCGGGCATTGGATGGATCCATTCCTACATAGTGAGCGGCCTGGGGTAGGAGGAACATCAGGCCACGACCCGTGGCCTCACGCCGGGCCACGCTTCCGCCCAGGGCGGGTGGCTTGCCGGTGACGATCGCAGGCACCGAGTGGCCCACATGTTGGCTGTATGTGTCCATGAGCCACGCCATGACTTGCTCATTGGTCCCCATGTCGGGAGCGGGAATGTCCGTGTCGGGACCGATCACGTTGATGATCTCCATCGTGAAGCGCCGAGTCACCCTTTGCAGCTCAGCACGCGACAGCTTCATCGGGTCGACTCTGACACCGCCCTTGGCTCCCCCGAAGGGCACACCCACGATGGCGCACTTCCAGGTCATGAGCATGGCCAGTGCGGCCACCTCTCCCAGGTTCACGTCACCGGCGAACCTGATACCCCCCTTGGTGGGCCCCATCGTGGTGAGGTGTTGGACTCGATAGCCGAACAGGGTGTCGACGTCTCGGTAGTTGTCGTGCCGGAAAGGGAAAGTGACCACGGTTGCCTTCTGGGGGAACCGGAGGCGCTCGGTGACGTTGTCGTCCAACCCCATGAGCCCGGCTACGCGGTTGAACTGGCCAACCGCCTCCCGATACATGGGAGATTCCCACTCCATCATGTTGCCGTCCACGTCCGTCATCTACGCCTTCAGGTCGGATCCTCTCACGCTAACTCAGTCGGTCCAGCCATGCCCGCCCTACCACCACGCAAGAATGAGTTCCTAAGGCATGTCAAGCGGTTTCGGCGACCTGCTGGTCGGTATCTTTGACCGTGGACGGGTCGGACGTCGGAGCGGCTTTGGTCGACTCCTTTTTGCGCCGGCTCGTCCGTAGTTTCAGGCTTTTGGCTTGGCTAGTGGCTCGTCGAGCAGCTCGGGTCGCTGAGTCGACTCGGTAACGGTCTGTGCAGATGGCTCGGCCTTCGGCTTCGCTGATTTCGCGACCGTTGACGTCTCGGAGCACATAGTGCTCGCCGTTGCGCCAGCAGGCGCCGATGCGGGTGATGAGCACGGTGGCGACGGCGCATACCGCCGACACGTGGTGTTTTCCTGCTGTGGTCATGAGTCGGTGGTATCGGGCAGCCAGGGTGGGGTCGACTTTGCGGGCGGCGTCAGCGGCAAGGAAGAGAGCCTGTCGTAGTCCTGGGTCGCCTTTCTTGGTGATTCCCTTGTGGGGGTTGGCGGTCAATCCGGACTGGTCGACCTTGGGCACCATCCCTGTGAAGGCTCTCACCCCAGCGAGGCTGTCGAACCGGTTCATGTCTCCGACACGTCCCAGGATTCCAGCCGCCGAGGTGACCGCCACTCCTGGAGCGGAGATGACGATCCCGTCGGGGTCGGCTTTGGCGTAGAGCACTTCGATCCGTTCGTCCAGGTTGGCGATCTCAGTGTTGAGCGTGTTGATGACCCGGACTTCGGCGGCGACGTCTTCGGCGAGTTCGGCGAAGTCGATTCCGCCATGTGCCCACAATTCCAGTGTCTCGTCGGCTGCGGCGAGGAGCCTGTCGGCTCGGTCTTCCCGCCAGCCACCACGGCTAACCCGGATCATCCGGGTTGTGATCCGTTTCCTGCCTGCTC
Source organism: uncultured Acidimicrobiia bacterium (assembly GCA_963772815.1). Classification (GTDB taxonomy): domain Bacteria; phylum Actinomycetota; class Acidimicrobiia; order Spongiisociales; family ZC4RG35; genus DATFFO01. Next base: position 356,085 of record CAVYYV010000004.1, on the reverse strand, counting down.
GTTTCACTGCTCGAGGGTCGGCCCACCGTTCCAGGACGGCCAGAGCGGCCTTGCCGTAGTCGCCAGACCCCAACGTGTCAGACCATGACGGACCCAACAGTTCCAGATAGGCGTCGAGACGCTGCATGGCGGCGACACGACGTTTCAACAGGCTCGACCGTTGCCTGACGGCTCTCTTCAACGGGTCGGCGGCTCCGGAACCGTTCTCAGGTATCAGACCCTCGGGATGCAACAGGGGAAGCCGAGCCAGCACTCTCGAATCCAGACGGTCGGTCTTGGTGTGCTTGTTGTAATAGTCCCGAAGATCAGCCGACTGTTCCGGAGGGACCAACACCACCTTGGCGCCCCGGGCCCGCAGCCACGACCCCAACGGCACCCACGCATTCCTCGTTGGCTCCATGATCGCCGTCACCTCAGCGCCGTCGGGGATCCTCTCCCACAGCCGCTCCAGCTCCTCCAGACGAGAGTGGAACCGCCAGCCCGACCACGAGAACCGACCCCGCTCATCGGCCAGGCTCGCCCGGTGAGCTGCCACACACGCCACATCAATACCCAGATACAAGACCATCACGCCTCCTTCACACGCGGTCTATCCATCCAGCCGGAGTTCGTCTGGGCCGGCTGCACACGATCCGAAGAGGCGGGACGTGTCCAACCCGGACATTCCCGAAATAGAGGTCCAACATTCCACGTCGGCCGTCGAGTTCCCGAAACGGTATCCACGTGTGCCGGGGAGTTCGTTTGACCAACGGTCAGATTTGAGGAGTCGAACATCACGTCCGCTCCAGTCACAGTCCCTGCCGCACCAAACGAACCGGCCCCAGCAAACCTATCCGCTCCTTCGGAACGCCCCACCGAAATTAAATGTCACACCCCTCAGATAGGTTCCGGGGCATGAATGAGCACGAACCACTTCCCGATTTCCAACTGCAGTCAGCTGTTCGCCCGGACTCCCCGCCGCCACCCGGGCACGGCCTCGGTTCTGAGCATTTTGCGGCGGCTATTGCCAACCTGGCCGCGGCCGGGATCAGCTTCGAGGTGGTGGGCGAGTCGTCGTTCGTGGGGGTTCGAGACGCGACAGATACCGCGCCCAATCATTCCCATGGGGTGGCAGAGGCCGCCTGAGCGTCATGCCCTCGGCGACGCCGGCGGCCCTCCCTAACATCGCACCAGCTGTGCCGCCGACTGCATCCACTCACACGCTGGCCCATCCTGACGACTGGGATTGGGCCGTGACGTCGGTCACCGGCCCCCAACTGGTGCTGGCCGGGCCCGGAACCGGCAAGACCCAATTCTTGGCCCGTCGAGCTGCCCATCTCGTCGAGGCCGGGATACCCGCCGCCGCAGTAGTCGTCCTGACCTTCTCCCGGCGGGCGGCCGCCGAGTTGGAAGGACGCATCGAGGACCTTCTCACCCGGCCCGCTTCGGGCGCCACGGCAACCACCTTCCACTCATTCGCTCACCGTATCGTCGAGACCAGTCGGGCGGCCCGTGGAGAAGACATGCCGGTCTTGATGACGGGGCCCGAACAGGTCCGGCTGGTCGGTGAGCTCCTCTCTTCCGAGGACGAGTCCCGTTGGCCGCCCTCCTTCCGCCCTCTGCTCTCCACGACGACATTCGCCTCCGAAGTGGCCGATTTCGTCATGCGATGCCAGGAGCGACTGCTCACGCCGGCCCAGTTGGCCGAACTCGCCGACCGCCGGTCCGATTGGCGCGCCCTTCCCTCGTTCCTCGCTTCCTACCGAGACACCCTGCGCCGTATGGAACGGGTCGACTACGGAACTCTCCTCTTGGAAGCAGTCGATGTGGTCTCGAGGGGCGAGCACATCGGGCAATTCCAGTACGTGGTGGTGGACGAGTACCAGGACACGTCGCCGGTCCAAACCAGGTTGGCGGAATCCGTCGCCGGGCCCCGAGGAAATATCACGGTGGCCGCCGATCCCCATCAGTCCGTGTACTCGTTTCGGGGCGCCGACCTCGACAACGTGGAGGGATTCATCGAGAGGCTTCAGCACCAATCGGACCTGGATCCGACCGTGTTCTTGCTCTCCCGATCGCTTCGTGTGCCCGAAGCGATACTCGAGTCAGCCCGACGCCTGGTCGCCCCCAACCCGGCCGACGACCTTCCCCGGCTCGAGGTGGTGCCGGCCGGGCACCCGGGATCCGTCGAGGCGTACACATTCGACCAGCGGTCGGCCGAGGCCGAGTGGATAGCTGCCGAAGTCGAGCGATTGCACCGGGCAGACCAGCTCCCGCTGGCCAGCATGGCCGTCGTGGTGCGGTCCACGCGCCATCTGCTCCCGGAGCTCTCCCGTGCACTCGAACGACGGCGAATCCTCCACGACCGCCCCGATACGCGCCTCGTCGACCATCCCGGCGTCCGGATGATCCACGACGTCGTCACCCTTGCCAGGGCGGCTCCCATGACAGAGGATCGGCAACGCGCCGTCCGTCGGCTCCTACTGGGACCCCTGTTTCATCTTCCCCTGGGGCGGGAGAGAGAGCTCGTCAGGCAACAGCGTCGTCTTGGCTCAGCGTGGCCCGAGACGATCCGCCGACACCTTCCCGAATCGAGCCTGCTGGCCGACCTCATGGAAGACCCGACCTGGGCGACCGAGGTGCCGGCCGTGCAAGGGTTCTGGCACATCTGGGACAACCTGCCTCACCTGGAAGCGTTGGTGACGGACCCTGAGCGAAGCGACTACAGGGCTGCTTGGACTTCCCTGGCACGCATGCTCGAACGTCAGTCCGACCGCGACCCCGCCATGAGCCTCGCCGACTGGTTCGAGGCAATGCTGGCGGGCGATTTCGAAGAGAGCCCACTGCTGAGTTTCAGCCGGCCCGAGCGCGACCGGCTCGTGGTCACAACCCTGCATCAGGCCAAGGGTCTCGAATTCGATGTTGTGTTCATAGCCGATGCCGTAGAGGGAGTGTTCCCCGACAGCCGTCGCAATCGGGCACTCCTCCAGGCCCAACTCTTGTCGCCCCGATTGACCACCGACGCAGCCGCCCAGACCGTCTTTCGCCTCGCTGAGGAACGGCGCCTCGCCTACACCGCCACCACCAGAGCCCGCCATCGCGTTGTCTGGACCGCCACGACAGCCGGGATAGACGAGGGTGAGCGGCGACCATCCCGATTCATCCTGGCGGCAGTGGGCACGGACACTTTCGACCGGGTCGGCCCACCGCCTCCAGCAACCGAAAGCGGATTCGCCCCTCTCACGCTCACCGAAGCCGAGGCCCGCCTCCGCCGCTTCCTGGCTGACCCCTCGGCGCCACCCATCGACCGCCTCGCCGCCCTGGGGGCGCTGGTCTCACCGACGGCCGCATGGGAGCCGTCGTTCTTCGCCGGCGTTCCCGAGCAGGGGCCGAGCACGGGCGTGATCGGGCCCGATCTTCGCCTATCCCCCAGCCAGGCCATGCTCTACGACGAATGCCCTCGACGCTATGTCCTCGATCGGCGGTTGCGGGCGGTCGACGCCGAGTCTCCCTACCTGACGTTCGGGTCGATCATCCACCGCGTCCTGGAGCTTGCCGAGTGTGGAGCCCTCGCGGCCGGCAGGCCGCACGCCGACCTCGACCAGGCGATCGTCCATCTGGAGGCGATATGGGAGGAAGAGGCCGATTTCGGCACGCAGGAAATGAACCGTGCCTGGTACCGGCGAGCGGAGCAGCTCCTGGCAGAGATCTACGGGAACTGGCCGGGAGGAGACGATCCCCCGGTGGCGCTGGAACTGGACATGTCCGCCTCGATCGGAGGCGTCGATTGGGTGGGTCGCGCCGACCGGATCGATCGGGCCCCTGGAGGCGTAAAGGTGGTCGACTACAAGACGTCCAAGAGCGCACCCACGCTCAAGGAGGCCGGCACATCGCTTCAGCTCGGCTTCTATCTCATCGCCGCCGCCGAGCATCCTGCGCTGAGCCAGGTGGGACCTCCGGTCGGGGCCGAGTTGTGGTATCCGCTGGCGAGGGGCAACCGCAAGACGTTTTCCTTCGACATGACCCGCCTGGAATCGGTGCGCCAGACCCTGGAGGACGTGGCCCACCACATCCAGGCCGAAGACTGGAGACCACGGGTGGGAAAGCACTGCGACCGGTGTGCGTTCCGGCGGGTCTGCCCCGCCTGGCCGGAAGGGAGGTCCATCTGATGCTCGACCCGACTCCCGAGCAGGAACGGGTCCTTTCTGCCCCTCTGGGGCCGATGCGCATCGCCGCCGGTGCTGGAACCGGAAAGACAACCACAGTCGCAATGCTGGTCCACCATCTCACGACCGCCGGCGGAGTCGAACCGGAGGCCGTGCTCGGCATCACCTTCACCAACAAGGCTGCAGGCGAGCTGGCCGACCGCATCCGCGGCCTGCTCTCGGCCGATCTCGGGCCGGGACGGGAGGCCGAAGTGCACACCTACCACGGCTTCGCAGCCCAGGTGGTGAGCGAGTTCGGAGCACTGGTGGGCATCGAGAGGGGAGCGTCGGTCATCACGCCGACCTTCGCGCGCCAGCTCCTCTTCGAGGTCGTGCGCCACCGCGACTTCCACCATCTCGACGTCACCTGGGACGGCTCGATCGAAAAGGTGCAGCGCCTCGGGGCTGCCCTCGGTGACCACCTGGTCGACGCCCAATCATTCACCCGGGCGGCCACGGGCGAAGAGCCCTGGCCCGAGCGGCTGGAGCTGCTTGCAACCTGGCAGGACTACCAGGAGGAGAAGCGCCGACTGGGCGTCGTGGACTACGCCGACCTCATCTCGTCGGCCGTCCGGCTCCTGGCCGAGCACCCCGACATACGCGAACGCATCCGGGACCGATACCGGGTGGTGCTCCTGGACGAGTACCAGGACACCAACCCCGCGCAGCGGGTCATGCTCCAGTACCTGTTCGGCGACGGGTTCCCGGTGGTGGCGGTAGGAGACACCGACCAGACAATCTACGAGTGGCGAGGCGCCACCCCGGCCAATTTCGAAGCTTTCCCAAGCCAGTTCCCCAAGGCCGACGGCAGCCCTGCACAGCGGCACGAACTCACTCTCAACCGGCGCAGTGACCGGCTGATCTTGGATGTGGCCAACCTGATCCGAGCCCGGATCCGTCCGCATGCACCCCGCCTCCAGGCCAGGAAGGGCGCCGGCCCGGGAAAGGTGGGCGTGCGATGGGCAGGTGACGCCCTGGCCGAGGCAGATTGGATCGCCGACCAGGTGGTGCGCCTGCACGAGTCGGGGGTGCCGTGGAGCGAGATCGCGATCCTCTTCCGCAAGAACCGCCACATCGCCCTGATCCACGATGCGCTCGGCTTGCGAGATGTGCCGGTCGAGGTTGCCAACCTGGGCGGCCTGCTCTCCGTGCCCCAGGTAGCCGACATACGGGCCTGGATGAGCATTCTGCATGCACCAGAGGATGGTCCCTCCCTGCTCCGCATCGTGATGGGCCCCCGCTTCGGTCTCGGCATCGGTGACCTGGCCCATCTCACGCGCTGGGTCGTGACCCGGGGTGATCCCAATCGGGAGCTCGAGGCCGATCACGAGCGATTGCCCGGTCACACCATGGTCGAGGCCCTCGATCACCTCGAACAGATCCAGGACTTGCCGGATCGGGTCCGCAAGACCCTGACTCGATTCAGGGCCGAGTACCGGCGACTCCTGGAGGCGGCTCAGAGTGTCTCACTGGGCGAATTGACCCGCCTCATCCTCGACGTGACCGGCACGTGGAGGGACGTGGAGGCTCTCAGTCCGGCCGGCCGCCTCAGTGCCCGTCTCAACCTGTACCGCTTCCTCGACCTGACCGACGAGTGGAGCCCCCTGGAGGGAAGACCGTCGCTGGCGGCGTTCCTACATCACCTCGACGTCATGGAGTCGAACCCGGCCGACGAGTTGGACGCGGCCCGGCTGTCCGGTGAGGAAGCTGTCGCACTCCTCACCATCCATCGTGCCAAGGGCCTCGAGTGGGACGTGGTCTTCGTCCCCTCGGTCACCAAGGGCAACTTCCCTGCCAAACCCGGCACTTTCGAGAACCCATACACCCGCCCCCAATGGCTTCCCCACGCTTTCCGGTTGGACGATCCACCCGATTTCGACGCTGAGACCTGTCCGAAGGACGCCGAGGATCTACTTCGCCAACGGCATTTGCGTCAGGAGTGGCGCACGGCATACGTGGCCGTCACCCGCGCCCGCCACCGCCTCCTTCTCAGCGGGGCGTCTTGGTACGGAGCGGTAACGCCGACCCAGAACCCGGTCGACCCCTCTCCACTCCTCGACCTGGTGGCCGGAGTCGAGGGTGTTGAGGATCTAGGCCGGGATCCGCTTCCTCCCCGTCCCGAGGTGCTGCGGCTGGAGGGATCGACGCCTGCTCCCGACCCGCTCTTTCCCCACGGCTGGCCGGCTGCGCTGAGAGAGGCCATCTCGGACCCGGGCGCCGCTCTGGAGAGAGCCCGGTCCGCCGGCCTGGAGCGACAGGTTTCCGCCCGGCTGGGCGAGTTCCAACAACGTCTGTTCGAACTCGAAGAAGAGCCCGAAGCTCCATCGGCCCCGTCTGTCGCTCCCTCGACCTCGGTCACCGGGCTGGTTACCTACGCCGCCTGCCCGCGCCGTTACTACTGGAGCCAGGTCGACCGGCTCCCGCGTCGCCCCAATCCTGCCGCCCGACGAGGCGTAGACGTCCACCGCCGAATCGAGTTGCATGCCATGGGGCAGGTCCCCCTCGAAGACGCCGGCCAAGCCGGCTTCGACCTCGTGGAGGGCGAATCTGTTCCGAGCGGGGTGGGGAGCGCCTTCTCCGCCTACCTCGGCTCCGCCTACGCCCGACGCAAGCCCGTCCTGGTGGAAGTTCCTTTCCAGTTCATCACGCCGCCGGGCCTGGCGGTGCGAGGCCGCATCGACGCGATCTACGCCGACGATGTCGGGGAGGCGTGGGAGATCGTCGATTTCAAGAGCGGCCGGCCCCGGTCGGATCCCTGGCTCCCGGTCCAGTTGGAGGCCTACGCCCTGGCCACACAGCAAGTCGATTTCGGCCATCCCCTCCCCTCCCGGGTATCCGTCAGCTTCGTGTACCTGGGCAATGGCCTGCAGGTCAGGACAAGGGATGCGGATGCGAGCTGGTTGACGTCGGCTAGAACCCACATCGAAGGACTGGCCGGCGCCATTGTCGAGGGCGTGTTCGACCCTGAGCCATCGTCCGCGTGCCGTTCGTGTGAATTCTCCCGCTTCTGCCCTCCCGGATCGGCCTGGCTGACCGAGCATCCCGAGTGATGGCGGCGGCCGCCTTCCTGGCCGGCTTACTCCTGGGCAGCGCTCCGAGCGCGGACCTGTGGGCGGCAGTCTGGGGCGTAAGCCTGCGGCGCGGCGGCACCGGGAACCCGGGGACGCGCAACGCCTTGCAGATAAGCGGCAGGACGCTGGCCGTCGTCGTCCTGGTCACCGAACTGGCCAAGGGAGCCGGCGCGGTGCTGATCGGCAGGTGGCTGGGAGGGGACGCGGGCGGAGCGTTGGCCGGGGTGGCCGCCACGCTCGGAAACGTCTACAACCCCTGGTACCGCCTGAGGGGCGGAAAGGGCCTCGCCATAACGGGTGGAGTCCTGCTGGCCGCCTGGCCTCACCTCCTCCTGCTCGTGGTCCCGGCGCTGGTGATCGCCGTGGCTCTCCTCCGCCGGTCGGGCCCCGCTGCCCTGATATCGCTGAGCCTCTACCTGATCGCATCGGTGGCCGCCCTCCTCATCGAACTTCCTCACGGATGGGGCCTGGCGCCCAACGAGTGGCTCGTCGTTCTAGCGGCGGGCTCGGTGCTGGTCATGGCACCCAAGCACGTCCGAGACACTCTCAGACCAGCTTCCCAGACTGAGTCTCGAGAAGAATCGTGACTGGACCATCGTTGACCAGTTCCAGCGCCATGTGTGCCCCGAAGATCCCCGTGCGCACCTCGAGTCCCTGCTCCCGCAGCGTCTCCACCACTTCCTCCACCAGAGGCGCGGCCGTCTCCGGCGTCGCGGCCCGGGTGAAGGAAGGCCTTCGCCCCCTACGGGCATCTGCGTAGAGCGTGAACTGGCTCACGACCATAACCTCGCCGGCCACATCCTGCACAGAGAGGTTCATCGCGCCGGCCTCGTCGGCGAATACACGCAGCCCGGCCAGTTTGGCCGCCAGCGCTTGAGCATCCGACGACGAATCCGACTCCGTGACCCCGATGAGCACTGCCAGTCCCCGTCCGATCTCGCTCACCACCCCGCCGCCCACGTCGACCCGGGCGCGGAGCACTCGCTGCACCACTGCTCGCACCAGCGCATCCTACGTTTGGCTCCATCTGATCTCCCGCCCCAGACGATTGTGAGCGGGACGCTCCCGGTACGATCGAGCAGATGCCGATGAGGTCGCTGGCGGAACTGGCCCGGGTCGATCGCGTGCACCTGCCGATCGAGCCTCCGTGCCCGGAGGGTCACGACGAGCACCGAAGGGTGTTCCTGCTGGACGCCGCCACCGGGCTGGAGGAGACACTGCTTCGAGCCTGGCTACAACGCTGCTTCCCTCTGGGCGGCTACGAGGTTTTCCGGATCGGGCCCAACCGGATTCGACGACCCGGACGCGCCACCGATCCCCGGCTCGGACCGTTCCTGTCGGGCAACGATCGGCTCTGGGTGCTTCCGTTGAGGGTGGCGTGGATGCCGGCCGAGCGCTACGGCAGACGCGTCGTGTCCTGGCTGGATGTGCTCAAGCTGGGTGATCCTCGCGATCCGCGTTGGTTCCGGGACTATTGGATCCTCGCTCGCCATCCCGACCGGGTCCGCATCGTCGTGGGCGAGGGGGCAACGGACAACGAGCTGAAGGCCGCCCACAAGCAAAGCGTCGAGTACGGGTCGCTCGGCGACCTGGTGCTGCGCCGGGCACGGCTGGCGCTCGATCGCGCCGAGCGCTCGGAGAGGGGCAACCGGTACAAGATCCCAAGGTTCGTGGCAGAAGACATCGTCAACCACCCCTCGTTTCGCAGCGAGACCATCGAGCTGGGCGGCCGCCGTGGCCTCCCAGCGCCCGTGGCTCTGGCTCGGGCCCGCTACTACGTGCGGGAGATCGCCGCCTCGCATAGCCCTTACGTCATCGACCTGATCGCCAACCTGATCCACTGGGTGATCCGCCAGGGATACGGGTACATCCACTACGACCGATCTGCCATCGAGGAGATCGCTCGGCTGGGCAGGGACTACCCATTGGTCTTTCTGCCCTCGCACAAGTCCAACCTGGACCGGCTCTCGCTGCAATTCATGCTGTGGGAGAACGACCTGCCGCCCAATCACACCGCCGGCGGGATCAACATGAACTTCTTTCCGATCGGCCCGCTGGTTCGGCGTACCGGCGTGTTCTACATACGGCGCAGCTTCAAGGACAACGAGCTGTACAAGTACGTCCTCCGTACCTACCTCGACTACCTGGTCCAGAAACGATTCCCGCTCGAGTGGTACCTGGAGGGCGGGCGCTCCCGGTCCGGGAAACTCCGACCGCCCCGTTACGGGATGCTGACCTGGGTCGTGGAAAGCTTCTCCCGACACAAGGCCGACGATGTCTACCTGCTGCCCATCTCGATTGTCTACGACCACATCCAGGAGGTGGGTGCCTATGTGACGGAGGCGACCGGAGGCAGGAAGGAGACCGAGACGTTCTCGTGGGCCCTCAAGTTCGCTCGCAGTCTTCGCCGCCGCTACGGCGACATCTACATTCGATTCGCCGAGCCGATCTCCATGGCCGGCGAATTGGCCGGGGCAGACCTGACGGACGAGAGTCCGATCGAGGTGCAGAAGCTGGCCTTCGAGGTGATGTACCGGATCGCCTCCGTCACCCCGATCACACCGACCGCGTTGGTGGTCACGGTATTCCTATCCGCCAAAGGCGAACCCCGGGACACGGGCACCATCGCCGCCGCATCCCGGGAGTTGGCCACCTACGTGAGTCGTCGGCAGTTGCCGACCACCGTTCACCACCTCCCAACGGACGGCAAGGACGTCGCACGCACCATGACGCTGATGGGCGAGCACGGGCTGATCTCCTCTCACACCGCCGCGGGAAGGACGCTCTACTGGATGGACGCCGACCAGAGGCTACGCGCCTCTTACTACTCCAACGCCGTCGAACACTTCTTCGTCCCTCGTGGCTTGGCTGAGGTGGCACTGGCCGCGCCCGATCTGGAAAGCTTTTGGGCCGACATCTTCGACCTGCGCGATCTCCTCAAATTCGAGTTCTTCTTTGCCGAGAGGGCAGAGTTCCGCAAACTGGTGTCCGACGAGTTGGCCGAGGAGCACCCCAACTGGGTCCGAGAGCTCGAGGCCGGGAGGGGGCGAGACATCAAGCTGCGTCCGTCGACGGTGGGCTGGGCGGTACTCCCCCTGCTCGAGTCCTACCTCGTCGTGGCTGACGAATTGGCCGCCACCGACGGAGCGATCGAGCGCGAGCATTTCCTGGACGTGTGCCTGGGACGTGGGCGTCTCTACCTGCTCGACGGGAAGATCCGCTCCGACGAGAGCGTCTCCAAGATCCCCTTCGGAGGTGGGCTCCTTCTGGCCGAGAACCGAGGTTTGGCCGGAACCGGGCCGGAAGTAGCAGAAAACCGGGACCTGTTCGCCTCCGAGTTGTCCCGCTATTTGGAAGCGGCCAACCGGTACAGGTAAGACCGGCTCAGGTCTGGCGATCCTGGCCGAACTCGGCGATCCGCTTCTTGGCCCGAGCGATCATCTCCTCTGAGGTGAGGGGTTTGGCACGGCCCTGTTTCGTCCCTGAGACCATGTCCTCGGTCTTGTCCGCCAGGTCCGCAACCGCCTCCACCAGGTGTTTTCGCAATCGGTCGGTATCGGGGTCATCGGCCTGGGTGATCAGGCCCCGCGGACCGCTCCGCAAGTCCTTCGCCCGCCTCTGCGGCTCCGGCCGGGACGGCGGAGGTCGGGAGGGTTGGACGGTGTCCCTGGTCGGCCCGGTCGGGGTGGCGGATCCGTCTTCAGCACCAAACGATTCCTGTCGCCTGCGCCGGACGACTGCGCCCAGGACGATCACGGCGGCCAGCACCACGAGGGCAGTCGACGCCACGACCCGTCCCCATCCCGTGCCGGCGCTGTCCAGGCCAACCAACATGATGGATCCCGCGATCAGCAAGGCGACCAGGGGGAGACATCCACACCCAAAGCGACGATCCTGATCGGCCATACAGCCATCCTAGGAGCCTGTACCCCCCTCGGCGGCCCGTGGTTGGATCAGAGCTCCAGGACCTTCAGCTGAGCACAGGTCGGCTCACTACAACAGAACCAGGGCTCACTCAATCGGGGCCGATCGTGTTCCGTCGGCCTCGGTGCCGCCGACACCGGAACCCCTGCGAAGTCGGCGATCACGGAGGTCATCTTCTCGAGCGTCAGCAGAGGTGACTCGTCGGCGTCGGCACCGTGCTCCGCCAGTGTGGCGAGCTCACCCTGGAGAACATCCATGACCGGATCGAACGGGCGCCACACATATCCCAGTGCTTCGGCGTCGTATCCCACGACGAAGTCGGACAGGCCATCGACCTCCAGCATCAGGGATCCGTCGGGGATCAGCAGGCGAATCGAGAGCTGAACCGGGTCTGTCACCGGTGCCAGGTCCTGCTCCCATACAAATCGGGCGATCTCGGCCACGCCGCCTGCCGTGGTCCAGGGTGTGAAGGGCAGCCAGGTCGGGTGGATGTCCATCCCCGCCTCCCGGACCAGCTCGACCGCAGCCGTGGCATCTGCCGCAGTGTGACCCTTGGCCAGCCGGGCGAGAATGGCATCGTCGAGTGTCTCGACTGCCGACGTGATGAAGATGACGCCGCAGTCCGCCATCTGCCGCAGCGCATCATGGTGGGCCAACAAGTGCTCCACTTTGACCGTGACGTCGAAGGTGACGTCCGCAAAACGTTGGTGAGCCTCCTCCAGGACCCTGAGCGTGTACGCGGGAGCATTGAGGAAATCGGGGTCGCCGAACGTGATGTGGCCGGCGCCGGCCGCCACCAATTGGGCGATGTCCGCCAGGACGGAACCCTCTCCCGTGACCCGGTACCGGCCGTCATAGACCGCCGGGATCGGGCAATGAGCACATCGGTGCCGACAACCGTGGCTGGCCTCGACGTAGCCGACGTTCTGAGATCGCTCGCCCGTCATCAGTTGGGCATAGTTGTCCAGTCCGGGCAGGAGGTCCCGTTGCGGGATGATGAAGCGTCGTCTTCCTATGTCCACGCTCACCCCGGCGGCGGGAGAATCTCCCTTCAATGAAGAAACCCACGCCACCAGCTGGTCCTCGTACTCGCCGCATATGAGGCGATCAGCCACGCCTCGCAGCGTGTGCTCCGACCCCACGGCTGCGTAGAGGCCGTAGAGGGCAATGGGCACGTCGGGTCGCTCCTGGCGGATTCTGGCGGCCACTTCCATCGCCATTCGCATGGCCGTGTGCATTGGGACCGAGATGGCGACCGCTTCCGCCTCCGTCACGAGGGCGCGATCCCACGGCTCGACGGCCAGATCGAGGGCCGTCACGTCATGGCCGGCAGCCCGCAGCTCGGCGGCCGGAGCCGCCAGGTGCAGCGGCTGGTGACCCAGTTCGTAGGTCGAGATAAGAAGGACCCGCACCACCGGAATGGTAGGTGCTCCTTGCTCCAAGCCCATCGGCACCAGACGGGCTCACATCTACTCACCAACTCATGATGGGTAGGCTCACGCCTATGGCTCTTCCTCCCGATCTCGCCAGAACCCTGGCGGACGAATTCGTATACCAGCTGCCCGACCTGGACCCGGAGGAGACCCGAGAGTGGATCGAGTCCCTCGACGCCGTATTCGCGCAACGAGGCCCGGTCCGGGCCCGCTTCCTCCTCGCCAAGCTGCTGGAACGAGCCCATGAGAGTGACATCGGCGTCCCGGCGCCCCTCACCACCCCGTATATCAACACCATCCCCCTCGAGGAGCAGCCCGAATACGGAGGCAACGGAGAGCTGGAACGCAGGATCCGCCGACTCATCCGGTGGAACGCCGCGGTCATGGTCATCAAGGCCAATCATGCCGAGCCCGGCATCGGGGGCCACCTTTCTACCTTCGCCTCTTCGGCGACGCTCTACGAGGTGGGACAGAACCACTTCTTCCGGGGCAAGGACGACGGAGAGCCCGGCGACCACATCTACTTCCAAGGTCACGCCGCCCCGGGGATGTACGCCCGCGCCTTCCTGGAACGTCGTATCGACGAGAGCCACCTGGACCGGTTCCGCTTCGAGGTGGGGGGAGGAGGCCTTTCCTCCTACCCGCACCCCCGGCTGATGCCCGACTTCTGGGAATACCCCACCGTTTCGATGGGCCTGGGGCCGATCAACTCCATCTACCAGGCCCGGTTCAACCGGTATCTCCAACACCGGGGCATCGACGACACATCCGGGTCCCGAGTCTGGGGCTTCCTCGGGGACGGCGAGGTGGACGAACCCGAGACTCTCGGGGCGATATCGCTGGCGGCTCGCGAGAGGCTCGGAAATCTGGTGTGGGTGATCAACTGCAACTTGCAGCGACTCGACGGTCCCGTGCGGGGCAACGGCAAGATCATCCAGGAACTGGAGGCCGTCTTCCGCGGTGCGGGCTGGAACGTCATCAAGGTCATCTGGGGATCGGGTTGGGACGAGCTCCTGGCCAAGGACGTCGACGGCGCCTTGGTGAACGTGATGAACGAGACCGTCGATGGCGAGTACCAGCGCTACAAGGCCGAGGACGGCGCCTTCGTACGGGAGCACTTCTTCGGCAAGGATCCGAGAGCGGCTGCGTTGGTGGCCGACTGGACGGACGAGGACATCTGGGCCTTGCGCCGCGGAGGCCTCGACTACCGGAAGATCTACGCTGCCTATTACGCCGCCACTCATGACCTGACCGACGGGCCCACGGTCATCCTGACCAAGACGATCAAAGGGTGGACGCTGGGGCCGGACGTCGAGGGTCGCAATGCCACCCATCAGATCAAGAAGCTAACCAACCAACAGCTCATGGGCCTGCGGGAGAGGCTTCACCTCGAACACGTAATCCCGGCTGAGGCTCTCGAAGGCGAGAACGAGCCGCCCTACTTCCGGCCCGAGCCGGGCTCCGAGGAGTACGAGTACCTCATGGCACGCCGTGAAGAGCTGAACGGCTTCCTGCCCTCCCGGGTGGTGAGGGTGAGATCCCCTCTCATCCTGCCCGGCCAGGAGTCCTTCTCGGAGGTGTATCAGGGTTCCGAAAAGGTCGAGGCCTCCACCACCGCGGCCTTGACCCGGCTCCTGCGTAACCTGGCGCGCCTCGACGGTTTTGGGCCCCGGGTCGTGCCAATCGTCCCGGACGAGGCCCGCACATTCGGCATGGATGGACTGTTCAGGGAGTTGGGCATCTATGCCTCACAGGGACAGCTCTACGAGCCAGTCGACCACGCCATGCTCCTCTCCTATCACGAGTCCCGGGACGGCCAGATCCTGGAGGAGGGCATCACCGAGGCCGGCGCCACCGCCGAGTGGATAGCTGCCGCCACCGCCTATGCCCACCGTGGGGTTCCGATGGTTCCCTTCTTCATCTTCTACTCGATGTTCGGCTTCCAACGGGTCGGGGACCTGCTCTGGTCTGCCGCCGACGCCCGCGCTCGTGGTTTTCTGGTCGGTGGCACCGCGGGGCGCACCACTCTTCAGGGAGAGGGCCTCCAGCATCAGGACGGGCACAGCCACGTGCTCGCCTCCACGGTGCCCGTGTGCCAGGCATACGACCCGGCCTTTGCCTACGAGGTGGGGACGATCGTCGAGGACGGGATTCGGCGCATGTACGGGTCCGAACCCGAGGACGTCTTCTACTACCTCACCGTCTACAACGAGAACTACATCCAGCCACCCCGCCCCAATGGGGTGGAACAGGGCATCATCGACGGCCTGTATCGCTGGCAGGGCCCGCCGGAAGGATTGGCGACCCAGGCGGCGATCCTCTTCTCGGGTACCGCCAACCTGGCGGCCCGCGAAGCTCGACAGCAGCTCGCAGACCACTACGGGGTTGGGGTGGAGCTGTGGTCGGCCACCTCATACAAGAAGCTGCGGGAGGAAGCCCTGTCCGTGGAGCGATGGAACCGCCTGCACCCCACGTCGGAGCCCCGCGCACCGTTCGTGCACCGGGCTCTCTCGGGCGTCGACGGTCCCAAGATCGCGGTGACCGATTTCATGAAGGCGGTTCCAGACCAGGTGGGCCGGTGGATGCCGGGAACCTTCAGCATCCTCGGCACAGATGGGTTTGGCCGCTCCGACAGTCGCTCGGCTCTGCGCAGGTTCTTCGAGACCGACGCCGGCCACGTCGCCTTCACGACACTCGCCGCTCTGGTCAGGGAAGGAAAAATGGACGAATCCGTCGTCAAAGACGCTCTCAAACGCTACGACATCGATCCCGACCGCCCCGACCCTTCCTGGGACCACTGACCTATTCAGCCCGATAGGCGTTAACAGAGGCCCTGACATGCCGATAGATAGGAGTGGCCAGTACCACTCCAGATGTGAGCGGGGCCGGGGAGCGATGGCAATCGCGCCGAGTCGCCTCCTGGTTGTTACGCGCCCTGATATTCGTGGCGCCGCTGGTTGCCGCCCTCATCGCTTCTCTCTGGCTGTCCACGCGCCTGTTCGAGCCCACCTCTGCCCCGATGGTGATCGGCTGGTGGGCGATCCTGATCGGGGCATCGTCGGTGGTGGCCTGGGCAGTCGATCGGTTCGGCCGCCGCTTCCTCCCCCTGACCGTGCTCCTCAGGGCCACCATGCTCTTCCCCGACCGAGCACCTTCCCGCTACAAGCTGGCGCTGCGGACATCGAATGTGAGAGAGCTGCGCCGCCGGGTCGCCGAGGCCGACAAACAGGGTGAAACCGATCTCTCGCTGGCCGCCGAGTTGGTCCTGTCCCTCGCCACCGCCCTCAACAAACACGACCGCAAGACCCGCGGACACGGCGAGCGGACGCGGGCCTACGCCGACATCCTCGCCGAGGAGCTGAAGGTACCCGAGGAGGGGCGGGACAAGCTGCGCTGGGCCGCCCTGCTCCACGACATCGGCAAGCTGTCCGTCTCCCCGGATATCCTCAACAAGGAAGGGCCACTCGACGACGAGGAACTGGCGATCATGCGCCGGCATCCGCTGATGGGGATGCGCGTGGCAGCACCGATCGTCCCCTGGCTGGGCGAATGGGCCGGCGCCATCGAGCACCACCACGAGCGATGGGACGGTTCCGGCTACCCGCGAGGTCTGGAAGCCACCGACATCTCCCTGGCCGCCCGGATCGTCTCCGTGGCCGACGCCTACGACGTGATGACCTCGGGTCGCTCCTACCAGAAGGCCATGAACGCCGACGAAGCCCGCCAGGAGGTGGCACGGGAGGCCGGTGGTCAATTCGACCCGACCGTCGTCAGGGCCCTGATGAATGTGTCCCTGGGGCGGTTACGTTGGGTTCTGGGGCCGATGGCATCGCTGGGCCCAATCCCGTTCTTTCTCGACCGAATCGGACGGGATTTCCTCACCCTCTCCACCGCCGCCACCGTGACGGCAGCCGCCGTGGTCTCAGGCGCGCTTCCGATTCCCGCCCCCACACTGATGCCCCCACCTGCGGTCACGGTCGAGGCTCAGGCCACCCGACTGCCTACAGGGGAGGTCTTCGACCAGACGAGCGGTCGGGTCGACCTGGCTGCGGCCGGAATCGACACCAGCAATCCCAGC
This sequence comes from uncultured Acidimicrobiia bacterium, assembly GCA_963772815.1. Lineage (GTDB taxonomy): Bacteria > Actinomycetota > Acidimicrobiia > Spongiisociales > ZC4RG35 > DATFFO01. The sequence goes on along the minus strand of CAVYYV010000004.1, from coordinate 339,395 downwards.
ACCACGACCACAACCCCGGATCCCACATCGACCACGACACCGGAAACGACAGTGCCCGCACGGGTTGCGGCCACCACGGCCGACCCGAGCACGACCACCACGTCAACCACCACCACGACGGTCCCCAAGACCACAGCCCCACCTGCACCCACGACGGCTCCTCCCACGACGGCTCCACCGACCACCATTCCCCCACCCACTGCCAATCCCGATGTGGTGTCCATGCAGGAAGACGGAACCGTCATGATCTCGGTACTCAACAACGACACACCTACCGGGCTCCACCTCGACGCCCTCACCAGCACTCCCAAGTTCGGCACCGTCACCGTCAACGGAAACCGGATCGGCTATACCCCCAATGCCAACGCCAACGGCACCGACACGTTCGGTTACCGGGCCTGCGATTCGGCCGAACGGTGTGCCACCACCACCGTGGCGGTCCAGGTGGCACCGGTCAACGACCCTCCCACCGTTCGACCGGATGGAACGACCACCAACCGTGGTGTGGCGGTCAACATCGCCGTGTTGGCCAATGACACCGACCCCGATGGGGACCAACTCACGGTGCAGTCGGTCACCAGCCCCGCCCATGGCTCGGCTACCACCAACGGCTCTCGCATCACCTACACACCCGCCCCCGGCTACGCCGGCACCGACTCCTTCTCGTATCGAGCTTGCGACGCGTCCAACGCCTGTGGCACGGCGAGCGTGTCGGTGACTGTGGTTGCTACGAACTCACCGCCCAACGCCGCCGACGACACCGCTACCACCGCACGTAATCAATGGGTCCGGATACGGGTTCTCGACAACGACTCCGACCCGGACGGCAACCTCGACCCCAGCACCCTGACGGTGACGAGTGGGCCCCAACACGAGCGACATCTTCGGATTCGTGACGGCCAGATCGACTACCAACCCAACCCGCACTTCATCGGCACCGACACTTTCACCTACCGAGTATGCGACACCCAAGGGGCATGCGACACGGCCGTGGTCACGGTGACCGTCACCCGTCGCTGAGTCCGACCCAGGGGTTATCGTTTGACCATGTCCTCGTACGACGAAATGGTCGCACGCGCCCGAGAGGCCGTCGTAGAGGCGGACCCGGCTCAGGTGCAGGGTTCGCTCCACGACCTGATCCTCATCGACGTGCGGGAGGCGGATGAATACGAGCAGGGGACTATCCCCGGCTGTCTGTTCCTTCCGCGCGGGATCCTCGAATCGAACCTCGCCGCCCGGGTCCCCGACGTGGAAGCCGACATCGTCTTGTTCTGCGGTGTCGGGGCGCGCAGCGCGCTGGCGGCATTGTCTCTCCAGGCCATGGGCTACACCCGCGTCCGGTCGATGGCGGGGGGGTTCGAGCGATGGAAGACCGAAGGCAGGCCCTGGTCTCAGCCCCAGGGTCTTTCCTCCGAGCAACGGATCCGATACAGCCGCCACCTTCTACTGCCCGAGGTGGGCGAACCGGGCCAGAGCCGTCTGCTGGGCTCGTCGGTGCTCCTGGTGGGAGCGGGTGGGTTGGGCTCGCCGGCCGCCCTCTACCTGGCGGCGGCGGGCGTGGGGACGATCGGGATCGTCGACTACGACCGGGTCGACGCCTCGAACCTGCAGCGACAGGTGTTGCACAATGTGGATCGCCTGGGGATGGCCAAGGTCGAGTCGGCCCGGGAAACGCTCTCTGCGCTCAATCCTGACGTCAAGATCCTCACCTATAACGAGCGGCTGTCGGCCGACAACGTCCTCGACATCATGTCCGGCTTCGACGTGGTGTTGGACGGGGGTGACAATTTCCCCACCCGTTACCTGGTGAACGATGCCAGCCTCCATCTGCGGGTTCCGGTGGTACACGGATCGATCTTCCGCTTCGAAGGCCAGGCCTCGGTCTTCTCCCCCTACGTGGGGCCGTGCTACCGCTGCCTCTTCCCCGAGCCCCCTCCTCCCGAATTGGCTCCCTCATGTGCGGAGGCGGGCGTGCTGGGAGTCCTGCCGGGGATCATCGGCTCGATCGAGGCAATGGAGGCGATAAAGATGCTGCTGGACCTGGGCGACCCGCTGGTGGGACGACTGCTGGTGTACGACGCGCTCGAGGAGGAGTTCTCCACTGTGAACGTGGGTCGAGACCCCGCCTGCCCCGCCTGCTCCGACCCCGCTCGGCCGCCCCGACTCGTCGACTACGACCTGGCCTGTGCGCCGGCCGGAAGTGTCGATCGCATCTGAGGTGCCTCTGCTCTTCCCGGCGGAAATGACAACTGCCATGACCGCCCACGCCACGCTCTCCCTCCCGACCGAGGCATGTGGCCTGGTGGCGGTCGACGACAGGGGAAGGCCCCGGATGTTCTACCCACTCACAAACGAGGCGCCCTCTCCGACGTCGTTCACGATTGCCGCCGCCGAGCAGTTCGGCGCTGTGCAACACGCGGAACGAAACCACTGGGAGATCGGGGCTGTGATGCACTCCCACCCAATGGGCTCGGCCACCCCGTCTGGGACGGACATCCACCAGCCACATGACCCGAGCTGGTTTCACCTGATCGTCGGGTTTCACCCCGCTCCACACGTGCGCGCCTGGTCGATCGTCGACGGCAGGAGCCGCGAGGTGGAGATCATCGCGACAGAATGATCGACTCCATCAGACCGCCGCCAACCAACCCATGGCGCCGCGCTCGGCCAGATAGTGCTGATGTGGGTGAAACATGTAGCGACCCGGCTCCGGCAGGGTGAACTCCACCATGGCCCGCTCCGCTTGGCCCATGGTGATCGTGTCGGTGTGGAATGCTGGCTCATCGCCCATGCCGGCCGGAAAGACGGAGAAGGTCTGGGCGTGGAGATGGAACGAGCCAACGGGCTCGAACTCGGTCATGTTGAGCACATACGCCCGCACGAGCTCACCGGTCGGGACCTTGATCGGATAGCGCCAGTAGAAGCCGGCCACGCCGTTCCAGGCCATGATGGCGTTCGGGCCTCCTTCGGGCGTGGCGAACCCTGACAGGAGCAGCGCCACTTCCGTGGCGGGCCGCCTGCCCCCGGGAGGGTCGACGATCAACATCCCGTACAGGCCCCGGGAGACATGCTCGGCCAACGGAGGTACGTGGCAGTGATAGGGATGGACTCCGACCGGGCCCGCTTCGATCCGGTAGGTGACGGACTTGCCTGGAGGAACCGGCTCCCATCCATCCATGCCGGGGCTGTGGGCACCGTGGAAGTGCAAGCTGTGCGGGTGGCCGGCCTGATTGCGGAGCTCGATCGTGAGCACATCTCCTTCGGTTGCCCGGATGATCGGGCCCGGCACTGTTCCACCGAACGTCCACGCATCGAAGAACACTCCTGCTGCGACCTCGATCCGCTGCTCCAGGACGTCGATCGTGAGGTGGCGGTCACCCGAAGCCGGTGGGGGCGGGAAAGTGTGGTGGTCGAGCGCCTCCGACCCCAGGGCTCGGGGCGGCTCGCTGGTCGAGCCGTACAGGTCCGCGCCACCCTGGGTGTGGACCACCGAATAACCCAAACCCCGGTAGCCGGGGTTTGGGCCTTCGCTCGCCTGAGCGGCGCTGATCCGCCCCAGCAACGTTCCAGAGAGGAGCACCGCTCCTCCTGCCGAAAAGCGACGAATCAATCGTCGCCGGTCGGGATCCGGTACCCGGTCTTTCTCCTCCTCGAAGTTCACTTCCTAAAGAACCCCGCCTAACACGGCGCCAACGCCGAAGATGACAAGGTAGGCCACCACACCCCCGACCACGAAGGTGAGGCGCTGCCAGAGCGGTATCGGGGAGCGGGCGAACAGGTGGTAGACGATCACACCCACGAACGGAACGAGCAGGATCACCGCCACCCAGCCGACGGTGCCGGCTTTGGAGAGATCGTGGCGGCGGGCCAGATCCCAGAGTGCGATCGCTACCCACGCCGCGTACAGGACGAATGGCAGCAGGTAGGCGTATAGGCCGAAGAAGACTCCGGCGGCGGATGCGAACAGGACTCCGAACAAGGTCACTCCTCTCGATTGTGTCACGGACAGGTCGTCGGGCATGGACGGCACCGAGATGGCTCCGACGTCGGGCCGCACCGAGGCGAACACATCCACCGCCGGCGCCACCGGGGCATCGGCCCCACCGGGCATCTGAGGCTGTGGCCCGGGCTTGGGCACCATCTCAGGTGTGATTGGCGTCTTCCAGCCCAGCTCACTCTCCACGATCCGGCCCATTTGCTCGGTGCTTCCGGCGAGCTCGAAGAGCATCGGCAGCCTGAGCCCATCGCAGGACTGGAAGACCTCAAGCCCCACCGGCAACGTGAGAGCGTCGCCGTTCCCGGCGAAGCAATTGCCACTCGACGCCGGCCCCGCCAGGGCGATGTCGGCTCGTCCCGACCCCTCGATGACGTTGTCGGTCACACGGTTGCCCGACGACATCCAGAAGTTGTCCGAGAGATTGGGAGTGATGGCGACCCCGTTGGCAGGGTGATTGAAGATCCTGTTCTTGGTGACGAGCGAGTTCTTGCCCCCCGCCAGGATGACTCCGTTGCCGAACGCGGACCACTCGGCGGTGAACGACGGGGCCGCCTTGTTGCCGTTGTCGTAGACCAGATTCCCGGCCACGGTCACGTCGTGGAAGGGCGGTAGCAACTCGCTGTCCAGTGTGTTGGGAGCGATGCCCGCCACGTTGCGGCGCCAAACCGAGTCGACGAGGTAGAGGTCGCCGGAGGCGTTGGTGCCGGAGAAGCCCAGGCCATTCCACTCCGAGATCGAGTCGGTGATAACGGCCGAGCACGGATCACACTGGCCGATGTAGAAGCCGGCGTCGGGTGACCCGGAGGCGTAGGAGTGATCGAACACACCGTCACCGGAGTCGAACGCGTAGATACCGTAGACCTGGTTGTCGATCGCCGTGAGATATGAGCCGCGGTACCCCCGGACCCCCGTCCAGATGACGCCGTTCTCGGTGGCGTTCCTCAGTGTCAGGTTCTCCACAACCACACCGTCGGCGAACACGCTCACCGCGTTGGGCCGGACGAACTCTCCGTCGATGATCACCTGGTTGCGATCGATCCCGCGAATGATCAGGCCCGGAGTGGCTACCTGGACCTCTTCGCGGTAAACGCCGGGGGAAATCAAGATCATGTCCCCGGGATCGGCGGCGTCGACGGCAGCCTGGATAGTGGAGTAATCGGCGGGAACGGCGCGTGTGGCCCCAGACCACACCGCCGGAGCCTCGGTAGCCGTATCGCCCGTGGCGGCCGGGGATGCATCACCGGCGGGCGGCCCGGCGCACGCGGCCACGAGGACGGCCAGCAGCGCAACGAATGGCAGGACGGCTCGGTTCTCGAGTTTCGCTTGGATGAGACCCCTCATGGGGTGGTGTCATCGGCCGGCACGACGGTGAGAGTACCCGCCATGCCCTGGCCCTGGGCGTTCCCGTGGAAGGTGCAGAAGAAGGTGTAGGTACCGGGCTTGTCGAATGTGATGGTCGCCTCGTCGCCGTCGTGCATCTCGAGGCCCCCAAACGCCTCCTCCGTGGACCACGACCCGTCGGTGGCGACCGCATTGTGGGCGTTTCGTCCTGCCCCGACGAACGTTACCGAGCCACCTACGGGGATGGTGATGTCAGAGGGGTTGTAACGGTTGTCGAGCATGCGGACCACCGGGTGAACCTGGTCCACCTCGGCCGGCCGGTGGGCGCATCCCGTGCCTGCCAGGACGAGTCCCAGGAGCACGAGAGTCGAGATCGGGGTCCATGTCCCCCATCGCCCACTCACTTCGAGCCGGTGACGATCCTCTTCAGCCACGCCCATAGGCCGGCAAAGAACAAGGCGATGCCGTTGACGTCCTTGTTCGCCCGCACCTGGGCCGCCTCCTCCTTGGTGGGAGCGGCCAACTTGCCTTCCAGGCAGCCGACGAACTCGCTGATCAGTCGTTTGGAGATCTCGTTGACGAGCCCGGTTCGGCCAAACTGCGCTGCCGGCCCCGACAGCATCACGTTCGCCTTGATCGACACCGTGGTCGAGCCCGGCTCCGTTTCGGCCAGACCGTATTCCACGTTCACCTGCCCACGGCTGCCGCCCCGCTTGTCGACCCCCTTGCCGGAGATGGTGGCTGTGTGAGCCTGGGGATCCGGGGTGATCGTCGCCTCCCCTTCGAAGGCCGCGGTCATCGGGCCGAGCCTGACAGAGACGACGCCGGCGTAGACATTGTTGCCCTTGTCCTCTTTCAGCTCCGCACCCGGCATGCAATCGGCCACGGCCGGGATGTCCTGAAAGAACTCCCAAACGTTCCCGACAGGGCGTTCGACGGTAAAATCATGCTCGATCTTCAAGCTGGACCTCCCAGAGTGTCATGATCAGTGATCGTAACCGGACAGGAGGGCAGGGCCTTTTCGGTCCCGGAGAAAACCGGCTCCTCTGCGACGGCGGACAGCCATGATCTCGGCCAGGATGGACCAGGCGATCTCCATCGGCCCCTCGGCTCCGATATCGAGGCCGGCCGGGCCGTGCAGCACCTCGAGGTCCGCCGTGGACGGCTCCACCCCCCTTTGGGCCAGATCTCTCAAGAGACGGGTCAGCCGCTCCCCCGGTCCCAGCACCCCGATATAGGCCACGCCGTGCCCCAGCACCGACTCCAGGTAGTCCAGATCACGAAGATAGTTGTGAGACATGATCACCACCGAGGCCCCGGGGTCGAGGTCCACAGCGGAGGCGAGCTCGCTGGGCCGGGCGTTCACCAGCTGGCCGGCGCCGGGAAAACGCTCCGACGAGAGGAAGGGGCGTCGGTCATCCACCAGGATGGGCTCGTAGCCGAGATCTGCACCTAGCCGGATCAGCGGAGCAGCGTCGTGGCCTGCGCCACACACCACCAGACGCCTCGGCGAACCGAGCACTTCGATCATCACCGCCCCACCCGACAGCTCGGCGACCTGGTTACGGCCCTCCGCCAAGGCACGCCGGGCCAGCTCACCGGGGGGCCCCTCTTCGGCAGGCCCCACCAGGGTGCGACGGCCCACCTCGTCGCCCAGGTGGTGCATGACCGCCAGCGGCCGCTGGGCGGCCCGAAGGGCGGTGACCAGCTCGACCACCGAGCCGGCCGGCTCCACAATGAGTTCCGTGGCGCCGTTGCAGCCGATCCCCCATCCCCAGACCGCCTCGTCGTCGGCCGTCAGGTCAAACTCGATCAGCCGGGGCCGACCCGTCCCCATGACCGTTTCCGCCACGCGTCGGAGGTCCTCGTCGAGGCATCCTCCCGACACGGTTCCGACACCGGTGCCGTCGGCCGCCACCAGCTGACGAGCCCCGAGGCCGCGATAGGTGGAACCCCGCACTCCCACCACGGTGGCAAGAGCGAAGTCCACTCCGCGGGTGCTCCACTCCTCAGCCGTCTGCAGCACTCTGTCGAGCTCGTTCATTTTGACTGATCCCGGTGCTCGGTGTCGCCCGCCAGCAACTCGAGGGCATGGGGAATCACCTCGAGGATGGCGGAAAGGTTCTCTACCGCACCCTTGGGCGATCCGGGCAGGTTGACGATCAGGGACTGGTCCACCGAGCCTGCGTTTGGTCGGGAAAGGGCCGCCATCGGCGTTACAGCCACTCCTTCGGCCAGCATCAGGTGAACTAGCCCGGGCGCCGATCGCTCGATGACTCGGGACGTTGCTTCCGGCGTCACGTCTCGTGGCCCGAATCCCGTGCCCCCGGTGGTGACGACGAGTCGGGACCGGGACACTGCCTGACGCAAGGCTTTCACGATCTCTTCCACCTCATCCGGTACCACAGTACGCCCGGTGAGATCGAAGCCGGCATCGTCCAGCAGCTGGGCGAGGCGGTCCCCCGACTCGTCGTCGCGGGTCCCATGGTGGACGCCATCGGAGACAGTGATCACATGGGCGGGCCACCGCCCCATCGTCAGTACGGGCGAGCCAGGGGATGATCGATGTTGGGAGGCATGATCAGACCGTGGCCCAGCACGAGTTGGAACACCAGAAGCAGGAAGATCAGCCAGCCAACCGGCAGCCAGGAGAAAGTCTGTGCCTGACGCCCGTCGCCGATGCGCACCGAGCGCGTTCCGAGTGCTGCCAGCACCGTGGCGATCGTGAACAAGCCGACCAAGGGAAGGGTCTGGATGAATCCGGTTCCTTTGTCGGGGAGGAAGAAGGGCACGGCGAGCAGCGGACCGGCCACGCCCGGGAGCAGAGCCAGCTTGGCCGTGTAGGAGAAGCGCTTCTGAGGAGTGGAGATCTCGGACTGGCGGTGGGCGTAGGCGAGGAAGGCGGGAGCGGCCGCCAGGGCCACGGCCACCAGGCCCATGGCACCGGCCGCTGCCATGACCAGATCGATCCCGGCGGGGGCACGCATGGCGTCATAGGCCCGGGCCGCGTTCGACTCACTACTGAGGGGAATCAGCGCCAGCTGTGTGAAACCCTGGCGCAGACAGTGGAGGATGATCCACAGAGTGGTGATACGCGCACCGTCGTAACGGCGCGAAGCCGGATACAACGTGAGGAAGAAGATGCCAACCACCAAACACGCGGCCACACCGCCGAAGAGGACCAGGTCCGATCCGCTCGTCGAGAACGTGACATCGTTGTGATACAGAATCGGGTCCCGACCCCCGATAATGCCCGCCACTGCCAGCCCGAGGTGATCCACGAGCGCGGCCACCACCACGCCCACGGCGGAGGCAAGGGCCGACGTGGCTATGAAGCCGGGGCGGGGGCTGGTTCGGGTGACTGTCGGTGGGCTCTCGACGATGGTTTCGACGTCCACGGAACGGCATGGTAAACCGGCAACTCCCGAGTTCCAGGTCTCATCTCAACTTGCCCGACGTCCACCACATACCCGAGGCGCCCTATCTGCCCACGCCCAGTGCCGACGTCGTTGCGTCTACTCCGCTCGCTCGGGCCGGGTGGTATGAAGAGGGCCAGCACGGGGGAGTCGTGTCCGCACTCCTCGCCCGGTGTGTGGAGGCGGTCCCCACTCTGGCTCCGATGGAGGTGGCCCGCTTGACCGTCGAACTGTTTCGGGTGGTTCCCATCACAACACTCCGCACTGCCGCCCGGGTGATCAGGGAAGGCAAGAGGATCCAGGTCGTGGAGGCGTCGCTGTTCGACGACGACGATCTGGAATTGGCGAGGGCGGCTGCCCTCCGCCTTCGCACCACCCGACTCGACCTTCCCGGCACCGCCCGACCTTCGCACCCTCCGGTGCCCGCGCCCGATGAGCTCCCCGTTCCGGACATGGGCCATTGGGGATTAGGGGATTCTGGGCGGGTGCTCTACCACCGTCACGCCATCGAGGTGCGTGAGGTAGGCGAGGGGTTCCGACGCGAAGGTCCCGGAGCCATGTGGCTGCGAATTCACCGCCCACTGGTCGCCGGGGAGGAGATAACTCCCCTGACGCGTGCCGTCGTCACCGGCGATTTCGTAAACGGCCTATCGCGCCTGGTCGATGCCCGCCGGTTCGTGTTCATGAATGCCGACCTGACGATCCATCTGAGCCGCATGCCGCGTGGAGAGTGGGTCGGCCTGAGCGCCGAGTCTCTCTACGATCCGGGTGGAAGAGGTGTCGCTACCGGCGTCCTCTTCGATCGCGAATCCGCCATCGGCCGTTCCACCCAGAGCCTCTTCCTCGAAGAAATCCGCTGACTTCGGGCCGCGTGTCGGCTCAGGTGAACAGGATCGCCGCCGCAATCGTCCACGCCACGAACTCGCCGATGGTCAGAGCCAGCGCAAGGCCCGTGCGTCGCCATCGGATAGCCAGGAACCCGGCCAGGATAACCCACACAACAGCCAGCACCCAGTTCCACCAGGCCGGCGCCAGGCCTGCCGATCCCCACCCGAGCACGCCCACCACAACGTGAAAGCCGGCTGCGACCAACCCGTAGAGGACCTGCCTGGGAGTGGGCTCGACTGCTCGATCCCCTGTGTCAGTCATCGAGTATCCCCGCCGCCACTGCCACCCTGCGATACCACTCTGCCAGCGAGTCCACGGTCTCATGGGCATTGAGCCCGCTCGGGTTGGGAACCACCCACAGCTCTGCGCCGGCCAGGTCCGTCGGTTGCCGACCAATCTCCGCCTTTCGCTCACCGAAGGCGTCTCGATAGGCCGTGATTCCCGCCACGGCCACCACGGCCGGCCGGGCGGATTTGATGGTCTCGATCAGGCGCTGGCCTCCCTCTCGCAGCTCATCCCGGGTCAACTCCCCGGCCCGGGCCGTGGCCCGGTTGACCAGATTCGTGATCCCCAGCCCGCGCTCGATGAGATGTGCCCTGTCATCGTCGTCCATGCCTGCGCCGGGGTCGATGAAGCGCTGGATCACACCGCTCTTGGCCATGGCCGGATAGAAGCGATTGGAGGGGTGGGCGAAGTGCGTCTGGGTGGCAGCCGTCCACAGGCCAGGATTGATGCCGACGATCAAGAGCCTCAGACCGGGCCCGATCAGATCCGGCACCGAGGTATCGCGAAACGACTCGAGCGCGGCTTTGGTGAAAGACATGAGGGCACGGTATTGCCACGGCCGCCCCGGCGCGTCATTGCCTCCGCTTGCGCCTCATCAGTCGTTGCAGAGTCTCCGAATCCGACACTGTCGGAGGCGGCGCCCGTTCCGAAGCGGCTTCTTCCAGGGCCCTGTCGATGCGCTTTCGCTCCCGACGGCTCCGCGTCTGGACCCCCTGACGCCACTCGATGGCGTCGTCGGCAGAAAACACCAGCCGACGCAGGGCGACGTCCGTCAAGAACAATGCCAGCGCGAGAGCTACGAGCCAGGACGATACGGGGAGCAAGGCAGAGCCACTGGCGGGGGCCTCATCGAAAGCTGCCTCGGGCGTCACCCCCACCCGGCCTCCCGTTGCGTCCGCTACCGAGGTGATCAATGCCAGGTCCGGCTGACGAAAGGCAAACTCCTGCGCGTAGCCGGATACGGCGCCTGCGCTGGACACCACGCTGGAGCCGTCTGCTCTGTCGAGGGTCACGGCCACCCAGTAGGCGCCCGGCTGTGCGGCCCGTGTGGAGCCGGCGAAGGTCGACTCCCCGGTCTGGGTGAGAGGGACCACCTGCACATCGCCATTCGGTGCCCTTACCCGGGCCACGGCGGCTCCATCCACTACCGGTTCGCCGCCTTGGTACCGGATCGCCAGGGTGCCGGAATCGAGGGTTACCTCCGGCGGGGTGTCACGCCCGGCGGGCAGGACCTGACGCACCAGCTTGCCCCAGAAGTCGACGAAGCCGCCCCAGGTGATCCAGCCCGAGGACCAGCGCGCCGTCGCATCCGAGGTCCAGGCGGTTGCCCGCCCCAGGCCTCTCTGCCAGCTGGCCAGGAGGGGATCGCCCGGCCCGATCTGGAGAGCGGTAGAGGCAGTGGGCTTCGCCTTGGTCGTCACATAACCCAGCAGGGGAGGTGTCGCCTCCAGGCCGTCGGTCACCGGCGAGGGCGACCCAAGGGCTGGAATGAAGGAGCCCTCGTTGACGAGGTTGCGTGCCGCGGTGAGGGTCTCCTCGACGAAGATCTGGGGAACCTGGGTCAGGTCGGTGCCCGGATAGAAGCGCCCTCCGCCGACGTCGGCCATCCGGCGCAGGGTGCTGGCGGCGCCCTCCCCAGTCCCCAGAACGGAGAGAGTGATCCCCGAATCGGCGATCTTGCGCGCCAAGGGCACGAGATTGGCCTCGTTTGGGTCCCAGCCATCGGTGAACAGAACGATGTGACGGAGAGAACCCTGGACTCCGGACAGCTCATCCAGTGCTGCCTGTAACCCGCGGGCGATCTCCGTGTCCCCGTTCGCCACGATCGGGCCTAGAGCGGTGTCGACCGTGGCTTCGTCTGGCTTGGGCTGGAGAGGCAGCACCCAGTCTGCCCCACCGGCAACCGCCAGGACCCCCACCGAATCCTCCGGAGACAGCGCCTGTATCGCCGCCGTCGCGCCCGCCTTGGCGATCTCAGTCTTGGGCGTCCCACCCTCCATGAAGTCGCCCTGGCGACAGTGGCACGCGCCCATCGAGCCCGACGAGTCGATCACGAGCACCTCGCTCACCGGCTGACGCCGAATCAGGTCGTCGGGGTTGGAGGAAACCGGCAGCACCGACTCGAGGGACGTCTCGTAGTAGTCGCCCATCCCGAAAGCCCTATCCCCTCCCACTACGACCAGCCCGCGGCCCAGATCTTCGACGAACGATGCCAGCGACTCCCCCTCCTCGTTGGTGGGCTTCGGAAAGTTGACCAGGACGATGGCGTCGTAGGCGAGTAGCTCCCCCTGTGCCGGCACACCCGACCGAACGTCGACATCCACCCCACCCGCTTCCAGGGCCCGTCTCAGCTCGTCGCCGTCGCCGGCCACGCCCTCCACGAGCCCTACTCGGGCCGGCCCCAGAACCCTGAACACGCCCGCCGACTGATCGTTCTCTGGTCGGGTGTCGAATCCCGCCTCGACTGTGACATCGACCACCTCGAACCCCGACCCGTCGGCTGCCACGTCGGCGGTGACCTCGTTTCGACCGGGTTGGACCGTCACCTGCCTGGTGATCTCCTCCCCGTTGGACGACCGGAACCTGACTAGCGCCTGGCCGTTCTGGTTGGACCGCAGCACCGCGGTCACCGGCGCCGTATCACCCTTCCGGGCGGTGGCTGGAACCTGGACGGACTCGACCAGGAGGTCTGCACTCTGGGACGTGTCGAAGGTGACGAAGTCCACGGCGATACCGGCGGAGGCGAGCCGATCCGCCGCTGCCTCGACGCCACCCGACGTGGGGACGGCGTCCGTCAACACCACCACCCGCCTGGACCCCTCGCTGGGGAGCAGTGACGCGGCTCCAACCAGGGCCCCCGACAGGTCGGTGGCACTCCCGTCGATCTCGGTCCTGATTTCGTCGAAGGGGCGGAGAGGGCCTACCGCTCGCTCCAGCCTCACCTCGTTGCCGAACAGGGCGATCCCCACCCTCGCCTGGGGGTCACTGCGATCGAGTGCCGTCCGCAGGAAATCCTCCTGGGCTTGGCGCACCCCGGACCCGATCGAATCCGAACGATCGAGCATGAACAGGATCGAGCGGCTGCTGACCGACCTCACCAGTTGAGGACCTGCCGCTGCCACCACGAGAAGCGCCATCGCCAGCATCCTCACCAACACGGCCCACCGGTGCTGACCGGCGGGAACGGTCCGCCGCCCTCTGCGAGATATGACCCACACCGTCGCCAGTGCGATCGGAATGAACGCCAGGACCCAGGGCCGATCGAATCTCATGCCGCCACCTGCCTGCGTCTGCGGAGCCCGGGTCTCTGATGCCCCACCCACCATTCCACCGCCATCAGCGCCAACGCGGCGGCAATGACCCAGGGAGCCCACTCCCGGACCAACCGCCCCGGCTCACCCTGTCCTCCCGGGCCGGGAGCGACCGCGATGTCGCGACTCGGCCCGGCGGATTCTCCGGGCACGAACCGCCGCACCGCCTTTTCGCCTGGCGCGACCGAGCCGTCGGGACCTACGTACGAGACTTCGTAGACACCGGGTTGATTCGTGTCGGTGAAGGTGCCCGCGTCGGGAGACAGCCGACGGGACTCCCCGTCCGGCAGGGTCACCTGCGGGCGACTGCCACTCGGCGTGATCAGCGTTATCGGAGTACCCGCGGGCTCGGTCGAGATCGACCCGGCTCCACCACCCTCCAGCCACGAGAGAAGGTTCGAGCCCAGGATCGGGAAAGCCACCTGAACGGGGAGGTTGGAATGGACCAGGTCAAACGTCTGATAGACCACTCGGTGACCGCCGACCTCACCCAGGAGCAGCAGGGGCACGTCCCCCGATGAGACCACGGGGAGCCAGCTGAGGCCCTCCACGGTCTGCGCCTCCGCGACCGCCACCTGTGAAAGGTCGACTCCGTCCAGGATCGGGTCTCCGGGGCGTTGGAACGTGACGACCAGGTTGCGCTCCAGACCGGCCAGGTCCAGGCCCTCGGGAGTCGACTCCGGCCTGATCAACCAGGCCGGACGATCGATCTGAGGCAGGGGGCCTCCATCGACGATCAGGAGGTCGGCTGTGTCTGGCTCCGATGTCACCGAAACACCGGTGGCGGATCCCAGGAGCGCCGTCAGGAATGGAGAGCCCTCGCCCAGCACCGCCACCTTCTTGCTCGACCCGCCCCCGATCACGAGATCTGCACCATCGTCGAGCGGGAGGGCATCGTCGGCCCCGACTATGTGAGCCGTGACGATGCTGCCTGCCCGGGCGTCGATGGGAACCACTTTTCGGGCCGAGCCGAACCCGGGCACGGAGAGCGAAACCGACCCACCCGGAAGCCCATCGACGGTGAGGTCCACCTGCACCTGACGGCCGTCGGCACCATGATCGTCCACCTGTATGAAGACCCGGGCCGCCCCTTCCGAGGAGGGCTCGGCGTCAAAACCGGAGACGGACAGATTGGAGGCCAGGTCGTCGAAGCGTATTTGCGCGGCACCCACCACCGGCTCCTCCGCCAGAGGGTGGGCGCCTCCGTCGGAGAAAATGACGACCGAAGTGGCCCGGTCCGGCGCAGCCAGGCCTCGAGCCAGGCGCAACGCCGCTGAAAGGTCCTCCTCTCCCCCACCCGGTATCAGGCCCTCGATGGCCTGGGTGATCGCATCGGCGTCCGCCGAGAAGGCGACCAGCACGCGTGGATTCGGACCAGCATCCACCACCGATGCGAGATTCGAGGCGCTCACGTCCCGGGCCAAGTCGAGCGCAGCCGCCTTGGCCTCTTCGAACCGGCCCGCCATGGCCATAGAGCCCGAGGTGTCCATCACGAAGACGGTGTGCGGTCCGAGCACCGTCGCCTGGGCGACGAAAGGCCTGGCCAGCGAGAGGACGAACAGGGCGAGCACACCCAGCTGTAGGAGGAGCAGTGGCGTCAACCTGAGGCGCTTCCAGGGCACGGCTGCCGAAACTGGCTCGCCGACCTCCCGCCACAGCATCGTCGAGGCCACCCGATGGGGTCGCCGCTTGGAGCGAAGCATGTACAGCACGAGCAATGGGCCGGCCAGAGCGGCCGTCCCGAGGGCGGCGGGGACCAGGAAGCTCACCGGACAACCTCTCGGCGAGCGAGGCCCTCGAGAGCATGCTCATGGGCCGCATCGCCCGCCTCGACCAGCAGGTAATCGAGGCCGGCCCGACGGGAGCGCCGGGATGCCTCGAGGGTGAACGCCTCCAGGGCCTGCCTGTAACGCCACAGCACGTCCTCGGTGGTCGAGACGGGAACGATCGCTCCAGACTCGACATCGACCAGATCCAGATCGCCGGTCAGGTCCGGATCCAGTTCGTCTCTGCTCAGGACGTGCAGCACCAGCCCGCCCGCCGACCCCACCAGCCCATCGACGAAGTCACGCCACTCTTCCATCATCAGGTCGGAAACGAGAACCACCGAGCCTCCCGAACCGGCCAGGCGACGTCCCACGTGTCTCAAGCCCGCCCTGCCCGAAATCGGACGACCCTCCAGCCAGGCCTCCATCAACGGCCAGGCTGAGAGGTGACGGCCCGATGGGCCCATCAGCTCGGATCGGCCATCGTCTCCGGGGAGCGACCACAACCTGACTCGATCACCGGCCGCCAGGCCCATGTAGACGATCATGGCCGCCAAGCGTCGGGCAGAGCCTTCCTTCTCGCCCAGACCCATCGACGCGGACAGATCCACCACCACCTCGATCGGCAACTCCTGCTCGGCCTCGAACTGCCGCACCATCAAGACACCCAACCGCGCCCGAAGATGGTGGTCGATTCGGCGGTAATCGTCCCCCGGCTGATACGGCCGGTAGTCGGCGAAGTCGAGGCTCTCCCCCAACCGGGTCGAGCTGTGCCGCCCGGCCCATTGGGCGGTCACCCTGCCCTGTGCTCCGAGCGCCAGCCTCTCGAGTCTGGCCCGAAAGCGGGGCTCCAGCAGCATCAGTCGCCGGCTGCGACCGACTCGTCGGTCACTACCGCAACCTCGGCCGGCGAGGGATGGGCCTCGAGAACAGCGGAAATCACGTCGTCGGCCGTTACGCCGTCGGCAAGGGCGTCGTAGCCCAGCACCAGGCGATGCCGCAGCGCCATCGGAGCCAACGCCCACAAGTCCTCGGCGGCGACATTGGGCCGGCCATCCATCATCGCCCGGGCCTTACCCCCGAGAATGAGCGCCTGCGCTCCCCTGGGGCTCGCACCATTTCGCACGTAGGTCCGGACTGACTCGGGCGACAGAGGGCTGGCGGGATGGGTGGCCTCGACCAAAGTCGCCGCATAGCGCATGATGTGGGCGGCGGCGGGAAGAGAGCGGACGAGAGACGACATCCTCAGCAAAGTCGGCCCGTCCAGGACCGTCTTGGGGCGGGGCTCGTCACTGACGGTGGTCCTCTTGAGGATCTCGACCAGGTCGTCGGCGGGGGGGAAAGGCACCAGGGCCTTGAAGAGGAAACGATCGAGCTGAGCCTCGGGTAGGGGGTAGGTGCCCTCCTGCTCGATCGGGTTCTGAGTCGCCATGACCAGGAAGGGGCGGGGCAGGGCATGGCGCTCGCCGCCCAGGGTGACCGAACGTTCCTGCATAGCCTCCAACAGGGCAGACTGGGTCTTGGGCGTGGCCCGGTTGATCTCGTCCGCCAACACCAAGTTGGCAAAGATGGGTCCCTCGTGGAATTCGAACCTGTCTCCCTGGAGGATGTTCGTCCCGAGGATGTCGGCCGGCATCAGGTCGGGTGTGAACTGGATTCGGCCGAAGAGCGCATCCAGGACCATGCCCAGGGTCGCCAGCAGCTTCGTCTTGCCCAGACCGGGCACGCCTTCCAACAGCACATGGCCCTCGCACAACGCACCTATCAGGACCGTGTCGACCAGCGCCGTCTGGCCGACGATCACCGTGCCCACCTGGCGCCGCACGTCGGCGATGGCGGAGGCGAACTCATCGGGAGTCAACGAGGGGTCGGGTTGGGTCATGTCTTCTCTTCCTGGGCTCGCGTCATGGCTCTCAAGGCTGGAGCCGTGTGAAATAGTCCCGTACGACATCGCGTACGGAGGCGGGGACGACCAACGAATCGAGAGACGCCAGGGCCGTGTCTCGATACTCGGAGAAACGGTCCGAATAGGGGGTCAAGGGTAGGTTCTGGACGCCCCCACGGCCATCGGTCAGGCCCTTCACCTCACCTTGCGCATCTGAGCCGGACAAATCGACCCGCTCCCTATCGCCCAACCCCGATTGCAACGGATCGAACACCGACGCCCGCTCGGGGGCCACATTGGGATCGTTGTCGCCCGTGCCTCCGGGCCGGATGCCGCCTCCACCTCCGGTGCCGTTCCCCTGGGAGGCGCCTTGCTGGCCTCCGGTGCCGTTGCTGCCCCCACCACCCCCACCTTGGCCCTGACCCTGACCCTGACCTTGGCCCTGACCCTGACCTTGGCCCTGACCTTGGCCCTGACCCTGACCCTGACCCTGGCCCTGACCCGATTGTCCAGGCTGTCCGGGCTGGCCCTGCTGGCCCTGACCCTGCTGGCCCTGACCCTGTTGGCCCTGTTGGGCCAGCCGTTGCTGAGAATCGGCCACCGCACCGGATGCGTTGGCCATCGACTGATCGTTGGCCGCCTGGCCGACCGCCTGGTCAGCGGCAGCCGCGGCCTGACGCAGGGAGTCCGCCGCCTGGGCGGCGTCACCCGTGCCGGCCGCCATCTGCGTCAACTGATCGGCAGCAGCGGCCAGAGCATCGGACAGATCCTGGTCGACGCCGGCCGTGTCCCCAGCCCGGGCCCGGAGCTGATCGACTGCATCCTTCAGGCCGTCGAGGTTTCCGGAATCTATCTGACTGGCCAGGTTCTGGAGCTGCTCGCTGGCCGACTGCCCGGCAGCCACAGGGTGCTGAGCGAAGGAGTTCTCCAGCCCCGCCAATCCGGTCCTCCTCGCAAGGGCGGCCGGGTCCATCGACTGGGCCAGGTCCTGGCGGGCCTGGCCCAGGACGTCCAGAGCGGCCGGCAAATCCTGTGCCTGGCGCAATTGCTGGGCCAACCCGGCCAGTCGATTGACAACCTCCGGCGTCGACGCTTTCGCAACCGCCTCCAAACGAGCCGCTTCCTGGTCGATTGCAGCCCGATCGGCTCGCCGCTGCGCCAGAGCGGTGTCGGTGGCGGCGGGAACCAGGACCAGAGTTGCCAGAACCACGACGGAAAGCAGCGAAAGACCGACCGCTCGACGGTCTGGAATCAGACTTGCCACTCCCGAGGCGCCCCGCGCCTGCGCCCAGGCGGCTGCCGCGTCGAGCTGACGGTTCTCGGCCGTGGTCGGGTGCGCACGCTGCCCGAGCTCGAGGGCTGTGCTCACCCGGTCGTATCCCCCGAGCCGTCGGTCGACGAACAGGGCGGCCCGCCGACGGGATGGGCGTCCCATCACCGACCAGATGATTGCGGCCAGGAGTGCGACTGCCACGATCACGACGACACCTTGATCGGCCCATCCGATCACCCAGCGCCGAGCGGCTGCGGCCAGGCCGGCCGCCAGGGCCGCCGCCGCACCGGTCCAGGCCAGGACCCTGCGCAACAGGCCCACGGTGGTGAGGCGGTGCCGCGCCGCCGACACCAAGGAATCGACCGGCTCAGGAACCGCCACTGCGGCTCCTCAACGACCTGATCCGGGTCGCCGGCGCACGGACCCTGCGTGTGGCTCCCCACAACGCCAGGCTTGTGACGACCAGGTAGATGGCCACCGTGTACATCCACACCGGGGGCCGCCGCAGAGGCAGAGTTCGATCGACCGCCGGTCCGCCCGACGGGTCTACGATCGCACCGTCGATGGGGCCGGGTCCCGGGCCCACTCCGAAGAACCCTGCATCGAATCCCTGCCGCTCCATGAGCAGGACCTCGACCACGTCGAACGGCGTTCCTTGCAGCCCATCCGAGCCCAGCGGCGCCACCACGGCGGACACCATCCCGACATAGGGATTGGGTAGGATGGAGACGATCTCCCTGCCCCGGGGAGGAAAAGGGTTCCCCGACTGATTGTTGACGAACAGCAGCTCCGCCCCCATCAGGGCGAAGGTGATGAAGGCGATGATGAATGACCACATGTAGGCGTTGGCCACGGCTCCCCGTGAGGAGCGTGCCCGGGCAGAGCCCCAGATGCCGATACTTCCCAGCATCAACGCAGTCAGCATGATCATCGCCAGGCCCACGATGACGTCGCTGAGCCGGACACCACCGAATAGCAGAGGCAAGGCCGCGACGGGAGCCACCGCCACGATCAGCAGCAGGAAATAGGACATGGACGACCACAGCTTTCCGAGCACGATCTGGAGGGGGGAAAGCTGGGTGACCTGCAGAAGATGGAGCGTCTGCCTCTCGCGTTCGCCGACGATCGATAGCGCGGTGAGCCCCGGGACGATCATGATCACCCCGGTCATCAGCAGCGCCATCATCCCCTCGAAGATGAACCTTCCCATATAGCCCCCGGCCACACCCTGGCCGAGCCCAAAGGCGCTGCGGGCGGCCAGCTGGGCTACCAGATAGACGAGATAGCCGATCAGACCCACTCCCAACACCCATAGAGTCACGAAGACCGGCGCTCTACGGGATCTGAAGCGCTCCTTGATCTCACGGCCCAGGACGGGGTTCACGGCCAGGTTCATGCCGACTCCCCGTCTCGGGTCAGCTCGAGGAACAGCTCCTCCAGGCCGGCCGCCTCTGCCCTCCACTCATAGACGGGCACGCCGGCCGATACCAGATCGGCCAGCAACTCTGCCGATGTCTCGTCGTCGCCGGCCAGGACGAAGTCGAGCCGGCCCCTCTCCACCGCGGCATCGGCTACCTGGGGGTGAGAGGACAACCGATCGAGCGCCCGATCGATCTCGGTGTCAGGCACTCTGGCCCGAATGTGCCTCGACCCCGTCAGCGCGCCACGTATCGAATCGATGTCGCCCTGAGCCTTGATAACCCCCTCGTCGATCACGCCCATGTGGGTGCATATGCCTTCCAGCTCGGCCAGGATGTGCGAGCTGATCAGGATCGTCTTGCCCATCCTGTGCAGCTCGGCGATCAGCTCTCGCAGTTGCACCCTGGCCCGGGGGTCGAGGCCTGATGCAGGCTCATCCAGCACCAGCAGGTCAGGATCGTGGACCAAGGTGCGTGCCAGCGAGAGCCTCTGTTTCATCCCTCGCGACAGTGAGTTGACGTCGGCGTTCGCCTTGTGCGACAGATCGACCAGGCCGAGGAGATCGGTCACGACGCCCTTCCGTCGGGCTGCGGGGACCCCCTGCACCGAGGCGAAGAAATCCAGGTACTCGTACGCATTGAGACTGTCATAGAAGCCGAAGAAATCCGGCATGTAGCCCAGGTGGCGGCGAACCTCGCGTGGATCGGTCTGAGGATCCGAGCCCGCCACAGTCACAGCGCCCCCGTCCCTGGCGAGCAATGAGCTGAGGATGAGCATGGCCGTGGTCTTCCCCGCTCCATTGGGGCCGATCAGACCGAACACCGAGCCCTCAGGAACGTCCAGATCGAGACCACGCAAGGCGAAAACGTCGTCGTAGTGCTTCTCCACCGATGCCAGAGTGATCATGTGCCCCACTCCAGGCTGAGCGAGTCTGGGCTGAAAGGGTTGTCACCCAACTCCTGGCCCATGAGCCGAACATATACCTGGCCGTCGGGTGAGATCATGCTCTCAGCCAGGACGTCGTTCCTCTCGATGTCGGTGAACTCCGCTCTCGCCCAATCCCAGGCCAGGTACTGGCTCGGCGCCACTCCGAATTGGAGGGTGTCGCGCAATCGAGGAGACAAGGTGGGATTGGGGAGCAGGAAACCGACCGTCAACTGGTCGGTCGCTATGACTCTCTGATTGCTCCAGTCCAACCAGTTGATGAATCCCGTCCCCACCACCTGGGCGCCCACGCTACCGGCGCTGCCCCCCTCGGGCCCGATGTCGGCGATCCTCACCAGGACCATGGTCGTGCCGGGCATGATCGCCTTGACACCGTTGACGGTCACGTCAGGCTCGTACTGATCGGTCATGCCAACGAAGTACCACCAGCCCTCGTCGATCGAAGAAGTGAGTACCTGCGCGAACGGCCACAAGCTATTCGTCCGATCCGGGTCGTCCCACAGCTGGAGCCCGTTGACTACGGCGTCGATGAAGCTGAACCCCGGCTGTGAGTTTGCCTGCGACAACCCCAAGCTCGCGTTGGCCCCGGGAGCCAGGTGCGACGGGGCCACGATCGTTCGGCCACCACCCACTACGCCCCACCCCCAGTAGTCGAGGGTCGAGCCGTTGGTCACCTCCACGCTGCCTCCCGTGATCGAGACCTCGGGAGCATCGAAGGAAGCGTCGTCCTCCAAGATGCCAATGCCCATGAAGCCGAGCTGATCCAGGGTCAGACCCGCCCGGTTCTCGCCCTCGATGCGCAACTCGGCCCCGCTCCCACCCATCGAGGACCGCTCTGGATAGATGTGTGCCGCCGGATCGAAAGCGACCGTACGCTCACCGGCCGTCCCGGCGGCCACCATCACGGCCGACTGGGCCCTCACGGCGCCGTCGGCCACGACGAGCGATGCATGAGTCACGTTGGTCCCCGCTATCCGCTGGCGCCCCGCAACCCAGAACCCGATCACCGCCAGGAGGGCCAAGCCAGGGATCGTCACCCAGGCCCAATCTCGTTTTCCAAGCCGGCCCAGTACGAGGAAGTTGACCGGTCCCACCACGACGGCGAACCCCAGGATGGCAAACAGGAGCCACGGCAGGGACGGAACCTGGCGGCTGCCCGACTCGGAGGCGGCCTGCAGCAGGCCTCCGCCCCGGCTGAGCCCTCCCGATTCCGGGGAATTGGCCAGGCGGAGGCTCGTCGGACGGAGGATGGAAGCCCAGTCGTCGGCTGTCCGCGACTCCAGGTCTCTTACCAGGATCAGGCGGCCGCTGACCAGGGCCACCGAGGTGACCCCATCCACGCCGGTCGGCAGGGGGGTCACGGCCAGCCCGGCCGCGCCAGGGGAGTCGGCTCGCAGCACCAGCCGGCCGCCGCCCCGGGCCCACGCCAACGCGTCATCGAGACGCGACTCGTCCACCAGCACCAGGTAATCGAGAACGTCGAACGTGGTGGTCAGGGTGTCGGAAGGCACCGATAGGGGATCGACCGGCCGATCCGTGACGATGGTTCGCACCCTGCCCAGGGTGGCGATCAACTGCTCGGCGCCCATGACTCCGACAACCATCTCGTCCTGGGACGATCTCACCGTCACAACCTGAGAGGCGAGGACATGATTGCCTCCATCGGTCAAAGACACCGTCAGCCTGGTGCCGTCGGTTAGAGCCGGCACGCCCAGCTCGTATAGCTGCCGACCCCCAGCCGGCACCTCCACGACGCGGCTGATGGACATTCCCGCCCCGGTGACCACGAGTCGGCCCGACACGAGAACAGGGCTCGAGATGGTGGCGGAGACCGTGGAAGGTCGGCCCGGGGACGTGACTCCGTCCAACCCGACAGTCGCCTGTAGATCGGGACCGCTCTGGGCGAGCACGGCAGGCTCGCCGGCCATGGCCGGCAGTGAGAGCCACAAGGCGATGATGCCCACGAGGATGGGAAGTCCGGGATGGGCTTTGCGCACGGGTTAGAGACGCTCCGGTGCTGGGTTCGGTTCCCCGCTCCCGGCCACCGACACCTACTTCTTGGACTGCTGGTAGTAGGGGTTGTCGCCGGAAGCGTGGTCGGTCACATCGACCACTGAGACAAGTTCGGGGATCGCCTCGATCAGGATCCGCTCGATACCCTGCTTGAGGGTGACCTGGGCCATGCCGCAACCCTGACAGCCGCCGAAGAGCCGCAGATAGGCAGTGTCGGCGTCGACCGATACCAGCTCGGCTCCACCACCATGGGCGGCGATGGCGGGGTTGACCTGGTCGACCAGCACCTGTTGGACTCGGTCTGCCAGCGGCCCGCTCAGATCACCTTTGGGTGCCGCCATGGGCGGTGGAGCCGGGTTGTTGGGGTTGTTCATCGACAGCCCCTGGTCGGTCAGCTCCAACGACGCCCCGCGCAGTTTCTCTACGTCGCCCTTCGGAATGATGACGGCGAGATCGCCGTGGCGCTCGAGCAGCTGCGAGTCGGTCTTGTCGCTCACAGGCACGAACGCCAGGTCGTAGTTGAACTGCACGCCCTGGATACCGGCGACGGCCACGGACAGCGCGTATTCGTCCTCTCCGGGCTCCTGGTCACGTAGCTGGACAATCATGTCCAGCGCCTGGGAATCGATCGTGAGCACGTTATCGGTCATGTGTGAGACCATGCTACCCGGCGGGTGTTCCGTAACCACACCCTCTCCCCTCATGGCACGCATACTGGTAGTGCTCCCAACCTCCTCATATCGAACCGCCGACTTCGTTGCCGCGGCCGACTCGCTGGGCGTCGAGCTCGCCATCGCCTCCGAAATCGACCCGCCACTCGATTTGGGCGAACGCTTCGTGCGCATCGACTGCCGCGACCCGGAGGGTGCCGCACGGGCAATAGTGGACCTGGCAGATCGGACGCCGATCGACGCCGTCGTGGCCGCCGATGAGGCGGGAGTGGTGACCGCCGCTCTGGCGTCGGAGCGCCTGGGCCTCCAACATCATCCCGCCCGAGCCGCCCGAGCCACGCGCGACAAGCTGGAGATGCGGCGCCTGCTGGCCAGAGCCGAGGTACTCCAGCCGCGATTCGCAACGGTGGGCGACAACCCAGCCGAAGCCGCCACCGTGGGTTTTCCCCTCGTGCTCAAGCCTCGCACGGCCACCGCATCTCAGGGTGTGGTTCGGGTGGATCGCCCCGCCGACCTTCCCGCAGCCGTGACGCGCGTCAGGGCCATCGCCCACCAACTCGGAGAGGCAGGTCCCCTGCTGGCCGAGGCCTATGTCGATGGGACCGAAGTCGCCCTCGAGGGGTTGGTGGTGAGGGGAGTTCTCACCGTCCTGGCGATCTTCGACAAACCCGACACACCCCCTGGGCCTACCTTCGAGGAGACCCTGCTGGTGACTCCTTCGCTCCAACCACCTTCGGTGCTCTCCGAGCTGGAGCGCACCGTCGAAGCCGGCGTCAAAGCCCTGGGATTGAACCACGGGCCGATTCACGCCGAAGCCCGGGTAGATCCCGAGGGACGGGTCCACCTATTGGAGATAGCCGCCAGATCTATCGGCGGCCTGTGCGGACGCTCACTCCACTTCGGGCTGACGAGCACTTCTCTGGAGGAGATGATTCTCGCCACCGCTCTCGGGACGCCGCCCAGCGCCCATCTTCAGCCCCGCCCGAGCGGGGTCATGATGTTGCCCATCCCACGAACCGGGACCTTCGTCGGGATGGACGGCACATCCGCCGCGCGCCGGGCCGAAGGCATCACCGAGGTCGACATCACCGTTCCACCCGGCACCCGCGTGCACAGCCTCCCCGAGGGGGATCGTTACCTGGGCTTCGTCTTCGGTGTCGGCGACTCCCCTGACCAAGTGGTGCAGCGCCTCCGCCACGCCGCTGATCTCCTCCAACCTCGCATCACCTGAGATTCGCCCCGGATTGTCCTTCGACGATGGGAAGCGCCCCATCCGTTCTTTGGACGCCCGCCGTCGGTGTGCGGTTCGCCGCCGTCCATGACCGGAGAAAGGGTTCGTCATGGTCCCAAGAAGGTGTTGAGGCAGCGCCCCGATACAACCTCAGATGGAGAGCACGCCCTGGATGGCCTCCATCCTGCGCACCCGGTCCATGGTCACCTGGCTGGTGCCATCCAGGAGGGCCCTGGTTTCCTCCAGTACCTCGCTGATCGGAAACAGCCGGATCCAACTGTCCGAGGTCTCGAGACCAGGCCCTCCCAGGTTCCAGCCCACCATGACGTCGCTGTGCCCGTCCCTGAGCGCGTTGACCGCCACCAGGCCGAAGCGTCCCGCCAGCAGTCGATCCCGGAAGGAGGCGTTGCCGCCCCGAACCAGGTGCCCGAGGATGGTGGCCCGGACCTCTACCTCCAGGTTCTCGCCCAGCTCGACCCGAACCCGATCCACCAGCTCCTCGGTGGCGATCTGGACCCCCTCCGCCTTCAGGATCATCACCCGGGTCTTGTCCCGGCTGGCGGCGAAGCTCTTTCGGAGTGCCTCGACCACCGATGCGACGATCTCGTCTGCGCTCCGGCCTTGCTCGGGGAGGAGCACCGCGTCGGCAGCCGTCGCCACCGCTGCCGCCATGGCCAGGTAACCCGAGTTGCGCCCCATCACCTCCACCACGAATGCGCGATGGTGCGATCGGGCCGTGTCCGAGATGCGGTCGCAGGCGTCGACGATGGTGTTGAGCGCCGTGTCGACCCCGACCGCCTCACGGGTCAACCCGATGTCGTTGTCGATCGAGGCGGGGATCCCGACCACCGCCACCCCCTGCTCGGCGGCCAGCAGGTGGGCTCCCTCCATCGATCCGTTCCCCCCGATCACGACCAGCCCATCCAGCGAGTAGTCCTCGACCGTGCGAGCCGCTTGAGCCCGGCCCTCGCGGGTGTAGAAGCGCTTGCACCGGGCCGTTCCCAACATCGTTCCGCCCAGCCCCCCTGAATATTCCACCTCGGCGAGCGGGCTGAGTGCAGCGTTCTTGCCCACCCGGCGCGTGAGGGGACGAAAGACGCCGTCGATGAGACCGTCATAGCCGTTCTCGACTCCCCACACCGGCATGTCCCGGGATGCGGCCACTTTGGTTACCGCCCTGATAGCGGCATTCATCCCCGGTGCGTCGCCGCCGCTTGTCAGCACTCCGATCGGCATTCTCGCCAGCGTACCGGCCCGACCCTGGCCGGTTGTTGTGGGTGCTCCGAGCAGGCACCGTGGCCAGCGGGAATCCTCGGACCGAGGCGGGTTGTGTCATGATCGCGACCATGACCTCACTCACACCCGAGACCCTGTGGTCCATACCTCGTGTCGGCTCTCCCCTTGTGGTCGGTGACGGCCGACTGCTCGTGCCCGTCACGACTCACGGCGAGGGCGAGACGTCGACCACACTGTGGCGAATCGACCCCCACAGCGGGGAGAAACGCCGCTTCGCCAGCGGCGCCATCTCGGGCTTCGCCGTGTCCCGCGACCAAAGCGCCATCGCTTACCTGGAGAAGGTCGAAGATCACCGTCAGATCCAGGTTCAACCCCTGGACGGAGGCGAGGCCCGGCGTGTAACAGACCTGCCCCTGGGGGCGATCGGAGTCCGCTGGGCGCCCGACGGGAGCCTCGCTGCCCTGGCCGTGCTCAGACGCGATCGGCCCACCCTGGAGGGCACCGCCTCCTACCAGCCCGAGAACGACAAGGTATCTGCCCGAACCACCGAAGACGCCACGTACCGGTATTGGGACATGTGGCTCGAACACGTCTATCACCCGGTCCGTATCGAGCCGGACTCGGGTCACGTGACCGACCTCACGCCGGGAGCGACCCGCTTTTGGGCCTGGCCCAACACCAACGAGACCATCGACGAGCTGGATATATCACCCGACGGCTCACTGGTCGCGTTCGTGGCAGACGACTCGTCGCCTCCCCACCGACGCCTGTGCTGGTCCTTGTTCCTCATGGACGCCGACGGATCGAACCTGCAACGCCTCGACCGCGGCCGCGACGGCCATAGCAGCAGGCCCCGCTTCACCCCAGATGGCACCGCCGTCGTGTACGGCTATCAGGCAGAGCCCGACTTCTACGCCTGCCAGACGCAGCTGATCCGTCGTGATCTGGCCGACGGAACCGAGGAGAGACTCGTGCCCGGATGGGAGCTGTCACCGCGGGGCTGGGTCTTCGACGACCAGGCTCGACTCCTGGCGCTCGCCGAGGATGCGGGGCGCTGCCGCCTCTTCCGGATACCGGGCGGACAGGGCTCGGTCGAGCCGCTGACCGATCAGGGTTGGGTGAGCTCACCGACCGTCGCTCCCGACGGAACCATCTATGTCGTGTTCCAATCCTTGTCGTCGCCACCCGAGATCCACCGGCTCGGCGCCGGCCAATCGGCATCGGACAAGACCGAGGCCGTCACCGACTTCACCGCTCAGGCCTTGAACGAAATCGAGCTGGGCGGGGTGCGGGAGCTGGTGATGGAAGGGGCCGACCGCGATCCGATCCAGATGTGGCTCATCGACCCACCCGGTGCCGATCCCGAACAGGCCTTGCCCCTGGTTCACATGATCCACGGTGGGCCCCATGGGGTGTTCGGCGACACCTGGCACTGGCGGTGGAACGCCCAGAGCATCGCCGCCGCGGGCTACCGCATCGCCCATGTCAACTTCCACGGTTCGACCGGCTGGGGGGAGGACTTCACCCGGTCGATCCATGCCGCCTGGGGAGACCTGCCTTTTCGCGACATCGAGGCCGCCACCGACCATCTCATCGGAGCCGGGTTGGCCGACCAGAACCGGGTGGCGGTGACGGGTGGCTCCTACGGCGGCTACCTCACCGCCTGGATCACCTCCCAGACCGACCGGTATGCCTGCGCGATCGCCCATGCCGCAGTGACCAACCTTCCCGGCATGTATGCCTCCGACCTAACGTTCGGGCGGCGTCGCGCCTATGGGGCCGAGGTGTGGGAGGACCTCGACACCGTGCAACGCTGGAGCCCGGCCGCCCACGCCGATGGCTATTCCACTCCCACCCTCGTCATCCACGGCCACCGAGACGAGCGAGTTCCGCTCACCCAGGGCCTGGAGCTGTACGGGATCCTGGTTGCCAAAGGTGTCCCGGCTCGCCTGGTGGCCTATCCCGATGAGAACCATTGGATCCTGTCCCGGGCGAACTCGATCCACTGGTACGGCGAGTTCCTCGCCTGGCTGGAGCGATGGCTGTGAGCCCGGCGATCTACCCTCAACCTGAACTCGAGGTCGAGGTCTTACGCGCAGCAGCGCGCGTAAGACGATTTTGTGATTCACCCCCTGCTCCCACCTCGACCCGGCCATGAACACAGTGATCGTGTTCGCGGGGGGCGAGCCCATCCCGGCCTGGACGCTGGGAGAGATCCCAGACAATGCCTACCTGATCGCGGCCGACTCCGGCCTCGACCAGGCCCTGTCACTGGGACTGGACGTCGATCTGGTAGTGGGCGACATGGACTCGGTGGGCGATCAGGCGCTCGAGGTCACCACAGCCACCCTGGAGCGCTACTCCCCCGACAAGGATGCCACCGACCTCGAGCTGGCCCTGGAATCGGCCATGAAGCGAGACCCGCTCCAGATCACCGTCCTGGGTGGGCAAGCAGGACGGTTCGACCATCTGATGGGAACGATGATGCTTCTCACTTCGAAACGCTGGGCCGGAGTGGAATTGGAATGGGTGGCATCCCGGGCCCGGGTCAGAGTGATCCGCGGCGGTACGACCCTGCACGGCACCGCGGGATCCACCCTCACCCTGCTGGCAGTCGAGGAACCCGCCCGCAACGTATCCACCAGCGGGCTGCGCTGGAACCTGGCGGGCGAGACACTGTGGCCCGGGTCCACCCGGGGAGTGTCCAATCTCTTCGCCGGTCCCGTTGCCACGATCACGGTTGAATCGGGAACTTTGGTGGCAATACAGCCCGATCCGGCTTGACGGGAAGTGAGTCAAGACCAGACTCCCGGGTTTGGGGCCCCCTCGCCTCCGACATTGGGTCCTGCCACCAGTTGGTAGGAAGAATCGACCCGCACCTTCCGGCTAGTCACACCCGTCAAACCCACTCAGCAAGTACCGAAGTGGGGACCACCAACGGGTCGTTGTCCTCTATCTGCGTGTAGGTAGTTGTGCCTCGATGGAGATCATCGGCCATGGGGCATCCAAGAGGTGAGCTCGACTCGAAAGATCGCGATAACCACAGGCGTGCTCTTCATCATCGCCACCGTCGCTTCTCTCGAGGGTGCAGCGTTTCGGCATGGCCATCTCTCTCTATCCGCTCATTGGGCGGTCGGCCGAGGGACCGGCGCTTGGATCTGTTGTCTTCAGGGCACTGGAGAGGCGACCATGTACATGGCCGGCGTGGTAAGCCTTCTCTCACTGCTGACAATGAGCCGGCATTTCTCAGCAGCGGGAGCTGACGATCGTACGTCGTTTCAGGCGATCGGCGATTCGCTCGTGAGCGTCCAAGACAGCTCCTCCGTCCAAGCTAGGGGGACAAGGCATTCGCCCAGCAAGGTGGGTTGGTCAAGGGGTCGAGTTCCCGTGCGAGTCCATCGACGCAGTCGAATTGCACTTTCGGGGAGGTCCGGGTGTCCGAATCGATTAGTCCGGCCTTTCCGGCTCGTTTGTTTCTTCCCCGATTCAGCTCGACGTCCCTAGATCCCGCCCACCACCCGGGGATCCAGGGCCGAGTACGAGGCCAGATAGTCGGACCTCTCGCGCTGGAGCCGCTCCACCATGCCCCGGTACTCTTCGCGGCGGGACTGGCGCTCGTAAAGGCGTCGGGGCTGGAGCAGCTCGACGTCATCTATGCCCGGCACCGAGGTGGCAACCTGGTAGCCGAAGTCCGGATCCACATCCCAATCGATCGCATCTTCGACTATCCCGGCAACGATCGAGGCGCTGTCGGCTATACGGACCTTCTTGGACCGATCGTCGTCGTCGGTCCCACCTACCCGGCCGGTGTTGAGCAAGAAAGCCTCGAGCTCGGGCATGGTCTCCAACAACTCCACAAGCCTGTTTCCTTGCAGAGCATCATCGGCGAAGAAGAACGGGTTGGTACCGGGCACGCGGAGGCTCTTTCCCGCTTCGGCGGCGCCTCCCGCCGACGTCCCCATGGTCTCGCCCAGCATGAAATAGGCGGCCACCTGGCTCCGGTCGAGGCGCGCCACGGAGGGAATGACGTTGTCTGAGCGGTTGAGGATCAGCAGATACCTGGCAGCCGGGGCCCCGACCGGGCTGCGATGGTCGATATTGGCCAGTGGGAACGTCGAGCGTCCGTTGGCGGTGTGGCTGGTGTCGAAGAAGTCCACGCTGCCGTCGGGGGACACCGCCACGTTCTCGAGCCAGGCATCGGGTCGGGTCGTTCCCCCGTAGATCGTGGGCTCATCCTCGGGATCGAGACCGTAGGTCTTGGCGAAGCAACCATTTTCGCTCGTGTGGACCACCCCTCCCGGCATCAGGGCCACGAAGTCGTCCTGGACGGGCAAGGAGCCGAGCTGGCGCCGGAAAGTGGTCGTCGTCTTCCCGGTGCCCGACAGGCCGATGATGAGCATGGACTCTTCTTCGCCGCTGGGTGTCGATCCCGCCGGGAAGGTCTTCAGCCCGGAATGAAGGGCCAATCCGCCCCGGTCGTAGACCAGGCGATTCCACATCCTCAGGCCGCCCATCTTCGATTCGCCGAAGTAGTCCGAGCCGAACACCCGAGTGGTCCAGTTGTCGAGATCGACCAGTATCAGACGATCGTCCGGTTTGCCCTCGGCGGCTAGACCGGGCGTGTAGAGCACGGTGAATTCGGCGTCCCAGTCTTCATCGGGAGGAAAGTAGAGCTGTGCCTGCATCCCGGCGATGTTGGCCTGGGTCTTCTCGATCATCATGCGGGAGCCGGTGCGGAACGCTGCGTCGGGCCCGATGTAGCCCTCGATTGCGATCATGTCGTGCTGGGCGATGTACTCGTCCTGTCGCCGTGCCCAGGTATCCGCCTCCTCACGGCTGATCCTGTTCTGACTGATGTCGGTGTCGGAGACGAAGAAAGTGGAGTTCTTGAGGCGAGCCGTAACTTGCGCCCGGTAGTTCAGATTCCCGAACTGGGTCTCCGTCACTCGCGGGAGAAGCTCCTGAGCCCAGTCGCGCATGTCGTCCTGGGAAGGGTTGGGTGCGATGGAGCGAGCCGGCGGTACCTCGATCATTCGTCCTCCTGAGGGCATAGGCGAATGCTACGGCTCCACACGGGCAAACACCGAGTCTTGGAAGCTTCTCACACCAGCACCTCGGCCGCACTGCATCTGAGGCCATGACTCTGTTAAGTTCGGCGACTCTTAACCGTGGCCGACCCGACCATCATGCATAGACGGTGGGATTGGCACATGCCGCCAGCGGCTCCCCGGCCAGTCCCGCCACCAGATTGGCCACTGCCATCCCAGCCATGGCCGTCCTGGTCCGGACGCTTGCAGAGCCGAGATGGGGCACCACCAGCACGTTGGGCAAGTGGAGCAGGGGATGGTCCCGCGGAAGCGGCTCGGGCTCGGTGACATCCAACGCTACCCGGAGACGGCCGCACGCCGTCACCTCGGCCAGGGCCTCGTGATCTACCAGGCCACCCCGGGCGATGTTGACCAGGGTCGCCCCACCCGACATCAGCTCCAGAGCGCGACGGTCGATCAGGTGTCGAGTGACGCTATCGAGGGGAGCCGCCAGCACGACATGATCCGATTCCGTCAACAGCTCATCCAGATCGACATGGCGGGCACCGAGCTCCTCGCCCTCCTTCTTCAGATGCGGGCCCGCGTAGAGGATGCGCATGGCGAAGCCGGTCGCCCGACGTGCCACGGCAAGGCCGATTCGACCCAGGCCCACGATGCCCAGCGTGGTCTCCCAAAGGTCGCCACCAAGCATGAACTCGGGATCCCACTCCCCCACTCCACCTTCCCGCAGGACGTCGCGGCCTTCTGGCAACCGGCGGCAGGCCGCCGCCAGAAGGGCGAAGGCGGTGTCGGCGGTCGTGTCGGTCAACACACCCGGTGTGTGCCCCACCGGAATCCCGGCCCGGGTTGCCGCCGACAGGTCGATGTTGTCGACTCCCACCGCCATTTGTGAGATGACCGCGAGATTGGATCCCGCCTCGATCAACTCGGCATCGATCCTGTCCACCAGCATGCACAACAGGCCCTCGGCCTGTCGAACCGCTGCCAGCAACTCCCGGCGGGACATGGCTCCGTCACCCATCCAGACCGATGAGTCAGGAGGGAGGTCGGATCCGGCGCCCCCCGGCAGTCGATGGGTCACCACGACCCGACCAGGAGTCAACCTCGGGGTATTTCCCGCCAGGGCAGGTCCTTGTCGACCCTGGGCTCGCCGGGCAAGCCGAGCACTCTCTCCCCCAGGATGTTCTTCATGATCTCCGACGTTCCCCCCTCTATCGAGTTGGCGCGGGAGCGCAGAAAATTCATCTGAGGGCTGCGTCGACCCATGGCCGATTCGTCCGGCGCCCGGTAGGCGTACGTCTCGGGATACAGCATCCCCTCGGACCCGAGCAGGTCGACGCAGAAGGAGTAGATCCGCTTGTTGAGGTCGGCCCAGTGCAGCTTGGCCGTCGAGCCTTCAGGACCCGGGGTCCCCTGGGAGCGTCCCCGAGCCGCCCTGACGTTTGTCAGCCGCAGCACCTCTGCCTCGACCCACAGTTTCATCAGCTCGTCCAGCTTCACCGGGTCCCGGTCGTGGCGCGACCAGAGGTCGAGCGCCATTCCGATCGCACCATCTCCCCGCTCGGGCGCGGCCGAGCCAATCGCCACCCGTTCATTCATCAGGGTGGTGAGTGAGACCCGCCAGCCCTCTCCAACGCCGCCCAGTCGATTCCAGTCGGGCACCCGGGCATCGGTGAAATACACCTCGTTGAATTCAGCTTCACCCGTGATCTGGCGCAACGGCCTGACCTCCACGCCGGGCTGATGCATATCGATGATGAAGTAAGTCAGCCCCCGATGCTTGGGCTGGTCCGGATCGGTGCGGGCCACCAGCATGCCCCATTTGGCCGTGTGCGCCAGGGTGGTCCACACCTTCTGCCCGTTGACCACCCACTCGTCTCCATCCCGCTCTGCCCGGGTGGCCAGGCCGGCCACATCCGAGCCGGCCGAGGGTTCGCTGAAGAGCTGACACCAGACCTCCTCAGCCGTGAACAGGGGTCGAAGCCAGCGCTCCTGTTGCTCGGGAGTTCCGTGGGTGACGACCGTTGGTGCGCCCATCCCGTAGCCGATGACGTTGCGGGCCAGGTTCGATCGGGAGGCGCCGGCTTCTTCCAGCCTGCGGGTCACCAGCGCTTGGAAGGACGGTGACACACCGAGACCGCCCAGTCCGGGCGGAAAGTGCACCCAAGCCAGCCCAGCGTCGAATTGAGCCCCCAGAACTCGACATCGTCTGTGGTGGAAGGGTCGTGGTCCGCCAGCAGCTCCGCCAGCGCAGCGTCGACCGTGGCTTCCTCGCTGGTGGTCGCAGTAGTGGCGGTCATCGTGTGCTGATGGTGCTCATCGGCCCAAGCGTAATGTGCGATCAGTCTTCGGACGCGAACAGGCCCGCCAGCTTGGACAATTCATCGCCTGCCGAGGCCAGGATCGAGTAGCCCTCCGTGTCCCGGATCTGGTTGAGATGGTCGGCGACGTCCTCGACCGACGGCGCGGCTCCCGCCCCGGCGAACCAACCCGGTGTGAGACCGATGAAGAACCGGGCGTAGCGGCCGGCGCCTGCAGAGTAGATCTCATGGGTGACGCCGCACGCCTCCGAGGCCAGATATACCACCATCGGCATGACCAGGGCCGGGTCGACGTACTCGGCGAATTCGCCCAGCAGGTCCTCGGTCATCCGGGTCCTGGCCACCGGTGCGATGACGTTGGACGAGATCCCGTATTTGGCTCCCTCGATGGCGATGACATTGGACAGGCCCACCAGGCCCATCTTGGCCGCCCCGTAGTTGGTCTGGCCGAAGTTGCCCAGGATGCCGGCATTGGAGGCGGTAAAGACGAAGCGGCCGTAGCTCTTCTCCTTCATTACCCCGAAGGCGGGTCGGGACACGTAGAAGGCGCCCAAGAGGTGGACGCTCAGCACGGCCTGGAGCTCTTCGTTGGTCTGGTTGGCGAAGGAGCGGTCCCTCAAGATGCCGGCATTGTTGATCACCACGTCGACCGTCCCGAACTCCCCAACCGCAAGATCGACGATCGCCCGCGCCGACTCGGCATCGTCGACCGAGTCGTAGCTCGCCACCGCCTCTCCGCCGGCCGCCCGGATCTCGTCCACGACGGCATCGGCCGCCCTGACCGAGGCTCCGGTGCCGTCGAGGGATCCTCCCAGGTCGTTCACGACCACCCGCGCCCCGCGTCGAGCCAGCTCGAGGCCGTACTGGCGGCCCAGCCCTCCGCCCGCCCCCGTCACGATGGCGACGCGTCCGTCGAAACTGATCGGTGGCTCACTCATCCAGATGCCCTTCTCGCGCGATATTCGGAGCGTATA
Organism: uncultured Acidimicrobiia bacterium; assembly: GCA_963772815.1. Taxonomy (GTDB): domain Bacteria; phylum Actinomycetota; class Acidimicrobiia; order Spongiisociales; family ZC4RG35; genus DATFFO01. Next base: position 305,375 of record CAVYYV010000004.1, on the reverse strand, counting down.
CGGCCCGAATGTCGCGCCAAAGCGGGTTCATTGGGCGTAGAGCGCCTCGATCTCCTCCGCGTAATGATCGAGGATCACCCGCCGCTTCAGCTTCAGGGAAGGGGTCACCTCACCGCTCTCGGGAGTCCACTCTTCGGGGACAACGAAGAAGCGCTTCACCTGCTCGACACGAGAAACCTGCTGATTGGCCGCGTCAACCGCTTCCTGGATAGCCGCCACCACCCGGGGATCGCGGGAGAACGACGCCAGGTCGTCGTATTCGATGCCGTGCGCCCGGGCCCATGGGGGAGCGACGTCGGGGTCGAGCGACAACACCATGGTTATGTAGCGCCGACCATCACCCACCATGCAGGCCTTGGACACCAGCGGGTGCACCGACAACATCGTCTCCAGCTTGGCCGGGGCGATGTTCTTGCCGGCGGCGGTGATGATGATCTCCTTCTTGCGGCCGATCAGCCAGAAGAACCCGTCCTCGTCCTGGCGCGCCAGGTCACCAGTGTGCAGCCACCCTACGCCATCGAACGTCTCAGCCGATTCGCCGGGAAGGTTGTGGTATCCCGCAGTGACGATCCCACCCCGAATCAGCAGCTCACCGTCCTCACCCAGCTGACACTCTACGCCCGGCAGGGGAATCCCGATTGAGCCGACGCGACTTGCCTCGGGGCGGTTCGAGGTGGCCGGGCCAGTGTTCTCCGACATGCCGTACACCTCGTAGAGGGGGATGCCGAGCGCCAGGAAGAACCTGATCAGATCAGGTGTGATCGGGGCGGCGGCGGTGATGGCGATCTCCACCTGGTCCATGCCCAACTGCCGGCGGACGCGGAGAGGACCACCCGGTCGAGGACCCGGTGCACGATCGAGTCGAGAGCGCCCAGAGAGCTCCCCGCCTCCTCGGATTCGACCTTGCGCATCCCCAACTCTCTCGCCTTGGCCAGTAGTGCGGCCTGGATACCCTCGGCCTGGGCAAATCGAGCCTCGAGGCCGGTGGCCACCTTCTCCCACACCCGGGGAACCCCCACGAAGAAGGTGGGTCGGGACTGTTGAACGTACTCCAGCACCTGGGTCATATCGGGACAGAACCACACCTCGCTCGCCCGATAGATGCCCTGGTAGTGGCTGGTGATTCGCTCGGCGATATGGGCCAGCGGGAGGTAGGAGACGCCCCGGGGGTGATCAGCCAGGGGGACGGCCCGTCGACTCGACTCGGAGGTCCACATCACATTGCGATGGGTGACCCTGACTCCCTTCGGGTTGCCGGTGGTGCCAGATGTGTAGATCAGTGTGGCGAGATCGTCGGGCCCGATCGCCTTGGTGTCGATCATGGCGGAATCCGACTCGAGGGCCGCCCGCCCCCGCTCGAGCAGGTCATCCCAGGAGAGGACCCAGTCCACCGTGGAGTAGTTCTCGGCCCCTTCAATGAGCACCACATGGGTCAGGTCGTCCAGCTCCGATCTGATCTCCTCCCAGCGCTTCATGAACGAGAGATCCTCGATGATCGCCACCGACGCCGCGCAGTCGCGGGCTATGTACGCCACCTGGTTGGATGCCATCGTCGAGTAGATGGTCACGCCTGCGGCGCCGAGGTGTATGGCGCCCAGATCGGCGATGACATGCTCGGGGCGGTTCCCGGCCTGAATGGCCACGAAGCCCCCGCTCCCCACGCCCAGGCTGGCCAGGCCCGCCGCCGCCCGACAGGCCACGGTCTGGTACTGGCTCCAGGTCAGGGCGTGCCAGTCGTCGCCCTGGCGCCAATGGATGGCCGGTCGATCCGAGTGGCGCTCGGCGTTGTGGGCGAACACGTCCAGGATCGTCCTGCCGTCGATGACTGCATCTATCTCGGCGGACTCACGTTCGGTCAGGGGATCGGTTGTCATCACGGCTCCTCGGTCGCACGATGTCAGGCGATGACGCCCTCCCGGCGAAGTCTAGAAATCGCGTCCGCTTCGATACCGAGCGAGGCAACGACAACGTCCGTATCCCGGCCAGGAGCCGGAATCGGCCCCGGTATGGCGGCCGGAGTGACAGAGAATCGGGGCGCCGGCGACGGCTGGCTGATGCCCCCCACCTCGATGAACGTCCCCCGGCGCGCAAGCTGGGGATGTAGTGGTGCTTCGGTCATCGTATATACGCCGGAGACGCAGGCATCCGAGTCGGCGAAGGCCCGCTCCCATTCGGCCATGGTGCGCCCCGCGAAAACCTCGGAAAACCGCGCCCGCAGCACGGGCCAGCCCTCCCGGTCCATCTGGGCCGGCAGGTCCTCGCCGGTCAGCCCCAGCCTGTCCAACAGCTCGGAATAGAAATGGGGCTCCAAGGCCCCAACCGCCACGAACCGGTCATCGGAAGTGGTGTACGTCGTATAGAAGGGAGCCGAACCGTCGAACAGGTTGCGAGCTCGGCCATCCTCCCACCAGCCCCCGGCCATCGCGCCGTGATGCATTGCCATGAGAAGAGCCGAGCCGTCGACCATGGCCGCATCGACGACCTGGCCCTTGCCGGTTCGCCGGGCCTCCACCACAGCGGCCAGGACGCCCACGACCAGCAGCATCGACCCGCCTCCGAAGTCTCCAACCAGGTTGAGCGGCGGCAGCGGGTGGGCGGCCGGGCCGATCGATGCCAATGCACCGGAGACGGCGATGTAGTCGATATCGTGACCCGCCGTATCGGCGAGAGGCCCACTCTGACCCCATCCCGTCACCCGACCGTACACCAAGGCCGGATTCGCCTCCAGGCATTTCTCGGGGCCAAGGCCGAGCCTCTCAGTGACGCCGGGACGGAACCCTTCGATCAAGACATCCGCCTGCGCCACCAGCCTGAGCGCCAGATCGGCCGCCTCCGGGTGTTTCAGATCGATGGCCACCGATGACTTGCCCCGGTTGAGGATGTCGGACGGGTCCGGTTCGGTCCCGACCCGAACCAGCTGGATCACCTCCGCCCCCAGGTCCGCCAGCATCATCCCGGCGTGGGGACCGGGCCCGAGACCGGCCAGCTCAATCACCTTCAGGTCGGAGAGAGGTCCAGGCATCGTCCGACGATAGCGAACCCTCCAACCCTTCTTTGATCGGTGACGAACGCATCGCGACGGTGGCGACCCGAAGGACGGCACAACCGTTCCCCCATCTAAGAACGGATCGTCAAGAGGCACGGCGATGTGAGGTCCCTCCCGGCCGGTACTCTGTTGGGGAGATGATCGAGCGGCTCAAGGGCTTCGCCGTCCTTATCGTGACGGCTTTCCTTTTCTTGGGCGTCATCGGCGTTCTGGGCAGCCTGATCTTCTCCACACCATCTGACGCCGGCCCGCCTGAGGCCGCCCCCTCCGCCACCATCCCGGAGCCTGCGAACCCATCTCAGGCAGGGGCCCACGTCGATGTGAGAGGTGACGCCGGCGGGTCATTCCAGGCGGACCAGTCTGAACTGGGGCGGGATCAGGTCACATACACGAACGGCAACAACCGACTGGTACTTGGTCAAGACGAGGACGGCCTGCATGTCCAGCACTTCACCTTCGCCCGTCTCGACTTCTATGTGGACCCGGCCGGCTGCGATCTGACGGTGGCCGATCCGAGCTCCTCTGCCGGGTTCGCGCTCGTCGACTTCTCATGCGAGTCAATCGACGATATACGAGGCAATGGCACCATATCCATGTCGGGGACGGCCACCGTTCCTGCTCGCCTGGCCCTGACCGGGCTCCCGGAACTCGGCGGAAACATCAGCCTCGGCGGGGACATCGCCAGGACTCTCGACATCCCGGAGGCGGTCTGGTTCACCTCCCCTCAGGGTGTGACCCCGATCGGAGGGCACTCCCTGTCGGTGTGGGACCGATACGACTATCTCGCCTTCGACGAGATCGAGCCCGGGAGTCTGTCCCTTTCGGTTGTCTCGCTGCAAGATCAGGACCACTCGATCGACCCCGGCACCTGTGACGCCTCAGCCACCGAATTGACCCGGGTGAGCGACACCGAGACCATCGACCGGATCGACATCGACTGCCCCGACGTCTCCCTGGGAGAGGTGGGCACGACCTCGATCGAAGGCAGCGTCGTCGTGGACCATTTGAGAATCGAGCCCTGAGCCCGGTGGCAGACCGCTTCAGACCCCTGGCGTTCCTTTCCTCATAGCAGCGGGCCTCGTGCTGGCGGGTGTCCCTTTTCGGGACGCGTGCTACTGGGCAGCGCGACACAAGCAAGGGGCGACGCGGGCTCGGTTGCGCCAGGAACCGGTACAACCCTCCTCACGACGGCCATCACATCCAGCCTTCCCACCGGTCTCGGCGGAACCCTGACCATTCCCGGGGCCGCCACGCCAACCTGGCGGTGACCGACCGGGACCGGTCCTCGGACGGGTACACGATCTCAGGCCGTGACGGGCTCCGCGTCCGATTTCGACGCCAACGCCGCCATGCGCTTGCCACGGTTGAAGGAACGGGCCGGCCGTTGCGCGGATCAGAAGATGGAGCGGTGGCTCTTGGGGTCGAAGGCCTCACGCAGCCCGATGCCGATCAGGTAGAAGGCTGATGCAACCAGCGCAATCGCCCCGGCTCCGGTCAGCATCAGCCACCACGGCCGAGCGGCGATACCCGCCATCATCTCGCTCCAGGTCATGCCGTCGTAGACCATCTGACCGAAACCGATGTTGGCCCCCACCGCCACGACAAACGAGAGGAAGGCTTCAGCTACCACCGCCCCGGTGACGCCGATCATGGTTTGAACGGCCACCTGAGGGACGAGGTGGGGCAGGACGTGGCGCGTGACGAGCCATCGCCCCGACCCTCCTGCCACCCGGGCCGCCTCGATGAACGGTTTGGCCATCACGGTCAGGGCGGACGCTCGCACGGCTGCGGTGGCCGGTCCGAAGCCGTAGAGGATCCCGAAAGTGAGCCCGATCTGGAGCGCCCCGAACTCACCGTGACGACCTACCCCGAGAACCAGGACTGCGAGAAGGGGAGGGAGGAGAACCATGGCATCACCCACGTGGCTGATGAGGCCGTCCACCCACCCACGCCGGTATGCGGCGATCGATCCCAACAGCAAGGAGGTCACGGCGATGGCAGCGCCCGCGCTCAAGGTCACGGTCATGGTGGCCCGGGCCGACACGGTGAGAATCGACAGGACATCCCGGCCCCTACTGTCGGTGCCTAGCCAATGGGTACCGGATGGCCCGGACGGATTGACGACCGAGGCGTCGAAACCGAACTGTGGATCATACGTGGTGGCGTGATGCCACACGAGGCCCTGCAGAACGAAGTGCGCCGGTATCAGGAGCAGGAAGAAGACGAGCAGCGCCAACCCGATCACGACCTTGGGATTGGACAGCACCACCTGCCACTGAGGCCGATGGTCGATCTCCACGTCGGCGAATGTCATTCCGACACCCTTTGACGAGGATCGAGCACGGCCAAAACCACGTCGGTGCAAAGACGGAGGAGCACCACCAGGCCTCCCAACACCGCCAGGATCACCATCAGATTGGGAAGGTCGATGTTGATCAGGGCAACGAAGAACTGAGTGGCCAGACCCTGGATCTCCATCTCCGCCTCGATGATGATCATCCCGGCCAGCACTGTGGGGACCGTCAGAAACGTGGCCGCCAGCGTGGGTGCCATGGCGTTGCGGGCTATGTGCACGTCACGTATCTCACGTCCGGTCAGGCCCTTGGCCCAGGCAGTCAGCACGTAGTCCTCAGCTCGTTCGTCCATCACGCTGACCCGCATCATGAACAGGACCTGACCGAAGGCTATGAGGGTGAATCCCAACAGCGCCAACGCCGGGCTACCCGATGCCACGGCTACTCCCCTCCCGTAGCGGAACAGCACGTCCAGGACATAAGGGCTGAGCCCGCTGACAGCGATGCCCACCCCCACCGCAACCACCAGCACAGGGAGCGACAGGGCTGCCACCACCCAGCGGCGTCGGCGTCGGGCATATCCGCGCAGCACCATTCCCACCGCCACGGCCGAGACCAGAGCCAGGGTCAGGAACAGGAAGACCTGTCCCTGGCTGAATGAGACCCGGTTCCAGAGCGGGACGTTGTTGACGTCGACTCCCAACCACTGAAGAAGGTGGTAGATGGGCAAGAACAAGGCCCAGATCAGCACGAAGACCAGGAACGGGGGGAAGATCGTGATCGAGAGCACTCCCAAGAACGACGTGGAGCCGGACACGAGTCGCGCTCGCCGCCATGCGCCCACCCGGCCCAGAAAATCTCCGATCAGGTAGGCCAGCACGGTCCCAACGGCGAAGATGAACAGCGTCACGGGCAACGCGTCCTTGACGCACAGGCTCACGACCGGCGGGTTGTCGGTGAACGGGTTCGGCCCGACCGTGCACCACGACGCCGCGCCTGTGACCAGGCCGACCAAGAAATCCCACAGCCCACCAAGCGAAGGCCTGGCGTCGGCATAGGGAACCCAGATCTGGACGAAGAAATACAGGAAGACCAGGTAGATGAGCAGGGTGACCAGAGCCCAGCCTGCTCTCCGGACCAGGAAACCGACCAGCCAGTTCCCGTGCCCTCCCGACGCAGACCTATCCGGCGTCCTGGCTCGGCTCGGTGCCGTCACCCCATGTCAGCCGATTTCGTCGACCCGATAACAGGCTGCGAAATGGCCGTCGTCGTGATCCTCGAGCGGCGGGTGGGGATTGGTCTCGCACACCTCGGCGGCGAATGGGCAGCGGGCTATGAATCGGCACTCCGGGTCGGGATTGATCGCCTCCGAGATGCCGCCCTTGATCTCCACCGGTCTGCGGTGATAGGAGGGGTCGGGTACCGGCACGGCCGAGAGGAGTGCCCTCGTGTAGGGATGCTTGGGATTGGACAGGATCTGTTCGGTGGGGCCGACCTCGACGATCTTGCCCAGATACATGACGGCGATCCGATCGCACATGTAGCGGGCCACGGCCAGGTCATGGGTGATGTAGAGGTAGGAGACACCCATCTCCTTGCCCAACTTGGTCATCAGCTCCATGATCGAGATGCGGATGCTGACGTCGAGCATCGAAGTGGGCTCGTCCGCCACCACGAAGGTGGGGTTCATCACCAGCGCTCGGGCGATGGCCACCCGTTGGCGTTGACCGCCCGACAACTCGTGGGGATAGCGGAACAAGAAGTTCTCGGGTGGGCTCATGCCCACCAGGTGGAGAAGCTCCATCACCCGCTCCTCCCGCTCGATGACCGAGCCCACGCCCTGGACCGAAAGCGGCTCCGCCACCGTGTCGAATATGGTCCGACGGGGGTTCATGGATTCGTAGGGGTCCTGGAAGATCATCTGGATTCGGCGACGGAAGTCCTTGACCATCTTGCCGGTGACGTTGACTACGTCCCGTTGCTGACCTTCCTCCAGAAAGAGTATCTGGCCCTCGGTCGGGTCCATGAGCTTGACCAGCATCCGGCCGGTGGTCGACTTGCCACAGCCTGACTCTCCCACCAACCCCAGGGTCTCGCCCGGGGCGATCTCGAAATTGATCCCGTCCACGGCGTGGACGAACTCGGTGGGCCGCCGGAACATCCCCCGAGATATGGGGAAGCGCTTCTCCAGGTCGCGTACCTCCAACAGGGGTATGACACCGGCAGGCGATTCGACGGCGGTCACTTGCGCAGGACCTCCTCCAGTTCCGGCACCTCTTCGTAGTTCCAACACGCCACTCGCCGGCCCGGCCGGACCTCTTCCAGCGGAGGGTCCTCGATGGTGCACCTCTCGGTAGCGAAAGGGCAGCGAGGATGGAATCGGCACCCTGTGGGCGGATTCTCCAGGTTGGGCGGCTCGCCTTCCAGGGGTGCCAGCTTGCGCCGGGGCCCGGTTATGGACGGAGTCGAGCGCAACAGGAGATAGGCGTAGGGGTGAATGGGCCGGGCGAACACCTCGTCGGTAGGCCCATATTCGACCAGCTTCCCCGCGTACATCACGCCCAACGAGTCGGTCACCTCGGCTATGACGGCGATGTCGTGAGAGATGTAGAGGATGGACATCCCCATCTCCTCCTGGATGCGTTTGAGCTCCTTGAGGATCTGGTCCTGAACGATCACATCGAGAGCCGTGGTGGGCTCGTCGGCGATGATCAGGTCGGGGCTGCAGGCGAGAGCCATGGCGATCACCGCTCTCTGACGCATTCCGCCGGAGAACTCGTGCGGGTAGCGCTGCAGCATCTCGCCGGGCAGGCCCACGCTGGCGAACAGTCGCTCCATGAGCTCGTTTTGCTCGGCGTAGCTGAGCATTCCCTTGTAGTGGGTGTTGAGGGTCTCCCGGATCTGCTCGCCGATCCGGTAGACGGGGTTCCACGAGTTCATCGCCCCCTGGAAGACCATGGCGATGTCCTTCCAGCGGCGCTGTCTCATCTGATCGGGGGTGAGCGCCAGCAGGTTCTCCCCGTCGAGCCGGATCTGCCCGGAGACGAATCGAGCATTGGACGGAAGCAGACGCAAGAGGGAAAGGGCGATCGAGGTCTTGCCGCATCCGGACTCGCCCACCAGACCCACCGCCTCGCCCTGGTGGATCGTGAAGCTGACGTCCTCGACCGCCGAGACATCTCCGGTCTTGACGGTGTAGCGCATGATCAGCTCGTCCACCTCGAGCAGTGGCTTGGTGGGGTCGATCTGGCGCGCTTCCAGTTGGTCGAGGCGTGCCGTCATAGGCGGGTCAATTCCTGGCCCGTAGGCGGGGGTTGATCACTTCGTCCATTCCGCGGCCCACGATGAAGAAGGCGAAGGCCAGGAAGGACACGGCCAGTCCGGCCGGGAACAGCAGCCACCAGTAGTTGATACCGCTGAGGAGGTAGCCGTTGGACTGGGCGGTGTTGATCATCAGGCCCCAGGTCATCTTCACGTTGAGCAACCCGAAGAACGACAGGGTGGCCTCTATTGCGATGGCCTCGGTGACCCCGAACATCATGTAGAGGAAGCTGAGCGGCAGGACGTTGGGGATTATGTGGCGGGAAATCACGTGCCAGTTGCTTCCCCCGGCCACCTTGGCGGCGTCGATGTAGGGCTTGACCTTGACCGCCAGAGCCTGGGATTTGAGCACGATCGCCACCCCACCGAACCCGTTGACGAAACCGATCACCAGACCCAGGGTGAGCATATTCAGGCCGAACGTTGGGCCCATGACGAATAGCACCGGGAGAAGCGGCATGAGCAGGATCAAATCGGCGAACCGCATGAAGGCGCTGTCGATGAAACCCCCGTAGTAGGCGGCGATCGAGCCCACGGTGGTGGCGATGAGAACCGTGGTCAAGGCGGCGATCGCCCCCAGCAGGAAGGCGGCCCGGGTGGAGTAGAGCAACTGGGAGAAGACGTCCCGGCCCTGGGGGTCGGTTCCCAGATAGTGGGGATGTTCGCCGCTGGTACTGGGCGGGGCAGGCTGAACCACGGCTGTCAGGGTCTCCCCCATCTTGACCAGGGGATTGAACTGGAGCTTGGCGTCCTGGAGAGAGATCTGGGTGGACGGATCGGTGACTTCCTCCACCACGGTTACCTGCGACTCGACGGCGTCGTAACCACGGACCGGGTCATACACCCCAGGATCCCAAACCGTGGCCATGAGGATGGGATGAGCGATGGCCATGAGGGCAAAGATGGCGATCATGACCAGGCCCACCATTCCGATGCGGTTCTCCCGGAACAGGGTCCAGTTGCGGGAGAAGGAGCGGCGAAACAGTCGCCAACGGATCCTCCACAGTGGTACCCGGGCGATGGCCGTCCCCTCGGCCAGGTCAGCAAGGGTCCGGTCCGGCTCGGTGGTCTCGGCTCGCTCTTGGATGCTCATACCAGATCTTTCATGACACCCGGATCCGCGGGTCCAGGATCGTGTAGAGGATATCGGCCACCAGATGGCCAAGCAGAGCCAGCACGCCGACGATGGTCAGGATCCCCATCGCCAGGGGTATGTCGTTGTTGGTAACCGAGTTGAGCAGCAGCGTCCCGATCCCCGGCCAGGAGAAGACGTTCTCGGTGACGATCCCGCCCCCAATCACGAAAGCCAGCGCTAGCACCAGCGACGTGGTGACCGGAAGCATGGCGTTGCGGGCGGCGTGGCGGTCACGAACCACGCGTTCGGGCAGTCCCTTGGCCCGGGCGGTGAGGATGTAGTCCTCGGCCAGGGTCTCGAGCATGGAGCTACGTGTGATCAACATCGTCGCCCCGAACGCGACCAGGGCCAGTGTCATGACGGGGAGGATGGTGTGATAGACGATGTCCCAGGCGTAGGTCCGCATCGACGACGTGTACCAGAAGACGATCACACCCACCAGGATCACCAGCGCCACCACGCGCTTGTAGCGGTCCTGGATGATGGGATCGGGAGTGATACGGGACAACGCGGCCCTGCCCAGGCCAAACAGGCCCATCGCCACGAACACCGAGAGTATCAGCAGGTTGAACACGTGGGTCGACTGGAACGGAGCGCCCCGCCACAGGGCGACGGTGAGGAACTTGCCGATCGGGAACCAAGCCAGCACCGAGCCGAACAGCCACAGCATGACCAGGGCGAACCAGGGGTAGAACACCGTCTGGAGGAACACCCCGCCCACGATGTAGGTCTGCTCGGTCGTCCCGCCTCGTCTCCAGGCGATCAGCTTGCCGCTCTTGAAACCCAGCCAGAAGGCGAGGACGGTGGCGGCCAGAAACAACACCAGCGTTCGGGGCAGGGCATCGGCGATCACCGTCGATACGTCGGTCGGATAGTGGGTGAAACTCTTTCCGAACTGGGGTGGGATGGAAAAGAAGTTCTTGAGGTAGATCAGATATTGCATGAACAGCGGCTTGTCCAGGCCGAGAGTGTGGCGCAGGATCTCGCGCTGCTCAGGAGGGATGGTCGGGTCGCCGATCAGACGCTGGCTTACATCGCCGGGCATCGCCTGCAGGAGGAAGAACAGGATCGTCAGAAAGGCCACGAAGAGAAGGGCCATCTGCACGAACCGGCGAATGAGGAATTTGGTCATGTAGAGCGTTCCGTCCCGGGGTTGGGCTTCTTCCCACCCGGTCCGGGTGGGAAGAAGCGGTAGGAGGTGGTGACCGGGCCCGGGGCCATGGCCACCACCTCCATCAGTTGCCGGTCAGGACGACGTCACGAACGACGGTGCGCCGTTGATGTACTGGAGGCCACCCAACGTTTCGGTGAAGGGGTACTTCAAACCGTTGTTGTAGAACTCCAGGATGCCGGTGTCGAACAACGTCACATACGGGAGGTTGTCCGCCAGGTTCGTCTCCATCTGCGAAATCAGGTCATACGCGCTCTGCGTATCCGTCGCAGCGTTGAACTGGTCCACCAGGGCATCGAAGTCCGCGTTCTCGTATCCGGTGTTGTTGTTGCCGTCGTTGACCACGGTGAGGTTCTTCGAAGCGAAGAACGCCTCGTGGAACGTGGGCAGGGCCGGGTTACCGAGCGACCAACCGAGGATGTACATGTCGTAGTTCAGGTTCCCACTGTCATCGGGAACGAACACGTCCTGCACGATCTGGTTGAAGTCCGTCGGCAGCGACACCAGGTTGATGCCGATCTGGCGGGCGAACCCGGAGATTGCGGTGCCGAAGGCGGCCCGCAACGGGTCGTACGCCGCGGTCGGGGTCTCGACCGAGATCTGAGGGATCACGTTCCCATCGGGGTCCATGATCCCGGATCCCGCCGTCACGTTGCCGTCGGCGTCCACAGTCGGCTCGGTCTCCCAGGTGTAGCCGGCGTCCTTGAGGATCTGCACAGCAGCCTTGACACGGTCGCCGGTGGAGGCACCTGCCATCTGCTGCTCCTCGATCTGGGACGCCACATCGGGGTTGTACCAGGCCTCGTTGCCCTCAGGCACCATCGTGTAGACGGGGAAGGCCACGCCCTGGAGCACGTTCTGAGTCACGAACTCCTTGTCGATGATCACCGACAGGGCCTTACGGAAGGCCAGGTCGCTCATCGGGGCCCTGGTCAGGTTGAACGCCAGGTAGCGGAACCCGTTGGTCGGGTTGACGACGGCGGTCAGGTCCGGGTTACCGGTCACCTGCTCCTGGAGGCCGCGCTGCATCCCCAGCGGGTTCAACAGGAACTGGGTCTCGCCCTGTCCCAGAGCCAGGACAGCCTGGTCCTGTGCCCCGTAGAGGCTGAACTGGAAGTTGTTGGCGAAGGGCCCATCGGTGTAGGTCACGCCACCGGACTCGACCGTCTCGCCCTTGTGGGCGTAATTCGGGTTGGCCGTGGTGGCGGCAAAGGAGCCTTCCTGGCGGTCGGAGAACACGGTCGATCCGGAGGACGGATCTCCCACACCGGAGGCGGCACGCAAGGTGTCGGCCGGGCTGTCGGTTCCCTTGGCCTGCTCCACCACCGGACCCCAGAAGGCCTCAGACATGATGGGCAAGAAGGGAACGCCGGTTCCCGGGCCCCAGATCGAGAGGCCGGGCTCAGCGTTGAAGGTCACCTTCACGGTGCTGTCATCAACGGCCTCGACGTTGGTCACGACATCGGTGTCGACGAAGTCGGGCCAGCTTCCGCCCAGTTCCAAGTCGACCGCGGCGTGCCAGGTGAACGCCACATCGTTGGCGGTGACGGGAGTTCCATCACTGAACTGGATCCCGTCCCTCAGGGGCACGGTTGCAGTCCACACATCGCCTTCCTGGACCGCTTCGGGCAGCTGGCTGGCAGCCAGGTCGGGAGCGACCTCGAGGCCCGGGTAGTTCAGGGTGTACATGGCGCCCTTGGTCGGCGTGAGAACGTAGGCATTCCACACAGTGGAGCCGGTGCTGTCCACCGAGTTCCAGTAGTTGTCGGTGGTCATGTCCTCGAAGATACCCATTGTGTAGGTATCAATAGCGGCGCCAGTGCCTCCGGCGGTGGTCTCGGTCATCGGGGTGGTCGTCTCTGTGCCGCCACCACCGGCGGTGGTGGTCGTCTCCCCGCTACCGCCTGGACTCGTCGTCTCAGAAGTACCGCCGCTTGTACAAGCGGCGGCGACGAGAGCCAGTACGGCGACGATTGCGAGGAGGCGCACAAACGACGCCTTCTTTTTAGTTGCAGTCATCGATTTCCCTCTTCTCTGGGTGCATTCGAACGCGGGTCAGACCCCACGCTTATGCGATCGAGCATAGACCCCGATCGCGAGTCGCTGCAACTACTCGGAGGCCCCGCGCGGATCGGTCGGGCCCCTCCCGTGGTCGGGGTCGTGCACTTCGTCCTCGGAGCCACCCCGAGTGTGATCGCGATCGGCTTCCTCGATGACTCGATGCCGCTCGATGGTGGTCGAAATCACTGCCTGGATCACCGCCGCCACCGGCAGTGCCAGAACCACGCCGGTGGCTCCCATCAGGGAGGCACCCACGACGATGGCGCCGATCGAGACCGCCGGATGGATCGCCATGGTGCGAGACGTGACGCGGGGCCCGATCAGGAGGTTTTCGACCTGCTGATAGGCCACCAGGCCCACTATCACCCACAGTGCCTTGATGGGGGTATCCGCCAGAGCGACCAGCACGGGAAGCACCGCTCCCAGATAGGTGCCGATCACGGGCACGAACTGGCTCAGAACTCCCACCCACACACCGAGCGCGATCGCAAAGGGCACATCGAGCAAGCGGAGGAGCACCGTGGTGAATGTGCCCGACAACACCGCCAGGATCAGACGGCTGTAGACGTATCCGCCGGTCTTCTCCACCGCTATCTCCCACACCCTGAGCGCCTCGCGCTGGCGATTGGCCGGAAGGAAAGACAGCACGGTGCGTCGCAGAGCCGGCCCCTCCGCCACCATGTAGAACGAGAACAAGGCAATCGTGAAGAACTGGAACGTGGCTCCGAGCACCGTGGACCCCAAACCCACCAGCCCGCCCGCGATTCCCGAGCCGAAATTCTGGATGATCGAGGCCAGGGTGTCGAACTGCGAGGCGGCCTGGGGGGAGAGCAGATCGATGCCCAGCCAGCTCCCCACCTGCTGTTCCAGTGTGTTGATGTAGCCGGGGAGGTCCTGGACCAGACCCACGACCTGGGAGATGACCACCGGCACCACCAGGGCCACCAGAGCTACTCCCAAGACCGCCACTCCCAGGAACACCGCTCCGGTGGCCACGCCCCTGCGCCACCCACGGCGATCGAGGAACTGCACCGCCGGTTCGATGGCAACCGAGATGAACAGGGCTACGAAGACCATGTAGAGCAATGAGCGGATCTGAAGCAAGAACCACAGGACCGCCAGAACCGCTAGCAGGGTGAGGGCGATAGTCAGCGCAGCCCGCCGCAGCGCCCGGGTCGAGTTCAGCTCGGACGTCATGGCCGGTCAGGGTATACGGCAGCCGAGGGCGGGCCGATGGAGAACCCGGGCAGTTTTCGGACGCCGGCCAGATCCGGGTCCGAAAGTGCCGCCTCAGGGAGATCCGATCCGAACGCCTTCCGCAGCGTCGCCAGGGCGGCATCCGCCGAGCCCGACCGGGCCTGGGAACACGCCAGGTTGTAGGCCACAATGCCACGCATCCCACCCGGCACCCGCCCCTCCAGCCATCTCCCTAGTTCGATCGCCTGCTCCCACCGGCCCGCCTGATGCAATCTCAGCTGTGCCGCCAGGGCAGCGCCGGGATCGATACCCTGCTCGGGCCCGGCTCTCAGCAGAGGAGCCAGGTCCACACCCTGCCTGCCCGCCCGCTCCAGCTTCAATCCCCATCGCTCCGACGGCGGGACATCGTCCAGGAGGTCGTCGACGGAATCGTCTTCCCCCAACTGCATCAGGGCGCGGGCCCGGGTCCCAGCGTCGGCCGACGGGGACGTTGCCGCCAGGCGCGCCAGCGCCGACCCCGTCGCTTCGTCTCCGTCGTGGATCAGGGCCATGGACCGGCTCAAGATGGCCTCGGCTTCATCGGGTCCTGCGATCTCGACGTGCCCGGCCAGATCCTGGCGGACCAGTGCCTCGGCTTCGATCGCTTGCGCCGGGAGGGTGTCGACCGAACGCGCCAGGGCCTCTGCCTCGGCGGATCGCCCCAGCCGTATGTATGCCCGGGCCAGGGTGAGCAGCCGAGATTGATCGGAGCCGGCCGCCGCCTCACCCAGCTCGGCCACCGTCGCCCAGTCCTCCCGGTCCACCGCCAACCGCCATCGCAGATCGGCCGAGGTGGCGCGCAGGCTTGGATCGCGTAGCGAGTCCCCGGCCGCCTCCAACAGACGGGAGGCTTCCTCCGGCCGGCCCGACCGGTAGGCCTCGATTGCATCGAGCAGGAGCTGTCGTTGCGGCTCCTCCCATCCACGCTGGATCTCTGCCACCCCGGTGCGACCGAGGATCAGCACTATCCAGAGGGCGGAGAAGAGTCCCCAGTAATGGAAGACGGCGATCAGAACTGCGACCAGCGTTACCGCCTTGACGCCCGCCACGGCCCGGATCCCGCGGGCGCCGAAGAAGCGCTCTGCAGCGCCGTCGAGCACGTGCCCACCATCGAGACCCGGGAGCGGAATCAGGTTGAGCACCCCCCAGACCGCAGCCACCCAGACGAACACATCCGCCGCGGGCGCCAGCCGTGTAGGCACGGCCGGCTGCCCCCCTGCGATCAGCCATACGATTCCCCCCGAGAGCAGGCCGGCGACGGGCCCGGCCAGCGAGACCATTGCTCGTTCACCGGGGCCGACCTCAGCGGGAAGGCTGGGGTAGGTCAAGCCCCCGAACAGGACCAGCTCGATCCTGGGCCGGCCCCGGAAGTAGACGGCGGCCAGGGCATGACCCAGCTCGTGCAAGAGGACGGCAACGGGGATGGCCAACAGAGCGGGCAATGCCACCTGCCACAGCCCGGGTTCCGACACGAGCGTCGACAGCAACGGCCAGGCGAGCAATCCGACCAACAAGAAGTGGCTCCATCGCACCAACACGGGGATCGAGCCCAAAGGAAAGGCGATGCCCTCGGCAGACACGAAGGCTCTTCCGTTGGTCGCGCCCGGTCCGGCGCCCGCACCCGTCGACATGGCCCCAGTCTTGCCGACCGAGAGGGCATGACAAGAACCGCCCCTGCGAGGGAATACCCTCACTGCTGACATCAGCCGGCACCAGGAGCAGCGAGATGGCCGACCAAATCGTGTGGAGAGCCGATTCCCGGAGAGCGGAGCGAACCAGGACGTCGGAGTTCATGCAGCTAAACCAGATCCCCACCTACTCAGAGCTGGTGAGCCGGTCGATCGCCGACCCAGACTGGTTCTGGTCGGCCGTGGTCGACTATCTGGAGATCCCGTTCTCGACTCCCTTCACGGCCGTGTCCGATCTGTCCGGAGGGCCGGAGTGGGCCACCTGGTTCGTCGATGGGCGGATCAATCTGTCCGAAGCCTGCGTGGACCGGTGGGCAGAGACGTCTCCAGAATCCGTCGCCGTGATCGCCGAACGTGAAGACGGCACGTCCCGCCGGCTCAGCTTCGGCCAACTGCATGACGAGGTGTCCCGATTGGCCGGGGGCCTGACCGGGCTGGGAATCACTCCCGGCGATGCAGTAGCCGTGTATCTGCCTATGTCGGCCGAGGCGGTGATCTCGCTCCTGGCAGCGGCTCGAGTCGGTGCCATATTCATCCCGATCTTCTCCGGCTACGGCGCCGAGGCAGTGGCCGCCCGGCTGGAGGATCCCCGGCCGCGGGTGCTGATCTGCGCCGATGGCTTCACCCGGCGGGGTCGCCGGGTGCCAATGAAAGAAACCGCAGACGCCGCCATCACCGCGGCCGGCGGCGGCGTCGACCACGTCATCGTGGCGGCCTACTCGGGACGTAGCGATGCACCGCGGACTGAAGGTCGCGATGTGAGCTGGCGTGAGGTGCTGGACTCCGACCCGGTCCCCGCCACGCCCGTGTCCTCTGAGCACCCTGCAATCATCGCCTACACCTCCGGCACCACGGGCCGCCCGAAGGGGGCCATCCTGGTTCATGGCGGGTTGACGGTGAAGCTGGCCCAGGAGGGGGCCTTCCAAACCGACCTGCACCCGGGAGACCGTCTGATGTGGGCCACCGACATGGGTTGGATCATGGGCCCATGGATGGTTGTGGCCGGGCTTGCCAACGGAGCGGCCGTCACCACTTTCGACGGGGCGCCCGATTTCCCAGGACCCGACCGAATCTGGGAGATCGTCGCCAAGCATCGACTGACCCACCTGGGCATATCGCCCACCCTCATCAGGGCCCTCCAGCCTCACGGCGCCGAGCTGGCCCGCAGCCACGACCTCTCCTCGCTGAAGGTGATCGGCTCGACGGGCGAGCCCTGGAATCCCGACCCCTGGTGGTGGCTGTTCCGCGAGGTGGGGCGGGAACGGGTGCCGATCGTCAACCTTTCCGGTGGAACCGAGATCGGTGCCTGCATCCTGTCGGTGAACTTGCTGCAGGGCATCAAGCCCACCGCCCTCGGCGGTCCCGCGCTGGGTATGGCAGCCGATGTTGTCGACGCCCAGGGCAACCCGGTGCGGGGCACTGTGGGTGAACTGGTGGTGCGCGCCCCCTGGCCGGGAATGACCAGAGGCTTCTGGAAGGAGCCCGAACGCTATCTGGCCACCTACTGGGAGCGCCTCGAAGGCGTGTGGGTGCACGGCGACTGGGCCTCGATCGACGAGGACGGCTTCTGGTATCTCCACGGTCGCTCAGACGACACGCTGAACATCGCCGGCAAGCGAGTCGGCCCGGCGGAGATCGAGTCGGCCGTGGTGGCGCTCGACGACATCGTGATGGCGGCCGCGGTGGGGGTGCCGGATGCGATCAAGGGAGAGACCGTCGCCGTGTTCGCAGTCCCAGCCCCCGGAGTCGAGCCCGATCAGGATCTAGCGCAGCGAGTGTCTGACGCCGTCACCCAAACCCTGGGCAAAGCATTCCGTCCCTCGGCCGTGCGGTTGGTGGGTGACCTTCCCCGCACCCGCTCCGCCAAGATCATGCGCAGGGTCGTCAAGGCACTGGCGCTCGGCAAGGAAGTGGGGGACACGTCCAGCCTGGAGAACCCGGACTCGCTGTCCGGGATCGAGCCATTGTGAGCGCCATCCCGCTTCGCCTCCTCCCCGACTCGGCCCGGGCCGTGGAGGGCCGGCTCCAGATTGGAGGGCTCGACGTCGTCGACCTCGCCGGGGAGTTCGGCACGCCGCTGTTCGTCTACGACGAGGACCATCTGCGGGCTCGGTGCCGGGATTCGGTGGCCGCCTTCGGGGACACCGCCGTCTATGCGGCCAAGGCCTTCCTGTGCCGAGCCATGGCCCGCCTCGCCCACGAGGAGGGGATGCGCATCGATGTGTCCACTATCGGTGAGCTGGGCACCGCCCTGGCCGCCGGCGTCCCCCCTGAGCGCCTGGTCATGCACGGCAACAACAAGTCGGGCCCCGAGCTGCGGGCCGCACTCGATGCCGGCGTCGGCGTGGTCGTGATCGACTGCTGGGAGGAGATCGATCGTATCGAGGCCATCGTGGACGCTACCGGGGCCCGGCCGCCCGTGGTCATGATTCGGATAACCCCCGGCGTCGAAGCACACACGCACGAGTACGTGCGGACGGGCATCGACGACTCGAAGTTCGGCTTCACGGTCTCGACCGGACTGGCAGCCAAGGCCGTCGAACGGGCAGCGAGCTCGAGCAACATGCGTTTGGCCGGCGTCCATGCCCACATCGGATCCCAGGTCTTTCGGGTGGAGTCCTTCGCCGAGGCAATGCGGGTGGTGACCGACTTCGTGGGCCCCTTCGATCTCGACGACCTCTCGATCGGAGGCGGCCTGGGCGTGCCATATCTCGAGGACGAGACGGCGCCGTCGATCTCGGAATGGGCCGGCGCCGTCCTTGATGCAGCCCGCGAATCGGGATTCGGGGGCCGGGTCTGGGCCGAACCGGGCAGGGCGATAGTGGCCGACGCCGCCCTGACGCTGTACCGGGTCGGCACCGTCAAGCATCTACCCGGTATCCGCACCTACGTGGCGGTAGACGGCGGCATGAGCGACAACCCGCGCCCCGTCCTCTACGGGTCGGGTTACGAGACCTTCCTCCCCCGCTCGGTCACGGCCCAACGCACTCGCACCATCCGCCTGGTCGGCAAGCATTGCGAATCGGGCGACATCCTGGTCCGGGAGGGAAGGGTCCCCGAAGACATCGAGGTGGGCGACGTCATCGCCACCCCGGTCACGGGCGCGTATGGCCACTCGATGGGCTCGAACTACAACAAGGTGCTCCGCCCGCCCGTCGTTTTCGTCCGAGAGGGTGACGCACGACTGGTCGTCCGTCGCGAGACCATTGCCGACCTCCTGGCCACCGACGTGGGCTGAGCCGCCTCCCCGGTCTGTGGACCTCGGGAAGCCAAGAGCCACAGTGGGCGTCGCAAAGAAGCCGGAAGCCGCTCCCCAGATCCCGAAGAAGCCCGGCGTCCTCGATCAGCGTTCGATTGGAACCCGGACGGCATTGCCGTATTCAGTCCAGGATCCGTCGTAATTGCGCACCTTGTCGAATCCCAGGAGATGAGTGAGCACGAACCAGGTGTGAGAAGAACGCTCTCCGATCCGACAGTAGGCGATCACATCGTCGTCGGTGCTCAGGCCCTGCTCCTCGATGTAGATCGACTCGAGATCGGGCCTGTCTTTGAAGGAGCCGTCTTCGTTTGCGGCACGCTTCCAAGGAACATTGCGCGCTCCGGGGATGTGGCCGCCGCGCAAGGCGCCCTCGTTTGGATAGTCCGGCATGTGGAGGCGCTCGCCTCGATACTCCTCCGGGGACCGCACGTCCACCAGAGGCCTTCCCGACTGCGACTGGGCACTCGCATCCGCCATGAACGCTCGAATAGCGGAATCGTCCCGGGTCGGGACCGGGTAGTCGACCGGCCCGGGCGATGGCTTGTCGGTAGTCATCTCCCGGCCTTCAGACACCCACTTCTGGCGCCCCCCGTCCAGCAGCCTGGTGTCTGAGTGGCCGAACAGCGAGAAGACCCACAAGGCGTAGGCCGCCCACCAGTTGAAGTTGTCGCCGTAGAACACCACCGTCGTGTCGGGGCCGATGCCCTTCTCGGACATGAGACGGGCGAAGTCCTCCGCATCCAGGTAGTCGCGCACCAGCGTGTCGTTGAGGTCCTGGTGCCAATCGATCTTGAGGGCTCCCGGAATGTGTCCTGTCTCGTAGAGCAACACGTCTTCGTCGGATTCGACAACCGCCACCGAGGGATCACTCAGATGGTCGGCGAGCCAGTCGGTCGACACGAGCTTCTCGGGGTGGGCGTACTGGGCGAAGTGCAGGTTGCTGTCTTGCGGCGCCGTCATGAGACTCCTCGAACTCGATTTCCACTACCACCGTAGTGCTTTTCTGCTCAGCAGGATGCAGGGACGAGAATGGAGATATGGCTCTTCCTCCCCGTCTGGACACGATCGTCGGAGTTCTGAAGAACTCCCCGCGCGAATTCCGGCTCGAGGCTCTGCTCGATTATTCACGCCGTCTGCCGGACTTGCCGGCTCGCTACGCAGATCATCCCGATCTCCTGGAGGAGGTGGCGGAGTGCCAGACGCCCTTCTTCCTCGCTACCGAGATCGACGAGGACGGCTCCGTGCACATGTTCTTTTCCGCCCCGCCCGAATCGCCCACCGTGCGGGGTTATGCCGGCCTCCTCCTCGACGGCCTGGAAGGCGCGTCGGCCGCGAACATCCTCGCCGTTCCCGACGACTTCTACGTCGGCATGGGCCTGGAAGACGTCGTCACCCCCCTGCGGCTGAGAGGCATGGGTGCCATCCTGGCCCGGCTCAAACGCCAGATCCGCCGTCAGGTCACCTCCAGCTGATCGGCCCGACGGGACCGGCCTGGCATCTTGGATGGACGCTGACCGTCGCTGTGTTCGGAAGGGCCCGAAGGACGGTCTTACCTGGGAGCCATGCGGATGCCGCCGTCCATGCGAATGGTCTCGGCGTTCATGTAGTCGTGGGTGAGAAGGTGCACGGCCAAACGGGCATACTCGTCGGGAGTTCCCAGCCGCTTGGGGAACAGAACCTGTTGCCCGAGCGACTCCCGGGCCGGTTCGGGGAGGCCTGCCAGCAGCGGCGTGTCGATGATTCCCGGGGCAATCGTGTTGACCCTGATCCCCACCGCCGACAGGTCACGAGCCACGGGGAGGGTCATTCCCACCACGCCCCCCTTGGAGGCGGAGTAGGCGGCCTGACCGATCTGGCCGTCGAATGCGGCCACGGAGGCCGTGTTGACGATTGCCCCTCGTGCGCCCGAGTCGTCCAGCGGATCGGTGTGGGACATGGCCGCCGCGGCCAGGCGGATGCAGTTGAAGGTGCCGATCAGGTTGATGGTCACAACCTTGGTGAAGTGCCCCAGATCGTGCGGATTGCCATCCCGATCGATGGTCCGGGCAGGGGGCCCTATTCCTGCGCAATTGACCAGAACCCGCAGGGGCGCCATCTCGGCCGCCGCCTCGACCGCTGCCGCAACCTCTTCGGCAGAGGTGACGTCTGTGTGCATGAAGGCGCCGCCCACGTCGGCCGCCACGACCTCCCCCAGGTCCTCCTGCAGGTCGACTATGAGCACTCTGGCGCCGGCCTGACCCAGGCGACGGGCCGTGGCCGCCCCCAGGCCGGAGGCGCCGCCGGTTACGACGGCAGAAACACCCTCAAGATCCACGAGACCTCCCAGATAGCTTGGGTGGGCGACGCTAACAGTGCCTCGGATGGGAGGTGTCGTGTGCTGTCATTGGGGGCCATGAACTCGCGCCTCGACGAGACCTCCCCCTTCTCCCGATGATCGGCGTCTTCGATTCCGGCGTGGGCGGCCTCGGTGTGCTGAGCGGGATCCGGCGCCTCCTCCCCCAGGCGGACCTGATCTACCTGGCGGATCACGAGGGTGGACCCTACGGAACCCGGTCCCTCGAAGAGGTTCGATCCCGATCGGAGAGGGTGGCGCGATGGATGATCGGGCAGGGTTGCGGAGTAGTGACGATCGCGTGCAACACCGCTTCGGCGGCTGCCCTTCATCACCTGCGAGACGCCCACCCCGAGGTGTCCTTCGTCGGCATGGAACCGGCCATGAAGCCGGCGGCAGCCTATTCGAGGGTCGGGCGGGTGGGGGTGGTGGCGACGGCCGCCACCTTCCAGGGCGAGTTGTTCGCCTCAGTCATGGATCGATTCGCGCGCGACGTGGAGGTGGTCACCGCCGCCTGTCCCAGCTGGGTGGAGCTGGTCGAGCGGGGAATCACGGAAGGTCCCGAGGCAGGAGAAGAAGTGCGGCGCTGCCTCGAACCGATGATCGATGCCGGGGTGGACGTTGTGGTGCTGGCATGCACTCATTACCCCGCGCTGTGGACGACGATCGCCGGCGTTCTCGGACCCGATGTGCGTTTGATCGACCCGGCCCCGGCAGTAGCCCGCCAGACGGCACGCGTGGCAGGTCCACGCGATAGCCGCGGCGACGGGAGTATCTCACTCTTCTCGACCGCCGATCCAGGCGCCCTGGCTGCGGCTGCGAGGAGGGTGGGAGTCGACGGCGACGCGGGCCTCCTACCCTTGCCCTGACATGGACGACCACGATCTTCGCCTCTCCCTGTTGGCGGATGAGGATGCCGACCTCGTGACTCTGCCCGAGCTGGCGGAATCTTCGGGCCTGTCCCTCCCCCTCCTGGAGGCACTGGCTCACGAGGGCCTCCTCGTGGCGAGAGACACCGATCCGCCCCGATTCCATGCCGGCGATGCCGAAGCGGTTCGGGCCGGGCTCGACATGGTGGGTGCCGGACTTCCCCTGGCCGAACTGCTCGAAGTCGCCCGCCGGGCCGACCAGGCGCTGAAGCCGGTTGCCGAAGCTGCGGTTGACACGTTCGTGCGGTTCGTTTCCGACCCGCTGGAAGTCTCGGGCGGCACCTCCGAGGAGGCACAGGCTCGATTGGTCGACGCACTGGAAACCATGTTGCCGGCTGCCGGGCGCCTTGTCTCGCATCACTTCCAGCGGTTGCTCATCAATGGAGCGCGCCGCCGGCTGGAACAATGAGGTTCACCAGCACTCCCGTGGAGGCGGTGGAGGATCCCCTCTCCCGTGATCCCACAGCAGTGTGGATGTCCGATGACGTCTCGCTATGGGGATGGGGCCACGCATTCCACATGCACCCGGGGCCGGGAAGTGACCGCATTCAGCGCGTGGATGAGCACCTGGCGGATTGGCTGGCGGGCTGCGATCTGGACGGCAAGGCCGGAGGCCGAAGACCCGTGGCCTTCCTGTCGTTCAGCTTCGCCTCCGGCTCGGCTGCCTCGGTGGCCCTGGTTCCCGAGACCCTCCTCGAACGGAGAGGTGACGATTGGTGGCTCACGACAGTCGAGGGAGCGTTCCTTCCGGAGCCCCAACCGGAGCCGGTGGCCCGGGACCGGGCCCGCTACGCAGGATCATCGGTACCGGACGTGCTGTGGCTGGAGGCCGTGGCGGAGACGGTGCGCCGGATCGAAGCCGGCCGCTTGGACAAGGCGGTTCTGGCCCGCGATTACGCGCTCTGGTCCAGAGAGCCGTTTTATCCCCCGCGGCTGCTGCGCTATCTGAATCGGAGATTTCCCCGCTGCTACACCTTCCGGGTCGACAATCTGGTGGGAGCCAGCCCCGAACTCCTGGTTCGCCGCCGCGGCACTCACCTCGAGTCTCTTGTCCTGGCGGGCACGGCCCCGGCGATCGAGGACCCCGGGGCTGATGCCCTGGCCGGCGCCGAACTCCTCGACTCGAAAAAGAACCTGTGGGAGCACGAGCTGGCAGTTCGGTCGGTCCGTGAGGCTCTCGAGCCGCTCACCGACGATCTCCTCCTGCCGAACCGTCCCGAGCTCCTCCGACTGGACAACGTTCAGCATTTGGCCAGCAGGATCACGGCCAGGGCACCCGATGCCATCGACACGCTGGCGTTGGTCGACGCCCTGCACCCCACCGCCGCCGTGGGCGGCACTCCCACCCAAGAGGCATTGGCCCTCATCGACGAGATCGAGGGCATGGACCGGGCCCGCTACGCGGGGCCGGTCGGGTGGCTGGATCCATCTGGCGACGGGGAATTCGCCATCGCTCTGCGATGCGCCGAGCTGTCGGGGGCGCGGGCCAGGCTGTTCGCCGGCGCCGGGATCGTGCGGGGATCGCTACCCGAAGCAGAGCTGGAAGAGACCAGGATCAAGTTGGGCGCCATGATGGGAGCGCTGGAATCCGCCTGAACCCCATGCTCACTCAGGGGGGTGGAGGCAGCGAGCTGAGCACCTGACGGGCAACTCCGTCCAGCCGCCGATGCTCTGAGACGTTGTCGATCCGATCCGTCTCGGCGACTACCAGATGGCACCCACCCCTCTCCCACCCGTCGGACACCGCCCGGACCAGCCGCTCGACGCTCCCGGCCCGGACGAAGCCGAGGCCGTGGAACTCGGCCAGCAGGGCCAGGTCTCGGCCGTGGGGAGTGCTGAAAAGACGGTCGAAGGGCTCGCCGACATGCTCGGCCTGAGGGAGAAACGAGAAGATGCCTCCCCCACCGTTGTCGACAACCACGATCACGCAGTCGGGGCGGGCCTCGCACATGAAGCCGTTGGCATCGTGCAAAATGGACAGGTCTCCCGCCAGGGCCAACGTGTGCCCGCCCCGCCGCGCCACCCCCAGGGCCGTGGAGACGAACCCGTCGATACCCGAAACGCCTCGGTTGGCTACCAACGGCGGCGGCGCGAAAGCAAAGGACTCCACGTCCCTGATCGGCATCGACGAAGCCACCACCAGAACGTCGGCATCGGCCTCTCCCGCCGCTGCTGCGACAGACGGCTCGGTGATCTCTGCGCCCCGCTCGGCCTCCAGAGCACGTCGCATCTCGTCATCGGCCGTTTCCCACCAGGCCAGCCAATCGTCGCCTCCCAGACTGGTCGCAGCCTCTGCCAGCTGCCTGGCAAGGTCCGCACCATCCACGTCGAGGATCAGGTCGGAGAAACGGCCGGGATCGGACCAAGAACCGCTCACTACCGCCTGGGTCACCGGGCGGGAAACGAGGTCGATCATCCGACGCGACGGGCCCGGCGTCCCGAACCGCAGCACGAAGTCTGGCTCGAGCGCACGGGCGGCAAGGAGATGATGGCCGGTCGATATGGCGCGGCCGGCCCCTCGGACGCCAGACTCGGCAGTGGCGACGAGCGGCCAGCCAAGGCGAGCTGCCAGCGGCTCCAGCGCCTCTCGCCCCGGCCCGCCCCCACCGGCCAGGATCAGACCTCGGCGCGCGTGGCCCATGGTCGAGGCGAGGTGTTGCACGTCTTCGGGCGAGGGTTGCCTGCCTCGCCGGGCCTCCGTCCACACCCGCCGGTTGGGCCTTCCCGGTTGGTCGAAGGGGTAAGGATCGGCAGAGCTGCGGCCGTCGTCAGGCACTGCCACCGTGGGCTCCCGAAATGCGAGGTCCAGGTGGACAGGGCCCGGGCGCCCCGACCAGCCCCGGGCCGCCGATATGCCCTGGGAAGTCATCGACCGCCACCACCGGGGCTCCTCGGATCGACTCTCAGCCGGGCCCATCTCGATGACGGCCCGGGTGAAGTTGCCAAAGATGCCGGGCTGCTCGATGGTCTGGTTGGCGCCCACCCTGCGGAGCTCCGGAGGCCGGTCGGCGGTGAGCAGGATCAATGGAGTGCCCGCGGCGTCTGCTTCGACCACGGCGGGAAGAAGGTTGGCGACCGCCGTGCCCGAGGTGGAGACCACAGCAGCCAGGGTTCCCGAGGCTTTGTTCCAGCCGAGGGCCTGGAAAGCGGCCGAGCGCTCGTCCACTGCCATCACAAGCGTGAGGCCGGGACGGGCA
The DNA here is from genome assembly GCA_963772815.1 of uncultured Acidimicrobiia bacterium. Taxonomy (GTDB): domain Bacteria; phylum Actinomycetota; class Acidimicrobiia; order Spongiisociales; family ZC4RG35; genus DATFFO01. Next base: position 279,706 of record CAVYYV010000004.1, on the reverse strand, counting down.
GCGGCGGCCAGCACCAGGGCCGTTGACCGGGAGCCCGGCGCGGCCACGACCAGCTCCAAGCCCCCTCTAACCAGTTCGTCGATGACGATGGTGGCGAGCGCCGTCGACGGATTGGGGTAGGTCACGACAAGAGCTCCGCAGCGGCCCTGACCTTGCGCAGCATCTCCGCTGATCGTTCCCGCGACGGCCTGTACCTGGCCAGCAAGTCGGGATCCGGCTCGGGCCGGCGCAGGGAAATGCGACCGCCCACCGGCTCCAACCGATCCCACACCACGTCTTCGGACAGCATGGTGACCGTCGCCAGGCCACAGGCAAGATCGAGCCCGGGGAGGGCCGTCGCCGCCTGCACCCCCGCAGCCATACCCACCGACGTCTCCAATGCAGACGAGATCACACAGGGCAGCCCGCTGCGACGGGCCACATCCAGCACCCTGGCCACGCCTCCCATGGGCTGAACCTTGAGGATCAGCACATCCGCCCCGCCCGCCCTCACCACCTCGAGCGGGTCGGCCTCGGTCCTGACCGACTCGTCTGCCGCCACGGGCACCGCCACTTCCTTCCGCAGCCGAACCATGTCCTCGATCGCCGAAACGGGCTGTTCCACGTACTCCAGATGGAATCGGGACAGATCGCCCAGGCGTCTCACGGCCGTCTCCAAGTCCCAGGCTCCGTTCACGTCGACCCTGATACGCCCTCCGTCGCCCAGCATTTCTCTCACCGCCTCCACTCGAGCCAGATCGTCCTCCTCGTCCTGGCCCGGCTCGGCCACCTTCACCTTGGCAGTCGTGCAACCCGACGCTGCGACGATCCGACGAGCCACGTCGGGGCCCACGGCCGGGACCGTGACGTTGACCTCCACCGACTCACGAATCGGCTCGGGGAGCGGGGTGCAGGCCGATTCCAGAGCCGACGCCAGCCATCTCGCTGTGACCGGGGGCGGGTATCCGGGAAATGGAGAGAACTCACCCCAGCCGACCGGGCCCTTGACCAGAACCGCCTCGCGGTGGTCGACGCGACGAAAGCGGTGTCTCATCCGCAGGCGGACGGGGTGCAACTCGAGGGCCTCCAGGGTGTCCACGCTCATGAGCCTGCCTGGATCTCCCGTAGGTAGACCACCACGCGGGCTATCTGCTCTTCGGTGAGCGTCAGAGAGAAGGAGGGCATCCGGCCTCTGCCATTGGTGATGGTCTGGACGAGAAACTCGTTGGGCTGATCCGCGGCATCGCTCCCGGGGCCGAGGGCCGGCCCCACGCCACCCGTCATGGCGGCGCCGTGGCAGCGTGCACAGACTTGCTCGAAGATCTCCTCGCCTGTGGCGTCCGGGCCGGGCCTCGCCACACATCCCACCAGGCACGGGAGCAGGCACGCCAACACCACGAGTCGACCTCTCATGGGGGCATCCTACGACCGTAAGGTAGCGTTCATGACTGCGCCCTCGGCCCCACCGACCCTGGCCGACATCGGCGAGGGAATCCGCTCGTCCTGGCTAGCCCTGGCCGGACTCCCCTGGCTGGAAACGTGGGAGTCCCCCACACCGCTGCCCGGCTGGTCGGTCGGCGACATCGCCGGCCACCTGGTCGATCTGGACACGAGTTACATCCTGACCCGCTCGGAGCCCGGGAGCCTCGAGGACCTCCATCGGCGAACCGAGGAGGGAGTGCGACGCCAGAGGGAACGCCCACCCTCGGAGGTGCGCGCCGACCTGGCCCGCCTGGCGCGAGAGACGCCAGAGGTGGTGATCGGCACGGAGGACTGGAACCGGCCGTGGCCCACGGTCGTAGGTGAGATGCCGGCCTGGATGGCCTTCGAGATGCGACTCGGTGATCTGTACATTCACCTTCTCGACCTGAGCGAAGCCATGGACCTCGACTCTGACCTGCTGCGCAATCCGGGCGTCGAACGGGCTCTCAGTCGCCGGGTGATGCGCCTGGCGGGGTGGGCGGCGGTGAAGATGGCCGGCCTACCAGACGGGACTCGGGTCCGTCTGGCACTGACCGGGCCCGGGCAGATCGAAGCCGATCTGGTCGTTGCCGGGCGTAGGGGGCGGATTATCCCACCCGAAGGTGAGCCCTCTTCCGGCAGGATCGCCGGCGACGGTCTGGCGTTCATCCTCGCCGCAGGAGGACGGGCACATCCCGCCCAGATCCTGGAGAACCTCCAGGTTCGGGGCGAGGCGGCGGCCTCACTCGTCGCCCGGTTCCACCTCTTCGGCTGACCCGGGGCTCGCTTCGGAGAGGGACTCGAACCAGGTCGCTGCCTGACGGACGTCCTGGGCTCTACGACGATCCATGACCAGGACCGCATCGGGCGTCTCCACCACCACCACGTCGTCCAGCCCGATGACCGCCACCGGCTTCGTCTCGGCGCGCACGTAGGAACGGGCCACGTCGAAAACCCGTGCCGGACCGATGGTCACCGTCTCCCCGTGGGGCGCGGCCACCTCCCACAAGGCCTGCCAGGAGCCGACATCACTCCATCCGGCGTCGAGCGGAACTACCACGGCCGACTGGACTCTCTCCATCACGGCACGATCGATTGAGATCGATGTCACAGCGAGGAACGAGGGCGCCAGACGCAAGGTGTCGTCACCCTTTACGGCGTTCGCCGTCGCGTCCACAACGCCTGCCAGCAACTCGGGTTCGAACCGTTCCAACTGCTCGAGGATGACACCCGCTCTGAACACGAACATGCCTGAGTTCCACAGGTAGTTGCCGCTGGCCAGGTAATGGCCCGCAGTCTGGTGATCGGGCTTCTCAACGAATTGCAGCAGCTGTCGGGCCCGACCCTCCGCGGCTCCGACCTCGATATACCCGAAGCCCGTGTCGGCCCGTGTCGGCACCACGCCGAAGGTGACGATCCTTCCCTGGCCGGCAGCCTCGATGGCCACCGACATGGTCTGGCGAAACATCTCCACATCGCCCATCAGGTGATCTGCGGGCAACACGACCATCACGACTTCCCGGTCCAGCGTGAGGGCCGCGGCTGCCACGGCGGGGGCCGTGTTCCGGCCGGCCGGCTCGACGATGATCTGCCGGGGCGGCCGGTCGATTGCTTCCAACTGGGTCCGGACCGTGTCGACCTGCACTTCGTTGCACACGACCACCGGAGGGCCGACGTCTTCCAGACCGGCCAAGCGTCGAACGGTCTCCTGGAGTAAGGAGTGACGGCCGACCAGAGCATGAAGTTGCTTGGGACGAGATGGGAGCGACAGCGGCCAGAGGCGGGTGCCGGCCCCACCGGAGAGGATCACGGGGGTGATCGCTTTGTGCACGGCCGCCCAGGCTAGAAGTTGTCGAGCCGGGAGCCAGGAATCGTTTGGCAGAGCCTCAGACGGAAAGCCCGTCCCCTAGCCGCCGGTAGTGCGAGCCCAGCTCGAGATAGGTGAGTACCCCCGACCGCTGGCGTTCGACCTCCTCGTCGGTCAACTCGCGAATGGGCCGGGCAGGCACCCCCGCCGCCAGAGTCCAGGCCGGTACCGATCGGCCCTCCGCCAGGAGGCCGCCGGCGGCCAGCCACGCCCCCTCCCCGAGGCGTGAGCCGTTCAAGGCCGTCGCCCCGATTCCCACCAGGCACCCATCTCCGATCGAAGCGCCGTGGACGATTGCCCCATGACCCACCGTGGTGCGGGATCCAATCCGGGCGGGAAACCCTGCATCGCAGTGGACCACGGCATTGTCCTGGATGTTGGTGGACGGGCCAACCACCACCTCGTCTTCCTCCGCCCTGATGACGACACCGAACAGGATCACGGCATTGGCCGCAATGCTCACGCGACCGCGGATGACTGCATTGACAGCGACGAATGCGCTGGGATCGATCTGGGCCATTCAGTCCGACACCCCGATCGAGACGTGGCCGCACTCGATGCACACCTTCCTCGTCAGGCCAACCGCCGTGGTGCTCGCCACGTAGCTGTGCTCGTGGGGTTCCGCCGTGGAGCGAGAGAACACCGACCGCAGGGAAGCTCGCAGCCCAGACGTCTCCGACGGATGGTGGCCATCAGCGTATGTGCCCACGGGATTGGAGGACTCCACCAGGCGACCGTGCTCCTCCGCCACCGCCGAGTCAGCGGTGCCCGGTTCGAATGCCGAGGGCCCGGATTCGAGCATCGGCTTCAGGTTCTCGCCCGAGGACGAAGGCCGGGTCGGCTCCGGCTCCGTCGTCTCGATCTCGATCTCGACCTCAGGTCGAGCCTCGCGTTCCTGCTCGGTACCCGGCCCGAGCTTCGGCTTCGACTGCGGCTCGGTTGGGACGGGGAGCGGCCCCGAACCGCCCTTCCGATCAACCTGCGGCCCGGTAGCGGGCTGATCGGCAGGTCGAGATTGGGTGGTGCCGGTCGGCTTCACCGGTCCGGTCGACCCCCGTCCCGGGAAGGCGTCGATTCGGGGCACCTTCCGGGAAAGGACGGTCGGATCGCTTGCACGCTGCTCAGCCGCTGCATGGGATGCTGCCTCGGCAGCGACGCGGGCCTGTGCCAAACGCTCCGACAACGTCGGCTGAGGTGACGCCGGCTCGGCATCCGGCATGACAATCGGGGGGGGCGACGCTTGGGCCTCATCTTGGTCGACCGGAACCAATGGCTTCGACGGCGGCTCGGCCACGACCCCGGGCGCTTCGGTCTCGGTCTGCTCCGGCTCATTCTCGGGTTGGTCCGAGTCCACGGCAGCCTCATGGGTATCTGCCGGAGCCAGGTGCCGGCGGCGGAACCGGCCCTGCCTCTCCTCGGCGGCCCTCTCTTCGGGAGTGTCCTCCCGTGACACACTCTGTTGGGCGCCGCCCTGTGCGGCACCGTCCTCCTGGGACACGACCGCGTTCCCGACGGCGGTCGCATCGACCACATTGGCCTCTTCATCGCCCAAAGCCTCCCGGGCCATGACGAAAGCCTCGTGGGCGGCCCGCAGTCGGGACGGCTCGTTCGCCTTGCGCGCCGAAGCCACAGCCAGGCTCCTCTTGACGAAGTTCATTGCCTGATAGCGCGCCCATCCCTCGGCCATTGCCTGCACGGCGCCGTAGGCGAAGTTGATCTGGTCCTCGGCGAGGAACCTGACCACCTCCCCGTCCAGGTCCAGTTCGAACTCGTTGGCCAGAAGACGATCCGCCACGACGTCGGCGAGGCACCAGCGGCCCAGGCTCTTACCGCCGGACAGGATGCGGACATGGGTGTCATCGACTTCGACTGAGACGTCGAGGTCGCCTGTGACCACATCAGGGAACCGAATCTGTCCCTGGTAACGCACTCAACCCCTTCCCTTGTCGAACCAGATCCCGGGTTCCGGGCACCGGTGGATCATTCTCACAAACATTCATCGGATCGGTCAAGGCCACACTCAAAGGTATTCGCCGCTCTCCCGGCCGCCACCCGGTCAGTACTCAGACAGGGGCGGGCACGAGCACATGAGATGCCTGTCACCACCTGCGGCGTCGATTCGGCCCACCGGCGGCCAGTACTTGTCCCGCTCGAGCTCGGGTAGGGGGAAGGCGGCCAAGCGCGCCGGATAAGGCCGCGACCAATCACCGATCACATCCCCGGCAGCGTGGGGGGAGTTCTTGAGCGGGTTGTCGTCCCCGGGCCAGTCCCCATTCGCCACCCGGGCTATCTCGTCACGAATGGCCAGCATGGCCCGACAGAACCGATCCAGCTCCTCGAGCGACTCGGACTCGGTCGGCTCGATCATCAGAGTGCCCGCCACCGGAAACGCAACCGTAGGGGCATGGAACCCGTAGTCGGCCAGCCTCTTTGCCACGTCTTCGACGGTGATGCCCGTCTCGTGGGTGAGAGGGCGTAGATCCACGATGCACTCGTGCGCGACCCGACCTCCCGGCCCCGTGTACAGGATCGGGTAGGCCTCCGAGAGCCGAGTGGCGACGTAATTGGCGGAGAGGATGGCCATCTCGGTGGCGGCTCTCAGGCCTTCGGGCCCCATGAGGCGGATGTAGGTCCAAGCTATGGGGAGAATCCCGGCCGATCCCCATGGGGCAGAAGCAATCGGGCCCACCCCGGACGCAGGCCCGGCTTGGCCAACGAGGGGATGATTGGGGAGGAACGGCGCCAGGTGGGCGCGAACGCCTATCGGTCCGACTCCGGGACCGCCGCCCCCGTGTGGAATCGTGAAGGTCTTGTGGAGGTTCAGGTGACTGACGTCGGCGCCGAAATCGGCCGGTCGAGCCAATCCCACCAATGCATTCAGGTTGGCCCCGTCCACGTACACCTGGCCTCCATGGTCATGCACCATTTGGCACAGCTTGTCGATACCCGGCTCGAACACACCGTGGGTGGAGGGGTAGGTGACCATTACCGCCGCCAGCCTGTCGCCCTGGCCTTCGATCTTCCGCTCCAGATCGACCAGGTCGACGTTCCCGGCCGCATCGGTGGCCACGACCACCACCTCCAGCCCGGCCATGACCGCCGAGGCGGCATTGGTGCCATGAGCCGACTCGGGGATGAGGCACGCCACTCGTTGGTCCTCCCCTCTGCTCCGGTGGTAGGCCCGGATGGCCAGAAGTCCGGCCAGCTCCCCCTGCGAGCCGGCGTTGGGCTGCACCGACACGGCGTCGTAGCCGGTCAGAGCCGCAAGGTCGGCCTCCAGTTCGGTAATCAGCTCCATGTAACCCTGCACCTGGTCGAGTGGCGCGAATGGATGTGGCTGAGCGAACTCGGGCCAGGTCATCGGGATCATCTCGGTGGTGGCGTTGAGCTTCATCGTGCAGGAGCCGAGGGGGATCATGGTCCGGTCCAGGGCCAGGTCCCGGTCGGAGAGCCGCCGCAGATAGCGCAGCATCTCGTGTTCTGAGTGGTAGCGATTGAAGACCGGGTGCTCGAGGAGCGGCCTGCTTCTGGCCCGTGAGGATCCGAAGCCATCTCGGTCACCCTCTGCGGCCAATCGAGCCGGCTCAGCCCCGAATGCGACCAACAGCGCCTCGAGGGTGCCGTCGGTGACAGTCTCGTCGAGCGACAGCCCGACCGTGTGTTGGTCGATTCGTCGCAGGTTTATCCCGGCCTCGAGCGCCGCCTCGACCGCGGAGCCGGCTTCGCACTCCACCGTCAGGGTGTCGAAGAAGGAATCGTTGAGAACCCCAACTCCCGGTGTCTCCTCCAAGGCGGCCGCCAGGCGAGCAGTGCTGTCCGCCACGCGCCGAGCGATCGACCTCAGACCCTCGGGCCCGTGCCACATGGCGTACAGGCCGGCAACCACTGCCAGGAGCACCTGGGCAGTGCAGACATTGGACGTGGCCCGTTGACGCCTGATGTGCTGTTCCCGGGTCTGGAGCGCCAGACGCAAGCCGGTTCGGCCCGCCGGATCCGTCGAAACACCTACCAGACGCCCGGGAAGGGCCCGGACATCCGCTTCGCGAATGGAAATGAAACCGGCGTGAGGCCCGCCAAACCCCATCGGCACGCCGAAGCGCTGTGCGGATCCAACTGCGATGTCGGCGCCCAGGGCACCAACGGGTTCCAAGACGGCCGACGCCAACAGATCCGTCGCCGCCACGAGCACCGCCCCGGCGGCATGGATCGCGGCAGCGATCCCCTCCAGGTCACCTAGGCGCCCGCTCGAGCCCGGATACTGGACGAGGACGCCCACCACGTCCGATGGGATCTCACCTCCGCCCGCGACCAGCGCATCCAGATCGAGCACCTCCAGTGGCACGCCGGCGGCTTCGGCCCTGGTCTGGACGACCCCGATCGTCTGTGGATGACAGTCGGAATCAATCAAGAAGCGCCCTTCCCGGCCGCTGATCCTGGGCGCCATCGCCAGACCCTCGGCGGCAGCAGTTCCCTCGTCGAGCAACGAGGCGTTGGCGATATCGAGCCCGGTCAGATCACTGACCATGGTCTGGAAGTTGAGCAGTGCCTCGAGCCGGCCCTGGGAGATCTCGGCCTGGTACGGCGTGTAGGCGGTGTACCAGGCGGGCGATTCGAGCACGTTGCGTTTGATCACGGGCGGAGTCACGGTGCCGTAATAGCCCAGCCCGATCAGGGAAGTGAGCAGCCGATTGCGGGCCGCCAGCCCTTCGAGTCGCTCCAGGACCTCCACCTCTCCCATCGCCGGAGCCAGATCGACGTGACGTCGTTCCAGGATCCTCTCCGGCACGGCTTGCTCGATGAGCTCGTCGAGCGATGAGACACCCAGCGCGTGGAGCATGGCCGGGACGTCGTGGAGCCGTGGGCCGATATGGCGGGGTAGAAACTTCTCTGTCGGCATTGGTACCTCGCATGTGGCGCAACGGTGACACTGATGTTCACCGCTGTCGTCGCCTCCAGCGGGGCCTCCGTCGATCGGTCCTGGTGCCTGAGAGTTTCCGCCTGGTGGCGTTGCCCCTTCGGCGTCCCATTTCGCCAATGTGGACAGGATCTCTCCCGACCGACATCGCCGGCACGCCGATGCTAGCGCACCGCCGGAAGAACTCATTGGTTTCCAAACGCAATGATTCGGTCGGGCATCTATGCTCGTGGCCCGGTCCATTCCATAGGGTGGACCCGCGGGGCCCCGGTTCCCCCTTGCCGGGGCCCCGCCTCTCCCTCGACCGGCCTCAGTGAGACGAGGTGCCGGCGGAGCTGCCGGTGGGAAGGCTCACGACCGCTACCGGGATGGTCGATCGCTCGATCATGTAGGAGACACGGTGCCCGTAGAAGGGGCGATTGGTGAGAGTGCGATTGGAGGCGCCGAGCACGAGCAACTCGAAGTCCTCGTCCGCCGCCACGGAGATGACCTCCTCCTCGGCATTGGGCGCAACCCTGACCCTGGTGCGAACCTCCGCCCCGAGACGACGGCCGTAGTGAGCAGCCTCGTCAACCAGGTCCTGACCCGTGACCATCGCCTCCCGGACTGCAGGCTCCGACAGCATCATTCCCTGACCCTCGGGCCGGGTAACCACGTGCAGGGCGAGCACGAGACCGCCGTCGTGCCGGGCGAGTGAATAGGCCAGCTCCTCGGCCGCCCTCGTGGAACGTGTGGCGGTGACGGGCACGAGCACCTTGCGGGGAAGCTGGTCGGGCACATCGCGCAGACGCGGGAACCGCACCACCAGGCTGGGGACATCCACCAGCGAAAGGACGCGGTCGATGACAGAGTTGAAGGTCGAGGATCCGTCGTTCTCGGAGGCTCCCAACACGACCAGGTCGTATCCGAGGCCTGCCTCCCGTCCGATCGTGGCCGCCGGGTCCGCGCTTCGGCGCCGTTCGAGTCGAGCATTGGGCGAGCCCGACAGCACGTCCATCACGTCGTCGGGCCGAGCCCGGCTCTCCTCGACTCGCCCGAACAATCGCCTCCAGCCGGACCGGGGCGCCTGGTCGACCGCCAGCACTGTGATCTCCGCCTCCGGGAACACGGCCGCCACCAGCCTGGCTGCGTAGGCGCTGTTGCGGCCTCCCCGCGTAGGGAGCAGGATCCGGTCCGACGACAGGATCTCGGAAGCATCCTTGAGCTCCTCCCGCTCCAGCCGCTCGGCCTCCTCAACTGGTACCTGCCAGCCCGACACGGCCGCCCGGAGGAACTGGGGAGACACCACCGAGGTCACCAGGGCCGCCAACACCATCACCGTATAACCCGTCTCAGACACCACGCCGAGGTTCAGGCCGACGATCGCCACCACGATCCCCATCGCACCCAACGCCGACAGTCCTGAGCCCAGTGCCAGTGCCTCTCGGCCCCTGATCCCGGCGAAGAAGCCACCCAAGGCAGTCCCGATGATCTTGGCCGCGATGGCCGCCACGATGAGCCCAACCGTCCAGGCCACGGCAGCGCCCGAATTGAGCAACCCGACGTCGACTCTCAAACCTGAGTAGGCGAAGAAGATCGGAGCGAAGAAGGCCGCGGTCACCGTTTCCAGCGTTGACCTCACCTGGGGCAGCTGATGACGGGTCCCCGCCAGAATCACACCCACGATGAAGGCACCCAGGATCGCCTCCAGGCGCAGCGACTGGGTGGTGACTCCGCCGATCAGCGCTGCCACCAGGGTGATCGAAAGAGCCGCGGTGACGCTCGAGCCACGGGCCATCACGAAGCGGAATAGCCGATCGACGAACCAACGACCCACCGTTGCGGCAACCAGCAGGAACACCAACAGCCCACCGAACGACCGGGCGAGCTCGACCGGCTGGAACCCATCCTGGGCGATCCCCGACAACGCCGCCAGGATCAGCCATCCCACCGAGTCGATGGTCATCCCCGCCGCCAGCGTTATCTGGCCGAAATTGCGGCGCAGGTAGCCCAGGTCCTGGAGGATCTTGGCCACGACGGGGAGAGCTGACACCGAAAAGGCCAGGGCGAAGAAGCCGGCGAACACCGACACGTCCGCGCTCTCCCCCAGGAAGCTGTCGGGTACCAGATGTGCGACCAGAAAGAAGCCAATCAGGGGCAGAAGTAGGGCGCCCGCCGACACCCCGAGCGCAGCGGTGCGGAACCGGACGATGATCGCCAGATCCGTCTCGAAGCCGATGACGATCAAGAGCATGATCACACCAAGCCAGGAAAGGCCGAAGATCACCGAGTCAACCGTCGCTTCCCCGAAGATCCATTGCGAGACTCCGGGAGCCAGGCTCCCCAGAACGGTCGGGCCCAGGACGACACCGGCCAGCAGCTCGCCCACGACCGGCGGCTGATTGATCGACTTCATCACCCAGCCGAACAGACGCGCCACGCCCACCAGGACTAGTAGCTGAATGAGAAAGACGAGGACCTCGTGCTCGGTCAGCGGGGCTGCGAACTCCGCATTGGCCAGGATCACCGCCACGACGATAGCGACTGTCGTCCGGAGGCCTTCGAGCGGCAGTGGATCAAATCAGCGAGGAAACGGCGGCGAGAACGTCCGAGGTGGGCCGGTACCCGGCGGTGATCACTCCGAGCCGACCCTCACGACGAAACAGCAAGGTGGGGAATCCGGTCACGCCCCATCGGCGGGCTGTGGCGAAGTCCCGCCAGGTCTGTCTTCGCAACTCGTCTTCCCCGAGGGATCCGACGAATTCCTCGGGATCGACGTCGAATCCTCTCACCAACCTGCGATATGAGCGCCGATCCGTGACATCGGTTCGCTCGGCGTAGAAGGCCCTCTGCAGGCGAACGAAGAACGATAGGGTCCGATCGTGAGCCAGGTCCCTCATGCGGACCACCGCCATATCCGCCAGTTCGGTGTCGTAGACCCATTGGTCTCCGAGCTCACCGAAGATCCGCGCATCGAAAGGCTGGCCGGTGCGCTCGCCGATCGTCGCCCATTCGCGCTCGAGGTAGATTCCAAGACCTCCGGCCAGCGGCTCCGCTGCAGGTCCGGGTCTCAATCCCCCCACCACCACGTCCAGATGCAGACCGGTCTCTTCCAGGACGTCTTCCAGGACCGGCGTGAAACCCCAGCACCACGAGCACATCGGATCACCAACGTAGATCAGCGAGATATCTGCCACCCACCCGATGATCGCAGACGCGGCCGGTTCCACAGCTCGAAATGCCTCGGAACGTCGCGTCTGCGGCGCTTCGAGCACATCGGACGGCTCCCGGCGTGGCATCATCACCTGTCCAATGACTGCCTGCTTCTTTCGACCCATCACATGGTGAGCGGCCCCCAGACCCGGCTGCTCTCCACCAGCCATGGCACCAACCGTGACGCCTTCTCCCTGGCCGACTGGGCTCTGTTTCTCTCTCTGGTCGGGATCTGGGGAGCTTCTTTCCTCTTCATGGCAATCGGCCTGGATCACTTTCACCCCGGGTTGGTCACATTGCTGCGAGTGGGCTTCGGGGCGGGCACTCTGGCACTGGTTCCTCGGGCTCGGCGCTCGAAGATCGATCGCCAGGACTGGCCGCGTATCGCCTTGCTGGGGCTGATCTGGATCGCCCTGCCACAGACTTTCTTCCCCATCGCCCAGCAATGGATCAGCTCGGCCGCGGCCGGCATGCTCAACGGGGCGATGCCGATATTCACGGCATTGGTGTCGACACTGCTGCTACGTGAGCTGCCCGGCACCCGTCAGGCGCTCGGGTTGGCGATCGGATTTGCGGGCATCGCTGCCATTTCGCTTCCCTCGGCCGAGTCGGGAGGAACTGCGGCGCTGGGGGTGATCCTGGTGCTTGCTGCCACGGTGTGCTATGCCGTTGCCACCAACATCGTGGCTCCCCTGCAACAGAAATACGGTTCGGTTCCTGTCCTGGCCCGGGTCGAATGGGTGGCAGCGGCCATCGTCTCCCCGTTCGGCGTGGTCGGCCTGGGCCGTTCGGAGTTCGCCTGGTCCTCGCTGGCCGCCCTACTGGCGGTAGGCGTGCTCGGCACGGGACTCGCCTTCGTGCTCATGGCGACCCTCACCGGAAGAGTGGGAGCAACCCGGGCCTCGTTCATCACCTACCTGATACCGGTAGTGGCCCTGGCGCTGGGCGTGGTGTTCCGCTCCGACCACGTGGCGACCCTGGCCCTGACGGGAGTTGCCCTGGTAATCGCCGGAGCCATCCTCGCCTCGCGCAGAGAACGCTGAGCCAGGAAGTTCAGCGACCCGCCAACTCGCGGTGGAGAGGGCTTGGAAATCGCGCCGTGACCACCGTTCCCTCCAGCCAAGCGCTGAGCTGCTCGGCCCGAGCGCGGATCGCATCGACGTCGGAGGGGTCGACGTCTTCAACCAGGCGATAGATCACCGTTCCGTCCTCTGACTGCGCCCAGGCCCCGACCACCTTGCCACCGGCCCACACGGTGGGGCCGGCATTCCCGTTCCGATCGAAGACGTGGTGGGCGTGCGGGCCCAGGTACCAGTCCCGCTCCTTCCAACCCATGATCGTGGGGTCGAGTCCGGGCAGAAAAGCAACCCACGATGGATCCGTGTCGGCGGGTTCGTCCTCGTCCCCGGCCAGCACGAGGGCCGGACCCTGGTCGGTCTCTATCTCGACCGCCCCTGCGGCGCCGAGCGCTCTTCGAGCGGCGGTCTTGGTCCACCCCGTCCACCACACCACATCGGTTTCCGTGGCGGGACCAAAGCGTTGCAAATAGAGCCTGACGAGGTCGGTACGGGCCACCTCCATCTCCGGCTTGTCGGGCGGCCCACCCAGCCAGTCCTCCATCCGGGCCCACCGGTACTGGCTGGAACGCCAGGTTCCTCGAGGGCGCGCCCGCACGATCCGTCCTTCGCCGGCGAGGAGGAACAGCACCCGGGTGGACACCCCGAAACTTCCTCCCCATTTCTTGCCCTCGCCGAATCTGACCTTCTCGCCCAACTCCGGAACGTCCTCCGCCAGCTCTGTCGCCACCGCCTCTCCCCTCGCCTCCAGAGCCGCCAGCGTGGCCTCCTCCACCCGTCTCAGCCACGGACCTGGGTCGTCGGTGATGTCGGCGCCGGCCAGGAAGCCCTCCAACCTGCGCCGTTCCCGCTGCGAGATGGGACCGGCACAACCCACATCGAGAAGAGGAGCGGTGTGGCGGGGAACGACGAACATGGTGCGACGCATGCCCAGCACCCGAAGTAGAGAGCGTCTCTCGTACAACGCCCCTTCCACGTCGTCTCGCCTCACTCCCGATACGCGGGCCCAGACCGCCAGAAAGACCGAAGCCGGGTCGCTGGCGTGAAGGCCGACCACGGCCCGGGCCGCATCCTCGACCGAAGAGCATTGGTGAAGTGGAGCAAGGCCGTGACGTTTCGCCAGGCGAGCGCGGCGTTGCACGTCGGACAGGTAGGGCACAGTGAGAATCTACCTTCCAGCCGACACGGGATTCAGGTCGCTGCTGCTGCAGACCTGAGTGCCCGGTACATGAGGTTGGGCTCGCCGAGCCGTCGACGCAACTCTCGTTCGAGGCCGGCGATTGGATACAAGTTCTCGGGGGCGCGGGGATCCTTGTGCGGCGCGGAAGAGAACCGGGGCAGGGTGGCCGTCACCCTGTCCGCGAGCGTGGCCGCAGATGCCACATCCGTGTCGGCCGGGACCTCACATCGAACCAGGCCCTCGGCCGGTCCTTGGCCAAACGCGAGCCGCAGATACCAGGAATAGCGCGACCAGGCTCCCGCGGTCAGAAAGAGCGGGGTCCTCCGCCCTACGGCCAGGCCGTACTTGACATCCCATAGCTCGGCAGGCAGGTACTCGACGTGCTCACGCTTGATGTAACCCACCGCCTTGTCGACGTGGCGGCGGTGTGAGAGGGGGCCATCGACGACCACCAGCCTGGCGCCTTCCTGGGAAGCGGCCACCTCCCCCTCTAGTGCACCCATGCGTTCCTGGATGCCCAACCAAAGCTCCTCGGGCGACTGGCCCTTGGTGGCACGTACTCCATAGACGCCATGACGGGTAACCACATCGGCCGCACCGGCAGCGGCCGTGAACAGGCCCCGGTCCACCTGGGCGGCTACCAGCTCTGCACGACTGTTGGACCTCACGGCTCCGGCGGCATAGGTGGCGGCCAGCCCCAGCGCCGGGCGCCCGGCGGGCTGGTCGATCCAAAGGTTGGCGTCGACACGGCGCACGCCGTCAACGAACAGCAGATCGGTGACGGGATCGACGCCGGGATGGATGCCGCGCCAATCGGCGGGCCGGACCTCCACCCCGGGATCGACCCGGTGGCTGGCGTCTTCCAGTTCCGGATCGGCCGGCATCCCGTATTCGGGAGACCACTGCGCCACTGTGAATCTCATACCGCCCCGCCCATCCACCGGAATCTCATACCGCCCCGCCCATCCACCGGAATCTCATACCGCCCCGCCCATCCACCGGAACCTCATACCGCCCCGCCCACCCAGGTTCTTTCAGCGTCCGCCAACGGCCCACCGCTTCTCTCGACCGTCGCCTTAGCTATGCTTTCGCCGCCGCCCAATGAACGGGGAGAGGGCTCCCCACGGCGGTGGCGCCGGCTCATCGGTCGACCCGGCTGATGGTGCTCCCGGTGGGACCGGGAGAGATCTCGAAGCGGACCGGAACCTGGTCGGCCAGGTCCTTGACGTGTGTGACCAGCCCCACCACTCGGCCCCGGGAAGCGAGCTCGGCAACGACCACCGAGACGGTCTCGAGGGTTTCGGTGTCGAGAGTGCCGAAGCCCTCGTCCAGGAAGATGGCGTCGAGGTCGGTGGCGCCCGACAGGTTGGTGAGCTGCTCCCCCAAAGACAGGGCCAGCGCCAGCGAGACCAGGAATGTCTCGCCTCCCGAGAGACTGCGCACAGAACGTCGCTCATCGGCGTTGCGATGATCGACGATCTCCATGGTCCGGTCGGTGATGGACAGGGAGTAGGTGCCCTGGGACAGATCGTCCAGAAGTGAATTGGCGCCGTCCACCAGCGTGGCCAGCGCCTCGGCCATCAGCCATCCCTGGAAACGGTCGGCTCTCAGGTGGTTGCCCAGAGCCTTGGCCACGGCGCCCTGCTCGTCGAACTGCTTGCGGTCCGCCTCCAGCTTCACTCGCTCCTGACGTCGCTCCTCGATCCGGGCGTGGTCGGCCCGGGCCGTGGCCACTGCCGCCGCCAGGCGGGCGGATGCAGGGCCCGATCCACCCACGCCGGCATGCTCGAGCTGGGATTCGATTGCGTCCTTCTGTCGTGCGATGTTCTTGGCTCGAGCCTCGCTTTGGGCCTCCAGCCGCTCGAGTTCCATCCCCACCGCCTTCTCGCTCTTCTCCGCCCAGGCCACCAGGGTCTGCCAGGATCCTCCCAGGTCGCCTCGATCGACGGGCGGTGGGCCCAGGGCCGCCACGCTGTCTCTGCAAGCTGCGAACGACTCCCAGGCCTGGTTCTCCGATTTCTGCAGCTCCTCGAGGGCACTGCGAGCCTTCTCGTCGACCTGACGGGCGGCCTTGAGGTCACGGCGGGCGGATTCCAAGCGCCGGCTCAGGTCGAGCCGAGCCTCCCTGAGCCGCGACAGCTCTTGAGCGTCTCCCAGAGCATCGACCTGCTCGGAGAGTCGGGCGATGCTCTCAGTGAGGGCCCCGTGGCTCGCCTTATCCTCCGCCAGGGACGATTCCGCAGCCCGATGAAGGGCCGACGCCTCCTCCACCGCCTGTCGGGCCCGATCGAATTCCCTCTTGGCTCCCTCGAGGTCCGGCGGAGCCTGGGGTGGGTCGGATTCGAGGGGACGTTGGCACACCGGGCACGGGTCCCCGGCCGCCAGGCCGACGGTCAAGGCGTGGGCCGCGTGGCGTGTTCTCAGGTTGTCCCACTGCACCTCGGCCTCCTGACGGGACCTGCGGGCAGTTTCCAGCGCCTCCTGTCGCTCTGCCAGAACCATTGCCAGCTTCTCGAGATCGATGGCGTCGCGGTTGAGGCGTGCCTCGGCCAGGAGTTCCTGACTCCTTGCCGCAGCATCGAGCCGTTCCAGGGAGGGAATTCGCTCGGACTCCTCGGTCAGTCTCTCCACCCGTTCAGACATCCCAGCCAAATGCCGGGCAGTCTCCTCGACGTGGTCGCGCCCCTGATGGAGAGCTTCCGACAAGCTCATCACACCCTCGGGGCAACTGACCTTCGCCAGCAGTGAACGCCTGCGACGCGTCTCTTGTAGCTCGTCTGCAGCTGCCCGCGATTCGATTTCAGCCTCCTCGAGGGCAGACTCTGCGTCGGCCACGCGTCCGGTCAAATGCTCCAGCCCGGCCAGGCGGGCTGAGGCATCCTCGACCGCCTGGGCCGTCGCACCGCCGAGCTGATCGAGGCGGTGCCGGGCTGATTCGGCCAGGGCGTCGGCGGCCTTGGACCGTTCGGAGGCGAGTCTCCTCACCTCGTCCAGGACCCCCATGTCCAACAACGCCTTGACCAGGTCTTGCTGGCCTGAGGGAGTGTCGTGGAGAAAGGCGGCGAACTGACCCTGGGGCAGGACCACTGAGCGAGTGAAATGATCGATGCCCAGCCCGATCAGCGACTCCACCGCCTGGGTCACCTCGGCCGCCCCCGAAGCGAGGACCGTGCCACCACTCTCCAGACGGGCTTCCGCCGTGGTGGCCCCACCCTTGGTGGTGCGACGAACCACCCGCACCGCGGTGTAGGTCCGATCACCCACTTCGAACTCGAATCGAATCCGGGCCTCCGCCGCCCCCAGCGAGATGATCGGCGAGACGGATCGCTTGTCGTCGTAGCGAGCCACCACGCCGTAGAGGGCGAACGTGAGAGCGTCGATGACCGAGCTCTTCCCGGCTCCGGTTGGTCCGGTGAGGGCGAACAGATCGAGACCCGTGAAGTCGATTTCGATGCGACTGCGGAAAGGGGCGAACCCGACCATCTCCAGCCGTTCAGGCTTCATGCGCCTCTCCAACCAACTCGTCGAAGAGCCTCACCACCCGATCGTCCGAAGCATCCACCTCGGCCAGGTAGTCGACCAGGAGATCGTGGTGGGAACGTCCCTCACGCCCGGCCCGTTTCGGCCGGTCCTGGAGGCGCCGGCTCGGGTCGAGGATCACATCGACCGCCTGGGGAACCAGGTCCCGCACCGTATCCGACAATCCGGCCCGGGCGGACTCGTCCAGCACCACTCGCACGTAGTCGGAGACGGACACCTCGCCGGCAGCGGCTTCCACCTGCTCCAACGTTCCACTCAGCACCCGCAGCCGTCTTCCCTTCTGGAGGGGGTGAAACTCGACCGTCACCGGGATCCCGGGTTCGGCGTCGACCACCAGCACACCTTTCTGGTCGTCGACCTCGCCGAAATCGAGCTGCAGCGGCGACCCCGAATACCACACCGGGGCTGCGGCCGGCATGCGCTGGTGACGGTGGAGATGACCCAGGGCCACGTAGGACAGCTCGGGAGGAAAGGTCTGAGCCGGGATCGAGTAGTCGAATACCGTGTGAGCGGAGCGCTCCCCGCCCCCCACTTGGCCACCGTGCACCATGACGTGGCCGAGGACGAGATTCACCTCATCGGCTCCCAGGTCCTGGCACAGAGCCGTGACTATGGCCGCCATTCGGTCGGCGTACTTGCCACCATGCTGGTCGGCATCCAGTGACATCAGGTCGGCGGCGGTGACGATGGAGCGCTGGGAGAGAAAAGGGAGAAGGGCGACGCGTGCCCCGGGGACGGGCCGCACCACCCCTCCCTCGTCCGGCCTGGACAGAGCCGAGCAGACCGTGACCCTGCCCAACTCCAGGAGGGGGGCGACCGCCTCCAGACGACGGGGGTGGTCGTGGTTCCCCGCCACCATCACCACCGGGGCCACCTCGGCCAGACCCAACAGGATGCGGTAGACGAGCTGCTCGGCGGCCGGAGACGGGCTGGACGTGTCGAACTGATCGCCACCCACGAGCACCAGGTCGGCGGCGTTGTCACGGACGACGTCGACTATCTCGGCAAGAACCTCGGCCTGCTCGTCGTGGCGACTCCGCCCCCGGATCGTGCGGCCGACGTGCCAGTCGGCGGTATGAACGATCTTCACTCACCGCGAGAGTAGGGACGGGAAGTGACACTTCCTGGGGTTTGGCCTCGGTTTCCGTCCCGGTCGGGGGTTCAGGGCGTGGTTAGCCGGCTCACACGGGAACCGTCCCGCCAGAACACGGTGACACGGGCAGAGGGCGGGCCGTCCCACTCGTAATACGAGATCGTCGAGGTGCGAGGGGGCCGAATCAAATACACGCTGCCATCGGCCAGCTCCACGACGGTGGCCGACGCGCCGGGCGCATGATGTACCTCGATTTCGTTTCGCCCATTCTGCTCGGTGGTGTATCCATACCCGCCGACCTTGTTGTTGGCGTTCCAGTCCCTGGCATTGCCGCACCCCCAACTCTGGGGGACGCCGGAGGCGGGGGCCAGCCCGTCGCATGCCATCCTGCCCGGCGCAGGAGCGGGCCCTGGGCCCCGGGGGAACCCCGAGCCGTCCGACTCCCAGGCCAGCACGGCGTTGAGACCCTCGATTCCCGGTGCATAGGCCTCCACCCGGCCCGATCCTTCGATATACCCGGGCTGGTCCTGCATGAAGTCGAGCTGCCCCGGCGTGGGGCTGCCTCCGGGCCGCATGATGATCGTTCTGCCCCCGGTCGGTATCACGACCGGCTCCGGCCCCAGGTTGGAGGGCGGGGGTGGCGCCGTGGTCGTCACCACACCGTTCGATTCCCCGCTCTCGAAGTCGACCCGAGCGATACAACCGGCGAGCAACAGACAGAGAAACAGCAGCCCGAAGCGCCTCATGTCCCGATTGAGGCTAGCGGTGGTACTCAGAGCACAACTTGGACATCGCCGTCAATCGAGGCCTTCGAACGGATCCTCGGGAACCCCACCGCCCGCGTTCGGCCGGAGCGCCTCCGACGGCCTCGTGGCCCAAGCGGGGAAGGGGAACTCGGCCACCATCGGCACCGGCAGCTCCGGCTGGGAGATCAGCATGGTGCCAGGTTTGATGATGGTGGCCCGCTGGCGATGCACTGGGGGCAGGAACCCGTACTCCTCTCGGGAGGCCTCGGCAGAATCGAGCCGCCCCACCACCCGTATGGATGAATTGGCGATGATCCGACGCTCCACCTCGGAAGCCGTTTGCTGGGCTCCGATGAGGATGATGCCCAGGCTGCGACCCCGCTCCGCCACGTCCAGGAGGATCTCCTTGATCGGGCTGGAACCCTCCCGGGGGGCGTATTTGTTCAACTCGTCCAGCACCACGAACAGCAGGTCGTCATCGCCCTGACGACCTGCTCTCTCCTTCATGTCGAACGCCCGTCGCACCGTGACGCCAACCACGAAACGCTTGGCCCGATCATTGAGGTTGTGGAGGTCGACCACCGTCACCTGGTTGTGGTCGGTGTTGACACGATGCCGGTCCGGATCGACCAGGTTGCCCCGCACCAGCCGTTCGACGTGGCGCACCACAGAATTGATGCGACGCACGAAGGCGTTGACGGTGCCTCGCCCGATGGCGGCCCCGGCCCAGGTGGGCCCATCGTCCTCGCTGGTGACCTTCTCGGTAATCAGGTCTGCCAGGGCCCGGAACGTGCGCACCGTGACTCCCTCGATCACCACAGACCCGTCGTCGGTGGGGGTCGCTCGCCGAAGCTGCGCCATGACCGAGTAGAGCACCATCGTGTACTGGGCCCGATCGTCCTCGGCGTCCGCAAACAGGAACGGGAGGAGATCGTCATGGCAGAACTCGGCCAGGCTCCAGCAGAAGCTGGTGACATCCGACCGCGAGTACACGTCCGGCCGCAGCGTCTCCGAGTCTAATCTGGGTGGGGCGTAGAACCCCACCGACCGAAATGGCGATGCAGGCAGACCCAGGGCGCGATATCGCATGGACTGCTCGTCGTCGATCACCGAATTGGGACGGTCCAGGTGGAGCAGGTCCTCCCCCTTGACGTTGAAGATCAAGGCCTTGGTGTTGACGGCTCCGGGTCCCAGGACATCGCCGGTAAAGAGGGAGTGCAATAGGAATGTGGCATACGTGGTCTTGGTCGCCACACCCGACACTCCCGAGATGTTGACGTGGGCTCCCCGCTCGCCGTTGACGAACTCGAAGTTCACGAACAGAGGCTCATCGTTCCTCGTCAAGCCCACAGGCAGACGTCGCTCCATACGATCGAAGAAGAGCGCCTTGTCTCGTTCGTCACCCTCCGCCCTGGCGACCGGCTGTCCCGGTCGGGGAGGCACGAAGACTTCTGGTTCGAATCGGGTGGCGGTGATGCGGGCCGCCTCCGCTACCTCGGCCGGCAATACCCCTTCCGAAATCAGGAACACGTCGGAATCGAACCTGGCTCCCTCGTGGCGGGCCCTGACCTGTCCCACCATTCCGTACACCCTGACCGCTTCCCCGGTGGGAAGCACTCGCTCCAGGGCGACGACATCGTCGAGCTGGAGATACTCCCCTTCGGCCACCGCCACCCAGAACTCGAGCGGGGTGGCATCCTCCGTCCCGATCACCCGGCCCACCATGTCAGTCATCGGTAGGCGAGCGTAGCTGTGGGACATGACGGGTTCCGGCATCGCTCCGGCGCGGGCGGCGCGCCGGAGCGAAAGCGAACCGTGGCGCCGACCTGGAAAGGCTCCCCCCGATGGCATCGCTCTTAGCAGTTCGGTGGCTCTGGCAGGGGGATCTTGCTCCTGGGAGCGATCATGGACGATTACGGATGCATGCGAACCCCGATTCGGGCCACCGATGCGACTCGCGTCGTCGGCCTGGCCATGGTCCTGCTCGGCACCTGGCTGGTGGTCAGACACTGAGACGGTCAGGCGATGGTCAGCAGCGCCACGGCCGTGACTCCCAGCACCAGACCCGCCAACTGGCGCCCTGACAACCTCTCGTCGTAGCGGAAGCGCGACATCAGGACGGTCACGGCCGGGTAGAGCGATGCCACCACCGCCACGATGACCAGCGATCCCTTCCGGGCGGCGAGAAGGTATCCGATGTTTCCCACCATGTCGAGCACCCCAGCCCCCACCACGGCCCCCGCCACCGGACCGTGGGGGGTCTGCAGCCAGCCCCTCGATCCGATCAACGACAGGCCGGCGAGTGATAGCACGGACAGCCCCCGGGAAGCGAGCAGCGGCCACAGCCCCGCCTGTGGTGACGGCAGGGACAGAACGACGAAGTAGAAGCCGAAGAAGAGCCCGGCTGCCAGGCCTAACCAGACACCGGCCGACCGGCGACCGACCTCTTCCACCGTCGAGACCAGGTAGATGGCAGGCACCGCGACCCCGACACCCAGCCATCCCATGAGCGGAGGACTCTGCCCCACCGCCACGCCCGCCACCACCGGAATCGCCGCCCCCACCACCGCCGCCGCCGGGGCAACCACCGCCGCCCGACTCCGAGCCAAACCCGTATAGAGAAACGCCAGGCCCACCAGGCCGAACAGGCCGGCACCGGCTCCGGCCAGCAGGTCGAGACGATCGGCCGAAGCGCCTGACCCGATCAGCCAGGGGACGAGGATCAGCAGGCCCACCCCATGAGCCCACACGAGCGTGCGGCCGGCCCCCAGATCCCTGGTAGCTCTGCCGCCCAGGAAGTCGCCACTGCCGAACCCGAAGGCAGCCAGCGCCGCCAGGAGGATCGCGATCTCAGCCGCCCTGGGAAAGCCAGGTCCGGATCGCCTCCGCCGCCCCCTCGAGCTCCTGGCGGTCCACGGAGGAAGCGGCATTGGCAAAGTCGAGGTCGTGGACTCCGTCGATGGGCACGACGTGGATATGGAGGTGAGGGACCTCCAGTCCGGCAATCATCAGGCCCACCTTGGTCGGAGCGAAGGCCTCTTGTTGGGCTCGCCCCACCTTCTGTGCGACCGAGAACAGGTGATCTCGGAGATGGTCGGGACAGTCGATCCAATGATCGATCTCCTCCCGGGATACGACCAGGGTATGTCCGGCCCGGAGGGGGTTGATGGACATGAACGCCACACACAGGTCGTCCTCCCAAACGAACGTCCCGGGAATCTCTCCGTTGATGATGCGGGTGAAAATGGTGGGCATGGATCGAGGGTACCGTGGTGGGCAATGACCATGGCTCGGCTCGAGCTGCACCGCGCATCACCCGGCGACCCCGACGCAGCGGCTCTGATTGCTGAGCTCAACGCCGAGCTCGATGCCCTGTATCGACCGGACGACAATCACTTCAGCCTCGATGAGTCCGATGTGACCGATGGCAGAGGGGCCTTCCTCGTCGCCCGGCTGGAGGGGGGCCCGGTAGGGTGTGGCGCCGTTCGCCTGCTCTCGGACGGCCGGGGGGAGATAAAGCGCATGTATGTGAAGCCCAAGGCGAGAGGGCAGGGGGTGGGACGGGCCCTGCTCACCAGGCTGGAGGTGGAGGCGAAGACTCTAGGCGCCACCCGGCTGGTATTGGAGATGGGGGACGGCCAGCCCGTCGCAGAGGCCCTCTATCGAGGGGCCGGCTTCAGCGAGATCCCCTGCTGGGGCGAGTACCTGGCCACTCCCGCCAGCGTCTGCTTGGGCAAACGAATCGATTAGGGCGTCTGTGTCGTCTGCCCCAACCCGGGAGTCGAGGCCACCGGTCTTGGAGATCCCCAGCCCATTCAATCGAGCGGAACCGGGGCCGGCCCGACGGACTCGTTTGACGGGTTGGGCGGACGGGTAATGGGCTTCACGGCGCCCGAGAGGAACAGCCATGGCCACCGATGCCCGGACCGCCCGCTACAGGTGCGGTGGACGAGTGGAATCAACATCATCGCCGGCATATGGCTAGTTCTGGCGCCGTTCCTGCTCTCCTACTCCGACATCACCGGCGCCGTCTGGAACGACATCCTGGTGGGCGTGGTCGTGGCCATCCTGGCCTGGATCCGGGTCGGTCGGCCCCTGTTCAATGAAGGCGTCGGCTGGACCAATCTGGTCCTGGGTGTCTGGCTGATCGTTGCTCCCTTCGTGATCGGTTACGGCGCCTCCACAGTCGCTCTGTGGAAAGACGTGATCGTCGGGGTGGTGGTTGTGGTTCTAGCCGCCATGAGCGCCATTTCCAGCCAGGGCCATCATCCCGGCACCGGTCCCGATGACCAGCTGAAGTGGCGCCACAAACCGCCTGAGGCGAGCCCTCGCGCGGGGCCAATCGAGTCTCGGGCCCTAACCCGACCGACCGTTTCCTCAGGTGCTGATAGCGTTGCAGCGCCCTGGCCCAACGCAAGCTCGAGTTCGAGCGGCTCACCTTCTTCAGCGATGCCGTAATCGCCATCGCCATCACCCTCCTGGCGGTCGACATCGGGCTGGCGGAGCACCTCACCGCCGCCACCATCGGTGAGGCCTTGGCGGACCTGCTTCCCTCCCTGACCGCATTCGGCATCAGCTTCACCGTCATCGGCATCTACTGGGTGTCTCGTCACCGCATGTTCCGCTACGTGATCGCCTGGGATGGGCGGTTGCTGTTGCTCAACCTGGTCTTTCTGTTCTTCATCGCCGTCCAACCCTTCACCACCTCGGTGCTGGGCGAGCATGGGGACCCGGCACTGGCCACCATCGTCTACGCCCTGGGAATGGTGGGCACGGGTCTCTCGTCGACCGCACTGTGGCTTCACGTCGTGCGGGCCGGGCCTATCGACGAGCGCCTCTCCCCCCAAACACAGGCGCTTCCTCACCATTCGGACTCTGGCCGCACCGATCGTGTTCGCCGCCTCCATCCCGGTAGCGTTGTTCAGCCCTACCGCCGCCGAGGTGACCTGGGTGGCCGTCCTCCCCCTCCCCTGGGTGCTCTCCCGCCGGCTCGACGCCCGCCTTCCCCCGGCCGCCGGCGAGCACCGACCACCCGACTGACCTATGCGGTTCAGCGAACCGGCACCAACTTCAGGATCTCACTGGTGGTGAGCACATAAGCCTCGCCGCCACCGTCCACGCCGAACGAGACGACCGATCCCGGCACTCCGACGTCGGACGTATGGTCCGCGACTTCGCCTGAGGTGTCGACCGAGCGCAGAAAGCCGGCGCAGTAATCGGAGAACAAGAACCGGCCGCTCAACTCCGGAATCGCCTCTCCCCTATAGACGATCCCACCCGTGATCGAACAGGTTCCCGAGTCGCTGCGGGGTATCTCGACCAAAGGCATGGTAAAGCCGGAGGTGTCGCAGGTCCGGGCCTGATAGCAGTGTTGGCCCTCGACGATCGGCCATCCGTAGTTGAGCCCCTGATCGCTGATCGAGGCCAGATCCAGCTCTTCGTAGGAGTTCTGGCCCACGTCTCCGATCCAGATCCGGTCACCATCTATCCAGAATCGCCATGGGTTGCGCAGGCCGTATTGCCACAAGCCGGCCTCACCGGTGTCGACATCGATTCGCACGATGCCTCCGAGGAGGCTGTTCTGGTTCTGCCCATTCCCGTACCGGTCACCGGCATCACCGCCGTCGCCTAGCCCTAGATAGAGGGCACCATCGGGACCGAATTGGATCATTCCCCCGTTGTGGTTGGAGGCAGGCTGGTCCACGGTCAGCAAGACCTTCTCCGACCCTCGATCGACGGTCTCGTCCATGCCGAATTCCGACACCACCGTGTCACCGTTCCGGTCGGAATAGTGCACGAACAGACGATTGTCGTCATCGGGATGGCGGGCCAGTCCCAGCAAACCCCGTTCACCGTCGGTCCTGGTGGAGTCGGACAGGTCGAGGATCACGTCGCCGGGGCCATCGGCCGACAATGTTCGAACTAGTCCCGAGCGCTGCCCTACCAGTGCCACCTGATCGCCGGGTCGAGCGGTGATGATCGTTGGGAAGGAAAGGTCGGCCACCGGCTCATAGGCGAGACTTGCCAACGAAGCGAGTGTCGTCTGGGGAGCGGTCGACGGGGCCGGTGCCGATGAGGGTGCGCTGGACGGCGCCACTGTGCCTGAAGAGGCACCCGAGGTGGTGGCTGAGGCCGATGTCGCCGACCCTGCCGACGGTCTTTCCGTCGAGCCAGAGTGGGACGACGACGGCCGACAAGCAGCCCCGACCATGATCACCAACATCAACGCCGAGCCAAATAGCCATGAGCGCATCGAGGATGGGGGCTGTCCGAACCGGGTTCTCACCGCTGCCAAAGGTAGTGACGACAGGTTGCTAGCCGGTCAGGCCCACAGGGCCAGACTCCACCGAGCAAGGGTGGAAGAGATGGCCGGGTAGATCCCGACCAGCATCGTCAACCCGATACCGGCTATTCCGATGGCAGCCGGGCGCCGCCAATCGTGGCGGGAGAGCCGGGCTGTCAACCGACCGAGGGCGATGCCGGCCCCGACCAGTCCGAGCAGGAAGGCCGCCAATCCCGGCAAAGCAGACCACGGATGGGTCAGAGCGGTGTTGAGGACGCCGCCCAAAGCGGGCCCGACGCAGGGACGCCACGCCCAGGCCGTCCCTATCCCCACCAGGACCACTGCGGCAGCCGACACCCCCGCCCGGGCCGGGGCCAGCCAGTAGAGAAATGCCCCGGCAGTGAGAATCGATCCGGCCAGCCAGATCGGGGGTGATGCCTGAGCTCCGGCCGCGATGACCCAGGCAGAGATCCACACCGAGGCCCAGAACCACACCGGGGTGGACCAGCGGCGGGCGGAAATCCCCACCGCGATCGAGGGAAGTAGGATCGTCCACGAGCACGGCAACACCGACTGCGTCACCCCCTCCAACAGGGCACCAGTCATCCCAGAAGCGACGTCACCGTGTCGGCGAGCTCGTCATATGCCCCCTCGCCGATGTGATCGAAACGGATGTGACCGTCCTGGTCCAGGACGTAGACTCGCGGCCAGTAGGCCGGACTCCCTTGCCAGGAGAAGAAGTTCTCCTTGTCGGTGTCGAGCGCGATGGGCCACGTCACGCCCAGGTCCCGGGCGGCGGCCGAGATGCCCTCTGGGTCCTTTTCGTAGTCGAACTCCGGGGAATGCACGCCCACGATCTCGAAGTCGTCGCCCTGATGGTCCCCATACAGCTGCTCTAGGTAGGGCAAGGTGTGCTTGCAGTTGATGCAACCGAAGGTCCAGAACTCCACCACGACCACCTTGCCTCGCAGGTCTTCGAGCGAATCGATGTCGGTCTGGAGCCACCCGTCGAGGTTGGTCAGGGTCTTCGCTTCCCCGAGATCGGGCAGTGTGGTGGTCGGCGCCTGGAGCGTGGTGGTCGGGTCTGGGTCCTGGCCGACCGTGGTCGGGGTCGAGGAGGCGCCGCCTCCGCAGGCCGCAGCCACCAGAACCAGGCCAACCAGGGCGGCCGGCAAAGGGGTCATGGGCCAATGCTGGCATCCGGCACCCACAAACCAAGCCTCTGGGCGATTACAAAACACGAAACTGCGTTGTCCGACGTTGCTCCTGGGGCTCATAACTACGTTGCCGTCGTGCCGACGGCGAAGGACGACCGAAGCGCTTTGCGCGCCCGGGCGATGTACGACTGGGCGAACTCGGCGTACTCCACCGTGGTGGCCGGGGCCGTGCTTCCCGCCTTCTTCGTCGACTCAGTGTGGGGCCTTCCCCGCAACCCTGTTCGGCCGGGCCTGGTCCGGTGAGAGCCTGTGGGCGCTCGTAGCCGGGTTCGGGCCCCTGGTCATGTTCCTCGTCGACCCGATCCTGGGTGCAATAGCCGACTTCTCCGTTTCCAAACGGATTCCTGATGTTCTTCGCCGTGACCGGCTCCGGGTTCACGATCCTCCTCGTCGTGTCAGCGCCGGGTCGCGTCGAGGCCACCCTGGGCGTGTTCATGCTGGCCCAGATTGGATTCGTGGCCGCAAACGTCTTCTATGACGCGAGGAGACGACAACGCGCCGACTTACTTAGGATCAGTGGTATGAGCGATCGGCCCGACGAACCCGCCCAGACCGACGCCGGAATGTCGTCGCCCGAAACCGAACAGTGGGCTCCGCCTCCTGCCACCGAGGCCCCGAGCCCACCGAAGCAGCCCGGCGGAGGCATTCCGTGGCTGCTTACCCTGGTTCTCCTCCTGACGGTGGCGGTGGTGATCTTCGCCGTACAGAACACCCAGGACGTCCAGCTGGGCTTCCTGGGCTGGTCGTGGCGCCTCCCCTTGGCGATCGTCATCCTCATCGCCGTGGTCGTGACCGTGATCCTCGACCAGGTGCTGGGAGGCATCATCAAGCGGCAACGGGCCAGACGGCGTCGGGAGCGGGCGGAGCTTCAGCGCTTGCGCGACCAATCCTCCTAGCCGGGAGGCCGCCCGGGCACGGTTTGGAGGTATCGGCTCGACCGCCTCCTAACTAGGCTGAAGCCAACTACGAGAGGAGATGCCTGTGGCGCTGATGGATACTTTGAAGGGGTGGTTCGGCAAGGCCAAGGACGCCGCCGAGGACGCTGCCGAGAAGGCCAAGCCCATGATGGAAAAGGCCAAGGAAGCAGCCGGCGACGCCGCCGAGAAGGCCAAGCCCATGATGGAAAAGGCCAAGGAAGCAGCCGGCGACGCCGCCGAGAGAGCCAAGCCCATGATGGAAAAGGCCAAGGAAGCAGCCGGCGACGCCATGGAGAGGGCCAAGCCCATGATGGAAAAGGCCAGAGATGCGGCAGTCGGAACGGCGCCCGAGAAAGCCGCCCAGGCTGTCGATGCCCCGGGAGAGAACTTGAGCGAAACGCCCGAGAAGGTGTCCGAGCCGGCCGCCGAAGTCGGCGAGGCTGCTCCGGAGAGAACAGCCGACGTGGTCGAGGAGGCCAAGGACGCCACCTCCGGAGAGACCACCGCCTAACAGGTACCTCCCATGGGTAGAGTCTCCCAACGTCTCAGCGCCATATCAGAGTCGGCCACGATGGCCATTTCGGCCAAAGCCGCGGCACTCAAGGCCTCGGGCGAGGACGTCATCAGCTTCGGGGCAGGAGAGCCCGACTTTCCGACTCCGACGCACATCGTCGAGGCGGCGATCGGAGCTGCTCGGGACCCCGTCAACCACCATTACACGGCCGCCGCAGGCCTCGCCGAGCTTCGGGAGGCGGTGACGACCAACGCCCACGTCTATTCGGGCATAGAGGCGTCGCCGGGGCAGGTGTTGATCACGAATGGTGGCAAACAGGCCGTCTACACCGCCATGGCGGCCCTCCTGGACCCCGGTGATGAGGCACTCCTCCCCAGCCCTTACTGGGTCACGTACCCCGAGGCCGTCTCCCTGACGGGCGCCACGCCGATCCAGGTTCGCGCCAGCATCGAGGACGGCTTCAAAGTCACTCCAGAGCTGCTGGAGAGACACCTCACGCCGGCCACAAAGCTCCTCGTGTTCGTCTCCCCGTCCAACCCCACGGGGGCGGTCTACTCTCCCGACGAGGTGACCGCGGTTGGGAGATGGGCGGCCGAACACGGTGTCTGGATACTGACAGACGAGATCTATCAGCGGCTCGTGTACGGAGACGCAACCTTCACCAGCCTGCCCGGCACGGTCCCCGAGTTGGAGGACCGGTGGGTGGTAGTGAACGGAGTTGCCAAGTCCTATGCCATGACCGGCTGGAGGGTGGGCTGGCTCATCGGGCCACCGGACGTCGTGGGGGCCTCAATCCGGCTGCAGTCGCACCTGACGTCGAACGTCTCCAACCTCAGTCAGCGGGCCGCCCTGGCGGCCCTGACCGGGCCCCAGGGCGTAGTCGAGGAGATGCGGCAAGCCTTCGATCGCCGCCGGCGCCGGATGATGGAGCTGATGACCCAGATCGATGGGGTCCAGTGCCTGGAACCGGACGGTGCGTTCTACGTCTTTCCCGACCTTCGGGCATTCCTGGGCGAACGGTTTGTCACGACCCTCGATCTGGCCGGCTGGATCCTTGAAGAAGCGGGGGTGGCGATCGTGCCGGGTGAGGCGTTCGGTGCCCCCGGCTACGCCCGGCTCTCCTACGCCTTGGCCGACGACGCCCTCGAGAAGGGTGTGGATCGAATGGGCCGGGCACTGGCCTCGCTCTGATTGGAGGCCCCTGCGGCCGGCCTACACTGCCGCGATGGTCGAACTCGGGCATGCCGCCAAGGCAATGGTGCTCGTCGAGCCACGGCAGTTGGCTTCCACGAAGATCCCGTCACAATCGGTGGAGGCGGGTGGCTGGCTGGCCGTCGAGGCGACCGCCATCTCAGGATCGGACGTCCAGGCGTGGCATGGCGAGCGGAGCGAGGTGCAATACCCTCTCATCCCCGGACATCAGATCGTGGGCCGAATCGCCGTCGCCGATGACTCGATTCCCCTGGAGGTCGGAACCCGGGTGGTGGTCGAGCCCGGCATCAGGTGCGGCCGGTGCAGTCGGTGCCGTCACGGTCTCGCCACCTGCCAGTTCCGGCGCCCTTCCAACACCTATGGCCTGATCCCCTCGACCGAGCCTCCGGCCCTGTGGGGCGGGATGGCCGAGTACCTCTACATCGACCCCGCGGCCACGATCCACGTAGTCACCGATGACGTGCCGGCGGAGGTAGCCACCTCGGTCCACTCGCTCGCCACCGGCCACACCTGGGCCGTGGAGCTACCCGCCCTCCATCCCGGGGAGCGTGTCCTCATCCTCGGCCCCGGCCCGCGTGGCCTGGCCTGCGTGCTGGCCGCCAAGGCGGCCGGAGCCTCCTGGGTGGGCGTCACCGGGCTCTCGCACGATCGGGACCGGCTCGATCTTGCCCAGCGCCTCGGCGCCGACCTGACCATCGACGTCGAACGCCACCCCGACCTGGCCACGGTGATAGCCGATGACACGGGCTGTCGGCCGGACGTTGTGATCGACGTGACTTCGGACGACCCCGAGGCCGTGTTCACCGCCTTCGACATAGTCCGCTCTGGAGGCCGAGTGGTGCTGGCGTCCACCAAAGGCAATCGCGCCCTCCATTTCTTCTCCGACGTACTCGTCGCCAAGCAATTGACGGTGCGGGGTGCCATGGGAGCATCCAGCGACAGCTACCGCTGGGCCACCCAGCGTCTGGCCAACGACGATCGGGTAGACAGCCTCGTTTCCCACCAATTCCCGCTGGAGGAGGCCCAGCGGGCCATGCAGGCGGCTGCGGGCATGCTGGGACACGATGAGCTGATCGCCGTGGCCGTGACGTTCTAGGGGTGTGTCACGCAATTGATGCCGCGGTGTCGCCCAGTCATCGGAGCCATCTGGCCGGGACTCAGGATGAAAGCGCACTCGGAGCGTGCGTCGGGGCCGAGGACGCAGCCCAGCGGCGTCGAGGGTCGGCGAGACCGCTCAGCTGTGTGGGCTACGCACCACTAGATCTGTTCGATGGCGCCGCTGGCCGAATCGAATCGCTCAACCGGCTCAACGCGCCTCGTCTCATGACGTTGGCGAGGCTCTGAGGGCGGGTCGTCTTGGTCCCCGGGACCGCAGCCGAGCCGCATCCGAGGAAGCGTTCCACGGCATCGTGGGTGCTCTACGACCTGGCCAACACCATCTTCGCTCTGGGCGTGATCGGCCTCTATTTCCCGGCCTGGATGACAGAGAGGGGCCTGCCGGACGCCTCGCTGTCGGCCGTCGAGGCGGCAGCGGGGTTGGCTGTGGTGCTGCTGGCCCCGTGGGCAGGGGCGCGCAGCGACGCCCGCGGACGCAAGGTGCCCACACTCGTGATTACGACTGCGGGAGCGATCGCCGCGACCGCCGTGCTCGCCCGGGGTCCGGTAGCACTGTCGTTCGTGGCCCTGGGCCTGGCCCTCATCTTCTTCAATATCGGTTCGGTCGTCTACGACGCTCTCCTCCCCGACGTCTCGACCTCCGTCACCCGGGGCACGGTCTCCGGCATCGGAGTTGGAGTCGGCTATCTGGGGTCTTTCGTGGGGTTGGCCCTTGGGACCCTGGCGCTCGACGTGTGGCACCTGGGGTATCCCGCCACCTTCCAACTACTGGCCGCCGGGTTCCTGTTCTTTGCTCTTCCCTCGTTCGTGTTCGTCGATGAGCCTTCGCGGGCTTCGCGGCCAGCTCCGGGACTCAAGGAGATTGCTGTGCGGATGGTGCGGTCGTGGCGCTCGGCGTCACAGCTGCCCGGAATGGTCCGCTTCCTCCTGGGCCGGTTTCTCTACACCGACGCCATCAACACCCTCATCGGAGGCTTCTTGGCGATCTACGCCATCAACGAGCTGGGACTCACCTCGGCCCAAACCCGCAACCTGCTGGGAGTGGCAATCGCCGCCGCCATACCGGGTGGGCTGCTCTCCGGGCGGGCTGTGCGACGCTTCGGCGCTCTGCGAGTGCTGGAGACTGCCCTGTTCGTCTGGATCGCCGCCCTGGCCGTCGGGATCATCGCCGGAGCCACGAACACGGTTTGGCCCGCCTGGATCCTGGCGCCGCTGGGGGGAATCGCTCTCGGGTCGACGTGGACGGCGGACCGGGTGGTGATGACCCAGCTCAGCCCCCCTGAGTCACTGGGCGAGATGTACGGCCTCTATGCCATTGTGGGCCGGTTCGCCACCATCCTCGGCCCGCTGGTCTGGGCCGTGATCGTCGACGGCCTGGGTTTGGCCCGAGAGTGGGCGCTGGGAGCGCTGGTCGTGTTCGTGGCATGTGCAGCCGTCGTCATCGTCGGCCTGAGGAAGTTCGATCAGATCCGGTGATCGTCGGTGTAGGTGAGACGCTGCTCGACCGCGAACGGAACCGGTAGGTCGGCCAGGTCGCGACTCCCGGCGATCAAACGTTGGCCCATGGCCACGAACCAGGTGTCGTTGGGGATCGACCAGGGCCAGACCCGGACTCCCACCCTGGCTCCGATGATAGAACCAACCAGGGCAGCCAGATGGCTGCTCCCCGCCCCGGCAGCTTCCTCGATGGTGCTGGTCGGCTCGCGCTCGGCGGGAGCGGCCAGCGCGATTCCGGCCACCGCCATCCCTATCGGGTCGTCACCCAAACTCGAAACCAGGGATTTGGTGCTCTCCCCCACCATTGATCCCGCCTGCCGAAACCGATCCGTCACTTCGACCATCTGGTCGGTGTGTGAGAAGCGGAACTCCTCGACTCCGATCCTGTCGGCCGCCTGCATCGCCACGTCGAGGACGGCCATCAGCATGTCCCTCCCGCTCTGGGCGAAGCACCCGGCGGCCACCGCCCCGGCCGCCGCGGCCGCCATCACAGCCGTGGAGGCGTCGAGATGCGTGAGGCGGGCGGTCTCAAGGGCCGCATCCACGAGATCATCCGGGCGGCGCCTGTACCACATGCCCACGGGAGCCACTCGCACCACTGGGTCCAGGCTGGGCTCGGTGGCGTACACCGGTTCACCGGCCCGGTGAGAGTGGAGCCACTGGCGCAGCTCTGGTGACGGAGACCGGAACACCGAAGGCGCCTCATCATCGCCGTCGAGCTCGGTCATCTCGTCGGCCAGTGCCTCCCGGTTGACCTCTCCGTGGCGAATCAGGTGATAGGCGACGACCACAGCCTGCTGCGTCGCGGCCGAATAGCCCTCGGCCGAGGCTCCGCCCACCACATCGCCTGCGGCAAGGCACAGCATGGCTCCAACCCCCTCTCCGACGGGGAGGGAGAAACGGGGACCGCCTCCTTCAGTCATCCCGACCAGGTTATATCCACCGGTACAGAGTCTCGACAGGTCCTCGGGCCTAGGCGTCGGGCTCGCTCCCCCAGGTTCCTGGGGCCGTGGGATGCGCTTTACCGTTGTTTCGGGCCACGAACGCCTGGCGATAATCACGATCCAACGAGCGGGCGGGGAGTTGGTCTACGTCCAGTGACAGCCGGGACGTCGAGTCGACGCAGCCGCGTCCTGACCCATCCCGACCCGTTCTAGGCTCATTCTCATCCCCATGGCCTCTTTGATGCTGGTCGCCAACCCGGCGGCGTCCCAATTCACCGGCGGAGACCACCGCGACATCCTTCACATCCTCTCGACTCACCACAAGGTCGAGGCGGTGTGGCCTCGAACGGCCCACCACGCTCGGGACATTGCCGCCGATGCAGTCACGGCCGGCTTCGACGGGGTGATCGCCATGGGCGGTGACGGGGTCGTTCACCAAGTCGCGCAGGCTCTCATTGGAACCGAGGTGTTCATGGGTGTCGTGCCGGCCGGCACCACCAACGTCTTTGCCCGTCAGATCGGCCTGCCCGAGAAACCGGTCAAGGCTGCCCGGCACCTGGGCGGAGATATGCGCCTCAGCTCGATGGCGGTGGTCGAGGTGCAGTCGTTCCATGCCGACGGCACCCAGTCGATGTCCAACGCCCTCTTCGCAATCGGCCTGGGCATGGACGCTGACGTCGTGGCAGCCGCCGAAGCCGAACCGTATCGCAAGTATCGCTTCGGAGGAGTCCACTATGCCCGGACCGCCCTCGGGCTGTTGTGGCGTGACGTCCGCCGTCGCCGCCCCGGTCTCACGGCTCGCGAAGGCGGACGCACCGCCCCGGCCGTGGCGGTCATGGTCCAGTTCCGAAACGCCTTTACCTATTTCGGAAACCGGGCACTCCGATTCGACCGGGACAATCCAGACCCGATGACTGCGCTCGTCATACGCAAATTGCCCATGCGTCGGGTCCCATCGGTATTGCGACACCTTCTGTCCTCCACGCTGGCGGCGGTGCCGGGGATGGAGGTATGGCCCCACCTGAAGGAACTGACCGTGGACGCCGACCCGGCCGCGCAACACGAGGTCGACGGCGAAGTGCAGGGCCATGTGACGAGGGTGATTCTCACGTTCCGGCCCGACGCTCTCTGGGTTGCCGTGCCGCCCCGCCGAGTGATGTGAAGAGACTCAGCTCAGGCGGCGCTCCAGTTCGACCAGGGCGAGGTTCAGCTCGGTCGCGGCCGCGGTGGCGCCGGCCCGTCGCCTGAGGACCATCCGTAGCTTGCCCCCCAGATGGAGCTCGAGCTGGTGCGATATGGGCTCTATCAGGTCCCGGCGGCGTTCGTCGGCGAGATCACGAGCCACACGGGCTCGGTAGGTCGAGGACCATGTCGACAGCGCCACCCATGCCGCGATCACGAACGCCAGCAACGCCACCGGGCCCACCAACCCAGCCCCGGCCCGGACGCGGTCGAAGAGCCAGATCAATGTGATTAGCGCCGCAGCCGTCAGGCCCCACCGGCCCGAGATCACCCAGCGAGCGGAGCTCGGGTTGGGCGGCGGCCGAAAGGCACCGGAGCTTTCATAGGCCACATCCACGGCGTCGGCCACGGCCTCCGGGCCGGCCTCGGCCTCCAGTGCCTCGGCCGCTCCGCCCCCGACCTCCTCGGCCAGGTCGGCCACGAAATACTTCAGACGCGCCTCGGCACCTCGGCGATCTCCGATTGCAATGAGGTGAGCGGACTCGGCCCTCTCCTCATCCCAGCGAGCAGCGAACCCCACCCCACCCGACAGGTCCGGGGCGGCCCCCAGGCGCCGGGATGCCTGGTTGAGATCTGTCGCGAGCTTGTCGTAGACGGTTCGCTTGACATCGACCGTGGCTTCGAGCAGCTCGATCAGCCGGTCGACCCCGACGGGAGGGCCGATACCGGGGTCAGCGGCCACCGCCACGATGCTGGGGCTCTCGATTCCGTCCGCCTCCAGGCTGGAAGCGAGGTCACCCACCAACTCGTCAACACCTGCCTCGGGAAGACGATCGACCTGGTTGAGCACGAAGACGAACTGACGCTGGTAGGCAGCCAGGGGTCGCAGGTACGACTCGTGAAGCACACGATCCTGATACTTCTCGGGATCGATCACCCACAGGATCAGGTCCACTCGTGGTAGCAGAGCGGCCACCGTGTGACGATGATCGACCACGACCGAGTCCGTGTCCGGCAGGTCGAGCAAGGCGAGCCATGGGTAGAGATCCTGGCCGACCCGTTCGTCGACACCCAGGTCATCCAACAGCCGCACCAATCCGGGCTCGGGATTTGCCGGGATCCAGGCCACCGGCAGACCCGTGGTTGGCCTGAGTCCACCCGATTCGGTGACCACCTCATCGGCGAGTGCATTGATCAGGCTCGACTTGCCCGAGCCCGTGCCGCCCGCCACCGCACCCACTAGCGTGTCGCCCAGATACCCTGCCCGATCGCGCACCTCACGCACGGTGCGCGCCACCGGATCGAGGATGCGGTGATCGACCAGACCATCTGCGGCGGCTATCACTCGATCGAAGGCGTCCACAGCCGCCATCAGATCAGAGTGCATGGAACTCCTCCGACGACGTTTCCACCGTGGCCGACGCCTCCTCGATCGATTCCGCCAGCTCCACCGGGTCGGAAGCTGCATCCAACACCCTCTGAAATCGAGCCGCCTCCTCGTCGAAGACCCGCCGGACCGACTCGAGCAGCGTGTCGCGAGCCCGTCCCGCCAGGGACCCGGCCGCCGCCTTCCCCAACATGTGCTCTAGGAGTCCCTGCTGTGCCGCAGCCGCCCCGGCCGCCACCCCCATCTCGGCTCCCGTCAACCCCCCTGTCGAAGCGAAAATGGCCAGGATCGTGGCAACGGCGGCAGCGTTCACCCCTGTCGAGGCCAGACGCGCGGCCCGGAACCGGCTCGGGGCCTCGTCTTGTACGATCCGGGTCAGCCCTGCCAGCCAACGGTCGATGGCTGCCTCCGCCTCGGCCTGGGCAGGCTCGCTGGTCACGGTCAGGTCGGCGCTGAGGAGGGCCCGTCCGGCCTGTTCCACGTCCCACCCTCTCGCCACCGAGCGGGCCGCCCGATCCAGCCTGGTACCGACCGCCGCGCCCAGTTCGCTGCGCGCCTCCCGTTCAATTGCACGGACCGTCGCAGCCGACGTCCCCATCAGACGGTCCGCCATCGACTTGAGCCAGGAGGCCGAACCCCTCACCCAACGGGAGAGATCGCTGGTCCCCACCCGTTCCGACCAGCGCTCGACCACCTCGGCCCTGATCAAGGTTCCGCGATCCAGCTCCGAGCGGAGCTCGACGAATGCATCGCCATAGGCGCCCCCGACGACCTCTGCCAGACGCCGCCGCTCCAGATCCTGCTTCCGCAACTCTTCGGCCACGCGCCTTGCCCCGGCGACAATGTACCCCACGGCACCGGCGGTCACCCCGTTCAGAGCCGTGTCTCTGTCCGCCGCCAGGACGGTGAGGTGTTCACTGAGGCGGCGGATCGACTTGGCAGGAAGCAGCCCCGCGTCTCCCCTGACCCGTTGCTCCTGGATCGTGAAGATGGTCTCGGCTCCCACGCCGTGCGCACGCAGCAGAGCCGAATAGTCCGAAACGGCTCCCGAGGCGCGACGGTTGAGCCGGTTGATCACGTGTACGACCAGGCTGCCCCGGCGGTCGATCTCCCCCAGCACCTCC
The DNA here is from genome assembly GCA_963772815.1 of uncultured Acidimicrobiia bacterium. Taxonomy (GTDB): domain Bacteria; phylum Actinomycetota; class Acidimicrobiia; order Spongiisociales; family ZC4RG35; genus DATFFO01. Next base: position 243,264 of record CAVYYV010000004.1, on the reverse strand, counting down.
CACGGCACGGCATCGGCGTAGCGCTGGGCGGTAGTGAGGAAGACCGCCACATCGGCGTGACGCAATACCTCGGACGTCACCTGGCGATGTTCCGCCACGTAGGAGTCGATGTCTGGAGTGTCGACGATGGTCAGGTCTACCAGCAGAGGATGATCCTCGGGCTGGACCTTGCAGGAGACACCCCCAAGGAGGTCGTAACGGTCGGCCTGGCCGGTATGGCACCACACAACCGGCTGACGGGTAGTAGGACGCAAAGGCCCGGGCCTGCTCACCTCGGCGCCGGCCAGGGAGTTGACCAGGGTCGACTTGCCGGAGCCGGTCGGACCGGCCACGACCACCAGGAGCGGAGCCTGCGGCTCCCCGAGGCGGGGAATCAGATAGGAGCGTATGGTCCCGACGAGCTCATCGCGTAGGCGGCGACGGGACTCGGCCTCTGCTCCGGCCAGGTCAAAACCCGCCCCGGCCAGGAGATCGCCCAGCCGGTCCAGGTCCGCCCTGAGCCGGGCGGCCGGCGCGATCGGAGGTGGCATGAGCCCAATTGTGGCAGGGCCGGCCTGGTCGCCGCCCCGGCCGATGGTCCCGCCTTCATGCGATCAGAAGCGGGTGACGATGTACTTGGTCTCCAGATACTCCCAAATCCCCTCGCGGCCGCCTTCGCGTCCGAGTCCGGACTGCTTGACGCCGCCGAATGGGGCGCCCGGATCGGAGACGAGGCTGCGGTTGAGCCCACCATTCCGGCCTGCCGTCAGAGGAGTGTCCGAGGCAGGCTTGAGAGCGGTGGTACATCCGGCCGCGCGCCGGACCAAGTTTGCGTGTAGCCATGGCGGCGGGAAAGTCCCACGGAGTGATGAGCAGCGAGACACCCACCGCTTGAGCAAGCGTGATGATGAGCTTCTCACCTCAGTGGGCGGTGCGAACTTCACCGCCGATGAGGAGGCCGGTGTGGTGGTTTGCGGTCAACTGGTCCAACATCACGTTCCTCCTTGGGTTCAAATAATCCGGCCGGCATGCTCGAAGAGGGGCGTCTGCTCGATGATGCGCTGCGGCCCGAGCCGAGACAGGTCCAGGAACGGCTCGTTCCCGGTGATGAGCTCCGATAGGTACCTACCCACTGCATGGCACTGCTGAAACCCGTGACCACTGAACCCGGTGGCCAGATAAAGGCCAGAGATGGCCGGCCACTCACCCATGATGCCATTGGCATCCAGTGTGTTCTGGGCATAGAGGCCGGCCCAGGACCGCACCACTTCCAGATGGTCGAAGGCCGGCAGCCAATCGACCAGCTGCGGCCAGACGATGTCATAGAAGCGGGATCTATTCGCCGGTGTGAAGTCGAAGCCAGTCGGGTCCTCGGGCCGCGACCACGCCATGAGGTAGGTGCTTTCCGATTCGGGGATGAGGTAAACGCCCGAGGGCAGGAAGGCGCTGGGCAGCTCGACCCCCTTACCAACGTCTGTGGCCACCACATACACGGTCCTCATGACGGGGATGACGGGAATCTGAACCCCGACGGTGGCGAGCAGGCCCGTCGACCAGGCACCGGCACAGACCACCACAGTGGGGGCGACGATCTCGGTACCGTCTGCGAGTCGCACACCTGTGATCCGATCGGACCGGGTCGAGAGGGCGGTCACATCGGACTCCAGATACTCCACCCCGCGCGCCAGCGCCGCCCGTCGATAGCCGAGGGTCACGGCGCCGGGGTCGACCGATCCGTCTTCGGGGCCGAAGGTGCCGCCCACGAACCGGTCGGAGGCGAAGGGCGGGTAGGCCGACCCGACCTCGGCGGCATCCATCCACCGTGCCCGGCAGCCCAACGCCGTCTGTCGATCCAGCCCGGACCTGGCATCGGCGGCCCCGTCCTCATCCACCAGGAACAGGTTGCCCTGGCGACGCATCGACACTTCGGGCCGCACACCGTCCACCGCCATTGTCTCGCCGAACCGCTCCAGGACCTCCATGGCATAGCGGGACATGAGGATGTTCTCATCCAGGTTGAACTGGACGCGCACGTTCCCGTCGGAGAGCAGTGTGGAGGACCGAGCCAGACTGTGATCCCTCTCCACGACCGTCACCTGGATCGCATCGTCGAGAATCTTCAGGTGATGCGCCAGGGACGAGCCCATACAGGCCCCGCCGACGATGATCACGTCGCTCATACGGACCTCGTGATCCCCCCATCAACACGAAGGTTCTGGCCGGTGATATATCCGGCGCGGTCGGAAAGCAGGAAAGCCACGGTATCCGCCACCTCGGTCACGGTCCCCGGCCTGGCCATGGGAATCCGGTCCCGGGTGGCGTCGTCGATCTCGTAGCTCTCGATGAAACCGGGCAGAACGTTGTTCATGCGAATCCCCTGGCCTGCATATCGATCGGCATAGAGCTTCACGAAGTCGGCCAGAGCAGACGCGCATCGACGCCGAAACGGGAAAGACCGGGTCCGGTTCGAACGCGGCGTAGGTAGAAATGTTGACCACCGCTCCCCCGCCCGCTGCGATCAGGTGCGGGGTGGTGAGGCGGGCCATGCGGACCACGTTCAAGAAGACCAGCTCCATGCCCTCGACCCACTCGGAATCAGTGATCTCCAGCAGCTCTCCACTGGGGGGATGGCCGGTGTTGTTGACGACCACGTCGATTCGTCCATGCTCGTCGAGGGTCGCATCGACCAGGTGCTCGAGGTCGCCACGTTCGGTCACCGAACCCTGCACGCCGATCACACCCAGCTCCTCCGACAGCGCCTGAGCGCCGCCTCCATTCGACATGAGCGCAAGCCGATAACCGTCGGCCTGAAGTCTTCGCGCGATGGCTTCTCCCATCCCGTGGCCCGCCGCCGTCACTATCGCTACCGGCTGTTTCATCGGAGCCGTGTCGGCATCTGCATGTGGTGAAGCTACACGGAGGCCCGCTCACGAGTCACATCGCGGCCTTCAGGTCCGCGATATCGTCTGCCCAACCTCGAGCTGGGAGAAACGATGAGCCTGTCGGCTCTTGTCGACGTGAACTGGCTGGCCGCGATCGCGGCTGCCGTCATCTACTACGGCCTGGGAGCAGTGTGGTACAGCCGCCCCTTCCTCGGTCGGCCATGGATGCGATCGGTGGGATGGGACGAGTCGGAGCAACCGCCCCGGATGAGCGCGGCCGGCTACATCGGCCCACTCATCGGTTACCTCCTCCTGGCCGGTGCCATCGGCGCATTGTTGGTGGCAACCGACACGAATTCCTTCTCGGGCGGACTTGCCCTGGGGGTGGTCGTGGGTGTCGGGATAGCGACGGCGCTCTTCTACGTCACCGCCGCCTTCGACCCGAAGCGTCCCCGACCGATGCTGTGGTTCCTGATCACCGCCGGGTACCACTTCGTCGGCATCTTGATCACAGCGGCGCTGATGGCCCTGTGGCGCTGATTTCGGTTCTGGCGCATCCACAACCCGCCGTTGGGCGCGCCAATCGCGCAACGGTGTGGGGCGTCTAACGTCCCCCTCCCCATGATCCCCCTGGAGCCCGACCCGGGTCAACGAGACCGCCTCACATCGATCGTGAGCGAGTACCTCGACGCGTTCGACGCCTCTGCGCAACGACGGCGGGTCGAACAACCGCTACCGACGCCGAAGGAGCGCCAGCGGCTACTCGAGCCTCCCGGCGAGGAAGGCCTGGCCGCGGAGCAGATCCTGGAGCTGATCGACCTGGCCAATGCCTCCGGAGTGATCCACCGTTCCGGGGCGGACATGGCCTATATCCCCAACGCCGGACTCTTCAGCGGAGCGTTGGCGACCTTCCTCGCCGCGGGCCTCAACCGCTACACGGGCGTGCACGATGCGGCTCCGGGGATGGTGACGCTGGAAGAGTCGGTTCTGAACTGGATGATCCGCCTGTTCGGGCTGCCCGAGGATTCCTCCGCCGGGCTCCTCCTCTCCGGTGGATCTATGGCCAACCTGACAGCCATCGCCACAGCCCGGACGATTCGAACGGGCAATGACTTCAGCCGAGCCAGGGCCTACGTGTCCCCCCATACCCACCACTCCGTCCTCAAGGCGGCCCGCATCGCCGGCCTGACGCCCGAGCAGATCCGCCTAGTCCCCGTGCAGGCAGACCTGGGAATGTCGGCAGAGGCCCTTGCCACCATGGTGGCCGAAGACCGGGGGGCAGGGCTGGACCCGTTCCTGGTCGTTGCCTCTGCCGGCACGACCGACACCGGCACGATCGATCCCCTGACCAACGTGGCCGCCATCGCCGCCGACCAGGAGTTGTGGCTGCACGTCGACGCCGCCTATGGCGGCTTCTTTCAGCTCACCGAGCGGGGACGATCGCGGCTCTCCGGCATCGAAGCGGCCGACTCGATCACCCTCGACCCGCACAAGGGCCTGTCCATCCCATTCGGTGTGGGGGCCCTGATCGTTCGAGACCGCGCCACCCTGTACGAAGCCAATCACCCCGAGGCGGCTTATCTTCAGGACCACCCCGACCACCCCAGCGATTTCGCTTCGCTGGGCCCGGAACTGACCAGGCCGGCCCGGGGGCTTGCCGTGTGGCTTCCCCTTCAACTGCACGGGGTTGCCGCCTTTCGATCGGCGCTCGACCGAGCCCTCGACCTTGCCGAGCACGCTCATCATCGCCTGGCTGCTGCGGAATGGGTGGAACACGTGTGGAGCCCCGACCTCTCCATCGTGGCATTCCAGTTCCGCGACGATCCGCAGGGTCGATCCGCGCTGGACAGCGTCAATCGGAGAGGAGAGGTCTACATGTCTTCAACCGTGATCGACGGCCGCTACACGGCCCGACTGGCCATACTCAACCGCTTGACACAGCGTTCTCATGTCGATCTTGCCATCGATTCCATCGCAGACGCCTATCGGCGCTGACAGGCCGAGCCGGGAATCTGTCGTACCAGGGTCGTAGGTTGGCGACCATGAGCCAGCAAACCAGCATCCAGATCATGGAAGGCGTGGTCGTGATCGACGGACTCCGCGTCGACGACCCCACTGTCGAGTCCGTTCTCTCCCGTCACGACCCGTCCGAGCACGAGGAAATGGTCCTTCGCATGCTGGCGGTCGGGGCCCGGGGCCTGGCCTCCATGGGTATGGGCCTCGACCTGGCCGACATGGATCGACGCGTGAAGGCGACCATGATGGAAGTGCTGGAGGAGGGCCGACGGCGCGTCGCCGGGACTCTGGAGGAGCTGACCCAGACCGTCACCGGCCAACTCGACCCCGAGCAGAGGGCCTCGACGGTGGGCCGGCTCCTCACCGACCTCGAGGGCTTCCGAAAGAGCCTGTCCGATCTAGTGGACCCTGCCCGCCGCGACAGCCACGCGGCCGCCCTTCTCGGGGAGATGGCGGCGATGCTGGGGCCAGACGGCCCCCTCGACACACGGCTCCGCTCTGCTCTCGACCCCGAGACCGACGGCTCCGCCCTGGCCGGGGCCCTGCGCCGCGTCGAGCAACGCCTGGAAGATCTCCACGCGGTTCTGGCCGAGAATCGGGGGCGTGAGGTGGAGGCCGACCGAGGCACGGCCAAGGGCTTCCTCTACGAGGACGAACTGGAGGAGGCCCTGCGCCACTGGGCTCGCCCCCTCGGCGCCTTGGTGGAACGAACCGGTGCCAGTGCCGGTGAAGTCGGGGCCGACCTGGTGGGAGACTTCGTTGTGGTCACGCCGTCGGGAATCCGGATCGTCGTCGAGGCAAAGAACTGCCGGACGATCTCCCTCAACGGCTCCGGCGGCATCCTGGCCGAGCTTAGAAGGGCCATGGACAACCGGAGTTGTCAGGGTGCGGTGTGCCTGAGCCGCAATCGATCCTTCCCCGCCGAGGTGGGAGCCTTCGGCGTCTACGGAGACGTGGTGCTGGCCGTGGACGACCTGGACGGGACGATGTTGGCAGTGGCCATGACGTGGGCGGTCCAGCGGGCTTCCCTCGACCGGACCGCCGGCGACGGGCTGGTTGACGTGGCCGTGGTCTCCGAGCGAGTGGAGCGCATCCGCGGCTTGGCCGGCCACCTGTCCTCCAGCCGTCGTGCCCTGACCGAGATCGTGGGATCGGTCGAGAAGGTGCGCGGATCCATGGACTCGGTCCGCCTCGATCTCATGGAGGCAGTCTCAGACCTGGAACTGGCCGTGCGACCCGCCCAACGAGGACGGGTCGTGGAGATGATCCCGGCCACCGGTTGAGGCAGGGGACGTTTAGTCAAGGCCCGGGATCTCTCTAGTATTCGCCCGCCGACGAGGGGGGAACTCCGCCTGTCTCCTCGTCCTGGTCCGAACGTGTCCCAAGATCGCCCCAAGCGCCTCGCCCTACTGCCTGTAATCATCGCCGCTGCCCTGGTGGTGCTGATACTTGGCGCCTATGCCGTGGCTCGTTTCACCGGCCAGGGAGAGATTCTGGGCTCGGTCACCGTGCTCGACACCCAACTGGGTGGCAACACCCCGGCCCAAGCCACCGACGCCCTGGGCGCCCTCCAGGATCTGCTGGCAAACCAGACCGCTCCCGTGACGGTCCAGGGTGCTCAAGTGTCCTTGCTGCCCATTCAGACCGGATTCGAGCTCAACGTCCAGCCCATGGTCGAAAAGGCGATGATGGTCGGCCGCAGCCCAAATCCCGTGTCCAACTTCTGGTGGTGGATCACCCACATTGGCCGCACCACCCGCATCGAGGCCCTGGGCAGCGTCGACGATCAGGCCCTCGACCAAATCCTCGGGGAACTAGACACATCCATCATCGGAAGCCCGCCCTTCCCGGGCAGCATCGAGCTGTCCAACGGAGACCTCGTCGTCGACTATCCACGATCCGGGTTGAGAATCGATCGCGCCCAGGCGCGTGAGCTCCTCTTGGAGGAGTTCCTGAGCCCGGACCGCCAGCCGGCCGACCTGCCTGTGACACAGTCAGAGCCTGCCCTCACCCGCGCCGACCTCGATCGAGCCCGCCAGGAAGCAGAGCTGATGCTGTCGGCGCCGGTGGTGCTCGTGGTTCCCGATGGCTCCAGCCTCACATTCACAGTGGCCGACCTGCAGAAGGCGTTCCGGGCGACGGTGTCCGAGGATCCCGCCGGAGTCCACCTTGGCTTCGACGCGCCGACTATTGAACAGCGACTCGACGAAGTGCGAAGCCAGTTCGAGGCCGCTCCCATCGATGCCCGCTTCGAGATCGACGGATACGACGTGAAGGTCATCCCCGGCCACAACGGCACCCTGATCGATGGCGCGAAGACTGCAGATGTCCTCGCCAGAGCCGCTCACACCTCGTTGCGGAGGGCCGAGCTTCCCCTCGAGGAGGGCGCCGCCCCCGAGGTGACCACCGAGGAGCTAGACAAGCTCGATATCAAACACCTCGTCTCCGAGTTCACCACCTACCATCCCTGCTGCCAGCCTCGAGTCACGAACATCCACCTCATCGCCGACAAGATCGACGGTGCCATCGTGGCTCCCGGGGAGACCTTCTCGCTCAACGACTACGTCGGACAGCGCACCGCCGAGGACGGCTTCCTCCCCGACGGCACCATCATCAGCGGAGAGATCGTCGACACGGTGGGAGGCGGCGTCAGCCAGTTCGCCACCACCTTCTACAATGCAGTGTTCTGGGGTGGATACGAGGACGTGACCCACAAGCCGCATTCGTTCTACTTCTCCCGCTACCCGGAGGGAATCGAGGCCACCATCTCATGGCCCCAGCCCGACCTGGCTTTCCGCAACGACCAGAGCTCCGGGGTGCTCATCAAGACCGAGTACACCGATACGTCCATCACGGTCCAGTTCTACGGGGACAACGACGGTCGGATCCTCTCAGGGAATCAGAGCAACGACCGCCTGTCGGTTCAAGTCGTGGCCGAGGGTGGGCCCGACGCCCGGCAGGTGAAGGGGGACCGATCAGACCGATTCGACTACCGGGACCCACCCGACCCCGACTACAGGCCCAATCCCGATCTGGAGCCCGACGACGAGGAGGTCGTGCAGAGCGCAGCCCCGGGCTGGAGCCTGACCGTAACCAGAACCATCACCTACCACGGGACCACGACCAGCCAGGAATGGCACGTGCGATATCTGCCGAAACAAGAGATCGTCGAGGTCAACCCGTGCAAGGTGCCCGACAGCGATGAGCCGTGCCCGACCACCACGACGACCACATCGACGACCTCGACCACCGTGCCGCCCACTACCGAACCCACCTCCACAACGTCGTCAACCACGGTTCCCTGACCGTGAGAGCGCCTGATCAGTCGGGGTAGAACCGAAAGAAATGGGCCACGACGTCGGCAACCGATTGGGCGTCCTGGTCGGTCCACCCCCCAGAACGCTTGATGCTCACCGCATTGGACAGCACGTGCACCCGGTCGATGTTCGGATCCGCTTCGAACAGCCGCTCGGACAGACGAGCTGGGAACGTCGAGGACTTGGTCGTATATCCGGGGGTATAGGCCTCTCCCTCCTGGCCCGTGAGGCTGCGATCAGTGTCGATGACGAGAACCTCGCCGATTCGACGTGTGCCGTTGATCACGATCGTCTGACCCATGGGCGGCGATGATAGAGCATCGGCCGGCACCCCGACCGCGCCCTGGTGGTCGCTAGACGCCCAGGCCTCCTACCTCAGGCGACTGGCGCCCGCTGCGCTGGGACAGTACCCCTCCATGACGCTCCCCGACCAGGTGGATCTTCATCAGGTTCGTGGCCGATCGCTGGTTGGGGGGTATCCCTGCCACCATCACCACCAGGTCACCTCGATGGCACAGCTTCTCCTTTTCCAGGAACTTCTCTGCGGCGGCGATCTCGTGATCGGTGTATTCGCGGCGCTCGAATGGGTAGGCGGTCACACCCCAATAGAGGGCCATCCGCCGCCGCGTCTCCTCCTGAGGCGTGAAGGCGACGATGCTGGCATTGGGCCGGTACTTGGATATGAGCCTGGCCGTGCTGCCCGATTCGGTGAAGGCCACGATGGTCCCGATGCCGAGATGTGCGGCCGCCTCCGTGGCCGCCTGGGCCACCGCCGAAGCCACCCGGTTGACTGCTCCCACGAACGGGACGGCCATTGCCCGCCCAGCGGTGGCAGGTGCCGACTCCGCCTCGACACAGATCCGGGCCATGGTGGCCACGGTCTTGGCGGGGTAGTCACCTATGGCGGTCTCGGCCGAGAGCATCACCGCGTCGGTACCAGACATGACGGCAGTGGCCACATCGGTCACTTCCGCCCGGGTTGGCCGGGGTGCATGGGTCATGGACTCCAGCATCTCCGTGGCGGTGATCGAGATCCGTCCGGCGGCGTTGGTGCGGGTCAACATGTCCGCCTGGATAAGCGGGATCCTCTCCAGCGGCAGCTGCACGCCCAGGTCACCTCGGGCGACCATGATTCCCGACGCCTCGGACAGAATGTCGTCAAGATTCTGATAGGCGATCGCCAGCTCGACCTTGGCGATGACCGGCGCCTCCCCGGAAAGGTCCCGAACCTCGCGGACATCGGCGCCACTGCGCACGAACGATGCCGCCACATAGTCCACACCCAGCTCGCGGCCCAGGGCCAGGTCGGCCCGGTCCTTGTCGGTCACACTGGGCACCCTGAGATGGGTGTCGGGGAAGGCAGCGCCCTTGTGATCTCCCAGGACACCTCCCATCACCACCTGGGCGTCGGCCCCACCGGAGTCCACCTCGGACACGGTCAGCACGATCAGGCCGTCCGCCAGGATCACCGTGTGCCCCGGCTCGAGGTCCTCGCTCAGATGGGGGTAGTTGATGGGTACCACCGAATCGGTGCCTTCGGTGGCCGTGGTTACCAGGCGCACGGTCTCCCCCACCTTCAGATGGGCAGCGCCGCCGGCGAACTCACCCACCCTCAGCTTTGGGCCCTGGATGTCCTGGAGAATGGCGACGTTGTGCCCGGTCTCGTTCGCCGCCTCCCGCACCCAGCTGAAATACCGACGGTGCAGATCATGGTCACCGTGGGAGAAGTTGAGCCGCGCCACATCCATCCCCGCTTCGACCAGATCCCGGATGGCTTCGTAGGAAGCGACCGCCGGCCCGAGTGTCGCCACGATCTTGGTGTGTCGCACCATGCCAACCTAGTGGTCCGTCGCTCAACTGTGGTGCGCGTAGCTCCGAGTCATCGGCGGGATCTGGGAAGAAGAAACGCGCAGTCGCAGCCGGGAAGCTGCGGCGAGCACTTCGATACAGCCAGGCAAGCCGACGGCCGCAGAAACGCCGCCATCAATTGCGCGCCGGGCCACCACCCGTCCGTCGCTCACCTGTGGTGCGCGTAGCTCCGAGTCATCGGCGGGATCTGGGAAGAAGAAACGCGCAGTCGCAGCCGGGGAGCTGCGGCGAGACCGTGCCTCAGAAGGTGAGGTTCGACACGACGCGAGTGGCGGGAGCCAGTTGTGCCGGCTCGAACACACCCCGATCCACAGCCACCACCCGCATACCGGCGGACCGGCCTGCCGCCACCCCGGTCGGGCTGTCCTCCACGATCACCACCCGCGAGGGCTCCATGCCCAGCCGGGCCACCGCTTCCAGGTAGATGTCGGGTGCGGGCTTGGGTCGTGCCACGTCGTCGCTGGTGATGGCGATGGAAAAGACGTCAGCCAGCCCGGCTGCCTCCAGAATGGCCTTGAGGCGCCATCTCTCACTGTTGGTGGCCACCGCCAATCCCAGACCGGCAGCCCGGGTCCTCTCCAGCGCCGCCAGGGCGTCGTCGAACACTTCTATACCCACCTCCGCCAGCCGGTCCACGAACGCCTGGGCGTTCTCGTCGGCCAGCCGGGCGGGCGACATGCCCGCCTCGGCCGCGAAACGAACCGCGATTCCCTGATCGGTGGTCCCGATCCAGGCGGCGAAGTCGGGGCCCATGTCGATCCCGTGGCCGTCCAGGGTGGATCGCCATACCCACTCAGAAACGGGTTCGGAATCCACGAGGACCCCATCGCAGTCGAACACCACGGCGTCGACCCCTTCGAGATCGAGAAAGCGCCCCAAGATCAGGATTCCAGTTTCTGGCGCAACATCTGGTTGACGAGCTTGGGATCGGCCTTTCCCCCGGACGAGCGCATCACGGCACCGACGAGGAAACCGATCACTTTGTTCTCTCCGGCCCTGTAGCTCTCCACGGCTTCTGGATTGGCGGCCATAACCCCGTCGACCATGGCCTCCAAGGCGCCAGTATCGGAGATCTGGAGCAGGTCGCGCTCCTCAGCCACCCGGCGAGGTCCCCCCTCCCCGGCCAGTACGCCAGCCAGCACCTCCTTGGCCGCCGAGGACGACAACTCGCCGTCCTCGACCATGGCGACCAGTTGGGCCAGGTCGGCGCCGTTCAGTTCACCGGCCCCGGTGCCCTCTCGACGAAGCGCCGCCGTCACCTCGCCGATCACCCACTTGGCGGTGGGCACGGACGGAGACCCGGCCGCCACGGCCTCGTCGTACAGGAATCGCATGTCGGCTTCGGCGCCCGCCAGCACGGCAGCCGTCTGCCGGTCTACTCCCTCGTCGAGGTAACGCCTTCGACGGGCGGCGGGGAGCTCGGGCAGGCCGGCGGCGATCTGGTCCACCTGCTCCGGGTCGATGACCAGGGGGAGCAGATCCGGCTCCGTGAAGTAGCGGTAGTCCGAGGAGCCCTCCTTGACGCGCATGCTGTGCGTCACCCCCGCCTCCTCGTCCCAGTGTCTCGTCTCCTGGACGAGGGTGCCCCCCTCTTCCAAGACCGACACCTGGCGTGCGATCTCATAATCGACGGCTCGCTCCAGGGAGCGGAACGAGTTCATGTTCTTGATCTCCACCTTGGTGCCCAACTCCGTGGATCCCTGCGGGCGCACGGACACGTTGCCGTCGAAGCGAATCGAGCCCTCTTCCATCCGGGCGTCCGAAACCCCCAGCTCGGCAACCACAGATCGCAGCTCCTGGGCGTAAGCCCTGGCCTGGGCCGCCGAGCGGATGTCGGGCCGGGACACGACCTCCACCAGGGGCACCCCGGAACGGTTGAAATCCAGCAGCGTCGACTCGGCTCCATGAATCCGACCGCCCTCGCCCACGTGGCGGGACTTCCCGGTGTCCTCTTCCATGTGGGCCCTCTCGATCCCCACTCGAACGGTCTCACCGTCCACGTCGATGTCGAGGTAGCCGTCGTGGCAAACCGGGATGTCGTATTGGGATATCTGGTAGTTCTTGGGCAGGTCCGCATAGAAGTAGTTCTTGCGATGGAAGACCGAACGCGGCGACACGGAGCAGTTGAATGCCAGGCCGATGGCGGTGATCCATTCGATGGCCGTTCCGTTTGTGACTGGCAGGGCGCCCGGTAGTCCCAGGCACACCGGGCACACGCTGGTGTTCGGCTCCTCGCCGAAGCCGACCCCGCAACCGCAGAACATCTTGGAGTTCGTGCGCAGCTCGACGTGCACTTCGATGCCGATCACCGGTTCCCAGGTTGTCATGCCGCCACCCCGATTGGAGGTCGAACGCTGAACCCGGCCCCTCTCTCCACCTCAGCCGCCACGGCGAACATGGTTTCCTCGGCCAGGGCGGGTCCCATGACCTGGAATCCGATTGGGAGGCCGGCCCGATCGAGGCCCACCGGGACCGACATGGCCGGGTGCCCGGTCAGATTGGAGGGGATCGTGCACACGTCGGACAGGTACATGGCCAGCGGGTCGGCAGTCTTGGCACCGACCTCGAAGGCCACGGTGGGGCTGGTCGGGGCCACTAGGGCATCGACCAGCCCGTAGGCAGCGGTGGTCTCTTCGATCAGACGTGTGCGCACCCGCTGCGCCTGGCCGTAGAAGGCATCGAAATACCCCGCCGACAACGAGTACGTGCCCAGGAGGATGCGTCTGGTCACCTCGGGTCCGAACCCCTCGCCTCGGGTTCGGGCCATCAGCTCCTCGGTGGTGGCTCCCGCCACCCGGCTGCCGTATCGGATCCCGTCGAAGCGGGCCAGGTTGGCCGAGGCCTCGGCCGGGGCGATGAGGTAATAGGCGGACAGGGCGACGTCCACCGTGGGGATCGAGACTTCGACGATCTCGGCTCCGGCGTCGGCCAACTTCGCCACGGTGGCCGAAACGGCCGCCTCCACATCCGGCTCGTATCCCTCACCTGAGAGTTCCGACACCACCCCGATCTTCAAGCCCTCGACTCCCCGTTTCAGCCCCGCCGTCAGGTCGGGGTACCCGCCCGGATAGGAGGTGGCATCACGAGAGTCGTGACCCCACACCGCCTCCAGTAGAAGGGCAGCGTCACCGACAGACCGGGCCATGGGGCCGATCTGGTCCAGAGACGAGGCGAAGGCGATCAACCCGTAGCGACTCACCCGGCCGTAGGTGGGCTTGACCCCTACCACTCCGCATAGGGAAGCAGGCTGCCGGATGGACCCTCCCGTGTCAGATCCGTACGCTCCCAGCACCGAGCCCACCGCCACCGCCGCCGCAGATCCCCCCGACGAACCTCCGGGCACGCGGTCGGTATCCCAGGGATTGCGGGTCGGACCGTAGGCCGAGTTCTCGGTCGATGACCCCATGGCGAATTCGTCGAGGTTCGTCTTGCCCAAAAGGACCGCCCCGGCCGCCCGGAGTCGCTCCACGGCGTGACCGTCGTAGGGGGGCCGGTAGCCGGCCAAGATCTGAGAGGCGGCGGTGGTCTCGATGCCCCGCGTGCAGAAGTTGTCCTTGACCGCAACCGGGATGCCGTCGAGGGGACCCCGGGTGTCACCGACGGACCGGCGTCGATCGGAGTCCTCGGCCGCAGTCAGGGCCCCGGCGCTGTCGAGCGTCAGGAAGCAATGGAGGTCTGCCTCGGTCATCGTGGCCCGCTCCAGCACGGCCCGTGTCAGGCTGACCGCGTCGACCTCTCCCTCTGAGAGGCGACGGCTCGCCTCACTGATGGTCAGATCAGCCAGGCTCATTCCGTCTCCAACGCAGGTGGCACGACGAAAAAGCCGTCCTCATGTTCGGGTGCCTGGGCGAGCACTTCGTCACGATCCAGCGACGGGCGAACCTCGTCGGGGCGAAACGCATTCGTCAGGCCTAGCGGGTGGGCGGTGGGCTCGTATCCTTCCGTGTCCACGGCCTGCACCCGGGCCGCGTGCTCCAGGATCACGCTGAGCTGTTGCCCGTAGAAAGCCAGCTCGGAGTCGTCGAGATCGAGACGGGCGAGGCGCGCCACATGGGCGATATCGATGTCGATGGGCATGCCGTGATTGTAGATCTCACCCGATACCCTCACTGCAAGTGAGTTCTTCAACCCGTCTCGTGATCGGGATCGCGACCCTCGTTCTGGCAGGAGCTGGGTCGTTCTTGGCCTTCGCCCAGGGCGACAACGTCACCGGTGGCACCCTGATCAGGGTGTCACTGCTGCTTGGAGCCCTGTGGCTGGTAGCGCCGCTGCTGCGACGTCCCGGCCCGGCCACCCTGGCCGGCTTGGCCGCCGCAGCCGTGGTCGTGATCCGACCCCGGTTGATCGTTGCGGTCGTGATCGGAGCCGTGATCTGGCGGCTTGCCTCACGTTCGATCGGCCGAGCCCCCGAGTAGCGTTTCCGGAATGCACCTCGCCCCGGTCGTGATCGTTGCCCACCGGGCCGGACCGGAGGGATGGGTCACAGAGCTCGGTGAGATCGTCGACGCCCTCACCGAGCATCCACACCTCCCGGTAACTGTCCGCATGCCCGGCGCCGCCGTAGATCATGTGCGCCTGAACCAGCCTGACCTGTGGGAACGGGTAGTGGGCCTACCGATTGCCTGGATGGCAGGTGGATGGTCGGACCCGGTCCTGGCCGACCTGCCGCCGGACGCTGCCCAGCTCCAGATGAGCAGGGAACACACCGCCCTGGACGCGGCGGGCGTCACGCCCACGGGTCTGTGGCTGGATGGATCCTGGGAGCCGGCCATGGTCACATTCGCCAGCCAGTTGGGATTCCATGTGCTGTTCGTCGATGCCTCCCTGGTGGCCGGCCATCCGACCGCGCCCGGTGCGGTGGATCGAGCCGGCGACACAGTGGTCGTGGTTCCGGTTCAGCGCTTCCGAGGACAGGACCGCCTGGTCCAATCCGATGGGCTGGTCGCGGCTCTCGTTTCCGCATCCGAGTTGGCCGGCCTGGAATGGGGGTGCCTCACCACGCCCGAGTCCTACCTGGCCGACCATGGCCCGGGCCGACCGCTCCAGCTCTCCACGCGACTGCCGTCCCGCTCAGAAGACGCGGTTCCCTTCTACCGCAAGGTCCTCCGCCTTGCCGCCGACCAGGGGGGCCGCAGCGCCCTCGATGGCCTGCTTGCTCTCCAGTCGGCCGAGTACACCACCGGCCCTGGACCCGACGCGCAGGCCGAGGTCCAGCTGGTCCGCACCCGAAAGGCGGTGGATCGCTCCCAGCACCGGGGCGATGGATGGGTAGCGATGACCGAGATCGACTGGGACGCAGACGGGGTGAACGAGATTCAGGTGGAGACTGCCACGAGCTCGTTGGTCGTGGATCCGGATGCGGGAACCATCGCCGTCTGGGATGACAAACCCGGGGCATGGCCGATCATGGCGGTCAGCCCGGTCACCCCGGCGATGATCGCTCGGAGGATGACCGGAGACGGAGAGGAACCTCTCGCAATCCCCATGGTCCTCGACGAGAAGTCGGAAGGGCGGTCGGAGGCCCGGATGAGAATTTCCGGACCTTACGGCACCGTGGCCCGACTCGCGCTCGTCGGGCGGTCCCTCGAGATCGAGCTCACGCTCCCCGCCACCGAGCCCATTCTGATCGGACCCGAGCTGCCGGTGTGGCTCGATGCCACCACCGCCGACCTGCGTGTCGACGGTGGCACGTGGATTCCCCTGGCCGAGCCCGTGGCTGTGTCCGGGCATCGCTTCCGCCTCCGCCAGGGTGAACGATCATTGCTGGCCGCATCGAGTCGCCCGGCCTCGCTCTTCGTCCGACCCTTGCCCGGACGAGGCCTGGTCATTTGGCCGCATTGGCCCACAGAGGGTGCCACCTCCTATCAAGTCACCTTCACCCCCGACTGACCGGGCGAATCCGCGCCGCCCATGGTTGGAAGACGACCGCCACGATGCGTTTGCGGGGGTCATGAGAGCAGGGAAGGGGTTGCCCCGGCTGGAGAGGACCAGCGAGCCGCCAGGCCATTGATCCGATGACGAGCGACTCTTCAGCCGACCAGGGTGCGGTACAGGGCCCGGTAGACCATCTCGAGATGCTCGACGGGCAGTGACTCGTTGGCCTGATGGGCCCGGGACGTCTCGCCCGGACCGAAGTTCACCGCAGGCACACCGATCTCGGAGAACCGGGCCACATCCGTCCAGCCCTGCTTGGCGGCCCTGGGCGCACGGCTCACCTCGGCCAGACGAACGATGAGAGGATGATCCGCGGCCGCAGCCGCAGCCGGGGCCGTATCCACCACTTCGAACCGATCTGCGGGCCGGCACAGCTCGGCCAGCTCTGACACGGCTCCATCGACCGTCATGTCGGGCGTAAAGCGCATGTTGACGTTGAGCTCGAACTCTGCGGGGACGATGTTGTTGGCGACCCCGCCCCGAGCCCTGGTCACCACGACGGTTCGGCGGAACTCGAGCCCATCCACCAGATAGGCGCGGGGCTGCAGCGAGCCCATACGGGCGAGCCACTCCCCCGATTTGGTGATGGCGTTCTCGCCCCACCAGGGTCGTGCCGAATGCGAGGCACGACCGGAGAAAGTGACCGTGGCGTTCACCACCCCGTTGCACCCGTACTGCAGCTCGCCGTCCGATGGTTCCAGTACCACCGCGCAGTCGGCCCCACCGAGCCAGGGAACCTCGTCCAGGACACTGCGGAGTTGATTGTTCTCGTGCGGGCCCTCTTCGGCCGCATAGAAGACTCCGACCACGTTGTGGGCCCAAGCATCCAGATCGGGCTGTTCGAGGAGCTGAATCATCACCGCCAGCCCGCCCTTCATGTCGGCACTTCCCAGGCCCCAGAGGCGCCCATCCCGCACTTCTGCAGAACCCTGGCCCTGGCGTGGCACGGTGTCGAGATGACCGGCCAGCACGACCATCGGCCGCTCGTCCGGGCTACCCACGACCAGCGACTCACCCACCCGCGCCAGGGCTAGCCCTTCGGGCAGACGCCCCGCCACGGCCGCACAGATTTCGGCCTCGCTCCCCGTCTCGGAGGGTATGTCGACCAGCCAGGTCGTGGTCTCGAGGAGATCGGACATGGCCGACCAGCGTACCGCCGGTTGCCGGGCCGTTAGCCTTCCACCATGGAACAGACTCCCGCCTATGGCGTCGGCCTCGCCACCATCGCCGCCGATGGGACGGTCCTCGACACCGCCTACGCCAAACCGGTTCTGGGAACCCACCCCGACCTGACGCCCGGGACAACTCGCCTATCGGCCGACCAGGCGATGAGCCTTTCCACCCCAGACCTGGCAGCGCGAATCGGCCACGACCCTCAACGAGATGTAGACCTTGCGGCGGTGGCGACTGTGATCGAGGACCTGTCCACCCCACCGGCCGACCCCCACGATGCCTATCTACGGCTCCACCTGCTCTCGTGTCGGTTGGTTCGGCCCCACGAGATCAGCGTCGAGGGGATGTTCACGGCCCTCAACAACGTTGTCTGGACGACGCAAGGGCCCTGTGCGGTGGACGGTTTCGAACAGACCCGCCACCGGCTGGCCGCGGCGGGAAGGCCGGTGCAGGTGACGTCCGTCGACAAGTTCCCCCGTATGACCGACTACGTGATCCCGAGCGGGGTACGCATCGCCGATGCCGACCGAGTCCGGCTGGGAGCCCATCTGGCCGAGGGGACCACGGTCATGCACGAGGGTTTCGTGAACTTCAATGCCGGCACGCTGGGCCGTTCCATGGTGGAGGGCCGTATCTCCTCGGGAGTAGTAGTGGGTGATGGGAGCGATATCGGAGGCGGCGCCTCGATCATGGGAACGCTGTCGGGCGGAGGTACCGAGGTGGTCTCCATAGGTGAGCGTTGCCTCCTGGGAGCCAATGCCGGGATCGGAATATCGCTGGGAGATGCCTGCATAGTGGAGGCGGGACTCTACGTGACGGCAGGGACGATCATCACACTTCCCGATGGCACCACGTGCAAGGGTCGTGACCTGTCTGGGGCGAACGCTCTTCTTTTCCGGCGCAACTCGCTCAGCGGTGCCGTGCAGGCGCTCCCCACCACGGGCACGTGGCAGGGCCTGAACGAGCCGCTTCACGCCAACTGACGGGATGCCTCAGAGGGCGTCCAGGATCGCCTCCCCGGCTCGACGGCAATCCTCGATCGTGGGCACGAGAGCAAGGCGGATGTAGCCCCGGCCCCGTGCTCCGAAGATCCGGCCCGGGCTCACCACCACGCCGGCTCCCGCCAGCTCCTCCGCTACCACGGCGTCGTCGCCGACTTCGATCCACAGGTATAGGCCCGCCTCCGAGGCTGCCACGGCCAGGCCCGCATCGACGAAGATGCCCCGCAGCATGCGGCGCTTCTCCTCGAAGATCTCTCGTCGGATGGCGACGTGTTGGTTGTCGGCCCACGCCACCACCGCCCCCGCCTGCACGAACTCGGGGGAGGCGGTCCCGGTCGAGGTCCGCAGCTTGTGGAGCCGCTGTATGGCCACACGGTCGCCCACGATGGCTCCCGACCGATATCCGGTCATCCCCGAGCGCTTGGACAACGAGAGGTAACTCAACAATCCGGACTGATCGTGCGGCGTCACCGCCAATACCGACGGCGGAGGTTCGGCACCCGGCGCATAGAGGTCGACGTAGCACTCGTCCGAGCACAAGAGAACGTCGTGGGCACGGCACTGCTCCGCCAGCTCGGTCAGCTCTGCAAGTGAGGTGACTGCGCCCGTGGGATTGGACGGCGTGCATGTCCAGAGCATGGCCAGGTCCTTCCACAACTCATGGGGAACCTGCGACTGGGTCACCACGAAGCGGCCGTCGGCCGCGATGGGGACCGCCCGGGCACCAGCCATGACCGCTCCCCGCTCGTAGACGGGATATCCCGGATCGGGGTACCCGACGACGTCCGCCCGGTCTCGATCGACGAAAGCCAGCGCACTGGAGAAGATGGCCTCTTTGGACCCGGAAGTGGGCATGATCTGAGTGTCGGGATCGAGGGCGACGCCGAAACGCCGCTGCACGTATCCCGAGATGGCCGCCCGCAGCTCGGGCGTTCCGGCAGTTGTCGGGTACTGGGACACCGCGGGCACTGCATTCCTCACCGCGTCCGGCACGGCCTCCCATGTGGGCTCGCGTGGGTCGCCGATGGAGAAATCGATCACTGGCCGACCTGCCGCTCGCAGGTCCCTGACTCTCTGCTGGATGGCGGCGATCGGATGGGCACCGACCCGATCCAGGGCGGGGTTGACGCGCATGACCTCGAACAGGCTACCGCCGTTTGCTGTTTCGGATTTGCGCACCGTTACCGTCCAGTCCGTGAAATATCGGCTCATATACATCGCCCTCGGGCTGCTGGCGGTGGCGGTGATAGTGCTGGGTGCCGTGTTGACCCAGGAGGGTGAGCCGGTGGTGCTGCCGGGCCCGATCGAGGCGGTCTCCCCCACCCCCAACTCCCGGGTGATACGCCAGGCCGTCGTACAGGTCGACCTCGCCGTGGGCTACGAGGCCACGATCTACGTCGACGGCACGCCGATCCCCGATCCCCACTTCATCCAGGCCACCGGGGTCTACACCTGGGCGCCCACACCCAATTCGTCTGTGATGAACGAATGGCTCCCGGGTGAGCACACAGTGCGTGTGGAGTACGAGCGAATCACGGGCACACCCGACGTGGGCAGCTTCGAGTGGACCTTCCGAGTCCAGTGACGACGGTTACTCGGTTAGAACGGACGGTCCCTGCGACAGCAGCCGCTCGAATGTCTCCTCGTCGATGATCGGGACACCCAGGCTCTCTGCCTTCGTCACCTTCGCCTGTCCGGGCGCCTCTCCCACCACAAGAGCCGCCGTCTTGGCGGACACCGAGCCCGTTGCCCTGCCGCCGGCCGCCTCTATGGCGGCCTGTGCCTCCTCGCGGCCGTAGCCACTCAGCGTTCCCGAGACCACGATCACCGACCCATCCAATGCTCCCGGGCCTCGCGTCCGGGCTTCCTCGTCGGCCATCCGCACTCCCGCCTCCGATAGCCGCTCCACCAGTGAGCTGTTGGCGGGATCCGCAGCCCACTCGACCACCTCATCCGCGATCACGGGCCCAACTCCCTCCACTTCGGCAATGGTCTCTGCATCTGCGTCGAGGAGGGCGGGAACCGAGCCGAAGGACGCCATCAAGCGCCTGGCCACGGTGCCCCCAACATGGCGTATGCCCAGGGCGGTCAGGAGCCGGGCCGGCGGCCGATGACGGGCCTCCTCGATGGCAGCGGCCAGGTTGGCTACCGAGATCTCACCCCAGCCCTCCTCGTTCAACAGGACATGGGGATCGAAGGTGAACAGGTCGGCCGGGTCGGAAATGAGCCCCTTGCGCAGAAGGAGATCGATCGTCTTGTAACCAACGTGCTCGATGTCCATGCCGCCCCGACTGGAGAAGAAGAACAGCCACTCCCGCAAACGCGAGGGGCATTCGAAGCCACCCGTGCAACGAGCCACCGCCTCCCCCTCCGGCCTGACAATGGGGTTGCTGCAGAAGGGGCATTCCTCCGGCATCTCCCAGACCTGCTCTGTCCCGGTGCGAGCTGCAACGACCGGTCCCACCACCTCGGGGATAACGTCGCCGGCCCGGCGCACGACCACCTTGTCGCCTATCCGAACGTCTTTGAGACGCACCTGGTCCTGATTGTGGAGCGTGGCCAAACCAACATTCGCCCCGCCCACGAAGACCGGGTCCAGCACCGCGAAGGGAGTCACGGCTCCGGTGCGGCCCACATTCACCTGGATGTCCAGCAGGTTGGTGGTTCGCTCCTCGGGTGGGAACTTGTAGGCGATGGCCCATCTCGGAGCCCTGGCCGTGAAACCGAGCCTTTCCTGCAGTTCGAGAGAATCGACCTTTATGACGACCCCATCGGTCTGGTATGCAGCGTCGTGACGGGTGGCTTCCGCGGTTCGCACGTAGGCCTCCACGCCGGCCAGTTCCCCGAATCGGTCCGAGGCGGGGTTGATGACGAATCCGAATGATCCCAGATAGGCCATGGTCTCGGTGTGAGTATGCAGTTGAGGCCCACCCTCGATGATCCCCGCCTGATAGACCCAGAAACCCAGGCGCCGTGTGGCGGTCACGGCGGCATCCTTCATGCGCACCGACCCGGCGGCGGCGTTACGCGGATTCGTGAACAGGCGCTCCCCCGCCTCCGCCTGACGCTCGTTGAGCTCCTCGAACGCATCGAACGGCATGTAGACCTCACCCCTGACCTCTAGCAAGGCGGGTGAGGCGTCGCCCGCCAATCGCTCGGGTATGTCGGAGATTGTGCGAAGGTTGGCTGTGATGTCCTCTCCCGTCGTACCATCGCCCCGGGTAGCGCCTCTGGCCAGAGTCCCGTTCTCGTAGACCAGGACCACCGCCAGGCCATCGATCTTCAGCTCGGTGGCAAACCCCTCCGGCATCGAGCCCAGCTGGCGCTTCATGCGCTCCGCCCATGCTTCGAGGTCTGCCATGGACTCGGCGTTGTCGAGCGAGAACAGGGGCCGAAGGTGCTCAACCGGCTCGAAGGTTGACTGAGCGGTGGACGTCCCTACTCGCTGGGTAGGCGAGTCCGGCGTGATCAGGTCCGGGTGCTGCTCCTCGAGGCTCCGCAGCTCCCGCATGAGGTCGTCGTACTCGGCATCGCTCAGGGCCGAGTCGTCCAGCACGTAGTAGCCTCGGTTCGCCTCCTCGATCTGCTCTCGCAGCAAGGTCACCCGAGCCTCCACCGGCATTTGGTCAGTCATGTGGATGCGACGATACCCGCCACCGCCCCGTTTCTTTCGGCCGTGGCGAACGGCGATCCCCACGGCTCGTTGCCCCTGGTCCAGAGGTACTTCTGCCCGATCCGCTCCTCAGGTGGCGGGTTCCACCCTCACCAGGGGCGACGTCTTTGCCCAATGGTCGTTGTCGACGCGAGCCTCGTCTGCGTCTGCCCCCCAGCTGTCCACACGCGCCCGAAGGATGATGTCGGCCTTTTCGGCGGGGTCCGTGATCACTTTCGCCGTGGCAGGCACGTCGGCTGCCACCGTGCGCTTGAGGTGAACGGTGATGGACGGGTCGGCGGATAGATTGGCCACCCAGTCCCGCGGGTAACCCGGCTTTCCCGTCAGCCACAGGGTCCCGTCCAGATTGTGGAGGTAGATCTCGATGCGTCGGGGCTCCCCGCTCTTGCGGCCGGTCGTGGTGATGTCGACTATTCCGCCCTCGGAGAGGGCCTCTCTCACTGCGCTATTCATACAGTTGACAAGTCCACGAGAATCGGGGATATTCCCGCCTTGGTCGCCGTCTCATCGCCTGTTCGGATGCTGAGAGACGAAAGAGCGGGAGTCGGCACCACCGCCCGTTGCCGCTCTGCAGGGGGACAGGGCCCGCCGAGCTCACAGGGAGAGACGCACGATGGGGCGGATCGGGCTGGTGCGGTTGTCCGGCGCCGAGCGACCACCTCGAAGCCGGCTCGCTCGAACATGACCAGCGTTCCCTTGTACACCTGGGCGGATGGGACCCGCTCTCCCCCGGTATCGATCGGATAGGCCTCGAGTGTGGTGGCCCCGTGACCCCGGGCGTAGTCGATGGCCGCCGCCAGCAACGTCGACGCCAGGCCCTGGCCCCGGGCACGCCGCCCGACCACGAAACAGACGATCGACCAGACGGGCTCATCATCGACCGGAGCGAGAACCCGCGAGTGCACCAGCCGTTCGTAATCCGACCTCGGTCCGAGGCTCACCCACCCGATCGCCTCGCCGTCCTGATAGGCGACCGGCCCCGGCGCTCTCCCCTCGACACCCGTGGCGTCCACTGCGTTCTCCAGCACGACACGGTTGTTCGCCGCCGTCGAATTGGAGAAGTTGACGCTGCGCAGGCGAAAGTAGGCGCACCAGCACCATTTGGGATCGCCCCCCTGTTCGAACAGACCCGCCAGATCCACCAGACGCTCCGTCGAGAGGGGTTGAGTATCGAGACTCACATCGACATTCTGCCCCGACTTCACATGGCTGGAGAGAATCTCACCCGATCCCGGCTTGTGGGATCATTGGATCGACCAAGGAGGGAACATGACCGACGAATCGGACAACGCCGCAGGCCGTGAGGGCGGCGATCGGGCCCGCAAGGAGTGGATGGACGACGCCCAGGATGCGCTGCAAAGGGCCGGAGACGCACTGCGTGCTGCCTGGGACGCCAGCAAGCCCGCTCGGGCCAGCGCTCTCGATGCGGCTCGTCAGGCGGCCAGTCAGCTCGACGACGCACTCGAGCGAGGAATGGCGGCGGCGCGCGACAGGTGGGACAAGTCTGAGGGGCAGGAGCCCGCCGGAGAACAGCCTGCTCCCGAGACGCCGGCCGCCGAGGAAGGCACCTCGGAGGAGGAGTAGAGGCGTTGGTGGCCGTCCGTCGGCGACAAGGCCGGTGGTGTCAGTGCTCGGCTTCCGGGCCGGTCATGCGATGGATGCGCGTGACGTCACCTGCCCAATCACAGACGTGGCACCAGACGTGATAGACCCTCCGGTCCGCCTCCCAGTACTCGACCGCGATCCCCTTCTCCTCTTGCAAGTGGGCCCCACAGGAGGGGCAGTGCCGGGGCAGATCGCCCAGGTGATTGAGACGGTCCGGGTCCCACCAGTGGACGCCGGTGAACCGCCGACCCTCGACAGGAGTCGACGCTTCGACGTGATTCGGATAGTCCTCGGCGCTGCGGCGAGCCGCCCTCACTGACCGGGAACCTGCGCCGCTTCCGCCTGACCCGGCATGTCGCCCCGCAACGCGGCGGCATCGATGTAGAGCTTCTTGATCGCGTCCAGGGCGGGCGAGAATTTGGATGATCCTCCGTCGAGCCAGGACAAGGCGAACTCCAGAAAGTTGACCCCGAACTTGTCCTTCTCGCACGGCAGGGGTATCCGTTCATGTTTCTCACGAGTGAACGCGACCGAGGGGTCCTCACCCTCCTCGACCAGTGCCATCTGCTGGCGGAACATGCGCCTCAGCATGATCACCCCCGCATCCGACTTGCCGATGTGCTCGGCGGTGCGGTCGGTGATGTCGCCCTGGGTCACCCAGGCCATGATGTCCTGGCCCTCGATGTAGTCGACGATGTGCTCGCCGTTCTCGTCCAGCCAGGGGAACTCGTAGTCGACCGGGTAAACCTGCTCGGGGAACTCGGTCAGACCGGGAGGCTGATGGTTGGAGTAGAACAACACCCAGGTGTGGTTGTCGTCGATGGGCACCCGGATCTGCATCTGCTCGATGCCTCCCCCGCCGACCCTCATGCAGTAGGGGAAGACCAGGGGATGGCCCACCGCCCAGTCGTCGTTCTCCTCGGTGTTTCCCTCCAGCACTCGTCGCTTCAGGATCCCCCACTCCATGGGGTCGAATCCCACCTTGATGTGACGCTTCTGGAACCCGGCTGGAGCCACAAAGCCTCGCTGCTCGCCCAGGAAACGGAAGTAGTTTCCGTGGAGCCACTCGACGTGGTAGGGATCCACGGAGTTCTCCATGATCTGAAGCCAGTTGCAGGGCAGAACCGTGTATCCCACATCGACGAAGCCGCGATCGACATACACGTCGAAACGAGGCAGCTCCGGAGCCGGTTCGGGACCGATGTACACGAACACCATGCCACCAAGCGCCTCGGCCTTCCCGGCGAAAGCCTCGATGTTGTCCTTGAACACCGAGCCCTCGGGCTCGGCGGGCTGATCGATGCAGGCACCCTCGCAATCGAACTTCCACCCGTGATAGCCACAGCGGAGACCGCCCTCCTCGACCACACCGTAGACCAGCGAGGCGTGCCGGTGCGGACAACGCTCCTGCATGATCCCGTACCCACCTTCCGGCGTCTTCCACAGCGCGAAGTCCTCGCCCAGCAAACGAACCTTCTTGATGGGCCAATCGGCCAGCTCCCGCTCGAACGCGACCGGGTACCAGTAGCGGCGCAGGAGCTCACCCATGGGTGTCCCGGGCCCCACCCGGGTAAGCGTCTCGTTCATCTCCTTGCTGAGCATGTGGCCTCCTAGGTCACTTCAGATCTTCGTAACGGTGCCGGCACTGCCGTCCACCCGAATCATGTCGCCGGTCTTGATCTCACGGGTGGCGTATGCCGTTCCCGTGACGGCGGGTACCCCGTACTCGCGACACACGATGGCGGCATGGGACATGACGCCCCCGATATCGGTGACGGTGGCCTTGATCTTGGAGAACACCGGGGCCCAGGAGGGCGCGGTGATCGGGGCGACCAGGATCTCACCGTCCTGAACCTGGCCGATGTCGTCGGCGCTGAAGACCACCCGGGCCGGTCCCTCGGCGGTGCCGGGCGAGGCGGACATTCCGGTCAGCTCTCCGGCCCCTTCTGGTGCACCGAGCCACGTCTGGACCGAGTCCGACGTGATGCCCCACAACATGATGGTGAAGGGCTCGGTGACCACCTTGGGGGGCTCTCCCAGAGCCTTGGGTGGCTTGAAGTTCTTCAGCGCCTCGACCAGGGCACGACGCTTGGCGATCTTGGGCGGCCAGTAGGTCGGCCCGGCGGGCGGAGCCCCAACGGCCCAGGCCGAGTAAAGGTCCCAGAGCAGCTCGTCCACCTCGTCGCGGCGTACATAGAAGATGTCCTCCTCCTCCTGGAAGAAGCCCTCCTTGACCAGCATGGCGCCCAGCTCCCGGGACTTGCGCCAGAAGACCGACATCGACCAATGCTCGATGTAGAAGTTGTGGTTCTCGACATAGGGGAAGACGGTCCGGGCCAGGCCCAGCTTTCCGGCGAAGGTCTCCTTGTCCTCTTCGGTTTGGAGCAGTTCGCTGTACTCGGACACGATCCGATCCCGCTCCGCCTCCACCTGGTGGACGGGACGGGCGATCGACTGCCCTGCCTCGAGCTTGACGATGTAGTCGTGGACGAACCCGTAGGTGATTTCGGGGTGATCGACCCAGGTCTTGTCGTAGTAGTAGAAGCCCGTGCCCGAGCTGAAGTTAAACCATGGGTCCTTGGCCGCATCCCAGGCCGCTCGCCACTGCCGGCCGGCGTCCGTGTCGAGGGCGGCGTGAACCGCCTCGGCGCTGTCGTGCTGACGGAAGGCGTCTTCGATCCCCAGGTCTACGGCCAGCTGCGCCAGCTTCTTGAGCTCTTCGTTGGGACGGAACAGGTCCACGTCGATCCCCGCCACCATCCGTGCGATGGCCAGGTCGGGTATCGACGGAAAGGCCTGCTTGCAGAACTGGAAGAAGTCCAGGTAGGCGGCGTAGCCCAGGTTGAGGAACTCGAAGTGATACTGCCAGATACGCTGTGATAGGTCCTTGAACCTGTGGTACTGGCGCTGCAACTCCCAGCCGGAACCGGTCCCCCGCCCTTCGGTGACGACCTCCATCGGCTCCACCTCGGGAAGGGGCGAGAAATCGATCGCCTCGAGTTCGGCGATGTTCTCCTTGATCTTCCCCAGCCAGTTCTCGTACAGGTCGTTCCAGTTGCCGAAGTAGTAGCCGGCCCGCTCCATGAATTGGGGAACCCGGGCCTCGATGGTCGGGCCGTCCTCGATCGTCACCGGCGAGAAGAACGGATACCCGTACAGGATCCGGAAGTCGATCCCGTTGGCCGGTGGGATCAGATAGTGGCGGGTGTTGTACTGGCTGAGCGAGGCGATGGCGTATTCGAGGTGGTCGGCGTCCCAGGGCGACATCGCCCAACCCCAGTGCATGCTGTCCTGGAACCAGAAACGATCCTCTTCGTACTCGCGGCGTCCCTCGCTGAACAGGGAGGAGTATGTGTACAGCTCCTCCCATCCCTCCGCCCCCTCAGGGGTGGGGATCTCAAACGGGCTGGGGAATCGATTGTCGGACATTCTCTGCTCCTGGCTGTACGGACGGATGCTGGCGGGGGCGCGGGAGGTCAGTCGGGTCTCACTGGTCCCTCGCGTGGATCGGCGTCATGAGGGTCGAGATGATCGACTCGAGTGGGTTGCTGGACGTGGCGATCGGGTTCGGCTTCTTGCGGGACCACACCGTTTCCGGCCGCGCTTGAAGGAGGACCACATTCTCCCCATCGGGCAGGTGGCGATCGATGGCCCACTCGACGTCCTGGGGCGTTCCGTAGTGCTTCTCGGCCCGCCGGGCCATGGTCGCCACCGCCCGGATCTCGTCGTCGGTGAGGCAGGCGGCCGACTGACGCTCCTCCTCCACCTCGACCTTGACGACGCTGTTATCACCGTCAACCCGGTACTCGATCGTCTTCGGGGAGATGATGCGTCGGACTATCTCCCCGATGACCTTGTCGACCAGGAAGTTGTCGGGCGTTACCTCACCGGATACGACAGCCTCCCCCAGTCCCCATGAGGCATCGATGGCCACCTGGCTCCGGTCACCATCTTGAGGATTGAGCGTGAAGGCCACGCCTGCCGCCTTGGGATCCACCATCATCTGCACCCCGACCGCCATCGAGATTCGGTCGTGGTCGTGGTTCATCTCGTGGCGGTAGCTGATGGCCCGGTCGGTGTACACCGACGACCAGCATCGGCGCACGTTCTCGATGACGGCGTCGGCACCCTTCACCCACAGATACGTGTCCTGTTGACCGGCGAAGCTTGCGTCGGGAAGATCCTCGGCCGTGGCAGACGAGCGAACTGCCACCGCGACGTTCTCCACTCCACACCTCTCTTCGAGCAGGTGGTAGGACTCCCGTACGGTTTGGAGGATCTCGTCGGTGACGGGTATCTCCTCGATGATCTTGCGGACCTGGGTGGAGACCTCGCGTAGACCGGTTGAGTCGTGGGTGTCGATCTCGGCCAGAAGCCCGTCGATGACGCTGTCCCGACCCACGTCGCCCTTGAGCGTCTCATAGGCTTCGATGGTGACCGCAAACCCGGGAGGGACCGGCAGACCGGCCTGAATCATGGTCCCCAGGCTGGCGTTCTTGCCTCCCACCCGCGCCCGATCGGAGTCCGTGTAGTTCTCGAACCACAGCACGTAATCAGACACGGGCAAGCTCCGGTGCGGTTCTGCGAGGAGATCCGTGGTCGATCGCGTCGGATGGGAGAGATCCGACGTCGGGCACGCCCTGCACATGGAGGCAGCTCCTTGGGTAGCTCACTTACCCCCCTCTTTCTGCTGGAGGCCAGACGGATCCCAATCCTCGCCCAGCTCCCAGGTGGGAAGACTCTCGATATCGGGCACCTGTACCTCCTGCACGCGGTTGCGGTAGGTGACGAGACCCGACGCCCCGCCTTCCTCCAGCTTCACCCGAACGTGCTCGGTGTTGTAGGGCTCGCCCGGGTCGTACCCGAGTGCGGCGATGGCGAAGGCCCGGATCGGGCCGGAGTGAGACGCCACCAGGATCCGCGCCCGGGATACTCGGAAGCGAGCCGGCGTATGCCCATCCAGAAGCGGCGCACCGTCATGGCAGGGGGTTCGAAGTGGAACATGGGCACCGTCAGCCAGTGTTGGATCGGGTCACCGCCACCCTGCTGGGTCTGCCAGAAGCGATCCACCTCTACCAGCCACATGGGACGGTCGCCCAGGGCGATGCGCTCGTACTTTTCCAGCGTGGAGTAATACATCCGGAAGGCGCCGGTGACATCACGAACGCCGTCGGGGGTGGCCACCCCGAAGTTGCGAAACTCGTCCATGGGCTCGGGCTCGAAGACCTTGACGTCCTTCTCGAACATGACCAGACCGTCTTTGAGCCCGCGATGGATGCTGTCGATCGTCTCCGACGCCCGGTTGGTGGGGGCGTGACGCAACACCAGCGTCTCACCGGCCGAGACGCGCCGGGAGATGGTGTGACCGTAGGTGTGGGCCTGCCAGGTGCCGGCCGGAGTGAGGCCTGCCTCGCTCGTGTAGCCCTGCGTCTCGCCGTGCCGGATCAGGTAGATGTCGGCAGCCAGCTTCATCCTGGCGGAGGCGGGGGCCGAGATCTCCTTGTTGCGGTTGTCCTCGGTCAGGGCCTGCTGCATTCCCATCCCCACCCGCTGGAAAAGGGGGGGAAGGGACTCGGTGATCGACTCGTCCCGGCGTCGGTTGCGGAACTGACGCAGGTAGAGGGGCGAATCGTCGTCCTCACCGTCAGACTCAGGTTGGCCGGTCCGAGCCTGCTTCTCCAGGTAGCGAGCCAGGTAGAGGGGAGCCTCGTCGCGCTCTTTGCGAGGGAATGAGGGCCGCTCGTCCATCAGCTGTGCACGGTCAGGAAGCGCTGGTCGACCACACCCTCGTAGTAGAAGATGGCCCGGCCCATCTCCGCCTCGGTCCAGACGATCGGCTCACGGTCGGGGTCGACGTAGTAGCCGCCGGTGTAGACCTCGTTGCGGTTCCCGGCCGGGTCGAAGAAGTAGAGGCCCCAGCCGCGGGTGGCTCCGTGACGGGTGGGGCCGGCGTCGATCCGCACGCCGTGATACGCGCAGATGTCGGCTGCATCCCGCAAATCGTTCCAGTTGTCCAGCCAGAACGCCACGTGATGGAAGGCGCCCTGGGGGCCGACGATGAAGGCGATGTCGTGCGAGCTGTGGCTGCGCTCCATGAATGATGCCAGCTGATGGCCGTCGTCGGACATGATCAGCTCGGTCAGACGGAAGTCGAGCATGTCCTGGAAGAAGGCGGTGGTCTCGTCCACGTCCTCGCACATCAAGAAGAGATGGTCGATCCGGGGCGGGTGGATCCCCACCAGACCGAGCGGCTCAGGAGGTGGGTTGTGAAGCGGGAGCATGTTGCCCACCTGCTCCATCCCGTGCACCAGTTCGATCGTGTGGTCCGACGGCGTCTGGAAGCGGAGTGTGTTGCCGGAGCCGGGGCCCAGCTCGCCGGCCGCGAAGCGTTTGGTCGCCACGCCTGCGGCCTCCAGTCGCTGCTGATAGGTGTCGAGGTCTTCGACCGACGTGACCTTGAAGCCGGCCAGGTTGAGGCCGTAGGTGGGAGCGTCGGCCAGGATCACGGAATGGTGCTGCTGCTCGTCCCAGCATTTGAGCCACACCTTGGAGCTCTCTCGGGCGGTCTCGACCAGGCCCAGCACCTCGGTGTAGTAGGCGTTGGCGAGCTCCAGGTCGGGGACCCGGATCTCGACGTGTGACAGTCTCAGGGTGGCCAAGAGATGCTCCTCACGTGTGCACTTTGATGAAGCGGTCGTTGATCTCGCCCTCGTAGTAGAAGACGGCCTTGCCGATGTTGTCCTCGGTCCAGGTGATGGTCGGGAAATCGGGGTCGGGTTTGTAACCGCCGGTGAAGACCTCGTTTCGGGTTCCCATCGGGTCGAAGAAATAGATCGTGTTCCCCCGCGTGATTCCGTGGCGAGTGGGACCGACATCGACCGGGATAGCGTTGTAGGCGAGAATATCTGCCGCCTTGCGCACGTGATCCCAGTCGTCCAGCCAGTAGGCGAAATGATGGAGGGCACCGTTGGACCCCGAGACGATGGCTATGTCGTGCGGTCGGTGCGAGCGCTCCAGCCAGGTCCCGATCTGGTGGCCCTCGGCGTCGATGAGCTGCTCGGTGAGACGGAATCCGAGCACGTCCATGAAGAACTTGGTGGCCTCGCCCACCTCTTCGGCATTGATCAGCATGTGGTCCATGCGTGGTGGGGCGATCCCGCGCCCAGAGGGCGGGCGATAGACCGGGTTGAGCTTGCCCACCGAGCTGCCCAGCTTCTCGACGTCGTAGACCAGCTCCATCTCGTGGCCGGAGGGGATGTCGAAGCGAATCGACTCGCCCTGACCTACCTCTTCGTCCCGCGACACCCGGCTCACCACCAGCCCGTAGTCTTCCAGCCGATCCTCGAAGTACTCCAGGTCTTGTTCGGTCTCCACCTTGAACGCGAAACGATCGATTCCCACCCGCGGATCGAATCTGACCGCCAGGGAGTGGTGGTCCTCCTCGTCCCAGCACTTGAAGAAGACCCGATCGTCGACCTGCTCGGTCTGGTCCATGCCGATCACGCCTGTGTAGTAGGCCGATGCCAGGTCGAGGTCGGGGACCGTGATGTCCACGTGACTGAGACGGAGGATTCCCATGCAGGCAACATAAGCTTCGTGTCCCGCCCTGAGGGCCACCGTTCCCCATGGCGGAACGCTCTCCCCGCCGAGATGCCCGTTCTTTGGGCCTCTCTGAACCGTTTCCCCGTTGCTTCGATCGCCACCTTCGCCATGCTTTCGCCACCTTCCAACCAAGGGGGTGGCGTCAGCGCTCAAAGAAGCAATGGTGACGGTTTCGACCGGGATGGGATCTGGCCGGCCCAGTGGTGGATCGCGTGCCGTATGGGGGAACGGTGTCCCGCGATGCGGGAAGGCGAGGTTTAGGGTAGGTCGGGCATGGTCACCAGCCCCGAAGCAATGCGCCAGGCCATGGCCGACTACGTGACATCGGTCCACCGGGCCTATCTCACTCAGGCCAAGCTCCAGCCACCGGCCGTCCAGGGACGGATGCCGCTCCTCGGACAGGAATTCACCGTGGCGGCCGTCGGCGTCCAGAACCTGCACGTGATCGCCACCCGCCAACAGCTTGGCCCCGCCCAGGGCCAGGAGGTAGAGACAGAGTCGGAGCTCGAGGGTATGCATTGGAAGCTGCGCTTCTACGACCCGGTGGTGCTGCCCGCCCTGGGCATGATCGACGAGTCTGCGCGTCCCGCCAGTGAGCTGGTCCGCCGCACGCTCGGCATCTCGACCCACCTCTACCACATGATCGTCCAGCCGGGCGCCGAGCTGACCACCCACCACGCCGGCCACGCCGGGGCCGGGCTGGCCAACTCACACATCGCCGACGCCCGCGACTTCGACACGATTCGCTCGCGGGTCAAGGGACGGGAGGCGCTCGTCGACGAGATGGAGGGGGCCGCCCTGGCGGGTCTGGTGAGGGCCCAGGCACTCATCGCCCGGGAGCTGGTCCCTTGGAGTGACGAGCTGGTAGCCCTGACCAAGACAGTTCCCGACCCGACCGAGTTGCGACGGGCATTGCTGGCAGCCCTGCGAGCCGACTCCTCGGCACCGCCGGAACGGTGAGCGGCAAGCGCCCCGTCCTGGCCTCGGTGCAGAACGCAGCGCGCCTGTTGAAGGAGTTTTCGGCTCATGAGCGTGAGTTCGGTGTCTCCGAGTTGGCGCGGCGCCTGGATGTGAGCAAGTCGACCGTGCACCGGTTGCTGGTCACCCTGAGCGAGGAACACCTGGTGGAACAGGACGAGGTGACCGGGCGCTATCGGCTGGGTCTGGCGGTCTACGACCTGGGGGCGGCCGTGGCGACGGGGCTCGACCTCCACGAGGCCGTCATCGGGCCCATGGAACAGCTCCGTGCTGCCTCGGGTGAGACGGTCCACGTCGCCGTGCTTGACGGACGAGAGGTGGTGTACGTGGATCGCCTCGACAGCCCCAACACAATGAAGCTGTTCATCGACGTGGGACGGCGCAACTGGGCCCACAGCACCGCCACCGGCAAGTGCCTGCTCGCCCACCTACCCGAACTGGAGCTGGAGGCCCTTCTGGACGGTTGGCAACTGACCAGCCTCACAGCCAACACCGTCACCAACCTCAACCAGCTCCGAGCTCAGCTGAAGGAGGTGCGCAAGCGGGGCTATTCGACCAACCAGGGCGAGTCCGCGCTCGATGTCCTGAGCGTTGCGGCCCCGATTCGGGACGGCTCAGGACGGGTGCGGGCCGCCCTCAGCGTGGCCGGGCCGATTGAGCGGCTCGAGCCGCTCAGCCACCGGTTCGGCCTGGCAGTGATGGAAATGGCAGCAGTGGCTTCGCGGCGGCTGGGCTGGCCGGGACGCTGAGCCCATCGTTGTTCCACATGAGAGAACATCAGACCGCATGGCGGGACGCACCGGTTAGCGTCGAATCATGACCTCGCCCAGCGACCGCGCCGCTGCCCTTCACGCCGCCCTGCGGGAACGCTCTCCAATCCCTCCATTCACCGACGAGCAGCCGGACATGACCCAGGCCCAGGCCTACGCGGTGCAACAGGCTTTCGTCGACCTGCTTCTCAGCGAGGGAGGCGGGAAGGTGATCGGTTACAAGCTGGGCCTCACCTCCGAGCCAATGCAGGAGATGATGGGCGTCGACCAACCCGACTACGGCCCGGTCCTCTCCACCATGGTGTTCGACGACGGCGCCGCCATCGATTTGTCGGGCTACATTCAGCCCCGGGTAGAGGCCGAGATCGCCCTCGTGCTCAGCGAGGAGCTGCGCGGCCCCGGCGTCACCGCTATGGAGGCCTCGAGGGCGGTGGCAGGAGCGGTTGCCGCCATCGAGATGGTCGACTCCCGCATCGTCGACTGGAAGATCAAGCTGGCCGACACCATCTCCGACCTCGCCTCCTCGGCCGCCATCATCCTGGGCGCCCGCTCGGTGCCCCTGGAGGGATGGGATCCCCGCCTGGTCGGCATGGTCGTTTCCCACAACGGACGCACCAGAGCTTCGGGAGCCGGTGCAGCGGCCCTGGGCAACCCCCTGGCGGCGGTGGCCTGGCTGGCCAACATCCTGGCCGACTACGACGTTGCCCTCCAGCCCGGCTGGTTCATCATGACGGGCGCCCTCCACGGTGCCTTTCCGGTCGAGTCGGGCGATGTGGTGCGAGCCGATTTCGACCGCTTGGGCCCGGTCACGGTGAGGTTCGAGTGAACCGAGCGGACGGATTCGGCTCCCCCCTACCCCACTGCTCCGCAGCGGGGGCCCCTTCCCCCTCTCGCTCCGCTCGTGGGGGACAAACCCGGGCAGGAGCGCCTTCTCCCTGCTTCCGGCAGGGGGACAAAGCTTTGTCCCCCAGGTCGCAGACCTGGGGGAAGGTCCCTGCCGCCAAAGTGCGGAGCACGGAGGCGGGAGGTAGGGGGGTGGGCGGCCCCGGGCTTGGGCGGACCCGTACCTGATGAGAGGTGCTGTAGATGACTAGGACGCCTGTTGCGATCGTTGGGTCGGGAAACATCGGGACCGACCTGATGGAGAAGCTCTTGCGCTCCCCTGGGTTGGAGCTGAGAGTTGTGGTGGGAATCGATCCCGAGTCGGAGGGGCTGGCAAGGGCCCGGGAGGCGGGAATCGAGGCTACCCACGAAGGGCCGGATTGGCTGATCGATCATGCCGACGAGTTCGAGATCGTGTTCGAGGCCACCTCGGCCTGGGTGCACCGCCAGAATGCCCCCCGCTATCAAGACGCCGGACTGCAGGCCGTCGACCTCACTCCCGCCAAGCTGGGCCCGCTGGTGGTGCCGCCGGTCAATCTCCAGGAACATCTCGAGGCGGACAACGTCAACCTGATCACGTGCGGCGGCCAGGCGACCGTACCCATCGTGCATGCAGTGTCGCGTGTGTGTGAGGTCCCCTACGCCGAGATCGTGTCCACCGTCGCCTCGGTGTCGGCCGGCCCCGGCACCCGCCAGAACATCGACGAATTCACCCACACCACCTCGTCCGCACTGGCGGAGGTGGGCGGGGCTGCTCACGGCAAGGCGATCATGGTGCTCAACCCTGCCCAGCCGCCCATCCTGATGCGCAACACGGTCTTCTGTGCCCTGGCTGACGGATATGACCGCCAGGAGGTGGCCGACTCGATATTGGCGATGGTCGACGAGGTGGCCCGGTACGTGCCCGGCTACCGGCTCAAGAACCCGCCGGTGTTTGACGAGGACACATTCACCACTCCGGGAGGCGACGTGAAAGCCAGGGTGGTGGCCCTTCTAGAAGTGGAAGGGGCAGGCGACTACTTCCCACCCTATGCAGGCAACCTCGACATCATGACCGCCTCGGCAGTGCGGGTGGGCGAAGCCATGGCGCAGCGGAGGGCGGCAAAGTGACCTCACCTCGCTTCCGGCTCACCGACTCCACCCTCAGGGACGGCTCCCACGCCGTCGCCCACCAGTTCACGGAACACCAGGTGCGTCGGGTCGTGTCCGCCCTGGACCAGGCCGGAGTGCCGGTGATCGAAGTCTCTCATGGCGACGGCGTGAGTGGCTCCTCGTTCAACTACGGCTTTTCCCACACCGATGAGATGAAACTGATCCGGGCCGCCGCCGAAGAAGCCGGCCGGGCCAAGATCGCCGTCCTGATGGTTCCCGGCATCGGAACCAAGGACGATCTGCGCAAGGCGGCCGAAGCCGGGGCCACGGTGGCTCGCATCGCCACCCACTGCACCGAGGCGGACATCTCCCAACAGCACATCGCCCTCGCTGCCGAGCTGGGCATGGAGTCGGTCGGTTTCCTGATGATGGCCCACATGATCGAACCCGAAGACCTGGTCCACCAGGCCCGGCTGATGGATTCCTACGGGGCAGGCGCCGTGTACGTGGTCGACTCCGCCGGTGCGATGACGATCGATGACGCCCGCCGGCGGGTGGCCGCAGTCAAGGCTGCCGTGTCCTGTCAGGTGGGAATCCACGCCCACAACAACCTCTCCCTGGCGGTCGCCAACTCACTCGCCGCCCTGGAAGAGGGTGTGGACCAGATCGACGGATGCACCACCGGCCTGGGCGCCGGCGCCGGCAACTGCCCCACCGAGGCCCTGATAGCTACCTGCGAGAAGTCGGGCATCGCCACGGGCGTGGACCCGCTCCGGATCATGGACGCTGCCGAGGAGGCCGTGCGCCCCATTCGGCCCGACCAGGGAGTCATCGACCGCGACGGGCTACTCCTGGGATACGCCGGCGTGTACGGGTCCTTTCTGCTTCATGCCAAGCGCGCCGCCGAGCGGTACGGGGTCGACACGAAGTCGATCCTCCTGGAGCTGGGAGAACGCAAGGCGGTCGGGGGCCAGGAGGACATGATCATCGACGTTGCAGTCGAGTTGCAGCGCCGGGCGGCCGAGGCGCAGGTGGGGACAGGATGACTCCCCTGGCGGAGCGCCTGGTGGCGGCGATCCGCACCCGGACCGCTCTCGATCCGGCCGACTCCGGACTAACCCCCGAGGCTGCCTACGACATTCAGGATGAGGTCATCGACGCTCTGGGCGGGTCCGTGGCAGCCGCCAAGCTGGGCCTCACATCGAGAGCCAAACAGCAGCAGATGAACGTCGACGAGCCCTCGTATGGATCGCTACTGAAGGGATCCATGATTGTGCCGGGCGAGAGCCTGGTGCGATCCGAGCTCATCCAACCCCGACTGGAGCCTGAGATCGCCTTCCTCACCGGAGCCGACCTGGAAGGGCCGTCGGTGACCGCCGCCTCAGTCCTCACCGCCACCGCGGCGGTTGCGACGGCACTCGACGTTCTCGACTCGCGCTACGCCGGTTATTCGTTCACCCTTCCCGACGTCATCGCCGACAACGCCTCTGCCGCCCGATTCGCTCTGGGCGACCCGGTCCCGGTGGGCGGCATCGATCTGCGGAAGGTGGGCTGTGTATTCACCCACAACGGTCGCCTGGCCGGGACTGCGGCAGGGGCGGCGGTCATGGACCACCCCGCCGAGGCGGTGGCGTGGTTCGTGCGCAAGTTATCCGAGCGCGACCGAAACCTCCCGGCCGGATCGGTGGTCCTCTCCGGTGGGCTCACCGCAGCCGTGGCCGTCGAAGCAGGCGACTCCGTCACCGTTGAGATCGACCGCATCGGGGCACTGACGGTGGCCGTCACATGACCGCAAAAGGCGCCATCGGCCTCGCCCATTCGCTCCACCGCTGCCGCACGGAGCGCACCACTACAGCCATGCTCACCGAGTCCGATCCGGCGTTGTCGCAAGAGACCGCCTATTCCGTCCAGGAGGAGGGCATGAAACTGCGTATGGGCGAGGGTGAGAAGATCGTCGGAGGAAAGCTGGGCTTCACGTCGAGAGCCATGCAAACGGCCATGGGCGTCGACCACCCCAACTATGGATGGCTCACAGACGCCATGGTCATCCACGACGGGATCGTGCCCCTCGATCGCCTCATTCATCCCAAGGTCGAGCCCGAGATCGCTTTCCTGCTCAATGCGGATCTGACACCTCCGGTCTCGCCGGGAGACGTCCTGGCCGCCACTGCCGGAATCATGCCCTCACTAGAGGTGGTCGACTCCAGATACCACGAGTTCCGGTTCCGCGGCTCTCGACAACATCGCCGACAACAGCTCGGCGGCCATGGTTGCCTGGGGCGACCCCCATCGGCCCGAAGGCCTGAATCTGGGCCTGCTCGGGGTGATCGTCACCGAGAACGGACGTCTGCGTCACACTGCCACCGGCGCCGCCGCCCTCGACCATCCGGCCGCAGCGGTGGCCTGGATGGCCAACAACGCCCCTCGTCCCCTCTCGGCCGGGTCGGTCGTCATATCCGGGGGGTTGACCGCTCCCATCGACCTCTACCCGGGCACGGTCGTCACCGCCGAGTTCGACCGGATCGGATCAATCACGCTCACCGCAGCCTGAACGAAAGGAAACACATGCCTCTGGTCTACATCAATCTGATGGAGGGTCGGCCGCACGAGAAGATCGAGAAGATGATCTCGGCCGTGTCCGACGCCATCGCCGATTCCCTCGAGGCCGACATCAAGACAGTCCGGATCATGGTGAACGAGATGGAAGAGCATCAGTACGGGATCGGAGGCAAGCCGATGCGAGTGGTGCGGGCGGAGCGTGCTGCCCGGGCGGCGGCCGAGCAATGAGACAGGTCCGCCACTTCATCGGAGGCGACTTCGTCGACTCTGTCGACGGCAAGACCTTCGAGTCCGTCACACCCATCGACAACACCCCCGTCGCCACCGTCGCTGAAGGGGGGGCTGCCGACGTCGGCCGGGCCGTCGATGCCGCCCGGGACGCCTTCGAGGCCTGGTCGAGGATGGCTCCCGCCGACCGAAAGCGGATCCTCAACCGGGTGGCGGACGGAATCGAGTCCCGCCTCGAGGAGCTGGCCGAATGGGAGACCCGGGACATGGGCAAGCCCATCACCGACTCCCGCGGAAAGGACATGCCGCGGGCGGCCCACAACTTCCGCTTCTTCGGCGACTGGGCCGAGCACGCCGGAGGCCAGTCCTGGGACAAGCCCTGGGACGGCGTCTTCAGCTACGAGCTGCGAGAGCCCCTGGGCGTAGTCGGATCGATCTCGCCGTGGAACTTCCCGCTCATGCTTCTGACCTGGAAGGTGGCTCCTGCCCTCGCCTTCGGATGCACGGTTGTGGCCAAGCCGGCCGAGCAGAGCCCCATAACCGCATCGATCCTGGCGGAAATCTGCGCCGAAGCGGGCATGCCCGACGGAGTCTTCAACGTGGTCAACGGCTTCGGGCCGGACTCGGCCGGCGAGGCGCTCACACGCCATCCAGACGTGGACGGCATCACCTTCACCGGCGAGTCGAACACAGGCCGGGCGATCATGCGTAATGCCGCCGACGGCCTCAAGAAGCTGTCCTTCGAGATGGGCGGGAAGTCGGCGAACATCGTGTGCGCCGACGCCGATCTGGACCAGGCCATCGCCGGCTCTCTGCGAGGCATCTTCACCAACCAGGGCGAGGTGTGCCTGGCCGGCTCACGTCTCATGGTCCAGCGCCCCGTGTACGAGGAGTTCCTCGCCCGACTGGTGGAAGGAGCCGAGGGCTACAGGATCGGCAATCCACTCGACGAAGAGACCCAGATGGGACCACTCGTCTCCACCGAGCACATGGACAAGGTTCTCTCATACATCGAGCTGGCCCAGGACGAAGGGGCGAAGCTGCTCACGGGCGGATATCGCCTCAGCGATGGCGATCTGGCCAGGGGCAACTACCTGGCACCCACCGTCTTCGCCGACGCCGACAACTCCATGAGGTCCTGCCAGGACGAGATCTTCGGGCCGGTGGAGATGGTGATTCCCTTCGACGAGGTCGATGAGGCCGTCGCCATGGCCAACCAGTCCCGTTACGGGCTAGCCGGGATGGTGTGGACGACAGACCTCGACACCGCCCACTACGTGGCTAGGAAGGTCAAGACGGGAGTCATGTGGGTCAACTGCTTCTTCGTCCGCGACCTGCGCAATCCCTTCGGGGGATACAAGGACTCCGGAATGGGACGGGAAGGCGGCGACTATTCCTACGAGTTCTTCACCGAGGCGAAAGCCGTTGTGATGAAGCTGGGCGAGCCCGGTCACTCGACCGGCCGATGAGGGTCTCGGCCGGGCTCCTCGACGAGATTCCACTCGATCGCTGCGTAGCGATCGCCGGTGGTGAGGCCATCGTGACCAGGGTGGACGATACGGTGGTTGCCTTTCGTAACCGTTGCCTGCATCAGGCCTCTCCCCTGGCCGGCGGATGGGTCAAGGACGGCACGATCACCTGCCCTCTCCACTTCTGGAGATACCGGCTCCCCTTGGGCGAGCACGTCGGCCACCAGGGTCGACTCGATTCCTATCCGGTGGAGGTGGTGGCAGGCGAGGTGTTCGTCGAGGTGCCGGAGCCCGAGCCGGTCCTATCGGTGCGAGAGATGATGTTGCGCCACGCCCGGGAGTGGAGACGCGACCCTCTCGAGTCAGGCGAGGAGACTGCGATCCGAACCGTGATCTGGGACATGGGCGGGATCTTTCGGCGCTACTTCACCGAGGTGCTGGTGGACGTCGGCAAGGACAGAAGATGGCCTCTGGAGCGGATGCCACTCGGTCCCAGCGGGGTAGCGGACGACGAGGCCTACCGGCGGATGTGCCAAGGGGAGCTCGACGAGCCCCGGTACATCGATGGCATCTTCGAGATCCTGCGGGTCGAGGGGATCGACTACGACCCGATCCAAGACCCGGACTGGGATCGAGAGCGCCGGCCCGAGGTGTGGGAGCTGATCGAACAGCTCGCCGCAGCCGACTTCGGCCAGGCCATCCTGACCAACGATGCCACGCGCTGGCTCGGTGAGAGCTGGTGG
Organism: uncultured Acidimicrobiia bacterium; assembly: GCA_963772815.1. Lineage (GTDB taxonomy): Bacteria > Actinomycetota > Acidimicrobiia > Spongiisociales > ZC4RG35 > DATFFO01. The sequence continues at coordinate 203,492 of CAVYYV010000004.1, read as the reverse complement.
GAGACATGGCCCGACCGTCACCTCTTCGACGCCATCGTCGATGTCGCCACCCTCGGAGCCCGCAAGCCTGCCCCCGAGCCCTTCCTGGCCGTCCTCGACCGGGTGGGGACCGAGCCGGCGCGCTGCCTGTTCGTGGACGACATGCCCGTCAATTGCCGGGGGGCGGAAGCGGTAGACATGCAAAGCCTCTGGTTCGACATCATGTCCCCTGCCGCCAGTGTGGAGAGACTGAGAGAGAGGATTGGCATCGGATGAGCACCCGACCCATCGAGACGGTCAGCGAAGTGGGAGCTCGCCGCGTGGTCGACGCCGCGGTGTGGAAGGCGCGCTCTATGGGAGTGGCGATAGTCATCGCCGTCACCGACCCGGGCGGCCACACCCTGGCCCTGGAACGCATGGATGGGGCGCCGCTGCTGTCCATCGACGTTGCCTCAGACAAGGCGTGGACGGTTTCCGCCTTCGGCCAGCCCACTTCCTGGTGGATGGACACCCTGGCGGAGAAGCCCTATCTGGAGGCCCTGGGCGGCAACAACCGCCTCATGCCGGTCCGGGGCGGCGTGCCCTTGCTCAGCGAGGGGCGCATGGTGGGGGCGGTCGGTGTGAGCGGCGGTAGCGGAGAGCAGGATGAGGCCGTCGCCCAGGCAGGGGCAGAGGCCCTGGGGGGTTCCGTTCTCACCGCCCAGGGCATGGAGGAGACCATCCGGGCCTATTTCGACGCCTGCAATTCCGGCGATGCCGATGCCGTGGCCGCCTTCTTCACTCCCGAAGCGGTCCACTACTTCCCACCCGGGATGTATGAGGGGCCCTTCGTCGGGGCCGGGACCATAGGGCGTCGCTGGGCTGGGGCCGTGGCCGATCTCGGGTCGATCTGGACGGTGGACCAGGCCCTGTGCGATCCGGCCACCGGCCGGGCAGTGATCGAGTGGACCCACTTCAAGACCAGGACCGGCACCGTCTTGCGAGGCGACGAGTGGTACGTCTTCGATCCCGCCACCGGGCAGATCGAAGAGATCCGGGCCTATTACGCCTCTCCCCAGGACGACTCCATCACCCGTCTCGAGATCGAGGGCCTCGACTATGCCGGGCGGGGATACCCCCTCGATCCCCCGTTTTCGCGCGATATTCGGGACGCCGATGACCCGAATATCGCGCCAGAAGGTGAGGAGGCCGGGTGAAGACCAGCACCGACCGGATCCTCACCACCCACGTGGGAAGCCTGGCCCGTCCCCGCCCTCTGCTGGAAACGATGCGGGAGAAGGAGCACCATCGCCCCTACGACCGAGACTTGTTCGACCGTCAGGTGCGAGAGGCGGTGGCTGAACGTGTCCAGATGCAGGCCGGGTCGGGTCTGGACGTGATCAACGACGGGGAGCAGGGGAAGGCCAGCTTCTTCACCTATGTCGTAGAGCGTCTGGACGGTTTCTCGGCTGAGGAGAGCACCCCCCTCCTCCCCGACTCGTGGAGGCGGGAGATCGAGGCCTACCCGGACTACTACGAAACCTATTTCGGCAAGTACGCCGAGACCGTTGTGCCGCTACGGGTCATGGAGTGCACCGGCCCGGTGTCCTACACAGGTCAGGAAGCGGTGGCTACCGACATCGCCAACCTCGAGAAGGCACTGGAGGAGGTAGAGGTGGTGGAGACGTTCCTCACCGCCACCAGTCCGCGCGGTTTCGGTCAGAACTCTTACTACCCCACCGAATCCGAATACCTGGCGGCCGTGGCCGAGGCGCTGCGAGAGGAGTACCTCGCCATCGTCGATGCCGGGCTGCTGCTCCAGATCGACGACCCCTGGCTCATCGAGATCATGACCGGCCCACCCGGGGCGGACCACGACCGGCAGATGCGCATCGCCTATGAGCACATCGAAATCCTCAACCACGCCCTGCGCGACATCCCCACCGATCGGATCCGGCTCCACACCTGCTACGGGCTGAACGCGGGCCCGCGCACCCACGATCTCGACCTAGCCGAGATCGCCCCCATGATGCTCCGGATCCGGGCCGGCGCCTACTCCTTCGAGGTCGCCAATCCCCGCCACTACCACGAATGGAAGATTTGGGGCGATCTGGAGCTGACCGACGACAGGGTGCTGATCCCCGGCTTCCTGGGCCATGCAACGCCGTATGTGGAGCACCCTGAGCTGATAGCCGACGGTATCTGCAACTACGCCTCTCTCGTGGGGAGGGAGCGGGTCATCGCCGGCGCCGACTGCGGCTACTCGTCACGGGCCAGCTTCGCCCCGGAGGTGCATCCGTCGATCGTATGGGAGAAGTTCCGCGCTCTGACCGAAGGAGCCCGCCTCGCCACCGAGAGGCTCTGGCCATGACACAACCAGCGGAGACGGCGGTGGTGGTCGGCGCCACCGGGGCGATCGGGTCGGTGATCACCCGCCGCCTGGTGGAGCGAGGCCTGCGAGTGGTGGCGGCGGCCCGCACGTCGGAGGACCTCGATGCACTCAAGGGCGTGATTCCCTGCGTGGCCGACATAGCCGACAACTCATCCATCGAGGCGGTCAGCTCCCAACTCGAGGGCCCCGTGCGAATGGCCATCATCGCGGTTGGGCTGCCGGTGCGAGGCTCGGTGGAGACCATCGATCCCGACCTGATGGCGGTGGGAGCCAACGTCAAGATGGGCGGCATCATCAGGTTGCTACGCGCGGTTCGCGCCCATCTCGTGGAGGGATCCCGCTTCGTGGCCTTCGCCGGCACCCTGGGTTTGGAACCCAAGGCGCACGAGGCGGGCCCCGGGGCGATCAATGCCGGCGTATTCAATCTGATGAAGCAGATTGCTCTCATCTATGGACCGCGTGGTGTGACGGTGCACACGGTTGCCCCTGGCCCGGCCGATACCCCCCGGCTGCGCCGCATCGCCCAGGCAGTGGCCAACGAGCGGGGCGTCCCCTTCGAGGACGTGTGGGCAGGATACGAGGCAGGCAACTCGCTGGGCCGTCTACCCACCATCGAAGAGGTGGCGTGGGCCGTGGAGATGCTGCTGTCGCCGGAGGCGTCCGCCATGCACGGCTCGGTGCTGCATCTCGACGCCGGCGGCCTGCGGGGCCTGGCCTGATGTCAGGGAAGCAGTCCCACCACTTGCTCTAGCGTGGCAGCGGATGGACGGGCGCCGAACTCCGATGCGCTGCCGTTCGTGACGCCCACGAACCCGCATCCTACGGCCTCGGCAGCCACGGCATCCCAGGTCGAGTCACCGATCATGACCGCTTCGGCCGGCTCCACGCCCAGGAGGCGGCAACCCTCCAGAAGCTGATGCGGTGCGGGCTTGGCCGCCAGATCGGCTCGCCTCCCGACCAGCAGATCGAGATCGAGGTGCGCATCGAGACCGTGGTGACGGAGCACCACCCGGGCGGTGCCGGGCGGGAGGAGGGTGACCACGGCCCGAGGGTTGTTCGCGGTCGCCGTCAGGGCCTCGAGCACCCCGGGCATCATCACCGACTGCTTGACGGCCCTCCGCTCGTGAGCCTCGATGACATCGGACACCTGCTGCCACCGCCCGTCGCCTGTCAAGGCCACCAAGACGCCCATCGCCCGACGGGTCGGGCCATCCCACCCGGTTGGCGGGGTGGGAGGGTCGTCCCACCCGCCGATGAGAGACTCCACGTCGGCCAGGGCGGCCCCGTAGTCGGTATAGGTCTGGACGTCGACCAGAGTGCGATCCAGGTCGAAGAGGATGGGCGTCACAGCAGCTCTCGCGCCCTGGCGACCGAGCCCGCCGGGTCGGTCACATCGAACCACACCCCGATCAAGCGAGACGCCCGCGCTCCCTCGACGTTGCCCGACTGGTCATCGACGAACACGACATCGCCTGGGTCCTCGTCCAACTCGGACAGAGCGTGGGCGAAGGCGGGACGCTCTGGCTTCAGATAACCGATGTAGGACAGATCGATCAGAGGGTCGAACACGCCATCGAGGCCCATGTCGACCAGCCACAGCTTGTCGTGAAAGCGCGCCAGGTCATTGGTGAGTACCGCAGGCCGTCGGGCGTCTGCGATCAGAGCCGCCACTTCCGGCCGCACAACGTCGTCGGGAGGCGGGGCGAAGATGGTCGCCATCAGGTTCCGCACCGGATCATCCGTATCGGGAAACACCTCCGCCGCCCTGATGTGCCAGTACTCTCGCTCGCTGATGATCCCGGCCTGAGAGTCCCGCCACAACGGATCCGAGTCCGGGTCGAAGGGACCACCCCAACCGGGGGTGCCGACCCGGTTCTGGAGCTCGAATGGGGTCTTGATCACCACCCCGCCGAAGTCGAGCAGAAGTCGTCGCATGAGGCCAAGGTAACCCGTCCCTGCACGATCTCCCCAACTACGTCTCGCTCAGCGAGACACCGACGCAGGGGTTCATCTGCCGTGACCTTGTGTTTTCTTGGAAAGCGCCGTCGGAGTGGTCCACCGGGACTTTGAGTCGGGCATGCGTATGTGAAGACACCTATCCGTTCCGGACGGTGACCTCGACCCGCTGGACGGCGTTGTTGCCCATTCCCTGGTAGTTCCAGACCTCCTCCAAGGGCTGGACATCACCGCTGGAATCTGTGGCCCGACAGGCGAGGTCGTGATCGCCCGGGGTGGCATCCCAGTCGAATCGCCAGCCCCGCCAGGCGAACTCGCCCAGGCTGGGCTCCAGAGTCGCCTGGCTCCAGGGGCCCCCGTCGACCGACACCTCCACCTTCTCCACGGAGCCCTGACCGGACCAGGCCCGCCCAAAGATCTCGACCGGGCCCGCCTCCACAAACCGGCGCCTACTGTAGAAGTCGGGAATGCCCGGAGGCAGCATCAGGGCCCGAACTCGCATCCGGGTCACCGGCTCGCCCGGATCGTCGGCATCCTGCTGGTAGAGGTAAGCGGTGGCCTGCTGGAAACCGTCGAACGGCTCGGTCGCGGCCTCGATCGAGGTGAGCCACTTGACGCTGGTCATCCCGTACCAGCCCGGCACCAGCAGCCGCAGCGGAAACCCGTGCTGGGGCAGCAGAGGCTGTCCGTTCATCTCATAGGCCAGGATGACCTCGGGCCGCATGGCCTCGTCCAGGGTCAGGCTGCGCCCGTAGGTCTGCTCCTCGTCACCTTGCACTCCCCGGTCGGCACCGTAGAACACCACTTCGACGGCGTCGTCCGCCAGACCGGCCTCCTCCAGGATCGGGCCCAGCGAGGCACCGGTCCACTCGGCCGTTCCCACCGCCTCGCCCAGCCAAGGGAGGCTCAGCGGCCTGGGCATCATTCGGCCCCGCCCGTTGCCTGCACATTCGAGGGTGACCGGAACCGTCTGCCTGGGACGCGCCTTGATGTCTTCCAAGCTCAGCTCGAATGGGTTGGAGACCTCACCCCCGATGCTGAGACGGAATGTGCGGGCGTCCAGCGCCGGGATGTCGAAGTGAACCACGAGATAGTGAAGTCCGGCCGGCGTGAGGTCGTAGCCGAGGCTCTCCAGGGGCAGGGCCCGATTGCGAAACGCCAAGACCAGCTCCTCGCTCGTGAGCGGGCCCTCGGTGGGCTCGAGAGAATGGGCGGCGGGGGGCGCGGTGGTCGGTTGCATGGGATCAAGTGTTACACAACCGCTTCGGACGCGTCAGTGACCTGGGTTCCATTACTCGGCCCGAGCGGGGGCGTTGGCCTCGTCCAGAAGCTTCTCGGGGTCGAGGATCACCACCTTGTTCCGCCCCGTCTCCACCAGCCCTTCCTCACGCAGCTCGCGCAGGGAGCGCACCACTACCTCCCGCACCGAACCCACCGCATCGGCCAGATCCTGCTGCCCGATGCGGGCCACCAGCTCACGGCCCTTCTGGGCTCCCGTAGCCAGGTCCAGCAGATGACGGGCCACCCGCTGGCGGATGGTGGCGAAGGCACCGCCGGGAATCTCTGCCACGAAAGCCATGGCCCTCTCGCTCAATTCGGCCAGGAGAGCTCCTGAAACTGCTGACCGGCTGCGGGTCGCATTCTCGATGTTGTGTGGGACCAGCCTCAACACGATGCTGTCGGTGACCGCCTGAATGGTGGCGGGCAGCATGAAGGAGGGCTCGAACAGCGAGGCCACGCCGATGAGGGCGCCCCGGCGACAGTAGCGAACCGTCATGGTCCGGCCGTCAGGGGCCGTGACGTAGACGCGGATCAGCCCCGAGATCACCACCTCGCAGTGAGCGGCAGTCTCCCCCTGACGATGCAGGGTGTGTCCCGCCTCCAGCACCTGACGCCGTGCTCCGGCCAACACTTGCCCCAGCTCTTCGTCGCTCAATCCGGACAGATGCGACTTGGCCACAGTGGCTCGGACCTCGCGGTCGACGAAGATCGGAGAGCCACCTGGTGCCATCACCCTCACCGTAACCAGGCGGTCACCCGGCGGGCTCCGACTCCTTCCTTGTGCCCCGCCAACCGGGGCCTGCTCTCTCGACGAGCATGGATGCAAGGCGACGGCGACGCCCGAAACATCGGGCAGAAGCGTTCGCTCATGTCCAATGCACCGAGGGGATTACGCCCTCCAGGTAGCGGCCGTGGTCGAGGATGAGGGTGCCTCCCACCGCGTCCAGGCGATCCCGAAGCAGGTCGATGCCCTCCCATTCGGCCACGGGCAGAGGGCTCGTGGCCGCTGCTGGCTCCCCTTCCCCAGACCCGACCGAGAACCTGAGTCCATCCTCCCCATCGGCCAGGCTGATACGGGCGCTGCCATCGCCGGACTCCCGGTCCAGGGCGTGGAGCGCCTCGAGCAGGCAGAAGTAGACCGCCGCCTCCACCGGTCGGGGGTGTCTGCCCACACCGTCGACGGCCATCTCCACTCCCAGCCCACTCTTGTAAGCGAGCGACTCGACCGCCGCCACCAACCCTTCGGCTTCGAGCAGGGGCGGGTAGATGCCCCTGGCCAGATCACGCAGCACCTCCACAGCCCGGTCCGCCGCCCCCGATGCCACACCCAGCTGCTCAGCGAGCTCCTCAGCTCCCTCCGACCGCGCCACTGTGACGGCCAGCCCCAGCTTCACCTTCAGTGCCACCAGCTCCTGCTGGGCGCCGTCGTGGAGGTCGCGCTCTAGCTTCCGCCGCGCTTCATCGTGGGCCGTCACCAGGCGACGCCGCGACTCGGCCAGCTCTTCCAGGCGCCGGCTCAAGCGGCGATTCAGCCGGGCGTTGGCGAGCAGAAGCGAGGCCTGGCCGGCGAATTCGTCCACCAGCCTCCTATCCGTGGGGGAAACCCGATCCCCCCGCTGCTTGCGGACCGCCACCCGACCCACCTCTTCTCCGGCGTGGAGCATGGGGATCTCCAGGTCCCACTGGGCGGCACCGACAAGGCCGTCGTCGGGCCAGACCGACAGAACCTCCGTATCGGATCCCGACACGGAGAAAACTGCAGCCGCTACCGCCCCAACCCCCTGGGCGATGGTGGCGGCGCTGGCGGAGATCATCTCCTCCACCGACTGACGAGGAACCGTCATCGACGCCAGCACCTCGTAGGGTGTGGCCCGCACCCCGTATACGAGCACGTTCGCCCATCGCTGCACTCGCTGGCGAGCCGGCTCGAACAAGGCAGCCACAAAAGCGGTGGCCGCCACCGCCAGCACCACGTTGGAGCGATCGCCGATCAGCGACCCGACTCCGACAACGATCATCACGTACACCCCGGTGATGAACACAGCCAGGGAGCCGAACACGATCGACCGATTGATGACTACGTCGATCTCGTAGAGGCGGTACTTGAGGATCGCCACGCCGTAGGCAACGATCAGAAAGACGGAGGCTACCAGCGTTACGAGATTCAACGCCTGAACCTGACCGCGCGAGCCAAGCCCAAAGAGGGCCGCTCCGGCTGCGAACGTGATGACGAACCCCAGCGCGAGCACTCCGGCCCCAAACAGCATCCAGCGGACCTGCTTGCGTTGCTCTGGATCGGCCCGGCGATGCCTGACAATCAAGGAAGCCACTGCCAGCAAGGTGCCGGCGCCTGTGAGCGGCAGCCCCAGGCTCATCAGCTTGCCCGGGACGGTGACCAGGTCGAGGTCATACCAGGGGATCGGCGAAGTCGGCCAGCCCGCTATCACGTTGCCCACCGTGTAGGCCCCCAGGCCGAGGACGGAGAGGACGGCCACCGTCCGCCACCGCCTGGAGGGAAGGCGCCCGTCGGGGAACAGCAGCAGGCCGATCGTCAGGAACCCACCCAGCGACGCGAGCCAGGTGCGCTCGGAGAGCAAGATCCAGGCGGCCAACTCGGGCAACTGGGCGGGAGCGAGCTGCCCGTGAGCCACCATCTGCATGACCTCGGGGGTCGCCCGCAGCAACCAGGCAGCAGCGAAGACTCCCGTCGACTCCAGCGCCATCAACAGGCCGGCTCCGCTCGTCACCCACACTCCGAGGTTGATGGCTCCACGCCGCGAGGCAGCCATGGCCACCATTCCCAGAACCAGGCCAATCGTCGCCGTTTGGAAGAAGAACAGGTCCACTATCTGGCCGCCCACTCCCGTGATCAGGCTGCCCAGGAGGGATAAAGCAGCCAGCAAGACGGTCACTCCTCCTAGCACCAGGAGTCGGGGCTCCTCGCGGGAGGACGTTTCCGGCCGCGCGCTCATGCCGGCACCGCCACCTTCACCCGGCCAGACACCACGGTGCCGTGCCCGGGCCGGCTGGCCACTGCCACGGTGCCGCCAATGGTGTCGAGACGATCGGCCATGCCCACGATCCCGCTGCCGCCGTTGATGTCGGCGGGGTCGAAGCCGATCCCGTCGTCTGTGACCACGAACGAGAGCTCGCCCTCCGATTGGTCTAGACGGATCTGGGCCGAAGAGGCCTGGGCGTACTTGGCGACGTTGTTGAGGGCCTCCAGCACGCAGAAGTAAACCGCCGCCTCCACCTCGGGGCCGTGCCGACCCACCCCGGCAGCCTGGACCGTGACCGGAAGAGGCGCCTTGTCCGCCTGGGCGACCAGAGCGGCGGCTAGGCCGTCGGACTCGAGCAGCGGTGGGTAGATACCCCGGCCGAGATCCCGCAGGGTGACAGCCGCGGCCTCGGCCCCAGCGATGATCTCGTCCAGAATCTGGGCCGTGCCCGGGGCCTCCTCCGCCCTGCTACGCACCTCCACCAACCGTGACCCGAGGCCGTCAAGCTCCTGTTCCGCCCCGTCATGCAGATCTCGCTCGAACCGACGCCGGGCCTCGTCCTGAGCGGCGACCACCCGGTGACGTGACGCCTCGAGGTCTTCGAGCCGGGCCCGCAGCTCGGCTGTGAGGCGCAGGTTGCGGAGGAGCAGGCCCACCCCGGTGGCGAGACGGTGCACGACGTCGTCGTCCTGGGGGCTGAACGTCTCGCCTCTCCGCTTGGTGACGGCCAGGGCCCCCAACAACTCACCCTCTTCCACCACCGGGGCCACCAGCGTGTCGGATCCGGCCAGCACCGAAGGATCAGCCTCGACCGGCGCCAGCTCCTGGTCCGGGGGACGTGAGGCAGCCGGCACCAGTCGCTGTCCGACCCGCAGCCAAACCACGGCCCGGTCCGCCCCGGTTCCTTCGGCGAGAAGCCGGGCAATGTCGGGCAGGGCGGATTCGTCGGGGGTCTGGCCCGCCTGGAGGGAGAAGGAGGCCAGCACCTCATACGGGGTCGATCTCTGGCCGAAGACCAGGCTGTTGGCCCACCTCTGGAGGCCACCCCGCACCGGCTGGAAGAGCACCGCCACGACTGCGGTGGCCCCGATCTGCAGGACCAGCGAGGGCCCGCTCGAGCCGTTGAAGAGACGGCCCACCCCGACCACGACTCCCACGTACACGGCGGTGATGAATCCGGCCAGCCCCGCATAGACGATCGAACGTGACACAGTCACGTCGATGTCGAACAAGCGATAGCGGAGGATGGCGATGCCCACTGCTACCGGTATCGGGATCACCAACAGCGTCAGCGGAATGTAGACCCACAGGTTCTCGCTGCGCACGGCAATCCCCACCACCGCCACCAGCGCTCCGAACAGGGGCACCACCCATGCCAGGGCCAGCAGCAACCATTTGAGCTGCTGGCGTTCACCACCGTCGGCGCTCCGGTATCGCACCACGACCGAGGCCAGGGCGGCGATGCTGAGGATCACCAGAACCACGAACAGGGGGCGGGTGGCCGCCCCCGCCCAGGGAATGAACCACGGGGCGATACCGGGCGGGGTGTTGACGAGCACGTCGGCCGGCGCCGCCCAGGCGAAGTACCCCAAGCCGAACCCGGCCGCGATCACAACGATGACGGTGATCGACGCCCAGACCAGCCAGCGCCAGCGCGGGGAGGGAAGCCGATCGTTGGGGAAGAAGAGCGGCAGCAGGGCGAAGATCGGGGTGACGCCCAGGATCCACATCATGTTGGGCAGCCACCACAGGAAGGCAACCGGCAGCGGTGCATCGACGAGGAGGGTTTCGGGGCCGCCGATCATCCTCGCCACCTGTCCGGCCGCCAGCTGCAGAGGACAGGCCACACCGACCCACATCATGATCCATCCCACCCGATGGCGGGGATGACGTGACAGGATCAGAGCCGCCACCGGCACGAACGAGAAGGCCACGGCGACGTTGATGAACGTGTACCGGAAGAGCATCTGCTGGAGGCTGACGCCGGCTAGGGCATCCAGCATCACGCAAGCTACGCCCAGAGCGATGCCTATCAGTGCCAGGATCCACACCCAGCCCGGCCAACGGCGGGCTCGCTCACCCGGGGCGGTCGTCATGCCACCACGCGGGGTGGATGGCGAAAGGCGGTGACCAGCCCGGCTCGCCCCTTGACCTGTCCCGGCTGGAGGGCGTCGCAGTCCAGCTCGACGGTGAGCGCCTTGCGGGTCGGCTCGCTCAGCACCGTTTCACCCGGATCGGCCCATTGCTGCAAACGCTGAGTCAGATTGACCGTGTCGCCCACCACCGAGTACTCGAGGCGATCCTCGGAGCCGAGCAGGGCTGCCGCCACCGTTCCCGTGGAAAGCCCGATGCCGAGGTGGAAGGGATCCATCCCCGAATCTCCCCAGCGCCCGTTGACGTCGGCCTGGGATCGGTGCATCGCCAGGGCGGTGCCCACCGCCCGGTCGGCATGGTCGTCAGAGGGAACCGGAGCCCCGAACACGGCCATTACCGCGTCACCCACGAACTGCATGACCGTCCCACCACGGTCGATGATGGCACGGTTCATCGCCGCCCGGTGCTGGTTCAGCTGACCGGCCAGGGTGGAAGGATCGGTCCGCTCGGCGATGGTCGAGTAGCCCCGGATGTCAGACATGAGCACGGTCACGTAGAGCTCCTCGGTCTCGCCGATCCGACGGCCTCCTGCCCGTAGCTGCTCGGCCACCCCGCCCGGGAGGAGACGGGACAAGGATTCGCCCTGCTCCTCTCGATCGACGATCGCACGGTGCAGCATCTTGAGTCGCTCCAGACTGGATGCGTGGCCCGCACTGAGACCCTGGGCCAGCTTGACCCAAAGCGCCTCCACCTGCCGGTCCACATCTGCCGGTGTCGTCCGCCCGGAAACGGCGATGGCTTTGATGGGCATCCCCTCGGCGACCTGTCTCAGCAGGTCCTCTTCCGAGGGGGTGAGATCCGATGAAGACGCCACCGGGGCGGTCAACGCTTCGACGATCTTCGGGTCGAGCATCGAGCCTCCCGCCGCCACCTCACGAATGGCCCGCACCAGCTGGTCACCCTCTCCCACCCGGTCCTTGAGCAGGTAGGAGTAGCCCGCCGCGCCGTCGGAGAGCAGGGACACGGCGTATTGGGGATCGTCGTATTGGGAGAGAACCACCACCCCGGTGCCCGGATGGCGCTTCCGGACCTCCTTGGCCGCCTCGATGCCCTCCCGGTGGAAATCGGGGGGCATGCGTATGTCCGTGACGATCACCTGAGGATTCAACTCTTCGGCCCCGGTTACCAGCTCCTCGAAATCGGAAGCCACCCCCACTACCTCCAGGTCACCCTGGGCGCCGATCAGCGTTCTCACTCCCTCCCTTATGAGCAAGTTATCGTCGGCCAGGAAGACTGTGATCGCCATCAGTCATGCCCCGGGCCGGTTGGGGGTCGGCATGAAATCTCCTCGTGGTCTCGTGTGCATCAACATGGCGATGCAGGCCACTCTCCGACACTGCGCTGGCACCATTCGGTGGTGTGGTTAACCACACTCGAGAGGCGGGACGCCACCATCGACGGGCCGACCCCCGGCTCGGAGAATGGGGTCATGACCGATAGACATCGCACCACCGTCACCTCCCTCTCGTGGATTCCCTCCGAGGCCATGAGCGGGCTCATGCGACTGCCGATGGACCTGGGAATCAGCCACTACGACCGGCCGCCGCCCGATCACATCGACGACCTGGAGGCTCTGCGCAGGGCAGATCGATTCCGCTTCGCCAATCAGCTCGAGGCCTGGATCGAGGTGGAAGGAGACCAGATCGTGGCCGCCGGTTACTCCGGACGGGGTCACATGGGATCGACCACCCTGCGGCTGGGCCCTTCGTCGATGACCATCGCCGCGGTCTCTTTCCCCGATCTACGGCCCGACCCGGAAATCGGCGACGGTGTGGCCACCTTTGTCCAGACCACCGGAGGGAGGACCGGTGCGCCCATCCCCCGCCGCGTCAAGCGGCCCCCTTTCCTCCAGATCGTGGCGCCCACCGTATGGACCACACTCCAGATGCAAATCCTCGTCGATGGGAGCTCGGAGTTTTCCCTGACCGGTGCCAGCCCGTTTCCTCGCCATTGGGTTTACGACGAGCAAGGGGACCTTGCCGCCAAGTCCGGCCTCGCCGACTACGACGAGTGGGCGCGCAACTCGTTCGGCGATCACACACCCTGGGGCGACGTGGACTCCCCCGCTCTCGTGGCCGAGGTCGAGTCGGCCCTGGAGCGGGAGCTGTCGACAGCCATCATGCAAGGCGGACGGCGGCCTGAGATCAGGTCCATCGAAGCAGGAGACAGACTGGTCGAACAGGGAGAGGGAGGCACCGACGTCTTCTTGGTTCTCGACGGGATGCTCACCGTCACCGTGGACGGCGAAGATCTGGCCGAGATCGGCCCAGGAGCGGTGGTAGGAGAGAGGGCTTTGCTCGAAGGCGGGCGACGGACCTCCACCTTGACCGCCATCACAACGGTCAAGGTGGCGGTGGCCACCCCCGACGCGATCGACCCGTCCCGACTGAAGGAGCTGACTGCCTCGCACAGTCGCGAGGACGCGCCTTGAAGATCGACGTGCTCGGCTGCCGTGGTTCGACCCCAATCGACGGGGAGGCCTTCGATGGCTATGGCGGCGCCACTTCCTGCCTGGCCGTTTCTCTCGAGGGAGAACCACCCTCGCTACTCCTCGACGCCGGCACCGGGTTGCGTCATCTCGAACGGCTGGCCGACCAGCCCTTTCGGGGGTCGGTTCTTCTTAGCCATCTCCACTGGGACCACATCCAGGGCCTGCCCTTCGCCCGTTTACTCGATCATCCCGATTCCAAGGTGGAGGTGTTCGTGCCATGGGACCGCATCCCGGCCCACGAGATCATGACGCGCTTCATGTCTCCCCCGCTGTTTCCCATCGCCCCCGAAGGTTTGAAAGGCGATTGGACGTTCCGGGATGCCCGGCCGGGCCGGCTCGAGGTGGAGACATTCGAGGTTGAGGTCCTCGAGGTACCTCACAAGGGTGGACGCACATTCGGATATCGGGTGGCCGATGCGCGGCGCACCTTGGCCTATGTACCCGATCATGCCACTCGCCCCGGACAGCTCGATCCCGACCTGGTAGAAGCGTTGATGGACGTGGATCTGTTGATACACGACGGCCAGCACCTCGACGGAGAGGCCCGGGCCCGCTCCTACCTGGGTCACTCGACGGTTGGCTACGCCATCGACCTGGCCCGGGAGACGGGCGCGGAGGACCTCGTGCTGTTCCACCATGACCCGGGACGCACCGACGATCAGCTCGACACCCTGGCAGAGGGCCTGCCCGACTGGGCGCACTTGGCCCGGCAAGGGGCGACGCTGTGACCCTGGTGGACGTCCGCCCAACGCAGCCTGAGTTAGGGTCTGCGGCCATGGCACTTCAGTTGGTGTTCGCCGAGGACAGCCTCATCGTGCGAGAGGGCGTGAAAGCCCTGATCGACCGCGTCGATGGGTTCGAAATGGTGGCCATGGCAGAGAATGCGGACGAGCTCCTCGAGGCCGTCGAGCGGCACCAGCCCGACCTGGTGGTCACGGACATCCGCATGCCGCCGTCCCGCACCGATGAAGGGATCAGGGCGACTCTCGAGATCAGGGAGCGGCATCCCGAGATCGGCGTCCTGGTGCTGAGCCACTACGTCGAGACGGGCTACGCCCTCCGCCTGTTCGCCAACGGAACCGACGGGCTGGGTTACCTGCTCAAGGAGCGGGTGGGCGATGTCGACCAGCTCTTGGACGGCCTCGAACGCGTTGCCAAGGGCGGGTCGGTGATCGACCCCCGGGTGGTGGACGCCCTCATCGCCGGGCGCAACCAGCAAAGGTCGAGCAAGCTCGATCGGCTCACCGAACGGGAGACCGAGGTGCTGGAAGAGCTCGCATCCGGCAAGTCCAACGCTGCCATAGCCGAGTCCTTGTACCTGTCGGTGCGGGCTGTGGAGAAGAACATCAACTCCATCTTCACAAAGCTGGACCTGCGTCCCGAGCCGGAGTCGAATCGCCGAGTTCAGGCCGTGTTGATGTTCCTGGCCGAGAACGGGAGATGATCCGTGAGCGAACCGGTCCGCATCCTCATCGTCGACGACCAGGAGTCGTACCGCTCGGCGGTACGGATGGTCGTGTCGTTGGCGGATGGGTTCGAGGTGGTGGGTGAGGCCGACAGCGGCGAGTTAGGGGTCGAAATGGCGTTGGACCTCAAGCCAGACCTGGTACTGATGGACATCAACATGCCGGGGATGGACGGCCTCGAGGCCACCCGGATCATCACCGAGCGCTACGGTCCCATCGTGCTGATGCTGTCCACATACGAAGCAGGCGAGTACGCCAAGAGGGCCACCGGGGTGGGCGCCATCGGCTTCCTGACCAAATCCGACTTCAACCCCGCTGCCCTGGCCGCGGCCTGGGATGAACGCGGCTCGACGCCTGCGCGCAGTCTGTGAAAGCCCGGTTCAGCGACCCTGCTTGCCGGCGGCGCGGGCCGCGATGCGGGCGAGGGCGGATTCCCAGCCGGCATCAAAAGGCCGGCCCGGCTCGTCCAGGTCGATGACCACCGGAGCGTGATCGGATGGGGTGGGCCGGCCCTTGCGAGCCTCCCTGTCTATTTCGGCCCACACGACCCGCTCCGACACCGGGTTGGTCACATACAGCAGGTCGATGCGCATGCCCTGGTTGCGGTGGAACATGCCCGCTCGGTAGTCCCACCACGAGAAGCGATCCCCGGCGGGCTGATACGCCCGATAGGCGTCGACCAGCCCCCAATCGCGCAAACTCTTCAGGGCCTCACGCTCGGCGTCCGACACGTGCGTGCCACCGTGGGCTCGGTCGGCATCCCACACGTCTTCATCTGCCGGGGTGGCGTTGAAGTCACCGCCGAGGACGAGCGGATCGTCGGGTGAGCATGACTCGACCAGCCACCTGTGCAGCCGCTCGAACCAGGCCAGCTTTCCCGCGTAGAAGGGTGATCCCACCACCCGGCCGTTGGGCGCGTAGAGGCTGACGACCCGGATGCCGCCGCAGGTCGCCGTCACCATTCGGGCTTCGTCGAATGGGTCGAAGTCCTCCTCATCTACCGCGACCCCTTTGCGGCTGTCCCGAATGGCACCGTCACCGAAGTTGGTGACCACGTCCTCGATGCCGACCCTGGAGACGACCGCCACGCCATTCCAGCGACCCTCGCCGTGATGAGCCAACTCATAGCCGGCCGCTTCGAAGGGCAGGTTCGGCACGTCTTCGTCGGCCAGCTTGGTCTCCTGCAACAGCAGCACGTCGGGCCCGGCCCGCTCCAGCCACCGCTCCACTGCCTCCATACGCGCCTTGAGAGAGTTGACGTTCCAAGTCGCGATCCGCATTGGTCGGAACCTAGCTCCAAGATGCCACAGCCGCCGAGCCGGCATGCTGTGCTTGCCTGGAACGAGTCAGTCGACAGCGTTGAGCAACCCGACAAGGTTGCCCTCAGGATCGATGAACTGACCGATCTCGACCGCCTCCATCACCTTGTCGGGGCCCATGAGGCGCTTGCCTGCCAGCCGCTCCGCCTCGGCCAGAGCGGCCTCGACGTCGGGCACCCCGACGTAGAAGGTGACGTGCCCGCCGTAGCCCTCCGGGCCCGGTCCGACTCCGCCGCCGATCCCGATGCCATCGGGACCCTTGCTTGGGGAATGGTCCCGTAGTTAATGGGGTTGTTGGCATCGATCTTCCAGTCGAACAGCTCCGAGTAGAACTCGATGAGCCCGGGCCCGTCCTGGCCTATGACTTCGAAATGGACAACCGGTGCACCCACGGTGCCCCTCCTCGTGTTGTGATCTGGTCCAACCGGATCTGGTCGCGTCAAAGGCAGGCGGTGGGTTCGGCGCGTGGCGGCTCGCCGGACTGGAGCGTTACGCTGCTCCGATGTCCACCCGGAGCCGTCTCACCGCCACCCTGTTCGGCGGGGCAGCCCTGGGGACGACCGGTTACATCGCTGCCGTGACCGTCTCCACACTGGCGGTTGAAGAGATCACAGGACGTGCGACCCTCTCAGGGCTGCCGGGCGCCCTGGCGGTGGCAGGCACAGCGGTGGGAACCAGCCTTCTGACATTGCGTGTTGGTGAGCGGGGCCGGCGGCCAGGCCTGGTGCTCGGATACCTCCTCGGAGCCGTGGGGGCCGGCACTGCGGTGCTGGCGGTGGTGGCCGGGTCTTTTCCATTGTTGTTGGTAGGCATGGCGGTGACCGGACTGGGGCGGGCCTCCAACCAGCTGGCCAGATACGCCGCAGCTGAGCTGTATCCACCCGAACGACGTGCGTCTGCACTGAGCGTCATCGTATGGGCGGGCACGATCGGCTCGGTGGTCGGCCCCAGCTTGCTCCAACCCTCCGGAAGGCTCACCTCGGCCTGGGGGACCTCCGAGTTGGCCGGGGGCTACCTGCTCACAGCTCTTTTCATGGCGGCGGCGATGGTCTTGTACCTAATCGCGCTCCGACCCGATCCGATGACCATCGCCCACGATCGACACGACCCCGCTGATTCCCGCGGCTTCGGTGACAGCTTCCAGCAACCCCACGTCAAGGTGGCGCTGGCCGGGCTGATCGCCGGCCAGGTTGTGATGGTCCTGATCATGACCGCCACCCCTCTGCACATCCGCCACGGGGGCTCCGACCTGGGCACGGTGGGCCTCGTGATGAGCGCCCACACGCTGGGCATGTTCGCTTTCTCCCCGCTGACAGGCCGCCTCGCCGACCGCATCGGTCGCTACCAGACGGTGGTGCTGAGCTTGGTGGTACTGGGAGTGGCTGCGGTGCTTGCTGCCACGGTCCCTGCCGACTCGACTCCGGCTTTGGTGGGAGCGCTGTTCCTCCTGGGTGTGGGATGGAATCTGGGCTTTGTGGCCAGCTCGGCACTTCTGACGGTGGGTTTCGCTCCCGGCCTGCGAGCCCGGCTCCAGGGCCGGGCCGACTCGATCACGTGGATGTCTAGTGCCGCTGCAAGTGCTAGCTCCGGGCTCTTGTTCCAGGTGTCCGACTACCGGATCCTGTCGCTGGTGGGACTGGGTCTTCTGGTGATCCCGGCCCTGGTCGTAGCCCGCTACCGCAGCGAGGCGACAGCCACGGTCGCGGTCTGAGCTCGTCAGAGCGCGAGCTCAGACCGTGGCGAACGCCCCGAGGCAAACAACTACTCGCCGTGCCGGCGTTCGCCTGCCAACCCCGCCCCGGAGACAGCCCCGCAGTGAGTCTGCTCTTGACACGTGAGTGTTTACTCACATCTCCTAACCAGGGTGGACGAGGTGTTCAGGGCGATCAACGATGCCAGCCGGAGGCTGCTGCTCGACAAGCTCTACGAGAGCGACGGTCAAACCCTGGGAGAGATGTGCGGCCACCTTCCCGAGATGACGCGGTTTGGGGTGATGAACCATATCCGCATCTTGGAGGAGGCGAACTTGGTGACGACCCACAAGCAGGGCCGATCCAAATTTCACTATCTCAACCCCGTGCCCATCAGACTGATCCACGATCTGTGGATCAGCAGGTATGCAGCGCTCCGGATGGAGAGGGTGTCCTCCATCAGGGCGCGGATCGAGATAGAAGGGCAGGAGATGGAGAAACCGGCACACGTATACAGCTGCTACATCCGGGGTGGGATCCAAGCTGTGTGGGACGCCATCGTGAATCCCGACATGACGTCGCAGTACTTCTACGGGACGAGGGTTGAGTCGAAATGGGAGATGGGATCGCCGATGGATTACTACTACCCAGACGGCACTCAGGCCTCGGAAGGGAAGATCTTGTCGATCGATCCACCTAGACGTCTTGAGTGCACCTTCCATCCCCTCTGGGACGAGTCTCTCGCCGCCGAACCGCCGGCACGGGAGGTGTGGGCCCTGGAGGAAATGGACCACATGGTCAAACTCACCGTGGTGCTGTATGACATTGGAGCACGTACCCTGGAAGATTTCGTCCAGGGCCTGCCCTACATCGTCTCAGGCCTCAAGAGCCTGGTCGAGACGGGCGAAAGCTTGCCCGCCCCGCGCTGAAGAACACAGCACAAAACTCAATCGTCGCCGCTGAGCCGGCGACGGACTTCGGCGAGAAAGGCCGCGGCGGGGGCACCGTCGACGAAGGCGTGATCGAAGGTGAGCGAGAGGACCACCTTGCGCAGGGGCACCACCCGATCATCGATGAACCCGGCCACGGTGCGGATCGCCCCCACACCCAGGATGGCGATCTGGGGCAGGTTGATGATCGGAGTGAATGCATCGATCCCGTACCCGCCCAGATTGGTCACCGAGAAGGTCCCGCCCTCGTAGTCGGCGCCGGTCAAGGTCCGGGCCCGGGCCCTTTCGGCGAGCGATGCGATCTCCTGGGCCACTTCTCTCATCCCCTTGGAGCCGGGATCCCTGATCACCGGGGCCACCAGGCCCTGATCCGTCTGGATGGCGAGGGAGATTCCGGTCTCGGCCGCAGCCTGGAAGACTTCGTCCTTCCGCGTGCCGTTCATGTATGGATGTTTCTCGAGCGCCCGCGCCACGGTCCGCACCACCCACGCCGTGATTTGGTCCGGCACCCGTCCTGTGACATCCGCCATCGTGGTGATCGTGACGGGTGCGGTAGCGGCGTGGCTCTCTCGCATATTCCGGGCAATCACGGCCCGCAAACCCACCAGGTCCTCTCCTTGGCCGATCGAGCCGGCCCACTCGCCGCCGCCTGTCGCTCCGGCTCCGGCGCGCACGTCCGCCTCGGTGATCCTCCCACCCGGCCCGCTCCCCGACAACGTCTCCAACTGAACGCCCAGCTCCCGGGCCACGCGACGGGCAGCCGGGGAGGCCGGAGTCGGGGAGGCGACGCCCCCGGTGCCAGTCGGATGGGAGGTCCCGGAAGACACCAACGGCGGGGCCGAGACATCCTCCGAAACCTCCTCGATCCGGCATATTGGGCTCCCCTGCGCAACCGGCTCGTTGATCGGCACCAGGCCGCGCACCACGCCAGCAGCGGGAGCCTCGACGTCCATCGATACCTTCTCCGCCTGCACCTCGGCAATGAGCTGATCCGGTTTGACCCGGGTCCCCTCGTCGACCATCCAGGCCGTCACCACTGCCTCGTCGCCTTCGGCGCCGATGACAGGCATCAGGATGTCTATCGCCATCCCCTCACCGGACCAACTGCTCGACGGCGGAGACGATCTTGTCCGCCGAGGGCAGGGCGAACTGTTCCAGCGGACGGCTGTAGGGGATGACGATGTCGGGCGTGGTCACCCGCACCGGCGGGGCATCGAGATAATCGAACGCCCCTTCGATGACAGAGGTGATCACCTCCCCCGACATCCCAAAGCTGTGGTAGTCCTCGTCGACCACCACCAGCCGGTGGGTCTTGGCCACGGACTCGTTGATGGCGTCCCGGTCCAGGGGCACCAGCGAGCGCAGGTCCAGCACCTCGGCCGAGATCCCAGTCCCTTCCAGAGTCTCGGCTGCGTTCAGGGCCTTGTGCACATCGAGAGATACCGCCACCACGGTCACGTCGCTCCCCTCACGAGCCACACGGGCTTTGCCGATCGGGACCTCGTAGGACTCCTCCGGCACCGGAGCGGTGGCCCGCGGGTTGTGAGTCATCCAGCCCAGACCCAGCACTCCCTTGTGGAACATGAACACCACCGGGTTGTCATCCCGGATGGCCGAGATCATCAGCCCTTTGGCGTCGTAGGGATTGGACGGAATCACCACCTTCATCCCCGGCAGGTGGGCGAACGTGCCCCACAGCGTCTGGGAGTGTTGGCCGGCGTCGGAGTAGCCGCCGCCCACGGCCGTGGTGAGGACCATCGGCACCTTGACATGGCCACCACTGAAGTAGTGAATCTTGGCCATGTTGTTGTAGATCTGGTCCATGCATACGCCGTAGAAGTCCACGAACATCAACTCGGCGATGGGACGCAGCCCGTTGATCGCCATCCCCACCGCGGCTCCGATGAAGCCGGTCTCGGAGATGGGGGTGTCTATCACCCGATCGGCGCCGTATTTGCCCAGCAGGCCTTCGGTGGCTCCGAAGATCCCACCGTAAACTCCCACGTCCTCGCCCATGACGAGGACCCGATCGTCGCTTTCCATCTCCTGGCCGATCGCTTCGGCGATGGCCTTTTGGGTGGTCAGCTTTCTCTCGGTCATGACATCGGTCGTCATCTCGTCTCCTCTCAGGCGAACACGTCTTCCAGGGCCTCGCGCGGCTCCGGATAAGGGCTGGAACGGGCAAACTCGAGGGCTTCTTCCACCTCGGCAAACATGCCCTGGCGGAGCTTCTCCATCTCGGGTTCGCCCAGCACTCCCTGATCGAGGAGGTGCTTGCCGAAGACGGCGATGGCGTCACGCTCGTTCATGGCCTCCTTGAAGTCGTCGCTGCGGTAGGCGTCGGCATCGCCTTCGAAATGACCCCACAGCCGGTCCGTCTTGACCTCGATCAGGCTGGGGCCCTGACCGGCCCGGGCCCGGGAGATGGCCTCACCCGCCACCTCATACATGGCGACCGGGTCGTTGTGCTCTACCAGGACCCCCGGGATGCCGTATGCCGCGGCCCTATCGGAATTGTCCGCCACGGCCGTGGCCTTCTCCTTCGGGACCGATATGGCGTATGCGTTGTCCTCACAAATGAACACCGCCGGCACATGCCATGTGGCGGCCAGGTTCAATGCTTCGTGGAACCCACCCTGGTTGGCCGCACCCTCGCCAAAGAACGAGACTGCGACATTGTCCGTACCGGCCCGTTTGAAGGTGAAGGCGGCTCCAACCGCCACGGGGATGCCTTCGGCGATTATCCCCGAGCACCCGAAGTTGGGGTCGGTGGAGAACAGATGCATGTGACCGCCCTTGCCCTTGCCCAGGCCGGTCTCCTTCCCAAAGATCTCAGCCGCCAGCTTCTTGAGGTCCACGCCCTGAGCGATGGCGAAGTGATGGGGACGATGAGTGCCGACGATGGCGTCTCCCGCCTTGAGGTGGGGTCTGACGCCGGCCGCGACAGGCTCCTGTCCAGCCGCCAGGTGCATCTCGCCGGGGACCGTCCCGGCGGCGATGTCGAACACGGGCTGTTTTCCCTCGAAATAGATCTCCCGAATCCGCTCCTCGAACTTGCGGATCTTCACCATCGTCGAGTACATGTCGACGAGGTGCTCCTTGGGAATGGCCATACGCACCTCCTGATCCGATCGGCAACCGACCGGCTGCCGCGTTTTCCGACCATACGCAAGCTCGCCTCGCTATGTAGGGCAGTTGGTCCCTATGTGGAGCGATGCACCGAGCCGAACGTCTCGAGCAGGGCGGCACCGGGATCGAACGCGGCCGGGCCCGGCCGGGCCACCACCCGGGCGGCCGCCCCGCCCAGCACCCGGCGCTCCCCATCCAGCGCCACGACTCCGGTCCGAGAATCGAGGCGGACCTCCTCGCCGATCCCGACATCCCGAACCGCCGCGACCGACACCTCGACGATCAGGCCGGGACCGAAAGCAGCCTTCACGCGCTCGCCCTCACCGAAGCCCATGTAGCGAACGGCTCTCCGCCCCAGGGGCCCGAAAACGGCCGCCACCGCCGCCATTCCGATACTGGACGGGTCGGCGTGGCTGACCACTGCCTCGACCAGTTCAGCCGGTCGCCAGATGGCCCCCGAACCCAGCCACCGCTCGCTGACTCCCACCACGTCGACCACCGCCGTCGTCGAACCATCTGCGGCGTCGACGTCGAGCCGGTTGCGTCGCTCGAGGGCCGCCGCCCTTACCTCGGGCTCGGACACGTGCGCCGCGGCCAGGCCGGCCACGGTGGGTTCGACGGGCGAGGCGAAGGCGTTGTTGGTGCCCGCGGGCAGGAGAAGGAGGGGGACCTCCGGCCAGCCCTCGACCGTAGCCCGCAACGTGCCGTCGCCGCCCACCACCGCCACCAGGTCGGCACCCAGGTCTCGTAGGGTGGAAGCGGCATTGATGGTGTCGTTCTCGTTGCCTTGCGCCTCCACGTCGAGGAAGGACATCGTGGGGGCGTGGCGCCCAGCCATGCGCAGGGCTCGGCGGGCCACCCCAGCCGAGTCGTCCAGAGCCACCACCTCGGTTGGAGGTCCTCCGGCCACCCCGGCCAGGAAACGAGCCACGAGGTTGGCCTTCTCCTCCACAGGGACCACCCTGCCCAGGGCTACCAGGCGGCGGATGTCTTTGGAGGAGACCGGGTTGATGATCAGACCGATCATGGGGTGGGCCGGAGTGTAGGAGGGAGCGACCCCCATTCCCCCTCCGATGGAACTCTCAGGCCATGGCCGCGACAGCTTCCTCGCCTTGGGTATCAGTACCCCAGCACCGCGGCGATGATGAACAAGGCAGGGATGTCGCCCACGAAGTTCATGTGCTCGGAGTCGTCGACGATCGTCTGGATTGCCATGATGCTCTCCGTGGACGATGCTCGACCACAGGGTGAACCAAATCGCACCCCGGTAGCGAAGCGGGTTCGGGTCGGAGAGGACGTGCGCTGGGGGCTCCGCCCGTGCCCGTACCGCCACCGGTCAGGTCAGTTGCGGGAGATCTCGACGATGATTCCTTCGGCCGTCTCCTGCACCCAGAGGGCACCTTGTTGTCCCTCGTACTGGGCGATGAAGGTGGCGGCGCGCAAGCCGCCTTCCTCTCTCTCGTCGACTGGAGCTCGACCAAGCAGGCTGGTGTAGTGGTCGACCAGATCCTGGTAGGGGGCGGCGGACTCGACCATGATGATGGGATCGGTGGCCAGCACCTCTCCGGCCTGGGGAGGCATGAGATCTCCTGCGCTTCTGCTCACCGTGGTGTCGGGAGAACCGGAGTCTCCGAGATTCATCCCACGGAAATCGGCTATCGCCTCGCTGGCCGCAATGACCTCCTCGGAGCTCATCCCCAGCACCCGAGGATCGTCTTCGGGTATGGCGAGGAGATCCCACTTGTTCTCCTCCAGCAGGGCGACATATTCCTGGTTGGCCTCCAGGAGTACGGCAAAGTCGTCTCGAACCTGGGCGGGCACCTTGCCTGCCAGCTGCTCGAGAGCGGCCAGACTGTTTCGGGTGGCCTCCTCGAGGGCGGCGGGGTCGAACACGTCTACGTCCTGGGAATCCTCCGTGTCTGTCGACAACGCCTGGCACAGCTCGCGGCTCTGACCCGGCCCACCCTCTGAATCGCCAGCAGTCGTCGTGGTCGTGGCGGGCGAGGCGGTAATCATGGCAAGAGTCGAAACCGGCGCTTGGGTGCTGGACGACCCCGCTCGGCTGGCGTCGGTGTCGGCTGCTTCATTGCCCCCACAGGCCACCAGGACCGCAAGTGCGACCATGGACACGAGTCTTGTTCCCTTGATGAGTCCTCCCAGACCCGCTCCCGACACCCTAGGCCACCAGGCGGGGCCGACTCTGGGAGAATGGAGGGATGAAAGGCCGTCACGAGTTCAGTCGGGCAGAATTCGAGGAGATCCAAGACCTGGTCCGGGAGAAGCAGGGAGCGTCGGCCAGCCGTCAGAAGAGGTTCCGGGCCCAACTGGCCGAGCTCGACTTCTATGTGAGCGACTTCAGCTCGGTGGAGCGGGGCTTCGGTCCCGACGACCTGGACCGGCTGGTCCGCACCAAGCGAATCCGGGTAACGGACGACGCCGGCTCGGACGATTCCACATTGTTGCTGCGGCGCATCCGGAGACGCCTGCCCAAACGCCAACGCTGACGGCACCGATGAGCTCGAAACGGGACAGGTAGGGTCGCTCGAACAAGCCCGCTCTGCACCGGGCGACCGCAGGACCGCTGCGCTGGGGGCCATCGTTCGCATTCGTCATCGCCCTCTCCGACGTATGCGTCGGTGGTTTCGGGCCGTTCTTCTGGGCCATCGTGGGCGGTGCCGGCGTGTGACTGCTGCTGGAGCGGAACGAATCGCTGCCGCGTAGTGACGGGAATGGCCCATAGGTCGTTTCAGAGGCGAAAACCCTCCCAATCCGAGATGATCTGCTCGGACTCGACGGCCGTAGTCCTCAGCTCGAACGTGGAGGAGACGAGATCGATCCGCGCCTCGATCGAACCACGCTCAGCGTCCCAACCCATCCTCACCTCGTTGTCGGGACCGTCGCCGAGGCGAAACTCCCCGGCGAAGGCAGGGTTGTGGTTGCGGAAATGGATCAGGTCCAGCAGTCGCCGCACCACGGGCTTGCTCAGGGCCATTTCGACCTTCGCCCGGTCCAGGTAGGGACGATTGATGTTACGCCCCACGCCGGTCCTCGCCAGCATCTCCATGTCGTTGGGCAGAGCGAGGAGTCCGGCGTAGTACACCTGGGGGATCCCCGGGCACAGAAACTGGATCAGTCGGGCCAGTAGATAGCGGTTCTCGTCGCATCCCAGGGCCGAGAAGTACGTCGCGTTCACCTGATACAGATCCAGGTTTGACGCCGACGCTCCCGTGGCGAGACGGCTCTCACCGCCCGTCGCCGCGTGGATCCCCTCCACGAGCTCGTCGATCTGGGGGGCCGAGAGAAGGCCGGGGCGTGACCCGGCCGGACCGACGTCTATCACCCCGATCCCATCGTGGGTATCCAGCACGGTCATGACGTTGCGAGGACTGATTTCGAGCCAACGTCGCAGCACCTGCGCCGAGCCCGAGTACAGCCCGTGCAATACCAACGGAGCAAGGGCAAAGTCATACACCCGATCCATCAGACCGGCAATCAGGATCTGGTCCGAGTAGTGGGAGTGAATCTCGAGCAGCGACTCCATTCCCCGGGCCGTGATGCCCTCCCCCAACTCCGCGAGGAATCGGCGCGTGTCCTCGGTCATGAAGCAGGATGTGCCCGGCGTCTTGACCGCATAACCGACCGCATCCAGTCGCACCTGACGCACTCCGGCCCGTGCCTGTAGATCGAGGACACGCAACAGATAGCCACGGGCGTCGGGATCGAAGACGTCGATGTCGACCTGGTGCGGCGTAAAGGTGGTCCACATCAGTCGGCGCGAACCGTCGGCAAGAGTCATGGCCGTGAACGGCAGACCGGGTCGCGGCCGGTAGATGCGGACCAGATCGTCTTCGCTCGCCCCATCGGGGAAGACGGTCCCGAAGGTGAGAAACATCCCGGCGTGGGGCGACTCATCGCCGTGAGCGAGGAAATCACGGAACTGGGGAGACTCGGTCGAGATGTGATTGACGATCAAGTCGGCGGTCACGTCGTGGGTCCGGGCCAGGGCGGACAGGTCGGACCAGTCGCCTAGGCGGGGGTCTACGGTGGTGTGATCGGTCGGGTCGAATCCGGCGTCCACCCCGTCGTAGGGCTGATAGAAGGGCAAGACGTGGACTCCGGTGAACACACCGTCGAGGGGCCCGGTCAGCAAATCGCGTAGGGACCGGAGGTCACCACCCCCGAACCGATCGACATAGGCAATGAGCTGGACGCCGTTGCGCACGTCGTCAGTGTCGACTGCTCGACGCCTGCGGGGCAACTTTGTGAACGTTTTCGGCGGCGGACGCCCCGAAAACGTTCAGCAGACGATCTCCTGTTCAACCCGATTCGTCCAACCCGAGCACCGCCCGGGCCGCCATCAGTTCGGGTTCGGCGAAGCCCTCGGTGAAGGTGTCGTACAGGCTCGCCAGGTCTTCCCTCTCCGCCGCCAGCCGGTCCACGGAGTCCAGCAACCCCACCAGTTGGGTGGTGGCGTCTAGCTCGATCAGACGGAATCGCGTCGCCCGGGACCCGCGGATGGCGGCCCGATATGACTCGGCGGCTGCATCGGGGTCTAGGTGGGGAGACCGAGCGAGAATGTTGCCCCGCAACACACGAAACTCGGGGTAGGCGGCCTCCTCATCGCCCGTGGCAGCTATCGCCTCGTCTATCAGGCTCAGAGCCCGGTCAGGATGGTCGGCCAGAGAGAAGGCGTAGGCCCGTAGCCCCAGCAGAGGCGCCCAGAACACAGGTGGCGTAGTCAGACCCGTGTAAAAGGCGTGGCCCGTTTCGGTCAGACCGACTCCCTCCTCGGCGTTACCTTCCCCACACTCGGCCACGCCATGGAGGACCGAGGCCAGGGCGCGCCAGACCGGATAGTCGTTGCCGATGGCAACCTGCTCCAGCTCCTGGGCCACCGGAATCGCCTCCCGGAACCTTGCCCGATGGAGCGCCAGATATCCCACGTGCCAGAGCGCATAGGCCAGGGTGAACGGATGGTCGAGCGTCCGGGCGAGTGCCAGCGCCTCTTCTGCCCGGGCCGCCGATCGATCCGGCCATCCACCCCACCGTAGGAAGATGGCCGAGGCGATTCGAGCCACCACTCCCGGGCTGGATCCGAGCCGGAACCGGGCCGGTCGAAAAGTGGGGTCGAATAGCTCGATGGCCCGATCGAGATGCTCGAGACCCACTTCGAGTTCGCCCATATAGGGCCGGGTGGCTCCGGCCACGACGTGACCCTCGACCTCAATGGCGCTGTCTCCCTCCTCACGGCCCAACTCCAGCAGGCGCTGCCCCATCTCCGCAGACTTTTCCATCGCCGCCATGTTCATGTAGTAGGTGGCTAGAGAGCGGAGCACCGGAAAGACCCGAGCGGACGTCTCTTCGGGGGAAGCCAGATCCAAGGCCCGGCGGAACTCCTCTTCGACCTCAGGCCCGAACCCGCGTACCACCATCAGCGCCCTGGCACGGCTGGTACGAAGCACCATCTCCTCGGCGTCTCTCTCCGGTGCCGGCTCCGACTCGGCCAGCACTGCCAACAGGTCGGTGGTCATCCCAACGGCAGCGTGATACCAACCCCGGGACTCGTGTAGAGCCCACAGCCCGTCCAGCAGGACATAGAGCTGGTCCAGGTCGGCCGCTTCCACCCAATAGCGCCAGGCGGTGCGAAGGTTGCCGATCTCGGCCAGCAACCTGTCCAGGGACGAATCACGGTCGTCCCCTTCGAGCCCGGAACGGAGGGTCGCCGCCAGGTCCGTGTACCGGGCGGCGTGGGCGTGCCGGACAGCAGCTTCCACTTCAGGTGCCTTGGCCAGTCGCGCGGCGGCGAAGTCGTGAATGGTTTGCAACATGGTGAACCGCCGGCCGTCACCCGATTCCACCGGCCGGACCAGGCTCTTCGACACCAGAGAGGCGACTACGTCGACCACGTCCAGGTCCCCGTACACCGCCGTCGCCGCCCCCTCGACATCGCCCAGGCGCGCAATGGTGAATACCGACATCAGCTCGAAGACCCGGCATTCGTCCTGATCGAGGAGCTCGTAGCTCCACTCGATGGTGCTGTGCAAGGTGCGTTGGCGATCGGGCAAATCCCGGGCTCCCTTGCCCAATACGTCGATACGACTGCGGAGTCGATCCCGCAGCTCTTTGGGAGCGAACACTCCCAGCCGGGCCGCCGCAAGTTCGATCGCCAGCGGGAGCCCGTCGAGACGGACGGTGATCTCGGCCACAGCCGCAGCGTTCTCATCGCTGAGGGCGAACCCCGAGTTGGCCTCCTGGGCCCGTTCGACGAACAACCTCACCGCTTCGGACTCGGCGACGGCGTCGGGCGGGCTGAGCGGATCCGGGAGGCCCAGAGTGGGGACGGGGAAGATGTGCTCGCCGCGTACCTGGAGCATCTCACGGCTGGTGACGATCACCTCCAGGTGGGGACAGCTGCGCAGCAGATCGACGATGCCGACCCCGACGTCCATCACTTGCTCGAGGTTGTCCAACACCAGGAGCAAGCGGCTATCGCGCAGCTTGTTCTTCAGGACCTGGAGTGGGGTTCCCTCCCTGGCGCCGCTCAGCCCCATGTCGCGCAGGATCGCTTCAAAGGCAGGCTCCGGGTCTCGCTCGGCCGACAGGTCGACGAAGAACACCCCGTCCTCATATCCGTCGGCAACTTCGGCCGCCGCCTGCAGGGCGAGACGGGTCTTGCCGGTTCCGCCCGGACCGGTCAGAGTGACGAGCCTCACATCCGCGGCGGCGAGCATCGATGAGATCTGGGCTAACTCGGTGTCTCGTCCCAGGAACTCGGAGATCTGCACGGGCAGGTTGTTGGGGCGGGTCTCGAGCGTTGAGAGGGGCGGGAAGTCGGTCGGCAACTCGGCGTGAACGAGTTGGAACAGATGCTCCGGTTCCCTGAGATCCTTGAGCCGGTGCGGGCCCAGGTCGCGCAGCTCCAGCTCGGATCCGAGCCCGGTCGAGATGAGCTGGGCGGCCACCTCCGACAGAAGCACCTGGCTCCCGTGGCCTGCCGCCATGATCCGGGCGGCCCGGTTGACCGCAGGCCCGTAGTAGTCGCCTTCGCGAGACTCCGCCTCCCCCACATTGACTCCCATTCGCACCTTCAGAGGCCGGGGAGTCTGCCAAGCGGTGTGTACCAGGACCAACTGGGCGTCTACACAAGCACCGACGCAATCGCTCACATCGCCGAAGGCGGCCATCCACCCGTCACCGGTGGTCTTGACCACCTCGCCACCATGGTCGACGACCGACTTCCTGATGATGTCGTCGTGGAGAGCCAGTGCCGGAGCCATCTCCGTCGGTTGCTCTTCCCAAAGGCGCGTGCTTCCCTCCAGATCCGTGAACAGGAAGGCAAGCATCGCCGCAATATAGGGCTGATCGGCGAGCAAGGTGGGATCGCAGGGCGTTTCCGGGCTCGACCCGACCCGCACCCAACCACTAGGTTCGGGGGCCGCAGAAGTGAGGAGACGAGGGTGAAGGCGCAGTACCGGGTGGTCGTGATCGGGGGCGGAGTCGTCGGGGCCAGCGTCGCCTATCACCTCACCAAGCTGGGCTGGCCCGACGTGGCCATCATTGAGCGCAGCGTCCTGACAGCCGGGTCGAGCTGGCACGCGGCGGGAGGTGTTCACGCTCTCAATGCCGACCCCAACATCTCCGCTCTACAGGCGTATACGATCGACCTGCTGTCGGAGATCTCCGAGGAGTCCGGCCTCGACATCGGCCTCCACATGACGGGTGGCATCTCGGTCGCCTCCGCTCCCGAGCGCTGGGAGTGGCTCCAGGCCACCTACCGCATCTACCAGACCATGGGCATCGAGGACTGTCGCCTGATGACCCCCGAGGAGATCGCCGCGCTGTGTCCCGATCATCAACATCGACGGCGTCCTGGGTGGTCTGTGGGCCGATCGGGAGGGCTACATCGACCCATCGGCCGTGGTCCACGCCTACGCCAAGTCGGCCCGGCAACGGGGCGCCGACGTGATCGAGCACAACCGGGTTCTCGAGTTGAACCGCCGCCCCGACGGTTACTGGGACGTGGTCACGGAGAAGGGCACGATCGTGGCCGAGCATGTCATAAACGCCGCCGGGCTGTGGGCGAAGCAGGTGGGGCGTATGGTGGGCGTGGAGCTGGCGGTTTCGCCTCTCGCCCACCACTATCTGATCACAGAGGCCATACCCGAGATCGAGGCCATGGACCACGAAATGCCCATGGTGATGGACCTGGAGGGCTTCACCTACATGCGCCAGGAGCTGGGCGGCGTCCTGGTGGGCATCTATGAGATCGACCATCGGCATTGGCACATGGAGGGTGCGCCCTGGGATTACGGCATCGAGCTGTTGCAGCCCGACATCGACCGAATCTCCGACGAGCTCGGCATGGCCATGACCCGCTACCCGGTTCTGGAGCGAACCGGCATTGCCCGCTGGGTCAACGGCGCCTTCACCTTCTCCCCCGACGGCAACCCGTTGGTGGGCCCGGTGCCCGGGGTCCCCAACTACTGGTCGGCGTGCGCGGTCATGGCCGGGTTCCTCCAGGGCGGCGGTGTGGGCAAGGCGCTGGCGGAGTGGATGATCCAGGGCGAGCCCCAGGAGGACATCTTCGGGATGGACGTGGCCCGGTTCGGCTCCTACGCCGAGAACCTCCGGTACATCAAGGAGACGACGGGCCAGTTCTACTCCCGTCGCTTCGTCATGACCTACCCCAATGAGCAGCTCTGGGCGGGCCGGCCGCTGCGGACCTCACCCTCCTACGACGTCATGTCGTCGGAGGGTGCCCACTGGGGCGTTCTGTACGGGCTGGAGATCCCGCTCTATTTCGCCGAGGCCGGCTTCGAGGAGACCCCCACCCTGAAGCGGTCCAACGCCTTCGACATCGTCGGCACCGAGTGTCGGGCGGTGCGGGATGCGGTGGGAATCATCGACATCTCCGGCTATGCCCGCTACGAGGTGACTGGGGCCAAGGCGGAGGAGTGGCTGGACCACATGGTCGCCTCCAAGCTGCCAGGGCCCGGCCGAATCCGCCTCGCCCCGACGCTGGGTCACGATGGGCGGCTGAAGGGCGACCTGACCCTCCTCGACTGGGGAGATGGGGCCTGGTGGATCATGGGCTCCTACTACCTGCGTGCCTGGCACATGCGCTGGTTCATGGATCACCTCACCGACGGCGTGGAAGTGCGGGATATCTCCGACGGGGTGGTCGGGTTCGGCCTGTCGGGGCCCCGGTCGCGAGAGCTGATGGAGATGGTGGTCCACGACGATGTCTCCAACGAGGGCATGCGCTTCATGACCTGTCGCACCATGGACGTGGGCCTCATCAGGGCGAAGGTGGGGCGGATCTCCGTGACCGGTGAGCTCGGCTATGAGATCCACTGCTCCGCCGCCGAGCACATCGCCCTGCGCCAGGCCCTCGTCGCGGCGGCCCGGGAACTTGGCGGCGTCGAGTACGGCTTCAATGCCATGGGCTCGCTGCGGATGGAGAAGAGCTTCGGGATCTGGTCGAAAGAGTTCCGTCAGGAGTTCACACCGGCCATGACCGGGATGGACCGCTGGATCGACTGGTCGAAGGACTTCGTTGGCGCGGAGGCAGCCCGCAAGGAACAAGAGGAGGATTCGGTGCCGATGCACCTCGTCACTCTGGAGATCGACGCCGCAGATGCCGACGCCTCCGAGTTCGAGCCGGTGTGGCACGAGGGACGCCGGGTTGGCTACGTGACTTCCGGCGAGTACGGGCACGTGGTTGGAAGGAGCCTGGCCATGGCCATGATCGCCCGCGACCACTCCACCGAAGGCACCGAGCTCACCACCCACGTGGTCGGCATCGAACGCCCCGCCCGCGTCATCCCCCCCTCCCCCTACGACCCCACCGGGGAGAAAATGCGGGTCTGATTCGCGTTTTTATCAGCAGATCGCGCCCCCCAGGGGGCCGATCTGATGGGGAGAAGATCAGGCTCGAGACGCGAAAATCAACGCTTTCGGCCGGAAGGAGGGCATTTGGGGGTTCCGGGCGCCGCGTTCTCCCCTACGAAACGGGCCCCTCCGCGGCCCGTTTGACTGATAAAAACGCGAATTGGCCGAACGAGCGTGACGGGAGGATCAGATACGAGGGCGTGCCTCCCAGGTCGTCGCGGATGAGTTCGGTGGCGATGTCGGCTACCAGGGTTCGGGCGGCGGCGTGGTTGGGGAACATGTGGTCCCCAAGGTCGAGGGCGCAGATGTGGGACAGGGCCGCCGCTGCTGCTTCCGCTCCGGTGAGCCGGAACATGGCCCGCACGTGGGTCAGGTCCACCACAGGGTCCTGGTCGGGACGGGGACCGACAACCGTCCACTCCCCCGGGCTCACCGACCAAACGAGAGTCTCGCCGTCGCCGTGCGCCGTCCCCGGCTTCACGTCCTCGTATCCACCAAACACTCGCCACTTTGGCTCCAGGCTCAGGTCAGACACGGTCAACTCAGCCAGGCGGACCTCTTCGCCGACGACCGGGCGGGCGACCGGAGACCAATCAGGCACGGAGCCGGCTCCCTTCCGGGTCGTAGTGGGCGTTCTCGGCCAGCACCCGGGCCCCGGCGTCCCGCCCGTCGGGGAGACGGATGACCAGATGGCTTCCCGGCTCGGCCAGTTGCTGGTCCACCTGGCCCAGGCAGATCGACCGCTCCAGGGTGGGCGAGTGGCGACTGGAGGTGACCCGCCCCCGGATCCTTCCCGAGGCCTCGATGATCTGGCTCGCCTCAGGCGGCACCAAAGCGGGGTCATCGGGCTGGATGGCCACCAAGCGTCGGTAGTCGTCTCGCTCCGCCTGCCAGGCCAGCTCGGGCTTTCCCGCGAAGTCGGCCTTGTCGAGGGCGATCATCCGGTCGATGCCCACCCCGAAGCCCTGGGTGAGACCGTCGGTGTCCTGACCGACGATGAAATGTCCCTTCTCGAGCCGCATGATCCGCTGCGCCTCCACCCCGAATGGTGCCACCCCCAGGTCTGCGCCCTTTTCCATCAGCTGCTCCCACACCCAGAGCCCGTAGTTGGCCGGGACGTGGATCTCATAGGACAGCTCGCCGGTGAACCCGATCCGCCACACGAAGCACTCGTCCACCCCCGCCACGGCCCCCGTCCGCACCTCCATGTACCCGAACCCATCGGAATCGAGGTCGATCTCGGTCAATCTCCCCACCAGCTCCCGGGACCGAGGCCCGGCCACGTTCATCGAGGCATAGCCATCGGTCACTGCGGTCATCTTCACGTCCCAGTCGGGGTGGCCGGTCTGGAGCCACTCCTCGAGCCAGTTCCAAACCCGGCCCGCCCCGCCCGAGGTGGTGGTCATCATGTAATGGTCGGGGCCGAGCCGTCCGGTGACTCCGTCGTCGAGGATCACCCCGTCCTCGGCACACATGACCCCGTAGCGGACCTTGCCGACTCCCAGCTTGGACCACTTGTTTACGTACACCAGCTCCAGCAGCCGGGACACGTCGGCGCCGCGAAGGTCGATCTTCCCCAGGGGGCTGACGTCGATGATCCCGACCCGTTCCCGCACCGCCCGGACCTCTGCTTCGGGGTCGCCGTAATAGTCGGGGCGGATCCACTGGCCGGCGACAAGGGGTCGGGCTCCGTGGGACTCGTGCCATGGTTGCATGGCCGAGTAGCGAACCGGCTCCTCGTGCGCTCCAGCCAGAGTGCCCAGCCGAATCGGGGTATAGGGAGGGCGCCAGGTGGTTGTGGCTCCGCCGCTCAAGCTGGCCCCGGTGGCTTCGCTGAGCACCGCCAGGGCGTTGACCGCCTCCAGCTTGCCCTGCACCGGCCCCATGTTGACGGTGGTGTAGCGCTTGGCCAGCTCCATGGAATCGTATCCCTCGGCGACGGCGGCGAAGAGGTCCCGGGAGGTGACGTCTTCAGAGAAATCCACGAATCCGTGGGTGCTGGATCGAAACAGCTGGGGATCCGTTCCCACTCTCAGCTCCGGTATCTCCACCGGCTCCTCGCTCAGCCGGGCCAGAGTCGCCCCGGCGGGGGCGGCCGCCGCCCAGCGGCCCTTCAACACCAACGCCCGCCGGGCCGCCTCGGCACCCACCCTCGCGCCGTGGACGGCCAGCTCCTCGGTGGATCCGTCTCCCACCATCCCTCCGGTCGCCATGACGTCCTCGGGAAGGGACCCGGGGAGGAAGCGTGCAGCCGATGGGTCGTAGCGAGGCCGATCGCCGGCCATGTTGAGTAGCGAGGTGGGAGTGGTCCATCCGGTGGCCGTGACCAGCAGGTCTGCCGAATGCTCCCCGCCCCGGCCATCGGTCACCTGCTCGACCTGCCTACGACCGGAGGCCGACACGACATTGTCACCGCGGCGAGCGTCGAGAACCGCCGCGATCTCCACCCCGGCGCGCTCCAGATCCTCCACTGCGCGGTCGCCGGAAGCGTTGGCGGTGAACACCACCGCCCTCTCCCCAGGCTTGACCGCGTACAGGTTGATGAGCCGACGAACGGCGGCGGACAGCATCACGCCCGGCAGGTCGTTACCTTCGAACACGTAGGGTCGCTCGATGGTGCCGGCCGCCACGACGAGCGTCTTGGCCCGGGCCAGGATCAGCCTCTCGTCGACGCCGTCCGGGTGACGCTGTGCCACTGATACCCAGTTGTGGTCGTAGCGACCCGCCACCACCGAGTCGGTCAGAACCTCGATGGACGGCCTCGCCTCGACCGCCTCGCTCAGTTCGGCCAACGCCGACAGCTGCTCGTCGGACCCGAAACGCAGGTGCCCACCCAGATCGTGCTCTTCTTCGACCAGCAACACCGACGCACCGGCATCGGCAGCCGCCACCGCCGCCGACATGCCTGCCGGACCGGCTCCCGCAACCAGCACGTCGGGATGGGCGAAGCGGTGGTCGTAGCGGCCGGCGCCGGTGTCGGCCCCCACACTGCCACCGGCGGCGAAACGCCGCAGCACCCGCTGGTAGGCGGGCCACAGTGGGCGAGGGGCCATGAAGGTCTTGTAGTAGAAACCGGAGGGGAGGAAGCGACCGATCAACTGATTGACGGCCTTGACGTCGAAGGAGAGCGAGGGCCAGGCATTCTCGGAATAGATCTCCATGCCGGCGGAAAGGAGTCGGTGCCCAGCCCGGACATTGGGGTCTTCTCCCACCTGCACGTTGGTGTTCGGATCGTGATAAGAGGCAGTGAGGATTCCCCGCCGTCGATGGTACTTGAAGCTCCGGCCCAGCACCCGCACCCCGTTGGCGGCCAGGGCCGAAGCGATGGTGTCCCCGCCCAGTCCCTCGTATCCAGTCCCGTTCCAGGTGAATCCCAGCGGCCGGGACCGGTCGATCACCTCTCCGGGTTGAACGCCGAGACGTTGCCGGCTCATCTGGCCCCCACCTCGCTCACCCGGCGTATCTGGTTGGTGATGGTGTTGCGTTCCAACTCGAGGAATCTGCGGCACCCAGACACGTGGAACCAGCGCTCGACCTGCCAACCAGCTTCGTTGCGCTTCATGTAGAGATAGCGCCGCCAGGTGCCGGGATCGGTCTCGACCGGCGGTCTTCTCACCAGCTCGCCCTGGTAGGTGAACTCGTCACTGTTGCGAGGACCGCAGTGGGGGCAGACGATCACCAGCATGTCAGTGCCCCACCGCGGCGGCGCCCTTCTCCGCCGTGAGGTTGCCGGTGTCGAAACGGTCGAGCCCGAACGGGGCGATCAGGTCGGTGGGCCGGCCCTGGGCAACCATGGCCGCCACCTGCTCGCCGGCCACCGGCCCTGCCTTGAACCCGTAGGTCCCCCACCCCACGTCGACGTAGAAGCCGTCCACCTCGGTAGGGCCGATGATGGGCCCGAAGTCGGGGGTCATGTCGCACAGGCCTGCCCACTGACGAAGGAGGCGCATCCTGTGCAGAGCGGGCATCAGCTCCAGGACGTGGCGGGCCAGGCCCACCGTGAACTCGAGCGAGCCCCGGGTGGAGTAGGAGGCGAAGGGATCGACGCTGGCCCCGAACACCAGCTCGCCCCGGACCGTCTGACTGACGTAGACATGGAGGCTTCCGGACACGATCACCGGATGCAGGAACGGCCGTACCGGTTCGGTCACCGCCGCCTGCAGGGGCCGAGTGGTGATTGGAAGAAACACGCCGGCCATCCCGGCTACCAGCGAGGCCCACCCCGCCGTGCAGTTGATAACGGTGGGCGTGGCCACCTGCCCGG
The DNA here is from genome assembly GCA_963772815.1 of uncultured Acidimicrobiia bacterium. Classification (GTDB taxonomy): domain Bacteria; phylum Actinomycetota; class Acidimicrobiia; order Spongiisociales; family ZC4RG35; genus DATFFO01. The sequence goes on along the minus strand of CAVYYV010000004.1, from coordinate 167,551 downwards.
CCGTAGTCTCGACACCCGTCACCCTGCCTTGCTCCACTCCGATGCCGGTCACCTCGACGCCCTGGTGGATGTGGACGCCCCGGGCCGCCGCACCCCGGGCATAACCCCACACCACCGCGTCGTGACGGACGATGCCCCCGGGCGGATGCCACAGCGCCCCGAGTATCGGGTAGCGGGGATGATCGGAAACGTCGAGGTACGGGGCCAGCCCTTTGATCTCATCGGGCCCGATCACCGAGGAGTCGATTCCCTGGAGCTTGTTGACCTCGGCCCGCCACCGCATGGTGCGCAAGGAGGAGTCGTTGTGGGCCAGGGTCATGTGGCCTCGCTGTTCGAACATCACGTTGAAGTTGAGGTCGGCGGCCAGCCCCTCGTACAGCTCCACCGAGCGCTGATAGAAGCGCGATCCCTCCGGCGTGAGGTAGTTGGAGCGGACGATGGCCGTGTTTCGCCCCGAGCCACCACTGCCGATGTAGCTCTTCTCGATCACCGCCACGTTGGTGATGCCGTGGTTGCGGGCCAGGTAATAGGCGGTGGCGAGTCCGTGCACGCCGCCGCCGACGATGACCACGTCATAGGACGAGCCGAGTTCGTGGTGGTCCCACACCCGGGGCCAAGGATCACGGCTCAGGCCGCGACGGAACAGGCTCCATGCCGAATAGCGGGTTGGACGTGCCATGGGGTGATCCTCGCCGATGCTCTGGGCACCCTAGACGATGCGCCCGACTTCCCCGGCCGGCCAGATTCGATACCCTTGCCGCCATGAGCGACCGACCGACCTACGACGTCATCATCATCGGTGCCGGGATCATCGGCTCCAACCTGGGCTTCGAGCTGTCCAAGGCGGGATACCGAACGCTGAACATCGACAAGAACCCCGCCGCCGGGTACGGATCCACCGCCAACTCCTGCGCCATCATCCGCTGCCACTACTCCACGTGGCCCGGGGTGGCCATGTCCTATGAGGGGTTCCACTACTGGAAGGACTGGCCCCGATATCTCCAGACCGAGGACGAGCGAGGTATGGCCCACTTCGTTCAATGTGGCGGCGTGTTCGTGGGCGACGACAAGCGGTACACGGACAAGGTCCTTCCCCTGTTCGACGAGATCGGCATCGACTATGAGATCTGGGACCTGGACCAGCTCCAGGAGCACATCCCGGGCGTCGACACATCCAGCTATGCCCCGCCCAAGCGACCTGAAGACGACGCCTTCTGGGAGGACCCCTACACCGAGATCACCAGCGTCGTCTACACCCCCATCGCCGGATACGTCACCGATCCCCAGTTGGCCAGCCACAACCTGCAGCGGGCGGCGGAGATCAAAGGCGGCGAGTTCTTGTTCAACGCCGAGGTTACGGCCATCCGCAAAGAGGGTGGCCGGGTGGCCGGCGTCGACCTGGCCGACGGCCGGTCTATCGACGCTCCCATAGTGGTCAACGTGGCCGGGCCCCATTCCTTCGTCATCAATCAGATGGCCGGTGTGGCCGACACGATGAACATCAAGACCCGGGCGCTGCGTCACGAGGTGCACCACATACCCGCCCCCGACGGCATGGACTGGGAGCGTGACGGGTACCTGGTGGGCGACGACGACCTGGGTATCTACTCCCGGCCCGAGACGGGCAACCACATCCTGGTGGGCAGCCAGGACCCCGACTGCGACCCCCAGGTGTGGGTGGCAGATCCCGACGACTTCGACCGAACCATCAGCGACCCCCAGTGGCGAGCCCAGGTTCTGCGTATGGCCCGCCGGCTCCCCAGCCTCGGCATTCCCGACCAGAAGAAAGGCGTGGTCGATCTCTACGACGTCAGCGACGACTGGATCCCCATCTACGACAAGACCGATCTTCCCGGGTTCTACGTCGCCGTCGGCACCAGTGGCAACCAGTTCAAGAACTGCCACATCGCTTCCTTTTGCATGACCCAGCTGATTGGGACCGTAGAGGCGGGCCACGACCACGACTCCGACCCGGTCCAGGTAGAGATGCCCTACACGGGTCTGGAGCTCGACATGGGAACCTTCAGCCGCAACCGCCGGATCAACGACGCCTCCTCCTTCAGCGTCCTGGGGTAGCTCGCTCGCCGGCCGTCAGCCGAGAGCCTGGCTGATCTCCCACAGGTGGCCATCCGGGTCGGGGAAGAGGCAGCGGATCTCGCCGCTCCAGTCGTAGGGCGGAGTGAGGAACCCCGCTCCGCGCCCGCGCAAGATCTCGTAGCTGGCCTGACAGTCCTGAACCCGGATGGTGAACGAGTGGCTGACCCGCTCCGGATCGGGGGGTGCGAAAGTGACGCCGGGTTTGTCCGCCGTCGGCCCTCCCCCCTCAACCAGCAGCAACCACACACCGTTGAAGGAGAGAACCACCGACGTCCCGTACTGGCGATAGAGCTCGGCCCCGAGAACCTCCTGATACCAGCGACTCGACTCGGCGGTGTCGGCCACCACCAGGATCTGGGTGAGGGCCATGTCGGGAGTGGGGAAAGAGCCGGGCATCGGGCCATGTTATGGAAACGGCCGCCGACCTGTCGTCCCGCCGTAATCTGAGCACGTGGACAAGCCGTCGAGGTTGCGAGAGAGGCCCTGGGCGACGATAGCCGCTCTGGGTGGATTCACCATGGTCGGCCTGTACGTGGCGCTGATCGTGACCGGGGACGGAAACACGTTTCTCGATGTCCTGCCGTGGGCATTGTTGATGCTGATAGCCGCACTTCTGGCCGTGGCAGGAGTGCAGCTGGCAGACCGCCGCCTCGCTCGCAACCTGCTGGTGGGTGCCGCCGTGCTTTACGGGCTGCTGGGTGTCATCAGCTTGCTCACCATTGGCCTCCTGTTCGTCCTCGTCGCCTTCTCGGCAGTGATCGCGGCCGCCAGGCTGTCTTCGGAGAACACCAGTTGAGCCAGTCAACCCACCAGACGGCACACGACTACCTGTCCTGGGGCCTGGGGGCAGCGAGCGGCCAATGGTCTATCGAGACGACGACTTCACCGGAGGGTCCCCCACGACACTGCACAACGACTCGACCCTGCATCGAAGAGATGCCCGGCCGCCCACCACCGGGACCTCGGGGACGTCACCGACCGGGACCGAACTGGCCATACGCCCGTAGAACCTGATCACGATCTTCTCCCGGGTGCGTGATCTCAGCACGGTGGACGCCACTCGATCATCTCTCCAGGATGCTCTTGACCTGGGCCGCCCGTTCGATCGTCCCGGCGGTGATCGGGTCGAGTACCAACTGCACGTGCGAAACACCCAGCTCCTCCACTCGCCCCAGCACTTCTGCCACCTGGGCGGGGCCGCCGGTGATCGGGTTGTCGGGGCTGCGTCGGCGGATGTCCTGGTCGAACTTGATCAGCAGCGCCACCGACTTCGCCAGGGTGGATGGATCCCGGCCCGCCTCTTGGCAGGCGCCGTCGATGCGCCCCAGCAAGCCACCGAGCCTCTCCGGGTCGTTGCCAAAGTCCCGGTACCAAGAATTCCACAAAGCCACGTGGGGCAGCGTGATTGACAGCATCCGGGGCCCATTGGATCCGATCATCAACGGCGGGCCTCCGGGGCGGGGGGTCGGCAGCAACTCGGCGTCGTGCAACTGGTAGAAATCGCCCCCGAAGTCGAATCGCTCCCCCGCCAGCAGCCGGCGTAGGATCTCGAACTCCTCGGCGAATCGGTCCACACGCCTCTCGTAGGCCAACCCGTAAGCGCGGAACTCGGTCTCGTTCCATCCCGCCCCCACCCCCAGGATCAGACGTCCACCGCTGATCTCGTCGACCGTGGCGGCGAGCTTGGCCAGGATCGCCGGATTGTGGAACGGCAGGGCGGCCACCAAAGGACCCAACTCGACCCGCTCGGTCACGGCCGCCACGGCCGCCAGCTGAGTCCAGGCCTCCCAGGGGCCGCGCCGGTCACCGTCCTCGTCGTATAGGAGGTGGTCGCCCACCCATATCGAGTCGAACCCGAGCGACTCGATCATCCGGACCATGTTCTCCAGCTCCGGCCAGCGCACAACCCGCTCCACCTCGGGCAGCTGGATACCGACCTTCACGAAAGCCTCTGGAGCCCAGGTCCCACTTCATTCGAAGTGACCCCACCGGCCGCCACAAACCCGTCACACCCTCTCCCTAGGTTCGGATCGAGTAGACACAGGAGGTTCATATTGAGGGTCTTCGTGGCCGGAGAACGGGTTTCAGAAGGTAGTGACTTCTCATGGACGGTACCGGGCGAACTCGTCCACTTCCCAACCGTGATATGTGCTGATCCGGCGTGCGGATGCGAACGAGCGATGTGCGGTCTTGTGAGCCGAAGGGCCACCACCGTCTTCGAGGTTCGAGACCTGGACATGACGCCCGACACATATACGGAGCTTCTGTGGGATTCTCTGGAGGCCGGGGGGTGGCTAGCGGCCGGCAGCGAGGACGACCGAGCCTGGTTAGACGAATGGGCCACCGAACATCTCAGTGCGGCAGCCGATTTCCAACCGGGCGAGCCCCTGCGATTCCGCCGGTGGGTGATCTCGGTGCGCGACCCTTCTCAGAGGAGCTGACCGGGACGTCACGGTAGACGAGCGCCATCGCCCCCACATGTCGCCGATGCCCTGGGCCATCGTGACGGCCTGATCGTGACCGGCCCGGGAGGCCGGGCCGCGCCGGGCCGGGTCCAAGACATTGCGCCCGATGGCTTCTTTTGCGTCGGCGTCGGGCGTGACGACCACGACCTGGGCTCCCTCTGCCGCGCAATCCGTCGGCCTGGGCGCCCGGACCGGGTGAAATCCGTCCCCCGCGGTCGATCGGGGCCACGATCACCACCCGGTCATATCCCGAAGCTAAATCGGCATTGGCACCCGACCGCATTCCGCCATCGATGAACCGCCGACCACCGATCGTTACCGGCGGCCACACCATCGGTACGGCGCAACTGGCTGCGACTGCCTCGACCAGAGTGGCATCGGAGTCTCCATCGAAGACGACGAAGGAACCGTCGGATGCGTCCACCGCCGTGATCAGCAGCTTGCGATCGGGCCATTCATGGGACTCCAGTCGATGAGAAATCGCAGCCAGACGTTCCGATTCTGGGACGGTGCGCGACCTCATCGCCTTGCCGCCGAGCTTTGCCCGGTACCGCTGGGCATCGCCGCCGGCGGTCACCATGGTCCATACCAACCGCAGGCCGAAGACCAACCCGGCCGACGCTGGAATCTCTCCCGACGATGGTTCGAGCTGACGCTGAAACATCGCCTCTAGATCCACACCACAGGCAACCTGGGCCGAAACGACCGATCCAGCCGACGTGCCGACCAGCAGGTCGGCCCCGGTCAGGTCGACGTCTTCGTGTTGTAAGCCTCGCAGAAGGCCGATCTCCCAACCCACACCGGTAACTCCTCCTCCACCGAGAACCAGAGCGCGTTTCACCACTGGTGACGCTAGCCGCCACAGATGATGCGTCCATGGTCCTCATGGGGGTGAATCCCCATTGCCCGGACCGGCCAGGTCCCCGACATTGGCCATGCCGCCGAGTTAGGAGGAGAAATGCGACGAAACCTGACTGCCGTGATCGTCTTGATCGCCTTGCTGATCCCGGTCTTGCCCGCCAGCGCAGCCCAGTCCGGTCCCGTGTACCTGGCCCTGGGTGATACCCAGGGATACGGAATCGGCGTGCAGCGGCCCGACCAGCTGTGCTATGTGGCGGTCCTGCATCGCTGGCTGCACGGTGTCAAACGCCGAACGGAGCAGCCCGAGGATGCCCTCATCTCGAGTTGAGCAACCTGTCTGTTGCCGGGTGCCACATCTGCCAGCCTGATGGCTGATCAACTCCCGCAGGCGTTGAAGCTGCTCACCCAGCGAAACGGAGATTTGGACCCGGGCAACGACATCGAGCTGATCACCCTCACCATTGGTGGGAACGACCTCTTCGATCCCGTCGTCGGCAACTGCCTCGGAGGATTGAATCCCACCTGTTCACAGGCAATCCAAACGGTGTTCACCACCTTCGGAGCCGACCTTGGCTTGATCCTCGGTAGAGACACCGATTGTGTACGTTGAGACCGTCTACCCCAGGAGGCTTCTCAGATGTCAGCGTTCTTCAGCGGTGTGACGAAAGAGCAGTTGGCCGCGGTCGATCTGTTCGAAGGGCTGGACGACGATGGCCTGGAAAAGGTCAAGGCTTGCTTGTATTTCTTGGGAGCACACCCAGGGCTGCGCGTGATTCACGCCGACGATGTGGGGTTCGAGCTCTACATCATCCTCGCCGGGACGGCCGACGTGGTCCAGGACGGCAAGACGCTGGCCAGCCTGGGCAAGGGAGACGTCTTCGGAGAGATGGCCATCCTGGGCAACATCCACCGCAACGCGGACGTCGTGGCCACCTCGGTCATGTCGATGATCTCGATGCGGGCCAACGATTTCCGCCGTCTGGTCGCCGACTACCCCGAGTTGGAGCGCAGACTGAGGAATCTGGCCGAAGAGCGCATGTCCTGAGGATCCATCGAAACGGCCCTCGACCCCCACTCCCCGCTGGACGACCGGCCGACGCCGACCTATCCCGCTGACGATCGAGACCAGGATGACCGCCACCACTATCGAGGCGATCCAGTCGATCCGGCGGTCTCGGGAAGGACGGCGCCCGCCAGCCACCCTCCAATCACAGCACCTGCGATGCCAATGAGGATGGTGGCGATGACTCCCATTTCCCTCGTCCGGGTACGACGAGACGGGCCAACGCCCCGATGACCAGACCCAGCAGGGCGTCTGCGAGGATCGCTCCGAGATCTATGGCCCAGACCGTGTCCTGGGCCCATATCAATTGAGAAGTCATGCCGCTCCCCGGGTCTGATCCGAGCCGTATACCGGTCGACGCCGTCCAAAAAGAAACTCGTTCCGGGGCTGTTTTGCGGACGCCGTGCAGCCAACATGCCCGCATACGCAGGGCTCGACTGGACCCTGCACAGCGGTGGCGGCGCAGTAATAACCGTTGATGGCGTGGCAACTGCAGGTGGAGTTGAGGCACTTCATGGCACTCCTCTGCGTGGATGTCCCGCCTCGCCTACACCGCAGTGGGAGATTTCAAACCGGCCAGAATCGGCTGGCGAAGGGCGTCTGCCTACCGTTGAGACCGAGAGTCTCATGATCAGTGCCGCTCCTTCGACAACCGGCCCGGCGTTCACTACGCCGGCCAGCCCATCGGTCATCAACTGTCTGTTGTGGATCGGGCTGGTGCTGGCCGGGCTTCTCGTCCTTCACACGGCAGCCGTGTGGGCCGAGCACCGGGGCTGGATCTACTACCGCCGCGGCGGAGGCGGGGCCGGCCGCGCCCTGTCCAATGCGATGGCGACCTTCGATTCCATGGTGAATCCCGCCTCTGAGCACCTATACGAGGAGGAGCGATCCGAGCAGGCCCGAGGCCAGGTGGACGAATCGGGCCATTTGATCCTCGATGACGGGCACGAGTTCGTCATCGACCAGCCCCCGGCGAGGCCCGGCGAGTAGCGCACCGGGGGCGAATAGACCTCGCTACGGCCCAATCCGCGCTCCCCGGGATGGCTGAGCTCACGTATGCTCGGAACGCCCATGACTCAGACCGCCACCAACAAGACGCTGACCGGCGACGACTACCTCGAGTCGCTGAGGGACGGCCGCTCGGTGTGGATTGACGGGGAGCAGGTCGAAGATGTCACGGCCCACCCCGGCTTCCGAAACGCCGCCCGCTCCATGGCCACCCTCTACGACGCCCTGCACGAACCCGAGTTGTCCGACGTCATGCTGGCCACGGACCGTCATGGCATCGTCACCCACCCCTTCTTCATGCCCTCCTACGACTCTGCCGCCCTGCTGGCCGCCCGCGAGGCGATGGCGGTGTGGGCCCGTCTCACCTACGGCTACATGGGTCGCACCCCCGACTACAAGGCCTCGTTCATGGCCACGCTGGGAGCCGACCCGGACTGGTACGCGCCGTTCGGCGACAGTGCCCGTCATTGGTATCGGCGCTACGCCACCAAGGCCCTGTACCTCAATCACGTTCTCATCAACCCGCCCATCGACCGGGCCAAGGCGGCCCACGAGGTCGAGGACGTGTTCGTGCACGTGGTGGAGGAGCGCGACGACGGAATGGTGGTGGAAGGCGCCAAGATGCTGGCCACCGGATCCGCCCTCACCCACGCCACGTTCGTGGCCCAGAACAGCGCGGTCCACCTCGAGGCGGGCAAGGCCGAGGATTATGCCCTGGCCTTCATCGTTCCCATGGACGCCCCCGGGATGAAGCTGATCAGCCGCGCCTCGTACGAGGCCCCGGTCAACTCACCTTGGGATTACCCACTCTCGAGCCGCTTCGACGAGAACGATGCCGTGGCCGTGTTCGACCGCGTCTTCGTGCCGTGGGAGGACGTGCTGGTGTACCGAGATGTGGAAAAGGCGACCGGCTTCTACGCACAGTCCGGTTTCATGCCTCGCTACACCCTCCAATCAGGAACCCGGCTGGCAGTCAAGCTCGGGTTTCTGGCCGGGTTGTTGGCCCGGGGTCTGGAGGCCAACGGAACCAGCGAGTTCCGGGGCGTGAAGGCCAAGCTGGGTGAGCTGATCGGGTGGCGCAACCTGATCTGGGCCATCACCACCAGCCTGTGCCACGACACTCAGGAGGGGCCGGGGGGCAGCATCGTGCCTGCCCTGGAGAACGCAACTCTGATTCGGCTCTTCGGTACGCAGGCCTTTCCTCGGGCTCGAGAGATCTTCACCGAGCTGTTGGGAGGCGCTCCCCTGGTGACCCCGTCCTCCAACCAAGACCTACTTTCCGAGGAGCTGCGTCCCCTCATCGACCGCTACTACCGGGGCTCGACCGGTGACGCCCACGACCGGATCAAGCTCTTCAAGCTGATCTGGGACGCTGTGGGAAGCGAGTTTGGCTCTCGCCATGCGTGGTACGAGTTCAACTACAGCGGCAACCAGGACCAGATGCGCCTCGACGTGCTTCGGTTCTCTCAGATCCGGGGCCTGGCCGACGACTTCGACGGCCTGGTCGAGTCGTGCCTGGCCGACTACGACCTCGAGGGCTGGGGCGACGACCGCTGGATCTGACCACCGGTCGATACCCTCGATTCCAGCCCCCCGAGTCAAGGAGCATCAGTGGGTGCGGCACAGTTCAGGGACGAAGGCACCCTCTTTCTCTATCGGGTGGGAGGGATAGCGGTAGATCAGGGCCGGGTGCTGCTGCATCGGAGCGAGTTCGACCGCTTCTGGGCAATCCCGGGGGGTCGGATCGGTGTGGGTGAAACGTCCGCCGATGCCCTGGCCCGGGAGATGCTCGAGGAGACCGGCTCCGATGTACAAGTGGGCCGACTGCTGTGGGTGGTGGAGAACTTCTTCCGATTCGCGCCGCTCGACCAACCTCCGACCGATTCCGCGCACATCGACCACCACGAGCTGGGCCTCTACCTGGAGATGCAGCTTCCACCTGAGCTGACCGAAGCTGAGGCCTTCACCGGCACCGAGCTCACCGGCACGCCCGACGAGTTCACCCTCGAGTTTCGGTGGTTCCCTCAGTCGTCAGTGGACCAGCTCGACATCCGTCCTCGCCCGTTGCGACAGGCCCTGAGCGGGCCTCTCCCCGAAGGGGCAACCAGGCTGGTCAATCGCAGCTGACTTCGGGAACCGCAGCTCTTCCACCGGCGTCGAAGCGCCATGGATGACGACCGTTCTCTTGCCCGCCGCCGACGCTTCGAGGCCTTGGCGGCGGAGGTTTACGAGCCGATCCATCGCTACGCCCGACGTCGGGTCGACGTCCACGCCGTCGATGACGTTGTCTCCGAGACCCTCCTGACGCTGTGGCGTCGCCTGGAAGACGTGCCCAGCCAAGCCGGCTTGCCCTGGGCATACGGCGTGGCCCGCCGCCACATCTCCAATCTCCGTCGCAATAACCAGCGTCATCTCCGTCTTGTGCAGCGAGCCCAGTCTCAGCCGCTCCCGGTCCAAACGGCCGATACTCCCCTCGACCCGGAGCTCGATGTGGCCCTGGCCGCTCTGGGCGACGCCGACCGCGAATTGCTACGGCTGTGGGCATGGGAGCAACTGGAGCCCTCCGAGATCGCCCCGGTGCTCGGGCTCACCTCCAACGCCGTATCCATCCGTCTCCACCGGGCCAAGAAGAAGCTATCCGAGAATCTCGAACAGGTGCGAAAGAATGAAGTGCCTTCCGGACACTCAGACCGTGAAAGCAGAAAGGAGGAACGGTGATGACGGACGACGAGCTGAGAAACCGGCTGGCAGCGGCGAATCCGATTCCTCCTTCCCATCCGGTCGACCCGATCACCTCTGATCGGGCCCGAGCGCAACTGGAGGACATCATGTCAACCGCAACCACACCTCGTACTCAGCCCAGGCGGATTCGACTCGCCCTGGCAGCGGCGGCCGCCCTGGTCGTGGTGGTAGGAGGGGCCGCCGTCTACTCAGGGTCGGGAACGTCGCAACCCCCGATGGTCCTCACCGCCAACGAAGGTAATGCTATGGCCTCTTGCATCCGCTTCGATCCCACCATCTTGGCCGACATGTCGCCCGCCTTCGCCGGCACCGTGTCCGACATGACCGACTCCACGATCACCCTGATGGTGGACCACTGGTACACGGGCGGTGACGCCGGAACGGTGCAGATCCAATACACGCCCGGGTTCGAGGCACTGATCGGCACTCCCACCTTCGAAGTTGGCCAGCGATACCTAATCACCGCTTCCGACGGAGTGGTCAACGGCTGCGGCTACAGCGGCCCCGCCACCCCCGACCTGGAAGCCGCCTTCCAACAGGCCTTCGGCGGCTGAGAAGATGCTACCGACCCCGGCGGCGCGCCCGGGGTCGGTTCAATCATCACTCGGCCTGCACTCCTCTACGGACAGATGGAGCCGGGCCGCTACTTCACGCAACTGTTCCTCCGGCTCCTTCCCGTTCAATACCAGGGCGTGGTCGAGACCGAGACGAGTGACCAGACCTGGCTCCGGAGTCAGCACGATTCCTCCGGCCGGGTTCTCTTCTCCGTCCCACACTCCTACTTCGTAGCCGATCTCGATCAGTAACCGGCCGAGAGACTTAAGCGAAGGATCTATCAGGAAATGCGTGCGGCGCAGTGGTTCCGACCGAAGCCGCAACTCTGACCGTACGTCGAACGCCTCGAACACCGGGTAAACACCGACCCTGTCACCAGGGCGGACCACCGCATCGGGACCGACCGAGCGGCCGTCGACCACGATCAGCTCCACCGCTTCGAGAGGGACCCCACAGGATTCGATGAGCGAGCCGACGGTCTGATGCTCGCCGACCGACACCATCACCTCTCGCTTGGCGGTGGAAAGGTGATCGTTGAGCTCGGCGTAGAACCGCAGCGTGACAGGCTGGCCCACGCCCGAAACCTTACGTCGACGACGGACCTGTTCCATTCACTCGATCCGGCCCGACGTTAGATTCCGGTCATGGGCGGTCAGTTTCACCTCGACGCCGACACCTACCTGGCCATGATCCGCTCGGAGATCGAGTGCTACGACGAGCTCCAGGCCATGGTGGCCAACGCCACCACTGATGTGGCCACGGCAAGGATTCTGGACCTTGGCTCGGGCACGGGCGAAACGGCGCTCGCCACCTTGGCGGCACACCCCGATGCCCATCTGGTTGGTATAGACGCAAGTGGGGACATGCTGGACGTCGCCCGCCGGAGACTTCCCTCGGCCGCATTCGTCATGTCCCGCATCGAAGATCCTCTCCCGGCCGGCCCGTTCGACCTAGTGGTCTCAGCGTTTGCCGTCCATCACCTCGACGGGGTGGCCAAGGCCGACCTATTCCTCCGGATCTCCGAAGTGCTCGCTCCCGCTGGGCGCTTCGTGATGCTCGATGTCGTGATACCGATCGAGCCCGTAGCGAGACCAATCCGCCTCGAAGAGGCCGTTGATATGCCGAGCTCGATCGACGAGATGCTGCGGTGGCTGGCCGAGGCCGACCTCGAGCCAGAGGTCGTCTACTCCGATGGAGACATCGCCATCCTCGCCGCCAGCCCGACGTCCTGAGCGGGCCGGGTATAGGAGCCCCAACCGGGAGAAGGGACCCACACCTTCGACCCTCCTCCCGGCTGACGGCCATCGAGCTCCCCTTGCTAGCCCTCCGCTTGGCGCCGCAGCGCTTGAGCTCACCGTTCGACTTGCCCCATCGCAGAACTGGTCACGTCGGATTCCTCTAGGAAGTTCGTCAGGATCATCTCGTAGCGTCCCGGGTCGACGTTCCAGCTGGTGACATGACCGGCGTCTTCGACCTCGACGAGCTGGACCAGATCAGGAGCATGGGCAGCCAGGCGACGCGAGACCTGCACCGGAACCCGATCATCTTCCAGACCGTGGAACACCAGGGTGGGTACCTGGATTATCTTCGCTGCTCGGTCGACATAGTCGATCTCCGCCCACGAAACTCCCCACCGGAGGTCTGCCACCCACATCGCGGTAGAGGTAAGGGACGAAGGAACCGGTATCGGGGTTCCGGGCAGGGTCCGCTTCGTGGCGGCGAAACGGACCGTCGCTCCCATGTCGATGTTGGGGGAATCGAACACGATCGCCGCAACATGATTCGCCAGATTCGAATTCTCTAGAAAGGAGAGGTCGAGGGCCGCACCCGTGCTGTAACCAACGAGGACGACCTGTTCGGCGCCGTGATCGAGGGCGTATTGAACCGCCCCTTTCACGTCGGACCATTCCGATAGCCCGAAGCGATAGATGCCGCTGGGATCGGCGGGTTCGTCGGGGTCGTTGCGATAGTCGATCACCAACGACGTGATCCCAGCCTCGGCATAGATCGGCAGGGTGCGAAGCGCCTCCCGCCTCGAAGCGCGCCATCCATGGACATGAATGGCCCACACCGTCCCATCACCCGAGTCGACCTCCCAGGCGGCCATCTCCCCCAGAGGTGATTGATACAAGACCTCCCCAAAGTCCAGGCCCACGGACGTCGGACCGCCGGGGTAAGCCCACCCCTCGATATCAACAGGATCACACTGACTCAGTGAGTCGCTACAGCTCGGTGGCAACTCTCCGGAGATGAGTTCGAACTCCCTGGATACATCCAGGTCGGTGGTTTCGGTAACTGGACCTAAGAGACCGTATCCCGTGGCCCAGTAAAGGCCGGCCACACCGGGACGTGTCGTATCATCGCGTTCCTCCGCGGAGGCCAGAACGATCCTGTCACTCGACACCGAGCGCACATAGACGCCGTAGTCGTGGCCGGGCGCCTCGGGGGTGAGAGCGTCGTGGTAGATCATGTTCGAGAAGACGATCCCGCCCGCGGCGTAGAACACAATCACGAGTCCGACGAGGGTGGCTACCAGGATCTTGAGCCACCTGGGAACAGCTCTGGGCTGCGGCTGAACTTCGTTCACCATTCGAAGATCATCTGGGTTCGGCGCCTGCCCGTCCATGGGGGACATCCCCCATAGCCGGCGTGTCCTGGCCCGAACAGGGATAGGGGACATCCCCCAAGTCTCCTCTTGCGGCGGCTCCGTACGTTGACATATCCGGGCGCGCCAATTACCGACCATGATCCACCAGCTATGGAATCCGCCTGTCTTCCGCTCACGTCCGACCCATCGTCGGCGCATGGGGACGGGTACCGTTGGATCGATGACCGACCGGGCTGGAAGCGGGGTCATCGATCTTCCGGTCAATGACACCTTGCGCTGGGTAACTGCCGGTTACCGCTTCCTGACGTGGATCTGGGTGGTGATCATGGTCTTGGTGGTGGTGGTCGGTGGTGGCCCGGGCAACCGCTGGGTACTGTCGGCCGGGTTGGTAATAGCCACCGCCTGGCTGATCGTGACTCTGTGGGCCTCCAGGAGCAACCATCGGCTCGGAAAGCTCACCTTCGTCGTGGCAGACGGCCTGGTCGCTCTGGCATTGAGTGCGACTGGCTGGCTGGCGGGCGTTTCCGACTTTGTCAGCGGCGGATGGCCCGGCTCGTGGCTCTTCGTGGTGGCCTTTGCAACAAACCTGTCGTGGACGATCGGTGCCTCGCTGATCCTCGTCGCCGAGCACACTGTTCTTCATCTTGCGGACAACCTGGGTGTGCTTCGAACCGCGGGGACATTCCAATTCGTCGCCTTGGCCCTCGTGGTGGGTTGGGCCTTTGATGCCCTCCGACAACGCGAACGCCTCCGCATCGAGGCAGAGGAGAAATTTGCCAAAGAGCACCAGGACCGGGCCCTCCACCAGGAGCGTTCCCGGCTCGCGCTCCAACTCCATGATTCCGTCCTCCAGACGCTGCACGCCATCCGGGTCGGAGCAGACCGTGCCGATGAAGTGCGCTATCTGAGCCGCCGCCAGGAGAGAGAATTGCGCAGGACCATCGAAGAGTTTCGCTCTCCCTATCCAGACAGCTTCCGCGCCAGGCTGTTGAGGCACCGCAACGAAGTGGAAGATCTCTGTCGGGGAGTGCGGATCACCGAGGTGGTTCGCGACGACGCGGCTGTGACACCAGCGTTGGCTGCTGCCCTGGACGCGGCTCGAGAGGCGATGCTGAATGCCGGCAAGCACTCGAGGGCGAGGCAGATCGACCTCTACAGCGAGATCGGAGAGGAGGAGGCGGTCATCCATGTTCGCGACAGGGGCGTCGGTTTCGAACTCACCGAGGTCGGCGGAGGGATGGGAATGAGCATCCTGCGATCCGTGGAGCGTGCAGGAGGGCGGATAACGATCGCAAGTGAGCCCGGCCTTGGCACCGAAGTGACGATTCGGGTGCCGTGCCCATGAACGAGCCGCCCATCGCCTCTGTCTTCATCGTTGAGGACCATCCGGTAGTACGACGAGGAATCGAGGCCCTCATTGCCAGCTCGTACCAGTTGGTCGGGTCAGCAGACGAAGTGGGAATCGCCGTGGAGATGATCCGGGAACGCGAGCCGGACCTGATCGTCCTCGATGTGATGATTCCGGGAGGAGGTGGAGCCGCGCTCGTCGAGTCTGTCCGTCGATTCGATCCAGATGTCCGCTTTTTGGTCCTCTCGGTGTCGACCTCGCGTGAGGATGTGCTTCGCATGTTCGAGGCCGGCATCGACGGCTATCTCGTCAAGACCGCGGATGAAGGCTTCGTGCTCGCCGCGATCGATGAGATCCTGGCGGGATCGCAGGCACTGTCGCCCGAGGTAGCGGGATATCTCCTCGACATCGATCGGGACATCCCCGATGCCGCCGGAATCGACCGTCTGACACCCAGAGAGCGCGAAGTCACCACCTACGTGGCCCGTGGTTACTCCTACAAAGAGACGGCCGCCGCCCTGGAGATGAGCGTCAAGACGATGGAGAACCACATGAGCCACATCTTCACGAAGCTCGGCCTCGCCAGTCGTCACGAGTTGACCAGGCTCGCCTATGAGACCGGCTTCCTCCGACCCGATGCCTGAGACGGCCACGGCCGATGCCTATCTTCATCGGGGTCCGGTTGCCGCCTCCGGGCCAGGCCAGAAGAGCAGAACGCTGATGAGGAAGATCACGCCGCCGGCGATGAGAGAGCCCACCAGTTAGCTGAGCCATGACTGGTCACCGGTTCGATGTCCTATACAGAACCGAAATGATCCCGCCAGGGACAACGTCCCCGGTTATCACACCTAGACGGGTAGGTCTCCGGGTTTGGCCGGATGCGGTCATTCTCCTTTTTGGTTGCCCGCTCTAAGGCGCGAAGCGGCGCAAGAGGCCGCCGGCTCAGGCCACCCGCCACACACGCCACAGGGCGGCTGGGTCCTCGAGGGGGTTGCCGTGTACCAGGAAGAAATCGGCCGGGCCTCCCGCGGTGATCCGCCCCGCCGTCTCCTCGGCCAGCAGCTCTCCACCCACCCAGGTGGCGGCGGCCAATGCCTTCCACGGTTCGAGTCCCGCCTCGACCAGGCATTCCACCTCCCAGGCCATGTGATTGGCCCGCAGGGACCCCCCTCCGAAGTCGGTGCCGGCGGCCATCGTCACCCCTGCCCCGGACGCCAGGCGCGACGCTGTGAAAGGCCCGTTCCTTGCGCTCGGCCAGGGCCGCCCGCCCCTCGTTGGCGGCGAAACGTTCGATGGTCGTGGTGGATGAGAACGTCTCCCAGGAGGCCATAACCCCCAAGGTGGGCACCAGGTAGGTGCCACGCCGGGCCATGTCGGCGGCCAGGTCGGTGTCGAGCGTGGTTCCGTGTTCAATGCAATGCACCCCTCCTTCCACCGCCGCTCGGGCCCCGGGCAGGACGGTCGCGTGAGCCGTCACCTCGAGTCCGTGCCCGGCCGCGGCTGCCACGGCCCGTGCCACCTCGTCTGCGGTCCAGGGCGACACGTCCTTGTCGGGGCCGTCGAGGTACAGCTTGATCAGATCGGCGCCATCGGTGGCTTGCTTCTCGACCGCCGCCACCAGCTGGTCGGCGTCGGTCGCCTCGACGCTGAGGCCCGGGGGAAGTGTCTCCGCCTTGGCGACCCAGGTACCCGCCGCCCGCACGTAGGGGCGATCGTGACGACCCATCCACGAGTCCCGCACCCTCAGGGCGAGAGCTTTGCCGTCTCGCTCGGGGGAGCCCACGTCTCGAAACCAGCGCGTTCCGGCCCGGTGGGCGATGTCACCATTGTGCTCGGCCACCTCCAACAGGCCCTCGGCCGGGTCGGCCCCGCGGGCGATCCAATGCGAGCCACCCGGGAGGACGGTGTGGCTGTGGGCGTCGACCATCCCCGGCACGATCGTGGCCCCGCCGGCGTCTATCACACGGGTGTCGTCTGAAGGGCGTCGAGCTTCGTCGTCGTGGCCCATCCAGACGATGCGGTGATCCCGAACTATGATCGTCTGGTCAATTGCCAAACGGGGACCGGTCCCCGGGGCCAGGGCAGCGTTGCGATAGATGGTCTCCATCCGGCGAGTGTACGGAGCGTGGGCAGTCGGGTCGGGTTGATAGCCTCGACAGCCATGGACGCCCACGCCACATTCGAGCTGTCCGAACAGCAGCAAGTCCCTACCGCCGACGACGTCGCCTCGGTGGTCGACGTCGATCTGTCGCATTCTTCCTTCACCAAGACCTTCCAGGGCGACCTGGAAGCGTCCAGCGTGACCGAGATGTTGGCGACCCGCTCTGCAAATGGGGCGGGCTATGTGGCAATGGAGCGAATCGTGGGTCGCCTCGGTAGTCGGGTAGGCACCTTCGTCCTATTGCATCTCGGCACGCTGGACGGAGCCGGCGAGCCGACCGGGCACTGGCCAATCGTGCCTGGCTCGGGGACGGGGGAGCTGGCGGGGATCTCGGGTCATGCCCACATCGGAGCCGACGAGGACGGCACCCACCGAATCCAGCTCCACTATGAGCTGGAAGGGACCGCCCCCGGCCACTCCTGATTCGATTCGGGCCGGAATGCTCGACCACCGACGTAGCCGGCTCCACCCGTCTGTGGGACTCCGACCGCCAGGGGGTGGCGACCAGCCTTGCCACCCACGACCGGATCATGACCACGGCCATCGCCGACCTTGTCCTCCACCTCCTCAACGAGGGTCCATCCCCCTGGTCCTCGACCTCTTCGCCCACAGTCAGCCCGTGCCCGCCCACATCACCGACACCCCGGCCGTGAAAGCGAGTTTGTCGTGGGTGGACCACCGTTTCCACGGTCCCGCTACGACGCTCGCGGTGTGCTGAGGCCCGCCGTCCAGGCTCGCCAGGAGGATGAGGACCTGATCGAACCAGAGACGGCGGGAGCAGTGAGTGCGATCATCTATCCACTGTCGAGCTGAGGGTTGCGACAAGGGGAAGCGACGAGCGTGTAACGGAGTCGGAACGGAGTCGTAACGGTTTGATGCGACGGTGCTCTTGCCATGACAAACAAGGAGGAGTGGCATGAGACGTTCGACGCTCGTAACCGTACTAGCAGCAGCATTGTGCTTGTTGGTCGCAGCACCCGCTCTGGCGGACCACTGCACCAACGCCAGTAAGAGCGACCCGATGAACGGGGCGCAGGTGCTGATCGGAGCGGACGGTTCGCTTCTGTGGGTGACCGAAGGACTCAAGAACCGCTTCGACCGGGGTTTGATTGGAGAGGAAGGTGAGGGCTTTCACGGCATCATCGCCTTCGACTTCGACGGCGATAAGGTAGCCGATGCCAGCACATGGGTTGGCGTGGGTCCCGAGGGCGAGGCCATCGTGGATCCGGCGCTGTTGAACGGTCCCGCCTGCCGTGGGGTGACTGCGATCGGGGTCTACCTGACAGAATGCGTAGGCGGCTGATCGCAACGACTTCAAGCCCGGAGACGGAGGGGGTCTCCGGGCTTACCCGCGTCCATGGCGATGGGCCGGATTGATTACTCGATGGTTTGACAGGGCAGGACGTCTCGTATTCTGCCCTGTCTGTGATCCTCAACGACGACGGAGAGGAGCCAGTCGACTATCGGGGTGAGGTGGTGTTAGATGTGTCCAGGCGAGTCGATTGGCGATGCCCGGCCTCCTACGACGGGGAGGTCCTCGACCACCGTCGGGAGTCGATCGAGGCGGGGTCGGCGGATTCAGAGCTGGAGGTGTTGCGGGCCGAAGGAGTGACCGCCGACCGGTGGCAGGTGTTGCGGTGGATGCAGCAGGTGGCGACCCACGGTGAGGTCGGTTCCTCCACTACTCGAAAGCGTTGTGGCCCGAGCGTCGTCAGGGACTCGTCAATCCAGCTCGACGCCAAATCCGTTGCGAGCCAGCTCCAGGATGACCGGGCCTGGCTGGACCAGGTCTGCTACCCGTTGCCGAGCCAGGTCGGATAACCGCTGGAGCTCGGCCTCGTAGCTGCCATTGCGGCGGGCGTGGGCCAGTATCAGGGCGTTGTGCCACACCTTGTGGCGCGACTCGCGCAGGAATCGTTTCGTCCCGCGCCGCTTGAGAGGGCGTAGCAGCCGATCCATCAGCGTTCGATCCCCTGGTTGTTCCAGGTGCTCGAGGGTGACGTCCTCGTCGGCCACGCGACTGGCCAGGATGTCGTCGATGGTCCGATGATCGCTCTCCCGCAGGGCGAGGAGAGCGGGGTCGTCGAACTCCTCGTCGCTGATCACCGCCACGATGGCCTGGGGCAGGTCGAAGTTGATGTGAGCGTTCATCCCCAACAGCACCATCCGCAGAGGAGCCAAGCGCTCGTTCCGGCCCGCGTTCAGAGCAATCTGCCACGGCCCAGGCGGCTCAGTCCCCTCGAGATGATGGTCGAGCGCCTCCAGGTAATAGAGAGCAAACGCCTCGTCCCATGTCTCCACCCAGTCCGGGTCGACGAAGACGCCGGAGTCGAGAGCCCGGGCGATGGCGACGGTGGTACGCAGATACGTGTCGTGGAAGTAGCGCCGGGGATCGTCGTCGGGGATGTGGCGACGACGATCCTCCATTTCGGTGATCACCTTCTCCAGTCTCACCGGAGCGGCTCCCGCCGGCAACGGGACGAGCTCAGACCTCGGCGTCCCTGGTTGGCTTGATTCCTGCGCACGTCCATCTCGACCTGTCGCACGCTAGCGGTGTGTCGCCCAAATGATGGCGCGGTCTCTTCGACCCTCAACGCCCCCGGCTGCCTCGAAGTGCTCGCCGCAGCTCCCCGGCCACCAGACTTCAGGGAGTTGGATCCGCGGGCCGATCAGCCGGCTCGAGGCGCGTACCGGAAGGCCCGGAAGGGCCACCGGACCTCCAGCCAGTCGGTCACGGCCCTCCAGACGACAGAATCCATCTCGGCCCGACTCTCGGTAACCCAGGAGTTGATGTAGGCATCGCTGCCGTCCGCCTTGTCGGGGTAGATGTAGAGACAGCCGATCACGTCTTGACCATCCAGGACCGAGTAGGTGAAAGCCTCCCGCTCGGCGAACTCCCGAGCGTGCTTTTCCAGATCACGGAGGTTTTCCTCCAGTTCCATCGGGCGAGGCCAGTCACCCCACTCCCCCGGCGTGGCACGGATGTGCTCCATGCTGGACGTCCACGCCTGATAATCCCGCTCGTTGTGGACCGGACCTAAAGGTTCGAGCCGGAAACCCGGCCTCTCGAAGGCCAGCGGCGGCTCGAAGTCCTGCGACACGAATTCGCTCATCGCGCTGAGACTAGACCCGGCCGCTGTGCCCGCCCGCGGGCATCGGGGCTGTCTGTGAACCGTTTCTCGGCGTCGACCGCAGATTCGGTTCACAAAGGGTGCGCTCTCGGCCCCATCCGGCTTGCTTTGTGAACCGTTTCTCGGCTACGGGCTGGATTTCCGTTCACAGAGTACGCGGTCCCCTACACGCTGGCACCACGCCCGGATACGTCGACGGCAAGGCGGCGGGCTGGGTAAATGCGTCGTTGCGGGCAGACTATGGCTTCTTCAGGCTGGTCGATCCCGACGGTCCCGACCCGGGCTCGGTTATCGGCGTGTCGTGCTTTGTCATAGCCCCGCCCTATCGGCGCCACGGCATCGCGGCGGCTCTCTTGGACCGGGTGATTACCGAAGCCTCGGGCCGTGGTGCCGCCTGGATCGAGGGATACCCCCACAACGATCCCGAGGACGGAGACCCTGCCCACTTCCGCGGGCCCAAACGCCTGTACGACGACCGGGGATTCGAGCCGGTCGAGGTGCGTGACCGCGACACGGTGATGCGACGCCCGGCCGCAAACGGCTGACCACCCTACGGCCTCAAGCGCCCGCCCATCGCAGCACCCGCAGGGCACGCAAGGTGTTCCAGCGACTGGGGAGGCCGTCGGGTCCTTCCATCTGGAAATGGGTCGGCCCCTGGTGGGTGTTCTCGAGCGGCCACCGGCTCTGCTCGTCCCTCTTGGCTTCAACCAGCTGGATCGCCTCGGCGCAGCGATCATCGGGCGCCCGACTGGTAGAACGGAAATAGTCCAGGGTCCGGAGGACGTCGTAGTACCAACGTGTGGGAAACGAGAACATGGTGAATCTGGGGTCGATGACCGCTCCGGTGGAGCGACGCCTGAGCAGGCTCCGTTCCAACAGATACTCCTCGCCTGCCAGACGGGCTGCGCGCACGGGCTCTGAGGATCCCCAGGTGCGCTCCCACTCGGCCAGGCCCTCCAGCACGCAAATCGTGGTATGGAACGAGGACACCTCGGCCCCGTACTCGGCCCAGCAATTCCAGCCGCCGTCGGGGAGCTGATCTCCCAAGAGCCTTTCGATGATTGCGTCGACGTCCTTCCCAAAGTGGGCCCCGTTGGCGGTAGCCAGCCCGTTGATGCAGGGCTCCGTCTCGCCCTCGAAGTAGAGAGCGCCGTTGACCTCCCAGCGGACGTTCCCTCCCACACGATCCACGGCCGCTCTCGCCTCGGGACTGTCGGGGTCGAGCCCGAAGTCGCGCAGGAGCAGGAGCGAGAAGTGCGTCGCCGTCCAGGCATCGAAAAATGGCTTCGAGTGGTCTACCCAGCCGGGCCGATATGTTCCGCCGTCCCATCGCCCGTCGGGAGATTGAAGCGCGAGCAACTGGGCGCCCCAGCCCTCGGCCGCAACGCGGCGCCGCTCCGCCGCCACCTGGCCGGTGGGCGCATCGATCAGGTCACGCATCACCTGCCACCGGATGGCGGGATCCGCGTCGAGCAGCCACTCGATCGAAGTCATGGCCGGGGAGGCTACCGCCGTCCGTACGGGTCGCTACTCGCTCTGGGCCAACGCAACATGAATCACGACGATGTGGGGGATGATCTGCGCGATCTTCTCCTTGGTTCGCTCGTCTTTGGCCAAACCGTACGCCTTGGCATCCACCGGCCTCCTGAAGAGATACCCGGTCATGAACTCGAGCGTCTCGGCATCGTCGGTCTCGATCTCCGCCTTCCCCGTGTACACAAGACCGGCCAGCCTCAGCTCCACTTCGATCGGGGATTCGAAGTTGTGCCACCACTTCCTCTGCCGCTTCGTGATGATGGTGGCAACGTCGTCGTGGCGGTCGTAGCTGACGGGAATCGTGTAGAGCTTGCCGGTCTTGCGTCCCGTGAAGCTGAGCAGCGCCACCCGCTGTCCGACCAGACCTTGGAGGCCGGGAGTGGTCAGCGCCCACTTCATCACCGAGTTGGCCCAATCAGGCGGCTTGTCGTTTGGTACCCGGACCTCCGTTGTCGGAGAGCTTGTCATCGAATGCCTCCTATCCACGAACCTGCGTCCATCGTGAGACACACGCCGAGTTGCGCAAGAGGCGAAGGTCACCAGGACATGACGGCTGACGCCGGGCTCCTGCCCCGCTCTTCCAGACGAGGCCATCATCCCGACTCCTCGACCATCCAACCTGGCGTCAAAGCTCCTCAGCCGACCTCCGAAGACTGCAAGTCGTCTAGGACCGAATGCAGAAGCGGGATGACGTCCGCGACCGGCCTGTCTCGCCAGTCGGCAGCCAGCGCCCTCCAGTCTGGGAGCTGCTCCGCGAGACTTGTCATGATCTCGCCGACGATGGTATCCGTGAGATGGCCCGGGTACCGCGGGCCGAGGTCATCACCGCCGGCGAAGATGATGAGCTTGGCCGCATCCTCATGTGCACCTGCTCGAATGGCGAAGCGGGCGACGTAGATGCAGAACTTGGCTGCGACTGATCTCTCGGTGTTGGCAAGCTCGTCCACGGACTCTCCCAATGCCTCGATACCGCCGGCGAGGTCGCCACTCTCCGCTCGCGCCACGGCCAGGACCTGCCGGTACTCCACCAACCCCCCTCCGATCTCGCGCATCCCCGAGAGGCCGGCCAGGACTCGTTCGACCGCGTCGTCGGGCCGGCCGAGGAAGATCAGCGCCGTCGCCGCCATCAGCTCGTTGTCGGCTGCTCTCTTCCTGTCTCCCAGCGTGACGGACAGGTTCCTGGCCTCGTCGAACAGCGAGATCGCTGCCCGGTATTCACGGCGCGAAATGAGAACCACGGCCTGCTGGGTGAGAGCGTGCGCCAAACCCAGTTGAACGCCACTGGCCCGGAAGTGGCGCAGGGCCGCCTCCTGCCAGCGGTCGGCTTCTTTCAGATTGGGGTCGTCGGCGGTCTTTGCCCTGAGCGTGAAACCGAATCCATGGTTGAGGGCAAGACGGCCCATGACCCAGTCATCGCCCGCCCTCTGGGCGGCCTCATATGCGGCATTGAAGATCCTGTGCTCCTCTTCGTGCCTCTGCAGGACTCCGAGGACAGGAACCAGAGCCACAGAAGTGCGGGCGAAGAGACGATCGTCACCGAGGCGACTCGATATTGAGCTGGCTCGCTCAGCGTCCTCGAGGCCACTGCCAATATCGACAGCCACGTCCATCCAGGCCCGGGCATGATAGGCATGGGCGAGTTGGGGAGGGGCCAGGACGTCTGCCTCGATGAGGGCGGTGAGCACTTGCTTGCCGAATGAGGTGTGGGAATGGACGAACCAGTTCCACCAGAGACCGATGGCCAGACGGACGCCAAGATCGAAGGCGCCCGAATCCATCGCCCAGGTCACCGCGGCCTTGAAGTTCTCGTGGTCCTGGTCGATCTGATCCAACCAGGCTGCCTGACGGTGATCCCGGGTGGCCTCGTAGGCCTCGTCTGCCTGCTCGGCGTAGTGCTCGGCATGGCGCCGCCGCCATCGGTCCGTGCTCGCCGACTCGGCAAGCCGATCCAACCCGTACTGGCGAAGGGTCTCCAGCAGGGAGAACCGCCCCGCCCGGTCAGCTTGTTGAACCATGGACTTGTCCACGAGGGAGGCAAGCATGTCGAATACTTCCCACTCCTCGACGCCTTCTCCCGAAACGGTCGCCTCCGCACTATCGAGGGTGAAGCCCCCGCGAAAGACGGCCAGGCGCTCGAACACCAACCGCTCGTTCTCGGAGAGAAGGTCGTAGGACCAATCCATGGTCGCCCGCAGAGTCTGCTGGCGGGGAAGGGCTGTGCGGGTCCCACCGGTGAGCAGCCGGAAGGCGTCCGATAAACGGTCGAGAATCTGGTCGGGAGGCAGCAGCCGCACCCGGGCGGCAGCGAGTTCTATGGCGAGGGGCATCCCGTCGAGCCGTCGACAGATCTCTACCACCACCTGGATGTTCTCAGGGGTCAACTCGAAACGCGAGTCAACCGAGCTTGCCCTTTCGGTGAAGAGATCGACGGCGTCGGCCGGACGGCTCGATTGGGTTCCGCCCACGTATTCGGGAGTCAGGGCCAACGACGGCACCTGTATCAGTTGTTCGCCGGCGACAGCAAGGCCCTCCCGCGAGGTGGCGAGGAACTTCAGGTCCGGACAGCTCCTCAGCAAGAAATCGGCGAACTCGGCTGCGGGACCGATCATGTGCTCACAGTTGTCCAGCACCAGCAAGGATCGTCGAGGCGCCAGATAGTCGACGAGTCTTTGAGCAGCGATCGAAGCGCCTTCGGAGTCGACCACCGTATCCCGGGGAAGGCCGATCGCTTGAGCCGTCGACCGGGAAAGCTCGGACGGGTCGACCAGACTGGCCAACTCGACCACCCAGACGCCGTTCGGAAAGTCGTCGAGTCGATTCGCTGCCGCCTGGAGCGCCAGCCGGGTCTTTCCGGCGCCGCCGACTCCGGTCAGGGTCACCAGCCGACTCTCCTGGAGACGATCGCCGATATCTGCCAGCTCTCGTTGGCGTCCGATAAACGACGACAGCTCGGCCGGCAGGTTGGTGGGGTGGTTGTCGAGAGTGCGAAGCGGAGGAAAGTCGTCGCTCAGATCCGGATGAACCAGTTGGAAAAGGCGCTCAGGTGCCCCGAGGTCTTTGAGGCGGAACTCTCCAAGCGATCGTAGCCCGGCATGGGACGGGAGCACTTCCTCGACCATCTCGGCGGTGATGTGGCTGACGAGGACTTGGCCACCATGTCCTGCAGACATGATTCGCGCCGCCCTGCTCAGAGTAGGTCCGAAATAGTCGCCGTCCCGCTCATGGGCGATGCCTGAATGAAGGCCCATCCGGACTTTTAGATTGCCGATCTTCCAGACCTCCGAGTCGAGAGCCTGCTGTACAGAAAGCGCCGCCGCCACCGCCATCTTTGGGCTCGAAAAGGCGGCTGCGAACGAATCACCCGCAGTACTGAATACGTATCCATCGTGGCCGGCGAGCGTCTGGTTGACGAGCTGGTCGTGTCGCTCTACCGCCTGACGCATCTCGTCGGGTCGGTCCTCCCACAGCCGGGTGCTTCCCTCGATGTCGGTAAACAGGAATGTGACCGCACCGGTGGGCTGCTTGACCATGTCCCGAGCGTAGATCATCGATGACAGAGACAACGGAGACACTCCAAGTCTCGACCCGCCCCCGAGCAACACATCGGCCAGTCAGGTCTGGGGCTGGTGTCTCCTCAAGAATCGGCGAGCCGAGGTCTTGGAACCCGACTGAGAAACCGTGGCAGGGATCTGAATCAGACCGGCGATGACCTACTGCACCTGGAAGGAACCGGATGGGGAATTGGCACTCCGGGTCGGCAAGAAGGCAGCCTCCCATGGAGAAGCGCACGCTGTGATCGGGGCAACCTTCGATTCCGGCTGAGCGCCGATAGGCAACCGCCGTTGGCCGCCGATCGTTGAAGGGCGGGTTGCAGCCCTTGGCGGCGGCCAGCCGGTCGATAACTTCTCGAAGACGCTGGAGTCGACGTCGGTGAACAGGTCTTTGCCACCGTTGTCGGTGTGGCGGAGTGCTCCGTACGCCACGAGGGCGGCGGTCGGTCCCGTTGGCAACACCTCCTTGCCTGACCTACTTCGCTTCGGCGAGTAGTTCCTTGGCGGTTACGGCCAGCGGCTTGGCCGTACCCCGGGCGTGAGCAGCTGCGTAGGTCCGCTCGTCGACCTGGCCCGCCATGTCGTCCAGCAGGGCCGAGGCCACGTCCGATATTGGG
This sequence comes from uncultured Acidimicrobiia bacterium, assembly GCA_963772815.1. Classification (GTDB taxonomy): domain Bacteria; phylum Actinomycetota; class Acidimicrobiia; order Spongiisociales; family ZC4RG35; genus DATFFO01. The sequence continues at coordinate 141,808 of CAVYYV010000004.1, read as the reverse complement.
TCGTCGTCGTAGATGGTCGTGTGACGGCTCAACGGATCGGCCAGGACACTGGCCAGGATGGCCACGACTTCCTCTAGGCGACCCATGCGCGCCCTCACGCGGGCGATCTTGGTGAGCTGACCGGCGATCTCGACCGCCAGACCCATCTCCTCAGCCATGACAAGACTCTTCAGGTAGGCGCTGTCGGCCGCGTCGAGCTCACCCGTGGCCAGATAGGCCTCTCCCAGCCTCTCCAGACCCATCTGGGTCATCCGACGAAACCCGATTTCCCCGGCGCTGGCCACGACGCCCTCGAGGATCGCCAAGGCCTCACCGTGGCGCCCTTGCCGATCGACGATGACCGCCTTAGTCACCAGGTTCATCGACAGCTTCCGGTACTCACTTCGGGCCACCAGGACCGCCTCCCCCTCGGCAATGAGCCTGGCGGCCGTCTCGATATTGCCCATGAAGAACTCCGACCCGGCCAGGTAGGTCTTGTTCTCGGCGGCCAACCACTCATCCCCCGCCTCCTCGGCCCGGCGGACGGCCCCGCTGCTGACTTCGTGCAGCTCCTGGGTCCGGCCCAGATACATGAGCCCGATGCACTGGAACTGGGCGCCCATGACGTAGGCGGTGAGGTCCGGGAGCTCGGCCAGCGTCGCCAGGGCCTCCCCGGCCTGGCGGACGCCCTCCTCGTACCTCCCCAGCAGAGCCATGAACCAGGCCTGGACCCCGCTCGCCGCAGCGTATGCCAGTCTGACATCGGGATCGGCGCTGTCCGCATCGAACGTCTCCATGCCCTCCCCGAACAGGCCGACCCCCGCCTGGTGCCAGCCCCGGATGTCGTGCAGGAACCAGAAGGCGTAGATGAACTTGCGGACCTGCACCGCGTCACGTTTCGCCAGGGAGTGCCGCCAGGCCGCGCGCATGTTGTCCAGATCCTCCTCGACGATCGCCAGGGCCTGCTTCTGGTCGCTGGAGCCCAGCAGGTACTCGGCCCGGGCGCCCCGGGCGGCGAAAAAGGCGGCGTGGGAATCTTTGACCCTCTCCCAGGCTGTGTCGTCCTCGGCCAGGGCTGCCTCGGCGTACTGACGCAACAGCTCGTGGATGGCGAACCGGCCCGACTCGCGGTCGGAAACCACGAGTGACTTGCTGACCAGGCCGGCCAGGTTGCGGATCGAGGCCCCCGCCACCGCCTGGGCCGCCTTCCGGGTGAATCCGTCCCGGAACACCGAGAGGGCCTGAAATATCCGCCGCTCCTCGTCGCTCAGCATCGACCAGGAGTAGTCGAAGACCGCCCGCATGCTGCGGTGACGATCGGGGACGTCACCTCGCTCGGTTTCCAGAAAGTCGAGGCTCCGGGCGATCTCGTCGGCGATGTCGCCCACCGACAGCACATCAACCCACGCTGCCGCCAGCTCGATCCCCAGCGGCATGCCGTCCACCAGGCGCAGGATCCTGCGCAACGGTTCCAGGTCTTCCTCGGCGAAAGCGAACGACGAGTCGGCCCGATTGGCGACCTCCACGAACAGCTGAACGCCGCTGGTCTGCCTTGCCTCTTCGGAGTCATCCCATTCGCTTTCGAGGCCGGGGAGCGTCATCAGCGTTTCGCCGGCCACGTTCAGCTTGGAGCGGGAGGTGGCGATGACCTTCACGTTGGGGGCGCCCCTCAGGATCTCGGTGACGATGGCGGCGCCCGCCACGAGGTGCTCGAAATTGTCGAACACCAACAGCCTCCGCTTCGTCCCCAGGTAGGCGAGGAGCTGAGTGAGCAGTTCGGCGTCGCTGGAGAGGGCAATCCCCAGCGACTCGGCGGTTGTCTGGACGATGTCGTCGGAAGCGTTGACCGGTGCCAGGTCAACGAAGAAGATGCCCTCGGGGAAATCCGCGCTGAGCTCGGCCGCCACCTGGATCGCCAGCCGAGTCTTGCCGGCACCTCCCGGCGCCAGGATTGTCAACAAGCGGGCAGTCTCCAGGATCCGCTGGGCTTCCCCGATCTCGGTCGTGCGACCGACGAAATCGGTCAGTTGGATGGGCAGGTTGTTGGGGGTGACGTTGAGCGACGCCAGCGGCGGAAAGTCGTTGTCCAACCCGGCAACGTCGACCTGAAACACGTGCTCGGGTCGGGTCAGATCCTTCAGGCGATGGGCGCCCAGATCCTGGACGATGACACCGGGAGGGAGGTCCTCGCGAGCCAACTCCCAGGTGGAGGCAGACAAGATGGTCTGGCCGCCGTGGGCGATGGCCCGCAGCCGGGCCGCCCGGTTCACCGCCGACCCGTAGTAGTCGCCCAGCTCCAGTTCGGCGGTACCGGTGTGAAGGGCGATCCGCACCCGCAAAGGCCGGGGTGTGGCCCAGTCGATGGCGGCCAATGCCCGCTGCATGTCGGCGGCAGCCGAGACGGCGTCGGAGGCGTCGGCGAAGACGACGAACCGGCTGTCCCCTTCCCCCCGGGGCCTGACGACCGCTCCCCGATGGGCCCCGGCAGCCTCTTCGATGGCGGCGTCGTGCTGACGAAGCGCCCCCATCATCGCCTCCCGAGACTCCTCCCACAGCCGGGTGCTGCCCTCCACGTCCGTGAACAAGAAGGTGACAACACCGGCGGGCAGCATGCGAGAACCTTACTTATCGTGCGTCAACCGGTGGCGTCCGCGGGCTCGCAATGGACAGAGCCAGTCCGGCCTCCCGGTAGCGTGACGGCGATGGGCAGACGGGACGGGTCCGCGACGCCTGCGACCATGACGGTTGCCAGAGCCGCCTCGCTCGGGGTTGGCTCGATGGTGGGCGCTGGGATCTTCGCCTTGCTGGGCGAGGTGGCGGCAGTGGCCACGTCGGCCATATGGCTTACCTTCCTGATCGGGGGCGGGATCGCCCTCCTGAACGGATACTCATACGGCCGCCTGGGTGCTCGCTACCCATCGGCAGGAGGCCCTGTCGACTATCTCGTCCGGGGCTATGGAGAGGGGATCTTCTCCGGAGGATTGTCAGTCTTCTACTACGCCGCCGGGGTCATCGGGATGGCGATGGTGGCGCGGGCGTTCGGAACCTACGCGGCGTCATTGTTCATCACAGGCCCACCCTCGCCTGGCCTGGTGGGCGTCCTCGCCGCCGCTCTGGTCATTGCCCTGACGGCGGTGAACTTTGCCGGCTCGGGAACGGTAGGGAAGGCCGAGGTGGTGGTCGTTGCGGCCAAGCTGGTCGTTCTCGGGGTGTTCGTCGTCGGCGGCGCCACCGGCATCAGATCGCACCTGTTCACCAGCGAGTTCACCGTGTCGTCATCCAGCGGGGTGATCGCGGCCGTGGGTTTGGCATTTTTCGCCTACACGGGATTTGGAGTCGTCACCAACACCGCAGCCGACATGGCAGAGCCGAAGACGGAACTTCCTCGAGCATTGTGGATCGCCATCTGGAGCGTGATCGTCCTCTACCTGGCCATTGCTCTCGTCACGTTCGGCAACCTCCCGGTGGCCGAGGTGGTCAGGGACAAGGAGACCGCCCTGGCCGTGGCGGCCCAACCGGTGTTCGGCAGGACCGGTTTCACCGTGATGGCGATCGCCGCCATGTTGTCGACTGCCTCGGCGGTCAACGCCGGCTTGTTCGGGTCCACCAATGTCAGCTATGTGCTCGCCAAGTACGGTGAGCTGCCCCAGCCATTCGACCGCCGCGTGTGGCACCACGCACCCGAGGGCCTCTTCATCACAGCCGGACTGGTATTGGCGCTGGCTTCGCTCCTGGACCTCACCCAGGTTGCGGCTCTCGGCAGCCTGGCCTCGCTCATGGTGTACGTGGCGGTCTCGGTCGGCCACGTCCGGATCAGGCGCCAGACCAGGGCGCGAATCTCGGTTCTGGTCGTGACCGTCGTCGCCACCACTGCCACCCTGGTCGCGTTCGCCCTCCGGGTCGGTCGCTATCAGCCCAGAGTGCTGGCCGGGGGTGCGGTCGTCCTTTTCATTTGCTTCGCCGTCGAAGCTCTGATGCGCCGGCGAAGAGTCCTCCACGCCGATACGGCGATCTGATGGGGAATGAGGGGTGTTGCGGTCGATCGCGCCCAATTCGAGCGAAGCCGCCCTCGGTAGTCGCGTCCTCAAGCCCTGGTACCGAGTCATCTCGCTCGATCTCAATCGGCACGCCAACCTCTTCATGGTGCCGCGAAGTCTGCGGATGCCCTGGTCGGTGGAGTTGGCCAGCGTGACGTAGATTGCCATGGTCGCCTCCGTGCGCCCGGCCCAGCCCGAGGTGCCTCCTCGAAATCATGGCCCAGCCTCTGAATGCGTTGCACCCAGGCGCAACGGTGTGGCACCTGGCGCATTGGCAGTCCGCTGTGGCGACGCCCCCCGCTATTCATCGGGAGCCCGACGTCTGCTGTCGCCTTGGCGAAGTGAACCCGCATCACCACCCTGAACGTATGGGTGGCGCCGGGGCTCCTACTGCTATCTGGCGAACTGGATTTTGAGCCGGCGTCCACCCATCCGGGCCCCGTTGAGCGCCTCGACGGCGACTGCGCCGTGATTCGGTGCCATGTCCACGAAACCGAATCCCTTGGAGCGTCCCGACTTCCTCTGTTTGATGATCGTTGCCCGCTCGACGTTGCCGTGGTCCCCGAACAGCTGCTCGAGGTCTTCCTCGGTGGTATCCCAGGGCAGGTTTCCAACGAAGATGCTTCGGCTCGCCGAACCGGCGCGACGGTCCGACCGGTTCGGTGTTGGACGACTCTCTTTCGGTGATTCTGGTCGGCCTGCTGACGAGGACCCGTCGCTCATGCGGTGCCCAGCGACCTGGAGACGGTCGGCCTGAGGAGCCACGATCGGTACTTCGAGGTTCAGTTTGCGCTGAACGGCCTTCACGTCGTGTTGCTGGTCCCTCATGACCAATGTGACCACGGTGCCCTTTGCGCCCGCACGTGCGGTTCGGCCGGAACGGTGGAGGTAATCCTTGTGGTCTCCGGCCGGATCGTAGTGGATGACCGATGCGACGCCTTCGACGTGGATTCCCCGGGCAGCGACATCGGTGGCTACGAGAGCATCGGCTTTGCCCGTGGCGAACGCCCTCAGCGCACGGGTTCTCTGACTCTGCGACCGTCCGCCGTGAATCGACACCGCCGAGATGTTGGCTTGCAGGAGCTGTCGGGCCAGACGATCTGCACCCCTCCTGGTTCGAGTGAACACGATGCTCCGACCCGCCTCGCGGACCACGCTTGCAGTGTGCTCGACTCTGTCCTCCCGGCTGACCCGCCAGAAATGGTGGGTGGCGTCGGTACCACCGTCGGATGTTGCCTCCGCCTCCACTGTGACGGGATCGTTCTGATACCTCCGGCTCAGCACGGCGACGTCACGATCCAGCGTGGCCGAGAACAACAGAGTCTGACGATCGGGCCGGGTCTGATCGAGAATCCTTCGGACTGCCGGCAAGAACCCCATGTCTGCCATGCGGTCGGCCTCGTCGACAACCACGACCTCCACGTGACTCAGGTCGACCATTCGCCGGCCGATTAGGTCCTCCATTCGTCCGGGGGTGGCCACGACAACGTCGACGCCCTTACGCAAGGCGTTCGTCTGGTGCCCGTATCCAACGCCCCCGTAGATGGCGAATATCTTGCGATCGACGGCGACGCCCAGAGGTGACAGGTCGGTGCTGATCTGCTCGGCCAACTCGCGCGTTGGTGCAAGCACCAGAGCCCGGGGTCGTTTCGGAGCCGCCTTGTCGATTCGTGAGAGCAAGGGGAGACCGAATGCGAGGGTCTTGCCCGAGCCGGTCGGGGCCTTGCCCTGGATGTCCCGGCCCCGCAGGCCATGAGGTATGGCAGTGATCTGAATGGGAAACGGCTCAACGAATCCGAGCCGGTCCAAAGCTCGTACGAGCTGAGGGGACAGCCCGAGGCTGGCGAAAGTAGTGGTCATGTCTCTCCTTGCCCGGTGAGGGGTGAGTCGGGGTGGCCAGTCTCCACTGCGATCACGCGGCAGTAGTCATGTGACTACGTGAATCGGTCAGGAGAGGCAGTCCGACCGGGTAGGAGACTGTGCCGTCTATCACCGGGGGAGCGAGGTCTTCGCTGGCCTCCGCCCGATGCGGCGTGACGGTCATCATAACCGGTGAGCGGGGATTTCCCAGCATCGCGCCCGTCCCACCCGAACTCCGTGGCACAACGAAGAAGATCTCGAACCTCCGGTCAGCGTCTAAGACGTCCGGGTTCAGGCGGAGAGCGGCTCGACTACTGGCCTTTCAGATTGCTCGAACGGAGAGTATGCCCCTAGCTGTCGTCGTCATCGCGACGCTTCTTGGTCTCCTGTCGCTCTCGCTCGTGGCGTTCGTGCTCTTCCTTGCGTTCCCGCTCATGGCGTTCGTGCTCTTCCTTGCGTTCCCGCTCATGGCGCTCGGCCCGCTCTTCGTCCGTCTCCATGTCCACTACCTCCGTCATCGCACCCGGTCGCGACCTCAAATGGCCCCACCGAGCAATCCCATCAACTGATCCCGAGAATCCTCTCCCCATCTCCCCGACAGGCCGGTCCCGAAGGAGAATCAGTTCAGCCTACCTCTCAACCCTTCGACGGCCCCCATCATCGTCATCGATCCCGGACGCCGTCGGCTGATGCGGCGGGATTCACGGCCGGACCTCACGCCTTCAGATCGAGTGTGCGAATGGGCCGCGAATTTCTTAAGCCCGGATTGGCACCTCCAACGCCCCGGACCACAACCGGAGGGTTGGCACCCGTCCGTCTTCAACATCCCGTTGCGGTGGTTACAACCGAGGAAATATTCCAGGGGTCCTCCCTCCCACCAGGGCGGTTCGATCCATCAGGCGCGGTCAGACGATGACGCCGCCGCCGCTCACGACGATGTTCTCTCCGGCGATGCTCACGTTCTCGGTCCGGCTGAGATAGGCGACCACGTCGGCGACCTCGGTCGGCTCGATCGGCCGCCGGGTGGGGAGCGCCCCCACCATCGTCTCGTACCAGTCGGTTGCCTTGGCCGCTTCGGTGGCCATCGGACCCGGGGCCACAGAGTTGACCAGAATTCCCAGTGGTGCGACCTCGAGGGCCACCGACCGGGTCAGGCTGATGACCGCCGCTTTGGTGGCGGCGTAGTGGGCGTTGGCGGGATGTGCCTTGAAGCCGTCCACCGACGAGATGTTGACTATGTGGCCGCTCCCCCGGGTTCGCATGTCGGCGATCGCCTCGATCATCATGAAATAGGTTCCCAACACGTTCACTTCGAAGGCGAATCGCCAGTCCTCTGCGGAGATGTCGAGTACCGGACGCCGCGGGTAAACGCCGGCGGCGTTCACCAGCACGTCGACCTGACCGAACTTGGCGACGGTCCGATCGATTGCCTCGGCGCAGGCCTCCCGACTCCGTATGTCGGCTGTCACGGTGACGATCGTGGCGCCGGATGCGGCCAGCGCCTCCCCGGTGCGAGCCAGCTCGTCGCCGTCGGTGTCGATCAGAGCAAGGCTCAACCTGCCTTTGGCGAGCCGCTCCGCACAGGCGCGACCCAGGCCCCGCGCTGCTCCCGTGACTGCGGCAACCCTGGCCATCAGCGGCCGGCCCGGGCTGCTACAAGGGACAGCATGAGGATGCCGTCGAGCCTCGGGAAAGTCGAAGTGGTGACCGACCGGGACCGAGTCGAGTTCGCAGCGTTCCACACAGAACGGGCCATGCAGATGACGATTCTCCGGCATCGGTCGCGCTGAAGATGTCGATGAGTACCCGGTCCATACTTCTTCAAGGTCGAGCATATCGACCATCACCTCCGCCTGGTCGCGTACACGTGGGGAGCCGGGGCCGCTGGAAGCACGCAATCCGACGAAGCACACGCAGGCCGGGCCGCAAGGCGGGGACATGTCAGAAGGGAGCGGTCAAAGTCGGTGCTCCGGCAACGCTACTCCGCAGGTGAAAGCGGCCAGCATTCGGGTCGACCCGCGACCCACGAAGAGTCGAAGCGTTTGGCGCGTCAGCTGGTGGTATCTCGCTCAATCAGGGGGACGGTGTCTCCGAGTCATCGGTGTCATCCGGCAAGGAGAAGGGCGCAGCCGGGGAGCTGCGGCGAGCACTTCGACGCAGCCAGGGCGTCGAGGGCCGGAGAGACCGCGCCATCATTTGGGCGACGCACCACCAGGAAGCATCGTCGGCAAAGCGGTGGCAATTGGCGCCCGTCCGCGCAGACAACAGCAAATCGGTAATGAGCTCGCCACGGCCCTCACTCAGCAGAAGGTCAACTGGCTAAACGCAGAACCCTTCCCGGACCGATGACGTGGGAAACGAGAGTCAAGGGCATTGGACTTCGTAGCCGACTTCGACGCTCTGGCCGTCGCTGTCTTCCATGGTCGCCGTCCCGCTCACCCGTGATCGATCACCGTCGAGCCACGGCCACGGCTCGAGAGTCTGCACTTGCCAGTGGCCGTCCAATGTGCTCAAGAACCCGAAGTACTCGGGCTCACCGGAAACGGAAGAGTCTGCGCCCTGGTGCTTGAACGACAGCTCCACTCTCCCGCCATCTTGGTCATACCCGAAGGCCGCCAGGTCGGTGTCGGGGTAACGTGAGTCGCCGTCGGTAGTGCACCTTCCGCCCAGGCTCGTGTCGACCACATGCTCGACTCCGTCGACGGTAACGATCACGCCGGTGTCTTCGGAACCACCGCCTCCAGCCACCGTTTGAGACGCTTCACTGCCGATCTCTCCGGTTGTGTCCACGTCTCCACTGGCGCCCTCGTCGCCGCCGCATGCGGCGAGCAGCAGGACCAGCGCTGCCATCGACACGACAACTCGTCCCCGCGAACCCATCATCCTCTCCTTCGCCGGTGCCCGGTCGCCAGAGACCCTAACCAGTGCTGGGCGGGCGTGGCCTGGTCATGTCGAGCGAAGTCACGTTTGGCGCAACGACCACAGCCCCAGGTGGCGGCAAAGGACCCGCCAAACGATAGGGGTCGGGCATCCTCCGCTCTCCTAGGGCGTCAGGGAGGAGGACTCGCGGTCGAGATCTGATGGACCGCCGGTACTGTCACCTCGAGGAGGTGACTGGTGAGAAACGGTGAAAGGATCTTCTCGCTCTCTCCCAACGAGGGCGAGGCGAGGTTCTTGTTGGGCGACGTAGTGACGTTCAAGATCACAGCCGCCGAATCAGACAATTACTACTTTCTGACCGAGATCATCAGCATGCCCGGCGGCGGCCCCGCGCTCTTGGTCCCTAGTAACGAACCGTTCACATAACTCCGGAACCATCAGGTGTTACTGCTCATGTGGGCGGGCAGGGAGTGGTTGCGTCCTCTCGCTAGACGCGGGTGCGGCGAGAGACCCGGCGTCGAGAAGGGCCGGCCATTTGGCTATTCCCACTTGGTCGGGTTGGCCGCACCCATCCTGATTGGGTATCGCTCCTCGCCCCAGTAGGTCTGCGGTTCCCCGAGCACCGCTACCTCGAATCCGAGGCGATCGAACAACCCCAGGATCTGCTTGGTGGCCGTGCCTGCGGCCCACTGAAAGCCTCGTTGGCGCATGAGCAGCCAGGCCATGGCCGAAAGACCCCCCAATACCTCGTGACCCTGGTGACGATGGTCGTAAGCGACTATGAGCCGCCCCGCGCCCACCACTTGCCCCCTTGGCTCAACGGTCAATCCATATGACTTCTCGACCGGAAGCGGCCGGCCCGACCGGGGAAAGATGAGCCGGAGCGTCCCCGCCAGGGCGTCACCGTCCCAAGCCGCCACTTGCAGAGCCTCGTCGTCGTACTCGTCACGCTCCAGACCATCGGGAAGATCTTCAGCCGAGCGCCAGCCCTCTTCGATAACAATGGCATGGCGCAGGGAGAAGACGGCCTTCAGCTCTTCAGGGCTCTCTGCCAGCGTGAAGCGAATTGGCCGAGCCCTGGCGATCAGCTGACGGGACAGCTCGTCAGCCGTTGCCAACCATGGCCCCACCGCGACGGGTTTGGTCATCCAGTAGCGCCGAGACGCCACATCTCCACACCAGTCCAGATGTACCAGGCAGGCACCAGGACCGTCGCCACCGACACGACGCCGGTGAGGAACGAGGGCGCGCTGGCACCGGATCCGATCGTGGCCAGGACGCTGAGGACGCCCACCACCAAACCCAGATAGCACAGCAAGGAGGGCAGGCGAGCAAGTCGTAGTGCCAGGATGCTGACCAACACGACGAACAGCCCAAACGCCAGGAACTGCCAGTAGCCCTGAAGGTCGAGGCTGCTGCGCCATACCGCTAACAGGGCCGCACGGGTCGATTCGTCACCCGCCACGTAGGCAGACGCCAGCTTCGGGAGTCTTCCCATGGCGAAAAAGTAGCTGGCAGAGGTTACAGCGTATCCGACGGTGGCCAGCGTCCCCAACCACCTGACCAGACCAGGACTGCCCTCTTCGACCAGGCGGACCAGGGCCGGGACCAGCCCCAGCCCGAACACGCCCACCAGCGCCAACAGTACAAACTCCAGCTTCAGCGTGCCGGCTCCCTCCGCCACGGCTGGCAGCAACTTGGCGCCACCCACGGCCGCCCGTTGATCCGCAGGGAGTACCAGATACACCACAGCGGCCGCCAGCGTGATAACACCTGCCGCGCCGGCGCAGAAGGCTCCTACCCGCCGGAAGCTCGACTGGCCCACCCCTCGCTCCTCGATCATTTCCGCTCCTGTCGGTCGAACGAACCCACGCTAGCAATCCGACAGAAATCGAGCCTCTCCATCCCTGGTTTCTCGCTGACCGATAGCCGCCCAATATCCGAGAGACCGGGCCCGAATCAGATGGCGTTGAGTCAAAAGGAGGACCCCTGTCAAGAACTCGCGCTAGATCGCCGTCCAGGTCCAACTCGGCCACTCGTCGATCTCGGTGACCATGGACCGCTACGCCCACCTCTTCCCCTCCGACGTGGACGCACTCGTCAGACGCCTGGAGGACATCCGGGATGCAAGTCTCGCGCCCCAGCCGCGGCCCAGAGACCTGTCCCAGCACAACGGCCTCGCCGCCTACTCGTCCGCTCAATGCCAGCACATCCGGTCCGTGGCAATCGAGCGAGTCGAATCCGTAGGAAGGAACGTCGGACCGGGTGCCCTGGCCGAGATCCACCAGATCCTGGCTCTAATCATGGACATCCCCCAACGAGGCGTGAACACGGCTGCGTTGCTGCCGCAAGTGCACCACTACCCAGGCCCAAACTCCGACGCGACGGACGATTGACCGGCTACCCGTCTTCCGCAGCACCATCAATGATGGCGGCGGCAGCAACAGCTCGGCCGTTGATCAACAGCGTTCCGCGGACCTCGCGATCGTCCTGGGTCTCAATGGTGACATAGGCGACTCCGCCATTGATCATTCGCTCTGAGATTTGAGTCTTCAAGTCGTTGAGATCTGTTTCGGCGGGGAGCTTCCAGCTCTGGCCCGGACTCAAGATCAGGTGCTTCGCCACGTCACGACATTACCCGCAATCCGCTGGAGTGGGGGGAATCGAAGAGGCGCCCTCTCAAACCTACGTCGACGTCCCAGCAGAGGGACCCTCCGGGGGCAAGACAATCCGGGCACTCACCCTCAGGAGAGGTGACTTTGGTCTCTAGTGACGGAACAGCTCGCCGTTGACCGTGTTAGTGACACGGTCGATCAGGCGAGGATGGAGCAAACCGAATGTCTGGCGAGCACCTCGAAGACTCAGCAATCGCCAACGGGACACCAACCGAGCCCTATCCAGCAGGTCCTCTTGGCCGTTCCCGTGACCAAGAGGCCAGGTGGAGAAGCATAGGAATCGCGGCTGGCCTGGTTGCAGTGATCGTATACCCGATCCTGATCCTCGTCTCGTTGCCGCGTGTCCCCCAGGTTGTGCTGGGAGCCAGTTTCGGACCAGCCCTGGCGGTTGCCAGCCTCGCTCTTTGGCATGTCTTGAGGTCAAACCGTCACACTCCGTCGGGCGAACTGGCCGCGATGTGCAACGCCCTGGCCGGAGCGCTGGTCACCGCCATGATCCTCGTCCAGCTCGCCATCAACTACTCGACTGCCCCAGAGGCCAGTGACCAGCTGGCCACTGTCATCCGCGACCGCCTCTGGGACATCGTTCTCGGTCTCGACGTTTCCTTTGACGTCTTCATAGGACTGGGAACCCTGCTGTTTGCCGTGAACATGATCCGAGATCCCCGCTTCGGTCGTCTCATCGGCTGGGCAGGGGTCTTGGTTGCGACGATCCCGCTGTGGGGCGCAAACCTCTTCTTCTTCCCTGACCCGCCCTACACCCATGGCTTTCCGCACGTAGGGATATTCACCGGTGCCTGGTACCTCGGCGTTGTCCTGCTGATGATCCGCGACGCTCGCCGATCACGCCATGGGTCGGAGCCGAGAGGAAAGTCGGCTTCTCCAGCCTCGGTAGGCGCTGACGAAACGAAGCGGTAGGGAATTGGGATCGGTCTTTCGCAGAGGCTCTTGGTCAATCGGGAAACCGAAAAGCGCTGCACACAGGGAACGATGTTTCCCAGGGCGTCGGTAACCGTCAATGATCCGGTCGCAAGACCGAAATAGAACGATCTGGCATGGACCCCTTGGTCTCGAAAGCTGCGGCTCCGTCGGCCACGACAATCACGTTCCTGTCGGCCCGCACCTTGGCTCGGGTCAGCCGCCTCGATTCCTGAATCAGACTCCCGGCATGATGTGCCCCGCGTTCTCGGAATGGCGAGTGATCTGATGCACCGCTTGCAGTGGAGGTTCCTGGATCGCGCTTACGACGTTGGCGGATGTTGACGGGTCAGAAGACCAAGGCCGGATGATCGTCAGGACCGCTCGGCGAGGATTGCGATTAGACGGCCGCGGCTCACGCCGAGGCGAGCCGCCTCGGCGAGGAGCTCGTCGGCGAGCCGGTACAGGCCGGCTAGATCAGGCTCGTGGGTGACGACGGTGCCGCGTCCGCGTCGAATGTCCACCAGTCCCTCGGTGGCGAGCTGCCGGTAGGCCCGGAGCACGGTGTTGACGTTGACGTTGAGATGTGACGCCAGCCGGCGAGCGGTGGGTAGTGCGCTGCTACGGGTTAGCTCGCCGCGCGCTATCGCTCCCCGAATGAGTCCGGCGATCTGGTCGTGGAGTGTCGCGGTGGCGCGTGGGTCGAGGCTGAGCTGGAACAGTTGATCGACCATAGTGCTAGTATTACTATAACAACTCAGTCAGCGGTTTCCGAGGAGATCGATCATGAGTACAAATGCAATCGCCATCATCGTTGCGGTAATCGGTGTGCTCGTCACCCCGATCTACATCTGGCTGCTAGCCAAGGGCGTGAAGTCGTTGAGCGACATTCGCGACCTCTTCCGGCGGCCTCCGGGCGAATACGGCAGGCCGGGGTCAGACGAACGCTAAGCCAGTATGTTCCAGCCATCTGCTCGGCCCAGGATCAGACTCAGAGACCTCGGATTACATTCGAGGCGATCTGGATGGCGGACTGTTCTGACGAATCCTGGACTGGCCGGATTCGGATTTTGCGACGGCCTTGAGATCGCCCTGGAATCGTGGTGCGCAGAGGCAGGGAGTATCGTTAGGTCGACAAGGAGGTCCGTCTAGTGTTTGATGGCTTGAGGGGTAGTGAGTGGCTGATCATCTTGGCGATCGTCGCCCTGCTGTTTGGGGCCAAGAAGCTGCCCGAGCTGGCGCGTTCTATCGGCGTGTCGGCCAAGGAGTTTCGCAACGGTCTATCCCAAGGGGCAATCGACATGCCGGAGGAGGCCAAGTCCGAATCGGACGAGACAAGGTCGTAAGAGGTCACCGACATTCCTGAGCCCTGCCGAACTGGGTACCGATCCAGGGCGCATCTCCGAGGCCCAATCGATTTGGCACGCCAAAAGCTGGGCAACTCTGACAAGGACTTCGACGCCACATCAGCCGACGTAGCCCGTCTGGGCAGGGGTGATCCCGACCCGGCGTCCGGTTTGACTTCCGCCGCTAACGGCGCCGACCGGGACCGTGTGCAGGCCGAGACCGCCCCGGCCGGGGGTAGCGAGGGCACCACCGAGTGAAGGCCGACGAGGCGAGGCCAATCCTCGCTCACTTGGACGAGTTGCGGTGGGCGCGTCCTCAAATCGGGTGCGGCGGTGCTGGTAATGGGCCTTGTATCGTTTGCTCTCTCCTCCCAGCTTCGCCATCTGATCGAGCTTCCTTTTCACGAGGGGGACCCGACCGCCCAGCTTCAGGTGTTCGGGCCGACCGAGCAGTGGGGCGTGCTGATGAGGGTCGCCTTCTTCGGAGGCATGATCTTGGGGAGCCCAGTGGTCCTATACCAGATATGGGCCTTCATCAACCCCGCCTTGTCCACACGTGAACGACGCTGGGCCGTGCCGATTGTCGCCACCATGGTCGTGCTGTTCCTCGGAGGGGTGGCATTCGGCTACTGGACGCTGCCCAGGTCGCTGAGCTTCCTGACCAACATCTTCCCCGACGTCAGGGCCGACCTTCGCATCTCCGAGTACTACTCCTTTGTCCTCAGGTACCTCATGGCCTTCGGGGTCTCGTTCCTGTACCCGGTCTTCATCTTTGCCGCCGCCGCCGCCGGTGTGCTCAGCTCCCGCCAACTCGCCAAGGGAAGACGCTGGGCCGTCCTGATAGTGGTGACCGGAGCAGCGCTGATCACACCAACCGGTGATGCCCTGACCCTCACTCTGCTCTCCGTTCCCCTCTACCTCATGTATGAGGCTACGTACTGGCTGGTCCGCCTCTTGCTCCACAAATGAGTCTGGACGAGTTGGTTCACCCTTCTGGAGACGCTCAGATGGAACCCATCGCCGTAACCCAGGGGCGGTTTCGTTGAATCAATGCTGCGCCCTGGAGACAGATTGCGGCCGGTAACCACTTCACTGAGACACGCCTCTTGACTAATCGGCGTTGATCACACACCGACCGACCCGTCCGCCGCGGACATCGAGGACTCGCTCGGCTTCAGCGGTCCATCGCCGCGGCGAGGGCGGCGACGGTGGAGCCGTCGTGCTGTCCCCCCAGCCCGACGATGACCACGTCGACCCCGGCCTCGAACAGCCGGCCGGCGCGGTCAACCACCTCGCCGGGGTCCGGATCGGGACCCATACGTAGGTGCGATGAACAGGAGATCTCAGCAGGATCGCGGCCCACCTCCCTGCAGTGGTCCCAGAGGACACCGCGCAGGCGGCGCCATTCGTCAAGGTCGTCTTCGGTGAAAAGGGCGTCCCACATGGATGCGTAGCGGGCCACCGCCCGCAAGGTGCGCTTCTCGCCCCGACCCCCGATAACGAAGGGAGGGCGCGGCTTCTGCACCGGTTTCGGTTCGTTGCGGGCCTCCCGCAGATGGAAGAATCGACCGTCGAAGGTGGTGGTCTCCTGGGTGAGGAGGCGGTGGATGACCTCGATACCTTCCTCAAAGCGGGTCATACGATCGTCAACCGAGCCCAGTTCGATTCCGTAGGCTTCGACCTCCCGCTCGTACCAGCCGGCCCCCAGGCCCAACTCGAGCCGGCCACCCGAGACGATGTCGAGGGTGCTGGCCATGGCGGCGGTGACGGCAGGATGACGAAAGTGCATGCCGAGGACCATCGGTCCGATCCGCAACCGGCTGGTGGCCTGAGCTAGGGCGGACAGGGTCACCCACGCCTCCAGGCAGGGGCCGTCGGTGTCGCCCCACAGTGGATAGAAGTGGTCGAAGTTCCAGGCCGACTCGATCACCGGGTGGCGGTCAGCCTCCTGCCAGATCTCCAGCATCCGCCCCCAGTCGGTGTGATGGGTGGGGGTCTTGATCGCATAACGGGCCACTGTTGTTCCTCTGCATACCGGGTACGTTCGACACGCTAGCGGGCCTCTCTGAGAACGATTGCATGACCCCGGCGTCGTGGCCGCTCAGGTCACCGGGTTGGTCAGGATCCCCACCCCGTCGATCGACACCTCCACCACGTCACCCGACTGCAGGTACTTGGGAGGATCAAAGCCGAGACCCACCCCACCGGGAGTGCCGGTGATGATCACGTCACCGGCCTCCAGCGTCATGACGCTGCACAGGGTGGCGATGATGGTGGGGATGTCGAAGATCATCTCCGACACCGGTGCCTCCTGACGAAGCTCCCCGTTCACCCTGGTACGGATGTGCACCGAGCCCACGGACTCGATCTCGTCGGCGGTGACGATGGCCGGGCCCAATGGACAGAACGTGTCCGCTCCCTTTCCCATCAGCCACTGGCCGTGGCGCTTCTGCAGCACCCGGGATGAGACGTCGTTGGCGATGGTGTAGCCGAACACGTAATCCATGGCCTCGCCAGGGTCGATGCGAAGGCAAGCACGGCCGATCACAACTGCCAGTTCCCCCTCGTAGTCGGTGGTGCCGGTGGGGTCGTTGGCCAGCTCGATCGCCTCCCCCGGTCCGATCACCGCGGTAGGGGGCTTGGAGAAGATCACCGGGTGTTTGGGAACCGGCCGCACCTCCTTCACCTCGGTCACGTGCTCCAGGTAGTTGCGCCCCACCGCGAACACGTTCTTCCGCGGGTGCAACGGGGCGAGGAGGCGGACCTCTCCCAGGGGATGGCGGGGAGCAGAGACCGTCTTCTCCTCGATTCGGACCCTCGTCTTCTCACCCTGGGCGATCAGATCGATCATGTCGGTCGGCCAGCCCCTCTCTGGGGCCAGTTCTACCACCTCGGAATCCTCCAGTACCCCCAAGCAGGTGCTCCCCGCTCGCTCGAACCTCACCAGTCTCATCCTGGAAACTCCTTCTGCCCCGGTCGGTGGCGCTATTTCTCGAAACCGCAACCGATTGTAAGAGCCGTTGAGCGGGCTGGTAGCGTCGCTGAGATGGAGGACGCCGCCAACCGAAGCGAGCCGCTCCGAGCAGGAGTGGCCGGGGTGGGCTGGTGGGGAGGCGAGCTGGTCCGCGGTGCCAGGGCCTCTGGAGCGGTGGAGATGGTCAGTTGTTTCTCCCCCACCGGGGCCAACCGCACCCGCTTCGCCGCCGAACACGGGCTGCGGGCGGCGTCGAGCTGGGACGACCTGATCGGAGACGACGAGATCGAGGCCGTCTTCGTGGCCACCCCCCACTCCACCCACCTCTCACTGGTGGAGGACGCAACCGGGGCGAGAAAGCACGTCTTCGTCGACAAGCCGCTCACCTTGAGCGTGGATGAGGGGTTGCAATGTGTGAAAGCGGCCGAGGAGGCGGGCGTGGTGCTCCAGGTTGGCCACAACCGCCGCCGCCAGGGGGCGACCCGTCGCATCCGCCGTCTGATCGAAGAGGGCGCCCTGGGCACAGTGGTGATGGCCGACGCCAACATGTCCGGGACTACCGGCCTGCACGGCCCCACCTTCGGTTGGCGGAACGACCCCGAAGAACGGCCGCTGAGCGGTATGACCCCCTATGGCGTCCATCTGGTGGACTCCCTCCATTTCCTGATCGGTCCTATCTCGGCCGTGACGGCGATGCGTGGCAGCGTCCTCAGCGAGACCAGCCTCGACGACGCCGCCGTGTTGCTGCTCGAATTCGCCGGAGGGCCAGTTGGAATGCTGGGAACTTCGACCTCGGTCCCTACCACCAACCGGATCGGGGTTCTGGGCAGCGCAGGGACGGCCTGGAACTACGAAGACGGCGCTCGCCTTCTGGTCCAGGGAGTTGACGACAAGGCTCCCGCCCCACAGCCGGTCGAGCAGATCGACACCGTGGCCGAGGAGTTGACCGATTTCGCCATCAGCGTCCGCACCGGCCGTCCCCCCGAGGTGGGGGGACGGGAGGGCCTGGCCGTGGTCGGGGTGCTGGAGGCGGCCCTGGAGAGCGCCGTCTCCGGAAAGACAGTTGAGGTGCGAGCGGAGGCCGTCCGGGGATGAGTGGATCGGGCCTTCCCCCTTACCCTCGTTTCTCCCCCGACGAGCTGCGGCGTCGCCGGGCCGACATCGCCGAGATGATGGCCGCCGCTGACGTCTCCCACCTGATCGTGTACGGAGCCGAGCGCTCGGGCAGCGGCGTGCAGTGGCTGTCAGAGTGGCCTGTGACCCGGGAGGCCGCCCTCCTCATCGGACCAGAGCAACCCGACGTGCTCCTCGTCCAGCACTACAACCACCTCCCCAACGCCCGCCGTATCGCCGCCGACGCCGAGGTGAGATGGGGCGGGCCGTCGACGGTCGACACGGTGGTCGAGCTGGTCGCCCGGCGCCGGCGCCCTGAGCAACGAGTGGGGATCGTCGGCCCGCTCCGCCACGGCGACTACGCCCGGCTGGCGGAGTCGCTTGGACCGCTGGTCTCCCTGGACGACGCCTACAGACGGCTGCGCCTGGTCAAATCGGACGAGGAGGTGGACCGCCTCCGCTCCGCCGCCGCTCTCACCGATGCCGCCGTCGCCGCGCTGGCCGACCAGGCCCGTTCGGGAATGGATGAGCGCCGTCTCGGGGCCATCGTCGAGTCCGCCTACCTGGCCGAGGGTGCCACCAATCAGATCCACTATTTCGCCGTCACGTCCATGGCCGAGCCCGACATGTGCGTACCCGCCCAGTTCCCCTCGACCCGGGTCATCCAGGTCGGGGACGTCCTCTTCTGCGAGGTCAGCGCTGCCTACTGGGGATACGCCGGCCAGCTTCTACGCACCTTCACCGTCGGGACCGACCCCACCCCCTTGTTCGCCGATCTCCACGCCACTGCTCAGGCGGCGTTCGAGTCCATCGTCGCCGCCATCCGCCCCGGGGTGCACGTGGGCGCCCTGGTGGAGGCGTCGGCGGTGATCGAAGAGCAGGGTTACACCACCTACGACGACCTGGTCCACGGCTACGGCGGCGGCTACCTGCCTCCGGTGTTGGGAAGCGCCTCCCGTCCCAACCTCGAGGTCCCCGACATGAGGCTGGAGGAGGGGATGGTCCTGGTGGTGCAGCCCAACGTCGTCACCACCGACGAGCGGGCCGGGATACAGACCGGAGAGCTGGTAGTGGTCACCGCCCACGGCGCCGAGTCCCTCCATCGCTTCCCCCCCGGGCCGGGGCGGATCGGCTGAGCGGAAACCCGGCGCCGGGTCACCCGAGGGCGGAGAGGAGCAGGCGGACCGCCGAGAAGGCGAGCAGAGCCAGCACCGCCAGCTCGAAGGCCCGTTGGGGAAGCCGACGGGAAAGGGCCACCCCGAAGGGAGTGACGAGAACGACGGGGATCAGCGCCAAAAGACCCTGCCTGACAAGCGGAACGGTGTAGCTGCCCAGTGAAGCCAGCACCACCATCTGGATGGGACCGAGGATCTCGAAGAGGACACTGATGGAGAAGATGAAGGCGGCGCGGTCGAGACGGAGGGCATGCAGGTAGGTGGCAAAGAGGGGACCCCCGCTGCCTGTCCCGCCGGTCATCACCCCTCCGGCCAGGCCGACAGGGACGGCGAAACGGCGACCCAGCGCCGGTGCCAGCTCGAATGCCGGGCTGGTCAGGAAGCGGACTATGTAGGCGATGATCAGGACGGCAAGCGCCAGGGAGAGAATGCGGTCGTCGAGTTCGGTGAGGAGCCAGGAACCGAAAATGGTCCCCAGGGTGCCGGCGGTGAGCAACGGGATCAGAAACCAGCGGATGCCGCCGGCAGCGGCCCGGTTCTCCCACACCAGATAGCCGTTGGCTAGGAGATTGGCGAACGACACCACCACCACCGCCTGCTCGACCGAGGTGGAGGCGGCGATGATGGGAATGGCCAGCAGCGGCCCTCCCATCCCCGTGACGGCCTTCACCCAGTAGGCAACGGCGACCGTAGCCAGAACGACGACCAGCTCGTGACTCAACGACCCCCGCCGGTGGTCAGATCCGGAGGGTTCACCCCCAGCGCCCGCAGCATCCCCAGTTCGTCGCCGAAGTACCAGGCCTCGGCGATGAGGCCGTTCTCGACCCGCCACAGACCCACCTCGATCACGTCCAGCCGACGGCCGGTGGCCGGTATTCCGTAAAGCGAGCCCGTATGGGTCCCCACCACCCGGAAAATCCCCCATACCTTGTCGTCTTTGGCGGTCAACTCGACGAGGATGTTCCGGCGGTCGCGAATCGAGTCGTCGTCCATGCCCGCCGGGCCGTCCCACAGCTCACCGATATGGGTGAACCCGGCCCGATGCCGCTTGTAGTCGGGGGCGAGGAAAGGCCCGCGCTCTGCCACCCTGGCGGCCCGGTAGGCGGACACCACCGCCAGCGCCTCTGCCTCCTGCTCCGTGCAGGTGCAGGCGTTCGAGCCGAAAAGGGAGATGTGGGGGTGCTCTCTCATCACAGGGTGACGATGGGGCGGATGGCGCTGCGATTCCCCAGGGCCTCGAAAGCCCGCCCCACCTGCTCGATCGGGTAGACGTGGGTGAGGAGGGGGGAGACGTCCACCGCCCCCGAGCGCAGGAGAGCGATCATGGCCGGATAGGCATTGGGGCTGCTCCGCACACCCAGGAGGTCGATCTCGTCGAGGGTGATCCGGTCGACATCGACCTCGGACGGCTTACCTCCGGTCAGGCCCAGCACGGCCACCTTCCCGCCCCGGCGCACGGAGGCGAGGGCCTGGGATGGCACGGCGGGATTGCCGGTGCAGTCGAAGACATAGTCGGCTCCCCGGCCCCCGGTGAGACGGCGGACGCCCTCGACGGGATTCTCCTTCTCGTAGTCGACGACCACGTCGACGCCCATCGGACCGGCCAGCTCCAGCCTTTCCCCCCGCCCCACCATGACGACGTAGGCCGCACCAGACGCCCGGCACACTGCCGCCGCGGCAGCCCCAGCAACCCCGGCCCGAAGACGGCAGCGGTGGAACCGGGCCTGAAACTCACCCGGCGGAGGGCATGGACGGTGAGTGACCCCTGGTTGACGAGCGCTCCCTCCAGGGGACCCACCGAGTCGGGTAGGCGATGAAGAACAGGAGCGGGCCGAACGGCGTACTCGGCCAGGGCCCCCGGGGCGGTGTGGCCGTACAGCCGGTATCCCGGCGTGCCCGCCCGCTCGCACAGGTTGTAGCGCCCTTGGCGGCACATGGGACAGCGACCGCAGCCGATGTGGTTCTCGGCCACTACCTGGTCGCCGACCTCCAGATCGACGTCCTCCAGCCCCTCCCCTAGCGCAGCCACCTCGCCCGACCATTCGTGACCCATCACGAACGGCAGGGAGGGGGGCCAGCCGCGCTGCTGGAAGTCGCCCCGAACCATCTTCAGGTCGGTTCCGCACAAGCCGCAGGCGCGAACCCGCACCAGCACCTCCCCCACACCCGGCTGAGGCACCGGTACCTCCTCGACGGCCAGGTCGTTCCAGTCTCGGAGCAGAGCCGCCTTCATCGTGGCCGGGCTCATCGGGGCTCCCGAGAGTCGGCCGGGATGCGACCCCCCAGCCCCTCCCACACTTCGTCGAGTGCGGCGACGATGTGGTCGGCAACCGCTTCCATGATCTCCCGAGCCCGCTGCTCGGTGACCGAGGTGGGCGTCCCGTACCAACCCGAGGCGGCCACCTGACGGAAGTCCTCCAGGATTGGATACACGTCCCGGCGCCGGAAGAGGGCGTGGCCACGGCTTCCCTCATCCACCGGGTCTCCGGAGGTCATGGCGTCCAGGTGCACGAGGGTGGGGTCATGGGCCATCACGGCGGCCGTCTCCATCGAGCCGGCGTGCGTGAACTCCATCTCATCGGGGAAGAGGCCGTTGGTGATCACGTGGGACTCCGCCACGATCACCCGCAGAGGCAGCTGCTGTTGGGCCTCGTCGGCCCCGAGGCGGACGGCCGGGCTGTTGCCCTCGTGCCAGTTGACCACCAGTACCCGCTCCACTCCCGCCCGGGCAAGCCCCTGACACACGTCGACCAGAATGGCCACGAGGGTGGTAGGTCGCAGGGTGAGGGTTCCCGGCCAGGGCAGGTGATAGTGGGCCACCCCCACCGGGGAGATGGGAAGCACGGGAGCTTTGATCCTCTCGCTCACCCGCCGGGCGATGGTGAGAGCGGCGAAGGCGTCGGTGCCGAGAGGAAGGTGGCCGCCGTGCTGCTCGACGCTACCGGTGACCAGGATGACGGTCCCCCCGGAAAGGGCAGCCGCCGCCTCCGGTTGGCTCATCTCCGCCAGCATTATCGGTCTGCTCATCGCCTACACCCTTCGCTCATCCTCCCCCACGGGAATTTGCGCAAACGTTTGCAGCGACCGTACCCAGAGCCAACAGAGCCTGTCAATCGATCAGTTCCCGCATCACCCGCGGCGGCGGCGTGGGCTGGTCGGGACGAGCCAGCCCAACCCTGGAGGGAGGCCAGCTCTACGGCCGACGCAGCTAATCTGATCTAGATTCGCCAAAGGAGTCGACATTGGCCCGATTGCCCTACATCCTGCCCGAACAACTGACCGACCCCGAGATGCGAGAGTGGCTGGAGGCGTCGATCGACGCCGGTAAGCCCGGCCCGGAGATCCAGTCGATCCGCGCCCACAGCCCGGGAGTGATGCGGTCGTTCACCAAGACCCGGGAGTGGATCTTCCACTCCGGGGCAGTCGACCACGACCTGAAGGAGCTGCTGAGGGGCTACATCGCGGTCAGCGCCGGCTGTACATACTGCTCCAACCAGGGCACCTCCCGCCAGTGGATGCAGGACCGCAGCCAGCTCGACGACATGCTCAACTACCGTCTCTCCGACAACTACAGCGAGCGGGAGAAGGCGGTACTGGAGTACGCCGATGCCATCATGTGGGACCCGACCCTGGCCGACGACGCGCTGTGGGAGCGGCTCACTGCCCAATTCGATCCCGAGGAGCTCGTGGAGCTGGGCTACTGGATCGGATTTACCTATGGGGGTCAGCGGTGGCTCAAGACCCTCGACGCCACCCAGGGCGAGCTGAAGGCGGCGATGGAGCAGGCGTCTTCGACTTCTGCGTAATCGGCAGTTTTCAGGCCACGGCGGCCGTCAGCCGATCCGCTCCAGGCCGACCGGCAACCGGTGGAGTGAACGCGCCCCCTCAGGGGTGACCACGCACAGGTCGCCCAACTGCACCCCGGCCAGCTCGTCGAGGGTGATCACATTGGGCTGGATGACCACGGTTTGGCCCTCCTCGAACACCCACTCATCCACCTGATGAGTAGAGGCGCGGGTGCGCAGAGAAGGAGGCAGGAGCCCAACACCGAAGCCATGAACCAGGCCGTCTCTGATGGTGTAGCCGCTCTCCTCGATCATGTCCGAGGCCTCCCACACGTCGAGATGGGTGGCGCCGGGGCGTATCGCCGCCGCCACGCGCCGGTACACGGCCTCGGCCACTCCCGCCATCTCGGCGATGCGGGGGTCGGGGTCGGCCTTGATGGTGAAGGTGTGCAGGCCCTGGCCGGCGTAGCCCCCATAGGCAACGCTGATCTCCATGGTGAGGACGTCGCCCTCCCCGATGAGCCGGTTAGAGAGCACCTGGGCCGGGACGCAGCGGCTAGGCGATGACATGGGAGTGGTAGACAGGTAATAGAAGACGGTGAGCCCTCCGTCGACCAGATAGGCGTGCTCGATCACATCGGCCAACTCGTACTCGCGCATTCCCGGCCGGACCTCCTCTTTGAGCGCCTCCACCGCCCGATCGGTGAACTCGGCGCCCCGCCCCAACCACTCCAGCTCCTCGGGGCTCTTTCGCACCCGCAGGAGCCGGAACCGGCGGGTGGCGTCGGTGAACTGCGCCTCGGGCGCAGTTCGGCGCATGGTCTCGTAGTGTTGATAGGGCATCATCCCCACCACACCCACCGTCCGGGCTCCTCTGACGCGCAACTCCTCGCCCACAGTCGCGCCCGGATCGACGCCTCCCCACCGGGTGGCGATCACTGCCACCTCCGCCGCGTTGGGCACGTGGTTGTAGCTCTGGGCCAGCAACACCGGCTCACCCTCGGCCGGGAACACCACATAGTTGTCGCGCATCCCCATATAGCCCGATAAGTAATGGACATCGGCCTGAACCGCCCTGCCCATCGCCGACCAGCCGAAGACGACCAGGGCATCGAGGCCCTCTGGTCCCATCATCTGGCGCACCGCTGCCTGGCGACGCTGATGCTCCTCGGTCGAGAAGCGGAGGTGGTCGTCCATCCAACTGCCTTTCCCGGGCCTGGGCCCGGACCGTCGGCCTGCCTTTCCCAATCGATCGGACTTTCCGCAATCGATTGGCCGGTATCGTACCGTCCGGTGCCCACGATCCCTCCTCCTCGCAACTCCGTCGCCCTGGTAACCGACCGCATCTTCGGCCCCTATTTCGTCGGCAACCTCTCCTCCAACATCGGCACCTGGTTCCAGCAGGTCACGGCGGCGGTGGTGATGTTCAACGTCACGGGCTCCACCTTCATGGTGGGGATGGTGGGCGTCTCCCAGTTCATCCCCGCCCTGGTGCTGGCGCCGTGGACGGGAGCAGCTGCCGACCGCTTCAACCGCAAGCGTCTGCTGGTGGGGGCGCAGACGGTGGCGGCAGTGGCCACCGCCTTCCTGGCCATCGTCACCCTCACATTGGGCCTCGAGAGGTTCCCGGTCGCCTGGCCGCTGCTGGCCACCGCCTTCGTGGTGGGCCTCGTCAACGCCGTCTCGATACCCGCCCAACAAGCCCTGGTCCCGGCCCTGGTGCCAACCCAGGACCTGGATCAGGCCGTGGCCCTCAACTCAGTCACCTTCAACTTGGCCCGGGCGGTGGGCCCGGCGCTGGGAACCGTGATACTGGTGGCATGGGGAGCGGGTTCCGCCTTTGCGGTCAACTCGTTCTCCTATTTGCTGTTGGTGGCCGGGCTGCTGGTGATCCGGCCCCGTCCGATCACTCGCCCCAGGCGGGCCTCGATCTGGGCCGCCTTCCCGCTCCTGCGTGCCGACCCCACTCTCATCGTCCTACTGGTAGGGGTGATGGCGCTGGGGTTCGGCAGCGACCCCGTGCTGACCCTCACCCCTGCCCTGGCGTCCAAACTATCCGCCCCCGGCACCGACACCGCAGGCTTGGTCGGAATCCTCATTTCCGCCTTCGGCGCCGGCGCCGTGGTGGGCACCTTGCTGGTGGCCCGCCTGAGAATGCGGTGGGGACAGTTGCGGGTGTCGATCGGCGGTCTGGCACTCCTGGCCGCTGGAATGGTGGGCCTGGCTTTGGCGACATCCACCTGGCCGGCCGTCGCCGCCCTGGTGGTGGGCGGCGCCGGGTTCCTGTTCGGCGTGACCGGTCTCACCACCTCCATCCATCTGCGCATCCAGGAGGAGTTCAGGGGGCGGATCATGGCCCTGTGGGGGGTGGCCTTCCTGGGATCCCGACCGGTAGCAGCCTTCATCGACGGGCTGGTGGCCGATCTGATCTCCCCCGAGGTGGCCACCCTGCTGATGGTCCTGGTGGTGGTGGCGTGCGCCTCCCTCGTCCAGGTCAAGCTGGGGGGATCCCACGGCAGGGACTAGTGGACCTCGACGACGCCCTCACGCCATCTTGGGCGACGGACCTTCAGGCCCGTCCGGGGGGCGTGTCTCCGGTAGCACCCACACCGCCGCCAGGCCGACCGCAGCGATCAGGGTGCTCACCGCCAGGAAGGCGACGGTCCGCCCCGCCCAGGCGTAGAGGGCACTCACGGTGATAGGCCCGGTGATCAGTCCCAGATCGCCCACGAAACGGAACCGGCCCAGTTGGGTTCCTACCCGGGCGGGCTCGGAGAGGTCGCCGAGCACGGTGGCCGCTACCGGGACCCCGAAGCTGCCCACCGACATGACGACGATCGCCGCCAGCCAGGTGACCACCGTCGGCCGCAATGCCAGCAGACCTACCCCGGCCGCTTGTACCAAGAGGCCCGGTACCAGGGCGGCCTTCCGCGACACCCGGTCCGACAGACGTCCCCCCACCAGGGTTCCCACGAAGCGGGAGAAGCCTCCCAGGCCGAGAGCCAGGCCGATGGCAGCAGCGTTGAGGCCAAGCACGCCCGAGCCGATCAGGGGCACCAGGGTCTGGGGCACTGCCCCCAGGGTGAACATCATCACGAACGACACGCTCTGCAGGAGGAGCATCAGACGCCACCCGGGGCGGTTCCGAATCACCTCGACCGGCATCTCGGGGTCGGCGCGACGATTCATTCGGTCGGAACGGGAAGCCCACACCAGCGTGACCGAAACCAGGGCGGCGACGGCCGCCGCCCCGTACATAGCCAACCGCCAGCCGCCGGCCGAGGCGATCAACCCGGCGGCGGCGGGACCCACCGCCTGGCCTCCCAGCAGCCCGGCGGAGAAGACCGCCATCGACGTCCCCCGCAGGCCCGAGCCGGCCGCATTGGAGAAGTAGGTCATGCCGGTGGTGTTGGTGGTGGCCGACGACAGCCCCAGCAGCAGCGCTGCAACGTAGACGGGGAGCACGGAGCCGGAAGCACCCAGGATCAGGCTCCCCAGCCCCACCCCGGCCGCCGCCACCCCCATCAATCGGCGGGCAGGCAGACGATCCGCCATGTATCCCCCGGGGAGGTCGGCGAGCAGGCGACCGGCGGCGAAGACGGTGGTGACCGCCCCGAGTTGGAAGGTCGACATGGCCAGGTCACGGCCGAACTCGGGGAGCAGGGCCACGCGAAAGAAGGTGAGGGAGGTGAGGGCCAGCACCGCACCCGACACCATCCCCGGCTTGGCCAGGCCACCCCGGTCCCGCAGGCTGACGACGTACTCTCGCATGATTGCCGGACGCATGCTACAAACGATTGTGCAAGTGCCCCACACGGCCCACGCACCCGCTAGGAGAGGATCCATGCACCCCGAGGACGCCGATGGTTTCAGTCTGATCGGCCACTCGGACCTGGCCGGGCACGGCGACGGCATGCAGGTGATGCCCCTGGGCGACACCCTCTACGTCGCCCATTTCGGGCCGTCGGGAAAAGGCACCTCGATCCTCGACATCTCCGATCTCGCTCGGCCGACAGTGGTGGACCAATGGGACGCGCCGCCCGGCTCCCACACCCACAAGGTGCAGGTGGCCGACGGACTACTGCTGGTCAACCACGAGTTGTTTCGCAGCGAGGGCCCCGCCCCGGTGGGGATGGCCATCTACGACGTCTCCGAACCCCGACACCCCACCCGGACCGGCTTCTTCGACACCGGGGGACGGGGGGTGCACCGCATCGTCTACGAAGGTGGCTCCCTCGCCTACATCTCCGCCACCCCGCCCGGTTTCTCGGGCCGGATCTGGCTGATAGTCGACGTCTCGGACCCCACCCGCCCGGTCGAGGTGGGTCGTTGGTGGTGGCCCGGCATGTGGCTGGCGGGCGGAGAGACCCCCGACTGGCCTCCGGAGGAGGACCGGCAGGTCCACCACGCCCTGGTTCACGGCGACCGGGCCTACCTGGGGCTTTGGGACAGCGGCATGGTGGTGATCGACATCTCCGACCCTGCCTCCCCCGCCACCATCTCCCGGCTGTCCTGGGAAGAGGGCGGCCACACCCACACCTGCCTGCCGCTACCGGACCGGGATCTGGTGGCGGTAACCGATGAGGAGATCAACCCTGGATGTCAAGGCGACCGACACATGGTCCGGGTCGTGGACGTGTCCGACGAGTCGCGGCCGTTCGTCCGATCGATCTGCCCGGTTCCAGAAGGCGACTTCTGCGACCGGGGCCTTCGCTTCGGCGCCCACTGCCTGCACGAGAACCGCCCCGGCAGCTATCGCAGCCAGGAGATCATCTTCGCCACCTACTTCAATGGCGGGCTGCGGGTCTACGACATCGGCGATCCCGACCATCCGACCGAGATTGCCCACTGGATCCCTCGCTGCCCGCCGGGTCAGCCCGCCTGCCAGATCAACGACCTGTTCGTGGCCGAGGACCACACCGTCTTCGTAACAGACCGGGTCAACGGAGGCGTGTACATCCTCCAGCCGACGCCGGAGCTGTCGGAGCGGATGACCGCTTCGGCCGACTGAGGCGAGGCAAGGAGGGAACATGACCACCTACGACGTTCACGCCCACTGCATTCCCCCCGACCTGATCGCCCTTCTCGGGGCCGACGGCGCCCGCTTCGGTATCGAGCTGGTGACGGGCGAGCGAGGGAAGATGGCGGTGTTGGCAGACGGAACCAGACTCGGGCCGCTTCGCCCCGACCTGGGGGATATGGAAGCCCGGGTAGCGGCGATGGACGAGGCCGGCGTGGACGTCCAGGTCCTCTCCGGCTGGGTCGACTTGACTGCCTATGCCATGCAGCCGGAGCCGGGGGCGGCCTACTCCCGCCGCTTCAACCACATCCTGGTCGAGGAGGCTTCCCGTCAACCCGGACGTTTTCTCGCCTTGGGAACGGTGCCCCTGCAAAGCCCCCGCCGGGCCGCCGAGGAGCTAGTCCATGCGGTGCAGGATCTGGGGATGGTGGGAGTGCAGATCGCCACCACCGTCGCCGGCACCCCCCTCGACGAGGCGGGACTGGAGCCGTTCTGGCAAGCGGCGGAGGAGCTCCGGTGCCTGATCCTCCTCCACCCCTGCAACCCGCTGCAAGGCCTGAACCTGAAACGTCATTTCCTGGACAACATGATCGGTCGGCCCGCCGAGAGCACCATCGCGATCGCATCCCTGATCTTCGGCGGGGTGCTGGAGCAACATCCCGACCTCGTGGTGTGCACAGTTCACGGCGGGGGCTTCACCCAATACCAGATCGGACGGATGCAGCAGGGATACAACGCCGCCCCCCACCTGAGTGCCACCCGGATCTCCACGCCGCCCGCCGAGCTCGCAGGCCGTCTCTACTACGACACGGTCCTCCATGACCCGGCAGCGCTGGCGTTCCTGGTAGAGCAGGTTGGGGCGGAGCGGGTGGTAGTGGGAACCGACTACCCCTTCGAAATGGGAGACCGCGACCCGGTGGGGTCGGTGCGATCGACACCCGGTCTGACCGACGAGGGGCGCTCCCTGATACTGGGCGGAAACGTCACTCGCATTCTCGCCGGCATGGGACGCTGATCCAATGCACGGCTACACCGCCGAGAACTTCGAGCTCGTCTCCTACCACGACCTCGACCGCAAGCCGTGCTTCAAGCTGGCGATGCAGGTGGTGGAAGAGCGCTGGTTTCTCTACGCCACCCGCTTCTGGGAACCGGGAATCACCGTGCTCGAGGTCACCGACCCCTCAGCCCCCAAGGTGGTGGGCGAGGTGCCGGGACGAAACGACCCCAACGTGGCCACATGGCAGGTGCAGGTCGCCGACGACCTCCTGGTGATGGGACTCCAGCACCGGCCGCCGCCGTGGGGAGGAGACCCGACCAGGGCAAGCGACGAGGGCATCCACCTGTTCGACGTCAGCGACCCGGAGACTCCGAGACGGATATCCACGTTCGGCTGGGGTGCGGGCGGCACACACCGCAACTTCTACAACGGGGGCCGATATGTCCATGCCACCGCCTCACTTCCCGGGAATGGAGGGCTACGCCTACTCCATCATCGACATCGAGGATCGCCAACACCCCCGGGAAGTAGGGCGATGGTTCATGCCCCGCCAGTTCGTGGCCGGAGGGGCGTCAAACCGACCCTACGCCTCCCATCACGGTCCCGCCTACCCGGTCGGGGAGCGATGCTATCTCGCCTACGGGGGTGGGGGAATGGTCATCCTCGACATATCCGAGCCGGCCGACCCCCGCCTGGTCTCCAATCTCGAGTTCGGGCCTGCCCTCTCCAGCCGCATCGCCTTGCACACGGTCATGCCGCTGCCCCGGCGCGGGCTCGCAGTGGTCAACACGGAGGCAATCGCCGAGCTGTGCGAGGAGCCGTACAACTTCGCCGGGATCGTTGACATCGCAGACGAGACCAGCCCCCGGCTCATCTCGTTGATCAACTACCCGGCCCCTCACCCCTCCGCCCCCTACCCCAACTTCAACAAGCGGGGGGGACGCTTCGGCCCCCACAACCAGCACCACCACCAGGGCAACCCCCATCTGTTCCAATCCGACCAGATCGTCTACCTGACCTGGTTCAACGCCGGGCTGCGCATCTACGACATCTCTGACCCGTATCTTCCCCGCGAGATGGGCTTCTTTCTTCCCGACGACCCCACCGAGCGGCGCGGCCTGCTCCCCCGCACCGCTCTCGTCACCCAATCCGAGGACGTGCTGGTGGACAACCGCGGCTTCGCCTACCTGACCGACAAGAACCACGGCCTGCACGTTGTCCGTTTCACCGGCTGAGCACCCGCTGAAACGACACGGGCAAGTAGCAGCCTGGGCGTCGCACCACCGCTCTGGACGCGAGTCGTGGCCTGTATCTCGGCGTCCCGGGACGCCTGGCTGCCAGCTCTGGAAGGAGTGCTCGACGTCGCTCTCACGGCCATCGATCTCAGCGGTCGGAGTACCGGAGATCAAACCTTGGTGGACAGCCATCGCCTTGCGGACCGATCCGAACGGCCGCCACGAGATAATCCGCCACTTCAGTTGCAAAGGCACCGGGACGGGCGGTAGGGTCTGAACCGCAATCGATTGTTTCGCTCGGAAAGAAGTCGATGACGAGCAAATCCGGGTCCACCACGAACTCGAAACAGCCGCTCATCGTGGCGGAGCACCTCACCGCGGGGTATGAGCTCGAGCGAGAGCGGAAGCTGCTGACAGCGCTCGCCGACGTCAACCTCACCGTCCACGATGGCGAATTCCTGGTATTGGTGGGGCCGTCGGGATGTGGCAAGACCACATTCATCAACGTCATCGCCGGCCTGGTGCGGCCATGGGAGGGGACGATCACCTACGACGGAAAGCCCCTCGAAGGCACGAGCCAGGATCGGGCGATGGTGTTCCAGGACTACGCCATCATGCCCTGGCGGACCGTGGAGCAGAACATCGCCCTCCCCTTCGAGCTGCGCAACAACAACGTCCCGACCAATGAGAGGGAGGCCAGGATCCAGGCGACCATCGATGCCGTTGGCCTTCGGGGTTTCGAGAGGTCCTTCCCCTATGAGCTCTCGGGCGGGATGAAGCAGCGGGTTGGAATCGCCCGGGCATTGGTCACCCAGCCCAAGGTCTTGCTCGCCGACGAGCCGTTCGCCGCGCTCGACGCCATGACCCGCGAGGTCATGCAGGCCCAACTCGAGCAGCTCGTGACGGAGTTCCGCCAGACCGTCGTCTTCATCACACACTCGATCGACGAGGCCATCTCGCTGGGCGATCGGATCGCCGTCATCTCGCACCGGCCGGGCACCGTCCGGGAGATCATCGACGTCGGTATCAAGCGTCCTCGACTCGACAAGGGAGACGTCACCAGAGATCCTCTCTATGGTGAGCTGAGGAACCACCTGTGGGGCCTCGTGAAGGACGAGGCGCTCGGAGCTGGTGCCGGGGAATGGCGCCTCGACGAGGGATCCGACGAGGACTTCGAAACATCTCGAGAACCGGCGAAAGCTTCTGGAGGTGGTGAGGCGTGACGCAGACGAAACCGCGCGCGGTCGACGGCGATTTGATCTCGTCGCAACCGCGGATCAGGAGCGCCAAATGGACCTGGCAGCGGTTCTGGACGCGCTATCGCTACGCCATCCTCACGGTCATAAACCTGACGATCTTCGCCCTCATCTGGCAGTGGTTCGCCACCTCGGGCATGGTCAATAGCATCACCTTCCCAACCTTCACCTCCGTCTTGCGTGATCTCAAGATCGGCTGGCTCGGCGGCGGCAACCTGGAAGGCTTCAACAACCGGATGCTCGCCGACTTCGTGATCGTCTCCAACTTCGGGGCGACGTTGAAGTACTACACGATTGCCATGGTCATCGCCATCGGTGCCGGCATTCCCATCGGGCTTCTGATGGGCGGCAGCAAGTGGGTCGACGCCATCCTCAGTCCGTACGTGTGGACGCTGTCGTCGCTGCCCCGAATCGCCATGTATCCCATCTTCTTGCTGTTCTTCGGCATTGGCGACACGATCAAATACGCCATCATCCTGTCGACCGCCCTCTTTCCGGTGATGATCAACACCTGGGCAGGGGTGAAGACCACCGACCAGTCGCTGATCAACGCCGCCAAGGTGTTCGGCGCCAACAAACGGCAGATGTACAGCAAGGTGGTGTTGCCCTACACACTGCCGTTCGTCATCTCCGGCATCCAACTGAGTCTTTCCCGGGGTCTGATCGGGGTGGTGCTCGCCGAGTTCCTGTCGGGCGCCACCAAGAACGGAGGGCTCGGCTGGCTGGTCTTCCGTTCGGCGGCGGCGTTCAACGCCCCGCTCACCTATGCCTCGCTGATCAGCCTGGCAGTGTTCGCCCTCATCCTGGTGCAAGGTACGAGATCCATGGAGGCGAAGATCGCCCCGTGGCGTCAGGTCACGAAGACCTGACCCGTCTGGGAGGAAGGAATCCCACAATGACCAAGAGCAACCACGATCCATACGTCCTGTCGAGGCGGCGGTTCCTGCAGTTGTCGGGAATGGCCGCCGGCGGTCTCGCCCTCGCCGCGTGCGGCGGCACTGCCGCCACGACCACCCTGGCATCGACGACGCCGACCACCGCCCCACCCGGGACGACCGGGACAACCGCCCCGATGACGACCGCCACGACGAGCGGACCGGCGACGACGGCACCGCCGGCCATTCCCATGTCGGACTTCACCGATCCGGTCCACTTCGACTACAACACCCCCAACATCAACCTCCAGTCGCCACACTGGGTGGGCATTTCCAAGGGATGGTTCGAGGAGGTCGGCATCGATCTACGGCCGGAGAACATCACCGGACTAGACGACTACCTGACACCCGTCTTCAAGGGCGACATACAGATCGCCCTGATGGACGCCTCGGTGCTCTTCCCCGCCGAGGCCCAGGCGGTGACGGACGGAAATCCGACCGGGCTCACCTGGGTCGGCTGCGTTCTCGGCGCCCAGCCGCTCATCATGATCGCCAACCCGGACATCACCGCCGACAACCTGGCGGGAAAGACGATCGGGGGCGCCCGCGCCGGGAGCACCAATGAGGCGCTGTGCAAGTACATCCTCGACCAGCTCGGGTACAACTGGGAGACCGACGTCAACTTCGTCAACCTCACGGGTGGCTCCAACGACTGGGTGACGGCGATGCTCAACGGCACTATCGACGCCACCATTGCCTTTCCCCGCCACATTGCCCTGGCGGAGCAGGCTGGGGGCAGCGCCATCTTCAACGACCGGCATCCGGATCCGCAGGCAGGGTGGGGCATGCTCAAGTCGACCATCGACCAGTACCCCAACTTCGTCGCGGCATGGAACTACGCCTACATCAAGTCGGCCAATTGGGTACAGGACCCGAACAACTGGGAGGAGACACGGTCCATCATCGTCGACGAATTCGGTCTCGACTACCCGGACAACTCCTTCGCCGTCATGGACATAGGCGTCAGTATCGAGACCAGCGACCTCGGCTGGAACCCCGATCTGATGGACGGTTGGCTCGAGTTCCTGAGGCCGTTCAGCGAGTTCCCGCCCGACCTGCCCTGGCGTGACTACGTGGACCTCACGGGTCTGCATACGGCCCAGGAGGCCCACGGTCTGCCGGACAACCCGGTCGACGTGAACAACGGGGTCACCAACCTCGGCGACGGCAGCACGGCGTGAACAAGTACGAGTAGCCTGAGGACGACTGATGGGGCCCGCCGGCGGCGGGCCCCATCTCTTTGCCCCGACGGCGCCGCGACCGCCTCAGCCGGTGGGGCTCTTACTGGTCATCCGGCGGGAAGCCGGTGTATGAACGTGTCGGTGCGACAGGCCCCCGACGATGTGGTCCGTCCCGAGACCAAGTGGCAGCAGGCCGGGCCCCGACCCGCGCAGACGTGGAAGGAAAAGGACGTGATCAACTTCGCCGGCTGAGAGCTCAGGGCTCCAGTACCAGCCGGCCCACCACCTGCCGGGCCCGAACCGCCTCATGGGCCTCCTCCACCTCCTCGAGCGGATGGACGCCGGCCACCACTGGCTCCAGCCTCCCGGCCGCGGTCAGAGATATGACCTGGCGCAGCTCCTCCTTGGAGACGTTACGCGAACCGAGAATCTCCCATTCGTTGGCGTAGAGATGGTGGGGGTCGAAGGCGAACTCGGCTCCGGTGTGGGAGCCGACGATCACCATCCTCCCGCCCTTGGCCAGGGCAGCGAGGGTCGAGGACATCGTGGCGGGCCCCACCAGCTCCAGCACCCCGTCGGCCCCCACTCCCGAGGTCCATTCCCGCACCGCCTCCACCAGATCGGTCTCGGTGGGATCGATCACCACCTCCGCCCCTTGGGCGCGGGCGGCCTCCGCCTTGGCCTCACCCAGGTCGACGGCCATCACCCGGGCACCCATCGCCCGAGCGATCTGGACGGCGTGGATGCCCACCCCTCCTCCGGCGCCGGTTATCACCACCCGCTCGGCGGGTTGCAGCCGCATCCTCTTGCTGAAGGCGTGGAGGGGGGTGCCCGCCGCGTTGGCGAGGAGGGAGGCGGCGGGAAAGGTGATGGAGTCGGGCAGAGCGGCGAGGTTGTCGGCCGGCACCACCGTGTACTCGGCGTAGCCTCCCGGCGTCTCGATGCCGACGTAGCCGCCGAAATTCTCGCAGATCGTCTCCCGGCCTTGCCGGCAGGTACGGCATCGGCCGCAGGTGATGTAGAGGGTGCTGGCTACCCGCTGACCCACCGTCCAGCCGGTGACGCCGGGCCCCAGGGCGGCTATCTCACCGGCAATTTCGTGACCCAACACCAACGGCACACGGGCGTTGGCTCGGCGCCCGTCTCGAATGGCGAGGTCGAACTGGTCCACCGCGCAGGCCCCCACCGCCAACAGAACCTCTCCCGCTTCGGGGGTCGGCACCGGGCGCTCCTCGACCTGGAGCGGGCCTCCGAACCGGTGCAGGACCACGGCCCGCATCGTGGAGGGGATTGTGGGGCGGGCTGTTGCCATACGACGCGGTCCAGCCTGCGACGCCTATAGCCCGATCCGCACCGCCACCACCGGGCAGGGCGCCGACAGCAGCACCTCCTGGGCGACACTGCCCATCAGCAGCTTTCCCACCCGCGATCGTTGCCGAACCCCGAGCACGATCATTCGGCAATCCCGGTCGGTGGCGATCGTGATGACCTGGCGGGCCGGTTCTCCCATCAGCAACTCCACCTCGGCTTTCACGCCCACACCGCCGACCGCACTTTCCAGTTGAGCCAAGACTTCGTCTCGCCTCCGGTCGAGGATCGTGTCCACATACGAGGATTCGGGGGGAAGATCCTCCTTCTGGTCACTGATCTCCTGGTCGGTGAGCACATGAACCACCAGCAGCCCGGCCTCGAGGGCCCGGCTCAACTCCACCGCCACTTCGATGATCCCCTCGCCCTCTGGGGTGAGATCCGTGGCCACCATGATTGGCCCGCTGTGCTGCATCATCGGTCCTCCGTCACCTCGTCGACCAGGCCGTCAGGGGAAGAAGGCCCGGGTCCAGCAGTTCTGCAAGTCGATATCGTCATTCCCTTAAGACAGGTCTCCGGCCGGTGGGGCGGTCGGCCACGATCAGTGGCTTGTCGTGGTTTCCCGTCGTCACAAATCGCCTACAAACGATTGCGAGCAGGCTAAACAGACCCCACTCGCTAGTCAACTGATCCTCACACTTGCTGGCCCGGGAACACCGGACCATCGGGGTCGGTCACCCTCGAAACGGGCCTCTGGTCCGTTCTCGCAACCGATTGCAGGCTGGCTGCGTCGCCTCCTATGCTCCCCTCTAGACCAAGCGAAGGAGTGCTCCATGGCACAGCCGGCCTACAGCGAGGACCTCGACTTCTCCCAGGTGGTGGGGAAGATGCACACGGAGCGTTTCCATCGTGTCACCAACTCCCCCTGGTACCGGGATGCCGAGTATTTCCGCTTCTCCGACGCCGAGTACGAGCGGCGTTACGCCGCCACCCGCGAGAAGATGAGACGGCTCGGCCTCGACGTCCTGATAGCCAGCGGCGGACCCAACCACTGGAGTTGGGGATCGGGGATGAGATGGCTGTCCAACTACTGGGAATGGCACGGTGTCACGGCATATGTGGTGCTGGGGCTGGAAGGGGACCCGGTGCTGGTGGTAGGGCCGGGCGGCACCCATCGGGAAGCGATCCGGCGCCTCACCCCGATCCAGGACGTGCGCGAGTCGCATTGGGGAAGGTCGGCCGAGGTGATGGTCGAGCTGATCCGCTCCTGGGGATCCGACCGGGGCACGGTCGGCATCTCTGCCATCGACCCCATCTACGACCACTACCTGCCGGTCAACGAGTACCGGGTGCTTGAGGAGGGGCTGGCGAACGCCGACCTCCGCCTGGTGGGTGACTTCTTCCACGAGTTGGTTCACGTGAAGAGCCCCGAGGAGACGGATGCTGTTCGCAAGGCGGGCACCATCATGGACCGGGCCATGCATGCCATGGTGGCCGCCGCACGGCCGGGTGTCACCGAGTACCAACTGGCGGCGGCCGTGACCGGGGCGGTGATGGAGGCAGGGGGCCAGATAGACTTCACGATTATCGGCTCCACTCCGATGGATGACCCCGCCATGGTTTTCGGCAACCCCTGGCCGTCGGGTCGGGTGCTGCAAGAAGGCGACATGATCCACAACGAGATCGCATGCGGGTTCGCCGGGTTCAGCGTGCAGATCGGGACCCCCATATGCATCGGCTCGCCCCCGCCGAGGATCCGGGAGTTCTTCGACGACATCGTCCTGCCCGGCTACAGGTTGCAGGAGGCGGAGCTGATGCCGGGGAAGACCTGGAAGGACGTGAGCCGGGCGGGCTCCTTTTACTTCGACCGGGGCTATGACTCCCGCCCGCTCTACCTGCATTGCCTCGACTTCGTTAGTCATCCCCCCCACGCCACCTTCGCGGGCATGAGAGGTGAGGAGAGCGATCTCGAGATCGTCCCCGGCATTGCCACGATGCTCGAACCCACCACCATCACCCCCGACGGACGCCTCGGCATCTTCCTTGGTCGTAGCTACCTGATCACCGACGACGGCCACGAGCGAGTGACCCGTTTTCCGCTCGAGCTGGTAGTCGTATGACCGAGAGAGCCCAGACACTGGAAGAGACCGAGGTGTCCCTAAGTTGCTTCGATTGCGGTCGTGGCTGGCCCCACGACCGACTCCAGACCACCTGCCCGGCATGCGGCATGCCACTGCGGGTCGACGTGGATCTTCCCCGGGCATCCACCCCGGCCGAGGTCATCGATCCCTCCGACTCCTCCCTTTGGCGCTATCACCGCGTCCTGCCCGTCCCCCGGGACGAGGCAGTGACTCTGGGGGAGGGTTGGACCCCTCTACTGGAGGTAGACGAGGGGGTGTGGGTCAAGGATGAGTCCCGCAATCCGACCGGCTCCTTCAAGGCCCGGGGGATGACCATGGCGGTGTCGGCCGCCACGAGGTTGGGAGCCCGGAGGCTGGTTGCCCCCTCGGCCGGAAATGCGGCCGGGGCGCTGTCGGCTTACGGTGCCCGGGCAGGAGTCCCGGTAGCCGTGGCCATGCCGGCCGACACCCCGACGGCCTTCGTCGAGGAGTGCCGACTCTATGGAGCCGCGGTGGAGCTGGTGTCGGGCACGATCTCTGATGCGGGGAGATGGCTGTCCGACCATCGCCAGGTGGGCGACTTCGACGTGTCCACCCTGAAAGAGCCCTACCGGGTGGAAGGAAAGAAGACGATGGGGTACGAGTTGTGGGAGCAGTTCGGCGGCCACCTTCCCGATGTGATTCTCTACCCAACCGGAGGCGGGACCGGCCTCATCGGCATGTGGAAGGCTTTCGGGGAGATGAGCGAGATGGGCTGGACGGCCGACCCTCCACCACGGCTGGTATCGGTGCAGTCCGAGGGATGCGCACCGGTGGTTCGGGCACTTGAGGAGGGGGCCGAGCGAACCCGGCCTTGGGAGAATCCGGCTACCAGCGCCTTCGGGCTCAGGGTTCCCTCCCCGATCGGTGGGTTCCTCTGCCTGCGCGCATTGCGGGAAACGAAGGGAACCGCGCTGGCGGTGAGTGAGGAAGACATCGCCTCCGGGACCACGTCCCTCGCCCGACGATCCGGCATCGACGTCTGCCCCGAGGGCGGAGCGGTGTGGGCCGCCTACCTGCGGCTCCGGGACCAGGGCTGGATCCGGCCCGAAGAGCGGGTGGTCGCGTTCAACACCGGGACCGGGCTCAAGTATCGATGACGACCCTCAGCCCCGCCAAGCAAGCGGCCTTCGACAAGGTCAAGGGACTGTGGATCGCCATCCCCACCCCCTTCGCTCCAGACGGAGCCCTCGACGAGCCGGGTTTGCGCCGGTCGGTCGACTATTACATCGAGGCGCTGGCGGTGGATGGCATCTTCTGCGGCGGGGTGATGGGCGAATTCTGGGCGCTGACCTCCGATGAGCGGCGCCGCTGCCACGAGGTGGTGGTCGAGATCGCGGCCGGCCGGGTGCCGGTGATGGCTCACACCGGCCACCACGTATACGCCGAGGCGGCCGCCCTGTGCCGTCATGCCTCCGAAATCGGGGCCGACTTCGTCATCGCCATGAACCCGTACTTTCCCCTCAACCCCTCTGATGATCTGATCCGCAACTGGTATCGCCGCCTCACCGCAGAGTCGGCCGTCCCATTCTTCCTCTTCAACACCTCGTACTCCGGCTACACGCTCAGCCCGCAACTGATCGAGGAGTTGGCCGACCTGGAGACGGTGTGCGGAATCAAGAACCCCAAGCCCCGTCCCCATTTGCTGGAGGTGCAGGAGCGGGTGGGCGACCGCATCGTGGTGTGCGACGCCTCCGAGGAGGCCTGGCTCGGCCTCCACCTCGATCACGGTTTTCGTGCCCTCATGTCCACACCGGCGCTGGCCCTGTTCCAGACTCCCGAGCGGCGCCCCGTGAACGACTACACCGCTCAGGCCGATCGAGGCGAGGTGGAGCGCGCCTGGGCGACGCACTCCCGCCTTGAAGGCGAGCGAGCCGCCTTCGAGCGATGGATACACGGGCCCTGGCTGGCCCAGGGCCGCGGCGCCATCCCCATAGCTCAGCTCAAGGCTTGGCTGCGGTTGATGGGACTGGACCAGGGCCCGGTGCGTCCGCCCCTGATCCCCCTGGACCAGCGTGAACTGGCCAACCTGAGCGAGGATCTGGACAGACTCGGGCTGCTGGGCTCGATCGACATGTAGTGAGCCCGGGGCCCGTTCAGATGTCGACGCCCGCTTCCGCCCGTTTGACGGCGAACAACCGGTCCAGCATGGGGAGCATCACGGTGAGCGCATCGTCCTCCAGGATGCCGACCAGTTGGCCGATCCGCCCCGAAAGCTGCTCCAGCCGATGAACTAGCTGGGGACGGGGCTCGGCGGCCGATTTCTCATCCGCCAGGAGCGTCCCCACCGTCTCCCGATACTGATCGCACACGTCCAGCAGGGCGTAGAAGGCGGTTTCCAGTGCCTCGGTCCGGGCACTCATCTGTTCATAAGGGGTGCTCACAGCCACCTCCGCCAGCGGTAGGGAAGCTCCACCACCTGGGGCTCCTTGGCCGTCTCCAGGAGGAGG
The DNA here is from genome assembly GCA_963772815.1 of uncultured Acidimicrobiia bacterium. Lineage (GTDB taxonomy): Bacteria > Actinomycetota > Acidimicrobiia > Spongiisociales > ZC4RG35 > DATFFO01. The sequence continues at coordinate 102,525 of CAVYYV010000004.1, read as the reverse complement.
AACAGGTCCTCGAGGATCCGGTTCTGCTGGTCGGGGCGCCCTGGTTCGCCGAAGGGGTTGCCGAGGGGGAACCTGACGTAGGCAGCACGTGGAACCTTCATACCCAGCGAGATCTCCGGGCGCATCGCCACGCTCACCGTCGACATGCCCGCCCTCTCAAGCGCCGCCTGGACCAGTCCGACCGACCGGTGGCACATCGGTCAACCGGGAACCATCACTACCACGTCCACCTCGCACGAGGTGAGGATGTCGACCACGGCGGGGGCGGTCTCGTCGGCGATGGCGGTGGGGTCGGGATTGAACCCCATCAAGCCGATATGGGTCGGTGACGTGGATCCGATCCGACCCCGCTCCACCGCCTCATGGAGACGGTCGAGAGGGAAGACGACGTTGGGATCCTTCTCAGCCGGGGCAGTGTCGTAATGGGTGTGGGTGAAGCGAAGCCGGCCCATTTCGACGTCGTCGGGGATGAGCCGGTGGGTGGAGTCGCCGGCCGTCGTCTCCACATGAAAGGGAGCCTGGTCGTCGAGATGGACACCGGCACTGCTGACCAGAGCCACCCGTGAGTCCGCCAACGGCTTGGTCAGGGGCTGGAACACAGCCTCCTCCACCCCCCGGTGGTTGGCGCCGTGATGGTTGGCGGCGATGAACTTCACCCAGGACTCGAATTTGCCCTCGAAGTCGGCTGGATCGAGCTTGGACGGCATCGCTTGTCACCTCATTCTTGCTGCAGGGTCGGTTGATGAAGCCGAGCGGCTGAGCCCAGCAATCGTTTGCAGAGCCTACCATGACCCTCCCCACAGCGGAGGTGAGGTGTGAAGGTCGACGTGGAGCAGGTCAGCGGTCGGCGGTTCGTGATTCGCGCTCGCGGCAACGAGATCGTGGTCGATGACACGTTGGAGGCGGGTGGCCCGGGTGACGGCTTTCGCCCCACCGAACTGCTGCTGGGCGCTCTCGCCAGCTGCATGATGGGGACCATGGTCTCGTTCGCCCGCGGGCAGCATATATCGGTGGAGGGAGTCAGGATGGTGGTGGACTGCGACACCGCCGAGCATCCCGACCGGATCTCGTCCATCCATGCCTCGATGAGCCTGCGGACCGACGCCGAGCCCCGCCGCCAGGAGACGCTGCGGCGGGTGGCGTCGGCATGCAAGATCCACAACACGTTGGCCGCCGAGCCTGCCATCGAGTTCTCCTTCGAGGTGGAGTAGTGACCGCGTCGACCCCGGGGCCCCTGATTACCCAGACTTGGCTGGAGGAGCATCTCGATGACCCCGACGTGGTGGTGGTGGAGGTGCCGTTCCATCCCCCCGGTTCTCCCGCCTCGACGCCCGGGGGCCATGTCCCGGGGGCACAGATTCGCTGGTGGAAGGAGTTGTGCTGGCACGAGACCGACCGCCGCTTCCCGGCTGCGGCGGCGATGGCCCGCCGACTCGAGGATCTGGGGGTCTCGGATGGGACCACCCTGGCCCTCGTTGGAGACCCTCTCCAGTTCGCCACCTACGCCTACTGGGTGCTCACCCTGACCGGGCTGGACCATCTGGCGGTGGTGGTGGACGGGGGCCGTCCCACCTGGCTGGCGGAGGGCAGGCCGACCACCGAGGAGCCCCCTCCGCCCGTGCGGCGGGGGCGGGTGACGGCGGGCGACGAGAACCACGGCAGCCGGGTGGGACGCGACGAGATACTCGACGGCCTGGGACGCCCCGACCGGGTGCTGGTCGATCTCCGCTCGGACGAGGAGTACCGAGGCGAACGCGTCTCGCCGGTCACCGCCCCCTACGATCACGGAGCCGAGCGTGCCGGCCACATACCCGGGGCTCGCAATCTCCCCCGCGAGCGCCTCCTCGACGACACTGGCCGCTTCCTTCCCGCCGCCGAGATCCGGGCCCGGCTGGAATCCGTAGGGGCCGACGAGGGCTTGGACGTGATCACCTACTGCCGCTTGTCACACCGGGCGTCGTTGGGTTGGTTCGCCGCCACCAGGCTGGCCGGTCTGGAAGGGGTCCGGGTCTACGACGGCTCCTGGACCGAATGGGGGTCGATCGTCGGGGTGCCCATAGCGCGTTAGCGCCTGGTGAGACAGCCCATATCCCCTGGGGGCTATGGAGACAGCTTGGTGGCCAGCCAGCGGAACGTGGCCGGGGCCCAGTGGTCGAAGTACTTGAAGGCGCAGTGGCCGGCATCGGGATAGACGCGGGCCTCCTTGCCGGTGACGGGGCCGGTCTCGAGCATGAAGTAGATGTTGCCGATGGGGGCGAGATGGTCGAGCTTGCCGTTGATCATCAGCACCGGCATGGTGATGTCGTCGAGGATTCCCTGCTCCGACAGAGCCCAGCGTCCGAACTCCTCCCGCTCCCTCTCCACCGAGGTGGAGGGAAACGAGGGCGGGTCGTCGGGAGCCCCGAAGCGCCAGGTGGCCCGTTCGTTGCGCACACGCACGAATTGCTCCAGCTCCTCGTCGTCCATGACGTACCCGAACGGGTGCCCGGCATTGGCCACCACCGCCCCCACCTTGTCCGGTGCGGTCCCGGCCAGCTGCATCACCGAGTACCCGCCCCTGCTGATACCGAACGCCCCAACCCTCGATCCGTCCACCTCGGGCCGGCCCGCCAGATAGTCGATCGCCGCCTCCCAGGCGGACACCGACTCCGGAGCCCATGGGAAGGGGTTCTCCCCCGTGCCCGGGCCGTCCATCACCAGTGCAGCCATTCCGTTCTCGAGACACAGATCCTGGGCCCACCCCCGGTCCTCTTTGAAGACGTCGGCCCCACACATAATCAGCACCCCCGACGCAGGAGCATCGGTAAGAGGGGCGCGGAAATGGGCGCGGATGGTCCGTCCCTCATGCTCGAACTCCACCAACTCGACCGGAGGGTCGAGGTGGGCGCAGGCCTTGCGGTAGGCGCGGCCGCAGTCTTCGCTGATCCGCCGCTTCGGCTCGCTCACCTCACCGGGAAAGCGGCCGATGGCGTAGTAGGTCTTGGCCTGCAGGTAGGCCCGGCGAGCGCCCCGGTAATCACCTGCTGCCTCCAGTCGGTCCCCCTCCGTCTCGTGCTTGGCCCCCATCTCATGCCAGACCGGGATCCACTTGTCTTCGGTGGTGGCCTCCAGCCGGCCCACCGCCTCCTGGAGCTCGGAGATGTCGTCGATCATGGAGAACCAGCGGCGATAGAAACCTCCGTGCACCACCACAGTCGGGTCTTCGTTGGGGGCGAACCCCAGCTCTGCAGACGTCATCAGGACTCCTGGTCTCGGGCACCCACCACCCTAGCTCCGAAATCGATTGCAGGCCCCGGGCAGAGATGCCTCCCCGCGGTGCAGCCGGCGGAAAGAGGCTGTCGTGGCAGGCTGATGATCACCAAACCGGGTGTTTGGGCCATCAGGTAGTTGCACCCCTTTCTGGCGGCGGTATGACAGGGATCAGCAGACGGGACGGGTGTTCTCCGCCCACATGGAGGGTGACCGTGGTGTCGAAGATCTCGGCGGGCCGGTTGTCGGGGTCTGCGTGGGTCATTCCCCCCGTTCCCCGGGTGGCGTAGTAGAAGGTCTGGCCGTACTCATCGACCGGGCCCCGATACTCGTAATCCCTGCCCCGAATCCACAGCCCGAGGCGGTAACCGGGAGGGACGACGATACAAGTGGGGACGATCTCGATGTCGAGCTCGTAGACCTTCCCCGGTTGGAGCGGCTCAATGTGGTCGTGAGGGTGGAACGGCTGCCAAGTCTTGCTGCGCTCGGGATCGAGAGCCCGATGAGAGGCTCGCAGCCAGCCGCTGGCGATGGGCGTGTTGGGATCGGTGGAGCCCTCGAAGGTCACCTCGGTCCCATCGGGATCGAACAGACGCACGATCACGAACAGGTCGGCGTCGACCGTGGAGGAGGAGATGAACAGCTTGGCGGCCAGCGGTCCGGTGATCTCGGTCTCGGTGACAAAGGGCTCGGTCTGGAAGTTGAGTCCCTCCCCCATCGTCTCGTACTCGAGGGCGGCTCCCTCCGCCGCCACCTCCGGGCCGAGGGTCAGGTCGGGCTGGAGGAGTAGTTCCGCCCAGCGGGTCCGGGCCAAAGGCCAGCTATCCTCGCCCCGCCACTCGAAACGCTCCCCCGGCCGGCGGATGTTGAGCTGCACCCGAGGGGTCCGGTCGAAGCCGTTGTCCTCCCCTTTGAGGAAATGGTCGAAGAAGCGCTTCTGCAAATCCAGCCCGTAAGCGGAGTAGAAGTGGGTCCAGTGGGTGTCGCCGTGTGCCTCGAGCCACTTCTGCTCGGATGGTGCCTCGACGAAAGCGTTGAAGTTGCCCCGCGGGTGGATTCCCTGCCCACCCCAGTTGGCGGCGGAGAGGAAGGGGACGGTGACCCGGGACAGGTCGATGGAGCGTTCCCGGTGCCAGTCGTCCCGGAGAGGGTGGGACTTGATCTCGGGAAACGACTCGATGCGGTTCCGCTCCAGCTCCTCTTCGGACAACGTGACGGGACCGGCCACAGACTGGCCGGTGTTGGGGTTACGAGGGGCGCGGTCCCCCTGCCCGTACTGGATGGGGTTGATCTGGCGCTGCTGCCAGGTCTTCGTGAACTCGCTGAGGATCCCTCCGTGGTAGTAAGCATCCCGGTAGCCGTCGGTGAATCCCTCCCAGGCGATCAGCGCCGCCAGGTGGGGGGGCTGGCGCTCTGCAGCTGCCCACCCCATCACCGCATAGTAGGAGATACCGAGGATTCCCACCCGGCCGCTGCTCCACGGCCGGGTACCGACCCACTCCACCGAGTCGGCGATGTCGGAGTACTCGAGCGGGCTGCGCGGGCAAAGCGTTCCGGGCGACCATCCCGCACCCCGGGAGTCGACCCGCATGACCACGTAGCCGCGTGGCACCCATCGCTCCGGGTCGGTCACCTCCCACGCCTGGTACTTGTTGGTGGAGCCTTCCAACACCGACGGGTCCTTGGCCACCAGCTTGTCCCATTGCATCCGGTAGATGGGCCCGTCGAGGGAAAGACCCTTGGCGTAGATGCCGTGGGTGAGGATGACCGGGTAACGCCCCTCTTGCGGGGGACGGAAGACGTCGGCTCGCAGCACCGCCCCGTCGCTCATCGGAACCGGGACCTGGTAATCGATAATCATCCCGTCGGCGTTGACGGTGAAGGTTTGCTCGTCTCCTAACCCCGCCGCGGGGTCATTCATGTGACCGCGCCGCCCAGATTGACGGCCAGCCAGTCGTTGATCATCGGCGCCCACATGTAGGACAGGTTGTTGGCCCCGTGAGTTCCTCCTTTCACCTCCACCAGCGTGGCGTCCTTAGCCTCGGCCGCCACCCTGCGGGCGTGTGCCAGCGGGATGAGCGGGTCGAGCTCGCCGTGGACCACCATGAGCGGCACCGTTATCCGCTCTGCCACACCCTCCAGGGTGAGGGCGCCGGCCTTCTCCCTGGCCTCCTCGTCGGAGGCCGACCAGGAGTAGCGGCGAAAGCCGCCCGCGTCATTGGTGGGAGCGCGTCGTAGATCTCCTGCCAGTCGTAAGGGCCGCAGTTGTCCACCGCCAGCTTGACGCGAGGCTCGAAGGCTGCCGCCCGACATGCGTAGTAACCGCCCAGGCTCCCGCCGACCAGCCCGATCCGGTCGGTGTCGATATCGCCGCGGGCCTCCAGGGCATCGATGGTGGCGCCCACCACCACTTCGTAATCGGGACGGATGGGAAGCCGGAGGCTCATCTCTCCTTGGCCGGGCCCATCCAGGCTGAGCACCGCAAGGCCCCGTCGGAGCAGGGCTCCCCGGGAGCCGTGGCGGGTCTCCTTGGTGGAGTCCAGACCGGGCAGAAGGATCACCACCGGATGTGGCCCGCTGCCCTTGGGTTTGCTGAGCAGGGCGACCAGGTCCGCCTCGGGGAACGGGATGGTGATCTTCTCCACCGCCGGCTCCATGTAGTCGAGCACCCGGTCGTGGCACTCGATCATCTTGCCCAGGCCGCGACGATGCATCTCTTCGTCCTCCACCGACAGGAAGTACGACAGGTGGTAGCAGCGAGCAGCGGTGAGATAGGAGCCGACTGCAGACAGGCGCCGCCCCTCGCTCCAGGCCTGCTCGGCCAGCTCCTCATGGGTAGCGGCGGTGCGCATCCACTCGGTGCCCCATTCGGACCAGTCGTCGATCCGGGCGACGGTGGCAGTGAGGTCCCCGATGGGGATCTGCCCTGCCAGGAAGCGGGCCGTCCAGATGTCGAGGACCTCCTGGACCAGCGGATCGGGATGGTGGAGGGTCCGGGTGAGGGCCGGGTCGACTCTCATCGCAGAGCGCCCGCCGTCTCCACCATCGGGGCAAGCTCCACTGCCTCTCCGTGGCGCCGGGACGACTCCAGGGCGGCGTGAACGACGGCCAGGGCCCGCACAGCCTCCTCGGCCCCCACCTCGATCTCGGCCTCCCCCCTGATGGCGAGGGCGAACTCCTCCAGCTGCTCGCGGAACATGTCGGTGTGAGGCATCTCCACCGTGGGTCGCTCCGTTTGCCGGTAGGCCTGACTGACCAGGCTGCTCTTCGAGTCGGCCAGATGCGACTGATCCCAATTGTTGAAGTCGAGATCGTAGAACAGGTTGGACTCCGTTCCCTGAAGACGCATCTGGTAGACCCCGGGTGATGCCCAACCGGTTCCGAGGTAGCCGAGCGGGCCCGACTCGAACTCGAGGATGGCCATCACGGCATCGGGTACCTCGGAGGCCGTGTACAGCTTGCGGGCGTGGGCAGAGACCGCCGCCACGGGGCCCAGCAGGTACTGGAGGGTATCGGCGTGGTGGACGCCGAGCTGGATGAGGGCCCCGCCCGGGCTCTTGTCGGCGAAGAAGCGCCAGGTCTCCGGAGTGAGCTCCAGGCCCCGCTCGTTGGAGAAGTTGGCTTCGGCCAGTGAGATCTCCCCCAGCTTCCCCTCGGAGAGCCACTGCTTCATCGCCCGGTGCCCGCCCAGGCGGCGGGCACTATGGCCCACGGCGAAGGGCAGTCCGCTGGCCGCCGCTGCCCGGGCGATATCTCCGGCATCCTCCAGGGAGTGGGCGATGGGCTTGTCGGTATACACCGCCTTCCCGGTGTCGAAACACTCCAATATCACGGACTTGTGCGTGTCGTTGGGCGTGGTTACCAGAACGCCCTCGATATCGGGGTCTGACAGCAGCTCGTCCAGGGTGGTGGCGGCCCGGGGGACGCCGAACTCCTCCTGAAAGGCCCGGCGCGAATCCTCCGAGCGGGAGAAGCAACTGGCCAGCTCGATCACCTCGCCACGCTGGGCTCCCCGGGCCAGTACCCGGGCCCAGCGACCCAGCCCAATCGATGCCAGACGGACCTTGTCATCCATGCGGTTCCTCCTTTACTTCGAGGACCGTGTCGAGCTCCTCGATGTTGTCTTCCAGTCGGGGATGGGGGAAGAAGCAGACCAGGGTCATGCGCTCATAGGGCAACGTGGCGTGAGGAACTCCGGGCGGTACCCGTACCCAACTTCCGGGCTGGAGGGGGTGCTGCTCCCCGTCGATCCACACCCGGCCCCTGCCCTCGGCGACGAAGTAGACCTCCTCGCTGTGCGGATGCCGGTGAGGTGTCCTGGTGGGGACCGGCTCCAAGATCACCCGCCGAGCGCTGGATTGGCCCGGCTCCCGACCGGCAAACGGGTCGGCGGTCCTGCGCCCCGGGAACTGGTGGAAGACCAGGTCAACGCCGTCCACCACAGTCACGTGGCGTCCCTCCGGGCCGCCAGCACCGAACGCACCGCAACCTCGGCCTCGGCCGCCACGATGGAGGAGAAGGCCCTAGCCTCCTGCGGTGTCGCCCAGGTGGGATTGCCATACCAACCGTCGTCGGCGATCTCGGTGACGTCGGTGACGTAGCCGTACACCTCCTTCGACCTGCGCATGGCGTCGAGGGCGGCGGCGCCTTCCGGCCGACTGGGCTGGTTGACCCGGTCGAACCGGACCAGGTCGGGGTCGAGCGCCAGGACGGCCAGAGTCTCGATTCCTCCTCCGTGGGTCAGTTCCCCGCCCTTTTGGGCGTAGATACGCTGGGCGGTGTAGCAGACCTGGGCGGCGACCACCAGAACGTCCTTCTGATCCTGCAGGTCGGTTGCGACGGCGTCCAGCGAGGCAATGTTGCCCTCGTGCCAGTTCACGAAGACGAACGTCCTCACCCCCATCTCGACCAGCTCCTCGCACAGGTTGAAGACCAGGCCTTCGAAAACCTGGCGGCGCAGCGAGATGGTGCCGGGATGCCCGGCATGGATGGGCGTCACCCCATACGGGCCCGCCGGCACCAGGAGGGCGTCGAGACGCTCGGCCAGGTCGGCGGCGACCAGGTCGGCGGCGATGATGTCGGTCCCGCAAGGCAGGTGGGGCCCGTGCTGCTCGACGCTGCCGAAGGGAATGACGGCGATGCCGCTCCGCTCCACCAGGGCCGCCACATCGGGCGAAGTCAGGTCGTGAATGGACCGGGCACTCATGCCCGCCCCGGGGCGGGCTCGGGAACGACCAGGGCGTTGAGGGGTGGTTGTCCGTCGAGGATGCGCCGGGCCTCGGCGGCGCCCCGACGCCGCAACTCCAGCTCCGATTCCTCGGTATACCACGCCATGTGGGGTGTGAGGATGAGCGAGTCCGCCACGGCCGCCAGGCGTGACACGTCGGGCGGCTCGGGAGCGTATACATCGAGGGCCGCAACCGCCGGTATCCCCCGGGTCAGCGCATCGATCAGCGCTTCCTGGTCGACCAGGGCGCCCCGGGCAGTGTTCACCAGGACCGACCCAACCCGCATCGCTGCCAGCTCTTCCGCCCCGATCAGTGGAGGCTCGGGGGGTGGTGGGGCGTGGAGGGAGACTACGTCCGCCTCGGCCAGCAGCTGGTCAAGCTCCACCGGCTCCGCCCCTGCCGCCCTCACCGCGTCGGAGGAAACCACCGGGTCGGCCACCAGGACCGAGGCAAAACCGAACGGCGCCGTCAGCTCCAACACTCGCCGGCCGATACGGCCGAACCCGACCAGACCGAGAGTGGAGGCAGCCGGAAGATGAAGCGGCCTCAACACATCCAAGCCCCAGTGGCCGTCGCGCACATAGCGGTCGGCCATGGGCAGGCGGCGGATGGCCGCAAGCATGAGTGTGACCGTGTGGAGGGCAACAGACTCCGTGCCGTAGTCGGGCACATACGAGACCCAGATCCCGCGTCGTCTGGCCGCCTCCAGGTCGACCGAGTCGACCCCCACCCCGAGGCGGACGATTCCCCTGCACTCGAGGCGGCCGATTATGTCGGCATCGAAGAGGGGGGCGGCACCGGCCAGAATCACCTCCGCCCCAGCCGATAGAGAAACCACTTCGTCGGGACTTCTCCCCGGCCCCGAGACAATCTCCACATCACCCAACACCCTGCGTTCCACGTCGAAGTCGGCAAACCGGGTTCCGAGGATGGCCAGGCGGGGTTTTCCGGATGTTTGCACCGGACCGGAGTGTAGGACAACAATCGATTGCGGAGCAATCGGCGCGGGGCGGGTGAAGCGGAGCAAGCGCCTACCGTGGAGGTCATGGGCGACGGCGACCGCGTGCTGGTAATGGTTTGCAGCAGCGAGTTGAAGGCACGGGTGGTGATGGCCAGCCTGATCGAGCACGGCGTGGCGGCGCGAACAGCACCTGGACCCAGAGCGGGTCCGATCCGTTCCCGTCATTACGAGGTGTGGGTGCCGGCCGATCAGTTGGACGATGCCCGCTCGATCGTGACCGACCTCAAGCATCCGGCCGGACGGGGTCTGCTCGATCCGGGCCGGCTGTTGACGGCTCTGGTCGGCCTGGCCCTGCTTCTGGCTCTGCTCGTCGCCCTGGCTCGGCTCTTCTCATAGTTCCGCATCGCCGGCGATCTCGATGTTCGGGATCAGCCAGTGGGGACGATGGGCGCTTAGCCGCAATCGATTGGATATCCTGCGACCCGTGAGCCAGCCCGACCCACACCCCGACATGTCCGATCCCGGCTTCTTCAGCCCCTCGTCCCCGCCACGCCGCGAGGACCCGCGCCTCATCACCGGGGCGGGGCGATTCGTTGGCGACATAGATATTCCCGGAACGATCCATCTCGCCTTCGTACGCAGCACCGAGGCCCATGCAGCCATAACCGGGATCGACCGGGCCGCAGCCACCTCGTCGCCGGGCGTGGTCGGTGTCTTCACCACCGAGGATCTGGCCCTTCCCGATGTTCCCGGCGACGCCGGTCCGATCTCTGCTCCCGGGTTCTCCCGCCCTCATCTCGCCACCGATCGGGTCAGGTACGTGACCGAGCCCGTGGCGGTGGTGGCGGCCGAGAGCGCGGTCGTGGCGATGGACGCCGCCGACCTGGTGTGGGTGGACTACGAATCGCTGCCGGTGGTGACCGATCCTGCCCAGGCTCTGACCGACGACACCGTCATTCATCAGCAGGCGGGAACCAATGTCGTCGAGAGATGGGAACAAGGCGCTCCGGCCGATGCAGCCGAGCACGATGTGAGCACGGAGGTAGTACTCCGCAACCAGCGCGTTGCCCCCACTCCGATCGAACCCCTGGGGATCCTGGCGGAGCCCGGCGAGGACGGAACGCTGACCGTCTACCTGAGCCATCAGCGACCACACGGGGCTCGGTCATGGCTGGCCGGACTGCTCGGCCTGGCGCCGGAGCGGCTGAGAGTGGTGGTGCCAGACGTCGGAGGCGCCTTCGGCATGAAGGGCATGGCCTTCCCCGAGTACACCATCACTGCCGCCCTGGCGCTCAGGCTGAACCGGCCGGTGAGGTGGATCGAGCGGCGCCGCGAGGAGCTGGGGGGCGGCACGCACGGACGAGGCTCTACCCAGCGGGTCAGGTTGGCCGGTCGGGCCGACGGGAGAATCGAGCGGGCCGAGATCCACAACCTGGCCGACACCGGCGCCTACCCCCACAATGGCCTCTCCATACCCATCTTTACCAGATACGTCGCCACCGGCCTGTACGACATCGGGGACGTGTGGATCACCAGCACCACCGTGGTGACCAACCGGGCCCCGACCGGCTCCTATCGGGGGGCGGGGAGGCCCGAGGCGGCCTATGCCATCGAGCGTGCCGTGGATGCCTTCGCTCGCGCCGCCGGGCTCGACGCCGCCGAGGTGAGACGAAAGAACTTCATCCCCGCCGACGCTCTTCCCTTTCGCACCCCCACCGGCGCCCTTTACGACTCCGGAGATTATGCCGAGGCTCTTGCCCGAGCCGAAGATCTGCTCGACGTCGACCGGCTGCGAGACGAGCAGCGCCGAAGATTGGCGGACGGCGCCAACCCCATTGGCCTGGGCTTCGGCGCATTCGTGGAACGGGCGGGCGGAAGGATCGATGGAGGGGAATACGGTCGGGTGGAGGTGGACGAGAGAGGTTGTGCCACGGTCCGCAGCGGTTCCATGGCGGCCGGGCAGGGACACGACACCGTCTTCTCCCAGTTGGTGGCCGAGGCTCTCTCGGTTGATCCCGATGGGATCACCTTCCTGGCCGGTGACACCGACCAGGTGGCGAGGGGCACCGGGACCTTTGCCAGCCGATCCGCCCAGATGGGGGGTTCCGCCTTGTGGAGGACCGCCCACCGGGTGAGGGAGGCAGCCATCAGCGTGGCCGCCGACCTGCTGGAGGCGGCGCCCGCAGACGTGGTGTTGGCCGAGGGCCGCTTCGGGGTGGTCGGCTCACCCGGCCGGGGCCTCTCGTGGGAGGAGGTGGCAGCCGAGGCAACGCGGCAGGAGGTGGAGCTGGCCGCTGAGGAGTGGTATGTGCCGGGCGCCCAGACCTTCCCCTATGGAGTCCACGCCGCCGTGGTTGAGGTGATCCTGGAAACCGGTGAGGTGCGCCTCGTGAAGATGGTGACAGTCGACGACTGCGGACGGGTCCTCGACCCCATGATCGTGCAGGGCCAGCTCCAGGGGTCGTTGATGCAAGGCATCGGTCAGGCTCTCTACGAAGAGGTCGACTACTCCGACGACGGCCAACTCCGCACCGCTACGTTGATGGACTACGAGCTGCCCCGGGCCGGTGACGCCCCACCAATAATCTCCGATCGCCTGGTGCATCCCGCCCCCTCCAACCCGCTGGGCGTGAAAGGGACCGGCGAGGCCGGATGCATCGGCGCCCCTCCGGCGGTGGTCAACGCCGCTCTCGACGCCCTGGCACCCTACGGGGTTACCCACCTGGACATGCCCTTGCGACCGGCCCGCGTGTGGGAGGCGATACAGCGGGCCGCCGGGGCCTGAGCGACGGCGAGACACTAGATTGGGAGCGCGGAGGTTAGAACTTGCCGAGAGTCCCCTATCCGAATTTGGATGCACTCTCCCCTGAGGACCGGGAGATAGTGGAGTACGGGCGTCTGCACAGCACCCCCCGACCCGAGAGCCAGGCCATACGCAGCCATGTGCCCGCGGTCCTCCACGCCTTCACCGAGGCGTGGCGAACCACCTTCCTGGACGGTGTGCTGGACCACCAGATCAAGGAGTTGTGTAGGGTCTATGTTTCCAAGTCGATTGCCTGCGACTATTGAGGGGTGCAGCGGTCCGTCCAGGCTGGACGGCAGGGACTCACCGAAGCCGACTACGACGAGCTGCTCCAGTTCGAGACCTCCGACCGCTTCGACGAGCGGGAGAAGTCGGCGCTTCGCTACACCAGCGCCATCCTGTGGGACGCCTCCATCGCCGACGACCAGTTGTGGGAGGATCTCCACACCCATTTCAGCCCACCCGAACTGGTGGAGCTGGGCTTCTTCATCGCCCTCACCAGTGGTCAGCAGCGGTGGATCAAGACCCTCGACATCGGTCACCATCAGGTGCTGGGCGACACCGACGTCGGCCTGGCACCCGGCACTAGTCCATGATCTTGTATATCTCGGTGTAGACCCGATCGGCGGAGGGGACGGCGAGATCCTCGAGGCTATCGGCTGACGGGAGGGGGATGTGAGGGGTGGTTATGCGCACTAGGGGGCCATCGAGATCCCAGAACGCCTCGTGAGATACGATCGACGCCAGCTCCGCTCCCCACCCGCACAGGCGGGGGTTCTCCTCGACCGTGAACAGGTGGCCCGTCTTCTCCACCGAGCTGAGGATGGTGCTGGTGTCGAGGGGGACGAGACTGCGGACGTCGATCACCTCGGCCGAGATCCCGTCGGCGGAGAGGCGCTCCGCCGCCTCCAGCGCCCGGGGGACCATGAGCGCCAGGGCGGCGATCGTGCAGTCGCTGCCTTCTCTCACTACCCGGGCCTCGCCCAGGCGATCGGCGATCTCGCCGTCGGGTACCTCGCCTTTGGTGGCCAGGAGCGATTTGTGCTCGAAGAAAACCACCGGGTCGGGGTCCCGCACCGCCGCCGCCATCAGGCCCACCACATCCTTCGAGTTCGAGGGAGCGACCACCTTGAGCCCCGGGATCATCATGCACCAGTTCTCGACACTCTGGGAGTGCTGGGCACCAAAGCGGGAGCCGCCCCCATTGGCGGTACGGACCACGACCGGCACCGTCATCTGGCCACCCGTCATGTATCGGGATTTAGCCATCTCGTTGGCCAGGATGTCGAAACACACGGCCAGGAAGTCCGAGAACATGATCTCGGCTATCACCGGGATTCCGGTCAGGGCGGCACCCATCGCCGCCCCCAGGATCGCCTGCTCGGAGATGGGGGTGTCACGGACCCGTAGTGGGCCGAACTCCTCCAGCAGGCCCACGGTGGTCTTGAACACTCCCCCGGCCCCGGCGATGTCCTCGCCGAGCATGACCAGCCGCGGGTCGCGGCGCATCTCCTGGGCGATGCCCCGGGCCACCGCCTCCCGATAACTCAGTTCCGCCACGCCGAACCTCCGTCTGCCCACACGTCGGTGAGAAGCACCGACTGATCCGGTCGTTCTCCCGACTTGGCGAACTCGGTCGCCTCATCTACCGCCTGGGCCACTTCCTGAGAGATACGGGCCAGGTCGCCCTCGGGCACTCCAAGCCGGAGTAGGCGCTGGTGGTAGAGCGAGATCGGGTCCCGGTCCAGCCACGCCTCTACCTCGGCCGGGGGACGGTACTTGCCGGGATCCGCCCGGCTGTGTCCACCTTGGCGATATGTGACGGCCTCAACCACCGACGGGCCCCCGCCCGAGCGCGCCTTGCCGATCACCTCACCGGCCACCTCGTAAACGGCGTCGGCGTCGTTGCCGTCCACCACGATCCCTTCGAGCCCATAGGACGGCGCCCGATCGGCGCCCGGATGGGCCACCGCGGTCACCAGATCGATGGGGGTGTACTCCATGTACAGGTTGTTCTCGCACACGAACACGATGGGAAGGCCCCAGATCGAGGCCAGGTTGAGGGCCTCGTGAAACGCGCCGATGTTGGTGGCGCCGTCCCCGAAGAAAACCACCGTCACCTGATCCGTGCCCCGCATCTGGGCCGACCAGGCGGCGCCATTGCCGATGCACAGGTGGGCGCCGACGATGGCGTAGGAACCCATCATGTTGTGCTCGACCGAGGCCAGGTGCATCGACCCACCCTTGCCTCCCAGGATCCCATTCGAGCGGCCGAGCAACTCGGCCATCACCGGGCCCATCGGCGCTCCCCGGGCCAGGGTGTGGGCGTGGCCCCGATAGGTGGCGAAAACGTAGTCGTCCGACCGCATGGCGGCACCGAAGCCGGCAGCCACGGCCTCCATCCCCAGCGACAGATGTGAAGTGCCCTTGACCAGGTTCTGCAGGAACAAGTCGTAGGCCCGCTTCTCGAACTGGCGCAGCTCCTGCTGCTTCCGGTACATCTCGAGGCGCTGTTCGAGGGGGATGTCGAGACGATCGTTGGCCTCATCGGCAGGCGACGGCAATCGCGCCTCCCGCCGGGCGTAGTCCATCAGTTGAGAGTCGAACGTCTCAGTAGGCATTGGCCACCATCAACTCCTCGCACGGGAACAGGGTGATCACCTTGCACCCGTCGGCAGTGACCACCACCTCCTCCTCGATACGGGCGGCCGAACGGCCATCGGCGGCAGGAGCGTAAGTCTCCAGGGCAAACAGCATCCCCTCCTTGATCTCGATCGGATTATCCAGCGAGTTCAACCGGCTGATGATGGGCCGCTCGTGCAAACCCACCCCCACCCCATGACCGAACTGCAACCCGAACGCATCCATCTCGTCCTCGAACCCGAACTCCTCGGCTCGCGGCCACACCCTGGCGATCTGATCGGTGGTGACACCGGGGCGAACCAATTCGATGGCGGCGTCCATCCACTCCCGGGTCTGCTTGAAAGCGTCCCGGTGGGCCTGAGTGGCCCTCCCGACCGCGAACGTGCGGTAATAGCAGGTCCGATACCCGTTGAACACGTGGATGATGTCGAAGTAGGCCTGGTCGCCGGGACGGATCAGCCGATCGGAGAACACATGCGGATGCGGCGAGCAGCGCTCCCCGGCAATCGAGTTGACCGCCTCCACGAACTCCGAGCCCATCTCGAACAGGCGGGCATGGGCCAACGCCACGATGTCGGACTCGCGCACCCCCGGCTTCAACGCCTCGAAGATGTCCTGGTAGACACCGTCGACCATGGCGCAGGCCTGAGTCAACAGCATGATCTCATCGTCGCTCTTGATCTCCCGGGCCCGCATCATCGTCTGCTGGCCGTCCACCACGTGCACCCCGGCCTCCTGAAGGGCGAGGAACACCGACGTCTCCGCCATGTCCACTCCCAGCTTCTCGTCGGCCAAGCCCTCGTCGGCCAGGATCCCGGCGATCTCCCGGGCCGCCCCGGCCTGGAGCCCCGACTCGGGACCGATCGCCCCCTGCAGGCCGGTGTTGCCTCCCACCGAGTTGGTTTTGTCGAAGAGGTCGGGAAGCTGGAGGCGATGCGCCTTGGCGGCCGATCCGAAGTCCCAGACGCGGGGCGGGCCCGTGCGGGTCAACAACGCATAACGCTCCCCCTTGTTGAACGCCCAGTAACCGATCTGGGTCGAGGTGACGTAGCGGATGTTTGACGTCTCGAACAGCAGCAACGCTCCCAGACCATCGGCTTCCATCTGCTCCCGAGCCCGTGACAGGCGGTACCCTCGGAGCCGGTCGAAATCGACCCGACGCTCCCAATCGACCGCCTGGAACCCCGGGGAGGGGGTGGTAGCAACGGGAAAATCAGCCATCGCGATCTCCTTTCTGGGTCGCTCGCTCGCTTTGGGCGGGGACATATAGACGGTCGGCAGAACGGCCCGGCCCTGGCTGGAGTCGAGCCGTCACCTCCCCTACTTTAGTACCTCCTGCAATCGATTGTTAGAACGGGCTACTACAGTGGGCTTCCGCCATCCAGGAGCGGCGCCAATGCCTCGAATCCCCTACCCCGACCTCAACGCCATCGACGACCCTGCCATACACACCATTCTGGAGCGAGCCCGCAAAGTGGGCACTCCCCGGCCCGAGAGCCAGGCGGTGCGGGCCTGGGTGCCGGCGGTGATCAAGTCATTCACCACGGCCTGGATGGACACGTTCGTCGACGGTGTAGTGGATCACGACCTCAAGGAGCTGTGCCGGGTCTACGTCAGCAAGACGGTCGACTGCGGTTACTGCGCCGCCCAGCGCTCGGCCGACGCCTCCACCGATGAGTCCCACTACGACGACCTGCTCACCTACGCCTCCTCGGACCGTTACACCGATCGGGAGAAGGCGGCCCTGGCCTATACCGATGCCGTGGTGTGGGACGCCGCTTTGGCCACCGAGGAGTTGTGGGAGGAGTTGCATCGCCATTTCACCGACCCCGAACTGGTCGAACTGGGCTTCTTCATCGCCCTCACCAGCGGCCAGCAACGATGGATCAGAACCCTCGATCTGGGTCACCGACAGGTGCTGGCCGACACCGATGCCGGCCTGGTTGGAGCGGGCGGCTGAGCCTCACCAGGAGGCGGCGATGTACTTGGTCTCGAGGAATTCTCGGATCCCCTCGTGACCACCCTCTCGCCCGATGCCGCTCTGCTTGACCCCGCCGAAGGGGGCGGCCGGGTCTGAGATCAGGCCCCGATTGATCCCAACCATCCCCGACTCGAGGGCCTCAGCCACCCGCAGAGCACGGGACAGATCGGAGCTGTACAGGTAGGCGGCGAGGCCGTGGATGGTGTCGTTGGCCAGGGCGATCGCCTCCTCCTCGCTCTCGAAGGTCACCACCGGGGCCAGCGGCCCGAAGATCTCCCGGTCGAGGACCGGAGCATCGGCCGGCACCCCACCCAGCACGGTGGGCTCGAAGAAGAAGCCGGGACTGCGCGGTACGCCTCCGCCTACCAACACCCGGGAACCGGAGTCTGTGGCCAGTTGCACAGACTCCTCCATGTCCTGCTGGGCTCGCAGGTTGATCATCGGGCCCAGGTCCGTTTTCGGATCCATCCCGGGACCCACCCGCACCGCCTTCATGGCCGCCGAGAAGGTGGCGGAGAACTCGTCGGCGACGGAAGCGTGGACCAGGAACCGGTTGGCGGCGATGCACGACTGGCCGCCATTTCTCATCTTGGCCACCATTGCCCCCTCCACCGCTGCCGCCAGGTCGGCGTCCTCGAACACCAGGAAAGGGGCGTTGCCGCCGAGCTCCATCGAGGCCGAGACGATGCGCTCGGAGGCCTGGGCGAGAAGGGTGCGGCCCACCTCGGTCGAGCCGGTGAACGACAGCTTCCGCACTCGGGGGTCGCCCATCATGACGGGGACTACCTCCGAGGAGCGTTTGGAGGGAAAGACGTTGACCACTCCCGAAGGAACCCCGGCCTCCTCCATCAGCGCCCCCATGGCAAGGGCGGTGAGCGGGGTGTCGGAGGCGGGCTTGAGAATCACCGTGCATCCGGCGGCCAGGGCGGGGCCGATCTTGCGAGTTGCCATTGCGGCGGGGAAGTTCCAGGGGGTGATGAGGAGGGAAATGCCGATCGGTTGGCCCATGGCGATGATGCGCTTGTCACCACCGGGAGCCAGGGTGATCGAGCCGTCGTTGCGCACCGCCTCCTCGGAGAACCAACGGTAGAACTCGGCGGCATAGGCGATCTCAGCTTTCGACTCCGCCAGGGTCTTGCCCATCTCCAACACGATCAGGGAAGCAAGTTGATCGGCTCGTTCGGTCATCAGCTCGAAGGCACGCCGCAGCATCTCTCCTCGCTGGCGGGGTGGGGTTGCCGCCCAACCCGGTGCCGCCTGGGCGGCGGCGTCCACCGCGGCGACGGCGTCGGCGGCCGAGCCGCTGGGCACGGAGGCAACGGTCTCGGCGGTTGAAGGATCGAGGACGTCGATGGCGGCGCCGTCCGAGGAGGCCCGCCACTCCCCCCCGATCAGCATTCGATCGTGTCCGGTACCCTTTAGTTGCTCCAGGATCTCCACCGGTGGCATGTCAGCTCAACCCGTCGGAGACCTGGCGTTCCTCCGGCTCCAGTTCCCGGCCGGCCCCGGCGGCCAGCCTGCTCAACAGCGAGGCGAAGTCCTTCTCGCCGTGACCGCGCCCGATCCCGTCCACGACGATCTGGTGAACCAGTGCCGCGGTGGGCAGCGGCACGTCGAGCTGCCGACCGGTGGCCAGCCCCAGCTCGAAATCCTTGCGAAGAAGGTGCAGGGTGAACGTAGGGGTGTAGTCCAGATTCACGAAGGCCGGCGTCTTGTACTTGGTGAAGGTGGAACCCATCACGCTCTCGTTGAGAAACTCGAGGAAGTCGGCCCGTTCCACGCCGGCAGCTTCTGCCAGAACGGTGATCTCGGCCATCGATTGAGTGA
Organism: uncultured Acidimicrobiia bacterium; assembly: GCA_963772815.1. Lineage (GTDB taxonomy): Bacteria > Actinomycetota > Acidimicrobiia > Spongiisociales > ZC4RG35 > DATFFO01. Next base: position 83,833 of record CAVYYV010000004.1, on the reverse strand, counting down.
CCACACCCAGGAGCAGATTGTGGCAGATCTTGACCAGCCGGGCTTCGTCACCATCCCCAACATAGGTCACCTTGCGGCCAAATAACTCGAGATATGGGCGGGCCAGGTCGAATGCCTGGCTGGGCCCCGAGACAACGGCGGTCAGCCGGCCTGACTGGACCACATTTGGGTTGCCGGAAACGGGGGCGGCCAAAACGTCAGTTCCCAGGCTGGCTGCCCGCGAGCTGAGCTCCTGCGAGGTCACGGGGTCGATAGTGGTCGAATCCACCAGCACCCTGGGATGGGTGCCGGGGCGTGACAGTACGCCCGAGTCGCCGAAGGTGACCTCCATGACATCTGACGGTCCTCCCACCATGGTGAACACGATGTCGCGCTCGGCCAGGTCAGCGGGAGTGTCCACCACCTTGGCCCCCATTTCCGCCAGCGGTTCCACCTTGGAGCGGGTGCGGTTGTATGCCCACAGATCCACCCCTGCCTCGACCAGCCGGCTGGCGAGGGCGAACCCCATCCGGCCCGTTCCAAGCCACCCGACCGTGTGTCTGTATCGGCCGTCGCTCATTTACGATCCCTGTCGTCCCTCACCTGGCAGCTCTCCTTTCGACGAGCCTTCGATTCCGCCGCGCCCTACCGGCCAGGACCCTTGCAGCGACGAACCTGAAACATCGCAAACGATTGTAGTAGCAACGATTGCAGGACGAAAGGCCAACCCCGGCCCCGGATTCGCCATGATCTAGGCGGACCCGCCGCCATTCCTCCATCGGCAGCGGTTAAGTTGGTCTTTCGTGGCCGATCGAATCACGCTCAAGGACGTCGCCAGGGAGGCAGGCGTCCACGTCTCAACGGCTTCCCGTGCCCTCAATCCGATGACCTCCTCGGTAGTCAATCCCGATACGGTGGAGCGGGTAACGATGGTTGCCCGTCGTCTCGGCTACCGACCCCACCCTCTTGCCCGAGGACTCCGCACCAACCAGACCATGTCGGTGGGAATGGTGATCCCCGACGTGGAGAATCCCCTGTTCGGACCCATCATCGCCGGAGCCGAGTCGGTTCTGGTGGAGGAGGGCTACTCGGTGCTTATCGGGAACGCCGACCGGGGAGCAGTGCACGCCGAATCGGTGGTGGCCGACATGCTCGAGAGACACGTCGACGGCCTGCTCCTGGCCACCGCCACCCGCGCAGACGGCGTCATCACTGACCTGGTTCGCCGCCAACTCCCCATCGTCCTCGTAAACCGCCGCACCGACGACGAGACCGTGCCCGCCATCGTCAGCGACGACAATGCCGGCATCGGACTGGCAGTCGAGCACCTCACCTCGCTCGGTCACCACCATATCGGTCATGTCGCCGGGCCGTCCTGGGTGTCGACCGGGATCGACCGCCGGGAAGCGTTCCTTGCCGCCATGACCGAGGCAGGCCTGGAACTGGATCTCGACATGGTGGAGGAGGCGGACTGGTTCCAGGTGGAGCCGGGCCACCGCGCCTGCCTGACCCTCCTCAAGCGCCGCCCACTGCTGACCGCCATAGTCGCAGCCAACGACCTACTGGGCTTGGGCTGTTACCGGGCGATCCGCTCCCTCGGCCTGGATGTGCCGAACGATGTCTCGGTCACCGGCTACAACGACATCCCCTTCCTCGACCTGATGCAGCCGCCGATGACCGCCGTGCGGGTCCCCTACCGGGAGCTTGGCGCACGCGGGGCCTCCACCCTCCTCGACATCATGGGAGGGAAGGACTCCCGCAACGGCCCGGCCATCATCAAGCTGGAGCCGTCGCTGGTGGTTCGGGCATCCACCGCCGCACCGCCCACCGCCTGACCCCCTCAGGCCAGGGTTATAACGAGCTTACGGTGAGGAGATGACGCCTGGCGCCTCCAGGCCTCGGCCACGTCCTCGAGCCGAACCACGTCGTATTTGACCACTACGTCCCCGGAAACCATTGCATCGAGCACGCTCCGGTAGGCGGCCACCTTCTCCTCGATGGGCGTCCAGCCCGAGGACAGGCCGATTACGGCGCTGCGAGTCCGCCGCATCGCCCCTAGCGGCAAATTCACGTCGGTGCCGGCCACGTTGCCCACGTTGACCAGCCGGCCCTTCGACGCCAGGGCGCCCAGAGCCGACATGGCCGGCTCCCCCCACAGCGCGTCCACCACCACGTCGACTGCGCCACCGCCGGCCCGGGCTATCGCTTCGGTGAGGCCATCGGGCGAAAGCTCCGCCAGCGACACGACTTCGGTGGCCCCCAACTCCGCCAGATCACCCATGGTGGCCTGGTCCCGGCCCACCGCCACCACCGCACCTGCTCCGCGGAGCCGCGCCAGCTGCAGCGTCATCTGCCCCACCCCTCCGGTGGCACCCAGTACGCACACCCGGTCACCGGCCCCCATCCCGGCCGCATCGAGGGCGAGAGCGGCGGTGATGCCCACCACCCCTGCTGCTGCCGCCTCTTCGCTGGAAACGGCATCGGGCAGCGGAATCAGCGACTCTTCCTCCACCGCCACCTGCTCGGCCAGGGCGCCATTCCTTCCAAACCCGGGCAGGTGGCTCTCGAAGCGAACCCGGGTGCCCTGCTCGATCCGATCCGACGACACCACCGTGCCCACCCCTTCCAGGCCGGGGACGTAGGGGGTGTCCAGTGGCCCCATCGCCCCGGCCGCCACCCGGACCTCGACGGGGTTGAGGGCGGCCGCCGACACCGCAACCAGCGCCTCTCCTTGCTCGGGGCGGGGAGCATCGGTCTCTCCCGGCTCGGGAAGCGTGCCCGCCTGATGCACGATGGCCGATCTCATCTCTCCTGCTCCCAAGTCCGCGGTGGAAGTGTGTCACTCGCCACCTTACCTACAAACGATTGCAGTACCATTTGAGCCGCTCTACCAGGAGAAAGCGATGACTTTGGATCCCGACCACGTGACGATCACTGAGGAGGTAGATGGCTCCGACATCCCTGTCCGGTTGATGTACGTGGAGACCTGGGATGGCCTCTACACCCCCATCGGGATGAGGATTCCACCCGGAGACGGGCCCCATCCAGTCATCCTCCTGGGCTCCGGCAACGGCGGCGGCGGGATGGGGTGGGTTCGCCACGCCGTCCAACAGCGCGGCTACATCATGGAGCGTCTGCTCGAGGCTGGTTACGCCTGCGCCTGGCTGCGCTATCGAACGGAAGTGGAGTTGGGATACGAAACCGGCGGGGCCCTGATCAGGGACATGCGCCAGGGAAGGGAGCTCTTCAACCGATCCCCCCTCGAATACGAGGACGAGATAGCGGTGATCGAATACGTCAAGACCCTGCCGCACATAGACCAGGATCGCGTCGGACTGGTCGGCATGAGTCACGCCGGGGAGATGGTGCTCAAGATCACATCGGAGTACCACGGCGCGACCGTCGCCGTTGCCTCGGAACCGGCAGCTCACGAGTATCTCAGCCTCGAGCCGGACGACACCGCCTTCGTCGATCCGGGCACCGGCCTGCGCAACATCGAGGAGATGCAGATGGCCGAAACGGCCAAGGTTCGGGCGAGGATCAACCTCGCACGGGCACTGACGCGCATCTCGGGCATCCAGACGCCGATCCTGGTCATGGGAAGAGACGCAGACCACCTCCAGGGGATCTTTCGCACCACCTATGAGTTGCTGAAAGAGGCGGGCAAAGACGTTGAGTGGGTCTCATGGGACCATCCAGCCCACGGATACATCTATCCGGAACGTGACAAGAACGGAATCTACGAGGTAGATCAGGTTCAGGAGGCGGCGATCACCGGCATCGTCGATTATCTGGATCGCCATCTCATGTGACGCCCCGAACCTCGGGTTGGGCGACCATGACGCCCGAATGTGGCCGAGTCGGTCAGCCCACCCGGATCGAAATGCCGTCGAACGGGTCCAGGGCGAACGTGAACTCTTTGCCTTCGGTCACCGGAACCGGCGGGATTACCGAGCCGGTGATGATCACATCCCCGGCCCGTAGAAGTTCCCCGTTAGCCTCGAGCGTGTTGGCCACAGTCATGACGATCCACGGGTAGGGGCCCGTGATGGCCTGCAGGTCTGTCGTCGTGAAACGTTCCCGGCCGTCGATCAATACCCGGGCAACGAGACCGGTCACGTCCAATCGGGCTCGCTCCACGTCCGGCTCGCCAAACACCACTCCTTTGTGGAAGATGTTGCCGGCCACGATCTCGGTCACGCTCGACGCCTCGACGGGCAGATCGACGTTTGCCAACTCGATCGCAGGACCCACCGCCGAGACCGCCGCCTTCGCATCGTCGGCCGAGGTCACCGCCCCGAGATCCTCTCCGAGATACACCGCCACCTCGAACTCGACGATTCCCCTCTCCCATCCGGTCGTGTGGACATGGGTGCCGGAGTCGAGCACCGTGGCGTCGGTCAGGTATCCCAGCAGCGGAGCTGTGATCTGCATCAATTCCAGGGCCGAGGGAGCACCGAACCCGACCTTCCATCCGACGTGTCCTGCACCTCCATCCAGCAGCCGGCTCCGCACTGCCAGTTGCCGGCCCAGGCCCGCCTCGACTCTGGGATCCTCCCAGGGAGCGGTCATCTCGGTGTCTCGTCCTCGACTTCGTAGCCGGAATCCTCTAGGGACCCACAACCACTCCAGCCCCACACGAGCACAACGTCGTCGTCACCGGTGTTGTCGAATCCATGGATGCGTCCGCGGGGTGTCCAGACCACGTCCCCCGTCTGGGCCGGTTCGCTGCCAGTATCGACATAGATCCGGCCCGATCCGGCCAGGACCACGAAGAACTCGTCGGCATTTCTGTGCAGATGCCGATCGTGGCGGGCTCCGGGCGGGAGAACCGTCCATCCAAGCAGGAAAACGTCGGTTCCCGCCGTGGCCTTGTCGATGAGGAACTGGACCTGCATGCTGATCCAGCCCTCATCTTCCCGCAGGCCCTCGACACGAGGAATCTGGGAGAGACTGGTGTGAAGGCGCTCGGTCATCGCCCACCCGACAACATGTGATAGACGTCGATGACCGTCACAAAGTCACGATGATCGATTCCCAGGCCCCGACAAGCGTTGAGCAACTCGTTGGCCACGGCTCCCAGCGGTGCCGGCGAGCCCTGACGTCGGGCTACCTCCAAAGCGAGGACCATGTCCTTCTGCTGCAGCGTTACGTTGGCCAAGGGCTTGTCCGGCATCTCGAGGATGAAGGGACCGCGATAACCCATCACCGGTGAAGCCACGACGCTCTTCAGCATGGCATCGACCGCAACCTCCCGGTCTACGCCTCCCTTCTCGGCGAGCGCTACTGACTCGCAGAACACCACCATCTCCACTATGAGGGTGAGGTTTATCGCCACCTTCATCTGCATGGCGGTTCCTGAGGGCCCGATGTAGCTGACCTTTGATCCGATGTCATGCAACACCGGCTCGACCTTCTCGAAGGCCACCCTGTCTCCACCGACCATGGTCGAAGCGGAGCCCTGGCGAACCGTCACCGGGCTTCCCGACAGCGGGGCGTCGAGCATTGCCAGCCCTCTTTCCCGGAATGCTGCAGCCATTTCCCGGCTCACCAGAGGATCGATGGTGCTCATGTCGAGATAGACCGCCCCCGGTGACAGGCCGGCTATGACACCGCTGTCGCCGCCGGCCACCGCGGAGACGGCTGCACCGTCGGTCACCATCGAGAAGACGACCTCGGAGGCTGCCGCTACCTCACCCGGTGACTCCGCCCAGGCCATTCCTGCCTCGAGGAGCGGGTCGGCCTTGGACTGCGTTCGATTCCATCCGGTGACCTGGTGCCCCGCAGCCAGCAACCGGGGAACGATCACCTGTCCCATGTCTCCTAGCCCTATCCATCCCAGTTTCACCGGTTGCCATCTCCAATCACTCGCTTGACGGCCAACACGCTATCCGCCGTGTTGGGACCTTCGGCCCGGTCGATCACCCGCCAGTGCCGTAGCCTTGGGGTCGCACGAAGAGGGTACGCGGACGATACCTCCCAAGGCGGTTCGGCGGTGACAAAGGAGTACACATGCCCGATGGTTCGATGGATGCGCTCGTCCTGACCGCTCCCAACCAGTTCGAGATACAAACGGTCGAGGTTCCCAGCCCCGCCCCCTACGAGGTGCTCTGCAAAGTGCACTCGGTGGCCATCTGTGGAACCGACAAGGAGATCGTCTCGGGCAACTTTCTCAAGAGGGGCTGGCCGGCGGCATATCCCTACACACCGGGACACGAGTGGTCGGGCGAGGTGGTGGCACTGGGCGAGAAGAGCGAAAACTTCGGGTTTGCGGTTGGCGATCGAGTGGCCGGGACCGCGCACTCAGGGTGCGGCTACTGCCGGATGTGCGCCATCGGCCGCTACACGCTGTGCGACAACTACGGGCACGAAGAGCGCAACCACCGCCACTACGGCCACTACAGCACCGGTGCCCTCCGTCAATACCACGCCAGTTCGATCAAGTCGGTCTTCCCAATCCCCGACTCGATGACTCTGGAGCAGGCCGCCTTGGTGGATTCCAGTTCCATCGCCTTGCATGCAGTCAAGCGCGGCAAGGTGATGCCGGGCGACACGGTGGCAATCGTCGGATCGGGGGCACAGGGTCTGCTTGCCGCCCAATGCGCGGCCCAGCTGGGCGCGGCGCAGGTGATCGTGGTCGGTCGGGGACAACGCCTCGACACCGCCTCCGCCCTGGGCGCCATCGTGGTCGACAACACCGAGGTCGACGGGCCCCAGGCCGTTCGGGATCTCACCGATGGCAAGGGTGCGCACATGACCGTCGACACCGCGGCTCGGGGCACATCTACCCGGGAGGCGATCGAGATGACCCGGAAGGGTGGAAGGGTCGCGCTCATCGGCGTGCCCATGGAGGGTTCCGAGCTTCCCCTGGCCCGGATGGTGATCGAAGAGATGGACCTATACGGTGTGCGGGCCAATCCCGGCACCTGCGAGGAGGTGATCCCTCTCATCGCGGCGGGCAAGATCGATGTCGACACCGTCACCACCCATCGGTTCCCGTTGGCGGACTTCGGCCTCGCCTATGAGACATTCACACAACGGATCGACGGCGCACTGAAGGTGTTGGTACAACCCAACGCCGACAAGACGAGCGGACAGAAAGGGCAGGGTTCGTGAGCGAGTGGAGAATTCCCCCCGACGGCGGTCATATGGAGCGCCCGACTGGCATCTACTACCAGACGATGACGGGCAAACAGATCGAGGACCGGCTCAAGGAGAACGACCTGATCATCATCCCGGTCGGAAGCACCGAGTCGCACGGTCTGGCTCAGAACCCGGGTGAGGACACCTTCTTGGTGAGTCGCCAGGCGGAGCAGGTCGCCCAACGAACCGGCTGCACGGTGGCGGAGCCCATCTGGTACGGGTCCCATCCCTCCCATCACCTCGGGATGCCGGGCAACATCATCATCCCCGAGGAGACGCTCAACGCCTACCTACGAGCGGTGATCGCCGGCTTCTGGAACGCCGGCTTCCGCAAGCAGATCCTGTTGAACGGACATGGTCAGGACTATGTGATTCCGGCTGCCATGCAGCAGTTCGGCAAGAAATATCAAGTTCCGTGCATACTCGTCAACGTCAACTGGTGGTTCGTGATCCCCGAGCACATCCGCGACGTCCAACACGGCGGCCCATTCGAGACCCAATTCATTCACGGCGACGAATGCGAAGCCTCGTTTTCGATGGCCTTGTTCCCGGAGTTCATCGACCTCCGCTACGCCGAGACGACCAGTTTCACCCCGCTGCTACCCCCCGGGCACATCAACAAGTCCGGATCGGCTCTGCCCCTGAAAGAAGCGCCTCTTCCGTTCTGGCAACAGGTGGGGGGCTCTCCGCTCGAGGTCGTCGCCACCCCCGAGGGCACGGTAGGAGACGCCACGCTGGCGGATCCCGAAAAGGCGAGAGGCGGGCTCAACGCCATACTCGACTACCTGGAGCGGTTGGTCAACGACATCATGGCTATGTACCCCGCCGGAAGCCTCCCGCCTATCGACCAGGTCAGCATGCGCCCCCGGGCAGAGGTGGAAGCGGTGCTCGAGGGTCCGCGTCGGCCTGGTGGCCGACACATCTACACATTGGCGTATCCACCATGAGGCGGGAAGGCAGCACACGAGACTATTGGCAGTCTCACGTCATGATCGGATGAAGGCGTGAAAGTCCTGGCCAGGCGAATCGGAGATCTCCCGCCGGACCTGAGCGATGACCGGCGCCTCGGCCGGCTCTCGTGGTGGGGAGCGCGACTCAGCCGCCTCGGGATCGCTCCGGGAGCAGCAGGCAACCTGAGCGTGCGCTACGAGCGTGGCTTCGTCATCACACGCACCGAGGTCGAACTGGCTTCGATCGAACCGGGGGACTGGGTCCGGGTGGTCGACCTCGAGCGCCGATCGGACGGGACGCTGGAGGTGTCTTACCTCGGTGACCACACCCCATCGCGGGATAGCTTCGTCCACGGCACCGTCTACCGCCGCCGTCCCACCGCACAGTCCATCTTCCATCTGCACGACTCCGAAATGCTGGAACGGGCGGATCGGCTGAGCATACCTTCCACGGATCGCTTCTTCCCGGCTGGAACCAGCGAATCGGTGAGCGAGATCGAACGTCTACTCGATCGCGATCCAGAGGTCGGATACTTCGTTCTGGTCCAGCACGGGATCGTGGCCTGGGGTGCCGACCCGGATGAAGCCGGGTCCTTTGTCGAAACCTGGCACGGGAAGGCCGAGGAACTCCATGACTGAGCCGGCCAGAGTGATGGCGGTCGGCACCGTCATGGTCGACGTCCTGGCAGTGGGATTGCCCCACATTGCCGAACCCGGCCACGTGGTCTACACACCGGGCGAGATCGAGTCGCTCATCGGCGGCCATCCGGTAGATGTGGCGATCGATCTCGTCAAGCTGGGCTTTCCCTCCCGCTCGATCGGGCTGGTGGCGGCCCTCGGCGATGGAATGTACGGAGCCTACGTGGCCGAAGTCATCAAGCGACACGACCTCGAGACCTTCCTCCAGCGAGTTCCGTCCCACGACACCGGCAAGAACCTGGTGCTGGAGGTCCGGGGCGAGGATCGCCGCTTTCACGTCGACCCGGGAGCCAATTGGTACCTCGACCCCGATCACGTTGCCGCCGCTCTGGAGAGATTCAGTCCCCATGTCCTCACCCTGCGACCCGGCTACACAGGTATCGATCTCCACTTGGAATCTCTACTGGCCGATCTGTCCGGGGTCCTGGTCATGCTCGACGTGATGCAGCCACATCCCTCGAGACCGGTTGATCTGGTGTTGCCGGTGCTGCCTCACGTCCACATCGTCCACTGCAACGAGAAAGAGGCAATGGCGGTGACGGGAGCGCCCAACCTCGAGTCGGCGCTGACGTTTCTCCTCGAGTCGGGCCCCCGCCTGGTGCTTCTGACGTCGGGAACATCCGGTGCTCTGGCGATCACGGCCACGACCTCCGTTGCGCAACCCGCATTCCACATCGATCCCGTCGACGCCACTGGCTGCGGCGACGCCTTCTGCGCCGGGGTCATCGAATGGCTGATCGAACACACGTCGCCTCCCACCCCGTCAACGCTCGATGAATTGGGGCCGGGTGATCTCGCTGAGTTGCTGGCCCATGCTCAATCCGTGGGTGCGGCGGCGGCAACCCGGGCCGGATGCGTGGAGGGAGTATCTCGTCGGCTTGTGGACGAACTCAGGGTCACACAACTTCATCGAGTCGTGGCGGCCACTCGTAACCTATAGACGGGAGGCTGGGCCGATGGGGGTCTTCTTCGATGTGGAGTTCGATCTGGCTCCCCTGTTTGACGAAGGGCTTGGTGATGACCAATCGCAGATGACGTAGGATCAGGCCTTCGAACGGACAGGAGTAGCTGATGGCTCAAGAACCTTGGAAGACCGAGCAATGGTTTTCCAGTCCCTGGAACTACCTGCCGGAGGTCACAGAGGGATTTCAAGTTCCCGACGAGATACGTATCCACGACGTGACCTTGCGGGACGGGGAGCAGCAGGCCGGTGTGGAGTTCACCGCCGACGAGAAGGTGCGGATCGCCGAAGCGCTCGCCGAGGCCGGTATCCATCGCATCGAGGCCGGCTTGCCGGCAGTCTCCCCTGCCGACAAGGAGGCCATCGAGCGGATGGTGGCGGCCGAGCTGCCGACTGAGATCTATGCCTTCAGCAGGTGTCTGGTCTCGGACGTGGAATTGGCCCTCGATTGTGGGGTGTCGGGTGTGGTGATGGAGGTTCCCGCCAGCCATCACTTGATCGAGAAGGCCTACCGGTGGCCGGTGCAAAAGGCGATCGACGCCTCCGTCGAGGCAACCAAATACGCCCACGACAATGGGCTCAAGGTGACGTTCTTTCCCATCGACGCCACGAGAGCGACGATGACCCAGCTCCTCGATGACCTCGAGACGGTGGCTACCAATGGTCATGTCGACAACATCGCCCTCGTCGACACCTTCGGAGTGACGTCTCCCCATGCCATCCGCTACTACACGCGCAAAGTTCGAGAGCGTTTCCCTGGCGTGCCGCTCGAGACCCATTTCCACATGGACTTCGGTATGGGGGTGGCGAACACGGCCTTGGCCGTGACAGAGGGCGCCTCCGTTCTCCACACCACCGTCAGCGGGATCGGGGAGCGGGCCGGCAACGCTCCCACCGAGGAGACGGTCCTGGCCCTTTTGACCATGTACGGAATCGACACCGGCGTCAAGACGGAGAGGTTCACCGACATCGCACGACTGGTGGCCGAGCTGTCGCGTGTCACCCAGCCCGCCAATCGCCCGGTCACCGGCGAGATGCTGTACAACGTCGAATCGGGCATCATCGCCACCTGGGTCAACAACGTGGGCGACGAGTTGCTCGAGCCCTTCCCTTACCGTCCCGAGCTGGTCGGCCAGGCCGACCCGAGCATCGTCCTGGGAAAGGGCTCCGGGCTCGACTCCATTGCCATCTGGCTGGCCCGGCACGGCATCAACGACGTCGAGACCAAGGAGATCGAGGCGATCCTGGCCGAGGTGAAGGGTCGGTCTTTGGCTAAGAAGGGCCTGTTGGACGACGACGAATTCCTCGACGTCGTCCGCCAGGTCATCCCCGACAAGGTCAACTGAAACAGGCGTCTGAGGGAGCGGTATTCATGCGAGAAGCATTTTTCGGTCTGAGCACCGACTGGAAGGAAGGGATCAACTGGGCCAACGTCAGAGACTGGCGGCTCAAGAGGGCTCACGAGGCCATGGAGCGGCACGGTCTCGGGGCGCTGCTGCTGTTCTATGACGAGAACATGCGATACGTGTCGTCGACCCTGACGCCTGGGTGGAACCGTCTCAAGCCCGGTCTGCGCTACGTGGTCCTGCCGGCGGGAAAGCCTCCCATCGTGTACGAGCAAGGCGACATCGGCATGCACCTCGAGGTCCACAATCCATGGATCCCAAAGGAGAACATCCGCCACTCCTACATATGGATCAAGGGAGCCGTCGGTCCGGCCGCCGACCAACAGGTCACGAAGTTCGTGGACGCCCTCTTGAACGACCTGGAGGAGGCCGGGGTCCGGGATCTACCACTCGGAGTCGACTTCATCGACATCAACCTCTTGCGGGCGTTTCAAGAACGGGGAATCGAATGGACCGATGGTATGTCGCCCATGATGGAGGCGAGGGCCATCAAGTCTCCCGACGAGATCAAGGCGTTTCAGATCGTCGGAGCCATCTGCGACCGGGTGCACTACGAGATAACGAACTTCATGAAGCCCGGCATGACCGAGAATGAAGTGGCAGCCTTTGGATTCGAGCAGCTCTACTCGATCCCGGGGATGGAAGACGTCGAGGACGTCATCGTGTCTTCCGGTCCCAATGCCTGGCCCAACTGGCGCAACTTCTCCGACCGCATGATCCGTCCCGGCGAGCTCGTCATCATCGATCTGGCCGCTCTGACCTGGAACGGGTTCAAGTCCTGCGTCTATCGAACCTACTGCGTGGGGGGCAAACCCACCGATGAGCACCAGCAGGCCTACGACATGGCCCACAAGTGGCTGTGGGATTCGATCGAAGCGACCAAGCCGGGGGTGACGACCGCCGACGTCGCCTCCAAATGGCCGTCGGCCAAGGAGGCATGGGGATACGAGGAAGAGGACCGTGCAGCAGCCAACAACTGGGGTCACGGGCTGGGCCTGGCCCAGTACGACCCGCCGGTGATATCCCGGATCTGGTCCCTCGATCACCCGGTCGAGATCCAGCCGGGCATGACCTTCGCTCTGGAAACCCAGCATGGCAAGGTACACGACTACGGGGTGCGTCTCGAAGAGATGATCTACGTCACGGACACCGGCATCGAGCTCGTATCGACGTACAAGAACCACGAGATCATCGTCATCGACTGACGCCAGGGTCGTGCGATATCCCGATCGACTGGCCGCTGCCCCGCTGAGCTCTGAGAGGTCGCTGCTCATCGGGCTCGACGACGATCGCTGTCTCGATCACCGGCTGGTCGGCGCCAAGGCGGCCCGGCTGGCCAGGGCACGCCGGGCAGGAATCCCGGTCCTTCCCGGATTCGTCGTGAACGGTTCGGCCTCCACCCACCACATGAAGATCGGCGCCGCTGCGCTGACCAGGCGGGGCTCGGGAGGGGCACGCCTGGAGGTGATGTCCGAGCCTCTGCCCATCGCCGACGATCTGGTCGCGGCCTGGATCCCGTCTCGGTCCCCGGCTGGTGGCCCGCTCCTCCACCAGTCTCGAGGCATCGGGCCGGTGGTCGGGCGCCTTCACCTCGTATCTGGACCTGGCTCCCGACGAACTGCCCAGGGCGATCGTCGGATGCTGGGCGTCGGCCTTCTCCGTGCAGGCAATCAGCCGGCAGCGAGCCGAGAACATCGAGCCCGGCTCCTTCCCGATGAGCGTTCTGGTCCAACCTGCCCTGGTTCCGACGGCGGGGGGGACGGCGGTCATCGATGGGGAGGGCCGGGTAGCGGTTCATACGGTCGAGGGCTCGCCTGCCCCGCTGCTCCAGGGCTGGTCACGGGGTGCTGAGGCACGATGGGACGGCCAGTGGCTTGGCGAAGAGGCCATCGCCCTGCTGGGAGCCGACAGGCTCGACGCCATCGCCACACTCATCAGAAGAGCGCACCAGGTCGTCGGCGCCGACCGCTGCGAATGGGCGTTGGACGACGACATCTGGATTCTGCAGCTGGACTCGGTGCCCGCTCCCCCCGCCCCCGCTCAGCTCATCACCCACCCTCGAGACCTCGACCCCATCCTGCTCGACGTGGCACGCACGGTGACCAGAGCCCCGGGCGCCCTGGGCGAAGAACTGGTTCTCCCTTGGGCTCTGGCGGGCCTCCCCCAAAACGTGGCCTCCTCCGTCGAGAGGCCGGCGACGGCGCTGGCCCGAGCCCGCCACCTATGCGCGGAGTTGACGGCCGAAGTGTGGGGATGTGCCGCTCCCCAAGCCCAATCATTGGCCCTGGAAACCCTGGAACGACTCCGCACCGGCGATCCCTCACCTGCGCTGGCCCGCATCCGGCGGCTTCGTCCCCCCGACACAGCGAAGGCGACGACGCTTCTGTCCCTGGTGGACGGCATGCGCCAGGCCCTGGTAGGACTGGGCGCTTTCCCCGACCCCGGCTCGGCCTGGTACGCCACGACTCACGAGGTCGAACGGGCGGCACAGAAGACCCCCACAAGTGCCGTCGACCGCGTCGGTGTCTCCGGCTGGGAACCTTTCGTGGCCTCCGTAGTCCTGGCCGGAGGACAACGTCACCGGGGCACCCCGGCGGCCCCCGGCATCGGGGCGGGCCGACGGCACTCGATCAATGGACCCGACGAGGCCGCCTGGTTCTCGCCCCGGGAAGTGATCGCCGCTCCACAACCCGTCCCCAACCTGGCCCCGTTCCTGTGGGATTCGGCGGGATTGGTGACAGAATCGGGATCCCCGGCCGCCCACCTCTTCGAGTCCGCCCGGTCTCTGGGAGTACCGGCTGTGTGTGGAGTGTCGTCGGGGGAGACCGACGACGAGATCGTGGCGGTGGACGGCTATTCGGGTGTCGTCTCCACCACTCCCCTGTTCGGAGAAGCATGATGTCTGTGCGGGTGGGAATCATCGGGCTCGGGGTCATGGGTGCCGCCATGGCCAAGAATCTCCTCGCGGCCGATCATGAAGTACTCGGGTTCGATCTCGCTCCCCACAGGAGACAGATCGCCACCGACGCCGGTGTGAGCGTCCTGGCGAATGCGGCTGCGGTGGCCGAGCGAGCAGACACGGTCATCTTCTCCCTTCCCACCGTCGAGGCCCTGGCGGCGGTGGCCGACGAGATCGCCGCCAATGCCCATGGCGAATTGCTCTGCCTCGAAACCGGCACGTTCCCGCTCAGCGCCAAGTTCTCTGCCCGCGATGTGCTGGCGGCAGCCGGGATCGAACTGATGGACACGGCGCTGTCGGGCACCGGCCTGCAGGCAGCAGACGGAACCCTGGTCGTGTTCGCATCGGGAACGCCGGAAGCGTTCGAACGAGCCCAGCCGGTCTTCCGTGCCATCGGCCGGTCAACGCATTACCTGGGGGAATTCGGCAACGGCTCCAAGATGAAATACATCGCCAACCTTCTGGTGACCATCCACAACCTGGCCACCGCCGAGGCCCACGTTCTCGGAATGGCCGCCGGAATGGACCCTGCAGTTGTCCAAGAGGTGATGGAAGACGGCGTCGGCTCCTCGAAGATCTTCGAGATCAGGGGCCCGATGATGGTGGCCGGCGAATACCCAGCCGCTGCCCGGCTGGACATCATCCTCAAAGACGCACGGATCATCGAAGAATTCGCCGAAGGCCTGGGGGCTCCAACCCCGCTCCTCGATGCAGCCCTCGAGGTCTATACCCGGGCCAGCGCAACCGGTTTGGGGGATTTCGACGCGGCCGTCTTGTTTGAGCATCTCCGCAAGCAAGCCGGCCTCGAACGATGATCGGTCGGCCGCTTCGTCGGCTCGAGGATTCCCGTCTGATCACAGGGAGAGGACGTTACGTCGACGACATCTCCCCGCCCGCCACGTCACACGCCGTCTTCGTCCCAAGTATCGACTCCCAGAACGGACAGACACGGAACCTCAGGTATACATGGCCAGGAAAAGGACCGAGTCCGCCGGTATCACCTACGAGGAGGCGCGATGCACAATCGTCGACAGCATCGCCGTCAGGAGCATAGGCCGGCCCCAGGAATTCGGCGCCGCCTGTGCCTTCGCGTGCGGCGCCAACTCGGGCTACATCTCCGGCCGGAACCTGCAGCCGGACGGAGGATCATATCGAGGCACGCTCTGACTGCCGGGGCGCAACGCGAAGAGGTGGACCGCAGAACTGCGCGGCGCCGAACGCCCCGCTACTCAGCCCCCTGGAGCACCGCATCGATCGATCTCACGACCCGAAGTCCCTCATCGGAAACGGTCGCTCGTTGAAGCGTCCCTTGCTGAGGTGGGGGCGGCGGGTTGTGGTGGACGTCAAACCGCTCCGGCTCGTACCCGGATACCGGTGGCTGTTCGCAGGCCTGTTCTTCGGACAGGCCGGACGACAGATGACGGTGGTGGCCGTTCCGTTCCAGGTGTTCGAGCTGACCGGATCCACGCTGGCAGTGGGCCTGCTGGGACTCACTCAGCTCGTACCACTCCTGCTCGTATCCCTGGTGGGAGGCGCCCTGGCCGATGCGGTGGATCGCCGTCGGCTTCTCTCGTTGTCACAGGTGATTCTCGCCCTCACCGGGGTCGGGCTGTTGTGGAATGCCGCCAGCGACTCTCCGCTGCTCTGGCCACTCTTCGTCCTCAGCGGGCTGAACGCAGGGGTTTCGGCCGTAGACTCCCCGGCCCGTCAGGCAGTGCTGCCGGGCCTCGTGGGGCGAGCACTCCTCCCATCCGCCCTGGCCCTCAATCAGACGCTCGGGAACGTCGCCACGGCGGCCGTGCCCGCCGCCGGCGGCCTCCTGATCGCCACGGCCGGGCTTCCCTTCAGCTACGCGGTGGTAGCCGTCATGTTCGTTGCCAGCGGAGTCCTGTTCCACCGGATTCCCAGCCTTCCCGTCGTGGGCGGGAAACGACGTGTCAGTATCTCCTCGATCGTCGACGGCTTCCGATATCTACGATCCCGCCGCCTCATCCAGGCGGCCCTGCTCATCGATCTCAACGCGATGGTGTTTGGAATGCCGACCGCCCTCTTCCCCGCAGTCGGTACCCAAATCTTGAACGGGAACGCCTTCACAGTCGGCCTGCTCTACGCAGCTCCCGGGGCGGGAGCCCTCTTCGCTGCCCTCACTTCGGGCTGGGTGGCCTCCATTCGCCGCCAGGGTCGAGCCGTCATCGTGGCCGTCATCGGCTGGGGTCTGGCCATAGCCTTGTTTGGCCTGACCGCCTCGACCGCCCTGGCCCTCACGATGCTGGCAATCGCCGGCGCCGCAGACGTCGTGTCCGCCATCTTCCGCAACACCATCGTCCAGATGTCCACCCCGACGCGCTCCGGGGCCGGCTGATGTCGATGCACATAGCGGTAGTGGCCGGCGGGCCTAGGCTGGGTGACCTGGAGGCAGGGGTGGTCGCCTCGCTGGCCTCGATCAGGTTCTCGGTGGTCTCGGGCGGGATCGTGTGCGTCCTCGGGGCCCTGGCAATTGCCCGCTGGACGCCTTCTCTCGCCGCATACAGCTACGAGCCCGACGGCGAGCGGCCCCGAAGGAACCGTGAGGGCTGAGTCATGACGACGGCCGTGAGTCGCCTCGGCCATGACTCCGGCCTCTCAGTCCAGGGTGAACAGCCTCTTGGCGGTCCCCCCCGAGATGGCCGCACGCTGGTCGGAGTCCAGACCACCGGTCTCGGCCAGCAGGCGCAGCGGGTCGGTCTCGCTCATATCGAAAGGGAAGTCCGTGCCGAGCATGACCCGTTCCGGCCCAACCACCTCGATCAGATGCCGGAGGTAGAGCGGTTGAAAGACCATCGTGTCGTAATAGAGGCGCTTCATGTAGTGACTGGGCGGGTGCTCGGGAATCCGCCTACGTGTCTCGGGTCTGACCTTCCACGTGTGATCGGCCCGGGAGCAGTAGAAGGGGAGATAGCCGCCGCCGTGGAGAAGCACCAGCTTGATCCCGGGGTGCTCCTCGAACAGCCCACTGAAGATCATGCGGGTGGCGGCCACCATGGTCTCGAGAGGATTCCCGATGCAGTTGGTCAAGAAGTAGTCGGAAAGGCGCCGCCCCTCCGGATAACCGCTGGGATGGAGGATGACCGGCACCCCTTTGGCTTCGACGGCGGCCCAGAAAGGACGGAACCGTGGTTCATCCAGGTTCCGACCGTCGATCGTTCCTCCGATCTGGACGCCCTTGAAGCCCAACTCATCGACTGCCCGATCCATCTCGGCCAGCGCCAGATCGATATCCTGCAGCGGCAGGGTGGCACCGATGGCTGCGAACCGATCCGGGCGCTCGGCCGCCACCGCCGCCAGGTTGTCGTTCTGGATGCGAGCAGATTCGGCCGCGGCCGGTCCCGGCGCCCAATAGAAGTACTCCGACACGAAGGTGGCCAGACCCTGCAGTTCGATCCCCATCGCATCCATGTGCTCCAACCGCGCCGATGGATCCGTCAGGACGGGTTCGATGCTGGGAAGCATCTCCCGGTTCTGCTCCTTGGAAGCCTGATTCATGAAGTAGTCGTAGGGCTCGAACTCCGGCCGCCGGTGTACCTCTACCGGCGCCTTGGCGGCGGGAGTAGAGAGATGGCAATGGACGTCGACAGTCTTCATGGCTCCTACCTAGGGGTCGGTGGCGGCACCATACCCCCGGCGCCAATGGGGAGACGCGGAGCATGACCGGCTCTCTCCGGAACATGATCTGGCGCTCTCAAGAGGGTGAGCGCCACGAGCGGCGCCTCAACCCGATCATCGTGTATCTGCTCCTGGCAACCGTCGTGGTGGTGCTGGGCTTGAACTGGCCGATCATGTCTACCGGACTGAGATCCATCACCCCGGTCTGGATGGCGGTGTTCCGCGTCGCCGGCGCCGCGCTCGTCGTCACCACCATCACTGTCTCCACCGGTAGATTCCACCTTCCGCCCCGACGTGACCTCCCTATCATCGTCTCGCTCGGGATCTTTCGCCTGGCGGCGGTCTTCCTTCTGGTCTTCACTGCTCTCAGGCTTGTGCCGGCGGGACGAGCATCGGTCGTTGTATGGACCACATCGCTGTGGACGGTGCCCATCGCTGCCATGTTCCTGGGAGAGACGATGAACCGGCGCAGATGGATGGGGCTGGCAGTCGGGATCACCGGTGTGGTGGTGCTCTCACAGCCCTGGAGTCGGGACTGGACCGTACCCGGCGTCGCTTTGGGCCACGGGTTGCTGATTCTGGCAGCCATCACCAACGCCGCAACCTCGGTTCACATTCGCGCCCACCGTTGGACCATCGCCCCCCTGGAGGCCATCCCCTGGCAACTGGCCGGGGCAGCCATTCCGCTGGTCCTACTCGGGCTGGTGACGGAGGGGCCGCCGCAGATCCACTGGACCGCCCAGCTGGCATGGATCGTCGCCTATCAGGGGATGCTGGCCACGGGAGTGGCGTTCTGGGCCCAGATAGTGATCTTGCGGAATCTCGCCGCCGTATCCACCAATCTGACCCTGATGGCGGTCCCTGTGGTGGGCGTCATATCGTCAGCGGCGCTGTTGCAGGAACCAATAACGGGCCCTCTGGCGGCGGGAATGGTCCTGGTCATCGTCGGTGTCACCCTCAATCTCGTCTCCGATCAGGGACAGGGGCGAGCACGGATCCCGGGCTCCTAGTGGTGCGGAATATGCCGATCAGGGGCGGTGATGCTGCCGCCTCGTAGATGGCCATGGGGAACACCCGGGCTTCGATCGACCCGCTCGGCTGACTGCGGCTCCGCCAACATCTTCTCAGGCAGTTTTCGAGCCGGGACAGGAGCTGGTCGCTCACCTTGGGCACTGCCTCACCGCCATCGGCTCCAGGTCATGTCACCCGTCTTGACGACCATGCATCGGCACCCGCTGCGTTCCCGGCCCCGCCATTCCGATACGGGAAGTGGCGAAGCCTCGGCCTAGCGCCCGGCGCGCCTGGCCGCTGATCCAAGGAACGGCATCATCCAACAGACCCGTAGGATCTCGTTCACCCACTCAGAGGAGCCGTCTTGAGAGCAGTGCGTGTGATGGAGCCGGGTGTACTGGCCGTCTCTGAAGTCCCAGAACCGCCCTCGGACCGGGTGGTGGTCCAGGTTCATCAAGTGGGAATTTGCGGAACCGACACCAAGATCTTCGGCGGCAAGATACCGGTGGAGTATCCGCGGATCATGGGCCATGAGGTGGTGGGTGAGGTGGTCTCCGCTCCCCAGGGAGCACCGTACCAAGACGGACAGCGGGTCTTGGTCGATCCGTGCGTCGCCTGCGGATGGTGTCACCTCTGCCGAGCCGGGAAGCCCAACCTCTGCATCAACGGTGGTCTGCTGGGACGCGACGTCGACGGTGTATTCGCCCAGTATGTTGCCGCACCTGTCAGCCGGCTCATCCCCGTGCCTGACAACATCTCGGACCGTGCAGCAGGCCTGCTGCAAGTGCTCGGGACGTGTGTTCATGCCTGCAAACGCGTCAACCCATTTCCGGGTGGGGTGGCAGCGGTGATCGGCCTGGGAGTCTCCGGCCAACTGATCGCCCAGCTGCTGACGATGATGGGAATGCAGGTGGTGGGCATAACTCGTTCCGAGTGGAAGAGGCGGCTCGCCATTGACAACGGCGTCGCTGTGGCAGCGGAACCTTCTGAGGCCGTCGCAGCGCTGGCCGACGTCACCTCCGGCCGGGGTCCCCAGGTCGTCGTGGAAGCCGTCGGCACCGAGGCCACGCTGAGCGAAGCCGTCTCGCTGGCAGGCACGGGCGGAGATCTAATGGTGTTCGGAACCCTGACCGAGGGAAGTCTGGGACTGCCCTACTACGAGCTGTATCGCAAGGAGCTGACGGTGCACAATCCTCGCGCAGCAATTCCCGCCGACTACGAGGACGGTATAGCCCTGGCGGCAACCGGTGCTCTCCGGCTGGATGACATCGTGTCGCATGTACTGACGCTGGAGGACGCCGCCCGGGCTTTTGACCTGGTGAGGGATTCCGCCAGTCTCAAGGTGCTGATGAAGGTCGGGTGACCGGCCTCAGATTATCTCCCCCGCTGCCAGTCATCGATCTCCTCTGGGAAGCCCCGGCATCCTCAGGGTGCCGACGAGGCATCATCTCTCTCGACGACCATCTCCCGAGGACGCGAGACGCGCGACAATCTGGGGATATGACAGACCTTTTCAAGACCGAGGTACGGGACGGAATGCGAATCGACTGGGACGTGCCGATCACAATGGACGACGATCTCGTCTTGCGGGCCGACGTATTCCGACCCGAGGCACACCGTCGATACCCGACCATTCTCACCTACGGCCCATACGCCAAGGGGCTGCCGTTTCAAGTGGGTTATCCGGACCAATGGAACCGGATGGCAGACGGGCATCCCGACGTGACGGCCGGCTCGTCCAACGCATATCAGGCGTGGGAAGTGGCCGACCCCGAGAAGTGGGTGCCGTACGGCTACGTGTGCGTACGAGTGGATTCGCGGGAACTGGGCGGTCGCCGGGATACATCGACCATTTTTCTCCCCGAGAGACGAGGGACCTGTACGAGTGCATCGAGTGGGCCGCCCGCCAGTCGTGGTCGAATGGAAAGGTGGGACTGAACGGGATCTCCTATTACGCCATCAACCAATGGCATGTGGCCTCGCTGCAGCCCCCTCACCTGACCGCAATGTGCGTCTGGGAAGGAGCAGAAGACTTCTATCGCGACATGACCCGTCACGGCGGGATACTCTCGACGTTCTGGGAGAACTGGTACGACATGCAGGTCAAGACCGTGCAGTACGGCTTGGGTGAACGGGACGGCCGCAATCCCTCAACCGGTCAGCTCATCTGTGGCGACGAAACCCTGGACGAGGACGAACTCGAGGACCACCGCTCCGACCTCGGGGCGGAAATCCGCAACCACCCCCTCGACGACTCCTTTCACCGTGATCGATCTCCCCGGTGGGAAAACGTGACGGTGCCTCTGTTGTCGGCCGGCAACTGGGGTGGGCAAGGCCTTCATCTGCGAGGAAACATCGAGGGCTTCCGTCAGGCGGCGTCTTCTCAGAAATGGCTCGAGATGCACGGCATCGAGCATTGGACCCATTTCTACACGGACTACGGGCGTGGCCTTCAGAAGAGATTCTTCGACTATTTCCTGAAAGACGAAGGCGACTGGGAATCTCAACCGCGGCTGTGGCTTCAGATCCGCCACGTCGATGGCTTCGAGCCTCGGGCAGAGGATGATTGGCCAATACCGCGCACGCAATGGACCTCTCTATTCCTTCGGGGGGATGGAGGGCTCTCGAGGGAAGCCGAAGATCAGCCCAACGCGTCGTCCTTCGATGCTCTGGGAGAGGGGCTGACCTTCATCACAACCCCGTTCCACTCCGAGACCGAGTTGACCGGGCCCCTGGCGGCGCGCCTCTGGATCTCGTCGTCGACTACCGACGCCGACGTCTTTTTGGTGGTGCGCCTGTTCGGTCCGGACGGGGACGAAGTCACCTTCCAGGGCGCCCTGGACCCCCATACTCCGATTGCGCAGGGATGGTTGCGGGCGTCTCATCGCAAGCTCGACCCGGAACGATCGCTCCCCTGGCGACCTTTTCACACCCACGATGAGGTAATGCCGCTCACTCCCGGGAACCCTGTGCAACTGGACATAGAGATCTGGCCGACCAGCATCGTGGTGCCCCCGGGGTACCGAATCGGCCTGTCCGTGCTGGGCCATGATTACCGGTACGAGGGTGACGAGGACACTGATGCCGAGGTGATCGGCAGCTTCAAGAACAGGTTTTCGGGTTGCGGTCCATTCCTCCATGATGATCCATCTGATCGTCCGGCCGAGGTCTTCGGGGGTCGCACAACAGTCCACCTGGGACCCGAGACGCCCAGTCGCCTGATCATCCCCGTCATCCCCTCCGGCTAGGAGAAGTCCACGTCGCCACGCATCGGCACCCTTTAGCGAACCCCTCCCGCCTCGAAAGCAGAATCGCCATGTCACCGGTCTTGACGACCATGCATCACCACCCGCTGCGTTCTCGGCCCCGCGAATCGACTGGGAAATCCCTGCGGGATGCACGATGAGCCGGTAGTGCGCGCCAAGCCCGACCCAAGGAGCGATCCGGGTCTAGTCCGGTAGCTCCCGGACCTCGAGCACCATCGGCGCCTCCTGCTCCAGCACCGGGATGTCGGGCGCAGCCAGTTCGTCGGCGGCGAACGTATGAATGAGGGGGGCTGCGCTCCGGTTGACGAGGAGGCGGAACACGTCGGGGCGGTTGTAATGGCCGGCGAGGTCGTGGCGGAGTTTCATCCTCACACCCACCTCCAGATCCATGTCGGCGTAGAGGATCAGCTCTTCGTTTCCGACTACCGGTCCCGCCGCCACCCGAGTGTCGGGGGCGACTATGCAGGAGCCGCCACCGATGTCTTCCCGAGCCAGGAACTCGAGGTCGTCGTCCCCACCGGGGACCATCTCCCGAACCCTATCGTCGACTACCGCCGAGGCGCTCAGCACCCACGCCTTCGACATCTGCGCGAACGCCTTTGCGGCGGTAAGGGAGATCTCGGGCATGGGAAGGGCCGGTTTGGGGAAGTGGTTGGGCCAGGACATGACGTGGATCCGGGTCGCCTCGGCGGTAAGGGCGAAGATGGCCAGGGGGTTCGAGTTCTCCCCGCACATCAGTCCCGACACCGGTCCGAACCGAGAACCGAACACACCGAATGTCTCGGGGCCACCGGGACGGTGAACCAGCCGCTCTCCCACCGTGGGCACCAGCTTCTGGTGCTTGCCCACAAAGCCCCGCTCGGGGTCTATGAACACCTGGGTGTTGTACATGGTGCCGAACGTTCCGGGGAGTTTCTCGCACACCCCCATCACCACGTAGACGCCGGCGCGGGTGGAGGCGGCCGCCAGCGCCTCCACCTCCCGGCCGGGAACCTCGACCGAGTTCTGGAACAGCTCCACCGACAGAGCGGTGGAGATGCGGTCGGTTCCAGAATGAAAGTGGAACCAGATCGGGTGGGCGGGGATAAAGCCCTCAGGGAAAGCGACGATCTCGGCCCCGCTCGATCCAGCCTCCTCGATAAGCCCGATTGCCTTCTCCGTCGTGGCCTCCCGATCCAAGAAGACGGGAGCGGCCTGCACCACCGCACCTTTGACCACCGCTTCCGTGTCACCCATGACGTGAACTCACGTCACCCGTTCCCATGTTCACTGGTCGCCGGTCACCCACACGGTCTCCCGGGGTGCGGGCACCCACAGCTCGTAGAAGGAGAACACCTCCTCGCCAGGGTTCTCGAACCAGTGCACCTCTCCCTCGTCGGCGAAGGCCACGTCGCCCTCTTCGAGCTCGAAGGTGCGATCGTCGAGGTGGAGGACACCGGCACCGCCGTCGATGAAGAACAGGTGCTTCGCCCCCACGTGGTAGTGGGCGGCGGCGGTGTCGCCGGGATGGTAGGTGATGTGGTCTGCCCGGACATCGCTGAAGCCGAACAGCTCCTCGGTAACCAAGTCGACTCGATCCCGCCCGTCGCGGGTGGAGCGGATCTTGGGCAACTCGGAGCGGTGTATCACCGAGGGCATGACCGAAACCTACACCGTCACCACCTCTTAGTGCAACCGATTGCGAGATGGGCGGGAGGCAGGGACGGCCAGGGGCCGAATGGCGGTCTCGTTTGGCACCGAGGCTCACCAACGCCGAACGGATGAACAGACCTTCCCGCTCAACACGCGAGGCGCGGGTGCGCCCGGCTCGGCCCTAGAGCTCCAGCTCCGATCCGAGTAGAGCAGCAGCTCGGTACCTGGCGAGCTGCTCGTCGTCGTGCCCGACCACGATCGTGATGTCGGATTCGGAGCCGTGGATCCCGTTGAGCCATTGCAGCTGGTTCATGATCGACGCGTGGTCTTCGTCGATCCACGGGGCATTCTTCTGCTTACACCCGATGATCCCGTCCATGTGCCAGGCGCAGTCTCCGACGAAGAGGTACTCGGTGCCCGCCTCGGTTTCGACGTAGACCATCTGTGAGCCGGGTGTGTGGCCCGCCGACTTGATGACGACCATGCCGGCGGCCAAGGGCAGGTAGTCCTCGTAGTCGAAGACCCTGTATTGGGCGGCCAACTCGGCCGTGATCCCCAGCTGCGGCCGCTGCGGTTGCACCACGAGCGCCCACGCCTGCACCGCGGTAAGGAGCGTCTTGGGGGCGATCTCCTCGAGGAAGTCGGTGCGCACCACGCCGGCGATGTGGTCACCATGCTCGTGGGTCACGATGTTGAAAATCGACGTCCTCAGTGCCTCCTGAACCCGGGCATTCTCCTCTGGAAAGTAGGGCTCGTCGCTCCCCTTCCCGAATGTCGCATGGATCTCCCTGTCCATGCCGGCCTCGAGCATCACGTGGCCGTCCCGGTACATGATCTGGTATGCAGTTCGGGCGAACACGGTCGTAGTGTCGGGCCCGCCTTCGTAAGCGACACTCTTGGGCCGATGGCTCTCCGCCACCTTGACGGCGTTGACCCGGTGCGGACGGTGCCCCGGGACCATACGCGCCGCAGCCCGGATGGCTGTCAGGTCGGGGCTCCAGGGCCGCCCCTTCGGTCGAGCCATCGCGGCCTCGGCGGCGGCCATGAAGGATAGGTCCTGCATCTACTCGTTCCTGACCGGGTCGGAGGTCTGCGTCTCGACCGCTGAGACGGGAGAGCATATCGACGGTGGGTAGTGTCTGGGCAGCAGACACGTCCCCCGATCTTGCCGCTCGGGTGTCCGCGGCCAGTTGCAACCGGCACCTCTACCCGTCGACCGTCGCAGGCGCAGCCTCTGCGAGGGCCTCATCCTGCCACTTACTGACCTCGCTGATACCGATGCCTCCGACGCACTTACGGTCGGGCGCGGCCGGTTCGGCGGCGGCGACCGTATGAATGAGCGAACATCAGACGTCCTGCAATCGATTGCTGCGCTAGCCTAGCGCCGATGGGGATCGTCTTCGGCCTCGCCGCCGCCATCTGCTTCTCGTTGACGTCGATCCTGGTGCGGGTCGGTCAGCGCACCCGTCCCGACGACGACGGTGTGTTCATGTCGGTGCTGGTCAACGTGATCATCCTCGGCATCTACGCCACGCTGGTGGATTGGCCCACCTGGGACACGCCGGCGATGATCGCCTTCATCATCGGTGGCGTGATCGGCACCGTGGGTGGACGAACGGCGCTGTTGCGGGCGGTGCGCCTGATCGGTCCCAGCCGTTCGAATGCCTTCATGACGGGGGCGCCGGCGGTGGCCGCCTTGGCCGGATGGCTGGCACTGGACGAGACGCTCACCCCGATCGAGCTGCTCGGTGGCACGATCGTCGTGGCCGGGCTGCTCTGGCTGATCAAGGCGAGGTCGGGCGACTCTTCCGGCGCCGGGAAGGCTCCGTTGTTCCACTACCTCATCGCCGCCGGGGCGCCGGCCTCATTCGGTCTCGCCTTCGTGTTCCGGAAGTGGGGGCTCGAGCGGTTCGACTCGTCGGTGATCGGGGCGTTCATCGGGGCCGCTTCCGCCTACCTGGTGATCGTGCTGATCGACGCCGTTCGCGGCAAGCTGGCCGAAAGGGCCCGGTCCAACTTCGGCTCACCGTCGTGGTGGTTCGTGGCAGCGGGTATCTCAACCTCCGCCGCCCTGCTCAGCCAGTACACCGCCTTCACCTACCTGGAGGCATGGGTGGTGGGCATCCTCCAGTCCACGCAGGGGATCTGGACCATCATGCTCAGCCTGATGTTCCTCAAGGGCGACGAGCACATCGATGGTGCCCTGGTCGGGTCGGTCGGCCTCGTCATCTCGGGAGTCGTGCTGATCGCTCTGCAGTAGTTCCGGCACCTCGACCGGACGGCACCTGCCAATGGCCGAGCGACATCGATCAGACCACGTGCCGCCCGATCCAGTCTCCCGCCAGCAGGATGGCGCGCCGCGATGCCGGCTCACGAGGTACGACGGCGGGCCAGACGTGGAACATCGTGGGCTCGACGTGAAAGGTGATGTCAACGCCGCCGGCGCGCGCCTTCTCGACGAAGCGGGTGGCGTCATCGAGCAGCATCTCGGCACCTCCGGCCAGCACCAGCATCGGGGGCAGCCCGACCGGATCGGCGTAGAGCGGCGACGCCAGCGGGTGGGTGGGATCGGTTCCGTCCAGGTACTCGGTTGCGGGGCGGTCGGCAATCGGCGGCAGATAGTCGGTGGTTGCGTTGCTGGTAAGCGTCGATCCCGTGTTGGCGAGATCGAGCCATGGCGAGAAGAGCACCGCTCCGGCCGGGAGGGTGCGCCCCTCATCGCGGAGCCTTACCAGCAGAGCTGCGGCGAGATTGCCTCCTGCGGAGTCACCGACAACCGCCAGCCGATGTGGATCTGTGCCCGCCTCGAGCAATCCCGTGTATGCGGCGACTGCATCGTCGAGGGCCGCCGGGAAGGGATGACGGGGGGCGAGGCGATAGTCGGCCGAGAAGGCGTCGGCCCGGGCGGCGACGGCGATCTCGGCGATGAGCGGGCGTTCCATGCCGGGACTTCCCATCACATGGCCACCCCCGTGGAAGTAGAGCAGCGTCGGCCGGTCACCCGGAAGCTGGGGGAGTCGCAGCCACTCTCCCTGAACGCGGTTCAGCGTGCCGGGGGTCACCGTGACTACGCCGCGCAGCCTGCTCGGGAGTGGTGCCTCGAATCGGAGATCGGCCCAACGTTCCACGTCCCCGATCTCCGTCCCGGCCAGGATCAGGGCCGAGATCGTCGCCCTCCGCAGCTCCATCCTCCAACTCCATCCGGCGACGAGCGGTCCATACCGGACCCGACGGGAGAGGGCCCGCACTATGGCCAGGGCAACAGCCCACCAGATCCTGATCCACACCCATAGGGACCGCATGTTTCCATGGTGTCACGCGGGCCGAGCACCGACAGGGTCCTCAGTCCCGATCAGGCCAGGGTTTCGGCCAGCAGTGGCGGCAGCGATGGGTCGGCCGGTGGAGTGAAGCTGACGAGGATGTGTTCGGCGCCATACTCGGTGTACGCGCTCACCAGATCCAGGGCGTGGGAGAGATCACCCGAGTAACGGAACTGGACAGACACCTCGATCTCGGAGCGGTCGCGACCAATGGCCGCGCAAGCCGCGTCGAGCACCGCGAGCGACGCAGCGAACGCCTCGGGGTTGCCCACATAATCCGGATAGTTCCACTGATCTGCCCACTTGGCGGCCAGCGGGATGGTGCGTTTGGGGCCGCTGCCACCGATCACGAACGGTGGCCGTGGTCGCTGGATCGGCTTGGGCTCGAAGTGGGCGTCCCGGATGGTCCGATGCCTGCCCTGGAAACTGAACACCTCCTCGGTCATGAGCCCGTGGAGGATGGTGAAGGTCTCGTCGAGCAACTCGAAGCGCTCTTCGAGTGGCGGGAGATCGATCCCGAACGCCTTGTGCTCGCCTTCGTGCCAACCGGCACCGACTCCGATCTCGAGGCGTCCGTCGGACATGTGGTCCAGGGTCACCAGCTGCTTGGCGAGGATGACTGGGTGACGGAAGGTGTTGGCCGTGACCATCGTGCCGAACCGCAACCGTTCGGTCACGGCCGCCAGGCCTCCGAACAGCGTGTAGGCGTCCATGATGGGAAGACTCGACGGGGACTTGGGTGGATAGAGGTGGTCGTTGAGCCACACCATGTCCCAGAATTCGCCCCGATCGGCCTCGACCCAGATGTCACGCAGCTGGGCCCACTCGGCCTGCTGAGCCCAAACCTTGAACGAGTGACGCATCAGCGGTCCCTCCCCGGGCTCGGCGATGAGCTTCGATCGGCTCGTCCGACCGACCCACCTCGTCCGTCGAGAGGCGCCACCCGGAGGTTCACGCGCTCTCGTACAGTCGGGTGAGGACGAACTCCCGGTGCCCGAGAACCTCGGCAGCGGTCAGCCGCCCGTTCGCCGTCTGGAGGGTCATGTCGATCAAAGCATCACCCGCCTCGTCGATGGTCATCTCCTTGCGGAGGAGGCCGGTGATGTCGGTGTCGACGTGCTCTCCCATCGTGCGGACCGTACGTGGATTGGCGCACGTCTTGATGACCGGGAGGATCGGATTGCCCACCACGTTCCCCTGACCGGTGGTGAACATGTGAACGGTGAAGCCGGAGGCGGCGCACAGCGTGACCATCTCGGCGGCCGCCGACGAGGAGTCCATGAACCAGAGGCCGGGCCCGGTTGGCGTCTCTGCCTTGTCGAGCACGCCGTCGATCATCGACGTGCGGCCGATCTTCTGGATGTTGCCGAGCGCTTTTTCCTCGATGGTGGTGAGGCCACCGGCGATGTTGCCCTTGGTCGGTTGCGAGTCCGACAGGTCGCTCGTCTTGTGCGCCTCGATCACATCCTGATAACGGTCGAACATGAACTGGAACCGCTCCCGGATCTCCGGCGTCTTGCACCGGGCCGCCACCAGGTGCTCGCCACCGGTCAGCTCGGTGGTCTCACCGAAGACCATGGTCACCCCGTGCTCGTACAGCTTGTCGAACATGTTGCCCACCGCGGGATTGGACGCCAGCCCCGACGTCGTGTCGGACTCTCCGCACTTGGTCGAGACCCAGAGGTCGCTCAGCGGGCGCTCCTCGCGCTGGAGGACGGTGGCCCAGTGGACGAACTCCTGCGCCTTGGTGGAGGCCCGCATGATCGTGTCGTGGTCTCCGTGCCGTTCGATGCCGAACCCTGCGACCGGCTTCCCAGTGGCGGCGACGCCCTCGACGACCTTGGCGGTCCACTCCTCCTCGATCCCGACGATCACGGCCGCCGCCACGTTTGGGTTCGATGCGGTCCCGATCAATGTGCGGAAGTGCAGATCGAGGTCGGCGCCGAACTGAAGCCGGCCATAGGGGTGGGGGATGGCGATGGTCCCCTTGATGTTGTTTGCGACCGCTTCGATGGCGGCATTGGAGATGTCGTCGACGGAGAGGATCAGGACGTGGTTGCGGACACCTACGCGGCCGTTCTCTCGGAGATAGCCCTGGAAGGTTGCGTTGGCGAGATCGAGTGACATGGTGTGGCCTCCTGCTTCTTTCGATGGCAGTACGGAGTTCAACGGTGACGGTGAGACGCCAGGGGTGTTGTCGTGACCGGCCGAATCACCAACGCTTGGTCTTGACGTTGTGGACGTGGACGTGCTCGCCGACCTTGATCGGAGCCACCACGCGGCCGATGTCGACCCCGTACTTGATCACCGTGTCTTTCTCAGCGAGGTCGGTGACCGCCAGCTTGTGGCCGATGGGGATGGCGTCCTTCGCCTGGACCTGGATGTCGCGCTGCTGGTCCATGATCCACCCGTCGATAGCGTCGCCTGCTTCGATTCCTTCGACGACCACGACTCCAACCGAGTCGTTTTCGTCATGGACGATGAAGTGGATCATTGGCTTCCTTTCCAGGTCTCCGCCGATGCTTATCGCATCGATCCTGGCCGATCATGCAATCGATTGTTGATTTGGGCAAATGCTCCCGGCGCCATCGTGGCTCAGGGTTTCAATCGCCCGTCCGGATATCCGATCACGTGGGCTGTCGCCTTCTCCTGTACGTCGTCGACCTCGTACTCGCCGTCGGAGCCACAGATTGGATAGATGTAGCCACGGAGATCGTGGTCGGACGAGACCCATTCGCATTCTTGCCTGCGGTGTCTCAACCAGGCACAGACCTAGCCTGCATCGATCCGCCATCATGAGGTAGCGGATTGGCGCAGGCGTGCGGACCCATCGCATCCCCTCGCCGCCTTTGCCCGACGCGAGTAGCACGACGGGGAATGGACCGTCCCGGGGGCTTGCCCGGGAAGATCGGGGCGTCGAGCCCGTCCCCGACCTCGTCATACATGAGGTGCAAGTCGTTGCCGGCGATCGTCTCGATGATTTCTACCCGCTCCGGATCCCGGCCTATTCGTGTCAGCCCTTCGTTCAGTCGAGCGCCGTGAACTCCGCCGGATCGTGACCCAGGTCCTCCAACATCACGATCGCCGCATTGCGACCGGGCGCGCCGGTGATCGAACCGCCCGGGTGCGTGGTCCCTCCGGTCTGGTACAGGCCGGGAACCGGCATCCTGTGCTGGGCCCATCCCGGGACGGGTCGCTGCGCACCGGTGAATGCGATTCCTCGGTCCCCACCGTGTGGGGCCCCGTGGACCATGTGCGGGTTGATCCGCTCGATGTCCAGGGGGGACTTCACCATGCGCGCCATGATCACGTCGTCGGTGAAATTGGGGGCGAACCGCCGCAGGTACTCGACCTGACGGTCGGAGTGCGTCCCCTTGATGTCGTCCCAACGCCGTGGTCCACCACCCGGATCGTAGGCGTTGAAGGTCACCATCTTCACGGTGTGGGTTCCACCGGGGCTGCGACTCGGATCGGCGAGCGTGGGTGTGGCCACGAGCAGGAAGGGATCCTCCTCGCAATACTGCCCGTCCGAGACTCTGCGGGCACCGCGAGCCAGGTCGTCGATCCAGCCGGCGACGCCGGCCGATACCGAGGATCGGGAACCGTCGTGGGTCGTGAAGGCCGGCGCGGCGGTGGTGGCGAAGTAGGCGGCGAAGAAGGGGATGCCTACGTGATAGGTGTCGACTCCGTAGAGGAAGTCCTCGCCCCACGCCTCCGGCGGCGCCATGTCCACGAGGTGCTTGACATGGATCGTCGACAAGACGGCACGACGAGCCCGGTACTCCTCGCCGTTCTCGGTCCGAAGCCCGACGCAGCGACCGTCGTCGAGGATCAGCTCGGACACCGTCTGGCCGCAATCGATCGTTGCTCCGTGGTCTTCGAGATAACCGACGAGCGCCTCCACCAACTTCCCCGATCCGCCGACGGGGATCGACCAGCTACGGACCTGTCGCCCCCCGATGATCTGATAGGCGAGTAGACCGGTACCGGCGCCGTCGATCGGTACCGCCGTCTGCGATGCCATCCAGCCCATGAAGGCGCGTACGTGGGGGCTCTCGAAATCGTGCAGGATGAGGTCACGGGCGCTCATCATCGAACGGCGCATCCACACACCCCCGCGGGGGTGGCTCGCCATCACCTCTTGTGGGCTGGGTCCGTATCCGACCGGTCTGAACCGGGTGGCGCCCACCACACCCTTGATCTCGTCCCACTCGTCGAGCAGACGGCGATACGCCTCTGCATCGCGCTGTGAGAATCGGGCGATCTCGGCGCAGGTCTCGTTGAGGTCGAGCCACATCGTGATCGCCTCACCGTCCGGGAAGGCCACCACCTCAACCGGGTCGGGATCGATGTAGGAGAGGCCGTATTTGGCGACTAGGCCCAGCTCGTCGTTGCGAATCAGCGGGTTGACCTGGATCAGTGTGTGTCCGGTCGAGCAGGTGTCCACCCAGAATCCGTCCAGCAGTAACTCCTCGGTGGTGGCACCACCGCCGGGGATCGGTCGTGCGTCGACGATGGCGATCTCATAGCCGGCGCTCGCCAGATATGCCGCCGTCACGAGACTGTTGTGTCCGGCCCCGGCGACGACGATGTCAGCCGTCTTCGTCATGCTCTCTCCTTCTCACGATGTCGGGCATCGGCTTCCCACGGGCCGGCGAAGGCCGGTGGTCACCCCGACCCCTCGAATCGCCTGCAAGAGCCTCTGCACCAAATGAAACCTTAGAGCCAACCGCATCGGCCCAAGGTGTGGGATTGGCCCATCGGCCTGGGCTATCAGGTTCGGCCTGTGGCCCCGAACCGCTTGAGGGTGAGCGTCTCTCCGACCTCGACCCCGAGGTTCCGTGCGTCGGCGATCTCGAGGACAGCCGACGCCAGTGCCAGGTCCTGGAGGCCGGTTCCGGTGGACTTGAACAGGGTGAGTTGCTCGGGCGCGGTCCGGCCGGGGTGCAGCCCGGCCACCAGCGAGCCGAGAGACCGGGATCGATCCGGGTCCAACCCCCGCTCGACCGCGGCGACGGCGTCACCGGCCTGCCCGTAGACGAGCTCGACGGAGTCGCAGACGATGAGATCGAACCTGCCGAAGGCGTCGGGATCCAGCTCGCAGAGGTTCGGCCGGGCGGCACCAACGGAGTTGACGTGCATACCCCGACGGAGGTGTTCGGGTACCAGCACCGGCTGCGGCGCTTTCGTCGCAAGGGTCACCAGCGACGCGCCTTCGACGGCTTCGTCGACCGTCGAGCAGTCGACGAAGCGGGCATCGACGACGTCGCGCATCTCGTCGATGAACTCGGACCGGTTGGCCGCGTTGCGTGAGAAGACGCGGATCTCCTCGACTGGCCGAACGGCCTGCAGGGCAGGCAGCTGGGACCGAGCCACGGATCCGGTGCCGATGACGGCGGCTCGCTCGATGTCGGGCCGACAGAGGTGCTCTGCCGCCACGGCTGCCGTGGCGCCGGTTCTGGCGCCCGTGATCGCCTGTGCGTCGACGAGGGCGCGGAGTGCCCCGCTCTCGAGATCGTGGACGATAACCGCGTAGCGAACACCGAGGCCCGTCTGCATCGAGATCGTCTTCAGGCCGAACACGCCGAGGCCCTCGAAGGCTGCGGGGAGGACCCGCATCCATCCCTTGGGGTGCCCTATGTCGACGCGGGCGGCAGGGCCGGCCCGGCCGGCTCCCTCGAGAGCGAAGGCGCGACGCATGGCGTCGAGCGCGAGGTCCACGGTGAGGATGGAGTCGATCGTGGGTCCGTCGAGGATGCGGACCATCAAGCCGGGTTCCTTCCGACGAAGAAGTCGGCGAGTTCGACGGCATTGGAGGCGATTTCGGTCTGAATGAGCGGTGCCGCCGCGGCTCGCATCTGGTCGTCCGTCAGCTTCATGGCGGGCTGGCGGATCGGGCCCCCGTTGTATCCGTTCAGCCACGCCTGGTACTTCCAGAGGTAACGGTGGATGAAGTTGGCTCCCGACATGGATGACATCTGGCGAGCTCTCGCCTGCCGCACCGGGTGGATGCCCCACCACAGCGCCATGCCCTCGTCGGTTCGGCCGTCGCGAAGCGCGGTGAACAGACGGGGAACCCGGTCGCCGTAGTACTCGTAGTTGCTGGTCCCCATCCATTGCATCCCGAAGAGGTCGATCCACATCGGGGCGTTGTACTCCATCGGGTCCGAGAGCAGGACGCCTTGGTTCTCCAGGCGGCGGAACGTCTCATATGTGATCGTGGTGTTGTGACGCCCCAGTTCGTATTTCACCGCGGCGACGTTGTCGAGGTGGACGACCCGGTCGAGAACCTCCCGCGGATAGCCGCTGGGGTCCAGCCTGGCCAGGTTCGAATGGGCCACGATGAACAGCACGACCGCCAGATCCACGGAGGCGCAGACGTGTCGGGTGTACGCCTCGAGGCTGTCGGGCGTTCGAGGGTAGAAGCTGTTCGGCTGACCGAGGAGCAGGGCATCGATCCCGATGTCGGTGGCCGCCCGGCCCATCTCGATGATGTCTTCAGGCGTGTCGAAGGCTGCCTGCAACACGAAGTGGTGCCGTCCCCGCGCTTCGTCGACGGCGATCTCCATGAAGCGACGCATCTCGTCGTGTGTGGTGCCTGCTTCCGAAACGAGCAGGGCGCCCCAGAATCCGAGTTCGATGTTGCGGCGGACATCGTGCCGGATCCCGGCCTCGTTGATGTCTCTGAGGTCTGCCGTGTAGCTGGGGATGATCACGTTGCAGACCCCTTGCATGTGCTCTCGAGCCCAGTCCTTGATCTCGGACCGTGTGTACGTCGGCATGATCTCCACGGTGGTGGCCGTGGGGTCACTGTAGGAGAGGTCGGACGGGCCGCCATGCGCCGGGAGGGATCTGGGTGGGAGGCTTGGGGATAGAAGCCCACTCCCTCTCATAACCCCCGATTCCCGTTCGACGCGGAACGGGGCCGTCGACTAGCCTGGATCCGGGTGACGGTGGGTGCTTCAGGGGAAACGGGTTGGTCTGGAGGCTAAGGATCAGAGGGGCGCGCGGGACGGTTTCAGGGGCGCGCGGCTGGGTGAGACGAGATGGGCCGGAACCCGACGGATCAATGTCGCGCATCGTCCTCACCGAGGACGTGGCTGACGTTGGTGTGAGCTCCATACCGTGGTCTGCCCATTGGTCCTTGAATCGCAGGCCAGCAGGCGCCTACCCGTTCTATTGAACGCGCTCAGGTGGCTGACCCAGCAGTGGTGTTTGCGATCAGCTACGCCGTGGGCGGCAAGGTTCTCTGGTCGAAACTCCCAAACGCCGGACGAATAGCCGAGGCCCGCCACACCGCGAAGGCCCGGCCCGCACGCAGTTACGATGCTCGTCCATGTGGACGCGGCTGCCGCGCTTGGCACAAGCTTCGGGCGGATGATCTGAGCGATGAACGTACCTCTCCGCCACTCCCAGATTGCTGAATCGAAGCCTGCCGGTTGGGTGAAGGTGATCGATCAGTCGGTGTGTATTGGTTGTCATGCGTGTACGACGGCGTGTAAGTCGGAGAATGAGGTGCCGTTGGGGGTGACTCGCACTTATGTGAAGTCGGTGGATGTGGGGGTGTTTCCCCAGGTGCGGCGGGCGTTTCAGGTGACTCGTTGTAATCAGTGTGAGGATGCTCCGTGTGTGGCGGCGTGTCCGACGGCGGCCATGTTCGCTCGTTCGGATGGGATCGTGGATTTCGACAAGCGGGTCTGTATCGGGTGCAAGGCGTGTATGGCGGCTTGTCCTTATGACGCGATCTTTATCAATCCCGAGGATCACTCGGCGGAGAAGTGCAACTTCTGCGCGCACAGGTTGGATGTGGGGTTGGAGCCGGCCTGTGTGGTGGTGTGCCCGACGGAGGCGATCCTGGTGGGGGATGTGAACGATCCGTCGTCTGCGGTGGCCGGGGTGGTGGGTCGCAAGCCGGTTTCGGTGCGTCGCCCGGAGAAGGAGACCCGACCCAAGTTGTTCTATGTGGGGGCTCATCAGTCGACGTTGGATCCTTTGTCGGCTCGCCGGCCGGAGGGGGGTCTGTATGCGTGGGCGGGGCAGGGTCCGGGGGTGGGGAGCGGTATGCGTGCTGGACGGGCGAATTCGTCGGCGGCGGCGCTGGTGTCTTATGACGTGCCGCATCGAGCGCCGTGGGGTTGGCCGGTCAGCCTGTACACGTGGACGAAGTCGTTGGCGGCCGGGGCCTATCTGGTGGCTTTGCTGTTGGTGTTGACGGGGTTCCTGGGTTGGTCGGCGGATCTGTTCGTGTGGGCGGCGCCGGTGGTGGGGTTGGTGTTCTTGGCAGCAACCGGGGTGATTCTGGTGGCGGATTTGAAGCATCCGGGGCGGTTCTTGTTGTTGTTCACCCAGCCCCAGTGGCGCAGTTGGTTGGTGCGGGGGGCGGTGATCATCCTGGCTTACGGGGCGGTGCTGGCCGCCCAGGTGTTGTCGGGGATGGTCGATTGGGTGGGTTTGCGCCAGGGTTTGGCGGTGGCGGGTTTGCCGTTGTCGGTGATGGCGGCGGTGTACACGGCGTTTCTGTTTGCCCAGTCCAAGGCTCGGGATTTGTGGCAGTCGCCGCTGTTGCCTCCTCATATCGCGGTGCAGGCGGTTTTGGGGGGAGCGGCGGGGTTGTTGATGGTCGACGCCTTCGTCGATTCGGCCGCCACTGAGGCTTTGGGTTGGCTGTTGGGTGGGGCGGCGTTGGTGCATCTGTTGTTGGTGTGGGGGGAGGTTGTTCTGCCGCATGGCACCGCCCATGCCCATGCCGCGGTGTGGGAGATGACCCGGGGCCGGTACGCCTGGTTCTTATGGGTGTCGGTGGGGTTGATGGCGGTGGCGGTTCTGGCGCCCTGGATGGGGGTGTGGGCGGCTCCCTTCGCCCTGGTCGGGTTGTTGTCTTATGAGCATGCCTATGTCCAGTCGGGACAGGCGGTGCCGCTGGCATGAGAAGGAGATGGTGGTGACGGATCGCCTGGGAGAGTTGGGTGGGTTGGTGTCGGCGGCTCGGGCCGAGGTGGAGGCCCGTGGGGAGACGTTCTATCCGGGTCCGTCGCGGGTCCATTTGGCGTCGTTTCCTCCCCGGGAGCGTTGGGACGATTGGGTGGAGTTGGATTCGCGGTCGTGGCCGGAGCGGGTCGAGAAGCGTTATGCGTTGGTGCCTACGACGTGTT
The DNA here is from genome assembly GCA_963772815.1 of uncultured Acidimicrobiia bacterium. GTDB lineage: Bacteria > Actinomycetota > Acidimicrobiia > Spongiisociales > ZC4RG35 > DATFFO01. The sequence continues at coordinate 47,713 of CAVYYV010000004.1, read as the reverse complement.
TCAACTGTGAGTCGGCTTGTGGCCTGTTGGCGTATGTGGATCGGGACACGTTGCAGGTGCGCAAGTTCGAGGGCAATCCCGAGCATCCGGGTTCGAGGGGACGCAACTGCGCCAAGGGCCCGGCGGTGGTGAACCAGGTCACCGACCCGGATCGGATCCTGTATCCGTTGAAGCGGGTCGGGGCCCGGGGTGAGGGCCGGTGGGTGCAGGTGGATTGGGACGAGGCTCTGGACGACATCGCCGCCAGGATCCGGGCCGCGTTGAGCGAGGGGCGCCGCAATCAGGTCATGTATCACGTGGGTCGGCCGGGTGAGGATGGTTTCACCGAGCGGGTGATGGCTTCCTGGGGTATCGATGGGCACAACTCGCACACCAACGTGTGCTCGTCGGGATCGCGGGTGGGTTATGAGTTGTGGATGGGTCTGGATCGGCCCAGCCCCGACCACGCCAACGCCGAGGTGATCTATCTGATCTCGGCTCATTTGGAGGCGGGCCACTATTTCAATCCTCATGCTCAGCGCATCACCGACGCCCGTCGTCGGGGCGCCAAGCTGGTGGTGTTGGACACCCGGCTGTCGAACACCGCCACCCATGCCGATCATTGGCTGTCGCCTTATCCGGGGTCGGAGGCGGCCATCAACCTGGCCATCGCCAACCATCTCATTCAGACCGGCCGTTACAACCGTGAGTTCGTGCGCCGCTGGTGGAACTGGGACCGGTACCTGGCCGCCCAGCATCCCGACCTTCCTTCCACGTTCGAAGCGTTCGAGGAGGTTCTGGCGGGCTTGTACGCCGAGTTCACTTTCGAGTTCGCCTCGGCCGAGTCGGGCATCGCCGCCGACGTGCTTCGTGGAGGTCGCCGAGCTGGTGGCGGGGGCGGGTACTCGTTTGTCGACTCACAATTGGCGGTCGGCGGCGGCGGGGAACCTGGGCGGATGGCAGGTGTCGCGCACCCTGTTTCTGCTCAACGCCCTGATGGGGGCGGTGGCCACACCGGGCGGCACCTATCCCAACGCCTGGAACAAGTTCGTACCCCGTCCGATCCACTCCCCTCCTCATCCGCCGGTGTGGAACGAGCTCACCTGGCCGCTGGAGTATCCGCTGGCCATGCATGAGCTGTCCTTCCTGCTGCCCCATTTCGTGGGCGAGGGGCGGGGGAGCATCGACGTCTACTTCTCCCGGGTGTACAACCCGGTGTGGACCAACCCCGACGGGTTCAGTTGGATCGAGATGCTGACCGACCCCTCAAAGGTCGGCTTGCATGTGGCGCTCACCCCCACCTGGTCGGAGACGGCCTATTTCGCCGACTATGTGCTGCCCATGGGCCTATCGTCGGAACGTCACGACGTTGCGTCCTACGAGCAGTATGACGGGCAGTGGATCGGGTTCCGCCAGCCGGTGCTGCGCGCCGCCCGTGAACGGGCCGGCGAGGAGATCACCGACACCCGCCAGGTCAACCCCGGTGAGGTGTGGGAAGAGAACGAGTTCTGGATCGAGTTGTCCTGGCGGATCGACCCCGACGGCTCTTTGGGTATCCGCCAGTACTACGAATCCAAGGCCGATCCGGGCACCAAGCTGGGCGTGGACGAGTACTACGGGTGGATGTTCGAGAACTCGGTCCCCGGTCTGCCCGAAGCCGCCGCCGCCGAAGGACTCACTCCGCTCCAGTACATGCGACGCTACGGCGCGTTCGAGGTGACCAAAGGCGTTGGAGCCGTCCACGAGCAGCCGGTGGGCAACGACGAGTTGGCCGACCCGGGCGAGGACCCCTTCGGGCGGGTCTACACCGCGGCGCCCAAACCGGCCAGGCCCAACGTGGTTCCCCAATCCAGCCCCGACCCCGACTCGGAGGGACGGCGACCGGTCGGAGTGAAAGTCGACGGGCAGGTCCTAGCGGGATTCCCCACCCCGTCGGGGAAGTTGGAGTTCTACTCGGCCACCATGGTCGACTGGGGATGGTCAGAACATGCCCTCCCCGGCTACATCCGCAGCCACATCCACCCGAATAACCTGGAGGCCGGTCAGATGCCGCTCATCTCCACCTTCCGGCTCCCCACCCAGATCCACACCCGCTCCGCCAACGCCAAATGGCTGGACGAGATCGCCCACACCAACCCGCTCTGGATCCACCCCACCGACGCCTCCCGTCTCGACGTCGCCACTGGGGACCTGGTCCGGGTCGAAACCGAAATCGGCCACTTCGTGGTCAAAGCCTGGGTCACCGAAGGGATCCGACCCGGTGTGGTGGCCTGCTCGCATCACATGGGACGCTGGAAGCTCACCGACCAAGGCCAACGCCAAGCCATGGCCACCGTCTCGCTCCAACACCAGGCCGACGCCTGGCAACTCGACCGCCAGGCCGGTATCGGGCCGTTCCCGTCGGCCGACCCCGACACCAGCCGCATCTGGTGGACCGAGGTCGGCGTCCACCAAAACCTCACCTTCCCCGTCCAACCCGACCCCATCTCCGGGCAGCACTGCTGGCACCAGGCCGTCCGGGTCACCAAAGCCCAACCTGGCGACAGCCACGGCGACATCGCCGTCGACACGGCCCGTTCCCGAGCCGCCTACCAGCGTTGGCTGTCCCTGACCCGACCCGCCGACGGGACCTCCCCCGACGGAACCCGCCGCCCCTACTGGTTTCTCCGCCCCCTCAAACCCTCCCGTGACCTATACACAATCCCCCACCACTGAGCAGGCCGAACTGATCCGCGCCCTGGCCGTTCTCTGCGAACGACCCACGCCAGAGTCGGAACGCATTGCAGCCCTGTTGGGGCTTCCAGTCCCTGACCCGGCCGATCACACCGAGCTGTTCATCCGCCAGCTTCCCCCCTACGCCTCCATCTACCTCGACCCCGACGGCAAGATCGGTGGCCAAGCCAGAGACCGAATAGCCGGATTCTGGCACGCCACCGGATTCACCCCACCCCCCGAACCCGACCATCTCGCCGCCCTCCTGGGGCTATGGGCCGCGCTTCTCGACCCCGCCGCGAACGGCGACCCGGCCCGACGCCGTCTCCTCCTACACGCCCAACACACCCTCGTCTACGAACACCTCGCCCCGTGGCTGATTCCGTACCTCACCCGAGTCGAGAACATCGCCCCTACCCCCTACCCGGCCTGGGCGCAACTCATCATCGAAGTCATCCGGTCGGCCCTCCATACCGACCCGGGCCCTCACCAACCATCCCGCCACCTGGCCGATCCACCTTCACTCCCACAAGGGCCCGACGACCTCATCACCTACCTCCTCGCCCCCGTTCGCAGCGGCATCATCCTCACTCACGCCGACCTCAATCGCGCCGCCGCAACCACCAACGCAGGGATCCGCATCGGCGAGCGAGCCTACGCTCTCAGATCCCTCCTCGACCAATCTCCCCAGCCCGTCCTGGAATGGCTCGCTATCGAAGCGGACCGTCAGGCAGTGAGGCTGGGCTCAACTCAAGCGTTCAGCCAAATCACGAACGTCTGGAAGGACCGAGCCCGAGCCACGGTCGCGATCCTTCAGACTCTCTAAATATCTCTGTGGCCCTCGACGACCTCAGCTTTTGTCTTCAAGCTCTGCAACCGCTCAAGCTTCGAGGTCGCGGTGCCTGGCGCACTCTATCGACAACGCTCGACAGGTGTCTGAAAGCGCCTTCGGTCATTCATCGATTCGCCTCAGGCCATTGCCCAATCCCCCCCAACAGGTCCTACTTTGGTCGGATGCCGGGAGCCAGGGCGGGTATGACGCCCGTTCAACGGTGCTCCCGCAATCACGCGATTTCGCCCGTGCTACCCGGCTCTTCCGTCCCAACCACGTTCTATCGAGCGTTGGAAAGGGAGCGGTCGCCCACCTAGAACTGGTCCATCCAGCTGCGTAGGTCGCCTAGGCTCAACCCGAATTTCAGTGCACCACCGATGAGCTGTAGAACCGGGGTCAAGGTGGCGAGGGGGGCCGGAAACCGACGAAAGGGACCTTGGCGGCGAGCGCGTCCCCGACTTGGTGGGCGCTGTCGTACCGACGGCCCAGCATCCAGCGTGTCAGCTCGCGCGCTCCCCGCGGATGGCGCCGGGCGTAATCCGCCATCACGGCCGCCGCCTCGGACTCAGAGAGGAACCGCTGTTGGGGGCGGAAGCGGCGCCCGGCAAGCCAGATCTCGGTGGCGGGCGATGCCTGGATGTTGCGGTACCAGTCCGCCTGTGGTCCCCACCCCGAGGGCACTATCGCCTCTTCGGTGGCCGAGTCGTATCTGGCAACCTCAACCGGGGTCCGGTAGATGCGTCCTGGGTGCCGTCCCCGGTGGGTGATCACCAACAGTCGATGACCGAACAGGCGGCCGAGTCCGATCCGACATAGGTAGACCGGCGAGCCTAGGAGGAGACGACGCCAGCCCGTCGGTGGGCGGTCCGGGGGAAAGAGACGCTCGAGCACTCTGCCATAATGCTCCGCGGGCTCAACCGGTCAAATCCGAGCAGACAAGCCCCTATCCATCAGGCACTGACCGACGCACGGTCCGTCGCCTGCCTCATATAGGCCGGCACGAATCGGACCCGACCGTACCCCCCCGGTGGATCCAGATGTCGCGTGTGGGATGACAACGGCGGGCCTCCCCGGGTCGACGGGCTCAGGAGGTTTCCGATTTGACCCCGTTTGACGGTGCTCCTCCAGTCGCGCGATCTCGCCTGTGGTAGATGGCGTTTCCATCGCCACATGTCCTACTCCGGCGTTAGGATTTTCTCTCGATCCATCTCGGTGGCGAGGAGTCGATGACCAAGTTCTATCTACACGCGTCGTCGACGGATTTCGAGCCGTTCCTCTCCAGGGTTCGACTGACGGAGGAGTAGGACTACTCGGGGCTGTTCGTCGCAGATGGTCAGATCTCGGTCCTCGACCCGTTTCAGCTCATCACCGCTGCTCGATTCGTCACCAGTCGCATCACTCTGGGCACCGCGGTGACCAACGTGGTCTTTCGTGACCCGACGCTGCTGGCGGGGCAGGCGGCCACGGCCAACCAGATCACGGGAGGTCGCTTCGTCCTGGGCATCGGAACCGGCGATGCCAGCACGTACACGTTCGGTCGCAAGCCGACCCGGCTTGCTGACATGGAGCAGGCGACGAAGACGATCCACGCGTTGCTCACCGGTGGCACGGTGGAGTCGGCAGTCGGTCCGGTTGGTCTTCGCTACTCGGCCGGTGACACCACGGTGCCGATCTACTTCGCGGTGGACGGGCCCAGAGGCCTCGAGGCGGCGGACCGGGTCGCCGATGGCGTGATGCTGGGGAGCGGATTCGACCGCGACGTGATCGAGTCCGCTCGTCAACGCATCGCCAAGGGTGCTGCGGAGGCAGGTCGGGACCCGGAGTCGATCCATCTCATGGCAGCCGGCATCATCTATGTGTCGGAGGACGGCGAGACCGCTCGTAAGCTCGCCCGCCGCCGCATCGCCAACCGAGCCCATCACAACTTCCGGCTGTCGCTCGAGTCGGTACCGGAGGCCGAGCGCGAAGGAGTCCGGCGCCTCATGGAGGCGTTCGACATCAGCCGGCCCCTAGAAGAACGGGTCCCGGTCGAGCTGATATCCGACTACCTCGTGCACAGATTCACTATTTCCGGTACACCAGGTGATTGCATCGACCGCGTCCCGCGAACTCCGCTCGATCGGACTGGAGAGCTTCCTCGTGACTCCTCCCGAGTATGCGTGGGAAGAGGTCGCTCAGTTGTGGGCCGAAGCAGTGATGCCGCACGTGGGCTGATCAGACTTGTCGTGCACCTTTGTCGGCCCTCGAGCGAGTCGCCGTCATCGGCACCGGATCCGTGGCTCGGTCCCAACTGCCTGCCCTGCAGGCCGTTCGGCCAGTCGAGGAGATCCGCGTCTTCTCACGCAACGCGGCCAACCGGTCCGAGTTCATCGACGAGATGCGCGACGTGGTCGATGCCCGCTTCGTCGACTGCTTCGATCCCATCGTCTGCGACTCCGTCGAGCTCGGCTACGAACAGGCCGGTGACGCCGTGGCCGCGGTCGAGCGGGGGTTGGACCCGGATCGATCCCGGTCTCTCGGCTCGCTGGTGGCCGGGCTGCACCCCGGCCGGACCGCGCCCGAGCAACTCACCCTGTTCAAGTCCACCGGAACCGGCCTCCAGGACCTGGCACTGGCGTCGGCTGTCCTCGAGATCGCCGACGCACGGAACCTCGGGGTCGAGGTCGGAGAGACGCTCACCCTCAAGCGGTTCGGGGCCACAGGCCGAACCTGAGGAAGCGGCCGGGGTCACGAACCGACGTCGATCACCGCGTTGCCGATGAGGCGACCGCTCTCGACGGCGACGTGAGCCGCTGCAGTCTCTCCGAGGGGAAAGCGTTCGGCGATGAGGTGCCGGAGGAACCCTTCTTCGAGACAGGTGTCGATATCCCGGGTCGCCCGCGCCAGCTCGGCCGGCGGCTCCTCGTAGACGAACACGAAGCGGATCAGCACGTTCCGCACCATGAGGGAGTAGAAGGGAAGAACGGGCTGCGGCTTGCTCATGGAGGCGTACGTGACAATGACTCCGTGCCGCTTGAGGACCGCGTCGCCCACCGGCAGGTTGGCGCCGAAGTCCACCTCGACGATGTGGTCTACGCCCGCGCCGTCGCTGATCTCCATGATGCGGCCGGCCACGTCGTCCTCCCGGTAATTGAGAACGTGGTCGGCTCCCGCGGATGCGGCAACCTCGGCCTTGGCCCCGCTGCTCACCGTGGTGATCACGGTCGCCCCGCCCCACTTGGCCAATTGAACGGCGTAGAAGCCGACGCTCCCGGCTCCTCCAGTGACGAGGACGGTCTTGTCCTCGACGGCGCCATCTGCGAAGACGCACCGGTGAGCGGTCATCCCGGGAATCCCGAGACACGCTCCGGCAGGGAACCCGGACCCATCGGGCAGGTGGACCGCCTGGGCCGCGGGAAGCGCCACGTACTCGGCGCCCGTGCCGAAGGGCCTCTTCCACTGTGCGTTGTAGACCCAGACCCGTTCACCCATCCTCGCCGAGCCGACACCGTCGCCGACCTCGTCGATCACTCCGGCTCCGTCGCTGTGAGGCACGATCCGGTCGAAGGGCATCTGCTGACCGCGCCATCCGCCGCGGCGTTTCACGTCTGACGGGTTGACCCCCGAGGTCGCCAGATGGACCCGGACTTCGCCGGGACCGGCATGAGGCTCGGGCATCTCCCCCACCTCGACGACCTCATGGGCAGGACCTTGACGTTCGTACCACGCCGCACGCACCACGACCTCCAACCAGACGCTTTCTACGGGCCGGCGCCGAGTCTCATGGCCGATCGCCCGTGTCGCAAGCCCTTCAGAGTCAGGAGCCGCAACCGGGCCGAGCGACCGACCCGCCGACCTCACCAGCCCTTGGTCCACTAGTCGTCGTCGCCTCGGCCTGTCCTAAGGTCGCTCGCCGCATGTCGTCGTTTGTGTAATGTCCTCGCACGGAGGGGCGGCGAACACGCGGCCGTGGTAACGGTTCGCTGCCGCAGCTTCGATGGCTGGTTCGGTGTCGACCCATACACGGCTGCGTAGGCAACGCAATCCGGTAGTCCCCGATCGAAGACCGTCACCGCGGTCTCGGATGCTCACCGGTAATCGAGAATACGACCCGCAATCGATGCTCTTCACCTTTGAGGGGAACGAAGACGCTCGTATGGGGCGCATCTTCGGTCTCAATCAGCGACCACCATGGCAATCAGCTCGGATGCTGAGTCGCAACTAACCCGTTGCGACCGCGCACGATCTAGAAGCGCAGCATACCTAAGTCGAAGAAGCCGAACTAGAACGTGTTGGAGTGGATAGAGCTGTGCCATCTGAGGGGGTTCCGATGGGTCGGGTACTCGGCACCAAACCAGATCAGACCCCCGGTCGTCGTTCGGCTCGAGGGAAACGGAGAAGTCCGAAACGCTTCAACGCCCCAACACAGGTGTTCCCGGCCCGCCCTTCAGATCGGCGGTCATCGCCTGTCCAGTTGAAGGTTATGGGACGACAGGCGTTGACTTGGTTACGGCTTGACCGCTGAAGTGGTTCAGGACTCGGAACGGCGGGTGTGATCTGCGACGATCGCATCGACGAAGTCGTTGAGAGCACTCTTCTGTCTCTTCTTGAAGACGAAGCCTGCCGCCTTGAAAATCGCACGCATCCAGCCGGGCCGGCCCGTTCCGCCTAGGTCGGTCCTCAGATGCGTGCCCGACGATGTCTGCTCCAGGTGATACACAACGAGGGTGATTCCCATCAACGAGTCGGAGGTCCCGTCCTCGGTCACGATCTTGGTGAACGGTTTCCACTCGATGATCCGCTGAGGCGTGAGCCGGTTGCCGTGGTAGCACTGATAAGCGCTGCCTACTCCGATTCGTCCCCCGACCAGGTCTTTGACCTCCTGCCTCTGGCTCCCTATCAGGATGTTGCGAAACACGGGCGAGGACATATAGTCCCACACCACCGCCGGGCTCATCGGGAGGTCGGCTTCGAGGGAAAACCACACGTCTGAATCGTCGAGGGTGATCCCGGCTTCGTCGCCTGGGCGGTACACATCGCCCAGGTCCTGTACGTAGGTCTCCACGAAACCGAAATCCGCCACATCTTCGCCATGTGCCGCCAGGGTGGTCACCTCCCGCAACCCCAGCTGATCCCAAGCCGAACTCGTATAGAGGCAATATGCCCGCAGCCCCAGCCGCTCGGTGACTGTGTTCTTCAGTAGCCGGTGCACCAGGTTGACATCGGGTCCCAACAGCTCGTCGTAGGTTCCGATTCGCTGAACCAGGAACGAGCCGAAATGGATTACAAACTTGAGATCGAGCGAGGACACATTGGCACACGCATTGCACTGACAGGTGTTGTTGAGGACCATCGAGTCGATGGCTCGACGAAACGCCACATAGGTGCCCTCGACCAGATCGAGAAACGTCCGACCGTCGGTGAAAGCGTCTTCGAACGCATACGAGAACACAGCATCTCCCTCCAGCTTCGAGATCCTCATCGGCGGACCGGCACGATCGACCAGGAGTTCCAGCAGGTCCGTAAGGGTTCCGTGTGCATGTTCGAGTTCGGAGACGTTCAGATATCCGGTATATCCGGTGATGTCCGCGACACACAGAAACGCACGCTGCTCTCGGGGCATTGCCGCCAGAGTATCGCTCCCCGCGATACCAAGCGGTCTCCTCAGACCAGGTCGGGTCGCTGCCGAGGAGCCAGGACCGTGGCGATCCAGACCCGGTTCACCAGGTCAGCTTGCGCTATTGACCCGTCTATTACGATGCTCTGCGCGGCCTGATTGGGTCGGAGGAGCCTCAGCGTCCCTTTTCAAACCTCTCCCCCCAGAAACCCCTATTCCGATTGACGATTCCCCTCGTCATTGACCTGGATCTGGGCTGATGACCGCCCTCTCGCCACCGCTGAGCGCCGTGAGCGCCTCCATCTCCTGGAGGCCCCATGGACCTGCACGACCTACCTGAAATCGTCTCCGAGCACACCGCCTGGGAGGGCCTGGACCGACGTCCCGGTGCGGGCCAAGCAGTGCCCCTTCTGGTTGGTGTTGGTCAACCAGGCCACGGCGGCAACGGCGCTGGTGCACCAAGCCGTGTAGATCGTGGCAGCACCAGGACTGCACCGAAGCGAAGGCTCAGAAGACCCTGGAGCGCCTGGCCCGATACCTCCCGGCCGTTGGAGACCGTGTACGTAGCGGTAGCGGACTACGACCCCCAGGTGTTGAACCGGGTGAGTCGGCGTCGGGCCCAACATGGTGGTGAGGGAGGGAGTGTCCGCCGGGTCGACCACGTGCACCTCTACTCCACGAAGGCGTTGCCGGGCCTCTGGGCTGGAGCGGCGGATGGCAGGTCCAGCCTTCAAACGAAGAGGATGAGCGGTCAACGTGTCGCCCGTTATGCGGGCGAGAATGCATGAACCGGGTCAGCTCACGAGAGCGGCCAGAGCAGCCGACGGATCAACCGGCGGGCGCATACGGGTGAGGATCCGCACCGCCACCGACGGCCAGTGACGGAAAGCGTCGACCGGGCACGAGTGGCATTCCCCACTATCGGCATTCTCGCTATTCAGTCGCTTGGCTCTGCACCCAAACGCCGACCATGTCCGGTTGCATGACCTCGGCAACCACCTCCACCGACTCGGCGGTCAACTGGCTCACATCCAGCCCGTCCTGGAGGCGGTCAGCGAACCTGTCGATTACCTGTTGGGCGTCGTATTGGGACCGGTTGAAGCGACGATCCACCCAGGACAACACCCGTCTCCGCACCGGGTTGAACAATGCCGCCACCACCAGAGTCGACCCGGCCACGAACAACTGGGGCTGCTCCCCCATGATCCTGGTGGGAAGCCACACCGCTCCCACCACGTAGACAAGACTGAGGGCGGCCACAACCAGGCCGTAACCCACCGTGCGGGAGATGATCCGGTCGATCTCGAACAGCCGGTAGCGGCTGATCGCCACCGTGATCGCCACGGGTATCAACAAAAGCACGGCCAGGAACGCCAACCCAAACAGCGTCGATGAATCCTCAGCAACCGCGACGATGACGAACAGGGGAACGATCAGCACACCGGCAAAGACCACCCATTTGACCTGAGCGCGGACGACCTCGGACGACCGTCGGAACCGCACCACCAAGGCGACCACGCCGCCGATTGCCACCAACTGGATGGTGGCCGCGATGACCACCAGAACCGAGTCGAAGAGCTGGGCGGGAAGGAACCCGATCGGATTTGTGATCTTCCAGGACCCATACAGGGGTCCAACCCTGTCCGAGAACACCAAGATAAAGACCGATAGGGGGCCGGAGACCGCACCGATCCACACCGGCCACCTCCAGTGCCTGGTGAGGAAATCGCCGGTGGGAAAGATGAAGAAGAGAAGGCTCAGCGGATAGAAGAAGAACAAACCCACGAAGCTGTAGACCCCCATATACGTGAAGTACCAGGCAGATCGCGACCCGGGCAGCGGCCAAGTCGCCAACGACCCTGTCGTAGTGACCTGGACGAAGAGGAAGACCCCCGTGATCAAGAGGAGCCAGGCGATCCCGTTTCCCGGTTGTTTTACAGCGATCAGAGACGCCAGGACGGCGTACGCCAGGAGGATCCCCACGAAAACCAGACTGAACCCCACGCCGAAGGAGTCATGCCCACCGGCAGCCATAGAGACCGCACCTGCAACAACGACTACTCCGCTCCATACCCATGGAGCCAACATCCAGCGACGCCGCATCAATCAGACCTACCTCACCACACCGCAAGAGTCTTACCATCCCCCGTTACGAGACCGGTACGAAGCCGCCAAACCCTCAGCCCGCTCCACCGCCACCGCCCCCAACTCCTCCGCCACCCCCGAGTGTCGTGGGGCTGATTTCGTGTCGCTATTCCGGGTGGGATTCAGCCAGCATGGGAGGGTTCTGGGCTGAGCCTGAAGGAGGCTTGCTTGAGTACCCCACCGAGGAAGAAGAAGCGGTTCTTGGCGCCGCAGGAGAAGTACGAGATCTGGATGCAGCTGGTCAAGGGTGAGACCACGATAGGCGAGGCGGCTGACCGCTCCGGGGTGGATCGTTCCACCATTTCGAAGCTGCGTGACGTGGCCCGTCAGGGGGCATTGGACGCCCTGGCTCGTTCCCGTCCCGGCAAGCGGGAGAGAGATTTCGAGCTGGCCGAGGCCCGGGCGGAGGCGGAGGCTTCGGTGGTGATCACCGACGTGGTGTCCCGCAAATGGATCTCCGATGTCACCTCCACCGAGGAAACCTCGATCCAGGTGCAGACCGCTTTCACCTAAGGCCTCAGAGACGAAGAACTCCTCGACGTGATCGAGGAACGCAGCCCCGACGGATCCCAGCCTTACGACCCCGCAGACGAGCGGCTGCCGGTGCTGTTGGTCATGTCAGACAACGGACCCCAAATGACGTCAGGATCGAGCCGAGAGTTCATGGCCCTGTGCTGGCTGGCCACCCACTACGGGCGGCCCGGAACCCCCACCGACCAGGCGTGGATCGAATCGTTCTTCGGGCACCTCAAAGGCGAGTTCCCCCACCTCGACCTGATCGAAGACATCGACGTGCTCCGTAAAGAACTCGAGATCCGCCGTCGCCACTACAACGGGGTGCGACTCCACGCCGGCATCGGCTACGTCACCCCCGACCAAGAACACCGCGGCCAAGGACCCGCCGTCCGCGCCGCCCGCAAGAAAGGACTCGCACAAGCCCGGAAACGACGCATCGATTACCATCGCCACAACCACACTCCAGAACCATGACCATGCGGTCTGAAACATCCGGAACGTGCGACATTAAATCAGACACACCTCACGAGTCCAGGTCCAGCACCGCGATCAACGCTCCGCCACCTCCCTGCTCGGGCACCGCTCACCTCGACACAACCGGCCCAGGTAGCCGTAGTCAATCCCGATGATCCGGGCGGCCTGACGCAAGGCCAGCCCACGGCGCTGTTCCGTAACGATGACGGAACGTTGCCCTGCGATAGTGGCCCAGCGATGAACGAGATCTCTTCCAACCGAGTGACGAGGACGCGACCTCTTAGCGTCTCGCCAGGCTCTGCCGCCCTCGTGCTCCTCGGACTTATGCTCGCCCTGGCGGTCGCCGTCGGCGTTCGGATGGGCGGGCTGTACTTGAGTCCCTTTGTTGCCCTTCCGTTCTATGCCGCCGGTTACATAATCCTGCGCAAGGTTGGGTCGCATCCGATCGGCTGGGTGCTGTGCGGATTAGGTGTCGTCCTCCAAATGACCGCCAGCGACTTGCCATGGCTCTCGATTCTCTGGGTCGACTGGCTTGACGGATGGGGTTTCACACTGATGTTCGCCCTGTTCACCTGGTTGCTCATCCTCTTCCCAGACGGTCGCCCCTCGCGGTGGTGGAGGATCGCCGGTTGGATCGCTACCGCAATGGTCCTCGGCGGGTTCCTCACCCCCACAGTCACCGATGTCAACGACGCCAGCATCCTCATCGGCGCCAACCCCACCGGACTCCCATGGCTCCCCGAATCAACCGGCGCCGTTACCAACGCCGCCGTGACGGCGTTCCTCATCGCTGCCGCCGTCGGAGTGGTCCTGAGGGGGCGCCGGGCCACTCCAGAACTGCGCATGCGATACAAGCCCGTGCTCGCCACCATGGCGCTACTGGGCGTGTGCATCCTCGTTCTCCTAGGGTGGCTCATCGCCGACCCGAAGTTCACCGCCGGAGACAATGGAAACGTCATTTGGGGAACCGTCCTCGTGATCTACATGTTGATCCCCGTTTCGTTCGGAGTGGCCATTACCCGGTACCGCCTGTACGACATTGATCGGATCGTCTCCCGGACCGTCACCTACGCCCTCGTCGCCGCCGTGGTCGCCGCGGTCTACGCCATCCCCGTCTTGCTGCTTGCCCGCCTCCTCGGCGAATCCAACGATCTGGTTGTCGCCGGTTCTACCCTCGCCGCCGCCGCCATCTTCAATCCCGCTCACCGACGCATCCAGCGGGCCGTCGACCACCGCTTCAACCGCAGCAAGTACAACACTCAACGAGAAGTCGACCTCTTAAGCGACCGCCTAGCAGAAGGGGTATCACTTGGGGGGGTTGTCGATGATCTCTCAGACACCATCCAGCGGACCATGGCACCAGCAACCGCCGCCGTCTGGCTACGAGAACCCTCCCCAGCCGAGGGCCAACCATGAGCGAAGCAAAGCACTGCGTCGATAGGTGCTCCACCGCCACCGCCCGCAACTCCTCGGCCACCTCTGAGTCCAGATCCAGGCCCCAGATCAACCGCTCCGCCACCTCCTTGCTTGGGCACCGCTCCCCCCGGCACAACGGGCCCAGGTAGCCGTAGTCGATCCCGATCAGCCGGGCGGCCTGGCGCAAGGACAGCCCACGGCGCTGGCGGGCATCGGCCAGGGCTTGGGCCAGGTGGGGTGGGAGGAGGCGCCGGGTCCCGTGGCCCAAGCGGTCCCGTGGCCCAAGGGGTGGTTCATCACGGTGCCGGGGGTGTGGCCAGCATGACCAACGAGGATGGGCGGAGGACTGGTGACACCCGGAGAACTAGGACTCGGAGTCGGCGGGGTGCGTGGACGGGCCGGGACCGACCGCCAGGTCGGATGCGGCGGCCGTAGGCCGCCCTTCTTTCTGGGGTGGGGGGCGGGGGTGTGGGTGGAGTGCAACTCTCGAACCCTCCCCAACGTCGCAGACGACATGGGTATCGTCACCGCCGCCACGCCGCGAGGACCTGCCAAGAGTCAACGTTGGAACTCTTGGCGAACCGCGAACGCCGAAATAGAACGTGTTGGCCGGTGGCGGGACGCGTTCGTCAGGCCCCCCGTTTGGCTCAGGTCTCGTCAAGAAACGGGAATCAACACTCTCGCTGGTTCCGACTGAGATCTGGTGAGCTCTGGGACGCCGCAACTGGCACCGCGCCCAGCTGCAGGACTCAATCGCCCCGCAAGATCACACGCTCGACCTGTGGGCGTTCGATCGCTCCAGGCGGGTCCCGAACCTCTACCTAGAGTTCGGCCAACAGCTGAAGGAAGTCGTCCCTATCCACGGCAGGCATCGTCTCAGACCTGGCACCGATCAGATTGCCGGCCTTCGCAGCAAACCTCATCGCCGCTCGATCGTCCGGGCACTCGGCGACCGACACGATGTCGTAGTGACCGAGAAGGCCGTAGACCGCAACGATCTCACAGCCCTCAGCTACCGCTATCTGCTGAACCTTGGCGAACCGCTCCGGGCCCCCGCCCTCGATCACTCCCCTGTACTTGAACAGGCTCACGTACTTGGACATTGCGCACTCCGATCTTTCGACAACCGGCCTCGCTTGCCGAGACCCTGGCGTGACAGCACCACAAGTCTAGGACCAGGACTTGCCCGTGCTCAGCGATGCGGGGTTACTCGCCCGACGGCAAACGGCTGGTGATCGCCCGTTGTTGGCCCGTCACTTCGGACACCCAGTAACTGCGAGGCGATCGGCGACCTCGGGATTTTGGCACCTCGTACACGACGATCCGATCCCGGCCGCGTGGCAAGAAAAGGGAGCGCGGGCCGGAGCCAATACCGAAGTAGGACGTGTTGGGCCACCCAAGGCCATTACCGGCTTCGGGGGACGCAACGTATGCCTGCGTGCGGTGGACCCGGCCGAGATATGGCGCCTGATCGCCACCGAAGGCGTGGCTCATCTAACGCTGCTCCCACCGTCCTGATCTCGATGGCCAATCACCCCGATATGGCTCCGTTGGGCCCCCCTTTCACGATCAACACGGCGATGGGTCCCGTTCTAGCTCCGTTTGATCTTCTGAAGGTCCCGGCTGATGAGGAGGTCGGTGACCGTGTTCTTTACCCAGCATGCGTACGTTTCGATGTCCCATCCCGCTTGGGTTGCGGTGACAATGCGAGAGTGTGGCGATGATGGAACCCTCGACCCGGCCCGTCTTCTCGATCAGCGGGAGTCTTCGCTGACCCGCGGCCGGGTCGACCGCAAGCGCCTGACAGTAGCTCTCGTACAACTGGCGGAGGCAGGGAGGGGATACTCTGCGAGACTCGCCTTGAACCCAGACTGACACCCTTTGGAGACTGATTAGAGGAGGTGGGCTGTTGGGCGTTTCACTCGACGAGTCATCACTCCTCTCGTGTCTTGAGAGAATCATCGCCTCGGGTGCCGATGCTGCTCTTGTCGAAGGCCTGGGTGACTTCGTCGGCACGTCGTCGGATGTCGAAGTGTTCAGGGTCAACCCGATTCGATACGCCGACGAGAGGGGACTCGACCAGTCCGCGGTGATCGATCTGTTCCTCCAGGCGACCACCGCCGGCCTGTTCCGGATGGAATGGAACATCGTCTGTGTGTCGTGCGGCAACGTCTTCAAGAGTTTCCGCGCCCTCGAGGAGGTCGACCCACACTTCCACTGCACCCTATGTGACATGGAAAACCAATCCAGGCTCGACGACGTCATCCAGGTCGTCTTCACGATCGATCCCGTTGTCCGGGAGATCGTCTTTCATCACCCCGATGAGTTGACCCTCGAACAGCTGCTGTTCGACTTTCACTACAGCCGGGCGGCACGGACCAATGTCGGTGACATGGCCACCGTGGATCTCCTGCGCGACGTCACGGCGGCTCTCCAATATGTCGAGCCCGCCGAACGCGCCGAATTCGACGTCGATCTCGAGGAGGGAACGCTCCTCGTGCGTGACTGGACGACGTCGATCGCTTTCGCCGTCCTGCGCGACGAGGAGAAGATCACCAGGCACTTCGTGTTGACCTTCGATGACGACGGGCTGGGCCACCCGGGAATCCCTACCTCGAAGGTGCCGATCGAGACACCGATCGGCACCCTGCTACTCCCCGCAGTCCATGCCGTCGGACCCGGCGGCATTCATCTCACCTGCAGGAACGAATCGTCCTGGAGATGGCCCGTCTGGATAGTCAAGTATCCGTCGACCTTCATAGCGGAGGTGGTCGCCAACGTTGAGAACTCGGGTCCGCTGTCGGCGAAACGACTCCTCAATACGCCCCTGTTTCGTCGGCTGTTTCGAATGGAGGCGCCGCCCGAGGGTGAAGGCCTTTCGGTCACAGACCTGACCTACCTGTTCACCGACCTCAAGGACTCGACCGCAATGTACGACGAGATAGGCGACGTCACCGCCTACAACCTGGTGAGAGTCCACTTCGACATTCTCGACAAAGCAGTGTCGAGACACCACGGCGTCTTGGTGAAGACCATCGGTGACGCGGTGATGGCCACCTTCCTGAGACCCACCCACGCCGTGTCGGCAGCCGTCGACATGGTGGACAGTATCCGAAACGAGACCGCCGCCCGCGAGCGGCCGATGGAGCTGAAAGTGGGAGTGCACAGAGGTCACTCGGTAGCCGTCACCCTCAACGAGCGACTCGACTACTTCGGACAGAACGTCAACATCGCGGCCCGCACCCAGCAACTGGCCGGGGCAAGCGAGATCCTCATCACCCAGGACATCCTGGACGCCGAGGGTGTGGGCCAACTGCTCGCCGGCTATGACGTCGAGCCGGTCTCAGGCGCCATGAAGGGGGTGTCCGAGCAAATCCCGGTATTCCGCATCTCGAACCGACAGCCCTGACGGCGCTTACCACCCAGAAAAGCCCCAAGACCGCTTGGCCTCGGACCGCCGCCGGCACCCTTGGATACTTCGGTTCGCCCCGGATCGAGAGTGAGATCGCAGCCACCTTGCAGGTGATCGAGAGTTATGGATAGATGTTTCGACCTGAGAATCTGGGCAGCCACACAGCAGAAGAGTTCAGCGCTCGCGGTGTAATCGAGTCGTCCGGTCATCCCGCCGGAAGCTGCCCTCACAGAGTTCACTGTGAGCGGCCGACCGTGTAACCGAGGCGTAAGCTTCCGTCCAGCCGCCGGATAGGAGAAAAGTGCCTCGCATAACGGGAGTGGCCGCAAAAGAGAGCGGTATCGGCACGAGGATCGTCTACTCCTTGACGCGCAGGAACCTGGCTCGAATCGCAGGATGCGCTCCCGAGCAGATGCTCGAGCCGCTCGAGATGTACGCGCATATTCCGGGCTTGCTGAAGGCGTATGGCCGCCTCGAGCAAGCGACCGGCAAACTCGACCAGATGGACCAGCGATACATGGCGCTGGCCGCGATCAAGACCGCGACGCTGGTTACATGCGAGTACTGCATCGACCTTGGCTCTCAGATCTTCCGGCAACTGGGTCTAAGCGACGAGGAGCTGCTGGCACTGCCTAGCTATTCGACCAGTCCATTGTTCGACCAGACCGACCGGCTGGTCATGGACTATGCAGTCGGGATGACCTCCACACCTGCACAAATCTCCGATGAGCTTTTCAACAAACTCATCGACCGCTTCAGCCCGGCCCAGATGGTCGAGTTGACCCATCTGATCGCCATGGAGAACATGCGCGGCCGCTTCGGCATCGGGCTCGACGTCGGATCTGCCGGCTTCAGCGAGGGAATGGTCTGCGCTGTGCCCATCCAGCCTTCGTAGGCTGGGCCATTCTTGATCGGGGTGTCCGGGCAGGCGCGGCATTCGCATGAGGGCAAGCGATGCAGTTGATGGTTCAATCCCCTGCTCTTCCCACCGCCAGCTCCTCGATCTCGGCCCGGGACAGATGACACGGCTCAGGAGGGGTGGACAGGCTGGTCGCCCACATGCGCCAAGCGAGCCAGTGATAGGAGCCGAAGTCGGCGACGGAGGCGGCCTCATAGCGAAATGGGACGGGTTGTCGTGGCGATGTGGATCACGGGATCGGGCCCAAAGCTTTTCGTGAGATCTCAGTCCCGCTTGGGGCGGAAGCCCACCATCGGCAACGATCCCAACAACTCTTCGGGGGCAGCGTTGGTGTCCCTTGGAATGACCGCCCCGATGGATGGCAGGACCCGAGGGACCAGCTTGGCCTCCCAGGGGTGCCGATGGCAAAACATCGCCGCAGCCTCCATGGCTTCCTCGGGGCTGAGGAACCTCTGCTCGGGGGTGTAGTCGAGTCGTCCCGTCTGCACTCTGGAGGCGGGCTCGGCCCGGATGTTCCGGTACCAGTCGGCCTCGGTCCCGTAGGCGGATGCGACGATGCTCTCCTCGGTCTTGGGATCGAAGAGCGCCACCTCGAGGACCGTCTGGTATGTCTTGCCGCTTCTCCGACCGGTGTGGGTCACCGCCAGGATCCGCTTGCCCATCATCCAACCCAGACCCCAGCGGTACATGACGGAGGGCATGTCGAAGACGAACTTGAGGAGTCGGGAGGGCTTGTGGATCCTTCCGCCGGCGGGGGGTTCTCCATGGTCACTCATGTGTTGTGATCATCACTGGAGCCCTTCCCGACGGTAAGGGCCGAATGGCCCGGACGAGGGACCGCTGGCGGGAGCCCTCGACGACACGCCCAATAGAACGTGTAGGGGCATAGAAGCCAGCTGCCACGGGCGAAGTCCGCGTGATCTGGGGCGCACCCTCAAACCGGTGTCAAACCGCCCTGGCTCCCGTAGGGACGTAGAACGTGTTGTCGCGCTTCGGGCCCTAGGAAGCGGAAACTGTTCAACTGTGATCGAACGACGCTGCCTGATCCGTCACCCCGAGTCTGTAGACTCACATATATACAATCTGTAGACTGGTGTTCATGGCTACCACCACCATCCGGGTCGACACCCAAACCCACGCTCGGCTACAGGCGCTCAGCAGAGAGTCAGGACGGACGCTCATCGAAACCATCCGCGACGCCACCGAGGCACTCGGTAGGCAGCGATTCGCTCACCAGGTGGCTGCCGAACTGGCAGAACTCAGGACCGACCAAGACGCCTGGAAGGCATACCTGGCCGAAGCGGACGCAACCTCGGTAGCGGATGGCATCGATCGATGACCTATGGCTCGTCGACTTCGGCGAGCCATACCCTGGAGAGCCGGCAGCTCATCGGCCCGCCCTGGTAGTAGGTCCGCCCGAAACCTTCGGACCGGACTTCCCGTTTGTGATCGTCACCCCACTGACAACCACCCCACGTGGGCTGTCCCTCCACATCAAAGTCGAACCGACCCCAGACACCGGGCTCGACGAGATCAGCTACGTCCAGTGTGAACTGATTCGATCGGTCAACCGGGCCCGGCTCGTACATCGACTCGGCAGCGTCGACGCCCACACCAGCCAACAAGTCGCCAGCGTCATCAAGACGCTCCTGAACTACTGAAATCCGAGCGAAGTGGAACGTGTTGGGACAGAAAGGCCAGCTACAACGGGCCCAACCGGGTGATTCCGAATTCGCGGTCAAACGGGAGTCAAACCTGCCCAGGCTCCCGCGAGGGAGTTAAGACGTGGTCGGTCCTGGTGCTGACTTCCATCGTCCTCCTTACTACAAGTTAACGGTTGCACGGGGCTCGATCCTGACGGCGCCATACGTCAGACATCAGAATTCGACAAAGTAACGCGGAGTAAAGCTCTCATCGAGCACACGGATTCCGGCAATTCTGTCCACCCGATAGCTGCGGAGTAGGCCACGATCGTTGATGACGTAGAGGAGCAGGTGTCCCACGCGAGTCATCCGAAACGACAACGGCTCGACAACACGCGGCTCCCAGCGCCCCTCGGCCGGTCGGTAGTCGATCTCAACTCTCAGTCTGTTTGCCCCGGCGAATCGGATCAGTTCGAGCGGAGCCGCGCGGCGCCAAGTGGTCATTGCTCGGGGCGGCACCCACGCGGCGTCTATCGAGGCATCAAAGGGTGCTCGGTCGAGAACCGCCATGGGTTCTCCTTCCAGCCAGCCGAAGGCACTATTCAGCGAGTTCCAGAACTCGGCTACGGGAGGAAGATGAGGCAACTGATGTCCCAGCATGTTCTCCCATTCCTGTTCGAGTTCATCCTTGAAAGAAGAGTCGGCAATTGAGTCCGCGGTCGGGACGTCAATCCCGACGTACACGCACTTCTCCTTGAGGCCTGCTCGGACAGGGTCTGGGTCTCCCAAGAGATCGGGGTGTCGATGAACGTTCACGACGTCGTAGAGATCGCGTGGTCTGCACCGTTCGGCGAGCGCCCTGATCTTCTCGGCCAGCAACTCAGGTAGGGAGTAGGCGGTCACCTCCCAGGTCAACTGTTCGGCGTCGCTGTATGGGTGGAGCACCTGCCGGCTGTGACGCGGGCCGGTGAACGCCTCGTCGCTCGTGAGGTCGATCTTGAGTTTGGGCAGGCTCGGTGGATTGCTCGGGCCTCTGAAGGCGACCCGACCTTGCGTGGTTGGGTTTCCTCGGCGGTTCCTTTGTCGTACAAAGGTCTTCTGATCGACGAAGATCTCGAGCCCGCACTGATCAAGAAGGCGTTCGGCTACTCCAGCGAATATTGGGAGCAGGTCTTCGGGAGTCTCCGGTCCTCCCTCGATCACTGTGAAATCCAGATCCTCAGAGAAGCGATAAGTCTCGTAATAGCACTTCCGTAGGCACGTCCCTCCCTTGAACACCCATGTGTCCGTGAGCTCGGGCTGTTGGGCGATGGCGGCGAGCATCCATCCGAGCACGTAGTCCTTCTCGATGACGTCGCCTCGTAGATTCCACTCGCCACGGAGGGCGAGGATCTCACCGTGCGGAATCACAACGAAGCGTTCCCTTCAAGGCGGACGTTGGCGCGCAGACCCCACTCGCTTATGCGGGGTCCTGTGTCAGACGCTCCCGGGTCAAGGAGGGAGACACCTCCCGAGATCCGACTCCGGCACGCAGCCACAAGGTCATCATCAGGAATCCCCATGGCCTCGATCAGATAACCCAGCCTCTTGAATACCGTCCTGTTGCCCAGGCGCTCCGCGTAGTCGACGACCTGGTCCCCTTCGAAGTCAGCCACGTACGCGGACAGGATCTCCGCAACGTGACGAATGCCGCCACCAATCCTGGGATCGTCAAGGATGTCGACAACCGTCCGTGATTCATCTGCCACGTTGATCCGGTGCTCCTGTCGCCACACGGTCCGCATCCCCCAAGCCATAGTCGAATCGGGTGTATGTCCGATCAGGTAATCGTGATCCAGGAGCCGCTGACTCGCCGCTCTCACGCGACGAGAAGTCTTCACAACAGTTGTTCGGAAGATCTGCTCGGTCAGTCCCCAGTGGTTGGCAGCTGTCCAGCCCGTGAAATAGCACGGCGACCAGACTGCATTAGCCAGAACAAGCGGATCCTCGGACCATAGATCAGGCTGCTCCACGTCTACGGGCACAGGGATATAGAGTCCGCGCCGAACGCGCCGGAGCCACCCCTGCTCAGCCCACCGCGCCAGCTTCTTCGCCGCTTCGGTACGACCCAGCCCCAACCCGTCGACGACGACGTCCACCGTGACAAGGCGCCTACCGCGGCTGGTCACCGCGGCCAGCTCTTCACGACCGGACCTGGATATCCCTGCTTTCACGGCTACAATGCTAGTCCAGTAGTTCCCATGTGAGTGGAATTAATGGATTACTGCTGAACATAACATGAAGAAGCCGGCAGTTCGCACGCAGCGTGAACTGATGCGGCAGTGAAGTAGTAGGGAGTCGTCGGACTGAATCTACAAAGTCGTGTCGTAGCTCCAAGAATGCAGCTCGGGCACGAGCCTGGACAGCGGCCCGTCAGGTGGCAGTTGCACATTTTCAGTGTGCTACCGCTGTCGGCTCCCCTCTGGTGGAGGGAGCAGGGTCACGGCGGCGGGGGGAGCCGCACTCATTGAGCGTGGTTCATCCCGCGCTCCGTTCGAGGCTGCGTGGGGGCCGCTTGAGCAGTGAAGGCAGTCCGAGTCTGCGAATCTTTCCGAACAGCGCCCGTCTGCGATTCTGGACTGGACGCACCGTGGATGCTTGCCGCATTCGTGCTGCGAGTTCCTGCCGCTCTCTGGCTATGTCTTGCCCGATCTGTGGCTGTGACGGAAACATGTGGGCCTCTCCTCGTCTGTTCCGACGCCAACGTATGGTTCGGTGACCGCGAGGTCGTCGGTGGCCCCTACCCAACTATGGGGTTGCACCCACCCTTTTTTGTGCGGAGCACCTACGGGGCGGTCAAGAGACCCTGCTCGGCGGCTACCTCGACGGCGTCGTCACGCGTCGACACGTCGAGCTTGCTGATCACGGCGGCGACGTGGTGCTCAACGGTTCGCGGCGACAGGAACAGCCGGTCGGCGATCTCGACGTTCGAGAGACCCTCGGCGAGCAGCGAGAGCACTTCCGCTTGCCGGGCGGTGAGGCCCGCTGCATGAGACCGAGCCGCTTTGCTCCTGCCACGCGGTACCGACACCCCCTGATCCCGCAAGGCCTTTCTGAGTTTGGCCGCCACCGCGGTGGCGCCGAGGGTTTCGAGCATCTCGAGTGCTTCGAGTTGGACTGTGCGGTCCCCGTGAGCAAGGGCAATCGCTTGCTGGTAGGGGCAGCCGATCGCTGCCCATCGTTCGGCCGCCTCGCCAGACCGACCCTCTATCAGGAGTCGGTGCGGTTCGGCGATCCCCTCCGGCGCCTCGGTGAGTTCACCCAACTTCCACAGCCAGATGGCGAGATCTCCGCCCGCCCATGAGAACCCGAATTCGAGACCTCTGTCGAGCACGTCCAGGAAGCGAGCGATCAGGTCGGCATCGATCTCCCCTGTCAGCCACAGGTACTCTGCGAGTGCAGCAGCGGCCGGGAGCAGGTTCTGCATCTCACCGGACGTCTCGGCCATCTGCCATACCCGATCGAGCGTAGCTCGCGCGTCGGGCCGGCCCCGGCGTGCCCACAGTGTCCCCAACACCCAACCTGCGAACACGTCGTGATGTGGGAGCGAGCCGAGCACGTCGGTGGCGGCGTCTTCGGCTGCTTCCCAGTCGCCCTTCCACTCCAGCACCTGTGCGAGCTGAGCTCGCGCGTACGCCTCGAAGACCTGCACGTCGTATCGAACGGCGGTCGCAATGGTCCTGCGCGCCAGGTCCTCTGCCAGCGTCAATCTACGGAGTTCGATCGCCGCAGCGGCCATGTTCAGAAGCGCCCTGACTTCCTCCGACCGGAAGCCGGCGTTTTCGGCTCGGCGCCGGGCCTCCTCCAGCACGTCGAGACCTGTGTCATCGCCGTTGACATAGAGCTGGAAGCCCCTGGTGTTGAGGGCGTAGATCATGGCCAGCTCGGCGCCCGTCTGCTCTGCGATGCCGATTGCCCGGTTGGCATGCTCGAGCGCGCGTTCGCTCTCGCCACGCATGATCGCCAGCCAGGCCTGCTGGGCGACCGCAAAGGCTAGGTCTTCGCTCGGCGGGGACGACTCGAGGATGGCCACCGATTCAGTGGAGCACGCGTCGGCGACTTCCGGGCGGCCGTTCACCTCGTTCACACGCACCGCGAAAGTCAGCGTCTTTGCCAACGCGATCTTGTCATTGTTGGAGCGGTGCAGTTCGATGGCTCTGGCGAGAATGTCGAGCGATTCGGCATTGTCGAGGTACCACTCGCTGCGGGCCCAGTCGTCGACGATGGCGGCCCGGTCGGTTTGGGATATCCGGTCCAGGTACGGTTCGAGCGTTCGGAAGTGGGCCAGTGACTCTCGGTGACTCTCGGCGGCGATCGCGGCCCTGGCCGCCTCGGGGACGAATCGGATGATCGCCTCGACGTCCCCACTCTCGCGGGCGTGGTGGGCCAGCCGGGAAGGGTCGCCCGACCCGGCAAGTCTGGTGAGCACTGCCTCGTTGAGGGCACGACGGGCACCCGTGGTCAATGCGGCCTCGACAGAACGTCGGACGACTTCGTGACTGAAGGAAACTCCGTCGTCCTCGTCGCGGAGAAGACCGCGTCGGACACATTCGGCCAAGTGCTCGTGCCTCGGTCCGACTAGTCCTTCGATCAGGGCCGGTTCCGCCTTTCCCGGGATGACCGAGACGAGATCGAGCACGCTCCGTGCCTCTGCGGAGAGGCTCGCCGCTCTGGCCAGGACACTATCTTGAATCGACGTAGGGACGTCACTCATACCCGAGGCAATCACTTCGGTGACGAACAGCGGATTCCCCCCGGTCAGGGTGAGGACTTCGGCGGCATCGAGCTCTGATTCATCGACCATCGCCGCTACCGCCACCGGTGAGAGACCATCGAGATGGATCCTCGAAAGATCCTGTGGAGGAAGGCTTCCGATCACCGCTCGGAGTGGATGGTCATAGTCCACCACACCGTCTCGATAGGTGAGGATCAGCATCCCGTCGGTCTTGGACGTTCGCCTACCCACGTACTTGATCACGTCGAGGGTTGCTTCGTCTGCCCATTGCGTGTCCTCCAAGATGAGCACCGTCGGCCGAAGCTTGCGGGCAAGCAGATCCAAGAGCGCCTCCATAAGCCCTCGGCGATCACCGATCTCCAGGGGTTCCAAAAGCGACGGTTCATCACGGGCCATGTCCCAGAAGGGACCTAGCGGCTGGGGCGTCAGCAGATCGTCACAGAAACCGATGTGTACATGTGCCGCGTCCGCGTGCCGTTCGACGAACGCGTCAACGAGAGTGCTCTTGCCTATGCCGGCTTCGCCACGCACCAACAGCACCTTGCCGCCCGACGAGCCCACCCCATCCAGCAGTGCGCTCATGGCGTCGAGCTCTCGATCCCGATCAAGGAGAACGGGTCCGCGCCCGTCCGAGTCGGCAAGCTGTGTGCCTTTGCCGTCAAAGACGGCGCCGACCGCGGGGGCCGGCAGACCCCTTGCCGTCACCACGTAGATCTGGAACGGACGATCGACGTTCTTGAGCGAGAACCGGCCCAGACTCACAAAGCCGAACTGAGGTTGGTTCTTGACCTGGTCGTACACCGAGTCCGACACCGTCACCGCACCCGGCGTCCCCAACGACTCGATCCGCGAAGCGATGTTGACCGCGTCGCCAACCAGACCGGTCGATTCGACCAACACGTTTCCCACATGAATCCCAACCCGCACCGGAACCTGCGGCGCTTCGCCCAGCCGGCGCTGGATCTCGATCGCGCACAAAACGGCATCCACCGAGTTGGTGAACATACTCAACGATCCGTCACCGAAAAACGCCACGATTCGGCCGTCGAACGCCTCATGCTCTCTCCCCAGAACCGACGTGTACCGGTCGCGGCGCTCCAGACCGAGCAGTTCGTCCTGTTCCATCAGCGCGGTGAAGCCGACCATGTCGGTGAACATGACCGCCGCCAGCTGCCGCCCAGGGGTACCAACCATCCCCCGATCATACGGGGCACACTCCCTAGACAAGGAGGGATTCGGAACCTCCGCCCCGGGGAAGGTGCACAGTCTCGACGCGAGAACAAAACGACCATCTCGGCCGAGTCGGCAACGTCGAGCGGAAGCAGCAGCAGCCGACCGCTCTCCACAAGCCAAGTCGCGGACACCTACACCCCGCCAACCGTTCGGCCATCAGATCCGCAACGCGCCCATCACCAACAACCAAACGGAACGTGTTGAGCCCTTGCAAGCGTGCCACACCAGAGCGCTCAACAGAACGTGTGTGCGGCCGTTGGCCCAGTGGCGGTTGGGGATTCGGGCCCGTTGGGTGCCTTGGATCAAACGGGTGTCGAAGGTTCCAGCGGGACGGGGCCAGCAGGCACCGGCCGTATCGACGCTGCCTTTCAACCTGAGGCCGCACCGTGAGCCCGACGGATTCGGACTTCTGACCTCTTCGCTGTCAGGGAAGAACACGGCAGTCCGCTGACCTGGCGCGATGGCGACGCACCCGGCTTGCTCAGCGTCCACCGCAGCGACCACAACGAGCGCCGGTCAGGTCAGAATCCGTGCCGGCGCGGTCCACTTCTGGCCTCCGATCGGAGACCCACGGTTACTGGCGCTTCGCTAGGGTCGAACGGGAGCTGATGGAGTGAAGGGAGTATGGGAACAAGGATCCGCCGTCGTTTCGCGCTCTGGCTGGCCGCGATCGGAGTTGCCGCCTGGGTGCTGTCGGGAATCACTGGCGCGACGGCTGCAGCCGCGGCGACCACATACGTGGTCGACACCGTCGCCGACAACGGGGCGCTCTCGTCCTGCACCGTAGCCGCCGACGACTGCAGCTTGCGAGGCGCCATCGCTGCCGCCAACGCCAACGTCGGTGCCGACATCATCGAATTCGACATACCCGCCGCCTCCTGTCCGGGTGGGGTGTGTCGAATCACCCTCACCGGGGGTCCGATCACCATCACCGACCCGGTAGATCTCGACGGAACCACCCAACCGCAGAACGGCGCCCCCCAAGCGAACGTGTGCACCACCACGACCGAGCCCTCATACATGAGGGTGGAGATCGTCACCGATCCTTCGTCGGGCAGCACGCGACCGCCTTGGCCGTCGACCATGCCACCGGGTCGACCACCATCCACGGTTTCGCCTTCGGCTCGGACAACGTCTCGGTGTACAGCAGTGGGCTCTACGTCACCAACGGGACCGGCCACCAGATCTTCTGCAACCACTTCAGCCTCAATGCGTCCGGCGATTCGCATCTCGGTACCAGCGATCTCCCGGTCCAGATCCTGCTCGAGAACGAGGCATCCGGAGTGATCATCGGCACCAACGGCGACGGTTTCAACGATGTCGCTGAGCGGAACGTCTTCGGCGGCGCCGGCGCGTCGGCCGTGTACATCAATGGAGATGCCGGGAACCACGACAACTGGGTGGCGGGCAACTACTTCGGTTTCACCGCTGACGGAAGTAGCCAGGTCGAAGCCGGTTACGTCTACATGCGTCAGATCTCCGTCGGCAATCTGGTGGGGACCAATGAGGACGGAACGTCTGATGACCTCGAGCGCAACCTCTTCGGCGGCAGCACCGGCGTCCGCTTCGACGCCAACTTCTACTACCCCACCGATAACGAGATCGTGGGGAACGTATTCGGCGTCACCCCGAGCGGTCTTCCGGCGTCAATCGACACGGGTATCGAGGTGGTCGGTCTGACGAGCGGTGCCACCGGCAACCGGATCAGCAGCAACTACTTCGCCTCAGCCGCCACAGGTGTCTCCATCAGCGGCGACGACTCGGGCGCCGGCGTCCTGGTGAGCGACAACGTGTTCGGAACAACGCCGGTCGGGGATGGGCAACCCAACGCAACCGCGATCGCGCTGATCGGTTCAGGGTCTTCGGTCGTCAAGGACAACAGCATCTCCGGTGCTGCCACCGCCGGCTTGACGCTCACGGACAGCGCCGGCCTAGGTACAGGCTCAACCGGGAACTGCTTCGTCGACAACGCTGCGGGCGCAACCAACAGCACAGGTACCGGAGTCACGCTCGAGAGTAACTGGTGGGGTAGCAGCACCGGCCCGTCCGGCGCCGGGCCCGGGTCAGGTGACAGCGTCAGCGTCGACATCGACTACGACCCATGGCTGACCAGCCCACCGGCCGCCTGCAGCCCTCCGGTGGCGATCTCCGACGCCGTGTTCTCCGTAGCTGAGAACGCCGCGCCCGGCACCGAGGTCGGCACCGTTGCGGCGACAGGCGTCGGCACACTGAGCTACTCGATTACCGGCGGCAACGGGGGTGCGGTGTTCGCGATCGGTTCGAACACGGGGGTGATCACGACGGCGGCCGCGTTGGATTACGAGACCACGCCCTCGTACTCGCTGACCGTTGAGGTGACAAACGGCTCCGAGAGTGATGTGGCGACGGTAACCATCGATGTGACCGATGTGTTCGAACTGCCCGCGTCGCCCACGTTCGGCGATGTTCCGACCACTCACACCTTCTTTGGCGACGTCGAGTGGCTGGCTGCACAGGGGATCACCAAGGGCTGCAACCCGCCGGCCAACGACCAGTACTGCCCGAATGATCCGGTCACCCGGGGTCAGATGGCTGCGTTCCTGCATCGGGGCCTCAGCCGGGTGCTGACCCCCGACGCCCCGTTGAGTTTCACCGACATCTCCGGCTCGGTCTTCAAGGCCGATATCGAATGGCTCGGCTCGGTAGGAGTGACCAAGGGCTGCAACCCGCCGGCCAACGACCAGTACTGCCCGAATGACCCGGTAACCAGGGGTCAGATGGCGGCGTTTCTGGTTCGGGCGTTTGGTTATACCACCGGCGCCGGCTCAGATCGGTTCAGAGACGATGACGGTTCCATCTTCGAGGCCGACATCGAGCGACTGGCAGAAGCCGGGGTCACGCGGGGATGCAACCCACCCACCAACGACATGTTCTGTCCCAACGATCCGGTCACCCGGGCGCAGATGGCCGCCTTCCTCCACCGCGCCATGGGTCCGTAGCAAACCCGGCTCCAACACATCAGGGCACAGCCCAAGGCTGCGAGACCGAGGCGTCATCTCCCAGGAAGAGGATTGGTGCGACCCCGCATCAAATACTCGCCAAACGCGCCACCGGCACATGACCGAACCAGAGCCCGGGCACCTTCTGGCACGCGAGTCTGGAATAGGTGCGGAGCAGGTGAAGGTCTGTCGTTGTTGCGGATTTGGATGGCCCGACTGGCGCTGTCGAACGGGGTCAAACCGGCAAATCCGCCGCAGATTTCTCATTCATGATTTGGCGTCTCATCCTTGAGGTCTGTCTCATGGGACCTCTTGCCAGCTGAGTGCGTAGGGGATGGCTGGGAGGAGGCTGTCGGTTTCCGTGAGTGTGGTTCGTTCGATGACGAGGATGTAGGTCTGGCCTTCGTTCGTGGTGTCGAACGTCAGGTACTCGGCCTGCGTTCCCGTCGAGTCCCCCAAGGGTTCGCCTTCGGCGACGACGTCGCCGCCCAGCGTGTAGAGAGTGGCGTGCAGTTTTTCTCCTTCCAGGTTGAGGCCTTCGAAGGTCTCAACCTGGTAGGCATCCTGGGGTAGTACGAACGCTTCCCGTTCGTCGAAGAGCCAGCGATCGATGGCGCCGGTGGGGTCGATGAACCAGAACCGTTCGATCGGTACCGGGAAGTCGGGTCCGGTGAGAGCCTCTGTCGCTTCCAGGCCGAGCGAGAAGCCGTAGCGGGTTCTCCCGGGTTCGTCGATCCGCCGCGATATAGGTGCCGGGTTGGCTGACGTCGACGGAAGGGCTGGTCGACGGCGGCAGGGTGCCGAGGTTGGCCCCATCTTTGAAGAGTGTCAGCTCGACCGGCGCCTCCGAGAATTCCACTCCGAAGTGGAAGACCTGGGTTGCGGTGTTCAGGTTGGGCACGGTGAACTGATAGTGGTCGACGTCGCTCGCGGCATGGAGGTTGGCGACGTGGTGGCCGGCGGCCGGCGCGGCTGCTGTTCCGATCGTGTCGTTGACCTCGTAGACATCTGGTAGGAGTGGCGTTGGATTCGCGTCGAGGGTGAGGTTGTAGAGGTTGAGGCCGCTCTTCATTTCGAATACGTAGCTGCCCGGAGCGAGGGACCAGCTGCGGGACTCCCCTTCGACCGTTCCTTCCGGGTGGACTTCCACGACCGGTGCTCCGATTGGTGGTGCGGCGCCCGGCGTGTCGATGAGGACGGGGCGGACGGTCGAAAGGCCTGCCATGTAGTCGACGTCGATGGTCACGTCGCTGTATTCGGCGAGAGACAACTGGTAGTAGTCGCGGTCCGTGCTCAGTGTGAGTCCCTCGTATGAACCCGGCTCGAGGAGTGTGGCGGTGCCTACGGTGTCGTTTGGTTCGAGGTAGTCCGGTGGGAGGATGCCGCCTGCTGCGGCTCGCACTGCGGCGAACGCGTCCAGATATCGGGTCACGGTGGGATCTGACGAGTTGGTCCTTGCGGCTCCCTTGACGATTGCGTCCAGCTGTGACGGCGTCAGGGTCGGATTGACCGCTTTCATCATGGCGAGGACCCCGGCGACGAATGGTGCCGAGGCGCTGGTGCCGGTGCCGAAGGCAAGGGGTGGGTTGTTCGCCGTGGTGGATGGGTTCGGGGTTGTGGCCAGATGGGTCGGGGCGAATATGTCCACCGCGCTCCCATAGTTGGTCCCCGGGCGACGTTGGATCGTGCCCGGGTCGAGGGCACCTACACATACGGTGCCGGGAGTGCCGTCGATGGGCGGGAGGGAGCATGGCCAGCTGGGAGCTTGGTCGAGGTCTATCCCCTCGTTGCCCGCCGAGGCCACTAGGGCGACACCGCCTCGCTGCGCGTCGAGAGTCGCCAGGAACGTGTTGCTGAGCCACAGCCCGCAGTCGAGGTTGCAGGGGTTGTTGCTACTGATGGAGATGATGTCGGCGCCCCAGGCTGTCGCCGTTCTAATCGCCCATGCCATCTGGGACCGGAGGAAGTTGGTGCGGAACAGCATCGGATCTGTCACCCAGCCTCCCGTCCCCGCCACTCCGTATCCGTTGTCAGGGATCGCCGCAGCGATGCTCGCGCTGTCGTTGCCGTGCCAGGGACAGCCACCGTTCTTGCATGGGGCCAGGTTCGGCCCACCAGCGAGATAGTCCTCGCCGTCGAAGTCGTATTGGCTGACCGGTGTGCCGAATGAGAAGTCGGAGATGCCATCGCTGCGTGTGGAACCGGGGACGCCTTGGCCGTCTATCCAGAATCCGCTGTCGATGATGGCAACTTCCGCGCGTCGTTCGATGCCGTGGGCGGCGACGAATTGCCAGGCCTTGAGCACATTCGAGTAGCTACTCGCCGCATCGTTACCGAAACGAAGCGCCGGCCAATGGAAGGCGTCGAAATTGTCTTTGGTCGGATCGGTCGGCTTGGGATCTGGGTGCTCTTCGGTTTCGAACAACATCGAGCCCGACGGTTCAAAGACGTAGTTGGGCGAAACGGTCGCTCCGCCACGACGTTCTCCGACCATCAAGGCCATGAGACGGGCCGCCGACTCCGACGAGAACGTGCGGTCTCCCCCGAAACCGGCTGCTTCGGCGTCGGCTTCGAGTGTCGTCAGCGTCACTCGACTTGTATCAACCCGGATCGTGTACTCCGTGGGAGCCATCTCCTCGCTGGTGAGGACGATCCCGAGGGATTCCGGTGGTTGGGGGATCCTGTCGCTCTCAACGATGGTGCCGCCGTAGGCCCGTAGGAACGATCTCAGCTCGCCGCGGCTGCGGGGGGCGAGTATCACCTCGTTCTCGACGAAGGTGCTGACGACCCCCTGTTCATCGGCGACGGCGGCAAGTGGTCGTACTCCCCTTTGTGAGTCCGGCACGGCTGCAGGATCCGGTGCAAGTGTGTTGTCGATCGAATACGTGAACGGTTCGGTCAAGTCGCCGCCGTCGGGCCGGGAGACCAGTTGACCCCGGATCTCGCTGGTCGGGAAGTCGGCGGTGTGCACGTCGACGTAGACCATTCCGGCCTCGATGGCAGCGGTGAGATCGGCCAAATCCGATCCGTCCAGCGGTCCTGTCAGGTCCTGCCGGCGGACTGTCCGCTCGACGATTACACCTGTCACGGACCCGGCCGGTATCGGTGTTCCATCCAGGAGATCGATCACTACCGGCCCATTGGAGCCAGGTTGGGCAAGATGAAGGTGTGCGCCCGCGACGTCCTCGAGGTTGGCGACGACAACTCGGACCTGCAGTCCGTCGTCGACGCCATACCGCAGTATCGCCTGCCCTTGTGCAGCTGTCTCGGCTGCAGGCACGGTCTCATCTCCGGACATGTGCGCCACATAGGTACGGACCCCGGATGCAGCGAACGCTGTCGACGGCGCGCCAGCGAAAAGAGACACCACCAAAGAGAGGGCGCCGAACACGGCCACACACCCGATTCCGCGACGCGCTCCATTCCGCCGATCCTTCGAAGCACCCCGGCACGTCATCACCCACTGCCCCCCGTCACGGAGCGGATCCGCTGGGTTGGCGTGCTCGTGGCGTCTCGGCTCCGGACCCACGACTCCCCTTCCTCAACTGGCGATCGCAGAGGAGACTACTCAAGGGTTCTCCACCGTGGCGGCGCGACTTGACTCGGGAAGGAGGTCCCGAGCAGGCTCCCAGCCGTCATAGTCGCCGAGATCGGACCATCCCGACTCTGGTGGGGTCTCCGGATAATTGACCCAGGCCAATGAACGCAGCTGACGATCGCCGGTGACGGCGGCGACCTGCAAGCATTTTCCTTCGTCGGTCAGCGCCACCTGGAACCATCCGATGCCCCCCTCACATATTTGAGTCCAGGCTTCCCACCTCATTCGTCGGGGCCTGCGATGGCAGTGCCAAACGCCACCGTCGGGATCAAGGGCGAACAAGCTCGTGCCCAAGCCGGGCACAGCCACGGCCTGGATCTCCACCGCCAGGAGGTCGCCAACGCTCTGCCATGCTTGGTCCGGCCCCGAGCCGCCTACGACAACGCGGTGGACCACGCGCCCGTCCGAGTTCACAGCGAATAACTCGGTCTGAGACCGGCTAGCGACGGCTTCCAGCGGGCCTTTCGAGGTCAGGTCCAGTTTGACCCATCCCCCTTCCGGGAAACGCTTTCCGGGCACCCAGTGCAGGGTGTTCCCCTGTTCATCGACACCGAAGAGCTCGATCGTTCCCTGAGGAGACTCGACGGGGGTAACGGCACCTCCCGGCCATGTGGCCACTTCGACCCACCTGTTCCCACGGTTGGACTGGTCACCCTCAGGCACGGAGAGGTAGACGGAGGATCGACCATCGGTGGCCACGAGGGTTCTGGCTTTGCCGTGATCGCCAGTTCCGATGACGCCGGTCAGTACCGCACTCGGGCCCTGGAGGGCTCCGTGTTGACGAGCCCACTTGAAGCTACGCACCAGCGAGTGATAGCCGAGGCCCGACGTTGCTGAGACGTTGATTACGCCGTTGACAGTGAAGGAGACGTGAAATGGCCCGGTGCTCATGGAAAAGGGAATCGGGCTCACACCGTCGGGCCCCGCCATGGGCGGACGTGTTATATCGATGCTGGCGGCGACCTCTGCCATGTCACCCCACGGCCCTGTCATTCCCGACGTTCCGACATCTCGTCCTCCGATCCCCCTGAACGGTCCCCAGAAGGGGACGCCGAGGAACGTGTCGTCCTCCCACCCTTCCACCCGGACATACACATGGGGAGGGCACATAGGGAGTGGGATAGCTCGGTTGACGTCGACCTTCTCGCGGTCGGATATGTCTCCCTCCCATTCCGGGGCGTTGTAGTCGAGCGCCGGGACGGCAGCGTCGGCGTCACCCGTTGTGAAATAGAACGTGAACTCGCCCGAACCTCCCTCGTCACTGTCGTTGTGAACGATGACGCTGGTGAATCTGACGACCGCCGAGCGAGTTCCGGTCTCGACGATCACACTCCGGTGGGCATCCTTCTGAGCGAAGCTCATCGACGGTTTGGGACCCGGCGCTTTGATTTGGATGCGCAGACGGGTGCCCTGGGGCAGGGGTCGGGTCGTCCCGAGTTTGGCTACGTGTTTCGTGTCGGGCAGGAAGGGTGCTCGGGCGAATCTCTCAAGTACATCCCCCGTCATGGTCTCTACCACGATCTCGGGAACGCATTCGATAGAGGTAGTGAAACTAACGTGAAGTGAGTCGACGTTCGGAACAACGTCGAGGTCCATGATCCTCTGGGGCGGATTGATCTTCCGGGACAGCTCCCAGGCGGCTGCCCCTTCCTCGATAAGCACTCTCTGGAAGTCCTCGGCCGTCACGGTTTTCGTTGCCAGCAGCGAGCCGTTGTTGACTCTGACCAGCTGGAACTCATATGAATGACCTTCGACAATCGCGTGGGGGTGGTCACCCGATCTGGCGGGCCCCGACACCATCCCCGAGGGACCCCCGTCGACCGACACGAGCAACTGACCTTCGAACCCTCCCCCAGTGTCCCAGTGGACAACGGTGTTTCCCGACTTGCCCGCTCCGAACACCACCACCGGATTGGGATCAGCCGTCAGCGTTGGAGGCATCGCGATCTCCTTTCGATCTGGCAGTACCTATGGGAACCCGAGTCTCTGGGTCGACCCAAATCCCGGCTTCGTTCCGCTTGCATGAGCCCCCTGTTTACGCGAGGAACGATACGGAAGCGTTACCAACTCGTGCCTCGTGAGTATCTGGCCAGCTTCTCGGTCAGAGGCGCTCGAGTCTCTAAGCTAAGGCTGTGAACGCTCTATCGTCCTCCAGGATTGCTCGCAAATGGTCGGGAACGCTGACGGGACCGATCCTATGTGATGCGCATAGCCAGGCTGCCGATCCGGGGCCTGATCTGCGTCACGGTCAACCCCCGAGATCCGGCCAACTCGTATACTCGTTGACTTCGTAGCGGGGAGGGTGCGGTCCAACGGACTCAACACCTTGTGCATCGCCCTACCACGACCGATCCAACCGGATTGCGAGAAGGGAGCCCTCGACAAATTGGCCAAATGGAACGTGTTGGCTTGGAAGGGCCAGCTTCCACGGGCGAAATCGGGCGCCTAGCGGGAGCGCCGTCACCGGCGTCAAGGGTGTCACCGGAAACCAGGCCAGAAGACATCGGCCACACCGACACTGCCTTTCAACCTGAAACCCTCCCGTGGGCCCGACGGATTCGAACCTCTGACCTCTTCCGTGTCGAAGCGAAGCGACGGTGCGTTTCCACTTGGAGGGTCAGTTCTGGGTGCGGTAGCGCAGGTACACGACACCGTTACCAAACCGGTGTTCGTCCAGCAGCTCCAATTCGGCGGCGACGTCGCTGGCGAATGCAGGCTTGCCTTGACCGACGAGCAGCGGATAAACGAAGAGGTGGCACTCATCGACCAGCCCGGCGGGGAAGGCGTGTGCTGTCAGAGTCGGCCCGCCGACGGTGAAGTCGCTGGCGGCGGACATCTTCATGTCCCGGACCGCATCGGGGTTGAAGCGGCGCTCGAGCTGCGTTTTGGCGGTCGAGACTCCGGGCAGCGTCGAGGAGTAGACGATCTTGTCGGCCGTTTGCCAGACGTTGGCGAAGTCGGCCATGAGCTTCGACTGGGCGGCCAGGGTAGGGTCGGTCTCCCACACGGCCATTGTCTCGTACATTCGCCGTCCATAGAGGTAGCCACCGACGGGGCGCAAAAGGTCAGTAATGAAGCTGAAAACCTCGTCGGCGGGCTCGGTCCATTCGAACCCGCCGTGCGCATCCTCCATGTAGCCGTCGAGGGACACATTCGCCACGTAGATCAGCTTGGCCATGCCGCTCCTCAGGCGCCCGCCACGATGCGCCTGGGGGCAAGCCTAAGTGAGACGCCTCGGGATCGCGTGACCGATTCGCGCTGTCCCCGAAGTGCCGGTCGAGGACGCCACCTCCAATGCTGTCGTGTCTGCCGGTACGCTGCGTGACGAAATGTCCAACCGCGGGCACCGTCTGTTGGCCGCCAGCAGACAGATCCCGGTCGCCGCCCCATACGCCCAATAGAACGCGGTGCGGCTGGTTGGGCCCTGATTCGTAGCCGGATCGGCGGACACCGTCTCCGATATCAAAGGTACATCAAACGTTACAGAGGCTGAGGGATGGAGGGAAGCGTCCGCTTGCGAGACGAGTTTCCTCACATGCTGCGGCTGGTCAGTCGATGCGCGAAGACACGTTCGCTCCCCCTCAAACGGCACACCAGGTCCGCAGGAACCGCCGGCGACCATCCTTTCAGTTGGTCGAACCAACGCCTGCTGAGTAGGGGGTCTCGGTAACGATGAGCTCTTGACCGAAGTCGCCCGAATTGAGCCCACAGCTCGCGGCGCTGCCTCGAAGCCAAATCTGCACGGCGTGGTCCCCGGCAGCCAAGCCCGTGAACAACCCCTGAACCGAGATAGTGTCCTGCGGAGCGTAAACGACTGCTTCGGCGCCGGCATTCTCATACGAGGTCGAGTTGCTGCCGTTGTCGTTGAACCCATCAATCCTCAACTGGAACTCACAAAAACCACCCGCCGTATTCGCATGAGCATTCCAGTCGACAAGAATGGCCGTTCCATCAGACACCTTGACGAAACTCCCGATCGTCCGATGCAACTCAAACGAGTCACCCACGGTCGTGTCACCACTACTCCCGTCATAGAGCATACGCGTGATAACAGGGGCGCCCCGGTGAAGAAACGCTGCCATCTGCTCGCGGGTGACGTTGTCGCTGGGACAGAACCGAGTGTTGTCCGGAGGATTGCAGCCCTTGGTCACACCCGCGTTAGCCAACCATGTGATGTCATTGTGGAACACGTTCGAAGAAGGCACATCCGTGAACACCTCGGAAGCCGCCCCAGCCAGAGGCACAGCAATCAGTGCCACCAGCACCGCTATTGCCGCCCATCGCACTCTTCCAACCTTCCCTGCCGTCATCGGTTCCTCCTCTTGACTGCCAGAGACGCTACCTCCGGCATGGGCTCCCTGTACTGGAAACGGCCCCGGATGTTCACGGCCCGTCACACCCCACCCGACCCCTGCTGTCCATGAACCCAGGACTTGGCACAGCTCTCCATCGAGGATCCCGTCTAGGGGCCTGGCGCCTTGTGGCATCGTGTCTGCTGACAGATCGGCGCCCGTCCGGACCCTCTCCATAGCCAAATAGAACGCGTGGGCGCCAATCGGGATCTCTTGCTCCGCAATTCTCCTGCCCTGGGCATCTCGCTATCGCGCGCCCATCAAACCCCACTTGATTTTGAGAGCTGACGTGATGCATCCGCATCCCGCGTGAGTCCACAAAGCACGTTGTCAAGGCGCTAGTACGCCTGAGCGATGGCCCTCGTTTCGTTCGCCTCGCATCCCCGGGCTAGGGCGAGAAGGAGCCTCACGCCTTTTCAAGGTTGGATAGGGTCGAACTCACCGACGTCTGCTTGAGGAGGGTAAGGATCCAATGTCGTCTACTACCAACTACACCGTCCAGAAGTTTCCAGCGCCCGTCAACCACAACTGGTTCCGCTTCATCACCGCGGGGCCGAAGGGCAATAACAAGATGTGGTACACCGCGTTCAACGCGGGCGTCGGCAGCATCGACACCACCGACAGCACGCCTTCTCCCCAACTTGCCAATGTTCTCAACGTCAGCTGCGCGGGCATCACGACAGCCGAGGATCGAATCTGGTTCACTCAGACTTACTACAAGCCCGAAGGGAAGGGGCCGTCCATCACGGGCATCAACACTGATGGCAGCTTCTACGCCCGTTACACGCTTCCGCTGGACCCAGCGGTCGACGAGATCGTCGCGGGCAAGGGCAAGATCAGGTGGCTCTGGGCGATAACACACGCCGATAACGGCCGCCTGTACTTCACGGAGAAATTCTCAGGGCGTATCGGCTGTTTCGAGCCCGGCTCGTCCCCGACGCCATGCGGTGGGAAGGGCGAGCTGGAGGCAGACTGGACGGTCGTTTCCACAAGCGACCCGACCGAGAGCGAACTGACCGACATCGTGCAGGGCGCTGACGGGAACCTCTATTTCGCGGACAAGACGCGTGAGAAGATCGGATGCCTCACCTTGAGCGGAGACGTAATCGGCGAGTGGGACGCTCCAGGAAACCCGGTGAGCCTGGCGGCGGCTCCAGACGGACATGTGTGGTTCACAGCAAGCACAGGCCACTACTTGGGTAGGCTCAACTTGAATAGCCGCACCATAGACCATCAAGTGATCCTCCCGCCCGGAAGCGAACCGTGGGATATCACCATCGGCCCACCCGACGACTCGGCCGTTTGGTACACGCTGCGAGGCACGAACCAGATCGGTCGTATGGAGTTCGGTTGGACGCTCCTATACCCTCGTGATCTGATCGACCTGGACCCTCCGCTCCACTACCCCGGGTCCCAGAGCAAGCCACCAAGTGGAATCGCTGTAGGCCATGATGACCGTGTCTGGTACACCGCCGAGGACCACATCGGCGTGATCACTGCCGTCCCGCAATGAGGCCGTGAGCCTACGTCCATGAGCTGCCGAGGCAGTCATAGCTCTCTCAGGCGCTCTGCAGCTACAGCCGCCGCCAATCCGATCCGCAATGCGACCCCTCTGTGCGGTGGTCAAACTTCGTCCAATCCGTGTGTGCGCTGGATCGGCACATCGAATGGCCTGATCCGGTCGAACGAGCTTCAGCATCCCCGCACAATTGTTCCCGCCCTG
This sequence comes from uncultured Acidimicrobiia bacterium, assembly GCA_963772815.1. Classification (GTDB taxonomy): domain Bacteria; phylum Actinomycetota; class Acidimicrobiia; order Spongiisociales; family ZC4RG35; genus DATFFO01. The sequence goes on along the minus strand of CAVYYV010000004.1, from coordinate 9,411 downwards.
CCGTTCACCCTGAAGGTAGTCGCCTAGCGCATATTGCCGCTCTAGCGGTCTTGAGTCTCACTGGCAGGAAGTGAGTATCACGTCCAAGTCGTCGTCAGCGACCGCAAGCTGACCAGCTCGGCGAAGTACTGGTCGATCGGCTGTGTGCGTGCACACCAGACGGGCTAGCGACCGTGTGGCCCTACGCTGTCGAAATGGTCGAACATCTTGTAACCGGTGACCGGCTCCCTTCGCTGTACGGAACCGACTTGGAGGGCAACGAAGTCGACATCACCGCCTCGGTAGCTGGGAGATGGGCGGTGGTCCTGTTCTATCGCGGCGATTGGTGACCGTACTGCCGTCAACAGTTAGTTGACTTTGCCGTTCACGGTGGCCCGCTGAAGGAACTCGGTGTACGCGTTGCAGCAGGATCGGTCGATCCCATCGACAGTGTGCGCAGCTTGAAAGAGAACCTGAGTGTGGGCTTCCCGATGTATGCCGAGGTCGATGCAGCCGCAGTGTCTGCGGCCACGGGGGCCCACATGCATACCGGCGAGAGGACGTTCCTCCACGCAACAGGGTTCCTCGTCAACCCCGAGGGGACGGTCATCAACGCCGTTTACTCCACGGGGCCCATCGGCCGGTTCACGGCATCGGAGATCCTCCGCAAGGTTCGCTTCGAGATGGACAGGGCGAGCTAGAGCAGCACTAGGCCCACGCTTCGCAATACCGGCGGTTGGTACCGGCACGCAACAACAGACCGACACAATCAGCATGGGGTCCTTTCCTCAGACCTCAATGGTGGCGGAGGGTCTTGTCTGGGCCGCCAACTGCGACAGCGCGGTGTTCGGTGATTGATCCTTCGCCAGACTGAAACCGAACGGACCCAGAGTGGCTGCTCACCAGTTACCCGCCGGACGGAAAGTGTCCGCTCGCTGACACCGGCCCAATATCGGCACTGAATCACCCCGGGTCTTGTGCACATGGGCCGCTTCGTTGGATCCAGGAAGCTTCATCGCCTTTTATCGAACGTCGCCGGCCCTGGTACAGAACCGCCTCTTATCGCAACAGAACTGATCCCGGGCCGGTTGATCGAGCCGGGACGAACTCGGGTCGGACTCGACGCCGCGTTCATCCAGATCGCACAAACCCCCGTCGCTCACCAGCGGCTTATCAGCAGGAGTCTGTCTGTCCGTCGGGATCGCCCATCGGCGAGTCGGTGTCATCCCGTGCTCCGCCCTCGACGCGGTCACGTCGATCGACGTCAAGGAGACCTGCCACGCTGCCGGCCAGGCCAAGAGCCCGTCCGTCGGCCATGGCGGCGTCGATCGTCTGGTCACCGGCCGCGGCGACGGCTCTCTCGAGCAGCTCGGTCGCCCTCGACTCCGTGCTCGCTTGATCGTGGCGGCGTCGTCCCCCGCGGTCGGGGTGGTCGAGCACGACGGCGAGTAGAGCGGCCGACTCCTCCGGGCTTCCGGCCGCGAGATGCACCCCGGCGAGGTCCGTGAGAGCACCCAAGATCTCTTGGATCTGACCCAGCTCGCCGCTCAGGCGAAGACCCTCGACGATGTAGGCCACTGCGCCCGCAGTGTCGCCTAGTTCGAAGGAAACACCGCCGAGCTGGTTGAGTGCATATTGGACCGATCGCAGGTTGCCGATCGACCGTGCCGCCGCCAGCTGCTTGTCATACTCGGCCCTGGCGGTGGCGAGATCACCCCTGGCGCGGGCGACGATAGCCAAGGTTTCGTGCACCCAGATGAGTCCCCAGGAATCGTCGAGCTCCTCGAACACCGGCCTGACGGACACCAAGAAGTCGTACACCTCGTCGAACCGGCCAGCTTGGAGCTGTGCGAATCCGGCCCACACTTCGAGCAACGCCACCCACCAGCGATCGGCCAATGGATCGGCCCTTGCGATCGCCTGCCGACACTCCTCGCCGAGGCGGTCACCCTGGTCCGTGTAAGCGAGGCTGATGTTCAGAGCGTTGGTGGCGAAGCACAGGTCGCGTCCGGTACCGCTCTTCGCCACCGCATCGCGCGCCGGCCCACCGACGGCGAGTGCCTCCTCGGTCCGACCCAGCAGGCCCAGGAACCAGGCAACAGCCGACCGGGAGAGATCGCCAAGGAAATGGTCCTCGGGGGTTGCGCCCTCGTCGAACCTCTTGGCAGCTTCGGTGAACAACTCGACGGCGGGGAGGTGGCTGCTCTTCCACTCGTAGTAGAACCAGAGGGCGATGATGGCGTGACGGTGAAGATGGCCTTTGCCCGCTCCACTGCGGAGGGCCGACCGCAGGTTCTCTATGTCTGGCTCCATCTCGTGGAGGACCTCGATCCGTCGCCGGCCGGATTCGATGGTGGACGCCATCTCCTTCATGAGCCCGTCGAAATACACGACGAAGGACGTGTGGGTCTCTTCCGCGGCACCCAAGACGCGAAGGTGTTCCTCTCCGTATTGCCGCAGTAGCTCGTGGATGGCGAAGCGCGATCTCGCCTGATCGACGACGAGGAGGGACTGACCCGTCAGCCGCGAGAGTTGTCGCAGGTTGGCGCCCGCCACCGCCTCTGCGGCGGCCCGCGTGAAGCCACCACGGAACACCGAGAGGCGAGCGAACAAGCCCTGCTCACTCGAATCGAGCATGTTCCACGACGAATCGAAGACCGCGCGGACGCTTCGCTGACGTTCCGGCAAGTCGAGGAGCTCCGACTCGAGGAAATCCGCCGAGCGCCGCAACTCGCTGGCGATCTCATCGATGGCGAGAACATCGGCCCACGAAGCGGCCAGGACGATGGCGAGTGGCAGACCCTCGGTCGTGTCGAGGATGTCAGCGAGAGCAGGCATATTGGAATCGGTGAAGACAAAGCCCGGGTTGCGCCGCCGGGCCGTCTCGAGGAACAGCTGGGCGGCATCGCTGCCCGGATCGGGGCGTCCATCGATGATCTCGCCGTCAAGGCCGCCGAGGGCAAACACCGCCTCATCGGTCGTGTTGAGCCTGATCCGGCTCGTGACCACCAGGCGCACCTCAGGGGCGGTGGCGAGGATGCGGCTCACTAGGTCCGTTCCCTGGATGACGTGCTCGAAGTTGTCGAGAACGACCAACTGCTTCTTGTTCCGGAAGAAGCTGAGTAGCTGCTCGAAGGGAGGGGCGTCTCCGGCCAGTTGTATGCCGACGGCATCGGCGATGGCCTGGGGAATGTCACCCGAGTCGGTGATCTGGGCCAGAGGAGCGAAGTACGCCCCGTCGGAAAAGGTGTGGGCGAGATCCGCTGCCAGCTGGATGGCAAGCCTGGTCTTGCCGGTGCCACCAGGGGCGAGGATCGTGGTGAGACGGTGCATCCCCAGCAGGTCGCGTAGCTGGAGAGCTCGGACTGTCGCCCGATCAGGTCGGTGGTCTGTACGGGGAGGTTGTTGGGGATCACCGACAGCGAAGACAGGGCAGGGAACGCAGTTCGAAGGCCGTCGATCACGAGTTGGTGCACGTGCTCGGGCCGGGACAGGTCTCGGAGGACGTGCGCGCCAAGATCGACCGCTCCCAGGCCAGGCGGCAATGAGTCCCGCACGAGTTCGTAGGAGGGTTGTGAAAGGAGGACTTGACCTCCGTGGCCGATGGAGCGCAAGCGGGCGCAACGGTTGATCGCCGGGCCGTAGTAATCGCCGCCACGAAGCTGGGCAACGCCGGTGTGCACGCCGATACGAACGCGGATCTCTGTTGCTGTCGGCCACACGGCTGCCTCGAGGTCGCGCTCGATGGCCGCGGCGGCCGTTACCGCCCCAAGGGCGTCGGCGAACACCAGAAAGCGGGAGTCACCCTCACCGCGGGGCCGTACGACCCAACCGCCGGCACGCTCCGCGGCCTGGTCGAGCACATCGTCGTGAAGGGCCATGGCGTGCCGCATCGCCGGCTCATCCCTTTCCCAGAGGCGCGTGCTTCCCTCGATGTCGGTCAAAACGAAGGTGACGGTTCCGACGGGGAGCCGGTCGGCGGAGTCCGAAGGCACTCGGAGCACGTTAGGGCGACGCATCCATCGTGCGCTGACAAAAGGCGCGGTTCAGATACTCGGCTGTCCGCACGTGTTGACCGACTTCCATCGCCCTGGTGCTGATCAGCCGGCCAAATGCTGTGTATACCCGTGTGAGTCCCTTGGAGGGTCGGACGAAGGGCTCGGTGCCTGCGTGACGGCTGGTCCGTCCACCACGATCTGCCCGGGGGCCAATGGTTCTGCCCGTGATGGCCACACGTTGCCCTGGTGGCCACGTTCTGCCTTTCATCGTTAGTGGGTGACCCCCTTTCCGTGGGTGGCTTGGGTGAGGCGGATGGAGTCGCCGGTGGTCATGACGATGTGGGCGTGGTGCAGGAGCCGGTCGACGGTGGCGTTGGCGATGGTTTTGGGCATGAGCTCGTCGAACCCGGCGGGGTGCAGGTTCGAGGACAGGGCGATCGCGCGTTTCTCGTAGGCGGCGTCGACGACGCGGTAGAGGGCTTCGGCGGTTTCGGTGGTGACCGGGAGCAGGCCGATGTCGTCGATGCAGATGAGATCGGCGCGCATGATCCTTTTGATGGCCCGTCCGGTGGTGTCATCGGCGCGGTGGCGGCGCAACAGGGCGCCGAGAGCCTCGAGGGTGAACCACGTCACGTGGGAGCCGGTGTCGATGGCGGCGTGGCCGAACGCTTCGAGTAGGTGGGACTTGCCGGTGCCCGACGGTCCGCACACCACCAGGTTCTCGTGGCTGCCGATCCACTCGAGGGTGCTCAGCGACCGTTGGGTGGGTGGGGGAATCGACGAGATTGCCTCGTCCCAGCCCTCGAAGGTCTTGCCGGTGGGGAACCCGGCGGCCTGGCGGCGGATGCCGATCGATGATGCCTGGCGGCCGGCGATCTCCTCGGCTAGCAGGGCCCGGAGGGCTTCGGCGGGTTCCCATCGTTGGGCTTTGGCGGTGGCGAGCACGTCGGGGGCGTGGCGGCGCATGTGTGGGAGCCGCAGCTGGCGCAGCAGGTCGATGACCTCATCGACGGGTGCCTGAGCGGCGCTCATCGGCTCTCACCCGCCCTCTCGATTGTTCCCAGGCCTTGGTGGAGGCTTGGAGCGAGTGGTCCTCGCCTGCCGTCGGTGCTCGCCTGTCGGGTGGGCGGCGAGGATGGATGCCACGTCGCCGTCGCCGAACCGCTCATAGCAAGCAGCGTGGCCCAGCGCCCAGTCGACCCGGTTGGTACCGTGGAGGGCGGCGAGGTTGACCGCTTCGGCCATCTTCACTTTCACCCGGCTGGCCCCGGCGGCGCCCGCTTCGACCAGCCACAGGCGGGCTCCGTCGCCCATCGCCAAGAACTCGGTCTCAGCTTGGTTGGTGGCCTTGGGTTCGCGGTTCAGCGGCCCGGCCGGGCGGGGCGGATAATGGGCATCGTCGATCCTTGGATTCCCTGGCGTAGAGCGCAGATGGCGGGCCACCTCAGTCGCTCCCCGCTCTGCGACATGGGTGGCGATGACCTCGTCGCCGTCGACCCGCACCCACACCTCGCTGTCGACGAGGGTGTGAGGAACCGAGTACGTAACCCCGCCGAAACTGATCGTCGATGACCACGTCACCCTTCGGGTCTCCCCGAAGCCGCCGTGAACGCCACCTCGGGTAGGCGGTGCAGCCGTTGCTGCTCCTCGGCCAGCATCTCGGCCGGGGCCCGGCGAGTCACCCGATGCGGCCGACCGTTCACCTTGTCTATGAACTCTTCACACGCCTCGACCAGCTCCGCCCACGACTCGTAGTCGTCCCCCAGGTTGGCGTCGGTCGGGACCAGGTCAGCTTTCGCGACCCGCACCGTCGCTTCTGACCCGCCCTTCGACTCGGGATCGAACGGCACACACGTCGCGATCAGTCACCCCGTAGTGCGCGCCGGCCGCGACGATCAGCGGGTTGCCGCACCGCGATCCCGGCCACATGAGTCGACCGTCACCGTCTTCTCGTTGTCGGTCAGCCAATACGTCGGCGCCCCCCCAAAGCGGCGCATCGCCCCGTCCAGACAGGCGATCACCGTCGGCAACGTGCTATCCCACGTCGGGATCACGACCCGGAACCGGCACCACGCCAACCAGGCGCACCACAGAACGTCTGACGTCCCCCCACCACCGGGCCGTGACCCCAGTCCCACTGCGCCCACATCCCCGGCTCCACGATCCACGGCCGATACACCCGCCGCCGCCCGGCACGCATTGGCCTTCACTCCGCCACCGCCCGCCGCACGTCCGCTCCGACCCCTCGAACCCGAGCGGCTGAAGCTTCTCAACACGACATCGGCACGGACCTTGCCGTCCGACCGGTCCACCCATTCTTCGATCTTCGCCAAGAACGGATCCATCAACCTCGACCGCTCGGCCGCTCCAGCCGACGCCGGCAACTCCCCGGCGTCGCGCCGCGCCACAGACACCCCCACCGTGTGATGCGAACACCCCGCCAACTCGGCGGCGTCGCGATACTACCTCGTCAGATCAAACGCTTCCAGAATCTCCATGATCTCCTCGTAAGACTTCACCTGCTCCTCCTGGTCGGCCGGCTGGTCTGCAACCGCCAGTCGAACCGGGAGGACGCCCCCACCGCGGCAATCCACCACGCAGCGAGAAACGGACATCAACGAAGGCAGAACCAGCGGCCGCGCGGGCAGTTCTGATGGCCACACGCGGGCAGCCACATGGCCGCCGCCGGGCAGGATCCCAGCAATCACCGACCACCGTTCTCAGGCGATGGCTGATAGCCCCACCCTCGGTGCGCGAACCCGTGATCCATAGCCAAAAGGAACGTGCTGGGACGGAATGGCCGGGTTACTCCGGGCGGAATGTGGTGACTGCGGGAGCCCTGTCAAACGGGCATCAAACCCGCCTCCGGAACGTTCACGCGCCTCCCGCTGCGGCCACCTGGCGGCCACCTGACCGATCGAAAAGCAGCAACCCACCGCTAGACGTAGTGACGCCGCCGGGCGGTATCAGGAGAGACTGAGTGGCTGGCTCTCGGGAGCCTACTGTCGAATGACGAAACACCATGGGGACTGGTCGATGATGAGATAGAGGACTGTGTCGACCACTCCGATGAAGAACAGTATGCCGGCCAGCGCCCACAGGATGGTGGTGGAAGCGCTCGAGAAAGACAGCGGTTCGCTCTCATGCACGTACTCCGTCGACCTTGGATGCCTGTAGACGGTTAACAGGTCCCCCTCCTTCGTTCTCCTGTAGACGGGCTTCGAAACGTGCACCCATCTCGCCGTTCCGTCTGAATCAGTGAACTGAGCTTCGTAATGATGACCGCCTTCGGCAGAACTCTGGACCGTGTGGGGGATCAGCGAATGTCGCGTTCTGCGATCAATGAGATTCGCGTTGTGGGATCAGGGTTCTTCGCGGTCTGGTGAGCTTATCTCCTTTCGGGGTCGGTGGCGGCTGTGGCGAGGGCTTGGTGCTCTCGGAGCCGCCAGGATGGTCCTTTGATGTTGAAGACAATGGCCCGGTGGATGAGCCGGTCCAGGATGGCGGAGGCGACGACGGGATCGCCGAACACTTTGCCCCAGTCGGGTAGTCCTCGGTTGCTGGTGACGAGGGTGGGGTGGCCTTTGCGGGTGCGTTCGTCGACGACGTGGAAGAACGCCGAGGTGGCCTGGGTGGATTCGATCGGTAGTAGGCCGACGTCGTCGATGACCAAGACGGTGGGGGCGGTGTAGGTGCGGAGTTTGGTCCTGAAGCTCCCGTCGACCATGGCGGCGACCAGCTGGCGGCACATGTCGTCGGCGGAACTGAAATAGCCGCGGTAGCCGGCTTCGACCGCTTTGGTAGCCAACGCAACCGCCAAGTGTGTCTTCCCGCAGCCGGGCTGGCCCAAGAACAGGACCGGTCGGTTCTCTTCGATGAACCGCAGAGTGGCGAGATCGGCGACGAGTTTGGGGTCGACGGTGGGTTGGAACTCGAAGTCGAAATCTTCGACGGTGCGCCGGTAGGGGAACCGGGCGTAGCGGAGCCGGGCGGCGAGACGCCGATCCCGGGTGGCGCCGGCCTGTTCGCCGACTACCCGGGCGAGGTATTCGACGTGGGACCATCCCTCGGATGCGGCGTTCTCGGCTAACAGGGCGAACCGTTCAGCTGCAGCGTCCATCTGGAGGTATCCGAGGTCGTCTTTGAGCTGCTCGTAGACACTCATCGGTGGTCCTCGCCTTCGCCTGTGCCGTCGAGGCGGTAACGGTCCAGGTCGGGTGGCTCCACCCCGTAGTCGCCCTCTAGGGCCAGCGGCGCAGCCTCGTCGAGTGGTTCGACTGCTGGTGGGACGACGATCAGGTGACGGCGGCGGCGCACCAGCGCTGCCCTTTCGGCCTGGCGGCGATGGTCGGGGTCCCACACTTCGACGGTGCCCTTGGGTGCGACTTGGTGGGTGGCGACGACGGTGCCTGCCCATCTCACAACGAACATCGCCGAGTCGACCTGGCGGCGCACTTCCACGGCTTGGCCCAACAGGTCCGGTGGCACCGAATAACGAACCGCGCCGTATTCGATCAAAGGCACGTTGCGGTGCACCCTGCGCACGTCGACATAGGCCGTCTCGAAGCGCGATACCGGCAGCGGCCGCAGCATCCGCTGTTCGGTTTCGAATCGCTCGGCGGGCGGCACTCTGGTGGTGCGGTGAGCGACCTGGTGAACCCGACGGTCCAGCCACACCCCGGCCCGGTGGTTGAGCTCGTCGAGGTCGGCGGGTGGGCCATCCAGTTCGATCTCCTCGAGGAAGGTCTCCTTGTAATGACGGAAAGGCCGCTCCACCTTCCCCTTGCGGGCGGCATCACCCGCCTGACAGGCGACGATTTCGATCTGATGGTGGGTGGCGAACTCGACCGTCGGAGCATGCAAGCTGAACCGTTTCCCCCCAGATCTGCCCAACGCGCCCATCCGGTCGATCCGCACCGCCCGAGGGACCCCACCGGCCGCTTCGAAGAACCGGACCATCCCCTCGAAAGTGTGCTGGCGGTCAATCGACGTAGCGAACCATACGGTCCGCCACCGCGACCAGCACAGCACACAACCCAGGCAGAACAACTCGCGGTCCCACCCCCAGCGGATCGCCCACTCCGTGCAGTCCGACCAGTCCAGCTGCGCCTCCTCGGCCGGACCGGTCTCGATCGGAACCGATGCCGCCGCGGCACCCTTGAACCGAGGACCCCGCACCTCCCTCACATAACGGACCACCGTCGGATACGACCCCTCGAACCCCTCCGCTAACAGCCGATCGAAAATCGACGTCGACAACAACCTCGGCTTCTTACCCAAGATCACATCCACCCGGCCCCGCCAATAGGCGTCCATCACCCTCGACTCGTCGCTCTTCACCCGGGCCGCCGCCGGCGCGCCCGCCGCCAGCCACTTCGACACCGTCGCTGGGTGATACCCCAACTCGTCAGCGATCTCTTTGATCGTCAGGCCC
>CAVYYV010000003.1:0-386260 GCA_963772815.1 uncultured Acidimicrobiia bacterium | reverse complement strand
CGGTAAGGTGAAAGCTGATCCGATGTCTCCGTTACGCCGACATCTACGACTCCTTGATGCTTTCCAAGAAGGACTCGAGAGGACGGAGCCTTTCTCGACCGAGATCCAACGCTCGATGTGACGACTTTCGTCCCATTCGTGTTCCTGCTTCTCTCCGCAAGCTCCCCGACGACGAGCTCGACGCCCTGATGACCATCGGCACACATTGGGGCAATCGAATCGTGGCTGGTGCGCCGGGCAATCATCCGGGGCACCACCGAGGATTACAACAAGGTGGCTCCGACTCTCGTAGGCCGCATCAAGAGCGACTCGTCTGTTTCCTCTGATGCTGTTGTTCCTCGCTTCGGAGGCGCAGGGGGACGCACAGAATGGCGAGTCGACGAGCGCGTTCACGAGAACTGACGACAGCCCCTGTCTACACCACTCTCAAGCCGGGCGCAGGCTCACCATGATCTTGGAAGACGGTAGAAAAGGCGCCTGCGACGTGGTCTCTCCGAGCAGTCACCATCGGCACGTTCTGCACGTCGAACATGTTCTGCCGCAGAGCTGGCAACAACATTGCCAATGCCCAGGGTGACAATACTATGAAACGAGAAAATCAACGGGCACGGCGCAAGCATCAGCTTGGGACCTTACGTTGGTCACAGCGAAGCTGGACTCGACAGAGTCCAATGGGCGTGGGAGGAAAACGTGAACTCCTCAAAGGCACTCGCTCCTAAAGCTCGCCAATCGATCGTGGGGCACGACACATGGGATGGACGAGATCGACGGGCGGTCACGTCTCCTCGCCGCATCATCCTGGAGGTATGGCCCAGTCCATCGGAATCTCATGCGCTCCGACGCTCACTAAACCTCGCCGAGTGCCATCCTTCGCCGGTTTCGTGAGGTCTCGCCGATCGTAGGTATACCGCCGGCAGGATCTGTCATCGCTGAGTTGCTGCTTGGGGCAACCATGGAAATAAAAAACCAACACCAACCAGTTGCGTCCACCGGTGAGAGGAGCTGGAAGAGCCAATCGCTGATCAGCTGTTCAGATAACAACAACGACTCGGAGTTGCCCAAATCGCTGAGCGGGATGAAGGCCGCCTGCCGTGGGCGGAAACGCTGATCATGTGACCTCCAATGATGCGTTCTTCATCACGACTCTCTACGGCGAGATGACCCTGACCGCCAACGCACCCACATTCGGAGGTCCCTCCCGTCGCTGTTCGTGAAGGACCACAGCTCGGGACATCCACGAGTTCGTCCGACGGTGAGGGATTCCGTGGGCTGCGATCTCAGTCAATAAAAACCCGGCCTTCCCAGATCAGCGAGATCCTCCCAGATAGAATCTGGCCGTGACCAGTGCACCAACCAACTCCGATCGATCAAGAAGGCAAGCACACACACAACCGCGACGTCACTGATGCGATCATCCGAGTCATCGAGCAACTCGCTGAAGAACTCTCGTGTGTTCATACGGATTGTGTTCGGCGACACATTCCCCTATCGACACAAAAGTCGAGAAGAAAAACTCAAGCGACACCGGTCTACAATGACGAGCGTCAGCTCCGTGAGTCTTTTCGCTGAAATCGGCGCGACACAAAGCTTCGCGAGGATTGTGTCCCGCCATGGGAAAAATGTATAAGAGGAAACATAGCAGCAGCGTTCTCTCAACTAAAAACTTCGCGCTCCGCGGCGTTGAGCCGCCGAGTGTGGCGAGGATCGTCGTGCGCTCTCATTCTCTCTCTTCGGCCGAGCGCTCCGATCTTGAGGCGGCCATCGGCTGGCTGGGTGGCCATCTTCATGCGTTCAGATGTCAACGAGACCTCGTGAGGTTAAGTCCAGTCCTCATTCGCCTCACGACGACCTCAGACAAAAGCAATTTCAGCTGGATCAGGTTCCACGTTGTCGGCAAATTCCTGCCACCAATGCCAGAGTCCTTGTGGCATCAGGGTTTCTCCTCAACTTCCTCCTTCAGGTGGCTCCATGCCAACCGTGTCGCTTCAAGTATAGACCATTCGGTCTCACGACATACCTACCTCAGACAAGGCCACCCAGGGTAAGAGACTCCTCGTCGGTGTTGACGTACCAGTTGTGGTTGAGATCTTCGAGTGGCCCAGCATTTTGAGACACGTCGAATTTCGATGCCTTGGCGGAGCCACCAGGTGGCGCAGTAGTGGCGGAGGTAATGCCATGTGGCCTTGGGTGGCCATCCTTCGACCTTGTCGGCGGAGCGCCAGAAGACCTTGGTCCACGCAGAGCGGCGTAGGGGGTTGCCGTTGGAGAGGTTCTGGAACGGGAAGTCGGATACATCTGGCCGGTGACGTTGGGAGCGGTAGGACGTGGGCTGTAGTCACGCATCCAAGCCCTCAGCAGGGAGACCGTGGACAGATTGAGGACAACGGTGCGAGTCGGTCGGGGATTGTTGGTCTTCCCGGGTGAGGCGAAGTAGAAGTTGCGGCCGTTCTCGACACAGTTGAGGTCGACGGTGAGACGTTGCCGGGCGATGTCGACGGCGAGGCGCGCCGCAAGGCGAGTAGTTCGCCCCAGCGGACCCCTGTGTACGCGGCGACGTGGGCCATGGCTCCGTACAGGGGCTGGTCGGAAGTCATGTGCTCGATAAGTGCATTCACCTGCTTGTCGGTGGGGACCAGACCCAGGTCTGGTCGGCCCGACACGTTGCCGGCTCTCGGGAACCTTGACCCCGCTCAAAGGGTGGCGCCGGGGCGCCCATAGGCCCCGTTCGACGCCTTCGTTCATGGCCATGGCCAGGATGCGGCGGGAATGCTCGATGATCGACGAACTGTATCCCCTGGCCGCCATCGACTCGAGAATCGAGATGGCGTCGGCCTTGGTGAAGTTCTTGGCTGTGACAGTTCCCAAGGCCGGGATGAGATGGATCCGGGCGAGGCGTTCCACCTCCTCAGTCCCGCGCGAGGGTCCACTGATGTTTGGCGGGGTCGGTGGCGACAGAGACGAGGGCAGCCACCAGGGTGTCGGGGGTCGACAGCCCGCCGGGGACAGCCGCTAGTCGGGCTTCTTCGGCCCGGGCGAACCTCCTTGGCGCGTTGCAGTGCGGTGGCGGTGCGCTCTCGCTGTTTGCCTCCCTCTGACCACAGCACCCGGAAGCGCCGATCGCCTGCGGCGACGACCCTGATTGGCCCTATGATGTACTCCACGTTGCGGGGCTTGGGTCCTGGACGCATGCCTGTTTGACAGCCTAGCTGGTTATCTATCCCTTGCCAGAGTTATGCCAGAGATATTTGAGACTCTCTGAGTCCTAGTGAGACTATGATCACAACGCTCTGACCAGGGAAAATAAGGCGAAAATGCGGGTGTAGCTCAATGGCAGAGCTCCAGCCTTCCAAGCTGGCTATGCGGGTTCGATTCCCGTCACCCGCTCGCACCCTGCCCCCGTAGCTCAATTGGATAGAGCAGTGGACTTCTAATCCGCCGGTTGGGGGTTCGAGTCCCTCCGGGGGTGCGTAGGCCTCGCCATAGAGGCGGAATCTGACAGCGGGCGCTACCTGTTGGAGATCGGTATCAGAAGTTTGTTGGAGGTGTCGACCGGGGCAGTGGCTGATAACGCCGTAGCCAGGTGGGTTGGGGCGTGCTCAAGTTCTCGGCGGAAAGAAGAACGTACCCATCCTCCGCCACGAGGTTCGCTTGCTCGTTTCGTCGGGGTGGACCTCGATGCTTAATATCGATTTCATGACTCATGGTGGTCGGCTAGTGGCTGTGATGGCCAAGGCTGTTGCCATCTTTGTCTACTTCGTTCTGGCCACCGTCTGGCTGCCCTCCTGGGTCTTCAACACCGTGACCGGTGTCCCGGCGGCAGTCCATGACATCATCGGCACCGGCCTGTGGCTCCTTTTCCTGCTCGGGGGCTTGTGGGCTCTGCGTTGGTCGCAGGCGAAGGGCTGGATCTGATGGAGCCTCTTCAGTTCTACGACTCGAATATCCCTTGCCTGGCGGCCTGTCCGGTCCACACCAATGCCGGAGCCTACGTAGCGGCCATCGCAGACGGCTTGGACGAACACGCCTATCTGACCGCGCGGCTCCCAAATCCTTTTGCCTCAGTCTGCGGCCGAGTCTGTGCGGCCCCTTGCGAGGACGCTTGCAGACGGGGGGAGATAGATGAACCGATCGCCATCCGGGCGTTGAAACGATTCGTGACTGAGCAATACGGAGTCGAAGCAGGGCCGGCTTCGGAGTGGAGTGAGCACGTCAGTACTCCCGAGGTGGAACTCTCCGCCAGCGTCGGAATAGTTGGGGGAGGGCCTGCGGGGCTCAGTGCCGCCCACGACCTTCGGCGGCTCGGTTACCGGGTGACGGTCTACGAGGCAGCCGAGGTTCTGGGTGGGATGATGGTCCTGGGGATTCCGGAGTACCGGCTGGATAGGCGGTTGTTGAATGCGGAGATCGCCCAGATCGTAGATATGGGCGTGGAGATTCAGCTCGGAACCAGGCTGGGAGTCGATGTCCGGTTGGACGACTTGCGGTCCCGTCATGACGCCGTGTTCCTGGCGCTGGGTGCTACTCGGGGTCGGGACCTCGACATCGACGGTCACCAGGCGGACGGTGTTCTACGGGCGCTCGAGTTCCTGATCAACATCAATCAGGGATTTCACGTCGACGTTGGACGCCGAGTGGTGGTGATCGGCGGTGGGAACGTAGCCATGGACGCCGCCAGGACCGCGTTGAGAATCCCGGCCTACGTCGACGGGCAGGGTCGTTCCGAAGGGTATGAGGAGGAGGTGCGGGGTGTGATGACGCAGGCGGTCGACGCAGCGCGCACCGCAGTGCGCGCTGGGGCTCAAGAGGTGACGGTGGTCTCCTTAGAGTCCCGTGCGGAGATGCCGGCGGATGTGTTCGAGGTGGAGGAAGCCTCGATGGAGGGCATAGATTTCCTTCATCGCAGGGGGCCGTCTCGAATAACCACCGAGGATGGCCGAGCCGTCGGGCTGGAGACGATCGGTGTCACGTCGGTGTTCGACGACGAGGGGAGGTTCTCCCCCGAATTCGACCCCGACGATCGCCGCATCGTCGAATGCGACACCGTCATCCTCGCCATCGGGCAACAGATCGATCTCGAGGCTCTCGGCGCCAATGGTCCCGAGATCTCGCCGCGCCACACCATTGCCACCGATGACCATCTGGCCACCTCGGTGGCCGGGGTATGGGCGGGCGGCGATGCCGCCGCCGGACCGCGCAACCTGATTGATGCCATCGCCGACGGTCGTCGGGCGGCAGCCTCCATCCATCAGGCCCTGTCGGGTCAAGCTGAAGAGAGCCGACCTCAGGGTCAGATGGTGGTGCTGGACCAGTTTCATCGAACTTTCGATCGCTACGACCGTCAGGATCGCCTTTCGGTGCCCACATTGCCGACGGGTAGGCGGATTGGACTGCGCGAGGTAGAGACCGGGTTCAGTGAGGAACAGGCACGATGTGAGGCGGCGAGGTGTCTTCGGTGCTTCGCCAACATTCTCCTGGACGTGGATCGATGCGTCCTGTGTGGGTTGTGCGTAGACGTGTGTCCCGTGGATGTCTTGTCCATCGTCCCCGCGGCGGAGGTGGTGCCTTCAGGCGGGCCGGGAACCGCCCTGCTGCTCGACGAGACATCGTGCATACGGTGTGCATTGTGTGTCGAGCGGTGTCCCACGGACGCCTTGTCGATGGGTATGTGGTCAGGAGTCGGTGTGCCGGCATGAGCTACCGGTTCAGAGACTCCGCGGTCGGCAGGTCGATCATTCGAAACCCCGATCGCGTGACCACGCGAGACCGGGCTGCCGGGCATTGGTCGAACTTCTTCCTGCATATCTACCCCGTGAAGATGCGCCGCGAGGAGGTGGGTTTCCGCTACTCCTGGTTCTTGGGCGTCGCCTCGGTGACCCTGTTCGCTTCACTGGTGGTGTCCGGCATCTACCTCATGTTCTTCTATGTGCCGTCGCCTGCCTCGGCATACGGCAACATTCAGACTCTCCAAACCCAGGTGGCGTTCGGTCAGTACATCAGGAACGTCCACAGATGGTCGGCCCACCTGATGGTTCTCGCCGTGGCGGCTCACATGGGGAGAACCTTCTACCGCGGAGCATACAAGCCGCCCCGCGAGTTCAACTGGGTGATCGGCGTCGTCCTGCTGGTCCTGACGTTGCTGCTCTCTTTCACCGGGTACCTGTTGCCCTGGGATCAGCTGGCCTACTGGGCAGTGACGGTGGGCACCTCGATGGCGGGATACGTACCGGTGATCGGCAAATCGGTGTCGAACATGCTTCTGGGCGGATCCCAGGTGGGAGCGTCGACCCTGCTCCGCTTCTACGTCCTGCATGTGGCGCTCTTGCCGGCCACGGTCCTCGTGTTGCTCGCCGTCCACCTGTGGCGTTGGCGCAAGGACTCCATGCTAGATGTGGCTGCAATAGAGTCCACTGAGGAAGCCGTGGGGCAGTCACCCTCCAATGGCGAACCGGTGGTGATCGGCGCCAAGCGGCTGTTGGGCGTCGTGCCGGGCGAGCCCGCCGCCGGTGAACGTAAGGTCCCAGATGAGCAAAAGCCAGTGATGGTCTGGCCCCACCTGCTCGTCCGGCATGCTGTGGCCGCGTTGGGCGTGCTGTTCCTGGTGCTGCTGTTGGGCCTGGCGTTCGACGCCCCACTGCGGGCGATCGCCAATCCGAACCTGACGCCGAACCCGGAAAAGGCGCCGTGGTACTTCGCCGGCCTCCAGGAGCTCCTTAGCCACTTTCACCCCACGGCGGCGGGGGTGCTCGTGCCGCTGGCCATCATCGTTGGCTCCATGGCACTTCCCTACATTGATCGCAATCCGGCTCGCCGACCCCGCTACCGCAGGGTGGCCATCGCCACCTTCACCATCTTCCTGGTGGCGTGGATCGTGCTCACTCTCATCGGATTCGCATTCAGAGGACCCGACTGGAGCTGGGTCTGGCCGTGGCACGTCTGGTATGGAGAACTATGAGCGAAGAAGTGACTCGCCGGACCCTTCTCTCCCGTTTCTGGAAAGTGGGAGCTTCGCTCATGGCGGTGGCCGGGGGCTGGACGAGCTGGGACGTACTGCGCCCTCCGCCATCGGCTGCGGGAGCGGGACCGATTCGGACGGTGCCGCCGAGCGCGATTCCGGAGAAGACGGTCCTCGAGATCAAGTCGGCGCACGGGTATCTCACACGTAGCGGAGATGAGGTCGTGGCCCTGTCGTGGAAGTGCCCTCATCTCGGTTGCCGAGTGCCGTGGTGTGACTCATCGAGTGAGTTCGAATGTCCCTGCCACGGTTCGGTTTTCAATCGGATAGGGGAGTACCGGGAAGGCCCGGCGCCGCGTGGAATGGATCGTTTTGCCGTGTCGGTCCAAGACGGTGTGCTGGTGGTCGATACCAGCACCGTCGTCACGGGTCCCCCGCACGGTGCTGAGTCGATCGATGAGCCTCCCACCGGCCCACGCTGTGTCGGGGACGGCTGATGGCGGAGCACGCAGACCCCGAGCTCGAAGCTTCGACGCGTCGATGGATGTGGTCGGGAGTGGCCCTCATGGCGATGTTCGTCCTGGTCTTCCCTCTTTATCGGGTGTACGAGCCAGGTGCTCGAGCTCAGGCGCGCCAGCAACAACTGGCCGCACTCGCCGCCGACGGTCAGGGTCTCTTCGCGGACAACTGTTCGTCCTGTCACGGAAAGCACGGAGAAGGTGTGGACGCGCCGGCGCTCAATTCCAAACAGTTTCTCGACGGCGTCACCCAAGACCAGGTGGAGTCGATCATCTCGCACGGGATCCCCGGGTCGGAGATGGTGGCGTGGAGTCTCGACTACGACGGCCCTCTCACATCTGAACAGATCAACGCTATAGGCACCTTCTTGATATCGCTCCGCCCCAACGCACCGGACAGGCCCAACTGGAGGAATCCGGAGGGTCAGGGCACCTCGGGGGGCTGAAACGACAGCGGCTGAAGCTGGTGGCTTTCTTGGGTGGCAAGCTCGCCGTGAGGGGGGGGTGGCGACCCAGCGTCCGCCAGATGGCTGGTCACCGTCACAGCTCCTGCGAACCCCATTCCCCAGTCGTCAAGCCGACCGATTGTGGCGAGGTCGGCAGAAGGCCGTTTGGCCCCCTCACTGGGCCAATTGGCCCTTTCGTCACTCAATCGGGACCCGTAGGCATGGGAAGGTATCGACCGTGCTGATTATGGTTGGCGCGGCCACTGGCTATAGGAGAAACAATGACTAAGAAGCTCATAGCACTCGCTGCAACGCTCGCACTGATTGCCGTCGCCTGTTCGAGCGGCTCATCAACGACCACGACCGAGGCAGACGAACCAGCCACAACAGCACAACAACCAGTCACAACGGTCGCCTCTGGCGGCTCCCAGACCGTCACCGTCACTCTCGCCGACGTTGATGCCAATACGATGCTGCTGACACCAAATCCGGACACCGTCGCGGCCGGCGAGGTCACCTTCGAGGTGACCAACAGTGGCAACAAGGAGCACGAGTTCGTTGTGTTCAAGACCGATCTGGCGATCGAGGACCTCCCCTTCGACGACTCGGCGGACAAGGTGATCGAGGACGGCCCAGGTGTGACTCATATTGACGAGATCGAAAGCGTCCAGCCCGGAGAGACCAAGACGCTGACCGTCAACTTGGACGCGGGCAGCTACGCGTTGATCTGCAACCTGAAGGGCCACTATCGCATGGGGATGCGCGCCCCCTTTACAGTCGGCTAGGGCCGAGGGCACAGGGGACACCGTGGTGGCCGTAGCTCGGTCTGGTTGGTGCGCCGGCTGTTTGGGTGCTGTGTGGCCCTGGAGGTCGGGGTCTCTTACACTTAGCTTTCCATGGTGGCCGTAGCTCGGTCTGGTTGGTGCGCCGGCTGTTTGGGTGCTGTGTGGCCCTGGAGGTCGGGGTCTCTTACACTTAGCTTTCCATGGTGGCCGTAGCTCAGTCTGGTTGGTGCGCCGGCTGTTTGGGTGCTGTGTGGCCCTGGAGGTCGGGGTCTCTTACACTTAGCTTTCCATGGTGGCCGTAGCTCAGTCTGGTTGGTGCGCCGGCTGTTTGGGTGCTGTGTGGCCCTGGAGGTCGGGGTCTCTTACACTTAGCTTTCCATGGTGGCCGTAGCTCAGTCTGGTTAGAGCGCCAGGTTGTGGCCCTGGAGGTCGGGGGTTCAAGTCCCCTCGGTCACCCCATTCGGCCGCCGCTCCGCTGGGGGCGGCGGCCTTTGATCCGCCAAAGAGACCAGGAGAGTCATGACAGTGAGTGTTCGCGAGGCCGGGCCCTTCGAACGGGTGGTGGGCTTCGAGTTGACCGATGCCGAGATCGACGCCGCCAAGTCCGCTGCCGCCCGGCGTCTCGGCAAGGATCTGAAGCTGAAGGGCTTCCGGCCTGGAAAGGCTCCCCGCCCGGTGGTCGAAGCCGCGGTAGGAACCGCCCGGCTCCGGTCGGAGGCGATCGACGAGGCCATCCCCCCCAAACTCTCCGAGGTACTTTCTGCCGAGGAGCTGACGCCGGTGGTCAATCCCGAACTGGAGAACATCAAGGACATCGATGGGGGTGTGTCGGTGGAGGTCAAGGTCACGCTGTGGCCCAAGCTCGAGTCCGTTCCCAGCTACCGGGATCGCAAGATCGAGGTCGATTCACCCGAAGTGACTGATGAGGAGCTGGACGAGCAGCTCGATCGCATGCGAGAGCAGTTCGGACAGGTCGAAGAAGTGGAACGCCCCGCCGGCGACGGTGACTTCGTCTCTGTCGACATCGAAGCCACTGTTGATGGGGAGGAAGTGCCGGAGGCGGCTGCTACCGAGCTCCTCTACCGGGTGGGATCAGGCGGCCTGGTGGAAGGCGTCGACGAGGCTCTGGTCGGGGGCTCGGCCGGGGACGTGATCGACCTGGACGCCCCGTTGCCCGAAGGCTTCGACCGCGGTGGTCATGAAGCTCGTTTCAAACTCACCGTGAATGAAGTGAAGGAATTGATACTGCCCGACCTCGATGACGACTGGGTGGACGAAAACACCGAGTTCGAGACCGTGACCGAACTGCGCTCCCAGTTGCGCCGGAGGCTAGAAGACATGAAGACGTCGCAGGTGGCGCGGGCGTTCCGGGACAGGGCTTTGGAGACGCTCCTCGACCAGGTAGAAGTCGAGCTTCCGCAGGCTTTGGTGCGGGCAGAGCGAGACGAGTTGCTGCACAGCTTCCTGCACCGGCTGGAAGACCGGGATGTATCGGTAGATGACTACTTCGAAGCCACGGGGATCTCCCAGGAGCAGTTCCTGGCCGACCTCTCCGCTCAGGCTGAGAGGAGTCTGCGAACCAGGATCTTGCTCGAGGCAGTGACCGAAGATGCCAGGCTCGAACTCGAGGAAGACGAAGTGGAGGCAATGCTGGGAGACATCGCTCGACGGACCGAGAGCCCCGATGCCTTCTTGAAGGCCGTCCGGGGAACCCCTCAAGAGTTGTCGCTCCGCGATGATATGCTCCGCGACAAGGCCCTCGAAGTGATCCTTGACCACGCCACGGCCGTCGATCCGGAAGGTAACGAGATCGACCTCGACTCGGTGCTGGCCGAATCGGAGGTGGGCGAGGTCGTGGAAGGCGAGGTCGTGGAAGGCGAGATCGTGGAAGGCGAGATCGTGGAAGCAGAGCCGGTGGAAGGTGAGGTCGCGGGAGTCGAGCCCGAAGGGGCCCGGCCGGTTGCCACCGACGACCAAGACGATCAGGAGAGTTTGTGATGTATCCAGAGAACTATGACGCAGAGAACTATGTGGTGCCCACCGTCTTCGAGCAGACGAGTCGCGGCGAGCGCTATTTCGACATCTATAGCCGTCTGCTCAAGGACCGAATCATCTTCCTGGGGACGCCGATCGACGACACGGTGGCCAATCTGATCATGGCCCAGCTACTTCATCTTGAGTCGGACGATCCGGACAAGGACCTGTTCCTCTACATCAACTCCCCGGGCGGTTCCATTACCTCCCTGTTCGCCATCTACGACACGATGCAGTACATCCGCCCCGACGTGAACACGGTGTGCATGGGGATGGCCGCCTCGGCTGCGGCCGTCCTGCTTGCCGGAGGCGCTCCGGGCAAGCGCTTTGCCCTGCCTCATGCTCGCGTGATGCTGCATCAGCCTCACGGCGGTGCCCAGGGACAGGCGAGCGACATAGAGATCCAGGCCAAGCTCATCGTTCAGATGCGCGAGCAGCTCAACGAGATCCTGGCTCAGCACACCGGTCAGGACCTGGAAAAGATCAGCCAGGACACCGAACGGGATTATTGGATGCTGGCCGACCAGGCAAAGGAGTACGGTGTCGTGGATGGAATTCTCACGCGCCAGGAGCTGGCTGCGGTAGCCTCCGAGTAACAGGAGAGGTATATGCCCCGACTCGGTGAGGGCGGCGAGCTGCTCAAATGCAGCTTCTGCGGCAAGTCACAGAAACAGGTCAAGAGGCTCATCGCCGGGCCCGGCGTCTACATCTGTGACGAGTGCATCGATCTCTGCAACGAAATCATCGAGGAGGAGTTCTCGAGCGAGGAGGAGTTCTCGTTCACCGAGCTTCCCAAGCCCGCCGAGATTCATTCCTATCTGGACGACTATGTGATCGGCCAGGAGCTGGCCAAGAAGAAGCTGGCCGTGGCCGTCTACAACCACTACAAGCGAATCCGCAGCACGGACGCCAAGAGCAGCGATGTTGAGCTGCAGAAATCGAACATCCTTCTCATCGGGCCGACCGGGTGTGGCAAGACCCTTCTGGCCCAGACTCTGGCTCGCCAGCTCAACGTCCCGTTTGCGATTGCCGACGCCACGACTTTGACCGAGGCCGGCTACGTGGGCGAGGACGTCGAGAACATCCTCCTCAAACTCCTCCAGGCCGCCGACTACGACGTGAAGCGTGCTGAGCAGGGGATCATCTACATAGACGAGATTGACAAGATCAGCCGAAAGGCCGAGAACCCGTCGATCACACGGGACGTGTCCGGCGAGGGGGTCCAGCAGGCCCTGCTCAAGATTCTGGAGGGAACGGTCGCTTCGGTGCCTCCCCAGGGCGGCCGCAAACACCCCCATCAGGAGTTCATTCAGCTCGACACCTCGAATGTCATGTTCATCTGCGCCGGAGCGTTTGCTGGTTTGGAGGACGTGATAGCGAATCGTGTGGGCAAGCGCGGGGTCGGCTTCGGAGCCGAGATCCGCTCTCGTAACGAGCAACGGCCCATCGAGCTTCTGTCTCAGGTGATGCCGGAAGACCTGATCAAATTCGGTCTGATCCCCGAGTTCATCGGACGGCTGCCCGTGGTGGCGACGGTAGAAGACCTGGACCAGGATGCCCTGGTGCGGATCCTTACCGAGCCCAAGAACGCCTTGACCCGTCAATACGCTCGCATGTTCGACATGGACGGGGTGGATTTGGTTTTCACTCCGGATTCGCTCGACTCCATCGCCGATCAGGCCATACATCGCGGTACGGGGGCTAGGGGTCTGAGGGCCATCCTCGAGGAAGTGCTGCTGGCCACCATGTACGACCTGCCGTCTCGGTCCGACGTGGGTCGGGTTCTGATCGACCGTCAGGTCGTGGAAGAGCGGGTGCTGCCCACCCTGGTACCCGTGGCGGAGATCGACACACCGTCAGAACGCAGCGCCTGAGCCAACCTGCTCAGATCTGGGCCGACGGACCCAGCACGAGATACCTAGTAATCCTCGTCACATCTGGCATGCTATGGGGAGACCGGCGGGCGAAAGCCGGCTCTTCGGGTACCACCGGGCGGGGTCTGGCAAGAACCGGCAGGTTGCTCGGCAATAAACCGACAGGGGCCGATGGGAGGCACCGAAATGAAGACTTTGGGAAAGAAGCGGGCTGCTGCGACAACCGTGGTGTTGCTAGTCGTCGCGATTATTCCGTTATTGGGGTTGCCGGCGTTTGCGCATACACCCAACATCAACGTCGACTGCTACCAGCTGTCTGTGCAGCTCACTGCCTACAACAGCAGCAACAACAACTCAGTCAAGGTGACGGTTGACAGCACCGTTCTGGTCGACCAGAGCGACTTCGGTGCCAACTTCTCGCAGACGTTCAACCTCGACCCGACAGCCAACCACAGCTGGTCCGTAGAGGTGCACGCCTGGGACGATCCGACCGGATCGAGCGGATGGAGCTTTACCCAGTCCGGACAGACAACGGCCTGTCAGCAACCTTCCACCACGACTACGACGGTGGCGCCGACCACGACTACGACGGTGGCGCCGACCACGACTACGACGGTGGCGCCGACCACGACTACGACGGTGGCGCCGACCACGACTACGACGGTGGCGCCGACCACGACTACGACGGTGGCGCCGACCACGACTACGACGGTGGCGCCGACCACGACTACGACGGTGGCGCCGACCACGACTACGACGGTGGCGCCGACCACGACTACGACTCTGGCGCCGACCACGACTACGACTCTGGCGACCACTACGACCCTGGCGACCACCACGACCAAGCCGGTGGTGTCCCCTACGTCGACCACACCGGACACGCTGCCGTTCACCGGCGCCGACACGGTTGGCGTCGCACTGGTGGCCATGCTGGCCCTTGGTGCGGGCATCAGCCTGGTGTTGGTGAGCCGGAAGAGTCAGGAGTCGACTGGCTCCTGAACACAAGTCGGGTCCTCCCTAGAAGGGGCGTCTGGTAGGCCACCAGACGCCCCTTCGTCATGGTCTTCTAGGTTCGTAGGCCCACAATTCGCTGTGGGCTCTTGCAACCCGCTCGCCGTGTGGCATCCTGTAGTCGAACCTGCCGCCGGGTCATCATCTGAAGGTGGGCGCCTTCGGGAGCCGCGGAGCCAGGGTCTGGACAGAAACACAATCTGGGGCTTATGGGAGGCACCATGAAGAATCTCGCTACGAGGCGAATTGCCGGGCTGGTCACAGTGGGAATGCTGGCCGGAGCTATTGCACTGAGCTCGGCCCCCGCTTTCGCTGCCACTCATCAGTTGACAGTGGATGGGCACGTGTATTCCCCGACGAAGGTCACACCCGGTGACACGGTGCATTACGAGACACCGGACACGAATCCCACCTCAGCGTTCACGGAACGACTGACCTGGACCGGCAATGGATCCAGTCTCCTGCCCTGTTCGGACGGTATTCACTGGATAGACAACGGTTCGGTGCTCACGATCAGCGGCTGCTTGGACGCCGATACGACCACCTCGACCTCGACCACGACCACGACCACGCAGCCGACTACCACGAGCACGTCGACTACGGCGCCGACTACCACGAGCACGTCGAGTACGACGACTACGGCGCCGACTACTACGAGCACGTCGAGTACGACGACTACGGCGCCGACTACTACGAGCACGTCGAGTACGACGACTACGGCGCCGACTACCACGAGCACGTCGAGTACGACGACTACGGCGCCGACTACCACGAGCACGTCGAGTACGACGACTACGACGGTGGCGCCGACCACCATATCCACCAGCACCACGCTCCAGGCACAAGCCTCGACAACGTCAACGACGCAGTCCGTTGCTCCGTCGACCACCGTCGGAAACACCACGGATACCTTGCCGTTCACCGGCTTCGGTTCCGACCAGCTGGCCGTCGTGTCGCTCCTGGCGCTGGCCCTGGGATCGGGTCTGGTGTACCTGACTCGCCATGGCGAGGAAGGCAGGCACCTCAACCGCTCCTGAGCGTTCCGAGCCTGGCCCCGAGAACCCCGGATTAACCTTCGGGGTTCTCTCGCGGTCGGATCATGAACCACTCCCAAGCCATCTCCTATCTGGATGCCCACGCCGGGGCGGGCGTCAAGCCAGGCCTGGAGAGGATCCGTCTTTTGGTGGAGACGATGGGATCTCCCCATACCGGTTATCCCGTCATCCACGTGGCGGGCACGAACGGGAAGACCTCGACCACCCGGCTGTCCGCCCTCCTGCTCACCGCTCACGGCCTCAACACCGGCACCTACACCTCACCCCACCTGGAGGTGATAGAGGAGCGGCTCGGAATCAACGGTCGCATCGCTACCGAAGATGAGCTGACCCAGGCGGTGGCGGACGTGGCCGCCTTCGCCGAAATCCTGGAGAGCCGCGGCGAGGCACAATTCACCTACTTCGAATTGACCACAGCCATGGCTTTCGCTTTCTTCGCCGAGCACGCCGTGGAGGCGGCCGTGGTCGAGGTCGGCCTGGGAGGGCGCCTGGACGCGACGAACGTAGTCGACTCCGATGTGGCCGTGGTAACGGGTGTGGGACTGGACCACATGGAGTACCTGGGCTCGACCGTCGAGGCCATCGCCGTCGAGAAGCTGGCCATCGTCAAGCCCAACTCGATTCTGGTCACCGGTCCTTTGCCACCTTCAGTATTTGATCTGGCCGAAGGCGTCGCACGGGACCTCGGTATCGAGCATCGAGCGTTCGGACGCGATTTCTCCGTAGACGCCCATCGTGTGGTGGGCGGGTGGCAGATGGAGGTGGAGGGCGCGGAATCCCCCTATCCCGATGTCGCCATCGGCGTCCACGGCCGGTACCAAACCATCAACGCTGCCGTGTCGGTGGCGGCGGTGGAGGCATCTCTGGGACGGGCGCTGGATGGGTCCGCGGTGATAGAGGCCGGTCTGGGGTTCGCCGCTCCGGGCAGGATGGAGCCTGTGGCGTCCCAACCGTTGGTGCTCATCGACGGCGCCCACAATGCGGACGGCTTCGAGGTGTTGGAGGCGGCTCTAGGTGAGGAGTTCCCGAACACCCGATGGGTGCTGGTGCTGGGTGTTATGGGAGACAAGGACGTCGAGACGATGATCGACCATGTCTGCGAACGCCTCGATGCCGTCGTCGCCACCCAAATACACTCGGACAGGGCCGTCCCTGCGGCGGACCTCGCTCATCGTATCGAGATGGTGACGGACTTACCTGTCGAGGCGGTGGGGGATCCGGTGTCGGCCGTGCAGAGGGCCAGGGACCTGGCCGGACCAGATGGAGCCGTCCTAGTGTCGGGATCGCTGTACATG
This sequence comes from uncultured Acidimicrobiia bacterium, assembly GCA_963772815.1. Taxonomy (GTDB): domain Bacteria; phylum Actinomycetota; class Acidimicrobiia; order Spongiisociales; family ZC4RG35; genus DATFFO01. Next base: position 370,290 of record CAVYYV010000003.1, on the reverse strand, counting down.
ATCGGCCAGGTGCGCTCTGCCCTGGCTCCAGCCGATTGACGCGCCCCGGTTACGCTGCAACCCATGGCAACCGAGAACACATTCATCATGGTGAAGCCAGACGGCTACCGACGGGCGTTGGTCGGCGAGATAATCGGGCGCTTCGAGCGTAAAGGGCTATCGCTGCAGAAGATCCGCTGCCTGGTCATCGACGAGGATCTCGCTCGCCGCCACTACGCCGAGCACGTCGACAAGCCCTTCTTCCCCGATCTACTGGCTTTCATCACATCGGGCCCGGTGGTGGCAATGGAGTGGTCGGGAGAGGGAGCCGTGGCGGCCGCCCGGGCCATCATGGGTGCCACCAATCCGGCCGATGCCGGTCCCGGCACCATCCGGGGCGACTTCGGCCTTCAGGTGACTCAGAACCTGGTGCACGGATCGGATTCGCCCACCAGCGCCGAACGGGAGTTGGGGATCTTCTTCCCCTGAGTGGATTCCTTCCCGCCCGTCCCCACCGCCACCCTGTCGATTCCTCTCCGCCCGTCCCCACCCGCCACCCTGTCGATTCCTCTCCGCCCGTCCCCACCCGCCACCCTGTCGATTCTTCTCCGCCCGCGCCTTTGATTGACATGGAAGATCGAATGGCGGCAAGCTGGGTGGGCCGCCTACAATCAGGGCTCCGCCAGACAACGTCTCCAGAGAAGGTCTATGGCCGACACCCTCTTTTCCTTCGCCGGCCAGGATATGGCCATCGATCTCGGCACCGCCAACACGCTGGTGTTTGTGCGCGGGCAGGGCATCGTGCTCAACGAGCCGTCGGTGGTGGCCATCAACTCCCAAAACAACCGCGCCCTGGCGGTGGGGATGGAGGCCAAACGGATGATCGGGCGAACGCCGGCCAACATCACCGCTATCCGGCCCCTTCGCGATGGCGTCATTGCCGACTTCGACATCACCGAGAAGATGCTCCGCTACTTCATCCAGAAGGTGCACCGCCGGCGATGGGCGCGGCCCCGGATCGTCGTATGTGTTCCTTCCGGGATCACACCCGTCGAGCGGCGAGCCGTTGAAGAGGCCGCTTACCACGCTGGGGCGCGCCGCGCGGTACACGATCGAGGAGCCGATGGCAGCCGCCATCGGGTCGGGCCTGCCCATCGGAGAGCCTTCGGGATCGATGGTGGTCGACGTCGGTGGTGGCACCACCGAGGTGGCGGTCATCTCGCTGGGAGGAATCGTGGTGTCCCGATCCATACGGGTGGGAGGAGACGAGCTCGACGAGGCCATCATCGACTGGGTCAAGAAGGAGCACAACGTCCTCATCGGTGAGCGGACGGCGGAACAGATCAAGATGGCGATTGGGTCTGCCTGGCCATATGCGGACGAGCCGTCGGCTGAGGTGCGGGGTCGAGATCTCGTCACTGGGCTGCCGAAGACGGTGACCCTGAGCAGCCCGGAGATCCGAGAAGCCATCGACGAGCCATCGCAGGCCATTGTGGATGCAGTCAAGTTCACCCTCGACAAGACGCCGCCCGAGCTGGCCGCCGACATCGTCGAGCGGGGAATCGTTGTCACGGGCGGGGGTGCTCTGTTGGTGGGTCTCGACCACCGCCTGGCTTCGGAGACTGGAATGCCCATTGTCACGGCCACCAAGCCGTTGCAGTCCGTTGTGCTCGGGTCGGGCAAGTGCCTGGAGGAATTCGACACACTGCAGGGTGTCCTGGTCTCGTCGTCGCGGCCCTAGGAGCCCGTTGAACAATGCATGTCACCCATCTTGACGACCATGCAACTCCGCCCGCTGCGTTCTCGGCCCGCCTTACGACCGGAGCTCTCGGCCCCCGATCCAAGCAACGGAACCATCGGACAGGCGCTTAGAGTCGCCGTTGGGTCCGGCCCCACATGACTTCTAGGGAACGGCGAGACAGAGCGCTGCCCACCTTCATAACCCTCCTCGTCCTGGCGGTTCTGTTCATGACCTTCGACGTGCGGGCTCAGGGCGAGGGCGTGGCGGCGGTGATTCGAGGCGGCGCCCAGACGATCATGGCCCCTTTGCAGCGTGCGGCCACGGTGGTGGTCGATCCGGTTACCGACTTCCTGAATGGTCTGGGCGATATCACTTCCTTGCGCGAGACCAACGATGCCCTGCGGGCCGAGCTTGCCCAGGCCCAGGCCAAGCTGGCGGAGGCCGATGACGATCTAGCTCGGCTGAAGGTGCTGGAGCGGCTCTACGATTTGAATCTTCAGGACACGCAGGTAGCCCAGATACCGGCCAACGTGATCGGGCGCGCCGACCAATTCGACCTGGCTTTCCAGATCGACAAGGGTGTCAGCGACGGTGTCATCGACGGTCAGCCTGTGATCGATGTGAACGGATTCGTGGTGGGGACGGTGGAGACTGCCTCCCCGAACACCGCCATCGTCATCCCCATAACGGCCAGCCGCAACCAGGTGTCGGTACTGGTCGGGTCTGAAACCGGGCTGCTCAAGTCCAAGCCCGGATCATCAGACATGACCCTCGAGATATTCGATGCCCGCGATCCGGTGGCCGAGGGTGATCAGGTCGTGACCGCTGCCAACACGTTCCCTTCCGGCCTGGCCGTCGGGGAGGTGCTGCAGTCGGCGTCCCCCGAGGCCAGTCAGCTCACCACGACGGTGAGACCCTTCGTTGATGTTGAGAGTCTACGGGTGGTTGTGGTCCTTGCCTGGCCGCCCGATCCGACTCGCGCCACCACCACGACCACGACTATTCCCGAGACCACCGACACCACCACGCCCTTGGGGACCGACACCACCGCCGCCGGGGGCGGTGGATGAAGGCTCGTCCAATCCTTGTCGCCCTGGGCCTCCTCCTCGTGGCCCTCATCATCCAGACCACGCTGATAAGCAGGTTCCGCTTCGTGACCCCGGACCTGATGATGTTGCTGGCGATCACCTTCGCCCTGACCAGCATGCGACGGGAGGCAGTGCTCGTGCTCGGTTTCGGGGGCGGTCTGATCGTCGATCTGCTCAGTTCGACGGTGATGGGTCTCCGAGCGGCGGTCTTCACAGTCCTGGCCTTCATTGCCGTCCGTACCGCGCAGCGGGCCGATGCCGGGCCGCTGGCGGTGGCAGTCTGGACGGGGCTGCTGACCCTGCTCGGGGTGGTGTTGTTTCTGGTGGTCGGTACTCTCTTCGGACAGGGAGGTCTGATCACGACCGGCCTGGGGCGGAGAGTGATCTTCGTCCCGCTGACCAACATGGCACTCAGCTTTCTCGTGGCACCCATGGTGATTCGACTGATAGACGGAAAACGGAGAGGGCTGCTGTGAAGTTCAGCCTGCGCGTAGCGGTTCTGGGCTTCGTGTTCGTGGCTCTGTTCTCGGTGCTCGGCTTGCGGTTATGGTTCGTCCAGGTGGCCGAAGGCGCATCGATCGCCAGTCAGGTTCAGGACCTGGCGTGGCAGACGAAGACCTCCGAGGCCCCCCGGGGCGACATCTACGACCGGAGCGGCGAGCTGGTCGTGACCAGCCGGTATGTGCCTGCGGTCGAGGTCGACCGGACTTTCATCAAGCCGGCTCAGAGGGCCGACCTGGTGCAGCGCCTTTCCGCGGTGATGGGTATCCCGGCGACTGATATCGAAGCTCAGTATGAGGCGGCGGGAACCAATGGTCGGTTCACGATCGGGACGGTCTCGACCCAAACGGCCTACGAACTGGCCACTCGGCTCGAGGACTTCCCCGGGGTGGACATCATCAAGGTTCCCGAGCGGGTCTACCTGGCCGGGCCCGACCTGGCTCATGTGGTGGGCCATCTCGGGCTCCCCACGGCAGCAGACATGGACACGAATCCGAATCTGGACCCCAATGTCCGCATCGGCCAGCTGGGTGTCGAGAAGGTCTACGACGATTATCTGCGGGGAATCCCGGGCACCTCCGAGTACCGGGTTGCGAGGGGCCAGATCGTGGAGAGTCGTCCGGACGTGGCTCCCCAGAGCGGGGACACCGTGTACCTGACGCTCAACCTAGAGCTCCAGGAGGTGGTCAGCCGGGCGCTGGCGGACGGCATCGAGCTGGCCAATGAGGTCAAGGCGGCCGACCGGGCGGCCGGCAAGGAGGTGTTCTCCGACGCCAAGAGGGCGGCGGCCGTGGTCTTCGATGCGCAGACCGGGGAGGTCCTCGCTCTGGCCTCCCATCCCAGCTTCGACCCCCAGCAATTCGTGTCGGGCCTGGATCAGGCGACATTCGACGAGCTTCGCAAGGAGCAAGCGTTCAACAATCTGGCCATCAGCGGCCTTTACCCGCCCGCCTCGACCTTCAAGGCGATCACCTACACCGCCGCACAGCAGTATCAGCTGCCCTTCCCGGAGAATCAGGAAGGCATCGACGCCGCCGACCGGAAGGTCCACTGTGACGGCACGCTCCAGCTCCCCAACCTCGCCGACGGGTCTCCTCAGGTCAAGCACGACTGGTACACGGGGGACAAGGGCTGGCTCAATATCCATGGTGCTCTCGAGCAGTCCTGCAACATCTATTTCTGGTCGGTCGCCCTCGGTGTGTGGCAGAACCGCAAGAATATGGACGTCAACGTGATCCAGGAGCTGGCGTCGAGCCTTGGATACGGCCAGAAGACTGGTATCGACCTGACCGGCGAGGCCGCCGGCACCGTTCCGACCCCAGAGTTGTTCCAGCAACTGAAGGACTACCAACTCGCGCACCCTGACGAGCCGCCCCGCCTGGATCAGAGCCGGCTCGACCTCCCCGGAGGACCTTTCCTGGGTGGTGACCTGATGGACCTCGCCATCGGTCAGGGGTTCCTCACTGCCACCCCGCTCCAGGTCGCCGTTTCCTACGCCGCTCTGGTCAACGGCGGAGATGTCCTCCAGCCGGCCGTGGTAGCCGAGGTTCGGGATCAGGGGGGCAAGGTCGTCTACCGCCACGATCCCACGGTCGTTCGCCAAGTTGACATCGACCCGGCAGTGCGTCAGTCGCTTGTGACCGACCTGGGCCGCGTGGTCAGTCAGGGAACCGCCCATCGGGCCTTCGCCGACTTCGGCCCCGGGCTCGACGAGGTAGGCGGCAAGACCGGGACGGGTCAGACCTCTCCCAACCGTGACAACCACGCCTGGTTCGTCGGCGTGGCGCCGCTCTCGAACCCCAAGTACATCGTTGTGGTGCTGATCGACGAGGGCGGGTCAGGTGGTGGGGTGGCGGCTCCGGTGGCGCGGCACATCCTCCAATACCTGATGGGCAACCCGCCCAGCCCGATCGTTCACGGCGAGGACGCGGACTGATGGCCACGATCGCGGGCACAGCACCGGAGGCCGTTACCGACCGGCGCCGCAACCGCCCCGACTGGATCCTGTTCGGGACAATGGTGGTGTTGTCCTTGTTTGGCCTTCTGATGATCTACTCGGCTACCAAGTCGACGGGTGTGTCTTCGATGGAGCGGCAGATGATCTCGGTAGCGGCGGGATTCGTGGTGTTCCTCCTCACTTCGTTCATCGACTACCGCGAGTACCGCCACCTCATCCCGTATCTGTATGGGCTGATCCTCCTCGCCCTGGTAGGGGTGTTCTTCTTCCCAGAGACCAATGGCGCCCACCGCTGGATCGCCTTCCCGTTCTTTGACTTCCAGCCGGCCGAGTTCGCCAAGGTCATAGTGGTTCTGGCCCTGGCCTCGATCCTGGCTCCTCACACGCGCGACGACGACACGCCTGGGCTCAGCTGGGGCAAGTTGGGGTTGGTGTTGGTGGTGGTGGCAGTGCCGGCGGCCTTGATCTTCATGCAGCCCGACCTGGGGACGATGCTCGTGTTCGTCTTCGTCATGATGGCGATGCTGTTCGCCGCCGGGAGCTCCTGGCGTCAGCTGACCACGCTCACCGGTGGGGGGCTGTTGGCGGTCGCCTTCGCCCTCCAGCGGGGTTGGATCGCCAACTACCAGCTGGACCGGATCCGCGTCCTGGTAGACCCGACGGTCGATCCTCAGGGGATCGGGTACAACCTGCTGCGATCCAAGCTGGCCATCGGGTCGGGACAGCTCCTGGGCCGGGGCCTCTTCCAGGGCACTCAGACAAACTTCCAGTACGTGCCCGAGCAGGAGACCGACTTCATCTTCACGGCTGTGGCCGAACAGCTCGGCTTCGTGGGCGGGCTGTTGGTCCTGGCCGCTTTCATGGTGTTGATCTGGCGCCTGCTGATCATCGCAACCAACGCTCGCGACAAATTCGGGGCGTTGATAGTGGTCGGCATTGGGGCCATGTTCATGTTCCACGTCTTCATCAACGTGGGCATGACCATGGGTATCACTCCCGTCACCGGGCTCCCCCTGCCCTTCCTCAGTCTGGGCGGATCCTCGTTCCTGGCCATGAGCTTCGCCCTTGGGATCGCCAACTCCGTCTGGCTTCGCCGCTCTCCGGTCCCGGGTGAGGACTACGTGGTCTGATCCACGTGGTTCCGCCCGGCTACGCTGCGGTCGGTGTTGTGGCGGCGTGGCGAACGGGGCTGGGTCGAAGTCATCTGTGGTCCGATGTTCTCGGGCAAGAGCGAAGAGTTGATCCGGCGCGTGACGAGATCGGTGATCGCCCGGATCCCGGTGCAGGTGTTCAAACCCGCCCTGGATGACCGGTACTCGCAGAGCGAAGTCGTATCTCACTCATCGCTGTCGGTGGGGGCGCAACCGGTCGACACCGCCAACGACTTGCTCCTGGCGGTGGAAGACCGGACCAGGGTTATCGGGATCGACGAGGGACAGTTCTTCAACGATGAGCTGGTCGACGTGGTCGAACGGTTGGCCGACGCCGGCAAACAGGTGATCGTGGCCGGGCTCGATCTGGACTACCGCCGGCGGCCCTTCGAGCCCATCCCCACCCTGTGTGGCCGCGCAGAGTACGTCACCAAGGCCCTGGCCGTTTGTCACCGGTGTGGTGGCCCCGCCCTGTACACCCAGCGGACCCTCCCGTCGGACGATCTGGTAGTTCTAGGGGCGGAAGGTGCCTACGAGGCTCGGTGTCGCCAGTGCTACAGCCCTGACGAGGGCCATCAGGAGACGTTCCGCATCGACTCATGAGGTGACATTGGCCGGGGCGCGTCGGTTCGGGGCGCCCGAGATGATCGAATCGGCGGCCGACACTGCTAGTGTTCAACTATCGCCGCACTTGTGCGGTTCTCTCTCGGAGTTGACGGTGACAGCCCTGCTTTTGGCACGATCATTCACTCGCCGGCTCCCGCATGCCGGGACCGGCTCTCATCATCACTTCGGGTCTTCAGTGCCCGAAGGATTGTCACCGTCCATCCGACTCCACACGGTGGCCCGTCGCCCAAATAGCGACACACCAGCATCGAGCGGCCCGTACGCCAGGTCCGGCGCCCGCTCTACACGTCATTTACCCAGGAGTGGTTACACATGTCATTGTTCCGTCGACGCACGCCCACGGTGCTCAAAAAGGCAACCTCGGATGGGGACACCCTCGAAGAGCGCAAGACCTTCCGGATCGGTGGCCAGAAGGTCGAGGTTCGCAGGGTAGAGGAGCCCGGCTCCGGGGGTCGCCAGAAGACCTCGCGCAAGCGGTCCGAGCAGAAGACCGAGCGAAAGCGGACCTCGAAGCAGCGATCGTCGGGCAATCACGACCGGAACAAGCCGAAGTCGAATGGTCGTCCCCCTCTCGAACAAGAGATCATCATCCCCACCGACGTTGGTCGGCGCCAGATGCTGGTGCGCTCGAACGGGGACCAGACCCAGATCGTCATCCTCGAAGGCCCGGTCCTGGTCGAGCATTACGTGGCCCGCCCCGATCGTCGTTCGATGGTGGGCAACATCTACCTGGGCAAGACCCGCAACGTCCTGCCCGGCATGGAGGCCTCGTTCCTGGACTTCGGAGCTGCCAAGAACGGTGTTCTATACGCGGCCGACGTCTCCTACGACCGAAAGAAGTATCGCAACGGACCGCCTCGCATCGAGGAGAGCCTGTCGGAGGGTGACGACGTTCTCGTACAGGTAGTCAAGGACCCGATGGGAGCCAAGGGCGCCCGACTGACCGGCCAGCCCTCCTTGCCGGGCAGATATCTGGTCCTGGTCCCGGACTCGGACGCCCATGGGATCAGCCGCCGGCTGCCCGAGGACGAGCGCAACAGGCTTCGTGAGATCATTGCCCGGGTGAAGCCGGAGGGTTTCGGAGTCATAGTTCGCACCGCCGCGCTCCATGCCAATGCCGAGGACATCGCAGCAGACATCTCCCGCTTGGTGAGCACGTGGGAGGAGATCAGCGAGAAGGCCTCGGGTGGCGGGGCACCCCGACTCGTGTATCAGGAGCCGGACCTGTTGATCAGGGTTATCCGGGAGCATTTCACCCCGGACTTTCGCCGCCTGCTCATCGAGGATCGCCAGGCCTACGACGGTGTCGTCGAGTACCTGGGGTCCACTGCTCCGGACCTGGTCTCCAAGGTGCAGCTCTACGAGGACTCTGACCTGGGGCTGTTCGAGAGGTATCACGTCGACGATCAGCTCCGCAAGGCCCTGGAGCGACGTGTCTATCTGCCTTCTGGGGGGCACCTGGTCATCGATCGGACCGAAGCCCTCACGGTCATCGACGTCAACACGGGCAAGTTCGTCGGGACTTCTTCCCTGGAGGAGACCGTTCTCCAGAACAATCTGGAGGCGGCAGAGGAGATCGGGCGTCAGCTTCGTCTCCGCGACATAGGCGGGATCATCGTCATCGACTTCATCGACATGGAGAAGGAGAAGAACCAACAGGCCGTTCTTCGCAGGCTCCGTGAAACCCTGGCCAAGGACAAGACGCGTACTCAGGTCTTCGACGTCTCACATCTGGGGCTGGTGGAGATGACACGCAAGAACGTTTCGGCGGGCCTGCTGGAGCACTTCTCGGAGCCCTGTCCCCATTGTGAGGGACGCGGAGTGCTGCTCCACGAGGAGGCGGTCCGTAACGGCATCCCGATCGTGACTTCGATCGACGCCGATTGATACACGAGGCGGGCGGGCACTTTGTCGCTGGCCGGGGCCGCCTGTTAATCTAAGACCCGATTTCCCCCTTCCACGAGGACTTTTTTCATGTACGCCATCATTCGCGCGGGCGGCAAGCAGGCCAAGGTGCGCTCCGGTGACGTGATCGAGGTCGAGCGCATCAAAGGCGCCACCGACCAGGTCGAGTTCCGGCCTATTCTGGTCGTGGACGACGACGGCACCACGGTGGCGACACCAGACGCTCTCGCCAATGCCAGCGTCACCGCCCGGATCCTCGGTGAGGTCAAGGGCGACAAGATCGACATCTTCAAGTACAAGAACAAGACCGGCTACCGGCGCCAGATGGGTCATCGCCAGACCTACACCCAGCTGGAGATCACCGGCATCGACCTGAAGAAGAAGAAGACGACCCGCAAGAGCTCGGCCGCCAAGACGGCGGACGAGGCGACCGCCGACGAAGCCGCAGCCGAGACGGCCGAGCCCGCGCCGAAGGCATCCAAGGCCGCGTCCTCCAAGGCCTCGTCGTCCAAGAGCTCTTCAAACAAGAAGGCTTCGGCCGAATCCGGTGGAAGCAAGACGTCCCGCACCAAGAAGGCAGCCGACAAGGAGGCCGCCTCCTCAGAGGAGGAGTGAAACGATGTCCAAGACCAAAGCAGGCGGCTCCAGTAAGAACGGGTCGCGATTCGGCAGCACAGCGCCTCGGGCCCAAGGTATTCGACGGCCAGCCCGTCAACGCGGGGGCCATCATCGTCCGTCAGCGCGGCACGCGCATCCATCCCGGCAAGAACGTGGGCCGGGGGAGTGACGACACGCTCTACGCCCTCTCTGCCGGCCTGGTCCGCTACGGTCAGCGCAACCGCCGCCGCCTCGTAGACGTTATCGTCGAGTAGTCCGGCCCCTCCGAGGGTTGGGCCCACCCAATGTTCGTCGACCGGGTTCGCGTCCACCTGAGGGGTGGCAACGGGGGCGCCGGAGTGGCGTCATTCGTGAGGCGCCGGGGCCTGCCCAAGGGTCGGCCCAACGGCGGCAACGGGGGAAACGGGGGCGATGTCATCGCCTCCGTAGACCCGGGTGTAAGCACGCTGCTGCGATATCAGCGCAACCCTCATCACCACGCCGGGAACGGCACTCACGGACAGGGTGACGTCCAGCACGGCCGCTCCGGAAGTGATCTGGTGCTGGCGGTCCCGCCCGGGACCTGCATCTACGACGACGACGGTCGCCTGGTGGCCGATCTGGTGGCCGAAGGCCAGTCGGTCACCCTGATCGAGGGCGGTCGCGGTGGGCGGGGCAATGCCGCCTTCGTCTCACCCTCCAACCGGGCGCCCTCGGTGGCAGAGCAAGGCGAATACGGGCGGGAGGCGAGCTTCATCTTCGAGCTCAAGCTGCTGGCCGATGCGGCTTTGATCGGATTTCCGAATGCGGGTAAGTCCACTCTGATATCGGTCGTCTCGGCGGCAAAGCCCAAGATCGGCGACTATCCCTTCACCACTCTCGAGCCCAACCTCGGCGTCGTTGAGGCGGATGGCCGGGAGTTCGTGCTGGCCGACATTCCCGGCCTCATCGAAGGAGCGGCCGAGGGCCGGGGCCTCGGTCACGAGTTCCTCAGGCATGTCGAACGAGCGCGGGCCATAGTGGTCCTGGTGGATCCCTCCCCATTGCAGATGGAGGAACCAGGGCGTCAGCTCGAGATTCTCGTCGACGAATTGCGTGGCTACTCGGTCGAGCTGGCCGAAAGGCCACGAATGGTCGTCGTGGGCAAGGCCGACCTGCCGGAGGCGGGTGCGGCATCTGAATCCATCCCCGGGTCGATCCTCGTCTCCGCTATCACCCGTTCGGGTGTCCCGGAGTTCGTTCGAGCGGTGGCCGATCTCGTCGACCTCGCCCAGCGCCAGGCGCCGGATCGTCGCGGCTACGTCCTCCACCGTCCCGTGGAGCCGCCTTTTCGGATCGAGAAAGAGGGAGAAGGGTGGAGGGTGGAAGGGTTGGCGGCGCGGCGTGCGGTGGCCTTCTCCGATCTCACCAATCCGGAGGCAGCCGACATGGCGGCCGCGCGCCTGGCACGGCTGGGCGTGGATCGTGCCCTGGCCCGAGCCGGGGCGGCGGAAGGCGACGAGGTGAGGATCGGAGATCTGAGCTTCGAGTACGTTCTTCCGTGGGAAGATCGAAGGAAGAGCGCGGCGGGGGAGGAAGAGGAATGAGACGGCCGGTTCGAGGACGGTTGGTGGCCAAGGTCGGCTCATCCAGTTTGGTAGGAGCCGAAGGCGTGTTGGACCAGCACGCCGTGGAGCAGACCGCCCACGCCGTCGCCGAGGTCTGGCGAGCGGGCCATCCCACCACCCTGGTCACCTCCGGGGCGGTGGCCTCGGGTCTGTCGGCCTTGGGCCTGACCGTGCGGCCGTCTGACATCCCCAGCCTGCAGGTGGCCGCCGCGGTCGGCCAGGGACGGCTCATGCACCTGTACACCCGCGCATTGGACGAACAGGGCCTGCTGGCGGGCCAGATCCTGCTCACCCGCGATGTTCTGGCGAATCGTGAGCAGTATCTGCATGCCCGGCAGGCTCTGGATCGAATGTTGACCGAGGGAATAGTTCCGGTGGTCAACGAGAACGACACCGTCGTCGTCGACGAGTTGCGTCTGGGGGACAACGACCGTCTCGCCGCCATCGTCTCCCACGTTGTGGGCGCATCGCTGATGATTCTGCTGACCGACACGGCGGGGCTTTTCGATTCCGACCCCCGCCACGGGGAGGCGTCGTTCTTGGACGCGGTCGATCACACCGATGCCAGGCTCGACGATCTGGCAGGGTCGGGCCCCCTGGGATCGGGCGGTGCAGCATCGAAGGTGGCGGCGGCGCGCATGGCGGCCTGGTCGGGCATTCCCACCGTCGTTGCCGAGGCAGGGGCCTCGCTGGCAGAGATCGCCCGTGGGGCGGAGGTGGGTACGTGGGTCGAGCCAAGACCCGCGCCTCTAGCCGCTCGCAAGCTGTGGATCGCCTTCTGTCAACCCGTGCTGGGATCTGTCACCGTGGACGCGGGAGCCGAGGATGCTCTAGTCCACTCGGGCACTTCCCTTCTTCCGGTCGGTGTGGTCGGTGTGGACGGCGAGTTCCGGGTGGGCGACACCGTCGACGTTCGGGGACAGTCGAGCCGATTGATCGGACGGGGCTTGGTGCGAGTTTCCGCTCACCAGCTTCGGGCGGCGGCCGGCCATAGAGGGGGCGGCGAGGCCATCCACCGCGACGACCTGGCGGTGTTCGTCTGAGCCGGTGCCTCGCCGGGCCATGAGGCAGGGCACTATGCCAGCTCAGCATGCCTCCTGCGACGGGTTCGGATGGCCACGATGGCCGCAGCCCCGATCAGAACCACGCCGACCAGGGTCCACACATCCGCGCCGGGCTCGGGGTAACTCTCGGCCGGTTCGAGGGTCGTGATCTCCTCGACTTGTAGATAGGTCTCGCCGCTCAGGGCGGGGTCGTTGTGATGGAAGACACCCACTGCCTGGACCACGGGACCAAACCGGCCCTCTCGGCCGGGTGGTCCCACCACACCATGGTCGAACAGGTCTCGAGGAACGCGGGCCCCGATTCCGATATTGGCTCCGACCGGCTTCCCGCCCGCCCCGATCGGGGAGCGTACGTAGGGGTCGTCGTTGATCTGCACCCAGACGCCGTCCGATCTATAGGAGTAGTCCCCAACCAATTCGCCGCTGATCGATATGTGGCGGCCGTCCCAGGAGTCCAGATCGGAGAGGAGGTCGCTCACGCCGAGCTGTGGGACACCGAGCGCGGTGGTGGGAGTCGTCTGCTGGGCCCAGGCGGGGAGCCCGCCCAGTGCCAGGACTGCCACGAAGGCGATGACGGCGAGACTCGCGGCCCGTTTCACTCGCCCGCCACCGCTGAGAAGAAGAAGCCGAACAGCGAGAAAATGGCGATGAACTCCAACCGGCCGGCCCACATGAGGAGGATGTAGGTGATCTCCAGGCCGGTCGGCATGCCGGCTCCGCTGATCCCGACGGAGAGACCAACGGTCCCTGCCGCCGACACCGATTCGAACAGGGCGTCCTGAAGCGGATAGCCGTAGAAGATCCCCACCAGGGCCCCGAACAGGTACAGGGCTACGAACAGCAGCGTCACCGCCATGACGGACTGAGACAACGTGGGCGTGAGGTGCCGATTGCCGTTCTGGAAGTAGCTGCGCCTCACGACTGAGTGCTCGGGGAGGAGGGTCTCACGGATCATATTCCGGAGCGTTTTCAGGGTGAGGCCTACGCGGAGAGCCTTCACTCCCCCCGAAGTGGACGAGGCCATCCCGCCCAGCGCCATGGCGGTGGTGACGGCGGCGAAGGCGAGCCCGCCCCATTTGGCCAGGTCGGGACCCGGAACGGTCGAGAATCCGGTCGAGGTGTGAGCCGAGAGCACGTGGAACAGCCCGCGCCGGACCAGGGAGCCGACGTCGTGATATGTGCCCGACAGGATCAGCCCCATCACTGCCAAGGTGCTGGTGATGAGGACCGATGCGGCCATCGTCTTTGTTTCCAGGTTCTTGAGAATGTTCCGTGGGCCCCGCCACAATGCGTAGTGGACCCCAAAGGAGAGGGTTCCGGCCAGCATCAGCCACATGGTCACGATCTCGTACGGGATCGACCGGTAATAGCCCACCGACGTGGACATGGGAGAGAACCCTCCGGTATCGAAGGCGGCGCTGAACACGGAGTAGCCGTGGAGGAGGGCCCGTCCGGGCTCATATCCGAGCTGGAAGACCCCGATCAGCCACAGGGCCGTGATCCCGAGCACGCCATGCCAGATCGAGACCAGCCAGATGAATCGAGCTGTAGAGCGGACCGAGGGGAAGATGCGCTCGTCCCTGGCCTCACCGTGATAGAGGGCCAGGATCCCGCCACCGGCAAAGACGGTGAGTGCGGCCAGGACGATGCCCTGTCCGCCCAGGAACTGTGTGGTCTGTCTCCACACAGTGAGAGAGGCGGGCATGTGGTCGACGTCCGACATCACCGACAGCCCTGTGGCGGTGAATCCGCTCATCGATTCGAAGACCGGGTGAACCAGGTTGCCGAAGTGACCACTGAGAGCGAGGGGGATGGCGCCCAGGACGGGGACCAAGAGCCAGGTGAGGGCAACGATGACCATCCCATCGCCCCAGCGGAGTGCGCGCCCGGGCTCGGGACGGAAGCGGTCGGTCAGGGCGCCGAGAAGGGCCGCCACACCGCTCATGGTGAGGAACCAACCGAGGGGTCGCCACTCCCGCTCGATCAACGCCACCACCGCCGGAATCAGGCCGGTGCCGGCCACGACCCAGGAGATCCGCCCCAGGTAATAGGCGATGAGCTCGGCGTCCTGGCGGTGCGGCCGAAGCAGCATCAGTACACCAGAAGTAGGAACCAGGTGGTCAAGGCCAATATGGCAATGAGCGCCGCCAGAGCACCCATCTCGGCCAGTAGGTGGATGATCCCTCCCAGCAGGTCAGCCCTGGGCGAGTTCTGGCCGGGGCCGGGCAAATAGCTCACGCTTCGGCCTCCCCTCGAATGACCCGCCGAACCTCTTCTTCGTTGCTGGCGAAGGTGACCACCATGATCCGGTCACCCGGCCCAATTTGGGCCGAGCCGTCGGGAATGATGATGGTTTCCTCGCGTCGAATAGCCGCCAGGACCGTGGAATCGGGGAGTGCCAAGGTCGCTATTTCCGCCGGAGTGCGCCCGGCCGGGACCTCGATCTCGATCAGCCCCGCTTCACCCTTCCCGAGTGTGGCGACTCTGGTCAGGTCGGAAACGTCGAGGTGCTGTCCGAGGACCTGGACCAGCAGGTCGGTGACCGAAACCCACGGCACTCCGAGCGCCTCGAAGGTGCGATCATTGCGGGGGTCGTTCACCCGGGCCAGGACTCTTTGGCATCCGAAGGCAGTTCGTGCCAGCTGGCAGGCCACCAGGTTGACCTGGTCGTTGCCGGTGACGGCTACCAGGTAGTTGGCGTGTTCTACGTCCGCTTCCGCCTGAATACGGACATCGGTGCCGTCTCCCTCCAGGACCAGGGCTCTGGACTCCTCCGCCAACGCCCGGGCATGATCCGGGTTGGCTTCGATCACTACCACGGGGATGCGGTCCCGGGTCAGGACTCGGGTCAGGTGGCCTCCGACCTTGCCCCCTCCCACGATGACGACCTTCACGCCACGCTCCCATTCTCGATGAAAGGCTCGATCTGCCGCCTTACGCCGTGGTGGGCGGCGGCCACCACCAGATCGCCCGCTTGAAGAGATTCCGATTCGCTCGGGACGATGGTGCGATCGCCTCTGCGGATGGCCGCAACCCGCAATTCGCCGTCCACTTGCAGGTCGGAAACCGTCATCCCCTGAACCCGTTTGGAGAGGTTGAACTCGATTACCTCGACCTCGCCCCCGCTGAAAGTGACGTGAACCGAGAACTCCTCTGAGACGATGGACTCGTAGGCGACCGAGGCGATCAGGTTCGTGGTGGAGATGTGAGGGATTCCCAGAGCCCTGTAGGACTCTTCCCGAGCGGGGTCGTGCAGCCGGGCCACCACTCGGGGCACGTTGTATACGGCCTTGGCCACCTCCACCGCCATCAGGTTGGTGTTGTCGTCATCGGTCATGGCGCAGAAGACATCGGCTCGACCCAGCTGGGCTTCCCTGAGGATGTCGACGTCGTATGCCTCGCCGGCGATGGAGATTCCGTTGAAGTCGCGGCCCAGGGCATCCAGCGCGTTGGGTCGATTGTCGATCACGACTACGTCGTTGCCTGCCTCGGCGAGATCGGTGGCGAGCCGACCGCCGACCCGCCCGGCTCCTGCAATCACGATGTACATCGTTCAGCTCTCGTTTGGTGGGGGTCCTTCATCGCTGGGATGGACCCATCGAGTCTAGGTGGCAGTCCTCGATGCCCGGGATCGAGGACCGGGCCGGTCGACTCATCGTTTGCAGAGGTGTCGGGTGAACAGCCGGCGCGGGAGGGATCTCCAGTCTGTCGACGATCACGGAGCCCGACGGCAGCCACTTCCCCCGTGTCGGGGGAGGCTACCCGAGGCCAGTCTGCTCCAGAGGCCTGTCTTCGTTCTCCTAGACTGGTCGTCCCCCATGGCAACCGACGAACAGAGTCGCGACGTGATCGAGTCACCAGCCCAGTTGATGGAGGCGCTCCGCTCCGTCGGCTACCTGGCCGACCGGCGGATCGCCCAGGTGGCATTCCTGGCCGAAAAGCTCGGCAAGCCGATTCTGGTGGAAGGCCCGGCCGGAGTGGGCAAGACGGAGCTAGCAAAATCGCTGGCGGCTCTCTGGCAGCGACCCCTGATTCGTCTGCAGTGCTACGAGGGACTTGATGAGGCAAAAGCGCTGTACGAGTGGAACTACAAGCGCCAGCTACTGCGGATCCAGGCGGATCGGGGCCAGGAGTGGGAGTCTCTGGCCGACGACATCTTCTCCGAGGAGTTCCTCCTCACGCGGCCGTTGCTGGAGGCGATCCGCTCGCCGGCGCCCGTCGTTCTACTCATCGACGAGATCGACCGGGTAGAGATCGAGACCGAGGCTCTCCTGCTGGAGGTTCTGTCCGATTTCCAGGTTTCGATCCCTGAGCTGGGGACGATCACCGCCCGCACGATGCCTTTCGTTGTGCTGACATCCAACAACACACGGGAGTTGTCCGAGGCGTTGAAGAGACGCTGCTTGTTCCTGCACATCGGATATCCCGACCCTGGGCGCGAGCAGGAGATCCTGCTCACCCGAGTCCCGGAGCTGCCTGCCAAGCTGGCCTCCCAGATCGCGGCGATCGTCCGCTCGGTGCGCCAGATGGACCTGAAGAAGGCTCCCTCTGTCTCCGAGTCGATCGACTGGGCCCGGACTCTCGTCGCCTTGGCGATCGAACACCTCGACACCGCCTCCGTCACCGACACCCTCCACGTCCTTCTCAAGTACCAGACCGACATAGACAAGGCGACTGCCGAGTTGCAGAAGGCATGACAGGCTCTTCGCTGGGTGGTACTTCGTCGCCGATCACGTCCCTCATCACCGGGTTCGTCGAGGAGTTGAGGGCCTGTGGGGTGCCCGTTTCGATGGTCGAGACCATCGATGCCATGCGCGCCTTGGAGGTGATCGACATCGCCGATCGGGCCGCGCTCAAGGCGACCCTGGCGGCAACCATGGTCAAGGCGGAGCGACATCTCCCTGCCTTCGACACGGCCTTCGAGGTCTATTTCGCCCGTCAGCCCGCCGCAGCCGATGGGGGGCAAGAAGCCGCCCTCTCGCCGAGTGGCGAGTCGGGTGGGAGCGATCGAGGAGCGGGTGGCACCAATGCCGAGGACCTGCGCCGGACATTGCTGGAGGCTCTCAAGAGTCTCGACATGGGCGCCCTGGGATCGGCTGCGGGACAGGCCGTCGACGAGTTGTCGGGGTTCGAGCCGGGCCGCCCCGTGGGTGGCACATACTACCTGTACCGGACCCTGCGACGGCTCGACATCGACCAGATCGCCGAAATGCTGCATCAGATAATGGCCGAAGGGGCGGGCGACCTGACCGAGATCGAGCGTCGCCTTCTGGGCGAGGAAGTCGAAGCGAGGCTCGAGCAGCTGCGTGAGGCGCTGCGGGACGAGATACGTCGCCGGCTCGTGGCGGATCGGGGCCGGGAAGCGGTCGCCAGGACGCTTCGCCGACCGCTCACCGAGGACGTGGATCTCATGCATGCCACCCGTCAGGACCTGGAGGCGATCGAGGACACGATCGTCCCGCTGACCCGGAAGTTGGCGGCCCGGCTGGCTCGTCGACGCAGATTGCTGCGGCGGGGCCGCCTGGATTTCCGCAAGACGGTACGCCGCTCCCTCGCCACGGGCGGGGTGCCCATGGAGCCGGTGTTTCGAGCGCCCCATCCTCACCGCCCCGAGGTGTTCCTGCTGTGCGACATCTCGGGGTCGATGGCGACATTCGCCCGGTTCACCCTCCAGTTCACCTACGCCATGTCCACCCAGTTCTCGAAGCTGCGCTCGTTTGCGTTCATCGACCGGGTAGACGAGGTGACGGAGTTCTTCGGTCCTGGCACCGACTTTCCCGATGCATTGGCCCGGATCGCCTCGGAGGCACAGGTCGTCCTTCACGACGGTCATTCCGACTACGGCACCGCCTTGACCGGATTCGTCGATGTGTTCGGGGCCGAGGTCACCCCCCGTACCACGGTGATCATCACCGGGGACGCTCGGAACAATTACCGCCAGCCGCACGACGAGATGCTGGCCGAGATCGCCCACCGAGCGCGGGCGGTCTATTGGCTCAATCCTGAGCCCCGGAGCTACTGGGATACCGGCGACTCGGTCATGGCCGGCTATTCGCATTGGTGCGACAGTGTGCACGAGGTCAGGACCCTGCGCCAGCTGGAGTCTTTCGTGGAGCAGATCAGCGTACCGGTGATGCGAGCTCAGCATTCGGTGCCCCGCTGAGGTTTGCCTCAACCTTGCCCATGAGTGATCCGATACTTGTAATCAGATTGACTCTCTTTCTTGGAACCGACGTGTGAGGTGAGGCTTGGGTCAGCGAATACTGGTGATAGAAGATTCGGCGGTGATCCGGCGCCTGATCGAGGTGTGCCTACGAGCGGCAGACCTGGAGATAATCACCCGTGACGACGGACCCAGTGGCCTGGCGGCGGTGATGTCGGAAGCCCCGGACCTAGTGGTGCTCGACATCGGGCTCCCAGGGATGGACGGATGGGAGGTCCTGAGCAACGTTCGCTCGGACGAGACCGTCAAGTCGACTCCGGTCGTGGTGCTAACCGCCCATGCCGAGGAAGAGTCGCGGCGCAGGGCCGACGAGGGAGGGGCAGACGCTTTCGTCACCAAGCCCTTCCAGCCCAACGAATTCCGCAAGACCGTCCTGGATCTGCTCGCCTAGTTGAGGTGCATCAGCGCCCGTCAGGCCGGCTGTTTCATCACCTGGCCCAGGCGCTCGACGAGATCGACCACCCGGTTGGAGTAGCCCCACTCGTTGTCGTACCACGACAGCACCTTGACGAGGTTGCCTCCCAGGACATGCGTTCCAGCCGAGTCGAAGATCGAGGAATGAGGATTACCGATGATGTCGGTGGACACGATCGGATCCTCGCTGTATTCGATGATCCCCGCCATGGGTCCCTCAGCTGCTCGCTTGATGGCGGCATTCACCTCTTCGACGGTGACATCGCGGTCTAGCTCGACTACCAGGTCGACGGTGGAGCCGTCCGGGACCGGCACCCTCATCGCCATCCCGTCCAGCTTGCCTCTCAGCTCGGGCAGAACCTCTCCCACTGCCTTGGCGGCTCCGGTCGTGGTGGGGATGATGTTCTCGGTCGCGGCGCGGCTACGACGAAGGTCCTTGTGGGGCACGTCCGCCAACCGTTGATCGTTGGTATAGGCGTGGACGGTGGTCATGACCCCGTGCCTTATCCCGAATTCGTCATTCAGGACCTTGGCGATGGGCGCCAGGCAGTTCGTCGTGCAGGAGGCGTTGGAGACGATGATGTCGCCCGCATCCAGGCTGTTGTCGTTGACGCCGAGGACTACGGTCTCGTCGATCGGGTCCTTGGCCGGGACGGTGAGGATAACCCTGCGTGCTCCTGCGTCCAGGTGCTTCTGGAGTGAGGCCCGGTCCCGGAACACCCCCGTGGACTCGATGACCACGTCGACATTGAGATCTTTCCAGGGCAGTTGGGCCGGATCGGTCTCCCTGAGCATGGCGATCCGGTGATTCCCGACGATCATCGTCGCGCCCTCCACGGTGACCTCTTGGTCGAAGGGGCCCATCACCGAGTCGTACTCCAGCAGATAGGCGAGGATGTCGTTGTCGGCCAGGTCGTTGATGGCCACGACGTTGATACCCGACAGGGGGCGTGAGGCGATGATGCGGAACACGGCCCGTCCGATGCGGCCGAAGCCGTTGATGGCAACGTTGAGACTCATCTCATGACTCCTTTCCGAGGTCGGCGGAGAGGGTTTCGATGACCTCTACGAGGCGCGCCGAGTAGCCCCACCCGTTGTTGAACCAGGTGATGGTCTTGACCATGGTTCCCGCCATGACCAGCGTGGCCAGCGAGTCGAACACACCCGAGAATTGGGAAGCTTTGACGTCAGAGGAGACTATGGGGTCCTCGCTGTATTCGAGGATGCCGGAGTAGCGATCCCGGGCGGCCTTCTCGACCGCCGAGTTGACCTCCTCCTTCGATGTAGCTCTCTCGGATTCGATCACTAGATCGACCGTCGAGCCGTCCGACACGGGAACGTTTAGGGCGACCGCCGCCATCTTTCCGTCCAACTCTGGCATGACCTGGGCCACGATCTCGGGTGAGTTGGTCTGTTCGGGGATGATGTTCTCGCCGGCCGCCCGGCTGGACCGATAGCCGGAGGTTGGTACATCGGCCAGCCGGCCCGAGTTGGACATGGCGTGAACCGTGGTCCAGAAGGCTCGCACGATCCCGAACTCTTCGTTGAGCGTGCGAAGGACCGGGGCGATGGCGTTCGAGGTGTTGGATCCCAGAGCCACGATTCGTGGCCGGGAGTCGAGGACGTCATCGTTGATGCCTGGAAGCACCATGGGAATGTCGCCGGGCACCTCGGGGCTGGAGGCAACGACGACCGCTTGCGCGCCAGAGTCGAGATGACCCTGGTTCGCTTTCGCCGTCCGGTAGCGGGTGGTTGCTTCGATCACTAGGTCAACGCCGTTTTCCTTCCATCTGGTGTCGGCCGGTGTCTTGGCCCGATCGAAAGTGACCTCCCGGCCATCGGCCTTGAGCACACCGTCGGCATAGGAGACCTCGCCCGGGTAGCGGCCGTATATCGAGTCGTACTTGAGGAGATAGGTGAGGCCGGCCGGGTCGGCGACATCCGAGATGGCCGCTACCTCGACATCGGGATGTTCCCGCGTGAGACGAAACACGTTGCGGCCGATGCGGCCGAACCCCATCAAGCCGATACGGATCTTGGTCATGTCTGGCGTCCTTGAAGTGGCTGTCGACCTCAACGCTAGTGGTCCGTCGCGCAAATCCTGGCGGGCGGCCAACCCCCTTCCCTGCCCGGCCGCGCCGCGGTAGGTTCGCCACCAGCCGAGAGTGGGGAAGGAGGGCGTGGATGTGGATGCTGGTGGCTCTGGCTTGTCTGCTCCCACCCGTTCCAGGAGGGGTGGTGGCCGGTTTCGCCCCCCAGGGCACGTACGGAGGTCACTGGGGAATTGATATGGCCGCCGCCGCAGGCTCGCCTGTCAGTGCCCCGGTCTCAGGCGTGGTCTCCTTCGCCGGGAGCGTGGCCGGAATGAAGACGGTCACCATCGTGTCCGGGGATTTGAAGGTCTCTCTGTCCTACCTGTCTGCCATCGCCGTGTCGTCCGGCCAGGTGGTTGGGAGGGGTCGGATGGTGGGTCGAAGCGGCCGGGCCCACGGACGGAAGGCAGTCCACATCTCGATCCGGATCGGCGGCCGGTATGTAGATCCCGCACCGTTCCTGGCTTGTCGTTGGGGCCCGATCAGCGATGCATTGCGGTTGGTTCCCTATCCTGGCTCCGGTGCGAATCGGACTTCTCGGTGGGACCTTCGATCCCCCCCACCTGGCGCACCTGCATACGGGTGAGGTGGCGTATCGCCAGTTGGACCTGGACGTCGTTTTGTTCATCCCGGCCGGGTCACCCTGGCAGAAGGCGGGTCGCACCGTGTCCGGCCCCGAGTATCGCTGGGAGATGACCCGGCTCGCCACGGCGGGGATCGAGTATTTCGAGGCGGACGAGCGCGAAGTACATCGGGAAGGCTGGACCTACACGGCCGACACATTGTCGAGCTTCGACCCCAAAGACGAGATTGTCCTCATCCTCGGGGCCGACGCCGCGTGTGGTCTCCCCACCTGGGACCGAGCCCAGGAAGTGGTGGATAGGACCACGCTGGCAGTGGCACCTCGAGCCGGCACCCCAACCGAGCGGGTAGCGGCCTCGGTGCGTGGCGAGTTCGTGTTGCTGGACATGGTGGAGCTGGATATCTCGGGAACCGTGATACGGGAGCGGATTGCGGAAGGACGGTCGGCCAGGTTCCTGGTCCGGGACGGTGTCTGGCGCTACATGACCAGCAATGGGCTCTATGTGCCTCAGACCTCGCCCCCGGTACTATGAAGGTGCTTACACCAGGAGGAGCACCCGTCATAGAGACCAGCCAGATCGCCCTGATGGCTGCCGACGCCATCGCCAATAAGAAGGGATTGGACGTCGACTTGCTGGAGGTGGGTGATCTCCTGGCCATCACGGAGGTGTTCGTGATCGCCACGGGCACGTCTCGCACCCATGTCAGAGCGGTGGCGGAGGCTGTGGAAGTAGCCCTGGCCGAGAAGGCGGACCGCAAGCCACTGCGTCGCGAAGGTACCGGTCAGGGCGAATGGCTGTTGCTGGACTACGGGGATGTCGTGGTGCATCTGTTTCAGCCCGAGCAGCGCGAGTATTACGGGCTGGAACGGCTGTGGCGTGATGCGCCCCGCCTCACGTGGGAGGAACCCGTGGCCAGCGACCTGGCTTCCGAGGCCTGATCGGGCATGGGCATCTTTCGCCACATGAGCCGGGACTGGTAGTCTGTCGCTTCCCCGAGGGGCTGTAGCTCAGCCTGGCAGAGCACTTGCATGGCATGCAAGGGGTCAGGGGTTCAAATCCCCTCAGCTCCACTTAACAAACCGCCTGGTCAGAGGCGGTTTTCCCGTGTCCTGGTTCGCTTGCTGGTCGGGGTTGGGTTGCCTATCAATCCGGCCGCAGCGAACGGACCGTGTGCGGCTTCGGTTCATGATGGACACTGTGGCTCCGGTTGGTGGGCGACACTTTCTGGTTCCATCCTTCTTCGAGTGTTCGGAGGAGGTCGTCGTGTTGGTGGAGTTGGGTGTTGTGGAGCAGCGGTATCAGGCGGTGTTGGAGGTCTTGGGTGGGGCGTCGGTGGCCGATGTTGCCCGCCGGTATGAGCACTAGATCACCCTGATATCGCGCCATGACTCCCGCTTCCGCAAGTGCTCCGGATTGGCACATATTGAGCGGCCTATCGACCATCCCGAATGGCTCGTGGCCGCGCACGGGTGGCGAGGACCACTCAAGTGTTTCTGCCCGCTCGGTATTGCCGATTCCCGGAAGGGTTTAGCCTAGTCCCGATCCATCTCGTCCAGGTCGAGCACGACACCACGGCCAGACGAGATTTCCCATGTCCTGAGCTTCATCGTCCGAGAGCGAAGAGACATCATCGCTCAGATCGGCACACGAACTGGCTCCCTCCAAATGGTCGCCACTGCTACACCCTGCAAAGACGACCACACATGCCAACAGCCCCGCCAACCGCTTCACTTCAACTCCTGGTCTCTTTCGTCGTCCGAGCCTACAGGGGTGATCGGAAGCCACCCATATCCTCACATATTGAGCGGGGCGAAAACGTCAATCGGCAGTGAACTCGTCGAAGGCTTTCTGATCTACCGGGATTGACTGGCCCTCACTGAGAAGCCCATCCGTGAAGCGGTATAGGTAGGCCTGGTGGTTGTCGTAGGTCCTGCCATCCGGGCGTGAGCCATGGACCCTCATGTAGGCCATGATGTGCTCCTCCGAGGCGACGATGACTTCGGGTTCGGCAGTCATGGTGTTTGCGGTCGCATCTCGGATTCCCTACAAAACGCCGAGGACTTCTTCCAGACCTCGGAAGGTGCCAGCGAACGGCCCGTGTCCTCGGATTTTGTAGGTGAGACCTGGATGAACCAAGTTCCTGCCCCTTTCGAAGTCGTTGTCGTTGAACGCGACGAGTATTGCCCTCAGTGTCTCGACGTTGCTCATTCATCTCAGCCTACTTGTGGAGCATCACCGTTTTCGACCACTCATATCGATGCCTCTTTGTGACGCTCCTATGTCTTGTCAAGTGGTGTGTTCGAGTTGTTTGAAGAGCTGACGGGCGATGTAGCGCTTGAGGCAACGTCGGATCTCGCGGTCAGTTTTCCCTTCGCTTCGTCGGCGGTCGGCGTAGGCGCGGGTTGCAGGGTCGGTGCGGAGTCTGGCGAGAGCGATGGTGTGGAGGGCCCGGTTGAGTTGGCGGTCGCCGGATCGGTTGAGGCGGTGTTTGGTGGTCAGCCCTGATGATGCTGGGATTGGTGCGGTGCCACTGAGGCTGGCGAAGGCTGCTTCGTTTCGACAGCGTCCCTGATGCGACCAGGCGCACAACACGTTGGCGGCAACGATTGGTCCCACGCCGCGTTTCTCGAGGAGGTCGGGTCGCCAATCTCGCACGACGGCCATGATCTGGCGTTCGTGGGTAGCAGCCTCGTCTTGGAGATGTTGGGAACGTTGCGCGACGGCGCGTAGTGCCTGCGCAGTCACGCGACTTTCCAGATCCCAGCTGGCGTTGATCCGCAGTTTGCTCGCAGCGGTCACGATCGCATGAGTGGTCATGCCGGTGAAGCGCTGGCGAAGGTGTTCGGGGGCGGACACGATCAGCGATTGGAGCTGACGTTGGGCATCACCGGCTGCTTGGACTGCCATGGCCCGCACCGTGATCAGCACTGACAGCGCTGCTCGTTGTCCACGATTGCGTGGTTGGGCGAGGTGTTTGCGGGCGAGCGCTTCGCGAGCAGCGCGGACAGCGTCGAGCGGGTCGGACTTGGCGCCTTGTCGACGGGCGGGCCGGTTCGGCCTGTCGAGTTCGATGACGACTTCGCCAAGCTCGATCAGATACTGAGCGAGACCGGCGCCATATCCGCCGGTTCCTTCGATGGCCCACACCCGAAGTGGCGAGTGACAGTCAGCCATCGCTACCAACTCGACGTAGCCGTCGTGATTGGCGGCGACCGTGCCATTTTCGACCTCGGCGCCGGTTGCTGCTTGGACAACAGCGGCGGTGTGGGTGTGTTTGTGGGTGTCGACACCGATGACAACATCAACGGTTTCTGACAGCATGGTCATTGTGTTTCTCCTTATCGAGAGGGGACGTGTGGTTCCGGTCCGGTTCGGAGTTCGGCAAGACTGTGATGGGACACACCAGATGCAACTGGTGGTCAAGCTCCTGATCAGGCCAGTTTCTTCGAGCCGGGCCGGCTCCAGGCGATAACGAACGGACAAGTCACAAACAGGACACTCCGAAGAGGTCAGTCAAGGGGAGAGCCACGCTCGCCATCACCCAGCGCCACAGCACAGCACACTCGCTGAACTGCAAAGTCAATACTCACAGTCAAGTGCTGATTTCTGGCGGGTGTTCGGACGCGGTTGACCGTCCGCCTGGGTTGTGGCGGAGTTGGTCGATGCCCGTCACCGGTCTGAGCTGGTCCGGGAGGCCGACGAGAAGATCGCCGCCATCTGTCGGGAGATGGGCGTTCGTGAGGAGTTCCGGCCACACCTGAACCTGAGTTGGTGGTCCCGGGGCGAGAACGCCGACAACCAGCGCAGGACCGAGTTGAGGAAGCGGGCACAGGCTGCCATCGCCGCTCAGGCCGAGCAGGCGAAGTACGAGATCGACCGCCGGGCCGGGGAGGTCCAGACGCAACTCGTCGCCGTCGGGTTGACGACGGAGGAGGCACGGAACTTCCTGGAAGGAATGCCCACCGTCGAGTCGCTCATGGTTCCCATCGATGTTGGGATGCTGGAGGCGCAAGTCTGAAGCCGCCGGAGACCTGAGCCGACCACCTGGCCGGATTCCTCCAACCTCCTCTGGGTCACCCGGCCTTACTGGTGGAGGTCATATCCGGGCGATAGTGACCGGGATCAACCGTCGATGTGGCCGACCCAATCGACACCACGTCCGCTCTCGTACTTCCACAGCGATGTGAAGCCCGGCCATTTCTCGACCACAGTCGCCTGATTCGTGACCGGCCGGGGCACTCCACCACAGGGCTATGTAGGCTCCCGGCCGTGGAATCGAGGCCGACAGGCACAGTCACCTTCTTCTTCACTGACGTAGCCGGCTCTACCCGTCTTTGGGACTCCGACCGCCAGGGGATGGCGACCAGCCTGGCCACCCACGACCGGATCTTGAAGAAGGCCATCGCCGACCATGGCGGCTACGTCTTCTCCACCGCCGGGGACTCCTTCGGTGCTTCCTTTCCCACCGCCGCCGCCGCCCTTGACGCCGCCGTGCAGGTCCAGTTGGCCCTCGACGGTGAGACTTGGTCCGGCCCGGAGATCAAGGTGCGGATGGGCATCCACACCGGGTCGTCCCAGGAACGGGCCGGCAACTACTTCGGCCCCGAAGTGAACCGGGCCGCCCGCATCATGAGCGCCGCCAATGGTGGTCAGGTCCTCGTCTCGGGGGCAACAGCCCAGTTGGTGGCAGGTGTGGTGGGCGCCTCCTACTCCCTGGTCGACCGCGACATCCACGCCCTCAAGGACCTGGACCGTCCCGAGCATCTCTTCGAGCTCACCCATCCCGCTCTCCCCCAGGTGACCGAGCCGATTCGGACTGCCGACGCCGAAAGAAACCACCTCCCCGCCCAGCTCACCTCGTTCGTGGGACGTGAGAGCGAGTTGGAGGCGATCGCCGACCTGTTGGAGAAGTCCCGCCTGGTGACGCTGACCGGGGTGGGCGGCACCGGCAAGACTCGGCTGTCGATTGAGGCGGCTACCCGGGCCCAGGACGGGTACCCGGACGGGGTGTGGATGGTCGAGCTGGCCCCGATCTCCGATGCAGCCCTGGTGGCGGGCGAGGTAGCGGATCTGTGGGGGCTGAGGGCCGGTGAGGGAGTAGATCTGATCCGGGTGCTGAAGGCACACCTGGCCTCTCGCACCATGTTGATGGTGCTGGACAATTGTGAGCATCTGTTGGAGGCCGCCGGCACCCTCGTCTCCGAACTGTTGGCGTCCAGTTCGGGCCTCACCGTTCTGGCGACCTCTCGCGAGTCACTCGGCGTGCCGGGTGAATCCATCTACCGGGTGCCTTCTCTAGGACTCCCCCGGGATCCGGCCGCAGCCGGAGATTCCGATGCGGTGCAGCTGTTCGTGGACAGGGCATGTCAGAAGGGCAACGAGGTCTCCCCTACCGAGATGGAGGCAGTGGTGCGGATCTGTCGCCGCCTGGATGGGATCCCTCTGGGCATCGAACTGGCCGCCGCCCGTCTCCGCAGCCTCTCGGTCGCCGAGCTGGCCGACCGACTGGAGCGATCCTTCCGGATACTCACCGGGGGCTCCAAGACGGCCGTGCCTCGCCAGCGCACGTTGCAGACTGCGATCGACTGGTCCTATGAGCTCCTCGACGAGGAATCCGCCGCCGTCTTCCGTCGGCTTTCGGTGTTCGCAGGCGGGTTCGGCCTGGATGCGGCTGAAGACGTGGCAGCCGATCAGGCCATCGAGGACTGGCAGATCTTGGACCACATCGACCAGCTGGTCGACAAGTCCCTGCTGGTCGCCGCCCACAGGGAGGGCGGGACCAGGTTCCGGATGCTGGAGCCAATCCGCCAGTACGGCCAGGAGCGTCTGGCGAACTCGGGCGAGGCCGACGCCATCTACTTCGCCCATGCGGGTCACTATGCCACCTACGTTGCCGAGGTGTCCCCACGGCTACGAGGCCCCGATCAGCGTCAGGCCAACGACGACTTGCTCACCGAATGGGACAACATACGGCTGGCAGTGGCAACCCTCGAAGACAAAGGCCAAGGCAACCAGCTCCTCACCACCTGCTTCGACCTGACCTGGTTCTTCAACCAATCCAGCCTGCTGGTGGAAGGACGTGAGTTGTTGCTGTCTGCCCTGGGAGCGGTCGGAGCCGATGCATCCGACGCGGGGGCGGCTCGGGCCTGGTGGGAGGCGGCGATGCTGGCCACGTTCCTCACCGATCCTAAAGGGATCGACCATGCGGAGAGGGGCCTGGCAAGGGCGCTCGGCTCCGGCGAGGACAGTCTGGTGGGCTGGCTCACCACAACTCGGGGACTGACGGCCCGGCTTCTCGATCCGGACAGGGTGGACGAACGGGATTGGCTTGGCGAAGGTGTCCGCCTCGTCAAGGAGCATCCGGAACCGCCGTTGTTCGACCGGGAGTGGGACAACGTCTTCCTCGACTTCACGACCCTCTTCGCCGGGCGAGGACCGAGCGACGACATCACCCAACACATCGACTCGCTCGTGGCCCGGGCGCTGGCCTTGGGAGACCGCAATCTGGCCGCCAGCATCACGTCTCTGGCGGCTTCGGTGCCCGAACACGACGACTGGGTGCTGAACCAGCTACATCGCAGTGTCGAGCTGTTGGAGGAGCTGGATTTCCGTCACGGGTTGGGGCATTCCCTGTTCTATCTCGGTGTCGAGACCCAGGATCGAGGAGCCGGGGACGGCATCGACGACCTGGGTCGGGCCTCACGGATGCTGGCCGAGCTCGGGGACCTGCCCTGTGCCACATGGTCGGCGGCTCGCCTGATCCGGGCTCAGCTCGACTCCGGCGAGCTGGAGGAGGCGAGGAAATGGCTGGCAATCGCGGTGGAGAGACTGATCGAGTTCGAGCGCGACGTCCGCTCCACATTGCCGTCTCTTGCGTGCCGGCTCGCCGTGGCCGATGGTGCCCTCACCACCGCCGCCCGTCTGCTCGGCCACAGCGACACCCATCCCGACGAGGAGACCGGGGATCTCGATCACTGCCGGGAGTCGACCGAGACGGGCTTGGCGGACTCGGAGCTGGATGCGCTGCGGAGCGAGGGGGCGGCCGCAGACCGGTGGCGGGTGCTGGAATGGATGGAGCAGGTGGCGAGCCCGGGCGGGGTCGGTCCCCCCACTGCCTAGTCAGACCTCCTTCCCTCTCATAACCCCCGGAGCCCGATCAGCGCGGAACGGGACCATCGAGACGACCGGATCGCAATGGCCGTCGGTGCTGGAGTGTGAACCGGGCTGGTCGGAAGGTTGAGGATCAGAGGGGCGCGCGAATCGGACTGAGTACCGCGCGGACAAGTGAGACGGGGATGGCCGGACCCCCGGCGAAGGGGTAGGGGAAGAGAAAGACCCCCCACCCCCTCTCATAACCCCCGATGCCCGGTCACCGCGGAACGGGACCAGCCAACCGCCGGAATCCCAACGTCGGTCGGTAGTTGACGGGTGCGGGACGGTCGGAAGGTGCGGTTCAGAGCGCCGCGTGGAAGGGAGCCGTGGTGGCACGCTGGGATCAGCACGGGGACGTGTTCCAGACTCAGGACCCCGACACCAATGCTCTCGTGCATGGAGATGTGGTGGTGGTGACGGATGGGACGAGTGTGTTCGACGCTACGGGGTTGGCGTTTGGCCGGTCCGTAGAGCGTCCCCTTGATAGGTGGGCGGTTAGTGGCCACCTATTCCTTCACCGATCAGCCAGATCGCGGCCCCTTCTCTTCAATACATCGCAGGTAACAGAGTGAGAGAGAAGAGCGAGGAATCATGATCGCTCAAACGAGTTCGGGCCTGGAGGCCGTGTCATCGGTGATCGTTCTGGGCAGCCTTGCCGTCAGCGTTGCACTGATCATTGCTGTGCTGAGGATCTGGCACTGGACGGCATGGATGGCCGACCAGACCTCGAAGCAGTTGGACTGGATCGGCAAGAACGTCCTGCTACTGGCCAAGAAGGCGACTGAGAGTGCCAACGAGATTGACGAGGCACCGTGAAGGCTGCCCTTTGGATCGTTGCAACCATCGTGGTTCTGGCCATCGTGGTTGTGGCCCTAACCATGTTCGGAGTTCTCGCGGGTGGTGAACCCACCCTGGGGGCGATCTGAACCTTCCACGGGGCAGGTCAACTCGGAACGAGGACTCCCCCCACCGGCCCGTGTGCCGGGAAATAGCCGAGATCAACCACCCCTGCTTCCTCGACGAATGAATCTCCACGTCTTGCTCCTGTGTCAACATCAGGAGTGGCTCCTCTCCGGGTATCGCTTGTCATTGCCGACAGCGAGTCTGGAGAGGGGCCCACCCGATGCGCGGTAACTCCTCTGAGAGGATGGGGAATCTCAGTGAGCAGAACTGGGGAGAACTACGTGAGCGTGGTCACGAGGTCGGAGCAGCTTCTCGGCCAGGAGAGGCTGCACATGGCCTTGGCGGAGTCGGTCCGGGGATGTGACGAGGTGCAGGTAGCCATGGCGTTGCGCTTTCGTAACGAATCACTGGCAGGATCATGGCATGGCCGTTCGGGTCCAAAGACATGATGGGCCGTCTCCATCCAGAGTTTGTGTGGGTTCGGTTCGATGAGACCCTCGTGAGAATCCGGCCGCTGATCGGCGGGGCGCTCTCGTTGGGCATCCTGACAGTCTCGGGGTTCTTGATCTTCGTCGGGTTCACCTCATCGGTGAACACTCAGCCGATGTCGTTGATCCCGGACTTGCTGGGCCTGGGTGTGGGATTGTTTCTATGCATCCGGGTGCCGAACAACAACATCGGCCTGGTGGTTCTGGTATCGGTTCTGAGCTTCTCACTGTTGGGTGCCTACGCCCTGGTCCAGGACTGGGGGGTTGCAAACGGCCACCCAGTGTTGGCCATGACCGCTTCGATGGGTGGCACGGCCGCGTTCGGTGGTGTCGAGACCACTCTCCTCGTCCTGTTGCCGATTTGGTTCCCCGACGGTGTCGCCATCAACGGGTGGTCGCGGTGGGTGGCTCGAACCGCCATGATCCTCATGGCGGTTCCTCTGTTCGGAACGGTGCTCTCCGGTCAGACGTGCGTGGTGTGGGCAGACACAGGCAACGACTGTTTACGGTATGTGACCAACCCGTGGGGTATTTCGGGTCTCGGCGGCTCTCTTGTCGAAGTGTTCTACGTAGGGCTCTACCTTCTCGCCGTCCCGGCGATGGTCGCGGTGGTGTTGCGCTGGCGTCGATCGAGCGGAGTCGAGCGCGCCCAGCTGAAGTGGTTCAGCTTCGCCGCGGTCCTCTTCATCGTCGGTTTCCTTTTCACTGTCATCAACCAGGCGTTCATCGGAACTGACCTGGCCGCTTGGACTTCGGCTGTGACTTTGAGCGGTGTGTGGGGCTCGATCGCGATCGCCGTCCTCCGCTACCGGCTGTTCGAGATCGACCGGATCATCTCCCGCACAGTGGGCTACGCCCTGGTGATCCTGACCCTCGGGCTCGTCTACGTGATGGGTGCGGTGTGGCTGCCCGCCAGACTGATGGGAGAGCAGCCTCCGCTGTTCGTGGCAGGATCGACTCTGGCGGTGGCGGCACTGTTCAACCCGGTGCGGAGACGGGTGTTGTCGGCGGTGGACCGTCGCTTCTATCGATCCCAATACGACGCTCAACGGGTAGTCGATCAGTTCGGAGATCGTGTTCGGGAAGGTCTGGACATCGAGCAGTTGACCGCCGTGGCGGCGGCCGTGGTGGGTGAGGCCGTGCGTCCGTCCATTGTGGGCGTCTGGGTCCACGACCTCACTTGGGGTTCTAAGTCTTGAGTTCGTATTGAAGTCCGGATGACGAAGAGTCAGGAGACGTTCGTCTGGAATCGTGGCTTTGGCTACTCGGACTCGATCGTGATCTGTCTCTCAACGTCCCACGATGCGAGTGAACGCGGCAACAATCGACCGGGTCACGCAAGCTCAGAGTGCGGCCATCTTTGGGTTGTGAGTCCTCCCTCTTCTGAACCCCTTTCAGGCATGCGCTTGATGTGGCATAATTGTGGCATGGCACGCATACGGGTCAGCACGACCGTCGATGAGTCGCTTCTCGTGCAGGCGAGGCGTTTGAGGTCGGATCTGAATGACGCGGCTCTTCTGGATGAAGCTCTCGATGCGCTGCTAGCCCGCCATCGAGCTGCCGAGATTGACGCTGGGTATGCCGCCTATGACGACCATCCCCTTGATGAGTCGGACGAATGGGGCGACTTGGCCTCATTCCGCGAGGTCGCAGCCTCGTCGTGAACGATCTGCCTGCCAGGGGAGAGGTGTGGTGGTGTGAGCTTCCCGAGGTCTCCCGTCGCCCTGTGGTGGTTCTCTCGCGGGACGCGGCCATCCCGAGACTTCGAAGGACACTGGTCGCTCCATGCACGACGATGATTCGAGGGCTGGCGAGCGAGGTGCAACTGGAACCCGGCGACGATCCGATCCCTGTTCGATCGGCTGTCAATCTCGACTCAGTGGAGAGTGTTTCGGTTGGGACTCTGACCGAGCGCTTGGGCAGATTGGGTGACGATCGCATGCGAGAGGTCTGTTCAGCGTTGGCGGTCGTGGTCGATTGTCGGTTGTAGACGAGATGGCACGAGATTGGTTGATTTGAGAAGCCCTCGGGGATCCGGGCTTACCCGGCCGAGCCGACCCCGTCGGTGGGGCTCTTGATGCGGTGAATGACCCACGGGATCCAGTCGGGAAGGGTGGTGTCTGCTTCGTTTAGGTAGATCTGCCAGGCATGGCGAGGACAGAAGGAGCCATCCGGCGTCCGTAGCTTCGCTTCGGCCCGGCAGCGTCCGCATCGCCGGATCCGGCTCCCCGTCGGGCGCGCTGACGCGATTTCCTGCATACGTAATTGTTATCGGCAACTAAGCCTGCAGGCGCTCAGGCCCAGATCCGATTCGCACCCAAGGACTAGTGTCCTGAGTCGAAAGTGATGCACAGAATCTCACCGGCCGTCGACGTCCCTGGCTGCGTCCTCCGTTTCGACGCACCTACGGGTGCGCCTTGACCTGACTTTCCATAACGGCGGGCTCATGGGAAGTCAGGTCATTCGTTGTGCGTTCTTGCCAGAAACGCCGATGCCTCGGCGAAATGATCACGAACTCACGACTCAGGACACTAGCTATAAGCGCAACCCACTCAGATGCTGTTCCGACGGCGAAACCGGTCGTCCCATGAATCAGGGGCGCTTGTCAAGGGGGGATGGGACCCGTACCGGGTAGAGCAGGCGTCGGTCTTGGGCTACCCCCGGCCACCGTGCCTCGAAGTCGATCGCAGGCTGACCGAGCCGGTTACTCCTCTTCGGGGATGATCACCCACAGAACCAGGTAGATCAGGATCTGCGGGCCCGGGAGGATCAGGGAGAGGATGAAGAGCAGCCTCATGGTCCTGCGCTGGATCGCGAACCGGTCGGCCAGACCGGCCGCTACCCCGCCGATCATCCGACCTTCCCTGGGACGAACTAGACGCGGATTGAGTTGGTCACCCATCCGTTCAAAGCTACCCGACAGCGCGGTGTATGACCTCGAAGACGGTCAGACGGGGCTCAGCGCCCGCCGAGCGGAACGCCGTCACTCCCTCCGCTGTGCTCACGGACCGACGGTACTCCTCCAGGGCCTCCCGGCTCTCCCACACCGTCACGATCCTCCATTGGTCGCTGCCCACCTCACGAAGTAGAAACGGCTCGACGATCATTGGTGGGAGCTTCTCGGTGGCGGCGGCGAGACTTTCCACCATCAGGGCAGCCCGGTCGGGTGCAACCTGCGCCTCCAGCATTGTGACCCGCACCTTACCGGCGCGCCGGGGGACTCGCTGAGGGCCGCTCTACGCCTCTTCCAGTGCCTCGAACCCAGATACGACGTCCATCAGCTGTGCGGTGATCTCGGCCTGGCGGAGCTGGTGGTATTGGTTGCGGATGGTGGCGAGGCGTTCTTCGATGTTCTGCTCTGCCGCTTGCATGGCCGTGAGCCGGGCTCCGTGCTCGGCAGCGCGGGCTTCGGCGATGGCACGATAGAGGGCGATAAAGAGGTCCTGGCGGAGAAGGCCCGCCAACAGGTCCTCTCGCTGATGGGGGAAGCTCGGAAGCATACGGGTTGGCCAGGTCCGCTCCGCGATTCCCCATAGTCGCGACATATCGGTCGGTATGACTTGGAACAGCCGGGGTGCGTGTTGGGTGCGGCGCACAGGGTGTTGGAAGAAGACCATGACCCGGCCCACCTGCTCGGATCGTCGCCAGTCGTCGATTCTGATCACGAGGTCTTCGACTCCCGGCCCGACGGCTTCAACCGACCCGGGCAGATCGAGCTCGACCGAGGGAGGTAGACCCACCATGGTCAGCGCCCGGGCGGCCCGGCGGCCCAGGGCCACCACGATGCATCCATCGGGTTCGACTTCGTGTTCCTCCAGCCAGTCGGCTGCGCTCCGAGCGATCTCCCGATTGAGCGGTCCGCACAATCCTTGGTCGGTGCCAATGACGATGAGGGCTACCCGTCCGCCATTGGGGATCGACCGGGGAATGGACCCCGGTTCAGACCGAAATACGATCTGAAGGCCCAGCTCGATGGTGGCCGTGTACTCGCGGAGGGCGCCCACGGCCTTCTCGTATTCGTGAATGGACACCGCGGCCAGACCCTTCATGGTGCCCACCACAGAGTGAAGCTCTTCGCCCACCTGCAGTTGGCGGTTCAAAGACTCAAGGGCCGCCATTTTCTCACCTCACCGCGGGACAAGTCGACGGGCGGTGTTCTGAAGCTCGGTCAGCTCCTGTTGACTCAGCCTCTCTCCCCGGCGTATCCGCCGGAACAGATCCGGCATTTGGGTGCGCAACTTCCCGGCCAGGTCACCAGTCACATTTCCGATGTCGATGATGGGCACATCATCGAGTGTTCCACCCACCACGGCAGCGAGAATCGCCATCTGTTCGTCCACGTCGAGGGGCTGATATCGAGGCTGCTTCAACACCTCGCGAACCCTCCGCCCCCGCTCCAGCAGATGCTCTCTCTCCCGGTCCAATCGGGCTCCGTAGCGACTGAAGCGTTCCAGTTCCTCGAACTGGCTGTAGGAGAGCCGGAGAGCACCGGTGATCGCCCGATAGGCAGGCAGTTGGGCGCGACCGCCCACACGAGATACCGATCGGCCGATGTCGATAGCGGGTAGCACACCGCGCTGGAACAGCTTGGGAGACAGGTAGATCTGGCCGTCTGTGATCGATATCAGATTGGTCGGGATGTAGGCGGCCATGTCCTGGGCCTCGGTTTCGATTATCGGCAAGGCTGTGATGGTTCCCCCGCCCTCTCGAAGGTGAGTGGGCCGTTCCAGCAGCCGGGAGTGTATGTAGAAGATGTCACCCGGATAAGCCTCACGACCGGGCGGCCGCCTCAACAGAAGCGACAACTCGCGATAGGCCCGGGCGTGCCGGGTGAGGTCGTCATAGACCACGAGGACGTCGTCGCCTCGCTCCATGAAGTACTCGGCCATGGAGGTAGCGGCGTAGGGAGCGATGAATTGCCTCCCCGGCGGGTCGTTCCCGGCGGCAACGACCACGGCCGTGTAGTCCATTGCTTGGTACTGGCGGAGGTCCGCTATCACCTTGGCCACGGCGGAGCTACGTATGCCCACCGCGCAGTAGATGCACACCACCCCCTGCTGGCGTTGATTGATGACGGTGTCTACTGCGATTGCGGTCTTGCCGGTCTGGCGATCGCCGAGGATCAGCTCCCGCTGACCGCGACCGATGGGAATGAGGGCGTCGATCGCCTTGATACCAGTGTGCAGAGGGGTATCTACCGGAGCTCGATCCATGATCGGTGCAGCTGGTCGCTCGATCGGCCATCTATCGGCAGCGGCGATCGGACCTTTCTCGTCGAGAGGCCGGCCGGTGGGGTCAACGACCCGTCCCAGGATGCTGTCTCCCACCGGAGTGCTCATCACTCTTCCGGTGCGCTTGACCAGGTCGCCTGCGTCGACCCCCGTCACGTTGTCGAGAAGAATGACCCCCACATGATCCCGGGAGAGGTCGTAGGCCATTCCGAGGTCGCCATCTTCGAACTCCACCAGCTCTTCTGAACGAACGTCAGGAAGCCCCGACACCTCGGCCACTCCGGCGTCCGTGCGGGATACGTACCCGATTTCCTCGATGAGCGGACGTGGTCGGTGCGATGCCAGCCTCTCGTCGAGGAGATCGAGTCTGGCCCCTAGCTCCTCGCTCCAGCTCTCGAACTGTCCCGAAATCGTCGAGGTCACACGTTCCCCGCTTCGTCAACGGGCGGCGCGTGCTCCGCGTCGGCGCCCACATGTTCATGGATCAACTCGTCGAACGCTCGCTCCAGGCCGTCCAAATAGGTATCCATGGTCCACCCCACCGTTCGGGCGCCGGCGGCGATGACTATGCCGCCGATCAATTCTGGATCTTGTTCCCACTCGATCTCCCGGTCGGGATCACCGATGAGCTCCCGAAGCCCTTTGCGTATTGGCTCCCAACCTTCGTCAGAGATTTCGAAGGCCGTTCGGACCAGCAGGGGAGACCCGTCGGCCCGCAGCGCCTCGACCATCTCCTTGCGCTCGCCATCGGGCACGTCGCTCACCCGGTCCAGGAATCGTCGGACCACCTCTTGTTCCATCCCGGCGTCGGCCAGGTCGCGCAGGACGCGGCGGCTGATGGCGATCGCCTTCTCCCCGGTGATTCTCTGCAGCTCTGCCAGGAGCCGTTCCCTCCGGGAGCGGACCGACTGCCGCCACTCGAGCTCCTGGCCCTCCACGTCCTGGCGCGCTTCGGCCAGAAGCTGACGATGAAGCTCGTCTGCTTCCCGACGGGCCTCGTCGAGGATGTCGTCCCGACTCCTGTCCAACTCGCGACGCTGCTCTTCCAGTCGTTGGGTTTCTTCGGTGGCCTCCTCGGTCAATGATCTGGCCCGCTCTTCCCTCCCGGCTATGGCGCTCCGCCGTTCTTCCATCTTCTCGACGATCCTGTCGTAGAGCAGATACTTGAGAGCCACCACCAGGATGGCGAAGTTGATCAGCTGGGCAACGATCGTGAACCAATCGATCAGCATGACGTGCCCTTCAGGTCGGTGGAGACGTCGGCCAAGATCAGCCTCCCGTTACCTGGTTCCAGAAGGGGTTGGCGAAGATCAGGATGATCGAGATCACGAAGCAGTAGATGGCCGTGGACTCGACGAAGGCCAGACCCACGAAGACGGTCCTGGTGATGCGAGCTGCCTCATCGGGTTGTTGAGCCATCGAGGCCAGTGCCCGGTCCAGGGCGCGCGCCTCTCCGAGGGCGGGCCCTATCGACCCGATGGCGATGGTCAGCCCTGCCGTGATGATGGATGCGAGCCCGATGATGGTCTGGGATTCCATTAGTTGTCACTCCTCTCGAGCGAATCGACTTCGTCCTCTCGCCGCTTCCCCTCGTCGGCCGGCTCATCAGAGGCGGACATGCCGGAGGCTATGTACACCATGGCCAGGACGGCGAAGATGTAGGCCTGTATCAGGCCCGTGAACACGCCCAGGGCGCGGAACACGATCGGGAAGAAGAAGGGGATGACGGCAACGAGGACGGCCACGATCTTGGCTCCGCTCATCACGTTGCCGAACAGACGCACTGCCAGAGCCAGGGTGCGGGACAAATCGCCGATCAGGTTGAAGGGAAGCATGATCGGGCTGGGCTCGACGTAATGTCTCAGGTACGCCTTCGGGCCTCGACGGGCGATGCCGAAGGCGGGTACCGCCAGGAAGACGGCAGCGGCGAGGGCCGCGGTGGTGGAGAGAGAGGCGGTCGGGGGGACGTATCCGGGCACGATGGTGAGCAGGTTGGCGATGGCGATGAACAGGAAGAGAGTGCCGGCGAACGGGAGGTATGGATCGGGCCGGTCGCTGCTCAGGATCTCCCGGATCTGATCCCGCATGTACTCGACAACGACCTCCAGGGCATTCTGACCCCGGGGGACCTCAGTCGAAGCGGTGAACCGACGCGAGAGGAGCCATGCTCCGATGATCATCAGCGCCATCACGCACCAGGAGAAGACGACGGTGGCGTTCAACTTGACGAAGCCCCACTCCCAGTAGACGACCTGGTCGGGGCTGAGCTGGGTCAGGTCCACGACGATTCCTCCACTTCGGCGAGGCGGCGGCGGACCACTGCCACCATGACAGTGCGCGCAGCCAGAATTCCGCCTAGTCCTCCCAGGAGACGGAGCAAGCGGCCATCTCCCACGGTGACGAGCAGGGCCACCACCACTGCGGTCCTCACCAGGAAGCTGGCCGAGGTCAAAAGGAGCGGCCGGCCGGCGGTGGGCAGTCGAGATACCGTCCAGCGGAGACCGCCGAAGAAAACCGCTCCGGCTACGGCTCCGAGGATCAGTCCGATCAGAACGTCGAGCATCAGGGGTCGTTCTCCTTCCGGTTCGGATCGGGGTGCAGGTCCGTCTCATCACCCCGGGTCGCCTCTTCGCCCGATGTCTCCCGTCGAACCCAGAGCCAGCCGTTGGCGAGACCCAGTACCAACCCCACAACGATCAAGCTGAGTACCCAAGAGAACGGAGCCGGGGCAACACGATCCAACCACAGGCCCACCAGCACGCCGAGCAGGGTGGGGATGGCCACCGACCACCCGAGCATCCCCAGCATCCCCAACCAGAACCAAACACTGTCGGTCTCTCGACGAGCCCGAATTCGGCGGGCCGCCTTTCTTCCAATCGTGTTCCGGAACTGCCGCTGGCGATCCTCGGGCGGTTTGGCTGTCACGGTGGTTCCTCGAACTCGAAGAATTGCTGAAGCAGGTGGCTCTCGATCCGGGTCAGCGCTGCCCGACTGCTGCGTTCCCTCTCACCCAACTCCCTGAAGGATTCGGAAACGGTGCGCTCGAGCTCGTCCAATCGGTCGCCGCTGACGGCGGCGAGAGTGGAGACTCGCACCTCGTCTCCGATCTTGGCCAGGACGCCACCGTCTACCGCGATGTACTGCTCGGCTCCGTCGGAGAGGCCATAGGACAGGATCCCGGACTGAAGGAGCACCACATAGTCGAGGTGGTGGGGAAGCATGGTGAACGCGCCGTGGATTCCCTCGGCGCTCACCTTCTCCACCTCGAGATCGAGATGAATCAGATGGGGCAAAGCGATGACCAGCCTCATGTGCGTTCCTTGCGTTGCCGGGTTCCTTCTTCCAGTTCGTCGATCGAGCCGAGCATGAACAGGTCGTTCTCGTCGATCTGGGCGAACTCGTCGGCGAGGATGCGCTCGCACCCCTCCAGAGAATCCTCCAGGCTGACCTGACGCCCCTCCAGTCCCGTGAAACGCTCGGTTACGAAGAAGGGTTGCGTCAGGAACCTTTCCAGTCGCCGGGCCCGCCCCACGGTTCGCTGATCCTCCTCGGACAGCTCCTCCATGCCGAGCATGGCGATCACGTCCTTCAGGTCTTCATAGGACGCCAGTGTCCGCCGCATTTCCCGGGCTACGTTGTAATGACGGTCGCCAACGATCTGGGGGACCAGCATCTTCGAGTCCGATCTCAGTGGATCCACGGCTGGATACAGCCCCTCGCTGGCTCTGTCCCGGGACAGCACGACTGAAGCGGACAGATGGCCGAAGATGTGCACGGCGGCGGGATCAGTGAAATCGTCGGCGGGTACGTAGACAGCCTGGATCGAGCTGATGGCACCGTCGCGGGTGCTGCAGATCCGCTCTTCCAGCTCCGACAGCTCGGTCGCCAGGGTCGGCTGATACCCCATTTGTGATGGAATCCTCCCCATCAGCCCCGAGACTTCCGAACCGGCCTGGACGAAGCGGAAGATGTTGTCGATGAGCAGGAGCACATCCTGGCGGCGCTGGTCTCGAAAGTGCTCGGCAATGGTCAGAGCGGCGTGGCCCACCCTGAGGCGGGCGCCGGGTTGCTCTTTCATCTGCGCGAAGACGAGGACCGTTTCCCCCAGAACCCCTGTTTCGCTCAGTTCCCGATGCAGCTCCTCCGCTTCTCTACTGCGCTCCCCGATCCCACAAAACAGGCTGACGCCTTCATGGCGTCCGACCATGTTGTGGATCATCTCCATGATGAGGACCGTCTTTCCGACTCCTGCTCCACCGAACAGACCGGCCTTGTCGCCTCGCTCGAGCGGGGTGAGGATATCGATCGCCTTGATTCCCGTTTCGAACACCTCCGACCGGGTTGAACGGCGTTGCAGTGGGACCGCCGGTTGGTAGATCGGCCGCTTCTCATCCGTGTCGATCTCGCCCCGGTCGTCTATTGGATGGCCGAACACGTCGATTGCCCTCCCCAGCAGGGCATCTCCCACCGGGACCTCGATAGGTTCGTGCGCGGTGGTGGCGGCATCGCCCCGGGCCAAACCCTGGGTGGGAGTCATGGCCAGGCAACGGACGGTTCCGGGGTCGATGTGGGCCGATACTTCGGCGACGACATCTCCGATGTTCACCATGGAGCGGACCGCCGGCAGCCGGGGGAACGACACGTCGATGACGCTTCCCCTGACCGTGATCACCGTTCCCTGGGTTGCGGAGGGCATAGGAGCTATCGGGGGTCCCTGGTGGCCTCCAGTTCCTCCCGGACCCGCTTCAACTCATCTTCGAGGTAATCCAGGTACTCCTCGAGGTTTTCCCGACCACAACGCCCTCTGCTCATTGGTGGAGCCACCGGGGTCTGCTGATACCACCAGGGCGGGCCTCCACACCAGGGACCGTGATATCCATGCCAGCAACAACCCATGTTTCACCTCCTTTCGGCCGAAGCTACAGACGATGAATCGGCGGCT
Organism: uncultured Acidimicrobiia bacterium; assembly: GCA_963772815.1. Classification (GTDB taxonomy): domain Bacteria; phylum Actinomycetota; class Acidimicrobiia; order Spongiisociales; family ZC4RG35; genus DATFFO01. The sequence goes on along the minus strand of CAVYYV010000003.1, from coordinate 330,043 downwards.
GGTAGGGCCAAAGTCCCCAAGTGACGGGAGTCGGATGCCTCGACTGGCGGCACGTCGTCAATCGAGCAACCGACCAGTAGGGGCGGAAGACCCTGGCGCGGCACAGGGTTGATCATCGAAGCTGGTCACAGCGACCCACAGAGGCAGGCATGGAAGTCACCACTCTTCACGAGATCGAAGAGTCCCTGAGAACTCTCGATCCGGACACGCTCCGGGAAATGGTGTACCAGGCCGCACGCAGTCACATCACCGTGTGTGAGCTGACATCCAAAGTGGGGGACTGCGCACATATCGCCAGTGACGAGACCCGCGGCAGGGTCGATGGTCTGAGTGTTGCTCAGTTGGCCGCCATTCTGGCTCCAACGGCGTGGATGTCGATCGACCTGCACCACCGTCTGGGCACCTGAGCGGGCGTGGGGTGATTGGGAATAGGAGGTGGAACCGGACATGACCTCAGACGCAGGAATTCACAAGCCTCAGCTGGGTGCGATCTTCGTGGATCTCGACGCTGCGGAAGGAGCGGTCGAGGAGCTGCGACAGTCCGGGTTGGCCGACCAACACCTGGGCGTTGCCGTTCATGAGCCCGATGAGCACGTGTTCGAGGAGGAGATCGGAAAGGAGATGGCCCATGGCCTGGAAAAGGGCATCGCCATCGGGGCTCCAATCGGAGCCATCGCTGGAATGACCGTTCTCTCCCTGGTCTTGCCGGGCGTTGGCACGATAGGGGTCGGCGGCATCCTGGCAGCCGGAGGAATGACGGGTGCGCTGGCTGGCGGGTTCTGGGGCGCTTCTCTGGGGGTGAAGGCCGAGGAGCGCCGGATGGAAGAGGAGCGCGATTGGGAGCGGACCCCTCTCCAGGCGGGAGAGGTGATGGTGGTCGTGGATCAGCATGGTCATCCCGACACCGTCAAGGAGATCCTGCAACGCCACGGCGGCCGGATGGTGGCGAAGCCAGCCTATCTGGGGTGACAAGGACCCCAACGAGTACAGAACGATCGCTCCCGACCAAACAAAGGAGAACCAACCATGGAGATCAACACCGGAATCGCGGACAGTGCGCGCAAGGAGATAGCCGAGAAGCTCTCGCGGCTGCTGGCGGATACCTACACCCTGTACCTGAAGACGCACGGCTACCACTGGAACGTCACCGGCCCCATGTTCCGCAACCTGCATCTGATGTTCGAAGAGGAGTACCTGGAGCTTCGGGACGCGGTGGATCAGATAGCGGAAAGGATCCGGGCCCTCGACTATCCGGCCCCGGGCAGTTACGCCGAGATGAGCAGGCTCACATCGATAGCCGAGGACGAGGGCACGCCCGAAGCTCTCGAGATGGTGCGGCGTCTTGTCGACGGACACGAGGCCGTGATTCGCACCGCCCGGGAGCTGGTGAACACAGCGGAAGCGGCGGACGATGTGGCGACTGCCGACCTGGCCACCCAGCGAATCGAGGTCCACGAGAAGACCGCCTGGATGCTGCGAGCCACCGCCTCCTGAGCGGTGCGCCGATCAGCCGAAGCGGCCTGTGATGTAGCCCTCGGTGCGCTGATCGGAAGGGTTGGTGAACAGGGTGTTGGTGTCGTCGTATTCGACCAGGACCCCGGTGCGTTGGCCATCTTCACGCACGTCCACCGTGAAGAATGCAGTCCGGTCGGAGACCCGGGCCGCCTGCTGCATATTGTGAGTGACGATGACGATCGTGTAGTCACTCTTGAGCTGGAGCATCAGCTCTTCGATCCGAAGGGTGGCAACGGGATCGAGGGCCGAACACGGCTCGTCCATCAGCACCACATCGGGCTGGACGGCTATGGCGCGGGCAATGCACAGGCGCTGCTGCTGGCCACCGGACAGAGCCAGGGCCGACTGGTCCAGCTTGTTGCTCACCTCTTCCCAGAGGGCGGCCTTGCGCAGAGACTCCTCGACGATGTCATCGGGATTCCTCGTGCCGTAGATACGAGGCCCATAGGCTACGTTGTCGTAGATGCTGACAGGGAACGGATTGGGGCGCTGGAAGACCATCCCGATCTTGCGGCGGATTTCGACGGGGTCGACGTCCTCTTCGTACAGGTTCCGGCCCTCGAACACGATGGTTCCCGCCACCGAGACACCGGGGATGCTGTCGTTCATCCGGTTCAGGCTGCGAAGCATCGTGGACTTTCCACATCCGGACGGTCCGATGAGGGCAGTGATCTGATTGGGCAGCACGTCGAGCGAGACCCTCCGCAACGCCCGAAATTCGCCGTACCACAGCGAGAACTTGTCGATCGCATAGACCGGTTCGGCTGCCGTTCCACTGCTCGTCATGGGTTCAACGTCGGTTTCTCTGGCGCGTTGCACAACTCGCCGGCGGGCGGAGAAGTCTGGCCCAGCATGGGCGAGATCGGTGACGCTGTCCACCTCTTCGTCCTCTTCGCTCTCGGTCGGCCGGGTCATCCGAATCTCCCCGAGACGTAGCGGTCGGTCCGCTCGTCGGAGGGGTTGGAGAAGATGACGTTGGTCGAGTCGAACTCGATGAGTCGGCCCGGATCGCCGGTCTCGTCGATGGAGAAGAACCCGGTGAAGTCCGCCACCCGGGCTGCCTGCTCCATGTTGTGGGTGACGATGGCGATCGTGTACGAGCTCGACAGTTCCCGCATCAGATCCTCGATGCGGAGGGTGGCGATGGGGTCCAAAGCGGAACAGGGCTCGTCCATGAGGATCACGTCCGGCTCGACGGCGATGGTCCGGGCGATGCAGAGCCTCTGCTGCTGACCACCCGACAGGGACGAAGCGGGGGCGTCAAGCCGATCGTGTACCTCGTCCCAGAGCTGGGCACCCTTGAGGGACTGTTCCGCCCGGTCGGCGATCTCGTCGCGGGGGTAGAGAGCCTCGAGGCGGAGACCGGCGGCCACGTTGTCCAAAATGCTCAAGGTGGGGAAGGGATTGGGACGCTGGAACACCATGCCGATCACGCGTCGCACCTCGGCGGGTGAGACGGTCGGGTCGTAGATGTCCTCGTCGTCCAGCGTGACCAAGCCCTCAACCCGGGCGGCCGGAACCAGCTCGTGCATCCGGTTGAGGCAGCGCAACAGTGTGGACTTCCCGCATCCTGATGGTCCGATGAAGGCGGTTATCTTGCCTGCCTCAACCGTCAGGTTCACGTCGGCGATGGCCTGGAAATCCTCGTAATAGGCGTTGAGCTCCTTCAGATCGAGCGACTTCACCGGCGCGCCCCCTTCGCATGGCGCGATGCGAACCACCGGGCGATGATCGTGAGGATCAGCACGATTGCGACCAGCTCCAGACTGGCGGCGAAGGCCCGCTCCTGTCCGGCCGGGAACGGGTTCCTCGCACCTGAGTAGATGTAGAGCGGGAGGGCCGAGATGGGCTGCGTCCAGCTCGAGACCAACTGCACTGACCCGAGCGCCGTCATGATCAGGGGAGCGGTCTCTCCTGCCGCTCTCGCCACCGCCAGCATCACGCCGGTGGCGATCCCCGCTTTGGCCGCCGGCAGCACCACTCTCATCGTGGTCCGGGCCCGGGTCGCTCCCAGGGCATGACTTGCGTCACGAAGGCTGTCGGGCACCAGTTTGAGGATCTCCTCGGTGGAGCGGATGATGATCGGAAGCATGATCAAGGACAGGGCCAGGCCGCCGGCGATGGCCGAGAACCCGAGCGGGGTGTCGATGATGAGGATCGTATAGATGAACAGGCCCACGAACACCGAAGGGACCCCGGTCATCACATCGGCAAAGAAGCGCACCGAGGCGGCGAATCGTCCCTTGCCGTACTCGTTGAGATAGATGGCGGCGCCGATTCCCACGGGGATGGAGACCAGGGAGGCCAGACCCACCATGTACGCGGTCCCGACGACGGCGTTGAGAGCACCGCCTCCCTCCCGGATGAAAGTCAGGGGTTGGGAGGAGATGAGAAACTCCCAGGTCATTGCACCGAGGCCGCGGATCAGGAGGAAATAGATGATCAAGCCCAGGGGCACGAGCGAGACCGCCACCGCCGTATACATCGCCGTCAGGGCGAGCCGGTCCTTCAGCAGGCGACGGCGGGAGGTGGGGCGTCCCAGCGACCTCTCGGCCAGAGTGGTCATGTTGCCCCTCTCGGCGTGCTGGTTCGGGCCACGATCAGACGGGCGATGATGTTGACGACGATCGTGATCAGGAAGAGCACGACGCCCACCCCGAGCAGGGCTCGGATCTGCTCGGCGCCGGCCTCCTGGAACTGGTTGGCGATCACAGCCGCCATGGTGTAGCCGGGTTGAAGCACCGAGAGGTGGACGTCGACCTGGGACCCGATCAAAAGGGCGGCCACGATCGTCTCGCCGAGCGCCCGGCCCAGCCCGAGCATGACCGCCCCGATGATCCCCGCCCGCGAGCGAGGGAGGACGGATAGGCGGATCATCTCCCAGCGAGTGGCTCCCAGAGCGAGGGCGGCCTCCTTCTCGCCGGGAGGCACGGTTGCGAAGACCTCACGACAGATGGCGCTGACGATGGGAACGATCATGATCGACAGGACCAGACCGGTTGAAAGGTAGGAGAGCCCGAACACCGGGCCCTCGAAGATCTTGGACCATCCCAGGTTTGTGGCGAGGAAGTCCTGGACCGGCTTGAGGACCAACGGCACGAACACGAACACGCCCCACAGGGCATATACCACGGAGGGAATGGCGGCGAGCAGGTCCACCAGGTATGAGACGGGCCCTGCCACCCGCCTTGGTGCCACCTCGGCCAGGTAGAGGGCGATCAGAATGCTGATGGGAACCCCGACGATGACGGCGATTAGTGCCGTGACCATGGTGCCGTAGATGAAGGGGAGGGCTCCGAAGATGCTCTTGCTGGGGACCCAGCGCATCCCGGTCAGAAAACCGATGATCCCCTGGGACTGGAAGACCGTCCGCGACGAGATGGTGGTCGAGACCACCATGACGCCCAGGGCGAGGAGTACGACGGCGGCAGTGCCCACGGTCACCCACCGGAAGACACGATCCCCCGTTCGGCGGGGGCGGTCGACGATCAGCTTGCGCTCTTCGATCTCCGGCTCGGGTTTGGGTTCCAGCTCTACGGTCATGGGGAGTCGATCAATGTGAGTCCGGGGCAACGATAGAAGGAGCCGGGCCACGGCGGTGTCCCGTCGCGGCCCGGCTCCGTCTGATCAGCTGTTGCCGATCTTGTCCACGAAGGCGAGTGCCTTCTGTTGGAGCGAGTCGGGGATGGGGGCATAGTCAAGCTGGGTTGCGGTGTCGTCGCCGTTCTCCAATGCCCAGTGCAAGAACGACTTCAGCAACTCTGCCTTATCGGCCGGGGTATTGCCGTAAGCCAGGATCCACGTCGCCGTGGAGATGGGCCAGCCTTGGGGCGCCGGGGTGTCGGCCAGGATGAAGCGCAGATCATCGGGAATGTCGGCACCCTCGGCAGCTGCAGAGGTCGAATCGAGCGACGGCTCGACCGTGTTGCCCGACTTGTTGACCATCGAGGTGGTCGAAAGCCCGGCCTGAACCGCGTAGGCCAGTTCCACGTAGCCCAGCGATCCGTCCTGCTGGGAGATTGCGGCGGCTACGCCGTCGTTGCCTTCTCCACCCACGCCGGTGGGCCACTCGACCTCTTTGCCGAACCCGACCTGGTCATGCCAGTCGGAACTGCAGGTGTCCAAGTAGAGCGTGAAGACATTCGTCGTGCCGGAGCCATCCGAGCGGTGCACCACCTGGATGGGCTCGTCCGGCAGGCTCGCATCGGGGTTGAGGCCGGCCAGAGCCGGGTCATTCCAGTTGGTGATGGTGCCCAGGAAGATGCCGGCCAGGGTGTCGCAGTCCAGGGTGAGGGTGTCAACACCCGACAGGTTGAACGACGGCACTACCGCCCCGAACACGGTCGGGATGTGGTACACGGTCCCATTCTGGGAGGCCTGGGCCAGCTCGTCGTCCGTCAGATACGCATCCGAGCCGGCGAAGTCCACCGTCTGTTGGATGAAGTTCTGCACACCGCCACCGGAGCCAATGCCCTGGTAGTTGATCTGGACATCCGGGTACTCCTGCTGGTACTCGCCGATCCATTCGAGGTAGAGCGGAGCCGGGAATGTGGCGCCCGCCCCATCCAGGCTGCCCGACAGCTGCATCGCCGTGGTGCCGCTCTCCTGCATCGCAGTGGTCGTGGTATCTCCAGACGAGGAACCACACGCCGCCGCCACCATGGCGAGTACGACGAGGAATGCTCCTGCACGGATGGATCTGCGCATTATTTCTCCTTGTTGACGTTGGCCGCAGTCGCGGACTCGCCACTGTTGAGTGTCTCCGTCCCGTACTGCCCACCGACAACGTAGGGAGGCTATTTGTCCCGCCCATGTGCCTTGGTTGAACGTCAGGTAAACGCTCCCGGCGGCCGATCCCCGGAGGCCGAAAGTGTCGGTACATAGCCCCTCCGGTAGGGGCCATTCGGCCCTGGGTGGCAGGCCGTCCAGCGCATACGCTGAGGAGGCATAGGAAAGGACGTCCATGAATCGTTTGCTCATCCTGGGGGCAGGAACCGCCGGGACGATGATCGTGAACAAGCTCCACGATCGATTGCCTCCGGATTGGGAGATTCAGGTCATCGAACCCTCCCATCGCCACTTGTACCAGCCCGGGCTGTTGTTCGTTCCGTTCCACCTGGAAGATCCCGAGAAACTCGTACGGCCCACCGAGAACCTGTTGCCGCGCGATGTCCAGGTGACCTACTCCGAGGTCGACCGCATCCTGCCTGAGGCCAACAAGGTGCTGCTGGTCGACGGCACCGAGGTCAGCTACGACCAGTTGGTCGTAGCGACCGGGACCACCCCCCGGCCGGATCAGACTCCCGGCCTGATGGAGTCCGGCTGGCGCAAGAGCATCCACGAGTTCTACACGCTGGATGGGGCGGTAGCACTTCGCGATGCGCTCGACGAGTTCAAGGGCGGCCGGCTGGTGGTGCATGTGACCGAGATGCCCATCAAGTGCCCGGTTGCACCGCTCGAGTTCGCCTTTCTGGCCGACGATCATTTCCGCAAGCTGGGAATCAGGGACTCCGTTGAGCTGGCGTACGCCACGCCTCTCTCCGGAGCCTTCACCAAGCCGATCTCCTCGCAGGCACTGGGAGGCATGCTGGACGAGCGCCACATCAGGCTCGAGGCCGATTTCTATGTCGAGCACGTCGAGGACGGGAAGCTCGTCTCCTACGACGAGCGGGAGATTCCATTCGACTTGTTGGTAACGGTGCCCACCAACATGGGCGTGGACTACGTGGGGAGGTCCGGCCTCGGCGACGAGCTCAACTATGCCAAGGTCGACCCACACAACTTCCTCGCCACCGGGTACGACAACATCTTCGCCGTCGGTGACGCCTCCAACATCCCCACTTCCAAGGCGGGCGCGGTGGCGCATTTCGCGGCGGAGGATTTCGTCGACAATTTCCTGGAGCACATCGCAGGTAGGCCAATGGAGCGCTCGTTCGACGGGCACTCCAACTGCTTCATCGAGGCGGGCGGTGGCAAGGCCCTGCTGATCGACTTCAACTACGACACCGAGCCGCTTCCGGGAACCTACCCGATCCCGGGTATCGGCCCCATGAAGCTGCTCAAGGAGTCGCGCATCAACCACTGGGGCAAGCTCGCCTTCAAGGCCATCTACTGGCACCTTTTGCTGCCGGGCCGAAGGCTGCCTGTCACCAATCACATGTCGATGGCCGGCAAGGTCCGGCCCGAACAAACTGAACGAGAGGAGATGAAGGTATGACTACTGCCACGATCGCTGGGAGATCGGTGGACGTGGATCCTGAAGGCTTCCTAACCGATCCTGCCCAGTGGGACGAGGCGCTGGCCGAGACGCTGGCATCGAACATCGGCATCGAACTGACGGATGCCCACTTGGCGGCCATCCGATTTGCCCGCCAGGACTACGCAGAGACCGGCGAAACGCCCACTTTGCGGCGCATGGCGACGGCGGGAGGCGTGACCACCAAGGACATGTTCGCCCTGTTTCCCAAGAAGCCGGCCAAGAAGATGGCCTACATTGCCGGGCTGCCCAAGCCGGTCGGCTGCGTGTGAGGAGGAGAACATGACCACCACTTTGGAACCGGCCCCGGTTCCGGCCTTCGAAGACGACAAGGAAACCGACCGCAAGCTCTGCATAATTTGCTCGAAGGGCTCCCTGGACATGGCCTATCCCGGCCTTGTGCTGGCCAATGCAGCGCTGGGTGAAGGAGTCGAGACTCACCTCTTCTTCACCTTCTGGGGCTTCGACATGATCAACCGGGAGACGATGGCCCACCTGAAGTTCACACCGGTAGGCAATCCGGCCACGCACATGCCGCCATCTCTGATGGGCCTCCCCGGAATGACTGCATTCGCCACCCACATGATGAAGAAGCAGATCGAAGGCATCGACGTGCCGGACGTTCCTGAGTTCCTGGAGATGATCACCGATGCAGGTGGCCATCTGTGGGCATGCCGAATGTCGGCCGACATGATGCACCTGGAGGAAAAGGACCTGTACGAGCGGGTCGAGGGGGTCATCTCGGCCGCCGACTTCATCGAGCTTTCCCTGGGCGCCCAGGTCATATTCATCTGAGGCCGACGGCGGATGAGCGTGAGTCCGCCCGGACCCCGGGCGGACTCGCTTGTTGGCGGCGGAATGCGTGCGGGACCGACCGGTGACGCCCCTCCGCTCTTTGTGACGCCAGGTGATGGACGCGCCGACGACTGCCTGTCCACCCACCGGGAAGCACGCCCCGTTCGCATCTGCGACCCTGCCGGGCGACGGATAGCGAGGGATGGCGTCTCGGGGGCCAGGATGTGGGCTGTCTGGTGTGTCTATGTCGCTGCCGACTTCGGTTGGATCGTCCCCCTGAACGCGTCCGACCCTGACTCAGTTCTCGTCGTAGGCCGACCACTCCTCCCATTCGGGAAGGTCGGCCTCCTCCGGAGTCTCCACGACCAGGTTCTCAGAATCGGGCAAGCCGCCGACGTACTCGAGGCTCTTCAGGAGGTCGGAGTCGTCCAGTGTCACCAAGAAGTAGCCAAGGGCGTCGTAGCGTTTGTCGTCGGGGTCGAAGACCCACGCAACCGCGATCGGCTGTCGCCCCAGATCTCCCCGTGTCAGCAGCAAACTGGGATAACGGAGCAACAGATCGTTCAATCCACCGACCACACCACCGCGGGATGTCTCTCCCAGGAATTCGGCCTCGACTTCGGACGCCATCATCTCCGCTAGGTCGTCCAGGTCCCTGGCGTTCAACAGCTCCACGAACTCAACCAGGGCGCTGTCGAGAGCGGACCCGTCTGGGTCCGAGTCTTCTTCAGGCACGACGTCGTCCAGTGAGGAAGGAGAGTCATTGTCGAAGTCGGCGGTGTCGACATCCGCTTCGTCGTCCGTCTCCGCGGGGTAGGCGTCGCTTTCCGGTCGTACCCGGACCATGTCGTCCAGGTCGAGCACCGACGGCTCCTGGTCGAAGAGGGGCTCCGGCTCGTCCCAACCGTCGAGGATGTCTTTTCGATCCATGGCCATCCCGTCTGTTGCTCGTTCATGATGCTGCTCGAATCGGGGCGCTACGTTTAGAGGCGGAGGTCCTCAACGTGCAGGACCAGCGATCAGATCCGCGAGGGACGCGCCATTCTCAGTCTTCGCCGGGCTTTTGAGCCTGACCCGATACGCCAGTCGGCTCGAGGGGCTGGGTAGGGGGTGTGGCCTGCGCCTCAGAGCCCCCAGAGTCGAGGCGGAAGGGCGGATACTCGTCGGTCATCAGAGTTGCATACGCGGCCACCCGGTATACCCACCGATTGAGGCCCATCACGAGGTCGAACAGTCCCTGGGGATACCGGCCGGTCACGAGTAGGGCAACGGCAGCCACCAGGACCAGAAGCCCGATGAGGCCACCACCCAGTTGCAGAATCGAGTTGCCGCTCCGATTGAGGTCGGTGGACCACCAGACCAAACCGCTGGTGAGCAGACCCACGATCAGGTAGTGCGGTATGGCCAGCAGCCACCACTTCACGAGGACCAGCCCCCGCGACAGCTCCTCCGGATAGGCGACGTCGAGTCGGGCCGGATAATCGGCGTCCGCCAGAGTGAAGGGCGGATAGCGATCAGTGCCGAGGACGCCGTAGGAGTAATAGCTGACCCGCCAGCTCCAGCGCAACACGCCGACGTTGAAGTCGAAAATCCCTCTCGGGTAGCGCCCCGTGAAGAGAATCGCCACGCCCGCGATGACCGTGAGGAAGCTGAACGCAACCCAGAGGAACCCCAGGATTACAAAGTGGGGGAGAGCAAGCAGCCACTTGAACAGCCATTGCCAGCGGCTCAGCTCCGGATCGAGCTCGGCCCCCAGGGAGAGCGGATAAGCCCCGTAGCTGGGCGTCGGAAGACCTTCGGCCGCTTGCGCCGGTGACCGGAACGCGACCACCATCATCACGGCGGCCACACCCCCCATCACCATGCCCCCCACGAGCATTGCGACCGCGATCGGGACCAGCAGGTCTGTTTTGGCCCCGGCCGAGGCCTGGACGGACACTCCGGCCGACGCGTCGGAATTCATGATGACGATCGCCCAGGTCCCCTTCGTCAGGTCCCATGTCACCGTTTGAGCACCCGCGCCTTCGGCTGAGGTCACCCAGAAGGTCTGTGCGCCGGGTGCTGAAGCCGGAGCTCCGCCCGCTGTCGTGTGGTAGGCGACGTCGTTTCCTCGGGAGCCGATCCTGGTTACTCGCGAGTAGCCGGTGCCGCCCAGATAGCCGTCCACCGCGTCGGCGGGTCCGATGCCTATGAAGATCGGTTCCTCACTCTGGGCGGTGATACGCACGGTGGCCAGTTGACCTGAGGGAAACCAGTCGCCGGGCCGAGCGCCGAGATCGATGCTGGTGGAAGTGAGTGCGTACTGCCCGGAGGCCAGGTTGATCGAGGAACCCGTGAAGAAACCGTTGGCGTCCCGTTGTGTTCCGTTGGCCCAGGTGAGCCCTACCCCTCCAGCCAGGAGCCCGACAGCGAAGAGAGCCATCAGGGCGCCCACGATTGCCAGGGCGATCTTTCCTGCACGCACCACAGCCTCCTCCATGTAGTCGGCGCGATGATCGATGCCGCCGTTCTGCCTGCGTAGGGCCGAACGGCCCCTGATCGAAGTTGTGTCGAAGGTCCCTTGTGGGCGGGGGTGGGCTAGAAGCAGGATCGAGGGAGACACCCCCAGAGGAGCGCGATGGTTCAGACCCAGGATCGCCCCACACAGACGAGACGCCCGCCCCGATCATCCAGAGTTGTGGGGTACACGGTTGCAGTGCTCATCAACACCGGGCTGCTGATAATGGTGCCGAATCTGCTTGCCTGGGGTTGGCCGGCGTTCCTCACTCCCGACTTCGATCAGGTCGTCGGTCTCATCAGTATCTCGCTGATCGCTTCGATCATCTTCAATCTCGCCTACATCTGGTACGACGCTGGGTGGTTTCGGCACGGAGGTCAGGTGGCAACAGGAGCAATAAGCCTGGTTGTCATGCTGCGCGTCTACCAGGTGTTCCCGTTCGATTTCTCAGGGTGGGGCTTCGATCCGGGCGGTGCCTTGAAGGTGGCGTTGGTGGTGGGGATGGTCGGTGTGTGTGTCGCCATCGCCATCGAGTTCGTCAAGATGCTGCAGGCGGGGATCGGCGGGACTACGTCTTCCTGACGGTCGTGTCCACTGGCACAATTCGAACCATGGGTTTCAGGGTCCTGTCTCACACCGCCGACACCGGCATCGAGGCCACCGCTTCTTCCTTCTCCGATCTCGTGGCGGAACTGGCCCGGGGCATGTTCGCCATCATGGCCACTCCGCCACCGGGGAGGACGACCGAATCTGTGGTCATCGAGGTCGAAGCGGAATCTGTCGACGAGCTGGTGGTGGACGTACTGTCGGAGCTGCTGTACAGGTCTGAGATCGAGGACGTCCTGCTCTGTGAGTTCTCCGTGGAAGGATCGCCGCGGGCATTGACGGTGAGGGCCGGAGCGTTGCCCTTGAGTGGTGCGGAGGAAACCGGGCCACCGGTCAAGGCCGTTACCTACCACGATCTGGCTATAGAGGACAGGCCGGAGGGCTGGTACGGCCGTGTCTACTTTGACGTCTAGGGCGAGTCAGGAGACGGCGAAGGGATCGTTCACCCTGGTCCCGCAGAACTGGCAGAAGTCGCTCGCCACCGCCGCCCCACATTGGCGACAGGTTGTGTGGTGCACGTGTCGGTGGTCCAGTCGCCCGTCGGACAGGTCGATGCTGGCGATGCGATCGATCAGCTGTTGCTCCTCAAAGCCCTGGTCGACGAAGAAGGACCACAAGGCCTCCGTGACCAGCGTGACGTAGTCGAGCCGGTGGCGAAGCCCCTCGATCTCGTCCATGGTTCGTATCGGGTACATGGTTGCTCCTTCCATCACCAGTCTTTCGACTACGGAGAGTGGGAAGACAGAGGCAAAATACCCGAACCCTTGGCAAACGCGGAAACCGGCTTCGTTTCGCCCTCTCGCTTGGTTCGGGGGGGGACGAAGCTGTGCTGGTTACAGCCGGGGTCGATGGTCCCTGGCGTCCGACGGGCTCGGCTGCCACCGTGGTGAAGGTGGAATACCGACGAGTCTCGGACGTCGTTTGGGAGCTGCCTCGAACAGGGGGGATGGTGGTGCCAGGCCGGATCTTCGCCTCTGAGAAGCTGATGGGTGTGATAGGCGAGGATCGCTCGCCCCAGCAGGTGGCCAACGTGGCGCACTTGCCCGGGATTCGCCGGGCATCTTTCGCCATGCCCGACATCCACTGGGGCTATGGGTTCCCCATCGGGGGAGTGGCCGCCACGGATGTGTCGTCCGGTGGGGTCGTGTCACCCGGGGGAGTGGGCTTCGACATCTGCTGTGGGGTTCGGCTCTTGTCCTCAGGTTTCGAAGTCGCGGACTTCGAGCGTCGCCGCGTCGAGCTGATGGCCGCTCTGGACCGTGCCATCCCCCGCGGGCTGGGCAAGGGCTCGGTGGCCTCCGGTCATCTGGTGCCCGCAGTTCTGGCGCGGGGCGCCGAGGCGGCCGTCGAAGCTGGCTACGGATGGGCAGAGGACCTGTCCCGGTGCGAGGAGAAGGGCTTCTCGGAAGGCGCGGATCCGGCGGTGATCAGCGAGCATGCCCTGGAACGGGGCCGGTCACAGCTCGGGTCGTTGGGAGCCGGCAACCACTTCCTGGAGGTGCAGGTGGTGGACGAGGTATTCGATCCGGTGGCGGCCGGTGTGTTCGGGTTGGCCGAGGGGATGGTGGTAGTGATGCTTCACTGCGGCTCGCGCGGGCTCGGTCACCAGACCTGCACCGATCATCTCAAGCTGATGGGCCCGTCGATGAGCCGGCACGGCATCACGGTCCCGGATCGCCAGCTCGCCTGCGTGCCGGTTGGTTCCGAGGAGGGACAGCGCTACATGGTGGCGATGGCCGCCGCGTCCAACTTTGCCTGGGCCAATCGTCACATCTTGGCCCACGCCGCCCGAGAGGCATTTGCCAGGACCTTCGATATTCCGGTCCCCGACACCGGCATGGACCTCGTCTACGACGTGGCACACAATCTGGCCAAGATCGAGGTCCATGACATCGATGGGCGAAAGGTCAGGCTATGCGTGCATCGGAAGGGGGCTACCCGGGCCTTCGGACCGGGTCACGCAGACCTACCGCCCCGCCTGCGGCCGGTTGGCCAGCCTGTCCTAATCCCCGGTTCGATGGGAACCGCCTCCTGGGTGCTGCGCGGAGTGCGAGACAACCCGGCCTTCGCTTCGGCCGCCCACGGGGCGGGACGGGTCATGAGTCGATCCCAGGCCAAGAAGCAGAGTTCAGGTGAGGAGGTGCGAGGACGGCTCGAGGCCCGGGGGGTTTCGGTGCGACCGGGGTCGGTGCGCCTGCTCTCAGAGGAGGCGCCTTATGCCTACAAGGACGTGGATGAGGTTGCCGACGTCTGCGCCCGTGCCGGTTTGGCAGCCAAGGTGGCACGGCTCAGGCCCCTGGGAGTAGTCAAGGGCTGATCCGGAGGGTTCAGGCGACCCGCATCTCCTCGACGCCGATCAGGCTGTCGTAGAGCGTGTCCAGGGTCTCCTTGATGAGGGCGCGTATCTGATGCTCGGGCATATCCACCACCTCGGAGATGCGTCCCAGGGTGGCGGGCGGCTCCTGGCCGAGGCCGAATCGCATCTCGATGACGATCCGCGCCTTGTCCGACAGCTGGGCCACACTGCGACGCAGGGCCTCGTCCAACAGAAGGCGCTCGGCCTCGGTCTCGGGGTCCGCAGCGTCAGAGTCGGCGATGAAATCGGCCAGCTGGGCTCCGTCCTCTCCGACCGGGGTTTCCAGGGCCACGGTGGTGGTGACAGAGAGAGCCCGGTCCACGTCACTCTCGGAGATGCCGGTCTCGTCGGCGATCTCGCCGACGGTAGCGGCGCGCCCCAGCTTGGCCTCGAGCTGCTCGGAGGCCGAGCGCACGGCAGGCAGGATGTCGAAAACGCCTGCGGGGATGCGGATCGTGTCGCCCAGATTGGCCCGGGCACGCTGCATCGCCTGGCGAATCCACCAGGTGGCATAAGTGGAGAACTTGAAGCCGCGTCGCCAGTCGAACTTCTCCACCGCCGTCATCAGGCCGAGGTTCCCTTCCTGGATGAGATCCAGCATCTCCACGCTTCCGCCGACATAACGACGGGCATTCGAGACCACCAGGCGCAAGTTTGCCTCGATGAATCGACGTCGGGAGGCCTTGCCCCTCTGGTGGATCCTCTCCAGTTCGCTCTGCTCGGAGCGGCCCGAGAACTTACCCTCGGCCAGGTGACGGCGAGCTTTCTCGCCCTCTTCCATTGCCTGGGCCAGTTCCACTTCTTCTTCCGCCGACAGCAGCTCGTACCTCCCTGCACCTTCGAGATACTGGGAAACGAGGTCTTCTGTCAGTACGTTCTTGTCTTCGATCACTCGCATTTGGACCCCTCTGGCCGGGTCGTTCCGAACCCAACACTCTACCGAACATCCGTTCGCTTAGCGACATTCCCTCTGGGCACTGTCTTTTCTTGAATGGTTCACCATTCCAGATTGCCCAGAAGGAGGTATACCAAAACGAAGATGATGACCAGTCCGACGCCGGATCGCCAATCGTGGACCTTGCGGCCGACCAGGATCACGATCACCGAGCCCGTGGCGCCGGCCGCTGCCAACGATCCGAGTACAGCCAGTTGAGAGGAGATTGCAACGGGTCTGATGATCGGCCCGGCGGCCAGCGACAATGTGGAGTCGACGAAGCTGGAGCCCAAGGCATCGCCCACGGCCAGTTGCATTGTTTCTTTCGGGCGGCCGCCACCTCGACCACCAGCTCCGGGAGTGGAGTGCCCACCGACGCCAGAGTGAAGGCCACCAGGTGCTCGGGCAGAGACCAGAGGGTGGCGAGATTGGTCAGGCTCTGGACGGCCGTGGTGGCCCCCAGCCCGACCGCCACCAAAGCGACCACAGCACCGCCAAAATGCCGGAAACGCGAACCCGTTGGGTGCTGGTCGACGGCGTCGCCCCGGCGCCTCCGGGGTCGAGCCGCCACACATACACGGTGCCCGTCACCCAGCCGGCCAGGAGTATGGCTGTGTCGAGCCGGCTCAGGTTCCCATCGGCTATCAACCATGCGCCGCCCAACAACGCCGCCACCGTGACTGCGCCAATTCGGCCCACACGTCCTCGGTCGACGGGACAGGCTCCGGCAACGAGTGGGAGGAGGCCCAGGATGGGGTCGATTGGACTGTCGTGGAACCAATCGCGTTTCCAATGTTGATGTCGCCGTGCCCGGTCATGGCTGCTATGACGGAGGCGGCTATCTCGGGGAGGTCGGTTCCGATGGAGACCAGAGTGATCCCAACCACGAACGGGGGATTCTCGTGCCCGAGCTGGATGCCGTCAGATGCCGAACCGCGACGCGGCTGGAAACGATCGCCACGGGCAATCCCGTGGCCAGCACCATGAGCCATATGATCGACTGGAACAACATGTAACCGGCTTGCCGCGACCTCTAACGACAGCGTTGGGCACCCGCGAGCAGCTCGCCAGAGGAGAAGGTCACTGACCGGACATCCTCTCCACCGCCGGCGGTCAGGTAGGGGCGCCGAGCCTCTCTCGCAGACGCTTCTGTGCCTGTTGGTCGCCGAAGATCGTCAGAGCGTCGCCGGCTTCGACGGTGAGATCGCCCGAAGCCACCAGGAGTTGGTTGCCTCGGTGCACCGAGACAACGAGGCATCCTTCCGGCCACGGTATCTCGCGGATGCGGCGCCCGGCGGCGGCGGACTCCGGAAGTACCCCGAAGTCGAAGAACCCGGTGCCTTCGACGCTGGGCCTGTTGGCTCGTTCCGGCATACGGTCCCGCCGGGCGGCGGAACCCAGGGCGAGGTGGTAGGCAGCCACGGCATCTTCCCGACGGAACATTGCGACCAGCCTGTGAGGATCCTCGTCACCGACGACCGGCAGGCGGCCCACCCCGAGGGCTGCCATCCGCTCGAGGGTCTCGGACACGGGCAGGTCCATTGTCACGGTCACAGGCTCTCTGGTCATGGCATCCTCGACGCTGACCTGGTCCGAGGGCCCGCCGGCGCGGAAGATATCGGTCTGGGTAACGATTCCCACCAGCTGGTCGCCGTCCGCCACCGGAACTCCATGGAGGCGGTTGCGATAGAGAATGCCCTCCAGGTCGGTCAGGCTGGTCGTCGGCTCGACCGTGACCGGGGGTCTCAGGCCCAAGTCCCCCACGGTCACCATGTCCAAGAGGTCGACATGGTCGACCCGTGGGTGGATTCCCATCCTGAGAAGGGGCGAGGTGTAGACGCTCTCGGGATGGAAGCGGTTGGCCAGGAGAACATTGATGGCCACGGCCAGCATGAGCGGCATCACCAGCCCGTAGTCACCGGTGATCTCGAACACGATCAGGATGGCGGTCAGGGAGCGCGTGCCGCGCCGGCGAAGGCGGCCGCCATCCCCACCAAGGCGAAAGCGCCCGGATGGATGTCGGAATGGTGCCAAAGCAGGGCCGACAGCTGGGCGAAGGCACTTCCGGCCATGGCGCCGATGAACAGGCTGGGCATGAAGATTCCGCCGGCACCACGGCCACCCAGCGTGGCGGAGGTGGTGATCACTTTGGCCACCGCCAAGAGCCCCAGCAGCCACCAGGCCACTTTGGCCTGTTCGCTCAAGACCGATTGGATGAAGCTCTGGCCCGTTCCCAGGGCGTGAGGCAGGGCGAATCCGATGACGGCCACGAGCAGGCCCAGGCCCAGCGGACGCAGCCAGCGTTTCAACTGGGTGGGGTTGAACTGGAACCAGTCGATGGCGTCGATGTAGAGGAGCGCGAGGACGAAAGTGATCAGTCCCAGCACGGCGAACAGAGTGAGCTGCCACGGGTCGTCGAGGGAATACGAGGAGACCTGGAAGGTGAGGCCCTCACCGATCAGCGAGTGAGATACGACCGCGGCTGCCACCGATGCCAGCACCACGGCATGGAGGTACTTGACGGACAAGTCCCGCAAGACGACCTCCATGGCGAAGAACATCCCAGCGATGGGGGCGTTGAACGTGGCGGCGATTCCGGCCCCGGCTCCGGCGGCGACCAGTGATCGCTTGGCGTGCTCGGACACTCGTGTCACCTCCGCTATCAGCGACCCGAACCCGGCCCCAATCTGGGCAATCGAGCCCTCGCGCCCTGCCGAGCCCCCGCCGCCGATGGTCAGAGCTGTGGCAACGGTCTTCAGGATCGGGACCCGAGCGCGGATCTGACCACCGCGGGTTTCCAGGGCAGCGATGATCTGCGGCACGCCGTGGCCGGCAATTTCAGGAGCGAATCTGTCGGTGATCAGACCGGCAATGAGCATCCCGGCAGGTACCGTGAGCAACATCCAGGTGTTGCTTAGGACCGGGATCTTGGCCACCAGGGCGGTCAACGACTCGACGTACTCCAGACTGCGAATCAGTACCGCCGCTCCAACTCCCGCCCCTGCGCCCACCACCACGGCGAGGACCAGGAGACCGGGACCGCTGCCCGGTCTCAGCCAGCGAGACCATCGAGATCGGAGCATGAAGCGGCCAGGGTAGGCTTTCCGGGTCGTGGGGCGGGGTCCTGGGGGGTAAGGCAGAGCCGCTGCCAATCTGGGTGGGGTCTGAAAGGAGCGCGCCAATGACCAGACTCGGATACCAGATCCCCAACTTCACCTACCCCGATGTGGGGGAGGCGGACCTGTTCTCGACCGTGGCGGCACAGGCCAGGGAGGCGGACTCCTCCGGATTCGACACCTTGATGGTGATGGACCACTTCTATCAGTTGCCCGGGTTGGGCGACCCGGACGACTACATGATGGAGTGCTACACGCTCCTAGGTGCCCTGGCCAGGGAAACGTCCTCGGTCCGCCTGGGGTCGCTGGTGACGGGCAACACCTATCGGAACCCGGCCATCCTGGCCAAGGTGGTCACCACCCTGGACGTAGTGTCCGAGGGTCGGGCCCAATTGGGGATCGGGGCGGGTTGGTACGAGCTCGAGCACCGGAGCCTCGGGGTGGAATTCGGGACCTTCACGGATCGGTTCGAGAAGCTGGAGGAGGCGCTTCAGATCATCCTGCCCATGCTGGGCGACGAGCGTCCCACCTTCGCCGGCGATCACTACCGGGTGGAGGAAGCGATCAACCAGCCGCCACCGGTGAGGCGCATTCCCGTGATGATCGGAGGCAGTGGGGAGCGCAAGACCCTGCGGATGGTGGCCCAGTATGCGGATGAGTCGAACCTGATCGCGGCCCGCTCCGACATCCCGCGCAAGCTAGAGGCGCTGGAGGGCCATTGTCAGGACCTGGGACGTGATCGGGACGAGATCACCGTTTCGTGGCAGCGTTCGGCTTGCATTGCCCCCACCATGGAACAGGCTGAGAAAGAGCTGGCCGCGTATCTGGCCCGACGAGGAATGGATCTGGCCCGAATGGATGAGGAGCGGCGGGCGGCGATTCGGGGTCGCTTCAACATCGGAGACCCCGGCACCGTGGCGGAGCGCTTCGCCGACGACCTCGGCACAGGCGTGGACGGGTTCACCATCAACATGCCCGCCAACGGTCATATCCCGGAGCGGGTCTCCCTTCTGGGCGAATCGGTTGCTCCGCTGATCTCGGGCTGACTCGGCGCTCGGTCCCAGGTGGTTGTGACCAAGGCCCCTTACTCGTCGTGGTGGTCGCCCATACCGTGGGAGCCATGATGAACGGACGAGAAATCATCTCCGAGTTGCGTCAGCCCACTCGTGAGCTTCGCGATGCGATTCCCGATACCTGGGCCGGTTTCGCCCAGTTGCATCAGGAAGCCGTCTCTGATGGCGTCATCCCGGGGCGCATCAAGGAATTGATGGCCGTGGCGATTGCCGTGGCCGAAGGGTGCGACGGATGCATTGCCTATCACGCCCGTGCGGCCGTCCATAAGGGTGCGACGGAAGCCGAGCTCAACGAGGCCCTGGGAGTCTCATTGCTGATGGCAGGCGGCCCTGCCTCGGTATACGCGCCCAAGGCTCTGGAGATGTTCCGCGACTTCAAGGAAGCGGCGCTGGTCACTCACGACTGACCGTCCGGCGGACCGGGCTGCGCCGTTCGGCTCGTCATTGATGCGTCTTGCCGGAGCGGTGATGGGCGCGTTCGATGTGCGCGTCGGGGCCCGGGAAGACGAGCGTCTCGTGGTCGCTGTCCGACCAGCGCACCCGGTACGG
Source organism: uncultured Acidimicrobiia bacterium (assembly GCA_963772815.1). Taxonomy (GTDB): domain Bacteria; phylum Actinomycetota; class Acidimicrobiia; order Spongiisociales; family ZC4RG35; genus DATFFO01. Next base: position 310,346 of record CAVYYV010000003.1, on the reverse strand, counting down.
AGGGTCTCCGCCTTCGCCCACTACCTCAAGGATCTCGCCATCGCGCATGGGCTCGTTCACCTTGTGCCCCATGATCAGTATCCGGTCACCGGCCTTGGCATGCATCTCGACCTCCCTACCTGGGTTGCTCCTACCGAATCGTGGGCCGGGTGGGGACTGATCGAATAGAGGAAGAAGTCACGTTCCGGCCGGTAGGGCGGCGGTAGCGTGCGAGATGTCCCGGATGAAGGAAGGCCCTCCATGTATGAGACGATCATCTACACCACCGCCGACCAGATAGCCACGATCACCCTCAATCGGCCCGAGGCTCTCAACACCATCGTCCCGCCCATGCCTGATGAGGTCGAACAAGCGGTGGCGAGGGCCGTGAGGGATGAGCAGGTCAAGGTCATCATTCTCAGGGGAGCGGGTCGCTCGTTCTGCGCCGGTTTCGACTTCGGCCAGGGATTTCACCACTGGGACGAGGCTCTAACCAGCGACGGTCGGTGGGATCCCGGCAAGGACTTCGTAGTGGCCACTGCTCCGGCTCTCTCTCCCACCCAAAAGTTCATGAGCATCTGGCGGTCGCCCAAGCCCGTCATTGCCCAGGTGCACGGCTGGTGTGTTGGCGGCGGCAGCGATTACGCCCTGGCCGCGGACCTGGTCGTGGCCAGCCACGATGCCCGCATCGGAACGCCCTACTCCCGAATGTGGGGCTCGTATTTGAGCGGCATGTGGATCTACCGCCTCGGTCTCACCAGGGCCAAGGAGTACGCCTTGACCGGCAAACCTCTTTCGGGGCGCGAGGCGGCGGCGGTGGGTCTGGTCAACTCGTCCGTGCCCTTCGACTCGCTCGAGGACGAAGTGAGGGAGCTGGCCCGGCGCCTGGCGTCCATCCCCTCCTCGCAGTTGTCTGCCATGAAGTTGGTGGTCAACCATGCCTTCGAGAACATGGGCCTCGCCTCGACCCAGACTCTGGGCCCGATCCTCGACGGGCTGATGAGAAACACGCCCGATGCCAGACGGTTCATCGAGGTGGCTGAAGAGAGTGGCGTTCGGGCCGCGATCAGCGAGCGGGACGGACCGTTCGGCGACTACAGCCAGGCAGCACCCGAGCAGCAACCCGACCCGAACCATGTAGTCCGGCCCTGAGCGGGTGGGGGCGCGCCGGTTCCCCCCTTCCCGCCCTGCCGGGTTCGGCCTCCCCTGTTCTCCACTTGAGGGGACCTTTGACCCTTGTCCCGGGTGGCGAGGGTGGGCAACCTGGCGACCAAGGGACGAGGAAGGACCAGAGCGTGGACCCCGGCAAGCGGGCCACAGTCAACGGCTCCGAGCACGGAAGGGATCTGAGACGCGCTGTCAGGTCACGATGGCTGCGGCGGAGGATCCCCGAAGTGGAGACCGCCCAAGCGGTGGACATTCATGCCACCGAGACATACCTGCGTCGGCCCGACGGCGGCCGGCTTGCAATGCCACCTCAATTGGAGGACTGCCGGGGGTGCTATTACCTCGGTTGAGCGATCCTGACCTGGCGTCAGTTCCGATGGTCGGCGTACAGGTCGGCGAACAGCCGGGCTGATCTGATCCCGTAGTCGGCGTAACAGTTGTTCATCAAGACGTGGACCGTCTCGGCGCCTCGCCTCATCTCTTCCACCCTGGGGAGCCATTCACCGAGCTCCTCGGGGGAGTAGTCGTAGCGGAAACGCTCGGCGGCGCTGATACCGTGTTTCTCCCAGTTTTCCGAATTGCGCCCGTGAAAGCGGACCTCGGCGACGGGGGCAGTGACGGCTACCACGGGAGGAACGGAGCTCTTGAACCCCTGAGGCTCATCCACCGCCACGTAGGCCAGGGCGTGCCGTTCCAGGAAATCGAGCGTCTCGGACATGTGGTCCTCGTCGAGCCAGCGCCCGTTGCGAAACTCGACCGCCAGTTGGAAGTCCTCGAGATGCTCGGCGAGCCACTTCAGATATCCGAAGCTACCTCGGTTCGGATAGACGTAGGGTGGGAGCTGGGCCAGCACGACGCCCAGCTTTCCGGCCGAGTGAAGAGGCATCAGGGCGTCTCGAAAGGCCTTGACCGCCCCGGCCTGGATATCCCTGGAAAGGTCGCGGATGTAGATGTTGCGTTTCTCGGCCAGCTCGGGGGGGATCTTGTCCCGAAGGTGCTTCCAGATCGAAGAGAGGGGGGTGGGGTGCTGGGTGAGAAGTCGAAATGCCTTGACGTCGAAGACGAAGTAGGGCGGAGTTCGCTCCACCCATAGGCCGGCCACCCTCTCGGAGGGAGGCGCGTAGTAGGTGGCATCGACCTCAACCACCGGGAAGGTCTCTGCGTAGAAGGCGAGACGTTCCTCAGCACTCATTTCGGTGGCCGGGTAGAAGGCTTCCGTCTCGGTCAATGTCGGATCGGTCCACGAGCAGGTCCCGACCTTCACACCGCCCAGATCAGGCATGGAGCGTGGCAAGTCTCTCCCAAGGGGTAGATCGGGCCAGGATAGGTCCACACGTGGAGGCGGCTCGGGACAAGGTGACCAATGCCTCTGGGCCAGACGACCGAAGAGGGCACACAGTGGCATCCATGAAGAGGTACGAGATCCACTCCGAGACGCGTCGCGCCCAGCCCACCGCGGTGATGGATGGCACCATGCCGGTGGCCGAGATCGGGCCCTGGCTGGGCAGCGTCGTCGCCACGGTGGCAGAGACCCTTGGCAAGCGAGGGACCTTCCCGGCCGGCCCTCCTTTCGCACGATACAACCGGGTGGGCGAAGAGGAATTCGAGGTCGAGGCGGGGTTCCCGGTGCCGGCGCCGATCGCTGGGACGGACGACGTGAGGGCCTCGTCACTGCCGCAGGGAACGGTGGCCGTGACCATGCACACCGGCGCCTACGACGACGTGGAGGTAGCGTACGAGGCCGTCTAGTGGTGGATCGACTCCCAAGGCGGGATGCCCGCCGGCGGCCCATGGGAGCCGTATCTGACAGATCCCGGGGAGCATCTCGATCCTTCGAGCTGGAACACTGAAGTCGTTGCCCCCTATGGCTGAACGGTGTATCGCTCAGGTCGGGGCGGGGAGCGTGAGGCAGAAACGGCTCAGTCCCGCCTCGTGGCGGTAGTCCAGGGTTCCCCCCATGAGGTCGGCGAGCTGACGGGAGATGGATAGGCCGATCCCTACGGCGCCCTTGCGGTGGGCGGTGGGGTCCTCCCGGTGGTAGGCGTCGAAGATCCTCTCCCACCGCTGGCGCGGGATCCCTTCGCCGTCATCGGTCACCGTAACGGACACCCACCGGGCTCCTCCCTGGAGGCAGACGGCCACGTTGGGGCCTCCGTACCGCTCTGCGTTGGTGAGCAGGTTTCGCAGTATCTGCCGGACGCGGGCGGCATCTCCCACCGCAAGAGTGGGCGAATCGGTCATCGTCACGGATACGCCCTCAGTGAACGAGCCCCCTGCTTCCATCGTCTGGTCTATCACGTAGCCCATGTCGAGGGTGGCGTGCTCCACTGAGACCTGGCCCGCTTCTGCCCGAGCCGCCACCAGCAGATCGTCCACGATGTCGGCCACCTCCTGCGCGTGCTGGACGATCAGGGTGGTCATCTGGCGACGGTCGTCCTCGGTCGTGTCCTCCTCGTGCAGGAGTTGGGCGAATCCAAGAATCGCCGTGAGGGGCGTTCTGACCTCGTGGCTGACCGAGGCGACGAAGTGGCTCTTCGCTTCCACCATATCCTGCATGCGACGTTCTTCATCGCGGTGAGGGGTCACGTCGAGGATGGTGAAGACCGCTCGGGAGAAATCTGGCTCGCCGTCGACCATGGGTGCGGCGAGCGTGGACTCGGCGTCATAGGTGGCGCCATCGGGGGTGCCGCCGGTGTAGCTGGCATGTGCGATGGGCCGGCGCTCCCATACGGCTTCCAATTGACTGATCCAGCTCTTTTCCGACCCCGGGTTGACGATTCGCGGATCTATCGGCCCGATCAGCTCGTCGGGGTCGAGGCCCACCGCTCGCACCGCGGCCGGGTTTGCGGCCACGATGCGAATCATGGGGACCACGGCCCTGATCTTCTCGATGTCGGCACCCAGGTAGTCGCGCAGGGACTCCACTCCCTGGCCGCGGAGGCCGTCCATCCAGGCTTCCATGTCGGTGTAGTCCTGCTCCATGATGGGGATGGGCGAGATGTTGAAGAGATTCTCGAAGCTCGATCGTCCCGTCATCGCATGACGTAGATCCTGTTCCATGGCCCCGGCCCCGTGCAGGGTGGTGTCGACCCAGGAGACGAAGTGAGCCCAGGACTGTGGGTCGGGGATACCGTCCGGCCCCGTGTTCAGCTCGGAGAGCTGAGCTCTAAGCCGTGGGTGTAGAGCCGCAGTTGTGTCCCGGGAATGGTCGGACGGTGACGACGTGACCAGGTTCCCCGCTGTGTTGATCATCGAGTAATTGATCGGCGCAATCGGCTGTTTGGTTGAGGACCAGATTCGGACTGGTCCCTTCTACCCAGGCGTCGATCCGCTGGCCGCCGCAGTCGAGAGGGCTGGGCCGGCTCGGGTCCAAATCCTCTTTCGGACGTGCCGCCGTTTGTCGGAGGCTGTTGGACGGGCCGGGAGGTGGCCATCGTGGGGGCCTTGCTGGTGGCAGGGGTTCTAGTCGCTGCGTTGTGGTTCCGGTGGGAGTGACACCCGGGCGATCAGAGATTGCCCCGCTCCTCTTGCTCCCGCTCTATGGCTTCGAACAGCGCCTTGAAGTTGCCCACCCCGAACCCGGTCGATCCGTGGCGTTCGATTATTTCGAAGAAGACGGTGGGACGGTCCTGCACGTTCTTGGTGAAGAGCTGGAGTAGGTGACCCTCGTCGTCCTGGTCGACCAGGATGCCCAGGTCGGCGAGCCGGTCGATGTCCGAGTCGATGCGCGACCAGTCGATACGCTTCTGCAGTTCCTCGTAGTAGGTGTCGGGGACCCTCAGGAACCTCACTCCGTTGTCTCTCAACGCCTCGACCGTGGCGACGATATCGTCGGTGGCGAGAGCCATGTGTTGAACGCCGGGGGTGTGGTAGAAGTCCAGGAACTCCTCGATCTGGGATTTCTTCTTGCCCTCGGCAGGCTCGTTGATGGGTAGCTTGATGCGGCCTTTGCCGTCCCACAGCACCTTGGACATGAGAGCGGTGTAGTCGGTGGCGATCTGCTCGTCGTTGAAGTGGTGCAGTTGGGTGAAGCCCATGATGCCGGCGTAGTAGGCGGCCCACTCGTCCATCTTGCCGAGCTCGACGTTGCACACCACGTGATCTATCAGTTCCAGACCTGTGGAGGTGGCCGGTGCCCAGTGCCTGGTGGGCTTGTACCCGGGCAGGTAGATCCCCGAGTAATTGGAGCGATCCACGAAGCTGTGGATGGTGTCCCCGTAGGCCTCGATGGAACACACCACGACCTTGCCGTGCTCGTCCTCCATCGAATGAGGCTCTTGATGCGGCCGCGCCCCTCGCTCCACGGCTACGGCGAACGCGCCCTCGGCATCCGGGACTCCGAAGGCGACGTCTTTCACGCCGTCGCCATGGAACGCCTGGTGCCGGACTACGGCCGAGTCGGGCTGGAGGCCGGCGGTCACGACGAAACGGATCTCACCCTGTTCGAGGACGAATGAAGAGCGGTCGCGGACCCCGGTCTCGGGGCCGGCGTAGGCGACCACGTCGAAACCGAAGGCGGTCCGGTAGTAGTGGGCGGCCTGGCGAGCATTGCCGACGTAGAACTCGATGGCGTCGTATCCGAGGAGGGGCATCAGGTCGGTCACTTGGTCTCCCTGGTTGAGGCGGGGCGGGGGGCTGTTGTTGATTCTGCGTTTGTCTGAGCAGCTATAGCAACTGACTCTGCTCTTGCTATACAATTTGTATGTCACAAACGGACAGTTGATCTGATGGTTGCACAATCCGACCAGTATCTGGATCGTCTCGATGCCCGGATCCTCGAGACACTCCACGAGGAGCCCCGGATCGGGGTGCTCGAGCTTTCGCGTCGGCTGGGCGTGGCCCGAGGAACCGTGCAGTCGCGGCTGTCCAAGATGGTGGATCGGGGGGTGGTGGAGGGCTTCGGTCCCGATATCGACCTGGCGGCAATCGGCTACGCGGTCATGGCCTTCACCACCATCGAAGTGGTTCAGGGCCGAATTGCCGAGGTGATCGAGCCTCTACGAGAGATACCCGAGGTGTTGGAGGTGCACTCGATCGCAGGTCAGGGCGACCTGCTGGTCCGTCTGGCGGCGAGCTCCAATGAGCACCTGATGGACCTCCTGGAGCGGATCCTGACCATCCGCCAGGTCGCCCGGACCTCAACTGCCATCGCTCTGGCCGGCCAGATCCCCTACAGGACTATCCCAATGGTGCGCTCCATAGTCGACCGGGAGCCGGAGTAACCGCCGTGATCAGCCCACTGCCCTCCGGTACATGCGCACGGCCAGCGGGGCGAACACCACGATGATTCCGGCAATCCATGCCAGTGATTGCAGCACCAGGGTGGCCGTGTTGTCGTAGCCCATCGGAGCCAGCGCCTGCTGGGGGAGGAACAGAGAACGCAGGGTGTTGGAGAGGATTGTGATCGGCTGGTGGTTGGCGAAGGCTTGCAGCCACGACGGCATCGTGTCGGTTGGGACGAAGGCCGATGAGGCGAACACCAGGGGGAAGATGGGCAGGAATCCCGCCGTCTGTGCGGCCTCCGGGTTCTTCACCGCCAACCCGACCGTGCCCATCACCCACGACATGGCGTAGCCGAACAACAGCGCCAGGGCGATGCCCAGGGCGGCCTTGCCGAGGCCCTGGGAGAACCGCCACCCGATCAGGTAGCCGACCGCCATCATGAGCACCGTCACGAAGCTGGACCTGACCAGGTCGGCCAGAGTCCTTCCAGCCAGCACTCCCGAGCGGGCCATGGGCAGCGACCGGAACCGGTCTATCACCCCGTTGGAGAGGTCTTCGGTCAGACCGAGGCTGGTGGAGGTGGCGCCGAACACGGCAGTCTGCACCAGGATCCCCGGGATCAGGAGCTGGATGTAGTCCAATCCCGGGATGGCTGCTCCGGCGACGATCGCCCCGCCGAAGACATAGTTGAACAGCAGCAGGAACATCACGGGCTGGATGGTCGCGAACACCACCAGCTGCGGCAGGCGGAGATTGCGCAGCACGTTGCGTTTGGTGATCACCGCCGTGTCCCGTAGGGCGGCGCGGAGTGGAACTCGGTTGAGAGCTGGTGTGGCCGTCGTCATGAGCGTGTCCTTTGCCTGTCGCGGTTGCCGCTCCCCGCCTTTCCGTTGGGGGAGGGCTGGTCGGTTCTGTGCCCGGTCAATGTGAGGAACACATCGTCGAGGGTGGGCTTCCTCAAGGCGATGTCGTCGGGAACGATGCCGGCATCGTCGAGCTCGCGTACCACCTGGGTAAGGGTGGCCGAGCCGTCCGGGGCGGGGATGCTGAGTGAGGCGCCATTGATACTCGGCCGCTCTCCCGCCACCCGGGCCAGGGCGTCGGCGGCCGTCGCCCGGCTCTCTCCGGGCGCGTGGATCTCCACGACGTCGCCACCGAAGTCCTTCTTGAGCTCGTTCGAGGTTCCCTCGGCGATGAGCTTGCCGTGGTCGATGACTCCGATCCGGTCTGCCAACCGGTCGGCCTCCTCCAGGTACTGGGTGGTGAGCAGGAGAGTCGTTCCGCCCGCCACCAACTCCTCGATCATCTGCCACAGATCGATGCGACTGCCCGGATCGACACCCGTTGTGGGTTCGTCGAGAAACAGGACGGAGGGGCGGCCGACCATGGAGGCCGCCAGATCGAGTCGGCGCCGCATTCCTCCCGAGTAGGTGCGGACGGTCTTGTCCGCCGCCTCCGTGAGGTGTATGCCCTCTAGCACGTCGACGGCCCTCTTCTCAGCCTCGGGTCGGGGCAGGTCATAGAGACGTCCCACCATCTCCAGGTTCTCCCGGCCGGTGAGGAACTCATCGACGGCGGCGTATTGGCCGGCCAGGCCGATGGTGCGGCGGACGGCTACGGGACGGGTTAGCACGTCTACCCCGTTCACCCGGGCCACCCCCGAATCGGGGCGCAGCAGTGTCGTGAGGATGCGAATCAGAGTGGTCTTGCCGGCTCCATTGGGACCGAGCAGCCCGTAGACGATTCCGGGTTCGATGTTGATGGTGACATCGTCGAGGGCGCGCAAGTCACCGAAGGTCTTGACGACGTTGCCGGCTTGGACTGCATATTGGGTTTCAGACATGTGTCTCCAATCGGAATACCGACATGATGTCGTCAACAGTTTAGTTAGTCAAAATCATATTGAATCAACTAAGCTGGCAGAGCATGGAAGCAAACCGCCGGGAGTTGCTGGAAGAGGTGGGCCAGCTCATGCGCCAAATTTCTCTCCGGTCGCGGGCTCACGTGCACGAAACCTTGGCCGACATGGCCATGCCGGGCCCGGTCAGCTGGGCACTGAGAGAGCTGGCCGAGCCGATGGCCATGCGAGATCTGGCCGAGCGGATGTGGTGCGATGCCTCCTACATCACCGGGATCGCCGATCGTCTGGAGGATGCGGGCTGGGCCGCCCGACAGAATGACCCCGGCGACCGGCGGGTCAAACAGCTGGTGCTGACCGAGGACGGCAGGCGGGTCCGGGCCCAGATGATCGATCGCATCCATGCCGACATGCCGATTGCCCGCAACCTGGGCACGGACGAGCTGAAGCAACTGGCCGACCTGCTTCGCAAGTCTCTCGCCTGACCGTCAGGAGCCGACGGGAATCCACTTCACCTGCACCTGGACCGAGGCCGGGAAGGAGGCATCGGCTCTCATCGCCTCTACCCTCCAGGACCCGACTCGTTCATAGGGAAGGGGCGGCAGCATCCGAATGCAGCGCCGGGTCTCGGCCTCCTCGGTGCACCGGTGGAATGACCCGAGCACCTGATAGCGGGTGCCTGAGTCGGTCACGATCACCACGTCCATGTCACCGCTCTGTGCCAGAGGCTCGATGGAGATCGTGATGTCCATCCGGTGCTGGGTGGGATCGAACGCCAGGAGCGCCCCGCTCGCCTCGGTGGCGCCCTGAGCGAAGGTGAGATCCGTCTCCGAGTTCAAGTCGCCGTGGATGACCCCGGCGTCGAGCCCCGCACATGCGGCACAGAGGGCCGCCACCGCCAGGACGAGGCCGGCTCGAAGCATTCCATTGTGAGATTACTCGGGATGAATGGCACCGGGCAGGTGGGGGGAAAATTGGCGGTACGTGCTGGAGATGTGATTACAGGGTGGGTCAGTCGTAGTGATAGAAGCCCTGGCCCGTCTTTCGCCCCAGCTTGCCCGCTTCGACCAGGCGGGTCAGTAGAGGGGGGGATGCGTAGAGAGGCTCCTTGTACTCCTCGAACAGCACATCCGCCACCAGCTTCATGGTGTCGAGCCCGATGAAGTCGCACAGCTCCAGCGGTCCCATGGGGTGATTGGCGCCCAGCTTCATCCCGACGTCGATGTCGTCGGCGGTGGCGTGACCGGCCTCGAACATCCGAATCGCCCCCAACAGGTAGGGGACGAGGAGCATGTTGACCACGAACCCGCCCCGATCCTTGGCCCTGATCACTGTCTTGCCTAGTTGCTCCGAAACGAACTCCTCGGCCCGGGCCTCGACCGTATCGTCGGACAGGGGCGTGGTCACCAGCTCAACCAGCGCCATGGCGGGAACCGGGTTGAAGAAGTGGAGCCCGATGACGTGCTCGGGACGCTGGGTGGAAGTGGCCAGTCGGGTGATGGGGATGGACGAGGTGTTGGAGGCGAGGATGGCGTCGTCTTCGTCGACTATCGAATCGATCGTCTTGAAGATTTCGCGTTTGAGCCGCTCGTCCTCGGTAACCGCCTCGATAACCAACTGACGGTCGGCCTGCTCGTCGAAGTCGGTCGTGTAGCCGATCCGGCTGATGATTCGATCCTGTTCGTCTTCAGTCATTCGGCCTTTGGCTACCGAACGCTCGACCGATGCCCGGATCCTTCGCCGGGCGCCTTCGCATGCGTCGGCAGAGATCTCGTGGACGATGACATCGCACCCGCGGGCTGCGGCCACTTCGGCGATGCCCGCTCCCATCTGCCCGCCTCCAATCACCCCGAGGCGTTCGATCTTCATTGCTTCTGCTCCAGGTTGGCTGTCATCGGCCATGATGGCAGCTCGAAGAAGGAGGCTTACCAGTTGGGGCGAGGCACTCCGTAGGGCTGGGTCTCATGAGCCCGCTGGGTGTCATCGACCAGGTAGTTGAGGCTGGATTCGACCGACATCACTCCGGCCACGTCTTCGGTCAGTTCCTCCAGCAGACGAGCGTCGGTCTTGGTGGGGACGATCCCGGCCAGCTTCACATGGCCCTCGGTCACCGACACCTCGATCCGGCCTCCATCGATGGCCATGACCTGTCCGATCAGGCGATGGCGGATCTCATGCTCGATCGTGGCATCGGAGCGGGCGAACACGCTCAAGATGTCAGACCTGCTCACGATTCCCACCAAATTCCCGTCCTCGTTCACGACCGGCAATCGCTTGACCCTCTTGGTGCGCATGAGACGAGCGGCTTGCTGGTGAGTGGCCCGAGGCTCGATCGTGACGACGGTACGGGTCATGATGGCGCCGACCGTGTCGGCTTCCACCAGACGGGCATCGTTTTCGAACAGCGCCCCGATCAACCCGGACCGTGTGTGGCTACTGGCTTTCTCCACAAAGTCCGATTCGCTGATGATCCCTACCAGTTGCCCCGCTGCATCCACCACCGGCAGTCCGCTCACGCCGCGCCCGGTCATGAGACGGGCAGCTTCCTTGAGGGGTGCGCCCTCGCCCACAGTCGCCAGGTCGGTTGACATCAATTCACTTACTCTCATCGAGACCTCCGTGACGAGTTCTCATCAAGCATGAGCCCGGACGGCGTCCAGCGGTAGGGGCCAAGGTCCCGCCAGTGCGGGCTTCTCTCTTGGGCTCGCGTACGGGGAATCCCCGGGCGGCGCTAGGTTGATAACCGAGACACCCCTGATTCGAGAAGGAGCAAATCATGGCCTTGAACAGCATTGGGCGCGCCCATTGGGAGGGCGACCTGCAGACCGGCGGAGGCACCACCAGCTTCGACAGTGGTGCGCTTCCCACCGTGCCCATCAACTGGAAGGCCCGCAGCGAGGAGCACGGTGGACTCACCAGCCCCGAAGAGCTGATTGCCGCCGCCCACGCTTCGTGCTTTTCGATGGCCCTCTCCAACGGATTGGCCAAGGCGGGCCATCCGGCCGCAAGCCTCGATGTGACCGCCACCGCCACCTTCGTCCCGGGCACGGGAATCACGGGCATGATCCTGAGGCTGACCGGAGATGTGCCGGGCATGTCGGAGGATGACTTCAAGGCCGCCGCCGAGGTGGCCAAAGAGGGGTGCCCTGTGTCTCAGGCGCTCAAGGGCAACGTCCCCGTCACCCTCGAGATGGGCTGAGCCCAGAGGTCAGGAAGCCACCAGCTTCCCGGTTCGCACGTGGCAGGCGGCCAGGTGTCGAGGGTCGCCCTCGTCGGGGTCGGGCTCCAGGAGGGGTAGCTCCACGTCGCACACGCCTTCCACCGCCAGCGGGCAGCGGGGGTGGAAGGAGCAACCCGGGGGAGGGTTGATGGCGCTGGGTATCTCGCCTGTCGGCATGGGCTGGGTGCGGCGGTGCCGGGGATCGGGAACGGGGACCGCCTCGAGTAGGGCCTCGGTGTAAGGGTGGAGGGCCGACTGGTAGACGCTCGGCCAGGGGCCCGATCTCGACGATCTCTGCCCAGATACATGATGGCGATCCGATCGCACACGTACTTGGCGGTGGCCAGGTCGTGGGTGATGAAGAGATAGGTGAGATCGAACTCGTCCTTGAGCTTCATCATCAGGTCGAGGAGCAACGATCGCACCGAGACATCGGCCATGGCGATGGGCTCGTCGGCGACGATCAGGTCGGGCTGGGTGATCAGGGCACGGGCGATGACTACCCGCTGGCGCTGGCCGCCTGAGATCTGATGGGGGTACTTGTCGGCGTAGTTGTCGGGCGGAGACATGCCGACGGCGTCCAGTATTTCGAACACGCACCCGGCGACGTCTCTCGTCAGGGGCGAGGTCTGGCTGGTGGATCTCCGAGGGATGGGCGATGGTCTGGCCAATGGTCATGCGCGGGTTGAGTGAGGCGAGCGGGTCCTGGAAGATGATCTGCATCCGGCGCGCGCGAGCTGCCGCATCTGTTCGTGGGAAAGCGTCGACAGGTCGACGCCGTCGAAGAGGACGCTGGCCGGTGGTGGGCTGGAGCAGGTTGAGCACGAGCCGGCCAACCGTCGACTTGCCCGAGCCGGATTCGCCCGCCAATCCGAATACCTCGCCCCGACGGATCTCGAAGTTCACCCCGTCCACCGCCCTGCACGGCGGGCACCTCGCCCCGGTTGAGCAGGCAGGCGAGGAACCCGGTTTGGAGAGGAAAGTGCTTCTCGAGATCCCTGACCTGGACCAGGGCCTCGGCCATCGGGCCGGCACCGGATCCCGCCGGTCAGCCTCAGTCCGCGATATCAGACACCGGATCCACCTTCGCTCGTATGTTCCTGGTACAGCCAGCAGGCAACCAGGTGCGGTCCTCGGTTATGCCCTCGACCGGATCGAAGCCTGGCTCCTGCGCGGTACAGACGTCCATCACGTAGGGACAGCGGGGATGGAAACGGCAACCCGAGGGAGGGTGGAGCAGATTGGGCGGCGTCCCCTCCATCTTGTACAGCTCGGCGCCGTCCAGCTTGATGTTGGGAACGGAGCGCAGCAGACCCTGGGTGTACGGGTGCTTGGGCTCAGCGAAGACTTCTCGCACGTCACCCACCTCGGCCATCTTGCCCGCGTACATGACCGCCACCCGGTCGGCCACCTCGGCCACCACCCCGATGTTGTGCGTGATGAGGAGGATGGTGAGGTTGAAGTCCCGTTGCAGCTCCTTGAGCAGGTCGAGGAACTTGGCCTCCACGATCACGTCGAGAGATGTGGTGGGCTCGTCGGCGATGACCAGATCACAGTTGAGGGCCAGCGCCAAGCGAGATCATCACCCGTTGCCGCATCCCGCCCGACATCTGATGGGGGTAGTCGTCGATCCGCTCCGGCAGGATGCCCAAGTCTCTCCACCAGGTCCTCGGCTCGCTCCCGGGCGGCCGTTCTTGTCCACTCCGGGTCGGTGGGTCAGCATGGTCTCGGTGAGATGGTCGATGACCCGCTGCACTGGGTTCAGCGACGTCATCGGGTCCTGGAAGACCATCCCGACTGCTGCCTCGGAGCTCCCGCATCCGCCGGGCGGACAGCTCCATCAAGTTCTCGACCATCGAACAGCAGTCTTGCCGGCGGTGATACGGGCCGGTCCGGTGTGGAGCCGCATCAGCGCCTTGCCCAGGGTGGACTTGCCGCATCCAGACTCGCCGACCAGACCCAGGATCTCGCCCTTCATGATGTCGAGCGCTACGTCGTCGACGGCCCGCATGGGACCGATCCGGGTGGTGTATTCCACGGTCAGGTTCTCTACCGAGTACAGGAGGAGCGCATCATCGATCCCTGAGCTTGGGGTTGAGGATCTCGGTCAGTCCCTCACCCATCATGGTGAAGGCCAGCACTACCATCATGATGGCCAGGCCCGGGAAGGTGATCAGCCACCAGGAGCTCTGGATGAACTCCTGACCGCGGGCGACGTCGATGCCCCAGTCGGCGGTGTTGGGGGGGAGGCCGAGGCCGAGGAAGGAGAAGCCCGCCCCGGTGAGGATGGCGTCGGCGATGTTGATCGAGAGGATGATCGACACCGACGGGATCACGTTCGGGTAGATGTAACGGCGCAGGATGGACCCGGCCCTGGCGCCAATCGAGCGAGCTGCCTCTACGTACACTTCTTCCTTCACGGAAAGCGTCTGGCCGCGCACGATCCGGTAGTAGGTTGGGACGTAGAGCACGGCGATTGCCACGATCACGTTCAGTATCGAAGGCCCGAGCACGGCAGTGATGGCGATGGCCAGGATCAGCCCGGGAAAGGCATACAGGCTGTCCATCACCAAGGTGAGGATGCGGTCCAGCTTGCCACCTGTGTATCCGGCGATCAGGCCCAGAGGCACTCCGGTGACCAGGGCCACGCCGGCCGAGCGAGAAGCCGATGAGCAGGGCGATCCTGGTTCCCCAGATCAAGCGGCTGAACACGTCCTGTCCGATCTGGTTGGTGCCGAGCAGGAATCCGCCCGCCGTGGCCCGTTCACCGGTTAGGTCGTTGCCTTCCACCAGATCCGGGAACTGGTCGGCCACCGCCTCGAATTCGATGGAGCGCACCACGGCCGCCGTCACCTCGCCATCGACCACGGCCTGCAGGGTTCCGATCACGGTGTCGAAGCGCTCGATGGAGGGACGCAGTCGTAGATCGCCCGACTCTCGTAGCTGGTCGTCGATCGTCTGGGCCTGCTCGCGAAGGGCGCCGGCAGTGGGGACGCCGCGTACGACTCCTACCCTGGGACGGGGTGCATCGGTGGGAACTGCAAGATCCTGGAGATCCTGGAGACCCGATCCGGCCGGAGCTACGAGGACGGGCACGTCGGGATGGGCGCCGGGAGCCAGGAAGCGGGAGCCCACCTGCTGGTCGGGGGGATAGGGCGCCAGGGGGCCGGGGAAGAGGGCCACCACGATGAACCCCACCACCATCACGGCCGAGATGGCGACGAACCACCAGTCGGCTCCGTACCAACGCCGAGCCATGAGGATGCGGCGAGCGAATCCGACCCGGGCCAGATCCTCTTCCCAATCCGGACGGGCCTCTTCTTCTGCGACGGGTGTCCCGCGAGTGCTCAAATCCTCACCTCATCCAACACTCTCAATACCGGACCCGGGGATCGACCAACGAGTAGACGATGTCCATGGCCAGGCTGATCATGGCCACGAGCAGGGCGAAGATGGTGATCACGCTCTGTACGGCCGTGTAGTCGCGGGAAGAGATTCGCTGTACCAGATACTGGCCCATGCCGGGCCAGGAGAAGACGGTCTCGGTGAGAACGGCCCCGGCCAGGAGAATGGCGACCTGGAGGCCGATCAGGGTGACGACGGGGATCATGGCGTTGCGGAGGGCGTGACTGTAGACCACGACCCGCTCCCGGATGCCGCGGGCCCGGGCGGCGTCGATGTAGTCCGCCTGCAGGGTCTCGATCACGTTGATGCGGGTGAGGCGGACGAAGACACCCGACAGGATCAGGCCCAGAGTCAACACCGGAAGCACCAGGTGCGACAGCACCGATCCGAAGGCGGTCCAGTTCCAGTTCAGGATCGAGTCGATCAGGAGGATGTTGGTGACCCGGTGCAGGCCCGTAGAGACCACGGCGTCGATTCGCCCGGCGATGGGGAACCAGCCCAGCCGTAGCCCGAACACGAGCTGCAACATCAGACCCAGCCAGAAGATGGGGATCGAATAGATGACCACCGAGTAGATGCGGAGTCCGTAATCGGTGACTCGTTTTCGCCGCGAGGCGGCCAGGGCCCCACCTAAGACGCCCAGGCTCAGAGCGACGACAGCGGCCGGGATGACCAGCTCCAGGGTGGCGGGGAAGCGCTCGCTCATCTCGTCGACGATGCGCCGGTGACCGCCGGTCAGGGAGCGCCCGAAGTCGAGGGTGGCGACGCTGCCCAGGAAGCGACCGTACTGGACCAGGATGGGGTCATTGAGGCCCAGCTGCTCGCTGATGCGCTCGATTTGGGCCGGGCTGCCCTTGGGCCCGAGTGCCGAGCGAACGGGATCGCCGGGGATGATCCTCATGATTACAAAGACCAGCGTGGCGAGGATGAAGACCATCGGCAAAGTGAGGCCGATGCGGGTGAGGATGAAGCGGCGCAGCCCGGTGGAGCCACGCACGAAGATGTAGATCAGGCCGATCAGCGCCGGGATTCCGATGATCAGGAATATGAGGGCTATGGGTGACACGGATCGGCCAGGGTACAGAAACGCGGAGAGGGGGGGCGGACCGGCCGGTCCGCCCCCCCCTCTCTCATCGGGTTACTTGCTCGTCTTGAGCAGCGAGTAGTTCAGGTCGAACGCCGGCCCCACGTTGAGGGTCTCTGGCGTTGCGTACTGATCGCTACCCGAGATGTAGTCGGGATACACGATGTGCTCCGACACGATGACGATCGGCAGAGTGACGACCATGTCGGCGTACAGATCCTGGATTTGTCCATAGATGTCCGCACGCTTCGTGGTGTCGGTCTCGACCGAGCCCTGGTTGAGCAGGTCGACCAGTTGCTTGGCCTGATCGGTCAGCGGGTCATTCGTGCTGGCGTCGGTCACGTTGGTGCCTTCACCGCCGTTGAACACGAACGGCTCCAGGTAGTTGGAGGGGTCGGGATAGTCGAAGAACCATCCCAGCACGCCGGCCGGGTAGGACTCACCACCGGTGAGGGCCGTCACGTACGTGCTCCATTCCTGAGACTGGAGGTTGACGTCGATCACGCCGCTGGCTTCGAGCTGCTGCTGGATGAGTGCCATCCAATCCGCCGTTTCAGCACCGTAGTGCTCGGGCGGGTACCACAGATCGAGCTGGAGGTGGTTGTTCGCGTCATAGCCCGAGTCCGCCAGGAACTGCTTGGCCGCATCCACATCCGGAGCTGCGTACATCTGGTCGAAGGAGTCCTTCTCTCCCAGGAACCCCTTGGGAACCATGGAGTAGATCGGGTCCACCTGACCGCCGAACACGACGTCGGCGATTTCGTCCCTGTCGATCAACGAGGCCACGGCCTTGCGGACGTTGGGATCGTCCATGGGGGCCATGTTGTGGTTGATGATCAGGTAGCGGATACCACCGCCGGAGACGGTCCCGATGTTGAGATCGGTGCTGTCCTCCAGCTGACCTATGAGCTGCGGTCCCAGGAAACGCCAGGCGATGTCGATCTCACCGTTCTGCTCCGCCAGCGCCATGGTCTGGGGGTCGGAGAAGTAGCGGATGATGATCTGGTCGGCCTGCGGCGTGAAATCACCCGTGTAGTTCGGGTTCGGCTTCAGGACCGTCTGCTCGTTCTGGGTGTACTCGCTGATGTACCAGGGGCCGGTCCCATAGATGGGAGCCTCCGGGAACAGCACGCACTCGTCGGCCGGATAGATGTTGGGATCCGCCGGGAAATAGGTCGGGCGGGCAACGATCTCGTTGAAGAACCCAACCGGCCGGGTCAGATGGAACACGATGGTGCTCGCATCCGGTGCCTCGATGCTGTCCACGAACGGGGCGGCCAGGGCTCCTGCCACGCCATTGGGGCAGTCAGGTCCCGGGCCGGGGGCCAGCAGCCGGTTGAGCTGCTCGGCATAGCTAGTGGCATCGAGCGGTGTCCCGTCTCCGAACTGGATCCCGTCCTTGAGCGTGAACGTGTACGTCAGTCCGTCGGCGGAAACGTCGGGCATGCCGGTGGCGAGGCCCGGCTCCACCTCGGTGGTGCCCGGCTTGAACACCAGCAGCCCCTCGTTGATGTTCGAGAGCAGCTCCCAGTCGTGAATCGAGTAGGCATCGGCCGGGTCCAGTGAGGCGATCGAGTCGGTCGTGCCGATGATGATCGTTCCGCCTCCTGGGGCCGCTGTCGTCGACGTTGCCGGCGCCATGGTGGTGGCGGTCGTCGTCGGCGGGGCCGTGGTCGCGGTGCCTCCCGCGGTGGTGCTCGTGGACTCCTGGGTCGCCTGACCGCACGCGGCGGCGACGAGGCCGAGGAGTGTCACGATGGCTATCCATCGTTTCATACGAATTCTTCCTCCGTTGCTTTGCTTGGTGTCTGCAACCTGCCGCCCGACGGCGGAAGGTATAGAAGGATCACGGTACACACTCTCGGAGATGTCTGCGTTCGTTCGAGCTGCGAAACGACGCCTTGCTCACCTCCTACCGAAGCGGTTGAATGGCTCCGGGTCGGACACTCCGTGCTCTTCGGCCAGAGCCGCCACGCGTTCGAGGTCGAGAGGTGGGCCGGGAGGCCATTCCGGCGTCGAGCCGATGCGTTGAGGCGCGTCGAGAATCGTCCACCGGTCTGGAGCTGTGGACTCGAGCTCACTCCAGTCGATCGGCATCGCCACCGGCGCATGGGGACGGGGCCGGAGTGACCAGGCGGCGACCGTTGATTGTGCCCATCGATTGCGCAGCCAATCGATGAAGACCCTTCCCTCTCTTTCCGGCTTCCTGAAGGCGGTGGTCATTTCGTGGGGGTGTCGCGCTTGCACGATCAAGGCCAACAGCCGGGCCGCCGAGCTCACCGACTCGTAGTCGGCCCGGGGCCGGATGGGTGCCACTACGTGATAGCCGCGTGATCCGGTGGTCATGACACCGGGACGGAGGCCGGCGTCTTCCAGGACCTGGCGGGCGGCCAGAGCCGCCTCCGCGGGTGGTCCGGCGCTCTCAGCAGGGTCGAGATCGAGCACCAGTCGGTCCGGACGCGTGAGATCGGGCAGGCGGGACGTCCAGATGTGAAAGGTGATCGTGCCCTGGTTGGCCAGATAGACGAGGTCGCGGGCCGAGCGGCACACAAGATGGTTGGTCGTGCCTCCCGCCTTCGGCACGGTCACCCGCTCGATCCAGGCGGGGAAGTAGCCGGAAGCATTCTTCTGCATGAAGCCCTCCCTCTCGATCCCGTCGGGAAACCGCTGCAGCGTCAGGGGCCGGCCCTGAAGGTGAGGCACCATCGCCCCGGCCACTGCCTCGTAGTAGCTCACCACCTGGGCCTTGGTGATGCCATCGTGTGGGAAATAGAGCTTGGTGGGGTTGGATACCTCGGGCAAGGATCCGAGTCTCGCAGACCCTTAATGTGGCGGCACCAATGAACGTCTCACGGCGAACCGGGCTCCACTTGTCGATGTCATTGCTCGTTCTGGTTGCCCTGGTGGGTTGTGGACAACAGGAAGTGACGCCGGATCAGAACCTCAGCACGGGGATCGGCTTCCGGGGCGGGCCAGACCGGACCGGCGTCATCGACGGCTCGGGCCCCACCAATCCGATTGAGCAGTGGTCTGTGCAGACAGGTGGCCACGTGACATCGTCGCCGGTTCCACTCGAGGACGGTGTCGTGGTGGTGGGTGGCGACGGGGCGCTGCGGCGAATCGACATCGACGGGACCGTCGAGTGGAGTCACCCGCTCGGCGCAGCGGAAGCCACTCCGGTCGTAATCGGCGATGTGGTTATGGAGCCCAATTCGTCGGGTTCGCTCGTGGCGGAGTCATTGAACGACGGTGACGTGATCTGGGAACAGGCCCTGGGAGGCTCCGTGCGGTCGTCACCGCTGGTAGCAAACAGCCAGGTCGTGGTGGGCGTTGATGATCAGGTTGTGGTCGTCGACGTCTCCGATGGAGCCGTGCTCGAACGCTTCTCCCTCGGAGCGACAACCGGATCGTCCCCCGCTCTTTTCGACAACACGGTCTTGATCGGCGATGCGGACAACCAGGTGGTGGCACTCAACACGACCGACGGGTCTACCCGGTGGTCGCACGACTTCGGCCCCACACCGAACGATGTGTTCCGGGTGGCCGATGGGGTCGTGGCCACGCCTGCCATTGCCGACGGCCTGGTCTATGTGGGCTCGGTCAACGCAGAGCTGGCGGCCCTCCAGGCTTCGGACGGCTCCGTCAAGTGGGAGATCACCCTGGATGGGCCGGTGTATTCGTCGGCCGCCGTGGGTGACGCCGTCTTCGTCACCACCGCGGCCGGCAGCGCCGTAGCTCTCGATCCGGAGACCGGGCATGAGGTCTGGACCACGCATCTCGGCGAGGCCTCATATGCGTCCCCGACCCTGGCCGGCGACCAGCTCATCGTCACAACGGAGGCTGGAGTCGCCTTCGGTCTGGACCCAGTGGATGGGGCGGTCATATGGCAGGAGACGGTCGGAGTCAGCGGCGACTACATGGCCTCGACGCCGACCCTGGTCTCGGGCCTTGTGGTGGTGGGGAGCAACGACGGGCGGGTTGTGGGGCTGGGTGATAGCGGAGGGGGTAGTGGTGATGGCGAAACGGGCGGTGGGGCGGGATGATCTGTTGGGCGCCACTAGACGAATCTCACCAGGTACTGCCTCTTCTTTCCCACTCGCAGCACTAGAGCCGACGTCGTGGCCAGATCTCGGATGTCCACGGTTCGGGCCGAGTCGGTGACCTTCTCCTCGTTGATCCGAACTGCTCCTTGATCGACGAGCCGGCGGGCCTCGCCATTGCTCTTCGCTGCACCCGCCCGGGTCATCAGTTCCAGCAGGCCCACCCCGTCTTCCAGGACCGTGTGCGCTATCTCCAGCGTTGGAGCTTGCTCGAAGGCCATCGCCAAAGTGGCATCGTCGAGGTCGGTTATCGGAGTGTCGCCGAACAGGACACCCGTCGCTCGATTAGCGGCTCTGAGGCCCTCTTCACCGTGGAGGATTCGGGTCGCTTCCTCGGCCAGGAGCCGTTGACCGCCCCTCGCCCCCGGATCCTTTTCATGTGATCGCACGGCCTCCTCGATCTCGTCTGCGGGCAGGAACGTGAACATCCGAAGAAAGCGGCGCACGTCTCTGTCATCGGTGTTGAGCCACCACTGGTAGTAGGCGAACGGTGAAGTGAGAGTGGGGTCGAGCCAAGGGGCGTTGCCGGCCGACTTCGAGAATTTCTTGCCGTCTGATCCTTCCACCAACGGCCACGTCAGAGCGTGGACCCGCTCTCCCCGCCGCCTCCGGACCAGGTCGACACCGGCGATGATGTTGCCCCACTGGTCTGAGCCTCCAGCCTGGAGCGTGCAGCCGTAGGTGGCGAAGAGGTGGTCGTAATCCATGGCCTGAAGGAGGCCGTAGCTGAATTCTGTGTAGGAGATGCCTTGCTCGCGGTCCTCCAGGCGTCGCCGAACCGACTCGCGGGCAATGAGCTGGTTGACGGAGAAATACTTGCCTATGTCGCGCAAGAACTCGAGAACCGTGACGTCTTTGGTCCATTCGTAGTTGTCCACGACGATCGTGTCCGACAGGTCGAGGATTCGCCCGAAGTCCTGGACGATCCCGGCCATGTTGGCGGCGACTGTGGCATCGTCCATGAGGGTGCGCTCTTCGTCCTGGAAGGAGGGGTCCCCGATACGACCTGTGGCGCCGCCGGCGAGGGCGATGGGATGGTGGCCGGCTCGCTGTAGCCAGGCCATGGTCATCAGCCCCACGAGGTTGCCCACGTGCAAGGACGAGGCGGTTGGATCGTATCCCACGTAGAAGGTGCGCCTGCCCGAGCCGAGGTGCAGCCGGAGACTCTCCTCATCGGTGTGGTCCTGGACGAGGCCCCTCTCCTTCAGGATGTCGATCGGGTTGTCGACGGGCATGGCCGAAACGGTAATCCGGGCGGAGCTGCCCTCCCGAACCCGGAATTCACTTCAGCGGCATGATCTACCGGGAGTACCCTCAAGGGCTCATGTCCTATGACCATCAGAAGATCGAGGCCAAATGGCAGGAGCTGTGGAGCCAGTCGGGCGTGTTCGAGGTGGAGGAGGAGCCCGGACGTCCCAAGTTCTACAACCTGTGCATGTACCCCTATCCGTCCGGGGCGTTGCACCAGGGGCATGTGCGGAACTACACCTTCGGCGACCTGTTGACCCGCTATCAGACCATGCGGGGCTTCAATGTGCTGTCGCCGATGGGTTGGGACAGCTTCGGTCTTCCGGCCGAGAACGCAGCCATCGGCACGGGCGTCCATCCCCGGGAGAACACCGAAGCGCAGATCGTCAAGATGGCGGACCAGATCAAGAGGCTGGGCGCCATGTACGACTGGCGCCGCGAGCTCGCCTCGCACCACCCCGACTATTACCGCTGGGACCAGTGGCTGTTCCTCCAGCTATACGAGCAGGGTCTGGCATACAAGGCGGAAGCGCCCGTCAATTGGTGCCCTAACGATCAGACGGTCCTGGCCAACGAGCAGGTCATCGACGGATTCTGTGAGCGCTGCGGCGCCGAGGTGGTCAGGCGGAACCTGAGCCAGTGGTTCTTCAAGATCACCGAATACGCCGACAGGCTGCTGGACGACATCGGGCACCTCGAGCATTGGCCGGATCGGGTCCGGACCATGCAGCGCAACTGGATCGGTCGCTCCGAGGGAGCCACCTTCACGATGGACGTGGCGGAGATGGATGTCTCCTTCGCGGTATTCACCACCCGGCCCGACACCATCTTCGGGATGACCTTTGCCGTGCTGGCACCCGAGCATCCCCTGGTCGACCAGCTGGTGGCAGGGACCGAGGCTGAGGCGGAGGTCAGGGCATACCAGGAGGAAGCGGCCCGCATCACCGAGATCGAGCGTATGGCCGAGGGCGACAAGACGGGCGTGTTCACCGGTCGTCATGCCATCAACCCGGCCACGGATCGGCCGGTGCCCATCTACGTGGCCGACTACGTGCTCATGGGCTACGGGACCGGGGCCATCATGGCCGTGCCGGGCCAGGACCAACGCGACTGGGACTTCGCCACCAGGTACGGGCTCGACATCATCCGGACGGTCCAGCCCCCGGACGAATTCGACGGTGAGGCATATCTGGGCGACGGGCCGGCCGTCAATTCGGGCTTCCTGGACGGACTGGAGATGGAGGCGGCCAAGGAGCGCATCATCGTCTGGCTGGAGGAGCGAGGCCTGGGTGAGCGTACCGTCAACTACCGCTTGAGGGACTGGCTGATCAGCCGCCAGAGATACTGGGGGTGTCCCATCCCGATGGTGTCGTGTCCCGAGTGCGGGTTGGTGCCCGTCCCCGAGGCCCAGTTGCCGGTGATGCTTCCCGACATACAGGACTATCTCCCCAAGGGGAGGTCTCCGCTGGCCGCGGCGGGGGACTGGGTGAATACGACCTGCCCGTCGTGTGGTGGCCCGGCGCAGCGGGAGACCGACACGATGGATACGTTCGTGGATAGCTCCTGGTACTTCCTGCGCTTCACCGACGACTCCGCCGACGATCGCAGCATCTTCGATCGTGAGAACGCCAGATACTGGATGCCGGTCGACCAGTACATAGGCGGGATCGAGCACGCCATCCTCCACCTTCTCTATGCGCGCTTCATCACCAAGGTGCTCTTCGACATGGGCCTATCGCCGGTTGAGGAGCCGTTCGCTCGCCTGTTCACCCAGGGGATGATCACGCTGGGCGGGGCCAAGATGTCCAAGTCGAAGGGCAACGTCGTCGACCCCATAGCCCTGCTCGCCTCTCACGGAGCCGACGCCCTGCGTCTCTACCACCTGTTCATGGGGCCGCCCACAGACGACGCCGCCTGGGACGAGAACGGAGTCGAGGGCACTGCCCGTTTCCTGGACCGGGTGTGGCGGCTGGTGATGGGCGAGGTGGGCGAGACCGTGGATCGAGATCAAACCGACGCCGATCGCGAAGTATTGGCGGAAGCGCACAGGGCCATCAGGAAAGTGACGAGGGACATCGAGCGATTTTCGTTCAACACCGCCGTCCCCGCCCTGATGACCCTGACCAACGTGCTGACCGAATACAGCCGTAGCGGGGCGAGGGGTGAGACCCTGGCACGAGCGGTGGAGATCTTGCTGTTGCTCTTGTCGCCGATGGCGCCGCACGTGACTCACGAGCTGTGGGAACGCACGGGGCACGATTCCATGCTGGCTGCCGAGGCCTGGCCGGATTGGGATCCCGAACTGGTCAAGCGCGACGTGGTGACCATGGTCGTCCAGGTCAACGGCAAGGTGCGGGATCGTTTCGAGGTCGACGCCGAGATCACGGCCGAGGAGGCCGAGCGCCGCGCCCTCGATTCGGAGAGAATTCAAGAGTGGATATCGAGCGGGACCCTGGAGAAGGTCATCGTCCGGCCCCCGAGACTGGTGAATGTCGTAGTGGCCTGATGTGGGCCGCGGACCTGCTGGGGCGATTCGATACCCCTGCCCTGCGAGTGCGACTTCTCCCCATCGACCCTGCGGTCGTGATGGTTGAGCCCGTGCCCACGTGGTCGAGGAGCGTATGGCCCTCCTGGGTCGCGGCCATGACCCTGCCCTGGGGCATCTACGTCAGATCCGACCTCCTCGGTGGTGACCCCGAGGCGCTGGCCCGCCTCTTATGCCACGAACTGGTGCATGTGCGGCAGTGGCAGACGCTCGGGGTGCTGGGTTTCCTGCGCCGCTACCTGGTCGACTACCTGAGGGGTAGGGCCCGGGGCCTGTCTCACCGGCAGGCTTACCAGGCCATCGGCCTGGAGACGGAGGCCTCGGAGGTGGCATCGCGTCTCTGAACCGGGTCCCGGCCCACCCATTCTCTGGTTGTGGGCGAATGCCAGGCCACTTTGTGGCAGTGGAAGGAACGGGTTGGGTGTTCCCCCCACGTCCAAAGAGGCGGCGCGGTCCGGGCTGGTTCGGTTCAGTCCGGGATGACGATTCCCGACAGGTCTTCAGAGTTGGTCGGATAGCGCAAGTCGAGGGAGCGGAGCAGGTCGACGCTGATCTCGCCGATGAGCAGCTTGCGATACCACTTGCGGTCGCCGGGAATCACGTACCAGGGGGCGCGGGCGGTGGAGGTCCTTCCCAGCATCTCGGCGTAGGCGGCGGCGTACTCGTCCCATCGGCCCCGGGTGTCGAGATCGGCGGGATTGAACTTCCAGTTCTTGTCGGGATTGTCGAGGCGGGATTCGAGCCGATCCTTCTGCTCTTCCTTCGAGATGTGGATGAAGAACTTGAGGATCGTGGTCCCCTCGTCGGCCAGCATCTGCTCGAAGGCCACGATGTGGTCGTAGCGTCTCCGCCAGCGACCCTCGGGGACCAGGTTAGCCACCCGCACCACGAGGACATCTTCATACTGGCTGCGATTGAAGATGGCGATCTGGCCGTCGCCGGGAACATGGGGATGGACCCTCCACAGGTAGTCGTGGGCCAACTCGGGTGGCGTGGGGACGCCGAACGAGGTGACCTTGACGCCCTGGGGGTTCATCCGCCCGAAGACGTCGCGGATGGTGGAGTCCTTTCCGCCCGTGTCTATCGCCTGGAGGACGATGAGCAGGCGGTGTGAGCCATCGGCGTAGAAGACCCGCTGTAGGTCGCGGAGTTCCTTGGCCAGCTCTTTGGCTCGCTTCTTCCCATCCTTCTTGTCGCCCGCCCAATCGGCGTCGGACCGGGTGGGCAGAGCGGCGAGGTCGACGATCGTCCCCGGTTTCACTCGCAGGTGGTCATGGGCCATCCCGGCACCATACCGCTCCCGTGGAGAGGTCAGAGGGGTGGTCAGAGGCCGTCGGGTCCAGTACAACCTAGAACAGCGGCGGCGACGGGTCTTAGGCAGGGGAGGCGATGGATCGGCGCTGGCTGGTCGGCGGTGCGGTGGCGGTGGTCGCCGTGCTGGCCGGGATCTGGTTCGGACGGGGAGTGCAGACGACGCCGCCGGCCATACCCGCTCCCGCCTTCGAGGACGGCGCTTCGGTGATCAGCGCGCCCGCGCCCTCGTTGTCCACGGTCGCCTCTAGCGAGGGCTCGGTCCTGGTGTATGTCTCGGGTTGGGTTTCCGAACCAGGCGTCGTGCGCCTCCCCGGTGGGTCCAGGGTGGGCGATGCCATCGCCCGGGCCGGAGGTGCGCGCCCCGGTGCCGATCTGGAAGCCGTCAACCTTGCGCAGCCGGTCTCCGACGGTCAGCAGGTCATGGTCCCCGGGCCGGCCGAGACGTCGGGTGCTTCCCCGGCGGTGCCGGCGAACGGCGAGCCGGGGCCGATCCGCCTCAATGCTGCCACCGCCGAAGAGCTCGAGGGCCTGCCCGGTGTAGGTCCGGTGCTGGCGGAGCGGATCGTGGCGCATCGACAAGACGTGGGCCCCTACCAGAAGGTCGAGGAGCTGTTGGAGGTGCCGGGGATAGGCGAGGCCAAGCTCTCCTCGATCAGGGACTTGGTTGCCGTGCCCTGATGGGCGCCCTCGATCGTCGCAACCTGATCAGGCTGGGATCGGCCGGGATGGTGTGGGCGGGGGCCACGGCCGGACGTTGGTGGGGCCCAAGTCGGTTTGGATGGGGTGTCCCCGTTGTGGGAGCCGTGGTCCTGGCCGGTGGCCTTGCCCTGGCGTTCGTCTCTGTCGAGCGCCGGTCGATGGTGCTGCTGGCGGTCTTGTTGGTGGCGACCGGCGTCTATTCGGGAGTGTCCTCGATCCGTCGGGAGCAGGCGATCCTCGACTTTCCCGCCTTCTCGGGTCGGGTGGACACGAGTGTGCGGCTGCTGGATGATCCCCGGGAAGGTGATTACGGGTGGTGGGTGCTGGCAGTGCCCGATCCGCCTCGTCCCGGCCGCCCGACGGCCATCCCTCTGCTGGTCTCGTTCGCGGAGCGCCCGCCGGCCGGAGCCCGGGAGCGCATGAGGGTTCGGGGTGTGATGACCTCGCGCAGCGGTCGCGCCGGCGGAGTTGCGTACTCGGGGGTCCTGCGGGCCGCTCGAACAGAAGCAATTCCGGGCTCGGCGCCGATCTGGATGAAGGTCGGGAGCGTGGTCAGGGCCAGAGCTCTCCAGCGTCTCTCCGGTCGGGGCAGAGAAAGGGGTCTCCTGGCGGGGTTTCTGGTAGGGGACACGACCGACATTCCCGAGCCGGACATGGAGGCGATGAGGCGCTCGGGGCTCTCCCATCTGGTGGCCGTCTCCGGGAGCAACGTGGCCCTGTTTCTCATGCTGACGCTGATGGCGGCCGGTCCGCTTGCGGCCGGGCCCAGGCGTCGCGCCGTGGTCGGCCTGCTGGCGGTGGCCGTCTTCGTGGTTGCCACCCACTGGGAACCGTCCGTGGTCCGAGCCTCGGTCATGGCCGCCCTGGTGCTCCTGGGTCGGATAGGCGGATGGGCTCTCGACGCCTTCTCCTCTCTGGCGGCGACGGTCGTCGTCCTGGTTGTGGTCTCCGGGGAGCTGGCCACAGACGTCGGCTTCACCCTGTCCGTCCTGGCCACACTCGGGGTGCTGGTGGGAACTCAGGTGCCGCTGGGATCCATCCCACATTGGCTCGGCTCGACGCTCTCGGCCACGGTCGGTGCCCAGCTGGCAGTTGCGCCGGTTCTGATCGCCGTGTTCGGGTCGATCCCGCTTCTGGCCCCAGTGACCAATCTGCTGGCGGCTCCCCTGGTGGCGGCCACCACGACGGTTGCCACGGTTGGCGTCGGCTTTGGGCTGGAGCCGCTCATCCGCCTGGCCGCCCTGGGCGCCAGGTCGGTGCTGACGATCGCCCGATTCGGAGCCGGATGGCCTCAGCTGGGCTGGATCGGGTTCCTGGCCGCAACCGGTCTCGGGTTGGCCGCCGTGCACGGCCGAACCCGGGCAATCGCCGTCGGTGTCGCCGCGGTGTTGGGGATGATGGTCGTCCTGGGTGGCTCCCATCAGCTTCCCCGGCCGGGAGCGGTCGTTCTCGACGTGGGCCAGGGTGACTCGATCCTGGTCGTGGCCTCCAACGGCTCCACGCTCTTGGTCGACGGGGGGCCCGACGCGGCGCTGCTGGAACGGAAGCTGTCCGACTACGGGGTGACGAAAGTCGATCTCCTTGTGCTCACGCACGTCCACGCCGACCACGCCACCGGCCTCGAAGCAGTTGTCGGCCGACGGCCGGTGGGGGAGTTCTGGTTTCCGACTCCTCCGCACTCGACACCGGCCTCGGAGCACATCGCCGAACTCGCCGGGCGCGCCGGCCTCCCTCTGAAGGCGGCCCCGGTCGGAACCACTCGCCGATTGGGGGACATGTCGGTGGAGGTGCTTGGCCCGGTTCGCGAATATGCCTCACCCAACGACCAGTCCGTGGTCCTCCTGGTTCACCGGGACGGAGGTCCCCGTCTGCTGCTGACCGGTGACGCGGAGAAGTTCGCCCAGGCGGACCTGAGAGGGGTCCGGGCGGAGGTGCTGAAGGTCCCCCACCAGGGTGCCGCAACCTCCGACCTGGACTGGCTGGCCTCCGTAGGCGCCAAGCTGGCGGTGATCCCCGTGGGCCCCAACGACTACGGGCACCCCTCGCTCGAGGTGATCGCTACGCTCGAGGCTCACGGGACCCGTGTGTTTCGGACGGACCGAGACGGGGACGTGGTCATTTCCCTGCGTTGACTCGGTAGTCCAATCGGTGGACACTCGACACATGTTCGAAGGGCAAATCCAGGGCTGGGGACCATGTGCTCCGATTCGGGCACGGGACGCACATCATGGGCGTGATCAACGTCTCCCGGGAGTCTGAGACCAAGCACACCGTGGCTGCCTCGCCCCGGGAAGCGGTGGCCCTGGCCGAGCGCTACAGGGACTGGGGCGCGGACCTTTTCGACGTGGGTGGGCAGTCGTCACATTGGAAGAACTCCACCATCGACCCGGATCGGGAGATAGGCCGACTTCTGCCCGCGGTCGAGGCCCTGGTCGAGCGGGGGTTCATCGTCTCCGTCGACACGTGGAAGCCAGAGGTGGCCGTCGCCGCCGTGGAAGTCGGGGCGGCCATCGTGGATGACACCGGGGGGGGAGGGGCTACGGCTGCCGGCGATGGTTGAGGTCCTCTCCGGCTCGGCGGTCGCCGCAGTGGCAGTCCACGTCGACGCCGATCATCCCCATGCCGTTAACGAGGTCGATCTGCTTCCAGACAAGGCGAAGGCGACGGCCCGGGAGCTCGCCCGCCTTCTCGGTGTCCTTCCTCAGGCGGTGGCCAACAGAGTGATCGTCGACCCGGGCATCGCCGTCAACCATCGGGGCAACTACGCCGCATACACCTGTCTCCAGCTGGAGGTGATCCGCCACGCCGACGAGTTCCAGGTCCTGAAGCGGACGCTCCTGGTGCCGATCCCTCGCAAGCGCGACATCCACCGGGTAGGCGCCTACATCACGATGGCGCTCGAGCACGGGGCGGACATGATCCGAGTTCACGATGTCGCCATCGCGGCCGAGTTGACGCGTTTGTGGGACCGACGGGTAGGTTGAGAAGTGTCGCTCTATGTCATCTCCGGTCCCTCTGGCGCCGGGCCGGGTGAGCGGGAGGAGATGCTCTCCACTGCCCACCGTCTGCTGACAGAGTCAGGTGTCTCGCCGCCGGATGTCGTGCGCATCGACGTTCCGGGACGCGGTGCCGGTGAGGAGGGAGAGGGATCCCTACGCGCGGAACTGGAGCCGGCGGTCCCGATCCTCCAGTCCGGGTCGCTGTTTGGTGGCGCACAGGGCCTGATGGTGGTCGACGCGCAGAGCCTGCAGGCGACGGAGTCGGAGATCCTGGCCGAGTTGATCGGCCAGCGCGACCCGGCCGCGGTCTCGGTCGTTGTGGTGGTCGAGGGTCGACTGCCCAAACCCCTTGCCGCAGTTGCGAAAGAGGGAGCGGAAACGGTCTCGATCAAGAAGATGTGGGAGCGCCAGGCCTCCCAATGGCTGGCCCAGGAGATCCGGAGCCGCGATCTGGTGTTCGAGAAAGGTGCGGCCGAGGCGCTCGTCCAGAGGTTCGGCACCGACACTGCAGCCATGTCCCGGGCGCTAGATCAGCTGCGCGAGCACCGGGGCAAGATCACGCCCGAGCTGATCCTGAACCGGTTTAGGAATCGGCCCGAAGAACCCCTGTTCCTCTACCTCGACGCACTCGAGAAGGGGGATGCGGGCCAGGCCCTGCGTCGTCTGGCGGATTTCCTCACCCACGGCCACCCGCTCCAGGTGGTGGGAGCACTGGACGGAGACCTTCGGCGGCGGTCGCTGGCAGCGGCGGCACCGGACCGCGCCACGCTGGGTGAGTGGATGGGGGCACGTTCCTCCGATCGTCGCGTGGATCGTTTGTGGCGGTCGCGGGGGCGAGTGCCGGACTCGGCCCTGCGTCTGGCACAGGAGGCCGTGCTCCGGGCGGATCGTGTCCTCAAGACCGAGCCCGAAGACACACATCGGGTCACCATGGAGCGACTCACCGTCGCCATGTGCCGCTGGTACACCCGTTGACGCCGGCCTGACCAGACGACCGGCGGGGTTCGCTACCCGCGAAAACCATCCTGCCATCCGTGAGCGCGGTGAACTTCTCTTCACTATATTGAACGTTCACTATGTTGAAAGCTGTGGCATTGCGATGAAGGGGCTCGATTGAGCACGGGACGGGACGAGGCGTCGCGGGTGGACGAGGCGGCAGCCGTGAGATTGGGCGAGATGATCCGCCAGGAGAGGTCGGGTCGGTTCACCGTGCAACAGCTGGCCGATGCAGCCGGCATCTCCACCGGGTCTCTCTCCCAGATCGAAAGGGGCAAGGGCAATCCGTCTTTCCGGACTCTCCAGAAGATCGCCACGGCTCTCGGGTTGCGGATCGGCGATCTGGTCGAGGCCGTCACCGGCGCCGATCACGGCCCAATGGTCGTGCGTCGAGCCGATCGCGCCCGGTTACAGCTCGGATTCGACGGGCTCGTCTACGAGCTCGTCACCCCCAACCTGCGAGGCGCCCTGGAGATGCTCCAGACCCGCATACCCCCGGGCTTCTCCAACCGGAACAACCCCTTCGGCCACCAAGGCGAGGAATGCGTCCTGGTTATGCAGGGCGATCTGGTCGTGGGAGTAGGGGACGAGATTCATGAGCTGTCTTCCGGCGACGCGATCACCTACGACCCATCGGTTCCCCACTGGTGGG
The DNA here is from genome assembly GCA_963772815.1 of uncultured Acidimicrobiia bacterium. Taxonomy (GTDB): domain Bacteria; phylum Actinomycetota; class Acidimicrobiia; order Spongiisociales; family ZC4RG35; genus DATFFO01. The sequence continues at coordinate 279,857 of CAVYYV010000003.1, read as the reverse complement.
CAAACCAGACCGACAGCGAGGCAACCGTGGTAGGGGCTGTGACCCCACCCAGCTTCTGAAAGCGAGAAAGGACCGAACCCCTATGAGAACCTCCCGAAAACGATGGACGACCTATATCGCCGTCCTGGCCGCGCTGGCCATGGTGCTCACCGCCTGCAGCTCCGGCCAGAGTGTGGACGTGGGCTCCAGCAGCACCACCGTTACCACGGCCCCGAGTGGAGGAGGCAGCACCTCGGCCACGACTGCGGCTCCCGGCACCACCGCCGCTCCGTCCGGGGGGAGCAACGTGCTGATCGCCGCCCAGGGCGCCGAGCCCGATCGCCTCGACCCTCACCTGACCTCGGCCTACGCCAGTTTCCAGGTGCTCGAGAACGTCTACGACACACTCGTCCAGCCCGGAGACGACCTGACGATGGAGCCTGCCCTGGCCGAGAGCTGGGACATCTCCGACGACCAGCTCACCTGGACCTTCCATCTTCGTGATGGTGTCACCTTCCACAACGGCCGCCCCTTGACCGCCGACGACGTGGTGTATTCCTACAACCGGATCATGGATCCCGATGTGGGGGCCAACAACGCCTACCGCTTCGGTTCGGTGGATTCCGTGACCGCAGTGGACGACTCCACCGTTGAGATCCATCTGACCCGCCCCACTCCCAACCTGTTGGTGAACATCGGTGGGTTCAAGGGGATGGCGATCATCCCCAAGGAGATCGTGGACGACGGCTCGATCGACACCCATCCGGTGGGGACGGGGCCATTCCGCTTCGTCTCTTCCAGCCCCGACCAGGGAATCATCCTGGAGAAGAATCCCGACTACTGGGGTGACGGCCCATTCCTGGACGGCATCCAGTTCCGTCAGATACCCGACGAGACCACGAAACTCACCGATCTCCAGACCGGAGCAGTGGACTGGATCGACTCGGTGCCACCCCAGCAGCTCGATTCGCTGGCCAACGACAACTCTGTGATGGTCGGTCGCACACCCAGTGGGACCTATCACTACTTCGCCTTGAACGAGAACCGCAAGCCGTTCGATGACGTGCGGGTTCGCAGGGCGATCGCCATGGCCATCAACCGGGCCGATATCGCTGAGGCGGCGCAGTTCGGTGCCGCGACTCCCAACGAGACGGCGATCCCCGAGAACAGCTTCTGGTACCACGAGTACGCGCCGTTCCAGCCGGGTGACACCCAGGGTGCCCAGGCGCTGCTGGATGATGCGGGCGTGTCCGATCTGAACATCGACATGCTGGTCACCTCGGACTACCCCGAGACAGTGACTCAGGCCGAGGTGATCGCCTCCGAGCTGCAGCCGCTGGGAATCACGGTGCAGATCGACGATGTCGACTTCAACACCTGGCTAGACCGGGAGGGCAGCGGTGACTTCGATGCCTTCATGTTGAGCTGGATCGGCAACATCGATCCGGACGACTTCTACTACGCCCAGCATCACACGGACGGCAACTTCAACTTCCAGGGCTACTCCAACTCTCAGGTGGATGACCTGTTGGACCAGGCCCGGGTGGAGACCGATCCGGATGCCCGCAAGGCGCTGTATGACCAGGCGGCGGAGATGATCGTCGACGACGCCTCCTACATCTATCTGTACAACCCCGAGAACATCCAGGCCTGGGGCCCGCAGGTGGAGGGCTTCTCGGTGCGAGGCGACAACGCGGTCAGGTTCGTCAGCACGAAGCTCAATCGGTGACGCGGCCAGATGACCCGGTCATCGGAGACATCCGGTGACCGGGTACATCGTCCGGCGCATCGGCCAGATGCTGATAGCGCTGTTGGGGGTGAGCATCGTCGTGTTCGCCCTCATCCACATCGTGCCGGGCGATCCGGTTCGCCTCGCTCTGGGGACCCGGTTCGACCCCGAGATCTACCAGGCTCTCCGTCACCGGGCCGGTCTCGACCAGCCCCTGGTCACCCAGTACCTGGGCTGGTTGGGAGGGGCGGTGACGGGAGACCTGGGGGTGAGCTTTCGCAGCGGTCAGCCGGTGACACAACTGGTTCTGCAACGCCTTCCGGCCACCCTCACGCTGGCCGGAGCGGCTCTGCTGATCGCCCTGCTGGTGGGGGTGCCGCTGGGCATCATCTCGGCGGTTCGCTCCGGATCCAAGCTGGACTACCTGGCCACCGCCGCCAGCCAGGTCGGCGTGTCCATTCCCGACTTCTGGGCCGGGGTGATCTACATCCTCGTCTTCGCCTCGATCCTGGGGTGGTTCCCCGCTTCGGGGTACGTGTCCATCTTCGATGATCCGCTCCAGTGGCTGCACCACCTCGTCCTCCCTGCCCTGGCGGTGGGGCTGGTGTCGGGGTCGATCATCTTCCGCTTCGTGCGCTCGGCGGTCCTCGAGGCCCTCAACCAGGACTACACACGCACCGCCCGGGCCAAGGGCTTGAGTCGGTGGCACGTGCTCAAGGACCACGTCCTCCCCAATGCCTGGATCCCGATCATCACGGTGGTCGGGCTACAGCTCGGCTTCCTGCTCGGAGGCGTGGTGGTGGTGGAGATCGTCTTCGCCTGGCCCGGTATCGGCCGCCTCGCCTATCGGGCCATCGGCGACCGCGACTACACCCTGCTCCAGGGCACGGTCCTCTACATCGCTCTGCTCTTCCTGACCATCAACCTGGTGGTCGACCTCCTCTACGGCTGGCTCGATCCGAGGATTAGATATGACTGACCCCACTGCCGGCGTCGCCGCCGGCGAGCCACCCGTCGAGCACCGCTCTCGACTTCGCACCACGATCGAGACCGTGGTGCGCAACCGTCTCGCCGTGGCCGGTCTCTTCATCCTCGGGCTCCTCATCGTCGTGGCGATCTTCGCCCACGTCATTGCCCCGTACGAGATCAACGGGGTCGACATTCCGAACCGCCTGACCGGGCCGTCGTGGACCCACCTATTCGGGACCGACAACATCGGGCGGGACGTGTTCAGCCGGGTGGTGGTCGCATCACGCGTGTCTCTCGAGGTGGGAGCCATCTCGGTGGGAATCGCCCTCGGGGTGGGTGTGCCCGTGGGCCTGATCGCCGGATACTACGGCGGGGCGGTGGACTCGGTCCTGATGCGGATCATGGACGTCCTCCTCTCGATCCCGGCCATCATGCTGGCCATAGCCATCGTGGCCTCGCTCGGCTCGGGGATAGTCAACGCCATGATCGCCATCGGCATCGTCTACACGCCGATATTCGCTCGCATCACGCGGGGCTCGGTGCTGGGCTTGAAGGAGTCGGTCTTCGTGCGGGCGGCTCGCTCCGTGGGGGCGAGCGACTTCCGCATCCTTCGCACCCACATTCTCCCCAACGTGATCGCCCCGATCATCGTCCAGACCTCGCTGAGCCTGGCCTTCGCCATCCTGGCCGAGGCGGCCCTGTCGTTTCTCGGCCTCGGGGTGCAGCCGCCCGACCCGGCCTGGGGCCGGATGCTCACCGACGGGCGGCAGTTCTTCCAACAGGCGCCATGGATGGCCTTCTTTCCCGGGCTGGCCATCGTGGTGACGGTGATGTCGTTCAACTTCGTGGGTGACGGGCTCCGGGACGCACTCGATCCCCAGCAGCGTTCTGTGATCGAATCTCGAGGAGCCGGAGCTTGAGCGCGGTACTCACGGTCGACGATCTCCGGATCACCTTCGGAATCAGAGAGGGCCGGGCCCACGTGGTCAACGGTCTCTCCTACCACCTCGACCCCGGCGAGACACTGGCCATCGTGGGGGAGTCGGGCTCGGGAAAGTCGGTGTCGACTTTGGCCCTGATGCAGCTGCTGCCAATGCCACCCGCCCGGGTCGAAGGGCAGGCGATCTTCGAGGGCCGCGACCTGCTCTCGCTGGAGGAGAGCGACATCCGCAAGGTGCGGGGCAACAAGATCGCCATGATCTTTCAGGACCCGATGACGTCTCTCAACCCGGTCCGGACCATCGGTGAGCAGCTGATCGAGCCGATCGAGCTACACCTCGGGTTGAAGGGCCGGGCGGCACGGGATCGGGCCGCCGAGCTGTTGGACGCGGTGGGCATCCCGTCTGCTGCGGATCGCCTCGACGACTATCCCCACCAGTTCTCGGGCGGAATGCGCCAGCGAGTGGTGATCGCAATGGGGATCTCCTGTGAGCCCGACATCCTCATCGCCGACGAGGCAACGACTGCACTCGACGTGACCACCCAGGCTCAGATCATCGATGAGATCGAGGGCTTGCAGGAGCGCTTGGGCATGTCGCTGATCTGGATCACGCACGACCTGGGTGTGGTGGCCGGGATTGCCGATCGGGTGATCGTGATCTACGGCGGCCGGATAATGGAAGAGGCGAGCGTGGACGATCTGTACGACGTCCGTCGTCATCCCTACACCCGGGGTCTGCTCGCCAGCCTTCCCATCCCCGGCTCGGGTCGCCCGGATCGGCTCAACGCCATTCCCGGGCTGCCTCCGGACCCGCTCCATATGCCGCCGGGTTGTCCCTTCGCTCCTCGCTGCCCTCACGCAGTGGATCGCTGTGTCGACGAGCGGCCCGAACTGCGGGCACCCGTGCCGGGTCACAAAGTGGCGTGCCATTTCGACCCCGAGGAGCTCTATGAGTGAGCCGTTGCTCGAGGTGAAGGACCTGAAGGTCCACTTTCCCGTGTACGGCACGGGGGTGCTGCGTCGCAAGACCGGAGCGGTGAAGGCGGTGGACGGCGTCGACCTGACCGTCAATAGAGGCGAGTCGTTGGGATTGGTGGGAGAGTCCGGGTGCGGTAAGTCCACCACCGGCTTGGCGCTGCTGCGCCTGGTCGAGGCCACGGCCGGGTCCATCACCTTCGACGGGATCGACGTTCGTTCCCTGGGGAAGCGTGACCTGCGTGCACTCCGGCGTCGTATGGCGATGATCTTTCAGGATCCGATGGCGTCGCTCGACCCCCGCATGTCCATAGGCGACATCATCGCCGAGCCCCTGTTGGTCCACTCGATCGGGTCCACCAAAGCGGACCGTCAGCGTCGAGTGGGCGAGGTGATGGAGCTGGTTGGGCTCAATCCAGACCACCGCAATCGCTACCCCCACGAGTTCTCGGGCGGCCAGCGCCAACGCGTGGGAGTGGGCCGTGCACTGGCCACCGAGCCGGATTTCATCGTCTGCGACGAGCCCATCGCCGCCCTGGATGTGTCCATCCAGGCCCAGGTGATGAACCTGCTGGAAGACCTCCAGGACGAGTTGGGGCTCACCTATCTGTTCATCGCTCACGACCTCGCCGCCGTGCAGCACTTCTCGGATCGCATCGCCGTCATGTACCTGGGACGGATAGCGGAAGTTGCCGACCGGGACGGTCTGTACGACTCGCCCAAGCATCCCTATACGCAGGCGCTGTTGTCCGCGGTGCCCGTGCCCGACCCACACAAGGAGAGATCACGTCAGCGGATCCTTCTCGAAGGCGATGTTCCCTCACCTCTGCATCCACCGTCGGGTTGCAGCTTCCGCACCAGGTGCCGTTACGCATTCGAGCCCTGTCCCCAGATCGAGCCACAGCTGCAGGGTTCCGAAGGTCATGTCGTCGCCTGCCATCTCTACGATGCCGACGGCAACCGGGTCGTCCAGGTCTGACACGACGCCACACTGACTCCATGACCTATTCCGTGATCGCCTTCGATGCCGAGTCCGGTGCCTACGGCGTCGGCGTCCAGTCGCACTGGTTCAACGTGGGCCGATCAGTGCCCTGGGCTCGCTTCGGGGTGGGGGCGGTGGTGACCCAGGCCCTGACCGACCCTTCCTACGGCTGGCGGGGTCTGGATGCCATGGCAACCGGGTTGGGCCCCAAACAGGCCCTGGACGGCCTTCTGGCCGACGACGACCAGGCGGACAGGCGCCAGGTGGGGTTCATGGATGCGGAGGGGACGGTGGCGGCCCACACCGGTGCCCGATGCTTGCGGGTTGCGGGACACGAGATCGGGGACAGCTGGGCGGTGCTGGGGAACATGTTGTGGGACGAGTCGGTGCTCCCGTCGATGGCGGCAGCCTTCGAGGGGGCCTCCGGGACGCTGGCCGAGCAGATCGTGGAGGCACTTGCCTCAGCCGAGGCGGCCGGCGGTGACGTCCGCGGGAGTCAGTCGGCTGCCATCCGGGTGGTACCCGGCGCCAGGGACCTGGCTCAGAAGCAAGAGGCGGGTATCGACATCAGCGTGGCGGACCATCCCGACCCCATCGCCGAGCTGCGCCGCCTGGTGAGCGTCGACCGCTCCTACCGGGAGCTACGCAGGGCGGAGACGGCGGTTGCCTCCGGCGACGAGACAGGGGCCCTGCAGCATCTCGCCTTGGCCTCCCGGCTGCGTCACGGGGTCGAAGTCGACTTCTGGCGGGCGGTGGCTCTGGCCCGGCTGGATCGCCCAGACGAGGCGGTCGAGATCATGGACTCGGTGGTGTCGGCCGCGCCCAGATTTCATGACCTCCTGGTGCGCCTCAGTGAGGTCGACCAGGTGGCCGCCAGCCTGCTCTCGGCGCTGGGATCCTGACTTCTCGCGCGTCATTCCGGGCGCATGTGCCCCGGATGTCGCGCCAGAACGGGTCAGCCGGCGACGCGGGCGGCCAGGCGGGACTTGCGGCGGGCGGCGGTGCTGGGCTTGATGACGCCCTTGGACACGGCCCGGTCGATCTTCTTTTGGGCGGAGCGGAACAGCTCGTCGGTGGGCTCGCCGGCGTCGGCGGCAGCCACGACCTTCTTGATGGCCGTCTTGACGTCGCTCTGGACCGACTTGTTACGCAGGCGCCGCACCTCGTTCTGGCGGTTGCGCTTGATCTGTGACTTGATGTTGGCCATGGGTCGATCAGTAGGTGGACGGTTGGGGTCGCCGCTGCCCAAACAGGCATGCGCGGCGGAAGGGCAAAGATAGCAGGGCGGGGAGGGCCGATACAATACGGTCTCCCTCCCGGTTCACCTGTGATACCCCAAGCGCGCATCCGCAACTTCTGCATCATCGCCCACATCGACCACGGCAAGTCGACCCTGGCCGATCGTCTGCTGGAGCGTACCGGAGCCGTCACCGCCCGAGAGATGCGAGACCAGGTCCTCGACTCGATGGACCTGGAGCGCGAGCGGGGGATCACGATCAAGGCCCAGACGGTGCGTCTCGTCTACCGGGCCGCCGACGGCACCGAATACGTCCTCAACTTGATCGACACCCCCGGACACGTCGACTTCTCTTACGAGGTCTCGCGGTCGCTGGCCGCCTGCGAGGGCGCCCTCTTGCTGGTGGATGCCGCCCAGGGAGTCCAGGCGCAGACGCTGGCCAACGCCTATCTGGCGGTCGAAGCCGGATTGGAGATAATCCCCGCCCTCAACAAGATCGATCTTCCCGCCGCCGAGCCCGATCGGGTGGGCGAGGAGGTGGCCGGCGTCCTCGGCGTGCCCGTCGAGTCCGTAACAATGCTTTCGGCCAAGACCGGCCAGGGAGTGGACGATCTGCTGGAACGACTCGTAGCCGAGGTCCCACCTCCGGCCGGCGACCCCGATGCCCCCCTCCGCGCCCTGGTCTTCGACTCTTACTACGACCCGTATCGGGGCGTCGTCTGCTACATCCGGGTGGTCGACGGCCGCATTGCCGCGGGCGACGAGGCACGGCTCATGGCCACCGACGACGTCCAGGAGGTCAGTGAGATCGGATACCTGACCCCCAAGGTGGTTCCCACCGCCGAGATGGGCCCGGGCGAGGTGGGCTATCTGATCACCGGAGAGAAAGAGATCGGGCGGATCAAGGTGGGCGACACGGTCACCACCGCCCGCAAAGGCGCCACCGAGGCCCTGCATAGCTACGCCGAGCCCAAGCCGATGGTGTTCTCCGGCATCTTTCCCACCGACGGGGACGACTTCGAGGACCTGCGTGACGCATTGGACAAGCTGTCGCTCAACGACGCCTCCCTGGTGTGGGAGCCGGAGACTTCCAAGGCGCTGGGGTTCGGGTTCCGATGCGGCTTTCTGGGTCTGCTGCACATGGAGATCGTCCGCGAGCGCCTGGAGCGGGAGTACGACCTGGACCTAGTCGCCACCGCCCCCTCGGTTGCCTACCGGGTCACCACCAACGACGGCGACGCGGTCGAGGTCCGCTCACCTCAGGACCTGCCCGATCCCGCTTCGATCACCGAGATCTCCGAACCGTACGTGCGGGTGATGATCCTCACTCCGGCCGAGTACGTGGGCACGGTCCTGGATCTACTCCAGACCCGCCGAGGCGAGATGGGGACGATGAACTATGTCGGCACCGAGCGGATGGAGCTTGACTATCAAGTGCCGCTGGCCGAGGTGGTGTTCGACTTCTTCGACCAGCTCAAGTCCCGCACCCGGGGCTATGCCTCTCTGGATTATGAGCCGTCGGGGTACCGGCCCGCGGACCTGGTCAAGGTGGACCTGTTGCTCAATGGGCAGCCGGTGGACGCATTCTCCTCGATAGTGCACCGTGACAAGGCCTACGAGTACGGCAAGAGAATGACCGAGCGGCTCAGGGACCTGATCCCCCGCCAGCTGTTCGATGTCCCCATCCAGGCGGCCATCGGTGGGCGGATCATCTCCCGGGAGACTGTCAAGGCCAAGCGCAAGGATGTGCTGGCCAAGTGCTACGGGGGAGACGTGAGCCGCAAGAAGAAGCTCCTGGCCCGCCAAAAGGAGGGCAAGAAGCGCATGAAGATGGTGGGATCGGTCGAAGTTCCCCAGGAGGCGTTCGTGGAGGCGCTGCGTGTTGGGGAATGAGCCCAGACCTGACTCGGTGGAGGTGGCCGAAGCTGCCGCTCGTCTCCGCTCGGCCTACGTTCACGTCCCCTTCTGCGCCCGGGTCTGCCCCTACTGCGACTTCGCCGTGGTCGAGGGTCGCGACGATCTGGCCGACCGGTACCTGGCCGCACTCGTTGCCGAGATCGGGCGGGCCGAAGCCTGGAAGCCGCTCGACGCCGTGTTCGTGGGCGGTGGTACCCCCAGTCGGTTCGGGGCCCATCGTCTGTCCGAGGTGCTCATGGCTCTGCGTGACCGGTTCGGGTTGGTCCCGGGGGCGGAGGTGACGTTGGAGGCCAATCCCGAGGACTGGAATGAGCATCTGGCCTCAGCGCTTGTGAGGGCCGGCTTCACACGGGTCTCGTTTGGTGCCCAATCCTTCGACCCCACCGTGTTGGAGTGCCTGGGTAGGCGCCACGGCCCGGCCGACATCTCCCGCGCCATCGTGTCGGCCCGACGAGTCCGATTCGGCTCAGTCAGCCTGGACCTCATCTTTGGAACGCCGGGCGAGGACCTCAAGGGTTGGGTGCGGACCGTGGAACAGACCCTGGGCCTGGACCCGGATCACGTCTCCTGTTATGCCCTGACGGTGGAGAGGGGCACCCCTCTAAGCCGTCGGGTGCTGGCGGGTGCGCCGGCCCCGGACCCCGATCTTCAGGCCGACCAGTACGAGCTTGCCTCAAGCCTTTTGGAGAAGGCCGGCTACGTGCGATACGAGGTGTCCAACTGGGCCCGCCCCGGCCATGTGTGCCGCTACAACCTGTCGGTGTGGGGGCAAGGGGAGTACGAGGCGTTCGGCAACGGCGCCCATGGGTTCCGGGACGGAGCCCGCTTTCGCAATGTGCGCAGGCTGGATGCGTACCTGAAGCGGGTCGAGGCGGGAGCCTCGCCGCGGGCAGGGAGGGATCAGCTGACGGGGTCTGAGGTCGAGGTGGATCGGGTGTTCGTGGGATTGCGGCGGGCGGCGGGAGTACCCGACGGGCCCGGCGTTCGGGCCCTGTTGTCCAGCGAGAATGGCCGGCGCCTGACAGCGGCCGGAGTGATCGAGCACACGTTCGGGCGCCTGCGCGTGGTCGACCCACTACTGACCGACGAGGTGGAACGAGCCGTCCTCGGTCTGTGACACCGTCTACCGGGCGGGCCCGAGGCCACTACCCTGTCGGTATGTTGGAGGAACGGCGCCAGGAGATTCTCCGCACACTGGTGGAGGAGTACATCCGCTCCGGAGAGCCGGTCAGCTCCCGCACCATTTGCGAGACGACCGACCTGGGTGTCTCCACAGCCACCGTTCGTAACGAGTTGGCCGCCCTGGAACGGGACGGGTTCGTCTACCAGCCCCACACCTCCGCAGGCAGGGTTCCCACCGCCACGGCCTACCGGTATTACGTCGACCATCTGGGGCCGATCAAGTTGCGGGCCGCCACCCACCTCAAGATTGCCGGCTTCTTCGACACGGTTCACCTCGAGCTGACCAAGCTGCTCAAGGCCACGAGTCGACTCCTGGCCGACGTCACCCACCTTCCTGCCGTGGTGGTCGCTCCCGGTCTGGCGGGGGAGCGTATCCGGGACGTGCATCTGGTCCATCTCACGCCGGATTTGATCCTGGCCATGATTGTGACCGAGGGGGGAGGGTCATCCAGGACCGGGTCCATCTCCAGAAGCCACTGACAGCTGATGAGCTCGAACAGACGGAGACGGTGGTGACAGGCTCGGTGTCTGGGGTCGGGATCGGCCAGCAGCTGTCGATGTCCGATGCGGAGCGCTGGCGCACGGAGGCCGTGGTTCGGGCCTCAGAGGATGTGATCGCCATGATCGGGAGGGCGGCGGGCGCCGAGTCGGACGTGTTCGTCGACGGCACCCGGCAGATGGCCACGGTGTGGGAGGACCTATCGGAGGTGCAGCGGGTCCTGGAAGTGGTGGAGCGGGAGGCGATGGTGCTCAACATCCTTGCCCGAGCGCCGGGTACCTCGATTCAGATCGGCTCCGAGCTCCCGGTGCCAGACGTCGACATGGCCGTGGTCTCCACCACGTACGAATCCGGAGTCACGTCCGGGAGCGTGGGGGTGATCGGTCCCATGCGTATGAACTACCGGCGCGTGATCTCAGCCGTGGAAGAGGTATCACGTGAGCTGGAAGACAGGATCCAGTCCTGACGATGATGGGATCGGCGATGGGCTTCCGAAAGTACTGCGCCGTCCCTTAACCTCTTGACGTGGCCACCGACTACTACGCCGTGTTGGGTGTCGCCCGCGATGCCTCCCCCGAAGAAATCAAGAAGGCCTTCCGGGTCATTGCCCGGGAGAGCCATCCCGACGCCAACCCCGGGGATCCGACGGCCGAGGACCGCTTCAAGCAGGCCGCCGAGGCGTATGAGGTCCTGAGCGACCCGGAGCGGCGGCGCCGCTATGACCGGGGTGACACCATCGACCTCGGCGACCTGTTCTCGGGCGGCTTCGGCGGCCTGGACGACCTTCTCCGCTCCGTGTTCGGCGATGCCGGGCCCTTCGGAGGCGGCGGCCGAGCCCGGCCCAGAGGGCGGGACGTGTTGGTGAGGGTGGACGTATCGCTGGTGGAGGCCGCTTTCGGCACCGAGACAGAGGTCGACTTCCGGGCCAACCGGGCGTGCGGCACCTGCGATGGTGACGGATCGGCCGAGGGGACGAGTCGCATCACGTGTGGCACCTGTGGCGGTGCCGGCCAGGTGCGGGTCGCCCGTCGCTCTCTCCTCGGCACCATGATGACCGTATCCACCTGTCCTGACTGTCGGGGCGTGGGGACCGTGATCGACGAGCCCTGCCCGGAATGTCGGGGAACCGGCGTCGAATCCGCCCAGCAGACCGTGACCGTGCAGATACCGCCCGGTGTTACCACCGGCACCCGGCTCCGCATCACGGGCCGGGGTGAGGCGGCCGGCCCGGCCGCGGTGCCCGGTGACCTGTTCGTAGAGGTGGTCGTAGGTACGGACGAGAGGTTCCGACGCGAGGGAGACGACGTCGTCTACCACGCTCGGCTGGGCCTGTCGGAGGCAACCCTGGGCACCGAGGTCGAAGTCCCGCTGCTCGATGGGGAGACGGAGATGGTGGACATCCCGACCGGCACGCAGCCGGGCTGGACCACCCGGCTCAGAGGCGAGGGAATGGGACGCCTGGGCAGGCGAGGACGAGGCGATCTAGTCGTGGTGGCCGATGTCGTGGTGCCGGTGGAGCTCAGCTCCGAGGAGGAGGATCTGCTGCGACGTTACGGAGAGATGCGGGGGGAGAAGCCGAGCCAGCCCAGTCTGTGGCGCCGCGTCAGGCGCTGATGGCCCAGACGCCGCATCTCTACATTCCGCTGCCCTGGGAGGAGTCGAGCGTCGCCATCGCCGACGATCAGCGGCATCACCTGTTGCGGGTTCTCCGCCTCACGCGTGGCGCACCAGTCACTTACACCGACGGGGCCGGCACGTTTGGAGAGGGCCGACTGATCAACTCGGGCGTTGAGCGTGGCCCCGAGCACCCGGTTGATCGGCACGCCGAGGTCTCCGTGGCGGTAGCCCCTCCCGCATCCCGTTCTCGATGCCGATTCCTGGTCGAGAAGCTGGCCGAGCTCGGTGCGGCCCGGCTGTGGTGGATAGCCACCCGTCGCACCGAAGGTCGGGCCCCGGCCGACGACAAGGCCAGGGCCTGGGTCGTGGCCGCTCTGGAGCAGAGCCGAGGCTCCTGGCTCATGCAAACCAGTTCGTCGTCTCTGGCGGACCTGGACTCCCAACAGGTGGTGGTGGCGGATCCGGACGGCGAGTCCGGTCCGATCCCGCCCGACGCCGTGCTGGTGGTTGGCCCGGAAGGCGGCTTCGACGACGGCGAGATCCCTCCAGGCTGGCGCCGGGTCTCCCTGGGGCCCAACATCCTGCGGGTGGAGACGGCTGCCATCACCGCAACTGTTTTGGCCATGGTCCGCCGAGGGGAGGAGCGGTACGGCTAGGCTTGCGGCCCGAGGGAGGTCTAGACACTCGAGGGCTAGGTACCAAAGTGGAACAAGGGTTCAACGTCGTTTTGGGTGAAAGGTTGCGGTCGGCCCGTCGTCGACGCGGCTGGTCGCTGACCGATGTGGAGTATCACAGTGGTCAGGAGTTCAAGGCCTCCGTGCTGGGCGCCTACGAGAGGGGCGAACGGGCTCTCTCGGTCCACCGCCTCTATCGCCTGGCTCAGATCTACGACACGCCCATCTACCACCTCATCCCCATCCCCTCGACCGTCGAGGAGGGACATGACACGGTGATCGATTTGGGGCAACTGACCGAAGGGAACGGAGCCGAGGTCGTGGAGCGGTTCTTGTCTTCCATCCAGCTGATGAGGGATCCCGAACCCTCGGAGCTGGCGGTGCGACGCTCTGATCTGACCATTCTCAGCTCCATGCTGGAGTCGGTAGCCAACGTTCCCGCCGGCTGATCGTCACCCTCGGCATCGAACCGGTCTTCCGTCCGGGGTCTTTCCTGCCCTGATTGTTCGGACTCGCGACTCAGACACTAAAATTCGCGACTCGCGCCGGATTGGCTTTTCGTGACTTCCGAGATCACCGAATCGCGGGTGCGCGTTCCCAGTAACCACCTGATGTTGGACCTTCTTGGGGAAGGCGACACCCACCTCAGACAGCTCGAGACGTTGTTTCCCGAGGTGCGGATAGTGGCGCGCGGCAACGAAGTGTCCCTGGCGGGTGACCAGAAGGAGGTCGAGGACGCCACTACCGTCCTCAACGAGTTGCTAATCCTGGTTCAGGAAGGTGATGACCTGGACGACGACCGGGTCGCGCGGGTTGTGCACATGGTCAGAGATCGGGTGCCCAGCCCATCGGGCGTGCTCACCGACGGCCTGGCGGTGGGCCGGGGCAAGATGGTTCGCCCCAAGACCAGAGGGCAACAGGCCTACATCGCCGCCATCCGGGACAACACCGTCGCCTTCGGTATCGGCCCGGCCGGAACCGGCAAGACCTACCTGGCCATGGCCGCCGCCGTGGAGGCGCTGATCTCGGGGTCGGTGCGGCGCATCGTGCTGACCCGGCCCGCGGTGGAGGCCGGGGAGAGGCTGGGTTTCCTGCCCGGCGATCTGGCGGCCAAAGTAGACCCGTATCTGCGCCCGTTGTCTGACGCTCTGTGGGACATGCTCGGGTCGGAGGAGACGGCCCGACTCACCGAGAGGGGAACCATCGAGATAGCCCCGCTCGCTTATATGCGTGGAAGGACCCTAAACGACGCTTTCGTGATCCTCGATGAAGCCCAGAACACCACGCCGGAGCAGATGAAGATGTTCCTGACCCGGCTGGGCTTCAACTCGAAGATGGTCGTGACCGGTGACGCCACCCAGACCGACCTCCCTTCCCAGCAGAGCTCGGGCATCAACGTGGTGAGAGAGATCCTGGCCGGGATCGATGGGGTCTCTTTCGTCGAGCTGACCAGCAGGGACGTGGTGCGTCACCGCATCGTCGCTTCGATCGTGGAGGCCTACCAACGTTTCGAAAGTGGGCGGTGATGAAGCGCCACACCCTTTTCCGGATCGGAATCTTCTTTCTCACCACCCTGGCCGCCTGGGGCATCCTGGCCTATCAGTCCAACACCGGGACACCCGACACCCTGCAGGCAGGCCAGGTAGTCAAGCGCGACTACAAAGCCGTCAATGCGGCGTCGGTGACCAACACGGTGGAGTGGCAGCAGGCTCAGGAGGAGGCCGCCAACGCTGTGGAACCGGTGGCCGTTCCCCGTACAGACGTCGAGGAGACGGTGCTCGAGAACATCGAGACATTCTTCACCTCGGTCTCACAAGCGGTCATGCCCGAGGGGGAGCCCACCAACTCCACCACCTCGTCAACCAGTTCCACCACGTCGACCACCACCTCCACAACACAGCCGGCCCAAGCCGGAGCCGACTCCACGTCGACCACGACTTCGACCACGGTGCCCCCCGAAGACGTACAGGTGGAGGGTTTCCTCTACATCGACGCCAATGGCAACGGTCAATACGACGGCCCCGACCTGCCCGAGGATGCCGCCCCGGGAGATGTCGCCGACCGGCCTCTGCCCATGGTCACCATGGAGGTGCAGGCTCCCGGCCGTCTGGCCCGGGCCGAGACCCAGTCCGACGGCACGTATGCGGTCAACGTGCCGGAGGGCGAGTTGACCGTGGGTGTCCAGACCTCCGACCCGGAGTTTCCCGGCTTCGCGGTGTCGGCGGGCCAGCCGAGTCAGACCATCGAGTGCAGTGCGGGGTCCACCTGCCAGGTCGACCCGATCGGATTCAACCCCGGGTTGGTCCCGGTTGACGCCGTGGTGGAGATGCTCTCCCCCGATACGCCCGTGCCGGACGCGTCGATCGCCATTCTGGCCGCCATCGCCCGCCAGGACGTAGTTCGGACCGCAGTTGGTGGCCAGTCCCACATGGCGGTGGTTCAGGAGGCTGCTATCTCCCGGGCGCAGAATCTGTTCGGCCAGCGAATCTTCGAGACCGATACCGATCAAGGCCTCACCCTTCAGGACGCCAGGACCGCCGCCACCGAGCAGCCGCCGCTGGTCTACTTCACGGACACTGCCACTCGTGATCAGGAAGCGGGACAGGCGGCCGGCGATGTGGTGGCCAACTTCTTGCTTCCCAACTGGGCCTTCGATCCAGATGCCACCGCCCAGAAAGCGACCGAGGCTGCGGGGGCGGTGCCAGAGGATGACTACAAGGTCCAGTACACATCCGATCAGGTCATCGCCTCCCAGGGTGAAGTGCTCAGCCAGCTCCAGGTGGATGCCATCCGGGCCACGGGCGGGTTCCTGGAGAGGTCGCAGCGGGTATGGGGCCTGCTGGCGGTGCTGGCCATCCTCTCCGCTGTCCTGGCACTGTATCTGAACCGCTTCCGGCCCGAGTTCTGGGCCAGGCCCCGCATGGTGGCCCTGCTCGCGATCCTGTTGGTTCTGGCCGCGGGTGCAGTCAGAGCGACGATGTTCCTGGCGCCATCGTCGAGCTGGTATGTGATGCCGGCGGTGGCGTTCGGCCTGATGGCGACCGTGCTGTTCGATTCGCGCATCGGGGTGCTCATGGCACTGGCGGTGGCCATTCTGGTCGCAGCCGGCACCAGAGACCCCGGGCTGACGGTGTACACGCTGCTGGCGACGATGGCGCCGATCGGGTTCGTATCCTCGGTCTCGAGCCGGCGGGCGTTCCGAAACGCGGCGGTGTTCTCTGCCCTCTCCGCGGCGGTGATCGCCGCCGCCACGTCCTGGTTCTTCCACACCGGCCCTCAGGAGGAAGCACTGATGTCGGTGGGCTCCGCCGTTGCCTGGGCGTTTGGGGTGTCGCTGGTGGCTGCCCTGGTGGCCCTGGCTGCTCTGCAGTTCTTCGAATCGGCCTTCGACATCACGACGACCCTGGCCTTGTTGGACCTGACCGATCGCAACCACGAGGCCCTGCAGCTGCTCCAGGAGAAGGCCTTCGGGACGTTCAACCACTCGCTGATGGTGGGGACGCTGGCCGACGCGGCCGCTCGTGCCATCGGGGCGGACCCCCTGCTGGCGCGGGCCTCCGCCTACTACCACGACATCGGCAAGACCGAGTTGCCCACCTTCTACATAGAGAACCAGTTCGGCATCTCGAACCCTCACGACGAGATGACCCCCGAGGAGAGCGCCGACGTGATCCGCCGGCACGTAACCGACGGGGTGAAGCTGGCCGAGAGGTTCAAGATCCCGTCGGAGGTGGCGGAGGCCATCGTCAGCCATCACGGCGACGCCATCATGCGCTACTTCTATGAGAAGGCCCGCGAGAAGGATCCCGACGTCGATCCCAATCTCTTCCGCCACGTCGGCCACAAGCCCCACACCGCTGTGACTGCCATCGTCATGCTGGCCGACTCTCTGGAGGCGTCCTCTCGAGCTGTGTTTCAGAATGAGGAGCCCACGCCGGAGTCGATCGAGAAGGTGGTCAACAGGGTGATCGACGAGAAGGTGAATGATGGCCAGCTCTCCGAGTCGCCGCTCACCCTGGCACAGCTCACGGCGGTTCGAAAGGCCTTCCTCGGATCCCTGGTCGGCCACTACCATCAACGTATCGCGTATCCGAACTTCCCAGGTAGCTGAGCCTCAGCGATGGACGACCCCTCCAGTCGAAGACGCCACGCCCACCTCGGGGTGGGCGCGCTCCTGCTTTCTTGGCGTGAGGAATGCCTCGGATGAACGTGTTTCTTGCCGACGAGCAACCCATCGCCGTGGACACGGCTGCGATGCGAAAGCTGGCCGAGTCGGTGTTGGAGGCCGAGGGCTGTCCTCCCGAATCAGAGGTGTCGTTGATACTGGTCGATGAGGCCGAGATGGCCTCGTACAACCGGCGTTTTCTGAAGCGGTCCGGCCCCACGGACGTCATTTCCCTGCCTATCGAGGACTTGGCCCCGGGCCGACCACCCAGGGCGGTCCCGGCCGGTCCGCCGCCGATGCTGGGGGACTTAATCCTCGCCCCCTCCTACATCAGGGCCGGGGCCGAGGAAAGGCGCGTGGACTTCGACGACGAGCTGGCCCTGCTGGTGGTGCACGGCCTTCTCCACCTGCTCGGATACGACCACGCTGTGAAATCGGATGCCGAGGCCATGGAGACCAGGGAGCGCCAGCTTCTGGAGGCGGCGGGAAGGTGGCACCCGTGATGGGCCTTCTGGCGGCCTCATTGGTCGTCCTGTTGGTGGCGGGCTGGCTTCGTGCGGCAGGCTCCGCGGTGTCACTTGTTCCCCGCGCCGATGCACACCACGACGCAGCCGAGGGTAGGAGAGGGTCGCGACTGGTGGTGGGCCTGCTCGACGACCGGGCCCGAATACCGCCGGCAGTGGGAATGGTGACCACCACCCTCCTGGTCTTGGCCACACTGCTGGCTGCGGTGGCCGTTCACAATCGATGGTCGGGAGCCGGCCAGGTCGGATTCCTGGTGCTGGTAGCGGTGGTGGTCATCGTCCTGGGCGACGTCCTCGCTCGTCTGCTGGGTAGGAGCCGGCCTCAGGCGGTGGCCTACAACTCGGCGCCCCTTCTGATGATGGCTGTGAAGCTGGGGGGGTGGGCTGCTGAGAGGACCGTCGAGGACAGCAGCGACGGCGACGAGGGTGGGGAGGACGAGGACGAGGACGAGTTGGCCCTCATCAACTCCGTGCTCGAGTTCTCCGAGACCATCGTGCGAGAGGTCATGGTCCCGCGGCTCGACATGATCACGGTCGATGCCGAGGCGGGAAAGGACGAGTTGGCGAACGCAGCGATCGAACACGGCTTCTCACGGTTTCCGGTCAGCGAGGCGGAGGAGATCGTGGGTCTCTTCCTTGTCAAGGACCTGCTTCCCGCCATGCTGTCCAATTCGAATGGGGCCACTGCCCGTCGACTGATGCGGCCCGCCTACTTCGTGCCCGAGGTGAAACAGATTGCCGACCTCCTGACCGAGATGAGGGCAACCAAGAACCACATGGCGATTGCCGTGGACGAATTCGGTGAGATCGCCGGCCTGGTCACCATCGAGGACCTGTTGGAAGAGTTGGTGGGCGAGATCGCCGATGAGACCGACGAGGACGAGATCTGGGTGGAACCTCTGTCAGAAGGGCATTGGAAGGTGGATGCCCGCTTGGACGTCGAGGATCTGGAAAGTCTGGTGGGCCTGGACTTGCCCGAGGGGGACTGGGACACGGTGGCGGGTCTCGTCCTGGGTCTGGCCGAGCGAGTTCCGGAGCCCAACGAGACGTTCGAGGCCGGTGACTTGGAGCTGACCGTGGCCCGGATGCAGGGGAGGCGGGTGGCCGAGGTGATCGTCACTCGTACGCGATCGACCGCCGGTCACGACCAGAGGTGAGATCGGGATTCGTGGCCGTGGTGGGACGGCCCAACGTCGGCAAGTCGACCCTGGTCAACCGCGCCGTGGGTCACAAGGTCTCGATCATCTCCTCGCGGCCCCAGACCACTCGCTCCACCATCCGGGGAGTCCTGACCAATCGGGACGATCGGGGCGAGCCGGACTGGCAGATCGTGTTCATGGACACCCCCGGGCTCCATCGGCCTCGCACCGAACTGGGCAATCGGCTCAATGGCCTGGTCTACGGATCATTGGCCGAGGCGGACATCGTGCTGTTCGTGGTCGATGCCACCGCACCGATTGGGCCGGGGGACCGGCTGATCGCCGAGCGGATCGCCGACGGTGGCTCACCGACTGTGGTCGCGGTCAACAAGATCGATGCAGCCCGAACCAACGACGTCGCTTCCCAACTCGCCACGGCCGGCGAGTGGGACTTCCACGCCTACGTGCCCGTCTCGGCGCGCACGGGCGACGGCATCGACTTATTGCTCGGTGAGCTGGATCCGATGCTGACGACGGGTCCGCTCTACTTTCCGCCCGACCAGTGGAGCGACCAGCCCGAAGCCGTGGTCATCGCCGAGATCATCCGGGAGAAGTTTCTCGACCGGCTGCGAGAGGAGCTGCCGCACTCACTCCTGGTGCGAGTCGACGATATGGAAGAGCGAAGTGATGGTCTCGTCACCATCGCGGCCGAGGTGATCGTAGAACGGAAGAGCCAGCGGGGAATCGTCATCGGCAAGGGTGGTTCCCTGCTCGAGACGGCGGGGACGGAGGCCCGACTCGAGCTGGAAGCGCTGTTGGGAACCAGGGTGAATCTGCAACTCCATGTGTCGGTGGAACCGGACTGGCAGAGGCGGCCGGCCGTGCTGGATCGCCTCGGGTTTGAGAAGACGTGAAGACGCCATTTCAGTGTGCGTGCGCCAACCGTCACGGTCTATGGAGGCACACTGAATTGGGTTGCTCGAATGCACCAGGTTGAGTGTGCGTATTTGAACCGCCAGGGTTGATGGAGGCACACCAAACCGGAGCGATTGGTGCAGTCTTTTGGGATCGGTTTCGCGATCTAAGCTGTGGCTGACATGTTGGATACGGCGCTGACGTTGAGGCTCTCCGAGCTCGTGCGCACTGATCGTTTGGCTGAGGCCAACCTGTTGTTGGCCGGGTTCGTGCACTCGGATCTCGATCCGGAGGTGGTGTTGGGACGGCTCGACGATCTGGCGTCACAGGTCGACGGCTCCAGCCATCTTGCGCTGCGCCGCGTGATCTCGATCACCGAGGGAATCGGTGGGAACGTCGACGACTATCACAATCCGGACAACCACTTCCTCGACACGGTGCTCAGTACTCGGCGAGGCATCCCCATCTCTCTTTCGGTGCTGTGGATGGAGGTGGGCCGACGGGCCGGGATCGATATGGAGGGCGTGGGCATGCCGGGCCACTTCCTGGTCTATGCAGATGGCCAACTGGTGGATCCCTTCTACTACGGAGAGGCGATCGGGTTCGACGAGGCGGCGATGCTGGTGGCAGACGCCCTGGGAGGGAACCCCCGGGCCGATCGAAGCTGGTTCCGGCCGGTGAGCTCGG
The DNA here is from genome assembly GCA_963772815.1 of uncultured Acidimicrobiia bacterium. Classification (GTDB taxonomy): domain Bacteria; phylum Actinomycetota; class Acidimicrobiia; order Spongiisociales; family ZC4RG35; genus DATFFO01. Next base: position 259,727 of record CAVYYV010000003.1, on the reverse strand, counting down.
CGGAGATAGTCCGGCGGATGCTGCTGAATCTCGAACACCTCTATCAGGAACGGGGGGATTCGGGCAATCTGACCTGGGTGTCCACCTGCCTGGAGGCCGTGTCGGTCTAGATTGGGCGTCGAGGCCGCAACCCAGATACACCGCAATTGGGGTTGTGGTGCACATTTGACATGTGGTGTGTCCTCGGTTTGGAGCAGGGGAGCTGTGTCGAGCCCTTGGCCCGCTGGTTCGTATCTGGCCGCCACTTGGACTGAGGTGCTAGCTTCCCGCCGGATGAATGGCTTGTTTGACGAGGAAATCCGCGGGCACCACAGCATGCGGGACCACCTGTTGAACGTGGTGTCTGACGCCGATCTCGCCTACAAACTGCCGGGCCAAAACCCAACGCTGGGCGAATTACTGGTGGAGATGGGCGACATCGAGGGCATCTATACCCATTCCTTCGAGACGTTCACTCTCGATTGGGCCCATCGACAGCTCCCGCGTCCCTCAGCGATCACAATTGCCAGCTTGCAATGCTTCTTCGAAGCACAGGACGACGCCATGAACGGCGCGCTGAGCCGCTTCACGGAAGAAGAGCTGCACATCGACCGCATCGATCGGGGTCACGGCTTCATTGCGTCGCCGTTCGTCCAGCATCAGATCTACCGCGAGGCCGTGTACATCTTCTACGGCAAGCTGAGCGCTTACCTGAAGGCGCTGGGACGCGACGCCGGCGAGGAGTGGGCGGCGTGGGTCGGATGAGGGAAATCGCCAAGTCCGCTATCGCGGCTGTAGCCATAGTCGTCCATCGCTGAGGATGACCTAGCCGGGCGCGACCACGCTGCGGACATCGACCGGGTGGTGTGTCTACGCACAACCCTACGGCAGGGCGCGCCGCTCCACACCCGGTCTCCCGCGTTGCGTTGGCGATCGACGGTTGACGTCTCAACCCAGGGTTCCCGGCGTCGCCCGGCGACGCTCACAACCCTGGGTTCGCCGAGACGGTTCCGAGCCGGGGCGGTTCCGAGCTGAGACGGTTCCGAGCCGGGTCCCGGGGGAAACGGGGGGTTCCATCTAGCCTGAGGGAGCTCATGGCGATTCGCAACGATCAGGGAATCGTGCTGCGGGGCTATCCATTCGGCGACGCCGACCGGGTGGTGGTCCTCCTCAGCCCCAACAACGGGAAGCTACGTACGGTGGCGAAGGGCGTGCGCAAGACGACCAGCCGCTTCGGCGGGCGCCTGGAGCCGTTCACGCACGTGGATCTGGTGCTTTACGAAGGGCGCAACCTGGACATGATCACCCAGGCAGCGATCATCGAAGGCTTCCCACGGGTGCGGGCCGACCTCGACCGGGTGGTAGCGGCCGGCATAATGGTCGAGGCCGTCGACGCCGTGGCCCAGGAGGAGGAGCCCTCTCTCCGCCTCTTCCTCCTCCTACAGAGAGGGCTCAAAGCACTCGAGGCGGGCATCATCGGCAACGACCTGATCACGTCATTTCTCCTCAAGCTAGCCGATGTCGTGGGGGTGGCGCCTGCGCTCCAGACGTGCGCCGCCTGTGGTCGGGACGAGGCCCTGGAGCGGTTCTCCTTCGCCGGGGGAGGTGCCTTGTGCGCCCGCTGCCACGGTGGGTCGGGAGTTCGTCTGCGTCCCGGCCTCACCGCCTATCTGGCCGCCCTGGGGCGAGCCGACTTTGCCGACCTGCCACCGGGGGACGATGGCCTTTCCGGTGAGGCCATGGGGGTGGCTCGCCGATTCGTCGAGTATCACCTCGATCGAACCCTCGCCTCGCTGGCGGTTCTGGAGTGAGCCTCGACGTCACAGGGGTCGACTTCGATCGGATCCCGAACCACGTCGGCTTGATCCTGGACGGGAACGGACGGTGGGCCAATGCCCGGGGCTTGCCCCGCACCGCCGGGCACATGGCAGGAGAAGAGGCCTTGTTCGACGCGGCCGAAGGGGCACTGGAGCTGGGAATTCGCTGGCTGACGGCTTTCACATTCTCGACCGAGAATTGGGCACGGTCGGAAGAAGAGGTGGAATTCCTCATGTGGTTCAACGAGGACCTTCTCCTGCGCCGGAGGGATGAACTGCATGAGCAGGGGGTGAGGATGCTCTTCTGTGGGGACCTGGCCGATCCGCGGATACCGGATCGCAATCGGGTCCACATGGCTGAGGCGGCGGAAAAGACGGCCGGCAACGATCGGCTCAACCTGGTCTTCGCCTTCAATTACGGAAGCCGCCGCGAGATTGCCGGGGCGGCGGCCGCCATCGCCGCCGAAGCGGTGGCGGGGACGATCGACCCCGCCGACGTCGACGAAGCGTCGATCTCGCGGCATCTGTGGATTCCCGACATGCCAGACGTGGACCTGGTCATCCGCTCCTCGGGTGAGCACCGCCTCTCCAATTTCCTCCTGTGGCAGTCCGCCTACGCCGAGTTCTGGTTCCCGGGGATTCTGTGGCCGGATTTCACCCGCCAGAACCTGGTGGAAGCGGTGGTGGAATACCAGAGGCGCGACCGGAGATTCGGGGGAGCGGAGGACGCTGTCGAGGGCTGAGTCCATCGCCAGATGCTCCTCGGCTGGTCCAGGGGCCAGCGTATTCTTGGTGCATGGTCTCGGTGCTCGTCCTGATCGTGGCCCTGATAATGGGCCTGCTCATCACCCGCATCGCCACCAGCATCCTGGTGGCAACGGGCATGAGCTTCCAGTACGCACGGTTCCAGGCTCGCTCGGCCTTTACCGGCGTTGGGTTCACCACTTCGGAGGCGGAGCAGGTGGTCAATCACCCGGTCAGGCGGCGTGTGGTCATGGTGCTGATGTTGTTGGGGAATCTTGGTATCGCCACCCTGGTGGTGACCTTGCTCAGCGCTTTGAGCGTGAATCGGGGCGCGGATGCATTCACCCGTGTTGGGGCGATTCTCCTCGGGGTGTTCCTGGTGTGGCGGTTGGCTTCGTCCAAGAGGATCGACGACTGGCTGCGTCGGCAATTGGAGAGGTGGACCGAGGGACGCTCCTCCCTCAAGTTGCGTGACTACGCCGGGTTGTTGCAGGTGGCTTCCGACTATGACATAGGCGAGTTGAGCGTGAGGGCCGAGGACTGGCTGGCAGGGAGATCGCTGGCGCGTCTCAAACTGAACGAGGAGGGTGTGATCGTGCTGGGGATCGAGCGAGGCGGGGAATACGAAGGAACACCTCGGGGGGACTTCGTCATCGAGGCCGACGACATTCTCATCCTCTACGGGCGGTACGAGGTGTTGCGGGACCTCGACAGCCGTCGATCCGGGATGAGTGGTGAGCTGATCCACGTGGACCGGGTCGCCGAGCAGCGCCGACGTGACACCGAGCCGCAGTCGGACCCCGCCACCGAGCCGGTCGAAGAAGGCGGGTGAGGGGAACGTCGACGCCCCTTCCTACACTGTCCGCTCACCCATGACTGCATCACTCGAAACCATCTCCAACCTCGCCAAACGGCGAGGCTTCGTCTTCCCATCCTCGGAGATCTACGGCGGGATCCGTTCGGCTTACGACTACGGGCCGCTGGGTGTGCTTCTGTTGCGCAACGTCAAAGATCAGTGGTGGCGTTCCATGGTCCAGAGTCGGGCCGACGTCGTGGGAATCGATTCGGCCATCATCCAGGCTCGGGCGGTGTGGCGAGCTTCGGGCCACGAAGAGGTCTTCACCGATCCGCTGGTCGAATGTCGCCACTGCAACGCCCGGCACCGGCTCGACAGACTCGACGACCCCGACAAATGTCCCACTTGTGGCAAGACCGGCACCTTCACCGAGCCCCGTCAGTTCAATCTCATGTTCAAGACGCATATGGGGCCGGTGGAGGACGAGGACAACCTGGTCTATCTACGCCCGGAGACCGCCCAGGGCATCTTCATCAACTACGAGAACGTACGCCGGACCAACCGCCTCAAGCTCCCGTTCGGGATCGCCCAGGTGGGCAAGACGTTCCGCAATGAGATCACGCCGGGCCAGTTCGTGTTCCGCACCCGGGAGTTCGAGCAGATGGAGATGGAGTACTTCTGCCGGCCCGAAGAAGCAGATCGGTGGTTCTCCTACTGGCAGGAGCAGCGCTTCGACTGGTACGCCGATCTGGGAATGGACCGGGACAACATCCGTATCCGTCCCCATTCGGCCGACGAGTTGTCCCACTATTCGGCCGGCACGGTGGATATCGAATACGCCTTTCCCTGGGGATGGGACGAGCTGGAGGGAATCGCCAACCGGACCGATTTCGACCTGCGACAGCACGCCGAGCATTCGGGGGTCGATCTCCAGTACTACGACCAGGAGGCGGACGAGCGCTTCTTCCCCTATGTGGTCGAGCCGGCCGCCGGTGCCACCCGGACCACCTTCGCTTTCCTCATCGACGCCTATCACGAGGAGGAGGTGCGTGGGGAGAAGCGAGTGGTGCTGGCTCTGGATCCGCGGCTGGCTCCCTACCAGGTGGCCGTCCTTCCACTCTCGAAGAAGCCGGAGTTGGTGGAGCCGTCCTCGAAGGTGGCCGACTCGTTGCGCTCGGAGTTCATGGTGGAGTTCGACGAGACCCAGTCGATCGGGCGCCGCTACCGCCGACAGGACGAGATCGGGACTCCCTACTGCGTGACCTACGACTTCGACTCGCTCGACGACAATGCGGTGACGATCAGGGATCGGGACACCATGAGCCAGGAACGAGTGTCGATCGACCGTCTGGGAGAGGCTCTGGCGGCCAAGTTCGCCTGAGGCGTCTCTTCGGAGCGAACCGGGGGGCGTTCAGATCCGAACAGAAATCAGAGACCGGCGAAGGGAACCCGATGAGAAGAGTATTGGTCGCCGTGGCAGTGGTTGCGGTGTTGGTGGTGGGTGGACTGGCCTACCTGTACTTCGCGGGAGGCTCTGGTGAGCCCTCCACCGAGTTGACCACGCCCCCGTTGACCTCCGGCACGTCTGCGAGCACCGGCAGGACCAGCAGCAACACCGCCGGCGGACCCACCACGGCGGTGCTCGAGGGTCAGGTGGGATTCGTCATCTCTCCGGACGAGAGTCAGGCCAGCTTCGAGCTGGGTGAGACGCTGCGGGGTAACCCCAACCAGGTGGTCGGCACCACGAGCGAAGTGGCGGGGCAGATACGGTTCGATCCAGCCGACCCGTCCACGATGGAACTGTCCCAGATCGTCGTGAATGCCCGAACCCTTCAGACCGATTCGTCGCTACGGGACCGAGCCATCCGGGGACCGGTCGTCCTCAACTCTGCCTCAGACGAATTCGAGCTGATCACCTTCGACCCGATGGCCATTGACGGCCTGCCGGACACTCTGAGTGTGGGCGACTCGGCGAGATTCACCGTGACCGGCGATCTCACCATCAAGGGAACCACCCAGTCGGTCACGTTCGCCGTCGATGCCTCCTGGCCTCAACAGGATCGGATAGAGGGATCTGCCACTGCGACGGTCGATCGCACCGATTTCGGCATCGACATACCCAATGCTCCCGGAGTCGCCGACGTGAGCGAGGAAGTCACGCTGACGCTCGACTTCGTGGCCACGGGTGGCTGAGGGTCGGACGGGCGATGATCGACAATCCCTCATTCTCGGCGGCCTCCTCGCTCGACGAGGCCGCGGACGGCCTGGCTTTCACGCCGGCGGAGCCCAGCTACACGGCGGGTCTCGAATGCCAGGGCCTGCGCCTGTTCGTCCGGGATCACAGAGGGCGGGAGGTCCCGCTCGAGAGCCGAACCCTCGAGTCTCACTACGGAGGATTCGTCGTGAGCCAGTCACTCCACAGTCCGGCTGAGGCAGAGCGCTTGGCGATCGAGGTGCGCTACGGCCCATCTCCCCAACCCGGTGACGTAGTCGGTCATCCGGCCCGGATCTACGAGATGGGTCCCGAACCCGAACTGGACGACCCGGACGGGCGCATGCCGGCAGTGGTCGTTTGGCACGACGAGGGGATGCTGTACCTGGTTGCCGGCTCCGCGCTTGCCGCTAGCGAGCTGTTGAGGATCGCTGAATCGTTTTACCGGTGAGCCGGTCAGGCTCGGGTCCGCCGGCGCACGTCTCCGAGATGGTGATGGAACTCGTGACCGAGCCAGCGCATTCCGTCCGCCACCGTCCCCCTACCCCAATCACCGTGCTCGAAGGCAGTGTCGGGCTCGAGGGCTTCGGTGGTGGCTATGAGATCCGACACGGCCGAGCGAAGGGCCCATATTCCCGCCTCCGTGTCCAGCTCCCGGTAGCCACGTACGTCGGCGAGCTCGTCGGGATCCCAGCCGATCAGCCTGGAACCGGGGGAGTGGCGGATCTGCACCCAGCGTTCCGCCCAGCTTCGGGCCAGGTCGCTCAAATGCCACACGTAGGCGGTCGCGTTCCATGACCCGTCCGCCGGTCGGGCCATCCCGTCATGGCCGGCCAGGGCCGCCTCGAACTGCTCGGGGCTGCGTGCGATGAGTGCCCGGGCCTCGTCGGGCTCGATTGACCATCGGTAGCCGCACTCGGGGCAGGCCGGGGGTGGTGCCCCGTAGAGCCAACTGAGAGCACCCTGGAGGAACGGAGTCGTGGCGGGTGGCATCGTGGGGATTGAAGCAGATGGCCGGCGGTGGATTGGCCTCAGTACTCCTGTGGGATGAAGGTCTGCTCGGTTATCGGGGGTCGCAGATAGGCCATGTCCTCTCGCTCGGGTAGCGCGACGGGGTCTGGTACCACATCGGCATAATCGAAACAGGAGAGGATGTGGCTGATGCAGTTGAGCCGGGCTCGCCGCTTGTCGTCTGAGGGCACGACGTACCACGGGGCCTGTTTGATGTCCGTGTACTGGAAGGTGATGTCCTTGGCCTCTGAGTACCGGACGTACAGCCGATGCTCGGCCAGATCCATCTCGGACAGTTTCCAGCGTTTGAGCGGCTCCTGGTTGCGGGATTCGAACCGGCGCCTCTGTTCCTCCCAGCTGACCGAGAACCAGTACTTGAGCAGCTTGATGCCCGAGCGGACCAGCATCCGCTCGAACTCGGGTGCCGAGCGGAGGAACTCGCGGTGCTCGTCCTCCGAACAGAATCCCATCACCCACTCGACATTGGAGCGGTTGTACCAGCTGCGATCGAACATCACTATCTCGCCGGCGGCCGGTAGATGGGCCACGTAGCGCTGGAAGTACCACTGGGTCTGCTCGCGTTCGGTCGGCTTGGGCAGCGCCACCACTTTGACGTGGCGGGGACTGGTACGTTCCGTGATCCGCTTGATCACGCCCCCCTTGCCGGCCGAGCCTCGACCCTCGAAGATGATCAACACCTTCAGGCCCTGGTCGGCCACCCAGTACGAGAGTTTGACCAGTTCCTCTTGCAACCGGGCCAGCTCTGCCTCGTAGTAGCTCTTCCTCAGTTTCCCCTTTTTGTTGTAATTCTCCTCGCCTGCCGGCATACCGGAGCTAACCGGGTCGTCGACACCCTCGGGAAGAGACCCCGACTCGTGCTGGTCACTCGCATCCATGGTGAGCTCCTTCCTGCGAATCACCATAGAAGTGCCAAGTCGAGCGCGGCGGCCGGATGCAACATCTGTGTTTGGGGGTCTACCGTCCGAAACGTCGGGCCGTCTTCGTATCATCAGTACCGGATGGCGTACTCCCGGGATGACATCGACAAGGTTCGACAGGCCACCGACCTGGTGGAGCTGGTCTCGGCGGTGACCAAGGTCAAGCGTTCGGGCCGCTCATACATGGCCATCTGCCCCTTCCACGAGGAGAAGTCGCCCTCGATGTCGCTCGACCCGGCCCGGGGCCTATACCACTGCTTCGGGTGCCAGAAGGGTGGGGACGTCTTCACGTTTCTCTCCGAGTCACAGGGCCTCGACTTCAACGAGGCGCTGGAAGAGCTCGCTCGCCGCGCCGGGATTCAGCTCCAGTCCGACCCGGGAGCCGGGGAGAGGCGGGGACGGCGCCAGGCGCTGCAGGAAGCTGTGCGCAGGGCAATCGATTTCTACCACGAGCGTCTCCGCACCGGCGAGGATGCCGGCCAGGCCAGGGCCTACGTGCGGAGTAGGGGCTACGACGGGGACGTGGTGAGCGAGTATCGGCTCGGCTATGCGCCCGAGGCCTGGGATTCCCTGGTCCGTGAGATGCGGGCGGGCGGCATAGCGGAGCGGGCTCTCATCGACGCCGGCCTCGCTCGCCGTGGGAGAGGGGGTCGGCTCTACGACTATTTCCGAGGACGGGTCATGTTTCCCATCCATGACCTGCGTGGCGACCCGGCCGGGTTCGGAGGCAGGCTGCTGTCGGGGGACGGCGCCAAGTACCTCAACTCGCCCGAGTCGGCCATCTACCACAAGTCCAGCCTCCTGTACGGGCTCGATCGAGCCCGGCCCGCGATCGCCCGGACAGGCCGCTCGGTGGTCGTGGAGGGTTACACCGACGTGATCGCCTTGCACCAGGCCGGGATCCCCGAGGCGGTCGCCACCTGCGGCACCGCGCTGACCGATGATCACTTCGATCTGCTGCGCCGATTCTCCGACCGCGTGGTCCTCGCTTTCGATGCCGACCTGGCCGGCACCGAGGCGGCCCGACGCACCTCCGACCTGGAAGCACCGGTGCGGCTCGACCTCGATATGCGGGTGGCGATCATGCCCGACGGCGGCGATCCCGCCGACATCGTCCAGGCCGGGCGTATCGACGAAGTGCGTCAGGTCATAGACCAGGCTCGCCCGCTCATGCAGTTTCGCCTCGAGCGAGAGGTGGAGAAACTCGATCTGAGCGAGCCCGAGGCCCGCGCCCGGGCCCTGCATTCGGCAGCCGAACAGGTGGCACGTATCTCCGATCCGATCGCCCGGCGGGAGTATGAGCGTTTCGTGGCCCGTCTGGTAGGGGTGGACCTGGAAACCGTGACCGCGGCGTTGGGGCGAGGCCGTCGACCGGCCAGGGGCAACGGCGGAGGCTCTACGCGGTCCACGCCGAGACGTCGCCTCGAAGAGGACTTGCTGCGGCTTATGGTTGCCAATCCACTCGGTGCTGATCAGGTCACTCCGGATATCTTCAGCACAACAGACTTGCGAGCCGCCGCCGAGGCGCTGGCAGCTGCCCGGGGTTCCGTGGGCGACGAGGTCGACCTGGCGTCTCTGGAGGTGGGAAGCGACACCAAGAACATGCTCATCGGCCTGATGGTGGCCGCTAACGACCTCGACTCCGAAGCCCTCCTCTCAAAGGCGGCCAGCATGCGCATCGACGCCGAAATCGACCACCTCGAGGCTCTCGTTGCCGGGACGGACCCGGACGACGAGGGCTATTCACAGGCGTTCAACCGCTTGATAGCTTTGCAGCAGGAAAGGCGGAGACAATGAGCGAAGCCGTTGACAACGTCATAGTCGCCCTCACCAAGAGGGGGCAGCAACGAGGCTTCCTGACCATGGCCGAGGTGCAACAAGACCTGGAGGACGCCGAGGCGACCGGCGAGTCCTTCGAGTCGGTTCTGGAGACGCTTCGGTCCCGGGGGATAAAGCTCACCGAAGAAGGCCCGGATGTCGAGATGAACCTCGACGAAGTGAGCGAGATCGCCATCTCGGATCCGGTCCGCATGTATCTGAACGAGATCGGGCGCTATCGGCTTCTCACGGCCCAACAAGAGGTGGAGTTGTCGATGGGTCTCGAGGCCGGCCACCGGGCCCAGGAGCGGCTGGACAACGAGGAGCTATCGGGGGAGGACGCGGCCGTCCTTCACCACAACGTGGTGGAGGGTGAGCTGGCCCGTCGTCGGCTGGTCGAGGCGAATCTTCGGCTGGTGGTCTCGATCGCCCGCCGCTATGTGGGTCGGGGACTGGCCATGCTCGATCTCATCCAGGAAGGGAACATGGGCCTGATGCGGGCAGTGGAGCGTTTCGACTATCGCAAGGGATTCAAATTCTCCACCTACGCCACCTGGTGGATTCGTCAGGCCATTTCCAGGGCGATCGCCGACCAGGGGCGGACGATCCGGATGCCGATCCACGTTCTGGATGTCGTCAACAAGTTGCGCCGGGCGCGACGCGATCTGGCCCAGGAATTGAGCCGCGATCCGACCATTGAGGAGCTGGCCGACGATCTCGACCTGGCTCCTGACCGGGTCGAAGAGCTGATGCGCTTCGCTCAGGACACCGTGTCGCTCGAGACGCCCGTGGGGGAGGATTCGAGTGGAACCCTTGGCGACCTGGTTGAAGATCCCGACGGCGAGCGACCGGTCGATGCCGCCACCTTTGCCAACCTCCAGGATCAACTCGCTCTGGCGCTGGAGGGACTGAGCGACAGGGAGCGCGATGTGCTGATCATGCGTTTCGGACTGGCGGACGGGAAGACCCGAACGCTGGAGGAGGTGGGGGCCGCTTTCAACGTCACCCGGGAGCGGATTCGCCAGCTGGAGATGAAGGCCCTGGCCAAGCTGCGCCATCCCGATCGCTCCCAGCGTCTGGCCAGCTTCCTCGAAGAGGGATGATCCGCCGGCGCCGAGCAAGCCATCGCGCCATGATTGGGTGATGCGGGCGAACACCCTCGGATATCGCATCCCCTTGTTCGGGCGTGACGTCTATGCCGCTCGTCGTGAAGCGGCGGCGGAAGCGGTCCGAGCGACCGGGCTGGATGTGCTGCTGATCACGATCCCCGAGAACATCTACTACCTGGTGGGTCTGGACCACTTTGGCTACTTCGCCTTCCACATGCTCGTCATCTCTGCCCGAGGGGATCCAGTTCTGGTGGCCCGAAGCATGGAGCATGTCACGATCGATCGTGACGTGCCGGACGTTCGGTTCGAGGGATACGGTGACCATGACGACCTTCCCCGCCACTGCCTGGATGTGGTCGAATCCGCCGCTCCGGGTGCCCGGCGCGTCGGAATGGAGGAGTCGAGTCTGTATCTCATCTCGACCGTTGCTCACGCTATGCGAGACCGTTTCGAATCGGTGGTCGACGCAAGCGATCTGGTCACGGCGCGGCGCCTGGTCCAGTCACCGCCAGAGCTCGATGTGACACGTCGCTCGGCTGAGATCAGCGACGCCATGATCGGGGCCGCGATCGAGGCCGCCGGAGCGGGCGTTTCCGAGCGCGAGATCGCTTCAGCCGCCGTCGAGACGATGATCGAGCGCGGGCGGCGAGCCGCCTGCCTTCTGGCCTTTCGTTCGCTGCACATCCAGGTTCAACGAGGACCACACCACCTGGACCGACTACCCCCTACGTGGTGGGGATGCGCTTTTCCTCGAGTTGTCGGGATCGGTTGGCCGCTATCACGCACCGATGGGCAGGATCGTCTTCGTGGGAGATCTGCCGGAAGGCTCCGAATTCGTTTCCGAGGTCTGTTTGGAGGCCTTCGAAGCGGCCCGCCTGGCGGCGGTTCCCGGCACCGAAGCAAGACAGGTCTACGGCGCGTGGCAGGCGGTGCTCGACGGCGCCGGGCTTTCCCGGTACAGGCGCCACCATTGTGGTTATGCCACCGGCATCGGCTTCCCTCCCAGTTGGAGCGGCAACGGCGTACCAAGGGCTCTCAGGCCGCACAGCCGGACCAAGCTCGAGGAGGGAATGGTTTTTCACCTGATGTCGTGGATGATGGAGACCGGCGTGGGAGATTACTTCGTCTCTGATCCGGTGGTGATCGGTCCCGCCGGAGCCGAGCTCCTCTCGGTCACGCCTCAAGGCATCAAGGTGGTCTAACGGCCATCGGCGTGGGATGATTGGGTCATGAGATTCCGTCGTGGACTGATCATCGGGGGCGTCATCGGGTATGTGCTCGGAGCCCGGGCCGGCCGCCAGAGATACGAGCAGATCTCTCGGGGCTACCGACGCCTGCGAGAGCACCCGGCCATTTCCCAGCTCACCGACCAGGCCCTGGGCCTGGTCGACGCCGGTCGCCACGTCGTGGCAGGCGGCCTGTCGGCAGGTGGCAAAGGCCTGCGGGTGGTTGCCGACGGCAATGGCAAACCCGACCCACGCGTCCCCTAGCCCTTCTCTAGGTCATCAGGATGTGATGCGGTTCCTCGAGCTCCAGGTACTCGCCGCTGACGCCGATTCCAGTGGAGTCGGAGGGAATGTCGTATTGGCCTCCGACCCGGGGTTCGACCCGATATGCGGTGTCAGGGAGATGGGGCCACCACCATCGGTGCAGTTCGTCCGCCGGCAGCCAGGCGGCATACGTCGGGCCGGGTGGGCAGGGCACGTGTTGCTCTACGATGAGGGGTGTCGGCACGGCATTGATCGCCCCGTCCGACGATACCCGACCATGGGTGTCTTGGTTTCGGCTCTCGGCGGCCGGTATCCTTCCTCGTTCGATCCGGGGTAGCTCAAACGGCAGAGCAGCGGACTGTTAATCCGTTGGTTGTGGGTTCAAGTCCCACCCCCGGAGCCAGCCGGAAACCCTCGTTCCCACTGGGGTTTCCGGCTGTTCTCATATCTCGGATGGACCCGACGAAACGACGCTTGGTCCAAGCCTGGGCCAATTCCAGATCAGGCAACGTCCCGGAACTTCTCGTCCAGCCGGTCGGCAAGGTTGGCCAAATCCTCGGTGTAGAGATGCCCATATCGGTCGAGCGTGACCGAGGCGTTCTTGTGGCCCAGCATCCGCTGGACCCCTTTGATGTTGGCTCCGGTTGAGATGGCCAGCGATGCGGCGCTGTGCCTCAAGTCGTGGAACCGGAGTCCCTCTAGTTCTGGGTGCGCCTCTGCCAGTTGATTCACGGCTGGCAGCCACACGGTCGACCGGAAGTTGGCCGAGCGGAGGTGGCCGCCCCGTGGGGCGGTGAAGACGAGATCGTCGGGTTCGCCGGGGGAGAGGTGGGCGGCGATGAGGTCAGCGATCGATTTCGGGACGATCAGGTTGCGGACCTTGTGCGTCTTGGGCCGACCCGTGATCAACCTGCCGCTCACCTCGGTGGCCGATTCACGGACATGCACCTCACGGCGCAGTAGGTCGAGGGAGGATCGCCGGAGCGCTACGACCTCGCCCCAGCGGAGTCCGGTCCACGCAGCGAAGGTAATCAGTGTCCCTGCACCAGGCTGAAGCTCTTCGGCTGTGTTGGCCAGCAGTCGGATCTGTGCACCGGTGAGAAACTTCATCTCCCGTTCGTGGGCTTGGGGGATCTTGGCGCCCTCAGCCGGGTTGCGTCCGATGAGTCCGTCGTGGACTGCCTGCTTAAGGCTGGCTCGCACCACCTGAACGGCTTGGCGAATCCTGGAGGCGGATAGCCCCTCCTCGTCCATCGAGGCGATCCACGTTCGAACCCCGGCCGGTGTGATTCGCCGCAGTTCGTGGCTGCCGAATGAGGGGAGGACCCGGCTGTCGAGGAGGCCCCGGTATCCGTGGAGCGTCTTGGGCTTCAGTCCGACCAGGCCACGGAACCACTGCTCGGCGTACTCGCCGTAATGGATCTTGCCGCCTCGGGGGTCGACCCAAGTTCCCCGGTCCATCTTCGATATTTCGGTCCGCAGCCATTGCTGCGCCTCGGTCTTGGTGCGGTGGCTGCGTGACTTCTGTTTGCCGTCGGGGCCGACGCAGCGGGCACGCCACGGCTTGGGTCGTTCCGGCCGACGGTCGATCGATCCGTTCATTCCTGTTCCTCCTGTTCTTGGAGTTCTTGCAGTCGACCGCTCGCCTGGAGCAGAACGACGGCCCGGTTGCTCATGTACCCCCCTTTGAGGCCTCGCTCTCCGCCTCCTCCGAGGAGCATGCCCCGGTCCCTCGCCTTGGAGATCCGGTTGCCGACGACGGTGTCGATTTCCGGCATCTGCTGTTGGATGTAGCGGTGGATACCGACCCCTCTGCGTGCAGCCGCCTGGTAGTGGAAGGCCACCTCTGCCAACTGCTCGTCGGTGATAGAGCGTCTCCGGCCACGTCGGCTGGCTGGTTCTGACGGTCGCCAGTCCCGGCTCATCGAGGCCCAGGCGCTGGCGTCCAACCAGTTAGCGACCTGGTCCTCCCAGTCGTCCTCCTTCGAGGTTCGCCACACCTGGGTCGGCTGAAGGAGAGCCGTCACCGCCTGATCCCGGAGCCGTCCCAGTGGCAGGTCGTGGATTACGGTCGGACTGATCCCGTTCTCGGGTGCCAGGGCCGCATCCCCAGACCAGATGCCCGGCTTGGGTTCGGGGTCGCCGTCATCGGGGTACACCCTGATCTCGGTTAGTACGGGGATGCTGTTGCGGTCTTGGAACTGGAGGGCAACACAGGTGTCCTCGTTGACGAGGAACTCGGCCCAAACCGGCCAGGTGGGTGGTCTTCGCCGGGCTGGCTCGGGGGGCAGCTCCGGTTCGAATCCTTTCAGCTGTGCTTTGGTCATGTCGGGCACCCTACGGACCCAACTCAGTATTTGCGACATAATTCGCTTTTTATTTTACAGCAGTGGTCGGAAACCCTTACCCGGGGTGGTTCGATGGCCACATGGCTGAGAAATACCCGCTAGTCATCTCGGTGCACCGAGCCGCCCAACTGCTGGACGTGACCCCCACAACCGCCTACAGCTGGGCCAGACAAGGAGAGATCCCCAGTATCAGGCTGGGGGGTCGAATCCGCATCCCGGTCGCCAAGCTAGCCGACCTGCTCGGGGTCGACCCGGCCGACCTCGTAGCGGACGATCACAACAGAGAGGGGGAGTCCCGCCCGTGACCGTCCCCGACCCGCTCGGTTTCCTGGACGAGTACCGGAACTCGAACCGGTACCTGAACTGGCGACCCTGGAGCGAACACGGGGCGTCCCAGGGTCATCTGATGCAGTCGGCTCTTACCGGGAAGATCACGTCCGGCTTCCAGTTCGATCACCGATGGTCATGCGAGACGTGTCGGCCCTATAAGCAGGAGGCAGAAGGGAGTCGGATCGTGGAGGCGGTCGAGGGGGAGGAGATCTGGCTGTCGGTCGTGCGGGGGGAACGACAAGAGGCGAAGCATCTGGTGGATAAGGCGGACGTCGACTACGTCGTGTTGCCTATCGACACGGGATTGTTTGCGGTCTTGACCACTGGCGCACTTGATGGCCACTCGATCCAGCTCGAAGACCAGGAGGAGTTTGTGAGGGGAACGATCATGGAGATGCGCTGGGAGGGCAGTATCTCCAGTTCCCGGGGGTTTCTGCCTCCGGCCCGAAAGTACCGGCATTTCGAGACGTACCACAAGGACACCAGACGCCGGTGCTGGCACCTGCACGGGTCCCGCCAGGAGGCACATGAGTGCGCCCGTCCGCTTGAGCTGGACGGCGAAAGGAAGGGTTGGTACGTGCGGGGATGCTCACCCGATCACAAGGTCGGTCGTGTGGCGGTTTACGGGGACGTGTTGGTCGAGATCCTTCAGACCTGTCGGCTTGGATTCGTTGAGGAGCAGCAAGGAGACGGAACAACCCTTGTTCTCGATCCGGTGGCCTGGACCGACCAGCGTTTCCAGCAGTTCCTGAGGATGGCCAGATGGGAAGCCCCGTATGCCGACTTCGAGCCGCCACCTTTGGTCGTCCGGGTTCAGGTCGACGTCAAGAAGGGCCGCATGAGCGGAACAGGAACTGACTAACCGAGGAGCGTCATGAACGCCGACAACCACTGTGCACATCCGGTAGTCGTCCACCGAGTGCGAAGCCAGGGCGCCGGGGGAGGGGTGAGGACCAAGTATCTCTTCGAGTGCGTGGATCCGGCCTGTGACGCCCGGCCCGACGACCATGAGTTGGAGCTGCCCTGCGCATGGTCCTGGCCCCTTGCCCACGGCCGTAAGTACAACGGCGAGTCTTTCCCGAGGCGACGATGCCCGGGGTGCTATCACATCCAGAGGAGGGGTGTCCCCGATGCGGTACACGACGTGGGGTGATGGGTCACCACGCTTTCTTCCTAATAGGAAGGACCTCTATTCCTATTTGGAAGAAACGATGGGGATAAGGAATGTCCGCATATATCAAAATCCTTGAAGTAAACCGGTAGACTCACCGACATGCCTTCCACTCCCAACGCTGCCAGGCCGGTCGTCAGCTTCCGAGTCCCCAGCATCACCCACTACGAGGATGTGACCCGGGCAGCAGAGCAGGCCGGGCTGAGCCTCTCGGGCTGGGTCCGCCTGGCGGTAGCGCACCAACTCGACTCGATCAACAACGCTGCATCTCGACCAAGAGGGTCCGAACTCCGCAATGGGGGTCTGAACTCCATCATCCAGGGCCACCACCCCGGAAAAGGAGAAAGACATGACCCTCAGCACGCACCTCATTGAACGAGCCGTGGCCGAAGCCGAAGAGGCCTACCAGGCCGCCCGGCGGGAATACGAGGCAGTGGCAGGAGGCCCGCTCACTGCTGATCGCCTACTGCGACGCATTGAGTTGCACGACGCCCTCAAGGCGGCGGCCGAGGAGCTGGAGGAGAGCAAGGCCACCCGGAATCAGGTGGTCGAGCGTGAGTCGAGGGAGAAGCGGGATCGGGTCAAGAGCGGACTAACGGACGTTGAGGCCGAACTGGCCAAGCAAGCCCGTAGCGCCGAGACCCTCATGGACGCACTGGCCGAGGTGCTGGAGTCGGTCGTGGACCTGTCCAAGAAGCGGTACTCGCTACGGGCCGACATCAGCGGGTCGGCCGATCGGAGACTCCTCCCAGCACCCAAACTCGCCGGATGGATCCAGTGGCGACTCGGGCCTCTCGCCCCGTTCGAACTCGGGAGGGCCCAACACCATGAGCGACACCCCCTAGCCGAACTGCTCCACGTCGACACCATCCCGATCGAAACGGGCGGTCAGGTTCCGAAGCCGGACCCCGGGAAGATCGAGGACGACCCAGAACTCCCAACCCAGTCCGACCCGAAGGAGAAGAAGTGACCCAGCGCAGCCGAGCCGAAATCCTCGAAGAAGTTGACGACCTCGCCACCGAAGTCATGAAGCATGCCCCCGATATGGACGAAGCCGAAGCGAGGGCGCTTGTCTGGGAAGAGGCCGACGGGATATTCGAGGAGTACCGCCAAGCCCCAGAGGAGGCGTCGCCCGAGCCGGTCACCAAGTCGGCCGAGTATCGAGTCGAGGACGCCGTTATGGAAGCCGTGACGAATCGGGCCAATCAGGTCGCCTGGACCGAATGGCCAACCCGCAGCATCGAAGCCGTCAGGGCGGATCTGTGGGAAACGGTTGAGGGCGGCCAGTTGTACAAATTGCTGCGAGAAAAGGGACAGGAGCCATATTGGCAAGCCCGTCTGGCGAAGAGCGCCCACCATCGGGACGCCTGGCAGATTCTTGAGGAGTGGCGGTCGGGATGATCGGGCTGTCCGATGGCTCCGACTGCAACCCCGCCGCAATGCCCCTAGCCCCACCCCCCACCCTCGGCAAGGTAGCGGCCTTCGGCCGCCGTGCACCGCCCCCGGCTCCGGCCTATCGGCCGTCGCTCGGGTCCGCTGCCCCAGCCAGGGTGACTGACTTTCCTGGGTGTGTGGCCTCCGTTTCTCGTTGGTCATGGCCATGCACCCAGGACTCCCTCGTAGTGACCCCACCACCCGTTGGACCACACGACCGCATGGGCCACACCGCCCGACAGTTGATCCCACTCGATCTGGCCAGGGAGCTGGAGGCTGCCCGTCTCAAGCACGGACTGTCTCTACGCCAGGCAGGCCGCCTGCTCGACATCGACTGGTCGTATCTGCGTCGCCTTTGTCGGGGCGAGCGGTGCCCGAGCCGGGAGGTGGCGGAGAGATTGATATGGGGGCTGGACTTGGACCCGGAGGTGGCGGAGGAGTTGCGGGAGGCGGCGGTGGACCGGTCGGGCCAGAGTCGCCAGGAGACTGGTCTGCCTCCTGACGACTCGGGCAGCGGATCCGATGTGCCGCCTAGAGGCCCCCAGGCGAGGCCAGGTCGAGGGGAGTTCCTCCGGTGTTGGGCGCCTGGCCCTGAACGTTGACGTTGCCGCTAGCGCTCCACACAGCGCTGAGGCTTGCGTTGGCAATGCCACCGCCTCCGTCGGTGCCCAAATAGACGGTGCACAGACGCAGCACGTGGCTGCCTTTGGCGACGTTGACTGCTGTGCTTCCCGCCAAAATGCCGAAGTCAGGAGAAGTGACGAGCAGGCCGTTCACCAATTGGGCGTAAAGAGGGGAAAGGTCGCTTCCGTACACGACGCAGGTCGAGTCGATCGTGACCCAACTAGTCGTACTGCCACGGGTGTAGATCGATATGGCCACCGATCCTGCTGCGGGTGCGTTGAGCGTGGTTTCGAGTATCTGCACGGTGGTCTCATCGGGCACTGTGCCGTCGGGGCTGGGACCGCAGGTCGTAGCGGTGTAGGTGTCGTTGAGCGAACAACTGTCGGCTGCGATGACCGTCTGGTAGTAGGAGGGGTTTTCACCGTTCAGCTTCCCGGCGTCGACCACTTGGTTAGCGGCCAGGCGGTGCATGAATGCGGCCATCTGCTCTCTGGTGACGTTATCCGATGGGCAGTACTGAGTATTGGCTGGCGGGTTGCAGCCCTTGGTGACTCCAGCATCTGCCATCCATGTGATGTCGTCGTGGAACACATTGGTGTCGGGCACGTCGGTGAACCGATCGGATGCGATCACGGCCACCGGCGTGGCGAGGAGAAGGGCGAGAGCCACGGTCAACGTGGTCAGGAGTCGGCGTCTCTGAGCGGGCATGGAGCCTCCCTTTACGATGGTTAGCGTCCACCGACCCTACCGGCAGCAGCAGTCACCCGTCGTGCCAATCGTGCCCCGGCCGCCACTTTCCGTCACTGGGCATCCCGAGGGCGGGGTAGGAGTGGGTCTGTGGCCACGCCCGGCTCCGTCGACGTGTGCTTGGTGATCCGACGGTCCACCGGGGATTCATGCAATCCGACCCGCATATCGGCCCGTTTATGCGGCTCCTGGGCCAGCCCCGGGACCTCCGGGCCGCTGACCAGGGGTTATGCCGAATCGGTTGTGCGGATAATGAATCTTATCCGCACCATATGGTGTAAGGCGCCCTGGACCTAGCGGGCTTAAGACCCGGTCGATACGGCGGTGGTGGGCGTCGAACGGTGTGGGGCGCACGGCGCAGCGGGGCAGAAATCATCGGGAATCGAGGGGCGGGCCGTGGACTGTCGACCTTCGCCACAACACCAGGTTGGGCGGTGTCACCCCGTGTCTTCCGTGCCCGGATGGCCCAACGACAGCGCTATCTGCGTGTTGTCTTGGTGTGGCCTGGAGTTGTGGCGGCCCTGGGGCCCTGGCTTCCACCTTGGTAGATCCATGAGTGTCGAGGCCCTCCCTGCCCGTCTTGGGGGGGGGGCGTTCACTGAGCGCAGCGAGGTGACGACTGGTGCGGTTTGCCAGTTGACAATCCTGCACCAGGCAAAAGGAGGGGGGCCTCCACGGAATTGCCCCGCTCATGCGAAACGTATCTATGCCCTCTTCTACGGATGGCATGAGGTCGCTGCCTCACCCCAGCAGCACGCTTCTACGGATAGCGTGAGTTCCGCTACCCCCGACCGCCCAGGATCCCGCCCTTTGGCCCGTCGACATGACGCAACCCGATACCGGTCAGCTCGCCGCCCGGCATCACCCAGCCCGACGACTTCAGCTCGACCAGGACGTCGGTGAGGTGCTCGGGTACGGGCTGGTTGCGGGCGAGCAGGTCGAGGACCTGGCGGTGGTCGGGGGAGAGGGGTGTGCAGGACATGGCCGGGAAGGTACCGGTCCGGTGTGACAGCGGGTCAACTCGGGGGATCTGAAGATCTAGCGCTTCGGAGCGATGGTCATCTGGTTCTGGACGTCGGCCGTCTGTGCGCTGGAGTAGCTTCGACAGGTAAGGGGCGCCTGGGGAGCGATCCGTCGAAGAAGGAACCCGGCCGGGTAGGGAGCGGGCACCCGGTCGGCACCGGTCGGGTTCCTCACCACCGCACGGTTCAGACTCCAAAGCCGTGTTCCTGGCGGGCGACGGAGTCCCGGATATCGGCCAGTCGTTCCACCTCAGAGTCGGTGCTAGTCAGGTGACTCTCCAGTAGCTCTAGCATCTGGGTGGGCCATCGCCCGACCAGGGCGTCCTCGTGCACGGTCCGGAGAGTCCCCAGGGCCGTGATAGCGAGCATGAGCAACACCGGTGGCCTGTCGGCTGCGACAGCAAGGGCGATGGTCGACCAGCGTGGATTTAGCACCCAGCCTGTCGGCTTCTTGGTTCCTCTGCGCCCGGCCCACGAGGTGGTCACATAGGACCTGGGCCATGTAGCGGATACGGGCTGCCGTGGCATGGAGAGGTTCGGCCACTTCGTTGTTCAAGGTGCGCTGGCTGGCCTGTTCGATGATGAGCGCAGCCGATAGCCCCTCTTCGGTCAGGTTGGCGGGCCTGCCGGTTGTTGGGGGGTAGACGTCAGTTGCTCGCCATTGTTAGAGACTGATGAGACGTCATTGCTCAAGCAGTATTGGGTGGTTGCCGATTGTTCTTCGATGAGCCTTTCGGGCGACACACGTGGCGGGCCTCTTCCTGGCAATGGTGCGGGCGTGCCTGCTGTGGGGCGAAATCCGGTCTGGGTTGCTGTCTTGGTTCTGGTGCTGGGGGTTGGGTTGAGCGTTGCGGTAGCTCTGAGGGCTTGGGACAGGGAGAGGAACGAGGCGGAGGCTCGTTTGGCGGCTGGAGGGGAGGTGCTGGCTATCTCGATTGCTGAGGTCTTCGGGGATGTCTCGGAGCGTCTGGTGGCGTTGGGGGCTTTGTATCAGGCGTCCGATGAGGTGGATCGACAGAAGTTCGACAGGTTCGTGTCCAACCTCGATCTGATGTCGGGGATGGGCGGGATTGGCTACATGCCCGTCGTGGCTGACAGTCGCCTGGATGCCTTCGTGGCGGAGGTCCGCAAGTCGACACCAGGGTTCAGACCTTTCGAGCTAGACGGGAACGGGAACCGGGTGCCGGTGGATCGAACCCACCGGGAGCATGTGTTAGTGGAATGGTTCTCCCCTCCCGACGCTTATGGGCGGCCGCAAGGATTCGACTCGGCCTCGAACCCGGTCCGTCGAGCTGCCCTCGATCGTGCCCGTCAGAGCGGGGAGATCACCGCCACCGGGTTCGTTCGTCTCGTGTCCACCACCGACACGGACGGGTTCTTGTTGTACTGGCCGGTGACCGACTTCGATTCCGGTGAGGTGGTTGGGTTCACGGTGGCGCCCATGGATCTCAGCGACCTGGTTCAGGGCAAGGTTCCACCTTCGGTGGCTGGGGCGCTGGATTGGACGATCACCGACCTGACCGCCACAACCGACCCGGTCGCTCCTTCTAAGGGCGAATGGTTCCAGGACCTGACACTTGGTGGACGCACCTGGCGCCTTGAGGTTTCCCCCAAGGAAGGAAACTCGCTGATCGACGACGGGGCTAACCCAGTCCTTGCTCTTCTCGTTGGCCTGACCTTGACACTGGCGGCTGTTGCTGGTGTCTACTGGTATCGGCAACGCACCCAACACCGTATCGAGATCGCCCACCTCAAGAGCCTCTCCGAGGCCAAGGACCAGTTCTTGGAAGCGGTTAGCCACGAACTCCGAACTCCCCTGACCGCAGTGGTCGGGTTCGCTCAACTGCTCCGAGAACCCGACGGAGACCTCGACAGCGAAGAGCGGCTCGCAATGATCGCCAGCGTGGCTGACCAAGCCACCGACCTGTCCGCCCTCATCGATGACCTGCTCGTAGCGGCACGATTCCAGCTCGATACCCTCGCTGTGCACCTGGTTCCGGTCTCGCTTCAAGCCCAAGCCGCCCAGGTACTGGAAGGTGCCAACCCCCACCTCCAGAGCCGAGCACACCTGATCGACAACGACCCCCATCAGCGCCGAGCCACCGGGGATCCCGCCCGAGTCAGACAAATCATCAGGGGCCTACTCCAGAACGCCACTCGCTACGGCGGCGACACCATCGAGGTCCGTGTCACCTCCACCGTCGAGACAGTCCACCTCCAAGTAGCCGACAACGGCGACGGTCTCCCACCCGAACAATGGGAACGCATCTTCGAGCCGTACTACCGGGCACACCACAGCGACACCCAACCCGCAGGCCTCGGGATCGGCCTCGCCGTCGCCAAGCATCTCGCCCACCTCATGCACGGACACCTCAACTACCGCCACGAAGACGATTGGAGCGTCTTCGAACTCGCCCTTCCTGCCGCCACTTCGAACCGTCATCAACCATCGGCAGTCGAGGACCTACTCTCGGACAGCGTTGCCCTCTAGGACACACCGGTTCGGCACAGATCCGAGCACCATCTCGCCTCCGGCATGTGCGATTCGAACCACTCCCCGCACCGGCCACACCGCTTCGTCCATAACGTCGGCTTCCCATGGCGCCGGTAGTGGTTGGCCCTCTTGCGGCACCGATCACTGCAGTATGTCCGGTACGAATTCGAACCTTCGGGCAGGCGATCCTGGCATACCGGACAGAAGCGGGGGCCGTCGGGGTCGATGGGCAGGGACGGCCAGACCCGAGCAGTCGGTGTTCCGCTGATCAGACCGAGATCCCGGGCGTCGGTGAAGCCGTTCATGCCGAAGCCTCGATGCGTCCGCTCCGCCAGGGTGGCCATGATGGCGTCGACGGTGGCGTCGAGGTTGGTGGGGCTGAGGGACCTCCTCGGTGAGGTCGAAAAAGGCGATCGGTCTACGGTTCGACATGCTCAGATCGTCGCTCGGTCTGGATGCTCGGTGTGGTCAGCGCAATGGATCTGCCCTGGGCTGGCGTCGGCGGGCAGGCGCTTCTCGCAGGTCGGGCACAGCCGCACCTCAGCCTGTGTGTGTTCGGCCCGCACCTTCCTCACCGTGGCGGCCCAGGCCTCGGCAAAGGCGTCGAGATCCTGGTCCGGAGTGACGTTGTCGATGCGGAGGAGGATGCGGGCCACGGCTTGCGAATTGTCTAGTGCAGTTCCGTGATCCGCCGGGGCCCTTGGCGGACTGTTAATCCGTTGGTTGTGGGTTCAAGTCCCACCCCCGGAGCTCCGATTCTCATCGTCGCGATTGACGATCGGCTCCACGATCAGAGCGAACATCCTTTGTTGTTGTAGCCGGTGTGTAGCAGTGTCTCTTGGATTTCGTTTCGTCGGATGTCGTGTCCAAGGCAACCGATACGGGCGGACCATCACCAGCCTGGTCAATAGCCTTTCACGCGGCCTTTCCGGTTGGCTCCACCTGACCCTGCTGGCTGTACGTGCGCGTCTTGGCGGACGGCGACCGCTACGGTGCCGACGGCAACGGGTCGGACTATCGGTCGTCTGGCACGGCGAACCTAGAAGGAGGAAGGCGATGCGACCGGCGAAGGCCCCCACCATCACTGCGCACGGCGCGGCGATGCCCGTCGTTGGCTATGGGACCATGCTCTACCCCCAGCCGGAACGGGCAGTCGATCTGATCACGAACGCCATTCAGAGCGGCTATCGCCATATCGACACGGCGCGTAAGTACGGTTCCGAGCAGTGGGTCGGTGAGGCGATTCGCGGCGCCGGCGTGCCACGCGACGAGCTGTGGGTCACAACCAAGGTAACGGAGGAGAATGCGAAGGCCGACGACTTCGCCCGCTCGGTCGACACCAGCCTGGAGACTCTCGGCCTCGACTACGTCGACCTGCTGCTGATCCACTGGCCGCAGCCTCGCGTGTCGCTCGAAGAGACACTCGGCGCGCTCGCCAAGGCCAAGCAGGAAGGGCTGGCGCGCCACATCGGCGTCTCCAACTTCACCGTGGCACTGATCGACGAGGCGGTGGCCAAGTGCTCCGAGCCACTCGTCGCCAACCAGATTGAGTACCACGCCTACCTCCGCCAGGACAAGGTGCTCACGGCTTGTGCACGTCACGGGATGATCGTTACCTGCTACGTGCCGTTGGCGCGTGGTCGGTTAATCGACGATCCGGTCTTGATCGAGATCGGGGTTGCGCACGGCAAGACAGCCGCACAGGTGGCGCTGCGCTGGCTGATCCAGCAACCGCAGGTCGCCGTGGTGCCGCGTGCCCTCGAGTTCGCTGAAATCCAGGAGGACATCGATCTCTTCGATTTCGAAATCACCGACGCGGAGATGGCCCGAATCGGAGCGTTGCGCGACAAGAACATCCGGATCGTCGACCCCGAGGTGCGTCGGCCGGTGTGGGACGCGGGGTAGCGACCGGAGGGTCAGGCGCAGGCCGACTGGGATCGGTTTGGGGAGACCCGGACCGCTGGTCCGAAGTCTCGTGAGCAATGACCGTGGATGATCGGTATTGACCGTGGTGGCGACCAGGCAACGGTGCATCGGCTTCGAGGGCCTTCGGAACCGTTGGTACGACGAGGCCAGACCGTTCTCTCGAGCTGTGGGGGGCGTATCCGTTCGAGCTGCTTCGTTCTACGGTCTGGGTCACGCCCACGTTGGTCTCGCCAGCATCTCCTAGCTGGCGGGGCCGGTGCCAAGGCCGCACGTGCGCTCTGCCCGTCGATCAGGATCTGGCGGCAGCGGCAGCCCTCCGACAAGGAGGCACGTCCCGAAGACTCGGCTTGAGAATCGCTTGAGAAGGATTCCGTACAACTGGTGAACGAAGCGGAGCCACAGGCAATCGGCGGTTCCAACCCGAAGACGTGACGGTTCCACTCACCGGCTTTTCACTGCCCATGACGACGGCACCGTCAAGATCTGGGATCTCAGCACCGAGGCGGTTGGGATCACCTCCGCAGGGGAGCCCCCCGGGTCCTACATCGCCCAGAACCGAATCCACATCGGCCCGGACCTCGGCGTCTTCGTCTCGTATGATTTCGAGACGAACACGCCCTATGTTCAGTTCTTCGACCCCGTGGATGGTCGGCTTCTGGACGAGACCCTCGCCGGGTGGCAGGCGCTTCCTCTTGAGGACGGGCGCTTCGTGTACGAGTCCGTGGAGGGTCCGTGGGCGTTCTACGATCCGGAGACCGGCGAATCCCAACCATTCCTCGGATGCGTGGTCGAGCCTGATGGAACCTGTGGGGCGACCGGTGAGCCTGCGCCGTATTACTACGTGATGGTGAACTCTCCTAGCCAGGAACTGGTCGCCGTCCCGGTGACCGACGGTTCCAGCACCACCGACGGGCGCCTGCTCCGATTCGACACGGCAGACGGCTCCCTGATATCAGAAGAGGCCATCCCCGGCGGATTTCTGTTCGCTCGATTCGTCAGCGATACCTGGGTGATCGTGGGCAACAGCGACCAACTCATCGCACTGGACCGCCAAACCGGCGAACATCTCTGGGACGGCAAGACCCCAATTGGGTCGAGGGTTTCCCCATCGCAGCGGTTGCTCGTCTTCCCCGCCGAAGACACGGGTTTGGGAATCGTCGACACAACGACCTGGACCGAGACCTTCATCGGAGATGACTCCGGCAATGTCCGCGGCATCTCATTCAGCCCGGACGAAACGAAGGTCGCTCTCGGCAACACGGATCGGCTGATCATCTTCGATCTGGTGGAGATGAAGACGGCGCAAGTCCTCGAGATTCCCGAAGTGCAGTCGATGTACTGGCTGGACGACGAAACGATCGCGATCGGAACCGCCGACGGTGTCTGGGGGCGAGTGTCGCTCGATACCGAGCAGTTCCTCCAAGATGTTCGCGCTCACCTGCGCCGTTCGTTGACTCAAACCGAGTGCTCCACCTACGGGATCGATCCGTGTCCGACCCTCGAGAACATCCAACATCGTTGATCTCCCCTCGAGGACATCGCCGGCCGTGAAACCCTCGGTGGCTGCGGCGCTGAACTGGACGATCAGCGATCTGACCGCCACAACAGACCCGGGTGCCACTAGGGGCGAATGGTTCCAGGACCTGGCGATGGGTGGGCGCGTGTGGGTTCGAGTCCTACCCTCGGAGCCGGGCGGAAACCCTTATCGCACAAAAGTCTTCGCCTGTTCCCCTCGTCTTTGCTCGTCGGTGCTCATCTGTGGTGAACTTCGCTCATCTGTGGCCTAGTGCGGCCTGACAGTGCGGCCCAAGAACGACGCGGCGGGAAGGGTCAGGCTCGGTCTGGAAGGTCGCCACAGCAGCAGTCTTCTGTTTCGCAGCGGCGGATTACTTCGCCTCGGTCGACGAGGCATCCACATTCGGCGCATGTGATCTCCATGGGTGTCGCTCGCCAGCTTGATGGGGCCACCGGTTCGCCAGTGTGATGGGTCCGGGTTGGGTGTTCGGTCAGGTCCGGCGAGGGGATGATGGCATGGGGGTGTGTTGGCTGTCAACGGGGTGTGCGGTGACGGCGGGTTTTTGGCGTTGCCGGTAGGACTCGCCGTCGAGGACGAGTTCGTAGGCGGCGGATTGGAGTCGGTCGATGGCGGATTGGGCGAGGAGGGAGTCGGCCATCAGCGCGAGCCATTCGACCGGTTCACGGTTGCTGGTGACGACGGTGGCTGTGTTGCGGTGTCGTTCGACGATGAGTTCGTAGATGTCGGCGGTGTCGAGGGGGTCCATGGCTTGGAGGGCGAAGTCGTCGATGATGAGCAGATCGACCCGCAGCAGTTTTCGGATCTCGGCGTCGTGGCTGTTGTCGAGACGGGACACGCGGAGGCGTTTGAGGAGCCGGTCGCAGCGTTCGAAGTGGACGGTGAACCGGCGTCTGATGGCGGCGTGACCGAGGGCGGTGGCGAGGAAGGTCTTGCCGACTCCGACTGGGCCCATGATGACGGCGTTGTGGCCACTTTCGACGAAGCGTAGGGAGCACAGCTCGTTCCAGATCGCACGGTCGTAGGTGATGTTGGCGGTGTCGTCCCAGCGGTCCAGGGTCATGGTCGGGTCGAGCCCGGCTGTCTTGGCGCGGCGCGCAGCGGAGGTGTTCTCTCGGCGGGTGACCTCGTCGGCTAGGACCAGTTCCAAGAACTCGGCGTGGCCCATCCCGCCTGTCTGAGCGAGGGCGAGCCGTTCGGGGAGGGTGTCGAGGCAGCCGCCCAGCTTGACCCGCCTCAGCAGCGCTTTCAGTTCCGGTGTCACAGTCGGAGTGGTCATCGGCCCACCTCCTCGCCGTCGTCGGTGCCGGTGCGAACCGCGAAGTGGCTGTCGTCTCGAGCGAACCGGGGAGCGACCACGTTGGCGGGTGGGGATTGCTCGCCGGGCGCGTCGGGGCCGGTTTCGGTGCCCCGTTCGAGCATCCGTCCGATCAGTCCCACGTTGACAGCTTCGGCGTCCAGCGCTCGCTGGCAGGCGGCGTTGACCCGCTCCGGACCCCATTTCTTGACCAGGCCCAACAGGGCGTAGACCTGGCGCATCTTGGTCCAGGGCAGAGGGATGTCCAACAGAGCCGTGGCGTAGGCGCCCACCGCGTCGCCATGGCTGGCGGCGATACGTTGCAGCTTCTCCAAGTCCCGCATCGCATACACCGTCTTCTCCGAGGGAAGATCATCGGGGTCAGTGGAACGGCTGCCTGGCTTCTGACGCGGGTGGATTTTGACCAGCTGACCACGGGAGAAGATCCGCACCAACCTCCCGTCGGCCCGCACCTCGACGCGGGTGCCGATCAGGTTCCCCGGCACCGAATACAACGCCTTGGCGACCTCGATGTGATGATCCCGATGCACCTTGGCCGTGGCGTAGACCGGCAAGTCATAGGGAGCGGTCGGTGCCGGCGCCAGCACCGGCTGCTCTTCGAGACGGAACACCTCGGCGGGACGGACCTGGATGGTGCCGTGGATCCTCATCCCCGCCCGGTCTCGACACCACACCTCGGCCCGACGTTGAGCGTGGGCCAGGTCAACGAACGTCTCGCCGGCGAAGAAGCTGTTCCGCACATACGACACTGTCCGTTCCACACGGGGCTTGTCCTGGGGCTTTCTGACCCGGGCCGGGTCGATCTTGAACCCCCGGGCCTGGGCATACTCGACGAACGCCTGATTCAGCCTCGGGGCCAAAGGGTCGGCCCGGTCGACGATCGCCTTGAGGTTGTCGGGGATGACCGTGGCAAAGACGCCACCGTAGAACACCCACGCCGCCTCGAACCCCGAGATCACATCGTCGATCGTCTGCCGATAAGTGAGCCACACGAAGGTGAACCTCGACACCACCGGCGTGAACACCAGCGCCCACAAGTCCCGCAGGCGACCAGCGTCCGGATCGGCGATCCGACCCAGCTTGCCGAAATCGACCTGCAGCTCATCGCCCGGTTCCCCGTCGCTGACCCTGACCGTCGCCGACCGCACCGACCGGCCCACACCCAGCTCCTCGAGGGCGAACCGGTGCAGCGTGCGCTGAGGCACCATCACCCCCTGCCGTTCCAACAGCTCATGGGCCTTCACCACCGTCAACTCGTCGTCGTCCAGCCACGTCTTCAGTTGGTCGCGATGAGCATCCAGGAGCCGCCACCCCTCCCCATGCCCATCGGTGCGGTGAGGCCGCACCCGCTCCACCACCCCGCCAATGAACTCATCGGTCAGCTGGTCTTCGCCGCCAGCCGGATCCAGACCCAGATCCTCCGCCGCCTCCACATAGCGACGGACCGTCTTGCGGTCCATCCCCGCCAGCCGCGAGACCCCCCGCAGCCCCTCACCGCCCAGCCACAACCGCAGCACCTCACGAACTTCGAACACACGAACCTCCCGGAACGCCATACCGCCTCCTCTGGTCCCATCGACACCGGCAGCGGCAAGCCCAGCATCGACAGCACCGGAACTGGCGGACCCCCAAAAATGGTCCCATCACTGGCGACCAGGTGGTCCCATCCCACTGGCGAAACTCACCTCAAGGTGGTCCCATCCCCCTGGCGGGCGATACCATGGGTCCGACCGTAGTACCCGGCTGGAGCATCAGGGCTGGACGTCCCGTGGCGTCGGGCACGAGGAACCGCCCACCGGTCATCGAGGGGACGGTTAACCAATGGGCGGCCCGATTGCACAGGCAGGGGGCGCAACTGTCTCCCTGCCCGGCTGGTGACCTTAGTGGCTGGTTGTCAGGGGGAGTCTCCGGTCGAGGGTGGTGGTATTGAGGGCTTGGAGCAGCTGGCGGTCGATGGTGGCGATCGCTTCTCGTTGGGCGTTCAGCTTGACGGTGAGGTGGGCGGGGATCCGCCTATCCAGGAGGACGTCGTCGTAGGTGGTGATCACTGCCCGTAGTGCGTTGTGGCATGCGGCGACCTGTACTTGTGGTGTGCTGGATTGGCTGCCCCAGGCTGCGGGTATCCATTCGTGGTCGGGTAGCCAGGTGGCTGGGTCGAGGGGCTGCCCTCGGCGGTACCCGAGCTGGGTGAGATCCATCACCAGGTTCTCGATGACGTCGGCGGTGTCGGTGGCCCAGCATTGGTTGGGGGTGGCGCAGCAGTGGACCCGGCCAAGGGCCCGGGCCGCATTGGTGAGGGTTGCTCCTACGGTCCCGATGGCGGATACGTCCAACATGGGGGAATACATCGGTTCCATGACGTCGGTGGGCACAGTGACCAAAGTCACTAGCTGGCGGGATGGCTACCGGCATTGGGGGCCGGGGGAGCGTTCCGCACCGTCGTTCTTCACATAATCGTGTGACCGTGCTCTTGGCGGGTGACCGAGTCCTGCACGCCGCCCTCAGTCGTTCGATCTCGGTGTCGATGCCGGTCACGTGATCGTGGAGCAATTCCCTCATCTGGGTCGGCCAGCGCACCAACAGGGCATCTCGGACACGGTCCCCAGGGTCCGCAGGGCGGTGATCGCCAGCATGAGCAGGACTTGGGGGCCGGTCGGCGGCGACTGCCAGGGCGATGGTGGATCAGCGCGGATCGAGAACCCAAGCCAGTCGGTTGTTTGGAGCGACGGTGCCGGTCAACGGGATGGTCACCTGGCGCGTTGGCCAAGTAGCGAATCCGCTGCACCGTCGCCTGGAGGTTCGCCCGCTTCGTCGTTGAATGTGCGCCCGCTGGCCTGCTCAATGACTTGCGCAGCCGACGGTCCCTCCTCGCCAGGTTGGCGAGCGTGCGCCGCTGAGTTGTAGTGAGGGGTATCGGTGACTCCCACCTGGCAGGCTATGAGGATTGGTGGGCTGTGCCAGGCGACGAGATGGGCGGGCACGGCCAACCACATAGATCTTCCTGCCGGTTGCTTCGTCGGGTGCGCCCCGTAGGGCCGTTTTCCTCGACTCCCGTCAGGCGGTGCCGTCGAGGCGCAGGTACGCTGGGTAGCCGTCCCGGGAGGCTATGGGTTGCAGCGAGGGTTCAGACTGGCGGGTTCCGTCCTTCTTGCGGGGGTTTTGGTTTCTGGGCTACTCGCACCTGGTCGGGCAGTGGCGTCGGCTGGAGACGAGGTTGTGTTGGTTCGTGACACCCCGTTGGGCGGCATGGGTGACGTGGGATTGGGGACGGACGGTCTGCCGGTTGCCTTCGTGCGGACGGTCCCGCCATCAGGCAACATCTTCCACTCGGCGGTGGGGTTCCTTCACTGTTCGGATCGGTCGTGTCACAGGGGCACAGTCCATGTGGCCAAAGAGTTACCGATTTCGGGCGCCTCTTTGGTTCCCGGGCGTATGAAATTGGCGATCGGCGGGGATGGGTTGCCGGTAGCCGTCCTCTCCTATTTCACCGATCCTTATGACGGGGGAACGGCGGAGGACACGATCCATCTCTCGGTGACCAAGTGTCTCGACATCGAGTGCGCAAGCACCACCACCCGGGAGATATTCAACGTTGTTCCGATCTCGGTAAATGGTTTTGCCTTCGACACTCCCGGGATTGACGTCGGCTCGGACGGTCTCCCGATAATCAGCTTCGGCTATACGCTATTTGATGAAGTGGGCGGCAACACGGGCAGACTGTTCACTTTCAGCTGCACTGACGCACAGTGCCTGCATTTGACCCGTACCGAACACACCGAACTTGGAACTCAGGCGGGCAGATCCTCGGCCGTCGTCGTCCCCCAGGACGGTCGACCGGTCGTTGCCTACTCCACCATCGACTCAGAGTCAGACCTGCGTGGGTCACTTTACCTGGGTCGGTGCGTGGACACTGAGTGTTCCTCGATGACCAGCACCCTCCTTCAGGACGCAGCTGAAAGGTCCTCCCAGAATTCACAGTGGCCCTCGTCGGCCCCCGGCCGGGATCTCGAGTTGGCGCTCAGCAGTGACGGGTTGCCCGTGCTCGCCTACATCGAGGATTACCGCATTAACGATCCGTTCGCCAGCCGCAACCCTGCATGGCTGGTCCGCTGCCTCGACGCCGACTGTGCCGGCCACGACCGCCAACGACTAGACGATCCTTCTGGCTACGAGGTCGGGGGGATTCCCGCTATGGGATACGTTGATGACATCGACCTTTCCACAGCAGTCACCGGTGAAACCGTGGTCGCTTATCGGGCCTACGTGGCCAACTACACCTACAAGGACCGGGATGCCGTCTATTTGTGGTCGTGCGGGACCGGGTGCAGTACCGCTTCCCAGATGCGACTGGATCAGGGATTCGTTACCGGCTTCGACCTCTCGTTGACCTTCTCGGGAGGCCGGATGGTGATGGCCATGAATGGGTGGAGTTCGGCCGATCAAGTGGAGGCGATCCCCGTCGTATATAGCTGCGAGTCCTTTGCGTGCACAGGCGATCCGAGCGCTTGGATATTCCAGCCCGGTACCGGCAGTGGGAGTGGGGGCGGATCTGGCGTCCAGTTTAGCGACACGGCCGGTTCCGTTTTTGAATCGGACATCACCTGGCTGGCCGAGCAAGGGATCACCAAGGGCTGCAATCCACCCGCCAACACCCTGTTCTGTCCCAACGAGCCAGTTACTCGGGGTCAGATGGCCGCCTTCCTCAACCGTGCCCTCATCCTCCTCCCCGGACCCGACTTGTTCGTCGATACCGCCGGGTCGGTGTTCAGCGCCGACATCGGTGCTCTGGCGACGACGGGAATCACCAAGGGCTGCAATCCGCCCGCCGACACCCGCTTCTGTCCCGACGAGCCAGTTACTCGGGGTCAAATGGCAGCTTTCCTCGTTCGTGCGCTCGGATACACCGACGATGGCGGCGGCAACCTGTTCACAGACGACAACACCAGCGTTTTCAAAGGTGACATTGATCGGCTCGCCACGGCCGGAGTGACCAAAGGCTGCAACCCCCCGCTCAACGACCGATACTGCCCAAACGACTCCGTGACCAGAGGCCAGATGGCAGCCTTCCTCCACCGAGCGCTCGGAAGCTGACCGGGCCATGGAACCTCACGGCTCGTCTGCCTGGTGGCCACTAACACGACACAGGTCTGAGCACCACGTCGCCTGGGGCATGAAGTTCTCGAACCGCTCCCCGCACCGGCCACACCGCAGGGTCCACAACGTCGGGCTCCCACTGCGTCGACGGTGACTGGCGTTGTTTCCACACCGCTTCGAGCAAATAGATCCGGCGGGGATTGGCGTCGGCGGCAAGCTTGGTCTTGCACGCGGGACACAGCCGCACCTCAGCCCGCCTCTCCTCGGCGCTGGCCTTCTTCACGGATCGCGGCGGTCACGACCGCAGTAGTTCTCCTTCTCTCTGGGGTGGTTCCACTTTTGGTCGGGGCGGGGATCCAGCACCCGTGCTGGTCCCGGGCGGAGACCGCGCTCGGATCGCTCTTCGACCTCGTCGCTGCCAGGAGCGGAATCTACGCAACTAGACACGAAGGAGGGCAAGAGATCGGAGGCATTGCTACACGAGTGGCGGCTGGGACTGGACTTCGGTCCACTCCGGCCCGCGGATGGAGGTCCTCGGCAGATGGGGCGACGTTGCCCTGGGGGACGATGGTGAAGGCATTTGGAAGTTGACCAGCGCAGGCACCGAGCCGCTCTATAGCGAAACGGGTCGAAGCGGCGGACGACGTGTTCGTCGACAGGCCGGCGGCGATGAACGATCAAGCAATCCTGTTGCTCACTACACCTCTGGGTGAAGATGCAGGCACCTCCGAGGAGAACGTGGTGCTCCTAGGGAGCAGGGACTGAACGACTCGAACAGCCACTGGCCCGTCTCAGTCGGTGTGCCCGTGGGTGAGTCTGATGTTTCGTGAGGCGGCGTCGATGAGGGTCGCGTCGTGGCTGGCTACCACCAATAGCTGGTCGGCGGTGTGAGACGCCAGAACGGCGGACAGCTTGGATCGATTGTCTTGGTCCAAGGCCAAAGTCGGCTCATCGAGCAGCATGATCTCGACCGGGCGGGCTGTGGCGACGGCGAGAGAGGCCGCCTGCTGCTGGCCGCGGCTCAATTGGGCGGGGAACCTATTGAGGAGGTCCTCGAGGTTGAAGGCGCTGATCAGGTCTGTAGTCATGTCTGTGGGGGACTCAGATCCGCTCGATTCGTGTGCATATGTGATGTTGTCGGCGATCGTGAGGTCGTCGAACAGGACGGGATGGTCGGGGCTGTAACCGCAGCTGAGTCGGGCTCGGCGACGGTGGGCCTTGACTCCGTTCACCTCCACCGTCCCCTTGTCGGGGCGTTGCAGGCCGGCGCACAGACGCAACAGGGTGCTCTTGCCGGCTCCGTTTGGCCCCGTTACGACCGTCAATCCCGGTCCTTCCAGCGTCAGGCTGTGGAGGCTCAGAACGGTTGTGCGTTCGTATTCCACGGTGACCGATTTGGCTTCGATGGTCATGGTCAGGTGTCCTTTTCCGGTCTGGTCGCCACGACGAGGATGATGAACCAGCCGATTACAAGTATGGCCGCAAGTGCGGGGCTCCATTTCTTCGTGAGGGCTATCACCCCGCTGACGGTGAGCAGGAGTGCCACTATCGGTGCCGCGGCTCTGGTAGCCAGCACTCCCTGGACACGCTGGGGGCCAAATCGGCTGATGGTCATTCCCAGGTCGGGGCTTCCGAGCCGGGCCTGAACGGCGGAGGACGCACCGGCGGCCACTGCCACCGCCGCCACTGCCGGAGCATTTAGCTCACCCTGTATCTGCGACACGATCGCCCAACCCAGCACACCGGCGGCCACGGTCAGGAGGATGCCAATGGTTGCTTCCGAGAGGAGGGTCAGCCGGGCTGGAATCCGACTTGATCGGGTTAGTAGCGGTCGATCTACTACTGAGGCGAGAGGTTTGGTCAGGTCGACGGCGCCGAC
This sequence comes from uncultured Acidimicrobiia bacterium, assembly GCA_963772815.1. Classification (GTDB taxonomy): domain Bacteria; phylum Actinomycetota; class Acidimicrobiia; order Spongiisociales; family ZC4RG35; genus DATFFO01. The sequence goes on along the minus strand of CAVYYV010000003.1, from coordinate 225,892 downwards.
CGCGAGCACGCCGGCCACGGCGGCCAGTCGGGCGGTCGTGCCCTGCAACACGGCCAGGAAGAGGGCGACCCCCGCGACCATCGCCACCAGCCTCACCATCACGAGCGACGGGGATCCGGTCAGGGAGCGAAGGGGCCGCCACAGCCAGACGGGGAGCCTTCCCATGCCGGGGCGGCCACGAGGGATCCGGGGGCCGTCACGGCTCGAACGCAACGAGGCGAGAGCGGAGCGAAAGTCCAACAGCGCGGCGCCGTATTGCAGCTCCGCCAAGACCAGTGAGCGCCCCCACAGGCGGTCGAAGCGAATATCGGGAGCGCGTACGACGGCCACAACCAGGGCGACGAGCGCCAGCAGGCCCAACGGTACCAACAGCGACTCGATGGGGTGGGTGGTAAGAGCCGCAAGGGAGATCAGAGCCGAGACGGCAAGGGCGAATCCCCGGTCGAGCCACGGAATCCCGTCCACGTTCCAGAGAACGGACAGGCTGACCACCGATACTCCCAACTCGAGACCCACGACGGTTCGTTGGGCGGAGAGGCCCCAGTCCGGGCTGCCTGCGGCCGCCATCGCTGTCAGCCATGCCACACCCAACCCGAAGAAGCCGCCGACGAACAGTCCCTGGCGCCCCACGGCGATCCTGGCCGGGAGGCCGCTCTTGCCGGACAACCCCAACAGCACTTGAGCCTCAGACATGAGCAGCGGTCCGCCCCCGATTCCCGACCACGCCGCGATGAGCCCTGCCAACACCACTACCAGTGCCAGGAGCCGGTCGATGTCTGCATCCCCCAAGGGCAGCAGCCCCGCCACGATCGTCGCATAGACCGGGAGCACGATCCAGGAGACAAGAAACAGGTACAGCGGCCACAGGAGGCGGCTCACCGATCGCACATAGCCTCTCATCCGCAGATCGGAAGTTCTGGGCCGGGCGAGAGGGTTGACATCTCCAGGTGGCGATACAAGCAGGGAGGCCATGGCTGTGGCCAACTCGGAGAGCTCTCCCGATCCAGATCCTCCCCGTACCGGCGCCACGGCTGTAACGATTAGTGGTGCGTTGCCCAAATGATGGCGCGGTCTCTCCGGTCCTCGACGGCCCTGGCTGCGTCGGAGTGCTCGCCGCAGTTCCCCGGCTGCGACTGCGCCCTTCTCCTTGCCAGATGACACCGATGACTCGGAGATGACACCGTCGCCCTGATTGAGCGAATCACCACTAGGTGCAGATTCGAGACGCTTGTAGGGACCTGGGATTAGCTTGGCGAATGGGCCGCCCGTCAGTGGCAAGGGGACAAGGCACTGACGGGCAGCCCGTTCTGTTGTCGACACTACGTGACACCACAACCCGGGCGGTGGCCGTTCCGCATGGAGGAACATTGTTCGGACGCCCTCGGCGCGGTCGAGCTGCAAGTATGGAGCTGTGATGGATCGTCCTGTCGAGAGCACGGTCGAGGCCCTGAGGGTGAGGCCCGTTGTGACTGCCTGGCTGTTGGCTGTGGGCGTGGATCTTCTCTTCAACGCTGGAATCTTCTCTCCGTTGTTTCACCAAGATCGAGAGCCAGGTCTGCTCTCAGACCAGGCCCTGTTTCGGAGGATTCCAATCGCCTACCTGGCACTCCTCTGTGCTGTGGGAGGCCTTGCCTGGCTGACGGACCGGGTCGACGTCACGGGCTTCAGGCGCGGTGCGGTCGTTGGGTTCGGGGTTGGTGTGCTGCTGGCAATCATGGGCGTGGTTTATTTGTGGACTGCGATCGACATGACCGGGGTCTTCGTGGCTGCAGGTGCCATCGTCGTCATAATCGAGATGACGGTGACCGGGGGCGTCCTGGCCGCTTTTCGGGTGGATCCTCAGCCGTCCGGTCTCGCCAGACGCGTGCTCCTGGCTGCTTTGGCCTCTGCCGTCGCAGGGATAGTCGTTCAGAACCTGGTGAACTGACCCGCGTCACCAGGGCGCCCCGCGGAACCGCCCACCGGCCAAGCTTGGGGGCAATGCTGGGAACCGGTGGGCGGAACACGCCTGCGTGAGCAAGTGACGCAACTACCTTCCTGCCCTCGCACACAGCCAGTAGTGCAGCCGTCGCCGGCGTCACACGACCGCAAGCCGCATCGTCGCCCCGGCGGCCCGGCTCTCTCTGGGCCGAGGGTTAGCATCGAAGCCGCGGTCGCCGTCATCGATCGCAGGGAGCCAAGCCATGGAGATGCCCAAGCCTTCCGAGAGCGACAAGGAGCGCTTCCGATCGTTGGTGCCGGAGGGCCCCACGGTCGAAATCAAACCCATGTTCGGGAACCTGGGAGCCTTTGTGAATGGCAACATGTTCATGGGCCTGTTTGGGTCAGCCATCGGCGTGAAGCTCCCGGACGTCGAAAGGGACGAGTTGCTAGGCGTGAAGGGCGCGGGCTCGTTCGGCCCGGCGGAGCGCCCCATGTCGGGCTATGTGTCGCTGCCGTCCGAGCTCGACGACGAAGCGGCATCCCGGTGGGTAGACAGGGCTCTGGCCCACGTGGCTCAGGCCCCGCCGAAGCAGAAGAAAGCCAAGAAGGCCTGAGCCACCGGACCGGGGTCCGGATTCTGGGCACGCTATCGTCGTCCGATAACACGCCGAGGTCCGGGAGGATGAAGTGGTAAGCCAGAAGGAGAGCCTGGAGCGACTCGGCTCGGTTCGGCTGTTCGAAGGTCTGACCAAGACCGATCTCAAGCACCTACTCGGCATTTCCAAGGTCGTCAACCACGAGGCCGATCACACCATCGTGAGCGAGGGTGAGAGCGGGGCAGGATTCCATCTCATCCTGGCCGGCGAAGCCAAGGTGGTGCGCGGCGACAAGACTCTCGCCCGATTGGGCCCGGGCGATTTCTTCGGCGAGATGGCTCTGATCGATTCCGGCCCCCGCACGGCCACCGTGGTGGGTGACGGGCCCCTGACCACCCTGGCGATCACGGCCTGGGATTTTCGCCCCTTCGTGAAGACTCGGCCCGATCTGGCGTGGAAGCTACTGGTGCACCTGACAAGGCGGCTTCGGGAGGAGCAGAAGGGCCACGACGCCCTGCTGGCCTGATCACCCTCTGGCCCGGTGCCGGCGGTCAGGCCGGCGCCCGATGAAGCAGGGTGTCCGTATCGCTCGTATCGAGGCCGAACATAGGCCCGGTGTAGCTGTAAGGCGGTGGGTCCTGGGCGGCTCCGACCGGCAAGGCGGCTGCCATCAAGACGGCACACGCGAACAAGGCTGTTGTCCTGCGACGCATAGGCTTCCTCCTCATTGCGCTCTTTCCCGCTCCTCCGGCGGGTAGTGATCTCGAATCTACGTGCGTGGCGCGTTCCGATTGCGCTACGAGATCCTCGAGGTTCGCGACATCCGCTCCCCATCTCCCTCGAGTCTCGCCATGCATTGCTTCGTTGGACGTGAGGGAGTGCTCTGCCCATTCTTCGGACGGAGACCGTCGCCATGCGGTCGTGATGGTCAGACCGGGTTGATGGCCGGTTCAGTCACCGATCCTGTCCATGGTGTCGGATACGGACCGGCCGGCCTTCTGTGCAGCCCGGCGAGTCATCCAGAACACCGAGGGCCGCCCGCCGTGGTCGAGGGCGGTCATGATCAGACCGCCCAGGATCGATGCGTTCTTGAGGGCGTGCACCATCTGGGCTTTGCGTCGATCGGGGTCATGGGTCTCCCAGAATCGGTGGGTCCCCAGAGTGGTCGGCACCAGAGTGGCTCCCAGGGCCAGCGCCGCTAGGCGCGGCATCCAGCCCAGGGCGAGCATCACCCCCCCGACCATCTGGGTGGCGCCGTTGACCTGCACGAGATCCACGGCATCAGCGGGGATCCCGAGCCTCTCGGCAATTGGCAGGCCGACCGCGCGAGCAGGATCGATCTTTGCCTTCGGGTTCTGGAAAGAGTCCCAGCCGCCGACGACGAAGATCCCGGCCAGGAGCGTGCGGGCGACAGTACGTGAATTGATCATACGGAAATCCCTACCCGGTTCGGCCCGGCTTGAAGCATCCTACAGGATGGACGGCCTCGATCGAGGAGGCCGATCATCTTTCTGCCGACAAGCAGGGAGGTGAGGAGATACGATCAGGCGTAGGCGATCGAGAGGTGGGCTTGCCCTTGCTCAGGCGACAATCGGACAAGGTGGACGTTCTTCGCAAGGTGCCTCTCCTGTCAGGCCTTTCCAAGAAGGAGCTGACCCTGGTGGCCCGCCACACCACCGAGGCCGAGGTGAAAGCCGGAACCCAGGTGATGAGGCAAGGCGAGCTGGGTCGGGAGGCGATGGTCATCCTGAGCGGGTCTGCGGTGGTCAGGCGTAATGGGCGCAAGATCAAGGAGCTCGAGCCCGGAGACGTGATGGGCGAGATCAGCCTCGTCACCAACGCCCACCGCACTGCCGACGTGATCGCCATCTCCGATATGCGGGTCCTCGTGGCCGATGCCCGTGAGTTCTCGACCATCCTGGATCAGAACCCTAAGGTGGCCGCCAAGGTGATGAAGACGATCGCCGACCGTCTTGCCGAGCTCGAATCCAACCCGGTCTGAGCGGCGTCTAGTGGTGCGAGGGGGACCTGCGGGCGATCGCTGAGTTGATAGCGGCACGGGCCTGCTCCAAAAATGTCGCATCCCGATTTGCTGATCGGCGACGACCTTGTCGTGGAGTTCTCCCCGGCGCGCGTCGACTCGCCGAGCATCCCGGCGAAGAAGCATCCCCCGGGAACACGTCGTGTTCGACGTAGCTGAGAAACGCCTGACAAAGCCCTGGCACATCGCGGGCTAGTGATACTCAGAGCGCAATAGGGGCGGCCAGGACCTTGTAGGGAATGGCGAAGGCATCCACCAGATGGAGGGACCATGGCGCGATCTCCTCGGAAAGGGTCGTGACGGCGGCTCGTACCTGCTTACCACCGTTGAGGGTGATCAAGCCGCTTTCCAGGTACCAGGGAAGGTCTGCTTCGACTCTCCACAGAGTGAACAGGGATGCCAGCTGATGGATGATGCCGGCCAGGGAGGGCTCATCGATCACGAGGCGACGGATCGAGGCGTACACGTCGAGCTCGGTGGCGGCCCGAGCGCGCTGATTGCGTGGGGTTGCACGTCGAGGAGAGCCTTACCCGGGTCGGCGCCGGCGTCAACCCGGGTCTTCACTCGCAACGCCAGCTTGTCGACCAGAAGGCGGGAGCGGCGCTCGAGCAGAGCGAGGCAGGTATCCGGATCGGTCAGCTCGCCGCCGACAGAGCCGACAACCGGGACCGATTCGGTGACCGCCGCCTGCACACGATCTGTCACAAAGCGAGTCAGGCGCCCCGGAGTCAGGTTCTCGAAGCTGGCCCGGTGCTGGGTGAGCAGGGATTTGGCGAGCAACTGGGCCAGGTTGTCGCCCTCGAACGTCGTGAATACATTGAGGTCGTCCCGAATCGGTCCGAGACGGTTGATCGCCATGTAGCCCTGGCCTCCACACGCCTGTCGGCACTCCTGGGCCGTGTCGAGGCTGTGCCAGGTAGCAAAGGCCTTGAGGCCCGCAGCTCGACCTTCGAATGCCCGGCGGTCGGCTCCCGTGTCGCCGGGCTGGGATTCGAGCCGGACGTACCCGTCGGTCAGGTCGGCGACCGCAAAGTGATAGGCGAAGGTAGCGGCCAGGCGGGCAGTAGGCGTCGTTGGTGCGTCCGATAGTCGATGAGTCGACGCTCGGGGCCACCGTCGGGGGAGAAATGGCGCCGCCTCCAGGCATAGCGGATGGCGATGGTCAGAGCCCTCTCCGCCCCAGAGACCGCTCCCGCCGCCACGCTGACGCGGCCTCCCACGAGCGTGCCCAGGGAACCAGGTGGGTAGATAGAAGCTTGTAATCGGCCCAGGGATGGGGAGAATCCATGGCGGCCATCACCTCCGCCTTGTCCATGACACCCATGGCCAGGGCTACCAGCCCGTCATCGGCGAATTGGCGGCGTAGAAGCCGGCATTCCCGGCGGCAGCCCAGAACCCTTCTTCGAGGTCGAGGAGCTGTTTGGTCGTCTGGTCATTCACGGTGCTCCGCTCTCCGCTTCGTCGGTCACGGAAGCCACCTTGGTCGATCCGAGCATCAATGTCAGGCAGATCAACAATGCCCAGGCCGTGGCAATGGCTCCGCCGGCCAGGACATCGCTCGGGTATTCGGTCAGGAGCACCACCCTGGCTGCGCCGGTGATGAGCGTGGCGATGAGAGCCAGTCCGAAGCGTCGGACGGTTGCGCTCCAACCGGGGTGGTTCCAGGGCCAGGCGGCCACCAGTGCCACAGCCGCGAACAGAGCGACGTGCTCGGAGGGGAAGCCGTAGTCGACTCGAGCGACGAGGGAGGTCACCGACGGTGGTGTCCGCCCGACCAGGGCAGCGGTCAACTCGACGATGAGCCACTGTCCCCCTGCGGAGACGGTGAGCGCCGCCGCCAGACGGCGCCGATGGACCACGAGAGCCACGATTGCGGCCAGCGTCGTCCCGACCGCGAGAACGCGGGGGTCGGTAATTGCGTTGACGACTCTTGCACCCGTTACGAGCTGTGGGATCGGGTTGTCGGATAGATACCTGATCGACGACAGGTCGAAGAAGAAGAAATCGTCACTGCCCAAGATGTCCTGTATGAGGGCTGCGAACAGCCAGGTGCTGGCCACGATGGCCCCGGCAGTGACGACCAGGGCCAGTCCGGCGACCCCGGTGCGGCCGGTGATCCGCCGCAGGGCTCTGGCCGGCGGTGTGTTTCTTGCGCGCTCCAGGAGAGCATCGACTTTGGGCCGGTTGCGCTGTGCCCAGCGTGTGAGCCACACGATGCCGCCCACCAGCACGGCCAGGCCCACCACAGCCAGGCCCCCAGTACGAAACCAGCTCTCCACCGTGGCGTAGTTGGCACCTGCCAAGTAGCCGGCGACTGTGAACGTGGCGCCCCAGGCGATTCCACCGACCACGTTGCCCAGCAGGAATCGGCTATAGGGCATCCTTCCCATGCCGGCGGCGAAGGGAACCACCGCTCGGAGCACCGAGGCGAAGCGGGCCACGACGAGGGCCCACCACCCTCGCTCGGACAGCAGCCGAGAGGCCCGGTCCATGTATTGGCTCACCTTCTTCATCCGTTCCTGTCTCAACAGGGCCGGACCCATGCGATGGCCGAGGTAGTAGCCGATCGAATCCCCGATGACCGCTCCCAGCACGGCGGCGAAGATCATCACCCACAGGGGGACTGCCCCGGTTCCGGCCACCACCCCTCCCAGGATCACGGCCAGCTCTCCGGGGATGACCAGCCCGACAAAGGCGGCGCTCTCCGCCGCCGCCAGGGCGAAGACGACGACGGGAGCCCATGGGCCGGCAGCGGACAGGAGGCTGTTCATACCTTCAACTGATCCTCGAGATCGGCGCGTGCGTCACGCAGTCAAGGTCCGGGTGGGATGTCGCGACCTGTGTCCGGCTCTCGGGCCGGGGTCACTTCCTGGAGCGCAGGGCGGCGACCAGGCTCACGAGTGTGCCGAGGATGGTGATGCCGATCTTGGTGAGATCCATGACTGGGCGAACTTCGATGCCGCTCGGCCCGACCCGAATCACGGCCACTGGCCTTCCCTGTGCTCCTCCGCCGCCCCCGCCCCCCCGGCCACCATCGCTTCCGCCCCCGTCGGGACCGGCTCTCTCGCCTCCGCCGAAGCCGAATCCTCCCCCTCGCTCAAAGGCGGAAGCGGTGAAAACCAGATCCTCTCCCACCTTCTGTGGCTCCGAGAATACGGGCGAGGGCGTGGCAGGGCCGATCAGGGCACCCAGCATCTCGCCTACGCGAGTTCCCATGTCTCCGATATCCGTGTTCATCTATGTTCCTCCCTTTGGATCACTGGCCGAGTCTCCTAATCAAGCCCCCGATCCAGATCGCAACCAATAGCAGTCGCAAAATGCCCAGATGGTCCCGGATTCGGGCGCTCGCAGAGTCGGTCTCAACAGTGGTCGGTCCCAGGTAGCCCATTGCGATGCGCCACCGCCGACCCGCGATCGTCAGGCTCCATACCCGTGATCTCAGACGTACAGACGTCCCTTCGACGGTTCGATGGTGCACGACGTTGGTAGCGCGGCGGACTCTGACCATGTCTCTCATGCTATTGAAGGCGCGTCCCTGAGCCCACCCGGCCGCGTCGAAGGCAGGCGATCGAGTGTGACTCGAGTCAACGGTGCCGGCTCATTTCCAATCGGCCTCGTCAACGGAGTCCCACACGTCGGTCATCTCGCCAACGGCAGGTTCTCCACCCAGTGGCGCCAGGCATCCCAGTATCCCCCGAACCGCTTTGCGAGCCGGTTGGGTTTCTCGACGAACAGCCTGGCCCCGACTCGTATGGATCGCCGCTCGAGTTCGATACGGACACCAGGGCGATCACCGTCACTGCCTCGACGTCGGCCCGTCGCATCCCGTCCCAGCCTCGGACGTGATCGGCCAGAGCTGCCAGGTCGTGGCCGTCGCCGAGCCCGTCGGATAGATCATGCAGTCGTTTGCCCCTCGCACCCAGCGGAACCGGAGCGATGTCTTTCAGCAGGCGAACGTGGTACCAGTGGTACTTGACTCGCTTGCGCCATTCATGGGACGCGGCTGGTCCTGCTCCGTCCATCACCGCTTCGTGTGCCCTGCGTGCGCGTCGGTAGGTCTTCTTCAGACCGCCGTCGATATCTGAGAAGCTGTCGGAGACTCGCCAACGTTCGATCAGCTCCCTGTCCCCTACCAGCATGCCGATGGATCGTTCAACCGCTTCGGTGTCGACGCGCAGGCGAAGCGAGGCGATCTCTGCCTCCTCGGCCAGTCTCTCCCGAACCGTCCTGGTTGTGCGGTCGGGCAGGAGCCGGCCGTGGGTCATCACCAGGTCGTCGAAGCAAGCCAGGCGCGCATGGGCGTCCCGGTATGGGGCCAGAAGGCGGGCCGCGTCGCGGAATGTCCGATTCGATATTCGATACTCCTTACCGATCTCGGGTCGGATGAGGCGGACCAGGCCGCGCAGCTTGTTGCACCGCTTCCGGGCATCGTGGACCTGCCTCTCCCGGTCGGACATGTCTCTGAGGGCATCGATGGCGCGTGAAAGCTGCTCGTCGGCGATCCGCCGCACCCCGGCCGCCAGTCCCTCGTCCTCCAAGAGTCGATAGGGCATGTTCTAACTATGGCCCACCGCCGCTATCCATGAGGCGGATGAGTTCGCCGATGCCGAGTCGCCCGCCGATGCCGAGTCGCCCGCCGATGCCGAGTCGCCCGCCGACTATTCGATCGACGTGCTGCGGGTCAAGGTGGAACCGCGGTCAGCTGGACAAACAGCGACCCCAACATGATCCACACTGTCACGGCCCTGGACGGCTCCTTCGACTCGGGCTTCCTCTCCGAGGGCGACACATGGAGCTACACCTTCGACCAAGCCGGTGAGTTCGAGTACTACTGCATGCCCCATCCGTGGATGCGGGCCAAGGTGATCGTGGAGAGCTGAGAGTCGCGACGAGGATCGACGAAGAAGGGGCGGGCCTTCGAAAAGGCCCGCCCCTTCCGATGGGATCGTGGACTCCCGTCAGGAGGTCGGTCTCGACCGGAGTCGTCTGATCACATGTCGGCTGCTTCTACCTCGGCGGCGATGGCGTCCAGGTCACCGGCCACGGGGACATGGGTCCAGACCTTGAGCCCGTGGACCAAGTCCGGGTACTCCTCGGGTTGGCCCGGCTTGACCACCACGCGAATGGGCAGGTCGGGTCTGAGCGCCTCCTTGTACTTGGCCAGGATGGCCCGGTGTTGGGGTCGGTCCAGATCCAGCTCGAAAACGATCCCACCGGCGTTCTCGGCCAATTCGCAGTGCTCTCCTGAGAGGATCGGGCACAGACTTCCGTGCTCGGGGCCGTTGCACACCATCACCGGATGACCAAGCACCTCGAGGTACTTGCGGTCCTTGGGCGCCTGACCCTCAGGCAGATCGAAGAGTATGTAGCTCTCATTATCTGCAGTCATTTCGACCTCCTTTCAGCCAGCGTGCGCGGACGGTGGGGCGAAAGACAGGGCTGAAAGTCACTCGGGCAGGGCCGAAGGTCCTGTGCCGCTCATACGCCACCCGCCATCACGGCCACCCGCCAACACGGCCATCCGGCATCGGGGTCAGTTGTTGCAGTCCGAACCGACCCGGGCCGGGTTCCCCCCGCCTAACTCGACCCGAGTAAAGGTCACCACCTGACGGATCTGATCGGAGCTAAGTCGCGAGCCGAACCCAGGCATCCCTCCACGCACGGGATTGGCGGTCGCGCCGTAGGTGGGCCCTCTTTCCCGCCTCCATCCCGTCGAGCCGAGACTCACCCACAGAATCTGATCCTCACACGAGGGGAATGTTCGCAATACGGCCCCTCCATTGAGGCGTGGGCCGATGTCGCCGTCGCCGGCGGCCCCGTGGCATCGGGCGCAATCCGAGGCGAACAAGATGCGACCGGCGGCGACCTCGTCACTCGGGTTGGGTGTGGATCCGGCGGAGCCTCCGCAGCCGGCAACCCAGACCAACAGGGCTGTCAGGAATAGGACCGCCCAGGACGGACCGCGTCGATCACGTTCCCTGGATGGAGGCTGCGGGCCCATCGGGGCTCCCGAACGGTGATTCCAACCTCGGGCCCGGCGCCGATGTCCCTCTCACCGCCCTGAAGAGAGCTCGCCGGTCCTCGTCCTCCACCTGCGTCGACTCGACGCGAAACTTCTCCAGCGCTGTGTTCAGCTGGTCGGCGAGAGGTCGGGCTATGTCGACTACCTCGCTCTGAGTCGAGTAGCCGGACACGTCGGGTACGAGCAGGATTGAGAAGTAGGGCCCGATCTCGGCCACCTCGTTGGCCATGACCGTGTAGTGATTGGCGCCGAGGCGCAATGTCGACGGCATCCTGCCATCTGGAGGGAATGCCAGGCCGACGAGAGTCCAGGGAGTCACCAGCACCAACGCAGGCGTGTCGTGAACGACCGTCGAGCTCAGCACCTCAACGGTGAGATTCGGGTTGGCAGCGGGATCGCCCGCGAACACCTCCTGGTTTAACCGCTCGAAGTAGGAGTGGACCCTGGTGACCAAATCGTCGATGGCGCTCACTCTCAGGACCTTATGAGCCAAGACAGTGTCCAACACAGGGACCTTGTGCCCTATATGTACCTGATCTCTGCTCCTACGGTCGGCCCAAGACCCCCTCGGGTGGTTGCGCAGAAGAGAAGGGAAATGCCATGCCCGACGTGCTTACCGAGGTCAAGTCTCTCGGTGAGGAGCTTGCTTCGAGCGGTGTCACCCGGCGGTCATTCCTGGCCTTCTGTGCCAGCGTGACCGCGACGCTCGCCCTTCCCGCCGTCTTCTCCGAGCGGGTGGCCGAGGCGCTGCAGTCCGCCGACAAGCCGTCCGTTATCTGGCTGGAGTTTCAGGATTGCGCGGGCAATACGGAGTCCTTCCTCCGCGCTCATGATCCCGGGGTGGCGGACCTCGTTCTCGACATCCTCTCGGTCGATTACCACGAGACGATCATGGCTGCCGCGGGGGCTCAAGCCGAAGCCGCCAAAGAGGCCGCCCTGAAGGCCGGAGGACATATCGTGGTGGTGGAAGGGTCGGTGCCTACTGCCGACGGGGGCGTGTATTGCACGATCGCAGGCAAGACCGCGCTCCAGCTGCTGGAGGAGGCGGCGGCGGGCGCCGCCGCCATCATCAATGTGGGCACATGCGCCAGCTTCGGCGGGATCCCGGCTGCCTCACCCAACCCCACCGGCGCCCGTGGCGTGCCCGATGTCATCAACAACGTGCCGATCATCAACATGCCCGGTTGCCCCATGAACGTCGACAACCTGGTGGGGGTCATTGCTCACTACCTAACGTTCGGTGCGCTCCCCGCCAGCGACGAGCAGGGCCGGCCGCTCTTCGCCTACGGTCAGCGCATCCACGACAACTGCGAGCGCCGGGCCCATTTCGATGCCGGTCAATTCGCTCTCGAGTGGGGTGACGAGGGCCACCGCAAAGGGTGGTGCCTCTACAAGCTCGGTTGCAAAGGACCGAGCACCTTCCACAACTGCCCTTCGATTCAGTGGAACGAGGGAACCAGCTGGCCGATCGGCTCCGGGCACGGTTGCGTGGGCTGCTCCGAGGCCGACTTCTGGGATGCCATGTCCCCCTTCTACGAAAGGCTTCCCAAACCCCCGGGATTCGGTGTTACCACCAACGCCGATCGGATCGGTCTGGGGGTCGTGGCGGCTACCGCGGTCGGCTTTGGCGCCCACGGGGTCGCCAAGGTGATCCAGCACGGCGTGACACGTGATCGTGGTGAAGACAACGAAGCCGAAGACGAGGGTCAGGAAGGGGGCGGGTCATGACTCGCATCGCCGTCGATCCCATCACACGCATCGAAGGACACCTCCGGGTGGAGGCAGAGGTCGACGGGGGCTCGATCACCGACGCCTGGTCTTCATCCACCATGTGGCGGGGCATCGAAACCATTCTCAAAGGTCGCGACCCCCGCGACGCCTGGTACTTCGCCCAGCGCATATGCGGGGTGTGCACGACGGTGCACGCCCTGGCCTCAGTCCGGGCAGTGGAGAACGCCTTGGGAACCGTGCCTCCGCTCAATGCACAGCTGATCCGGAACCTCATCGCGCTGAGCCAGTTCGTCCAGGACCACGTGGTGCACTTCTATCACCTTCATGCCCTGGACTGGGTGGACGTGGTCTCGGCCCTGGACGCCGATCCCGCCGCCACGGCATCCCTGGCGGCTTCCATCTCCGATTACCCGCGGTCTGGTGAGAGCTACTTCGCAGCCGTCCAGAAGCGGTTGTCGGATTTCGTGGCGGGAGGCCGGCTGGGCCCCTTCGCCCAGGGCTATTGGGGGCATCCCGCCTACAAGCTCCCGCCCGAGGCGAACCTGATGGCGGTCAGCCACTATCTGGACGCCCTCGACTTCCAGCGGGATTACATAAAGATCCACGCCATCCTGGGCGGCAAGAACCCGCATCTCCAGACCTACCTGGTTGGGGGCATGGCCGTGCCCATCGACCCCACCAGCCAGAACGCCATCAACGCCACCACTCTGATCGAGTTGCGCAAGTTGCTCGAGAGCGGGCTCCGGTTCGTCTCCCAGGCCTACATACCAGACGTCCTGGCGGTGGCGCCGTTCTACACGGAATGGGCCGGAATCGGAGGCGGGTTGGGCAACTACATGTCGTTCGGGGACTTCCCGACCGGCAACCAGAACCCGTCGGTCGAGCCCGACACCCTCTATCTCCCCAGGGGCCTCGTGATGGGCAAGGACCTGTCCACCGTGCAGCCTTTGGACAAGGACAAGATCACCGAGTACGTGGCCCACTCCTGGTACTCGTATTCGGGAGGCGACTCCACGGCGCTGGCTCCTTTCGACGGGGAGACGAATCCCAACTACACAGGCCCCCAGCCTCCCTACGATTTCCTGAACACCGATGGAAAGTACAGCTGGCTCAAGTCGCCCCGCTATGACGACACGCCGGTTGAGGTAGGACCGCTGGCCAGAATGCTGGTCGCTTATGCGTCCGGGCATACGCGGGTGAAGGAATTGGTCGACACGGTGCTCAGCGCCTTGGGAGTTGGCCCCGATGCCCTTTTCTCGACCCTGGGCCGGACGGCCGCCCGGGCGATCGAATCGCAGGTGCTGGCCGAGCGGTCCCTCGAAGTGCTCGATCAGCTCTCGGCCAACATCAAGGGCGGCGACATCTCCATACACAACGGGGAGATGTGGGAGCCGAGTACCTGGCCGGACAATGCATCGGGATTCGGGATGCACGAGGCGCCGCGAGGCTCGCTCTCACATTGGGTGACTATCGCCAAGGGGTCGATCGATCACTATCAGATCGTGGTGCCCTCGACCTGGAACGCCGGGCCGCGGGATGGCAATGGGGCTCGGGGTGCCTATGAGTCGGCGCTGCTGGGCACGCCGGTGGCCGATGCCACCCAGCCCCTCGAGATCCTGCGCACCGTCCACTCCTTCGATCCATGCATGGCGTGCGCTGCCCATGTTCTCGACAAGGAAGGCAACCCGATCGTGGAGGTGTCGGTGACATGACCGTCGACGAGCGCTCCGTAACCGGACCCGGGACAGAGCCCAGCCAGCCAAGAGCCGTGATCAGAGTGTGGGAGCTGCCGGTGCGGATCACCCACTGGACGATCTTCCTGTCGGTGATAGTGCTGTCGGTGACCGGGTACTACATCGGGAACCCCTTCCTGCTCACGGGCAGCGATCCCCGTTTCGTGATGGGGACGATGCGCTCCATCCACCTCGTGGCGGCCTGGGTGATGGTCGCCGCGGTGCTGGCCCGGATCATCTGGGCGTTCACCGGCAACAGATGGTCCCACTGGGATCAGTTCATCCCGGTTCACCGCGAACGGCGAGGCAAGGGCCTTCAGATGCTCAAGTACTACCTCTTCCTGCGCAGGGATCCTCCCACTGAGGTCGGGCACAACCCCCTGGCGGGCTTGGCCTACACGGCGGTCTACATGATGTTTCTGGTGCAGATCGTCACAGGCTTGGGGCTGCATGGCCTGGACGATCCCGGCGGTCTCCTGTCCAACCTGACCGGCTGGGTGTTCGCCCTGGGGTCCGTTGCGGCGGTGAGGTTGACTCACCACATCATCATGTGGCTCACATGGGGATTCGTGGTTCACCACCTCTACTCGGCGGTCTTGGTCGACATCGAGGAGAAGAACGGCCTCGTTTCGTCGATCTTCACCGGTCGCAAACAGGTTGATCGGGATCTGTTGTGACACCCGAGATCCTGGTCCTGGGCCTGGGCAATGAACTGTTCTCCGATGAAGGGGCGGGAGTGGTGGCGGCGAAGCGGTTAGGTGCTCGCGAGCTCGATGTCGAGGTGGTCGACGGAGGCACCTTGGGACTGGCGCTGCTACCCACCATCGAAGGGCGACGTGCGCTCCTGGTGCTGGATGCCGTGGTCTCCGATGACCTAGAGCCGGGGCAGGTGGTCGTTTACGGGGGCGAGGAAATTCGACGAGAGGCCCGACTCCTCTACTCCGCCCACCAGCTCGGCGTGACCGAGGTGCTGGCAGCTGCCGACCTTATGGGGTCCACTCCGGCGCAGGTGGCTGCGGTAGGGGTGGTGCCGGCTTCGGTCGAGACCGGATACGGCCTCTCACCGGTCGTGGCAGCGGCTTTACCCGAGATGGTGGATCAGGCTCTGGCGATCCTGCGGTCGTGGGGGGCAAGGGAGCAGGCCCATGCATGAGTGGGCTCTGGTTTCGCAGGTGGCGGCCGATCTCCTGTCCCGTCTCCAGCCCGGCGAGCGTGTCAGCCAGGTTGCGCTGGCCGTGAGCCCCGAGACCGATCGGGACGTTGTGGAGCTGGCCTGGCGCTCGGCCACCTCCGACTCGACCATCGCTACAGTCGATTTGTTGTATCTGACCAAGGATCATTGGCTTCAATGCCTCGGCTGCGGGCAGCGTTACGAAGGTGGGAAGCTGACCATCTGTCCTGCCTGCGGCTCCAACGGCCTGATCGTTCACCCGGCCCCTGATGTGTCACTGGCCGGCTGGGTGGAGGAGCGAGTCTGATGTGCCTGGGGTCCGTAGGAGCGCTGGAAGACAGGTGGGATGAGGGGGGCTTCCCGATGGGCTCGGTGGACGCCCGACCCGTGTGCCTCGTCTACACACCGGACGCCGTCATCGGCGACATGGTGCTGACTCACTCCGGATACTCGCTGGAGGTACTCGATCCCGCTCGGGCAAAGGCGGCCCTGGAGATGCGAGCCGCCCTTGTCTCCAGCGAGTAGCGGGGCGCTCGTCTCGACCGTCGCTCAGCCGGTGGATGCCTCCGCGGTCACGGTCTTCTCGACCTCTGCCACCCGGGCTGCCGTGGCCAGCACCGTGTGAGGGTCGAGGCTCATCGAGTCGATGCCCATTCGCACCAGTGCCTCGGCCATCTCCGGATAATCCGACGGGGCCTGGCCGCATATCCCGATGTGGCGGTCGTGGCGATGCGCACCGGTGATGGCCGCCTCGATCGTGGCTATCACTCCCGGGTCGCGCTCGTCGAAGTCGAATGCGACCAGTTCGGAGTCACGGTCGACTCCCAGCAGGAGCTGGGTCAGGTCGTTGGACCCGATCGAGAACCCGTCGAACAGCTCGGCGAAGGCGTCGATCTGGACCACGTTGTTGGGGATCTCGCACATGACGTAGATCTGCAGGCCCTCTTCGCCTCTGACCAGGCCGTTCTTGGCCATGACGTCTAGAACCCGCCTTCCTTCGTCCACCCGCCGGCAGAATGGGATCATCAGGATCACGTTGGTGAGGCCCATGTCATTGCGGACCCGTCGCATGGCGGTGCATTCCAGAGCAAATCCCTCCTCATAGGCGGGGTGGGAGTATCGAGAGGCTCCCCGGAACCCGATCATGGGGTTGGCCTCGACTGGTTCGAAGCCCCGGCCCCCGATCAGGCTGGCGTACTCGTTGGTCTTGAAGTCCGACATCCTCACCACCACCGGCCTGGGATAGAAGGCGGCGGCGATCGTGCCGACTCCCTCGGATAGGCGCTGGATGAAGAAGTCTGCGCCGTCGGGGTAACCGCTGATCAGCTGGTCGATCCTGGCCCGCTGATCGGGGTCCTCCACCCGCTCGGGGTGGAGCAGGGCCATGGGATGGGCCTGGATCGACTCGGAGACGATGAACTCCATCCGCGCCAGTCCGACACCGTCCACCGGGAGGCGGCCCGTTTCGAGCGCTTGATCCGGGTTGCCCAGATTGACCATGACGTGGGTTCGGGTCGGGACCCGGCTCGCCTCCACCTCCTCGATCGTGAACGCGACCTCGCCCTCGTAGACACGGCCCTGGTCTCCTTCCGCACACGAGACCGTCACCGTCTTGCCCGTGGTCACGGTGGTCGTGGCCTCACCGGCGCCCACCACGGCCGGGATGCCGAGCTCCCGGGCCACGATGGCAGCGTGACAGGTGCGTCCACCCCGGTTGGTGACGATGGCCGCAGCGGTCTTCATCACCGGTTCCCAATCGGGGGTGGTGGTGTCTGCGATCAGAACCTCGCCGGGCCGGAAGGTGGAGAGTTCCTCGGTATGGAGCACGACCCTCGCCTTCCCGGATGCCGCCGCCGAGCCCACAGCCCGTCCCACGATCAGCACCTGACCGCCTTCCTGCATGTGGTACTGACGGATGGTGTGGCCCTGGACCTGTGAGGCGACGGTCTCGGGTCGGGCCTGGACGATATAGAGGTTCCCGTCCACTCCATCCTTGGCCCATTCGATGTCCATCGGTGTCTGCTTGCCGGCCCGCTCGCTGAAATGCTTCTCGATGGCGATGGCATAGCCCGCCAGGGAGAGGACGTCCTCGTCAGAGACACAGAAACGCGACTGATCCTGATCGGGTGTGGGGATGTTGGCGGTGGTCTGGCCGCCGCGTGCCTGGGCGTACACCATCTTGAGCTGCTTGCCGCCCAGGGACCGGCGCAGAACCGTCCGGTACCCCTTCTCATAGGTGGGTTTGTGAACATAGAACTCGTCGGGGTCGACGGTGCCCTGGACGATGTTCTCGCCGAGCCCGTAGGAGGCGGTGAGGAAGACAACGTCGGGGAAACCCGATTCGGTGTCGATGGTGAAGATCACGCCAGACGACGCCAGATCGGAGCGCACCATCTTCATGATTCCCGCCGATAGCCCCAGGGCGAGATGGTCAAAGCCCCGTTCCTCCCGGTAGGAGATGGCCCGGTCCGTGAAGAGGGACGCGAAGCAGCGTCGGCAGGCATCCTGGACTCTCTCTGCCCCGTGGATGTTGAGGTAGGTCTCGTGTTGCCCGGCGAAGGAGGCGGTCGGCAGGTCCTCAGCGGTAGCCGATGACCGGACGGCCACGGTCAGGTCGGGCCCGTATTCGGCTTCGAGCTTGCCGTAGGCGTCGGTTATCTCCGACGCCGCGTCGTCGGGTAGAGGGGCGGCGTAGACGAGCTGACGGGCTTTTCGGCCGCGCCGGGCCAGCTCGGTCACGTCGACTCGACCGATCCCATCCATGAGAGCGGCCAACTCGTCCCAGGCGCCTGCCGTGCTGAGCGTGTCGCGATAGGCCTGCACGGTCAGGGCGAAGCCGTTGGGGATCGGGACTCCCAGTGGCCTCAGATCCCGGTACATCTCACCCAGCGAGGCGTTCTTGCCCCCCACCGTGGCGACATCGTCGATCCCGATCTCGTCGAACCACCGTACGTAACTCATCCAACACCTCCGTGCTCTCCATGGTGTCCCTTGGCCGACACCGCCACCAGGGCCGAACGGCCCGCCGGCTGTCTGGAGCTGAGTGGATGCCCACCCGGTTCCTCGGATATTGGCGGACGCATAACGATGGTCATGGACCAAGGAAGGGGCGGGGCGTTCGTCTACATCCAATGAAGGGTGAGGACGCTCGTGGTCGGAGTGAAGGGACGAAGGACCGGGGTCGTGCGGGGCTTCCTACCCTGGGTTCGGCTCGGCTACTCGACCAGGATCGGAAGGATGGATTCAGAAGCGACCCAAACCGGCACCCCACCGGCCACCGAGATGATGGACGGGAACGAGGCGGCGGCCCGAATCGCCTATGCCTTGAGCGAAGTGGCGTCCATCTACCCCATCACTCCGGCTTCGCCAATGGGCGAGCACGCCGACGCCTGGTCGACGGCGGGGAGGCCCAACCTGTGGGGCGTGGTCCCCGAGGTGGTGGAGATGCAGAGCGAGGCAGGGGCGGCCGGCGCCGTACACGGTTCCCTCCAGGCCGGCGCCCTCACCACCACCTTCACGGCCTCACAGGGCCTGCTGCTGATGCTGCCCAACATGTTCAAGATCGCCGGTGAGCTCTCGCCCACGGTGATCCACGTGGCCGCCCGCACCGTGGCATCTCATGCTCTGTCCATCTTCGGCGACCACTCTGATGTCATGGCCGTACGCCAGACCGGCTTCGCCATGCTGGCGTCGAATTCAGCCCAGGAGGCACAGGACCTGGCCGCGATCGCCCATTCCGCCTCGCTTCGCTCCCGGGTGCCCTTCCTCCACTTCTTCGATGGCTTCCGAACCTCACACGAGATAACCAAGGTCACCACGGTGAGCGAGGACATCCTCAGGCAGATGGTGTCGGAGGATCTCATCGTCGATCACAGGCTGCGCTCCCTCAATCCCCATCGTCCGGTGATCCGGGGAACGGCCCAGAACCCGGACGTGTTCTTCCAGGCCCGGGAGGCCGTCAACACCTACTACGAGGCGGTGCCCGGAATCGTGGCCGACGTGATGGCTCGTTTCGAAGAGTTGACCGGCCGCCGCTACTCGCCGTTCGAATACGTCGGAGCTCCTGACGCCGAACGGGTGCTGGTAATGATGGGCTCCGGAGCCGGCGCCGCCATCGAAGCGGTCGAGGCCGCGGTCGCCGAAGGCGAGTCGGTCGGCCTCGTCGTCGTCCGTCTCTACCGTCCCTTCGACGTAGGCCGTTTCTGCGCCGCCCTGCCCGACTCGACGCGGTCCGTGGCAGTGCTGGACCGCACCAAAGAACCGGGTGGGGTAGGAGAGCCGCTCTACCTGGACGTAGTGGCGGCCCTGGCCGAACGTTGGGAAGGGACCATTCCTGCGGTGACCGGAGGCCGCTACGGCCTGTCGTCCAAGGAGTTCACACCGGCGATGGTCAAGGGTGTCATGGCCGACCAGCGGCCCTCCCACCAGCACTTTACGGTCGGCATCGTCGACGATGTCACCCACACGAGCGTCGCCTACGACCCGGCGGGCTGGCACGAGCCGGACGACGTGGTCAGGGCAGTCTTCTACGGACTGGGCTCGGATGGGACCGTGGGTGCCAACAAGAACTCTGTGCGTATCGTCGGCAGCCATACCCCCCTATACGCCCAGGGCTATTTCGTGTACGACTCGAAGAAGTCGGGTTCCCAGACCGTCTCCCACCTGCGTTTCTCACCCCATCCCATCTCCTCCACCTATCTGGTCGGGGAGCCCACCTTCGTTGGCTGCCACCAATTCGGGATGCTCGATCGCGCCAGTCTCCTCGGATCGGCCCGGCCCGGGTCCACCTTCCTACTCAACAGCCCCTTCCCGGCCACCGAGGTGTGGGACTATCTGCCCCCACACGTCCAACGGACCATCATCGATCGGAACCTGGAGCTGTGGGTGGTCGACGCCCAGCGGATCAGCGCCGAAGCCGGTCTGGGCGGTCGAATCAACACCGCCCTCCAGGCTTGCTTCTTCAAGCTGACCGGCATGCTGCCGCTCGAGGAGGCGATCGAGGCCATGAAGACCGAGATAGCCAAGACCTACGGCAAGCGTGGCGAGGCAGTGGTGAGGCGAAACCACGCCGTGATCGACGAGGCGCTGGCCGGGTTGGAGCAAGTCAGCATCCCTGACTCCGCTGGACCTGCCGCAGCCACACCACGGCAGGCGCTGGCAGCTGACGCCCCCGACTTCGTTAAGCGCGTCACGGCTCGCATCATGGCCGGTGAGGGCGACCTGCTACCGGTCTCGGCCATGCCGGTCGACGGAACGTTCCCGACCGGCACGACGAAGTACGAGAAGCGGGGCCTGGCCACCGAAATCCCGATCTGGGATCCGGAGATATGCATCGACTGTGGGCGGTGCGCCCTGGTCTGCCCCCACGCCACGATCAGGATGAAGGCATTCCTGCCGTCGGCCGTGGAAGACGCTCCGCCCGACTTCATCTGGAAGGAGGCATCGGGTCGGGACCTGGCCGGTCGATACCTGACGGTGCAAGTCGCTCCCGACGACTGCACCGGCTGTGGGGTATGTGTCGACATCTGCCCGGCCACTTCGAAGTCGGAGGTGGGGCACAAGGCCATCAACATGACTCCGGTCGACGATTATCTAGAGCGGGAGCGGGCTCGCTTCGACTACTTCCTGACTCTTCCCACGATGAATCGAAGAGAAGTGAGTCTGGCCACCGTGAAGGGATCTCAGTTGCTCGACCCCCTCTTCGAGTTCTCGGGTGCCTGCTCCGGTTGTGGCGAGACCCCCTACCTGAAGCTGATGAGCCAGCTCTTCGGAGACACCGTCATCGTCGCCAACGCCACCGGCTGTTCCTCGATCTACGGCGGAAACCTTCCCACCACCCCGTGGGCCGCCGACGAGCATGGCCGGGGGCCAGCCTGGTCCAACTCTCTCTTCGAGGACAACGCCGAATTCGGACTGGGGATGCGGGTTGCCCTGGACCAAGTCCAGGCCGATGCCCGCCTGCTCGTCACCGCCCTGCTCCCCGACCTGGGCTCCCTGGCCGTCGAGATACTCGAGGCCGACCAGAGCGACCCGGTCGGTATCGAAGCGCAACGAGAGCGGGTTGCCCGGCTCCGTGAGCGGCTCCAGTCGATGGACGGGGTGCTGGCACGTCGCCTGGAATCCGTGGCCGAGGGACTGGTGAACACCGGGGTGTGGATCGTGGGAGGCGACGGCTGGGCCTACGACATCGGGTTCGGGGGTCTCGATCACGTGCTGGCCTTGGGCCGGAACGTGAACATCCTGGTCCTCGACACCGAGGTCTACTCCAATACCGGCGGCCAGGCGTCCAAGGCGACTCCCAGAGCGGCGGTGGCCAAGTTCGCCGCCGGGGGGAAGACCACGGCCAAGAAGGACCTGGGCCAGATTGCGATGAGCTACGGGAATGTCTACGTGGCTCAGGTGGCGATGGGCGGGAACATGACCCAGACGGTTCGTGCCTTCACGGAGGCGGCCGCTCACCCGGGCGTGTCGCTCATCCTGGCCTACAGTCCTTGCATTGCCCACGGAATCGACATGAGCACCCAGATGACCCACCAGAAGAAGGCGACCGAATCGGGCTACTGGCCGCTGTTCCGCTACGACCCGGCCCGCGAGGCGGAGGGGATGCCGGGGCTGCGTCTCGACAGCCGCACACCGACGATCTCCTTCGCCGAGTACGCCCGCGAGGAAGCCCGCTTCTCCATGTTGCGAAGAACCAACCCCGAGCGAGCGGACGAGCTCATGCGTCTTGCCCAACAGGACATCGACAACCGCTGGAACCTGTACGAGCAGATGGTTGAGATCCACCGCACTGCAGAGTTCGCCGAGGTGAGCGAGTGAGCTCCCCGGTCGATCTCAGTACCGACTACCTGGGGTTCCACCTCGAGCACCCCGTGATGCCTTCGGCCTCTCCGCTGACGGGCGATATCGACACCTTGCATCGCCTGGTGGAGGCCGGAGCCCCGGCCGTCGTCCTGCCGTCGCTTTTCGAGGAGCAGGTCGAGCACGATGCCCTGGCCGTCCATATGGGTCTGGAGGTGGGGGCGGGGATCTTCGCCGAGGCGGCCGATGGTTACTTCCCGGAGCTCGACGGTTACAACACGGGTCCCGACGAGTACCTGGAATTGGTCACCCGGGCAGTTGACGAGCTCGACGTTCCGATCATCGCCAGTCTCAACGGCACCTCTCCGGGAGGTTGGACCCGCTACTCGCGAATGCTCGGGGACGCCGGCGCCAACGGTCTGGAGCTGAATATCTACTTCATGGCCACCGATGCCGGGGAAGGCTCCTTCGAGGTCGAGGCGAGATGTCTTGCTCTGGTTGAGGAGGTGAAGTCGGCCGTGGACCTCCCGGTAGCGGTCAAGATCGGCCCGTACTTCTCCTCGGTCTCGGCCATGGCTCGCCGCTTCTCGGAGGCGGGTGCCGACGGCCTGGTCCTCTTCAACCGGTTCTATCAACCCGACATCGACCTCGACACGCTGTCGGTGGCGCCCAACCTCGTCCTCTCGTCACCAGACGAGCTCCGCCTCCCTCTGCGCTGGGTCGCCGTCTTGTACGGCCAGGTCGATCTGGACCTGGCCGCAACCACGGGCGTACACACCGCCACCGAAGTCGTGAAGATGATCCTGGCCGGAGCCAGCGTGACCATGATGGCTTCGGCTCTGCTGCGGCGGGGGCCGGCGGCTCTGACGGACGCCGTGGCCGGCCTGCGATCGTGGCTGTCCGAAAACGAGTACGAGTCGGTCGCCCAGGCGCGGGGCAGTCTCAGTCACAAGTCCGCCCCGGACCCCGGTCAGTACGAGCGGGCCAACTACATGCACACGCTGGTTTCGTACTCGGCCGAATGGCGCGCCCGGCACAGCAGTGGATAAGGCCCTCGAGGCGTGCCGGAAGGGACTCTCGACTCTTTCGCTCCCTTCTCGCCGAAGGGATGCTGGAGGTCGGTTCACCGGCGAGGAGGGAAGCATGAGCGACGTGGCGATGTCAGGGACTTCTGAAGCAGTGGAGGCCTTGCGAGAAGAAGTGGCTCGTCTCGACCGAAAGGTCGACGCCCTTTCGGTCCGCATGACTGACATGGTGATGAAGGGATGGGAGGCGCGCATCGATCAGCTCCAGGTCCAGGCCGCCCTGGGCCGAATGGAGGTGCAGGACGATCTGGAGCCGCGGATCGAGCGTCTCCGCAAGGCTTTCGAGGCGGCTCGGATCCAGCTTTCGCCGATTCCGAGCATGGTGGGTGACGTGCTGGAAGACACTTCGGCCGACCTCCGCCCGATATTCGATCAACTGGACCGGGCCTACAAGGACGCCAAGGAGGCGATCGGCTGAGCCAGATCCCCCTTCGAGGAACGGGTGTGCGTTACATTCGTGTAAAGAGGGACGTGAGCGAACGAGTTCTTGACCGACGAGATTTCGGGGCCGTGTTCGATGCCTTGGCAGGACACGGCTACACCGTGGTGGGTCCCACGGTGGCCGATCATGCCATCGTGTACGACGTGTTGCACGGGGTGGACGACTTGCCTATCGGCTGGACCGATGAGCAGGGTGGGGGCCGCTACTCGCTGCGTCGGCGCGATGACGACGCCCTTTTCGGGTATGCGGTTGGCCAGCATTCCTGGAAGAAGTTCCTCTTTCCTCCCCGCTCCACCCTGTTCCATGTGGAGAAGCGTGACGACCGGCTGGCATTCGTGGCCGAGGACGCCGATCCGCCCAGGTACGCCTTCCTCGGGGTTCGGGCTTGCGAGCTGGCCGCCATCGGGATCCAGGACAAGGTATTCCTGGGCGGTGGCTCAGTCGACCGAACCTACGAGGATCATCGGCGGGATGTGCTCATCGTCGCTCTGAACTGCATGGTGGCCGGAGGGACGTGTTTCTGTGCGTCGATGGGGACGGGTCCCCGGTGCGGCTCCGGCTACGACCTGGTGCTGACAGAGGTGATCGATGGGGACCGTCACGAATTCGTGGTAGGAGCGGGATCTGCCGCCGGGGAGCAGGTGCTGTTCGATCTGCCGGGCCGTGACGCCTCTGACTCTGATCTGGCCCTCGCCGATCGAGTCGTCGAACGAACCGCCGGGTCGATGGGTCGCTCTATGGACACGACCGGGATCAGGGAGCTGCTGTTCGAGAACCTGGAGCACCCTCGCTGGGATGACGTGGCCGAGCGGTGCCTGGCCTGCACCAACTGCACCCTGGTGTGCCCCACTTGCTTCTGCTCCACCACCGAGGACACGGTCAGCCTGGACGGATTCAGCTCGACCAGGACTCGCCGTTGGGACTCTTGTTTCAACCTCGACTTCTCCGGCCTGCACGGGGACCCGGTGCGTAACACCCACAAGGGCCGCTACCGCCAGTGGATGACTCACAAGCTGGCGAGCTGGTACGACCAATTCGGCTCTTCGGGTTGCGTCGGGTGTGGTCGCTGCATCACGTGGTGCCCGGTGGGCATCGACATCACCGAGGAGGTGGCTGCCATCCGCTCGAGCCCGGGAGAGGGACAATGAACCTGGAGTCGCTGCGGTCGAGGAATCAACTCCTGGCCAGGCTGGAAGACGCCGAGCTCGGGTTCTTCGAGTCGGTGTCGCAAGAGGTCCACGTCGATGCAGGATCGATCCTGTTGGAGGAGGAGGCGCCGGCCGACGTCTTCTACATCGTCCTGGAGGGCAAGGTTGCCCTGGAGATGACCAGTCCCGGCCGTGAGCCCATGGTCATGCAGACCCTGGGGCGGGGTGACATGGTGGGCGTGAGCTGGCCGTTCCCCCCGTACCGCTGGAACTGGCAAGCTCGGGCCATGGTGGACGCGGATCTGATCGCCTTTGACGCCGCTGCCATTCGGGCCAGATGTGATGACGACCCCCACCTGGCGGTGGACGTCCTCACCGTGGTGGGACAAGAAGTGACCCAGCGTCTCAATCGGGCCCGGATCCAGCTGCTCGACCTATACGAGAAAGACTGAGGATGCTGTTTAGGGAGCTAGAGCATTCCGAGGGCCACGATTCCCCCGAAGCCATGCTGCCGCGCATGTACCGGGTCATGAAGACGCGTCCGGAGACCTCTGACACGGCCACCCTGGAGCTGGAGCCAGAAGACGGAGTGGGGCTCGCCTACGACCCGGGTCAATTCACCATGTTCTACGTCTACGGGATCGGCGAGGTCCCTTTGTCGATCTCCGGGGATCCTCACGATCCGGATCGCCTGGTTCACACGGTGCGTTCCGTTGGCGCGGTGACGGCGGCGATAGTGGGACTCGAGCCCGGTGATCCGGTTGGGATCCGCGGTCCATACGGGCGGGGTTGGCCGATGGCCACCGCGGAGGGGGGCGACCTGGTGATCGCCGCCGGTGGAATCGGGTTGGCGCCGCTGCGGCCGGTGTTGCTCGACGTCCTGGCCCGGCGGGACAGGTTCGGCGCAGTCTCACTCATCTACGGTTCCCGCTCGCCTTCGGACCTCCTCTTCGGAGAGGACTTGCGCGCCTGGAGGGGCCGGTTCGATCTGGAGATCGAGGTGACGGTGGATCGGTCGGAGCCGGGCTGGTTCGGCGACGTGGGCATGGTCACAGGGCTGTTACCGCGGATCTCATTCGATCCGGCCAACACCGTCGCCATGGTGTGTGGTCCCGAGATCATGATGCGAGTCGTGGCCAAGGAGCTGTCGGCGCGAGGCGTCGACCAGAGCAAGGTCTTCATGAGCATGGAGCGAAACATGAAATGCGCCATCGGCTTTTGCGGGCACTGTCAGTTCGGCCCCGACTTCATCTGCCGGGACGGTCCCGTGATGCCATATACCAGGGTGTACGACCGACTCAGGATCCCTGAGTTGTGATCGCCAATCGCCCCAAGCTCGCCGTGTGGAAGTTCTCATCCTGTGACGGTTGCCAGCTGACGTTGCTCGATGCCGAGGACCACCTGCTCCAGATCGCCGATGCCATGGAGATCTCCTATTTCCGGGAGGCGACCCGGGACGAGGTCGCCGGGCCCTATGACCTGTCCCTGGTGGAAGGCTCGGTGACCACCCCCGACGAGTACGAGCGGATACGGGAGGTCCGGAAGGCCTCGACGACTCTGGTGACCATCGGTGCTTGCGCCACCGCCGGCGGTATCCAGGCTCTACGCAACTGGGCAGACGTGAACGAGTTCATCTCGATCGTCTACGCCCGGCCGGATTACATCCAGACCCTGGAGACCTCGACGCCGATCGCCGAGCACGTGCCGGTCGACTTCGAGCTACGCGGCTGTCCGATCTCGAAGCGACAGCTACTGGAGGTGATCGACGCCTTCCTCCATGGTCGACATCCCAACGTTCCCAGGCACAGTGTGTGCGTGGAGTGCAAGCTGCGCGGCACGAATTGCGTGATGGTGGCCCAACAGATCCCCTGCCTGGGCCCGGTAACCCAGGCCGGCTGCGGTGCGATCTGCCCGGCCTATGACAGGGGCTGCTACGGGTGCTTCGGCCCGGCGGCCGATCCCAATATTGGCTCGTTGGCCGCGTGGTGGAAGGGCATGGGAGTCTCTGATGGAGACCTGGTCCGAGCCTTGCGCACCTTCAACGCCTACGCACCCGAGTTTCGAGAAGCCAGTGAGGCGTATGAGCACTGAACGCGAGATCGCAGTCGACTATCTGGCCCGTGTCGAGGGCGAAGGAGCCATGTACCTCAAGCTGGCAGGCGACGAGGTGGTGGACCTCAAATTCAAGATCTTCGAGCCGCCCCGCATGTTCGAGGCGTTCCTGCGTGGGCGCCGATTCGGCGAGGCACCCGATATCACGGCCCGCATATGTGGGATCTGTCCCGTTGCCTATCAGACCAGCGCCTGTAACGCGCTGGAGACCGCGGCCGGCGTCGAGCTCCCGGAGGATCTGCGCAAACTGCGACGGCTCATGTATTGCGGGGAGTGGATCGAGAGTCACGCCCTCCACGTCTTCTTCCTGCATGCTCCCGACTACCTGGGGTACGAGAGCGGGATCGCCATGGCCGCCGACTACCCCGAGCAGGTGAGTGACGGGCTGCGCCTCAAGCAGATCGGGAACCGGCTCATGTCCGTGCTGGGAGGCCGAGAGATACACCCCATCAACGTGCGCGTGGGCGGCTTCTACCGGGTGCCGGCCAAGAAGGAGCTGGAAGCCCTGGTTCCTGACCTCGAGTGGGCCCTGGAGGCAGCCGTTGCCGCCACGAGCTGGCTATCGAAACTCACCTTTCCCGACTTCGAACGAGAATACGAGTTCGTTGCCCTGAGCCATCCCGACGAGTACGCCATCCACGAGGGGCGAATCGTCTCCAGCCGGGGCCTGGACATCGCGGTCGAGGAGTGGGGGGACACCTTCGAGGAGGTCCACGTCCCCTGGTCCAACGCCCTGCACGCCCGGCGCAAGGGAGGTGGCTCCTATTACCTGGGGCCGATGGCTCGCTATTCGCTGAGTTCGGACAGGCTCACTCCCCGGGCTGCCGCGGCCGCTCATGAGGCAGGCCTGGGCGACGTGTGTCGCAACCCATTCCGCAGCATCTTGGTCCGCTCGGTGGAGATCGCCTTCGCCTGTGAGGAGGCGCTTCGGTTGATCGATTCCTATCGGCCGCCGGCGGAACCCTTTCTGCCGGTGGATGCGAATGGGAAGGTGGGGCATGGAGTGTCCGAGGCGCCGCGTGGCCTGTTGTACCACCGGTATGCGGTCGACTCCCAAGGGTTGATCGAAGATGCCGACATCGTTCCGCCCACGTCTCAGAATCAGCTCAGCATCGAAGAGGACCTCCGCGCCTACGTCGCCGGGCGGACTCATCTCCCCGACGATGAGCTGCAGTGGCAGCTCGAGCAGACGATCCGTTGCTACGACCCGTGCATCTCTTGCGCCACCCACTTTCTCGACCTGACGGTGGAGAGGATGTGAGGCGGATCCTGATCGGAGTGGGAAATCCTCTGCGCGGCGACGATGGCGTCGGTCTGGCGGTGGCGGCGGGAGTGAGAGCGATGGAATCGATTCAGAGCCCGGGAGCATCCTTTGAGTTGATGGACCTGTGGGAGGGCGCAGACGAGGTGATCCTGGTCGATGCCGCCCGGTCCGGTGCAATCCCGGGGACCATCCATCGTCTCGACGCGGGAACGACGCCCCTGCCCGGGTCGATGCTTGCCACCAGCACGCACTCCGTCGGCCTTGCGGAAACGGTCGAGTTGGCTCGCCAATTGGGCCGTCTACCACAAAACGTGACCGTTTACGGGATCGAGGCGGGGAACCTGACTCGGGGAGACACGCTGTCCCCTGAGGTTCGTCGATCAGCGGAGGCACTGGTGGAGATGATCGAGGGTGCATGAGAGTCGCCTCGTCCAGGAGCTGGTGAACAGGGCCGAGATCGAGGCTGGTGGCGCCCCGGTGACCAGGATGGTGCTCCAACTGGGGGTTCTCAGCCCGGTGAGCGCCTCGGCGCTGGAACAGGGGATCCAGGATCACACATCCAGGCTCTGGGGGAGCACTCCGGCCATCGAAGTCCGGCTTTCTCAGGATCCCACGGATGCGAGTGCCCTCGATGTGGTCCTGGTGTCGATCGGGGTCGGGAGCTGCTGATGTGCGTTGCCGTTCCCGGACGCCTGGTCCACCGGGGCCGGCCGTCCCCTCAAACGGTCCCGGGTCGGGTCGCCTACGGCTCCCTGGAGCGGGACGTCGAGCTGGTCATGGTCCCGGATGCGGCGCCGGGCGACTACGTGTTGGTCCACTCCGGTTATGCAATCTCGGTGATTTCCGAACGGGACGCCCTGGAGACCCTCGCTCTACTGAACGGGCCGAGTCAGGCCGGCACTGAAGGTCCTTCGCGTCTCTCGCCGTGACGGGCGAGTACCGCCTGAGGTCAGAAGGGGGACCTTTCCTCGGGTGGCGCGGGGTTCCGCTCCGGCTGGGGAAGATGCGGGGCGGGCTTGTCGTTCCTTCCCCCGTGGCCAGGGGCGTCACACGATCTCGACAGTGCGGTTGACTCCTTCCCACTGGTCGCCGCGCCTGGTCGTGAATTCGACCTGTGTCCCCGGAGCCAACCCGGCAGTAGGGACCTCGGCACTGTGGACGCCGAGCATCGGAGCCGTATCGACGTCCCGGTATGTCTGCCAGGCGTCGGTGGTCCAGCGGATCATGGATGGGGCCGGGAGATCGATGCGGAGATGCCGCCCGGCGGCCATCGACGCCAGCTTGTGGTGTGGAGCCCAGGATCCGACTCGGGGGATCCGCGTCTGAGCCAGATATCGCTCGGTGGCTTCGTCAGGAGTGTCGAACACTCGCCCGAGCCGCAATGAGGCCATGAGCTTCACGTACTCGGCATGCGCCCAAACCAGAGGCATGGCGGATCCGGTGGGGCCACCCGGGAACAACTCCCGGTCGGGGAGGGGACCCGCGTCCCAGACCTGTTCCGGGAGCAGCCCGTTCGGTCCGGCGAACGATCTGATGGCTCGGGCCAGCCGGACCGCTCCGTCCCGGTTGCCGGCCGCCAGCTCGTAGTGTGCGCGCTCGCCGGTCAGAAGAGGCCAGGGTCGCCCGATCCCGGTCCCGTCGAAGGGGCTTCCATCGGCATGCTCGCCGTAGCCGTCCTCGGTGTATCGGCGCCAGGTCGGTCCCGAAGGCAGCTCCACCCGCAACAAGTGGTCGATCACATCGATGGTGTCGAGGATTCGCTGGTCGGTGGGACTTCGGAGCCCGAAGCGGACCAGGGCCAGAGAGTCGGGGCTCACGATCTCTGCCGCCGGCAGCGAGCTGTTCGCCGCAGGACGATTCTTTATGGGGGTCCACCCCGAGGCGGGAGATGCTCCCTCGGCCACGTCCGGGGAGGCGATCCTCACGTAATACCCCGCGACGCCCACTTCTGCGGCCAGGTCCGTGCCGGCGACGTACATCCACCTCTCGATGGCGTCGTTCCAATCGTCGGCTGTCTCGAGGAGGAAGCGCGAAGCTTGGGTTTCGCCGACGAGGTGGGCGTGGGCGGCGGCCACCGTCAGCGCGGCGACCTGTGCCCCGACAGTGAACGGCGAGTATCCCGCATCCTCCTCCCAGCGGTCCTGACCCGTCACTGGACCGTTTCCCACCAGGTATCCGGCCGCGTCTCGGACCATCGGCCAGTAGGCGTCCGGGTCGAGCGGGCACCCACTGCGGCGGGCCAGGCCGACGGCGAGGATCGGTAGGGCGGTCTCGTCCATCTGCACTCCGTTCCAGTAGGGCGAGCCGTCCAGCCACATGTTCTGGGCCCAATGACCGTCGGCCTCCTGGGTGGAGCGCAGGTAGTCGATCCCGCGGCGAGCCTCGTCATAGCTCCCGCAGGCCAAGAGAGCGCCCAGGGTCTCGACCATGTCCCGGGGCCACACCAGGTGGTAACCCCCCATGTCCTTGTCACCTTTGGTGAATCCCCAGGGGATGGAGAGCGAGGCGATGCTGGCTCCAGGGAACGAGAGGGACTCGTGGATGCGGATCACGGTGCGCGACTTCTTCTCGAACGGGTCTGTGGCGGGGGGCGACTCGAGCGAGTCTGCCCATTCCTTCCACGCCCCCATGTATCGGTCGACAGCGCGGTCGACCCCGTCCGCCAGCGACGAGCGGGCCTGGTAACCGGCTTCTCCGGCCGTGCGTCCGAATCCGACAGCCAGCGTGAAGGTGCCCGACGCCGGCACGGAGACTTCCCCCGCCATGGCGACGTTGCCCGGGCCCGCTCGAGGGTAAGTCCAGGTGAGTCGGCCGTTGGAGTGAACGTCCTGCCACCCATCGGAGAACCCCACATAGCCCACCGAACGCAGCGCCCATTCCGTGTCTGCCGCCAGGGCCAGCACCAGGTCAGAACCGGACGCAAAGAGCATCGGAATCCCTTTGTATTCGCCCACCCAGGCGATGTTGTCTCCTCCCCGGTTGTTGATGTGCGGAGCCAGGAGTGCCGTCACATGGACATCGGCGCCGACTCCCTCGATCGTCGTGCGGTGCAGAAGAACATCGCGTTCGGGATCGGTCAGAATCTCCTTGCGGATCCCGATCTCTCCGGGGAGCTGGTTGGTCAGCTCGAAGGCAGGCACTCCTTCCCCCAGCCACCGAACCGTCGACCGGGCGTGGCGCTTCTCCTCGAGGAACTTCCCAGAGTCGTCAGAGATGAGCAGGCCCAGGTCGCGGGTGCAGGCGGTGTCGATGCGCGGGTAGTAGATCTCGTCGACGATTCCGTGGCTGAGGGCAAACCAGACCCGTGAGCGGCTGCTCAGAGAGGTCCCCACGGCCGTCTTGGCGCTGGACGTCCACCGCGGTGAGATTCCGGGCGCCCCCGGAGCATCTTGTTCAGGGCTCATCCTGCCGCCTGACCTGTGGGGCTTGGTGATAGAAGGTGGAGAGCGCGCCGTGGAGGGGTCGGAATTTGG
This sequence comes from uncultured Acidimicrobiia bacterium, assembly GCA_963772815.1. Classification (GTDB taxonomy): domain Bacteria; phylum Actinomycetota; class Acidimicrobiia; order Spongiisociales; family ZC4RG35; genus DATFFO01. Next base: position 194,350 of record CAVYYV010000003.1, on the reverse strand, counting down.
CTTCCAGCTCGGAGGGTCGCAGGAAGAAGGCCTCCGTGGCGACGGCAAACATCTCGGCGCGGTTGGTCATGGCGTAGGGACGGAGGGGGGAAGCCGGCTCGCCTTCGCGAATGCGTTCCCATGCTTGGTCGAGCACCCGGTCGAATCGACGCGCTTCCTGGCGCGGGCCGATTGGAGGTGTTCCGTTGGCCACTCCGTCTGCCATGTCCACCTTGTGGGCGAACTCGTGGATGATCACTGATGTCGATTCGCCGGCTGCCTCCTCTCGTTCGACCCGATCCCAGGCGATCCGAACCGGTCCGTGCAGCATCGCCTCACCCAGGAGGCAGGCTTCCGACTCACTCACGATCGATCCTCCGGCACCCTGGCGAATCGCCCGGACGTGGGAGGTCGGTGCCACCAGGATGGCGGTGACATCCGATAGAAGGTCCAGGCCGAGGTTGACCGTCAACAGGCACGCCCTTACGGCGATCCGGGCCCGCATCGGGGGTGTGATCGTGATTCCGCCCAGGGCTTCCCAGTGGCGGGTTCGATCCAGGGTGCGCGCCTGCTCGAGCAGGCGCCGGGCTTCGTCCGGTCGAAGGTGACGCCACACCCGGATCGCGGCGCCGGCCTGCTGCTCCCATTCGGGGCCAGTCTGGAGGTGGTGTCGGAGCATCGGCTCCCATTGTCGTCCTTGTCGGGCTGTTCAGGGGATCGGGGTCAGCTCATCGTGACTGGAGCAGCGGCAGGAGGACGATTACCACGAAGTCCTGGAGGAAGTGGAGCGTCATGGCGGTGGTGAGGCCTCTTCGCCACAGGTAGACGAGGGCGAAGATCAATCCCATGATGCTCACCGTGGCCAGCCCGGCCGTCCCCTCATAGCCATGACCCAGAGCGAATATCGCGGTCGACACGATCACGGCCACCGTGGTCGAGGCACCAGCTCCCCGGAAACGGTGGATCAGATAACCGCGGAAGATCAACTCCTCGGAGAATGCCACGACCACCACGAGCATCGTTCCCAGGAGCACCTCGCCGAGGATGGGGGAGGGAATGGCAATGGGGTTCGACTCTGGTGGGACGGAGAGGCCGATGTCGATGAAGAGCCGCTCTATCCAGCGCAGTGCGAAGAAAAAGGGAGCGAAAAGGAGCATGCCCAGAGCGATCTCGGTCCAGATTCGCTGTTTGCGGAGACCAAACTCTCTGAGCCGCTCGCCGTTGCGCCAAACGAAGAAGACGATCAGGGCGACCAGTCCCAGGTCCCTTCCCATGGTCGATGCAGCCAGCAGCCCGAATCCGATTGTTCCCTGGCTGGTGGCAACCAGAGAGATGATCAGAGAGGGGACGATCAGGCCGAGGAACACCAGCACCTCGAGGAGGTGTAACCGAGCACCGGGTGATGGGGTCTCGCCTGTGGCGTCTGAGTGCGGTGTCATCGAGAGGTCCCCCTCCAGGACGATGGCCCGATGCTAAATCGCCGGGTCGCGGGCGTGGTCACCCGCCTGCTGAACACGTTGCCGGCGTCTTTAGAGTCATTGCGGAAAGCCGGGACCGACAGCGGTTCCCGGTCACCGATCTGAGAATGAACGAAAGGGGAGGGCCGATGGCCACCGTGACACACCTGTTCCACCGGGATATGAAGTCCTTGCACGGGGCGTTCGGGAGCGACGCCTTCGGACGAAAAGCCGAGGCCTTTGCCCGGTTCTTCGGCACGCCCACCTTCCTCATCGGCCAGACGGCGTTGGTGGGAGCATGGATAGTGACCAACGCCCTGGCGGTCTCCTTTCGCTGGGACCCCTATCCGTTCATCCTGCTCAATCTGGCGTTTTCGCTGCAAGCCGCCTACGCCGCGCCTCTGATCCTTCTGGCCCAGACACGACAGGCCGACCGGGACAAGGCGATGAGTGAGTCCGACGCCAGCCACCGAGAGACGCTGGCCAAGGCGGCAGTCGACCGCCAGGAGATCGCCATGCGGCAGTCGACCAAGTTGGAGGAACTTCTGGAGGCCAACACGCGACTCACCGAGGAAGTCAACCGGTTGACCCATGAGATTCACACGTGTGTGGTCCGAGAACCATCCCCATGAGCGGTTGAGCGCGAAGATGGTGAGTAGGACGGGAGGGCTCGGGCAGTGAGGAAGAGGGAGCTGTGACCACCGCCACGCAGCACACGGTGCGACTTGGGGCCCGGGATTATCCGGTGATCCTCCCCAACTGGCGCGACACGCGCCTGCACCTGGCGGCGGTGATCATCTCGATCCACGTCCTCGGCCAGACCTCCTTCGGCTTTCGGGTGTCGGTCCCCCAGATCCTGTCCGCCATCTTCACGTGTGCGGTGATCGAAGTGGTGTGGACCTTCTACCAGGACCGCAAGATCGTCTGGCCTGCCAGCGCCATGCTGACCGGGAGCGGTGTGGCACTCATCCTTCGTCTCGTATCGATGCAGCGAGGTGACCACTGGTCTTGGCAGGGGTGGGAGATCTTTGCCCTGGTGGCCGGGTTCTCGCTCGTTTCCAAGTACGTGATCCGATGGCGGGGCTCTCACGTGTTCAACCCCTCCAATTTCGGGTTGGTGGTGGCGTTCCTCGTGCTGGGAAGCTCGATCATCGAGCCGCTCGACTTCTGGTGGACCCCGATGAGCCTGTGGCTGGCGCTTGCCTATCTGCTCATCCTGTTGGGGGGGCTCATGATCACGTCCCGGCTCCGACTCTTCGCCATGGGAGCGGTGTTCTGGCTGACGTTGAGTGCAGGTCTGGGACTGGTCAGCGCCTCGGGTCACTGCATCACGGCTGCCTGGGCTCTTCAACCCGTGTGTGGAGCCGAATTCTGGTGGGTCGTTATTACATCACCCGAGGTCCTCATATTCCTCTTCTTCATGATCACCGATCCCAAGACGATTCCGTCGGGGCGCTGGGCCCGGGTGGCCTTCGCCCTGGCCCTGGGGGCGATATGCACGTTCCTTATCGCACCCGCCTCCAACGAGTTCTGGGCCAAGGTGGGACTGCTTGGAGGCCTCGTCGTGTTGACCCCCTTCCGAGTGGTGTTCGACAGGCTCTTGCCCGACGGCGCTGACCACCGGGTTCCCCGGCCCGTGAGGGGGCTGCTGGTCGGCCCCAGAATACGTGTGTTCCTTCGGGGTGCCGTGGTGGGATCCGTCTTCGTCCTGCTCGGCGCTGCCCTGGTGGCCGCTGGAGCTCCTGCCCGTAGCGACGGGGTGGCCACACTTCCGTCTGTGGCCTCCACGCCGGATCAGATCGGCGTTGAGATCGACGCCTCCACTCTGCCCGTGGTGGGCGTGGATCCCGAGGCTAGGGGGTTGAACGCCGACGTAGCAGGTAACCCCGGGGCGCTTGCCGTGGCCCTGGCCCAGGATCTGGCCGTCGAGGCCCAGGCGGTCGAGAAGCTGGATCCAAGCCTGCTTCGCATCGCAGACGGGGGCGATCGTCTGGTTGCCATGGAGCGGCAGATCGAGTCTGCAGCGACCGAAGGAAGCGCCGCCGTCTCCAACTACCGATTCGACACGCTCGACCTGACGGTGGCGTATGCCGACGGGCCTCAGGGCGGTGCGGACCTCGCCCTGGTTGCGACGGGCACCGTGGAGCAAGTCACCTATGCCGCCGATGGAACGGAGTCCAAACGCGATCAGGCTCCCTTCCACTCCACGTTCGTCCTGGGACAGAACTCAGCAGGCCGCTGGGTGATCACGTCCGAGACCAAGGAATCCCCCTAGCCCTTGGGTGGTGCTGGTCTGGGTTTGCCCCTCTTGGCTTCGCTCGGGGATGGGGTTCCTGATGCGAAGCAGTGGGGTAGGGGGCGCCGAACCCGAGGTGTGAGGTCCGCAGACGCCCCCCTACCTCCCGCCTCCGCTTCGCTCCGGCGGCAGGGACTTTCCCCCTGCAAGCAGGGGGACAAAGGGAAGAGCTTTGAGTTCCTAACGGTTGTCAAGTGGGTTGGGGGTATTGTTGTTGGTGGGCGGGTTCGACGGCGAAGCGGCTTTGTTCGACTTCTTTTTGCGTCGGCTCGCCCTTTGTTTGTGTTGTTGGGCTTTGGTGGTGCGTCGGCGGGCGGCACGAAGTTTGGGGTCGATTTTGTAGCGTTCGGCGCAGATGGTTCGTCCTTGGGTCTCGGTGATGGGGGTGCCGTCTGTGTCGCGGAGTTGGTAGTGCTGGCCGGTGCGCCAGCAGGCGGCGATGCGGGTGATGAGCACGGCGGCTATTGAGCAGACGGCCGAGACGTGGTGTTTGCCTTCCTCGACGATGAGGCGGTGGTAGCGGGCGGCCAGGGTGGGGTCGACTCTGCGGACTTGTTCGGCGGCCAGGTAGAGGGCTTGGCGGAGCCCGGGGTCGCCTTTCTTGGTGAGGCCTTTGTGGGTGTCGGTGAGTCCTGACTGGTCGATTTTGGGCACGATCCCGGTGAAGGATCTGACTCCGGCCAGGTTGGCGAACCGGTTGAGGTCGCCGGTGCGGCCCAGGATCCCGACGGCGAGGGTGTGGCTCACCCCGGGGGTGGAGATGACGATTCCTTCGGGGTCGGCGTTGGAGTAGAGGGCCTTGCCGCGGTCGTCGGTTGTTTTCAGTTCTGCGTTGAGAGTGTTGATCACTCGGACTTCAGACGCGATGTCTTGGGCTAGTTGAGCGAAGTCCAAACCGCCGTGGGCCCACAGTTCGAGGGTCTCTGAGGCGGCGGCGAGCAGCTGATCGGCTTTGGCTTCCCGGAATTGGCCCCTGCTGGTGCGGATCAGAAGGTCGGTGAGTCGTCTACGGCCCAGCTTTTTGAGGGCTCTGGGATCGGCGTAGCGTTCCAGCACCACCAGAGCGGTCTTGGTGTAATCACCTGCACCCAATATGTCCGCCCAGACCGGACCCAACAGCTCAACCAGGGCGTCGAGACGCTGCATCGCTGCGGTGCGTCGCTGCTGGAGGCTGGAATGGCGCCGGGCGACACGTTTGAGAGGCTCAGCCGGCCCCAGATCGTCGATCTCTCGCAGGCCCTCGGGATGCAGCAGCGGGACCCGGGCCAGCACCCGCGAATCGAGCCGATCGGTCTTGGTGTGCTTGTTGTAATAGGCACGCAGATCGGCCGACTGTTCAGGGGGAATCACCACCACCTGGACGCCTCGGGATTTGAGCCATGCCGCCAGCGGCACCCAGGCGTTACGGGTCGGTTCCATCACCGCCACCACCTGAGCGCCGTCGGGCAGCTTGTCCCACAGGCGCTCCAGGTCGGCCGAGTCGGTCTCGAACCGCCAGTTCGACCACAAGAACTCTCCCCGTTCGTCGGTCAGGCTGGCTCGATGCTCAGCCCGGCAGGCAACATCGATACCCAAACGGACTTGGTTCATAACCCACGCTCCTTCGTGCGTCGCTTTCAGTCGCTACCGGCCCGTCAAATGCCGATGCGCACACACCGCCAAGAGAGATGGGTCCATCCAGACATTCTCAAAGCAGGGGTCCGGCACCACAGCCGGCCACCGAGTTCCTAAACAGGTATTCATATGCGCCGAGGGAGGTCGCCGAACCGACGATCAAAAGCTAGGAGTCGAGCGCTGCCCGCTCCGGTCCCCGCTCCAATCGACCCGACAAACCGGCCCCGGCACCCTACGCGGACCCCGCACAGGGCATCAACCAAGCTAAATGTCCCCCACGAGCGAAGCGAGAGGGTCGGGACTGAGCAGGTGAGGCAAATAGGCGGGGATGTTGGATAGGGGCAGCACGTCGGGGTGGATGTCGACGCCCAGCGTGGAGGTCATGAACGCCCTCCGGGCCTGGATCCGCTGCCAGGCGTCGGGGTAGGCGGAGGCGAAGCGGCTACGCAACGATTCGTCGGCCAGCACCACTCCGTCCTCGATGTTGGTCGTGAAGTACTCCGTGCCTGTGGTGGGGATGATGTCCACCTGTAGGGTCATTCCAGGGCGCAACTCGACCTCCGATCCGGGGCCGACCGGTGAGTTGACCCATTCGCCGAGATGGAGCTGATGGCCCGGGTTGAGGAAGATTCCGAAGAAGGGGTCACCCAGGCGGCGATCGATGATCTCCTGGAGCACCCCCCCCGGCAACCGACGTGCAGAGCCTCGTACCACTCCACGACCGCCCCGAAATATGGGGCGACGAGCCTGTCGACGTAGTCCTCGAGCGGTGGTGGCAGGTCCTCGGGCTCGCCGACTACGAACCCGGCCCTGCAGTTGAGCGCGCCCTAGATGCCGAATGCGACGGTCAGGGGATCACCGACGTCGATGCTGCGGTCGCCCGGGCTTGCCAGCCCCAGAGATGCCCGCGGGCCGCTGGTCGGCATGAGGTGGCATGACAGGGGCAGGCCGTTCCAGCCGAGTAGGCCCACCGTTTCGTGTTCGGTCATGCCCGGTTCCAACTCGGTCAGGAGGTGCTTGATGTCCTCGGAGGTGAGACACGAGGAGTACTCGAACCAGGCCAGTTGCTCGACTGGCGATTCAGCGCCAGGGGCGCCACGCCTGCCATGCCCCAGCACTCGTTGCCCACCAGGATGGCGGGCTCTCGCCCGGGCCCGACCACCATCATTGCTTCCTCGAAGCGGGGATCGAAGCCCGACAGATAAGCCAGATTGGCGCTGTGCTCACGATCGGCGTAGATCACGATCGTATCGTGGCCCGCGCAGGCGGCTCGCTCGCGGAGTCGGCTCAGCCGATCCACGTAGAGGGAAGCCGGGATCTCGGGCATGCGCTCGAGCACCCCGAAGTCCGGCAGCTCGACCGGGGCCAGGTGAACTCTCTCAGTGGGCATGTCGGCGGGCCTGCTTTCTCAAGACGACGGGGGAGTCCAGGTTTCCAGGCTCGAGGCGTTCCGATCTACCACCACGAACCGGTTGGAGTCTGCACTCATCCAGGGCCCGGTCGCTCCGTCGGGCCATTGGACTCTCACCTGAGCCTCGCCGGCCGATCCGAGTCCAAAATGGATCCACCCCAGCTGACCCCCGGCATGGCCACCACCCACGGTCACCTGGCGCCGTTGAATGCGGTTCCCCACCCGCACCTCGATCCAGGCGCCAATTGCATCGCGGTTGGGAGCCGTCTGGCTCAGACCTACCGCCAGCCAATGGCCCATTGGGGCAGGGCTGCCCGCAGAGCCCCATCCGACGTTGCGCCACACCTTGACCGGCTCCTCACGATCCACCACAACCAGGTCGAGCATCCCGTCGCTGTTGAAATCGGCCAGGGCCGCTCCCCGGCTGCGACTGAAGTCGAGGATGCCGGCGGACGTGGCAGCCTCGGTGAAGGTGCCATCGGGATTCTGCAGCATCAGGTTGTTGGGATCCCTGGCGGCGTAGTCGGGTTGGGCCTCGACGTTGCCCTTGCTGACGAATAGGTCCACCAGGCCGTCGTTGTTGACGTCCTCGAATTCCGGGTGCCAGGCGGTGGACGGCAGGTTCACGTCACCGGTGAACGGCCTGTGTGCAGTAGCCCCGCGGCGAAGGCTATGTCCTCGTAGTCGGGTTGGGTCGGCCCTGTCGCCAGAGTTTGAAGTTTGTTGTCGCCCTGACTGGTGAGGAACACTTCGGGCAGGCCGTCGCCGTTGAGGTCGTAGTTGGCGATTCCCATGCCCCAGATCTGCATCGTCTGCCAGCCGTCGGCGGCCGTGTAGAGGCGGGGTGTCTCGCCGGGGGCCACCCGCCACATCTGCTCTTCGCCATCGCGGTAGTAGTGGCGGTCGTTGGTCATCCGCAGATCACCTCTCCCCGTCCGGTCCCAATCGCTGAAGAGGATCGAGAGGGTGCACCACCCGGGCGACAGTGTGGTGGGCTTCTCGTAGGTGGTCCCGTCCGGACGGAAGAGGTAGTTGTCAGAGCACCCATCCTGCTCTCCTGTGTCGGTGAGGGCGACGTAATTGCCGAAGGCAAGCGTGGGCAGGGCCGAATCGCCCTCCCACTTGGCACTGAAGGCCACCGTCCAGCTGTTCCCGCCATCCAGGGACCAAGCCTCGTTGGCGCGTTCGAATCGGCAGCCGCCCAGGCCGCGCAGCATCACGTTCTCGCCAAACCGAACCACGGCCAGGTCCGTGACCCCATCCCCGTCCGCATCGAGTGGATATGCGCCCGTGACCGAGGTCAGCTCCGTGGGGGGATCGCCGACTTGTGTGAACCTGAGATCCCCACCGGTGGGACTGTCGTTGCGGTACAGAACGGCAGGTGACTCACCTCCGGCGAGGTAGATGTCGGGCCGGTGATCGCCGTTGCAATCGAACACGGCGACTCCGCCTCCCACGTAGAAGTCGAATCCACCCTGGTAGGAGTGATCGATTCCCGAGGAGGCAGTCTCGTCCACGAAGTGCGGTGGCCCGAGGGCAGAATCGGGCGCACCCCGATTCAGGAAGGCCAGCACGGCCAGGACCAAGCCCAGGGTGGCCAGGGCGCCCAAGGCAACGCCGGCCAGAAGCCACAGGCCGGCCGCCCCCTCCTCGTCTGTGCGCCCGGCACTCATGCGGCTTGCCCTTCTGAGCTCACCTGGGGACAATGCCCCGGTGGTCGAGGATCGGTTGAACACCCATGCCGGGTGAGGTTCGGTGGGGAGTCCTGGGCACGGCCGACATCGCCGTCCGGAAGGTGATACCGGCCATGCAGGGCTCCGAGTGGAGCCGCGTGGCTGCCATCGCGTCGCGGTCCGAGGACCGAGCGGCCGAGGTGGCTCAGGCTCTCGATATCCCCCGGGCTCACGGTTCGTATGGCGATCTCCTGGCCGATGCGGATATCGAAGCGGTCTACATCCCCCTGCCCAACTCGCTCCACGCCGAGTGGGCGCTGGCCGCGGCCGAGGCGGGAAAGCACGTCCTGTGCGAGAAGCCCATGGCGCTGTCCGCCCTCGAGGCGCAGCGGATGATCGACGGTGCCCGGGAAGCCGGCGTGAAGTTGATGGAGGCCTTCATGTATCGTTTCCATCCCCTCTGGTCGGAGGTCCGCCGCCTGGTGGACGACGGCGCCATCGGCGAGGTCCTCGCCATCCAATCCTTCTTCTCCTACCGGAACATGGACCCCGGAGATATCCGCAACATGCCCGACTTTGGAGGCGGGGCGCTGTACGACGTCGGGTGTTATCCGGTCAACGTGGCGCGCATGCTCTTCGGGAGCGAACCGTCCCAAGTGTCGGCGGCGATCCGCAGGGATCCGAGTTTCGGGACCGATGTCGTCACCTCGGCGATTCTCGACTTCGACGGCCGACACGCCACTTTCACCTGCTCCACCCAGATCGAAGACGATCAGCGCGTGCATATACAGGGAACCGAGGGTCGGCTTCTGGTGGAGATCCCCTTCAACATTCCCCCCGATCGGCCGACCCGGCTGTATCGCTTCGCGGGAGGGAATCCCCCGGTGGCCCCTGATATGCAGACCTATGAGGTTCCCACCGCCGACCAGTACGCCGTGCAGGCGGACGCATTCTCGAGTGCGATCCTCAACGACGGCCCGGTCCCGACGCCGCCTGAGGACGCAGTCGCGAACCTCCGGGTGTTGGAGAGGATCTTCGCCGCTGCTGGGTAGCCGGGCTGACGGAAGTAGTTGTCGGTGCTCAGGTTGCACGCTCGCCCTCGGCCAACACCCTAACGTTCTCGCCGGCCCTGCCGGCCGGGTCCGAGATGACACCGGACAGCGCCATCTCGGCTGCCCCCATCAAAGGTGCGTCGATTCCCAGGTCGCTGGACACGATCCGCGTTCCCGCTAGCGGAGCGTCGAGGGCACTCATCGCGACCCCGGTCGCCATGGGCTCGTCGAGATACTCGAACAGCCGCTGGTAAAGCCCGCCCAGTACGACCAGTTCGGGATTGGCGAGGTTGATGAGGTTGCCTATGCCGATGCCGAGCCAGCGGCCGATATCGGACAGAGCGGTCCGGGTACGCTGGTCACCGGAGGCCGCACGGGCCAAGACCAGATCGACGACTCCGGGCGCCCCCGGCGACGTCTTGATGCCGGCCTTGCGCGCCAGAGCTCCTTCACCTGCTTCCGTTTCCCAGCAGCCCACGTGCCCGCATCGGCACTTGTGGCCGTTCGGGTCCACCAGCATGTGGCCGACCTCACCCGCGTAGCCAATCAAGCCAAGCATGGGCTTGTGGTCGCAGATGAGGCCGGCCCCGATGCCCGCCTCGCCCGACAGGTAGATGAGATGTCCCACTCCGCGGCCCGCTCCCCTCCGATACTCGGCCAGCGCTCCCAGGTCGGCCTCGTTGGCCACGCTCACCGAGTCGTCCAGTCCGAGCTCTCGCGCCAGCATTTCCCCCAGAGGCACGTCATGCCAGCCCAGGTTTGGGGCCAGATGGACGAAGCCGTCGGATCGGCGAGTGATGCCTACCACGGCCGCCGCGACCCGGACGAGGGTGTGTCCAGGAGGCAAGGCGGCTAGAAGCGGTTGGGCCAGCTTGGCCACGTCCTGGGTGGTCTCCTCAGGCGAGAAGCGTCCCCGGGGGCGGGCCACCCGCAGCTCGTTGTATACATGACCACCCAGCCCCACCGTGGCCACGGCGAACGAGTCCACGCTCAGCTCGATGGCCAGCACAGCAGCACCCTCGGGCCGGACGCTCACCAGCGGCGACCTTCGTCCGGGTCCTGGGGTCGCCACTCCGGGACCCTCCGCGACCAAGCCCAGCATTGCCAGCTCAGACACCAGGTCGGCCACCGTCGAACGATTCAACCCGGTGGTGCTGGTCAACTCCGATCGGGAGGAGGAACCACCCAGATGGAGGCGCTCCAGGATGGTGGACAGATTGTGCCGGCGCAGCTCTTCGCTGGCCACGCCCCGCCCGCGGTTGCGCGTTTCGCTCTTTCCCGTGCGGTCCAAGTTGTCCCGAGCCTTTTGTTGGGGACGCCACTATATATCTGGATTGGGTGCGCCGGTATATGGAGAGAACGCGTTTTTGCGATGCAGAGGTGGACGCCCGATTCGTTGCGAATGCCAACATATGAAGTGTATGCTCCGTGGCATCGTCGGGATCGGCGCTTCGCGCAATTGCGCGGCGGCGCTGTGACGACAATCGAGGCGGCGGGCGAACCCCCGTCTCCCTTGGACCGTTGAAAAGCAAGCTCTACCCACAGGGGACGAGCCAGTCGGAGGAGGAACGATTGCGTAAAACTATGCGACCATGGGCACTGGTGGGCGTCATCGCCTTGGTGCTCGCAGCGTGCGGAGGCGGCGGGACCGAGACCACCAGCACTACTGCCGGTGGGGGAGGAACCACTGTCACCACTTCGGGCGGCGCCGAGGGACTCACCGTCGGCGTGTCCTGGAACAATTACAACGAGGAGCGGTGGGCCAAAGCCGACGAGCCGGCGATCAAGAAGGCACTCGAGGCGGCGGGAGTCAAGTACATCTCCAGCGATGCCGGATCGTCTGCCGACAAGCAGCTCAACGACGTTGCCAACCTGATCACCCAGGGGGCGGATGCCCTGATCATCCTCGCCCAGGACGGCACCGCCATCAAGCCTGCCGTGGCCGACGCCCTCAGCCAGGGCATTCCGGTCATTGCCTATGACCGCCTGATCGAAGACTCGGGCGCCTTCTACCTCACCTTCGACAACGTCGAGGTGGGTCGCATGGAGGCCCGGGCCATCTTCGCGAAGGTGCCGACCGGCAACTATGTGATCATCAAGGGCAACCAGGCCGACGCCAACTCGGACTTCCTGCGTTCGGGATACGAAGACGTGATCGGCGATGCGGTGTCCTCGGGTGACATCAACATCGTGGGTGAGACCTACACCGACAACTGGGACCCGGCCAAGGCGCAGACCGAGATGGAGCAGTTCCTGACCGAGAACGACAACAACGTCGATGCGGTCCTGTCCGAGAACGACGGCATGGCCAGTGGCGTTGTCGCCGCTCTCGAGCAACAGGGCCTGGCAGGCCAGGTTCCTGTCTCGGGCCAGGACGGTGACGCTGCCGCCCTCAACCGGGTGGCGCTCGGCACCCAGACCGTGTCGGTGTGGAAGAACGCCTACGCTCTCGGTGAGGCGGCCGGCAACATCGCCGTTCAGCTGGTTCAGGGAACCGCTCTGGCGGATGTGAAGGCGCCTTCTGACCTAGGTGATTCAGCTCCGGCCGCCGGAGACACCGCCCAGACGTTCACCACCCCGGGCGGAGTGGATGTGTACTCCATCATCCTCACTCCGATTCCCGTCACCCAGGACAACCTCAACGTGGTCATCGACTCCGGGTGGATCACCCAGGACCAGGTGTGTCAGGGTGTTTCGGCCGGAACGGTCGACGTCTGCGGGTGATCGAAGAAGCGCTATAGAACTGCGCCGATGAGCAGTTCGACGGCATACACACGTCGCGCCCTCCCCGGGGAGGGCGCGACGTGTACTCTGACCGACCGGAGGCATGCATGAGTGTTGCCGAAGAGAGGGTCCTCGAGAAGCCGACTGAGACCGAGCCGCACGGCCGCAGCGGCCTGAGCGGCTTCCTGCGTGCGCTCGAGATCGATACCCGGATGATGGGCATGATCGTCGCCCTGGTCGTTATCTGGATCGGGTTCCAGATCATGTCGGGGGGATCATTCCTCACCCCTCGCAACCTGTGGAACCTGTCGGTCCAGTTCGCCACCTTCGCCATCATGGCCACAGGGATGGTGCTGGTCATCGTCTCCCGCAACATCGACCTCTCCGTGGGTTCGATGCTCGGCTTCCTGGGCATGTTCATGGCCCTCATGCAGGCGCAGTGGCTACCCAATCTGGTGGGGTTCGATAATCCGTTCACCTGGGTGATCACTCTGGTGGCGGGAGTCCTCCTCGGAGCTCTGGTCGGGGGGCTGCAGGGGGTCATCGTCGCCTACGTCGAGGTCCCCTCATTCATCGTCACCCTGGGCGGATACCTCGTCTGGCGGGGTGCCGCATGGGCGCTGGCCAGCGGGCAGACCATCGCCCCCATGGACAGGACGTTCCAGGTGCTGGGAGGCGGTGCCCGGGGGGCCATCGGTGGCACCTGGAGCTGGATCGTGGGAGGCGTCGCCGCAGTAGGGATCGTCTATCTGCTCTATAGCCGCCGTAAGACGAGGCAGAGCTACGGATTCCGGTTGCGTCCGCTGTGGGCTGAGGGACTCCTGGGCGTGGTCGGCGTCGGAGTGGTGCTGATCGGCGTCTGGTTCCTGAATCGCTACTACATGCCGATCAACATCGCCCGTCGGTACGCAGAGGCTCATGGCATGACCTGGCCGGAGGGCGGGTTGGACATCCCTCTCGGCCTGGCCAGCCCGGTCCTCATCACCATCGGCATGGCGCTGGTCATGACCTACATCGCCACCCGTCGTCGCTTCGGGCGATACGTGTTCGCCATCGGGGGCAATCCCGAAGCGGCTCAGCTGGGAGGCATCAAGACCGGCTGGACCATCGTCAGGACCTTCATGGTGATGGGCATCATGGTGGCGGTGGCATCCGCCGTTCAGATCGCCCGCCTCAACGCCGCCACCAGCGGTCTCGGAACCCTGTATGAGTTGTACGTCATCGCGGCAGCGGTCATCGGCGGCACGTCGCTGCTGGGAGGGGTGGGCAAGATCTCCGGGGCGGTTCTGGGCGCATTGGTCATCCAGTCGTTGCAATCGGGCATGGTGCTGATGGGTGTGGACGCACCGCTCCAGCAGGTCGTGATCGGCGTCGTCCTGGTCATCGCCGTAGCCGTCAATACGATCTATCTGCGAAGAGGTAGGGAGTGAGAGGAAGACATGACTGAAGCGCCAACTGTGACGGATCAACCGCCGCTGGTGGATATGAGGCACATGAAGGTCAGTTTCGGTGGTGTCCATGCCGTCGACGACATGCCCTTCAGCTTGTACCCGGGTGAGATCCACGCCCTGGTGGGTGGTAACGGCGCCGGCAAGTCGACCCTGATCAAGACGCTGTCTGGGGCACAGAAACCCGATTCGGGCCAGATCTACATCGACGGCCGGCAGGTCAACATCGATTCGCCGATCACGGCCAAGAACCTCGGTATTGAGACCATCTACCAGACTCTTGCCCTGGCCGACAACATCGACGCCCCCGGCAACATGTTCCTGGGTCGGGAACTGACCACCCGAATGGGCAACCTGAACGACTCGGCCATGGAGAACGAGGCCCGCACGGTGATGGCGCGACTCAATCCCAAGTTCGAGAACTTCAAGTCCCCCGTCCAATCGCTGTCCGGTGGCCAACGTCAGTCCGTGGCCATAGCCCGGGCCGTCTACTTCAATGCCCGCATCCTGATCATGGACGAGCCCACCGCGGCGTTGGGGCCGGCCGAGACCGAGCAGGTGCGTGCCCTGATCCGCCAGCTCAAGCAAGAGGGGATCGGGATCATCCTCATCAGCCACGACATCCACGACGTGTTCGATCTGGCCGATCGGATCAGCGTGATGCTCCAGGGCAAGCTGGTCGGGACCGTCAACAAGAGTGATGTGACCATGGACGAGGTCCTGGCCATGATCATCGCCGGCAAGCGGCCCGGCGAGGTCACCGAGTCCGACCTGGCCGACCTACACCGCTGACATGGGCTTGCGTAGTGGGGCCGGCACCACGAAAAAGCCGGTACGCAAACCGATCCGACGAGATTGGGCTATGACCCCGGGTCCACGACGATGGGCCTGTGATCGTTGACTCATGTGGTCCGGTCGGTGAAGGAGGAGAACATGACCGAACTCGATGGAAAAGTAGCACTGGTAACGGGAGCGAGCCGTGGTATCGGGGCCGCCGTGGCCCATTCCCTCCACGACAGAGGTGTGAAGCTGGCACTTGCCTCGCGAAGCGGCGACGATGCCGGGATCGACGATGCCTTGGCCCGGCCCGCCGATGTGCGGGACCCGGATGCCTTGACGGACCTCGTCGACGAGGCAGTGGAGCGATTTGGTGGACTGGACATCCTGGTGGTCAACGCCGGGGTTGGTGCCTACGGCCCGTTCCTCGATCTGCCATCGGCGCAGATGGAGGAGATGATCGACGTCAACGTCAAGGGAGCTCTCTTTTCGATCAGAGCGGCTCTTCCTCACCTGATCGAGTCCGGGGAGGCCGACCTGGTCACGATCGCCAGCGAGGCTGGACGGCGAGGACTTCCCTACGAGGCCGTTTACAGCGCCTCGAAGTTTGCCCAGATCGGCCTCACGCGGGCTCTAGACCATGAGTTGCGGGAGAAGGGTGTGCGTTGCACGAACATCGCACCGGGCGGGGTCGCCACGGATTTCGCCATGGGGAGGGGCCGCACTCCCGACATGCCGGAGCTGAAGGGGATGATGGAGCCTGAGGATGTGGCGGAGGCGGTCGTGTTCGCTCTCACCCGCCCCCGGGGCCACCGCATCCTCGAGCTGGCGATGCGGCCCGTCAGCGAGCCCTCCTGGGGCTGATCGAGCCGATCAGGACGGCTCCTCGGAGGCGAGGGCGTCGAAGGTGGGGGAGAGGACCGGATAGAGCCCGTCGTATCTGTCGTGGGCACGGACATAGAGGTCCACGAGCTCTGACGGCTGAGCAACGGGAGTGGTCTCGACCACTGCCTCGGTGGCCGTCTCCACCGACGGGAACCATCCTGCTCCGGTGGCGGCCAGCAATGCGGCGCCGTAGGCTGCGCCCTCCTGGGTGGGAACGGTAACGATCTCCGCCTGAAGCACGTCGGCCAGGATCTGGCGCCACAAAGAGCTCCTGATGCCCCCTCCTGAGGCGCGAATCTGAACCGGGGAGGCCAGGCCGGCCCTCACCATCAGATCCAGCCCATCTCGCAGGCCGAAGGCGACACCTTCCAATACCGCCCGGGTGAGATGACGCAGGTCGTGGCGGACGGTGAGGCCGACGAAGGCACCCCGGGCCAGGGGATCAGGGTGAGGCGTGCGCTCGCCGGTCAGGTACGGAAGGAACAGAAGGCCGTCGCATCCGGGCGCCACTTCGGCCGCGCCTTCCACCAACTCATCGAAGGAGGCGCTGGGGGCCAGCGCGTCTCGCAGCCAGCGGAGGCTGCCCGCGGCGGAGAGCATCACTCCCATCATGTGCCATCGGCCGGGCACGGCGTGACAGAAGGCGTGCACACGTCCCTCGGCCTCGACGACCGGTCTCTCGGTGGTGGCGAAGACGACACCCGAGGTCCCCAGGGATAGCGCCACGATGCCGGGGGCCACGGCTCCTACCCCGACTGCGTTGGCCGACTGGTCTCCGCCCCCTGCCATCACGGGCGTCCCCTCCTCCAGCCCGGTTGCCCGCGCCGCCTCGGCCGACAGGCGTCCCGTCACCTCGGGGCCCTCGAACGTCGGTGGAAGGAGGCCGGGGTCGATGTCAAGGACGGCAAGGATCTCCGGAGACCAGGTTCTGGAGGCCAGGTCGAAGAGGATGGTCCCGGATCCCCCGGCAACGTCGATCGCGTGCCCGCCCGTGAGGCGGAGGCGCAGGAAGTCCTTGGGCAGGAGGATGTGCCGCACCTTCGACCAGTTGTCGGGCTCGTGGTTCCTCACCCAGAGCAGCTTGGGGGCGGTGAAGCCGGTCAGGGCGTCGTTCCCGGTCGTGGCGATGAGCCGTTCCCGTCCGACCCGACGCCGGATCTCGTCACACTCCGGGCCGGTGCGCTGATCGTTCCACAGAATGGCCGGGCGCACGACCCGGTCCGACCCGTCCAGCAGAACGGATCCGTGCATCTGGCCGGTCAGGCCCACTCCCTCCACCTGTCCGGCCCTCCCGTCGGCGTCCACGCCGGCCTCGGCCAGAACACGGTGGATGGTGGAGACGGCCGCCTCCCACCACAGCGAGGGGTCTTGCTCGGTCCACAGGGATCGGGGGGTCGAATAGGGATACCCGGCAGACGACGAAGCTCGCACGCGGCCGTGGTGGTCGATCAGGATGGCCTTGGTGGCGGTGGTGGATACGTCGATTCCGAGGACGAGGCTCATCCCTGGACCGCTCCCAGGAGGACTTCCCAGGCCCGATTCAGGTCGTGGCACGCCTGAAGCGTCCACACCTCGCGGTGGCGTGCGGTTCGCTCGCCACCGACCGGGACCAGCGGACCAAGACTTTCCAGCTCGACGAAAGCCTCGTTGACGTACACCTCCGCCACAGCCCCCCTGTCGGGCTGATCGGTCACCGAACCCGCAGCTATCTCCTTCACGAAGAGATAGCCGTCTGCCAGGTAGCCGATCTTTCCCGGGTTCGGCCCCACCCCTATCTTGAACGGCCGGCCAGGCTCGGCCCTCACGGTGACGCCCCGGCCTTCCCATCCGAGGCGGGCGTCGGTCAGATCCGTGTAGGGCCACAGGACGATGCTGGCGCTGGCCCGCGGATCGTCGGGTGCACTCGAATGAATGGGAAGCAGCGCCACGCCACCCAGCTTGAGCTGGGTGATTGCCCATGCCGCCGCCTCGAGCCCACGGTCCTCAGGCATGGAGAGGGTGTGGTCGACCACCAGGCGGCCGTTCGTGGCCTGCAGGTCGATGGTCTTCACCAGGCCGGCCTGGTCGATCGGACCGGTGACTCTGGCCTGGTCGGGGCCGCCGTCGAGTCGACAGGCCCGATCGTCCGGGGCGTAGGAGACGGCGGGAATCTCGGGGGCGGCCCACAGCCGATGACCCCCCCGGAACCGGTAGGTCCCCGCGGGATGCTCCAGCACGACGTCGTCGGACAAGCGGGCGAAAAGGGGAGGTGCCCCGTCCATCCCGAACTCGACGATCCTGGGACCGAAGCCGGTCGCGACGCTGACGAAGTACCGTCCCATCTCCAGCCGACGCTCCTCGAGTCCGGGTCCGGCGCCGGGCGCCTCGCTCATTCAGCGATCCGAGGACCAGATGGCCCGGTTGACCCGGTTCTCCAGCATTTCCTGGCGGCCCGAGACGGGTTGAGGGTCGATTTCGCCCGAGCTGACCTTCTTCTCCAGGGATTCCAGGTCTTCTGATCCGCTCATGATGCCCTGACCCAGCTCGGCCGACCATCCGGCGTAGCGTTCTGCCAGCGGGCGGGACAGGGCCTCGGACTCGATCAAGTCGGCGGTGGCCAGAAGGGCGCGGGCCAGCGTGTCCATGCCACCGACATGGCCGTGGAACAGGTCCGTGCGGCTGATCGACTGACGTCGCAGCTTGGCATCGAAGTTGAAGCCGCCCGTGGTGAATCCTCCGCCCCGCAAGATCTCGTACAGAGCCAGCGTCAATTCGTCCACCGAGTTGGGGAACTGATCCGTGTCCCATCCGTTCTGGTAGTCGCCTCGATTGGCGTCTACCGAGCCGAAGACTCCGTGGGCAACGGCGTAGGCAACCTCGTGGTGGAAGCTGTGCCCGGCCAACGTGGCGTGGTTGGCCTCGATGTTGACCCGATACTCATCGGCCAGATCGAACCGCTCCAAGAAACCGTGGACGGTCTGGGTGTCGTGGTCGTACTGGTGCTTGGTGGG
The DNA here is from genome assembly GCA_963772815.1 of uncultured Acidimicrobiia bacterium. Classification (GTDB taxonomy): domain Bacteria; phylum Actinomycetota; class Acidimicrobiia; order Spongiisociales; family ZC4RG35; genus DATFFO01. The sequence continues at coordinate 176,044 of CAVYYV010000003.1, read as the reverse complement.
CTCGGCAGGTTTCGGCTCGATGAGGAGCGTCCCTTCGAATCCGATCTGATGTTTGTGCTCGGCCACCATGGTGAGGAATCGGGCCAGCTGCTCACCCTCGTGCTCGAGGTCGGTGTTGAGCAGGGTCTCATAGCCCTCGCGACCGCCCCACAAGACGTAATTCGACCCCCCCAGGTGGTTCGTGGCCTCGAGGGCGTGCTTCACCTGGGCGGCCGCGTAGGCGAACACTTCGGGATCCGGATTGGTGGCCGCCCCGGCGGCGTACCGCGGGTGTCCGAACAGGTTGGCGGTGCCCCACAACAGACGCACGCCCGTTTCGTTCATCTTCTTCTCGGCGTAATCGACCATCGTCTCCAGGTTGCGGGCCGACTCGCTGAAGGTGTCGCCCTGGGGGGCGATGTCGGCGTCGTGAAAACAGAAGAAAGGGATGCCAAGTTTGTGAAAGAACTCGAAGGCCGCGTCCATCTTCACATGAGCCGCTCCCAGCGGATCGTCGGTCGCTTGAAGCCAGGGGCGATCGAAGGTGCCCACACCGAACACGTCATTGCCGGGCCAGTTGAACGAGTGCCAGTAACACACCGCCATGCGGAGGTGGTCCTCCATGCGCTTGCCCAGCACCATGCGGTCGGGCTGATACACCCGGAAGGAGAGATCGTCGTCACTCCTAAATCCGATCGGCTCCGCCACCTCTGTAAAGAACTCACCTGCCACCTTGTGACCTCCCGTATCTGCTCCGGCACGATCCGGCCCCCGAGCATTGCTTCACTCACAGTCGCGCTCTCAGGCGTGCCGGACCGTGGCGTCGAACTTCTCCACCCATCATATGTCGCACCACCCGGCCTCAGGTCGAGGCTTTCGGCCTGAAGTTTCCGTAGTGCCGTTACACGGGAACCAGCCCTGTCTCCAGTAGCGTCTGTGCGTTATGAGCACCTCTCGTGGCCGGCGGCGACGGCCGCCGAAGACTTCCCCGGAACGGGCGGCCATACTCTCCGCACTGTTCCCTGGTTGGGGTCAGTATGCCCAGGGCCGTCCCCGGCGCGCCTTGCCTTTCCTGATCGGTGCGGCGGCCATAACAGTCCTGTTGCTGGCCGGGCTAACGGCCGGTCCGACTCGCATCGCGGGCTGGCTCGTCGATCCCACGGTGCTGATCGCCTTGATCATCGCCAACGTGGTCGTGGCCCTCTTTCGTCTATTGGCCGTGTGGGACGCCGGTCGGACGCGCCAGCGCAGCAGCGCATTGGTGCTGGGGACCGTCATCGTGCTGCTGGTGGCGATCCCCCATCTTGCTCTCGGTTGGGTGCAGGTGCGCACCTATACGTTCCTGACCAACGTGTTTGCCGACGACGGAGGTCCGGTGGCCGCCGGCACGTCTACCACGACTTCCGCCTCGAACTCTACGGGTGGGTCCGGCGGGGCTTCATCATCCGACGCCACCACGACCACCATGCCCACCACGACCTCCACGGTTCCCTGGCAGGGCGACGAGAGGCTCAACGTCCTGCTGCTGGGTGGAGACGCGGGCCCGGGCCGGACGGGTATCCGCACCGATACGATGATCCTGGCATCCATTGGGCTCGAGAATGGCGACGTGGCGCTATTCGGGTTCCCGCGCAACCTCACCCATGTCACCTTCGCCGACGGGAGTCGCTTTGTCGGCTACCAGGGAATCCTGAACGAGGTCTATCCGTACGGCTTCGACCATCCCGACCGATTCCCGGGCTCCAACCCGGGTGCTGCAGCGCTGGAGCAGGTGATCGAGGGAATGGCAGGGGTCGACATCGACTACTACGTGCTGGTCGACCTGAATGCATTCGTCGATATCGTCGACGCGCTGGGCGGTGTCACCATGTACGTCCCCAGGGATATCAACGACGACGCGTATCCGGTCGAGGACGGCACCATGACCACGCTGCACATCGATGCGGGCGTGCAGCACTTCGACGGGTCGACGGGCCTCGCCTACGTGCGTAGCCGTCACGACTCCACCGACTACGACCGGATGGGTCGCCAGCGTTGCTTCCTCTCGGCGTTGGCGGCGGAAGCCGACGTGCCCTCTCTGGTTCGTGGCCTCCCCGCCCTTCTGGACACGATTCAGGCCAACGTCACCACGGACATCCCCCTGAGTGCCCTTCCCGACCTGATCAAGCTGGCCGGAAAGGTCGATGCTACGGGTGCGCTGGCGGTGGGTTTCGACCCGCCCGACTGGATCAGTGGTCGGGTCGGACCCGGCTTCCCGGTCCCCGACGTGGACAAGATCCAACAGGCGGTGGCGTTGGCCATCTCTGACCCGGCGGCGGCCCGGGCCGAATTCGGATTGACCCAGGCGGGCGACGCATGTGGATTCGGGGACGACCCTGCTACTCCTACCACGACTGTCACGACTGTCGCGACTACGCCCACCACGGTTCCCACCGCCGGAGGCTCGGCAACCACCGAAGCTCCCTGAGTGCCTCCGGTCGGGCCTGTCAGGGCTCCCGACGCACTGCCACCAGGGGAGTCTTGAAGAGAATCTCGAGATCGAGGCCCAGCGATCGCTCCTCGACGTAGCGCAGATCCCAGTAGGCCCGCTCCCCGAAGGTGAGAGCGGAGCCCCCCCTGACCTGGGCCAGGCCCGTAACTCCAGGCTTGACCCTGTGGCGGGCGCGCGCCTCGGGCCCGAGCAGCTCCACCTCGGCCGGGACCAGGGGGCGGGGACCAACCAGCGACATGTGGCCCATCACCACGTTCCACAAGTTGGGCAGTTCATCCAGCGAGGTGCGGCGCAGGAAGCGACCCGTGCGGGTCACGTGTGGATCGTCGTCGATCCACAAATGCGGGCCTTCGGTGTGTGAGTCGGGGTGGACGTAGCCGGCGCTGGCGACCCTGGCCAGGTGCTGATACAGCGGTTCCTCGTCGGCGCCGGTCTCCATCGTCCGGAATTTGAGCATCGTGAACTCACGATCGTTCTTGCCCACTCGTGGCTGGCGGAACAGCACCGGACCGCCGCTGTCCAGCTTCACCGCCGTCGCCAGGACGACCTGCAGGGGAAGGGTGATCGCCAGGAGCACGCCGCCCCCGATCAGGTCCATGAGCCGTTTCACGAGGTCGTATCCCGAGTCGGGGCTCTCGGGCATGGCGACCGTTCCCAGGATCAACACCGCCAGCAGGGCCGCCAGCTCTCCGATCAGCACCGCCGCCGCTACGCGGACCTGGGCGTCTCCCCCCAGGACCCAAAGGGCGGTGCCCGCCACGGCCAATGCTATGGCCCAGGCCAGGGCCAGCTTGCCTGTCGCTCCCAGGGCCACCAGAACCTGGTCGAGGAAGACCGAGACGGCCGCCACTGTGCAGCCCGCGGCCGCCAGCCCGACCGCCAGGGCAGAGGGTCGGAACGAGGGCCCGAACAGGGCGGATATGACGGGGGGGCCGAGCCAGGTCCCGCCGACATAGGCCAGGGGCGCAGCCACCAGGCCCGCCACGCCGAGGCGAATCGACCATGCCCTGAGCTCACCGTGGCTGCCCTGAGCCACCAGGCGGGTCAAGCCGGCCAATAGCCGGGCGGCCAGGTTCTGGGCGAGCAACAGGGGAGCACGAGCCAGAGAGAAGGTCACGAAGACGATGCTCACCACCCGGGCTACCTGCTGTGGGTCCCTCTCCAGGGCGCCGGCGAGGAGAGGTCCCACCAGGACGAAGGCCTGTGAGATCGCTCCGGCCAGGACGAAGCCGGCCATGAGGGCGCCGGCGCCCGCCCGGCGGGCGGCCCGATCGACGGCTGGTTGGCGTCGAAACGGCTGCCAGGCCAGCACGATCAGCGGAGGGAGTGCCACTGCCCAGGCCAGGGTCACGTCGGTGTTGGACCACCGCAGCCACACAGCGGCAAGAGCCACTCGCAGGATGGCGGCCCCGGCCGAAACCACTCCATAGGAGAGATAGCGCCCGTGCCCGGCCAGAGATCCCCGTCCCAGAGCGAAGAGGGCATGGACGAGGACGACGACAGCCCCGATCAGGATGTAGAGGCTGGTTCCCTCGAAGTAGTGGTCGAGGGTGGAGGCGATGAAGATGACCATGATCGCCACGGACGCACCCACCGTCACGCCGATCGACCGCCGATCCTGGGCCGTGGGAGACCCTCCCCGGGTGAGGGTCAGGCGCCGGACGGTGAGGAGCTCGACCGGAGTGAGCAGAACCGCCAGGATCAGGGAATGCACCGAGAGGAGGGCCGCCACCGGGGCGAACCCGTCGTCACCCAGTGCCCTGCCTCCGAGAACCTGGAATGCATAGGCGGCCACGCCCGCCACCAGCGAGCCCAGAGCCATCACCGGGGTTCCGTCACGCACCATGCGCCGGGCGACGTCGCGCGGCCGTTCTGGAACTGGTTCCCCGGTGTGAGTCATGGTTGTCGGATTCGCCCCCGGACCGCTCAATGGCACCGTCCTCGATTCGCCGGCCGCAGTTTCGCCAAACGGCCCTCTTCGGGAAGTCGCCCCCGGCCGGGACGGCTGACGACCTGATGGGCCTGCCTGACCGTCACGATGATCGTGACGGTAGCAACAACCTTTCGTTGGTCCGGTCTTGTTGCCCATCCGTTCGTCGCATCGCCCAGGGACACGGCGGCGCGGCTTGTCGACCCGGAGTCGGCGGGCCCTAAGGCCGGTGCCGGGACCGGTGCTCTCGCAGATACGCTTCGCGTGCGGCCGAGCTCTCGGGGTCGATCAGTGCGGCGGCGAGCATGTCCCCGTCACGTCGTCCGGACGCCGTCGAGGCGATCTCCTCGGACACGGCATTGACGTGGACCTTCGTGGCGGACAGAGTCAGCGTGGACTTGGTGGCCAACTCGGCGACGAGGCTCTCGACCTCGGCGCGCAACTGGCCCTCGGGGACCACCCGGTTGACGAAGTGGATCGATGCGGCCTCGGCCGCATCGAAGGTCCGGCACGTGAGCACCAGTTCCTTGGTCAGGGCGGGGCCTATCTCCCGGACCAGCCGCGGAACGCCTGCCCATGCCAGTGGGATTCCCAGGTCCACCTCGGGTATGGAGAAGAGAGCCGTGTCGGCTGCCAGTCGCAAGTCGCACGACGCAACGAGCACCACACCTCCTCCCACGCAGTATCCCTGCACGCCGACCACTGTGACGGCTCTCATGTTGGAGATTGCCTCGGAGGCCGCCCGGCCCATGTCGCCGACGTCGCGCATCGGTATCTGTGGATTGGGATTCGTCAACTCGGCGAGGTCGAAGCCTCCAGTGAAGGAGGGGCCCGCCGCCGTGATCTGCACCACCTTCACTTCGCTCTGATGATCGAACCAACGTGCCGCTGCCGCCAGCTCGGCCAGCATCTCCAGTGACAGTGCGTTGAGCCTGTCCGGTCGGTTGAGCTCCATTCGCCCGATGGAACCCTCGATCATGACCCGGAGCCATCGGAAGTCGACCATGGCGGCTCGAGTCACCAGGCCAATTCGGCGCAGCCGCGATGGGTGTCGGGTTCCACCTGGAGAGTGGCGTGGGCTATCCCGAAGTCGACTTCCAGCAATCGGCGGGCCTCATCGAGAACCGGATGGGGATCGACCTGTTCGGGGGTCATCAGGTGGACCGATGCCACATTCATCTCCGACGTGAGCGTCCACACGTGCAGGTCGTGAACGTCCTCGACTCCGTTGATAGAGGCGAGTGAGCGGCGCAGCTGATCCACGTCGAGGTTTTCGGGAGCTGCCTGGACCAGGACCCTGATCGCTCGCCGTCCCAGGCGCCAAGCACGGGGGAGTATGAACAACCCGATGGCGGCGCCGATGATGGGATCGGCATACAGCCAACCGCTCGTCCAGACCACCACGGCAGCAACGATCACTCCCACCGAGCCCAGCAGGTCGGCCAGCACCTCGAGATACGCGCCTTCGACGTTGATCGACTCACCCGCTCCGGGTCGCAGTAGCCACCAGGCCAACACGTTGACTCCCAGACCTGCCAGGGCAACGGCCAGCATCGCCCCCGAGAGGATTTCCGGCGGGTTTGAGATCCGGACCGCGGCCTCGTAGACGACATAGCCGGCGACGCCGAACAGCAAGGCGGCGTTGGCGAGGGCGGCCAGGATCTCCAGCCTGTACAGGCCGAAGGTGCGCTGCGTCGAGCGGTCGGAACGGGTGGCGGCCACGATGGCCGCCAGCGACATGGCCAAACCCAGAGCGTCTGTCGCCATGTGCCCGGCGTCAGACAGCAGCGCCAGGGAGCCGGTGAGCACGCCGCCGATGACCTCGGCGACCATGAACGTCACGACCATCGCCAGGACCCATGCCAGGCGGTGCCGATGGCGGGCCCCTGAGCGAGCCTCCCCGTGGTAGTGCGCGTCAGCCATGGTGATCGTCTGTCATGGGTTTCATCGTAGGAGCGCCGCCGTCGCTGGCCCGTGTAGTGAGGGGACCCTCAGAGTCTGCCCGGCCGGGTGCGGGCGCTGAAAAAGCTGCCCGACTCTCGACCGGATATGCCTTCGAGGGGGACCCGCACCACCACGCCCGGTTCGGGGAACACGGTTCCGGGTGACAGGGGAGATCCCAGAACCGAACGGTATTTCTCGAGGATGGCGGCGATGACGACTCTGGCCTGGCCGTCATCCTCGACTATCTCGGCCTCGCCCCAGGCGATCACCGATTCCCACGAGCCGGTGTTGTTGTCGACTTCGCTCACCTCGATGCACACCTTGGGGCTTGCCTTCAGGGCGTCGATCCGGCGTCCCCGGCCGGTGCGGAGGCACACCGCACCCTCGAGCACCACATAGGAGATAGGCGACACATACGGATCTCCTTCTGATACCACCCCCATGTGACCCACCATTCCCCGGCTGAGCAGCGTCTCGCAACGCTCCGGCGAGAGTTCGTTCATGGGACCGACATTACCGCCCGCCGGCCGGTGGGGGGCAGGGACTACCACTCCTCGGGGTCGGCGTCCTGTTCACCCTTGAGGCGGGCTACGTAGGCTGCGGCCTCGCTCCGGTTGCTCATTCCCATCTTGGCGAGGATGGTGGAAACGTAGTTCTTGACCGTCTTCTCGGCCAGGAACATCTCCTCGGCGATCTGACGATTGGTCATGCCCTGGGCGATGTGGCCCACGATGACACGCTCCTGGTCGGTGAGTTCGGCGAGTTTGGGGTCTTCCTTCGAGCCGTGACGGAGTCGGTCGAAGAGCCTCTCCACCATCGCCTGGTCGAGCAGGGACTCACCGGCCGCGACGCGGCGGATGTCGTTCAGCAGGTCGGTGCCGTTGATCCGCTTCAGCACGTAGCCCGAGGCGCCCGCCATGATCGAGGCCATCAACGCCTCCTCGTCGGCGTAGGAGGTGAGCATCAGGACTTTGACGTCGGGAAATGCGTCCAAGATCTCCCGGCAGGCTTCGATCCCGGATCGGTCGGGCATCCGCACATCCATGACCACCACTTCGGGGCTGTCTAGGCCGACGCGCCGCACTGCTTCTTCAGCCGATGCGGCCTCGCCCACGACCTCGATGTCCGACTGGGAGCCGAGCATGGCCGTCAGGCCCCGCCGAACTATCTCGTGATCGTCGACCAACAGAATTCGAATCGCCATGGAAACGCCAGCGTAACGAACCCGGCGCGGCGCCGGTAGCCTGCGTCTCCTGATGAGCACTCGGATCCCGATCGAACGCTTCAAGGCGCTCACAGAGGCGGCGACAACGGTTGTGGGTGCCCCACAGTTGGAGACATTGTTGGGGCTGTTGGTGGAGACCGCCATGACCACGACGGGAGCTCGCTTCGGGGCGCTGGGTGTCATCGGAGAGCACGGGACACTGGTTGAGTTCGTCCATCGCGGAATCGACGACGAGACGGTGGAGAAGATCGGCCATCTTCCGGAGGGGCGGGGGGTGTTGGGGACTCTGATTCGGGATGGCTCGGTGATACGCCTCACGAAAATCTCACAGCACCCCGACTCGGTCGGTTTTCCCCCCAACCATCCTCCGATGGAGAAGTTCCTGGGTGTGCCGGTGGCGACCTCGGAGCAGGTGTTCGGGAACCTGTACCTGACCGAGAAGCCCGGAGGATTCAGCCAGGAGGACGAGACGGTAGTGGGGGCGCTGGCGGCCATTGCCGGCGCCGCCATAGAGACCGTCCGTCTTCGCACCCGGCTGGCGCGGGTGGCCGTGGTCGAGGACCGGGAGAGAATCGGGCGCGACCTGCACGACTCGATCATTCAGGATCTGTTCGCCACGGGGCTCGAACTTCAGGGTCTTGCCGCCACCGTCGAGGACGAAACCTTGACCGACTCGCTCAACTGGGCGGTGGACCGGATCGATACCGCCATCGAGTCGTTGCGGCGGGTCATCTCGGGCCTGGGAAGGCGGGGGAGCAAGTCACGGTTCGAGGAGGCTCTGCGGGGGCACACGTCCCAGCTGGCCAAGGCCTACGAGGTGGCGGTGTTCGTCTCGGTGGACCCGCCCGACCTGGAACTGGACCCCAAGCTCGCAGCCGAGGTGATGCCCCTGGTGGGCGAGGCGGTTTCCAACGCTTTGCGTCACTCGGGGACGGGAGTGGTCGATGTCAGCGTCGAGCTCCTCTCCGACCGGCTTGTGCTGTCGGTTGTGGACCAGGGAAAGGGATTCGTGCCCGACGATGTCGTGCGAGGCCTGGGGCTCGACAACCTGGAGAGCCGGGCAGAACGTCTGCGCGGGGAGGTTTCAGTCCGCTCGGTGGTCGGAGTCGGCACCGTTGTCGAGGTAGTTCTGCCCATCGGGTGAGACGGCAGCAAACTTGGTCCAGTCGGCTATTCGATCCACCCAATCGGTGACGGTGGCGCGGGCGACGCGGGTGAGGATCAGGCGATCCATCAGCGAGCCGATCGAGCCCAGTGGCGGCTTGTAGTTGGCCTGTAGGTGGAGGATCGAGGTTTCGTCGTCACTTCGCTCCACGGCGAGCTCACCCTCCAGGCGCGGGAAAAGTGCCTCGGCTCCTGCGGCCCGCCATCGGATCGGGACCACCGCCCCTCTCCGGTACATGACGGGCCGGCCCAGAGCCACGACGACCTTCTTGGCGATCGGGCCGCCCGGCCCGACCTTGCTATGCAGCTCCTCCCCGCGTCGATAGGCGGCGGTGCCCATGCCCTGCATTTCGGCCCCGTGCGTCACGAGGAGCTCGATCACCCGCTGTTCGGGAAGGGGAACCTCCACGGAGTAGTCGACGAACAACGGCTCACCGGCCGGTTGCGGCCCACAGGAGGTCTTTGATGCTGATGATGCCGATCAGCCTTCCGTCCTCGGTGACGGGCAGGTGGCGGTATCCGGTGGCGTTGAGCCAGTCGGTGGCGCTCTCCAGATCCGTCGTGGAGTCGATCGTGTCGGGCTCGGGGGTCATGATGTCGCTGGCCTCGAGGTCGCTGACGTCGCCGTCGCAGCAAGCTACGACGATGTCGCGATCGGTCACGATGCCGAGCAGGTGGGTTCCGTCCATCACTGCCAGGGAGCCGACGCCCTCGTCGACCATCAGTCTGGCCACCTCGGTCACCGGCGTGTCCGTGGCGCATCCGATGGGTGGCCCCAGTACGAGCTCTGAGATGTCCATCTGATTACCTCCTTGCTGCATCGTCGTCCTCCGTCGCTTGAGGGGACAGGGGCCAATGGCCCGGTACCCCCGGGACCTCGGACCCTGGCTCGTTTACCACTACTACAACGAGGGCCTTCAGACCCACCCGATGCACCAGAACCAGTTTCCCCAGCTGGTCTTTGCCAAGGACGGAATTCCTCTAGCCCGATCGCGTTTTTATGGCTCTTCTGACTCTTCCGTGGGTGGTTGAGGGGTAGATACCGGGGGGAAGGCCGCTTCTCTCCTACGTTTCTGGCTGTTCAACCGTCGATCGGTAGGAGGAAGCGGCTGTGGTCAGTTTATGGAGGCGGGTGCTGGGGGTGGGAACGGGCACGGTGATCGAGTGGGTGGGGTATGACTCGGCGGCGGATGAGGTGGTGGCGCATGTGCGTCCTCGCAAGGCCCGCCGGCGTCGGTGTGGCCGGTGTGGGGAGCCGGCTCGGGGGTATGACCAGGGGGAGGGTCGGCGCCGCTGGCGAGGGTTGGATGTGGGGACTGTGCGGGTGTGGTTGGAAGGAGACGCTCCTCGGGTGGAATGCGACCGGTGTGGGGTGAGGGTGGCTGCGGTGCCGTGGGCCCGTCACGGCGCTGGCCACACTTACGCGTTCGATGACACGGTGGCGTGGCTGGTCACACGCACTTCCAAAACGACGGTGACCGAGCTGATGCGGGTGGCGTGGCGGACGGTGGGGGCGATCATCACCCGGGTCACCGCCGACATTGACTCCCGGGTGGACCGCCTGGAGGGGTTGCGGCGGATCGGCATCGACGAGATCTCCTATAAGAAGCGATACAAGTATCTGATCGTGGTGGTCGACCACGACACGGGCCGGCTGGTCTGGGCTGCGCCGGGCCGGGACCACGGCACCGTGCGGTCGTTCTTCGAGGCGTTAGGCCCCGAGAGGAGCGCTCTTTTGACCCATGTCACCTCCGATGAGGCGGACTGGATCATCGACGTGGTCGCCGAGTGCGCCCCTCAGGCGGTCCGTTCCGCCGACCCGTTCCATGTGATCAAAGTGCGCCACGAGGCGCTGTGTTATCCGGTGGGGTGTAAGGACCCACCTGTGGTCTGTCGCAGCAGATCATAAGAAGCTGGGGGCAGTCTGACCCTGGAGATGCAGGGAAGGGCGGGAAGCAGCCCCGACAAAGCCGGGACGGGCTGGTATCGCCAGACGGTCCGGGTCCGGCAAGCGAGACAGAAAGGTGCAACGAGGAGTGAACCAGCAGTGAAACCCCCTCAAGGATGGAACCAGCTCAAATCTGGCGGATATGGGCTGGGACGACAGCACGATGCCGACCTTGTTGATGGGAACGCAACTCCGAAGCCGGTGATTCACGCCGGTGGGGAGGCCAGGGTGAAGGCCTGCGGCGTAGCCATGGACAGGCTGTCAGGGGAAAAGTTGGGCACCGACCCTGTCAACGGATGCATAGTGAACGTGGGAACCGTTCCGGGATTCCCCTCACCTCCGACCGGCCAGGTCGGCGGCGGGAAGGCTCATCGTCGGCTGATGATCCCGGGGCGGGGCGGAGGGTCCGTAGTAGTCCGAGCGCAGGAAAGTTGCGTACATGGCGAAGGGACCCAGCGAGTCAGCAGCGTTGGAGCTGGAATGCCGGGAGGTCGCCGGTGAATACGGGCGCGTCGTGGTCTTCGCTCGATGAAGCAAAGACCCGGGTACTGGAGATTCAGACCAAGCTGCATCAGTGGTCGACCGCCGACGCAGAGCGTCGGTTCGATGACCTCTACAACCTCGTCGCTGACCCGGCTTTCCTCTTGGTTGGGTGGAACCGGGTCAGAACCAACCGGGGCGCGCGGACTGGCGGTGTGGACGGCGAGACCGCCCGATACATCGAACAGTCCCGCGGCACGGAAGTGTTCTTGGACGCGTTGCGAGCCGATTTGAAGGCCCGCAGGTTCGAGCCGCTCCCGGTCCGTGAACGGATGATCCCCAAGATCGGTGGCAAGCTGCGCCGGTTGGGTATTCCCGCTACTCGCGACCGAGTGGTGCAAGCGTCCCTCAAATTGGTGCTGGAGCCGATATTCGAGGCGGATTTCAAGCCGTGTTCGTACGGTTTCCGCCCTGGTCGGCGACCCCATGACGCCATCGCCGAGATCCACATGTTCGCCTCCAACTCGTATGAGTGGGTGGCGGAAGCGGACATCGAGGCGTGCTTCGACAACATATCCCACTCGGCCCTGATGGAGCGGGTGCGGAAACGGGTCGGAGACAAACGGGTGCTGGGGCTCGTGAAGGCGTTCTTGAAAGCCGGGATCCTCTCTGAGGATCAGGTCGTCAGGGACACCAACTCGGGCACCCCTCAAGGCGGCATCCTGTCGCCGCTGTTGGCCAACGTGGCCCTGTCAGTCCTCGACGACCATTTCGCTGAGGCTTGGGCTGTAACGATGGCCACCCGCTGGGAGCGGGAACGTCGCCGCCAGCACGGCGAAGCGACGTATCGGCTCGTTCGATACGCCGACGACTTCGTACTGTTGGTGGCAGGAACCCGCACCCACGCCGAGAGCCTCCTTTCGGAGGCAGCAGCGGTGCTGGCCCCGATGGGCCTTGCCCTGGCAGAGGCCAAGACGGGTGTCGCCCACATCGACGAGGGGTTCACGTTCCTGGGGTTCCGCATCCGGCGGGACCGAAAGGAAGGAACCAACAAACACTACGTCTACACCTACCCGTCGAAGGAGGCGCTGGCTTCCATCAAACGGAAAGTGAGGACGATCACCAACCAGGGAACGAACCAAGACCTCGGGCACCTGCTGCGGCAGCTCAACGCTGTCCTGCGCGGGTGGACGAACTACTTCCGCCACGGCGTGTCCAAGCAGACCTTCGGCTACCTCCGCCACTTCACGTGGTGGCGGGTCGTCAAATGGCTCCGCCGCAAACACCGCCGCACCGGCTGGAAGAAGCTACGAAGACGCTACCTGCTCGGCACTGGCCGAGTGTGGCCCCACGACGGGGTAGTGGAACTGTTCGATCCGGCCGCGGTGACGGTCACCCGCTACCGCTACCGAGGGAACATCCCCACACCCTGGCAAACAGACACCTGAGACTCGGGGAGAGCCGGATGCGCGGGAACGTGCACGTCCGGTTCGGAGGGCGGACCGGGGAAACCCACCAGCCGAAAGACTGACAGGGCGCTCCGGTCCGACCCTACTGGGCCACCCAAGCCCTGGATGCGGTACGTCGACGAGCCTGGAACGAAGCCAGGGGCCGACGGGTAGGGAAACGGGCCCAAGGCGACGCCCTCAAACTGAAGAGGGCCCGGTTCGTGCTGTGGAAGAACCCCGAAGACCTCACCACCAACCAGGAAGCCAAACTCGCCTGGATCGCCGAAACCGATCCCCGTCTGTATCGGGCCTACCTGCTCAAAGAAGGCCTCCGGGCGGTGTTCGCTGTCGGCGGCGACGACGGGAAACAAGCCCTCGACCGGTGGCTGGGGTGGGCGCAACGGTCCCGCATCCCCGAGTTCGTCGAAGTCGGACGACGTATCCGAAGACACCGACAAGCCATCGACGCTTCCCTCGAATGGGGCCTCTCCAACGCCCTGGTCGAGTCCACCAACACCAAAATCCGGCTCCTCACCCGCCTCGCCTACGGATTCAAATCAGCCCACGCCCTCATCGCCCTCGCACTGCTCCACCTCGGAGGACACCAACCCGACCTCCCCGGACGAACCGCATGAACCCACGGATCAGTCAGGAGAACCGTTTTTATCAGCAAAACGGGACCCTGCAGGGACCGTTTTGAAGGGGAGAACGCAATTCGGGCGGGAAGGGCCCGGCCGGGATCAGGTGACCACGATGGGATCGAGGGTGATGCCCTTCAGGTCCCGTTGTGCGGCCTCGAGGTGATAGGCGCTGGTGAACAGGGCCAGCAGGGTTCCATCGGGTCGGCTCACCACCTCGGTGTTTCTCCGTCCCCGCAGCCGATCGGCGCCCTCTCGGTCTGTGCGTCGGGCCAGGACGTAGGGAGTGGGCGTCAGCTCGATCCGGGCCCCGAACTCGTTTTCCAGCCGGTAGCGGGCCACGTCGTACTGCATGGGCCCTACCGCAGCCAGGATCGGCTCCTGCTCGCCGCGGTCGGGGTGCTTGAGCACCTGGATCACCCCTTCCTCGTCCAGCTGGGTCACCCCTCGTCTGAACTGCTTGTAGCGGCTGGTGTCCATGTTGCGCCCCACCCGGAAATGCTCGGGGGCGAAGGTGGGAATCGGCGGATAGCGAAACAGGGGACCTGTGGTGACGGTGTCACCGATGTTGAGGTCGCCTGCGTTGACCAGGCCGACCACATCGCCGGGAAAAGCTACATCTACGGTGTCGCGGTCACGCCCGAACACCTGATGGGCGTATTTGGTCGAGAAGGAACGTTGGGTGCGCACGTTGGTCAGGGTCATGCCCCGCTCGAACTCGCCCGATGCGATCCGGACGTAGGCGATGCGGTCTCGATGGCGGGGGTCGAGGTTGGCCTGCACCTTGAACACGAAGCCGGAGAATGGCTCGGTTACGGGGTGGGGCTCTTCCTCGCGGTCCGTCAGCGGGGTGGGAGGGGGAGCGATATCGACCAGCGCATCCAACAGGAGCCTGACGCCGAAGTTCCACAGGGCGGAGCCGAAGAACATCGGGGTCGTCTCGCCGGCCAGGAAGCGCTTCTGATCGTGGTCGGCGCCGATCGCCTCCAGTAGCTCCAGCTCGGACTTGGCTCCCGAAGCCGCCTTGCCGAGCCGGTCGAGGTCGTGGGCCGGAGAGTCTGTTTCGCTACTCCGGGCGGCCCCGTGGGACGTCCGTTCGTATCGCCATACCCGACCGTCGCGCCGGTCGACGATCCCGACCAGCTCGCTCCCCATCCCCACCGGCCACGTAACGGGCGTGGCCGTGATACCCAGTCGCCGTTCGACGTCGTCGATCAACTCGAGACCGCCGAGTGACGGCCGGTCGCACTTGTTGACGAAGGTGAGGAGGGGGATCTGGCGGCTGCGGGCGACCTGGAACAGCTTGAGTGTCTGGGCCTCGATGCCCTTGGCGGCATCGAGCACGATGACCGCCGCATCGACCGCCGACAGGACTCGGTAGGTGTCCTCTGAGAAGTCTCGGTGCCCGGGTGTGTCCAGCAGGTTGATGACATGATCGCGGTACTCGAACTGGAGAACCGTCGAGGTGATCGAGATGCCGCGCTGTCTCTCCAGCTCCATCCAGTCAGAGGTCACATCGCGCTGTCGGCCCGCCCGTGCCTTGACCGCCCCGGCCTCTTCGATGGCGCCGGAATAGAGCAGGAGCTTCTCGGTCAGGGTCGTCTTGCCCGCGTCGGGGTGAGAGATGATGGCGAACGTTCGTCTGCGTTCGGTCTGAGTGTTGATGTCGGCGCGAGCGGAGATGGTCACTTGTTCCTCGAAAGGGCGACAGCCGGCCAGTTGGATGGCGGCGGTCATAATGTTATCGGGTCGTCGGTGTCCCCGGCTAACCTAAATGTCGCCGACACAAGAGGTGAAGGCACGGGCTGTTGCCCGGCTTCGACTGATTGTCGTATTGCCGGTCCACCCGATCCGGGCGCCGTGAGCGCCAAGAATCGATTGAGGAGAACGCATCAACATCTACGTGGGCAATCTGCCCTTTCGCTACGACTCGGGAGAACTCGAGTCCCTGTTCAGTCCCTACGGCGCCGTGCAGTCGGCGGCCGTCATAACCGACCGTGACACGGGTCGGTCCCGTGGGTTTGGTTTCGTCGAGATGGCCGACGATGACGCACGTCGCGCCATCGAGGAGTTGAACGGAAAGGACATAGACGGTCGACGCCTGACCGTGAACGAGGCTCGCCCCCGCTCCAGTGGGCCCCGGCGAGGAGGCGATCGCCGTTATCGGTGAGCGCCTTCCCGGCGAGGTGATCGCCGGAGAGGGCACGACAGAAACGGACGCGTCCGGCCCGGCCGCTTCTTTCGATGCCCTGGGTTTGCCGGCCGACATGATCGGGGTACTGGCTGCCGAAGGCATCGAGCGGCCAACACCGATCCAGGTGCTTTCCATCCCCGACGGCTTGGCCGGCAGGGACGTGTGTGGGAAGGCAGAGACCGGATCCGGCAAGACTTACGCCTTCGGGCTCCCGCTGCTGGTTCGTCTCGACACGCCCCGCCTGGACGCGCCGCGGGCCCTGGTGCTCGTTCCCACCCGGGAGCTGGCAGCTCAGGTATGTGCCGCACTTCAGGCGCCTGCTGCGATGCGGAGTCTCCGGATCGTGGCGGTCTACGGCGGTGTGCCCATGGGTCAACAGATCCAGGCCGTCAAGAGAGGCTCGGATCTGGTCGTGGCGACGCCAGGTCGCCTCCTCGACCTGCTCAGGAGGGGCGTGCTCCACCTGAGCAAGGTGGCGAGCGTGGTCATCGACGAGGCGGACCAGATGGCCGACATGGGGTTCCTTCCCCAGGTCTACGACGTGATGGCGGCCATTCCGTCCGGGCATCAGACCATGCTCTTCTCGGCCACGCTCGACGGTCAGGTGGGCGTGCTGGTTCGTCGGTACATGACCGACCCGGCGGTCCACAGCGTCGACAAGGAAAGCGGCGACATGGTGGATACGGTCGAGCACCGCTTTCTCGCCGTCCATCACATGGACAAGATCAAGGTGGCGGCCGCGATCATCGGCAGTGCCAAGCGTTCTCTGGTGTTCGTCCGCACCAAGCGTGGCGCCGACAAGGTGGCGCGGGACCTCCGGGCGGAGGGGGTCCACGTGGCCAAGACCCATGGCGACCTGCGTCAGCAGGTGCGGGAGAAGAGTCTGGACCGCTTCGCCGATGGCAAAGTGCAGGCCCTCGTGGCGACGAATGTCGCAGCGCGCGGCTTGCACATCGACGATGTCGACGTGGTGATCCATTACGACCCACCCGATGATTACAAGACCTTCGTCCATCGATCCGGGCGCACGGCCCGGGCGGGAGAGGAAGGCCTGGTTGTGACCCTCGTCGAGTGGGATCAGATCCTCGAGGTGGAACGTCTCCAGGCCATTGCCGGGCTGAACACCGAAATCACGAAGATGTACTCGAATGACCCTCGGTTGGCCGATCTGAGTGCTTTTCAGCCCGAAGAAGTCGCGCTGCGCCGCAAGACGGCGGCAGGCCTGTCGCGCCGGGCAGGCAGGCGCCGATCGTCCCGTGGCAGGCGGCGGGGTCGCTGACGGGCACAGCCCCGGCCATTTCAGGGCTCGATGACCAGCTTGCCGATCGCTCCCCGCGCGCCGATCCGCTTCAGGGCCTCGGTGGCTCGCTCCAGAGGGAAGGTCTCCGACACGACAGGGTCGATTCGCCCTTCCACGACCCAGTCGGAGAGGGTGCGGAAGTTCTGACGGTTTGCTTCCGGCTCGGTGGCGGCGAAACGGCCCCAGAAGACGCCCACCAGCGAGGCGCCCTTCAACAGGGCAAGGTTGACGGGAAGCGACGGGATTTCTCCGGCGGCGAACCCGATCACCAGGTGCCTGCCTCTCCAGGCCAGCGAGCGGAAGGCTTGCTCGGTGACGTCACCGCCGACCGGGTCGAAGACGACGTCCACGCCCCGGGGTGCGACCTCCTTGAGCGCATCACGCAGAGGAACCTGGTCGTATCGAATCACGGTGGTGGCGCCGGAGGCGCTCACCGCTTCCTCCTTCTCGGCCGACGAAACCGCAGCGATGACCTCGGCGCCGAGGGTGACACCCAATTGCACGGCCGCCATTCCCACGCCGCCGGCCGCTCCCAGCACGAGCAGACTCTCTCCGGGCTGTAATCGAGCCCGGTCGACCAGGGCGTGGTGGCCGGTCCCGTATGCGATGGGGAGGGCGGCGCCCACCGCGAAGCTCATCTCTTCTGGCAGCGGATAAAGCGCATCGACTCCGGCCACCGTCTGCTCTGCATACCCGCCATTGCGGATGAATCCGAAGACCCGCTCGCCGGGGGACGGCCAGTCCACGCCGTCGGCTACCTCGGTCACGGTGCCCGAGACTTCCATGCCGGGAGCGAACGGAAGCCCGGGCTGGTCCTGATACAGGCCCTGGATGACCAACAGGTCCGGGAAGTTGACGCCTGCGGCCTCGATCTCGACTCGAGCGCTTCCATCGACCAGTTCGGGGTCGGGGAGATCTCCCAGCGAGAGAGCGTCGATACCGTCGAGGCTGGAGCAGATCAGGGCGCGGATGCCCGCAACCTAGCGGGACCGAGCCGCGTGGGGTCAGTGCCGTGTGCTTCGAGTTCGGGAGGGAGCGGCTCTCCTCTGACCTGGGTCGCCACCAACGCTGCGGCGGCGGGTGCCGTCTGGATCCCGGTTCCCCCTTGACCGACCAGCCAGAAGAATCCACCCGAGGCCGGCTCGGGGCCGATGACCATGGCGCGATCAGGGGCAAAGGTGCGCAACCCGGCCCACTGGGAGCGGACCGAGCGAATCCCGAGTGTGGTGGCCTGATTGATCCTCTCGATGGCGAGCGCGACGTCGGTCATCTCGGGGCGGGCATCACAAGGCGGGGAAGGAGTTTCGTCGGCGGGTGAACACAGCAGCTGAGGCCCATCAGGCTTGAAGTAGAAGTCGTGCTCGGCGTTCACGACCATGGGCCAGGCCGACCAGTCCGCGTTTCCGGCCACCATGAACGCGGTTCGGCGCATCGGGGTCAGGCCCACGGGTTCGATCCCGGCCAGAGTGGCGACGTCGTCACCCCAGGCTCCGGCCGCATTCACCACGGTGGCTGCCACCAACCCCATGTCACCGGCCCTGATCGACCAGACGGATCCAGTTCGTTCCAGGGCCGAAACGGGTGCGGCCGTAGTGATCGTCCCGCCACGGGCCCGTAGGCCGCGTACGTAGGCCTGATGGATGGCGGCGACGTCGAGGTCCATGGGGTCGGGCTCCCACAGGGCTCCGGCCAGTCGGTCCTCGACCAGGACCGGGACCCGCTGGCGTGCTTCCGATGGCGTGAGAGGGGTCGGGTCGCCGCCCGTGCGGCGCCCTTCCGCGGCGATCTGGTGGAGACTTTCGGCCTGGTCGGGCCGAGCGACCCACATCGCTCCTCTTGGGGCCATCAGGGGCACCTCGGTCAGCCCGTTCGGGGGATGCTCGAAGAAGCCTCGGCTGGCCAGGGTCAGAGGTCTTATGGCCTCGGCCCCGTAATTCTCGAAGAAGAGAGCGGCCGAGCGACCGGTGCTGTGGTGGGCCAGGTTCTGCTCCGCCTCGATCAGAACCACGCTGGCCGCCGACGCTATCTCGTATGCCGCAGACACGCCGGCGATCCCGCCGCCGATGACGGCGACGTCGAAACGCTCGCTCATGCGGCCGGCAGCGCTCTCTGCGCCAGCCCAGGAATCGCCTTCGTCACCGCCTGGGTGCCGAACAGGCCCCCCTGATCTCCCCCCAGCCGGGCAGAAATGAAGGCGGTGGCCACGTATTCGTCTCCCCGATCCATGAGCAGGGCCGCCTGGGCGGCCAGGGCCAGCCTCTCCGTCAGGCGCCTGGCCTGCGCCTCGGGATCGGTGGGATGAGAGAGCAGCTCCCAGGTCTGATCCACGAACTCGTCGTAGATGGAGTCCTGGCCGCGCTGGGACTCGAGCTCCTCCCTCAGGGCCTCGACGGCGGCCGGCTCCTTAGTCGCGACCCGGATCACGTCGAGGGCGATCACATTGCCGGATCCTTCCCAGATGGCATTGAGGGGCGACTCGCGGTACAGACGTCCCAGCGGGAAGTCCTCCACGTAGCCGTTGCCTCCCAAGCATTCCATGGCTTCACGAACCACAGCCGTGCATCTCTTGGTGATCCAGTACTTTGCCACCGGGGTCAGGATCCTCTTGATGAGCCCTTCTGTCTCGTCCCCGGTGGCGCGGTCAAAGGCCCCGGCCAGCCGTGTCATCAACACGGTGGCAGCTTCCACCTCGACCTCGAGGTCGGCGAGGACCATCTGCATGGCCGGCTTGTCGATCAGAAGGGAGCCGAAGGCCGACCGCTGCGAGCAGTGGTGCGCTGCCTGCATGACCGCCTGTCGCATGATCCCGGTCGCTCCCGACACACAGTCCAGGCGGGTGCCGTTGACCATCTCGATGATGGTCCGGACTCCGCGGCCCTCCTCGCCCACCGGATAGGCCAGGGCATCATCGAATTCCAGCTCGGCCGAGGCATTGGAGCGGTTCCCGACCTTGTCCTTGAGTCGCTGGATGTGGATGGAGTTGACGGAGCCTTCTGGGCTGTGGCGAGGCAGGAAGAAGCACGTGAGTCCGCCGGACGCCTGGGCCAGGATGAGGAAGGCATCACACATGGGCGCCGATGTGAACCATTTGTGCCCGGTGATCGAATACCAGCCCGATTCGGCCGGGCGGGCAACGGTGGTGTTCGCTCGAACGTCGGATCCCCCTTGCTTTTCGGTCATGCCCATACCCATCAGCGCCCCATCTTTCTGCTCGGCGGGCAGGAACCGGGGGTCGTAGCGGTTCGACGTGAGGCGCGGCTCCCACTCTCTGGACAGGTGGGGAGCGTGCCTCAGAGCCGGTACCACCGACGCCGTCATCGAGATCGGGCATCCGTGCCCGGCTTCCACGCCCGCCATCATCATCATCTGGGCGGATCGGGCCACGAACCCTCCTTCCGGGGTGATCCACGGCAGGCAATGAACTCGATGAGACACCGACAGCTCCATCAGCGCATGCCAGGCCGGGTGGAACTCGACCTGGTCGATTCTGTGTCCGGCCGGGTCGTGGGTCAGGAGCCGGGGCGTGAAACGGTTGGCGTCCTCTCCCCACTTGTAGGCTCGGGCCGAGCCGATGTTCCGCCCGTACCCCGAAAGGAGCTGATCGTGTACGCCCCCGCCCTCGATTTCGACGCACTGCTTCAATACGGGATCGACGGTGTAGAGGTTGATGTCCTCGAGAGGCTCCGGTTGGTTGAAGACTGAGTGGGTCGCCATAGGATCAGAGTAGGTTCAGATGGTGACGCCCATAAACCCTCCGACCAGCCGGATCCGGTTCCCATCCCCGGATACGTGGGTTGCTGACGACCTGGTCGGCGTGGGCGGCAATCTCGAGCCGGGGACGATCCTCGACGCCTACCGCTCGGGTCTGTTTCCCATGCCGTTGGAGGATGGGGTCCTGGGGTGGTGGTCGCCCGTGGATAGGGCGATTCTGCCTTTCAGCAGGCTGAAGATCAGCCGCTCCCTGAGCCGGTCATGCCGCAAGTTCCGGGTGTCGGTCGATGCCGACGCCTCGGACGTCATCGCCGGTTGCGCCGATCCCGACCGTCCGGGGGCCTGGATCACCGAAGAGATGGCGGAGGCGTACCTGGCCTTGCATCGATTGGGCTGGGTGCATTCGTTCGAGGTGTGGGACTCCGACGCCGAGCTGGTCGGTGGCCTGTACGGCGTGGCGATCGGTGGGCTCTTCTGTGGCGAGTCGATGTTCTACCGGGTGGCCGACGCCTCCAAGGTGGCTCTGGTCCATCTGGTGAGTGTGCTGTCCGAGGGTGGGGCCAAGATGCTGGATGTCCAGTGGCAGACCGACCATCTCGCTTCGTTGGGAGCTCAGGTGATCGGCCGAGCCGCCTACCTGGAGCGGCTGTCGGAGGCTTTGTCTGGCCCTGACCCGTTTGAAAGGCTCGACCTTGATGGATCCTCGTTCATCGAGTTCGCCTAGAGTTCACCCCGCCGTGGAGGCTTTGTCATAGATCGCGTGGTCGCCGGTTTCGACCTGACCCCCGTGGGAAGGCGGGTGGTTGACAGGGCACGGATCGTGGCAGAGGCCGGGGACTCGGAGATCGAGCTGGTCCATGTTCTGGAGACGCTTCAGGACGCCATGATCCCCGACTCCCTCACCAGGCTGGTAGACGATCACCGTTATCGCGTGGCCAAGGAGGTCGAGGAGTGGGTCCGAGGTCGTTCCGAGCAGCCGGTTTCGATGGAGGTTGTGAGGGGATCGGCGAGCTGGGAGTTGGTGAGGCGCTCCAAGCATGCCGACCTGACGGTTGTGGGGAGCTCGTCGGTGGACGCCGGACGGACCGGCCCTGTTGCAACCGCCGTGGCCCGAATGGCCTCCGATGATGTCCTGATCGTCCGTCGACAGCCCCGGGTTCCATATCGCAAGATCGTCGCAGCGGTGGACTTCTCGGAGGCCTCGAAGTCGGCGGTTGGTGCGGCTCTGCGTCGCTTCCCGGGAGCCGACGTCACGGCCATGTTCGCGCTGCCGGCCAGGTTCGACTCGCTGTTGAGCGAGGCGGGTCTATTCGAAGAGGAGATCTCGGCTTCCCGGACTGAGCGGCTTCAGGAAGCTGGGATGCGTATGGAGGCCTTCGTGGAGAACTGGCCGGGAAGGGTGCGGCCCCTGGTCGTTGACGGCCCACCTCAGGAGACCATCGACGAGATGGTTCGTCGTCGAGGAGCCGACCTCGTGTCTGTGGCCAGCCGGGGCGCCGGGGCTACCCGGATGGTCTTGCTGGGCTCGGTCGCCGAGGCGGTCACCGATGAAGTTCCCTGTGACGTGTTCGTCGCCCGGGTGCCGGCTCCCTTCCGCCGCCCTTAGGGCGTTATCCTCATCGTCTCTGCGGGCCCGTAGCTCAATTCGGTCAGAGCAGCGGACTCATAAGACGCTCGGGGTG
Source organism: uncultured Acidimicrobiia bacterium (assembly GCA_963772815.1). Classification (GTDB taxonomy): domain Bacteria; phylum Actinomycetota; class Acidimicrobiia; order Spongiisociales; family ZC4RG35; genus DATFFO01. The sequence goes on along the minus strand of CAVYYV010000003.1, from coordinate 153,910 downwards.
GAACACTGTGCGACGGGTCGTTTTCCCAGGTCACGGGTCACCGGAATACCAGTGTTATCCGCTGTGATGGTGCTCTGAGGAGCCACCCTCGGGAAGGATATCTCGGTCATTTGACTCTTCGATTTCCCGGAGACCACGGGAAGGTATTCTCCTGGTCTCGCCGATCTCTCTCGTGTATTCGGGGGCCTGGACTCGCCTTACGACCTCTCGTAACGTCGGAACGGATCGTGGGCGTTGACGGACTCGAACGGGCGACCGCTGCCTTCTAAAGGCAGCTGCTCCTTGGGAACGACTCAACCGAGGGCAGGACAGCGTGATAGATATCCATCGTGACCCGCAACGAGCCATGCCCAGCCCAGCACTGCACTACCTCGGCAGGGATCCCATCCCCCGCGCACTGAGCCACGAACGTTCTACGGAGACCACGGGACTGCGCCCACAAATCAGATAGCCTGACTTGTGGCTTGATGCCCGGCGTCAACCCTCTTTTGATGTCAATGAGCACCAGCGCTGGTTTCTTGTGTTCCGAAGAGGGGAGGCAGCGCCGGATTGTCGATTTCCGGGGTGAATAGAGCCGCAGCGGCGCGGTCTCTCTCGTTGCCCATTGAGGCCCCGTGGAGGAGCGAACGGTAGGTCAACTCTTTCATCCCGGTTCTGGACGAGAGCTCTCGCAGTCTGTGAATCCAGAGTTCGGTGTCCGGGTGATCGTGTCGCCGACCAAGGTCGCACTGCGCGTCGAGGATGTAGCCATCGAGCCACAAGTACGGATCGGCGAGCCGATTGCAGCGTACGCGGGCGTCGGCCAGCATCGCGAAGGCGCGCTCAGTGTCGCCAGTCGCTTCGGCGACAAGAGCCAACCCGCAGGCTGCCATGCCCTCCCAGCAGGGATCGCCGAGCTGGCAAGCCCGAGCGAAAGCCTGGCGAAGGATCGCGGCAGCGCCGGCCGGGTCACCCCGGGCAAGCTGCACACACCCGCGCATTGCCTGGGGCCAGGGTATGAACGCCAGCCAGTGATCGGTCTCGGCAAGCCGGATCGAGGCGTCGAGATGGTCGGCGGCGATGTCCAAGTCATTCAAGAGAAGACTGATGCGGCCAAGCATCGACAGCCCAAAGGCTTCCCGTCGGAGGTCACCTGCAGACCGAGACAATCGGGTTGCCTCAGCGAGGAGTTCCGACCCTCGTCTGTAGTTCCCCCGATCGCTTTCGACCGAACCCAGATACGTCGTGGCCTTGGCGAGTGTGGAAGGTGATCCATGCGCTAGTTCGAGGGCGTCGGTGAGCCACACCTCAGCGCGGTCGTAGCGGCCGCGGAGGAAGTCCACGTAGCCAAGTTCGGCGCGCGCCTGTGCCACTGCTGTCCGATCGTTATCGGCAAGGGCGATCTCGTCAGCTTCGAAGAGCTTCGCCAATCCTTCTTCGTCGAGCCCCCCGAGTGAATGGATCAATGCCTCGGCCAACACCAGCCGCGACTTGATCCGGAGATCCGTAGCCCGGGCGTTGTCAGCCAGCCTCACCGCATCCCGGAGCGACTCGACCCCAGCCTCGGCAACACCTGCGGCGACCGCTGCAGTGCCCGCCTCGATGATCGCCTCGATCGACGGTTCATCGGCGACTGCCTCATCATGCTTCGCTGTCTCACGCAACGCAGCCATGATTGCGGGTCCCGGTGCAACCCCGAGTTCCATGTCGAACAACTCGGTGCACGCTGCGAACTGTTGCTCGGCGGCGGCGTCTTCGCCGGTGAGTCGATACAGCCGGATCAGCAAGGCTTGATGATTTTCGTCTAGAGGACTCATCACCGCGGCCCGGACGGCGTAACCCAAGGCGAGATCCAAATTCCTCTGAGCCAAGGATCCGAGTGCGGCCTCGTGGAGGATCGCTTCAGACGCCGCCGCCACATATCGCTGTTTAGATAGCAACCAGGATTCGAACGCCGGCGCACCCCGGACTGCCCAGCCATCCAAGAGGCCCGCCCCCAGCCCAGGAAGACCAACGGCCTCGGTCCATGACCCCTTCGTCAGGATCTCGACGTCCACAGCCGAGTCGGCCGGGAGCCGAAGCACCACAGGATCGCCCCCGATCGACCCGTCATCGCCGAGGCTTCGTCTGATTTCCGACAAGCCCCATCGGAGGGCGCGCAGCGGATCGTCCGCTTCTGCGAACAACAAGGTGGCTAGCTCCCCTCGCGTCGGCGGCCGTTCGCTCAGGATGAGACGCGCCAGGACCGCCCAACTCTTACGACTCCGGAACTGATACACCTCCCCGGTCGAACTCTGGATTCGGGGACGACCGAGAAGGTGGACCATGAGGCTCATGTGGGGATGGATGCGATCACGGTAGCAACGGCCTCATCAGCCGATACGGGCGGCAGTGGTCAACACACGTGGATCGGGAAAGTCCTCGCAATGTTGATACATGTAACAAAGGCGAACCAGCCCATCCGAGCCGACGACGAACTCCGCCGTCGCGCGCCACGGATCGTCTACAAGGAACCGAGCTTCCTGACGGCGCCGATCCTGAAGGTCGGCTCCGAGTTCCCGAGTATGCGCCCAGAATTCGGGAGGAGCATCGAAAAGAACTCGCTCGACCGACCATTGGCTGACCCCATAGGACCGGTACGCGACATGGTGGGGGTCGGACAACAGCGGACAAGGCAAGCCGTGTTGGTCGCGGTAAGCGGCGGCTCGGGCGGGTTCGCCCTGGGTGATGATCACCGGCACCAAGCCGGCGTCCTGATACGCCGGATATTCGTCGAGGAGTCGCTTCGCCCGGTCGACGCCACACGAACATCCGAAATGGCGCCAAAACATCAGCAGCGCCGGACCATCCGCCCAGAACCCCGACAGCGACCGACCGTCGCCATCGTGATCGGCGAGGACGAGGTCGGGCGCGGTTGCTCCCTTCGGCAGCCCGAGACCCTCTGGCTCGGTAGGTCCTGATGTCCAGCCCTCCAACCACTCCTCTTCCGCCGCGCCCGTCAAAGATTCGAGCGAGGTCCTGGAGGTCACGAGTGCTCGCTGACCGGGTAGATCTCGTCGGCAACGAGTCCGTGGGCCTCTCGGTGAACCGTGTTCGCGGCTTCGGCATCGGGAGCGTCCACCAGGCAGAAAATCTTGCCCGCCTCCTCATCGACCCAGTAACGCAAGTAGTCCACACCGTGGGCAGCTTGCTTTGCGAGATCCGCCTGATGGGCCCCGGCGACATCGCTCACCGACACGCCTCCCTCGATGCTGTGAACGTCCATGAAAAGTGGCATCCGCCGCTCCTGTCTGTCGTGACTCCGACCTCTGCTCGTCGAAATCCTTAGATGAGGGCATGGAACACCACCCGCGTTTGACCACGTGTTTGACGATCACGCTCCTGCCCTCGTTCCGCAGCAAAGATGCCGGCTCTGAGACGGCGGCGATGAATGGGTGCCGCCACGAGTGGGTGGATCCTCTTTTCGATCCCAACGCGCTGGCGGGGCCGTCGCCGCCCATAACACGCGTACGCCAAGGTGATCTTCGGCTGCGTTGACAGAGCGCTAACCGGCATTAAGCGCTACCCGGTTGCCGGCCAGCCAGCCCGTGACAATGCTTGTACTTGAGACCTGACCCGCACGGGCATCGTTCGTTGCGGCCGACCTTCGAAGCAGCCTCGATTGGCCGAGCCAACAGTTTGGAAGCCACCTCGCTCCGCTGCTCCAATGCCGTGAGCTCCCCATGCCAGAGACGCAGTCGGTCGTTCCACCCACGCAGCCGCACCTCAGTAGCCTCGGCTGCACGCTCACGAGTGGCGAGCTGTGCCTCTCGAGCAGCAAGCTGCTCTTCGGCTCGTTCCGCTAACACCGGAGGACCTTCACCGGTGGACTCACCAAAACTGCTCACCAGCTCGCGCTCGATCAGCATCATGATGGCCCGGCCCATCGATATCCCGGCTGCATCGCAATACCTCTTCCACGTCGACCACTGCGCCTCAGTCACCGGAACCCTGACCATCCGAAACGTCTCGTCCTGATCAAGTCCAGCCATCAGCCTCCGGTCGATCCTCGCCAACGTGCCACGATCAAGATCCATCAGCCTCTCCCCTGTCTACATGTAGACATGCCGCAACTTGTTGCATGTGCGTGTGTGTTTGACAGGGCTGTGCACGCGATATGGGTGAAGCATCCGGTCTCATCCTCGGGTGTACTTGGGTGGCGGTTTCTGCGGGTATACATCGGAGTCCTCCTTCGCTTTCGGGACTAGGGGCATCGTGATTCGCAACCCTTTCAGCTCGATGTCAAACTCGCGTTGTCTGGGCCTGAGAGCCGGAATTGGTCCCTCGAACGGGAGGCGAGACCCGCGGGTCTATGCCGAAGGAATCATCAGCCATAGCGTTCTCGATGTCGAGGAAGGACCGGCCGTCCAGCCAAGAGACTCCAGAACGGCGGTTTCCTCGATCAGGGGCAACGTCTCCCGGCCTTGGGGCGTTCCGACGAACTTCGCCAGGCTGTTGGCGGAGTGTGAGGCCTTAGGCACGGGATACCGAGATCCGCCGGCCGACGAAAGCACGAGCTCCAAGCGAGCGTCGGAGCGAGCTCTGTGACTTGCCCACAGCTTGTTATCGACATCTAGCCGTCAGCGAACCCTGTTATCTGGGTGTTCGTAACCCTGTCAAAAACCCTCCAATGCCAGTCAGAACCGATTGTTTTGACCGGACTGTGAGATTTTTCCCACTCCGACGTGACAGGGTATTTGACATTGTGCTGACAGGGTCAGACGGGATTATCGCCCTTATGGAACTTGTAAAGGTGCTCATCTCGCGGAACAGGATGGGAGCCAGCGCATGGGCTTGACGCCCGCAGAGCGGACCATGAGGGCTCGTCTAGCTGCTCACACTCTCCATGCCATGGTCGATTCCCGCGAGCATACAGAGCCGGCTCGACGGGCCTTCATGGAACGGTTCGAAGACCAGGTGGATCCAGATCGGGTTCTTTCGCGTGCAGAGCGAAGACGTCGTGCAGAGCAAGCCAAGAAGGCGTATTTCACTCGACTCGCCCTGAAGTCAGCTCAGGCCAGGAAAAAAGGCGAGAGGGCTTGGAGACTGAGATGAGCGACAACTGTGTTCCGATAGGCAGTGTCCGCGGGCGCACGGGAACTCGAAACGTCTTGTCGGGTGAGCGCGGGAGCCGACAATCCATCGGCGATGCTCTGACAAGTCAGGGGAGGGACTAGGAATGGACCGTCGGCCGGGTAGGCTTGGTCGTGTGACCGCGACACCTCGGCCCCAACCCGTCGAAGGCGCACGACTGAGGGCGCTAGTCGAGACGCGGAAAGATGACATCGAGGCCTTGGCCCACCGTTACGGGATCTCGAACGTTCGCCTTTTTGGCTCCGTTGCACGGGGGGACTCTGGTCCAGCTTCTGACATTGACTTTCTTGTCGATCTACCCAGGAACGCCACGCTCTTCGATCTTGCCGGCTTCCGTCGTGAGCTGAAGGCAATGCTGGGTGTGGACGTAGACGTCGTCAGCAGCCGAGCTCTGCTGCCCCGCGACCGTGATGTCCTGGAGGAAGCCATCACTCTGTGAGCGGGCGGCCCGTTGAGAAGATCGTCGCCGATCTCGTCGATGCTGCAGATGCCGCTCGTGAGCTGGTCGCCCGTGGCCGCGGCGCCTATGACGCCGACCGCCTGCTCCGACTCGCTGGTGAAGCCGTGGTCGGAAGGATCGGCGACGCGGCCGCGAAGCTCCGAGACCATGTCCCCGAATACTTGCCTGAGGAGATCCCATGGGATGACGTCATCGCCAACCGGATCATCGTCGATCATGTGTATCACCGGGTGGACTACGAAGCGCTCTGGAACACTCTCGAGCGGGATGTCCCGAAGCTTGCCGAGGTCGTGGTTTCGTGGGCACAGGATCGAGGAGTGCAGCTCGACCTCCCATCGCAAACTGAGCGGGATTTCGGCGACCGGGGACGGGGCCTCGAGAGATAGCCTCTGTAGCAGGGACGTGGTGTCGCGTTCCGGGACTAGAACTGGTCTGCGAGTCCTAGACGTCGGTGTGCGTCTCGGGCTCGTTCGTCGGCCGCAGATGCCCCGTACCGGGCGAGCATCTGAGCCGACTTCCACCCGGCGATGCGTTGCAGGTCGCCCTCTGCGCCGCCGGCGGCAAGCCAGCGGTGGGCGAAGGTGTGACGGAAGCGATGCGGGTTAACCCGGTCTAGTCCGCCGGCTCGGGCGCGTCGGGCGATCATCTGCTCAATGCCAGAGTCGGAGAGCCGCCCTTTCAAGCCGAGCCACAGCCAGGGTTGATCCGCGGCCTTGTGCAGCCGTCGGGTACGGACATACCGGTCGAGGGCGCGTGTGGTGGACTTGCCGAAGGGGACCGACCGCAGCCGGCGACCCTTGCCTAGGACCACCGCTACCTCCAAGTCGAGGTCGATGGTCTCCAACGTCAGCCCGGCCAACTCGCCGAGTCGCATCCCGGTGTCGATGAAGAGCCGGACGATTGCATCGTCTCTCCGGTCCTCGAAGCGCTTGCCCTCACAGGCCTTGACCAGGGCGCGCAACTCGTCGTCTGACAGCACCGGCACTGGCTGCTCAACCACCTTCGGTGGTTTCACCCGGATCATGGGATCGGAGGGAATCTCGCCCTCCTCCCATAGCCACTTGAATAGCTGTTTGAGGGACGCGTACCGCTGACGGGCAGTGGCCGAGGCTCGGGTGTCAAGTACGTGACTCAAATATCGCCGGATGTGGTCGGACTCGATCTCAGCAACGTTGAGAGGCAAGCCGTTCGAGTCGAGGTACTCTGTGAGCTGGTTGGCGGCGAGCATGTACGAGTCGATCGTTCGATCGGAGCGGTTGGAGGCCCTTAAGGCTCGACGCCACGACGTGACTAGGTCGGAGATGGTCTGTGCAGGGGCCATGCGTTCCGTTAAGGTTATCCGCTGTGGCACCGTTAAGCAAGCATCGACAGGAGACGATAAGAGTCGAAATCCCTTGCAGTGCCTGACAATCTGGGGCCCGTAGCTCAATTCGGTCAGAGCAGCGGACTCATAATCCGTTGGTTGCAGGTTCAAGTCCTGCCGGGCCCACTGTGATTCTTAAGGGAGGATGACACCCCCCTGAAACCTCGCGCCGCGATCACGGCCTCGGGCGTATCGCCTCGCTCCTTGTGGATACATCCAGGAATGATGCGGTCACATACGAACTCACACATGGGTGGGTCCCTTCACTGGCCCAGGCAATTGGCGGAGCATCCTACTGTCACTTTCTGAACCGCATCTGGCGAAACGGTTAGAAAATCGCTCGCCCCCCGTTTCGTGCATTGGAGAGACGCCCGCCTCGATCTGGTGCCCCGGTTGGGTCAGAACCGGGGATCCCCCGCCGGGTCCGAGGTGAAGCCGAGCTTGCGTTCGTTCTTTGGACGCGGGGGAACGGTCTACAGCTTCTTTGGACGGACCATCGCTATGCGTTCGTAAGCGTCGAAAGAACGGGGACACTGCCGCTTCGGCCCGGGTTGTCGACGCTGTGTCAGTTTGATGCCGACTGGGTGTTGACACCAGCCTGTTTTACCTTCGATTGGATGACCATCCGACTGGCACGGCCGTGCCGCGGCTGACGGTTCTCAGCTATGCCTATCCAGACGTCGACGCGGGAAGCCGGGCCGTCATAAGTCGCCACGTCGGTCGCAACTTGTCGAAGCTCACACAACCGACCTTCGTGCTCGGCACCTGCCTGCGGGTGGAGGTGGCCTGGGCCGGCGGTCACGAGCTCACTCAGGACATACTCGATGGTCTCTTTCTCGCCGAGCCGCTCGCGAAACCGAGTGCAGCCCGGACCGACGAAGACGCCTTCCACTACCTGTGCCGGGTGGCTGCGGGCCTCGAGTCGCCCTCGGTGGGCGAACCCGAGGTGCTGACCCAATTCCGCCAGGCCCTGCGAACCCTCGACGAGGCTGCACCTCGCTCGACCCTCACCAGCGTCCTCGAGGCGGCTGTCGGGGTTGCTCGGGGTGCCCGCCGCTGTCTCAAACCCCCCCCTCAGGAATCGCTGTCTGCCGCCGCGGCCCGAGCCGTGAGTGGAGCATCGCCGATCGCCGTGCTGGGGAACGGCGCCATGGCTCGCTCGGTGGCGGAGTTGCTGGAAGGAAGCGACCTCACCGTCTTTGCCCGTAGGTCGGGCGTGGTGGTCAGCCGTCAGACACGTCCATGGGACGCCCTGGCGGCAGAGCTGGAGGCGTTTTCAGCGGTGGTTTCAACAGTGCCGGGTGGAGAGTCCAATTTCGATTCGCTCATCGGGTTGGGCGTTCCTTCGGTGCTGGTCGACCTGGGCATGCCCCCTGCCTTTGGGCCGGCCACCGCGGCCCGGGTACCTCGTTACCTGGGCATCGACGATCTGGCTGCCGGGATCGTTCAATTGCCACAGCCTGCCGCCGCTGAGGCAGCCGCCGAGGGCGCCGGCGCCGCCTGGGACCGTTTGGTGGCGTCGGAGCGGGGCGGCTCGATCATCCGCGCACTGCTCGCCCAGGCCGAGCAGGCGGTGGACGAAGAGGTGAGGCGCTTTGCCCACCGGGCCCGGGAGTCCGCCGACCCGGAGGCTGTGCTGCGTCAGGTAGCCCACAATGTGGCTCGCCGGGTGCTGCACCCCCCCATCTCATACGTCGGTGCCACACCGCTGGACAAGGCTGACCTCGATCTGATGGCGGAAGCGTTCGGGATCGACGATGAGTGAGATCCGCATCGCCACCCGCCGATCCGCCCTTGCTCTGGCTCAGGCTCGCCGGGTGGCGGCTCTGGTGACCAAACGTTGTGATGGGGTCTCCGTGAGGCTGGTGGAAGTGGACACGACCGGGGACCAGGATCGGATTAGCGCCATCACCACGCTGACCGAGCTGGGTGCCTTCGTGCGTTCCGTTCAGCTCGCCGTGCTGGATGACCGGGCCGACCTGGCTGTGCATTCGCTCAAGGATCTGCCGGCCGCCGGGCCCCAGGATCTGGTTTCACCCGTTTTTCCCGAGCGGGTCTCACCCCTCGACGTTCTGGTCGGGGCCGGCCTCGACGAGCTTCCCGGCGGGGCCACGGTGGGGACCGGGAGTCCGCGACGCGCCGCCCAGCTCACCGCCCTGCGGCCCGACCTCCGTCCGACTCCCATCCGGGGCAACGTCGAGACACGGCTGGCCAAGGTGGCGGCGGGCGAGTTCGACGCTGCAGTGCTGGCCGAGGCTGGGCTGAAGCGGCTGGGAGAGGCCGACGTGATTGGCCGACGTTTCCGTCCCGATGAGATGACTCCGGCTCCGGGGCAGGGAGCACTGGCGGTGGAAGCGCGGCGCGGCAGCCGGGGGGCCGAGGTCGCCACCGTTCTCGACGACCCCGAGCTGCGCCCCCTCATCGCTGCGGAGAGAGAGCTAATGGAGCGGACCGGCGCCGGATGCCGATCCTCTCTGGGAGCGCTAGCCACCCGGGAAGGAAGCCGGATCCGGATGGATGTGTTCGTGGCTGACGAGAAGGGGCCCCGACGGGCCTCGGTTCATGGCGTCGATGCGGGCGATGTTGTGTCTCTGGCCCGCAAGGAGCTGGGCTTATGAACCGGGTTGCTATCACCACCGACCGCTTCCTCTCTGCGGCGCCCCAGTACTCCCAGGCCGGTCTCGAGCCGGTGCCGTTGCCCTCGATACACCCGGAGCCGAGTGGGCGAGAAGCCCTGGAGGCTGCCCGGGTGGCCGCATCGCGCTCCCGGCTGGTTCTGATCACCTCGCCGCGGGTCGTCGAACTGCTCTGGCCGCGGGGCGGGATGGCCGGAATCGAGGTGGGGGCGGTGGGTGCCGTCACAGCGGCCGCGGCTGTCGCCGCTGGCGGGCAGGTGGTGGTCACCGGCACCGGTGGATTGGCCCGCCTGATCGACCTGGCAGGGGAGCGGCTGGAGGGGGACGGCTTGGTGCTTCTGCATGCAGAGGGGACCGACCCGGACCTGATCGAGCGTCTGCGGGTCCGGGCACGCGGCCTCGAGGACCATGTCGTGTACCGGGTGGTGCCCATTGGCCCGGCGCCGGCCCCGGTCGAGGCCGTGGCCTTCGGCTCGCCGTCTGCGGTCACCGGATGGCTGCTGACCCGCGGGCTGGAGTACCCGGTGGTGGGCGCCATCGGCCAGACCACCGCCGCTGCCGTGGCCCGCCATCGTCCGCCCGACGTAATAGCCCCCGAGCCTTCGCACTCTGCCCTGGCCCGAGCAATCGCATCGTTCCTGGAGGTGAACGTATGACCTTTCCCATCGTGCGTCCGCGCCGCCTGCCGCGGCCGGGCCGCCATCAGACGGGTGGTGGCCGAGACCCGGCCTCATCCCGTCCAATTCGTCCTGCCCGTGTTCGTGGTGCCCGGGGAGGGGGTGCGGAGGCCGATCCGGTCGATGCCGGGCCATTCCCAGCTCTCGGTCGACCAGGTCGCTCTACTGGCCAAGGAGGCGGAGGCGGTGGGGGTGGGCGGCATCATCTTCTTTGGGGTTCCCGACGAAAAGGACGAGGTCGGCTCCGGTGCCTGGGACATGGATGGTCCGGTTCCCCGGGCCATCGAAGCCGTGGCGGAGTCGGCGCCCGGTCTGGTGCGCTGGGCCGACGTATGCCTGTGCGAGTACACGTCGCACGGCCATTGCGGTCCGCTCAAGGGCGATACCATCGACAACGACGCCGCCCTGCCTCTCCTGAGTCGCGCCGCCATCGCCTACGCGGAGGCCGGAGCCGAGGTCATTGCCCCTTCCGACATGATGGATGGTCGGGTGGGAGCCATCCGGGAAGCCCTGGACGAAAGCGGTCACCAGCAAGCCATTATCTGCTCCTACGCGGTCAAGTACGCCTCTTCCTACTACGGGCCGTTTCGCGACGCAGCCGGCTCAGCCCCCGCCTTTGGTGACCGGCGTTCCCACCAGATGGACCCGGCCAACGCCCGCGAAGCGATGCGCGAGGTCCGGCTGGACGTCGCTGAGGGTGCCGACATGGTGATGGTGAAGCCGGCGGGGCCCTATCTAGACGTGGTAGCGGCCGTGGCCGCAGAGGTCGAACTGCCCGTGGTTGCCTATCAGGTCTCGGGGGAGATGGCCATGATCGAGGCAGCCGCAGCCGCGGGCTGGGTCGATCGAGAGCGGGTCATCCTGGAGTCACTGACGGGAATCACCCGGGCGGGCGCCGACGTCATCCTCACCTACTTCGCGGTGGAAGCCGCCCGCCTCATCGAGGAGACGTCATGAGTGCCCCCGCTCACACCGAGACGCCGCTCTCGGCGGAGTGGCACCGTAGAGCCGGGGCGGTCATGCCCGGAGGGGTCAACTCGCCGGTGAGAACCTTCGCCGCGGTTGGGGGCTCTCCGGTCTACGCGGTCTCGGGCCGGGGAGCTCGCATTCGGACTCTCGACGGCCAAGATCTGATCGACTTCATCGCCTCCTGGGGTGCCCTCATCCTGGGCCACTCCCATCCAGAGGTGGCGGCGGCGGTGTCGGATGCCGTGGCCAAAGGCACCTCTTTCGGAGTGCCCACGACCGCAGAAGCCGAACTGGCCGAGCTCATCTGCTATCTGATTCCTTCGGTCGAGGTGGTGAGAATGGTGAACTCCGGCACCGAGGCGATGGCGTCTGTTCTGCGCCTGGCCCGGGCGGCGACGGGCAGGGAGGCCGTGGTCAAGTTCGAGGGGTGTTACCACGGGCACAGTGACTCGTTTCTGGTCAAGGCAGGATCGGGCCTGGCCACCTTCGGGCAGCCCTCCAGTCCGGGTGTCACGGAAGCCACTGCATCGGCCACCCGAGTGGCTCGTTTCAATGATCTCGAATCGGTGGAAGCACTCCTGTCTGACGAACAGGTGGCGGCAGTAGTCGTGGAGCCGGTAGCGGGAAATATGGGATGCATCCCGCCCGAGGCGGGGTTCCTCGAGGGTCTTCGCCGGCTGTGCGACAGGGTGGGAGCCTTGCTGGTGTTCGACGAGGTGATGACCGGCTTCCGGGTGGCACCTGGAGGTGCCCAGCAGCGCTATGGCGTGACACCGGATCTGACCGCCCTGGGCAAGGTGGTGGCCGGGGGAACACCCGCAGCCGCCTACGGAGGCCGGGCCGACCTGATGCGGATGATCTCCCCGGATGGCCCCGTCTATCAGGCCGGGACGCTGGCCGGAAACCCCATCGTCACTGCCGCCGGCCTGGCCACGCTGCGCTATCTGGTGGCTCACCCCGAGCTCTATCAGCGGTTCGACCGAGCGGGTGAGCTGATCTCGGACCGCCTGAGTGCCGCCCTGGCCGCGGCCGGAATCCCGGGCGTGGTGAATCGAGTAGGTGGGATGGTGGGCCTGTTCCTGGGTGCCGATCGGGTCAACAACTGGGACGACGCCGCCCGGCTCGACCATGACCTCTTCGCTCGCTTCTTCCATGCCGCCCTACGGCGCGGCGTCCTGTTGCCGCCATCGCCCTTCGAGACCTGGTTCCTGATGGAGGCGCATCTGGACGGGACGCTCACCCAGGCGCTGGACCTGCTGGCCGAGTCGATCGTGGAGGCGGTGTCGTCATGAGGCTTCTGGCAGCCCTCAACCGACAGCCGCTCGACCGGCCTCCCGTGTGGATGATGCGTCAAGCCGGCCGCTACCTGCCCGAGTACCGGGAGTTACGCAGCCACCACACATTCCACGAGGCCATGACCTCGCCCGCCGTGGCGGCGGAAATCACCCTGCAGCCGCTACGTCGTTTCCGGTTCGACGCTGCCATCGTCTTCTCCGACATCATGACTCCGCTGGAGGCGATGGGGGTTCCAATCGAATTCACCCCCGGACCCAAGCTGAACCCCCTCACAGTCGAGCAGGTTGGTGCCTTGGAGCCATTGAAGCCAGTCCCCTACGTAGGTGAGACCATCCAGCGGGTGCGAGCCGCCCTCGACCCCGATGTGGCGGTGATCGGCTTCGCCGGGGGACCGGTGACCCTGCTGGCTTACCTCCTGGAAGGTGGGGGATCCCGGCATTTCCCGGAGTTCCGGCGCGCCCTCCACGGCGACGATCCCCGCCCGGCCCTGTCATTACTGGCCGACTCGGTGGGCACTCATCTCCAGGCTCAGGTCGATGCCGGAGCCCAGGTGGTGCAGCTGTTCGACACCTGGGCCGGTCTGCTCTCAGCCGACCAGTTCCGGGAGCTGGCCGTTCCCGCCGCCCGCTGGGCGCTGGCCGGGGTGTCTGCTCCCACCATCTACTTCGTTCCCGCAGCGTCGCATCTTCTCGACCTGATGCCCGAGGTGGGGGCGACCGCCCTGGGCGTCGACTGGCGTCTGGGCCTCGACCAGATATGGGATCGGGTCGGGGAGGGAGCCGTCCTCCAGGGCAACCTCGACCCCGCCCTGCTACTCACCGACCCCGCCACGGTGATTTCTGCCACCCGCCGGGTGCTGGCCCAGGCAGGAGGACGGCCGGGTCACGTCTTCAACCTGGGCCACGGAGTCCTTCCCGCCACACCGGTGGAGAACGTGGAGGCGATGGTCCGCACGGTACTCGAGGCAACCGAAGAGAGAGATCGAACGGAAAGGACCTTGACCGGATGACCGCACCCGAGACACTCGAGGGCTGGTACGCCCTTCATGACCTCCGGCTGATCGACCGGGCAGCCTGGAGTCGCCTTTCGCCTTCCGAGCGGGAGAAGGCAGCTGCCGAAGCGGGAGACCTGCTGGCCGAGGCGGAGGCGGTGGAGGACGCAGACGTCGGGGCCAGCGTGACCTATGGCGTCATGGGCCACAAGGCGGATCTGCTCATCCTCCATCTTCGTCCCGACCCGGCTCAGCTGCATGAACTCGAGCGCCGGATGGATCAGACTCTGCTGGCCTCCTGTTCGACCCGGGCATTCTCGTATCTGTCGGTGATCGAAATCAGTCGCCATGGCGCGCCCGAAGGGACAGCGGACAACATCGAGGCTTCTCCCTACATCCAGAGTCGGCTCTATCCCCAGATTTCCGAGCACGACGGCTACATCTGCTTCTACCCGATGGACAAGCGTCGCCAAGGCGAAGACAACTGGTACATGCTGGGCAGCGAGCAGCGGGGCGAGCTGATGCGGGCCCACGGACGTACGGGTCGGCGCTATGCAGGCAAGGTGAGTCAGATCGTGACCGGCTCGATGGGTCTGGACGACTGGGAGTGGGGCGTCACCCTATTCTCCGACGACCCCCTCCAGTTCAAGAAGCTCGTGTACGAGATGCGCTTCGACGAGGTCAGTGCCCGCTTCGCCGAATTCGGGCCCTTCTTCGTAGGCCGACGCTTGACGCCGACCGGGCTGGCAGGGTGGTTGCGATGAGTCGTCGTCTCGCAGTGTTGCTGGTCGGTTTCGGTGGGCCCGAGAGCCTCGACCAGGTCCCTCGGTTCGTCGAGAGCGTGCTGGGACGAGTCCCGCCGGAGCATGTGATCCCGGCGGCGGTGGAGAGGTATCGGGCGATCGGGGGAGGATCCCCGCTCCCGGAAACCACCCGCAAGCAGGCGGCCCTGGTGGCGGAGGAGCTGGAGTCACGGGGCTATTCGCCGTCCGTCCACGTCGGAATGCTCCACGCCCGGCCCACCATCGTCGAGGCGGCGGAAGAGATCGTGGCCCAACAGGTCGAAGATCTGGTGGTGATGAGCCTTGCGCCGTACAGGTGTGAGGTTTCTACCGACGCCTACGAGGCGGCAGCCGCCGAGGCCATAGCCGATAGGGTGCCCAGACTGCGTTTCGCTCCAGACTGGAATCTCCAGCCGGGCTACGTCGAGGCGCTGGCCGGGACGCTGGGAGATTGCCTGCGCCGGGCCCCGGCCGGCTCGCCGGTCATTTTCAGCGCCCACTCGCTCCCACAGCGGATGATCGACCAGGGCGACCCCTACGCCAAGCAGCTCCATCAGACGGCGGGGGCGGTGGCAGAACGGCTGGGGCTGACGTCCTGGGAGGTGGCCTATCAGAGTGTGAGCGCCGCCGCACGGGAGCCCTGGCTGGGGCCATCGGTCGAAGAGGCGATGGACCGCCACGTCGCCGCCGGGGTGGGGTCGGTGGTTGTCGACCCGATCGGGTTCATCGCCGATCACGTCGAGACGTTGTACGACAACGATGTCGAGCACCGCGCCCATGCCGACACGCTGGGCCTTGGCTTCTATCGCTGCCGCTGCCTCAACCTCCATACAGGCTTGATCGGGGCGCTGGCCGACTTGGCAGAGCAGTCGATGAACGACTGGTGACTACCGACGTCGTGGTGGTGGGCGGCGGGATCGCCGGCCTGGTTGCCGCTTACCGCCTCACACACGAGGGCGCCCGCGTGGTCCTGGTGGAGAAGTCTTCCCGGCTCGGGGGACTGGTCGAGACCACCATCGAGGACGGGTATCTGGTGGAGGGTGGGCCCGATAGCTTTGTTACCGCCAAAGGCGCCGTTGTGGCTTTGGCCGATGAGCTGGGACTCACGGACCAGGTTATACCGAGCTCACCCGACAACACCGGATCCTTCGTGTGGTGGGACGGCAAGCTGCATCCCCTGCCCGGCGGCTTCCTTCTGATGGTTCCGTCCCGACTCCGCCCACTGCTGGCGTCTTCCCTGCTTTCGTGGCGGGGAAAGGCGCGGGTGCTGGCCGATCTGGTGATTCCCCGCGGTGGCAACGCCGGGGACGAGAGCCTGGAGTCGTTCGTGTGTCGTCGACTGGGTGGTGAGGTGCTCGAGCGGATCGCGGAGCCACTCATTGCCGGGATCCATGCTGCTGAGCCGTCCACGATGAGTCTGCGCGCCAGCTTCCCCCGCTTCCTGGACATGGAGTCGAGTCGCCGCAGCCTCATCCTGGCGGCCCGGTCGGCGTCGAAACGACCCTCCACCACCAGCCACTTCTCCAGCTTCGAGATGGGGATGGGTCAATTGACCTCCAAGCTGGCCGCCAGTCTGGATCCGGTCGAGGTCAGGACCGGGACGGGCGTGATGGGGATCGAGCAAACCGGGGGAGAGTACGCAGTCCGCCTCGATATCGGGGCCGTCATCACCGCCCCGGCGGTGGTCCTCGCCGTACCCGCCCCGGTCGCCTCGCGCCTGCTCGCGGAGGTAACGCCTGCGGCCTCCGCTGCCATCGGAGGCATTGGTCAGGTGAGCAACACGGCCGTAACTCTGGCCTACGACGCACACGCGCTACCTCCCCTCCGCGGGTCGGGGTTCGTGGTCCCGTCGTCGCAGCGACGATCGATCCGGGGTGTCTCGTACATGTCTCGCAAGTGGCCCGGCCGGGTACCCGGTCCCAATCGAGCTCTGCTGCGGGTGTTCCTCCGTGCCGGTGCGGGCTTGGACCCACAGGAAGCGGTGGCAGTGGCCACCGACGAGCTTCGGGCGATGATCGGGATCGACTGCAGCCCGCTCCGGACATGGGTGCGGATCATGCCTTCCGGGCTGCACCGCTACACCCTTGGCCATCTCGATCGCGTGACGAGGGCCGAAGCCGCCCTGGCGGCGACTCCCGGCCTGGCGCTGGCCGGGGCCGGCTTCCACGGCGTCGGCCTCAATGAGTGCATCGAGTCGGGTCACCGGAGTGCCGAGATCGCCCTAGAGCCACTCGTGGCGTAGTTCGGCGGCGGAACAGGGTCAGATCAACCGGGCCGGAACCGGTTTCTTTGGACGCGGGGGAACGGCGTACAGCTTCGTTGGACGGTGACTATCGCTATGCGTTCCCCACCGTCGAAGAACGGGGAGGGCGTTCGTGGCGGTCAAGAGAACGGGTAGGGAGGGGGACCGAAGCCCGGGGTCATAGCGGGGCCGATGCCGGATCTCGGGTGCGGCGCTTCTCACGGCGGTCGGGGCCGATCAGCACGGTCACGGCCAGTCCCAGCCCCAGCAGCACCGAGGCGAGCAGGTGGTCGTTCAGCATCTCGACCACACTGGCGAAGTTGACCTCCAGCCCTTGCGTGGGCGCCAATCCGTCAAAGTGTCCGTCGGAGCCGGCGAGGTCGACGAGTCCGGTTTTCTTGCCGAACAGCAGGTCATCCTTGGCGGCCCGGGCCTTGGCCGAACAGGACGACGAGTGGGTCATCACCCGCCGCTACATGAGCCTCGAATCCCTCGCCCAAGCCCGCATCCGCATCCTCGAAACCGAGACCGAAGACCAGGAGGTGGCAGCCCTAGAAGCAACCGGCCAGAAACAAACCCCACAGAGGCCGACGCGGCATACATTCCCAATCGGACAATTATCCATTGAGGACGAAGAGGGTGTGGAGACAACGAGATCGCCCTACGCCATGGATCCTAAAAACCTCCAGAGGTGACAGACCTTGCAGGCACGCGCTACCGGCGAGGGTAAAGCTCGGGGCGCATCTGTTCCAGTAGTAGTTGCAGGTTCAAGTCCTGCCGGGCCCACCGACAAGAACGCTGCTGGCAGAGGGGCGACGCTTAGTTGACCGAGCGATGGTGACCTCTACTGGGCTCGACCTCCCCTTTGGTCAATCCTCGCTCCGTCCGCCCCCCGAGGGTGCGTAACCTCGTCAACCCTTCTCGGATGGTGTCTCCCACCTGATTTCCTTCCAGTGCGGATGCGTAGGCCACACGATGCTGTGGCTTGCTGAAGTCGTCACCGGTCAAGGACCACTTGATTTCGTCCATCGATCCCCACACCTCGGAGACGATGGCGTCTCCTGTGTTTACGCCAGGACTCCGCCTGATCGTGGGCGGAGATCCCGCGTAGGCCTCGGGCTTTCCGACCAGCATGGTCACATCGTGTATCGAGCGGTTGCGAACCCACCAGAAGCCAAGCAGCACCGCGTCGGCTCGAGAATCTGGCCTGCCCGCGGCGTCCCATCCTGCGCCAACCCACCAGACAGCCTCAATCACGGCGCTGAGTCGCTCCTCGGTGTCGGTCCCAGCATCGGTGGCGCGTTTCAACGCGCGTTCGGCATGGTTCACCGCAAGCGTGACGCCCGCAGACTGTCTGGACATCGCGTTCCCCCGATTGAACAGCACTGCCAACTTAACCACGATTGGCAGATATCCGTCGAGGTATCGGGAGTCACACCGCCCGCCAGACAGATTCCTGCTTGATGCGAGAAAAGCGGAAGCCCGCGGTGCGTACCCGGGCCGCCTCTCGGCCACGTTTGATGGGCTCGATGTCAGCTACTGCCGAGGATCCCGCCTTGGGGCCGAGCCGGTCCGAGGTTCTTGTTGGTACGTCCGGGGATGATGCGGTCACAGGCGAGCTCATACACGGGGCGGGCCCTTCGCTGGCCCAAGCGGTTGGCAGAGGAACCTACCGTCACTTTCCGAACCGCATCGGCGAAACGGCACAGAATCGCCCGGCCCCATGTATCCATGGGCGCCCCGTGTCGTGGTGCTCCGTCTCGGTCAGAGTCAGAGTTCCACGCCGGGTCGTCGAGTCCTCGATCTGGATCTTCACCTGGCCTTTGGTGAACTGGGCCACGAAGTGGGTTTCCTCCTCCTTCGCCTTGAACACCACTACCACCTCCTCGGGTCCCTGGTTCTCGACTGTGATGCTCCAGCCTGGCTTGGGTGAGGCTGATTCCAGGTAGACGCCGCTTCCGTCCGAGCCGATGGTCACCCAACCACCGTCGACCTCGTATGGGTCGGCCACCTCGATCGAACCTGGATTGTTTGGCGCCGTGGTGCTGGTAGGAGGCGGCTGGGTGGTGGTCGTCGAGCTCGAGGATGTGGTGGTCGCACGCGTAGTCGTCGTTGTCGGCGACTTCTCGCCGTCCGTTGGGGGAGTCGTGGGTTTCGAGGTCGTCGATTGGTGGATGGTGGTCACGCTCGAGGTGACACTGGCGGAGGCTTCCTGGTTCGACGGGACAGTGCTGAGACCGAAGAGGCTCGGGGTTTCTTCGGATGGCATCCGAAACGATCCGGGAGAGGCGATCACGGTGCGTACGCTCGCCACGGCCGCGAAGCCCACGACGATCGAGGCGGCCGTTGCCACGATCCAGGCGATCACGAGGGCGAGCCTGAAGTTCATGTGGGGAAGTGTCGTCGTCCTGGAAACTTCCGGGGGTTAAATGAGGGATAAGAGATCCTCAAATTCGGCGCATGAGGCGACTGAAGATCCATCTGCGCCCCTCGCGGAGGTTATCTTCCTGGCATGGCAGCCGTTCTCGTGATCGAGGACGATCCCCGGATCAGAGCCCCCCTAGCCGAACAACTGGCAAAGCGTGGTCACCAGGTGGAGACCGCTCATCGAGCCATGGCTGGGGTCGAGGCCGCGGTCTCCGGGCGATTCGACGTGATCCTGCTCGATCTTGGCCTTCCCGACGTGGACGGTTTCACAGTCCTCCAGATGATTCGGGGCGTCAGTTCGGTGCCCGTGGTCGTCGTCACGGCGAGAGATCAGGAAACCGAGATCGTGCGCCTGCTCGATGCTGGAGCCGACGACTACGTCGTGAAGCCGTTCTCGATGGATCACATCGAGGCTCGAGTGCGCGCCATGGTGCGACGCAGCTCGGGTGGGGAAGAGAGTTCCGAGGTCACCGTCGGCGATCTGGTCCTCGAGGTCAACAGGAGACAGGCCCGTCTCGGCGACTTCGCTCTGGACCTTACGGGCAAGGAGTTCGATCTACTCCTCTTCCTGGCGGAGCGGGAGGGTCAGTATGTGAGCAAGCGGGAGTTGCTCGCCGGAGTGTGGCATCAGCCGTTGGGCGGAGCGGACAAGACGGTCGACGTTCACTTGAGCTGGCTCCGCCGCAAGCTGGGCGAGAGCGCTCGCGACCCCCGCTACATCCACACGAAACGGGGAGTGGGGGTCTGTGTCTCGGCGCCCGAGCCATGAGGCGCCGCCTCATTCTCCAGGCGATCGCAGTCACGTCGATGGTCGCTCTGGCGTTCTTGGTCCCCTTGGCTTCCCTCGTTTCGGACTTCGCCGCTGATAGGGCACTCACCGGTGCAGAGCGCGTCGCCCAGAACGTGGCCAGATATATGGCATTGCGCGCTCCGCTGCAGCTCGATGATGCCGATCTGACCGAGGTGTCGGCGAGCGTGGGATACGAGATTTCCATTGTGGGCCCCGATGGGCGGGTGACCGGGAAGGAGTTCCCCGCAGGGGAGGATCTCACGGCGGCCCTCGCCGGCACCGCAGGGCGAGCCAACGTCGAGGGCGGCGGCGTGGTGTACCTGCCCGTCATTGGATCTGATGGGTCGACTTCGGTGGTTCGTGTCTTCGTGCCCGAGCCGGTTCTCGGCGACGGGGTGGCCAGGTCCTGGCTGATCCTGGCCGGACTCGGTCTGAGCCTCGTGGCCATCGCCGTTCTAATCGCCGACTGGATCGGGAGATCGATCGTGAGGCCAGTCACCGAGCTGTCGAGATCGGCAGCAGAGCTGGGGGCGGGCGACATGGGGGCCCGCGTGACGCCCGACGGGCCGGCCGAGATCCGGACGATGGGAGTCGAGTTCAATCGACTGGCGGATCAGATCGATCGTTTGCTGATCTCTGAGCGAGAGGCGGCAGCAGACCTGTCCCACCGTTTACGGACACCCTTGACCGCCCTCCGGCTCGACGTGGAGTCGCTGTCGGCGGGCAGCGAGCGCGAGCGAGTGCTCGACGATCTCTCCGAGATGGAGCGGACCGTCGACTACGTAATCGACCAGGCGCGTCGGGGAGCACGAACGGGCCTGCCGTCCACGCGAGTCAACATCGGCGAAGTGGTGGCCGATCGAGTCGACTTCTGGCGCGCGCTCGCCGATGACCAGGGCAGGGAGATGAAGGAGAGCAGGGCCTCCTTGGAGGCGATCGTCGCAATGGATCGCGATGATGCCTGCGCCATGCTCGATGCGCTCCTAGGGAACGTCTTCGCCCACACGCCTGAAGGAACCCCGTTGGGCGTGACCATGGTGACCCGGGCGGAGGATGTGCTCCTGGCGGTGGAGGACGGTGGCCCGGGCCTACCCGACGAAGGCGTCCTGGAGCGTGGCAGATCGGGAGGCTCGTCGTCGGGGCTCGGCCTCGACATCGCCCGGCGATCAGCTCACGCGGCCGGAGGTGACCTGCGGGTTGGGGCGAGCCGGAACCTCGGTGGGGCTCTGGTCGCCATACGGCTCCCGCGGGTGATCTCCTGAGCTCCTCGCCTTCTTGGTCCGGGCCTGGGCACCCGGGCGCAGCGCGTTGGTCGATGCGTATTGCTGGGCGAGGCGAATGGCCAAGAGCAGGGTCACGCAGGTGGCCGAAGCGACATAGAGACCCACCATCCACGGTTCGGCCGTGTCGGTGCCCGCCATGATTCCGTGAGAAGCGGCGGCGACGAAGACGCCAAAGGAGGCGAAGTGAACGACTCTCCAGGCACGCTGGCCGATGAAGCGTTTGAAGTAGAAGCTCACCGACAGCAGCGCTGCGCCATAGAAGCTGACGACGCCGAAGGCGACCGCGACCGGACGCCAGCCGGACCTGCCGGGAATGAGGATGTCTGCCCAGTCGAAACTGATGTAGTCGTGCATCGAAAGGGCCACCATATGAACGACTGTTGCCAGTACGGCAGCGACGGCCAACGCCTCGTGGAACCACGTAAGCGGCTTCGCCCGAGTCCACGGTCCGAGGACTTTGGTGGTCAGCAAGAGCCCCCAGATCGTGGAGGCGGCGAGCATGCTGAAGGCGACCACGCCCGAGCCCCGGATCACAATCCACTCGACACTCATGCCACCATCTCCATCCCTCGGGTCGCAAATACCGAGCCGTCGTGCCACACCACCAGCGCCGAGGCGATCCACTCTTGACGATCGGCCCATGCAAGGCCGTGCTCACCGAGTATGAGAACGGCCTTGGCCCCTGCCTCGGCTTCCACGGCCGTCGAACACACGACGGTGGCGGAGAGGATCGGGGTGTCGGCCGGTCGCATGGTGCGGGGATCGATCACGTGATGTGCATCGCCGTCGCCGACTCTCCATCGTCGCTGGGCGGTCGAGCTCGTGGCCAAGGCGCCTCTGCCGAGATCGACGGTGGCGACCGTCGCGCCCCATGGATCCATTACCGGTATCCGCGTGTCGGGGTGGTCCGATCGGACATCTCCGCCCGCCGACACGACCAGTGCCGGCCCTTGCTCGACTGCCGAGTCGCAGGCCCAGCCCTTGCCGATCCCGCCGAGGTCCATCAGCGTGCCGGGCGAGCGCTCCAGGACTCCCGATGCGATGGCCCAGCGGACCTCTGTTTCGTTCGGGCCTGGTGCCTCTCCGAGCGCCATGACTTCCTCGAAGGTGCGGTCGTATCCCCATGCGACCAGCGGGGCGCCTAGGCCGGCGTCAACCAGTCCGTCTGTGACACGTCGCATGTCGTGGGCGCGTTGGAGCACTTCGGCCAACAGCGCGGTCACGTGGACCCTGTCCCGAGGGTCCCGATTCACCGCGCTCAATTCGCTTGCTGGGATGAAGCGGCTGCACACGCTCTCTACCTCTTCGAACCATCGCACGGTTAGTTCGAAGTCCATAGCGGTCTCCGTCCAGGCCTCGACGGTGGTGCCCATGGCGGCGAATGTGCCGTGCCTCATGATCCCGAGCTCGGCGGAGCCGGGGGTGCCGTGGTGGGGGCGGGGGCCGCGGGAGCCGGCGCCGCCGGCGGCGGGGGTGGCGCCACAGAAGCAGGCTGGCTGGGAGGCGCCGAGCTCCCGGATTTGGTCGAGGAGCCCGAGCTCGAGCTGCTCCGAGGGCCGGCAGGGGGAGTCGACTTGCCAGCTACGTTGACGTATCTGGTCTTGACGATGACCTTCGGAGGGGGAGCTGTGACCGGGGTGAATCGCAGAACCACCAGCCCTCCATCGGGTGGCGCGGGAATGGTAGGGGTCGTCGTGGTGGGCACCGTGGCGGGTGTCGGCGGCGTCGTGGTGCTGGTGGCCGACTCGGCGGTGGCGGCTCGCATGAAGACCGTCGTGGTTCCCCAGGCCAGGGCGGCGGCCGTCCAGGCCCCGATCCGGGCCATACGTGAGGCAGGCATGCGACTCACGGCTGATCACCTGCTGGGACGCTGAGCGTCACGTCGTAGTAGGCCAGCACCTTGACGATGGCCTCCGGAAGCTCGGTCGTCGATCCCGGCTGGACACCCTCGGCCGCACCGGAGGCGTACAAGACACGGCTGAGGCGATCGTCGACGCCTTCGAGTGGAGGCGGGTCGACTTCGACTTCGACCAGTGTCGTCGGCGGCTCGGTCGCGACAGTGCTCGCAGTGGTGCTGGTCGGATCCGCTGCCCCCGATCCGAGATCCATCAAGGCCAGGGTCAGTGGCAAGACACCAAGCGAGGCCACGATCAAGCCGGCTACAAGGGAAGTTGAATTCGAGGGCTTCATCAGTCCCCCTCCTCGCCGATCGCCTCCCGGGCCGTGTCGATAGCCTCGTATGCCTGCTTGGTGGCTTCTTCGAAGTTGCCCGATTGTGCCGCCTTCTCCGCCTCGGCGAGTTTCTTCCTCGCCTCGGAGATCTTCTCCGGAGATCCGCCGGCAGAAATGGCGTGTTCGATTTCGCTGATCGCCTGATCGTGAACCGCGGCATAACGTTCGGGCGTCCCCATCGCGGCTGTAGCGGAGGGTGCCTGAGTGGCGACCGTGGTGGGAGCCGCGCCTTCTGAATCACTCGGCTGCTTGGCCTTTTGAGCGGCTTCGGACGTGGTCGTCGTCTCCGGCGGTGTAGAAGTGGCTACAGCGGTGGCCGGGGGCGAGGGCTTGTCGACCATGACGGTTCGGGTCTCGACTATGGGCGGCGGCCCCTCCTTGCCGGGAAGCGGAGTTCCCTGGGATTCGCAGATGCCCCTGAGGGCGTCGAGTGCCGACTGCTGTATTTCGGAGATGGTGCCGTCGTTCTCGGCAGAAACGAGGGCCGCACCACCCTCCCCGCAGGAGTAGGCGAGATCTTCGGCGGTGGCTTCCCCGTTCGAGTAGACGTACTGGGGAACAGCGGTCGGCTGCGGAGGGGTGGTAGTCGGGGCTTCGACCGCGGCCGTCTGGTTGGTCGCTTCGGGACGGTGTTCCGTCATGAGGACTGCGCCGACGGCGCTTAGTGGGATGAGTGCCACTCCCAGCGCTACGGATAGAGCGAGTCGCGAGGCTGGGCGGTTCTTGCTCTCAGGTGGCCGGCTCACGTCAAGTCCTCGAAGTGGATGCATTCGCCGGGGCATTCCTCGGCGGCCTCGAAGGCGAGCTCGAGCAACTCTTCGGGTACGGAAGCTCTTCCTTGAGGTCCGTCGGGGGCGCCGTTGCCGTCGAAAACCCTCGTCTGGCCGAAGAACATGGCGTCCTCCTTGACGGCCCAGATGCCATCTCGGCGCGCTTCGAAGAGCTCGGGTGCGATCTGCTCACAGGTCCCGGCGCCCATGCACTCGTCCTTGTCGATCCAAATCATCGTCATTGCTGCTCCTGACTCGACTGCGACCAAGATGGCTGATCGAGTGATAAGGCAGCGCTAACCCGAGGTAAAGCTGAGCTATAGGTCTTGGCTGGACGCTACGGAACGACCTTCAGCTTCTTTGGACGGCGACTATCGCTATACGCTTCTCGGGGTCGAGCGAGCAGTGAGGGCGTTGGTCGAAAGCCAGAGCAGGGATGGGCCGCCCGAACCGTAGAGTCAGAGCGGGGGAGATCCCAGATCTGGTCGGCGACGCTTGTCACGGCGGTCGATGCCCACCAACAGGAGCGAGGCCAGTCCCAGGCCCAGCAGCACAGAGGCGAGCAGATGGTCGTTCAGCATCTCAACCATGCTTTCGAAGCTGACTTCCAGCCCCTGGGTAGGAGCGAGCCCGACATGGGCTCCGTCGACCCCATTGATCCCGGCGCCTCCGATGAGGTTGCCGAAGAGCAGGTCGTCTTTGACGGCTCGAGCCTGTGCCACGTCGACTGATCCTGCCGGCGTGGTGATCGAGGTCGCACCCGTGACCTCCGGATTGGTGGCGGGCGGCCGACCCGAGACAGCTTGGCCCGTTGTCGATGTGGTGGTGGGAGGTCCCACCAGGGCGGCGGAGACAGTGGTGGTAGTCGAGCTCGTGGTCGGCGTGGAGGTGGTCGTCGACATCGTGGTGGCCGCCGAGTTGTTCGAAGCCGATGTCGTCCCCTTGCCCACTGTCGTTGTGGTGGGAGGGGTCATGGCGGTAGTTGTGGAGGGTGGTTCGGTCGTGGTCGTGGTCGTGGTCGTGGTCGTGGTCGTGGTCGTGGTCGTAGGGCGATGGGGGCTTGGTCGTGCTCGTCGATTCGGGAGGCTTGGTGGTGGAGGTCGTCGTGGTGGGTTGGGTGGTGGAGGTCGTCGTGGTCGCGGGCTCCGTGGTGGTGGAGGTCGTGGAGGTGGATGGCTCGGGGTCCTCGGCGGGATCGACGATGATCCTCAGGCACACTCTTGCCTTGCCTCCCATGCCGTCAACCACCTGGATCACGGCGTGATACGGAGTCCTGCGAGTGGTTCCGGTCTTGACCGTGCCCGAGATGGTTCCGGTCTCGTGATCGATCTTGGCTCCCGGAGGGAGTCCCCACGCGCTGAAGATGAGCGTGTCGCCGTCCGGATCGGCAGCCTCGACCGACAGCTCCAAATGGTCGCCTTCGGTGACTTCCACACTCCTGGGCACCGAGATGAATTGAGGCGGCCGGTTGTAGTGATCGTCGGTCAGTAGGGTGCTGGAGCCCTCGAGTTCGAATATGGAAGGGGACCCGGAACCGAGGGTCGAGTCCGGCTTGGTCCCGGTCCGTCCCTCGATGGTCGCATCGACCACCGAGGGCAGGAGGGTGGTCAGCAATGCGGCCAGCAACCCGGCGGCCAGGGCCCGGCGACAGCGGCCGACGTCCGGGATTCGCTGGCGACTCATATCAGTGTCGCCCCTTGCTCGGACGGCTCAGCGGCGGGCAGAACGATCTCGACTCCGTCCTCGGCGATGACGTCGCCCGGGCCGAGCGGCAGGCGGAACGTAAACCAGGTCTTCGAGTTGATCCGCTCGTAGACCAGTTCACCTCCCATCTCCAGGACCAGAGAACGGGCGATGTTGAGCCCGAGTCCCACGCTGCCGGCCAGGAGGGCGTGTCGCCCGTCGTGGACGAAGCGGTCGAAGAGGCGGCCGGCGATCGCATCGGGGACGCCTGGCCCGTCGTCCACGACCGAGCACACGAATTCGTGACGCTGGACACGACCCCAGATCCCGACATTGGATCCGCCGTGCTTGAGCGCGTTTGAGATCAGGTTTCGGAGTATCTGGCGGAAGCGCAACGGATCAGCCCAGATCCGCGTCTGGCAGATCTCCGCCTCCACGTGGTGACCGTTTCGACGCCACGGCGCCAGAACCGTGGCCGCTTCGCCGGCCACGTCCATCCTGCAGGGCTTGAAGGTCAGGGCCTCTGCCTCGAGGCGGGCCGCCACGAGAAGATCGTCCACCATCCGTGACAGCTCCGATGATTCGGAGTTGATCAGAGCGACCAGCTCTCGACTCGAGGAGGGATCCACCAGCTCGGACTCGAGCAGGATCTCAGAGAACCCGTAGATCGATGTGAGCGGGGTCCGAAACTCGTGCGACAGTCCGGCGATGAATTCGTCTTTGGCCTCACTGAGGCGGCGTTCGGCCCTCAGCCTCTCGCTCATCTTGATCCGCTGCTCGCGTAACTGCCGCCTTGCGATCCAGCGATACAGAAGAAGCAGCACCATCGGGATCAGCAGCGTGACCACGAACTGGATGACAGTGCTCATGCGGCCGGCAGAGCTCTGCGACTGCACAATCCTGCCCTCCAGCGTGGCTTGGTATGAACCCAGGCTCCCAGCCAGTGCCCGGTATTGGCTCTCAACATCGCTCTGATTCACCTGGACCGCGCCCGCCACGTCGTTGGCCTCGATCAGCGAGTCGACTCTTGCCGCGGCAACCAGCAGCCCGTCCAGGCTCGTCGCGATCGAGCCGTCCATGGTCTCCGCGGGACGCTCCGGGCTCTGTGCGAGTTGCTCGAGGGCGGCTGCAGCTTTGAGGTCCTCCTGGAGAGCGCGATCCAGGGCATCTGGGGAGGCGACCCCCGCTGACTCGTCGACCCCGAAGAAGACCGCCTGGGAATTGGCCGCTCGAAGCAACCCGGCCGAGCCCAACGCTGCATTGGTCCAATGGAGGTCACGGGCGTTGTCGGCGACTCGCTCGGTGGTGGTCGAGATGGTGAACACCAAGGTCAGACTGATCGCCACGACGACCAATGCCGCCCCGGCGGTGATGGCTACCAGCCGGCGCGACCTCCGGTCAGCGCGAGCGGTGTCGAAGGGCTCCACAACAGTTCAATCGGATTGCGGAGTCTCTGGGTAGAGCGTCATACGGTGTTGACGGCGCAGTGACTAGTTACTGGAAGGGATTGGATGGTGGTCCCTGGTCGACCGTCACACGGCGATGTCGCGGCGGTTGAGACCCAACAGTCCGAGAGCCACGAACAGCGCCGCGAGTCCCGCCATGACCAGCGCCTCCCATCCCTGCACCCCATTCTGAAGCGGAGATCCTCCATTGAGCCACTGGAAGGGTGAGAGGTCACGGGTCCACTCGAAGCCGTTGATCTGGGACAGCACACCGTTGGCGGCGAAACCGAACACCGCCACCGCCGCCCCGGCCCCGATCGCCCAGCCGCGGCGACCGGTGGCGGCGCCGACACCGAAAGCGAGGGATCCGAATAGGGCAGCGAACAGGAACAGGTGCAGGTGCATTGCAGCGAAATCGCCCACGCCGATTCCCTCCAGGTGAGCGGGACCGCTCTCCGCCAGGAGAACGAGCCACAGCAGCGCTGAGATGCCGAGGGCGGCAACCAGGAAGGCGCCCAGGCGTTGCAAGGCCAGCCTGGCCCGGCCGACGGGATATGAGAGGATGAGGTCGAGCCTGCCGGCCTCCTCCTCACCGGCGACGGCCTTGGCGCCGGCCTGGATGGAAAACACGACCACCAGCAATCCCACCACCAACCCGTACACGCTGGCATTGAGATAGCCGGCCGGTGTGGCAATGTCGTTGAAGTTGAGAGCGTCCATCATGGCCTTGGGGTAGCTGGCCAGAGCCTCGCGGATAGCGGGGTTGTCGATCGTGGGCCAGAAGGCGGCATACATCCCACCGACTGCCGCGATGGACACGCCCCAGGTGAGGAACCAACGTCGGTCGTCCCGTAGCCACTTCATGAGGCTGTCAGCCCGCATCTCGGTCCGTCTCGGTGAAGTAGTCGAAGAACAGTTCCTCCAGGTCCGGCTCCTCGGCACTGAAGGTGACCACCCCGTGGCGGGCGGCAGCCTTGACCAAGGCGTCGGCGCGGCCGTCGAGGCGACATCGGAGCGTCGTGCCCTCGACGGCGACCTCGGAGACTCCTTCCACCGCCGAGAATTCTGGGGCCGTCGGTGGTTGGTCGAACACGATCTCGATTCGGCGTCGGGCTCGATGCCTGAGTTGTTCGACGCCCTCAACTGCCGTCAGACGGCCCTGGCGAACGATCCCTACCCGGTCGGCGGCTCGCTGCACCTCACTCATGATGTGCGAGGACATGAACACGGTGCGCCCTTCGGCACTTGCCTGGCGAACCATGGCCGTGAATTCCTTCTGGAGAAACGGGTCCAGGCCGACGGTTGGCTCGTCCAGGATCAGCAGCTCCGGGCGGTGCATGAATGCCTGGATAACCCCCACTTTCTGGCGGTTCCCGCGTGACAGGGTTCGGATCGGCCGTTTCATGTCGAGGTCGAGGCGGGTTGCCAGGTCGTCGATGGATCCGGCCGGGACCCCGCCCCTCAGGTGTCCCAAATAGGTGAGCAGCTCGGCCGGCGTCTGGCGTGTATCGACGACGAAGTCGCCCGAGAGGTAGCCGATCCGTCTGCGCAACTCGACCCCATCTGAACGCGGCTGGAGGCCGAGCACGCTGGCCGACCCGCTCGTGGGCCGGATCAGATCGAGAAGGAGACGGATGGTCGTGGTCTTCCCGGCGCCGTTGGGACCCAGGAACCCGAACACCTCTCCAGCTCGCACCTCCATGTCGAGGCCGTCGAGGCCTCGCGTGCGGCCGTAAACCTTGGTCAGGGCTTCGGCGCGGATGGCGATGTCGGTCGTCCTCCCTCCCATTGCCCGTTGACGCTAGCGGGGAAGGGGGATTCGGCCCACCCCGGGCGCCACCTCGGTGCGGGCTAGCGTACCGGGCCATGGAATCCCGCACGGCCCCCGGGACGGCCTCGATCTGGGTCTACGCGTCCATAGGCCTGGCGGCAGGCATGCTGTCGGGTCTTCTGGGAGTGGGAGGGGGCATCATCCTCGTTCCCCTCCTCGTGGGAGTCGTGGGGCTGGACCAGCATCGGGCGCATGCCACCTCATTGGCCGCGATTCTCGTGATCGCCCTGACCGGAGCCATTCGACTCGGGGTTGCCGGGGAAGTGGATTGGGCGGTGGGTGCGCTGGTGGGCATCGGTGCCATCACAGGCTCAACGTTCGGTTCGCGACTGATGGGCCGGATGTCGCCTCGTCTGCTGAGGGGAGTCTTCGTGGTGGTCCTGACCGTGGCCGCGATCCGCATGTTGACCGGGGGAGATATCGCCCTGGGCACCGGGATGGAGGCCTTCGTGGCTGGTGTCGTGGCAGTGGCGGTCGGCCTGCTGGCGGGATTCGCCGGGGCGCTGGCAGGGATCGGGGGTGGCGTCATCATCGTTCCCTCCCTGGTCTTCTTTCTCGGGATCGAGCAACACACGGCCAGCGGCACCTCGCTCATGGCGATCGTGTTCACTGCTTTGGCGGCCACCCGGGTCAACTGGCAAGCAGGTCGGGTCGACCTTCGTCAGGCTTTCACCGTCGGCGGAGCCGGTGTCATCAGTGCGCTCCTGGGCTCTTCGCTGGCTCTCGCCCTCGACGGGGCCCTGCTGACGAGGATCTTCGGTGGCTTCGCTCTGTTGGTGGCCATCCGCATGGCCCTGTCGCTCAGGTCAGCTCCACGCCCGCCTCGCTGAGCTCGTCTTGGGCGTGGTCCGAATCACCGGGCGTCATCTCGACCGCGGCGGTGGCGCGCAATGGCACCTCGGTTTGATAGCCCAGCCCGGTCGAATCCAGGGCTGTGGCCTTGACGCAATGGTCGAAAGCGAGCCCGGCCACCACCACCCGCTTCACACCTGCGGATTCGAGCATCGAGGTGAGCCTGGTGGGCGTCTCCTCGCCGCTGACGGGGTCCCGGACGGTGAAGCCGGAGTAGCCGTCCTCGCCTTTGGTGCCCTTGCGGATCTTGGGCCCGGCATCGATCAGTCGAGGATGCAACTGGGCGCCCCAGGTCTCGGCAACGCAATGGACGGGCCAAACTCCGCCGTCCTTCTGGAAGTGGGGAGTCGACTCCGGATGCCAATCCTGGGTGTAGTAGACGGGAGAGCCTGCCGCCACCGCCTGGATGATCAGCCGGTTGGTATGGGAGATCACGTCGGCTGCCCCCACGACATACAGGGATCCATCCGGATCGGCGAAGTCGTTCTGGCAATCGACCACTACGAGGGCGGTGCTGGTGTGGAAGGTCATACTCTGAGGCTAGGGCTGGGTGCGCGCTGAGGGAGTGGCGGCGACATGCTTCCCCTTCGTCGTACCCTGAGTCTCATGGACCGATCCGTTGCCGAGGGTGTTTTGTACACCGACCAGTACCAGCTGAGCATGGCCCAGCTCTACTACCGCCAGGGCCTGGCAGAGAGAACGGCGAGGTTCGAGCACTTCTTCCGTAGCTACCCCGACTACGGTCGCCATCAGGCCGGCTACTGCATCAATGCCGGCTGGGCGTGGTTCAGCGAATGGGCGGCCGGTGCTCGGTTCGACGAGGCCTCCCTTGACCGGCTCAGATCCCATACCACCGACGACGGGCACCGGGTGTTTGGTGACGACTTCCTGGGATGGCTCTCGGATGTGGGGGACTTTTCGTCCCTCCACTTCGAGGCGATCCCGGAAGGCCGGGTGGTCCATGCCGGTGTGCCCATCACGGTGGTGGAGGGCCCACTTGCGCTGGCTCAGATAGTCGAGACCTCCCTTCTCAATCATCTCAACTTCCAGACTCTCATTGCCACCAAGGCTTCCAGAGTGTCCGAGGCCGCCCGCGATGGCACGGTGCTCGAGTTCGGGATGCGGCGGGCGCCGGAGCGAGGTGCCACCGCTGCCACGCGCGCCTCACTGATAGGCGGTGCTGACTTCTCTTCGGCAGTCGGGGTCTCGCACGAGGTGGGGATCCCTCCCAAGGGCACTCACGCCCACTCCATGGTGCAAGTGTTCATGGCGCTGGGGGCGGGCGAGCTGGGCGCCTTCCGGGCCTATGCCGACGTCTACCCCGACGACTGCCTGCTCCTGGTGGACACCATCGACACGGTTCATTCGGGGGTGCCCAACGCAATAACCGTCTTCGAGGAGTTGAGGGCGAAAGGCCACGAGCCCGTCGGCATTCGACTCGACTCCGGCGACCTGGCCCACCTGGCCGTGGTGTCCGCTCAGATGTTGGACAAGGCCGGATTCGAGGAGTGCAGCATCGTTGTGTCGTCGGGTCTCGATGAGCTGACCATATGGCAGATCCTCAACCAGATCGCGGTCGAGGCTCCCCGCTACGGCATCGACGCCGACTCGGTCATCGGCCGCCTGGTGTACGGAGTCGGCACCAAGATGGTCACGAGTGATGGTGATCCCAGCCTCGATGGCGTATACAAGCTGGTGGCCATCCAGCGTGACGGGGAGTGGGTGCCGGCCATCAAGCTCTCAGACACGCCGGCCAAAGTCATCAACCCGGGACGAAAGCACGTGGTCCGGGTTTACGACGAGAGGGGAGCGGCCACGGCCGACGTTCTGGCCCAGAAGGGTGAGAACCTCGCACCTCCCCTGGAGCTGTACCATCCGGTCGAGCCCGGCGTGAGGCGGACCCTGGAACCAGACCAGGTGTCGGGCATGGAGGACCTGTTGGAGGAGCGGGAGATCCAGGCCTCCGTCGACGAGAGGGCTGTGATCGAGGATGCTCGAAAGCGTCGTGACCGGGACCTGGATCGGCTGGACGCCGGTGTCCGACGTATCGTCAATCCACACGTTTATCACGTGTCTCTGAGCAGTGGGTCCAGCGATTTGAAACAGGAGCTCATCGCCGGGATGCGCCGCGGCTGAGACCGACACCGTCCCCGGACGCGCCACGTTCCCGGCTCACGAGCCGGGAACGCAACACACCGAAATGGGGCACGCTCAGCCTTGCTCGGTCTCTTCGGGCTCGCTGGGTGCGTTTGCCCTCACCAGCGGAATGATGATCGCAGCACCGATGCCGATGATCGCCAGCGGCCACACCCAGCGCAACGACGCGGCCACCACTGGTGCCAGATCGAAGGGCGTAGCCGGGATCAGGAAGATGAGCCCGATCAGTAGGTAGATCAACCCGAATGCGAACGAGAGAGTGTCGAAGCGATGGCGTTCCATCAGCTGGTTCCTTCCTTGACGGTGATGTCTCCGGCGCCGGTCTGCAGCTCCAGATCGAGTGTCGGTCCGGTGGCGGTGGGAGATGTGTAGCTGCCGTCGGTGCCGAGCCCACTGGATGTGTGACCGAACATCGAAATGGTTCCTGCGCCGGTGTGAGCGTTGATCACCACTCGCAGGTCCTCGGGGACCGTCACGTCGATGTCGCCCGCTCCGACGGAGACCGGATATGTGGCGTCGGAATCCAGGTTCAGGCTGCGCAGGTCGATGGTTATGTTGCCGGCCGGCTTGGAAACGTCGGCTAGCTGGGAGGCGTCGACCGGTGTCACGCTGAAGTCTCCGAATCCACTGCTGTTGCCGAGCTGCGTGGACCCGGGAGCGCTGGTCTCGATCTGGATCGATCCGAACCCGAGGTTTAGGTTCAGGTTCAAGCTTCCGTCGTCACCCGGCAGGTCGAGGGCCTGGGTGACGTCTCCGATGCCGTTGCGCGTTCCATTGGGAGTCTGCACTTCGCCGACGTTCACGCTCGCCGTGCCGCTCAGACCCACCCCGTCGGGCACGACGACGATGATCTCGCCCGCAGCCATGTCGACGGTCAGGTTGGCCGACTGGCCGTTCCAGTCCACGTCGGTCAGATCGAAGACGTAGCGGCCGGCCGGAGCCTGATAGGACGGCTCCAACGCCTGGAGCGATGCGGGGTGAATGGTCCGGTCCAGGTCACGGTTCCAGTTGATCTCGGCGGCCGGTGAGACCACCAGAGGGGGGAGCAGGAACACGCCGAGCAGGATCATCCAGCGAGCTCGCCCCACGAACGCGCCGGTCAGGAGGCCGGCGCCCATGATGACCGTTGCCAAGGCCAGGTAATGGCGGGGCTGAGGATCGACCAGGTTGGTGACGTTGTCGACCACGGCCAGGACACCCAGGGCGAGGAGGCCCAGACCCATTGTCAGTCGGCCCAGAATCGAAGGAGGCCGGGGCGGGGGAGGTGGCGCCTGAGGGGCCGGGGGTGGCGGAGCGGCCGGGGTGGGCGGTGTCGTGCTGGTCCCGGCCCCGCCACCGGCGCCACTCTGGGCGGCGGACTCGCCGGCGGGACTGGAGTCCGTCTCGGCGGGCGCCGCGGCCATCTCCGTGCTTTGGGAGCCGGTCGGCGCGGGAGGTCGAGGCGGGGCGTCGGGTCGGGTCAGGCTGAGGTCACCGCGATAGAGGAGAACCCCGACCACGACGAGCACGGTGGCCCACAGCATCGACCCGGAGAGGACGGTGAATCTATCGAGCACGATCACTCCGGCCAACACGAGCAGTCCGATGCCGATCCATGCCGGAACGGAGCCGCGGTTGTCGAGCAGGCGCTGGACTGGCGATTGGGAGCGGTCTTCGCTGCGGATGAGCAGCCAGCCGGCCAGATAGAGGGCGATGCCCGCGCCTCCGAACAAGGTGGCGATCACGAATGCCAGCCTCACCAGTCCGGTCGATATGCCCATCGTCTGAGCCAGACCCGCAGCGACTCCGGCGATGACCCGTCGTTGGACGGGGCGCACCAGGGGTGGCCGCGGCGGTGGCTGGTTGGCTTGCGCCCGAGCCTCGTTGGACTCGGCGGATGTGGTATTGGTGTCCATGTCCGCATCGTCGGGCACGGTCGACTCCTCGTCTATCGGGTATGACCCCTGATCGCAGACTCCAACCCCGAGATGGGTTCAGGGTCTTCCCCCATTGTTGCCGGAGAGTCGCGGTGCCAACATCTAGCTGATGCCAACCACCGCCGAGCGAAGATTCAGCTTCGAACAACTCGCCCGCCGATCCCGCGATCGTGTCCTGGCCGGCGTGGCAGGCGGCGTGGGCGACGCGGCTGGGAGTGTCGGCGGGTTACGTGCGCGCTGCCTTCGTTGTCCTGTCGGCTCTGTGGGGCCTGGGTGTCATCTTCTACGTCGCCCTCTGGATCGCCAGCTTTGACCGAGTGGAGGATCGGCCTTCGCGTAGATCTGCCTCCGTCTCGCCAAGCCGGCTTGGGTCTCATCTTCGGTGGGGGAGTCCTGGTCTTCCGCGGGATCGGATGGTGGCCGGGCGATGCCCTCATGGTGATGATCACGACCCTGGCCGTTGGAGTCGCAGTCCTGGGTGACACGGATTGGGTGGGCCGGATTTTCGATCCCCAAAGGGCGCGACCCTCCAAGCTGCGGGTGGTGGGGGGCGTCGTGCTCTTGCTGGTCGGCCTGGGGATCCTGCTGGCATCCGTGTCTCGGATCCGCACGCTGGGTGCCGTCGCCACGGCCGTGATAATCACCATCCTGGGTGTGGTGCTCGTGTTCGGACCCTGGCTGGTGTCATTGGCCCGTCAGTTGGGCACGGAGCGACGGGAACGGATACGCCAGGAGGAACGAGCGGAAATGGCCGCACACCTGCACGATTCGGTTCTCCAGACCCTGGCACTCATGCAGAGGACCGGCGATCCCAAACGGGTCGTGACTCTGGCCCGCCAGCAGGAACGGGAGCTTCGGTCCTGGCTCTACGACGGCGGGACGGTCCACGGTGAAGACCGGCTTTCCACGGCGTTGCAGCAAGCGGCGGCTCGAATCGAGGGGGACTTTACGATTCCAATAGACGTCATCACCGTTGGAGATACCACAGTGGACGACACCGGACGGGCCCTCCTGTCGGCGGCGACCGAGGCCATGGTGAATGGCGCCAAGCACTCCGGCGCCGATGAGATCTCGGTCTATGCCGAGGTGGCCGACGGGCGGGCTGACGTGTGGGTGGCCGATTTGGGGGCCGGCTTTGATCAGACTTCGGTGGCCGACGACAGACGAGGGCTGCGTGACTCCATCAAGGCCCGGCTGGCCCGGGCCGGCGGAGGGGCCACGGTCGATTCGACCCCTGGCGAGGGAACCGAGGTCCACATGTGGGCGCCCGTCTCCAGCATCGTGGACGAGGTTGGCGAGGTGGCTCTGTGATCCGCCTCTTCGTCGTCGACGACCACGCCCTCTTCCTGTCGGGGGTGAAGGCCGAACTGGCCGAGATGTCAGATCGGTTCGAGATCGTGGGAACCGCCTCCGATGTAGATGACGCCATCTCGGCCATTCGCGAGTCGGATCCGGAGGTGGTCCTGGTCGATGTGCACATGCCCGGTGGGGGAGGGCTGGCCGTTGTCACCAACGTGTCCGAGACGCACCCCGACGTCACCTTCCTCGCCCTGTCGGTCTCCGACGCCGCCGAGGACGTGATCGCCATGATCCGGGCCGGAGCTCGCGGGTACGTGACCAAGTCGATCGCCTCCGAAGAACTGGCCGACGCCATCGAGCGGGTAAATGCGGGGGATGCGGTCTTCTCTCCCCGGCTGGCCGGGTTCGTGCTCGA
The DNA here is from genome assembly GCA_963772815.1 of uncultured Acidimicrobiia bacterium. GTDB lineage: Bacteria > Actinomycetota > Acidimicrobiia > Spongiisociales > ZC4RG35 > DATFFO01. The sequence continues at coordinate 118,282 of CAVYYV010000003.1, read as the reverse complement.
CGCCTTCGCTCATCGTCTGCCCGAACAGGCCGACCCGGAGCTCGACCAGCTCACGCCCCGGGAGAAAGAGGTGCTTCGACTGATCGCCCGGGGTTATCCCTACAAGCAGGTTGCACGTCGACTCTCCATCTCGATCAAGACGGTGGAGACACACGTCTCGTCGGTCCTGCGTAAGCTGCAGTTGTCGAGCCGCTACGAGCTCACCCGCTGGGCGTCCGACCGCCGCATCGTCTGAATCGTGCCAACGCCGGGTATCGGACCCCGCTCCTTCCACCTTCGATTCGGCGGACTGACCTTGTTGTTGTCCCCTGCTGCCGAAGGCGGCAGGTAAAGGGGGAGAGCCGGCTCAGGAGACCGCTTCGAGGCGGGGACGGGATTCGATCTGGAGACCACCGAACACGGTGCGAGCCCGGATACGCAGTGTCGGGGCGGCGGGATCCGGCGGTCGCTCGTTGGACACGTCCAGGCCCCCGATCCATGTCCGGGCGTCGGTCTCGACTCGCCAGTCGGGTGGCACAACGATCCCGGTGAGCCCCATCAGGGTCAGGACGGTCAGGTTGGCCCCGGTCGGTCCCAGTTGGGCTCGCCTCAGGTCGAGCACGATCCCCCCGAACAGGGCCAGGGTGCTCCCACCCATGAACGCCGACGAATGACTGCGCAGGTGCAGGCCCTCGAACACGGTGACCAGATCCACCTCATCGGAGTCGGGCCCGCCTCGGCTCCGGAGCAGAAGGCGCGCAGCCAGCCCCGTCAGGGCGACGAGGAGGTTGACGGCGATGACGGCCTTGAGCAAGCGGCGCCACATGACACCAATCATTGCAGCTGGAGGCCCATGAGGGGTGATCCGCGACCGCTGCCATACTCGATGTCATGTACGAATCCCTGACTTCCATCGCCGGATTCGATTCGGCCGCCATCCGCTGGGATGCCGACGCGTACCCCCAAAGACTGTGGGATGGAGATCCCACCGTCTGGTCGGAGGAGCCGATCCCTGAGTTGGCGGATCGCCTCGGCTGGCTGGACCTGTACGACACCATGGCTCCCCGTGTGGAGGAGTTGACCGGCCTGGCCGCGGGCCTGGTAGATGACGGGATCCTCGACGTAGTGGTGTGCGGAATGGGAGGATCGAGCCTGGCGCCTGAGGTATTCACCCAGGTCTTCGGATCCGGCCCCTCGTTCCCGCGGGTCCGGGTCCTCGACTCGACGCATCCGTCGGCCGTATTGGAGGCGACGGCGGCGATCGATCTCGAGCGGGCAGCCTTCGTGATCTCCTCCAAGTCAGGCACCACGCTCGAGACCCTCTCGTTCTTCCGCTACTTCTGGGCGCAGGTCGGCGGCGACGGATCCCGTTTCATAGCCGTGACGGATCCGGGAACGCCTTTGGCCGACCTGGGCTCCGAGCGAGGATTCCGGGCCGTTGTGTTGGCGCCGCCCGATGTGGGTGGCCGCTATTCGGCCCTGACCCCTTTCGGCCTGGTGCCAGGAGCGATCATGGGGATGGATATCGAGGGGCTGCTGGACAAGGCGCGGGGCCTGGCGCAGTCGGCCGCCGGCAACAAGGCGGCCGATGATCCCGCCATCGCTCTGGGGCTGGGTTGGGCGGCGCATGCCATGAACGGCCACGACAAACTTACGTTCCGGACCACGTCGGGCCTGGCCTCGTTCCCCCTCTGGCTCGAGCAACTGGTGGCGGAAAGCCTCGGAAAGGACGGCACCGGCATCGTCCCCGTCGCCGGTGAGCCCTCGCTGTCCGACTACTCCTACGACAGGGTCTTTGTCGACTACGTGCTTGGAGATGAGAACCTGGCGCCCGCTGCCGGAGAGTCTGCCTTCGGTCCGCTTCCACCTGACCGAGCCTCTCGACCTGGGAGCAGAGATGCTGCGCGCCGAGGTAGCAACTGCCACAGCGGGACAGGTGATGGGGGTTCACCCCTTCAACCAGCCCGATGTGGAGCGCGCCAAGAAGCTGGCCCGACGGGCAATGGAGGGTGAGTCCGATGGCGAAGATGCGGCGGCGCCGGTCCCGGTGGGCGGTGAGACCTTCCGGGTTCGTCTGGAGCGTTTCCTGGCTCAGGTCCGTCCCGGGGACTATGTGGCCCTTCAGGCATATCTCGCCCCGGGTCCCGACCACGATGCGGCGGCTGACCGCTTCCGCGAACTGGTGGCCGAGCGGCACGATTGCGCCACCACATTCGGCTACGGCCCCCGCTTCCTCCACTCCACCGGTCAGCTCCACAAGGGCGGACCGAGCTCGGGTCTGTATGTGCAGGTGGTGGACAGGGCGAGCGACGACGTACCGGTCCCCGAGACCGACTACACCTTCGGCCGGATCATCGCCGCCCAGGCGGATGGGGACTATGCGGCCCTGCGGGAGGTAGACAGGAGGGTGATGAGAGTCGATGTCACCGACGGTGGCCTGGAGGCACTGGTAGAGGGATTGTCATGACTTACACGCCGGGCGTGATGACCGTTGGGATCGACCCCCACCTCTTCATCGTCTTTGGAGGAACCGGAGACCTGGCCCACAAGAGGCTCCTTCCCGCTCTCTATGAACTGCTGCGCCGGCGCGACTTCGATGACGAGGTCGAAGTACTCGGAGTGGCTGCGGGCCAGATGACCGACGAGGCCTATCAGGACATGGTCGCCGAGGCCCTCGCCGACGTTGGTTTTGACGATGCGCCCGCCTGGTGCAGTGACCACGTCCAGTACCAGGCGATAGATGACGGGTTCGAGAAGCTTGCCACCCGCATTTGTGAGGTGGAGAAGAGCTTCGACTTGTCCGGTAACCGCGCTTTCTACCTGGCGATTCCGCCGTCTGTCTTCGATGACACCATCGAGGGACTGGGCAAGCATGGCCTGGTCTCGTCTTCGGGATGGGTGCGGGTGGTGGTCGAGAAGCCTTTCGGGAGCGATTCGGACACGGCCGCGCACCTCAACTCTGTGCTCCATCGTTGGCTCGACGAGAACCAGATCTATCGCATCGACCACTACCTCGCCAAAGAGACCGTCCAGAACCTGCTGGCGCTCCGCTTCGCCAACCCGTTCTTCGAATCGTCTTGGAATCGGGACCGGATCGACTCCGTGCAGATCACCGTCGCCGAAGACATCGGCATCGCCAATCGGGCGGGTTATTACGAGAAGGCGGGCGTGATCCGCGACATCATCCAGAACCACGCTCTCCAAGTGTTGACGCTGGTAGCGATGGAGCCTCCCGTGAAGACCACCCCGGAGGCGATCAGGGACGAGAAGGTCAAGGTTCTCAAGTCGATCTACCCGGTGGATCCCGACGATTGTGTGCGAGGTCAGTACGTCGACGGGGAGATAGATGGTGAGGAGGTTCAGGGTTACCGTTCCGAGCCGGGAGTCGCCTCCGGCTCCACCACGGCCACGTTCGCCGCCCTCCGGTTGAACCTGGACAACTGGCGGTGGAAAGACGTACCGTTCTACATCCAGGCGGGTAAACGAATGACCACTCGCCTCACCCAGGTGTCGGTTGTGTTCAAGGAGCCCCCTGTTTGCCTGTTCGAGCCGGACTCCGCCATGGTGATGCACCCCAACGTCTTCGATATTCGCCTGCAGCCGTCCGAGGGCTTCGAACTGGCTTTCGAGATGAAAGTGCCGGGCGAGGGGTACAAGCTCCAAACCAACCGACTTCACTTCCAGTATGACGAGGCGTATGGATCCCTCCCCGCAGCCTATGTGACTCTGCTGGCAGACGTCATGGCCGGCGATCAAACGCTGTTCGTCCGAGCTGACGAGGTCGAGGAGGCGTGGCGCATCGTGGAACCGGCGCTCGACCGCGATAATCCGGATCCCTACCCGGCCGGCTCCTGGGGCCCGCCCTCGGCAACGGAGCTGCTGGCTCGAACTGGTCGCATCTGGCAGCTTCCGGACCGCCCCGACCATCCGATGGCGCCGTCGTCGTAATTCCCTTGACAGGCCGTCGGCGACACCGTACGTTTCATCGCATCGCAAACCACGAGGAACAAGTGGAGCGGAAGCGCACCATCAACCCGATCTTCACCATGACGGGTTTCGCCGCGTCCGTTTTCGCTACGGGCGACGCCGTTGTTCTCGGCGATACCCCCATCCGGCGGCTCACGCAATAGATCCGAGCATCCCCTCGACTACAGCCGCCGGCCACCGACCCGGCGGCTTTTTTGTTGGTCGCCAATCCTCTCGAAAGGTTTGCAAATGCACGACATCTACAAGTCCGGAAGTTGCAGCGAAGGCAGCAGCCATCATCTGTTCTTTTCCCAGCGGGCATCCGACCTGGCTGCGGCCCAGGAGGTGTGCCGAGGGTGCCCTGTCCGCATTCCCTGCCTGGAACTGGCCCTGGCCGAAGGCTTCGAGTACGGGGTGTGGGGAGGCGTGATCTTCTGGGACGGTCAGGCCTACCACCGAAAGCGGGGGCGGGGGAGACCCCGACACTCCGAGGCTCACCTGCCCGTCGAGGCGGCTCGCGACGAACTGGCGGCTCTGGTCGAGTCGGCCTGAATCCACCAGGGGGACGGGACGATCGACTCGACCGTCCCGTTCAGTCGGAGCGGCCCGGGAAGCTCCCGATGAGCGCCCGAGGGTCGGCAGGCGACGTCTGGCGGAGCTTCTCGATGGCGCGGGTCTCGATCTGGCGGATTCTCTCTCGGGTGACCTTGAATTCCCGACCTACCTCGTCGAGGGTGGAAGGATCCTGTCCGTTGAGTCCGTAGCGCATTTCGAGGATGCGCCGCTCCCGGTCGCCCAGTTGGGTCAGTACCGAACGCAAGCTCTCCAGATCGAGCTGGAGCACAACCAGGTCGTAGGCGGGAATCGCATCCTCGTCCTCGATGAAGTCACCCAGAACTGCCGAATCCTCTCCCACGGGCTGGAACAGTGACACCGGCTCCGGTGCAACGCGCTTTGCGTCGCGCACCTTCTTCAGATCAACGCCGGACTCCTCGGCGATCTCCGAGTCCGTAGGGGCGCGCCCGAGGCGCTTGACGAGGCTGGCCTCAGCAGTCTGGACCGCCGAGATGGTGTCGATCATGTGAACCGGGACCCGAATTGTCCGTGACTTGTCGGCAATAGCGCGGGTGATGGCCTGACGGATCCACCATGTGGCATAGGTGGAGAACTTGAATCCCTTCCGGTACTGAAACTTCTCGACCGCCCGGATCAGGCCGAGATTTCCTTCCTGAACCAGATCCAGGAAGGACAGATTGGCGTGTGGGTAACGCTTGGCGATGGAGACCACCAGACGGAGATTCGACTGGATGAACTCCCGTCGTGCCCGGTCTCCGACCGTCACGTAGCGGCGCAGTTTGACTCGATCCTCGGACTCGGTGCCCTCTTCGAGGGCCTTGGCGGCCCGGCGCCCCCGTTCCATCTGCTTGGCGAGCCGTACCTCGTCTTCGGCAGTGAGCAGGGCAAACTGCCCTATCCCATCGAGATACCGGCGGATGGCATCGGCGTCGGTCTCTCTCTGTCTTGCGTTGGCCATGTCCGTCCCGGTGAGCGTGGCGATCCTGGTGACGACGGGTCGCGGCGATCCGTCCTGTAGGGGATATCGGCCCAGGTCTCCGGAAAGTGAAGCCGTCACGGGGGTGAATTGATAGATCATCGAAATCACTAGTCCGAAAGCGGGCTCCGCCTCGACCGATACAATGACCGACCCGATCGGGCGTTTAGCTCAGTTGGCTAGAGCGCTTCCCTTACAAGGAAGAGGTCGGCGGTTCGAATCCGTCAACGCCCACGACAAAGGCCCAGGTCAGAGCGTTTTCTGCTCCGGACTGGGCCTTGTCCGTGGGGCCAGCCACACCAGGGCCACACAGCTGGGTCAGAGGCGTAGCACCGAGTACGGTCACCCGAACCCCCTGGCGATAGCCACCCGGGCCTGGCCATCTCGATGACGAACTCCTCCACCTGGTGGGGATGGGAGCAGGGAGGCGCAGTAGGGAGTCGGCCGCCCGTTCGGGCATGGGATACTTCGATGCAGGCAACACGCCAATAGGGCATCGGATTACCTGGAGGACGCCCGGCGGGTCGCCTCACGTCCACGAAGCCGAAGCCACCACCTTCAAAACTACGACCCGGCACACTGGGGGTTAGAATCCACTCGGTCGGTTATGTCGCCCGGGTCGATTCAGATCCTGTCCAGCTTTCCTCCTCAGTGACTTCGTCATCAGCCTCGTCGTCCGCCGGTGCTTGGCTGGAGCGTTTCATCTGGGGTGCTGGTGGTTGCCACGGCTGAACGTACTGCACGACCTCGCCGTAGAAGGTCTCGATCAACGCCATCACGGACGTGATGAACCCCGGGTTCTTGCGGCCCGTCTTGCGCCCCATCCCCATATCCCGACGTAGCAGCAATCGGAAGCGGTAGGGGTCTCGTTTCTGCTCATCCAGCACGGTTCGACGGTCGTCCCTGACCTCTTCCAGACTGGCCATTGTCGGTGTGCGGGCGTTCTTTGGATAGGACTCGATGATCAAGTCTCCTGGGCCGTCTAACAGTTGGCGGGCCAGCCACGAGACACGCCCGACAGCACCCTTGTCTTCCGGAGCGCCCACCTCCATGGCAGCTGAGATTTGCCGGGAGCGGAGGTCTGCCCAGATCTCCAGGTCCCCGGCCGTCTTGGGGATACGGAGGACACCGGACATCACACCGTCGGAGCAGAGGTCATCCACCAGGGCTGCCATCCGTTTTTTCGGGTCCTGGTGCCCTCGCTTGAGCACCATGGTGACGTCCTCTCCGATCTCGGAGGCGAGGTGAAGCGCTGCGAAGCGGATGAGTTGATCCCATCGGGCACACACGTCGTCGACTCCGTCGAAGTGCTTGGTGATGTCCCCGGTGTGAGCCGCCTCTCTGACTGACACCCAGTTGGGTCCCATGTCCTCAAAATCAAGCGCCCCTGACTTCGGGTGCTGGAGGTAACGGATCAGCTCACCCAGGATCCATGCCTGCTCGGGGTCCTGAACGCCGGTGTGCTGCTGGATACGGATGGCGGCTGAGAGGATCGCCGTCCAGGACAGGTGGGACACCCCCACCCGTGAGTTGGATCTCACCTTCAACCCGTCAGTGGGGTGTGCGTCAGGGTTGGGGGCGATCTCGTTCGAGATGGTGAGGATGTGGTCGATGCCGTTACCCCGGGCGAGGTCCCAGTAGGCGTTGATCTGGTCCGCTTCCAACGTGTTGTCCCCCGTCTTCACCTCTACCAGCGTGGACCAAGACGATTTCCCATACGTGACCCGGATCAAACCGTCAGGCCGGATGTTCCTCCCGTCGAGGTTCATGATGACCTCGGAGTAAGCATCCACCGTTGCTTTGGCGGCCCGGGAGGCACCCAGAGGCCCAAGCAGTTCGTCGGAGAGATCTCGCACGACGGTGAGTACGGCCAGGAGAGCGGAGGTGGCTCGCTGCTCGGCTTCTTGTACTGAACCGATCCCAGAGACCGGTATTAGGCGTGCCCTCTGCAACTTCTGGTCCTGAGCCATGCGGTCACGCTAGTAGACGCACTCGGACGGAATCGGCTCTCAGGGCCTATTGCAACCACACAGCCACACGGCGCCCACACCAGAGGGGTCCGAACGGCCCGAGATGGCCCGAGACAGTTCGAGATCATTTCCCCATGTATCAGAGGCCCCTTTTCGCCCGTTTCCCGAGGTCGCCGAATCGGGCCAATAGTCCCTTACAGGAAGAGGTCGGCGGTTCGAATCCGTCAACGCCCACGACAAAGGCCCAGGTCACAGGCTGTCGCAGGGATGCCCGGACCAGGGGTTTCGCGCGCTTGCGTCTGGAGTCGGGGTGACCTTGTTAGGTGTCGGGTAAATCCGCCCGCATCTGGTTGACCGGAGGTCGGTCTCGCCACACGTAACGATCTCGTAACCGGTGAAGGTCTAGGTTCTGTGACATGACGGCGCCACGCGGCACGACAGGATGGTCCCGGTTCGGGACTGTCCTGCCGTGGGCGACGACGACGCTGACTCTCGCCCTGACGATCTTCGTCGTCGTGTCCGAAAGCGAGCAGGTCGGCCTCTTCAACCTCTCATTCGCTCTGGTCCCAATCGGCTTTGCGGTTCTCGGAGTCATCATCGCCACACGGAACCCAGGTAACCCTATCTCCTGGCTGTTTCTCCTGGTCGGCCCAGCATTCCTGCTGGAGGCGATTGGACTCAATCTGGTGGCCAACCATCCCGAGCCACCTTCTCTGTGGGATGTAGCGATCCTGGCCGGGGTCAACTCTGGTTTCTTCATCGGTTCTGCGTTGGTACTGCTGCTGCTGTATGTGTTCCCGACTGGGCATTTCCTCACCCGTCGCTGGGCATGGGCTGGTTGGGTGGCTGCCGTGTTGAGTGTCGAACTGCTCCTCGTCTATCTGTTTCTGAATGAGGTCGGACTATCCGATTTTCCAGACCAGAACTGGACTACGCACAACCCGTTCGGGTTCATCCCCACAGAGTGGTGGGCTGACGGAGGATGGCTCCAGTGGATCTTCGGCCTGGCTCTTTTCTCTCTCATCGTTGGGGCCATACCGGCGGTGGTGGTGCGCTATCGCCGGTCGTCACAGACGATTCGTGCCCAGATCAGGTGGGTGACCTTCTCGTTCGTCGTGTTCGTCGTCATGTACGCCCTAAATCTCTTCGATAACGCCGTCACCGGGACCGAAGGCGGCATTTTCGGCTTTCTCATGTCGGTCTCCCTGGCGTTCATTCCTATCGCTATCACGGTGGCGATCACCCGCTACCGACTGTTTGAAATCGACCGGATCATCTCCCGTACGGTGGGCTACGCCCTGGTGGTGGCGGGCCTCGGTCTCGTTTACGTTGTGGGAGCGGTGTGGCTACCCACCAAGATCATGGGGAAGCAGCCTCAGTTGTTCGTGGCCGGGTCGACCCTGGTGGTGGCAGCACTGTTCAATCCGGTGCGGCGTCGGGTGTTGTGGTGGGTGGATCGGCGCTTCAACCGCTCCCAATACGACGCCCAGCGGGTAGTCGATGACTTCGCTGACCGCCTCCAGGACGGTTTGGATGTGGGGCAGTTGACCGCCGAGTCGGTGGCGGTCGTTGCCGAGGTCATGCAACCGGCCGTGGTCGGGGTTTGGGTGCATAGGCCTGGCGACTGAGCGAGGATCGCCGGAATGCCATTCGTAGGGCGGCCGAGGCTTTTTCGTCACTGGCCGTCAAGGGGTACGTCGGAGCTGGCGATGGTCAATCCGCTTGGCCCACCCGCACTCCCGACGAGGAGCTCGGAGTCTCTCGTGAGCGGACACGTCTATGCGTCTCGGGTCGCATAACAGGCTCTTTATGCGGCTCTCGGACCGGCTCTGGGGTGGCCCAGGCCTCTGACCAGGCAATAGGGCCTGCGCCCGTACAGTCCCCGAAGGAAGCCGCGGGCGATCTGGACTGCCCTCTACTCTTACCGGCCGACGAGTGGATGGCCTTGCCCGGCCGTCACATGAGGTCGTCCACCTCTCGGTCGAAACGCTGTCGTTCCTCTTTAGGAATGTTCTCGTCCCCTGGCGTTTCGAGTGGTTAATGCCCGCCGAGGCGTTCACTTTCCTGCGAGACAGGATGCCGCGTCTCCTTCAAGAGGTAGGTGTTCATGATGCCCTTGCCCTTGATATCGACCGGCCCCCGCGGTTCGAGCACGTAGTCGTCCCGAAGCTCCAGATACACCTCTTCGCTCACCTGGATTTCGTCGGGGATGCCCTGGGACTCCATCCGGGAAGCGGTGTTGACCGCGTCCCCATAGAGGTCGTAGCTGAACTTTCGTTTGCCGATCACCCCGGCAACCACGGTTCCCGTGTGGATCCCGTAACGCATCTGGAGGGGGCCGAATCCATCGAGTGGATGCTTCCTGAGCTCCTCACGCATAGCCAGGGCCATGTCCGCCACAACCTCGGCGTGGTCCGGCCTCGGCGTGGGCAACCCGCCCACCACCATGTAGGCATCACCGATGATCTTGATCTTCTCCAGGCCTAGCCGGTCGGCGAGGTCGTCGAAGGGCGTGAATATCTCGTTCAGGAACCGGACGAGCTCATCGGGGCTGAGGCGCTCTGACAACGGTGTGGACCCGACCAGGTCGGCGAACAGGATCGTCACGTCTTCGATTCTGTCGGCGATCACGGCTTCACCCGCCTTCAGCCTGGTTGCCACCTCCTCGGGCAGGATGTTGAGAAGCAAACTCTCCGATTTCTCCTGCTCTAATTCGAGTGAGTGGAGGGTGCGCTCACGCTCGCGGACGAAGTAGCGCAGGGACACGAAGATCACGAATGCCACGCCGAGGAAGTTGAGGACGAACATGGTGGTGACCACTCCTGGTGGAATCGGCGGAGCTGAGACCGCCACCAAGCTGTCTATCAGGCCGGACACGATCGACAGGCCGATGAAGCCCACGAACCACGGGCCGGGCACGGCTCCGATCAGGGAAGCCAAGAGTGGCGCCCCTACCGCCCATATGCCGACGCCGCTGCCGTTCACGAAGCCGCCAACGCTCCACTGGAGCAGGAAGGGGAACGTGAGCCACATTGTCATCTGTGAAGCGCGGAACAGCCTGATTCGCTTGGTCCGGGCGACCACGACTAGCCCGAGGAGGGTGAGCGAGGCGTAGACGAGCGGAATGGCGGCCGAAAGGCCAAGACCGAGAACCAGGTAGACGACCGACCACAGCAACACGACAGCTGCAGTCACGGCCGACATCAAGACGTGTGTCGACTTGTACGCCTTCTGCTGGTCTGTATCGGATGGACTCGACCCCAGTTCTATGAAGCGCTTCCAGAGATCGGAGTCTCGCCCAGCCGACACCAGCCCGAGAGTATCTGCCTCAGAGCGGCCTGGCGAGATCGGTCCCTGGTCAGTCGGGGCCGGGGGATGGCATCGGTCGGTCGATGAGGTTCGTCGTTGCAGATACGGCTCGGATGTCGAGGTGTCGGGCCAGAGCCGCGCAACCTTGTTTCATGACGCGGTCGTGGGCCCAGATGAAGAGCGGCCTGGCAACGGGCGTCATCAGATTCATCCAGCGTTTCGTGGTTGACACATACCAGTGAAAGTGGACTGTGGTCGCAGCGCCCCCTTCTTCGAGGATCGAGTCACTCGTTCCGACCAGGTCGCCGGTGGCTAATCCTCGGATCCGTCGAGGGGGATCGAGGTCAGTCGAGGTCAGCTCGAAGTGGACGCGGTAGAGGAGAGGGCTCTGGATCGAGTAGGAAGCTCGGGCACCGACGCCTCGCTCGTCCCCTCGGTCCATGAGACGGGCTCTACGGATGGCCGGCCACCATGACAGAAGGTCGTCGGGGCTCGTCAGAGCGTCGAAGACCTCCCGCATCGGCGCCTCGAGGATCCATTGGGTGTGGAAGAAGTACGGAGCCATGTCTGACGGAGACTATGACCTGAACCGTGCCGCGTGCACGACGATGGTCCGGCTTGGCCCCGGGCGGCCCGAATCTGTTGGCACACCTATAGCGGTAGGGTTGGGCCGATGAGGAATGGGACCCCACTAGGGACAATCTTCAAGGGGGCCCTGGCCGGAGTGGCCGGGGTCGTAGCCATGGACCTGGTCTGGTACACGCGCTATCGGTCGGGTGGCGGCGACCAGACTTTCGCCGAGTGGGAGTTCTCGGCCGGCCTCGAGGGGTACGACAACGCACCGGCGCCTGCGCAAGTGGGCAAGCGGGTGCTTGAGGGTCTGTTTGATGTCAAACTCGACCCGGCTACGGCGGGCCCAATGAACAACGTCGTTCACTGGGGAACCGGGCTGGGTTGGGGTGCGCTGCATGGGGTCGTCAACGGCTCCATGCAGCGACAGAGAGTGCTGACTGGTCTATTGACCGGGGCGGGGGCATGGCTCACCTCGTATGCGACCCTGGCGCCGGCCGGCCTCTACAAGCCGATCTGGGAGTACGACATCGAAACGCTGTGGAAGGATCTCTCCGCACATCTGGCCTTCGGTGCCGGGGTGGGTCTCGCCTACAGAGTCCTGTCTCGTCGTTGACGTAGGAGTCAATCAGGCGATAGCCAGGTCTCCAACTTCACTCCGAGTCCGTCGGCGATGCGGTTGACGTAGGCGTAGTAGGCGGCTACCTCGCAGATGTCGAGGATGTCCCGGTCGGAGAATCCGACCGCCCGGAGGCCCTCGATGTCGTCTTGAGTCACTCGGGCGGGGTTGACGGTCAGCTTCTCGGCGTAGGCGAGCATGGCATCCCTTCGGGGGTCGAGCTCAGCCGTCTGCCAGTCGCTCTCGATGGCGTCGAGCAACTCATCGTTCTTGAGCAGCCGGCGCAGACCGCGCCGATGGTGGACGATTCAGTAGTGGCATTCGTTGATGCCGCTCACCACCAGCGCGATCATCTCCCGATCAACCTTGCGCAGGCCCGGCGTCCCGGACATGGCCGACGTGTAGAGGTTGTGATGGGCGGCCAGCGCCCGATGATTGAGTGAGTGGATCTGCATGATGTTGTCCACCCGATCCTGAGCCAGATCTGACACCTTGGGGTATAACTCGCGCAGCTCTCCCTCCCATTTGTCCTCGGGAATGGTCTCGATCCAGGCCATCGATCTCAGCCTAGAAAGCCGTGAGACGGGTCAGCGGTGCTTCTCGACGCCGTGTTGCTCGCCGCTTTCGTCGATGTATCCCACCAGGCGGTAGTAGCGATGACACGTCTGACACTCGATGTGTGTCAGGTGATAGGTGTCCAGGAACTCGGCGGGCGAGGTCAGGCCACCGCCTGCCACCGACGCCTCTCGTAATCCGATCGGACAGGCGCACTCGATGAAGAAGGCCAGCACGGGGGCTGCCTCGGGCCGGTGCCGAGGCGCGGGCGGTGGGCGACGCTCGACCCGGCCGTCGTCGAACGAGTCATCGATCCTGAGTCGTTCCCGGATCGACGGACGCCGAAATCCACCGGTAAGACTCTTCAGCATGTCGGTAGCCACGGTCCGGCACCGTAGAGCACGGTGAGCGAGGTTCAACGGCAATCTGAACCGATTGGTTCGTTCGAATCAGGAGGGAGTTCGTCGCGCCTTGGGGGCGTAATCCTCTGCTATGGGGGTGCGTTGGGGAGGGTGGTTGTGTCGGGTCGGGTGAAGACGAGTTGGCCGTTGCCTTGGTTGGTGATGGTCCAGCCGTCTCGGTGAATCAGGGTGTGGTGGTTTCGGCAGAGGAGGCACATGTCGCACAGGTCGGTGTTCCCGAGTTGGTCCCATGACAGGGTGTGGTGGGCGTCGCACCAGGAAGCGGGCCGGCGGCAGCCGGGGAAGCGGCAGTGGCGGTCTCGGATGACCAGGGCCCGCCATTGGGCGGCGGATGACGGTGCGTCGGCTCCTACCCAGGTCGAGGATCTCAGAGTTGGGACCTATCAGGAGGCGACACACCGAAGCGTCGCAGGCGAGTCGGCGGGCGTCGGCGGCTGATATGAGGGTCCCGTCGGTGAATTCGGCGGGCTGATCGTTGTTACCGATGAGGGTGTCCCAGGGGATGATGACGTTGACTTGGGGACGGTTGCCGTGATCGGACGGAGACTGGTTAGAAGCGAGGTGGCGGCGGATCAGTTCGGTTAGGGCCATGGCTCTGAGTATTGAGCGGGTCGGCAACTGGTCTTTGGGGGTGGTGTTGACGATCTCTGAGATGAGCGGCTCGAGGGCGGTTTCTAGGAGGTTGTGGTCTTCGGGTGTCAGGTCCCCGTCCAGGCGCCCTCGAGCCCCGAATGTTTTGGAGAGATGTATCCGGGACGGTTCGGGGTCCGAAAGGTCTTGGGGTTCTTCGTGCAGGCAACACCAGTAGGTGACGGCCCTTTTGGTGTCTGTCCAGGACAGGTCGACTACCGATTGGGCCAGGGTGGTTTCGTCGGTGGCGAACCCTTGGGGATGCTGAGATTGGGCATGAGCCAGGATCTCGAACTGAGATAGGGACAAATCGCCGGTGCGGACCAGTTTGACCGAATAGGCCATCTGTTCCAACGCTCGAGCCAGGAATACGCTGCGGTTGGCTTCTCGCACTCCCATCCCACACCGGTGAGCTAGAAACGCAGAAACCGACGTGTATCCGTCGTAACGGAACCCCTCCGAGGTATCCAGGGCGGCGATGCGTTCCAGGCGGTCCAGGCTCGACCGGTCCAACTCGGAGGTGGCGGCCCGGATCGCTTCCATCAGCTCGGGGCCGTTAGCCGGTTCCCGGTCCTCTCCCCACCCGAACGTATGTTCGCCCATACGATCAACATATCGAACCCCACCGACAATTCCTACCCCCTTCTAGTTGGCCGGCCGAGTTGGGTCTCCACTGGCTCGAGCGGCTTCGCTATTAGAGTTCCTACACCGTTTTTCTCCCGTGGAGACCCCCGTCATGGACACCGTGGATACCGAAGCTTCGTCCGGGCTGACCTCGATCAATGCCCCCCTCTCGACCCCCAAGTACCTGGCCGAGATGTGGGGGCGGCGCGAGTTTGCCATCGAGGTGCCTCTGGAGCAGCTCCGATCTGCTCACAAGCTGACCCTGCTCGGGAACGTTTGGCATCTGGGCAACCCGCTCCTGTCCATCGCCGTCTATTACCTGATCTTCGGTGTGATCTTCCAGGTCAACCGCGGTGTGGACCACTTCCTCTTGTGGCTGACGATCGGTGTGTTCGCCTTCCGGCTCACCAGCAGCACGGTGCTGGGCGGCGCCAACGCCATCACCTCCAACGCCGGCCTCATCAAGGCGATGCGGTTTCCGCGCGCCCTGCTGCCGATCTCGGTCGTGGTCAGTCAGACCCTCACGTTCCTGATCGAGATGGGGGTGATGGGTGTGCTCGTGCTGCTGTCCGGGGTCGGGGTTTCCCGTCGATGGCTCGTGCTCCCTCTAGTTCTTGCGGTTCACACCGCCCTCAACCTGGGCGGGGCCTTCATCTCCGCCCGGCTCAACGATGCCTTCAAAGACGTGCAGCAGATCATTCCGTTCATATTCAGGCTGCTGCAATACCTGTCCGGGGTGATGTTCCCCATCGAGCGTCTCATCTCAGGACTGGGTAACAACAAATGGGCCGCAACCTTGGTCTCGCTGAACCCGATCATGCGCATCATCGAGCTCTACCGGTGGGTGTTCCTCGGCACAGCCCTCGATTGGGGGAGCATGGCCCGCACGGCCGGGCTGGCGGCCCTGATCATGTGGTTCGGGTTCCGCTACTTCAGGGCGGCCGAGTGGAGGTATGGACGCGCATGACCCAGCCTCTGTCCATCAGCGTTCGCGATCTGTATCTCGATTACGAGATCTTCGAGGATCGGCGCGCCGCTATCCGGGAGCGGCTGGTCAAGCGCAAGGGGACGGGTCGCAAGGTGGTTCGGGCCCTCAAGGGAGTGTCCTTCGACGTGTCTAAGGGAGAGGCCGTGGGGATAATCGGCTCCAACGGCTCCGGGAAGTCGACGCTTCTCACGGCTGTGGCCGGCCTATTGCCACCCACTTCGGGAGACATCCTGGTTTCTGCTGAGCCCAAGCTGCTCGGTGTCGGCGCAACCCTCATCCCCACCGCTACCGGATACCGCAACATACGCATCGGCTGTCTGGCGCTGGGCATGAGCAACGACGAGCTGGAAGAGAGGATGGATGAGATCGCCGACTTCACCGACCTGGGTGAAGCTCTCGACCGGCCCCTCCGCACCTACTCATCGGGTATGAGAGGGCGCCTCCATTTTGCCATCGCAACCTCGGTGCAGCCCAAGATCCTGCTCATCGACGAGGCGCTGGCGGTGGGTGACTACGCCTTTCGCAAGAAGTCTCGGGCACGGATAGAGGCCCTGCTGGAGAAAGCCGGCACGCTGCTGCTGGTCAGTCACTCCCTGAATGACATCGAGGCCCAGTGTCCGAGGGTGCTGTGGATCGAACAGGGCCGTCTCAAAGCGGACGGTGAGGCCAAGAGGGTCATCGCCCGCTACGAGAAATACGCCGATTCGCCCCGGCCCTGATTCAGCCCGGGGTGGCGGCGATGGCTTCGTCCAAGGCCTTCACCACCGAGTCGGATTCCCCTACCAGCCCGTTGGAGACGGCGGTGACACCGTGGAGACGGGGAGCGGTCGTGTCGGCAGTGCCGGTGACGATGATGGAGCGGGCCCAGACCAGGGCGTTCTGAAGCGGGACGGGCGTCATCGGCCCGAACTGGACCGCCGAGCCGTTGGCGTTGAGGAGGGTGAACAGGGCGGCCAGGTCGCGATCGGTGTCGATCGCCGCCTGCGCGACCTTGGGGCTGGAGATGAGCCGGCCCGAGTTCACCTCGATCCTGACCAGGCGCAGATTCTCGGGGTTGTCGTGATCGGCGATGGCCAGAGCTGCCAGCTCGTCACGGGTGGATGTCGGGTTGAGGGACGAGCCCGGGCCGTAGGGACGGATCGCCACCCAGTGCCCTCCCAGCGGCTCCGATGAGGGCATGAAGAGGGAAACGGCCGCGGCGGGTGTGGGAGCGGAGGAGCCCTGCGAGGAGGAGGAGGGCCGGGCCACGCCTGCTCCCGCCGAAGCACTGACCGCCCAGCTGTCGGAGCCGTTGAACAGGGTCTCGGCATCGGAGACGTGGTAGCGGCCCAGCATGGCGGTCTGGACGGTGAGCAGGTCCTGGGGGTAGAGCAGGTGGCGCCGCAGGCTGTCGGGCATGGTGGCGATGGGCTCGATCAATCCGGGGAAGATCCTCGTCCAGGCGTCGAGGATGGGATCGTCGGCTCCACCCACCTCCGTTCGGTACAGGTGGACGGTGCCGTCGTAGGCGTTGACCGTCGCCTTGATCGAGGCATGCATGTAGTTGAAGGCGTGTCCCGCCATGTCGCTCTGACCGGGTAGGCCTACCGAGCGGGCGAATTGAGAGTGGGGGTACGTGCTGGCGCTGGTGTAGCCGTCCACGATCCAGGTGACCTGGCCATCGGCCACTACGGGATAGGGGTTGGCGTCGAAGGACAGGAAGGGGGCCAGCATCCTCAGGCGCTCCTTGACGTCACGCCGGTACAGCAGCTGGGGGTGGTCCCCGAGCTCGGCGGAGACGAAGGGCTCGATCTCCTTCACGGTCATGGCCAGCGCCAGACGCCGCCACCCGCTGGACAGGTCGATGCCGGTCTTCGCTTCGAAGGTGACTCCCCCCAGCTCCTCACGCTTCGTCCCAACGATGGCATACCACCCGGCCAGGTTCTCCCCGAAGTACAGCTCGGGGCGTTGCGGGGCCAGCTTCCGGGCCAGGGCATCGACGTTGGGTCGACCGTCTGACGAGGTCGAGTCGGCCGGCACGGCCACGATCCCGTCCCCGTGCGTATACACCAGGTGGAGCTGCACCCAGCCCCTTTCGGGGAGATCGGCGCGGTTGGCGTTGCGGGCGGCGATCAGTACCGGACGCATCTGCCCGTCCACCTCGTATCGATCGAGGTCCACGTCGGTGATGCGGGTCCCGGTGGTTCCTTGCAGCACCTGAAGGGGGGCGACGAGCATGGACTCTCCGAACACCGGCACCTTGTTGAGCTCTTCGTTCTGGCTCGGGTCGGGGGGCTGGGTGAGGCCGTCGGTGAAGGTCTCGGTGACCTGTTCGACGGAATCGAGGCTATAGGCGGTCTTGGTGGCGGTGAGGTTGTGGGCGATGTAGGGGAGCTGGTGGACCGCCTCGGCCGGGGTCACCACCAGGCGGGTGACCAGGGCGGGAACGACACCGATCAACACCAACTGAAGTACTCCCCAAACTCCGTAGGCGATCAATGCGGGACGCCAGCGCTGGGTGCGGATCGCCCACAGGGTGATCAGGGCCGTTATGGCCGCCACCATCGCCAGCACCACGAGAGAGGGCACCACGACCTTGATCTCGGTGTAGCCGGGTCCATCGAACGCCCCGTACTGATTGGTTCCATTGCCGGGCCAACGAGCGAATATGTAATCGAGGGCCTGAAGGCCGGCGAAGGCAGTGCCCAGGAGACCGAGATGCTTGAGAGTCCGGGGTGAGGATCGCCGGTCCCCGCGCGGAATCTTGAGTGCTCCGTTGGCGATATGGCCCACCAGGGCGAAGCCGAAGGCCATGATCACCAGGCCCCGGAGCCAAGAGCTGAGGATCACAACAAAGGGGAGCCGGAACAAGTGGTATCCGAGATCCCAGCCGACGTCGGGAGCCGACACGCCCAGGTCGGGGCTGTCGAGGAACAGGAGCCACGGCTTCCACCGGCCCATCGCCGCCGAGGCGGTCCGCAGGGTGAAATAGACGGCGCCGCCGATCAGGAGCCACTTGTGGGCCGGCCCCATTCGTTCCCGGTATCGGACCACGATGCGATTGGGCCCGCTGTCGGGTGCGGGTCGGGTTCGGTAGGCGACCACGGCTGAGCCGATCAAGATCCCACCGGAGATGATTCCTGCCGCGACGGCCAGGAAGATCTGAGCCCGCACTTTGGTGCCCCACACGTCGGTGGAGGTGACGGTGTCGAACCACCACTTGTCGAGCGCCATCCCGGCCGCGATTCGGGCGACGACCGCCAGGCCCGCCAGGACGACCAGCACCATGCCCAGTCGGCGCTGGAACCTCGACCTGCGGGAGAACCAGGCGACGATAGGAAATGGGGGTGCACTGGGGCGGGTGGACATCGGCGAACAAGGTTAGAGGCCCGGACCGGATTTGATGCTGTTCGGCGGGTGCCCGGGGCAGAACCCCTAGGATCCCGCCTCATGCCCACTCTCGGTTCGCTCGCCTCCCGGCTGGCCCAGATCACCCGGTCCGACCGAGCGGCATCCTGGGACCCGGTCGGGCTCCAGCTCGGAGATCCCGCCGCCCAGGTCTGGCATGTAGCCGTGTGCCATGAGGCCACCGAGACAGTCGTGGAGCGTGTGCTGGCTCACCCGCCTCAGGCGGTGGTGTCGTATCACCCACTGCTGTTCCGTCCCACCACCCGGCTCGTGGCCGGTCGGTCCGCCTCGGGGCGGGCCTGGAGGCTCGCCTCCGCCGGTATAGGTCTCATGGTCACCCACACAGATTTCGACTCGTGCCCCGGCGGCACCGCCGACTCGTTGGCCAGAGTCCTGGGCCTGGACGAGGTTCGGCCGTTCGGGCCGATCGAGGGCGACGCACAGGTGAAGGTGGTGGTGTTCGCCCCTGAGGAATCGGTCGATGCGTTGGCGGCGGCCATGGCCCGGGCCGGCGCCGGCAATATCGGCAACTACGAGAGATGCTTCTTCCGAACCGGTGGGACCGGCTCGTTCACCGCCGGTCCGGGGGCTTCGCCGGTCGTGGGCCGAGCGGGGGAGACGGCCAACGTCGCCGAGGCGCGCCTGGAGATCCTTGCCCCAAAATCGGCCCAGGCGGGAGTGATCGCAGCGCTGGTAGCCGCCCATCCCTACGAGGAGCCCGCCTTCGACGTGTACGAGGTGTCTTCCAACCATGGCCTGATTGGGCGGATCGGCCGATGGGAAGGGAGTCTGGGAGCTCTAGCGGGGATGGTGGCGGAATCGCTCGGCTCCGCCGCGCTGCGGGTGGCCGGCAGTCTCGGAACCCAGGTTCGCCGGGTGGCGGTCGTCCCCGGATCCGGGTCTTCGTTTCTCGACGCGGCTCGCGCCGCAGGGGCGGACGTGATCGTCACAGGGGATGTCGATCATCACCGGGCGGTGAGCGCGCTGGACCGGGGGCTGGCCGTGATCGACCCCGGTCATGGGGCAACCGAGCTGCCGGGGGTGCGGGCGCTGGTCGACGTGGTACGCGGTCTGGACGTCGAGGTGTCCGACCTGTCCGGTGATGGGGCCGGCCCTTGGGTGGACATCGGCCCCGGCCCACTACCCTGACAACCTTGATGGAGATTCCCGCTCTCTCCGACCTCCTCGACGTCCAGGACCTGGACCTCGAGATCGATCGGCTCCTGGCGCGCCGCGCCGGGCTGCCGGAGTTGCAGCGTTACAAGGCGACCCAGGAGTCCCTGGACGAGGTGGAATCCCAACTCGAGGCTGCCCGGCGCGAGTTGCGCCGGCTCGAGCTGGAGACCGACAAGGCGGAAGGGGAGCTCGAAGTCCTCGAGAACAAGCTGAGCGAGACCGAGACCCGCCTCTTCGCCGGGGGGATGTCGGCCCGTGAGACGGAACACATGAGGCTGGAGGTGCAGAGCCTCGAGGGGCAGAAGGGAGCCTCCGAGGAGAGGGTGCTGGGGCTGCTCGATCGGCTCGACCCGGCTCGGGACGAGGTCGTCGGACTGGAGGCGCAACACCAGGAGCTGACCGAGGAGAAGACCGAGCTCGAGAGCATTATCACCTCGGAGTGGCGGTCCATCGATTCGGAGCTGGCTCGCAAGGAGGAACGGAAGCGAGAGGCTCTCGCCCCGGTGCCCGATGATCTCGCGGAGTTGTACGAGAAGCTGCGCACCACCAAAGAGGGTGTGGCCATCGGCCGGCTCGAGGACGACACTTGCGGGGGTTGTCATATGCGGCTTTCCCCGACCGAGGTTGCGGAGGTGAGCAAGTCGGACCCGCCGCGCTGCGTCCACTGCAGGCGCATACTCGTCCCGTAGTGTTCCCTAGGTAGGCCGATGCTCTTCTGGCACCTGGGCGCGGTCACGTTTCTGTTTCGGTGGATCTTCCGGGATCCCAAGGTCGACTTGAGGTTCCTGGCCGCCGGTGCCCTCCTCCCCGATCTGATCGACCTGACGGTGGTGACTGTGGCAGGAGGCAGTCGGGGTGAGCTGTGGGGGCACGCTCTGGTGGTGCCCACCCTGGTCACCGTGGTGGTCTTGCTCACGACACGCCGGGGTAGGCGTCGTCGTGCCTGGATGGCGTTGGTGGTCGCCTGGCTGTTTCACCTGC
Source organism: uncultured Acidimicrobiia bacterium (assembly GCA_963772815.1). Taxonomy (GTDB): domain Bacteria; phylum Actinomycetota; class Acidimicrobiia; order Spongiisociales; family ZC4RG35; genus DATFFO01. The sequence goes on along the minus strand of CAVYYV010000003.1, from coordinate 97,554 downwards.
TGTTGGACGGCATGTGGACCGATGGACGGGTCTTTCTGTGGCCCGTATTCGGGTGGGACCTCCCGCTGGGTGGATCTGCCTTCTGGCCCGGGGCATGGCACCGGGCGCTGGGTCATCCGTGGCGATGGATCCTCGAGCTGGCCGGGCTGGCCTATCTGATCTGGCTGGGCCGCGAGGCGCGGGTGTCCGAGGCGGACACCCGTTCCGAACTGTGGCGTACAGGCCGGCTTCCATTGCCGTCCGACGGTCGGTAGCCCCCATCCGCCCTGAGACGCCCGACGGAGGCAAGGTGCACGCATCAGAATTCACCCGCGGGCACTACCGTCCTGGTCTCATGCCCTTGTCCGTTCCCGGCGCCCGGCGTTGGTCGGCGGCGTCCCTTGTCCTGATCCTGGTCCTCATGTCGGTGACGGCGTGCTCGGCCAAGCAGGAACCTCCGCCGGAGACGACCGCGCCCGCCCAGTCATTGGCCCCCGAGGACCTGGTGGGCCGTCTCATGGCTGCAGTGGATGAAGGGCGGTTCGAGGATGCGGCCGCCCTCACCGACGCGTCCCAGGCGGCGCTTCTCACTCTCATCGAGGGCGCCGACCCCTCCGAGGTGGCCGATCTCCTGGCCGGAGGCGGAGAGGACGTGTCGGCCAACTTCTGGTCCGGCTTCGCCCAGACACTCCCGTCCGGCTTCTCGTCGTCCGACCTTCAGATCTCGGTAGGCGAAACGATCGAACAGGGGGGCATGGAGTTCCTGCCTGTCACGGTCGAAGCGCCGGAGGGTGACCCGCAGGTGTTCGTGCTACATCACAACGGTCGCTGGGAAGTCGACCTCATGGCGACGTTCGCGCCCATCCTCGCTGAACGGATGGTTCCCCCCGTGGACAATCTGTTGCAATCGGCCAATCCCGATGCCGGCGCCGTCCTGGAACAGCTCCGACGAGCTGCTCCTTCGCTGGAGGTGGCTACCCAGAACCCCGACTTGGGGGCCGAGGTTCGCCAGTCGCTGCTGGCTTTGATCGAGCGGGTGACCAGGATCGGCTGAGGTCCCGACTCGTAGACCGGACACCGGGACGGCGTTAGTCCCTGAGCCGGGGAAGGACCTCCTTGCCCAGGGTCTGGATCAGCGAGGGTTGGTCGACGCAGGTCATCTGGAACGTCACCACGTCGGCCTCCAGGCCGTCGATCAGGGGCCGGTAGACCTCGATCACACTCTCGGGGTCATGGACGCGCGAGTAGCGAGCCAGGATGTCGGCACGGGGCATCTCGTCGGCGCGCTGGCGCAAGGTCATGGGGTCGACCGCCTCCAGACGGCCGGGTGCTCGCAGGCCCCGCCAGGATGTCAGCGCCTTCCACGCTTCGTCGTCGTCTGCCGCCCAGATCGACCACCGGGTGGCTATCACGGTGGGATCGGGCTTGTCGGCTACACTCGCCGCTTCCCGCAGCGGCTCGACCACCCGGGTCACGGTGTCGTCGGGATCCTTGACCGAGGTGATGACCCCGTCGCTGAGCTCGCCCGCCAGGGTGGCGGACTTGGGGCCACCCGCCGCCAGATAGATGGGCAGGTGGTCCTGGAGCGGTGGTGAGTAGAGCCGGGCCCTGTCGGTCTCGTAGTAGTCACCGTCGAAGGTCAGCTTCTCGCCGTCCAGCAAGCGGCGCATGATCTTCAGGGCCTCTGTCATGCGGGCATTCCGCTCGGCGTAGGCGGGAAACTCATAGCCCAGCGGGCCCTCGTTGATGTTCTCACCCAAACCGACGCCGAGGTTGAAGCGGCCACCCGAGATGCGATCCAGTGTGGCGGCGGCCTGGGCCACTACGCCCGGGTGATAGCGAAACAGAGGTGTCGTCACACCGGTCGTGAAGACGATGCGGCGGGTGGCCTGGGCCATGGCGGCGATGGTGGAGAAAGCGAACCCGGCGGCGGACTGGTCGTCGACCCAGGGGTGGAAATGCTCCGATACCACGGCCATGTCGAACCCTGCCTGCTCGGCCAGCACCGCATGCTCGACCAGCTCTTCGGGCTGAAATTGCTCGTGACCGCAGAAATAGGCGAACTTCGTCAAAGGTGAACCTCCATCAGTCGCGGCCGACTGTAGAGCGTCATTGAAAGCTGACGAAGACGGGAACCGGATCGAGGCCAAGCACCTGATCGGGAGTGGCCATGGGGTTGTCCTCGTCGTAGAAGTTCTTCCATCCCCAGTCCCATCCACCCTGACCTGCCGACAACAGATTGTGCCAGGTGGCCAGCTTGGTCGGCAGCGGGCCTTGGCCATCCATCTGAATCACCACCGCCAGCTCGGGGGGCGTTTCGATCGACGACCGGTCGGTGATCATGCTCAGCTTGAACTGGTGGATGAGGAGCAGCTTCTGAGGAAGAAGGTCCTGGCGGACGATGGCGGCGAGCCAGCCCACCACCTGGTTGATCTCGGAGGCATCGACCGTACCGGTTTGGCGAAGATGGTATTGGCCGGGCCCGAGTCGCCATTCGGGATCCAGGGCCAGACCGACGTTGGGAAGCCTCAGAAACTCCTCATAGCGTTTGGCCTGGGTGAGGAAGTCGGTTCGCCCGGGCTGCAGATCGAGGACCAGGTAGTAGCCGGCTCGAGTCGCCGCCTCCACCCAAGGGCGCAGTGCATCCACCGTCATCTCCGTCGAGTAGTTGCCGTCGGCACCGGCCACCGACGAAGCCACCGCTGCGATCAGGTCGAAGCCGGGAACCAGGGTGACTCCCTTGCTCGCGTACGGAGCGGCCACCTCGGCCGCCCTGGTGACTGCCTCGTCGGGTGGCTGTTCTCCCAGGACCCCGAGGTTGGGCGTACTGGGGCTTCCATAGATTGTCACGATCCGCTTGTCTCCGAACAGAACCTGGCCGCCTCCGGGAAGGTCGATGCCGGCGGCCGCTACGTCCGCCTCCCAGGGGGAGTCGGCATCGAAATTGCCGATGAGGAGACGGTCTGGGGAGCTCTGGAGCGGGCCGGCCAGGACCCGACGGGCCCGAAGGTCTCCCGGTGGGGCCCAGATCGCTTCACCGCCCGCCGCCTGCGCCGTTGTGGCCGTGGCGGCGGCCAGATCGGGCCTGCCGGTAGAGAGGATCGCCAGGGTCACTCCCTCCCGCGGCGGTTTGAGCGACCGCCTCGACCGCAGCCTTCTCCACCTTCGAATCGATTATCGACGCAACCAGGGCGGGCACCGCCCCCCTGAGGCGAGGAACGGAAAGGACCGAATAGCGACCCTTGGCGACGAGGGCGGGATTGGTGGTCCAGATGCGCGCCGGGTCGATCGGCCCGGGGTCGAACGGCGTGTCGAGGGAGGCGTACACCAACGGCGCTCCCATGGCGATGGCGGCCCGGAGTGCGTCGTCGGTGCCCGTACCGGGGGCGGACACGACGACATCGGAAGTCACACAAATGAGGGCACGAAACACCGACTGTGAGGCGTCCACGGCGTCCCCGTGGATGGGTGCCGGAGTGCGATCAGGGAGCTCACATGGCGTCACGTGGGCAGTCGGATGTGCTGGAAGGGTGGTCGTGGTCGTGGTCGTGGTCGTGGTCGGAAGGGTGGACGAGGTGGTCGGCTGGGGGGTCGTGCCGGCGACGGTCGGAGCGGGTTCCCCGTTCCCCGACACGGCGACTGTGGGGGTGACACATCCGGACACCACCATGGCGAGGGCGGCAATGCCCGTCCGCAGGCCCCGACGACCGGGGACCCGTGTGCGGATCACGGCGATTTCCAGGCGTCGGCCGGGCATGCCCCGAGCATGACTGCCATAATCGGGTCACGTCCTAGCCGAGCCAAAGGAGCTGACGTGAACATCATCTGGTTTCTTATCGTGGGCCTCATCGCCGGGTTCCTGGCCCGGGCGCTGGTCCCGGGCAAGGACCCGATGGGGATTCTGGCCACCTTGCTGTTGGGGATCGTCGGCTCGTTTGTGGGGGGGTTCATCTTCGCTCTCTTCTCGAGCGGCCGGAAGATCCTCGACTTCTCGACTACGGGATTGATCGGCTCCATCATCGGTGCGATCGTCGCCTTACTGGTCTATCGCTGGATGAAGGCGCGAGCCTGACTGTCTTCACCACACCGGCCATGGGAGAGGTGGCCGATCGAGGGGGGGATCGGGATGACGGGGGTCCGATCGGAGTCGCCTGAGCCGCTCGAGGGCCGCATTTACCTCGACCGGCGACAAGAGCCCCTCGAGAGCGTCGATCAAGGCGTCCTCCTCGAGGACCTCCAACCATGGCTGCGGGATCGACCGGCCGGCGAATGACCACATCACGGTGCGCAGCTTGTCGTCGACGTGGAACGTGAGCCCGTTGTCGATGGCCCAGATGGCCGCAGTGCCCGGTTCTCGCAACAGGTGTCCGATCTTACGATCGGCGTTGTTGGCGACCAGGTCCAACACCACGATCGACCAAAGGCCCGGGTCCGCCTCCATGATGGTGGGGCGGGGATCCCAGGTCTGGTCTTCGTCCAGGAATCGTTGGGCGGATCCGGGCCCGTATGGACCGGTTGCCATCCGCGTCTCTGGAACCACCCCCAGGCCGAAGGCCTCCGAAAGGCGGTAACAGGCCACCTCCCGACGGGCCAGGCTTCCGTGGGGGAAGTCCCAAAGTGCCCTCTCGCCTCGGGCGGGCTTATAGACCCAGGCCCGGCCGGCCTCGTCCCGGGCCAGCAGGGTGGCGTTGGAGGCGCCGGGGAGAAGGCCCTCCACCACAACCAGGGTCAGTTCCGTATCAGATGAGGCGGCCGGCATGGCGTGAAGGCTAACGACGTTGTGGGTTTGCCTCCTGCCTCGCCCCGGGCGGACAGCAGCGGGGTTCTCAGACGCGCTCTATGACGCTCGCCACACCCAGCCCGGCCGCTCCCGAGACCGCCACCACGCCCCGTCCGGTGCCGCTCCTCTCGAGCTCGTCCAGCAGGCACACGGTCAGGATCGCGCCGGTGGCACCGAACGCGTGGCCCATGGCAATGGTGCCACCGTTCGGGTTGAAGCGATCTACATCCACCCCCAGGTCGCGGCAGAACTTGACGCACACGGCGGCGAAGGCCTCGGCGAACTCGAATCGGTCCACGTCATCGGGGCTGAGATCTGCCTTGCCCAGGGCCTTCATTGTTGCTTCTTGACCTGACGTGAGCATGATCACGGGGTCCACCGAAGTGGTGGCGAACGACACCAATCGCGCCCGGGGCTCGAGCCCGTGGGTACGGAGTGCCTCCTCGGATGCGACGATCACAGCCCCGGCGCCGTCGGCGAGCGAGGGTGAGTTTCCTCGGTGATGGACGTGGCGAATCCCTTCCAGCTCCGGGAAGCGAGCCAGTACCCGGGCATCCATCTCCTCGAGATCGGTGAATGCCGGTTCGAGCGCCGCCGCCTGTTCCATGGTCACTCCGGGGCGCACGTGCTCATCGGTCTCGAGGGTTCCGTCGGGACCCGGAACGACCACCAACGATGATGCGAACCGGCCTTCCGCCCACGCCTGAGCGGCGCGATGATGGGTTTCCACGCCGTATCGGTCGAGCTCTTCACGATCGAATCGCTCCATCGTCGCCACCAGGTCGGCGGCGATACCCATGTGGACGAACCCGGTTTGGTGGATCACACGGGGGTCGGTCCACAGGGGACCCTTGTCGGCGAACATCGGCACCGCCGATACCGACTCGACGCCACCCGCCACCACCAGGTCCGACGCGGCCTGCCGCCACCTGGGCGGCGGCGTGGTTCACGGCATCGATGCCGGAGGCGCAGAAACGGTTGATCGTCACCCCCGGGACTGACGGCGGCCATCCCGCCATCAGCGCGGCCGTCTTGGCCAGGTTCGCTCCCTGGGCGTCGGTCTGGGATGCCACGCCGAGGATCAGGTCGTCGACTGCCTCCGGGTCGACCCCGCTCCGCTTCATCAGCTCGTCCAGAACCGCCTGGGCCAGCTGGAGTGGTGCCACGCCGGCCAAACCGCCCCGGGGAGAGGCCTTGCCGCGCGGCGTCCTCACCCCCTGGCATAGGTAGACCGGGTTCATGGCTCGAGAGTCACGAGCGCAGCACGAAGCTGGCGACTGTGGTGGTGCTGCCCCCAATGTTGATCGTTTGCGCCGTCCGGGCACCCGGCACCTGCATCTCGCCCGCAGTGTCGGTCACCTGGCGGGCAGCGTCCCAGAGCATCCGGACCCCGGTTGCGCCGACAGGGTGCCCGGCTCCGATGAGCCCCCCGGAGGGATTGACGGGAAGACGGCCCCCCTTCTGCGCCCAGCCCTCCTCAACCGCCTTCCAGGATTCGCCCGGAGGGGCCAGGCCGACATGGTCGTAGGCCAGGTACTCCGAGATCGTGAAGCAGTCGTGCGTCTCGATCACGTCGATGTCGGCCAGGCCCACGCTGGCCCGTTCCCGTGCCATCTGGACCGCTTCGGATACATGAGGAAACATGGGCCCGCCGTTGGGGGGAGCGGCCAGCTTGGTGTCCAGCAACAAGGGTGCCGTCCTACGTCCCCACCCCGCGATGCGGGCGAAGTGGTCGAGGGGGACGTGGTTGTCCGACATGAACCGGGCAGAGGCGAGGACGATGGCCGCTGCGCCGTCGGTGATGCGTCCGCAGTCCTGCTTGCGGAGCCGTCCCTCGATCACCGGGTTGAGTTGGTCGTCCTCTGCGAATGCGTCGGGCTCGAAGCTCCAGGCTCGCGCCTGGGCCAGGGGATTGGCCCGGGCGTTTGTGAAGTTCTTGTCGGCGATGGCGGCCAGATGCTCGTGCTCCAGCCCGTAGCGTTCGGCGTAGGCGTCGGCGATCCGGGCGAACTGATGTGGCCAGGGGAATCGGGCATCGATCGATTCCCGGCCCACCCACATGGCCGCACCCAGGTGGGAGGCCGCCGTTGCCGCGTCCACGTTCCGCATCTGCTCGGATCCCACCACCAGGATCACGTCGGCCCAGCCTGCTTGGATCTGGGCGAGGGCCGATAGAGCCGCCATGGAGCCCGACGCGCACGCAGCTTCGTGGCGTGCTCCGGACACGGCGGCCAGCCCGGGATCGATGGAGGCGATCATGCCGCCCAGATGGCCTTGGCCGGTGAAGAGCTCTCCCACGAAGTTCCCCACCTCGAACCCATCCACCTGGTCCGGGCCGACGCCCGCGTCCTCCAGGGCGCCCAGGGCGACCTCGCGTATGACGTCGAACTGGGTGATCTCCTCGGTCGCCCAGTTGCGGGCGAAGTCGCTCTGGCATCCCCCCAGGACGAACACGTCGCGATCGGTCATCAGGGCGCTTCCTGCCCCACGGCCACCCATCGGCGAGGGCTCATGGCTCGAGACGCTGCGCCGCCCGGGCGTCCAGAGCATCCTGGGGCACCCAGCAGGCATGGAATCCGTTGGGAATCCGCTGGGGAATCAGCACCCGTCCCACCTCGGACATGGTCTCGGCGTCGAGGACCAGACACTCCGAGTGGCCGTCCCGCTCGTCGTACACGAACGAGACCAGGTAGCCGTCGTCTTCGGCCCGCGCCCCGCCCCTGGGGGCGAAGGGCGCCTCCGATCCCCATCGGCCCGGCCCGAAGTCGTAGCGAGTGCCGACACCGTTTCGGTTGTCGTACTTGACGATGCCGTCGAACAGAGTCGTGTAGCTGTTCTCGATGGCTACGTGATATGAGAACCGGGTGGGCCTCCCCAACCCGGTCGTGTTGATCACCGGGAACTCGGTGTTGAGGTCGTCGAGAGGTCCCTCGCTTGTCCTCCCGGTCCTGAGATCGAATTGGTATCGGTACCACTGTGCATCGAGGCGCAGATACTCGAGCAGCGACTCGAGGGGCCCGGTGATCGGCGTGGCCGGAGGTTGGGGACGGCGGGTGCGGCACACGTCCAGCACGATCTGTTCGCCATCCTCCCAGGCGTTGATCGTGTGGTAGATGTAGCACGGATCAGCCTCGAACCAGCGGACGTCCCCGGTGTTTCCGTACCTGGGTATCACGGCGAAGCGGGTGGGAAGTTCGGCGGCGAACACCAGGCGGTGGCGCCCGGCGGCGTACACCTCCGGATCGGCGAACAGAGGCAGGTCCATCAGGACGGAGTAGTGCTCGGTCACGGCCATGTCGTGGGGAAGCCGGGCGGCCGGCAGAGGCACCGGGACGTAGTGGCGCAGCACGCCGGCGGCGGTCACTACCCCGTACCACATGTAGGGGGCTTCAGGGCCATAGTCGAAGAACAGGAGTTCGCCGGTGTGCTCGTCTACCTTGGCGTGGGCAGATACACAACCCTGCCGTCTCCCTCCCCAGTCTTCCGTGCCCAGAGTCGCCAGCGTCTCGGGATCGACCTTGTAGGGCTCACCCGCCAGGTACCACAGCGCCATCAGGTTGCCGTTGTGGAAGATCACGTCTGTGTTGGCGGTGTCCTTGAGGGAGCGGTAATGGGGCCGGTGACTCCCGTCCTCGGGGTTGCGGTCCGATGGCTCAATCATCCCCTTGTACAGAGAGCGGCCTTTGCGGGATTCGCGCTGGAAGCCGATGGTGCGCACCCAGCGGTTCCGGTACGAGGCTGTTCCGTCGCGGAAGTGGATGGCATGGAGCATCCCGTCGCCATCGAACCAGTGATAGCGACCCGCCGGGGCGTGCTGGGGGTTGGGGCCATTGCGAACGTAGAGGCCGTTGAGGTCGGACGGGATCTCCCCGATGATCGTGAGGTCGCGAGCATCGATCTCGGTGTCGACGGGCGCGTACCCGTCCATCAGGTAGGGGTTGTCGGTCGTGTCGAGGGCGACGTTGAGGGCGTCGTTACGGAGACTCACCACTATCTGGCTCCCGGTCGGTTCGGCATGGAATCTATCGTTGCCCAGGTCGAAATTCAACCGGCGGGTCAAATTCGTGTCGCGCTAGTATCGCCGCTCTTATGTCGCGCCTCGTGGGCACCTGGGAGCTGGTCCGCTGGATCGCCGAAGTAGGTGAGAGGACTCAGCTTCCGTTTGGGGGCGATGTGTCCGGATTTCTCATCTACACCGCCGACGGAAGCATGTCCGCCACGCTCATGCGCCGGAGCCGCCCAGCCGTCTCGGCCACCACGCTGGCCGGAGCCACTGCCAGGGAACGGGCCCGTGCCGCCGCCGGGTATTTGAGCTATGCCGGAACCTATACGGTTGAGGGCCGGCAGGTGCACCACCACGTCGAGGTGTCCCTCCTCCCGAACTGGGTGGGCCGCGACCAGATCCGCAACATCAGGTGGGTTGGAGAGGACCTGGAGCTGTCCTCGGACCCCGAGCAGGGGAGATCGGGTGTGCCGATCGTCAATCGTCTTCTCTGGCGCCGGGTCAGGCCATGACTCCGGAGCGGATCAGGGATACGTAGCGTTCTGCCAGCGCGTCGATGGTGAGGCGCCCTGTGGATGAGTACCACGTGAGAGTGTTGTTGAGCATCCCCATCACCGCCTTTATCGTCACCGGCACGTCCAGGTTGGGGCGGAAGGCACCGGATCGGACCCCCTCGCTCATCATCTCTTCCCATCGCTTCTCGTAGGCCCTGCCCAGATCGTCGACAAGCCGGGCCGCCTCGGGGCTGACCGAGTGCAGCTTCTCGGAGTTGAATATCGTGTAGAGGTCAGCATGCTGGTTGAAGACCCGCAGATGGGTCAGGACGGCCTGATCGATCTTCTGGGTGGGGGAGGCGTCGGACCGGGCGATTTGGGACACCGCCTCCAACGCCAGGCCGACTCGATCGCGAATCAGTTCGACCAAGACCGACTCCTTCGAGTCGAAGTAGTAGTAGAGAGCGGCCTTCACCAAGCCCAGGTCGTCGGCGATGTCCTGCATCCGCGCTGCGTGGTACCCGTGCTGAGCGAAGCGACTGGCGGCGGCGTCGAAGATGGCCTGGCGCTTGGCGCGACGCTTGGGGGTCATCTCGGCGGTCATGGGCTCAGGGGGCGTGGTGACCATTCACCGCCGGGCAGCGATGGCCTTCAGGCTCCTCGGGCAGTTGGCAGCGTGGACACATCGGGCGCCCGGCCGCCACCACCTCGAGGGCGACTTCGGCCATGGCCGCCAGCTGCTCAGGCGTGACGAGGAATCGGAGTGAGTCGTCCTCGTCGGGAGAGGTAACCACCAGGGTGATGAGCTGTGATTCGAGAACGGCGATCTGGATGCCGCCCACCCGGAACCCCTCCAGCTCGGGCGTCCGAAGCGTCAACCGGGCCTTCATCAACGCCACGGACTCCTTATCGGGGGAGAGGTCGGCGGCGGTGAGCAGCGTCAACGACTGAGAGGCCAGCGTGGCAACCTGCTGTTTCTCGGCCGGAAGCCACACCGTCTCACCGGCGGCCGTGATCTGGAGGTAGAAGTGGCGCCGGCCCGGCTCGCCGGTGGCGCCTGCGACGAGTTCCTCCGCCGGTCCCAGGTCTCTCATGCTCGATTCGGCTCTGGAGCGAGGGTGTTCATGGCCACCAGGGTAGGGAGCCCCTGGCGGGGGAGATCGACGACGCTGACGGAGGCGGGCGAGACGACGATTCGCTGAAAGAGGTCGAGGGGCTGGCCCAGGAAATGAGACAGGATCGCCTTGATGATGTCGGCATGACTGACCAGGGCGATCGTGTCCCTGACGTGACGACGCGACAGCGCCTCACAAGTCTCGACAGCCCGCCGTTGGGCCTCAGCGATGGCCTCTCCACCAGGAAACACCATCCGTGACGGCGTCATCTGCACGGTCCGCCACGCCTTGAGCCGATACAGTGACTTCAGGGTTCGGCCCGACCATCTCCCGTAGTCGACTTCGAGCAAGCCTTGCTCGGCGACCGGTTCCAGATCGTGCGGCCGGGCGATTATCTCCGCCGTCTCCCAGGTCCGCTCGATTGGCGAGGAGTAGACCGCCCTGAGCTTCACGTCCACCAGTGCATCGGCCGTTCGTTGCGCCATCGCCCTTCCCTCTTCGCCCAGGTGTGCACCGGGAAGGCGGCCCGTCAGCCGTTTGCCCGTCTCGTCAGTCGGGGCGTGCCGTATCAGCAGGAGTCGGGCCATGATCAGGGGAGGCTAACGGACGGGAGGTACCGGTCCGGTCGAGGAGCCACCGCCAGTCGGAGGACACTCAGAACAATGTCTCCCGGACGCGCTCGGTCAGCTCTGGTCCGTCGTTGCGGACCGAGTTGACCCGGGAGGACACCGGGTGCTCCATCAGCAGGTCGGGGTCGATGGTCCCGATCAGGCCCGCGGCGGCTTGGGGATCGTCGACAGACGGATCGAGCCACCCGTCCCAGGAGTCGTCGGGCAGCATCACCGGCATACGGTCGTGGAGTGATGCGATGATCCCGGTGGCGGAGGTGGTGACGATAGAGAAGCGTCTTTGCCAGCCCTGGTCGGGGTCCTTCCGCGCCGCCCAGATGCCGGCGAATGTCATCGGGAAGCCGTCGGCTCGGTAGATCCAGTGGGCAGTTCTCCCTTTCTCTTTCGGCTCCCATTCGTAGAACCCGTCGGCGGGCACCAGGCACCGGTGACGGGCCAAGGCGGCCCGAAAGGCGGGCTTGTCGGCGATGGTCTCGACCCGGGCGTTGATGTGGATCGTGCGGGGGTCGGACGACCAGGGCGCGATCAGGCCCCAGGTCATGGTGGAGAGAGACCGGCCCGTCTCGCCGGGCGAGACCACGTACGCCGGGTCGGTCGGAGCCAGGTTCCAGCTGGGAGGGAGGAACTCGGAGTCCGTGTCGTCGATGCCGTAGTAGTCCCGGTAGAAGTCGAGGTCTCCGGTCAAGGCGAACCGGCCGCACATGATCAGCCCGCCCTCGCTGTTCCTGGTTGGCGGCCGAGGTGCAGCTCCTCTCCGATCATCCTGCGATGGCCTCGAGGTTGTGGTGGGCCCAGTCGTGCACGTTCCAGCGCTGCACGACGCGCCGGAGGCGCCGCATCCTGTCCTGTTGTTCCTGGGCGCTCATGTCCACCGCCCGGGCAATCGTCTCCGCCAGGGCATCGAGGTGATAAGGGTTGACCAGGAGGGCATCGTCGAGACGCTCGGCGGCTCCGGCGAATTCGCTCAGGATCAGCACGCCCGAGTCGTTCAGCCGGGTGGCCACGTACTCCTTGGCGACGAGGTTCATCCCGTCTCGTAGGGGCGTGACCAACATGACGTCGGCGGCAACGTAGGCCCCGATCAGCTCTTCGAAGGGGAGCGAGCGGAACATGTAATGGACCGGCAGCCAACCGGCTCGGCCGAAGCGTCCGTTGACCCTGCCCACCAGCTCTTCCACACGCCGCCGGATCTCCTGATACTCGTCGACGTCCTCCCGGCTTGGAACGGCCACCTGGACGAACGAGGCCCGTCCATGCAGCTCGGGATGGTCGTCGAATAGGGTCTCGATGGCCCGGAGACGCAAGTCGATTCCCTTCGTGTAGTCGAGTCGGTCCACACCCAGGATGATGGTCTCGGGATCACCCAGGTCGGTCCGGAGCTCGGCTGCCACCCGCTGGGCTTCCGGCCGGGCGGCTGCTGCCGCATACCGCTCGGTCTCGATCGATATCGGCACCGCCTCAGCCCGGATGTGACGCCCGTCGAGCCGCAGGGCACCGGCCGGCCCTTTGGCCCCCGAGAATTCCCGCGCCGCGGCGGCGAAGTTGAGGGCTGCGCGCCTGGTCTGGAAGCCGATGTAGTCGGCCCCCAGCAACCCATCGACGATGGAGTGACGCCAGGGGAGGCGCTCGAAGATCTCCGGCGGAGGAAAAGGGATGTGCAGGAAGAAGCCGATTCTCGCCCCGGGTATCAAGTCACGGACCATTCCCGGCACGAGCTGGAGCTGGTAATCGTGCACCCATATCAGGTCATTGGGCTCGAACACGTCGGCCACGGTGTCGGCGAAACGCTGGTTGACCTGTCGATGGGGACGCCACCAGTGGCGATGGTACTCGGGTGGGCGGATGGCATCGTGGTAGAGGGGCCATATGGTGCCGTTGCAGAAACCGTCGTAGTGGTTCTCGATCTCCTCGGGTTCCAGCGTCACCGGCTGGTTGACGATGCCCGCGGCTTCGAATCGCTCGCCTCTTCCACCAGCGGTGCCGTTCCACCCCACCCACACGCCGCCCCGTTCCTGCAGGACCGGGGCCAGAGCCGATACCAGGCCGCCGGGGCTGGTGATCCAGGACTGCGTCTCCTCATCCCACCTAACCGGCAGTCGGTTGGCGGCAACTATCAGCCGGGAGGAGGCGGTGGCGGGCATCAGGTGCTGACACTAACGGGGTTGGCGGGGGAGTCCGAGAGCGCAAGAACGGCGGATAGGAGGTCCGATCCTTGGATCGGGAGGAGGTACGCCAATGCGCTCCCGGACCTCCGGCGTGGGTGGGTCACCGGCCCCGCGCCAACTCAACCCTCAGCCTGAAGGAGCTTCCTTTCGCTCGGCGTAGAGGGAGGCCACCACCGTGACTATCAGCACCACCACTATGACCACCAGGCTGGCCCAGGTGGGGAGGTGGTACCACTCGGTGGCGATCATCTTCAAGCCGACGAAACCGAGGATGACTCCGATCCCCAGGTTGAGATAGCGGAATCGCCCCGCCATCCCGGCCAGGAGGAAGTAGAGGGCCCTCAGTCCCATGATGGCGAACGCGTTGGAGGTGAAGACGATGAAAGGATGTCGGCTGACGGCCAGCACGGCCGGTATCGAGTCGACCGCGAAAAGTACGTCGGTCGTTTCGATCAGGATCAGGACTGCGAACAGTGGGGTGGCGAGAAGCCGTCCACTCCGAGTCGTGAACAGCTTCTGGCCGTCATAGTCGGTGGTCGACGGGATTATTCGCCGCATCACCTTCAGAACCGGGTTGGTCTCGGGATGCACCTCCACGTCTTCATGGCGGGCGATCCGGATGGCGGTGAAGATGAGGAATCCTCCGAACACGTAGAGGATCCAATCGAAGTTTTGGATCAGCGCCACTCCGGCGAAGATGAAGGCGGCACGTAGTATCAGGGCCCCGAAGATGCCCCAGAACAGGACCCGGAACTGGTATTCGGCGTGGCACCGCGAAATAGCCCAGAATCACTGCCCACACGAACACGTTGTCGACCGAGAGACTCTCCTCGACCAGGTACCCCGCCAGGTACTCACCCGCCGCTGCCCCCCCGTGCCACACCAGCATCACGACGGCGAATCCCAGCCCGATGCTGATCCACACGCTGGATTCGATGGCCGCCTCGCGCAGGCTGATCACGTGAGGCCTGCGATGGAGGACTAGCAAGTCGAACACGAGCAGGCCGCTTATGCCGGCGATGAACGCTGCCCAGGCCCACCCGGGCACGGTGAAATCGGCAAACCCGCTCTGGGCGTTGGCGGCCGCAAGTGCCGGCGTCGCCCAGATCACGGTGGTTGTCACGCGGACACTCTCAACCGTTGACGGTCGGCTCGGAGGCCACCAGGGAGGTCGTCTTGGCAGATCGGACCACGGCCGAGGCGGTCGAGCCCAGCCGCAGCCTCTGCCATCCGGTCAGTCCCCTCGTGCCCATGACCACCAGGTCGGGGGTGTGGGTGGCGATGTGGTCGAGTATGGCCGGAGTGGGTCGGCCCAGGGCGATGGTGGCGCGCACTGTGACTGGCTCGTCCTTCAGTCGTGCTCGAGCTTGCTCCACCGCCGCTTTGGCGTTCACGCGCCCGTCTGCGATCGAGAGCAACGTCACCTTGGTGTCGACCGAAAGCGGCAAGGCCAGAAAGCTGTCGAGGGCAGCCAGTGCGTGGGTGGAGCCATCCACACATACCGACACGTTGCGAACCGCCCCGGACCGGCTCACCACCACCAGGGGGGCAGGCGGGTGATGCAGCAGCCACTCGGTGGTGCTCCCCGAGACGACCGCTTCCAGGTGGCTCTCCGCCCGCATCCCGACCACGATCAGGTCGGCATCCTCCCGCTCGGCGAGCATGGCGCGGGGGTCGGCGTTGACGTGGAGGAAGCTCATCGCTGCACCCGGAATGGCCTCAGGCAGCCGTTCCCAGTCGGGAGTCCATTCGACGACCTCGGCCGGCCGGCCCCATTCGATCGCCGTCTCGTCGGCGGTCATCACCGCGATCCGCCAGGCCTTCCACGGTTGCTGGGTCAGCCAGATCCAGGCGGTGGTGGAAGGGGGTGTGCCGTCGTCGGCCAGGACGAGCAGGCGTGGTGAGTCGGTCATCGCTCTTCAGGCTCCAGCGGGATGGCCCCTCACTGTACCGGAGGTACAGCACCCCCTTGCCCCGTCTTCATTTGCTCCTTCGTCGCCTACGGAGTGGGGAAGGGCGGGCCCGGTACATCTTGCCCCAGGTGCGGACGAGACGCTCGGAGTCGAGTGGCTCGAACGGGTCGTCTGAGGCCAGGCGGGAATTGATGGCCGCGATCCGGCGGTTGATGGCTTTGACCTGCCGTTTAACCGCCTCTTCGTCGGGCAGGAGGCAAAGACCGTCATCGAGGCGCTGGACCTTACGGGCCAGCTCTTCGAGATCGTCTTGCACCTTCAGTTCCGCAACCTTGCGCCGCGCCCACCAGCCGGGCCGTGTGTCCTTGATGCGCAGGGGATGCCCCGCTCCGGGAAGATCGTCGAATTCCCGGCGATCGCCTCCTGGATCTGTTCCTCGATCGGATCCACGTAGGGCACGAGACCAGGCTATCTCCCTACTTGGAGCCCCTTGAACAATGCATCTCACCCATCTTGACGACCGTGCATCGACACCCGCTGCGTTCTCGGCCCCGCCATTCCGGCACAAGGAGTGGCGAAACCTCGGCCTTGCGGCTGGCGCGCCTGGCCGCCAATCCGAGCAACGGCATTATCCAGCAGACTCCTAGAAGGCTGTTGATTTAATCGCTGATTTGGTGCTCGCGATCGCGAGCGTGGTTTGGGAGAATGTAGCGTATGCAGGGTTCTTCTCGACCGGAGCGGATGTTGTTGGATGCGGCGGCGTTGTGTCGGCAGCTGGTCTCGGAGGGGTCGGTCTATGCGTTTTTGGCCGACCATCGGGCTGAGCTGTTTCCCGATGTGATGTTCTCGGACTTGTTTCCGTCGGGTCGGGGACGTCCCTCGATTCCGGTGGATGTGATGGCCTCGGCGATGATCCTCAAGGAGTTGGAGGGCCTGTCGGATCGGGAGGCGGCTGATGCTCTCCGCTGTGATATCCGTTGGAAGGTGGCCTGTGGGCTGGCTCTCGACGATGAGGGTCCTCATTACACGGTGTTCACCTATTGGCGGCAGCGGCTGGCCGGATCGGAGCGTCCCGATCGGATCCGTGAGACGGTCACCGAGGTGGTGGAGGCGACGGGTGTGTTGGCGGGGAGACGTCGCAGGGCGTTGGATTCGACGCTTTTGGATGATGCGGTGGCCACCCAGGACACGGTCACCCAACTGGTATCTCAGATCCGCCGGGTGCGTCGTCTCATCCCCGAAGCCGCCGCAGTGGTGGTGTCGGCGCATGATTACGACACTTCAGGCAAGCCGGTGTGCGCTTGGGACGACCCCGAAGCGAAGGCCGCTCTGGTGTCTGCCCTGGTCAACGATGCTCTGGCCCTGATCACAGCGTTGGAAGGAGTCGATCTCACCGAGGATCAGGCTGATGCGGTGGGATTGTTGGCGTTGGTTTCTGGCCAGGATGTCGAACCCGGCGACACTGAGGGCACCTGGCGGATCACCGAAGGCACCGTCGCGGACGGGGTGATCTCCACGGTCGACCCTGAGGCCCGTCATATGCACAAGTCGACCAGCCAATACCGGGACGGCTACAAGGCGCATGTCGCGGTCGAACCTGAAACAGGGATCGTCACCGCCTCTCAGCTCACCCCAGCCAACGCCGGCGACGGACCCACCGGATTGGAGCTGCTGGAAGGTGAGGAACCGGGTCTTCAGGTGCTGGCCGACTCCGCCTACGGGTCGGGAGAAACAAGAGCCCGGATCCGGGAGGCGGGACACGACCTGGCGATCAAACCCATCCCGCTGGCCCGTCCCAGAATCGAAGGAGGGCTCACCCGAGACGACTTCTGTGTCGACCACGACAACCGCACCGTCACCTGCCCGGGAGGACACACAGTCCACATCGCCGCCAAAGGCTCCGCCAGTTTCGGAAAACACTGCCTCGGCTGTCCCCTCCAAAGCCGATGCACCACCGCCAAAGGCGGACGGGTTCTAAATATCTCGACACACGACGCCGAGCTGGTCGCTGCCCGTCGAGCATGGGCAGCCGGCGAGTTCACCGACGACTACCGACAGTTCCGGCCCATGGTGGAACGGTCCATCGCCTGGCTGGTC
This sequence comes from uncultured Acidimicrobiia bacterium, assembly GCA_963772815.1. Classification (GTDB taxonomy): domain Bacteria; phylum Actinomycetota; class Acidimicrobiia; order Spongiisociales; family ZC4RG35; genus DATFFO01. The sequence continues at coordinate 80,379 of CAVYYV010000003.1, read as the reverse complement.
GGCAAACACCACCGGCGTCTCCGATACCGGGGAGTCGAAGCCAACCGAGGCCAACTCGCCCTCCGCGTCGCCGCCATCAACCTGAGACGGCTCGTCAACCTCGGACTCAACCACGACGGCACCACCTGGGCCCTCACCGGCTGACCCAATCCAGCAATCCCGCCTGAACCATCTAGCTCACCCTGCGACAAGAACCGCTGGAATCGCAGATCACGTCACCCGTGACGCCGACAGAACCCGAAACCAGGCCCATGGCCAGTGACGCAGCAACACTCAGGGCCCCCTAACCCGAGTTGTTCAACAGCCTTCTAGTCGTCCTCGATCAGGGCGAAAGCGCGTACGGGGAATGTACCCAGACCGGCCACCTTGGGCGGTACGGCGAAGAACCGGAACTCCCGACCGACCAGAGCGGAGAGCCCGGTCAGGTGCTCCACGATGGGCACACCGGTGGCGAGGAGCCGAGTATGGGCGGGTCGCTCACCCCCTGTCGTCGATGTTGACCGAGTCGATGCCAACCAGCGCGGCATCGGCTTCGATCAGCGCTTCGACCGTCGCCGCTTCCAGAAATGGATGACTCTCCGACCCGTATTCGTGTGTCCGCCAGTACACGTCCCAGCCGGTGTGGAAGAGAACGGCGCGGCCGGCCGGCGAGTTGTCGCCCAACACGTTGGGCCCGATCCCGGGCCCCGGAGCCGCAAGGCACAGGCCCCCCAGGTCGGCCATTTGATCCAGACTGGTCCCTGACAGGTCCGGGCCGTCGGCGTAGCGATGGGCGGGAGTGTCCAGGTACGTACCCGTATTGGCCACCATCTCGATCCGACCGATGTGGAACTCGGTTCCCGGGGCATAGTGGGAGCGCGACTCCTCCCGGCTGAGATGGTCGCTGATGACGGGCCCGGGCAATCCCGGGTAGGTTGTCATGCCGGGCTCGATGGTGTGGGACAGGTCGATCAGGCGGCTCACGGGTCGGCTCCGGTTTTCGGTTCGGACCGGCCACCGGGTCGGCGTCTGGCCAGCCTACGTCCGGCCCATCCCAGTAGGCCACCGACGGCAATCGATCCGAAAGCGAGGAATAGAATCGGCAGTCCCCAAAACAACATGGAACGATCGGGCTGACCCGTCTGGGATACGGCGATGTCCCACACATACCACTTGATGCCCAATAGGCCCGGCACCACCAGCACCACCCCGCCCAACAGCATGATCATCGCCAGGCCTCTTCGAGTGGTGGCTCTCATGGCAGTGTCGGCGAGGGGGATGGCCGGGGAAGGTTTCGACTCAAGACGTCTCCGTTCGGATTCCTGGACCCGAAAATAACGCCTTCGGAAGTGGTGTACATGTGTCACCCTCGGATGTACCATTACGGTGTTTGGCGAAAGACCGAAACTGATGGGCATTGACGACACGTTCAAGGCACTGGCCGACCCGACCCGTCGGGAGATTTTGCGACTCCTCCGCGATGGCGACCTGACCGCCGGGGAGTTGGCCGAGCACTTCGACCTGGCCCGATCGACGATGTCGGGTCATTTCAATGTCTTGAAAGGCGTCGGGCTGGTCGTGTCGGAGCGAAGCCGCAACAACGTCGTCTACTCGATCAACATGTCCGCCTTCGACGACGTCGTCTCCGCCGTCATGTCGTTCTTAGAAGGAAAGCGACGGCGTGGCGACCATTCCGGCACCGCGGTCGGCTCTTCACAGGAGGTGGGTAGTGGCTGAGCACAGGAAGCTCTGGGAGGGGTTGCAGCTGACGATCCTGGCGGCCATGTTCGTCGTTGCCGCCGTCCGGTGGGGATTGGTGCCCGACCGCATTCCCGTGCATTGGAACGCCGCCGGCCAGGTGGACGGGTACGGGGGCAAGTTCATGGGGCTGCTCCTCATCCCGATCCTGTCGCTGGGGCTGTACTTCCTGCTCAAGTACGTTCCGCGGATCGACCCGGCGCGTCGCAATTACGAGAGCTTCGCCGGGACGTACATGCTGTTGCGAGTCGTCCTGATGCTCTACCTGGGCTATTTCTATGTGATTACCAATCTCGCCATTGGGGATCCCGAGGGCGTTCCCATGACCAGCCTGATACTGGGCGCAGTTGGAGTCCTGTTCATCATCCTGGGCGGCGCCATGGGCAAATTCAGGCCCAACTGGTTCGCCGGGATCCGCACCCCCTGGACCCTGTCCAGCAAGCTTTCGTGGGTGAAGACCCACCGGGCCGGCGGGCGGGTCTTCATCCTCGCCGGGCTGGTGACCATCATCGGAGCCTTCGTAGGTGGGGAGTGGGCCATATGGGCGATGCTGGCCTTGATCGGCGTCGGTGTTATCTACCTCGTCGCCTACTCCTACTTCGTGTGGCGGGATGACCCGGACCGGATCCCCGCCCAGGAGGTCACGCCCGGCCCGGAGTGACGCTGCACCGGCCTCAATCGGGGATGGTCAGAAAGGAGAGGCCGGCGGCCCGGCGAGTGTGATCGGGATCCGGCCGGGAGGCCACCGCCAGGCTGTCGATCCATCCATCGGGAAGCCCTTGACGGCGGGCTCCTTCCACGACGATCGCCACATACCAGTCGAAGGGCGGGGGTGGGTCAGCCTCCTGCTCGAGCCACCGGAAGGTGATCGCCTCCACCTGACGGACCTGGTTTCGTACCAGGACCGGGTACTCGCCGTATCCCGGCTCGGAGGCGGTCAGGCCGGGGCGATCCTCGTCGGCGACCCGGTAGAGGGCTCCCCACACCTGGCTCGGCTGGTGGAGGGCGATGTTGAGCTTGGCCGACCCGTCTGCTCCGGGCTTGTTCCATACCAACCGGTGGCCGCTGAGAACGGCAGGGCCAATCGGGGCGGCCGATGGGCATCGGCTGGGCCTGCGCAGCCAGGCGGCGAGAAGGTTGGAGCCGTAGGCGAAGTAGTTCATCTGCCACCACAGATCGTAAGGCGCTCGTGATTTGGCTTCCCCGGGTGAGGATCGCCCGGGGGCTGCCACAATCGGCCTCATGCTCGTCGAAACTCAACTCCCACTCGGCAAGGTCGATCCCGGGCTGCGGGAGGCCGATCGGCCGGTGGCCGTCGATCGGGTCCCCGAGGATGCGCGTCTGGTGGAGCGGCTCGGGTTCGATGGGCTGGCCCTGACCGAGACCAAGGAGGACCCCTTCGTCGTCATGGCGCTTGCGGCCGCCGCCACGCAACAGATTCGTCTCACCACCGCCGTGGCCATTGCCTTCGCTCGCAGCCCCACGTCGGCCGCCATGACGGCCTGGACGTTGCAGCGGGCCTCGCGGGGACGCTTCGTCCTCGGGCTCGGCACTCAGGTGAAGGGCCACATCGTGCGGCGTTACGGGATGGAATGGTCCGCCCCCGGGCCCTGGATAGAGGAGTACGTGGCGGCGGTGCGGGCCGTCTGGGACACATGGCAGAACGGCGCCCGGCTCGACTTCCACGGAGACCACTACGACCTCACGCTCATGAACCCCCTTTTCGACCCGGGTCCTATCGAATGGCCCGACATACCCATACATCTGGCGGCTGTGAACGCCCATATGGCGCGGGTGGGTGGTCGTAGCGCCGACGGCGTTCGTCCCCACCCGATCTGCACCCGCGCTTACATCGAGAGCGTGCTCGGGCCCGCCATCGAGCGAGGCGCGGCCGAGGCGGGTCGCGATCCGGCCGAGGTGGAGGTCGTGGCCAGTCCCCTCATCGTCACCGGGCCCGACCAGGCGACGGTCGAACGCCGCATGTCCGATGTCCGGGCCAGGATCAGCTTCTACGCATCGACCCGCACCTACCGGGCGGTGTTCGACACCCACGGATGGGGTGAGGTGGCAGAACACCTCTCGGTGCTGTCGCGACGCCAGGAGTGGGATGAGATGGAGCGCCACGTGACGGATGAGATGATCGAGGCGATTGCCGTGGTCGGCACCTACGACGAGATAGCGGCCAAGGTCCGGGACCGGTTTGCGGGCGTATGCAGTGGGGTCGAGTTCTCGATCCCGGTGGCCGGCCCGGACGACGAGGAGCTCCTATCCACCATGATTCGACAGCTAGGGGCGCCGTGAGAAGGCGCCGGCCGTCGTCGGGCATGGCTCGGGTGCTCGGGACCTTCCTGGTGGTTGCGCTGGTGGCCTCCTGTAGCGGTTCAACCGTTCCCCTGGAGCGCCTGGTCAATCGACAGGACCGTTACACCGGACAGGTGGTGACCACCGGCGGCACGGTGTCGTCCTTCCAGGAGCCGGACGGGACCACCTCATACATACTGGAAGACGACGCTCAGAACCGGGTCCTGCTCCTCCCGGCCGAGACGGCGGCCACTCATCTCGGGCAATCGGTGGAGGTGACGGGTCTGCTCGACTTCGATCCCGTTCGGGGCCGCACCCTGACCGTTCAGAGCTGGAAGCAACCATCGGGGTGACCTGGTTGTCCCTCATCCGGGCGGGTTCGGGCGGCCTGTTGGAGTCGTGGGTGCCGTTGCATTCCATCACACTGCCCTCGAGACGAGCGAAATCTGCTCGGCTCAACCTCACGCCGTCGGGTGCGGAGGATGAGAGGCGGTGGCCGTTGTCTCGGACCGGCCCTCTACAGACTCATCGGTGGTGAGCCGCCCACCCGGGACGAACTCAGTGGGGTCGACTGGAAGTGTGGCCATCTTCTCGAGCCCCTCTTGTTCTTCTCATCGGAGGGCCTGAGGTCGTCCAGGTGTCGATTTCGGCGATGGTGCGTTCTGCCCACGCGGCTAGCCGCATTGTCCACAGCCCTCCATCCGTGCAAGCGGCCACCGAGGTGGCAGCGGATTCTGTGCGAGCGAGCCTGTGAGTCGGATTCTCCGGGGCGAACGACGCCTCAATTAGCGGAAGGGTTGCTCTGTTGGGAGACGGGTAAGGGCGACCTGGTGGAGAGCCATCGACTGACGAAATAGGCGGTCACGCCGGCGATTATCGGAAGAAGGATCGCAACCACGGTTAGCACACTCCGCAGGGTTTCGATGCTGGCGTCGAAGATCACCGCTAGAACGTCGTCGCTTCCTGCGATGAGGAGTACCACGAAGAACGTAATGCTGAAGGTTCCTACCGCGGTGCGGACCGGGCGATCGCGCGGTCTGTCCAGGACGTGGTGGATTTCATGGTCGCCGGTGATGCGGGCATCGAGGAAGGGCCACACGTAGAGGCCGGCCAGCATCAGCAATGCCAGTAACCCGCCGGCGAAGAAGGGGCTCGGGACCAGATGACCGAAGACCTTCATCTCCCAGGCCGGCGCGAGCCTAAGAGCCCCTTCCAGCCATCCCAGGTACCAATCGGGCTGTGAACCTACCGTCACCGAAGAGGGGTCGAAGGGGCCGTAGAGCCACACCGGGTTGATCTGGACGAAGGCACCGAGGATGGCGAGTATTCCGAATACCACGAAGAAGAGGCCGAATGCCTTGGTCGCATAGACCGGCCAGAGACGGGTACCGACGATCGTCTTGTTGGTTCGCTGAGGGCCCGGGTAGTTGGTGTGCTTCTGGCGCCAGAGGATCGCAAGGTGAAGGGCCAGCAGCACGGCAATCAGCCCAGGCAGAATCATGATGTGGATTGAGTAGAGCCTTGGTACGAGGCTCGGGTTGGGAACGGGGCCGCCGAAGAGGAGGAAGGCTATCCAGGCTCCCACCAAGGGCATCGAGAGCAGCACCGAGTAACCGATCACGAGCCCGGTGCCGGAAAGGAGATCGTCCACGACCGAATATCCGGTGAACCCGCTGAAGATGGCAATGAACAAGAGTGTCACTCCGATTACCCAGTTGAGTTGTCGGGGCCGGCGATAGGCGCCCGTAAAGAAGACTCTGCACAAGTGGAGGGCGATGGCTGCGACGAACACCAGAGCCGCCCAGTGATGGACCTGGCGAACGAATAGCCCCCCTCGGACGTCGAAACTGATGTTGAGAACGGAGGCATAGGCCTCTGACATCTCGACCTGGTTGAGGGGACCGTAGCTGCCTACATAGGCGATCGGCTGCGCGCTGGCGCGGAAGAAGAAGGCCAGGTAGGTACCGGTAAGCACCAGGATCACGAACGAGTAGAGGGCGACTTCGCCCAGGACGAAGGACCAGTGGTCGGGAAAGACTTTGCGGAGATTCTTCTTGACGAATCTGGCCAAACCGAGCTGGTAGTCCATCCAGCGCCCGATCCCGCTGATCACGGCATGCTCCAGTACCCGGGTCCGACTGGAGTGTCGTAGTCGCCCCCCGCCACCAAAAATCCGTCCGAGTCGACTTCCAGGGGCAGCTGAGGCAATGCTCGCGTTGCCGGACCAGACGTGGGCAGCGCACCCCTGAGCACATCGAAGGTCGACTGGTGACAGGGGCACAGGAGGAGATGCTGTTCCTTCTGATACAGACCGAGCGGGCAGGCGGCGTGGGTGCATATCTTGGAATAGGCAACCAGACCGTTGGGTGTCCACGCCTGGCGATCCTGGGGGAGCTCGAGCAGATTCGGCCTCACCCGAATCAGAAGAGTCTGAGCCCGCGCATCACCGGCGTTTCCTTCCGGGTAAACGGTGAGAACGCCATCGATCCGCAAATCGTCAGCGCCGATCGGGGTCCCGTCGGCGCGGACCAGCTTCGATCCCTTCGTCCAGGCCGTCTTGGCCAAGATCGGATTGGGATTGGGACCGAAAGACCGCAGCATCGAGAGCGCCGTCGCGCCTACGCCACCTGCGAAAGCCAAGAACGAGACAGTAAGAAGCCGCCTGCGGGTGACCGAGGTCTGTCCATAGTTGATCTCGGCCACCACCTCCGCTCGTTCCTCATCGGAAGACTCGATTGTCTCTCTCTCCTCAGTCGCTACCTCATCGGGCATGCCCCGTCGGGCCCACCAGATCAGCCCCAATCCCGTGGCGAGAAGTGCCAGAGCAACCAAGCCTCCGAAGATCTGGGTATTGCTGCCCGCCCAGAACGCGATCACTGCTCCGATCGTGGCGATCGTGCCCACGATCAGGAAAGCCTCGGGACCGATCACGAACTTCCCGCGGCCAGCGTCGTCCGGAGTCTCAGCCACGTCCCCCCCTCTCCATCCATAGAGCTGCCAGAATCGCCGCGCCCAGGCCGCCGACTATGGCGATCAGGCCCTCACTGACCGGACCGTGGTAGGTCATTTCGTACCCGCCCGGCTGTGGCGGTGCCTGGATGCTCTCTACATAGGCAGCGATAGAGGCCACCTGGGCGTCCGTCAGAGCTCCCTCGTTGTAGGCAGGCATGGTTGAGGGGCCGCTGCGAACGGCGGCCGACACCTCGGGAGTGGCGACATCCAGCAGGCTGGGGGCGTTGTCTTCGCTGTAGATCAGGGCTCCACCCCGGGCGGAAGCGCCGTGGCAACCTGCGCAGTTGAGGCGGAACAGCACCCCTCCCTGGGGCACGTCTCCGGTGGTGCCGAAAGCAGACACCACGTAGTGCGCCACGGCCTGGATCTGGTCCTCGGTCAACTTGCTCTCGAACGAGTCCATTTCGCCGTAGCCCTGTCGCACGATCTCGGCCACTCCGGTGACGGCCGCCTGATTGTCCAGGACCGACTGGAGGCTAGGACCCTCCAAGGCGCCCTCACCCTTGGCACCGTGACACCCGGCGCACTCACCCGCAAAGACGTTCTCTCCAGCGGAGGCAGTATCGGTCTGCACAAGGGCTGTGGCGGGGGTGGCGGTGTAATAGAGCAAGAAAGGGAACGCAAGCACCGCAAAGCCCACGCCACGGATTGCTCTCTTCCAGAGGTGCGTGTGGTGGGGTTCGGTCTTCACCGCCGACTCATCCCTCCAGGTGGAAGGCGAAGTGGAAGGCGGGGAGGTCTTCGCCGGGGTGGTCCTGCTCGTATGTCAGCTGTGGAGTCCTGAAGTGCTGCTGTCCGGCCGTCTCTTTGCCCTTGTAGATGGCGGGGTAGAGATCGATGTAGTGCCAACCCGGTTCGCCGGTCGCCGGCAGTGTTATCTCCACATCCCCCTGGCTGTTGAAGCCGCAGGCGTACCCGATGTACGAGTTGTCATAGACCAACGTGTAGATGTTGGCGGTCTCCGTCCATCCGACACCGGTGAGATTGATCTTCATCATCGTCCCTGACGGGCCGGAGGCGGGCGTCAGAGAGCTGGCGGCGGGCGTGATTGCGAACTCGGTCGTGGAAACCGTTTCGCCGCCCACTTGGGCTTCGATCCGATGGGCACCGCCCACGTCGTGGGGCACCTCGACCGGAACCGAGAACGAGCCGTCCGCCGAGGCCGTGGCCTGGGTGAGTGGGAGGCTCTGTTCATCCCAGCCCTGGCCGCTCACCCGGTTGCCCACAACCCGATACCACACGAGATCGACGTCAGCGCCGGGTTGGAACCCGGCTCCGAGTAGCTCGATTCCCGTTTCTACCGGACCGGAAGCCAGGTCGGTCGTGAGTTGCGGACCATCACCGCCGGCGTCATTGCCGGCTCTCTCGATAGTTAGGGGGTTCTGTTCGCTGATCGCCGGTGGTTGAACCGCCTCACCGTCGGTCAAGGTGAATGTCTCCTCGAATACAGGGATGTCGGGCCGGGGTGACTGCTGGGGATTGAGATACGGGAAGGTGTAGGCGCCGCGCAGCACCCGGATCGCGTGTGGGCCGGGCGCCCCGACGGCCGGAATTACCGCTTTCGCATAGCCGTGGGTGGTGACGCCAGACATGAAACCCACGAAGCTGTTGTCATAGACAAGCGTTCTGCTGTTCTCCAGGGTCTGCCAGCCCATCCCCCGCACCTCGATGGTGATGGGAGTGCCCTCGGGTCCCGATGAAGGCGTAATCGTCACCTCGGGGCTGACGTCGAAGAGGGCTTTGTTCCGGATCACGCCGGAGGAGTCGACCAGGGTCACATCGTGGGCGAACCCAAATCCGGCAGGAACCGTGAACGAAGCGTCGAGCGCCCCGTCGGCATCGGTTGTAACCGTGGCCATCGTCTGAGAGCCGAGGGTGTACTCTCGACCGTGGTACTCCTCGTTGCGCTCGCCCTCCAGGAGCCAGTGTCCGTCGGCCGTGCTCCAGCGCAGCTCCAGAGCCTGAGAAGCGGGCAGCCCCTCGCCGTGCAACTGGACTTGGGTTCCCTCCGGACCGCTGGCCGGATCGAGAGAGACAGTCCCGGTTATGTCGACCGGCTGGGTGGTGTCTGGAGTCGAGTCAGCCGTGGTGGTGCTCGGGGCCGCCGCGGCCGCTCCATCGGCTCCCGCGGTCTGGCCCGCCTCGGCGCACGACGTAGCGGCGACAGCCACGAGGCCGGCCAAGAGCAGCGCCGGCACTCGCCGATGCTGTCGGTGCATCAGCTGCTCTGCTCGATTGGCTCGAGAACCTCGTCGGTCACGGTCAGCAGTGAGGACTGGACGTTGAACTGGGAGAAGGTCCCGGAGCGACCGTCCTGGTCCGTGGCGACTACCTCGTATTCCACGGTGCCGGTGGGGTAGTCGGCCGGTATATCCCAACCTTTGGCCCAGAAGAAGTCGACGGGGTCGTCGTGAGGGTGGCCTCCGTAGTTCATGTCCAGCGTCGTGCCGTCGCTCAGCTTCACCTGCACACTCTCCAGGGCCTGATCGTCGAGTTCCTCACCCGTGACAGGATCGGTAATCCGGGCACGAAAAACGACCTCACCGTTACGCGGGTATCGGCTGTTGAGCACACAGACGGCAGTGGCCCGCTGATCCTCGGGGATGTTGGCCGAGCCCTGGACTATGTCTGCCTGAACCGTCAGATCCGCGTTGACACTCGAAGCCGCCGTCGTCTCAACCTGTTCCTCTCGACCGCTGCACGCTGAGAGCAGCATCCCCAGCATGAAAACAGTCGTGAGTAACGTTATCGAACGCCAATAGAAGTTTGGAGTCCGCATTTCGACCTCCGGGTTGTCTCGTGTCTTCTTGCATGCATTCAAAGCTGGCACGCCAGCAGGAGTCAAGCTGACAGGACAGCAGGAGTCGAAATAGGGACCTTGGACTCTAAAGACGAACCGAAGGTCCCTGCATGCTGCCCATCGACCGTGGGTGAGGGTTGGCCCGCTCAGACGGGATGCTGATCGTTGCAGTCTTGAACGAGGGACTGCTCCCATATAACCGTCCGCCCTTACAGGTGGAGAGGCTCCTTCAGGAGCCTCTCCACGTTTTGCGAGCCCGCCTGTAAGCCGGATTCTGTCCGGAGCCTTGCGGCTCCTGGGCGACCATCCATCTGGGCCCACGGTTGCCCGCGAGCTCGAGCGGCCTACCCGGGGTTTTGCCGGCGGGCAGCCGATACCCCTGCTCGGCCTTGCTCCGGATGGGGTTTACCGAGCCGCCCCGGTTGCCCGGGACGCTGGTGGGCTCTTACCCCACCGTTTCACCCTTGCCTGTGCCCCTACGGGCCATCGGCGGTCTGCTCTCTGTTGCACTTTCCGTCGGGTTGCCCCGCCTGGCCGTTAGCCAGCATCCTGCCCTATGGAGTCCGGACTTTCCTCGGCTCTCGAGGAGCCGCGGTCGCCCGGCGGGCTCGCCGCATCCAGTCTACTTCGCCCCCCTTCGCGTTCTCCCCTACGAAACGGTCCCTACAGGGTCCCGTTTTGCTGATAAGAACGCGGAGACGGCCTTTTCGGTGACGGGAGCGGCACCCATGGATTCCATCCGGCCAGGGGCAAGGTGATCCATGCCGGGTAACTCGGGCGGGTTCACCTCGGCTGGCCGCAGCCATCCCTCATGACGCGTCAGCACGGCGGATCTCTCTCGGGTCCACGGCGATGAAGTACTTGGCCTGGGAGTGGTGGCAGATGATGGCGGATGTGGTCTGCTCGGGGTGGTACTGGTAGCCGGTCTCCTGGCTCACCTCCAGGCCGATCCGCCCGGCATCCAGGAGTCGGGCCACGGTCTCGTTGTCTCGCAGGTCAGGGCAGGCCGGGTAGCCCCATGAGTAGCGGCCGCCCCGGTATTGCTGGCGGAACAGGCCGGTCAGGGTGGGGCCGTCCTCGTCGGCGAAGCCCCACTCCTGGCGGATCCGCAGGTGCCAGTATTCGGCCAGAGCCTCGGCCATCTCCACACCGAGCCCGTGTAGGTGGAGGTAATCCTGATATCTGTTCTCGGCGAAATAGCGGGCGGTTCGCTCGCTGACCCTCGGGCCCATCGTGACGATGTGGAAGGCGGCATAGTCGGGATCGGGCGAGCCCACCGGGCGGAAGAAGTCGGAGATGCAAAGCCAAGGGTCCTCAGGCTGGCGGGGGAAGGACATCCGGGCCGTCTCGCCCTGGCGGGAGTCGTCGGCCCACACCACGAGCTCGTCACCATCGGAGTTGACCGGCAAGTAGCCGTAGACCACCTGGGGAGTGAGCAGGTCGTCGGTTCGGGCCCGGCGGAGCTGCTCGCGCAGCAGGGGGCGGAGCCGTTCCAGGAACTCCGGGTGCGTCTCCCCACCCTCGGGGCGGTATTGCCATTGGTTGCGGAAGAGCGCGGTGAGGTTCAGGAACTCGGCGATCTCGTCGATGGGCAGCCCCTTCACCACCCGGGTTCCGACGAAAGGAGGGGTGGGTATCGGGTTGTCGGTCGTCACGGAGGGAGCTCGGGTCGGCACCTCATCGCCGGGAGCCGGCCGATGGGCCGACGAGGACGTGCGCAAAGGACGGGGCGGGGGAGCCTCCAGGTGCTCGACGGACGTGATTTCCTGCATGGCGGCCAAGCCGGCGAAGGCGTCCTTGCCGTAGAACAGAGGCCCCCCATAGCGGGAGCGCAAGTCGGCCTCAACATAAGAGCGGGTCAACGCCGCGCCCCCGAGCAGGATCGGGACCTCTCCCATGCCCCGGCGGGCAAGCTCATCGAGGTTGTCGCGCATTACCAAAGTCGACTTGACCAGCAGGCCACTCATCCCGATGGCGTCGGCGCCCACCTCGACATATCGGGCGATGAGATCGTCGATGCCGACCTTGATGCCGAGATTGTGGACCGTGTAGCCGTTGTTGGTGAGGATGATGTCGACCAGGTTCTTGCCGATGTCGTGGACGTCGCCTTTGACCGTGGCGAGCACTATCGAGCCCTTGGCGGACTGCTCCGACTTCTCCATTCGTGGTTCCAGATAGCCGACGGCCGCCTTCATGGTCTCGGCAGAGCGGAGGACGAACGGGAGCTGCATGTCCCCGGAGGCGAAGAGGTCGCCCACAGTCTTCATCCCGTCCAGGAGGATGCGGTTGATCACGTCCAGGGGGGACAGCCCCTCCTCGAGCGCCGCCTCCAGGTCGTCTTCCAGGCCACGCCGATTCCCATCCACGATCCGTCGCTCCAACCGTTCATGGAGGGGAAGAGTGTCCAGGTCGTCGCCGGGCGCCTTGGCCTCCGAGACATCGGCGAAGGCGGCCAGGATCTCCTCGAGGGGGTCGTAGCCCTCCCGTCGCCGGTCGTGGATCAGGTCCAGGCACAGCTCGACGTGGTTGGAATCGATCTGGTTGAGGGGGGTGAGCTTGCCGGCGTGGAGGATGGCTGCGTCCAGACCTGCTTCCAGGCACTCGTGGAGGAAGACCGAGTTGAGCACCCGACGCGTGGCCGGGTTGAGGCCGAATGACACGTTTGAGATGCCCAGGACCGTGCGCACCCCCGGCAACTCCTTCTTGATCCCCCGGATCGCCTCGATCGTGGCCAGACCGTCGCCGCGGAGATCGTCGCCGCCGGTGCTGAGAGGGAATGTGAGTGGGTCAAAGATGAGGTCGGACGGCTCCAGACCGTATCGGCCCACGGCCAACTCATAGATGCGACGCGCAACCTCCATCTTCCATTCGGTGGTACGTGCCTGGCCTTTCTCGTCGATGAGCAGGCAGATGACGGCGGCGCCGTGCAGGCGGGCGAGGCCGATGACCCGGTCGAAGCGGGAGCCGGGGCTCTCTCCGTCTTCCAGATTGGCCGAGTTGAGTACCGATCGCCCTCCCAGGCACTCCAGGCCGGCCTCCATCACCTCGGGCTCGGTCGAGTCCAACACGACCGGGACCGTTATGTCGGTGGCGAAACGGGAGGCGAGCGTAGTCATGTCGGCGACTCCGTCCCGCCCCACATAGTCGACGCACAGGTCGACCAGGTGGGCCGACTCGGCGACCTGCTCCTCGCCGATCCCGAGGCAAGTGTCGATGTCGCCCGAGACCAGGGCCTGTTTGAAGGCGCGGGATCCATTGGCGTTGGTTCGCTCCCCGATGATCAGGAATGAGGTGTCTTGATCGAGGGGGACGGCGGAATAGGTCGAGGTTGCCGAAGGGTCGTGGTCGGGGGAGCGCTCGGCCACCGGTACGCCGCCGAGACGGTTCACCACAGCCGACAAATGCTCCGGGGTGGTGCCACAGCAACCGCCCACCACGCCCACTCCGAATTCCGTCACGAATCGGTGAAGGTGCTCGGCCAGGCCTTGGGGGCCGAGGTCGTAGTGCATGGCACCGTCGACCACCGACGGGAGGCCCGCATTGGGCAGGCACGACAGCGGGCGGCGTGAGTGGTGGCTGAGGTGCCGGATTGCCTCGTACATCTCCTCCGGCCCGGTGGCACAGTTGAGCCCGATCACGTCCACGCCGAGAGCGTCGAGAGCGATCAGGGCGGCGCCGATTTCGGTCCCGGGCAGCATCCGGCCGGTGAGCTCGATGGTCACCTGTACCTGGAGGGGCAGCTCCCGGCCCCCCTTCTCCATGGCCCGGCGGGCTCCGTGGATGGCGGCCTTGGCTCCCAGCAGGTCGAACTGGGTCTCGATTATCAGCAGGTCGACTCCGCCGTCGATCAGCCCATTCGCTTCGACCTGGTAGGCGTCACGAAGGGTTCGGTACGGAACCTGTCCCAGGGTGGGGAATTTGGTGCCGGGCCCAATCGACCCTGCCACCCAGCGGGAACGGCCGTCGGAGGCTGAAAACGAATCCGCGACCTGGCGGGCGATGGCCGCTCCGGACGCGGCGATTTCGTAAGCGCGGTCGGCCGAGTCGTACTCGGCCAGGGGAATGGCGAAGGCTCCGAATGTATTGGTCTCCACCACGTCCACACCCACCTCGAAGAAGCTCCGATGGAGCTTCTCGACCACGTCGGGCCGCGTGATGTTGAGCATCTCGTTGCAGCCCTCGAGGCTCTCCCCCCCGAAGTCGTCGGCCGTCAGCTCGAGACGTTGGAGATTCGTCCCGGTGGCGCCGTCGTAGACGACGGGATTGCCGGAGACGATGGCAGCGAGATATTGGTCGGTTGGTCCGTGCGCAGCAGCAGACATGCGCGGCTCCTCCGTTGTCGATCCCGAAACGCTCAACGAGCGCCCCGGGCGGGTTCACCGCCGACGAGGCTGCTCATCGATCAGGCATTGGCACCGTGCCGGACTGGACCGGTCGGACGCCGCGGTTTCAAAGGGCCTGTCCCTCCACCGCTCTAGATGAACGCTTCTGCTGGGTTGTGCTCAAAACAATCTAGTCGAAGATCGTCCGGCGTCGACATGAAGCCATCGCCGGAGCCCCGACAGGTGAGGCCGCCGGCTCTTAGGGCCGGGTACCCGATTCCGCCGCGTTGCGGGTTCGGTAGCCACCGAGGTGGCCGCCCACAGCGCCTCCGACGATTGCCATGAGAGCCAGGAGGAGGACGGTCCCGGCCGGGGAGGGGCTGCCACTCCGGGCCGCCGTGGCGACCACCAGCAAGGCGATGCCCATCCCGGCGAGAGCACCGTGGAACCAGGGTGAGAAAGGCGCGTGTCGCCCGGCCAGCCAGCCCGCCAGGGGGAAGGTGAGCACGGTGGCAAACGTCGTCGCTGCGCCGACCGCACCGTCCACGCCGACGGCGGAGAGGATCAGCCACAGGACGAGGGCCAGCCCGGCCAGGGCGAGAATCCCCACCCCGATCCCGAGGAGAACCCCCTTCCAACGGACCGCTGCCAGCACGATTATCCACCTCTTCGGCTATCTCGGACTGTAGATTCAGGCCCCAGCGATGCCTATTCCAGAGGAGAACCCGTGGTAATCAACAAGTACCTGGCCGAGCTCGTCGGGACCTTCATCCTGGTGATCGTCGGATCGATGGCGATCATCTCGGCCGGCAGTATCGGCACCCCGCTGCTAACGGTGCCCTTCGGTTTCGGTCTGGGCCTCCTCGCCGCCATCTATTCCGTGGGCCACGTATCCGGGGGTCACTTCAACCCTGCCGTCACCCTGGCCATGTTCCTGGACAAGCGCACCTCGGGCATCGACCTGGTCGGCTACTGGATATCGCAGTTCGTCGGAGCACTCCTGGCTTCATTGCTGCTCGGCCTCGTCACCAGCCGGGCCGACGTTGCCAACACCATCACCAGGTACCCCGTCGGTCTAGGGGTGGGGATCACTTCCGAGATCGTGCTGACAGCGGTGTTCGTGCTGGTCATACTCGCCGCCACCAGGACGGCGCCCGCCGTGGCCGGCATCGTCATCTCATTGACCCTCCTGGTGGTTCACTTCGCCGGCATCCCCTTCTCGGGGTCATCGGTCAACCCGGCCCGCTCCTTCGCTCCGGCGATAGTCGGTGGGGACCTGACCGGGTTGTGGGTGTACCTCATCTTTCCGCTTGTGGGCGGTGCGATCGCCTGGGGTCTGTGGCAGCTGTTCAGCCCCGAAGCGCGGATGATCGAGCTGGGAGTGCAGTCGGAGCCGGCCGTGTTCGAGACCGACGAGGACGCCCAGCCCGGGCCGTCGGCGAACGACGAGTTCTGACGGTCCCTCGGGCCTGATCAGAACTCGTAGGGGTCGATCAGGTCCTCCAGCCCGGCTACCCACCCGGCCGGCAGCTGCCAGTGGCGTGCTCCGGTCAGCATGTGCTCGACGACCGGGTCGTCGGGCCGACCCTGATCGGTGCCCGATAGCACCCCGACCTGGAATCGCTCGCCCGCCCGATCCACTGCCCAGGCGGTCGAAAGGGTCACGGTGCCTGATGCCGCCGATACGAAGTCGCCGAATTGGTCGTCCGGCACCGCGAACATCGCCCCCCACAGGGTGTGCTCCTCGTCGGCGATCGCCACCGGCTGTCCATCCTCGTTGAAGCCCAGTCGATGGGCCGGCAGGTGTGCGATGCGGTCGAATCGGGCTGCCGGGGCCACCTTCGACATGAGGGCGGGATCCAGGAGCGGCCCGAATACGAAGCGGAGGCTGGTGGTCACGAAGGGGGAAGTGTAGAAGGATGCCCCCTACACTCGCCGTCCATGGAATGGAGCGTGGTGCTGGATCGCCTCACTTCCGGTCAGGACATCTCCCGCACCGAGGCGAGAGAGGCGATGACCGAGGTGATGGAGGGCAGAGCTGATTCCGCCCAGGTGGCGGCACTGCTCGTGGCACTGCGGATGAAGGGCGAGACGGTCGAAGAGATGACCGGCCTGGTCGAGGCGTTCCGCTCCGCCGCAGTTCCGGTCCCGATCGCCAACCGCGACCACCTGGTCGACATCGTGGGGACGGGGGGAGATCGATCACATACCTTCAACATCTCCACCACCGCCGCTCTGGTGGCGGCCGGGGCCGGGGTGACGGTGGCCAAGCATGGCAATAGGGCCGCCTCCAGCCGCTGCGGCTCGGCCGATGTCCTCGAGGGCCTGGGCATGGAAATCGAGCTGGTGCCCGAGGCAATGGCCACTCTGGTGGAGGAGGAGAGGTTCGGGTTCTTCTTCGCCCCCCGTTATCACCCGGCGATGCGACACGCGGCCCCGGTGCGGAGGTCACTGGGGATTCCAACGGTGATGAACGTGCTCGGCCCCCTCGCCAACCCGGCCGGGGCGCGCCGCTACGCAGTTGGGGTGGCCGACGCCAACATGGCGGAGCGCATGATCCGCGTCCTGGCATCGCTGGGGGCACAGTCCGCCTTCGTCGTCCACGGCGAGGACGGTCTCGACGAGGTGACGACGACCGGACCGACCTTCATCCTGCGCCTCCGTGACGGAGAGATAACTCATGCCGAGTTCACGCCCGAGGACTTTGGGGTCGATCGGGCCCGCGCCTCCGATCTGACCGGGGGAGATGTGGAGACCAACGTGGCAATCACCAGGGGGGTGCTGGCCGGCGAACCGGGCCCGTGCCGTGACGCGGCTGTGGTCAATGCCGCGGTAGGCATCGTCGTGGGGGGTGGCGCCGAGGGCTTCGTGGAAGGGGTCAGGGTGGCAGAGGACTCCATCGACTGCGGCGCCGCTGCCAACCTGCTCGAGCGGGTCGTGGAGCGAAGCCGGTCGATGGTCGCTTGAGTTAGACTGCCCGTGCGCTTGCTCTCGGGATAGGCGGGCTCCGTCGGTAACGTCGATCCCGAATGCGCAGACTCTCCCTCTTGACTCTTCTGCTCGCGACCATGGCTGCTTGTGGCACGGCTCCTGCTCCCATCTCCGCAGATTCTTCGAGTGGCAATGCCACCTCGATCGCCAACTCCGCGCCCGACTTCACGCTCGAGTTGGGAGAAGGGGGCCAGTTCACGCTTTCTCAGGAGACTCGGCCCGTCTTCCTCGTCTTCTGGGCCGAGTGGTGACCAACCTGTCGGCGGGAGTTGCCCGTCGTCGACAAGCTGGCGGCCGAATACGGAGACCGGGTGGCCTTCGTCGCCGCAGCCTGGAAGGGCACCCCCGAAGCCACCGCCGAGCGGGCCCAACAGCTGTTCGAATCCGGAAAGGTGGCCTGGGGCCTCGATGCCGACGAGCGAATTTTCGCTGCCTACGGGATTCCCTATCAGCCGGCGACCGTACTGATCGGCGAGAGCGGGCAAATCTCGGAGTCGTGGCTGGGGGCCCGCTCCGAGGAGGCCATGAGGGCTTCGATCGAATCATTGCTGTCGGAGACCTGAAAGGCTCTCTTCCGTCAGTGGACGCGGTGCGTGCCACAATCGCCGCTCCGTGAGAAGTTTCGAGCTCTATCTGGCCGGTGGCTGCGTGTTCGCCATTGTCTGGCCGGCCCTGTTCGGGGTCCGGCCGAGGCGCGGAGTGGTCGCACTGGGCATGCCGCTGCTTGTCATAGTTCAGTGGCAGATCGAGGGTTTCCGCTGGCAGCTGCTGCCCCTCTACATAGTGGCGCTCGGGTTGGCGGTGGGCGACGTGGTGGCAGTGGACGAGAGGCACCTGCCCTGGTTCCGGAGAGTGGGCAGAGGCATCTTCGGCCTGGTGGGCCTGGGTCTGGTCGTTGCGCCCGCGGTCATACTCCCCGTGCCCCAGCTCCCACTCCCGGCCGGGCCTTCGACGATCGGCACTGCGACCGCCGAAGTCACCGGCGTCGTGCCCGAGGGAGGCTTCGGGGGCGACCGGACCGGTCACCGCACGATCGTGGTGCACGCCTGGTACCCGGCGGTGTCGGTGGAGAACCAGCAGCCCGAGGTCTGGGAGCCCAACTTCGACGTGGTCGTACCTGCCTTCGCCCGTCGGGTCGGGCGCCCCGGCTTCTTCTTCGATCAAGCCCGATTCACCCGATCGCATGCCTACGAGGACGCCCCCGTCGCCGACGGGGCCTTCCCCCTGCTCATCTACAGCCATGGGTGGGGTGAGTTCTCCACCATCGCACTGGACCAGATCGAATCGCTGGTCAGTCAGGGGTACATCGTGATTTCGATCGACCATCCGGGTGGTGCCGTGGCCACGGTGGTCGATGGTCAGGTGATACCCCTGGCCACGGATGCGCTCGACCCGCCCGACGCAAACGCCGCCGAGAAGAAGGCAGCCGAGGCAGCCGTGATCGACACCTTCGCCTCCGACGTGAGAGCGGTTCTCGACGAGGTCGACCGGGGCCCCCACGGCGCACTGGGTGACCTGGTCACCGCCATCGACCACGAGGCAATCGGAATGTGGGGCCACGGAATCGGGGGCGGCGCCGTCCTGGAGGTGTGCCTGACCGACCCGCGCTGCAAGGCGGTTGCCGGGCTGGATCCGATCGTGGACTCCTTCCCCGATGCGTTATTGGCCACTACGGCGACCCAGCCGATGCTCATGATGCGCTCCGATCTGTGGCGGGGAAATGAGAACGATGCAGTGCTGCGGGGATTGGTGGCCCGCTCCCAGACCGTCACCTATTGGGTGGACGTGCTGGGGGCCGACACGTCGGACTTCGTGTCTGCACCTGTGATATCCCCCTTTGCCGATCGTCTAGGGCTCAAAGGCCCCATCGACGGTCAACGGGTGATGATGATCAACCACCGCTTCCTGTCCGGCTTCTTCGACCGATTCCTTCTCGGCACCGGTTCGGCGGCTCTCGACACGGCCACCTTTCCCGAGGTCAACGTGGAAGTGGTGGACAATCGGCTCGTCGGTGGGTGACAGGATCAGAAGGCCGGCTGGAGGGTGGCTCCCAGGAGGTGGATGAACACCGGCCCTGGCGGTAGCCCGAATTCGTCGCCCTGGGGTGTGGTGAACGAATACGGTTGGGCCAGGGATCCCCTGCTCCATCGACCTCGATACACCTGGCCCTGGTTGAAGACCACCAGGTCGCCCGTTCCGATCACGTCGAAATCCGGTACCTCGGCTCTGTTCACGTCCGTGTACCCGGCCCGACGCTCTCCGACCGACATGACCACCACGGTAGAGGCCACGAGGGGGACGGGATCTTCCTCATAATCGGGTTGGAACATGGTCGGCTCCCCGTCTTCGGATCGCTCGTATACCGAGTCCCCGTAGCTCCACGACACCTGCGACGCATAGGGGATGGTGACGGTGTCGGCGGTGCCGGTCGGCGAGGGCAGGTCACCTTCGGGAAGTCCGGGCGGTTTGTCGGCCACCTGGAATTGGGACAGGTTCACGAACAGGTTGTGCGGACGGGGCCTCTCCAGGCTCTGGAGAACCGACGCGGTGTCGTCGAAGCCCAGCACCGACACGCCGTTGGCCTCCAGTGGGGCGACAACGAAGGGCCGCCCCCCCGTGGCCACGGCGGTGTCGGACAGAGCCGGGACCAGGTTCACGTCCACGGGACGGAGGGAGCGAACCGGGCCAACGAGCACGTCGCCGGGGGAGAAGAGCCCCAGGAAACGGGTCAGCCCTCCCTCGACGGGCACCTCGAACAGGTACCGGGCCGATCCCAGGCCTATCTGGGGCCGGGCCCCCGGGGCATTGTCGATCTTGACCGCGATCAGGCCGTCGCCGCTGGCGGGCCCTGCGGGGTTGGTGCCGGCCGGAAGGGGAACGTCGGTGCCCGGAGGGGAGAGGCTCTGCGAAGTCTGGGTGGTCTGGGAAGCGGTGGGTGGCCCGGCCGTGTCGTTGCTGCCCCCGATCAGCGCGACCAGGCCCAGCACGACCGCCGCTATCAGGGCAACCGCCCCGGTGGCGGCCACCGCCACCACATGAGACTCCAGCCAGTTCTTCCATGGAGGTGTGTCGGTTTCGGGTTGGGTCATGGCTGGATCGGTATCATGTCGGGCGATCGGGGCTGTTGGGCCCCCGATGATGCCAGATCAGCTGTCCCCTGGGCCAGCCCGGGTGTTGCCCAGTACCTGACTCCCGGGGCTCTCGCCCCGGCTGATGCTGTCGATGCTGGAGCCGAGGGCCAGGGCGGTGGTGGGCCCTACGATCCGCCCGACCACGGTGCCCTGGGGATCGATGAAGAACGTCTCCGGGACACCGAAAACGCCGAAAGAGATGGCAGCCCGGCTGTCGGCGTCTACCAGGTAGTCGGTGTGCTGGCTGGTTCCGGCCTGCTCCAAGAACGAGCGAGCGTCGGACGGGTCGTCTTCGAAGGCGATGCCCACGAACCGGACGTCCTGATCGGCGAAGGAATCCGACGCCGCTACCAGGGCTGCGTGCTCGGCGCGGCATTCGAGGCACCAGGAGGCGAAGAAGTTCACGACCACCGTCTTGCCCCGGAAATCGCTCAGGCTCACCTGGCCGGACCCGACCAGCCTGTCCAGAGTCACCTCGGGAGCGGGTTGGCCGAGAAGGGGGGACTCGGCCAGTCCGGGGTCGGATCCGAAGCGGCTGGCCATGACCACCGCCAGGACTGCGGTGAGCCCCACCACGCCCCAGGCCGCGATCCGGATGCCTCTACCGCGGGTCATTGCTCATTGTGAGCAGTCGGCCCCCGCCGCCGCCTGCTCGTATTGGGTCTGGATCTGGCCTCTGATCGAGGGGTCGAGGTCGGGTGAGTCGAGAACCTTCTTCAGGTTGGGAGCCGCGGACGCCGCGTCTCCCTTGCCGCACCAGGTGACCAGAGCCTCCATGTACAGGGGGAAGGGATCGTCGGGAACCAGCGACCGGGCTTGGCCCAGCAGGTTGAGGGCCGTGTCGATCTCGCCGTTGCCGACGTAGGCCATCCATCCGAGCCGGGTCAGGGCAGTGGCGACCTGGTCGGTGCTCGCCTGGTCGCTCGAAGCCACATCCATGTAGTAGGGGAAGGCGCTCTGGTAGTCGCCCTGGTTGAAGTAGCGCTCGGCCAGGGCGAGTCGCATCCCATCGATGAGGGGGTTGTCCTGGTTGGCGGCGATCACCGCGGCCAGGGTCTCGTTGGAGTATTGGGAGGGGTCTCCCTTCAGGCCTGCCACTCCCGAGTCGGCGCCGGGCCTGTCCACGATGAATGCGCCTGCCGCGACGACGATGGCGGCCAGCGACAGCACCAGGAGGACGGTGCCCACCACCATCCTTCGCCGGGAGCGGGGGAGCGCGGCGGGCTGGGCGCGGGCCTCGGCCAGGGCCGACTGGGTCTCGGCCAGCTCTGCCTCGTATGCCACCCGCAAGTGGCCGGCCGCCTCCTGTTCGACTTCTCCCGCCGCCACCTGCTGGGCGAGCTCATCGAGATCGGTCTGCACCTGGTCGAGGCGGTGCTCGAGGTCGGCGCTCTCGGTATCGGCTCCTGATCCGCGCCGGCCACGGCGGATGGTGAGGGCGAGGCCGACTCCGGCCGCCAGGGCCATGGCGGGGATCAGCCACAGCGCCACCGACGAAGCCGAGAGCGGCGGGTCGAGCAGGATCGAGCCCGGATAGGACCCGATCACCGCATCGATTGCCTCCTGGCGTGTGGCGCCGGAATCCACCTCTTGACGGAGGATCTTCATCATGTCGGACGCCATCTGGGAGTTCGACTCTGCGATCGGCACTCCCTGGCAGACGGGGCAGCGGATCTGGCTGCCCAACTCGGAGACCAGGTCCTGGGATCGCGGCCCTCCAACGATCAGGAACACCAGAGCGACCGCCAGAAGCAGTGAGGAGATCACAGCCCACGGGATCTCGTGGAGGGCCCGGGCCAGTAGCGGACGGTCGGCTACGGTCGTCTCAGACATGGGACCTGTCCGAGGTCGCGGGGCTGGACCGGGCCGGTGCTCGTCGTCTGATCAACACGGCCCAGAAGCCGCCCGCGGCAGTCACCAGCCCGCCCAGCCACAGCATCCATATCAGTGGCGATGTGTCGGCTTCGAGCCGTATGCCGTTGCCGTCGATGTTTAGCAGGGTCAGGTAGAGGTCGCCGCCCGAGCGAGACAGGATGGCCGGGGTTGTGATTCCGGCGCTGTCGGATCCGAAGTAGTTGGCCCTTGGTTGCAGCTCCGAGACCACGCGTCCATCGCGTTCCACCACGACGTTGGCGCCCACCACGGTCTTGGATGGCTCGGTGCGCTGGAACGGGGAGCGGTAGGTGATCTGGTAGCCGGCGAAGTCGAAGCTGTCCCCGGGGGACATGTCGGCGGTGGTGTGCAGGGCCAGGTTGGCCGAGAAGGCCAACCCGAGCGCGACGAGGGCCACGCCGACGTGGGAGAGCTGACCGGACCAGAATCCCTGGTCTGCTCTCAGCACATGAACCACCTCGGCCAGGATCGGACGTCGGGTGGCGCGGGTGCGCCGTCCGGCCTGTTCGAGCAGATGGCGCACGATGACCCCGATCACGAAGGTGGACGCCACGACCGCCAGGACGACCCACCCGATGCGGCTGGCTATCAGCGCGGTGATGACGCCGGCCGCCAGTGCCACCTGGAGAGGACCCCGGATCCTGGACCAGACCAGGCGGGGGGAGGCATAGCGCCAGGGTGTGACGGGGCCCAGGCCCATCATCAGCAGCAGGGCGAAGGAGAGGGGGACCGCCAGGGAGTTGTAGAACGGCTTGCCCACGCCCACCTGGGTCCCGGTGAACGCCTCCAGCACCAGCGGATAGACCGTTCCCACCAACACCACCAACGCAAAGACGGTGAGAAACAGGTTGTTGGCCAGGAAGCTTCCCTCCCGGGACGAGAAGGAGTCGAGTCGGGGAGCGGAGGAGACCATGTGGGATCGGGTGGCGAAGAGGGCGAAGGAGCCGGCCAGCACCACCACCAGGAAGGCCAGAAGCACGGGCCCGATGGCCGACTGTGTGAATGAGTGAACCGACTGGATCGTCCCGGAGCGGGTCAGGAACGTTCCCAGGATGGTGAGGCTGAAGGCGGAGATGACCAACACGAAGTTCCAGGCCTGGAGCATCCCCCGCCTCTGCTGTACCAGTGAGGAATGGATGAACGCCGTGGCTACCAGCCACGGCATCAGTGAGGCGTTCTCGACCGGATCCCAGGCCCAGTACCCGCCCCAGGAGAGGACCGAGTAGGCCCACCAACCCCCGAACAGGATGCCCAGGGTCAGGAAGCTCCACGCCACCATCGTCCAGCGCCTGGTGCGGAGCAGCCACTCGGGCCCGGGCTGGCCCAGGGCCAGGGCGGAGATGGCATAGGCGAAGGGCGTGGTGAGGCCCACGTACCCCGTGTAGAGGATGGGCGGGTGTATCGCCATCAGGATGTGGTTTTGCAGGAGCGGGTTGGGGCCGAGACCGTCGGCCGGGGCCTGCGCCGCCACCCACGGCCAGGGGCTGGACGCGAGGCAGCGGGCGGCGTCGGCCTCGATGCAGACCCGGAACGGGTCAGCCACGGTCAGCATCAGTCCGAAGAAGAACACCCCCACCAGGCCCATCACCGCGCAGGCACCGGCGGAGAGGGCGTCAGCTCTAGAGCGATGGTCGCGCCACACCAGCCAGGTGAAGACGGCCAGGAGAAGGCCCCACAGGACGATGGATCCCTCCAGGGCTGCCCAGGCCGAGGCGATGTTGAAGGGGAACGGGGTGGCACGGGCGTGGTTCCCCGCCACGTATGAGAGGCTGAAGTCGTCGAAGATCAGCGCCAACTCCAACACCGCCATCGACAGCACCGCCCCGATCAGCACCAGCAAGGCCGGGGGCCGAAGGTCCCGGGTGGCGGTCCCGTCGCGTTTCAACTCGGCCGCCTTCTGGGCGCCGGCCACCGCCAGCCATATCGAGCCGCCCAGAGCGATGGCGATTCCGGCCAGGCCGGCCAGGGCCAGCATCAGCTGGTTCCGCCCGTCACGAGGAGAACCCGCCCCCGGAGGTCGGCGTCTGGTAATTCTCGTCGTGGCGGACGACCGCCTGGTCGGCGAGGAACCGGTCGCCCTGCCAGGCACCCTCGACCAGGACCGGCACACCGCCCTGGAACAGGGGAGGGACCCGGCCGTGCAACTCGACCGGGATCTCGGTGCTGCCGTCGCCCACCACGAAGGTGGTCACGCGGCCGTCCTCGACGATCGACCCGTCCTCGACCGTGCCGGCGAGACGGAAGCGCCTTCCGTCGGGGAAATTCGCTCGTTGGGCGGCGGCCTCCGATGGGTAGAAGTAGTAGGTCAGCCCAGAGGAGAGGTTGGTGACCACCAGCACCGCCACCAGAGCCACCACCCCCACGGCCCCGATGAGAACGAAGCGGCGGTGTCCCATCGACTCAGCCGCCTTCCTGATCGCCGCTGGAGCGCCAGCGGAAGTACAGCCATCCTGCGTAGGCAGCGATGGTGCCGTAGGTGACCAGGTAGGACGCGACGACCAGCGTGTCAGGCATCGGGAACTCCATCGAACGAGGGCGGGACCACCGCTCGCCCGGCCACCGGGAGGGGAGTGGCGGCCAGCTCCGCCCGGCGCATCGCCGCAGTTCGGAGCACCATCAGCGTCATGTAGAGGATGGTGAAGGCCGCCAGGTTGGACAGCATGGCCACCAGCATGCCCCCGGGCATGGTCACCCCGTCGGGCCGAATCGATTGCGTCTGGTGCAGGCTGCGGACCAGGTTCACCGAGAAGTAAACCAGCGGGACCTGGACAACGGCGATGATGCCGAGCAGAGAGGACCGGGCCGCGGCGGTGTCGGCGTCGGGGCTGGCGCGGCGCAGCGCCAGATAGGCGACGTAGACGAAGAACATTAGGGCGGTGGTCGCCATCCGGGCGTCGCCCCAATCCCAGTAGGTTCCCCACACGGCCCCTCCCCACAGTGAGCCGGTGATCAGCGCCAGGCCCGTGAACAGAACCCCGAGCTCAGCCGAGGAGGCGGCGATGTGGTCCCAGCGCCGGGTCTTGCGGATCCGCCAGGCGATCGAGGCCGCGGCTGTGACGCCAAAGGCGAGAAAGGCCAGCCACGCCGAGGGGACATGGATGTGCATGATGCGCGAGTAGATCCCCTGAAAGGAGTCCAGTGGCGCGGTCAGGGCCATGTAGAGGCCGACCGCCAGGGCGATGACGGTCAGACCCAGCAAGGCCGTGATCCCGGTCGTGGAGCGTTTCATCGGGCTGCGTCTTCCAATGGTCTGGCGATCAGCGCCGCCGTAACGGCCAGCGCCAGGTCTGTGGCGGTCACCAGCAACACCCAGGGAAGGATACCGTCGCCGCGAGCCAACGACTCCAGAGCCTGGGAGCCGGCGACGAGGAGTGGTATCGCCAGGGGTGCCACGATGAGCGGGGCGAGAGTGGACCGTACTCGGAGCCCGGCCGTGACCTCGGCGGCCAGCGTCCCGATCTCGGCTAGCCCCAGGCCTGCCAATGCCGCCGGGATCAGAGCGAGGGGCCAAGACGACGGGAGGTCGGGGCTGTACAGGAAAACCATCAGGGGGAAGAGAACGGCCATGAAGGCGAGAATCAGGGCAAGCGCTGCCAGTCCCCGGCCGGTCAGCCTGGCCAGGGGGTCGACGCCGAGGAGCGAGATCACCCGCCGCTGATGGGGCCCATCGGCGGCCGAGTGGCGCAGGGCGATCTGCATCGCGAAGAGGAGCGTCACCACCCAGAACATGGCAGGTCCCACCCGGGAGATGATGGCGGCGTCGATGCTGAGGGCAAAGGGGAGAGTCATCAGAGCAACCGCACCGAAGGGAATCACGATCGCCAGGACCTCTCCTGCTCGCTTTTCGGCGATGAGATCGCGGCGGGCGAATTCGAATGCCTGTCGCCAGAAGGTCATCAGCGCAGGTGCCCTTCCTCCAGTGCCAGCACGCGGTCGACGCGTCCGGACAGGGCGGTGGCGTCGTGTGACACCATCACCACGGCGCCTTCTGAGGCCACGGTCCGGCGACAGATCTCGTCCACTATCACCGCGGCTCCCGCGTCGAGCCCGGCATGAGCCTCGTCGAGCAGCACCAGAGCATGGGCGGTCATGAGGAGGCGGGCTAGGTCGGCTCGTCTGCGCATCCCGTTCGAGCACGCGGAGGCGCGACGGCGCGCGGCCCCCGCCAGGCCCACCTGGGTGAGAGCTCGGTCGGCCCGGGACGGCTCTATCCCCGACAGCCGGGCGATGTGATGCAGATTTTCGGCCAAGGTGAGATCGTCGTACACGGCGGGCTCATGGCCCGACCAGCCGATCCTGGGCCGGACCGTGGCCACTTCATCCGAGCCCAGGCGGGCCCCGAGCACTGAGCCGTCGCCGCCGGAGGGCGAGGTGAGAGTTGCGAGCACAAGCAGCAATGTCGTCTTGCCGGCGCCATTGGGCCCGGCGATCCCGACCGTCTCGCCCGCTTTCACGACCAGGTCTATCTCAGCCAGGATCGGGACGCGCTCGACGGTCAGGCTCAGCTTCGAAAGCTCGGCTATGAGCATCGCCTGGAGTGTTCAGGACCACGCCGGGCATGGCAAGTCGGAGCGGTGGCCGGGCCGCGCCGGCGGTGGCGGCCTTGACAAGTGTTCGGCGCCGGTGGACCGTGAGGCCATGAGTCGCCGGGTTCTGGTGGTGGACGACGAGCCGAGGGTGCGCGAGGTGGTGGCCGAGTACCTGAAGAGGGACGGCTTCGAGGTGCAGGAGGCGGCCGACGCCGGGTTGGCCCGGCGGCTGCTGAGCGACTATCGCCCCGATCTGGTCATTCTCGACATCATGTTCCCGGGGGCTTCGGGCCTGGATTTGTTGTCGGAGGTTCGCCGGCGGGGCGATGAGGTGGCGGTGATCCTCCTCACGGCCCGGGCCGATGAGGGTGATCGGGTGCTGGGTCTGGAGTTGGGGGCGGACGACTACGTGGTCAAACCCTTCTCTCCCCGGGAGCTGGTGGCCCGCGTCCGCTCGGTATTGCGTCGGGTTCAGCCTGCGACACCCGGGGCTGCGATTAGCCACGGTCCACTCCGGATCGACCCTGCCGCGCGGGAAGTCACTCTCGACGGCGTCACCGTCGAGCTGACCGCCAAAGAGTTCGATCTGTTGGCCTTCTTGGCCTCCTCACCCCGTCAAGTGTTTTCCCGAGCGGAACTTCTCGACCACGTGTGGGACTCGTCGCCCGAATGGCAGGACCCTGCCACCGTCACGGTCCACGTGAGGCGGATACGCCAGAAGCTGGAGAAGGACCCTCAACAGCCCCGCTGGTTGACCACCGTTTGGGGCATCGGGTACAGGTTCGAACCGTGAGGACCTTGATGTGGTCGGTACTGGCTGTCGTGGCCGCAGGTGTGGTGATCGCCGAGCTCACCATGGACCTGACTGCTTCCGATCGGGTGGTCCTGTATGCGGTCTTCGGGGCCATGGCACTGGTCACGAGCCTGGTGGCGATCGCCACCCTGCGTTGGGCCCCACGCCTGAGATCGCTGCTCACCAGTCTGAGGATCGTGGCCGTGGCGGCAGTGGTCGTGGCCGGAGGAGTGGTGGCCGGTGCCGCATTGACCATGTTCATCGAGCAGCACGACCTGACGGTGGCACTTGTGGCACTTCTCCTGGGCGTGGGCTTGGGCGGGGTCCTGGCGGTGGCGGTGGCCGGGCCGCTGACCTCCGACCTGGACCGGTTGGCCGAGACGGCCCGTCGGGTGGGCGAGGGTGATCTGTCGATCACTACCGGCATCAGTCGCCGTGATGAGCTGGGCACGGCGGCGGCGGCGTTCGATGCCATGGCGGGCCGGCTGGCAGAGTCGGAGCGGGACAGGGAAAGTGCCATACAAGAGCGCCGCACGCTGATAGCTTCGGTAGGTCACGATCTCCGTACACCGCTGGCGTCGCTGCAGGCCGCGGTCGAGGCGCTTCAGGATGGGGTAGCGGTGGAACCGGCCCGGTATCTACGCGGGATGGCGGCCGACATCGACCATCTCCGGCGCCTGGTCGACGACCTGTTCCTGCTGTCCCAGATCGATGCCGGTCGCCATCGCGTCGAGCCGGTCCAGATGGACCTTGCAGAGCTGGCCGACGAGGCGGTGGAGGCGATGAGTCCGGCCGCCGAGTCTCGCCGGGTGCGTCTGGTCGTCTCCAGCGACGGGCCCGTCACTGTTCTGGCCGATCCGGCTGCGGTGGGTCGGATCCTGCGCAACCTGGTCGACAATGCGGTGAGACACAGCCCCGAGGAGGGAACTGTGATGGTGACCGTGGAACGGTCCGACGCTGGGGGAATAGTCGATGTGGTCGATCAGGGGCCGGGATTCCCTCCCTCCTTTCGAGAGCACGCCTTCGAGCGGTTCGCCCGGCCGGATGACGCCCGTTCCCGCCAGGAAGGAGGGTCCGGCCTGGGTCTGGCCATCGCCAAGGAGTTGACCGAGCTGTCCCGGGGAAGGATCGAGCTGGGGGAGGGCCCCGGCGGACGTGTCAGGTTCGACCTGCCTGCCGGTTAGCGGCCGCCGCGCTCATTGGACGCAGAACTCGTTCCCTTCCGGATCGGCCATCACCACCCAATACTCGTCCCGCTCCGTGACGGGTCCTATCACCGACGCACCGTTTTCCTGTAGGCGCTCGACTTCGGCGTCCACCCGGGCTCGCCGTCTGTCCAGCGACACGGCGGGCCCACCACCGGCGTTGACGTCGACATGGAGGCGGTTCTTGGCCGTCTTGGGCTCGGGGACACGCTGGAAGAAGATCCGGGGAGTGCGGCCCTCAGGATCCACCAGCGCCGAGGCCTGATTGAACTCCGTTTCGGGAACCCCGATCGAGGTGAGGAAGGACTCCCACGAGTCGTGTCCGTCGGGTGGGGGTTGCAGGACATAGCCCAGGGCCGTAGCCCAGAACTGGGCCAGGCCGGCCGGGTCGGTGCAGTCGAAGACGATCTGGAACGAGGCGCCCATCGATGCCCATTATCCATGGCCACGGCTAACCCGGCAACGTATCCAATCCGATTCTATTCAAATGAGTCGACCTTTTTCGAATACCGTTGCAGTGAGGGCCTGGTTGCGGTATGCTATTCGATATATATCGAATGAGTTTCAAGTAATGGGACGAAATATGAATGTAACCCCCCTTCCCCTGGTCAAGGATCTGACCGACGGGGTGCGCCGGCTTCCCATCGAGAGCGACGGATCGCCCATCTACGACCTGATCCTGACCATCTGGGAAGTCTTCGACGAGAGCGAGGATCACTCCGCCTTCGAGCTGGGCCGTGAGTGGTTCGATTCGGTGGCGGAGTCCACCCCAGCCGACCTGGTCTCCGAGCTCGTCCATCTGGGTGGGGCGAGCTGCTCGGTCTGGCTGGGCCTGATGGGGCTGATCGCCTCCTCTCCGCACCCCCATGACGTCGACTCCGTCCTGGGCCATCTGGCAGAAATCGACCCGGTCTACCTTCGTCGAAGCCTCCTGGCCTACAAGCTGGACGACGGGAGGGTTTCGGCTGAGCTCATCGACCGGGCAGCGGCGGGCGACACGAATGCAACGGAGCTGCTCCTGGGTCAGGGGCATATGGCCGAGGATGGCGCAGCCGCAGAGCTGTATGGGCGCCTGTTGGAACTTCCCGGGACGGAGCTGAGAGATCGCTTGGTCGGGGCGCTCAGGCGCTTCCGGGAAGACGTCTACCGACCCTTCGAGGACGAGTTCGGCCCGGCCACGATCCGGGCCGCTGCTGCCCGTCGGGCCCTGGTGCGGGGAGCGGACGTGGAGGCCGTCATCGAGGAGGTGACCAATGGCCTCGACTATCGCATTCAGCCGGGGATCGGGAGGGTGGTCCTGGTCCCATCGGTGGTGCTTCGACCCTGGGCATTGATCGACAAGCACGACCAGACCCTGGTCGTGGGCTACCCGGTGGCGGACGAGTTCATCGACGCCGATCCGGATGCGCCCCCATCGTGGGTGGTGAAGCTGCACAAAGCCCTCGGTGACGAGAAGCGGCTCAGGATATTGCGGCGCCTGTCCGAGAGTGGCGCCACTCTCGACGACCTCTCAGAGATGCTCGGTCTCAGCAAGTCCACCGTCCACCACCACGTCGGGCAGCTCCGGGCAGCCGGGCTGGTCCGAGTCCGGGTGGAGGGCGACGAGCATCAGAAGAAGTACACCCTGCGCCCGTCCGTGCTCTCCGAAGCTCGCCACACACTGGACGATTACCTGCGTGCCGCCGGCGAGCCTCCAGCCACGGTCAGGAGTGAACCGAAATGATTCCCTATCAGACTTACGCCATAGCCAAATATCGCATCGAAGACTCCCTGGTGAGGGCCAAGCGTCGGCGACTACGCCGGGCGGATGCAACCGGTGCCTACGGGACCGGGGTGATCGACGCCCTCGGCCACGGGCTCATCGCCATCGGCAGTCGCTTGGTGGCCGATCCGGCGGCCCATCCGGCCCATCCCTCCGACCGACGCGCCGCTTGAGCTCATGAATCCGGGGCTCTGGCTCCGACATCGGCGGCGGATGCCGCGCCTGTCGGCGGTTCGATTGAGGACGACAGACAGTGCCAGCCCGCCCACCAGAGCGGACGCGTACCACCAGACGGGACCTCCGTCGAGGCTTGGCCGGAGGGGTTGGGTGACGAGACGGGACCCCGCCACCCAGGCCAGGGCGAGGGCAGAGCGGATTCCGCCTCCGGGCTCGACGCGACTCAGGACCACGACCCCGATCGTCATTCCCAAAGCGGCGTAGAGCTCGACGGGGTGCCGCGTCAGGGAGGAGCCGGGCAGGCTCCACCCCCACGGGACTTTGCCTACTGCGCCGAGGCAGCCCGCCCGCCACAGGCAACTGGCATGCCACATCGCCATCCCGGCCACCACTCCCGGAGCAATCAGGTCGAGGAGCCGAAGGTCGCCCCGGGTCGACCAGATCAGGCTCCCAATCGCCCCGATGGTCGCACCAACCGTGTTCACACCTCCCCGGAGCACGAGGATGTCGAGCGGGTGAGTGATCGGGTTGACCCCTACGGCGATCATTGCCACCAGCCGTCCCACCAGCACCCCGACCAGTCCGGCGGTGATCACATGGTCGATTTCGCCGCGCCTCCCGCCCTTGCTCAGCACGATCCAGGTCACCGACACCGCCGCCACCGCGGCCAGGGGAAGCCCGAATTCCATCAGCTGGTCAGCTCGTCGAGCATCAGTGCCAGCGTGCGCTCGTCCAGGACCCCCGAATGGATCTCGATCACGTTTCCGCCCGGGGCAACGAAATAGGTGATAGGCGTGCCGAAGCCGCCCAATTCGGCGGGCACCGTGCGGTTGGAGTCGAAGTATTGATCGAAGTCGAGGCCGAACTCGGAGATGAAGTCCTTGGCCGCCGTCTGGTTGTCCTCGACGTCGACACCGATGAACTTCACGTCGGTTCGCTTGGCTTGGGCCCGGGCTATCAAGGGAGCCTCGGAGCGACAAGGCATGCACCAGCTGGCCCACACGTTGACGACCGCTGGTTGGTCCAGCTTTTCGAGTACCTGGCGGATGCCCGCTCCGTCGATGGCGGGCAGATCAGGCCCGGCGTCGGTGGAGGGCGTCGACGGCGCGCAGGCCCAAAGAGCCAGCAGCACCACAGTGGCGGCAACGATCGAAACCCTTCTCATCCCCCCAATCATCCCAGCCATGTCCAACAACCCGCGCCTCCTGGCACGATGGGCCCATGCGAACCATGGCAGAAGAAGAGATTCGAAGTTTCCTGACCACGGGGACCCGGACCGGGAAGCTGGCCACCACTCGGGCCGACGGGCGGCCCCACGTGGCTCCGGTTTGGTTCGTGTTGGATGGTGACGAGCTGGTGTTCACTACCCACGACGAGACCGTCAAGGCGCACAATCTGGCCCGGGACGGGCGAGCCGCCGTGGCGGTGGACGACGAGAACCCTCCCTACTCATTCGTGGTGGTGGAGGGAACCGTGACCATCTCGGAGGACCTGGTCGAGTTGCGCCGATGGGCTACTCGGATTGGAGGCCGGTACATGGGCGAGGAACGAGCCGAGGCATTCGGTCGGCGCAACGCAGTGCCGGGCGAGCTCTTGGTGCGGCTCACCCCCACCAAGGCAGTCGCCCGAGCCAACATGGCCGAGTAACCCCACGATCGAAGCTTTGTCCCCCACGAAGCGAAGTGGGGGAAGGGGCCCCTGCTGCGTAGCAGCGGGATAGGGGGGCGCCTCACGCCGAAATCCCTCTAATGCCGCCGCTCGTCGAGAACGTCGAGTACTTCTGTGATGTCGACCTGGCGCTCGGCCAGCAACACCAGTAGGTGGTAGATGACGTCGGCGGCCTCTTCTGCCACCCGGCGAGTGCCTGCGTCGCCCGAATGGTGGTCCTTGGCCGCCAACAGGACTTCTGTGGCCTCCTCCACGACTTTACGGCCCACTCTCTCCACTCCGCTGTCGAGCAGTGAAGCGGTGTAGCTGCCCTCGGGCCGCTCGTCGGCTCGGGACAGGATTGTCTCCCAGAGGGGGGTGAGCCTGCCCAGCTCACGTCTGGGTTGGTCACCCCAGCAAGTGACGGTCCCGGTGTGGCAGACGGGGCCGCGGGGCACGGCTTCGACCAAGAGAGCATCAGCATCGCAGTCGGCGCTGAGAGATTCGACGTCCAGATAGTTGCCGGAGGTGGCCCCTTTCTCCCACAGCTCACCTCTCGACCGGGACCAGAAATGAACCCGACCCGTCTCCTCCGTCCGGGCCAGCGCCTCGCGGTTCATCCATCCCAGCATGAGAACCCGGCCGTCGTGGGCGTCCTGGACGATGGCGGCAACCAGACAGTCGTCATCCCAGCTGATCAGGTCCGGGCTCATGTCCAGGTCCTGCGGATCGGAACCCCGGCATCTTCCATGGCCTGCTTGACCTCTGTGATCTCCACCTGATGGCGATGGAAGATAGAGGCGGCCAGCACGGCCGCCGCCCCGCCGGCCGTGACGGCTTCGACGCAGTGGCGGGGCCCTCCAGCTCCGCCCGAGGCTATGACCGGGACCTCAACCGCGTCGGAGACGGCCCGGGTCAAGTCGAGGTCGAAGCCGTCCTGGGTCCCATCCCGGTCCATGGAGGTGAGCAGGATCTCCCCTGCTCCCAGCTCGACGCCCCGGCGGGCCCAGTCGACGGCATCTTGACCGGTTGGTTCCCGCCCACCCCTGATCACGACCTCGAACCCGTCGCCGCGCCGGCAGGCGTCGATGGCGAGCACCACACATTGGCGCCCGAACCGGCGACCACATTCGGCCAGGAGCTCCGGTGACAGCACCGCGGCCGTGTTGACCGACACCTTGTCTGCACCCGCTCGGAGGGCGGCTTTCATGTCATCGGGTGCGCGAATGCCCCCTCCAACGGTCAGCGGGACGAACACCCGGGAGGCGGTATCCCGAACCACGTTTAGCATCGTCTGGCGTTCTTCGTGCGTGGCGGAGATGTCGAGGAAGCAGATCTCGTCTGCTCCCTCGCTTGCATAGCGGTCGGCCAGCTCCACCGGATCGCCCTCGTCCACGAGGTCGACGAAGTTGACGCCTTTCACCACCCGCCCTCCGGTGACGTCGAGACACGGGATGATCCGCTTACGCAACATCGGCGGGACTTCGCTTGCACGTTGCCACGAACCGGCTCAGCATCCGCAGCCCGGCGGATCCCGAGCGTTCCGGGTGGAACTGAACACCGACGACGTTTCCCTGTCGAATCGCAGCGACGAATCTGCGACCGTGCTCGGATTCGGCGGTCACCACGCCGGGGATGGGTGGGGGTCGGCGCGTAGGAATGAACGAAATATACGACCGGGTCGGCCAGACCCTCGAAGAGTGGGTCCTCGCCCACCAACTCGAGGTCGTTCCAGCCGATGTGAGGAAGCGAAGGGGCAGACTCCAGCCGTCGGACCCTGCCTCCGACGATGCCCAGGCAGGGGGCGTCGTCTTCCTCCGACATATCGAAAAGGACCTGCATTCCGACGCAGATTCCCAACAGGGGGCGAGAGGTGGTCTGAAGCGGGATGGTGAATCCGCCGTCCTCGATGCCCTTCATCACGGTGCGGGTTGCTCCCACGCCGGGCAGGACGATCCCGTCATAGGAATCCAGTTGCGTTGGCCGCGAGACGACGTCGACCTCGGCTCCGCAGCGGGTGAGGGCCTGGGAGACCGAGACCAGGTTTCCCGCTCCATGGTCGACGACGGCAACCCGGGTGGGTCGGCTGGTCACAGAGTCCCCTTGGTCGACGGGACCTCTCCCGAGCGAGCCGGGTCGAGCGCCACCGCCGAGCGCAGAGCGCGCGCCAAGGCTTTGATGGCGGCCTCGGCCACGTGGTGGTCGTTGTCTCCCCAGGCATGGAGGTGCAGGGTCATGCCGGCCGTGCGTGTGAAAGCCTCCAGGGCGTGGGGAAGGTTCTGGGTGGTCATCGTGCCGATGGTGGGATTGCCCATCTCAAGGTCGATGACCGCATAAGGTCGTCCGGATATGTCGATCACGGCTTCGGCCAGCGCCTCGTCCATCGGCACCCGCGCGTCTCCGAATCGGTTGATTCCCGAACGGTCCCCCAGGGCATCGGCCAGGGCAGTGCCCAGCGCCAGGGCGGTGTCCTCCAGAGTGTGGTGATCGTCGACTTCGAGATCGCCCTTCGTGGTGACTTCCAGGTCGAAGAGGGCGTGGGTCGCCAGAGAAGAAAGGAGGTGATCGAAGAAACCCACACCGGTGTCGACCGTCGCTCGGCCCCGTCCGTCGAGGTCCAATCTCAGATCGACGCTCGTCTCCCGGGTGGAGCGGTTGGTGGCGGCTGCGCGGCTCATCTGTCTTCCTCTCGTTCGAGCCGCATCTGTGCGGCCAGGCGGTGGGCGGTGAGGCCTTCGGCCTCCGCCAGGGTGGTGATGACCGGGGCGAGGCTCTCGAGCCCCGACCGGGTGATGCGCTGTACCTGACGCCAGGATCCGAAGTCCTGGGTCGACAACGGTCCGTATGAAACGGCCAGTCCGCCGGTGGGGAGGACGTGATTGGCTCCCGTGGCGTAGTCGCCGGCAGATTCCGGCGCCCACACTCCTACGTAGACCGACCCGGCCGAGGTGACGGCCGCGGCGTCCGTTTCGGGATCGGCGGTCATTATCGAGACGTGCTCGGGGGCGTACTCGTTGGCGAAGGCGATTGCGGAGCCGTGACTCTCGGCCACCACGGCCAGGCCGTGGTCCGCCAGTGCCTTGGCGAGGATCTGGGCGCGTTCGAGAGTGGGCAGGAGACGCTGCAATTCGATCTCCACCTGTTCGATCAGAGCACGGTGGGTGGTGACCAGCACGGCCGGAGAGTCGACGCCGTGTTCAGTCTGGCACAGCAGGTCCACCGCCACCAGAACGGGGTCGGATTGGGCGTCGGCCAGGATCAGAGCTTCCGAGGGGCCTGCCGGCATGTCGATGGCGCACACGCCCTGAACAGCCAGCTTGGCTGCCGTCACGTAGGAATTGCCCGGCCCGACGATCTTGGACACCGGAGTCATTGTCTGTGTGCCATGCGCCATGGCAGCGATCGCCTGGGCGCCTCCGCCCGCCCAGATCTCGGTGGCCCCGGCCATCCGGCAGGCGGCAAGCAGCACCGGGCTGAGGGCGCCGTCGGGACCCTCGGGCGAGACCACCACCACCTCGTCCACTCCGGCTACCCGGGCGGGAACCACGGTCATGATGGCGGTGGATGGGTAAACCGCCTTGCCTCCGGGCACATAGGCGCCGACCCGGGACAGGGGCTGCCAAATGCGGGTGATCTCGACTCCGGGCGCCGTGGTCACGGTGGTTGACGTGGGGCGCTGTGCGTCGTGGAAGGTGCGAACATTGCCGATTGCCCGTTCCAGTGCTGCGTGCACCCTCGGGTCCAACCCTGTCACGGCTGCGTCCGATTCGCCGGGCTCGAGCCGCCTCCACCCACCCCCAAACCTCTCGGCCAGGTCGGTCATGGCGGTATCTCCCTCAGAGGCGACCCGTCGGCAGATGGCCGTGGCCTGCTCTGCCACCACCGGGTCGGGGACCGGTGAGCGACGCGTGAGCCGGCGCCGCTCGGCGGGAGAGAGGGTGGCGAGGTCGACTCTCGTCAGCAGCGGAGTCATGGGATGAGCTGCTCTATCGGGAGCACCAGGATTCCCCTGCCTCCGGCTTCCTCCAGCCGGGGGAGCAGATGCCACACGTCGTCGGCCGCCACAACAGAGTGGATGGCGTACATGTCTTCCTCTGCCAGGGGCATGACGGTCGGTGCCTCCAGCCCGGGGATGATGTCGGCAATGGCCTCGACGGATGCAGCCGGGGCGTTCAACAGGACATAGCGCTTGCGTCGAGCAGCAACCACGGCCCGGATGGCGGTCGCTACTCGCTCTGCCGTGCCGCTGATCCCCCCGGAGCACACCAGGACCGCGACGGATTCGAGAAGCGAGCCGATTTCACGCAGCCCGTTGATTCGCAGGGTGGAGCCGGTCGAGACCAGATCGACGATGGCATCGGCCACTCCCAGCTTGGTGGCGAGCTCCACCGACCCGCGCAGTGGCACGACCGTCACCTCGATTCCCCTTTTACCGAAGAACCGGGCGGTAGCGCCGGGATGGGAGGTGGCTATGCGGCAGCCCGTGAGATCTTCCAGCTTGGCCGGGGCGGACGAGTTGGGCACCGCCGCCGCCAGGCGGCAGCGTCCGTAGCCGAGGTCCACGAGCACCTCCAGGTCGCCGTTGAACTCGGTCAACAAGTCCACCCCCGTGATGCCCAGATCCGCCACGCCGTCCGAGACCAGCTCGGGTATGTCCTCGGTGCGGACGAACAGAAGCTCGATATCGGCATTGCCGACCAGCACCGCCAGCGCCCGCTCGGTCACCTCGAAGGACAGCCCCGCTGCGTTCAGCAGATCGATGGAGGGCTGTTTCAGCCTTCCCTTGTTGGGCACCGCCAACCTCACCGGATCGCTCATCCGACGTCCTCCGTACGCTCCAGCGCCATGCGATAGCCTCCGGCCCCGTGGCGCAGCCACTGGTTGATCCGGGTGATGGTGGCGGTGGAGGCCCCGGTCATCTCGGCGATCTCCCGGTACGGCAGGCCTCGAGCGAGGAGGCGGGCCACTGCCCATCGGTGCGAGAGGTCGGTCAACTCCCGGCGTGTGCACAGGTCGCGGAAGAAGCTGGCCGCCTCGTCGATTGTCTCCAGGCTGAGCACGGCCCGGAACAAAGCGGCGGTGTCGTCGTCGCGCCAGTCCTCGTCGGGGGTGGTCATGGAATTGGGTCAGGTGATGGGGTCATGGGAGTCTCGCCAGATATGCCGAGGTCTGTATTAGTGTGATAGAACACTACCATGATAGAACAATGAAGCAAGAGGCCGTGACGGATGGCTTGGACGCAGCTCGAGATGACCCGGCCCGGGGTCGGGCCCTACAGAGCTGCCTCGGGTCGCGTGGGCTCGAACAGTTCGACGGGGTTGCCGGACGGATCCTCGACGAGGATCTGACGGCCCCCTACGCCCTCGACGATCTCGTTACGGAAATGAACACTATTCGCCCGGAGTTGCTCTACCAGCAGGCCCAGGTCACCGACCTCGATGGAGAAGCGATTCCATCCTCCTGGCTCGGGGAGGGTGCCGTCGGGCATGGCGCCACCGCCACCTGGGCCGCCGCCGGGTGCGCTGAGGAGAAGCCTCAGGTCGCCGCGGGAGAGCATGGCGAACGCGGGAGCGGGATGCATTTCCTCGGAGAAGCCCAGGTGCCCGCAGTAGAACTCGATCGCCTGATCGACGTCGTTGACGATGTAGCGAACGCTGACAGTGGGTATGCGGGGCTCCGATCCGGGGTCGGTCACGAAAATAGTCTTCTGTCGCCATCTGCGCGACGTGCCACCGGTGACCGTAGCGGTTCTACTCGCCGCCAGACACCGTATGAGGGTGTGGGGCGATGGAACTGATCCCGGCGGTCGACGTGCTGGATGGCCGGGTGGTTCGTCTCGTGCAGGGAAGATACGACACGGCCACCACGTACGGAGCCGACCCGGTCGAGACGGCGGCCTCGTGGATCGAAGCGGGGGCCCGGATCGTCCATGTGGTGGATCTGGCCGGCGCCCGGGACGGTCGGTCCGACCTGGGTCTTTGGTCCGCGCTGGGCGAGTCGGGTTTGGCGTTCCAGGCCGGGGGAGGGATCCGGACCGCGCGTCTGGCCCAGGAGGTCCTGGAGCTGGGAGCGCACCGGGTAGTCATGGGGACGGCCGCCGTCTGGTCGCCCCAGTCTCTGATGGGCCTTGGAGAGGCCGTTGTAGCCGCTGTAGACGTTCGTTCGGGTCGTGCCACGGGCCAGGGCTGGACCGATGACGGCCGGCCGGTGGAAGATGTTCTCACCGACCTGGCCGGGGCCGGAGTGGTGAGACTTCTGGTGACGGGCATCGGCCGTGACGGCACGATGGCAGGCCCGGACCTGGATCTGACCCGAGCACTGCTCGAGGACGGCAGGTTCTCCGTGATCGCCTCCGGTGGCGTGGCGGAGTTGGCCGATCTGGACGTGCTGGCCGCCCTGGGCTGTGAGGGCGTCGTCGTAGGCCGCGCCTTGTATGAGGGGCGCTTCAGCCTGGCCGAGGCGCTGGCCCGGCTCGATTCGTGAACCTGGTTAGCCTGGCCGATGATGCACCCGTTCCGGTTTGGCGCCATGGCCGGCCCGGCCGTGGGTCGCCGGCAATGGCTGGCGGATGTGGGTCGGGCGGAGGAGTTCGGCTACTCCACACTGTTCATCTCCGATCACTTCTCGGACCGATGGGCTCCTCTGCCTGCTCTGGTGGCCGCGGCCGAGGCTTCATCGATGCGCGTGGGGACCCTGGTGCTGGCCAACGATTTCCGGCATCCGGCGGTCCTGGCAAAGGAGGCGGCCACCGTCGACCTGCTGACGGATGGGAGGCTCGAGCTGGGGCTGGGAACGGGTTGGGAGAACGGTGATTACGAGCGTTCTGGGATCGAGCGTGATCCGCCCGGCGTGCAGGTCGATCGTTTCGAGGAGGCAGTCGCCGTGCTCAAGGGCCTGTGGGGGCCGGGCGAACTGGTCTTCGACGGGGATCATTATCAGGTCGATCTCGACGGGCTGCCCAAACCCGCGCGAGACGAGCCCACTCTGATCATCGGGGGCGGGGCCAAGCGCATGCTGGGTATCGCCGGGCGTGAGGCCGACATCGTCGGGCTGTCGGCGGCAGAGTTGAGGACCCGCTCCGATCTCGGCGACCGGATCACCCGAGCAGGTGACCTCATCGACCGCAAGCTGGAGTGGATCAGGGACGGCGCCGGAGAGAGGTTCGCCGAGCTGGAGCTGAACATCCTCCTGTTCGGGGTCGAGGTCAGTGCCGACCGCCCGAGAGCCGCCGCTCGCTTGGCCGAGAAATGGAGTGGGACCCCCGAGGGCATCCTGGCTTCGCCCCATTTCCTGGTCGGAACCCACGAGGAGATCAGGGCAGACCTGGTGGACCGACGCGGTCGCTGGGGGATCTCCTACCCGGTGGTGCCGGCCCGGGCCTGGGAAGCGATGGCCCCGGTGGTCCAGGATCTGACTGGAACCTGAACGCCCTTGGTGCCGGCGACGTCGTAACGTTGCCGTGACGGAGCATTGTCAGGCTGTCGATATGGCGCTTTCTCTGGTTTGGAAGGACGACCGGCCTTGGACGGAATCTCAGTCCAGCAGATGAATCGAAACCAGAAGGTCGGCCCGGGTTCGAGGCTGCTCCGCTGGGCCGGGCTGATTCTTTTGGTATGTGGCACGCTCATCTTGAATTGGTTCTCGGCGGTGATCGGCCACCCGGCCGGCCAGTCGGTCGATCCGTTCTCGGTGTCGGTGCCGGTTCTGTTCCTCCTATCCGGTTTGGCCATCATGGTCCGTCGACCATGGCACCAAGTCGGTTGGGCGATGCTGACCATCGGGTTCGGGTGGACCTTGACCAGCTCTCCGGCAAACGTGCTGGGTATCGCTCCCCATTGGTTTCCCTGGCTGGCCTGGGCCTACGACGGAATCGGCGGGTACATCTCTTACACCGCAATGGTGTGGCTGCTGATGGTGTTTCCCGATGGCTTGAGTGAGCGAGACCGGCGGGGACGGATGGCGGGTCGAGCGACCATCGCCCTGATGGTGCTGATGACCCTTGCTTCGTTCGCCTCCCATCCCGTGCACGGTGGGGCCACCTCGGTGCTCGGCGCGTATCCAAACCCGTTCGGGCTGAACTGGGTGCCCCGGGCGGTGGCTGATACGGGCGTCGTAGTGATCTTCGGCGGCGTGGTCGCATCCATTGCCTCTCTTTGGGTGAGGCACCGGAGATCCTCAGGAGAGACACGGCGCAGATACATGGTCGTGCTTTATGCGTTCTGGCTTCTCGGATTCGGGGTGGCGTTCGGTCTGGCCCTCTCGGATGCAATCGGGGGAGTGGCCTGGTGGCCGGCGATGGTCGGTTGGATCCTTCTGCCGGCTTCGTTCGTCGTTGCACTGGTGCGTCACGGTCTCTACGGCGTGGACAAGGTGGTCTCGAGGACGGTCACGTACGGACTTCTGGCCGTGGCGGTGACCGTCGTCTACACAATTCCTGTGCTGCTCGCGCCGCGCCTGATCGGTGGTTCCAATCAGGTGATCGTGGCGGCGGCGACTCTCGCGGCCGCGGCAGTGTTCAATCCGCTGCGTCGTCGCATCCAGGCAACGGTGGACCGGCGATTCAACCGATCTCGTTACGATGCCCGTCGAGAGGTGGAGGCGTTCGTCGCTGCCCTGCCGGCCGAGGTCGATTTGGAAGGCGTGACGGATGAATTCCTTGGCGTCGCTTCCAGGATCGTGCAGCCGACCCGGGCCGGCTTGTGGATAAGGGAGGTCCGGTGAGCGGGCCAGGCGCTGGCCGCCGGGTGCGTGTCACGATTGCAGCCTCCGTCTGTGCCGGATTTGCCCTCGCCGTCGCCACCGGTATCGAGGTGGGGAGCGTTCCGAGTGCCTTCGTGCTGGCGGCTCCTTTCTATCTGGTAGCGGTGATAGTGCTCAGCCGCGTCGGCTCCCACCCGGTGGCATGGCTGCTGCTGTCGATCGGCGCCACGCTTCAGATCACCACTTTCGATTCCATCCCTTGGCTCTCTCCGTTGTGGATGGGCTGGGTTACGACTTGGGGTTTCCCGGCTCTCTTCGCCCAGTTCGCCTGGTTAATAATCCTCTTTCCGGACGGTGGCCCCTCCCCTGGATGGCGCCGGGCGGGAACCTTCGCCTCGGCCACGGTGCTGACAGGGTTTTTCGTTTCCGACATTTCCGACAACAACAACGTCTACCTCGGTCGGAACCCGACCGGCTTGGCCCGGGTCCCCCCGGAGGTGGCAATGGTCGGTTTCATGGCCATCTTCGTGGTCTTGGTCGCGGCGGCCGTGAGCTTGTTTCTCCGGGCTCGTCGAGTCCCTTTGCCCGAGCGGATCACGTACCGGCCGGTGGAGGCATCGCTGATCATGTTGGCGCTCGTGATTGCGCTCGTGGTCGTGCCCACGGCCCTTTCTCCCCGGCTCTACCAGTTGATGGGCGGCGACAACATGTGGGCTCCTGTGATTGTCGTATACCTGCTCATCCCGGTCGCTTTCGGTGTGGCGATCACCCGATACCGGCTCTACGACATAGACAAGATCATCTCCCGTACGGTCATCTACACGCTCGTGGTGGCCCTAGTGGCCCTGGTGTACTCGGTGCCTGTTGTTCTCGTATCAAGCGTGGTGGGAGGCTCGCGGGCCCTGGTGACGGCGGCGGCGATCCTGGCCGCAGCGGCGGTTTTCAACCCCGTCAGGAGTCAGATTCGCCAACGTGTGGACCGCAGATTCGATCGGGCCCGTTACGATGCCGGGCGCGAGATCGCCGCGTTCGCCGCCCAGCTGGGGCCGCGCCACTCTGTTGAGAGCCTGCCCGAGGAGCTGGCCGGTCGGCTGCAGAGGACCCTTCACCCGGAGACATCGCGGCTGTGGATCCGCGCCATTCCTCCAGCCCGCGCCAGCCGTAACGATTCCGGAACGCAGCATGTCTAGAAATGGGGTGTGGTCGTTGTGAAAGAGTCCAAGCCGACACAGAGAAGGCGCCAGACTGAGAAACCGGTCAAAGCCAGCGAACTAGCCGATAGCCCGGCGTTGGCAGAGCCCATACCCATCCCAGATCACGATCCCCTGACGGCATATCTGCTCGGTGTGGGGGGGCCTGTGGAGGTGGACAAGATCGATCTGAGCTCTCCGGCGTTGCGCGAGATGCGAGAGGCC
Organism: uncultured Acidimicrobiia bacterium; assembly: GCA_963772815.1. Lineage (GTDB taxonomy): Bacteria > Actinomycetota > Acidimicrobiia > Spongiisociales > ZC4RG35 > DATFFO01. Next base: position 37,964 of record CAVYYV010000003.1, on the reverse strand, counting down.
GGGGTGCATCTCATCGTTCCTTTGATCAGCCAGGGTGAGTTGATCGGCACATTGAGTCTGGGCCGGCGTCTCTCCGACCAGCCCTACTCGGGTGATGATCGTCGTCTGCTCAGCGCCCTCGCCGCGCAGGTTGCTCCGGCCATACGCCTCGCCCAGCTGGTGAGGCAGCAGGAGGCGGAGGCCAAGGAGCGGGAACGGATCGAGCAGGAGATGCGGGTAGCGGCCCTTATCCAACAGACCCTGCTTCCCAAGGACCTTCCCAGCCTGGCCGGCTGGGAGATCGATGCATATTACCGACCCGCCCGAGCCGTAGGCGGCGACTTCTACGACTTCATACCCATGCCCGGGGATCGGCTGGGCATCGTCATCGGCGACGTCACAGACAAAGGTGTCCCTGCGGCTCTGGTGATGGCCACGACCCGATCCACCTTGAGAGGGGCCGCCCAGCACCTGGATGATCCGGGTGAAATCCTGGCCGAAGCCAACGACGTGCTCGTGGAGGAGATTCCGCCTGCCATGTTCGTAACGTGTCTCTTTGGGATCCTGGAGCCCGTCAGCGGCACGCTCACCTTCGCCAACGCCGGACACAATCTCCCTTACGTGAAGACCGCCGAAGGAGTCGTCGAGTTGCGCGCCACCGGCATGCCCCTCGGTCTCATGCCCGGGATGTTCTATGAGGTCAAGACCTCCACACTCGAGGACGGGGCGGTGATGCTTCTCACCAGTGATGGGATCGTGGAAGCGCACGCGACAGACGGCGAGATGTTTGGTTTCCCCCGGCTCATGGGACTGGTGGGGTCCACCGGGGACGGATCGCGGCTCACCTCGTCGATCCTGGCCGAGCTCGACCGGTTCTGCGGAGCCGACCATGAGCAGGAGGACGACGTCACCATGGTCAGCGTCCGCCACGTTTCCTCCGCGGCGCGGTCGGCAGGCGCGTTCGGGTCGCTGCCCGAGGAGATCGACCGCTTCTCGATCGCAAGCGAGGACGGGGGCGAAAAGGCCGTGATGGAGAGAGTCGGCACCCTGGCCCGGTCGATGGGCCTGGAGGGTGAACGGCTGGAACGGCTCCGGACCGCGGTTTCGGAGGCGGCTATGAATGCCATCGAGCACGGGAACCGATTCGATTCCTCACTGGCGGTCGACGTGACCGTACTGCGCTCGCCGGACCGCCTCACGGTTCGCATCGAAGACCACGGCTCAGGGCCGGACATCCCCGACGGAGAGCTGCCGGACCTGGAAGCGAAGCTGGCCGGTCTCCAATCTCCTCGAGGTTGGGGCCTCTTCCTCATCGAGCAAATGGTCGATGGCCTCCGGCATCGCTCCGAGGCGGGAAAACACATTATCGAGATGGACATGAGCCTGAAAGGAGTGAGCGGATGACAGCGGTTCCATTCGACGTCTCGGTCGATCGGCGGTCGTCGGTCGCCATCCTGCGTCTGGCCGGTGAGGTGGATCGTCACTCCCAGGAGAAGCTCGACGCCGCCTACGCCGACTCGGGAGAAGAGGGGGGAGTTGTCCTGGATTTCTCCGACGTGGGTTACATCAACTCAACCGGCATCGCCGTCATCGTGGGCCTGCTGGCCCGGGCCAGAGCGGCCGGGCGCCCGGTGCGTGCCTATGGACTGAGCGACCACTATCGACAGATCTTCCGGATAACCCGGATCGCCGACTTCATGGCGATCTTCGACAACGAGACCGAAGCAGTCTCGACCAGCTGAAGGAGGGCGAATGCCACAGGCACAGGTAGCGATGTCGGTGCGAGATGTCGGCGAAGGCGTGAAGGTCATCGACATCAAGGGTGAGATGACGGCCTTTTGTGAAGGCGTGCTGATGGATGCCTACACCCAGGCCGACCAGCCGGGGGTGAACCTGATCATCCTCAACTTCGAGGGACTCGACTACATGAACAGCGGTGGGATCGGCCTCCTGGTCACGGTGCTCATCCGCGCCCAACGCAACGGTCACCGCCTCGCCGCCTACGGGCTCAGTGATCACTATCGCGAGATCTTCTCCCTCACCCGGCTCGACGAAGCCATCAACATCCACGCCGACGAGCTCTCGGCCACCGGATCGGCCTGATCCCCCGGGTCCACCCCGGACACCTGCCATGAAAACGAAGGCGCAGTCCACCGGTGAGGGCGAACGGCGCCCGCTGAGGCGGACGCTGCGATGGCCGGCTGCATTGTCGATCGTGATCGCCGGGTTGGCCGTGACGGCATTGGCGGGCGACGCCTTCACGCTCTGCTTCATGCTTCCCTATGTGGTCACCGGGGCCGTTCTGGTCGTCAAGCGCCCCGAGAACGCCATCGGCTGGTTGCTGATGCTGATCGGGATCGAAATGGTCGCAGCCACACTCTCGGTCAGGGGAAACCCCGGAGAGCTTCTGGCCGGACGAGCCCCGTGGTTCGAGGAACTGGTCGCCTGGCCCATCACCTGGGGCTGGAACGCCTCTTTAGCGACGCTCTTCGCCCTCACCGTGCTCTTTCCGACCGGGCGGATGCCTGCGGGCCGTCCGGGCCTGTGGGCTCGCGTCTTCCTGTTAGCCAGTGTGTGTGTGTGTGGCCGTGCTGGTTGCCTTCGCCCCGACCATCACTATCGACCCGGTTGCTGGTGGCTGCCCTCGGACTGGCCTCGACCGGTGTCCTGATCGGGTTCCCGATCGCCTCGGCCATGGGTCTCGCCGACGCGGACCCGCGTTCCGCGGGAGTTTTGTTGTGGGCGGTCTGGACACCGGCTCTCGCCGGTTTCATGGCGGTTCCGGTGGCGGTGGCAGTCGCCGTCCTCCGCTATCGGCTATGCCGGATCGACCACATCATCTCGCGTACGCTGGCCTACACCCTCCTCACTCTCGCCATCGCCGCGGTCTACGCCGGGTCGGTGCTGGCCCTGGCGGCGATTCTGGGCGAGACGAGCGATCTGGTGGTGGCGGGCTCGACCCTGGTGGCGGCAGCGCTGTTCAACCCTCTGCGAGCTCGCCTCGTCGCCGCGGTGGACTGCGCTTCAACCGCTCTCATTACGACCGTGAGTTCGAGGTGGGAAGCTTCGGTGCTCGCCTCAGCGGGCGCACCGATATGGCTGAGGTGACCGATGAGCTGATCGGAGTCGTCGACCGAGCCCTGGTTCCGGCACTCATCTCGGTGTGGACCAGGTCCGCGCCCGTCTCTGAACAGACTGATCGCGGGGCCTCGAGCGTTCAAGTAGGCGTCGTAACGAACTCGTGACGCTCGGGTCGTTGAATCGGGTCGTCAACAAGTTCGGAGGAGCCATGACAACACCACGCGATGCCGAAGGATGGGCGCCCTTCATCGAGAGACTGGGCAAGGACACCGGAGTCAACATGGGGGGTCGGCGTCTGACCGGTCCCCAGCAAGGTTTCGGGCCTCTCTGGCAAAAGACTTACCGCGTGTCCATACCGGGTGTGAAGCCTGACACCTTGATCGCCGAATGGAAGGCCAACTACGGCTCCTTCTGGCCCTCCATGGCCCGGTTCAATGCGCCCCTGGCCGGCATCAAGCCGGGTGAGGTGGGCAACATCAAGTCGATGCAGATGCTTTCGACCGGTGTACTGGTCCTGTACACCGACGAGACGTCGTTTGCATTCATGACCCCGGAAGGGCACCCGTTCGCCGGCTGGATCACCTTCTCGGCGCAGGAGGAGCCCGACACGGTGGCCCAGGTCCAGCTCATGGTCCGTCCCAGTGATCCGTTGTGGGATATGGCCTTCATCCTGGGTGTTGGCCGAAGTGAAGACCGCATGTGGCAACACACCCTCCGCCAGCTGGCGCGCTATTTCGGAGTCGAGGCAGCTCCGGAGACGCGGCTGGTCAAGGTGGACGGCCGTCGCTTGTGGCGGAATGCCGGGAACGTTCGCAAGAACGCCATTTTCGGTTCCCTGGGCAACATGGTGAGCGCTCCGTTCCGTTCACGCCAGCAGCGGTCATCGAGCTGATCCGGCTCAGCCGGTCACCGGGCCGAATCTACGCCTGGCGGTCAGAAGGTCATCCCAGGCGACGGCGTGGGCTCTCACGTCGCGACGAAGGGCGGTGAGAGCCGCCTCGCGCAACAGGCCGGTCATGTCGGCGAAGGACAGGCCCTCGCACAGCCCGGCCAGACGGTCCGGGTCAACGTCCGGGGCGAAGGGCACGTCGCTGATGTCGAGCAGTGCTCGCCGAGCTTCCTCGTTGGGCAGGCCCAACTCGATGTGGGTCTCGAACCGGCCGCTGCGCAGGAGGGCAGGATCGATCAGATCGACCCGGTTGGTCGCTCCGATCACTGCCACATCTCCTCGTTCGCTCACCCCGTCCAGTTCGGTGAGCATGGCGGCCACCACCGAATCCGTGACGCTGGTCGTGGATCTGCCTCGGACGGGCGCCAGGGCATCCAGTTCGTCGAAGAAGATGATCGAAGGGGAGGCCAATCGCGCCCGGGCGAACACGTCCCTCACTCCCCGTTCCGACTCTCCGACGTACTTGTCCAGCAATTCGGCGCCCTTGATCGGGAAGAAGGCCGCTCCGGCTTCATGGGCGACAGCGCGAACGACGAAGGTCTTGCCTGTTCCGGGTGGCCCGAACAGAAGTATCCCGCGGGGAGGCTCGATGCCCAGGGTGTGGAACCTGGTCGGGTCGGTGATGGGCCAGATCACAGCCTCCGTCAGCCTCTGTTTGACCTCGGTCAGGTCGGCCACACGTTCGAAGCCGTAGGCGGGGATGTCGCCCATCGAGGCCGAGCCCAACGAAGGGGTCGTCTCCCGGATCGCCGTGACCACCTCTTCGGTGTCCAGGGTGCCGCCGTGTCGCGCCAGATAGGCAGATGCATGAAGGACCGCCGCGACGATGTCGGTTCCGGAAAACCCGGCGGAGCGGGCAGCGAGGGTGTCGTGATCCATCTCCGTGGTGGGCACTCCGGCCAGAGCCGCCTGGAAGAGAAGCTTGCGCCGGCGCAGATCGGGTGGGGGAATCGATAGCGAGCGAGGCAGGAGAGGGTTCTTCGCCAGACCCGGGTCGATGGAGGAAAGCGAACTGGTGCCCATCACGACTGCCAGTCCGCCGCGTTCGGCCGCAGAGTCGAGGAACCACCGGAATACTGCTCCGAATTGGGTCCGGAAGTTGGACAGTGCGTCCTCACCGGTCAGGAGCTCCACTCGATCGATGAACAGCACCGCCCGTTCACCTGCCTTGGCCAGGGCGCCCTGCAGCACATCCAACAGCCTGTCGGGCTTGAACACCTTCTCGAGCGAGACATCCTCAACCCGCACGGGCACGTCGCCGGCGGATGCCCGAACCAGCTCGGTGCGTCCGCAGCCGGGTGGGGCCTCGATCCACACCCCTGCCACGTGCGGCAGCCCCCAGACGGTGGGGAGGTCCGCCGGGGAAGTGAGAAGCGTCAGCCAGCCTGTGAGGAGGTCCCGCTGCACCTCCAGTCCAGCCAGCAGAGCCTGATCCTCTGTCGGTGCCGCCGGGCCGGCTTCCGGGCGAGGGTCGCCGGGATCTCCCTGTCCCGTCTCGGGGGTGGCCGACGCGGCCGGCGATTGCGGATCCTCTTCGATATCGACCGGCACCGGATCGGATTTCCCGGCGAAGCGGGTTGCAGGTCCGATCGTGCCTGCGTCGCCGGGCCGGACCGCCACGACCGCCACGGCCGACCCGTCTGGGAGGTCTACCAGGTCGCCCACCGAGACCGGCCACCCCTGCCGTCCGTCCGCCAGCGTCATCGCCCGGGTTGGCATCTCGTCCACGTCTAGAACCACCAGGGCGGCCGGGCCGAGGACCGCGCGTGACACCTCCACCGAGTCGCCCGGCTGGACCCCGGCGTTGGCCTGGGTCCTCGGGCCGAGGCTGATGGCCGTGGGCTCACCCATCGAGCCCCCCTGTATGAGGGCATGGGTCGGCCCGATCTTGGCCATTCCCCCATAGGGCAGGCCCAGGGTCTTCAGCATGGTGGCGTCGGCGCGGGCCACCGGGTCGGTCCCGGCACGAACGATGAAGCGCATCGGGCAAGGGTAGAACGCGCACGGTGGGTGTCTCGGAGAGTTGGGACGATCGAGGTCAGCCCAGGGAGGCCAGCGTGGGAATCGCCTGGGCGGGGAGGGCGAGGGGTCCCTGGGATGCGGCCAGGCGGGCGCCGTCGCCGGTGAGCCATTTCCAGAGCAGATGAGCCTCCTCGGCTGCCATGACGCTCTCGGGCACCTGGAAGCCGGGTGGTGACTGAACGGCCGGGATCAGGGGCGGATGAGCCCCGGCGGCCCAGGCGTGGACCAGGCGCCCTCGATCGACGACGGCGCGGTCGCCATCGCCGGCTTCCACTTCGAACATTCCGGCCTCCTGCATGGCCTGCCATGCCCGGCGTCTCTCGAGTGCCCGAGCCAGCGCACCATGGCGGTCCCGGGCGGTGGCCGCCTCCTCGTAACGCTGATCCTCGGCCAAACGCCCGACCCGGACGGCCAAGGGCTCCAGGATCAGCTCAGGCTCCTGAGTCAGCCCCCGGCGCAGGCGATCAACCACAGGTGCGTACTCGGCCGCGGTCAGGGTTCCGTCACAGGGGCACAGCGCCACACCCATTTGGGCGGCGGCGCAAGTCGTTTCCCTGCTTCCGGGCCGATGTGTGCATCGGCGTATCGGCACGGCATCCCAGATCGCCGCCATGACCGTCTCCGCCCCGCGACGCGATCGGAAAGGGCCCAGGTAGGTCGCCGCATCGTCCCTGACCTTGCGCACCAGAGACAAACGAGGGAACTCCTCATCAGTCAGTCTGACGAAATGGGATGCCTTGGGAGGTCGTGATCGGCGGTTGTGTCGGGGCCGCCAGGCGTGGATCAATCGCAGCTCGGTCACCTCAGCCTCGATGGCACTCTGACAGACCCGGTAGTCCACCTCGGCCAGCTCCCGCAGCATGTTCGTGACCGACTTCCGCTTGTCCCCGTAGAAGTACGAGCGCACCCTGGAGCGAAGGTTGTTGGCCTTGCCGACGTAGAACACATTCCCGTTGCGGTCCTTGAACATGTACACGCCGGGGCGGCGGGGAAGTCCATCGGCGAGGGCAATCTTGCGGTAATGAGCCGAGCCCCGGGCGGTGGGCAGGGTGAGGAGGTCGTCCAGGGCGGTGACTCCCAGGGAGCCGGCCCTCTCGAGGAGGCCCCACAGGACGTGGGCGGTCGCCCTCGCATCGTCGAGGGCGCGATGTGTCGGGGTGACGGGGGAGCGGAAATGGGCAGCGAGAGTTGCCAGCTTCAGGTTGCGCACCTCGGCCCGGACCAGTCGTCTGGCCAGGGCCACGGTGTCGAGAGTGCGGTTCTCGAGAGGTCGATAGCCGAGCCTGCGCACCGCGGCTCCAATGAAGGACAGATCGAAGCGCAGGTTGTGGCCTACCACCACGGCATCGCCAATGAATTCGAGGAGAGCGGGAAGAGCGGCCTCTATAGAGGGTGCCTCGAGCACCATGGCCTGAGTGATCCCGGTCAGGATGGTGATGAGAGGCGGGATGGGAGCGCCTGGATTGACCAGGGTCTGGAAGGAACCGATCTCCTCCCCGAAGCGGTATCGGGCGGCGCCTATCTCCGTGATTTCGCATTGGGCCGCCGAACCACCCGTAGTTTCCAGGTCGAGTACACAGAAGGTCACCCCCGAGAGGGGCGTGCCGAGGTCGTCGAAGCTCGCCTGACGCGCGGTCATGGCGCAACCCTAGATCGAACGTATGTTCGATGCAATATTCCCGGAGACGCCGGGCCCGGGGGCTGATCCGACTGGTCTCGTCGGCCGTTAGCCTTCCGCCGATGTCAGTCGAAGTGGGCGTCGAGCGATACGTGTGCACTGCTTGCGGAAATCGGACTCGGTTCGATGTGGTCGAAAACCTGCGTCGTCGGCGGTTCCAGCACTACACGTTGGGCGGTGACATGTCGGTCGACGAAGAGGCTGTCCTGGAACGGTCGGTCGAGTCGGTCACCTGCCGCTGGTGCGATCGCAGCGACGCCATAGAGGTCGTTCAGGGCTGACGGCGCTGTCGCAGCGCTTCGAACAGCATCACGGCGGCGGCCACGGACGCATTGAGGCTGTCGACCTGACCAACCATCGGGATCGATACGAGGGCGTGGGCCGCACGACGCAGACTCTGAGTGATCCCCGTCGCCTCCGCTCCCACGGCCACCGCGACCGGCCCGGCCAGGGACTGCTCCCATAGGGCTGTGGCGGCGTCCGGGCTGGCTACCACGAGAGCGATGGATCGGGCCTCGAGCCAGGCGATGGCCGACTCGGTTGTCGCCACTGCCAGAGGGACCGTGAACACCGACCCCTGACTCGCCCTCACCACATTGGGGTTGTGCACGTCCGTTGTGGGGTCGGCGACGATGGCCGCATCGACGCCGACCGCGTCGGCCGTACGGAGCATCGCACCCAGGTTGCCCGGCTTCTCGAGGGACTCGACCATCAGTATCAGCGGATCATCTCCCACTTCGATCGAGGACAGACTGGTGTCGATGTGTCGGGCCAGTGCCATCACTCCGTCAGGCTTCTGACGAATCGAAGCCTTCTGGAATGGCGCCGATGTCATCTCAGTGACCGGAATGTCACCGACTATGGGCTCACCACCCAGTTCCCGGCAGATGATCTGACGGAGTATCGGAGCTCCGGATCGCACGGCTATCTCCACGGGACGGCGGCCATCGATCACGAACAGGTGCTCGACATCCCTGTGGCGCCTTTTTCGCAACCGGATCAACTGCTTCACCACGGGGTTGGATGTCGAGGTGATCACCGGCGCATCACTCGCCTTCCAACTTCCTGAAGGCCTCTTCAAGCCTCTTCCGTGCCCGGTGGCAGGCGACGCGGACGGTACCCACGGTGGCGCCCAGCTTGGATCCGATCTCCTCATAGTCGAGTCCCTCGACCTCCCTCATCCAGAGAAGCTCTCGATCCCGCACCGACAGCTCCTCCATGGCTGCCCGGATATGGGCGTGCTCTTCACTGAGCATGGCCTTCTCTTCCGGTGTGGACGGGGAGACGAAAGGCTCCTCCGGAACTCGGCGAGAGCGGAATCGCCGCAGACCGGTTCGCATCCGGTTGCGGGCTATGGCCCAGAACCAGCCCTCGAAGGCGGCCGGATCCCGCAGTTTCGGGAAGTTGCGGACCATCCCCTCCATCGCATCCGAGGTGAGCTCGCCCACCAACTCGGTCGGCATGCCCACGCCCATATAGAAGGCCACCAAGCGGGGATAGCCCGCTCCGAGCACGGCCCCCATCGCCTTGACGTCGCCGCTGCGGGCGGCGATCACGTCCTCGATGGTGGGCGGCCAGTCACCGCCGGCCCGCGGGGTTTTCGGGTCTGGCACGCGGTCAGGATACGGCGATGGGGGTGGGTGTCAGCCCCCCGGCTTTCCGTGGTTGCCCTGGTTGGTGCCGGGGTTGCCCGGGTTGCCTTGGTTGGTGCCGGGGTTGCCCTGGTTGCCTTGGTTGGTGCCGGGGTTGCCCGGGTTGCCTTGGTTGGTGCCGGGGTTGCCCGGGTTGCCCTGGTTGCCATTGTTCGTGCCCGGGTTGCCCTGGTTGCCCTGGTTGGTGCCGGGGTTGCCCTGGTTGCCGTTGTTCGTGCCCGGGTTGCCCTGGCCGGGGTTGAAGCCGGGCTGCTGACCGGGAGGTGTCTGGCCCTGGTTGGGGGTAGGCACGTTGACGATCAGGGTCATGAGCAATGCCTTGGCCTCCTCCTTGGCCTGCTTGTCTCCCGCACGAGCCGCCTCGCGTATCTTCTTGGCATCGGTGACCAGTGCCATGACCATCGTCTCGAGGTCCTCGTCGCCTAGAGCGGACGATTGGAGATTCTGGGCGACCATGGCCACCGTTTCGTCGTTGGTCTCGGCGGCAACCAGGTCCAGGGCGCCGTTTGGGTCGGACCGGTCGAGAAGAATCTCGGCCTCGTTGAGCCGTTCGAAGGAGTGGTCGTGGGTCAGGCCCAACGTGTCCGAGACCCATTCGTAGGCGCGATCGACGCCGTAGAAGGCGTCTCCGGGGGCCGATGAGTCGGTGACGGCTGCTGCCGCCACGTTGGCGATGACGAACATGCCCAACGTGGCTGCCGCCACCACCCACGAGCGGTGACGACTCGGCATCCGGGCGCGTCCGATCGCCCGGGCGGCAACGACGTGGCTGCGGCCCGAGGGGACGGAGTCGCGTAAGTCTTCTCCGAAGCTCCTCAGCTGTTCGATTGGGTCTGTCATGTGGGCGCCTGTATTGAACTTGTCAGAACAAACGGCAGTGCAACCCGGTGGCATCCAGATTGGCGCGCTTTCTCCTCAAGAGTCTCCCAGCGTGACGTATCGTTACAGTCCAACGGGCGGCTCAGGGGCCTCCCAGCGGTCCCAGTGCAGTACCTCCGAGGGTTTGCGCCGCCCCAGGTCAAGGGATCCAGAGCGTCGGTCGGGGGCAGGGTGCCCCACCGTCACCACGCCCACCACCGAGTATTCGTCGGGAATGCCGAGGACATCCCTCACATCCTCCATGGCATGTACACCCAGAAATCCGGCCGCCAGACCCTCGTCTACGGAGGCGAGCAGGACGGCCATCAGGGCGGCGCCCGCATCGACCCACCAGTAAGGGACCGGCCACGAGATCTCCCTGCCGTCCGGCCGAACCTTGTCGGACCGCTGGTAGCGCCGGTGGTACGCCTGCTCGGATACGCATATGACGATGTGCACAGGAGCCCGGGAGATCCAAGGGTCGAATCCCTGGTCCACGTAGGCGGCCTCTCTGGCGGCGGCGGCGATGGCGCTCCTGGCGGCAGGGTCTGTCACGACGACGACTGCCTGCCCCTGGGAGAACCCCGCAGACGGGGCCCGAAGCGCCGCCTGGGCGATGCGCTTCGCCGCTTCAGGATCCACCGCTGCGTCCGTGTAATTGCGGACCATCCTGCGCCTGGCCATCACCTCGTGGAATTCCACCTGCTACTCCCCAGTCGATTGGGGAGTGATTCCCCAGCGAAGCGCCCTGGCCAGACCGGTCACCAGAGCCGCGGCACCGGCAGCGAGGGTCAGGAAGCTGATGCCCGTGGATATGAGTGCGGCGGCAGTCACCAGCAGGGCTCCGCCCAGGAAGGCGAGCCCGAAGAGCATGGGGTTCGGGCGGCCCCGATCGTCGACGAGACGACGCGCATCGACCGTGGCGAACCAGATCAGGCTGACCACCGCCGCCACCAGCGTGGCCACCTCGACCGTTCCCGGGCCTGCGAAGAACATGAGCCACAGGATCGCCAGGGAGGCCATCACGCCGAAGGCAAGCGAGCGGAACAGATCAGGCCTCCCTCACGGCGGCCACCACCTCCGTCAGACCCTCCTTGGCGTCGGCGAACAACATCATCGTGTTCGGCATGTAGAAGAGGGGATTGTCGATCCCGGCGAATCCGGGGGAGAGGCTCCTCTTGACCACCACGACAGTCTTGGCTCGGTCGACGTCGAGTATGGGCATGCCGGCGATGGCGCTGGTCGGATCGTCGCGGGCGGAGGTGTTGACTACGTCGTTGGCGCCCACGACGAGAGCTACGTCGGTGTGGGGGAAATCGCGGTTGATGTCCTCCAGGTCGAAGAGTCGGTCGTAGGGGACGTCTGCCTCGGCCAGAAGCACATTCATGTGCCCCGGCATTCGGCCCGCCACCGGGTGGATGGCGTAGCTGACCTCCACCCCCCGTTCCTCGAGAGCGGTCTCGAGGTCCCGCATCACATGTTGCGCCTGGGCCACGGCCAGTCCGTAGCCGGGCACGACCACCACGTTGTGTGCGTAGGCCAGCGAAATCGCCACATCCTCGGGAGTGGCCCGAGTAGCAACCCGATCCTCGTCCTCGGCGATACCGGTCGCCTCCTGTCCGCCGAACCCCGCAAACAACACGTCGCTCAGGGTGCGATTCATCGCCTTGACCATGATCGAGGTGAGAATTAGCCCCGAGGCGCCGACCAGGGCCCCGGCGATGATGAGGGCGTTGGACTCGATCACGAAGCCCGCCGCAGAAGCGGCCAGCCCGGACAGAGAGTTGAGGAACGAGATCACAACCGGCATGTCCGCCCCGCCGATCGGCATGACCCTCAACACCCCGAGAACCGAGGCCAGCGCGGCCAGCGACCACAGCCATGTGGCCGATCCGCCGGACGTGACGGCCACTACCACGGCCACCACCGTGGCCAGGGCCAGCACGCCGTCCACGACTGCCTGCCCGCCGTAGCGGAGTGGCGCACCCGAGACCAGGCCCTGGAGCTTGGCGAAAGCGACCAGGCTGCCGGTGAGGGTGATGGCGCCGATCAGCACCGACAGGGCGATGGTGACCAGGGTCTGGGTGGCTATGTCGCCCCTCCCCACCTCCGAGAGCGCCACCAGGGCCGAGGCTCCGCCACCGAAGCCGTTGAACACTGCCACGAGCTGGGGCATGGCGGTCATCTCGACCCGTCTGGCCATGATCGTCCCGATGGCGGAGCCGATCACCAGGCCGGCGATGATGGCACCGTAGGAGAGGATCTGGCGGTCGGCGAGTGTGACCACCACGGCAGTCAGCATCCCGGCCGCGGCCAGCTGATTGCCCGAGCGGGCCGTGGCGGGACTGGAGAGACGGCGCAGTCCCAGGATGAAGAGGGCGGTCGCAATCAGATAGAGGTAGCCGGCGAGGACCGGGCTCATCGCTCATCCTCCGGGCGGCGCCTGAACATGGCCAGCATGCGATCCGTGACGAGGAAGCCACCCACGACGTTGATCGTCGCCATCACCACGGCGACGAAGCCGAGGATGGTGGCCAATGTCTCGTGGCTGGATCCGGTGGCGACGATGGCTCCGATGATGGAAATGCCTGAGATCGCATTCGATCCCGACATCAGCGGAGTGTGGAGAGTAGGCGGCACCTTGGTAATGACTTCGAAGCCGACGAAGGCGGCCAGAACGAACACGGTGATCGAGATCAGAAGGACCATCTCACTCCTCGGGAGCCAGAGCGTCGAGCACCCTGGGATTGACGATTTCACCGTGTGTGGCAGCCAGCGTCGAGGCGACGACCTCGTCGTCCATGTCGAGGTGGAACTCGGCGTTGTCGCCCGACATGAACCCGATGAAGTTGGCGACGTTGCGCCCGTACAGCAGGCTGGCGTGGTTGGCGGCCCGGGAGGGCAGGTCGAGAGGGCCCGACACGACCACCCCATGGTGGGTGACGGTCTCGCCGGGCGTCGTCACCTCGCAGTTCCCACCTGTGGAGGCCACCCCGTCGACGATGACTGCACCGGGTCTCATGGCGGCCACCATCTCGGACGAGACCAGCCGCGGGGCGGGACGGCCGGGGATGGCGGCCGTGGTGACCACGACGTCGGCCTTGGTGACGGGTTCGAACAGGCCGGCCAGCACCGCCGCTTCCATATTTTCGGCCAGCTGGCTCGCATACCCTCCCGAGCCAGAGGAGTCCTGGGCCTCGATGTTCACCTCGATGAACCGGGCGCCCAGGGACCGAACCTGTTCGGCGGCGGCGGCACGGACGTCGAAGGCGGAGACGACGGCACCCAGACGACGGGCCGTTGCGATGGCCTGCAAGCCCGCAACGCCCGCGCCCAGCACGACAACGCCGGCCGGGCGAATCGTCCCGGCGGCCGTGGTCAGCATGGGGAAGATCCGGTCACTCAGGCCGGCTGCCTCGATGACTGCGGCATAGCCGGCGATGGTGGCCTGGGACGAGAGTGCGTCGACTGTCTGGGCACGGGTCGTCCTCGGAACCAGTTCGAATGCCAGCAAGCTGACTCCGGTCGAGGCGAGCTTGTGGAGATGATCGTGGTCGTCGAGGGGCTCGAGCAGTCCAAGGACGGCTTGGGTTCCCGCCACCCGCCCCGGCTCCGGCGGCTCCACGCACACCATGACGTCGGTCTCGTCCGGGTTACCGATCGATGCCCCAGCTTCTCGGTAGGAATCGTCTGGGAAACCGGCTCCGGCTCCGGCTCCGGCCTCGATGCTGACGTTGTGGCCGGAGCCGATCAACCGATGGGCCGAGTCAGGGGTCAGAGCCACCCGGCGTTCTTCGCGGCGCTGGGCCGCCAGGACGGACACACGCATGGTTTTGCATGGTGGCAGAAAACGCATCGAACCCTAGAACGGGGAGAACGGGTCGAGACGCAGGCCCATATGTGTGGCACACTTTCAGCAGATGACTGCCGAATCGAAGAGGCCACGGCCGCCTCGTGTGGTGTGGACGCGCGGTAAGGGATGCCGGGAACTCGCAGAGCTGCTCGGCCGGGGCGAGTCCCTGCGGATACAGGGGGACCCGACCGATACTTGCATCGAGGAGCGAGCAGGCCTGCTGGTGTCGCGTCGTCTCCCCTCCTCGTTCGATCTGGTCGACGTGGCCGTGCCCCTCGACCTCGACCCGGACCGGGTCGAGGCGGTTGTTGCGGCTGTGGCAGGAGGCCCCCATTCGGTGCTGGCGGCGGAAGTGGCCAAGGACCTCGGCCGCGCCTTGGAAGTCCCGGCGATGATGGTCTCGGCCTATCCGCCGGATGGCGAAGCTGCAGATGCCATCGGTGTGGTCGAAGACATCTACCCCAAGGTTCCCGACATCGAATATCGGACTCTGCCCGCGGCCGACATGGCGGAGCTCGTGGCAGAGCTCCCGGATGGTTCTCTGCTCGTATTCGGCGCCCCGGGGGGGTCGTGGTTCCAGCGTCGGCTGTTCGGTCCCGGCGCCAGGCTGCGGTCCCGGGCACCGGCCGGAGCGGTGGTGGTCCAGTCTGCTCCCGAGCGGGTGTTCCAGGTGATGGGCGAGCCCGTCTTCGTAGGTCCGTTGTTGCATGTGGGCGACACCCTGCGCATCCATGAGGAGTCCACCCTGGCGGTGGCCGATGGTGGCCGCCTGGTCGGTCTGGTGCGCCGAGAGCGCCTGGTGGGGCTGGGCTTCGACACCCCGGTTTCGCGCGCGATGGAGGAGCCGGTTTCGATCGGTCGTGCCGAGCCAGTCGAGGCCGCCATTCCCCTGCGACCCATCTTCGGCCCGGATCCAATCCCTGTCATCGACGACGAGGATTACCTGGTCGGCGGGTTGGCACCTCCGGCCGCCTGACCGCTCGAAGATTCCCAACGTGAGCGGCGGTATCGTCTTCTTGCCAGGTTCCCGGAGACGGAGGCGTGTTTGACCGACTCGATGATTCGCCTCGAACACGTCTCGAAGACATTTCCCGGCACCTCTGGGCCTGCGGTGGAAGACCTGTCTCTCATCGTCGAGAGAGGTGAGTTCGTCACTCTGGTGGGCCCGTCCGGGTGCGGAAAAACCACGACGCTCAAAATGATCAACCGCATCATCGAGCCCACCTCAGGTGAGATATGGGTCGACGGGGTGGCAGCCACCGGGACACCGGCCTATGCGCTGCGGCGCTCCATCGGCTACGTCATCCAGCAGATCGGTCTCTTTCCCCATCGAACGATTGCCCAGAACATCGCCACCGTGCCCGAGCTCCTGGGCTGGGGCGACGAGCGTACCCGGTCCCGGGTGAGCGAGCTGGTGGAGGTAGTCGGCCTGGAAGGCTCGATGCTCGATCGATATCCCTCGGAGCTGTCGGGTGGTCAGCAACAGCGGGTCGGTGTCGCCCGTGCCCTGGCCGCCGATCCTCCCGTCCTGCTGATGGACGAGCCCTTCGGAGCGGTCGACCCGATCGTCCGCGCCAGGCTCCAGGACGAGTTCCTGTCGTTGCAGGCCCGCCTCCAGAAGACGGTGGTGTTCGTGACCCACGACATCGATGAGGCGATACGGATAGGTGATCGAATCGCGATTCTGAATGTCGGAGGAAGGCTCGAGCAGTTCGACACCCCCGAGGAGATTCTCACCCATCCTGCCAACGCCTTCGTGGAGAACTTCCTCGGTGGCGAGAGGGGGCTGAAGCGGCTCGGCCTCACCAGCGTCGGTCAGGCCTCCATGCAGCGGGGGCCGGTGGTGGATCTCCGGGATGGACCTGACCAGGTCAAGGCGGCGATGGAGAGTCACGGCACCGAATGGGTGGTCGTTCTGGACGGCGCCCGGATGGTTGGGTGGGTCTGGGGAGCAGATGTGATGGGACCCGTGGCCGAGGCGGATACGCGTCCCTTCTGGGTTCGGCTCGATCGCAACTCGACACTGCGTGAGGCTCTGGATGCCGTTGTCAGGTCGAGAGCACACGTAGCGGTGATCACCGATGGAGACCGGTACGAGGGGATGCTCGGCCTGGAGCAGATTGCCGAGGACATAGTCTCGTGATGCTCGCTCAGACCGTGGTCCCTTTCTTCGACTGGTCCTGGGTGGGTCGCAACCTGGACACGATCTGGGAGAAGACAGTCGAGCATCTCTTCTTGACCGGTGTAGCCCTGGGCGCAGGGTTGCTCTTGTCTCTGGCTCTCTCCATCTTGGCTCTGCGGTGGCCGCGCACCTACCAGCCCATCTCCTCGGTCAGCGGTCTCCTCTACACGATCCCCTCACTGGCTGTGTTCGCCCTGCTGGTGCCGTTCATCGGGATCGGCACGGTGGCCCGAAGGTTCCTCACCGCGGAGATCGCTTTGGTCACCTACACCCTGCTGATCCTGGTCCGCAACATCGTCACCGGGATCAACGGTGTCCCTTCGACTGTCATCGAGGCGGCGGTGGGGATGGGCTACCGGGACCGCCAGAGACTCCGTCGCGTGCAACTCCCCCTGGCGCTGCCGGTAATCGTCGCGGGATTCCGCATCGCCACCGTCACGGTGATCGGGCTGGTCACCGTGACCTCCCTCCTGGGCCTGGGCGGCCTGGGCTTCTTCATTCTCGACGGGATCAGGCGCTCCATCGTGTTTCCCACCGAGATCATCGTCGGTCTGGTTCTGTCGGTGGCTTTGGCCGCCTTCCTCGATCTGGCGCTGTATGCGGTGGGGCGGGCTTTCACTCCCTGGATGAGGGCGGGTACATGAGCGTGTTCTGGATGGAGTTGATGGACTGGTTTGCCCAACCGGGACGGTGGATGGGCAGCGATGGGATCGTTCCCCGCACGGTGGAGCATCTTTGGCTCGCAGTGCTGGCCACGGTTCTGGCGGTCGTGCTGGCCTTGCCCATAGCCTTGTGGCTCGCTCACTTGCGCAAGGGGGAGTTCGTCGCCAACGCCACAGTGAACGTGGGACGAGCCATTCCCTCTTTCGGCCTGCTGATCCTGGTCTTCGTTGTGTTCGCTCGCGTCGGGCTGGACTTGCGGACCTGGCCGATCGTCGTCGCCCTTGTGTCATTGGCAATGCCCCCCATCTTCACCAATGCCTACACCGGGATCGTCACCGTTCCGCCCGAGACGGTGGAGGCCGCCCGGGGTATGGGGCTCACCGAAAGGCAGATTCTGGGCCGGATCGAGTTGCCGGTGGGCGCCCCGGTGGTGCTGGCGGGGATCCGAATCTCGTTTATTCAGGTCATGGCCACAGTGCCGCTGGGGGCGGTGGTTTCCTCAGGCGGTGGCCTTGGCCAATACGTGGTGCGGGGGTTCGCGCAGGGAGCCGGGGGGAGGGCGGAGGTGTTCGCGGGAGCCGTTCTGATCGCTCTGCTCACGGTAGGCGCCGAGTGGGCCTTTGCTCGGGCCGAGCGCTTGTTCCTGCCGGCCGGAGTCCAACACATTTCCGTGGACCAAGTCCGGGCCGCAGCCAGCGTGTCCTGACAGGAATCCCGGAATGGCGAGCGGCCGGATACGGTTGAAGGGTCGAGGCGCCGCAGGGCGCCTTTCCTGAACGCAACAGAAAGGACGACCCATGCGGGAATTTCTCCGCAGGCGTGTCTTCGGGGCGACCCTGGTGGCCACCGTGCTGGTCTTGACCGCATGTGGCAGCGGGTCGGGTGGAGACGCAACGACGACCGCGGCGGGCGGCGTCGAAACCACCGCGACCACCTCTGCCATGACCGAGACCACATCCGCCATGACCGAGACCACGGGTGCGGCCGAGAGGCCCGTCATAGCGGTAGGGTCTTTCAACTTCCCCGAGAGCGTGGTCCTGGCCGAGATCTACGCCCAGGCTCTCGAGGCGGACGGCTATCCGATAGAGCGCAACCTGAACCTCGGATCACGGGAGCTCATCTTCCCCGAACTTCAGTCGGGGAACATCGATCTCTTGCCCGAATATCTGGGATCGGCCATATCGGTCGGGTTCGGTGAGGACGCTCCCACCAACGTCGACGATGCCCTCGCCAAGCTGCGCGATCTCTTCTCGGCGGACAACGTGACGGTTCTGGAACCCGCCCCGGGCCAGGACAAGAACGTCTTCGTCGTCAGTGGGGACCTTGCCTCATCCAACAATCTCAGCACGGTCTCCGACCTGGCCAACATGGGAGATGTCACCCTGGGCGGGCCGCCGGAATGTGAGACAAGGGAGACCTGCTACAAGGGCCTGGTCGACACCTACGGATTGTCCAATCTGTCGTTCGAGTCGATTGCGGAGGGCTCGGCCCGCATCGCGGCCCTCGAGTCGGGTGAGATCCAGGTCGCCCTGCTGTTCTCCACCCAGCCAGTCATAACGGAAAAGGGCTTCGTAGCCCTCGAAGGCACCGACGAGATCATCGCTCCTGAGAGCATCGTGCCCGTCATGACCAACGAGGTGGTCGAGGCCTATGGCGACGACATGGTCAATCTGATCGATTCGATTTCCGGGAAGATCACGACTGATGTGCTCCTGGATCTGAACGGACGCATCGAGCTCCAGGCTCAGAATCCTGACGACGTGGCGACGGCCTGGTTGACCGAAAACGGGTTCCTGAACGGCTGAACCAGAAACGGAACCGAGAACGAGGTGCGACGGTGATGTCCGTCGCACCTCGTTCGTCGCCGGTGCGACCACTACCGTGACCGGCCCATGACCTCCGGCTACTACCGACACCCGAGCGTTTCCGGTGATCGCATCGTCTTCGCTTCCGAAGACGACCTGTGGGAAGTGCCAATCGAGGGTGGGCGGGCTCGCCGGCTAACCGCAAATCCCGGGCCCTCGGCCTTCCCGGCCTATTCGCCCGATGGGCAAACCATCGCCTACGCCGGAAGGGACGAGGGTGTCTCCGAGGTGCACGTGATGGACGCCTCAGGGGGTGCTCCCTCCAGGCTCACCTTCCACGGTGCGTTGACTCAAGTGGTGGGCTGGGATGGTGACAGCGTCATCTATGGCTCCAACGCCGAGTGGCCCTTCTCCAATGACTTTCGGCTCTGGTCGGTGCCCTCCGGGGGAGGCCCGCCGGCCCTGCTTCCATGGGGCCCGGCCCGGGCATGGGCCCCCCAGCCGGGTGGACCCGGCCTGGTGCTGGGACGCCAGACGGCCGATCCGGCCCGCTGGAAGCGATATCGAGGCGGACGAGCCGGCGCCTTGTGGATCGATCGCAACGGTGACGGTGAGTTCTCGCCCCTGGTTGGGCTGGCAGGAAATCTTGCCTCACCGATGTGGGTGGGCAAGCGCATCTACTTCATCTCCGACCACGAGGGTCACGGCAATATCTACTCGGTGACTCCGACCGGCCGTTCATTGCGGCGTCACACTCACCACGAGGATTTCTACGCCCGAAACGCCTCCAGTGACGGGAGAGTGATCGTCTATCACGCCGGCGCCGATCTGTGGCGGCTCGACCCGGCTTCAGCAGAGCCCGAGCGCGTCGACGTGTCCTTGCCGTCCGCTCGCCCCCATCGCAACCGGCGCTTCATTTCCCCCGGCAAGTACGTGGAGTCGGTCGACCTCCACCCCGAGGGCCACTCCCTGGCCCTCACCGTTCGCGGCGGGTCCTTCACCATGGGTCTGTGGGAGGGCGCGGTCCGCCGGCATGGTCCCGTGTCATCGGTCCGGAGACGGCTCACCTCCTGGCTGTCGGACGGCAAGCGAATCGTCTCGGTCACGGACGAGACGGGTGAAGACAGGCTGGTGGTGGAGGATCCGGGCACCGGTGACCGTCGTCTGATCGACAAGGATGTGGGCCGGGTCAGGTCGATGGACGTCTCCCCGGCGGGAGATCATCGGGTGGCGATCACCAACCACCGCCTTCAGATGTTGCTCGTGTCGCTCGACTCGGGGCGGGTCAGCGAGGTGTACCGCAGCTCGCACTACTGGATCAGTGGCACGGCCTGGTCGGCTGACGGACGTTGGCTGGCCTTTGCCGCCGCCACGACGCCCCGCACTCAGTCCCTCTTCATCGCCGATACGTCCACACGGGGCAAGCCGGTCCAAATCACTTCTGAAAGCTTCGACGACCGCTGGCCATCCTTCGACCCGGCCGGGCGCTATCTGTACTTCGTGTCCTCGCGGGTCTTCGATCCGGTCCCAGACACGCACTTCCACGATTACTCGTTTCCCAACGGCACTCTCCCTCACCTCATCACGCTCCGTAAGGACGTTTCCTCGCCTTTCGACCCGGCCCAGCGTCAGGTTCGTGCGCCCGGGTCTCCGCCCGACGACACACCCAGAGGTTCGGGCAGCGCCGATGAGGCCGACGGCAAGGGCGCCAAGCAGAAGACCGATCAACCCGAGCCGGTCGAGATCGACCTCGACGGGATCGAGCGGCGAGTGGTGGCATTTCCCCAGAGCCCCGGTCGCTACGGTCCCGTGGTCGGGGCCAGGGGTCGGGTGTTCACCGTCTCGTTCCCGATCTCCACCCCGGGAGATTCCCAGGAAAAGCCGTCGGGGCGAATGGAGGCCTGGGATTTCAACACGGAGAAGATCGAGCAAATAGCCGATGGTGTCTCCGGCGTGTCCGCCAACCCGGCGGGAACGGTGCTCGCTGTCGGCGTGGGCAAGCGGGTCCGGGTGGTCCCGGTCGGCTGGAAGGAAGACAAGTCGTCCGGGTCCGAGCCCGGCCGTGCCGGCGGCTGGGTGGATCTGAACCGTTTGCGTGTTCAGATCGACCCGGGCGGTGAGTGGAGGCAGATGTTCTCCGAGGCGTGGCGGCTCCAGCGTGACTACTTCTGGTTCGAGGACATGAGCGGTGTGGACTGGGAAGAAGTCCGGGATCGTTATCTCCCCCTGGTGGAGCGGGTTGCCTCCCGTGACGAGTTCAGCGACCTGATGTGGGAGATGCAGGGTGAGCTGGGCACGTCGCACGCCTACGAGCTGGGGGGCGACTACCGCCCGGTGCCCAACTATCGGCAGGGGCTACTCGGCGCGGACCTGGAGCTGCGACGGGGTCGCTGGCGGATCGCCCACCTGGTTGAAGGTGATCCATGGGATGGAAAGGTCTCGTCTCCGCTGGCTGCGCCTGGCGTCGACGCCGAAGCAGGCGACACGCTGGTGGCGATCGACGGGGTGGAGGTGAATGGTCACGTCACACCCCAGGAGCTGCTCGTCGATCGTGGTGGCAGGCCGGTCCAATTGACTCTGAAGCGGGGCAGACGCTCGGGCCATGCGGTCACCGTCACTCCGCTGGTCGATGAATCCAGACTCCGGTACCGGCACTGGGTGGAGTCGAATCGAGCCGCCGTGTCCGAAGCCACGGGCGGAAAGGGCGGCTATATCCACATACCGGATATGGGCCCATGGGGCTTCTCGGAGTTCCATCGGTCGTTCCTCACCGAAGTGACCAAGGACGGCCTGGTGATCGACGTGCGGTACAACCGGGGGGGAAACGTGAGTCAGCTTCTCCTCGAGAAGCTGATCCGACGCCGCCTGGGGTGGACCGTGCCACGGTGGGTCGAACCCCAGCCCTTCCCGTCTGACGCCCCCGCCGGACCCATGGTCTGTCTGACAAACGAGATGTCGGGGTCGGATGGTGACATATTCAGCCATACCTTCAAGCTGGCGGGCCTGGGCCCGCTGATCGGGACACGCACCTGGGGTGGAGTGATCGGGATCTGGCCTCAGCAGTCGCTGGTCGATGGCACGGTCACCACCCAACCTGAATATGCCACCTGGTTCCAGGACGTGGGGTTCTCGGTCGAGAATTACGGAACCGATCCCGACATCGAGGTGGCGATCGCTCCCCACGACTACGCCGCCGGGCGTGATCCGCAGATGGAGCGGGCGTTGAAGGAGCTGAAGGAGATCATGTCACAGGCCCGGACGACCCTTCCCGACCTCGCCAACCGGACCATCCTCACCCCTCCCGGGCTGGGCTGAGCCTCTCCCCGGCCCGCACGGCCACGTCGAGCCGGTTGGGCGATGGCGCCAAAGGACAGGACCAGCGGGGGCTGTGGACGCAGGAGGGGTGGTAGGCGTAGTTGAAATCGAGGACCACGGTGCGTCCTCGATGGCCAAGGTCCGCTCCCTTGGCGGTGTCGAGCAGGTAGCGACCGCCCCCATAGGTCTCCGTGCCGGACGTCGCATCCCGGAACGGGAGAAACACGCCGCCGCGGTAGCCGGACAGCCAGTACAACCACAGCGTCATCCACCGGCCTTCGACGTAGATGCTCACGCGGCCGAAGCGACGGAAGGTAGTCGTCCCCTCCCCGCTGTGGGCGATGTCGACCTCACCAGGAGGTTCCGGTTCCGCCTGGACCTCGAACCTCCAGGCGGGGTCATGATCGAAGTAACTCAGTCCGGGAAAGTCTGCCCGTTCATCCGCCTCGATGGCACTCTGGGTATGGGTCGCGAACAGAGCGTCTCGCTCGTTGCGCCATCTCCACCATGTCTCGGTTCCGGCCCCGCCCTGGCGCGCCGCCCGGTAGATATCCGCGACCCGCCGCCGATAGTCCCAGAGCTCGAGGGTGGCGTCGAGGTCAGGCACCGGCTCAGATGGATATCAGATCGGCGTGACGCCGGGCCCGTGTCTCGATGGCATTTGCCACCTCGGCCCGATCCGACGGGCTGCTTTCCAACAGGCAAACCGCGTTCTCCCACACGTCGTCGCGCCAGTCGGCGATGAGGTGGGCAAAGAGCCACTCGTCGATGGGGCCCATGGCACGGTCGAACACACCCAGGATGGGTGATGCCGGCTCGACCACGGTCGACTGGACGGCATCGACGCTACGTTCGATCACCCGGTTGACCCCCTCGTGGTCCAACTTTCGGCGCCGTCGTCGCTCCGGGTCGAGCCGGCGCCAATCGGGGAGCACATCGCTCAGAGCGAAGGCCAGGTCGTAGTTGATGTGAGCGTTTATCCCCAGGAAGAGGAGCTGGAGAGGATGGAGGTGTGCCGCATCGCAGGCGGCCATGGCGTCGTGCCACACGACTGGGCAGGATCCGTCCATGCGGTCATATGCGTCGACCGCGACGAAGTAGTAGTCGGCGAATCGATCGAGTAGCAGTCCCACCCACTGGCCGTCGAGGAACTCTCCCGACTCGATGGCCCCGAGCATGTTTGCTGTCATCATCTGATACGCCTGGACGAATATCGCTCGGCGGTCGCCGACTCCGAGCCACGCCTCACTCAGGGAGCGCATCCTGTAGATGGTGTTCTCCATCAGCGAATCGTACCGATGGCACAATGGGCGGATGCCTGAATTCACCCAGTGGCGTCCCCATCCATGGCACGGCCTTGCCACCGGTCCCGAAGCCCCCGTCATGATCACGGCCTACATCGAGATAACCCCCTTTGATGTTGTCAAGTACGAGGTGGACAAACCCACCGGCTATCTCAAGGTAGACCGCCCCCAACAGACTTCATCATCTCCGCCCACGCTGTATGGATTCATTCCACGGACCTTTTGTGGCGACCGAGTGCGCGATCTCTGCCCGCACGCCGACTCGGGCGATGGTGACCCCATGGACGTCTGCGTCATATCCGAAAGGCCCATCAACCGCTCTGACATCCTCCTGACCGCTCGCGTGGTGGGTGGCCTCCAGATGCTGGATGGGGGAGAGGCAGACGACAAGATCGTGGCGGTGCTGGCCCGGGATCCGATCTGGGCGGATGTGCAGGACCTGGTCGAGCTGCCACACGCCCTGATCGACCGGCTCGCCCACTACTTCGAGACCTACAAGCTGCGGCCCGGCATCGATTCCTCAGTCGCAATCCAGCGTCGCTATGGCCGCGAGCACGCTTATCGGGTGATCGAAGCGTCCATGGAGGATTACGCCGAGAGCTTCGCCTAGGGAGGTCACAGATTTCGATCAATTCTTGGTCTCTTCACCTGTTTTCTATCGAAATGTGTCGCATGTGGTTTGTAGGTTGTGGGTATGGAGTTGGAGGGAACCAACTGGTTGGGAATCGATTTCGATTCGGTGTCGACCGATGAGTTGCAGTCGGAGTTGTGCCGCTTGGAGTCGTTGAAGACCCAGTTGACTGCTGTTCAGTTGGGTTTGGTGTCTGAGGCGGACCGTCGTCAGGTCCCCCTGGGGGACGGGTGCCGGGATACGGCTCAGTGGGTGGCCGCCAACCTGGACGTGTCGGCCGACGACGCCAAGAGGATGGAGCGGCTCTCCAAACGTCTGCCCGGTCTGCCTGGCATCGGTCGACTGCTGACCAAAGGCGAAATCTCGCTGGGTCGGGCGGCGGTGCTGGCCAAGGTGGCGACTGCGGATTCAGAGGGCGACTGGCTGGAGAGGACCTGGGGTCGGGACCTGGCGGGGACCGAACGTGTGGTGGCCCGTCACAGGCGGATCACACGGGCTGAGGAGCGGGAGCGCAATCGGGCTTCCTACCTGTGGCTGCAACCTTCCCTGGATGAGGCCTGGGTCAAGATCAACGGTGGCCTGGCCGGTCCGGCCGGACAAACCGTCATCGACGCTCTGGACCGCAGAGCCGACCAGTTTCCCAAGGAGGGGGGATCGAAGCTTCATCGTCAGGCGTTGGCGCTGGAAACGATCTGTCTGGACTCCCTCAACACCGAAACCTCAGGGTCGGGGTCGGGGTCTGGTCCATCGATCACCGCTTTCGTGGACATGGACACCGCCTCAGGGACCGGGGGAGAGACTGGAGCCGAGCTGGCGGCAGGGCCGCGCATCGGACCCGACTACCTCCAAGAACTCCTCTGCGAAGGCACCGTCCGCATCGTCGGGTTGGAGAAACTCAAACCCGTCGTCACCACCGATTCGGCCAAGACGATTCCCCAGTCGATCCGTGACTTCGTCCTCTGGAGAGACGGCAAATGCCGAGCAAGGGGCTGTGACTCCACCTATCGGCTCCAACCCCACCACATCACCCCCCGCTCCCACGCCCTCAACCACGACCCCGACAACCTGATAACCCTGTGCTGGTACCACCACCATGTCGTCGTTCATCGCCGAGGCATGGTCATCGAAGCTGACCCCGACGGGACCATCCGATTCCGACTCCCCGCCGACACCCGAGCCCCACCCTGAATTCCCTTTGTCCCCCTGCCTGCAGCAGGAAAGTCCCTGCCGCCGCAACCAGCCGAAGGCAGCGCCCCCTCCCCCTTCGCTCCGCTCAAGGGGGACAAAGCTCCTGCTGTCCCGTCGTGAGGAGTGCCTGGTTACGTCAACTCGCCACGCGCTCGGCGATCGTTTCGCCGATCTGGCGGGTGGACATGCCCATTTCGGGGCCGCCCATCGTCTTCAACTCGGGAAGGACCGACACCGCCGCCTGCTCTACGGCCTGGGCTGCCTCGGGCTCACCCAGGTGCTGAAGGCACATGGAAAGCGACAGCACGGCCGCCACCGGGTTGGCCCATCCGTGGCCGGCGATGTCGGGGGCGGAGCCGTGGACCGGCTCGAACATGGAGGGATGCTCGCGGGTCGGGTCGAGGTTCCCGGACGCCGCCAAGCCGAGGCCACCCTGCACGGCTGCTCCCAAGTCGGTGATGATGTCGCCGAACAGATTGTCTGTGACGATGACATCGAAGCGGCCCGGGTCGTTGACCAGATACAGGCATGCGGCGTCGACGTGGACATATGACGTCTCCACGGTCGGATGCCGCTCCGCCTCCGCCGAGAAGGCGCGTTGCCAGAGGTCTCCGGCGAAGGTGAGCACATTGGTCTTGTGACACAGGGTGAGATGGCGTCGACGCTCTTCAGCCCGGTCGAAGGCGAAGCGAAGGACTCGATCTACACCCATTCGAGAATTGAGGGACTCCTGGGTGGCGACCTCGTCGGGAGTGCCCTTTCGAAGGAAGCCTCCCGCACCGGCATAGAGGCCCTCAGTGTTTTCTCTCACAACGACCAGATCACATGCTTCGGGTTGTAGCCCTTCGATCGGTGTGGGCACGCCGGGGTACAGCTTCACGGGCCTCAAGTTGACGTACTGGTCGAAGTCGAACCGAAGACGCAGCAACAGGCCGCGCTCGAGGACACCGGGGGGAACATCGGGGGTTCCGACCGCGCCGAGGAGTATGGCGTCGAAGCCCGCCAATTCCGTCTCGACCTCGTCGGGCAGGACCTCTCCTGTGCGCAGGTATCGGGAACCACCCAGGTCGTACATCTCGGTCGCGATGCCGAACCCGTAGCGGTCAGCCGCCACGTCGAGCACCCGAAGCGCCTCGGCCGTCACCTCGGGGCCAACCCCGTCTCCACCGATTATTGCGATCTGATAGTCACTCATCTCTCCACTTTCTGGGTTTGGCGATCAGGTCGACCTCGCTCACGCGGCGACCCTCCATCGAGTGGACCCGCAGGGTCCACGGTTCCTCTTCGATTCGGTCTCCTGCCCGAGGGATGCGCCCGATTCGCTCCATCACGAACCCGCTCACCGTGTCGTACTCGCCCTCGGGCAGTCTGATTCCGGTGGCCCTGCGCACCTCGGACGGTCGCAGTGATGCGTCCACCAGCCAGCGGTTGGCCGAGACCCGTCGAACACCGTCTGCCTCGACGTCGTGCTCGTCACGGATCTCGCCGACCACCTCTTCGACGATGTCCTCCATTGTCACCAGGCCGGCGGTTCCGCCGTGTTCGTCGATCACGATGGCCAGGTGGCTTCGGCGCCGGCGCATGTCCTGGAGGAGGCGATCGACCCGCGCCGATTCCGGGACCACGAGTGCCCGGCGGATGATCGACTCGGGGAGGGGGCGGTCGTAATCGACGGGGGAGAGGCGAAGAAGGTCCTTGGCGTGGACGAACCCGCGGATGTCGTCGAGGCTCTCGGCGTAGACGGGGATACGCGAATGACCCACCTCCCTGACCAGGCGCTCCAAATCGCGATAGGTGGTGCTGATCGGGACCGCCACTATGTCGGGGCGGGGCACCATGACGTGGGTTGCCTCCAACTCGGCCAAGTCGATGGCCCCGGTCAGGAGGCGATGAGCAAACTCCTCCACCACCCCGGCACGCCGACCCGCAGTGATCATCAGCGCTAGGTCGTCTGCGGTGTGGACTTCGCCCACCTCACCGGGGTCGATGCGCACGAGCCTCAGGCCCAGGTTGGCCAGCTCGTTCAGCAGCCAGATAACGGGGCGCAGGACCGTGGCGTAGATGCGAAACGGGATCGCCAGGATGAGTGAGAAGCGCTCCGGGTCGGAGATGGCCACGTTCTTGGGGGCCATCTCGCCCACCACCATGTGCAGGAACACCACGATCGACAGCGAGACGATGAACGAGATGGTGTGGAGGAGCTGGTCCGGGATGTTGGCAAACCCGAGCGCCGACTCCAGGATCGAGGCCACGGCCGGTTCTGCCACGAACCCGAGCAGCAACGAGGCGATGGTGATGCCGAGCTGGGCTCCGGCCAGGGTGAAGGACAGGTCGTCGATGGCGGCGATGGCAGCCCGGGAGGAGCGCGTGGCCCGGGCCGAGAGCGCGTGGGGGCTGGCTGCCGTGAAGGTGAATTCGACGGCCACGAAGAACCCGTTCATCAACAGGAGGAGCACCATTACCACAAGGGCAGCGCCGGTCACGGGTTCTCCCCTTCCTCGGCCGTGACCGTCAGCCGGTCGGCCACGTGCTCGTCCACCGACAGCACCTCGATTCGGTATCCGCCGGATCTGACCACGTCGCCCGGCTGGGGAAAGCGGTCCAGTTCGGCCGTTACAAAGCCACTCAGCGTCTCGTAGTTACCCTCCGGCCAGTCGAAGCCGGTGATCTCCTCCACCTCATGGCGGTGGAGCGAGCCGGACAGGATTCCGGCGGGGCCTGTCACAGCCACGACATCGTCGTGCTCGTCTTCGATCTCGCCCAGCAGCTCCTCGAGGATGTCCTCTACCGTCACGATTCCGGCGGTCCCGCCGTATTCGTCGACCACAATCGCCATGGACCGGCCCGTCTTCTGCATCTCGATGAGGACGCTGTCGAGTCGCATCGTCTCCGGCACGACACCGAGGCTTCCCTCCAGGTCGGCCACCGGGGTCGATTCCATCTGGTCTGGGGTCATGCCGAAGGTGTCTTTGACGTGGACGATCTTGACGACCTCGTCGAGATCTTCCTCGTAGACGGGAAAGCGAGAGTGGCCCGTGGACACCGACAGAGAGCGCAGCTCGGCCACGGTCGACTCGGCAGGAAGGCCCAGCACGCTCACCCTGGGCACCATGGCATCGGCCGCGTCCTTCTCCACGAAGGCGATGGCCCTGGTCAGGAGGGACGTCTCCTGCTCGTCGAGCTCACCTTCAGCCGAGGAGGCCCTCACGATCATCTCCAGTTCCTGCAATGATCGCAGCCCCGCCAACTCGTCTCGGGGCTCGATCCCCAAGAGCCGGACGGTCCAATTGGCCGATGCGTTGAACAGCCGGATGATCGGACGGAGCAACGCGTTGAGCACGCCCATCGGGACCCCGACCGTCAGCGCAGTGCGGTAGGGACGGGCAATCGCCAGGTTCTTGGGGAACAACTCGCCCAACACCATCTGGGCGATCGTGGCCAGGACCAGAGCAGTTCCGATGGCCACGCCGTGGGAGTCGATGCCTATGGACGAGAAGACCGGTTGGAGCAGCTCCGCCACGGTCGGCTCGGCGATGGCGCCAACGACCAATGACGTGACCGTGATACCCAACTGGGCGCCGGACAACTCAAATGAGAGGTGACGGATACGCCTGAGAAGCCTCGAGGCTCGTCGGTCGCCCTCCTCCGCCCGGGATTCCACTCGGCTGCGATTTACGGCCACCAGCGAGAACTCACCGGCCACGAAGAAGCCGTTCAAGGCGATCAGGACCACGACGATGGTCAGATCGAGCCAGGGGTTTATCCGTTACCTCCGGTCATTGCGTTGGGTTGGCGAGGATACCGGCTCGGGGTTTCTCCCTACCCGGTTGTCACCCGGGTCTGGGTCTTGTTGAACGCCTCGACGAAGGCGTGGGCCGAGCCCTCCACCACATCGGTGTTGACGGCTCGGCCCGCGAAGGTCTGATCGCCGACGCGAACCACGACGCTCACCTCGGCCATGGCGTCGGCGCCCGAGGTGACCGGCACCACCCGGTAGTCGACCAATCGGGCATCGTCGAGATCGAAGCCCTGTTTGATGGCGGCAAACGAGGCATGGACCATGCCGTCTCCGCTCCCGGTGTAGCTCCGCGCCTGGCCGTCTACCGACAGCGTCACCGTGGCCCGGGGTGTGGTCTCGTTTCCGCCCGCCACTTCGAGGCCCATGAGCAGGACGCGCTGCGCTCCGGTGTAGTCGGTCTCGTCGGTGACTATCGCCCTCAACTCGTCTTCTCCAACCTGTATCTTGCGATCGGCCACGGCCTTGAACCGGTCGAACGCACGGGCGAAGTCATCGGCCTCAAGGGAGATCCCGATCTTGGCCAGAGCATCGGCGAAACCGGCCCGACCGGAGTGCTTGCCCAGGACGATCTGTCCGCCTTCCTGGCCCACGTCGGCCGCGTCCATGATCTCGTAGGTGTCTCGGGCTCGCAGGACTCCGTGCTGGTGGATGCCGGATTCGTGGGCGAAGGCGTTGCGGCCCACGATCGCCTTGTTGTACTGGACCGGGTAGCCGGTCAGCCTCGACACGAGGCGGCTGGTCTCGAAGATCTGGGTCGTGTCGGCTCCGACCTCGACGCCGAAGGCGTCCCGACGGGTCTTGACTGCCATGATGATCTCTTCGATCGAAGTGTTGCCGGCCCGTTCACCGATTCCGTTGATGGCACCCTCGATCTGGCGGGCGCCGGCCGAGATGGCCGAAAGCGAGTTGGCGACGGCCAGGCCCAGGTCATTGTGGCAATGCACCGACATGATCACGTCGTCGCGGTCCCCTTTGACTTCGGCGAACACTCGCTTCATCAGATCGGTGAACTCGGCGGGAGTGGCGTAGCCGACCGTGTCGGGGATGTTGATGGTGGTGGCGCCCGCTTCCACTGCCCTCCGGCAGACCTCAATCATGAAATCGGGGTCGGAGCGGGTGGCGTCCTGGGGCGAGAACTCCACGTCGTCGGTGTATTCACGGGCACGCCTGACACCCTCGACGGAGGCCTTCATGACCTCCTCGGGTGTCATGCGGAGCATCTTCTCCATATGGATCGGAGAGGTCGACATGAACACATGGATGCGGAACCTATCCGCCTCCTTGAGGGCCTCGGCAGCCCGGTCGATGTCGTCGGGATAGGCCCGCGCCAGGCTGGCGATCACCGGGCCTCTCACTCCAGAGGCGATCCGTGACACGGCCTCGAAGTCGCCGGGGGAGGAAGCGGCGAATCCCGCCTCCAGGACGTCTACTTGCAGGCGGCCCAGCTGGTGGGCTATGGCTACCTTCTCGTCCGGCGTGAGGGCGATGCCGGGTGCCTGCTCTCCGTCGCGCAGGGTGGTGTCGAAGATGACCAGTCGGTCTTGGTTGCTCACGGTTCTCTCCTTTGGATTTTCGGTGTGTGTGTGGGTCTCGGCGGGAAGGCCGGGCCGCCGATCAGACGCCCGGCCGTTGAAGACCGAGCCACGTCCCGACAGAGGCCTGGAGTCCGGCCTGAGCCGAGGGCACGGCCGAAACGGTGGAGAGGAGGCGGAGTGTCATGGGGCGTGCTTGGGGACGATGAACGGCATCAGGTCTCGAAGTCTGGAGCCCACCTGCTCGATCTGATGGGCGCGGTTGGCCTGACGTTGCTCCAGCAGGAAGGGTGCGCCTTCTCGGGCCTGGGCCAGCCACTCGTTGGCGAAGGCGCCGGACTTGATCTCGTCCAGGACCTTCTTCATCTCCTGGCGGGTCTCTTCGGTGACGATCCGTGAGCCCCGGGTGTAGTCGCCGTATTCGGCCGTGTCGGAGACCGAGTAGCGCATCCAGGACAGCCCGCCCTCATACAGCAGGTCGACGATCAGCTTGAGCTCGTGCAGGGTCTCGAAGTAGGCAGATTCGGGCTGGTAGCCGGCCTCGACCAGGGTCTCGAAGCTGGCCTTGATCAGCTCGGCCACGCCCCCGCACAAGATGACCTGCTCGCCGAACAGGTCGGTCTCGGTTTCCTCGGCGAAGGTGGTCTCCAATACGCCGGCCCGGGTTCCTCCGATCCCGTGGGCGTAGGACAGGCCAAGGGCCTGAGCCGACCCGGAGGGATCTTGATAGACGGCGATGAGGCAGGGGACGCCGGAGCCCTCCGTATAGGTGCGGCGGACCAGATGACCGGGCCCTTTGGGAGCGACCATGGCCACATCAACGTCCTCGGGCGGGACGATGGCGTCGAAGTGGATGTTGAAGCCGTGGGCGAACATCAGTGTGTCGCCCGACTCGAGGTAGGGCGCGATCTGTGACTGATACAGGTCTGCCATGTGCTGATCGGGAACCAACAACATGATCACGTCGGCCCACTCGGCGGCCTCTGGGACGTCCATCACCTTCAACCCGGCAGCTTCGGCCTCCTGGCGAGACGAGGACTCGGGCCGCAGGCCCACCACCACCTCGGCCCCGGACTCCTTCAAGTTGAGGGCGTGGGCGTGGCCCTGGGATCCGTAGCCGATGATCGCCACCCGCTTGGACTTGATCAGGTCGGGATCGGCGTCTTGCTCGTAGTAGATGGTTGCCATGGTCCTGGTAGTTCCTTACTTGGGGAGCTCTTAGTTGACCGCCCGGAGGGTACCCGCCCCCCGGCCCTTGGTTTCCCGGGCCAGAGCCACCCACCCGGATTTGACCAGGTCTACCACTCCGTAGGGGCGGACCAGGTCGAGAAAGTCGTTCACCTTGTCGGGGGCTCCCACCACCTGGAAGGCGATGGACTGCGGGCCTACGTCCACGGCGGTGGCATCGAAGATGGCCGCCACGGACAGCAGCTCCTGGCGTCGGGCGGGTTGGGCGTTGACTCGAACCAGGAGCAGCTCTCGCTCGATCGCCTGGCGGTCCCCCATCTCGGAGATCTTCACGACGTTGATCAGCTTGTGGAGTTGTTTCTTGACCTGTTCCAGCTCTGGGGCGTCGACGACGATGGTCATCCGCGACAGGCCCGGCTCGTGGCTGGGCCCGACCGTGAGGGAGTGGATGTTGAAACCGCGCCGGGCCAGGAGGGAGCTGACCCGGGCCAGGACACCCGGCTTGTCTTCGACCAGGACCGACAGTGTGTGCTTCATCGCTCGATCCTGACTTTCTCCTCGGGCCCGAGGAAGACCACATCGTTGCTCTTGCCGGCCGGGACCATGGGGAACACCATCTCCTCGGGATCCACGACCATCTCGACGACGGCCGGTCGATCGTCGGTGGCCAGCGCCTTCTCCAGGGTTGGGGCCACCTCGTCCGGCTCGGAGGCGCGGAATCCGTGACAGCCCATGGCCTCGGCCAGCTGCACGTAGTCGAGGTTGCCTTCGAGACGGGAGCCGGAGAAACGGTTGTTGTAGAAGAGCCGCTGCCACTGCGTGACCATCCCGTGCACACCGTTGTTGAAGACGACCACCTTGATCGGCAGCTTGTCGGCCGAGGCCGTGATCATCTCCTGGAGGGTCATCTGGAAACAGCCGTCCCCATCGACGGCCACGACCAGCTCATCGGGCTTGCCTGCCTTGGCTCCTATGGCGGCGGGCACGGCGAAGCCCATGGTGCCCAGGCCGCCCGAGTTGATCCAGCGGCGGGGGTCCTCGAACTTCCAGTATTGGCTGGCCCACATCTGGTGCTGTCCCACCCCTGAGACGAGGATGGCGTCGCCCCCGGTGAGCCGGTAGAGCTCCTCGATGACCCATTGGGGCTTGATGGGGCCGTCGGGATGCTGCTCGTAGCGCAGAGGGTGGTCCCGCTGCCAGCGGGCGATCTGGTCCAGCCACGGCTGCCGATCGGGAACCTGGCGGTCGCCCCATGCCTCGAGCATCTGCTCGATCACTCGCCGGGCGTCGCCCACGATGGGCACGTCGGCCTGGCGGACCTTGCCGATCTCGGCCGGGTCAACGTCGATGTGAATCACCTGAGCCTCGGGGGCGAAGTGGTCGGGATCACCAGTGACCCTGTCGTCGAAGCGGACTCCGATGGCCACGATCAAGTCTGCCCTCTGCAGGGAGGCGATGGCGGTGAACACGCCGTGCATTCCCGGCATGCCCAGGGCTAGAGGATGACGATCCGGGAAAGCGCCCCGGCCCATCAAGGTGGTGGTCACCGGGACGCCGGTGCGTTCGGCCAGGGTGCGGAGCTGGGCCGACGCTCCCGCCTTGATGATCCCCCCTCCGACGTAGAGAACCGGGCGGGCGGCCCGCTCGATCAGGTCTGCTGCCTCGCGGATGCGAGGAACGTGGCCGTCGACCGTCGGCTTGTAGCCGGGGAGGTTGATGTCCTCGGGCTCGCTCCAGACGGCGGGCTGGTTGAGTACGTCCTTGGGCAGGTCGATGAGAACCGGCCCCGGACGACCCGTGGAGGCAATGTGGAATGCCTCGTGCACCACGTCGGGGATCTCCTCGGCATGGGTGACGAAGTAATTGTGCTTGGTTGCAGGCATGGTGATGCCGGTGGTGTAGGCCTCCTGGAAGGCATCGTTGCCGACGGATGTGGTGGCGACCTGTCCGGTCACGGCCACCACGGGCACCGAGTCGACCAGAGCGTCGGCCAGGGGAGTGACGAGGTTGGTAGCCCCGGGTCCCGAGGTGGCGATGCAGACGCCTACCCGGCCCGTGGCCCAGGCGTAGCCCTCGGCCATATGCCCTGCCCCTTGCTCATGGCGAGCGAGGACATGGCGGATGGGAGCGTCGTAGAGACTGTCGTAGAAGGGAAGGATGGCCCCGCCCGGTACGCCGAAGGCAATGTCCACACCCTCATAGAGGAGTGCTTGGAGTATTACGTCTGCGCCGGTCTGCTCGGTCATGGTGGTGCCTCGGGGGTGTGGGTCTCGGTCGGGGTACAAAAAACCCTCCCGGAGGGGAGGGCAAGGGACGCACACGCCGGTCTTGGGGGCGTGTACGTCAGGGAATAAGGAGTACCAGGCTGTGATGCATGTGTCGAGCCAGTA
Organism: uncultured Acidimicrobiia bacterium; assembly: GCA_963772815.1. GTDB lineage: Bacteria > Actinomycetota > Acidimicrobiia > Spongiisociales > ZC4RG35 > DATFFO01. Next base: position 3,895 of record CAVYYV010000003.1, on the reverse strand, counting down.
TGGCACTCCTCCGGGGTACGTCAAACAAACCGGGGGCTGGGTGGGGGGCGTCGCCCGGCGGCCGAAGCACAAGGGTGGAGTGGCCGGGTAGCTTGGCTCCCCGCGTCAGTCGTTAGTCAAGGCGAGCCGTCATCAGGGCGATCACTCGATGTGGTTTGACCTTCTCCGTCGGTAATTGGGCTCAACGCGTTGGAGTGTGGGGCGTTGTGAGTTCCGGTGCTGATTCGGTAATCCCATGACGCGGGCAAGGGCCCCGCCATTCTGCGGATTGAACGTCTGCAGAAAGAGGAGCCCTTGTCCGTTATTGAAGGTAGCCGCGGCGCCACTGCTCTGGTTGGTATGCCTGGGTTGCGTGGTCGGCGCCCAACAGGAGGTGGACGGTGAGTTGTGGTTGTTCGCCGAGACCGACGTCGACTTGGTCGGGCTGTTCGGGTTGTGGGACCCGGGCGACGGGTCATGGCCGATGCCCAACGTTGGTGCGGGACCTGCCGGTGTCGGGTCGTCCCGACGGTGTTGCGTGTATTGAAGCGGCGGTGGCGCTGTCCCGAGCCTGACTGTGAGGTCAACACGTGGTCGGAGCAGACACGCCGGGGATCCGCCCTCGAGCGGTGCTGACCGAACGGGCCCGGAAACGGCTCGGCCGAGATGGTCAACGTCGATGGGTCTCGGTCGCGGCTGCCGCAGCCGAGTTCGGGGTGGGATGGCACTGCGCCAACCAGGCGGTGGCCGAGTTCACCGATCCCCACGTTGACGACCCGGGCCGGCTCGAGGGAGTGGAGGCGATAGGGGTGGACGAGAAACGGTTCCTCAACGCCACCCCTACCTCCCGCACCCGTTACACCACCCAGATCGTCGACCTGGACCGCCACCGGGTCCTCGACGTGTTGGAGGGACGAAGCCGAGACGTGGTCGGTGACTGGCTTTCGGAGCGGGGAACCGACTGGTGCGACAACATCCGCCTGGCCACCTTGGATCCGTCCGCTGGGTACCGCCGAGCCCTCGAAGATCACCTCCCTTCGGCCACCCTGGTGGTCGACCACTGGCATGTCATCCGCCTGGCCAACCGGACCATCGACGGGGTCCGTCGCCGAGTCCAGAACCAGACCCTGGGACACAGAGGACGCAAGAACGATCCGCTGTATCGGGTCCGCCGGGCTCTGTTGACCGGATACGAACGGCTCAGCCACCACCGGTTCCAGTGGATGTGCACGCTGCTCGAGGCCGGTGACCCCCACGGGGAAGTCGCAGCCTGCTTCGTCGCCAAAGAGCTCCTCCGGGACGTGTTCGCCGCCGTCGACGAAGCGGCCGCCCGTCGACGCATGATCACCTTCTACACCTTCTGTGCCGACGCCGACATCGCAGAACTCACCCGCCTCGCCCACACCATCAGCCGCTGGTCAGAGCTGATCTTCAACTATCACCGCACCGGCCGCGCCTCCAACGGCAGGGTCGAGAACGTCCACATGCTCATCGAGAAGACCCGAAGACAAGCGCATGGATTCCCAACCTCGACAACTATCGCCGGCGCCTAATCGGACGCCACGGCATCAAATGGCATACTCAACCCGTCCGCCGAATACGAGGCCGCCAACCACGGTTCATCGCGTAGCGCCGCCAAACCACTCTGGAGGCGGTCGGTCCCGTCAGGTGGACGGATATGATCGGCCGGGGGTGTGGAGCCGACGGTCCAGAGTGGGAGTCGAGTGTGCCGGGTGAGCCGCCGACGCGTTGTTACCAGTCCTGAGGGGCTCCAATACGAGGTCTTAGCGAAGGGGAAGGAATGGAGGCTCGGGACAGGGTCGATCTTGCTCGACTTGGCAGGCCTTCTGTGGTCCGTCGTCCGGAGGGCCCGAGGGAAAGGAGTGGGTCGTGATGGTCAGACGAGCTGACGACAGAGCTGATCCCGTGACGACGCTCTTCGCCAAGACGGAGCAAGAAGCGGCCGCGAGCGTGGCGGAACTGGCTGAGGCGCTTACGAGCGGGCAGCTCGATACATCTGTCGATCGCTAGGGCTTTCCTCCAGGCCACCTCTTCTATCAGATGTCGGCTGTTCGGACCGATTTCGACGCGGTGTAGGAGCTCAAGGCGCCATTGACCGGAGTTGAGACTCGAGCCGCTCGTCGTGCAGGTGGTCTTGCGAACGGGCCGCCCACCAACCTTGCTGTGGCCTACACCATGACGGCGAGGTCGGTCCGAGAGCGACTGCCTCTGCCGGGTCGACGCCGCGAAATTAGCCGGGCCTCTGCGTAGGGGACCTCGAGCGGCGATCGGGGATCAGCTACGGCAATGGTCGCCCCCAGCATCTCCGAATCCGTCGCAGGCGACGGCGTAGAAGTGCCCCCTAGCTGACCGCCGGCTCCTCGCAGTCGCCGTGACAGTCGTACATGACCATCAGGGACAAGGCCCTCGGAATTCTTGGCTGTGGGAGGCGGGTTGCGGCCGGGAGAGCACGATCCCAGAGCCATGAGACCAACCGCCAGACAGGTCGCTGTGATCGAGTCCATCGAGACCAGCGGGGAGTCTAGGTAGGTCTGGGTTACCGCGCCCGAGGATGGCCCGTACCCCGCCCGAGGGAGCACCGGCTCGGAGCCGGTGCTCCCTCCCCCCACATTTGTCGGTCAGCTGTGAAACGCCACCGAAATGAGACAGAAAACGTCACACTCTCATTTTGAGTGTTGCTCAAGGGGTTCCGCCTGATGCGAAATCAGAATTCAGGAGCTAGCGCCGATCAATTGATATCAACCGCTTCAAAGGACCGAGCAGATCGGCACCTCCCGCCCGGCCTTGTGGATGACGGGTGCGTTCTTTAGGCGCAGCCGATGGGTTCGTCGGTGGTGCCCCAGGCTTCGACGCGGTCGTTGTCGACCACGTAGGTGGTGGTCCGATCCGCTGACATCCAGAGCTGGCGGTCCTCACGGTGGTATCCGGTGTTTGTGGCGGTCTCGGGTGAGTTCAGCGTTTTCGTCGTAGGCAGTGAATCCGACTCGTGCCAGGACTCCTGTGTGGATCTCGGGATGTACTGGCGATCATCGAAGGTGAGGAAGCTGACCCATTCCCAGTTGCAGTGTTCGGGGCCTTGGCGGGAGGTGATGATCGATGTCGGCACCTGCTGGTTGTCGGCGTCGAGCCAGATATCCATTGGTATCTCGTCGTCGGTTGATGGGTCTATACTCGGCCGGGTCACGAGGCCAGCCGAACCCGTCTCGACCACCCACCTGTCGTCGGCATCGAGTTCCCCGACCTGCGTCCTGTCAGCCACGATGACAGCAATCTCTGCAGCATCCCCTCGACCAGGTGCGTGTACAGCACCCGGTTCTCGTCTCTTTCCAGCCAAGGTGTAGTTCGAAGTGGGGAGCGACCAGAACTTGAAGGAACAGCAACACCGCCTCCTCGGGATTCGGAGCACTCCCTGGAGGTCCGAAGTCCATCGACCAGCCGCCCTGCCAGAGACCATAAACACATTCGACAAATTCGTCAGCAACTCCGGCCCGGTCGGCAGGGTCGGGCGCGCCGGCCACCGGCTGTTCGAACAGGTCGACCCTCGCCGACCGGTCCACCGCCAGAGTCGACACCCCCCAACCCGCCGGATCTCCCTGGCTGATTACCTCCGCATGCAGCAACAAGCCCTGAGATCAGCAAGAGACAACACAGCACACGATTCATGATCGTTAGACGCCCGTTCTGGTCACCGAGTTCCACACCAGATCAGCATTATCGAGCGGAAACGCCCCTCTCGCTTGACCGTCCGGGAACGAGCTGTGTGCGAGAGATGAATGTCAGTATGCATGGCCCTGCCCTGGAATGAAAAAGTGGGGAGGAGGGGCGCGCCCTCCTCCCACTGGTTCTGCCCTGACTCCCTGGGCGTTCCCCCCACTCGATCTTGAGTGTGAGTCAG
>CAVYYV010000002.1:0-489787 GCA_963772815.1 uncultured Acidimicrobiia bacterium | reverse complement strand
CAAACGGCACTTCGTCCCCGATCAGCTTGTCGTAGGTGCGTCGTCCGCCGGTACCTTTGTTCGACGGACCAGCAGGACCAGGCCGCACAGCAGGGCGACTACGAGGGCGATGGCGGCGAGCGGCCATCCTCCTTCGGCGACAGTCACGGGAACCGGTAGCGCCGAGCCGGATCCTGGGAAGATGATGGATGCCGTCGCGCTTCGTTCGAGGAGTCCACTGTGCAGCGTCAACGTGGCGTCCCACGGGCCGTCGGGCACGCGCTCATCGAGCGCGATCGTCACTTGCCCGCTGGCACCGATGGCGAGGGTGAAGCCGGGGGTGACCGGAAACGGGCCTGCGGAAAGCCCCCCGGGACCGTTCAGCATCTCGAGTGAGCCGGCCAGATCGAGAGCCCGTCCGCCGGTGTTGTGCACAGTGGCGAGCACCGTAGGCAAGCCGTCGGGAGATCGTTGGGCCGTCAGGGAATCGATCGTGAAATCCATGGCTGGAGGCGCGCCTGGTCCCACCGAAACGTAGAGGCGGATGCCGACACGGCTGACCTGAACGATCCCCGACGCGGCGCCAGATCGGACCTCGGCCCACACCACCCCGTAGCGTTCCCCTGCGGCGGCGTCCGGTGGCACGCTGATCGTGACGGTGACCGTGGCAGCGCCGCCGGCGGGAAGATCCTTCATGGCGGGAAGCACCGTGGACCAGGTCGTCAGGTCGTTCGGTGTGTGTCCGTCCGCCACCACGAAGTGGCCACCTTCGATCCCGGCGGCGGCGGCATATATCGATACGACCGCGGATTCGGAGGTGGTGTTGGTGACCTCGATCCTTCGACTGATCACCGATCCTGGCGCGAGGTGATCCACGATGTACAACAGTGCTCTGGGGTCCTCGCCCGCATCCGCAGGTTTGTCGAGAAGCCGGACTCCGATACCGCCGAGATCCTCGGCCGGCGAGCTAGACGCCGCCGATGCCTGCGCCGGAGCGTACACCAAGACGATCAGGATGAGCGCGGCGAGAACCTGCCGACCGGATCGACCAAGCAGCAGCGATGCCCCCATGAGTGCGCTATGCGACCGAATGTGTGATTGTCGCGGAGTACACACCGGAGGCCATGCCACCGGGCACGGTGACGGTGATGGTCGGGTTCCAGGTGGCCGAGTTGTCACCCGTGATCCCCGTTGCCGTCACGACCGGGCTGACGCCGGTGAGGTCGGTTGGATCGTTCGCGGTGTAGGTGGCCGTACCAACCTTGGTGATGGTGCCGGCGGCGTAGGCGACGGCACTGGCAGCGATCGCTGGGCCAGCCGGCGGCGTGAAGGCGGTGGAGATAGCGCTGGCAACCCAGCCGGAGCCGGCCGCTGCGTTGCGGGCGTCGCTCACCTGCACCACGCCCAGCTGCCCGCTGACTGTCCCACCATCCACCGTGTTGACAATGGTGCCAAGGACGACGGGGCCGGCGGGGACGGTGATCTCCAGCGAACCACCCGTGATGGTGATCGTCACTGGCGTCGGCGCCGCGGACGCCGGCGCAGCGATGCTGAGGGCAAGGAGGCAAGCAACCGAGGCCGCGATTGCACGGCTCAGCGAGATGAATCGGGGTCTACGCATGATGGACCTCTTCGTTTTCGGGAGAGGTCGCGTCAGCCTCGGCGGCCGGAGCCCCGTTGGTCCCGTGTCAAAACCAGGCGTTCGCTCTCGTGAGCGTAACTATCCGTTGTATCGGCGGCCCGGGCACAGACCTTGAGGTGGGGTACGCGAAGGCGGGACGGCTCTTGGCCCGGAGCGCTCGCAATTCTCGCTTGGTTGCTTGCCGCGCGACGGGTACGTCTCCACTGTGACGACATGTGCGAATGGAGCTGATGCAGATCATTTACCGCATCCAAAGCGGCGGTCTTCCGGCAGCTGCGGCTGCCGACATCGATCCCGTACCTGTTCGCCGGAGTTCGGGGCGCAGCGACGCTCTGTGTGGTTGGCTCGATCGTCGCCGAGTTCACGGGTGCACAAAGAGGCATCGGGCACGTCATCGTCTCGGCGGCATAAAGGATTCATCACCAGGCCCCCAAAGTTAAACCTCAACTCGTGGCCCGTGAGCCCAAGCGTTTGTCGCCGTCAAAGCTCGTCGCGAGGATGGCGAGAGCCGATCGCGCTGCGATCCCACTCCTCCGCACCGCGTCCATCCAACCAGTGGCACCACAAACTGTGACCCTTGATGCTGACGCGCCGTGAGTAGCCGTGACGGTTGGGTCTGCCCAAGAGTTGGCTGATGGGCACGAAGCTAACGGGGTCCAAATCGCGCCCCCGCTACGAACGAGAGCCCCTGTTTTGCAGGAGTTCTTTGGCTTCACCAACGCGGTGATCGCGACCGCGACCGCGAGTGCCATGCTTCGGGTTGAGGCTAACGGGGGCCTTGCTCGCTGGGCATCTGGGCGACCTGCACCCTATCGCCTCCTGCTTGCTTGGCTGCGTGCATCGCCTCATCCGCAGCGCGAATCAACCCGGTCATATCGGCGCCGTGATTCGGATATTCGGCAATCCCGACCGTGAGAGTAACCGGACTCAAGACGGAACCCTCGTGCTTGATGTTGAACTTGTACGCGCCCTGGCGGATCTCCTCCGCACGGAGGAGAGTTACGTCGAGCGGGCTCTCGGGGAGCAAGACGACGAACTCGTCTCCACCGTAACGGCACGCTGCGTCTTCGGTACGGGTAAGGCTTTGGAGCAAGTTACCAAGCTCGCATATCAGAGCGTCGCCCCCCGAATGGCCGAAGCTGTCGTTGAAGCCTTTGAAGCTGTCGATGTCCAGCATCAGGAGACCGATAGGCGTGCCGCTGCGGGCAGAGCGGCTGATCTCGCGCTCGAGCGTCTCCTCCAGGTATCGACGGTTGAACAGGCCAGTAAGCGGATCCCTGATGGACTGATCGCGAAGCGACCCGCGCAGCCGAATGTTCGTGAGGGCTAGCCCGAGATGCTCGCACATAGATATGGCGAGGGCCTCGGTCGCCGCGTTCGAGGGCGGCGTAGTGGAAAGGTTCGCGGTCTCGGAGGGGCTGAGAACAAGGAGGCCGGTCGCTTTCCCTTGAACGATGAGCGGGACGCACAGGATCGCTTCCACACCGTCCGCCGCGTGCGGGCAGGCCGGGGCCTCGCTGCCCGAGAGACTTCCATGCCGTCGGCCACGGCGCAACGCCCAGCATTGCTCGGGTGCGAAAACCTCATCACTCGCCATGCCGTTGCCCCAGGAGGTCATCGCCTCTACCACGTTTCCGGAGTCATTCTGCAAGAAGAGCCCGCCAGAGAAGTCTCCAAACAGTCGGGAACCAAAACTCGCGGCGACGTCGAAGACTTCGCCTGGCGACTCAACGGCCTGGAGGTAGTCGACCATCTCACCCATGAGGGTCAGCTCGCGGGTTCGCCGTTCCAGTTCCGCCTCCATAAGCACGTGTCTGGTCACATCCCGCCACCCGGCTGCCAAGCCATCACCGAATTTCACGGCACGAACCTCAAAGGCGCGGACGAGTCGTTTGGCGCCGCGCTCATCATCCTCGTGTTCCAGGGACTGCATCGCCATCGGCTCCCCCGTCTCCACGACGCGACAGAAGTCGTCGAAGAACCTCTGCTTGTAGTACTCCAGGAGGGGCTCAACGTGATCCTCGTCTACCTCGTGTTCCGTAGTGCCGCCGGTGATGATCCCGAAGTCGACGATTCGGCCGGTCTCATCCCAGATAGCGATGTACCTGCCGAACGCATCGAGCAGATGTGCGAACAGGAACTGGGCCTCAGCCTCGGACCACCTAAAAGCGGGGTCGTCGGCGGTGAGGTCGATAGCGGAGTCTGTCTCGATTGGCCGGTCGGTAGATGACCTCATGAAACCCGCGCCGAGCGCTGCCACGAATATTAGCATCAATGCGCTCGGAGACGAGCCTTTGGAGGGGAATCAAGCCGATTCAGAGGAGGACGTGGAGCCGGATGCTCCGCTGCTATGACGAGCAGGTCGACGGCTGTCGCTGGTTGGGCAGCCAGCGTTCCAAGTGCTCATCGAGGGTGACGGAAGCCGGACCATCCTGTTTGCCAACTCTCACCGCCTGCCTGATACGGTTCGTCGAGCCACCTCCACAGCTTGCCGGCCTGACCGAATGCGTTGGTCATGGGAGTGGGGACCGGTGGCACGCTCATCGGTGTCGGCCGCGTCTCCTTGGGCGGTCACCCCGGATATGCGCACGATCGCAGTCGAGCCGGACGAGTCGTGCACGATCGGGTGTGGCGAGACGGGGGCGCCACATCATTGCGGGCATCGCCGACGGCTTTGTGCCCGGAATCGTCTCCCGTCGTCTCGACGAGATCGAAAAGGTGGTAGCGGTGCCAGGCGAAGAGGCCCTGGATGAGATGCGGCGGCCGGCCCGAGACCACGGGCTGTTCGTCGGCCCCAGCTCGGGAGCCCACTTGGTGGCGGCCCGGAAGACCCTACACGAGAACCCCGACCTCGCGCAGGTGGTCACGGTCCTCTGCGAACGAGGGCGAGAAGTATCTGTCAGAGCACTTCGGTGCCGGGAGAAAATGACTCCAGACGGGCGCGACCACACGGACGGGCACGAATGGGTACGGCAAGTCGGGGACTCGATCCTGCGGAGACCGGAACTCCGTCGGTCGGCCGGATCAATGGCGTTGAGGGCGACCGCAACCTGGTGTGTGAATCTCCCCGGGTATTGGGGTCAGGCGTGGTCGCGGGCGAGCTGACCGAGGGCGACGGCGCCGAGAAGGAGTCCGAAGTCGCGGAGGGCGATGTCCCAGAACCCGCCGGTGAGGGCCAAGGTGATGATGATCACGCCTAGCCAGGCGGCGACGACGTAGGCGAAGATCTTGGGTCGTAGCCAGACTCCGATGCCGGCAGCAATCTCGATTACTCCCACGATGGCCATGACCACCGTGCCGGAGACGACGTCGGTGACGAACTCAGGGAGGAACTGGGGCCAGTCGGTCATCAGGTTGAAGAACTTGTCGAGACCGAAGAGGATCGGCGCCACGGTGAAGCCGAGGCGGAGGATCTGGTAGGCGGTCTGTGACGGAGCGGCGCTGGTGGTCGTGGTGGTTGTCATGACGACATTTCCTTTCTAAAGTAGAGTCGCAGCGATCTTAGAACTGCAGGGTCTGTATTGTCAATCTGAGTTTGTTTTAGAATGGATATGTGATGACCGAGCAACATTCGGACCCGGCCGATCTGGCCGATGAGACATCGCCGGGGGGTGACGACCTCGAGGCGTTGGCGTCCTTGGCTGAGCCGATCCGGCGTGTCCTCTATGACCTCGTCTCTGCTGCTTCGGAGCCGGTGACCCGGGATGAGGCAGCGGAGGCTCTTGGCGTCTCCCGTCAGGTGGCTGCCTACCACTTGGATCGTCTGGCCGATGATGGGCTGTTGGATTTCGAGTTCCGCCGGCTCACCGGCCGGGAGGGCCCCGGTGCGGGAAGACCGGCCAAGCTGTATCGCCGTTCGGGTCAGGTATACGACGTTTCGGTTCCGCCTCGTCGTTATGAGCTGGCGGCCCGGATCCTGCTCGAGGCGGTACGGGCTGGTCATGTCGCCGACGCTGCGCTCGCCGACGTGGCGCGGCGCACCGGATGTGAGATCGGAGCAGATGGCCTGGAGACGGCCCTTCGGGAAACCGGATACGAGCCGGCAGAAGAGGATGGTGAGACCAGGTTCCGCAACTGTCCCTTCCATGTGCTCCGGGACCAGGACCGGGACACGACCTGTGGGATCAACCTTGCCCTGGTCGAGGGAATGATCGAAGGCTCCGGCTCCGGTGCCTCCGCGGTGCTCGCTCCTGAGGACGGATATTGCTGTGTCCGTCTTCACCCGGCCGTTACCGGGTAGCGGCCCATCTCTAGACCTGTCGTCATACAGCGCTTCGAGGTGATGCGGTGGCAGCCGGCGGATTGGGATGCTCCCCAGCGAGGGAAGCACGTGGAGTTCCGATGCTGCGGCGGTACCCGTCCCAGGTGGTGCGGCAGCTCCAGGTTCTTGCCGGGAAGCCACCGCGCCGTCAGGTAGACACCGAACGTGAGTGACCGAGCCCCGTCGTGGCGGCCGTTCAGCTCAGCCGCAACGCTCGCAGCCAACCGCTCCGCGTTTTCGCGGTTGGTGCCCGCCGGATGCCAATTGCGACACTCCTTCCCGGTGACCGGATCCAGTCCTTGATAGATGACCGCATACCAACGCTCACCCTTGCGGGCTACATATCCCTCCATGGTTCACTCCTTTCGGGCTCCGACTTTCGGAACCCGGCGTGGGCGCCTCCAAACGAGGGCAAATGGGCCGCGGCTGCAGCGCGCGCGACTCCAGTGCGACGCCGAGAATGCCACTCAACTCGGGGCGATTCGATGGCGCTCCTGGATCGGGCCGGCTACACCGCCGAGCGGTGGCGGGGTGGGCCCTGGCAGGCAGTGCTCGGGGAGGTACGGGATGTGCTTGGCCGGAAGCGGGGCGAGGAAGTGAGGGCTGTCACTGCGCTGTTCGAACAGGCCGCGGTCGGCTTCGCGGCCGCCCGTCGGCCGCGAGACGCCGCTCACTGCGCACAATTGGCCGGCACCGGCTCTAGGCAGGCGGTCGTCGGGGGAACGCTCAGGGAACGCCCCGTTCCATACGGTCGCCGACGTCAGACGATAAGACGGCCTGGAGGCGACCGAGATGCCGCTCTACATGGATGTCCACGAGCTCCCCGATGGCACGGATCAGTACGCGGTGGCAGCTGCACACGCAGCAGACCTGCGTGTGCAGGAGAAGAACCGAAACCGCTACCTGAACTACTGGGTGGACGCCGGGCACCGCCGCGCTTTCTGCCCGGTCGAGGCACCGGCCGCCGCCAGCGCACAAGCGGTGCACCGAGAAGCGCACGGTCTGGTGGCCGACGAGATCTTCGACGTTGCTGCAGGTTGCGCCACCATCGGACAGACGAAGGGGTGACCGTTATGGGTGCCGCGGCCCACGGCCCGGAAAGCCAGGTCCGCATACCGAGCGTGGTCGGATTCGAGGGCCGCGCCATGGTCGACGCGCCGGTCGGGGACGTCTTCGCACGACTAATCGACCTACCCGGCTACCGCAAGTGGATGCACCACACGGGCCTATTTCGCAGGTGTGCGTGGACGGTGGATGGACCGCCAGCCGTAGGTGCACAGTACGCCGACTACACCCGGATGGGTACGTTCCGCGGCGAGGTCGCCGAACTCGACTCCCCTTCGCGTGTGGAGTTCCGAGAAAATCTCCGGTGGCCTGGTGGCGCCAAGGCCGACGCCCGCATGGATTATGTCCTCGAGGCGAACCACGGTGGGACCGCCGTACACCACGTAGCGCAGACCGAGCTGACCGGATGGATGCGACTCATGAAACCAGTCGCGCACCTGATTGTGCGCAGCGAACGCAAGCGAACCCTGCGATCGCTGTCGCGCTCGTTCGGGTGAAGACGTCCACGTCATCGCGCTTAGGCCCGAGGCAGTCGACGGCCATGTATCTCTGACCTCCGCACGCCTCCCGGCACCCCTGGACGGTGTCCAGGCCGTGCCATGGGGCAAACGCCTTCAGCCCGGATGCCGCCGCCAGAGCGACCAGATCGGTCGGGGCGGGAGGATGGTGGGATCGAGCCACCGGTGGAGAATCTCCGATCGATCTCCTCCGATGAGAGCACCCAACCGGTTGCGGAGCATCGTGATCTCTTCGCTGGTCACCTCGCCATCCTCGCAACCGGATGTGGGTTGGCAACTGCCACGGCAGGCGTGTCCTAGGCGTGGACAACGATCCACACTGCGATGTAATGGGCAATGAACGCCGCAATCGTGAATGCGTGAAACACTTCGTGGAATCCAAACCACTCCGGCCACGGATTGAGGCGCCTGGTCGCATATACAACAGCGCCAATCGTGTACAGGACGCCACCGACAATGATCAAGGTGACCGCAGGCACTCCGGCGCCATCCAAGAGACCTGGCAGAAAGAAGACTGCAATCCACCCGACTAGTACGTAGAGACTGGTCGTCAACGATCGAGGAGCTGTTGTCCAGAACACTCGTAGGACGACCCCTGCAAGGGCTCCGGACCATACGATCAACAGGAGTCTTCGACCTTGGTCTGGTGGAAGAGCCAGCACGGCGAAGGGCGTATAGGTGCCAGCAATTATCAGGTAGATGTTGGCGTGATCCATCCGCCGCAGGACATCCTCAACCCGAGGGGACCAAGAACCACGATGCAAGAAGGCGCTCACTCCAAATAGGAGGGCTGCCGTCGCTGCAAACACGGCGGAGGCAGCGCGCGCTTCCTGGGTAGAAGCACCGGCAACCAGGACCGCTCCGGCGACCACCGCCACCGGGAACATGACTGCATGCAGCCATCCGCGCAATCTCGGTTTCTTACTGGACTCGACTAGATGTCCCGTCTTCCCCAAGCCAACGAGACTAGCGACACACCACTAGAGACCTCGTCCATGTGCCCACAAACGGCAGGCGACATCACTACAACCCGAAGGTCGCGGGTTCAAGATTGCGTCTCCGCTACCAACAGAATACCCAGGCAGTGCCTGGTATTCTGCTTTGCCGAAGCGAATCAAGTCACCACCATTCGGGCCCTCTGATGACGACCTGATGACTGACCGTCCGGCCCTCGCATCAAGCGACTCAGCCCCTGGACGACTGGCCGGGGAAGTATCTTCTCACCACGGGACATGATGTTCTCCGGGGTTCCAAGGTGGCGTGGGCTCATGGCCGCGCTGACTATCCGCTGTTCGTCGAAGGAAGAGCCATCGGCGCGGTGGAGGCGAAGCCATCGGGCACGCCCGACGGTGTGGGTCGCTACGCGCCGGGCGCGTGTGATGGCGACCGGGTCGGGTAAGACAGTCATGACCGAAACTCGCCCATCGGCTGGTTAGACAAAAGGTCAACACGCACCGGGGTGACGACATAGCATGTGGCCGCAAATGGGCAGATCCGATCGCAATTGGATGCTGTGGCTCCTTGGGGTCATGTCCGGCGAGAAGATCGTTCAGCACGTGATCGTGACATGGGCCTTGCTCGTAGATCTCGACAACCTACGGCAGGATGTGGCCGTGGATTACCAGTGGCTGGTAGTTGTTGGAGGCACGGTCGGCATCCTCTTCGGAGTGGCGCTTGTTGGCCTCTTCATGGGTCAAAGGTGGAGTCTGACATTGCTCAGTGGGCTCGCGCTGATTGATGTGATCGGCGAGTTCGTTGCTCAGGGAACCGTTGCGATCACCGTCACAGTCTCGTTTGTGGTGGCGCTGGCGATTCTCGGCCTTTCGCTCAATCTCGCCAAGCGGGCCTATCCGAAGTCGACCGGTCTGTAGGCGGAACGGAACGTGTCAACGGGGATGCGACAACCTCCTATGTGGATTGGGTGAGTGTTTCTCGGTTGGGTTCGTTGATCCACGCGACCTCTGGAAGCTCGGGCGGGGTCGGTGGTTGGTGGCGGAATCGGGCGGGGTTCGCGTTGTAGGCGGCGGTAGGCGTCTCGGCGCGAGCGGCCCGGATCCCGGTGGCGGTGCCGTAGTGGACCGATGTTGGGGTGTGCAGGCCGATGCCGGCATGGCGGAACGTGGTTGTAGTGATCGAGGAAGACCTCCCAGAATGAGCGGGCATCGGCGATCGAGCCGAATCGGCCGGGTGGGCTCGCCGAGGGCCTAGGAGATCCTGTGGCGGTAAGTGACCATGGCGAAGATGTAGGCGACGATGAGGATGCTGAAACACCAGGCAAGGGCGATCCAGATGTCGGTGCCGATCGGATGCTGTGTGAACAGGTTGCGGATCGCGTTGACGATGGACGTCACCGGCTGGTACTCGGCGAAGGCGCGTACCGGGCCGGGCATGGTGTCGGTGGGCACGAATGCCGAGCTGACGAACGGCAGGAAGACGAGTGGGTAGGAGAAGGCGCCCGCGCCATCCACGGACTTCGCAGAAAGACCGGCGATCACGGCGATCCACGTCAATGCCAGGGTGACCAGGATCAGGATGCCGACGACCGCCAGCCACGCCAGCACTCCTGCTCCCGAGCGGAAGCCCATGAGGAGGGCGACGAGCACGACGACCACGAGCGAGGTCAGATTGGCGACCAGCGACGTCAGCACATGCGCCCACAGCACTGACGACCGTGCGATCGGCATGGAGTGGAATCGCTCGAAGATGCCGCTCTTCGTGTCCAGGAAGAGCCGGAAGCCGGTGTAGGAGATGCCCGAGGCAATCGTGATCAGCAGAATGCCAGGCAGCATGTAGTTCACGATACGACTCCGACCCTGTGTTGATTGCGCCGCCGAAAACGTAGACGAACAGCAGCATGATGGCGACCGGCATGACGGCGGTCGTGATGATGGTGTCCAGGCTGCGCGTGATGTGGCGTAGGGATCGTCCCAGCAGGACGGTGGAGTCGCCTAATAGATGCTTGTTCATCGGTTTCCTCACTCGTCCGAGCCGACGCCGCGGTCATTGCCGGCGTCGCCGGCCTTGGCCTTGTCACCGACGATGGCGAGGAAGACATCCTCGAGGGTCGGCTGCTTCTCGACGTATTCGACCTTGGCGGGCGGGAGCAGATGCCTTAGCTCGGCCAGGGTGCCGTTCACGATGATCCGACCCTCATGGAGGATCGCGATCCGATCGGCGAGTTGTTCGGCCTCGTCCAGATACTGCGTCGTGAGCAGCACCGTCGTGCCGTGCTCGGCAAGTTCTCTTACGGCCTGCCACACCTCGATGCGCGCCTGGGGGTCGAGCCCGGCCGTCGGCTCATCGAGGAAGATGACCTGGGATTCCCGATGAGGCTCATCGCGATGTCGAGGCGGCGGCGCATGCCACCCGAATACGCCGACACCCTCCGCGCTGCCGCGTCGATCAGCGAGAAACGATCGAGCAGGTTGTCCGCGATCGTTCCCGGTTCCTTGAGGTGCCGCAATTTGGCGACCAGCACGAGGTTCTCCCGTCCGCTGAGGATTTCGTCGACGGCAGTGAATTGTCCGGTGAGACTGATGGATTCCCGCACTTCCCCAGCCTGGCTGGTGACGTCGAAGCCGTTGACGCTGACGGTTCCCGCGTCGGCCTTCAGCAGCGTGCACAGGATTCTCACGACCGTGGTTTTGCCTGCCCCGTTCGAGCCGAGCAGAGCGAAGATGCTCCCCGCGCCACGTCGAAGTCGACACCGCGGAGCACCTCAAGCTTCTTGTATGACTTCTCCAGGCCCTGGACGCGGATCGCCTGAGTCTGCCGCGTCGTCATGAGCTGTGGCCCTCACTCGCCGCCCGGTCGATGGCGCTGACGAGCCGCTCGCGCTCCTTGTTGATCCACTGACCCTCCGAGTAGTTCTGCAGAAACGTCTCGGCGAACTCGACAGGGTCGTCTCCGACGATGGCGCGGATCGGGGTTCCGTTCGCCGCGCTTTGCTCGAACAGATCGGCGAGATCCTCCACCATCGACACCAAGATGTCGCCCTTCGTGATCGAGCCGAAGTAGGTCAAGTACCGGTCGAGGGCCTCGATTGCAGCGCGGTAGTTCCTGGGGAGCCGCGCCGCACGCGCCTTGTACTGGCGGTAGCGCCGCTTCTGTTCGATCCATCTGAATGCCATGTCTTGTCTATGCCCTTTCTTCGTGGAGCTGTTCCAGCCGTTCTGCGAGGAAGCTCCACGTCTTCCAGAACTCTTCGAGATATTCCTGTCCGTGAGCGTTGAGCGAATACACCTTGCGCGGTGGCCCTTTCTCGGACGGGACCTTCTCAACGTCGACGAGGCCGCGCTGCTCGGTTCTGACGAGCAGGGCGTAGATGGTGCCTTCGGCGATGTCGGCGAAACCCTGCTCCCGCAGCCGTGCCGTGATCTCGTAGCCGTAAGCGGGCCGCATCGACAGGATCGCGAGGACGATGCCCTCCAGAGTGCCCTTGAGCATCTCCGTCATTTGCTTGCCCACCGAACACCTCCTTGGATTACTCAGCGATACTGACTACCGGTACATAGTATCGCTGAATAGCTACGGCGGCAAGCTCCACATGGCTGTGGGAGCTGTCGGCTGTTGCAACCTGAAGGTTCGAACGGCGGGGACCGTCTGACCGACCAACTCCGCGGCGCGGCCCACGCCTTTGTCGTCAACTCCGCTCAGGGCAAGGCCGGTGCGGCGGTCCACGCCCGCCGGGTTGCTGCTGTCCCAGCCGAGCACAATCCCGTGTTGCGCCATCGCGTATCTATGGCGCGAGAGAGTGCGATGGGACGGTCAAGAACCCGAGATGACGGGAACCAACAACGGGCTCTGAGGAGGCATTTCGCGAACATCCCCAGGTTGGGCGATTTCTCGGACTCAGGCTCATGACCCGAAAATCGCGGCTTCAAACCGGTGGCGTGTTCCCACGAGAGCGCATGCCGCATCATCACCCTCGCCACCCGACCGTCTGCGGCGCAGACCAACACGGAATGCCATGGCGCGAGATCCCCTGCCAGGCGCCTAGAAGTCGATCAGCCGTCCCATCCCTCGTCTTCATGGTGGCGGCGCGCCACCATCTCTCCTGTCAGCTCGCAAGCGGCGGCGAGGGTGTTGGTGATGGTCCCGAACTTGCGGATGTTGCGGTGGAGGAGATCGACCCGGTGCTCGGGCTCGTCGGTGGCGATCTCGACGCGGTAGCGCATCCGCATCATCTTTGGTGGGCTGTCCTGGCGTTCGGCTTCCACCTGTACGGATGCGACCTGATAGTCGAATGGCAGCATCTCGGCGTAGCGTTCGATGTTCTTCAAGAGGCATGCTGCGAGCGAGGCACAGAGCAGCTCGGCGGGTCCCGGCCGGTACCCGTCCGAGACCGAGCCGGTGTCGGCCCTCACGTCGGTGGCGTTGCAGCGAATCCGACCGTGACCGCCCGGCCGGCCGATCCCTTCAACCCGATACCTGTGCATGGTGATTGGCTCGGTCATTGCACCGATCCGGTCAGGCCCGCCAGTCCCAGACTTCGCTGGCAAGGCCCAAAGGACGGCCGGCCCGCAGAGGCAACCACGGCCGCACAGGTATGACACCGGATCCGTTGCTGAGGCGGGTCGACCGGGGCTCGGGTGCTGGTGGCTGTGACGACGGTGAGCGTGTGCTGGTTCTGGATGGCGTGATCGGCACAGATGCCGGCGCCACAGCCAGGGCAGACGGCGATGGCGGGAGTGGTGTCTCCGGATTGGTGGCAGTCGTAGCAGTTCAGTGGGACTCCAGACTTTGGGACGGGTAGAAGCGTTTGCGGGCCCAGAGGGCGACGTAGACGAGGCCGACGAGAACGGGGACCTCGATGAGCGGGCCGACGACGCCGGCGAGCGCTTCGCCGGAGGTGACACCGAACACGCCGATGGAGACGGCGATGGCGAGTTCGAAGTTGTTGCTGGCGGCGGTAAAGGCGACGGTGGCGTTCTTCTCGTAGGAGAGGCGTAGCCACAGACCGACGGCAAACGAGACCGCCCACATGAGCGCGAAGTAGGCGAGGAGGGGTAGGGCGATGCGGGCGACATCGAGGGGCTGCCTGGTGATGGTTTCGCCCTGGAGGGCGAACAGGACGACGATGGTGAACA
Source organism: uncultured Acidimicrobiia bacterium (assembly GCA_963772815.1). Taxonomy (GTDB): domain Bacteria; phylum Actinomycetota; class Acidimicrobiia; order Spongiisociales; family ZC4RG35; genus DATFFO01. Next base: position 476,233 of record CAVYYV010000002.1, on the reverse strand, counting down.
GTAGCCCGTAGAGGGCCCAGGGAGCGATCCGGGGCAGGAACTCGTTCTCATACCAAGTCGGCACCACGGGTCCGCTCTCCCCAGGTCGGGTCAGAAAGCCGGCGACGAGCGGGATTCCAAGGAAGACGAAGACGATCTTGGCGATCTCCCACATCGTGACGTCGAGAGCTGCCGTGTCGAGACCGAGCCAGGTGGGCAGGAGTTCGAGGTAGAAGTAGCCGAGCATCGAGTAGGCGACGATCTGGAAGACGGAGTTGATGCGCGACGAGAACGGCGGCGGCTTCGCGGTCGCCGCAAGCGAGGTCGTTCCAGATGAGCACCATGGCGATGCAGCGGGCGAGGCCGATGATGATCAGACCGGTGCGGTACTCGGGCAGGTCGGGGAGGAGCAGCCAGGCGAGAGCGAACATGAGGGCGGGCCCGACCACCCAGTTGAGGACGAGGGAGGTGCCCATGAGCTTGCGGTCGGTGGCGACCTCGCCGACCTGGGAGTAGCGGACCTTGGCCAGTACCGGGTACATCATGGCGAGCAGCCCGACGGCGATCGGGTAGCGAGACGGTGCCGATCTTGACGGTGTCGAGCCAGTCGTTGAGGTCGGGGATCAGCCGGCCCAAGAGGAGCCCGCCGGCCATGGCGAGCCCGATCCAGGCCGGGAGGAACCGGTTGAGCAGTGAGAGCCGCTCGAGTACAGGCGCCTCGGCCGCGGCAGCGACGTCGCGGTGGGTCACGGGTTGGCCTCTCTGATGAGGTCGACGAGCTCAGCGACGGAAGGCACTCGTCCGGCGAGAGTGACCATGTCGTCGATGGCGAGCGCCGGGGTGGACATTATGCCGAAGGAGGCGATCTCCCCATAGTCGCTCAACGCCCCGAAAGTCGCCGCTCTCGATTCAAGGTACGTTGCATCAAGATCCGTTGAAGTCACGTTTTCAGCCTCGTCTCGTCCATGATCACTTGGCAGAGCCGGAGGTCACTTTCGCGGGGGACCGCGTGGCCGACTCCTCCGGTGAACGAATCAGCCGGCCCGGGGGGACGACGACCCGGTCGGCGATTTTCTCGATGTGGGCTAACAGTCAGCCGATGGTGAGGACAGCGAGACCAACTCCTCCCGGTTCGGCGACGACGGACCTGAGAGTCGTAGCAACTCCATGCCTTAACATATATGCTAAGGCATGTAATATCATTCCATGACAGATCTCAACTCGATGGCGCCGAAGACCGCCATGGCCAGACTCGTCAGGAGCATCACCGTTCTCCAGGATCGGGAGTTGTCCCGCGGGGTGTCGACCTGACGGCGCAGCAGGCTGCAATCGTGGCGTACGTGGACGTCGAGGGCGCCAAGAGCATCGGAGAGATCGCAGCCAGGATCGGGGTCGATCAATCCGTGGCGACTCGGCTCGTCGACCGGCTCGAGGCCAAGAGATTCGTGGCAAGGACTCGAGATCCGCAGGACGGGAGGATGGTGAACGTCGTGGCGACCGAACAGGGAAGTCGTGCAACGGCTGTTTCCCTGCCGGTGATCAACGCTTTGAAGCAACGACTCTTCTCGGGTGTTGGCGACGCTGACACCGAGGTGTTCTGGCGTGTGCTCACCACGATCGAGAACAAGGTCAGCGAAGTCACGCTGGGTCAGGCCGAAGGATGAGGACGCGGTCCGAGGAAGGAGGACGTGTGATGGTTGTGGTGTCGAGGTTGGCGGCAGTGATGCGGCGCTTTGCGAACTGGCGCCTGATCGCTTTCACCGGGGTCGTGTTCGCCGCCTTTGCCGGACTCCTCTTCGGCTCGACGGCTTCCTTCTCGATTGGCCATGTGCAGGCACTATGCGGCCAAGCGCCACCCGACGTACGCTTCTTCACCTCCGCAGCTGAACTGCAAGGGTTCATGTCCGGCTGTGGTGAGGCCGGCCTGACCGCCTATCGCCATCTCCAGGTGGCCGATTTGTTCCATCCCGCGGTCTCTGCGTTGTTCATGTCATCGGCTCTCGCCATGGCGTTGAGCCGGACCGTCCGGCCGGGAAGCTACTGGCTGGCTGCAGCCGCACTGCCACTGTTTGGCGCAGGATTCGACTACCTGGAGAACATTGCCATGTGGATCGCTCTCCGCAGCTATCCAGAGGCGAGCGGTGCTGGTGCGACTCTGCTCGGGGGCGCCTCTGCCGCCAAGCAGACGGTCAATTGGGCCGCTGGTCTGATTTTGCTCATCGTCGGCGCATATGCGGTTGCGCGCATCGCCATGAAGCGGCGACGAAAGAGTGTCGCCATGCCCGAGCATCGATCGGAGCGCCAAGCGAGCGTCTGCCGACCAGGCTATCCCTGTCAGGACAGATTGGGATGAGATCGACAGGCCCACGCCGTGTCAGCCAGGAGGGCCTGAGAATGGCGCTCGACCCAGCGCTGGATAAACATCGCCGCCATCGAACCGGATCGAGTTGAGACGAGATAGCACGACGATGGCGCACCGGCCTGGCTGGCGAAACTCAAACGGATCTAGCCTGCGAGTGGTCGGCCGGGTGAGCGATCCCGTGTCCTTACTCATGTGCCATGGCGTGAATCGTCAACACGAGTGGGCGGCTGTCGCCCGACTTGAGCCTCACTCCTGACTCGTCGGCAGAGCCGGTGGTCAAGTCGAACGATGTCAGCCCGGCGGGCTCAGCGCGGTGAACTCCCATACTCCGAGACACCAGCCCTCTGATCGACCTACGGACCACTGCAGGTCGAGCAGGATCGGAGAAGCGTTGGGGGTGGCGGTCTCATAGGGTGGCGGGCATGGATATCACACTCTCGCAATGCTTCGTGATAGTGACCGACCCCGACCTGGCCCTGGACTTCTACCGTGACGTGCTGGGCCTGGAACTGCGCAACGACGTGGCCAACGAGGGGTTCCGTTGGATCACGGTAGGTGCCATCTCCCAGCCGGACGTGTCGATCGTTCTCACCAACTATCTCAACGGCAGCCCCGCCGACACCGACACGGTTGCCGCTCTGGTGGCCAAGGGTGCCCTCAACGGTGTCCATTTCCACACCGATGATCTGGATGCCACCTTCGAGAAGGTTCGTGGCGCCGGGGTTGAAATCGTCCAGGAGCCGACCGAGCAGTTCTGGGGCACCCGCGACATTGCCGTGCGTGACCCCTCCGGCAACCTGATACGAATCGACCAACCCCCCACCAAATAGACCATGCAGCCCACGTGATCGGGCCGAATTGGGAACTCCGCTGACAACTAGCGTGGATCGAATGCACGTTGCCGATAGCCACGACCGCATCCGGGTTTCGGGGGCAAGAGAGAACAATCTCAAGGACGTCAGCGTCGAACTCCCCAAGCGCCGTCTGACGGTGTTCACGGGGGTGTCCGGCTCGGGGAAGAGCTCTCTCGTGTTCGAAACGATCGCCGCTGAGTCGCAACGGATGATCAACGAGACCTACAGCGCCTTCGTCCAGGGCTTCATGCCGACGTTGGCGCGGCCCCAGGTCGACGTGCTGGAGGGGTTGACGACGGCCATCATCGTCGACCAGGAGCGGATGGGTGCCAACGTCCGCTCCACGGTCGGGACCGCCACCGACGCCAATGCCATGCTGCGCATCCTCTTCAGCCGGCTCGGGAAGCCGCACATCGGCTCGCCGCAGGCCTTTGCGTTCAACGTTCCATCGGTGCGAGGGGTGGGGTCGATCAAGATCGGCGAGGGGAAAGCCGAACGGCGCGAATACTCCCTCGTTGGCGGCATGTGCCCCGGTTGTGAAGGCAGGGGCACCGTCTCCGACATCGACCTGACCGCGCTCTACGACAACTCCAAGTCGCTCAACGAGGGCGCCATCACCATCCCCGGCTACAAGGCGGGCGGCTGGATGGTGCGATCGTTCACCGAATCCGGATTCGTCGACCCCGACAAGCCGATCCGCGACTACACCAAGAAGGAGCTGGGGGACTTCCTCTACAAGGGGCCGACCAAGGTCAAGATGAAGGGGATCAACGTCACCTACGAGGGGCTGATTCCCAAGGTCCAGAAGTCGTTTTTCTCCAAGGACCCCGACTCGATGCAACCTCACAAGAGGGCGTTCGTGGAGCGAGCCGCCACCTTCAAGGCCTGTCCCGAATGCGGTGGTACCAGGCTCAGCGAGGGGGCCCGCTCGTCCAAGATCGAGGGGATCAGCATCGCCGACGCCTGTGCCATGCAGATCAGCGACCTGGCCGGGTGGATGCGCGACCTCGATCAGCCGTCTGTGGCCCCGCTGCTGGGATCGCTTCAGCACCTGCTCGACTCTTTGGTGGAGATCGGGCTGGGTTACCTCTCGCTGGATCGGTCGTCGGGGACACTCTCGGGCGGCGAGGCGCAGCGCACCAAGATGATCCGTCATCTCGGATCGGCGCTCACCGACGTGACCTACATCTTCGATGAGCCCACCATCGGGCTTCACCCCCACGACATCCAGCGGATGAACGGCCTTCTGGGGCAGTTGCGGGACAAAGGCAACACGGTGCTGGTCGTCGAGCACAAGCCGGAGGTGATCGAGATCGCCGATCACGTGGTCGATCTCGGGCCCGGCGCCGGGACCGCCGGCGGTGAGGTGGTGTTCGAGGGCACCATCGAGGAGCTGCGTTCCAGCGATACCGTGACCGGGCGGCACCTCGACTATCGGGCTTCGCTGAAACCCGAGGTGCGGACGTCGTCCGCAGCCTTGGGGGTCCGCGGAGCCAGCACCCACAACCTGAAGGACGTGGACGTCGACATCCCGCTCGAGGTGCTGTGTGTGGTCACCGGTGTGGCCGGTTCGGGCAAGAGCTCGCTGATCCAGGGCTCAGTGGCGGATCGGGAAGGAGTGGTTGTGGTCGACCAGGACCCGATCCGTGGCTCGCGGCGATCCAACCCCGCCACCTACACCGGACTGTTGGACCCGATCCGCAAGTCGTTCGCCCAGGCCAACGGCGTGAAGCCGGCGCTGTTCAGCGCCAACTCCGAGGGTGCCTGCCCCAACTGCAACGGCGCCGGCGTGGTCTACACAGACCTCGCCTTCATGGAGACGGTCGCCACCACCTGCGAGGTGTGCGACGGGAAGGGGTTCCAGCCCGAGGTGCTGGAATACAAGCTGGGCGGGCGGGACATAAGCGAAGTGTTGAACATGTCGGTAACAGACGCCGAGGAGTTCTTTGGTGCCGGTGAGGCGCCCACCCCGGCGGCTCACAAGATCCTTGCCCGGCTGGCCGACGTCGGTCTCGGCTACCTGACCATCGGCCAGCCCCTTCCAACACTGTCCGGGGGCGAGCGTCAGCGACTCAAGCTGGCGATCCACATGGCGGACGAGGGGGGGATCTACGTACTGGACGAGCCGACCAGCGGGCTCCATCTCGCCGATGTCGATCACCTGCTCGCCCTCCTAGATCGGCTCGTGGACGCCGGGACGTCGGTGATCGTGATCGAGCATCACCAGGCGGTGATGGCTCACGCGGACTGGATCATCGACCTCGGCCCCGGAGCCGGCCACGACGGCGGCCGAGTGGTATTCGAGGGAAGGCCGGCCGACCTGGTTGCGGCTCGTTCGACCCTCACCGGCCAGCACCTGGCCGAATACGTGGGATCGGCGTAGGGTCCCTCAGGGTCTCGGCCGTCTCGCGCATCACTCCGATCGAGGGGCGCTGCCTCGCCTATCGGTCCGCCGACCACCTGCGCGTGAAGTGCAAGGGCACGTCTTCGTACCCAATGGAGGCGGCCGACGGAGAACTCACTACCGGAGCCGCCCGGACGAAGCCGAGGTGTCATCCTATGAAGTTTCTCCCGCATCCCGCCGCCGCTTGACAACTACAACCATGGGGTGCTCTACCTAGCGGCACAAGGACAAAGCGTTCTGTCCCCCACGAGCGAAGCGAGAGGGGGAAGGGGAGCCCAGGCCGTGAGCCTTGGATAGGGGGCGCTCCGCAGGCCCGGGTGAAGCCGAGGTGTCAGCGGAGTTCCCAATTCGGCCCGATCACGTGGGCTGCATGGTCTATTTGGTGGGGGGTTGGTCGATTCGTATCAGGTTGCCGGAGGGGTCACGCACGGCAATGTCGCGGGTGCCCCAGAACTGCTCGGTCGGCTCCTGGACGATTTCAACCCCGGCGCCACGAACCTTCTCGAAGGTGGCATCCAGATCATCGGTGTGGAAATGGACACCGTTGAGGGCACCCTTGGCCACCAGAGCGGCAACCGTGTCGGTGTCGGCGGGGCTGCCGTTGAGATAGTTGGTGAGAACGATCGACACGTCCGGCTGGGAGATGGCACCTACCGTGATCCAACGGAACCCCTCGTTGGCCACGTCGTTGCGCAGTTCCAGGCCCAGCACGTCACGGTAGAAGTCCAGGGCCAGGTCGGGGTCGGTCACTATCACGAAGCATTGCGAGAGTGTGATATCCATGCCCGCCACCCTATGAGACCGCCACCCCCAACGCTTCTCCGATCCTGCTCGACCTGCGGGCAGGACGGGTCAACTCCCTGGCGATACAGCCCGACACGCCCGCCAGAGCGCCGTGATCACGGGCCCGGTAGGCCGTTGGGGGCTCGCCCACCAATTGGGTGAAGCGAGCGCTGAACGAGCCCAGCGACGAGCACCCGACTGCCATGCAGACCTCGGTGACCGACATGTCGCCGCGGCGCAGCAGCGCCTTCGCTCGCTCGATCCGCCGCGTCATCAGGTAGGAGTAGGGCGTCTCCCCGTACGCCGCCCGGAACTGCCGCGAGAAGTGGGCGGTCGACATCAATGCCTCCCGGGCGACGGCGGCAACGTCGAGGGGGCCGGCGTACTCGCGGTCCATCAGATCGCGGGCACGGCGCAGGTGAGCGAGGTTGGCGAGTTCCTCGGATGTCACGAAGCCAGCGTAGCGGCCGACTGGGGCGAGCCCGCCTCCAGTGTCGCCGGCCGAGCGCGATGTCGGAAAGCGGCAGCCCGGTCGGCCCTCGTCACCGACCCGAGGGCGGTCCCCGACATTGGATTCGCGATAATTCGCTTTTCGCGGCCGGTGGCCGGTGGCTGCCGAAGAACGCGTGATCGCTCACCGCCACCTCGACATCTACATCGACGGGCTCCATGCCGGCGAGCACATCAGCCGGTTGCCGGAGTAAGCGGCGCTGGACGCTTTCGAACCGGGTGCTGCCGAAGGATGCGAGATCGGCGCCGACCGGGTGGAAGACGGCAATAGCTGACGAACGAGGAGACGTCCCGGGAATTGCTGCCGTTGCGGCCGGGGCCTTCGGGTCTATCCCGACTGCGCCGCGGTCTCAGCTGTCAACGCTGGTCGACGGATTTGCTGACGATCCGGGAATGTCTTCCCACCTGGCGTTCTCGGGTGAAGCCGTACTGCTCGGAGCTCAACGGTAGCGCTGAACAGGAAACGACCCTGCGCGTCGCGCCCGGAAGTCACTTCGGGAATCGCCTCCACCAGCCCACCCCCCAATCTGGCGATGTGGTCGAGCGCTCCTTCGAGAGCAGCCCGGGCGATTCCCTGGCCCCGATGCTTCTTGTCGACGTAGGAGCAGGTGATGCGCCAGTCAGGTAGCGGTGGCGCATCCTGGTCGTATCTGCGGCGGTGCTTGATGTTGGGCAACTCCTCGGGGCTGCCGTGCTGGCACCAGCCCCGGGCAGCTCCGCTCTCGTCGAACACGAGGGCGGCGTGGGCGCCGCCCGTCCTGACCCGTTCCTCCTTGACGGCGCGATGGCTGATCCCCTCTTGTCCACATTCGGGGTGGTAGCCGATGCACCAGCAGCCCCCGAAAATCCCGTTGTTGCGTTCGACCAGTTCGGCGAACGCATCCCAGGTGGACGTGTTGAGCTCGCGAATCGCGCACTCGATGGCCTTCATGCCGTTTTCGTCATCGCATCGAGGACTCGCGCCAGCTCGACAGGTCGGGTGACCATAGGCCAGTGACCTGTGTCCATGTCCACAAACGACAAGTGCGCCGCCCTGTCCAGCTCGGGAACATCGCCGGACCCGATCCACCCCTGGGCTTGCTCGGGGCTGAACTCGGGACATAGGAGGTGCACCGCAACGTCGAATCGCCTCTCGTCGCCCAGCGCCACGATGCCCTTGGAGACACCCTCGGGAACCGGAACCGCTGCCGCGGCGATGCGTTCCCGATCGTTGTCGTTCAGGTCCGCCGAGTCAGGGCCTTCGAATGGACTCCAGCCCGGGAAGGGCATCACACCCCCCTCGGTGGGAAAGAAGTCGGCATAGGCTTCACCGTCGGCTGACGGGAAGCCACCGATCAACACGACGCTTTCGATCATCTCCGGTCGCTGGTCGGCAACCATCCAGGCCAGGGTGGCGGCGGCTGAGTGGCCAACAACCATGGGCCTGTCGGCGGCATCGACCGCTGCGAGCGTGGCCTCCAATTGGTCGGCGAGCGAGGCGGTGGTCGATTGGTCGTCGACTCCGGGCAGAGAGACGGGCATCGGGCGGTGTCCGCGGCTCTCGAGCTCGGTGCAGACCTCGGTCCAGATCGACTGGGGAAGCCAGAGGCCCGCGATGAGGATGATGTCCATCGGTGAAACACTAGAAGCAGAACGATCTTGACGGTGGGTCCCACGTCGCACCGCCCACGAGACGACTCGAACCGGCCTGTGCTGGGTGTGCTCTCGAGGGGAGCCCGAGCAATCCCAGCATGTACGCGGGTGAATAGACGGCTGCCACTCCTCACCCGTGTGGGATGGTTGGGGCGCGGAGCTTCGCCAGGCAGTGACCCAACGAGTCTGAGTCGTGGGCCGGCGGCACTTCGGATGTGCCTGCGTGCCGCCCTTCGGCCAGCTTGGGGGCAAGTTCGGGACCGGCAGGCGGCACGCATGCGCGCCGACGAAGAGAACACGCCTCCCTGCCCGCGCATGAACGAAGTAGGTGCCGGAGTCTCCGCGTTACACAAAAGCTTCGTCTCGACGAGGCACCGACCTTCTCGTCGAGGATGATGCCCCGCTCCGGGCCGGCGTTCGGGATGCTGGCTGAGGAGGGTCGAGCTCAAAGTAGCATCAGCCTGCCGGACACACTCGGACGATGCCCAAACTCAATATCGATTCAACAGCGATCTACTACGAGATGGCCGGGAGCGGCAACCCATTGCTGTTCATTCATGGGCTCGGTTCCAGCGGGCGCGACTGGGAACGCCAGGTTCCCGCCTTCACCCCGTCCCATCAGGTGGTCGCCATGGATCTGCGGGGGCACGGGAAGTCGGATGTGCCTGCCGGCCCTTATACCATCGCGTTGTTCTCGAGCGATGTTATTGGGCTGATCGAGCAGCTTGGGTTGGCCCCCGTCGCCGTCGTCGGCATCTCCCTGGGAGGAATGGTCGCCTTTCAACTGGCGGCCGATCGGGCTGACCTGATCGACAAGCTGGTGGTGGTCAACGCATTGCCCGACAACGTTCTCCTGCAGCAGGCGCGTGGTCAAATCCTGATGAGGAAGCTCACGGTTCGCCTACTCGGTCTCAAGAGAATGGGGGCCATTCTGGGCGACCGCCTCTTTCCTGACCCCGATATGGAAGAGGAGCGCTCCCAAATGGCGGAGCGTTGGGCGGAGAACGACAAGAGCGCCTACCGGAGGTCGTTCCAGGCTGTGGTTGACTGGCCGGGCGTGACCGAGAGGCTCGACGGGTTCGGGCGTCCTGCGCTGATGATCTCATCGGACCAGGACTACGTGCCGCTCACGCAGAAGCAGCCCTATCTGGACGGGATGCTCTGGATGGGCCACACAGTGATCGAGAACGCCCATCATGCCGTGCCGATGGAGCGGCCCGAGCAGTTCAACCGGGTGCTGGGTGAGTTTCTGAACCGTTGACCGGAGACCGTGCCCGGGGCGTGTCAGCTGCGGTGCTGGGCCCGTATCTGGGCTCCCCGGAAGGGACCCCCGAAGAGCGGGCTGACGACGCAGACATCGAAGATTCCGGCGAGCAAGGGGACCAGTCCCACCACCGCCAGCACCCACCACGCGCCACCGGCAACTGCGCCGATGACGATCAACACGATGCCTGCCACAGCCCGGGTGATTCGCCCGGCAGGGCTGGCCATGAAGCCTACGAGTCCCATGGCAAGTTCTCCGTTCTTCTCGCCTGCTCCTGACAGAGTCACACCGCCCGAGCCCGGGCGGCAGGGCCGAACGTCACATGCATTGGCTCGAAGGCCCCGAGTGCGCCCAGGCAAAGAACGGTCATGTACTCGAAAGTCGACAACGTCGTGTGGTGCACCGGCTTCGATCCCGGATTTCTCTGGGTCGATCTCCCGATCTTCGATGGTGGGCGGGTGATGCACGATCGGGGGATCGTTGCCAGTCAGCCCGGTCTGTTCTTCGTGGGCCTCAAGTACCTCTACCGCGCGGTCGTCATCGAGCCTCAATGGGGCTGGCCGTGACGCGGAGTTCGTCGTCGAGGCGCTCGACGCGGGCAGGGTCCGTTCCCAATCGTTGACGGCATGACAGCCAGCGGGGCGAAGGTGGGCTGGCCCGAGGACCGAGCGAACCCGACGCTGCATTCATTGCGCCTGCCCCAGCCGGAGCCCCCGTCGGACTCCCTCTCAGTTCGCACCGTTAGTGCCTTCGGCCAGGATGCCGTCGATCTGGCCCATCGCCAGGCGCATGCCCTCCTCGAGCTCATCGGGTAGCTGCGAGCCAGGTCAGATACCGAGTGGTCTCCGCTCATGCAGCGTTCTTGACTCCCTTACAGCGTATGTCTAGGGTGGGGCCTTACAGCGTATGAGAGGTATGGAAATGGTGGCATGTCGGCGGTGGTTGTTGCGTCGTGGAGCAGGTGGTCCGGACGGGCTGAGACCGCTCACCGTGCCGTGGGAGGGTTGCTAGCCATGTGGAGTTGGATAGTCGCCCCGCTGGCCGGGCTCGCCTTGTTGGGCCTGGCCCTTTGGGGAGTGCTGGTCGTCTCCTTGCGAGCCAAATTCCATCCCGTCCTCGACCGAGTCCGCCGGCTCAACCGGGCCTTGTGGAATCCGCTTTCCATGAAAGCCGCCGGGTCGCCCGACGCCGACGCATCGATCGTCCGCCATGTGGGGAGACGCAGCGGAACCCCCTATGAGACGCCGGTCGGGGCAGTGGCCACAGAGGACGGCTTCGTGATCGGGCTCCCCTATGCCATCAAACCCGATTGGGTCAAGAACGTGCTGGCCGCCGGGTCGGCCGTCATCGTGCACGAGGGTCACCAGGACGAAGTGGGCGATCCCGAAGTGGTCGAGGCAGGCGCCGCCGGGCGCTACTTCAGCCCCGGGGAGCGTCGGGTCCAGCGGATGTACGGTGTGCGGGACTTCCTCCTTCTGAGACGGGCGGAGTTCCCGGCGGGCGTGGAGAGGAATCGATGAGGGCTGTCGTTCATGACCAATACGGATCGTCCGAAGTGGCGGAGCTGATTGACGTGGAAGTTGCCCAGCCCATCGGGGACCAGGTGCTGGTGCGGGTTCACGCCGCGTCGCTCAACACGGCCGACCTGGACCAGCTCAAGGGGATGCCCCGGATAATCCGGCTGGGCATCGGGTGGAGACGGCCGAAAACCAGGCGAATTGGTCTGGACGTTGCCGGTCGAGTCGAGGCGGTCGGGCCGGGCACGGTCGCACTCCAGCCGGGCGACCCGGTGTGGGCCGACCTGTTCAGCCACGGTCATGGCTCGCTGGCCGAATACGTGTGCGCCTCCGAGAGCGCCTTCAACCCGATACCCGACGGGGTCAGCCTCGACGAGGCGGCGACCGTACCCCATTCAGGCGCCCTCGCCCTTCAGGGGCTCAGGGGAAAGGGAGGGATCGCAGCAGGGGACAGGGTCTTGATCAACGGCGCCGGTGGCTGTGTGGGCCCGTTTGCGGTGCAGATCGCCAAGTCACTGGGCGCCGAGGTGACCGGGGTAGATCACACCGACAAGCTGGAGTTCGTACGTTCTCTGGGGGTGGATCAGGTTGTCGACTACACGGAACAGGACGTCACCCGCTCCGGGGAGGCCTATGACTTCATCCTTGACATCGCCGCAACCCGACCTGTTTTCTCTTTCCGCAGATGCCTTCGTCCCGGCGGGCGCTACGTCCACATTGCCCGCAGCCTGGGTGGCTTCTTCTGGGCCGTGGTCGTGGGAGGCCTGGTGTCTCTGACCGGAAGCAAGCGGATGGGAGTCTTCGGCTGGGTGCCAAACAAGAGTCAGGACCTCGCTGATCTGGGCCGGCTCATCGAAGCGGGAAAGGTGAGGCCGGTCATCGATCGTAGGTTCGACCTGGAGCAGGCGCCCAAGGCGCTTCGCTATCTGGAGGACGGCCGGGCGCGGGGCAAGGTGCTGATCATCGTCGACACCGACTAGACGGCCAAAGCGGAGGGGATCGTGCGGACCTCGACATCGGTGGCAATCTCATTTGATGATGAGTTGTATGAGTCGGAAGCCTGTTTCCGTCGGTAGGAGGACGCCACGTCACATTCCGAGAACCTGATCGCCGAGGCCGGCGCAGACATCGAGGCACCCATCGACGAGGTGTGGCAAGCCCTGGTCGATCCCGAACAGATCAGGCAGTACATGTTCGGTACGGAGGTGATCAGCGACTGGGTCGAGGGTGGACCGATCCGATGGAAGGGAGTTTGGCGAGGACGGGCCTACGAGGACAAAGGGTCGATCCTGCGGGTCGCCGAGCCTCACCTTCTCAGCCTCACCCACTTCAGCCCGCTCACCGGCGAGCCCGACGTGCCCGAGAATTACCACACGCTGACCTTCAACCTCATCGAGGCGGATGGGTCGACACACATCACTCTCACCCAGGACAACAACCCCAACGAGGAGGCTCGCCAACATTCCGCCCGCAACTGGCAGGCCATGCTCGAATCGCTGAAGGCGCTGGTCGAGACGGACAGTGCGGAAAGCTGACCCAGGCGCCGCGCTCGATCAGATGCCGTCCTGGCACCTCGTCACCCGGGCGAATACAGGCTCTCGAGGGTGTCGAGATAGGCGCCGGCGGCGACAGCTTGGTGTTGACGCCACAGCTCGACATGATCATCGGGGTCGGCGGTCACGTCGTCCAGGGCGGCCAGAGTGCTATCGAGAGCGGCCCGCTGGTCTCTGATCAGTTCGATCGGGGATCGTCCCCGCGGCGCAGTAGAGCCAGCTTGAGCAGAAACTCGATTCGCAGGTCGCGGACGTGTTCAACCGGCTGGGCCAGCCACTCGTCGAGTTGCCGGCGTCCGTCGGGTGTGATGCGTTGGATGACCCGCTTGGGCCCGGATCGACCCTTCTCGGTGGAGATGGGTTGGGCCAAGCCGGCCTCCACCAGTCGGTCCAGGGCTCGATAGACCAGCGGCCGGCGAACTGTGAACACTCGACCGACCTCGCTATCCGAATCGAGCTCCTTGGACAGGGCGAAGCCGTGGCTGGGCCCTTCGCCGAGAAGACCGAGAACCGCGCACTCGGTGGTTGACAGGTTTGCCGGGGTCACAGGTCGGATACCGGCTGACTCCGGGATCGCGGATCCGGTTGCGTGTCCTCGGTGTGGCGCATACTCTCGTTTCGGCTCTCGGTAGTCACAATGAGAATATAGGAGCCGATGAGGACGATTGGGTCGATCACACTGGTGTCGCTGGCGCTGCTAATGGTGGCATGTGCCGATGGGACGGGAGCCGGATCCTCCGGCACAGCCCAGGGCGAGGTCCTCATCTCGGCTGCCTCCTCCCTGACCGATGCCTTCGGTGAGGTCGCAAGTGCGTTCGAGCAGGCTCACCCGGGGGTGACCGTGGTGTTGAATCTGGCCGGCAGCTCAGCCCTCCGCGAGCAGATACTGGAGGGCGCGCCCGCTGATGTGTTTGCTCCCGCGGACACATCCAACATGGACACAGCGGTCGAGGCAGGTGAGGTGCTCGGAGATCCGATGGTCTTCGCTCAGAATCGACTCGTCATCGCGGTCCCCAAGGGGAACCCGGCCGGCATCACCGGGCTCGCCGACTTTGGTCGCGACGATCTGCTCATCGGGCTGTGCGCCGAGCATGTGCCGTGCGGCGAGTTCGCGCGCCAAGCACTGGCCAAGGCCGGGATCACCCCGGCGGTCGACACCAACGAGCCGGACGTGCGGGCCCTGCTGACCAAGATCGAGGCGGGGGAGCTCGACGCCGGGATCACCTACGTCACCGACGTGTCCTCCGCCAACGGAACCGTCGACGGCGTGGACGTCCCCGAAGACGAGAATGTGATCGCCCGGTATCCGATCGCTGTGCTGGCGGGCGCTCCCAACCCAGACGGTGCCCAGGCCTTCGTCGACTTCGTCCTGTCCGATCCGGGTCGGGTGATCCTCTCCGAGTACGGTTTCGCCTCACCTTGAGCGAACGAGTGCCTCGCCGACGTTCGGCCCACGGGCGGCCCCCTCCGCTACTCGTCGGCCTCGGATGCCTGGGGCTGGCCGTCTTCGTGGTTCCCCTGGTCGGGCTGCTAGGGCGGGTTCCCTGGTCTCAACTCCCCGAGCTGTTGAGCACCGGCGTCGTGCTCGATGCTCTTCGCCTCTCGGCCATCTCGTCAACGTCCTCCACGGTCATAGCAGCGGTCGTGGGGGTTCCCCTGGCATGGCTCCTGGCACGGGTCGAGTTTCCGGGGCGATCGCTCGTGCGGGGGATCGTCACCCTGCCACTAGTCCTGCCGCCGGTGGTGGGCGGAGCCGCTCTGCTCTTTGCCCTCGGGCGCAGCGGCCTGCTGGGAGGCCCCCTGTATCGTTCCACCGGTCTCCTGCTCCCCTTTTCCACCGGTGGAGTGATCGCGGCCACGACCTTCGTCTCTATGCCTTTCCTGGTGATCACGGTCGAAGGCGCCCTCCGCAACATGGACCGGCGGTACGAGGGAGCGGCCGCCAGCCCTGGGCGCGAGCCGCTGGAGGGTGATGCGACGTGTCACGCTCCCGATGATCGGCCCCTCCTTGATGGCCGGGCTGGTCCTCACCTGGGCCAGGGCCTTCGGTGAGTTCGGGGCCACCGTCACCTTCGCAGGCAATCTGCAGGGCCGAACCCAGACCCTTCCCTTGTCCGTGTTCGTCGCCTTGGAGAGCCAGCGGGACACGGCGGTGGCGATCAGTCTGGTCATGGTCGCCGTTTCGCTCATCGTGCTGATCGCCTTGCGGGACCGTTGGTGGAGGGCGTTGTGAACGATGTCGGGCTCGTGGCGGACTTCCTCGTCCGGCCCTCGGAGACGTTCCGACTGGAGTTGGCGCTCTCCATCCCGGCTGGACGGACCGCGGCCTTGCTGGGCCCCAACGGTGCCGGCAAGTCCACGGCCGTGTCCGCGATCTGTGGGCTCCGGCCTATCGACGAGGGCCGGATCAGCCTCGGCGAAGCGGTGCTCGACGACCCCGTTGCGGATGTCTTCGTCCCCGCCGAGGAGCGGGAGATCGGCGTCGTGTTCCAGGACTACCTGCTCTTTCCCCACTTGACGGTGTTGGAGAACGTGGCCTTCGGCCTGCGCAGCCACCGGGCCCCCCGAGAAGAAGCCCTGGCCAGGTCCCGGGGTTGGCTGGAGCGCCTGAACCTGAAGTCGCTGGAGCGGCGGAGACCGGGCGACCTGTCCGGTGGGCAGGCTCAGCGGGTGGCACTGGCGCGGGCCCTGGTCACCGATCCCGATCTGCTGCTGCTCGATGAGCCGCTGGCGGCTTTGGACGTGAGTACCCGCGCGGAACTGCGTCACGCGCTGGGTGAGCACCTCGCCGCCTTCGAAGGACCGCGCCTGCTCATAACCCATGATCCGACCGAGGCGTTTCTGCTGGCCGATGACATCCACGTCATCGAGGAGGGTGCTATCACTCAGGCAGGGTCCGCCGACGACATCAGGCTCCGACCCCGAACCCGCTACGCGGCGGATCTGGCGGGATCCAACCTGGTTGCGGGACAGGCTCGCAACGGCAGAGTCGAGACCGGAACCCTGCCACTCCAGATCGCCGACACGGAAGTCGAAGGGCCGGTGCTGGTGACGATTCATCCCAATTCGATATCGGTCTACCCGGGCCGGCCGGAAGGCAGCCCCCGCAACAGCTGGGCCACCACCGTGGAGAGAGTCGAACAGTTCGGTTCACGGGTTCGGCTCCGCACCGGAGCCCCGCTGCCGCTCACCGTGGAGGTGACGGATCGGGCCAGGACCGAGCTGGGCCTCGAGCCGGGAACGCCTGTCTGGCTGGCCTTCAAGGCGACCGAGATCACCGTCCAGCCCGAGTAGCCGTCGCCGAAGGCTCCTGGGGTGGGGACGGGGATCTCTCCACGTGGGCGCGTGTCAACCCCGGGTTGACAAGGATAGCCTGTCAACCTAAGGTTGACGGCATGGAATCCTTCCCCACGCTCGAGAGCCTTATTCAACTGGTGGAGCACGAACAACCCGGCGGCGACCCGCTCGAGCAGCTGACCGAGTCGGTGATCCTGTCCGGGCGCCTCGCAGATGTCGCCGACGAGCTGGTCGGTCGCTTCGTTGAGAACGCTCGTTCCTCCGGTGCCACCTGGGCCGAGATCGGCGAATGCATGGGAGTCAGCAAGCAGGCCGCCCAGAAGCGGTTCAACACGGCTGTCGCCCGACGGGGTGGGGGAGGCTTCTTCCTGACGCGCTTCGCCACCTCGGCCCGTCACGTGGTGCGCCGGGCGGTGGCTCATGCCCGCGACGCTGGAGCTGCCCGCGTCGGCACCGAGCACCTGGTGCTTGGGCTGGTCGACGATCCCGACAGCCTGGCCGTTCGGGCCATCGCAGGGTTGGGCGGGTCCATCGACCAGATTCGTTCGGCGGCGCCGTGGGGCACCGAGTCGAATCGGAGATCGCGCGGCAACGGCCACGTGCCCTTCTCGGCCGACTCGAAGAAGGTTCTGGAGCTCGCCCTGCGGGAGACGATTCACAGCGGATCCCGCCGGATCGAGACCGAGCACATCCTGCTGGGAATCCTTCGGGACCAGAAGTCGCCCGGTGCTCGGCTCCTTGCCAGGCAGGGAATCACCCGTAAGGCGGTCGAGGGCTGGCTCGATGACGAGGCGTGAGTAGGGCCCGCCCCGTCGCAGCCCGCCTACGCCTACGCCTCGCAACGCCCACGGGCCGCAGCTAGCGCCATGCCCGACGCGAAGCGGCCGGTGAAACCAGCGTCAGTCACCATCCGTGGCGGACGGCTTCACCGCCGCGGCGCCGAGGAAGAGGTCCCAGGCGTTTTGGCTACCGATGACGACGTGGAGAAACACGACTCCACCCACGAGCCAGATGCCGGCCCGCCAGTCGGCGGCCAGAGCGATGGCCGCGGCCAACAGCACCACCATCGCAACGAGCGGCAGGATGAACCGAAACGCGAGCGACATCGGAGTGGTGTCTCCCCGGCGTGCATCCACCAGGGCGGACAACGATGCCCACATTCCGAAGAGGGCCACCATCCCGAGGAGAACCGCCTGGCTGATCGGACGTCCCTCGGGGATCAGCATTACCAGGGAGACGAGCAAGGCATAGAAGAGGCTTACCGCCGATTGGATCGCCAAGCCACGGACCCGCTGGGCCCGGTTGCGTTCGAAGTGGAGGGAAAGCCCGACATATACCAGCCCCAGGAGGACGGCCGCGGCTCCAGTGGACGCCACGTAGTAGCTCTCCCATCTGGCGATGAGCTCTGACGTGTCCATCCGGCAATCGTAAACGGCGACTGTCCTGGGCCGGTGGGCTGAGCACGAGCCGAACGGACGCCCGGGTTCGTCGACACTGTGAACGATGGGATCATTGGGTCAGCCGAGGTGGAGGTCGACCCTGAACCCGATCACCGCTCCCGCGTGCCCTCCAGGCACACGCTTCGCAGATAGGGTCGACGAAATACGGCGCGGTGAGAAGGATAAGCTGAGGAAATCGACGTGACTGGGAGGGGCACTGTGGAGACCGGTCGATCGGCGGAGGCATGGGGCCCCATCGACTTCCGACGGGTCGGCCGGAGCGACTTCCCGTTGCTGGGCAGGTGGTTGGCCGAGCCTCATGTTGCACGCTGGTGGAATCACGAGTCCACCCCTGAGGCCGTCGAACGCGACTTCGGGCCCAGCGTGGACGGAACCGAGCCCAACCGGGACTATCTGGTCCTGGTAGAAGGGCGGCCGATCGGCCTGATCCAGTACTCCAGGTTGGCCGAGTGCCCCGAGTACGTCGCCGAACTGGAGCCACTGACACCGGTCCCGGACGAGGCAGTCAGCATCGATTATCTGATCGGAGACCCGACGCTGGTGGGGCGGGGCCTGGGAACGGCAATGCTGTCACGGTTCGTGGAGAGGATCTGGAGCACCGCCCCGAGAGCCGATTCCATCATCGTTCCCGTCAACAAGGCCAACGTGGCTTCGTGGAGGGCCCTACTCAAGGTGGGTTTTCGGGTCGTGGCCCGGGGAGAGTTGGAGCCCGACAACCCGATCGATGATCGACAACACGAGATCCTCCGGCTCGATCGGACTCTCCCGGGAGATTCCTGAGCGGGGTCTGGCTCCCGTTGGTGCTCGCTCAGTTAGGCGGGTACATCAGTCCCGTGTCGTACCGGTGCAGGTAGCGGTCGGCGAGAACATTCAGGAAGCGTCGGGCCTGAGAGAACTGGTCGGCCATCTCCAGCAGGTAGTCGGCCCCTGAGCCCATGAAGGCACTTGCCGTGGTCGCTGCCTGTCGATACCAGCTAGCGCCGACGATTTCGTGGAAACGCAGGTCGCCCCCATCGTCGAGTGCGGCGACGGGGGGCACCCCGGCTGAGACCGCAAGACGTTCCCGCTGGCGAACGTTCGGGGGATGGCTGGCGGTGTGGTCGGGGAAGACACCGGATAGGAACAAAGCAACGTCGCCCAGCCGTCGATAGCCGCCGGGGCGTTGTGCCGGGGGGAGCAGATCCACCATGTCTGCGAGCTGGACCGGGTCTAGCTCGCTGTATCGTCGCCGGCGGTATCCACGACGAGTCCGGACCAGGACGCTTCCGCTGGCCACCTTCACGAATGAGCTGAGCAGCTCGATCAGGAAGAAGCGACTGCCCCCCTTGCTGGAGAATTCGCGCAATGGACCTACGTCGAACACGGGAAGCCTGCGGCCCGGTCCCGACCATTCGGGCACGTAGACGGCTCTCCCGAGGTCCTGAGCCGTCCGATGCACCAGCACCCCGAAAACCAGAAACAGGCTCGATCTGGGCGAGAGCTCCCCGGGGTCCGCTTCGAGGACCGCGTCGAACAACCGGGGGGAGGCCAGCAGGCGCCCGATCAGCTCGGGCCGTTCCCGGAGGCGGTCCCGCAGCTTGCCCGGATGGTTGCTCGGTCCTTCGACCCGGGCGATCAGGTCCAGGTCTTGATCGCTGAGGTGCTCCAGATAGAGAAGGGCTTCTCTCATGGTGATCAGGCTCGATCGTAAATGACGTCGTCTTCTTGACGGAGATGAGCGGCTCGATCGGTTACGTTCACAGGGAAGGGTTGCCGTCGTCGCCCAGATCTCGGAGGAAATCCTCGATCTCCTCCGCCAGGTCGGTGTCACCCTCCAGCCCGAATCCGGGGGTGGCGTCTTCGAGGCGGCGAACGAAGTCCTGGGCGTCTGGCCGGCTGGCCACTGCCCGGTCGAGCCTTTGGCGTACCTCGTGCGCCTTGAGGACGATCTCGGCCACGTTGACGTCCACACCCAGGAACGAGACCAAACGGGACATGATCGCCTCCACTCCCGGCCAGTAGACGCCGGAGACGTAATGGGGGATCTGGGCCCAGAAGCCGACCTCGGAAGTCCGGTTGGATTCGGCGATGTGGTGGGAGACCACGTTCACGAAGGCGGCGGGTACCGAGAACCGGCCCAAGGGCAGTCCGGAGGCCTCCACCTCCGGATCGGTGGAGGTAGTCATGATCGGGGTGGTCCGGGTGTGGGCTACCGCCGCCGCCACCGCCCCGATGGAGATGACCCGCCGCACTCCTGCCGCTTCGGCCAGCTCTGCGATGGCCTGGGCTGCTTCCTGCCAGCGGGTGTCCGGCTCGGCTCCGGTCAGGACCAGCAGGTCACTCCCCTCCCCGCCCGCGCTGGCGCTTATCGACAGGGACGGCCACCGAACCTCACTGGCTGCTCCACCTGCCAGCTCGAGTGTCGGGCGGTTGGAGCGGTAATCGTAGAGGTCGTCGGGTGCGAACGAGGCCGCCACGTGCCCGAGGTCGGCCAGGTACCTGCCGACATTGGTGGTGACGAAACCACCGTCCACCCAACCGCTGATCGCAATCACGAGCTGCGGATCAGACAGGTCGATGGGGCTTGTTATCTCGAGCATCACGATGGTGGCCCTTCAATCGCACGTACACGCCGGTGTGCCGAGGTCTTCGATTTCACACGATTATGGCCGCCCGTTCGAGATGCAGCCGCAGGTCGAGTCTGGGGCTGTGGTCCGCTCATGGATGCTTGTCCACGGCCGAGGCCAGTCGATCCAGCGCAGGGTTGTCGATCTCGTCGATGAGCATCCGGGCAAGAAGGCCACTCTCGGGGTCGCCCTGGGCGACGCGGTGAAGGAGGGACCGAGCCAGATGCTCTCGCATTCCGGTTCGGGACGCCGTTCGATGCATGGCCGTGATCCAGGCTCCGGTATCGGGGTGGCCGTGTGCCAGCCCCAGCCGGCATTGGGCGTCGAGGATGTACACGTCGAGCCATATGTAGGTGTCTGAGAGCCGATTGCACCTGAGTCGGGCGTCGCTCAGTATCTCGAATGCGCGCTCGCTTTCGCCCCGCGCTTCCGCCGCCAAAGCCAGACCGCGCGCTGAGACGCCCTCCCAGCAGGGGTCGCCCAGCTGGCAGGCGCGGGCGAAGGCCTGGTTGAAGGCCACCATCGCTCGCTCGGGCTCACCCGATGCCAGGTCGGTTTCCCCCCTCAACGCCTGCGGCCAGGGCAGGAACGCCAGCCAGCGTTCCTCCATGCCGATGGCGGTGGAGCGGTCCAGCGTCTCGGCTGCCTCGCCCAGCTCGCCTCGGAGCATGTGGGCCCTTCCCAGCATGGCCAGGGCGTAGGCAGACGTGCGACGATCGCGGGCCGATTCGGCGTATTCGGTGCCCTCGTTGAGCAGCGACAGGGCTTCGGGGTAGTCACCCCGGTCGCTGAATACAGCTCCCAGGTAGGTGTTCGCTTTCGCCCTCAGATCCGGCTGGTCGTCGCTCAGCTCCCGGGCCGCCGCCAGATACTGGCCGGCACTGTCGTAGCGAGCGCGCAGGAAATCGACATAGCCGAGTTCGATCAAGACCCGGGCGGCCAGAACGTCGTCGTCGATGGCGAGGGCGATGTCGCGGGCGAAATGGAGCACGGCCGTGCCTTCTTCGTCCTCGCCCCGCAAGGAGTGGATCAGGGCCTCGGCGAGAGCCAGCCGTGATCTGATCCGAAGCGAAGGAAGGCCCGACTGGTCGGAAAGCGCGACGGCCGCCCGGAGCGAATCGACTCCTGCCTCTACGGCTCCCGCCGCCACCGCCGCTGCACCGGCCTCTGTGAAGGCGTCGGCCGAGGCGGCCTGGTCGAGTTCGCCGGCGCCAAACAGAGGCGAGTGGAGGGCATTGTGTACCGCCGGCCCGGGTTTGCCGCCCAGTTCACGTGCGTAGAGATCCACACACGCCTCGTACTGTCTGCGAGCGGCCCGCTCGTCCCCGGCCATGCGATAGCAGCGGATCAGCAGGGCCTGATGGTTCTCGTCATACGGGTTCAATGCCGTCAGCCGTACGGCGAAATCGATGGCATCGGAGTGCGATCCGCCGGAGAGCGAGGAGAGAGCCGCCTCGTGCAGCGTGGCCTCGGTGGCGGCTCCGAATCGGCTCCGCTCCGAGAGCAACCAGGATTCAAAAGCTGGCGCGTCCCTGAAGGCCATGCCCTCGAGTAGGTCCGAGCCGAGCCCGGGCAGGGCCACGGCCGCTGCCCAGTTGCTCTTTATCAACCTCTCGACATCCACTGTCGATCCCGGGGGTAGGTCGAGGTTCACCGGGTCTCCGTCTACCGAGGCTCCCTCAGCCAGCGCCCGACGGATCTCGCTCAGGCTCCAACGCAAGGCCCGAAGCGGGTCGTTCGCCGATCCGAACAGGAGTGTGGCGAGTTGGGTGCGCGTGGGAGGGCGCTCGGTGAGCAGTAGAAAGGCGAGGACTGCCCAGCTCTTTCGGCTGCGGAATCGGTAGGCGGGTCCGCCGTCATTCTCGATCGACGGACTCCCCAGCAGGTGGATCGTCATGGGCATGAGCGCTCCCATTCTCGCCGGATCCGTCAAACGTGTCGTCAAACGGGGCTCTGGTCGGATGAGTCGATCGTGCCCGTCAGTGGGACGGGCACGATCGAAAAGGAGAGGCAAATGCCGTTGTTCATGGACATGCACACCATCGAAGGGGGCGTTTCGGCCAGCGATGTGGCG
Source organism: uncultured Acidimicrobiia bacterium (assembly GCA_963772815.1). Taxonomy (GTDB): domain Bacteria; phylum Actinomycetota; class Acidimicrobiia; order Spongiisociales; family ZC4RG35; genus DATFFO01. The sequence continues at coordinate 453,938 of CAVYYV010000002.1, read as the reverse complement.
GAGGCTCATCAGCGGGACCTGGAGACCCAGGGACGCTATGGGGTCGACTATCGCCACTACTGGGTCGACGAGGAAGCCGGGAAGATCTTCTGCCTGGTCGAGGCGGAGAATGCCGAAGCGGCCAACACCGTCCACCGCGAAGCCCACGGCCTGATGGCCGACGCTATCTTCCCGGTAACCGAAGGCTGAGCAACCCTTTGTCCCCCTGGCTTTGCCAGGGGGAAGGGGCCCCCGCTGCGCAGCAGCGAGATGACGTTCGGCTTATCTTGGCCGGCGCCAGCGCAAGCAGCTAACGACTGACCGACGTTTCTGGTCCGCCACCGGGTGGGCTCTCAAATCCCGCGCTTTGCGGCCTCCGCGAGGCCTTCGAGGATGAGGTCTAGGCCGAACTCGAAGGAGTTGCCGAAGCTGTAGCCGGGTTGGAGGACGTGGTCGACTGTGAGCTCCAGCAAGTGGGGGTAGTGCTGGGCGAAGGCGGCCGCCATATCCTCGGCCAGCTCGCTCATCCCCTCTCCGCCGCCGGAGGGGAGATAGGCCTCCTCGAGGGCGAAGCCATAGATGTAGCTGTCGATGATGGCGTAGGCGTGGGCCGTCATCTGGATGGAGAGCCCTCCCCGCCGAAAGCACCCGATCACGGCGTCGTGATGACGGAAAGTGGCCGGGCCGGGCGAGGTGCGCGACTCCATCAGGGGAGGCGCCCAGGGGTGGCGGTTGAGCACCTCCCGTGCCGAGATGCAACGCGCCCGGATGGCAGAGCGCCAGTCGGTGTCTTCCGGGGGGAGCGCGATCTCGCTGAACACGATGTCGACAATCCCGTCCAGGATCTGCTCCTTGGAGGGCACGTGGTGATAGATCGTCATCGGCCCGACGTCGAGGGCGGCGGCCAGTTTCCGCATTGTGAACGCCTCGATCCCGATCTGGTCGGCCAGGGCGATGGCGGCCTCCAGAACGCGCTCTCTGGTCAGGTGTGAAGTCTGTGTATTGGCGGGCATGGATCATTCCTGAGAGTGCGTATTTGACAGATCGTACTAAGTACGAGTAGATTTCTCAACTCTCAACTCGTACTAAGTACGAACGGCCTCGATCTGACAAGGAGATTCAGATGCAAACCGACACCAACCCGACCCCCCGGACCGCAACGTCGTTGCCCCAGGACCGGACCATGCAGGCGGTCATCCAGTCCGAGTACGGGCCGACGACGACCCTGAACGTGGGCCGGATCGAGCGCCCGACGGCAGGTCCCGGCGAGGTCCTCATCGAGGTGGCGGCGGCGGGCGTCGATCGGGGCGTCTGGCATCTCATGACCGGTCTTCCCTACCTGGTTCGTCTGGCCGGATACGGCCTGGCTCGGCCCAAGACCCAGGTGCCCGGCCTCGACGTTTCGGGACGGGTCGTGGCGGTGGGCGACGACGTCTCCCGCTTCACCGTCGGCGACGAGGTATTCGGTATCGCCCGGGGCGCCTACGCCGAGTATGCGGTAGCAGAAGAGGAGAAGCTGGCTCACAAGCCCGCCAACGTGACCTTCGATCAGGCGGCCGTGGCGGCCATCTCGGGAATCACCGCCCTACAGGCGCTGACCGACGTGGGTCGAATCGAAGCGGGCCAGAGCGTTTTGGTGATCGGAGCCTCGGGTGGGGTCGGAAGCTACGTCGTCCAACTCGCCAAGGTCCTCGGCGCCACCGTGACCGGGGTGGCCAGCGGGCAGAAGGCGGAGCTGATGCGATCGCTCGGTGCGGATCACGTGGTCGACTACGCACTCGACGACTATCTCGGCGGACACACCCGATATGACATCGTCGTCGACATCGGCGGGCTCAATCCAATCCGGCAACTCCGTCGGGTGCTCAGCCGGAGAGGGACGCTGGTCATCGTCGGTGGTGAAGGTGGCGGGAAGGTGACCGGCGGGATCGGGCGCCAACTGCGCGCCCTGCTGGTCTCGCCGTTTGTTCCCCAGCGCCTGACCATGTTCCTCAGCGAGGAGCACCATCGCCACATGGAGCGCCTGGCCGCCTACATGGAGAACGGCTGGGTGGTGCCGAGCGTCGGTCGCAAGTACCAGTTGGACCAGGTGGCGGATGCCCTCGACGACCTCGAAACGGGAAAAGCGAAGGGCAAGTCCGTCATCGTCGTTCGCGGCTGATCCGGATCAACAGATACAGCCATCCGGCTGACTCGAGAAAGGAAAAACCCATGACCACACAACCATTGACCGGCCGCCCCGAGGCACCATCCCGGTCGCCCGTCGCGAGCCTATCGGGCTCACCCCGCCGCATCGCACGAATCGCGGGCGTCTCCTATGTGGCGATGTTCCTCCTGGCGATATTCGCCAACTTCGTCGTGAAAGAAGGATTGGTGGAGCCCGGCAACGCCTCGGCCACCGTGGCCAACATCAGCGGATCGATCGGGTTGTTTCGCCTGGGATTGATCAGCTTCTCCGTGATCTTGGTGCTCGACGTCGTGATCGCCTGGGCCCTCCACGTCGTCTTCCGCCGAGTCGACGCCAGGGTCTCGCTGGTCACCGCCGGGTTCAGGTTCGTCTACTCGGCGATCCTGGGAGTCGCCATCGTGTCCCTGGTGCGTGTGGCCCAGCTTCTAAGCGGGCCCGGCTCGGTCGGTTCCGTCCAGGTAGGTACCCAGACGATGGATGCACTGGCATCGTTCGAGAACACCTGGCTCGTCGGGCTCGTCGCCTTTGGAGTCCATCTGGTCCTGCTGGGCTGGTTGATCATCCGTTCCGGATTTGCGTCGAGATTCCTGGGGGTCGTGCTGATGGCAGCGGGCGTGGCCTATTCAGTCGACACCGTGGCTCACTTCGTCCTGGCCAATTACCAGGACTTCGAGGGGTTGTTCCAGGCTGCCGTCGCTATCCCGTCGATGATCGGCGAGGGCTGGCTCGGCCTCTGGCTGCTCCGAACCAAGCGTTTGGAGCCGAGGCGTTGAGCGTCTTCCGCATCCTCTTCCGGCTTGCTTCCTCAGGTGTTGGCGAGGGTGCGATATCCGAGGGCGATCCCGAACCCAACCAGTCTCAGACCGGCCAGGGCATCCGCCCAAGCCAAGGCACGTGTTGTGGTCCGCCTGGGGAGCACTCCCATGACCAGTGCCAGAGCGGCGAAGAATGTGGCGCTGCCGAGACCAACGCCGCCCAGAAAGGCCAGGGTGCTTGACAGGTCGGTGACCACCGAAGAGGTTGAGGCAGCAGTGAACACTGCCGCCCAGGATGCGATGGTGAGCGGGTTGGAGGCAGTGACGGCCAGGCCGGTTCGAAATGCCATCGACGGCCTCTCCACTCCGGAGGCGGACACCTGTCCCATGCGAATCCGGAAGGCAGAAGCGGCGGTCCGCGCTCCCAGTGAGATCAGGACGAGCGCACCGATCATCCCCAGCGGGACTCGTATGGCGGTGATGCGTAGGGCTTGGGCCGCCCCGGCAACGCCCGGGGCGGCATAGAGAAGGTCGATCGTCGCCGCTCCGAAGCCCAGAGCCAGCGCCCGCCTCGGTTCCCGTGTAGAGAGGTCCGGGCACAGCAACCAAACTGGTCCCACCTGCGCCGGCCACCAAAAGACCCAGACCTGCTCCGGCCCACGCCGCCGTGACGACGGGAGCGTACCCATGCTGCGGATCCTCCTCTTCTTCGTCATGGGCGGGACGGCCCCCCTATCCCACAGCTTTCCGGCTCCGGGTGCCCTTTTGTTCGGCAGAGCTGAGGGGGAAGAAGCGGGCGGGGGCACTTTGAGCCGAAAGTCCCTGTCCGATCTTCGCCGGAGGCGGGACCATCGGATCGAGGAGGAGTCATGACGAGGTTGCTACTGGTGGCTGTGTTGGTGCTGGTGTCCGGTTCGTGCGGCGGGAGCGGGACCCGCAAACTCACCGCCCTGGACAGCGGCACCCGGGTAGCGATTGCTACGGGCGACGTGGTCGAAGTCAGCCTGACGTCGAACCAGTCCACGGGTTATCACTGGGATACAGTCGCGGTACCCGCGGTGTTGACCCTCAACTCCGACGAGTACGTGGAGCCCGATGCCAACCTGGTTGGCGCTTCCGGCACCCGGGTCATCACGTTCGACGCACTGGCCAAGGGGGCGGGCATCCTTCGCCTGGAATACGTCCGGCCATTCGATGACCCACCCGTTCCCGCCCGGGTGGCCGAATACGTGATCATCGTCGACGGGGCGGCATGGCCGCCGGAGTCGGTCGCGTCTCCTCCCGCCATACCCGGGGCGACGTCTCCGTGAGCGATCGCCCGAGGTGGCTCATGGCACGCCACCGCAGCCGGGCGGTCTTGTCGATCGGCGCGGGCCCGGCCGCCACCTTCAAGCCGGGACCGGGATCCTGCCCTCCGACCAGACCCTCGTGTTTCTTGCCACCGTCTGCCAGCTGTCCAGCTCCGAGCGGAGGCGGGCGAAGTACCAGGCCTCTTCCCGATCTCGGAGCGAGGCGAGCTCTGGCGCGGGCTCTGGTGGCGCCGACGCGGCCAGGCTGGCGAGGCGTTCCACGGTGCCCGATCCTTCGTCGAATTGGCTCTTGGTGCGCCACACGACCTCCTGTGGGAGAAGGTCCTCGAAGGCGCGGCGCAGGATCCACTTCTCCACGAGCCTGCCGGAGGCGTCCCGTCTCAGTTTGAGGGCCGCGGGAATCTGCATGGCAACCTCAACCACTGCCGGGTCCAGGAACGGGACGCGGGCCTCGAGGGAATGGGCCATGGTCATCGCGATCGACACGTTGCAGGTTGGAGTCGTGCATGGTCCCGACCGAACGGTGGAGCTCCTTTTGCAGGGTGGCCGGGTAGTCGGCGTAATCACGGTGGTAGCGGTAGCCGGCGAAGAGCTCATCGGCTCCCTCGCCGGTCAGCACCACCTTCACCGCCCGGGCGGCGAAGCGGGCCACCAGGTAGGTGGCACGGAGCTGCGGACCAGGTCGCGGTCCCAGCTCTCCAGGTGGTAGAGGACCTCGCGACAGCACCTCGGCGGGTTCATCCTCCGAAACGACAACCTCGTGATGGTTCGTGCCGAGATGACCCGCCACCGAGCGCGCCGCCTCGATGTCGGCGCTGCCTTCGAAGCCGAGGGCGAAAGTCTCCAAGCCGGGCATGTGGCGGGCGGCCAATGCGGTGACGATGCTGGAGTCGATGCCACCAGAGAGGAAGGCACCGAGGGGACGTCACTCAGTCAGGCGCTTGACCACCGCCCCTTCCAATGCCCGTCGCAGCTCCGTGGACCAGCGCTCGATGGCCGGCTGTTCGAGGTCTCCGTCCAGGGATGGTTCTGGGAGTCGATAGAAGGGCGTCACCCCGACTGGGTCCAGGAATGGCCCGGAGGCACGGTACTCACATGTTCCTCAGCCCGACCACGCCTTCATCTCCGACGCAAACGCACGTCTGTTCCCCGATGCGCCCGGTAGAGCGGCTTGATGCCGAGCGGGTCACGCCCCGCCACCAGGCGTCCCTCTCCGTCGGCGATGACGACGGCGAACATACCGTCGAGCAGGCCGAACATGTCGGGCCCTTGACGGTGATACAGCGGAAGCAGAACGGCGGCGTCGCTGCCGCTATTCAGTCCTGGTAACTCCCGGCGCAGATCGAGATGGTTGTAGATCTCGCAGTTGGCAACGACGCTTGCCCCCGTATCGTCAACGAGGGGCTGGGCACCGCCGGACGGGTCGACGATCGCCAGCCGGGCATGGGCCAGGGTCACATCTCCGTTCAGGTGACGGCCCCGGTCATCGGGCCCACGGTGGGCCAACCTGGCCAGCATCCCGCCCACGTCGGCGGATCGACCGCCTGCGACTACGGCGATTCCACAGATGAGCGTTCCTCCTCAGCGAGGCGACCCTAATGCCGGCCTCCCGGGAACCACGAAGGTCCGGCCGGGCTGTCGGTCACTGATCCCTGAAGTCTTCTCTCATCTCGCCCACGGCCTGGTCATGAACCAGGATTTCCTCCAGCCCCCGGTTGAACTCCTCAACGATTCCCCATCGATACAAGGCCCTCTCGTTGGGAGTCATCCGGGACATCTTCTGCGTCAGCCGCTCCCGGTCGATCCAGAACTCTCCCCGACTCTCGGAGTCGAGATCCCGGCGCCAGCCGCACAGGTTGCTGGGTGGCTCCTCGGTCTCATCACTCACCTCGGACTTACCTCGCCCGGCTCGGACGTGGTGGCGGGTCGGACGGTGCTGGAGCTCGGTTGGTACTCGTCGCAGGGGCACCGGGGGACGGTGCAAGCGTGCATCACTCGGTGCTCGGCCTGGGGATGGCCGCAGCTCTGGCACCGCCTTCGCGAGCCATCGATGCGTTTGTTGTGTCTCGCTGGCATTTGTCCTCCCGGCTACCGAATCAGTCTTCGTTTGTTTCGATTCCCAACTCGACGAAGATCCGATGTCTCTCGGTGGCGTATGTGGCCTCAGACACCTCGCCGCCTGCATGTCGTTCGCTCAACCGGCGAAACTCGTCCATGAGACCGGCCTCGTCGACGCGGTCTGCAGTCTGGGCCTCCGTTGCCAAGGCTTCGCGCCGCAGTCGCTTGGCCTCCTGACGCTCCAGGCGAATTCTCTCCCGTTCGCGCTTGGCCATTCCCTCGCGTCCGCGGGCCACCTCAGTTGATTCCCGTCGTCGGACGTCGGTCCGGCGACAGTCGCCGGACCCGTCCGATGACGGGCACTATCGGCGAGCCGATCGCGGCCGAGCCTCATTGACGGTGAGCCGTCGACCATTCCATTCGTGGCCGTTCAGCTTCTCGATGGCCTTGGCGCCCTGATCCTTGTCGGCGAGCTCGACGAATCCGAACCCGCGTGACCGGCCGGTCTCACGGTCGGTGATGACCGACGCCGAATCCACATCGCCGTACTCGGCGAAAAGCGACCGAAGATCGCTCTCTTGTGCGTCAAAGGGGAGATTCCCCACATAGATGTTCATGGACTTTTCCTCTCCTGGTCCGGAGAACGCTCTCGTTCTCCTGGTGCAGTTGTTCCGGGACAGACTCCGCCGCAGTCCAGTCCGAAGAAGGAGAGACGATGAGCCACCGCCGAAGCAGCTTGCCTGTATTCTACCAGGCTCCCGGCGCGTAGCTCCTGGACTCCGTCCGGTCCTCCAGAAAGCGAGCGCCACGATCGTGCTATCATGTGCATTGCACGCCGTGTGGACGGCCCATGGCGTCGCTCCAGATGTGATTCGCACCGTTCTCCGCACGTCTTCTGCTTGCCCATCCAATTCCGCTTGAGGGTGGTCAAACCAGAGCCCCGTTCGAGACCTGGGTCCGACCCGATCTGCGCCTCGTGGGTATCGGGATCGCCGCTCGACCCGTCGCCACGAAATCGGTGATATCGGGCGAAGCCCGTCACATTTGCATACCGCCGCTCCCAATCGGAGCGAAGAGAGGAATTCCCATGAACACTCATATCAAGCTGCCCGAGAGGGCACAGACGGACCTCAACCATTTGAGGTTCGGCGCCACATACGAAGTTGTTACGTCTGCCGGCCGCACCATCGGTCAGTTTCTAGGAGTCGAGACCACTCACGATGTGTGGTCCGTGCTGCTCAGGCGAGCCACCGGGATCGATTCGATCCGGTTCTCCCTGATCGAGTCCATGACTCTGGCGCCGGTCTGATCTCGCAGCCGGCTCGAACCCATTGGCGCGAGCGGCTGTCCCCCGAGCCAGAATGGCTTTCATGAACAAGGCTTCGGGCATTCCAGTCATGGTCATGCGGGGAGGAACCTCCAAGGGCCTCTACTTCCTCGACTCGGACCTGCCGGCGGACGACACGGAGCGCGACTCCGTCCTCATGTCCGCTATGGGCACCCCCGATCCCCGCCAGATCGACGGCATGGGCGGCGCCCACCCCCTCACCTCCAAGGTGGCCGTAGTGTCCAGGTGTCGCCACGGCGACGCCGACGTCGACTACCTATTCCTCCAGCTCGGGATTGGCGAGGCGATCGTCACGGATCGCCAGAACTGCGGGAATATCCTGGCCGGAGTGGGCCCCTTCTCGATCGAACGCGGCCTGGTGAGCCCTGGCGATGGTGCGGTCTCGATACGAGTTCACATGCTCAATACCGACGGCATTGCCGTGGCCGGCTTCCCGATCTCCGACGGTCTGCCCGACTACGCGGGCGATACCGCCATCGCCGGCGTTCCCGGCACGGCCGCACGTATCACCCTCGACTTCGAGGGGATCGCCGGGGGCACATGCGGTTCCCTTCTCCCGACCGGGCATGTAGCCGACGAGATCGCCGGTGTGCCCCTGACCATGGTCGACAACGGGATGCCAGCCGTGGTTCTGCGGGCTCGAGATGTGGGTGTCAGCGGCTACGAGTCCTGCCGGGACCTGGAGCACAACGACGACCTGAGGGCCGTCCTGGAGAAGGTTCGCCTCGAGGCCGGGCCGCTTATGGGCCTGGGCGACGTGGCCAACACCACGGTGCCGAAGATGACGATGGTGGCCCCGCCCGCGGGAGAGGGGAACCTGTGCACACGGACGTTCATACCGCATCGCTGCCATCAGGCGATAGGGGTGCTGGGGGCGGTGTCCGTCGCCACGGCAGCCCTGCTTCCCGGTTCCCCTGCCTCCGAGGTGCTGGAGCGTGCGGCCGACTCGGACGTCATTTCTCTGGAGCACCCGTCAGGCTCGTTCGAGACGATCGTCGAGATGGTTGGCGAGGACGGGGGATTCGACATCAGGAGAGCAGGAGTCATTAGGACGGCCCGAAAACTGATGGACGGTCTCGTCTTCCCGCGCCCATGAGACGGCGATGAGCCTCGAGCGGACCCTTCCACCCCCCAACCGCGAGTCCCAATCCCCCGACCAGATTCATCCCGCCCCCCGGCGCCTTTGACGCCCTCCGCCATATCTTCGGTCCCGCCCACCTCTTTCCCTTCTCGCCCAACCGGACCTACACCCCGCCCGGACTCGGGCCTGGAGGAGTTCGAGGCGCTTCAGCAGCGACTGGGGCTGTCCCGGCCGGTCTCCGTGCAGGCCTCGTGCCACGGCACAGACAACTCGGCATTTCTCGACGCCCTGGAGCGGGGTAAGGGTCGTGCCGCACCCGATCGGGTGCTGTGGGGGACGGACTGGCCCCACCCCAATGTGAGGCAAATACCCGACGACGGGGACCTGGCCGACCGGTTGGCCGACTTCGCTCCCGACGAGGCCACCCTCAACACGATCCTGGTCGAAAACCCGCTCCGACTCTACGACTTCAGATGATCGGGACGCTTGACGTATGTCACCCCGAGCGCTTTCAGACGCTCTCGCAGACCGTAGAAATCGACCCCCAGCTCGCCGGCTTCCAGCCTGGCCCGGGTCTCGGATTCCTTCTCTATGCGCCGGCGTGCGTTGGCCAGAACGTCGGCCGCTTGCTCCCGCTCGACTATCACCACCCCGTCGTCGTCGGCCACCACCACATCACCGGGTTCGACCCGGGCCCCCGCACACACCACGGGCACGTTGACCGAGCCCGCTGTCGCCTTGGCGGTTCCCTGGGCGGAGATGGCCCGGCTCCAGACCGGAAACCCCATCTCGACCAGCTCCGCCGTATCCCGCACCCCCGAATCGATCACCGCCCCCACACATCCGTGAGCCCGCAACGACGTGGCCATGAGCTCGCCGATCATCCCGTGGATCGCCCCTGAGGTGAGGGCCACCACCAGCACATCGCCCTCCCCGGCTACTTCGATGGCGGCATGGACCATGATGTTGTCGCCGGGGGCCGACTCCACCGTCACCGCCGACCCTGCGATGCGCGCTCCGCTCTGGATGGGGCGGATGGCCGGGTCGAGCAGGCCTTTCTGGCCCTGGGCCTCATGAACGGTGGCTACTCCTGCCTCCGCCAGACCGGCGATCACGTCGGGGGAGACACGCTCGATGTTCCTGACGACGACACCTTTGCCCATCTCAGGCCAGCTCCGATGCGACCTGGGGGTACACCCGTTGGTAGGCCTCGCCCATCGCGTCGGTCGTCAGGCCCAGGTTGGGCCCCGAGTTGCGCTTGGCCTGGACGCCACGCCGCTTGGCCACGTCGGTGTAGTAGTCCCACAGGTGTTGTTGGCCCTGGATGCACTCCATCGCCGCCCGCTTCTTGTCCCACACCTCGGTGATATCCAACAGCACGTCGGGACGAAACTCGCAGTATTCGCTCTGATGGGGCTCGAACAAGAAGACGGGAGGTGCGCCGATGACCTCCTGCCCCGGCTGGTACCCGGGTGCCTGGGCCACGATCCTGGCCCGCATCGCCATCTCGTGGGCGGTGGCATGGTCGAAGTTCCACAGGTCGACGGCGCTGTGGGTCAGGACGACGGTGGGCCGTATCTCGCGGTACAGGCCGGCGAGACGGTCCAGCAGCTCCCGTGTCGCCTCCAGCGGGTAGTCGCCGGCGTCGAGGGTTCGCAGTTCGGCGCCCAGCACCTCGGCCGCCTGCGAGGCCTCCTCGTGGCGTGCCGCCTTGACCTCTTCCAGGCTCATTCCCTGCCGCCAGTAACGAGCCGATTCGCCGCGTTCCCCATACGAGAGGCACACCACGGTCACCCGATGGCCCCGCTGCGAATAGAGGGCAATGGCCCCGCCGGCCCGCCAGACGAAGTCCGCGGTATGAGCACTGACGACCAGGAGTGATTTGCTCATGGGCGTCACGCTAATCGGAGCGGGCCGGGCGGGAGCGGGTGCGGCCGAGGACGGGGCCGAGCGTCAGGCGGGGTCCTCGGTCTGGCCGGCCGGAAGGCTGAACTCGAAGATGCTCTTGCCGCCCTGATGGTCGTACGTGAGGTCGCCTCCCATCAAGTGGGCCAGCTTTCGGGAGACGGTCAGGCCAAGACCGATGGAAGCGGTGAGGGCTTGGCCATAGGGCGAGCGTTGAAAGGGCTCGAAGATGTGGTCCCGTTCCGATACGGGGATTCCCTCTCCGTCGTCTCGCACGGCCGCGCAGGCCCGGTCCCCTTTGGCATAGGTGATCACCTCGACGTGGTTTCCGCCGTAGCGGGAGGCGTTGGTGATTAGGTTCCGCAGGATCTGGCGAACCCGGGCCGGATCCCCCGAGCCTCGCACCGACGGTCCGGCGAAGCCGATGGCCCGGGTGGCAGGGTCCCTGGCCATGGACTCGAGTACCTGTGCCGCCTGGGCGTGGAGGTCCACCGAGACCTTCGCCACGCTCAGAGTCTCATCGTCCGCCCGGGCCGCCACCAGTAGGTCCTCGACGATGTTGGCGAGGTCCGAGGTCTGGTCGCTGATGCACTCGATGATCTCGACCTGCTCTTCGGAGGACAGGGTGGCGAACTCTCCCCGCAGTAGCTGGGCGAATCCCAGCACCGCCGTCAGGGGAGTGCGGAGCTCGTGGGACACCGAAGCGATCAGCTCGTCCTTGGAGGCGACAAGACGCTGGAGCTCGGTCTGGGCTTCCACCTGCTCGGAGATGTCCACCACATTGGCGACCACGTGCAATGGCCTTCCGTCCGAGTCCCGGACCAGGGCAGTGGAGACGATGCTGTGAGCCGTGGACCCATCACTCCTCACATAATGAAGCTCACTGCGAGACATGGGGACCTCACCGTTGATCACCTGGCGGAACCGTTCGTAGCTCTGGACGCGGTCGTCGGGAGCCGTGACATCCTGAATCGTGAGTTGCGTCAACTCCCCTGGCTCGTAGCCGAGCATCGCGCAGCCCGCCTGGTTCACCCGAAGAAAGCGCCCGTTGGTGGGATCGACCAGAGCCATTCCCGACGCCGCCGATTCGAAGGTGAGCAGGAATTGCTCCTCGTTGGTACGAGCTGCAGCCTCGGCAGCCTTGCGGGCTGAGATGTCTTCCATCTGGAAGACGAGATACAGGATCTCACCCTGGGCATCCCTGACGGGTGCCACGCTGAGACGAGCCCAGACGAGGTGGCCCTCGTTGTGCAGGTAGCGCTTCTCCCAGCGCACGGTCTCGACCTCGCCCGTGACCAGCATGAGCAGCTTCTCTTCGCTCTCCGCCCGGTCGTCGGGGTATGTGATGTCGGAGAAGTGTCGCCCACCCAGCGATCGCCGCTCGTAGCCCAGCATGTCGCAGAAGGCCGGGTTGGTGGTGATGAGGTGCCCGGAGGCAGCGGCCAGGGCCATCCCGATCGAGGCGTGATTGAAGGCGGCGCGGAAAAGACGCTCGGAATCGCCCTCGAGGTCCGGTCCGTCGAACTCTGCGGCGGTCGGGTAGGTCGCTTGCTTCCACATGCCAACAACGGCATCGGCATGACTGCGGCCGGTCTGTAGAGGTGTCTCGACGAAGGCTCCGCACCTCCCAGGGCTCGATGAGGGAGCGGCGGTAGCCACTCTCGGGCAGTTGCACGAGCGTTCGTAGACCGCGGACGTCATGCCGAGGGGCGTGGGGGACGCGGGTGGCGCAAGCCGCTCCAGATGCGGGCACGGCGGCCGATCATCGTGCGTGCCGTCGTCAACGCGACGCCCGACGTGTTTCGGGCGCCAGTAGCTTGTCCGCTCCGCCAGACCCGATCCATCCCTTCGAGGGAAACGGGGAGCCTTCAGATCCCGCGAGTACGGACCATGGCGCGCCGTGCCGTCCCACCGTTCCTCGAGGATACTCAGCTTCCGCTGGGCCTGTTCTATGTAGCTAGTCCCGCATGTCGGGTGTGTGAGTACGTCCTCATTCGGTCATCGGAGAGTGAAAGTCAAGCCCACTCTCACAGACGGCTCAGGGCATGTTGACGGAGTTCGCTAGGGCCAGGCCTACCAGGTTGCCCTTCTGCTCGTAAAGGGTGGTTGCCTCCTGCGTCGCGGCTCGAGCCAGCTTCACATCTCCATCGGCCGTCAGCGCCCGGGCCAGGTCGCAGAGGAGGTCAGCTCGTAGGTTGGGTAGAGATGGAGTAGTCAGGTCTTTCGCGACCTCGAGTAGCTCCACCACCTGGACCAGGCGGCCCCTCTTCGCCATCACCGCGGCGGAGGCGGCCCTCCATCCAGCCTGGGCCGCCACTCCCTCGGCCGGTGCATACTCGCGGGCTAGCTCAGCCAGCTGTTGCCCTTCTCTGGGATCGCCGCCGGCAGTGACCAGCCGTGACAGCGCCGCGGCCAGTTGGGCGACTTGATCTCGTTCTCCCACTTGTATCGCCACGCTCAGACCCCACCGCAGTCGCTCCCCGGCGTTGAATAGCGTGAGGGGATCGCCCTGGTAGTCGATCAGCCCGGCGGCCCCAGCCACTTCCTCTACAACCGCAGTCGACACTCGCAGTCGAGCGGCGAATTGGTCCAGCGTGTCGACTCCCTCCAAACGACTGGCGTCTTCGACCAGCTCTCGGAGCGGCTAAAAGGTGATCCCTTCGCCATATACGGGGCAGTGCCCGGTCAGCGTGCTGACACCGGGCGCGACCGAGCGTGTGAACTCGCGCACCAGACTCGTCTTCCCCACCCCCGCTTCGCCCACTACCTGGACTGTCAACGGAGTGCCCCCATGAGCGACTTGGTTCAAGAGGCGCCTCAGGTCTCTGAGCTCGTGGTCTCGGCCTACCAGGACCGACTCCTCCGCTCGGGGTGTGACAAGATCGACAAGCTCCCACGCTGGGGGGTCGTGACCCCAGTCATCCTCGCCGGAGGTCGGCCGGGTGACTGCCCCGTCCCCCAGAGTCCGGCGGGTAGTCCCGCCAATCAGTATCTGGCCAACGCTGGCCAGCTGGTGGAGCCGGTTGGCGACTGAGACAGCCGCCCCCGAGGGCTGGACGTCGGTGTCACCTACCAGCACCTCCCCGGAGTCGATCCCGATCCTGTGTCCGATGCTTCTTGTGCCGGTCAGGCTCGTGCGTAACGCCAGGGCAGCCCGCGCAGCTCGCAAAGCGTCATCCTCATGGGCGGTTGGAAGCCCGAAGACGGCCACAGTGGTATCTCCCAGGAAACCCTTCACGGAACCTCCGTGGCGTTCGATTGTCGCCGCGAGCAGTTTGCGGGCCTGAGACACGACGGAGCGGCCCAGCTCGGGGTCGTCGTAGGGAGCGTCCAGACTGATGAAGATCACAGTGACCGGCCTGCGATGCTGGGGTAGCCAACCTGATGAGGAGACGGCGTCGGTTTCCGCGGGCGCCAGCATCAAGTTTGGGTTCTGGGAAAGAATGTCGGCCTCCAGCTTCTGAAGGTCGGGGGCCGGATCAATCCCCAGCTTCTCGACCAGGTTGTTGGCCAGGCTGCGGTAGGCGGCAAGGGCCTCCGCTTGGCGGCTACTTCGATACAGGGCGGTCATCAGCAAGGCGGTTAGTCGCTCCCGAAGCGGATGAGCGGTGACCAGGGTCTGTAGCTCCGGGACCACCTCGTGGTGACGGCCCAGAATGAGGCGGGCTTCGATCCTGCCCTCCATCGCCTGGAGACGCAGATCTTCCAGGCGGCGGATCTCGTCCTGGGCGAAGGGTTCATAAGTGAAGTCCTCCAGGGCATCTCCCCGCCACAACACCAAGGCGGAAGTGAGCGATCGCTCCTTCTCCTCTGCGCTCATCTGGACAGAGCTTTCGACCAGCTGGCGGAAGAGGTGAGCGTCGACGTGAAGCGGATCGAGCTCCAGTAGATAGCCGGTGGCATCCGTCTTCAGCAGGTCACGTCCGAGATGCTTGCGGAGGGTGGAGACCAGGCCCTGAACCTTCGTGCGGGCGGTGGGCGGTGGGGCCTCTCCCCACAGCTCCTCAATCAGGCGGTCGGTGGACATGACCGTCCGAGAGCGAAGGGCCAGTAACGCCAGCAGGGAAGCTGCCCGACCGCCGGGAACGGTGAGAAGGCCGTCGGACCCCCTCACCTGCAGGGGCCCGAGGATTCGAATTTCCACTTTTTCGCGCCTCGTCTCTGTCGGCCAACCTGGCCCAGCCGGCCATCCGTTAGCGGCCCGTTAGGGGCATTCCTCAAGATTGCAGAGTTGGATGTACCGACACGACGACACCAGCAACGAGAGGAGACCAAATGACCGAGCCATTCATCTTCATAAACACCTACGGCATCCAAGAGGGCAAAGCCGATGAGTACAGGCGGGGCGCCGCACAAGTGATCGACCTGGTACGAGAAGCGCAGCCTCAGATCCTCTACTTCGGTTTCTTCGTCAACGACGAGGGCACTGAAGCCACCACGATCCAGGTACACCCCAATCCGGAGTCCATGCTGAGTCATATGGACCTTGCGGCCCGCCATATTGAGTCATCGTCAGACACTCTCGACTTCTCCAAGATGGAGATCACGGTCCTGGGAACTCCCACTGAGGCTGTGCTCGACAGAATGCGCCAGTTGGCTGGGACTGGAGTCCCGGTGAGAATCGAAGGACTAATGGCCAGCGTCAGCCGGCTGACGTCGGTGACGGCCTGAGCTTGCCGTAGACCGGCGGAAATCTGGCTCTCTTGCGAGGGCCGTGTCTGGCTGTTCGGGCTTGATCGGGTCGGGCCGAAACGTCCTCTTGAGAACCCGAACGCAAGTGAGGGCTGTGCGAGATTCAGGGCGGAGGCGGCGTCGGTGGGTGTTGGGGCATCGTGTTGATCGCGAAATCACCGGAGTTGATGTCGTTTCGACGGCTTGGAGGCGACTGACGTGATCGTCGAGGAACTCACCACTGGTGCTCGACTCGACCGTGGTCCATGAGCAGCGTCCCTTTGGCCAGGAGGCTGCTCACCAAATGTGCGCATTTCGGGTTATGTGCGGGGGGAGTTCCGCGCGGCGAAGAGGGCCAGTGATCCCACAACCTCGATTTCGACGTCGACGAACGATGCCGACAGGATGTCCTCGAGACCGTCACGGGTGTCGTTGAGGTTGTCGAAACCACCCAGTCTGTTGGCAGCTTTCAGGAACGCGCGGGCGGGCGCGGAGTGATGCTCTTCGATTCCGAGCACCGTTGCACCGAACAAGACACCTTCAGGGTCGAGGACGGATGCGGCATTCCTGATTGCTGTCTCTTTCGCTTCCATCGGACCCGGCAAGCAGTGCAGCACGGCGCTCAGGGCGACGGAGTCGAACGGACCGCGAACCGGGAGCGGTTTCAGAACGTCGGCCTCGACCAGGGTTGGGGAGAACCTCGACAGCCGTTTCGCACAGTGGGCGAGCACATGTCGGTTCGGGTCCAGCAACGTCAACTCCATGCCGCTCGGTGCGGCGACATCGATGAAGTACCCAGACCCGGGTCCGATGTCGAGATGGCGCTCACCAAACAGGGGTCGATATCGCTCGACTAACAAAGGCGTGGGTGATCGCAACACCACCTGGGCCATGAAGCCGAGCACCCACCAGTCGTAGACAGCGAGAAGCACCGGCCCGTAGCCCTTCTGACCCAAGTATGCCGGATCACTTGGGTCCATCCGAGCTCCCCTCGTTGATCCAGATACTGCTGGTCCCCGGCCGAAGGGACTCGTTGACCGTCTGTTGCCACTCCTCGATGACCTGTGTCGTGGTCAGGGACTCGCCCACTCGGGATGAGAACGATTCGATGATGATTTCGACTTGGTAGGCGGACCGGTTGAATCGTCGGTCGACGGTATTCTGGACCCGTTTCCGCAGCGGGTTGAGGAGAACTGCTACTGCGAGCGTTGAACCAGCTACAGCCAAGGAGTCTTGAGCCGGAAGGAAAACCGCAACCAACGCGACTAGCCCGAAGAACGTTGCTCCCAGGACAGCAACGACCACCGCGTAGCTGATAGTCCGCGAGATGATCCGATCGATCTCGAATAGCCGATAGCGAGTGATCGCCACAGTGATGGATACCGGCACGCTCACAAACGCAACCAGTAGAAGAAGTGCTCCCACCGCACTCTTTGAGGCGTTGGTAATGGCGACGAGGAGAAGAACTACACCAACGATCGACGTCGAGAAGAGCATCCACCTGATCTGTGCCCTCGCTACAGCCGACGACTGGCGGTATCTCGCGACAAGCGAGAAGACACCCCCGACTGCCGTTAGAACCAGCACAACAATCGTCATGGCGATGGTGATGTCCAGCGCTGTAGTGGGGAGGAATCCCACAGGGTTAGCGACCGTCCATGCCTGCTCCTCAGGCGGGAAGGGCGGTCCGATCTCCTTCGTGAAGCTGGTGACCAGGAGTTGCGTTGACAGCATGATCGTTCCTGGCCATGCCACCAAGGCCTGCCGTTGCGAAAGGAAGCGACCGGTGGGGAACATCAACGGTACGAGAAACGCCAGGTAGATAGCAGAAGGCAGAGAGATATGTACAAGCACGATCGCGATGAGATCGAGCGTCGACGGTGACGCGGGCTGGGCTCCCAAGAAGAGTTGGAGAAAGAGTTCGCTGAGGACTCCGAACCCGATCCCAATCAGGAGCCAGGCAATTCTGTTCCCAGGTTGCCGAAGGGCTATGAGAGTTCCCAAAACGGTCGACGCCACCGGAAACCAGAACCCAAGCGCGATCCCGCCAGCCCGAACGGCCGACCCCGACTGCTCGAGCGCGACGGACAAGACAAGAAGACCTCCGACGCCGACCACGCCAACCCACACCCACAGAATCACCCGGCGCATGGAGCTCACGGCCCTCTTCGACTCACATGAGGATTATCGACAACGTGCCGTTACGGCTCCGTTACGGCACGTTGGCCCATCCTCGGCGCTCCCCACATGAGTGACGGCAGCCGCGCATATCGGTACATGGTGAGCGGGGGAGTGGTCTCCGCTTGCGCACACGACTGCCTGCCTCCGCGGAGCGGTGGGCCACGGATCGGACATGCTGTGTGTGGACCCTAGAGAGCCCCCAACTCACGGGGAAAGGTCGTCCCTGTCTGACGCCTGAGCGTCGCCGAGGGACGACCCGTCCTGTCCCCTTCCCACTTCCCCTCGGCGGCAGAATCTACATCGTCGCGGGGGCGAATGGAAGACCTTTTGCGTGAGGTGTGGCCGGGCTCCTAGGACGCCACCGAGGGTGCCCAGCCCATCAGGAGCCCATCCACCAGCTCTTCGGCCCATGGTTCGCTTCCCGATGATCTTCCGATCAGGGTCCGGACCAGAACCGGGCCCAGCAGCATGTCCACCGCCAGCTCTACGTCGAGGTCGGGGCGGAGGTCGCCGCGATCGACCCCCTCGCCGATTACCTGAGCAACCACGGCCCGTCGTGGGGCGATGACATCTTCGAGGTAGCGCTTGCCTAGCTCGGAGCCGGCGGCGACTTCACCGACCAGCCACGGGAACACGGATCCGCCCGGCATCTCATGCATGAACGATCCCATCAGTGTGACCAGGGCGACCAGATCGTGCCTTGTGTCATCGGTCACGTCGAGGACAACCGAGTCGGCCAGGCAGGCGATGGCCCCTACCACGAGGTCTTCCTTGGAGTCCCAGCGCCGGTAGATGGTGGCCTTGCTCACGCCGGCCCGGTTGGCGACGTCATCCATGTTGAGCCCGCTCAGTCCGTGATCCTCGATGGCGTGGAGCACCGATTCGAGCACTGTCGAATCCAGCGAGCTGTCGCGGGGGCGACCGGGGCCACGTCCACGCTTGCTCATGGCATTGATGTCTGGGCCTCTCCGGTGTCGGCCAGAGGGTGGGTGCCCGGCTCCTGGCGGGGGCGAGCCGGCAGGAATATCCAGGTGAGAATCGCTCCGGCCAGGGCGACCCCGGCCGCCAGCCATATCGCTGAATCCATTCCCTGGATGAAAGAGGAGAAGGCGGCCGACAGCAGCGGGCTTCCGGAGGCGCCCATTTGCCCCGCCACCGCCACGGCTCCTCCGATCGAGTCGGAGGCAACGGCCGCAGCCTGTGGGGGCAGCAATGCCACTGCCGGCGCCATGGCCGAGGAGTAGGACGATGCGAGCACGCTACCCAGGATGGCCACGCCGAGTGCGCCGCCCACCTGTCGGGTGGTGTCGTTCATGGCCGAGCCGACTCCCGCCTTGGCCAGGGGAAGCGATCCCATGATCGAATCGGTGGCCGGCGCCATGGCGGTTCCCATCCCCGCCCCCAGAACGGCGATGGCGATGGCGAGGTGCGTATAGCCGGAGTCGACGCTGATCAGGGCCATGATCGCCATCGCCACGGCCACGATGGTCAGCCCCGACGCCACCACCCGCTTGGTGCCGAACAGCTCCGTGAACCGGGCCGACAGCGGGGCGGCCACGACCATGGTGGCCACCGGCATGACCCGGAACCCGGCCTGAAGTGGCGTGAACCCGAGGACGAACTGCAGGTATTGGGTGAGCAAGAAGATGGTGCCGAACATGGCGAAGAACACCAGGGTGATGGCGACGCTGGCCGCACTGAACCTGGGATTCTCGAAGAACTCGAGGCGCAGCATGGGATGCGCGACCCGCGTCTCCCACCACAGGAACAGGGTCACCAGGACCACGGCCAGAATGAAGCCGCCCACCACGAGAGCGTCGCTCCAGCCCCGAGAGGGTGCCTCGATGATGGCGTAGACCAATGTCGCCAGCCCGGCGATGGAGAGCCCGGCGCCGACCGGATCGAGGGGAGTGGCGGCTGGATCCTTGGACTCGGGAACAAGGAAGAAGCCGAGAACCAGGGCCACGATCACGATGAACACGTTGATCAAGAACACCGAGCCCCACCAGAAGTTCTCCAGCAACCATCCGCCCAGCACAGGGCCGATGATGATCCCCAGGCCGGCCACGGCGGCCCAGGCGGCGATCGCCCGACCCCGCTCGACGCCCTCGAAGACGTTGGTGATGACCGACAGGGTCGACGGCATTATCAGGGCGCCGCCGATTCCCATGACGGCCCGGGCGGCGATGAGCATGTCGGCCGAGCCGGCGTAGGCGGCGGCGACGGAGGCGCCTCCGAATATCAGCAAGCCCAGGTTCAAACCCAGCTTGCGCCCGAAGCGATCACCGATTGCCCCCATGGTCAGCAACAGCCCGGCGAACACGAGAACGTAGGCATCGACCATCCACTGCAACTGGCTGGCCGAGGCATCCAGGTCGCGGACCAGGGTGGGCAGGGCCACGTTGAGGATGGTGTTGTCCAGGCCGATGATGACCAGGCTGAGGGAGAGCACTCCCAGCGTGGCCCATCTCCGTCTGTAGATGGTTTCGGCGTCCACTTACATTCCTTCTCTACGGCTGAATAACGAAACTAAACCGTATCGTTTCGTATATTGGTTGTCAAACCCAAGATCCATGAGGGAGTCGGCACCGGCGGAAGGAGCCCGACGAGCGGGATTCGTGGCCGGGACGGCCCAGCCGGCCGCGCCGTAGGATTCCGTTCGTGGCGAAGCTCAGTGCGGAACAGAGGGCGAAACTCCCCGACCGCTCCTTCGCGTATGTGGATTCGACGGGGAAGCGGCGTTTGCCGATTCACGACGAAGCTCACGTTCGAAACGCCCTGGCCCGATTCAGCCAGGTGCGCTTCGAGAGCCAGGAAGCCCGCGAGCATGCCTTTCGCAGACTGTTGAAGGCCGCGGTCGGATTCGGGATAGCACCGGTCGGGTTCGTGGCCGCCCAGATGAGGGAGGCGCGCTCGGGACAGCGGTCTGATCTCCCCACCGGGCCGGTCACGTTCATGATGGTGGACATCGAGGGATCGACCGGTCTGGCCGATCGCCTCGGCCGTGGCTATCCCGGCCTGCTGTAAGGGCTGTGGGACTTGATCAGGAGCGCGGTCGATGCTGCCGGCGGCTACGAGGTGGATGCCCGCGGTGACGAGTTCTTCGCCGTCTTCTCGACCGCTCCGGAGGCCGTGCAGGCGGCCATCGCCGTACAGCGGGGCATGGCGACAGAAGCGTGGCCGGCGCCGGCGCGGGTCCGGATCGGGCTGCATTGCGGCACACCGGCTCGAACTGAGACCGGGTATGTGGGACTGGACGTCAATGCCGCCTCCCGGGTCTGTTTCTCCGGCCACGGTGGCCAGGTGGTGGCTTCGGCGATCGTTCGCCAACAAACAGCCGAACACACGCCGATCCAGACGAAATTCAGGTCTCCCGGCGTGTATGCCCTGCGCGGGTTGCCCGAGGAGATGGAGCTCTTCCAGATCGTTGCTCCCGGTCTCGAAGAGGACTTCCCGCCGCTGCGCGCCTAGGCGGGGGTCCCGCAGTTGACACGCTAATCCCCCAGACGAGCGGAACCGCCCATCAGTTCCGGAGGAGGAAGAAGACCTGATGAGCGGCTCGCAGGACCGGGTGAGAAGAGGAAGCAAGATCCCCGGTCACTGCCCAAAATAGTGAAGGCGTGTTAAGAGGACATCAACTCCAGGTTTCCGCCCGGCCAACCGATCGGGTTGCTTTCCCAGATCGGAAGTTGGAGTCGTGCCTCTCAGACGATCCCGGGGGTCTCGTCGCGTAGAACCGACCAGGCCGCGTCTGCTTCGCGTTCCATGGCATCGAGCCTGTCGTAGTAATCAGGGAATTCCCTTAGATGGGCGAGAGCGATCTTGGCGGTGATCACGGGATCGTCTCCTGTGACATCCAGATCGGGGAACCGGGTCCCGTGCTCCAGCTCGACCTTCATACCTCGTAGAACGTCGGCGATCTCGAAGTCCTCGTCCTCGATGTCGACTCCGATCGTCCCCAGCGCTGCGGCCACAATCTCTTGTGTGAACATCATGTCACTCCTTTCAGCACTGAACAGTCGCGAGTACACGCACTGGCTGCCAGAGGATTTGTGCCCTCGTTCTGTCTCTTGAGGATCGGGAAGAACATCACCGCGATGCCAAACACCGAAATCACCAGGATTATCTCGATAACCGCCCCCAGTGTCACCTGACCCTGGGCGGAAGCGGCATCAGACTTTCCGCATCTCGCTCACCTACGACGTGGCGACCACCGACGGGAAGACCAACGCCCAGATCGATTCGTTCCATGGGCGCTTCACCGCGCTCGTGCCGTGCAGCGAGGTTGTCCAGGTCGTCGAGTTCGCGACCGACGACCCTTCGTTGCAGGGCGAGATGACCATCACCGACACGCTGGTCGACGCCGGCGACGGCGGCACGGCTCTCATCGGGGTTCACGACCACCTGCCCCCTGGGTTGTCTCCCGCCGACAACGAGCTGGGTTGGAGCATGTCGCTGGACAGGCTCGCCGAGCTCGTCGAGTCCGACTCCTGAGGGCCGGACGTTTCTGTAGCCAAGCCGCAGGCCACGGAACTTCGCCACCGGATGACGATCTACGGTAAGGCGCATGGCTGAGCTGCCTTCCGGCATGGTTACTTTCCTGATCTCCGACATCGAGAGCAGCACGCGACGGTGGGCGGAGGATCCGGCCATGGACCAGGCTCTGGAGCTGCACGATGAGCGGACTCGCCTCGCCATCGAGGAGGCCTCCGGGCACGCCGTGAAACACACCGGTGACGGAGTGCTGGCCGTGTTCGGCGACCCGGCGGACGCGGTCCGGGCTGCGGCCCGGATCCAGCGCTCTCTCGACCAAGCCGGCTGGCCGGGTGAGCCGCTTCGGGTGCGGATCGGCATCCACACCGGGCACGCGGTCGAGCGCAACGGGGACTACTACGGGTTGGCGGTTAGCTCGGCGGCCCGGATCGCCGATGCCGGTCATGGAGGACAGGTCCTCGTCTCCACCGCCACCGCTTCATTGCTGGCGCCGCTTCCGGACGGTTTTCGGCTGATCGATCTCGGGACTCACCAATTGAAGGATCTCGAGCTCGCCCAGCACCTGCACCAGCTGGCCGGGGGAGGCCTCGCCGAGGCATTTCCCCCACTCCGCACCCTGGAGGGCGTCGACCACAACCTGCCTCTTCAGCTCACCAGCTTCATCGGTCGTGAGGCGCAGCTCCTCGAGGTTCGGAAGCTGGTCGAGCAACACCGACTGGTGACGATCACCGGCGTGGGCGGGGCCGGCAAGACCCGTCTCAGTCTCCAGGTTGCCGCGGAGATGGCGTCGGTCTTTGTCAACGGGGCCCGTTTCGTCGAACTGGCGCCGGTCAGCGACTTCGAGGCGGTCCCTGCTGCGTTTGCGTCGGCGTTGGGGATCAGATTCGAAGAGGGTGCTCCCGTCGACGTGACCGAGCGGATCGTCGAACGGATCAGACATCTCCAGATGTTGCTGGTGGTCGACAACTGCGAACACGTCTTGGACCAGGCAGCCAAGGTGATCGGCGAAGTGCTCGCCAAGGCCGAACGGGTCGTGGTGCTCGCTTCGAGCAGAGAGGGGCTGGGTTTGGCGGGGGAGTGGATATGGCAGATCCCCTCGCTTGAAGTCACGGCCGACGGCTACGAGCCCGAGGCGGTCCTCCTCTTCATGGAGCGGGCCAACGCGGTGGCGCCCGATCTCGAGCTGAACCACGAGACGCGTCCTCATATCGAGAGGATCTGCCGCCTGTTGGACGGAGTCCCGCTCGCCATCGAGTTGGCGGCCAGCAGGGCGCGCGTCCTCGACCTGGAACAGATCGCTGATCGGCTCGGGGATCGGTTCCGGCTCCTGACCGGGGGAAGCCGGGCAGCGCTGCCCCGACAACAGACCCTGGAGGCGGCGGTGGACTGGAGCTACCAGCTCCTGGGCCAGGAGGAACGACTGCTGTTCGAGCGCCTTTCGGTCTTCCGGGGCGGGTTCTCCCTGGAAGCGGTAGAAGGCATCTGTGCCGGTGGCCCGATCGATGCCCTGGACGTTCTAGACCTGCTCTCGGCTCTGGTGGAGAAGTCGATGGTGCAGGCCCACACGGGCGCTGGCACATCCCGGTTCGGGCTCTTGGAGACGCTGCGGCAATTCGCCATGCGCAAGCTCATCGATCGGGGCGAGTTGGGAGAGTGGAAGGACCGGCATGCGGCCTGGTTCGCCGAATGGGCGTCCCGTCTGGACCACTTCGGTGACGACCGTGACGACGACCTGACCCGGACCGGAGCCGAGGAAGACAACCTGGTGGTGGCGCTGGATTGGAGCAACGGCCAGGACGAGATCGCCGTGCCGCTTGCCCAGGCCCTGGCCTCGTATCGCTTCTACGGGCTGGGTGACCCGACCGCCGTCCTGGCAGCCGCCGAGACCGCCCTCACCCATCGGGCCATGACGCCCACTGTGCGGGCTCACCTTCTCTGCCTGCGAGGGCGTGCCGAAGCGGAGATTGGTCGGCCGGCTGAGGCGACGGCCACGCTGCACGAGGCGGCCGACGCAGTCGACGAAAGCTTCGACGCCGTCGCCGCCGTCCGGCTCCTGGCCATGATCTCCAACGGGTTCGGGCTCATGCTCGACCCCGCCGTGGGGGTGGAGATGGCCGGCCGCGGGATCCGTCGCAGTGAGGGTGGGCCGTCCTCGGTCCGTGCCCTGGCCCACTACGCCATGGGTTGGGCCCAGGTCTGGGCCGGGGCCGGGCCCGAGGCCGTTCTCGCGCCGGCCATGGCTGCGATCGAGGCTGCCCGGGAGGCCGGCGTGCCCAGTCTGGAGCTCCGGGTGTCTGAGGTGTACCTACTGGCCACCATGGCCAGGGATTCCGAAGACGGAGGTGATAGAACCCGCCAGGTCGAGGATCGCCTTCTGGAGATGGTCGAGGCCGGTGATTCGCTCGCCTGGGGCTTTGAATGGCTCGGCATTCGTCGGGCCGACTGGGCTCTGGTGGAGGGCGCTCTCGAGGGGATGGAAGGGGGTGGGGAGTATCAGAGGATGGGTGTCCTCGTTACCACCGGAGTCATGCACTGGATGCGAGGCAGGAACGACCAGGCGGTCGATGCTTTCGAGAAGGTGGTGGCGCTTGGACCGCCGGGCAGATGGCACCACGATCTGTTTCCGAGCTGGGCCGAGGCCACATGTCTGCTGGGGGACCTGGAGGGGACCCGCCGCATGGTCGACCAGCACCTCGCCTTCCGTCTCCGGGCCGATGAGGAGTCGATGACGCTGGGCACCATGCGAGCGCTCGTCCAGGCCGAGGTCGATGCCGGGCACGCCCCCGAAGCCGCGGCGGCGGTCGAGCAGATCCGCGCCACCCTCGAAGCCCACCCCCTGAACATGGGTGCCTCGGTTCAGCTCGGCACCCCCCAGGGCTACCTGGCCTGTGCCGAGGCAGAGCTGACTCGGCTCACCCAACCGGACCCCGACGCCTGGGCACGGGCACGCCGCATGACGATCTGGGAGTACTGGCGAGCCTATTGCGATGCCCGGCGGATCGAGGCCCTGCGTGCCCTGGGGGAACCGGCGGATCGGGAGCACGAGATAGTGCGGGCCAAGGCGGCCGAGCTGGACTTTGCCTGGATCGTGGGACTCCTCGACTCCCTGGGCGGCTGAGAGCGCAGTTCCCGGAACCAGCTCCACTTGACAGCCTTACGCTGTATGGAGTATGTTGGCACCGAGCCTTACGCTGTACGAAACGGAGGCTCATCACCGCCAGGCAGGAAAGGACAAGAAGATGCGGGCCGTCGTCCAGGAGCGCTATGGGACCCCCGAGGTTCTCGAACTGAGTGAGGTGGATCGCCCTGAGCCGGGCGTGGGACAGGTTCTCGTCGAGGTCCGGGCTGCCTCGCTCAACATCTGGGACTGGCACATGACCACCGGGTATCCCCTTCTGGCCCGTCTGCAGACCGGCCTGCGCGTGCCCAATAGCCAGATTCCCGGTGCCGACGTGGCGGGCACCGTGGAGGCGGTCGGCCCGGATGTGTCTCGCTTCTCGGTCGGCGATCCGGTGTTCGGCTTTATCGGCCATGGCGGCTTCGCCGAATCCGTCGCCGTGCCGGAGGAACGGTTGGTCATCAAGCCCGACGGGGTCGGCTTCGAGCAGGCAGCAGCGACCCCCTTGGCGAGCCTGACCGCACTCGAAGGTCTCCGGGACGTGGCCCGGGTCGAGAAGGGTCAGCGGGTCTTGGTCAACGGAGCCTCGGGCGGCGTGGGCACCTTCGCCGTGCAGATCGCCAAGCACCTCGGAGCCCGGGTCACGGCCGTGTGCAGCACCACCAAGGTGGACATGGTCCGCTCGATCGGCGCCGATGAGGTCATCGACTACACCAGGCACGACTTCGTCCAGACCGAGCGAGGCTACGACGTCCTGTTCGACAACGTGGGCGACCGACCCTGGTCACAGACCAGGCGAGTGCTCACCGCCACAGGGATCAACGTGACGATCACCGGACCCAAGTACCCCGTGGCGGGCCCGTTCTTCAGGCTGATCTCTCGCAAGGTTGCGTCGTCGTTCGTCGGCCGGCGCTTCACCTGGTTCACGGCCCGGGCCAGAATCGACGACCTGGAGTTCGTGGCAAGGCTGCTGGATGAGGGCGAGATCGCTGCGGTGATCGAGAACACCTACCCCCTGGAGAAGACGGCCGATGCGCTGCGGTACCTGGGGGAGGGACACGCCCTCGGCAAGCTCGTCATCGTCCCCTAGCCGGCCGGCGGCGAGACTCAGGGGTTCCTGCGGGAATGCTGGTACTCCTTCTTGGCCACCTTCTTGGCCGCTGCAATGGCGTCGGAGTAGTCGGAGTAGTCGGAGTAGTCGGAGTTGGCCTGGTCGATGGCGTTGCGCCAGTCGTCCTGGGCCGCTTGCCATTTCTCCTCACGCGTCATCGGGCGGGTGGTGGTCGTGGAACTCTCCCCGGTGTCGGAGCCGAGCGCCGACGGCACGCCTTCGAAACTGTCGCCGTTTGGTGGCCGAGGGTCATGATGGCGCCGAACCCAACCGTGGCAATCAGAGAGAGCAGCAGGGCATAGGAGATCACGCTCACGCCTCGCTCACCAAGCGCCTCGTCACGGCGCTCCGAGAGGTGATGTGTTTCCGCATGCAAGGGCTATCGGCTGGGGAGAGCCCGACTCGTTGGGTCGTGCGAACCAGCCAAAGTGGCCCGCCCGCGCCTCTAAGGAGTGAGGGGGTCCTCGTCGCCGGTCTTCTCGAACACCCGCTTGGCCTTGCCCAATTCTGCCCTGGGGATGCTGCCGGGCAGCCCTACGGTGACGTCGACTCGCAGACGGACGGTCTCGGTCAGACGGCTGCGTAGACGGCCGGCCACGATCTCACGCTGGTCCGCCAGGTGTTCTTCGGCGATCTCCACCCTTGCCTCCACCTCGGCCTGGCGGCCTCTTCGGTCGACGATGATGGCGTAGTTGGGACCCACCTGCGGGTCGCCCATCAGGATCTCCTCGATGGTGCGCGGGTAGACGTTGATGCCCCGGATGATCAACATGTCGTCGGCCCGCCCCTCGATTCGGGCGATTCTCCGCGTGGTGCGGCCGCAGCTGCAAGGCCCGGGCAGGAACCGGGTTATGTCGCGGGTGCGGTATCGGATCACGGGTTGGGCTTGCTTGGTGAGGCTGGTGAGGACCAGCTCGCCTCGCTCTCCCTCCTCCACCGACTCGCCGGTCTCGGGGTCGACGATCTCGGGCAGGAAGTGGTCGTCGGGGATGTGCAGGCCGCCCTTGTTCTCCCGGCACTCTCCACCCACCCCGGGACCGATGACCTCCGACAGCCCGTAGATGTCGATCGCGTCGTAGTTCCCTCCCCAGGCGTCCTCGATCTTCTCCCGCAGGCTCTCCGACCAAGGCTCGGCACCATGGATTCCCCAGCGCACCCCGATGTCGCCCCAGATCCCCATGGCCTCGGCTCGCTCGGCCAGGACGAGCGCGAATGAGGGAGTGCAGGCGAGGCCGGTCACGCCGGCGTCGGCCATCAGGTTGACCTGGAACCCAGGGTTGCCTCCGGAAGCGGGAACGGCCGTAGCCCCCAGCTCCTCGGCCCCGTAGTGCAGGCCCAGGCCACCGGTGAACAGGCCGTATCCGTAGGAGATCTGGATCACGTCTTCGGACGAGGCGCCGGCCGCGGAGAGGCACCGTGCCACCACCTCGGAGAACAGGGCCACGTCGTGGGCGGTGTAGGCGACGATCGTCGGCTTGCCCGATGTCCCCGACGAGGCATGGATCCGGACCACGTCCTCCAACGGCACGGTCAGCATGTCGTATGGATAGGTGTCGCGGAATTCGCCCTTCTCGGTGAAGGGAAGCGACTCCAGCTCGTCTACCGACGAGATACCGGGATGGTCGCCTAGCTTCTCCGCCCAATAGGGGGCATCGAGGTGGCGGAGCCGGTCGACCAGCTGACTCAGGCGCCCGGATTGCACCTCCCGTCGAGCCGTCGCATCCATCGTTTCCAGCTCTTGTCGGTACAAGTCAGCTCCAGAAGATCGACGTTGGCGGTGTAATGGACCGAGTCTAAGACAGCCTCGATGGACGCGCCCGGCCTCGAGCGGCGGGCTTTGGTGTCGAACGCTTCCGCCTCGAAGGCGACGACGTGATCGTCGGTGAAATGTTCCAGACTCTGGCCGGTTGCAGGCTTCAGGCCGCTGAGGAGGCAATGCGGGCCGTCCTGGGAGCCGGGTAGTCACGCTGTTCTTCCGGTTCGATCAGCCGCCGACGTCCAAGGGGGCAGCGCCGGGTCATCTGGTCGGGACGGATATGATTCCGGTTCCTTCAGACGAGGGTCGAGTCGAGTGAGGTGCGATGGGAGAGCCGATTCAAGCTTTCGTGGTTCCGGATGGGGCGGGCCAGGTCGTGGAAGGCCCGGCCGGTGGGCCGGCGAGGATCAAGGCCCGCACCGAAACGACCAACGGTTCCTTCACCATGTTGGAGGTGACGATCGGGCCCCACCAGGGACCACCGGAGCACAGCCACCGGCGCGAGGACGAGATGTGGTATCTGCTCGATGGCCGTTTCAGGTTCATCGCCGACGGCCGCATCCTCTTGGCCGAGCCCGGATCGTTCGCGTTCGTGCCCAGAGGTACGTCCCACTGCTTTCAGAACCTGGAGGATCGTCCGTCACGGATCCTGGTCATGTTCACTCCCTCGGGCATGGAGCGTTTCTTCGAGGAGCATGCCCTGCTCCCGGCGGGCCCTGTGGATCCGGAGCGATACGGCCAGATCGCCGAGCGCTCGTGGATGGACGTCACGGGACCGCCCCTGGGAGAATCCCACCCGCTCTGACCAAACGTCGAGGCCCCGCCTACCAGCGTCTTAGCCTGGCCATATGACCGACTACGGACGACCGGTCGCTTTCGGGATCTTCCCGACTCCCAACGCGGCGGACCTCGACCAGATCTGGCAGGCCGTGGACGTGGCCGACCGGGAAGGACTCGATCTGATCGGAGTGCAGGACCACCCCTACCAGCGGCGCTTCCTCGACACGCTCTCCCTGTTGTCCGGTGTGGCCGCTCGCACCCAACACGTCACCGTCTTCCCCGACGTTGCCTGCCTCCCGCTCCGCCCACCCGCCGTCCTGGCCAAAGCGGCCGTGTCGATCGACCTGATGAGCAACGGGCGCTTCGAGCTTGGACTGGGAGCCGGTGGGTTCTGGGAGGCGATCGAAGCCTTGGGCGGGCCTAGGCGGACACCGGCCCAGGCACTCGGGGCGCTGCGGGAGGCGATGGATGTGATCCGTCTCATGTGGAGCGACCAGCGCTCGGTACGTTACGAGGGAGAGCATTACCGCCTCAGCGGGGTCAAACCGGGTCCGGCCCCGGCACACGAGATCGCGATCTGGCTCGGCGTTTACGGTCCGAAGGCACTGCGGCTGCTGGGGGAGAGGGCCGACGGGTGGATCCCGTCGATTCCTCGCATGTCGGTCGAGGATCTGGACGCCAAACAGGAGGTGATCGACCGGGCCGCCCTCGCTGCCGGAAGACAACCTCGCGACATCCGCCGGCTGGCCAACGTCAACGGTGTTGTCACCGAGGGGGAGAGCAGGGGCTTCCTGCAAGGCCCGCCAGACCAATGGGTGGAGGAGCTGACCGGCCTGGCGCTAGAACATGGCATCGACGGTTTCATCCTCTGGCCCGATGGCGACCTGGTTGAACAGACCGGTCGCTTCGCCAGCGTGGCCGCGGAGGCGCGTCGATCGATCGAGGTTGCCCGCAGTCCTGATCGTCACCCTGCTCCCCGAAACCGGAACGGCGCCTGACGCATCTCGATCCCGCCGTTCTCGATTCGGATGAAGCAGGAGAAATCGTCCTGATCGGAAGGG
Organism: uncultured Acidimicrobiia bacterium; assembly: GCA_963772815.1. Classification (GTDB taxonomy): domain Bacteria; phylum Actinomycetota; class Acidimicrobiia; order Spongiisociales; family ZC4RG35; genus DATFFO01. The sequence goes on along the minus strand of CAVYYV010000002.1, from coordinate 424,142 downwards.
TCTGTCACCACCAGCTGTATGGCAAGCGCGAGGTCGCCCACCGAGGAGCGGAGTTCTTCGTCGGCGTTCAGCGAGCGGATCGCCTCGGTCATGTATTCGGGGCTGAGGAACTTGATGCTCATCGATCGGCCTTCCCATGTTCGCTGGTCCGAGGCGACTTGCTCGGGCGACTTCGGCTCCTTCCATGCGCTATGTGGTGGCCGGCGGGAGGTCAGATGGAGAGTCTGCGGACGGCTAGCGGCACTCTGGCGGACCTAGTCATGTGGAGCGTCCCGGATTTGGCTCTGGAACCTTGCCCGTTGGCGAGTTGAGTGTGCATCAGGCATCGGGCGCTGGGGAGCATCCGAGCAGGAAGGGACCCGGCCGGTCGGAGGCTATTCCGACGGGCACCGGTCGGGTCTTCCGCTTTTCCCTCCCTCATCCGCTTCGGCACCGGGTCCACTCCTTATCCTGCTCATGGCAACGGCCGCCACGGTCACCAGTACCCCCGAGACCAGCATCACGACGCGGATCGGGTCCCGTCCGCCCCCTCGCTGATGGCGTCCACCGCGATTCCCGCCGCCCGGGGTGCGCCCGCCACAGATACGGGACAGGTCAGGCGTGCGAGAGGGACTTCGGGACGATGCGATGGGGACCTTCGTCTCTGTGCTGCCGGCCCGAATCACGGTATTGGTGGGACGAGGCGCGTGATGGAGGATTTCCAAATGACTCAGACGCAAATCAGACAATCGCCCCGACCCACCCCGACCCAGCACTCACCGACGACCGGAGGGAAAGGACTGGCCGTCGCCCTTGCCGTGCTGGGCGCAGGTGCCGCGACGGTGTCGGTCCTGGGGCCGCTCGTGCTCGGCGTGATCGGCTATCACGCCTCGGAGGGAGCGATCAACCAGGTGGCCGGAGGCGACGTGGCCGGGCTGTTTCTGGTGGCTCCCGTCAGCCTGATCGCCGCTTTCCTGGTTTGGTGCCGCCACCGGGCGGGGCCGGTCCTGGCGCTGGGCCCGGCGTTCTATGCCCTCTACATGTACCTTCAGCTCGCCGTGGGTGGAGAATTCCTCCGCTATCCCGGCAACAGCGAGCGATTCTTTCCTCTTTTCGTGGGCCTGTTCGTGCTGGCGGCCGCCATCGCCATCGCCGCCTGGCGCTCGACGGCCGACCGGGTCCTGCCGGATCCGGCCGAGACCGTGAGTCGGGTATTCGGTTGGTTCGCCATGGTGATCGCCCTGTTTCTGACCGCCGGCCTCCATCTCCCCGGGCTTGTCGACGCCTGGTCGGCCCAGCCCAGCGGTTCGGAGTACCTGGCCGATCCGACCCTGTTCTGGCTGGTCAAGTTCATGGATCTGGGTGTGGTCGTTCCGGCCCTCGTGGCTGTCGGAGTCGGCTCTCTGCGGGGCCGACACTGGGCCACAAGGGCCCGGTATGCCGCCGCGGGCTGGATCGCCCTCCTGGGGTCCTCTGTGGCGGGAATGGCAATCGTCATGCAGGCCGAGGGTGACCCCGGCGCCAGCGTTGCCAACACGGCCGCCTTCAGCCTGTTCGCCCTGATCGGATTGGTGATGGCGGGCTTCGTCTACCGGGGCCTGGCGCACGGCCCCAAGCAGGAAGTCCCATGGACCCTTTGACCGACCTCCACCGGGAATCGACCAGGAGGCGGGTAGACGCCGACGGGCGGCCACACCTGTCGGGCGCGGCTGTGGAGGTGAGCAATGTCGGGTAGGCGGTCACTCGGATTCCTCGGCTTCCTGGGGTTCATGGCCTTCAGGGGATTCGAGGGCCCTGTGTACTTCTCGTTCGCTTTGTTCTTTGCGTTCTTCGCCTACTTCCTCCTGCCCGAGGACGATTCGTCCGACTGACAGGCGCTGCGAGAGGCGAACGGGAGCCGGAATGATCCAAACATCATGTCGACGCTGAAGAACGTCGTTGCCTCGACCGGCCACCGGCTGCGGGATCGAAGTGTGCTGATCGTCGGCTACTGCGTCTACGTGACACTTCTGTCGGCGGGGTACTACTACAACCTGACGTTCGTTCAGCTCGGAATGATCGACATCGGCGTTCGCCGGGTGGAGATGAGCAAAGGGGCCGTCTCGGCAGCAATGGCCGCCTTCGCCCTGGCGGCCTTCGTGGTGGCGGCGGTGTCGGGTTGGGTGATGGATCGGAAGGGATGGAGCTCCCATCTGCGGATCAAGCTGAGGGCGTTGTTTGGTGTCGTCGCCACACAGACCGTTCTCACCTTGACGGCCGTCCGGGTGCAAAGTGAAGGCGCGTTCCTGGCCTGGATCGGCGTGGCCTCCGTGGCCATTGGAGTTGGAATTCCGGCATCGTTCAGCCTGATGAGCGACTTCATCCCGGTCCGCCATCGTGGCGCCATCGCCGCTGTGGTGGCAGGGTTGGCCTTCTTCGTCGCCGCCCTCTACCCGCTCCAGTGGCGGGTGGAGGATTTCGCCCCGCTGATGGGAGTCGTGATGGTTCCGGCAGCGGTGCTCCTGGGGGTCGTCTCGTTCCGACCAACTCATCTGGTGGATCGCCTCGCCCGGCAACACGAGAGATTCGGAAGGGGTCGCTTCTGCTACCCGACCCCGGTGGCGACCTCGAGCTTCACCTTCTGGGGCCTGGTGATCCTGATGTTCGCCGTGTTCTTCATCGACAGCCTTGGCTTTCTTCGCATCATCGACGCTCCCGTGTACATCTCCACCTCGTGGCAATCACCTGAGATCGGTGTCCGCCTCTTCATTGCCATAGCCCACGTGGCAGGAGCGGTCATGGCCGGCGTCCTCTACACGGCCTTCGATCGGCGCTGGCTGTTTCTGTGGATCTTCGGGCTGTTTGCCTTCACCCACCTCCTGTACACATTCCATCTGGCCACGGCACCTTCCGGCGTTCAGCCGCCGCTGGTACTGCCCCTGTTCTACGTCCTGGCGGTCAGCTTCTATACGACTCTCAACTTCGCCTTGTGGCCTGATTTGTCCACCTCGGCCAATGTCGGACTTCACACGGCCCTGGGGGTGGGTATCGCGGGGTGGCTGGCGTCTTTCCTCTCGACCTCCCTGGCCCTGTTCTCCGCCCAGGCCGGTCTGTCGCTGCTGCAGCATCTCCGTTACGTGAATGCCCTCGCCCTTCTCCTGGCGGTGGGATATCCGCTGTTTATCTATGTTCGGAGAATCCGCATCTTGCTTGGAGGGGAGAAGACGTGAGCCCGAGCTTGATTCCTCTACTGATAGCGGCCTTGCTGCTCGCCACGACCGATGCCAACGCGGAAAGTGTCGAGGTGGTGCTGGCCGGACAGCACCAGATCGCCGAGCAATCGGGTGCCTTGATTGTCGGCGACGCCGAGGTGACGATTCCCCCTGGAGCCGAGCTCCCGGGACCGATCTATGTCATCGGCGGCGAGTTGGTCATCGCCGGTGGAGTGGCTTCTGACGTGATCCAGCTGGCCGGAACCGTGACCGTCGCTCCGGGGGCAAGAATCGGCGACGAACTGCGCCACATAGGGGGAACCGAATCGGTTGCCGCCGGTGCCCAGGTGGGGCGGCGAACCGACCTGGACCTCGCCGGCGGGGGCGGCGGACCGGCGGGATTCGTGTCGCTCGCGGTGTTGAGCCTGCTGCTCGCTCTGGTGGGCGCCTGGCTCGAAAAGAGACGACGCCCACTGGTCGACAACGTGGCTTCAACCCTGACGGGTCATCCGGTGGTGACCACGACCGTGGGTGCCCTCTTGGCCATGACAGGAATCGCGGTCACCGTGTTCATGGCCTTCACGCTGGTGCTTCTGCCCATAGCGCTCATCGCCATTCTGATCGGTGTGTTGACCACTTGCTACGGACTGGTTGTGCTGGGTCACCTCATCGGTTCACGGTTGCCCATTGCGCATCGCGGCCTCGCAACCGGCGCCGGAGTAGTCGGGGTCGTGGTGCTGCTTTGGCTGGTTGGCCTCGTGCCCTTGGTGGGCGATGTTGTGGTGTTCGGCGCCGTGCTCTCCAGCCTCGGGGCCGTGGTTATCAGCTACTACGGCGTGGCGCCCTTCCGCCCCGCGGCCCTCCCATCGCCGACCGAAGGCGAGGGTTGATTGGGTTCGCCCTTGCCCGCCGGTTCTAACCCGCGCTTCTGACCGAACCGTGGGGCCGTCTGCCGAAGGCCAGATACGCGACAGCTCTTCCCGGAAGCCGCGTTGCGCCATCCCGGAGACGTGGATCACCGCGTACCGTGGCCGGATCTCGCTTGCCCAGATCGCGGCGCGCCGCGGTCACGATGGCCACCGCACCGATTGCTAATCCGCCGATCAAGGCGACGCGTCCGGGAGAACCGAGCCTGGTCCAGAATCTTCTCATACCAACATCTCCTCCCGCGTCAGCTCAGGCTCTGGGTGGGGCCGCCTTCGAACGTGGCGGGCTGCCAGCCAAATCGTCACCACCATCACGCCGGCCACATCGGCGAATCCGAGGATCGACGCCCAGGGAAGCTGGATGTCTCCGCCCTGCAGGTTGTTGAAGAACGCGCCCAGAGGTGTCAGCAGAGGCCAGAGAAGCAGGATGTTGGATGTGATCCGGTAGGCGATGGCGTAGACGACGCCGAGGCCGAACAGGAACCACATCTCCGTGAGACCCATGCCGTAGCCCACGTGATACAAGGCATAGAGGAGGGCAGCAGCAGCCACTGCTGGCGTGGCGCCCAGGCTCGCTTCCAGCCTTCCCTGGATGAATCCACGGAAGAAGAGAGCCTCGAACAGCCCAACGACGAGCGACATGGCGAGCAAGGGAACCCAGTCCACGAGCCCGGGAAGTTGGTAGCCCCACAGCGTCGTGAAGAACTGGACGCCGGCCAGCGAAAGGGCGATCCCGGCAGTCTGTGGTAGCCGGTGGAGGCCGATTCCGAGAGACCGAAGGTCGCGTTGCCTGATCCACACCTGATAGACGATCGGGCCAACCACCCCGAGCAGGAGGCCGCCGGCGAATGTCAGGAAGAGCCCGAGCACATTGGCGGTGGTGAAGTAAGTGAAAGCCACGCGGAAGGCGGCAACCACACCGATGTACAGCACACCGACCGCCAGCAGATCACGACCGTCCAGCCGGGGCGAAACCGACGGCGTCAGACCGGGGATGAGAGCCAGGCCGAGGGCAGCCGGTACCACCAGTGCCGCCCACAGAGTCAGGTTGTTGATGGTCAGGAGGAGCAGCGCCGCCAGCACGAAGAGGAGCCAGATAGTGCCTCGGGTCGTCCATCCATGATCAGGTCCCATCGGCGGACGGTGGTCGGTCGGCATTTCTGTTACCACCTCAATCGCTTCTCCTACCACAGTGCCCGTGCTCCAGGTCGTTCCTAGGGCAGAATGTCCCTTTTTAGACGTGTATCGGGACCTCCGAGCGGTGACCGGGACCTTCGTCCCTGGTGTGGGGTGTCCGGGAGATCCAAGGTGTGCATTGAAGGTGGCGGGGAACCACCGCTAACGGAAGGGACCCACGTGCCCAGGACCGGTGAAGTGAACAACCGGGGGACGGGTTCAGGTCAGCGCACGCGAGCGAAGCCGCCAGGGTTCAGGGTGACCCGGCTGTCTCGGGGTCGGCTCATGGTCCTCGACCTGGTCAAGTTCGCGTCTCGCCAGCCGACCATGCACGGCCTGATGGAGGCCGATGTCACGGGGGTCCGGGACCGTCTGGCGGCTCAGGGGGCAACCGTGACTGCCTTCGTAGCGGCAACGGTGGGCAGAGCGGTCGAAGAGTTCCCCCAGTTGAATGTCAGACGGGCCGGCCGAAGGATCGTGGTCTTCGACAGGGTGAGGATCGTGGTGACGCTGGAGGGTGAGATGGACGGCGCCCCGATTCCATTCGTCGTAGACGATGCAGCCGACAAGCGCCCCGACGAGATCACGCGCGAGCTTCGATCAGCGTCGGAGAAGGGAGAGGGGAAGGACAGAGATTTCATCCGCCAGTCGCTGCTGGGCAAGCTCCCATCGGGTCTGCGCCGAATTGGCGCGCTGCTGTTGAGTCGCATCTCGCGGGCGGCGGCTCGATTCGGTCCTCCCATCGGCGTTAGTTCCCTGGGCATGTTCGGCTCCGGCTGGGGGATTCCAGTATCGCCCATGACTCTCATGGTCACGGTGGGCGGGATCGCCGAGAAGCCGGTTCTCGATCAGGGACTGGTGGAGAACCACGAGTTCCTGCCGCTCACGCTGAGCTTCGATCACACTGTCGTCGACGGTGCGCCCGCGGCTCGTTTCGCCACTCGGCTGCGGTCGCTCCTGGAGTCAGCCGCTGCGTTGGATGGATGGGAGTGTCATGGGGGAAGAGGTCGGGTCGCTCGGTATGGCCGCGGTTCACGCCGACCATGAGTAACGGAGCGAGAGTCACGGCCGAAGAGACGCAGACGACCAGCATCGACCTCTACTGGATTCCACTTGGGGCGGGTGGCGCCGCCGCCGTTCGGGTGAGTGGACGGGTCTACGAATGGCTCCAGGCTCGGAGACAGCACCGGCAGCGGTTCGATCTATATCACACGGCACTGGAGGTGCACTTTCCGCACGGAACCTTCACGGTGGAGAACGCATGGCCCAGCCCCGACGAAGATCTGGCTGCGCGGGGGGTGGTGGTGGAAGGGCCGGTGTGGAGCCGTCACCTGGGTCGGTTCCGGGTGTTCCGCTACGAGGTCCGCTGTTGGCGGGATGGGGTGATCCCAGATCTCGCCGAGGCGGTGGCCAGTCCCCAGCGCGTCAGCCATGACCCGGGTCGGGCCAGCGCACTTCTCGACATCGTGGCGGAAGTTCCGGCCATCACCTGGGGACGCGACGTGCTGGGCACCGGCGATATGTGGAACTCAAACTCGGTGGTCTCCTATCTGCTCACCCGGATCGGGTTGGCGGCCGACCAGTGCCGTCCACCTCCCGGTGGTCGCGCCCCGGGCTGGCAAAGCGGGATCGAGATGGCCCACCAAGAACATCACCCTGTCCCCGCCGAGTGGTGAGAGCTCGATGAGCTGACACCTCGGGTTCGCCCGGGCCCTCGGGGCAACGCCGCCTTGGCGAAAGGGCACTTTGACTCTGGACCGGGCGTAGGTGACGGGGTCATTCTCGAATCAGATCTACCGAGGAGGAACCTCGTGGCACGACCGACGTCAGAAGCCCCGAGACGTGTGCCCGTCAGCGTGCCCGGTATCTAACCAGCCTGCTCTGGCACATCGGGGCATTCGTGATCATCAACGCCGCATTCTGGTTGATGGACCTGACCCTGGGGGCCTCGGGCCTCCAGTGGGCCTACTGGATCACCGGAATGTGGGGCTTCGCCCTCGCCTTCCATGTCCTGGCCTACTTCGTCAGCGGACGCCAGCTCGAAGAGCGCAAGTCCATGGAGTACCTCGAGGACGAAGAGCGTCGGCGCGAGGCACAGATCCCCTAGGTGCGTGGCTAGGGGGTGTTCGACTAGACGGCGGTGAGTTCGGTCGGCTTTCTCAGCGTTTCGGGAATGAGATCGGCCAGCTTGTGAATCTGGTCGAGCTGGCCGCGTAGGCCGGCCGCCACGTCCTCGGGCAGTACCTCTCCGATGGCCTCGTTGTAGATCGTCTTCACCGCCGACACAGCCGCGGGCAGCACCCCGGTTGGGTTGATCCGGCGGGCACGGTCGGTGCGCATGCCCTCTGTATCGGACCGGCGGCCGGGGGAGTGGAGGGCCGAAAGACCTGTTTGCCGGGGCGAGAGGCCCTCAGCACCACCTTCTAGCGCACCTCGCCGGTCTCGAGTTCAGAATCGAAGTTTCTGTGTAGCTAGCCCAGAATGCCGGATAGCGCGCGGGCGATCCGACCGATTTCAAGGCTCGGCGGCGCCCGTTATGCGCTTTGGCTCTCAATGAGGTTGGTCAAGGGCAATCCGAATCTGGTGGATGTTTCGACTGACCAGACGGGTCCAATCCGGACTTCCGTTTGAGGGCTGTTCGACCGCAGGTGACAATGCAGATTGCAGTCGAGAGAAAGAACCACAGGTGCGGCCCACCAACATCTTCCCGGACCTTTCAGTGCCCAACATTGCCGATGCTCGCGAATTCTACGTCGAGTTTCTCGGATTGAGCGAGGAGCGGATCAACATGGACTGGGTAACCAGATTCCAGTCCCCGGACGGCCAGGCCGTCGTTCAACTGGTCACCCACGACGCCACAGCCCCGCAGAATCCAGCCATCTCCGTCGCCGTTGGTGACGGAGTCGATGAGGCGTACGCGGAAGCGAAACGGCGCGGCTACAAGATCGTCCATCCAATCACGACCGAACCTTGGGGAATCCGAAGATTCCTCGTGCAGGCGCCAGACGGCAACGTGATCAACATCAACAGCCACGAGGACGAATAGCGCAGATCGCTTGCTGATCCCGGCCGATAACGGTGTCTTCCTCGCTCAGTCGTATCGCCGGACCTCCGGTCTGGGTTGTCGACAGCGCATATCACCTGATCCCGGGCGGTAACACACAGATCCGGAATCCGAGCCAATCAGGCACATATCGAGCGGCCCGGTTGGATCAGGGGAGCCTCAGCACCTCCGCGCAAATGTTCCCGCGCTGTCCTTCACCCTTTAAGTCGTCGCCTAGCGCGGAGTGCCGGTTATCGAGGATTCTAGATCCGATACTCAGTTCCGCTTCTTGAAGTAGAAGCCGGAGTCGCCGCATTCGAGGCAGATGTCGGGCTTGTTGTAGGGAGTCGATCCAGAGGTGGTGGTGGTGGTGGTTTCCTCCTTGTCGCAATCGTCCTCGTTGTCGACGACCTTTTTCACATCAATGGTCAGGCTGCTGTCCGGTGGTGTGGCGGTGTCCGTATATGAGGACGAGATCAGGTATACAGCGTCACCCTCGAGGGTCTTGGGGAGGTCATCCGTCCACGCGCCTCCCCGTTGGCCCGGCTGACCGGTTCGCCACGACGCTTCGAGATCACCCTTGCGCTCGTACTCGACGCAGGCGACCCGGTCCACACTGACGGAGCGTCGGTCCATGCCCAATGGCTTGGCGGTCAAGGTGATCCTCGTCGGGCCACTGATGTCGGTGTGCTTGCGCACCGGTTTGAAGGGAACCAGGTCGACTGCTTGGCCGATGTCGGGGATATGCGCATCGGTCAGATCCTGGTTGAAAGGATGCCAATACGAGGCCAGGTCAGGAAGCGTCCCCCTAAGACCTTTGACCAGGTCGAAGATGCCCTTGGTGTGGATCTTTGGATCCAGATATTCGAAGAAGATCCAGTCGGTAGATCCGCGGTTTCTGAGCGTGGTGGAGCGTTCACTTTGAGCAAGGGCTTGAGGTAGGCGAGTGTGCTCGAAATTGACATCCGGGTACACGACTCCGCTCAGATAGACGGACAGGCCGTCCGCCCACCAAAACAGGTGCAGGTCTTGGCCGGGAAGCCCGACCACGATTCCGGCTACCCCGGCAAAGACCTTTTGGATCAGACAGTGTGCCATTTGCGCAGCAACGGCCTGCTTGAAGTAAGCCTCGTTGTTCTCGGCAATACCGATCGCCTCTGCGCTCACGAAGATCGTGCATCTGCCATTCTGGGAGGTGGAGTGAGTCACCACATGTTTTGAACCAGACTTACCCAAGACGATGTCGATGGGGGGCATTCCTCCATAGGCTTTGGTCAGGGCCTCGTACTTTGTCGCCGATTCCTCCATCGCGTCCCAGGCCCGATCGATCCAGATCAGGGGCCACTCATCGGTGGCGTCGCCTCTGGGCCGATACAGGATGTACTTGTCCGGCCACTTCTTCGATGGTCGCTCCACGAGGCAAGGCGGGGAGGTGTCGTACAGGAATTGGCACAGAAGCGCGTTGTCAGGGTCCACCTGCACGGCAACCGGCGCTAGAGAGACGAACAGGGGAGCATCGGCGGAGGGCTCCGTTGCCGTCTCTGAGATTGCTTGCAGCTGTTCCCTGGTGGGAGCCAACAGGTTGAGCAGACGGGTGATCTCCGCTTTGGCTTCGTCGTCCGTTCCGTTGTCGAGGTAGTCCTGGGCGAGATGGATGACGCCCGTACCCGAGTAGTCGACCAGTTCGTCGCTGGGCAAGACCTGTGAAGCGTCGGTCTCTCCGGCAAACAGCTTCAACGTGTCTACCAAGCCTTCTTCCAGGGACCACTCGCCGGATTGCACCTTGGCGACGAGGTTGTCCACGTACCCCATTGGCGGTACCTCGGCGTCCTCGGATTGGATCTCCACGATCTCGGTGTTCTCGGCGCCAGGCAGACGAGCCAGGGCGTTGGTGGCCAGGTTCTTGGAGATCTCGAGCTGATCCGCCTCAGGCGTGTCGGGCAGGGCCACCACCACATGGAACAGGGCGGTGCCTTGCCGGACGCTGAGGATGCCCTCGTCGTGGGGGGCGCTGAACCCTCCCGTGTATGGGACGCCATCGAACCAGACCGCCGCCTCACCGAGCCCCTCCACCGGCTCGCCTGTTACACCCCCGATCTCTGCCCCGGCGTCGAAGTCCGTGTTGGCGCCCTGGGTGATCTTGACGTAAATCTCGGTCAGGATGAGCTTGGTGCACTCGGCATCCCCGGGTCGGGACAGGTCCACGGTCCCGGCGTAGTTGGGCATGGCCGTGGTGTCGGGCAGCGTCCCAGGATGCGTTCCCCGGTAGGGGCCGAGGATCGCCTCGGCCTCCTCGTCGGTCACCAAGGCACAGAGATCCACGACCGGCGCCGGCGGGCCGGGTGGCATGCCCGGAAAGCGATGAAGGGCCGCCAGGGCCAGGCTCTTGGCGATCTCGAGCTGGCCGCCACTGTCCAGGTCGGGTCGGCCCAGCCTGATCCGGAATTGGAGCAGGCCGATCGGGGTGTCCTGGCCGACACTCAGGACCCCGGCACTGCCTCCACCCTCGGCGGCAGCTCCACCGAACCACAGGGCCTCGTCGCCCACGTCGGCCACGGGCTCACCGGCCACACCGATCAGCGTCGCCCCGGCATCGAAGTCACTCGGGTTGCCGGGCTCGATGCGGACGAAGTAGGCCGGGTCCGAATCCAGCTGCTCGGTGCAGGTTTCATGGATCGAGAGCCCGTGGGAGCCCTGCTCGCCTGAAGGCCGGTCCCTTATCGCCAGTGCCTCCTCGACCTCGCTAGACGTGATCAGCGGATCGCAGTCCACCGGCGATACGCCGGCCAGGTCGCCGGCGTCGGGCGTGGTGGGTGCAGTCGGGCTATTTGAGGGGAGGCTGGACGAAGTGGTGGCCAGGGCAAGGTCCGTGGGCTGGGATCCTCCCCCGACGATCAGGTAGACGACCACCGCGATCAGACCGACCGCGGCGATCAGACCCAGGCCTATGGCCAGGACCCGGTAGCGGCTGATCAGGTCTCCCAGGTTCTGCTCTTGTCGCTCTGGATGCACCACACCAAACTCCCGACGCCAGGCTATCAAGCGCTATGACGAGGCGTCGTTCGGATCGGGCTTGATGTCAGTGAGTCGAGTTGAGCCGAAACAGCTTGACGGCGTTCTCGCTCAGCACCTTGCGGGCGGCGTCGGTGCCGACATGGCGAGCGATGCGGACCATCCCCTCCTTGTAGGTCTCCACCCCCTGGACGTTGCGGCTGGTGTAGTGGTAGGGGCCGTCGACGGTGGCATCGGACCCGAACATCACCCGCTCGGGACCCAGGGCATGGACCATTCGCTCCACCTCCCGGGAGCGACACCAAGACGTCTCGAGAATCAGGTTGGGCTGGTCGTGGGCGTGGTGGATGGCCCGGCGTCGGCCCCAGGGGAGACCGAGGAACGTGTGGTAGAGGACCACCGGCACGGTGGGAAACCGGGAGGCGAGATGGGCGATCCGGGCCGGATCGGCCAGGCCGGGCCCACTGTGGACGGCCACGGTGGCGCCGGCATCGGCGGCCACCCGCAGATAGGCATCCAGGGCCGGGTCGTCGGCCGGATAGTCGTCCACCGCCGGATGCAGTTTGAGCCCCACGTAGCCGCCGGCGAGGCGGGCGGCCACCTCGTCGGGGTGGATGTAGTGGGGCTTGACCCACACCAGACGCCGGAAGCGGGGGTCGTGGCCCACTAGAGCGTCGACGGCCCCGTTGTCCTGCCATGAGACGACGCCACGGCCGATCCCGGCCGAAGCAAGTGCAATCTCCAGTCCCTCCATACCCAGTCGCTCCTGGCCGGCGGAGGCGACGTGGAGGTGGGAGTCGACCGGGTCGATGGAGGTCCACAGCCGGTAGTCGGAGCCGTGGTTGTTGTCCCAGTCGTCCCCGGCCCTGATGGCCATGTCGACCACCACATGTCCGTCCAGGTCCTCCACCTCGGCCAGGGCCAGGCCGGGCGAATGGTCCTCCAGGGGGACCTCTCGGGGCTCACCTTCCCAGCCGTCGAAGCCGTAGTGGAGCCTGGCCCCGGGACGGCCGGCCAGCGGTCCGCTATAGGCCGCGACCCCGCGCCCGGCCAGGCCGTCTCGCGTCCACCAAGAGATCCTGGCGTGCGTCTGGGGTGGCGAGGGTTCACTCACATCTGGTGTGTCCAGCTGGAGGCGAACTCAGTCGTCCGCCCATCCGGTCCCAGGAAAGTCTCGGCCTGTTCGTTCTCGGGATACATGTGGCCGATGTGGTATTGCTGGACGACGGTCGACCCCCTCGGGCCCCATATTCGCGACCGCCACAGGTGGGGGAGAGGGATCTGGGCCATCATGGCTGCTTTGGCCTGGTGGTAGCGGGGTTTGTCCCAGTACCCGTAGTAGCGGATCGAGGCGAACTCCGAGTCGGCCGGGAATCGGGGATCCTCCATCGGGCTGTACACGGGAGCCATCCAGTCACCCACCGCCCAGTGGATACAGATGTTGGTGATGGCCCCGTCTTGGTCCACGTATTCGAGCTCGCGGCTCTCGATGTCTTCGCTGAAGAGCTCGGTGGTCCAGCTTCGCCCGGCAGCGAAGACCTCGAACCGGTAGTGGAACGTGTATTCGTCGCACCAGCCTGCACCATCGGTCCACACCTGCCGAGGCATGGCCAGCACCTTCATCCTCCGGCCTCCGCCGGCCTGTTGGAGGGGCCGTGAATCATGAAAGTGGCCGAAGTCCACACCTCGTCCCCGGGGTGAAGAGGTGTAGTGGATAACGACGCCTTCGATGCCGTCGTCTTGGTCGATCCATTCCTTGCGCAGATACCAGCTCATGTCGCCTCGTTGACGATGGTGGGTCGGCCGGGGTGGGTGGCGTAGGGCCTAATGGCCCGGATGAGCGGGACATCGGGCATGGCGAGGCGGCGACCACCCGCTGTAAGGCGGGGTCCCGGTACGATTTCGGCTATGTCGGTCGACCTCGTCATCCTCGCTTCGTCATGACCGATCTGCCCTCCGGGACCGTGACGTTTCTGTTTACGGACGTCGAGGGGTCAACCCGGATGTGGGAGACAGACCGTGACACGGCCGGGCAGGCCATCTCCCGGCATATGTCCACCTCCGGCGAGGAGATCGCCAGGGCGGGGGGAGCCATGTTCAAAACCACCGGCGACGGCGTGTACGCAGCCTTCCCCAGCGCCCCGGCGGCGTTGAGGGCCGCCCTGGCCATGCAAGTGAGTTTCACGACGTTTGGCCCGCCGGTAAGGATGGCACTGCACACCGGTTCGGCCGTGCCCAGCGACGGCGACTACTTCGGTCCCGCCCTCAACCGGACGGCCCGCCTGCTCGATGCCGCCTCCGGAGGACAGGTGGTGGTGTCACTCACGACCGAGGAACTGGCCCGCGACGAGTTGCCCGACGGGGCGATGCTCAAGGAGCTGGGCAGATACCGCTTCAGAGACCTGACAGAGCCGGTGCGGGTGTTTCAACTGGTGCATCCCGACATCGGCGTCGACTTTCCTCCTCTGCGCACCCTCGACGCCCGGCCCGACAACCTTCCTCTGGCCCTTACCAGCTTCGTGGGCAGGGAGAGGGAGTTGGCCCAGGTCGAGGAGCTGCTTGACCAGACCCGCCTCCTGACCCTGGTAGGGGTGGGTGGATCTGGCAAGACCCGCCTGGCCATCCAGGCGGCGTCCGCGGTGGCAGATAGGTTCGGCCACGGGGTGTGGATGGTGGAGCTGGCCCGGTTGTCCGATCCCGAACTGGTCGCCCCGACGGTGGCTTCCACCCTGGGCGTCCCCGAACAGCCTGGGCGGTCGACCAGTGACGTGCTGGGCGATGCCCTGTCGGGGCGCTCGCTACTTCTGATCCTGGACAACTGCGAGCACCTGATCGGCGCCGTGGCCACTCTCGCCGACGCCCTGTTGCGCTCGGCTTCCGGCCTAACCGTCCTCGCTACCAGCCGGGAGGGACTCGGAATCGCCGGCGAGATGCTGTGGCAGGTTCCGCCCCTGGACGCAAGCTCGGAGGCCATCGAGCTATTCGTGCAGCGCGCCCGGGCGGTCAAGCCCGGTTACGAGCCAGATCAGGATCGGGAACAAATTGCCCAGGTGTGTGCCCGGCTCGATGGAATGCCACTTGCCATCGAGCTGGCCGCCGCCCGGATGCGGGCCCTGAGCGCGGGCCAGATCGCCGACCGTCTCGACGATCGCTTCAAGCTGCTGACCGGCGGGAGCAGGACAGCCCTTCCCCGTCAGCAGACCCTGGAGGCGGCCGTGGCCTGGAGCTTCGACCTGTTGTCGACGGAGGAGAAGGTCCTCTTCGCCCGGCTGTCGGTGTTCGCCGGCCCCTTCGACCTCGAGGCGGCCGAGACCGTGTGCGGCGGTGACCCGCTTCATTCCTTCGATGTGCTGGACCTTCTGGCCCGTCTCGTCGACAAGTCCCTGGTGCTGGTGCAGGGCGACCGCTACCGCCTCTTGGAGACGATTCGCAGCTATGCCCGGGCCCAGTTAGCCGACACGGGACAGGCACAGGAGGTCCGCCACGCCCATGCCCGCCACTTTCGGGATCTGGTGGAACGTGCTGCCGAACAGCATCTGCCCGATCTGGAGTACTTCGACGTGGTCGGGAGCGCGGTTGACAATCTGCGGGCCGCCTTCGCATGGTTCGAGACGGCGGGAGGGGAGGTCTCGGCCGCCCGGATGACCCAGGCCATGACTCTGTACTGGATGGCTCGTGCGGTGGGGGAGGGCCGCCAGTGGGCCGACCGGGTGCTGGCGATGGAGGGCCCGGCCGGCGCCGACCTGGCCGGCGTCCGGGGTCTGGCCGCCGAACTGGCCGGCCTTCAGGGCGACGTGGAGTTGGCCCTCGAGATAGGGCATCAGGCCCTGGGCGAGGCTCGCGCCACCGGTGACGAGCGAGCGGCGGCGGTGGCACTGGAGGCGCTGGCCTCGTTCCTGCGGGGCGACCCCTCCCAGGCTCAGGCTGCGGGCGAGGAGGCGCTCCAACTGTATGAGTCGATCGGAGACACCTTTCAGGTGGCCAGACTCCGGCTGACCATGGCCCTGGCGGGGAAGTACAGCGGGGACTACCAGCGGTCGGCGGATCGTTTCGAGCAGGCTCTGACGGTCTTTCGACAGGGCCACCATGCCTGGCACACGGCCTGGGATTTGGTCAATCTCGGGCACCTGAAGTACATCCTGGGCAAGCCGGAACAGGCCCTGGACGATCTGGGGGAGGCACTGTCCTTGATGCGCCGGACCGGCGACGCCCGGGGAGCCTCGGCGGCGCAGATGTTGACCGGCCGCGTGTTGTGGTCGGAGGGCAGGCGCGTCGACGCCTGGGCGGCCGTCGAGCGGAGCCTGGAGCTTGGCAAGGAAGTTGGCTCGCGCATCGAAGTAGCGCGTTCGCTCGACCTCCTGGGCCGTTTCAGCGCCGACATGGAGAGACATGCCAGAGCGGCTCGTCTCCTGGGTGCGGGGTCGGACCTGGTGAGCTTGGGAGTGAGATGGACCCCTTTCGATCAGGCCTGGCTCGAGGACGGTGTGGCACGGGTTCGGGAAGCGATGGGGGGCGAGGCGTTTCACGGTGCCTGGACCGAAGGGACATCCATGTCTTTGGACGAGGCCGTGGCCTACGCCCTGGCCGAGTCCGAGGCACCCAATGCCTGAACCGGGAGCCCTGACCCGCGCCGACGGCCTGCCCATGACCTATCGGCGGGCAGGTCAAGGCCCACCGGTGGTGTGCCTGGCGGGCGGTCCCGGTGCCGACGCCGGCTATCTCGAGGACCTGGGCGCTCTCAGCCGCACCCACGAGTTGATCGTCCCTGACGCACGGGGGACCGGAGGGTCTCCACCGCCGAGGGAGACGGCCGGATATGGCTTCGACCGCCTAGCCGCCGATGTCGAGTCGCTCCGCTCCCACCTCCGTCTCGAGGAGATGTCGTTGCTGGCCCATTCTGCTGCCTGCACGACGGCCCTGGTCTACGCCTCCCGCCACCCGAAGCGGATCGGGGCTCTGGTGCTGGTGGCGCCGAGCCGTCACCTGTTCGAGGGTCTCGAAGACGACACGAACGACATCTTCCGTCGTCGCAGCGATGAGGCCTGGTTTCCCGCCGCCTCGAGTGCCAGGGAGCGGCTGAATCGTGGGGCGGATCCCGGGGAGCTGCCCAACCTCGTGGCGGCCCTCGCCCCGGCCTCCTATGCCCGCTGGGGGGAGCGTGAGAGGGCTCACGCCTCCTCCATGGCTCCTGCCAACTGGGAGGCGGTGGGTTGGTTCTGGGCTGCCCAGGTGGACGGGGGCGAGGTGCGCCGCCGGCTGGGTGAGGTCGAGGCTCCGGTTCTCGTCACAACCGGAGACATGGACGCCGCCACCGGCGTAGCGGCCGGGGCAGGCTGGGCGAAGTGCTTCCCCCATGGCCGCCACGTCGACATCGCCGGGTCGGGCCACAACCCCTGGGTGGACCAGCCGGTGAGGTTCGTCGAGGTCGTGACCGGGTTCCTGGCCGGCATCTCATGAGCGGCAGGACGCGGCGCCTGTGGCGCGATCGGTCGGCTCGGCAAACGTAGGCAAGAGGAGGCTCATCCGTGGTCACACTGTCCGAGTTCCCAGTCGCCCGTCTGGAAGTCGATTACCCGGAGCAGCTGGACAGGTTCACCACCTTCGTTCGTCTGATCTGGGCAATCCCGATCGTCGTCCTTTCCCGGGTATCACGAAGTGGAATCGGGATCACAGGAGGACTGTTTGCGGCCACGATGCTGATGATCGTGTTCCGGCAGCGCTACCCCCGCTGGTGGTTCGACTTCGTTGGTGGGTGTAGGCTGCTGGGTGCTAAGCGTGGACGCAAGCTCGTGTACGTCACACGGATGACGGCGTTGGGCTGGACCGCGTCCATTGGCCTGCGCCAGGGGATCACCGACACCTACCGCTGGTATCTGGGCCACCACGGAGCCGACCAGGGCAGTGACACACGATGACACCTGCAGAGCTGGAGGAGGAGGTGCGCTGCCTTCGCCGCGAGAACGTGCGGCTACGCAACCCGGTTGTCGCTTGGGACGACATCGTCAGTCGTGCAGGCTTGCTTGAGTCGCGGGCCCGGCTCGGTCTCCGGCCCTTCCTGTTCCAGTCCGCCGGTGGCCAGGCATGGCTGGACGCCTTCCACCGCCGCATGCCCGAGTTCGATCTGAGCCCCATCCCCTTCCAGTGGAACCGGCTGTGGAACCCAGACGCTGACCTCGGGCTGCCGAGTGGCCCGAGCGTCATGCACGTCTACTACCCGAACTTCGGTGCCGGCACGGACGAGGCGACGGCCCAGGCGCGGTCAGAGGCGACGGTGGCGCACCTCGAGCGCTACACCGAAGGAGGGGGCCGAATGCTGTGGACGCTGTTCGAGTCGAGGACGGCAACCATCGACTTCGGCGAGGTGGACGTCTGGCTGCGCACCCGGATCGCCGAGCTCGCAGCCGCCGTGCATGTCACCCACGAGGCGACGGCTCGTGCTGCCCAGCAGCTCTACCCGATCGCTGATGACAAGGTCCGAGTCATCCCGCATCCGCTACTTCACGACGTCTACCCGGACGTGGTCACCCGGACGAACGCGCGGCGCCTGCTCGGTGTCGCCGACAACGACTTCGTGGTCCTAGCGTTCGGGGCCCTGCGATCACAGAAGGGCGCCGACCGTCTGCTGCGAGCAGCCGATGCCCTGATACCCGAGCTGGACCGGCGGCTGCGCATCCTGGTGGCGGGCCGAGTCGTTCCAGCCGAGACCGAGTACGGCCGGCGTGTGACCCATCTCACGCAGCAGGTACCTGGTGCGGTCGGCCTCTTCGGTCACATCCCCGATCGGTATGTTCTGGGACTGTTCCGTGCCGCTGATCTGGTGGCCCTCCCGTACCTCTGGGCTGGGAACTCCGGAGTGATGTCGATTGCGCTGGGACTCGGGATTCCCGTGCTCGGCCCCGACGAGCCCGTCTTCTCCGACCTCGCAGCAGCATCGCGACTCGTCCGTGTGTTCCGCGCCGCCTCGGACGAGTCCTTGCGTGAGCAACTGTCGGCGGCGGTCATCGAGCCGACCCCGCGCCAGCGGATGGAGAAGCAGCTCTTCGACTACTACAGCCCACACACCGTCTCGCGGAGGTTGGCTTCTTTGGCAGCCAGCTTGCTCGATCGGGCGTTTTGAGCGGGCCGCTCCGGCCAGCTGCTCAGGTGTCTAGGCCGTACTCCTCGGCGTAGTACTCCGCGCTGAGGTGGGTGCTGGTCCTCGTTGGCCATCCAGGGCAGCGTGTTCTTGAGCTTCTTGAGCTGGATGAACAGGTCGTGCTCGGGGTACAGACCGGGCTTGACCTGGGGGGCCTTGAAGTAGAACGACAGCCACTCCTGGATGCCGCTCATCCCGACGCGCTGCAAGAGGTCGAGGAACAGCGCGCGGTCCAGCACCAGCGGCGCGGCCAGGATCGAGTCGCGGCAGGGAGACAGTCGTGTGATAGATCTATCACATGAAGTGGGGCGCAAGCGCGCCACCAAACGGTCATCGTGTGAGGGGGCTGTTCCCGGCATGGCCGGTCGTCGATGGGTAGGGTGCGCGCCAGCGTCAGTCTGAGGAGGAATCCGTGGTCACACCGTCCGAGTTCCCAGTCGCCCGTCTGGAAGTCGATTACCCCGAGCAGCTGGACAGGTTCACGACCCTCGTTCGTCTGATCTGGGCAATCCCGATCGTCGTCATCCTGGCCCTGCTCACTGCCAATGGAGACGACACCGTGACGATGGTCAATCAGGCCGGCGAAACCATTTCCCGGGTATCACGAAGTGGAATCGGGATCACAGGAGGCCTGTTTGCAGCCACGATGCTGATGATCGTCTTCCGACAGAAGTACCCCCGCTGGTGGTTCGACTTCGCCCGGGAGCTGACCCGCTTCAGTGCCCGAGTGGCTGCCTACCTCTTCCTGCTCACCGATCGCTACCCATCCACCGAGGACGAGCAGTCGGTCCACCTCGAGATCGACTACCCCGATGTGGAGCGGGACCTGAATCGTTGGCTGCCGCTGATCAAATGGTTGCTGGCCATTCCCCACTACGTCGTCCTCGTCATCTTGGTGGCGGTGTCGTTCGTCGTGGTGGTCATTGCGTGGTTCGCCATCCTCTTCACGGGCCGCTACCCGCGTGGCCTGTTCGACTTCGTGGTGGGCGTTGGTCGCTGGGGGTTGCGGGTGGATGCCTACGCCTTCCTGCTGGTCACCGACACATACCCGCCTTTCAGCCTCAGGTAGCCGGCCGGTCCCTAATGCATATCTGGGCGTCAGCCTCGTTCCGGTAACGACCACCCACTCTGACGAGTCGCGCCGGCTGGCCCGGCTCAGGAACTGCGCCGCCTGTCGAGGCCGTCGAGTATCAGATCCAGGCCGAACTCGAACTCGAACTGGTCGTCGCACCATCCCAGAGTGGAGTCGGGATCGTCGTGAGCCACCTCGCTCAGCATGGCGACGATGTTGGGAAACTGGTCTGCCATTTCCAACATGGCGTTGGCGGCCTGTTGGTCCTCCTCGCCGTCGGGTTCGAACAGCTCCTGGCTGAATCCGAGCGCCCGGCTGCCCAGGGCGTGCATGGCGTGGTGGGCCAGCCCGTATGAGAAGCCGCCCTGGCGGAACTGGGCCAGCAGACCGTCGAAGTAGGTGACCATGGCCGGGCTCATGGTGGTCCTCGACTCGATCACCTCCGGAGCCCATCGATGGCGCAGCAGAACCCGGCGGGCGGCGAGGATCCTCGCCCGCATCGCCGTCTTCCAGTCGTCGGCTGGCGAGCCCTCGATCTGTTCTACTTCCCGGTTGATCTCGTCGAGAAGCACCTCCACGATTCCGTTGAGGATGGCCTCCTTGTTGGCCACGTGGTAGTAGAGCGACATCGCCTCCACGTCCAGCTCGTGGGCCAGGTTGCGCATGGTCAGCCCCTCGATCCCGTCCCGATCAGCCAGCTCCACCGCGGCGCGCAGCACCCGCTCCCTGCTCAGCGGAGTGCGGGTCCCGGTGCTGGTTTCTCTGGCGGTAGACATCGATCAGCTCCCCCAGCATTCTACGTACACCGTAAGACTGTCCCCGCGGTTTTCTCTCCCGCGAGGGGCGTCGGCGAGCGGAGATTCGTCGCGCTGAGCGAAGCGAATGGGGAAGCCGTGCTTGCCGCCGCAGGCGGGAGGTAGCAGGCGGGCCGCAGGCCCGGGCGAGGCCGAGGTGTCAGGTGTAGAGCAACACCAGGTAGGCGCCGTAGATCAACAGAAAGACGGGGGCTGCCCACCTCCCGATCCGACCCGTCTTCCCGCCGAGGGCCAAAACCAGGAGAGGCAGGCCAGCCGTCAGCCAGGCAACCGTGGTCACGCCGGTCGTGGCGAGGGGCCGGGCCAGAGCGGCAACACCAAGGGTGAATGTGGCGTTGTAGCCGACCGAGCCCACCACGCCCGCCACCGCCAGTTCAGTGACCTGATGACGATGTGCCGAAACGACCAGGGCAAGTAGCTCGGCTGAGGTGGCGAGAGCCACGAGGCTCAGCCCGATTACCGAGTCGGCCACCCCCATCGCCTCTGCCGAGCGCTCGGCGCCGGCCACTGCCAGCCACCCGCCGCCGGCCATGATCCCGATTCCGGCCAGCACCAGCAGCAGCCCTTTGGCACCGTCGTCTTCGTTCTCGTGGTTGGGGTCTTCCGCCAGTTCGCCCACCACGGGCGGTGCCTTCTCCCTCGTCCAGACGGCGGCGATGACGCCGACTCCGATGGCTACGAGCACCAGTCCCTCACCACGTGTCAGGCCACCGCTCATCAAGACGGCCGCTGCTGCTCCCAGGCCCGCAGTGCCCAGCAGGTACCTGCGCACCCGGCCTCCCGCCGGGAGTGGGGTCATCAGTGCCGCCAGCCCGAACACCAACGTGAGGATGGTGAAGTTGGCGCCGATGGCATCTCCGGCCGCGATGCCTCCTCGACCTCGAAGCGCGGCGATGACAGCTGTGATCAGCTCTTCCGGCTCGGCGCCGGCCAGCAACAGGCCCACCGCCAAGGCGGTCATTCCGAGCCGACGGCTCCCGGCCGGGGCGTGGTCGACGAACAGCTCGGCGCCGAGCCACAGGACAACTGCGGCGGCACCAATCAAGACCAGTCCCAGGAACATGAGCTGGGATCGTACGTCGATCGTAGAGAAGGGCGACCGGAGAGATACTCGAGCCCGCCATCGGTCGCCATCGTGGCTGTGCTGCGGGTCGACAACCAGGGCACGATGACCCATGAGATCGAGGTGCTCGCCGGAGATGCCGTCGACCTTCCCGTGTCCAACAACGTGGCCGACACCTCGGGTATCGAGCTGATCGACGAGGTCGAGGACATTTCCCTCGGGCCCAGGCCCACCCTCGATCTCGACATCGGACCCGGGAGACTACGTGATCATCTGCAACCTGCCCGGCCACTTCCAGATGGGGATGGTGACCAAGCCGACCGTCAGCGGCTGATCCCTGGCGTGGCGTCGGTCCAGGCCCCACCCGCCGAGCTGGAGGTCACCGCCGCCTCCACGAATCTGACCCCTGCTGCCCCATCGCGGGCGTTGGGGAAGGTGAGGGCGAGGGGGTCGGCGTCGGTCCCGGTTCGCCGGGCGGCGATCGCCTCGGCCGCGTCGGCGTAGAGGTTGGCGAACGCCTCCCGGAAGCCCTCGGGGTGGCCCGCCACCAGACGGGAGGCCCGGGCCGCGGCCGGGAGGATGTCGGGCCCGGCGGGGGTGTAGACGCGTGCCGGAGCGTTGAGGGGCCGGAACACGAGCCTGGTGGGCCGCTCCTGTTCCCATTCCACGGTTCCCGCCGTGCCCGAAACGCGGATCCGGAGGCAGTTCTCCACTCCCGCCGCCGCCTGGGTCGCCCAGAAGGTGCCGCGGGCCCCGTTGTCGAAGCGGAGCATGGCCGCTCCGTAGTCGTCCACCAGCCGGCGTGGGGCGATGTGGCCCACCTCGGCGGCCACCTCCGTCACCTCCAGGCCGGTGACGTAGCGGGCCAGGTTGTGGGCGTGGGTGCCGATGTCGCCCATCACCAGCGACGGGCCACCCCGGACCGGGTCGTATCGCCAGGGCAGACCCCGGGCCGGATCCGGGTCGTTCTCGTCCGCCTTGCCGCCCTGGACGTACTCCACCTGCACCAGGCGGATCTCCCCAAGCCTGCCCTCGGCCACCATGGCCCGGGCCTGACGGACCATCGGATAGCCGGTGTAGTTGTGGGTGAGACAGAAGACCAGGCCGGTCGACTCGACTCTCTCGACGACGTCGATGGCCTCGGCCAGGGTGTTGGTGATGGGCTTGTCGCACACCACGTCGTAGCCCCGCTCCAGCGCCGCCATCGAGTAGGTGTGGTGGCTGTCGTTGGGGGTCATGATCGACACCACCTCGGCCCCGTCGTCCCGATCGGCTTCGGCTCCCAGCATCTCAATGGCGTCGCCGTAGGACCGGGAGGGGTCGATGCCCACCTCGGCCGCCGCGGCCCGTGATCGTTGCGGGTCGGAAGAGACCACCCCGGCCACTATCTCGAAGCGGCCGTCCATACGCGCCGCCACCCGGTGCGTCTGGCCGATGAAACTCCCCGGGCCACCGCCGATCACCGCCAGCCGCAGTGGTCGCCCCATCAGCCTCACAACCGGATTCTCACTCACCTGATCCCTCCTGGACCGTGTCGACTCTAGGAGTCCGGCCGACAGGGTCCGGAAGCGTCAGGCCGGTTCAGGCGAGGGCGGGAGAAGCCACTCCGGTCTCGGCGAACGACTTGAGCGCTCCCAGGACCAACGACCAGGTGTAGGCCACCGCACCAAACTCGACCTCGGGCTGATCGTCGGACCATCCTCGCTGGGCGAACACGACCCGGGTCGGCTCACCGACGAGGATCGACCACTCCACGTCGGTGCCCTCCCAGTAGGGCCAGGGACCCGCGGAATGCCACCGAATCGACTCATTCGGAACAACTCCGGAGACGGTCATCTCGAGATCCACCGGAGCGGCGGCGAAACCGAAGGCGAGCCGGCCGCCTTCACCGGGCTCTCCCTTCACGTCCGGTGTCCAGAACGATGCCAGGCCGTCGCGGGTGGAGAGGCTCCTGAAGATGGCCTCGGGCGCGGCCTCGACGTCGACGGTCAGGATGATCGAGCGGGGCATGAGCACTCCTTTGGAGCTAGTGCTTTAGATCTGTCTTAAATATAGGCTAGCACGATGCTTCAGCTGCTGCTTAAATAATTTCATGGAACCCTCGGCTCTCGCCGCCGTGGCATCAGAGCCCCGTCGACGAATTCTGCGTCTGGTCCTGGATCGGGAGATGAATGCGGGGGAGCTCGCGGCTCATTTCCAGATCAGCTGGCCGGCGGTCTCCCAGCATCTGGGCGTGCTTCGTCGGGCGGGCTTGATCGTCGAGCGGCGGGAGGGACGCAGGCGGATCTACTCCACCGATCGTCGGCGGCTGGGACCCCTGCATGCGGTGCTGGAGGAGATGTGGAGCACCGATCTCGATCGCCTGGCCCAGCTGGCCGAGGCAGAGGAGAGCGAAGAGTCGTGATCGAGCTGGAGCGGCGCATCCGCGCCCGACCCGAGACGGTGTTCTCCTACTTCACCGACAGTGAGCGCTACACGGCCTGGATGGGGTTGGAGGCGGTACTCGACGCTCGTCCCGGCGGTGTGTATCGGGTGCGGGTCCCTCAAGGCGGCACCGCCCTGGGCGAATTCGTCGAGGTCGACCCGCCCCGGCGCATCGTCTTCACCTGGGGTTGGGAAGGCGACCCCGACCTGCCTCCCGGTTCCACGACGGTCACGGTGACCCTCGAGCCCGACGACGAGGGAACCCGGCTCCGCCTGGTGCACAGCGGTCTTCCCGGGCCCTCGATCGAGCTGCACGAGCTGGGCTGGAATCACTATCTGAATCGCCTGGACCTGGCGGCTACCGGATCGGATCCGGGACCGGATCGGCCGTGAGCATCCGCCTTCATGCCGAACGCCTTATCGAACGGCCGTCAGATGAGGTGGCGGCCTTCCTGATCGACGCTGAGAACAACCCCCGCTGGCAGCAGGGGATGCGCAACTGCCGGTGGGAAACGCCGCTGCCGATCGGGATCGGATCGACCTACATGCAGGAGGCCGGTTTCATGGGCCGGAAGGTGGTATCCAGGTTCCGGGTGACCGACCTCGAGCCCGGTCACTCCATGACCGTCGACACCATCTCGGGCACCTTTCCGATCACAGTGACCCGCACGGTCGAGCCGACCGAACCCGGCCACTGCCGGGTGGTGGCAGAGATCGTCGGGAGCCCCGGGGGAGTCATGGGGCTGCTGGCTCCCCTCACCCGGCGTCTGGCCCAGCGATCCGTGGATGCCGATTATGACCGGCTCGTCGCCCTGCTGTCCGGGCCGTATCGTTAGCACCACCTTTCACTTTTCGTACCCCTCCTATCTCGACTCCAGTCACGCTGTCCGCCGGATGACAAACACGCCGTAACCAGGCACTACGAGGAGCTCATAGTGCCGGTTCCAGAGTGCCTGACGCGACCGAGTTCGGCTTGCCTGGTCGTCGCTATGCGCCACCTGGCGACGCCTTGGCCGGTCTCCTTCCAGACAACGGGACAGGTAGCGCCGATTGCCGGCTCCTGAGCGGACCAGGGCCGCGTGGGCAGCCATCGATATGCGCAACGAACCGGCGTTTCGGGACAGTCCGCCGCGGGGGTCAGCGCAAGAGTCTCAGTCCTCGATGACATCGAGTCCGTCGACCCGGAGCTTGGCGATGCTATTGACCATGCCCTGGAGAACCTCGGGCGGGTGGCCCTCCCAGCTCTCCACCTTGCCGATAATCCGCATCGGGTGACGGGTCCGGTATGACCGGGTGACGTTGCCGGGGAACTTCTTGTTGGTGACGTTGGGGTCATCCTCGAAGGGGCCGGTCGGCTCAACGATGTAGAGGCGTTCTCGGCCGGTGCCGTCTCCGAAAGCGACTGCGAGTTCGGCGCCCCAGACGGCTGGCTCGAGCAACGCCGCGAAGTAGACGTGGTTCGCGACGCGGCCCTCGTGGTAGTTGGAGGGATGTCCGGGTACGAGTTCGTCACCGATCGCGAACTCGGTCTTGGTCCCGTGGAAGAAGGGCCCGATGACGTGTTCGCAGCTGTCGAAGGTCACCGGGACGTACGCGGTGTCATTCGCTTCTGCGATCGCGTGGGCGATCGGCTTCATGTGTTCTGGTTGCTGCT
Organism: uncultured Acidimicrobiia bacterium; assembly: GCA_963772815.1. GTDB lineage: Bacteria > Actinomycetota > Acidimicrobiia > Spongiisociales > ZC4RG35 > DATFFO01. The sequence goes on along the minus strand of CAVYYV010000002.1, from coordinate 398,652 downwards.
CGTTCCCCACCGTTCCTCCTGGTGTCTGCTCCCCGGAAACGGAGGATTATACTCCGTTTCATGATATCCGGCGGAGTACGGACCTCTGAGCTGCGCGATGCGTGCTGACGCTCGACGGAACCGACAGTCGATCGTCAACGCAGCGATCGAGGTCGTCCTCGAGGTTGGCGGCGAACCGTCCCGAGACGCCGTAGCCGAGCGCGCCGGGGTCGGGATCGCCACGCTCTACCGACACTTCCCTGATCAGCTACAGCTGCTGCGGGCCGTAGCTGTCGAGGTTCTGGACCGCGCGATCAGCGAGGGCCGTGCCGCACTCGAGGAGGCGACGAATGGAGGCGACGCGCTACGTCGGTATCTGCATGCCGCCATCGACGGTGGACTCGGCGCCGTCAACATCGTGCATCCGCTCCTCGACGACCACGACTGGCCCGCACAGCGCGACGCCGCACGCGACGTCCTCGACCGGCTCGTCGATGCCGCCATCGGTGACGGGGCGGTCGACCACGAACAAACGGCGACCGACATCGCCTTGGTCGCCATCCGGTTTTGTCGGCCCCTGGCGATCGGTGTTGCCGCCGACGACGAACGGGCGATCGCCCACCAGCAACTCGACCGCTATCTCGACGGTCTGGCCGTCCGACGCCGCCATCCCGCCACGACAACGACGACACCCGCCGATTGACGCGACGTCGAATCCACCGAGCCCTGACACGCGATTAGCGGACCCAGGGGGTGAGACCCCCCCGGGGCACTGCAAACGAAGTGCCGATCGGGGACGCCCATATCGCCGACCACATCAGTGACCGCACTGCAGCGCATAGCGGCACATATTGAGCGGCCCCCGACCATCCGGCTCGTCGCCCTGCTGTCCGGGCCGGATCGTTGGGGCCATCGTCACCACCACATCGACTTCCCGTCGTCGCGTTCTCTAGGCTGCCCGCCACCCCGTCCGTGCCGATCGGGAGGGTGGCGGATGACGAAGCGCTCCAGCATGTCTAAGGAGCCCAGGCGAAAGGTCGGCCCGAACAACGGGCGCCGGAAGCTGGGCGCCTTCATCGGTGTGTTCACCCCGTCGATTCTCACCATCCTCGGGGTGATCCTCTATCTCCGCACCGGATGGGTGGTGGGAAGCGTGGGGCTGCTCCCTGCCCTGGGGATCGTCGTGCTGGCCAACGGGGTCACTTTGATATCCGCCCTGTCGGTGTCGGCCATCGTCACCAACATGAGGGTGGGCAAGGGCGGCGCCTACTACATCATCTCCCGCAGCCTGGGGATCGAGGTCGGGGCGGCAGTGGGGATCCCCCTGTTCCTGGCCATGGCGTTCTCGGTCACCCTCTACGCATTCGGCCTGGCCGAGAGCATCGGATTCGTGTGGGACGCGGCGCCCAAGCGGCCTTTGGCCGCACTGACCGTGCTGGTGGTGGCGCTCCTGGCGGCTCGGGGGGCCAAGGTGGCACTTCGCCTCCAGCTTCCGATCATGGTCGGGATTCTCCTCTCCCTGGTCGCCCTGGCCGTGGGAGCCGTCGAGGCCGGCACCGGCGCCGGGACACTGCTGAGCACCACAGGCGATGGTGCCGACTTCTGGGCCGTCTTCGCCGTCTTCTTCCCGGCGGTGACCGGGATCATGGCCGGGATAAGCCTGTCCGGGGATCTCGAAAGACCGGATCGGGCCATCCCCAGGGGAACCATCGCCGCAGTGCTGGTCGGCTTCCTCGTCTACCTGATCGTTCCCATCGTTCTGGCGGCGGCGGCCACGCCCGAGCAGCTCGTGGCGGACAACCTGATCTGGTTCGACCTGGCCGGCCCGCTTGCCTTCCTGGTGCTTTGGGGCCTGTGGGGCGCCATCTTCGCCTCGGCGGTGGGGAGCATGCTGGCCGCGCCCCGCACGCTGGAGGCGATGGTCGACGATCGCATCATGCCATCAGCACTTGGAGCCCGGACCAGGCTGATCGAGGGGCCCGGGGTCCCGCTCCTGGTCAGCACCGCCATCGCCCTGGCCGCGGTGGGCCTGGGCGACCTGGACGCCATCGCCCCCGTGCTGACCATGTTCTTCCTCACCACCTATGGAACCGTCAATCTGGCAGCCGGCCTGGAGAAGCTGAGCGGCGACCCCTCCTATCGTCCCACGTTCGGCGTGCCGTGGTGGATCTCCCTGGCCGGCGCCCTGGCCTGTTTCTACGTGATGTTCCTGGTGAACGCATTCGCCCTGGTGGCGGCGCTGGTGTTCGAGGGCGGCCTGTACGTGTTCATGAGGCGTCGGGCCATGTCCGCTCCGTGGGGTGATCTTCGGCGGGGGGCTCTCATGTCCCTGGTCCGCACCACCGTGATCCAACTCAGCCGCCTTCCCCCCGACCCGCGCAACTGGCGCCCCAACGTGTTGTTGTTCGTCGACGAGATCGACCGGAGTGCCGATCTGGTTCAGTTCGCCTCCTGGCTGGTCCAGGACCGCGGCATCCTCACCGTCGCCAAGCTGATCCCCGGCCCGATCGGGGATACCGCCCCGGCCAGGTCGGCGGAGAGCGCCCGGTTGACGGCCCGGCTCCATGAGCTTGGCATCGTCGGATTCCCCGAGGTCGACATCGTGGATGGCTTCGAGTCCGGTGCCGTCTCGGTGGCGCAATCCAACGGCATCGCCGGAATCGAGTCCAACACGATCATGTTTCCCTGGAGCGACAGGCCCGAGCGCCAGGAATCGGTGCTGCGTGTGGTCGAACAGCTCGCCCACCTGGGCAAATCGGCCGTGATCGGACGGATCTCGCCTCCCCACTGGGGCCGTGACCGCCGCCAGATCCACGTGTGGTGGGGTGGCCTGGAACAGAACGGCGACCTGCTGGTGCTCCTGGCCCACCTCCTCTCCCAGAACCCGGCCTGGCGCGACAGCGAGATCGTCATCAACTCCATCGCCACCAACCAGATGACCCACGAGCGCAGCCACACACTGCTGTCCCAGCTGGTCAACGCAGCCCGCATCGATGCCGCCACCAACATCATCCTCAAGCCCGACGGTGCCAGCGTGCGGGACATCATCTGGCAGGGCTCACGCGACTCCGACGTCGTGCTCCTGGGCCTGCGCAACAACGACCCGGGCGAAGAGCCCGCCTACGCCAGGCGGATGAGCGCTCTGGCCGAGGGCCTCCCCACGGTTCTGTTCGCTCGCAACGCCGGTGCCTTCCGGGGTCAACTGCTGGGTGATTCGCGAGGGGACCAGCGGGCGCCTTGAGATAGGTCTGGACTCGGTTTGGGTTGGGGTGCCCTGGGAGCTGACCGCGGGGCGGCTCAGGGGAGTCGGGCTGATATCGGAGCGGGCTCGAGTCCGCATTCGCGCAGGTGCAACAGGTCGGCCTGGAGGTCGCAGATCAGTCGATGCTGGTCGGTGAGCTCGGCGATGAAGTTTCCGTCCCAAACCTCCACCAGCAGATCCTGGTACTCCTGGGCGATGACCCGGAGAGCGTTGGATCCGATGGTGAGTAGCACTCTCGGTCGCGAGGAAGCCACCTCGAAGGCGATCGGGTGCCAATCGGGGTCCAGGACCCAGTCGCCCGTTTGGACGGCGTGGGCCTTATCGGGCGGTTCCGGTCGGTGGGTCAGAGCGAGGGCTCTCAGCTGCGCCGCCATGGACTCGAGATCGTTGCTCCAGCCATAGCCATCGACTCGAGCGGCGATTCGTCGCAGAACCACGGCCGCATTCTCCAGACCCCTGCTCAACCGTCGACGCGCATCCGATTTCGCTCGGAAATCAGTTCCTCTGTCAACTGTTGTCACTGGGCTCCCCATCGGCCCGTTCACGGGACAACTTGAGGAACCATGCGCCTCGACGTAGAGCCGGTCGACGATGGTTGGCCTAAACATGCCTTTTGTTTCGGCATCCAATCCCCGCCGCCCAAGCGACCAAAGTCCCCAAACGAAGGGCATCCGGACACGGGGTTCTTGTCTGGCCGTGGACCTCAGGCCGGATAGGCAGCCCTGGGTATGGCCCACGGCCCCGCCAAGCAACGCGGGAACCTCGCGGTTGGCCTGGCCAAGGCCACCCTCAGGCGGGCTCGAGGCACATCCGGGTGATCCAGGCCGGGTAGGCCAGGCTGGTGGCGGATTCGAAGCGCAGACCTGTAGGGAGCGGGGAGTCCTTCAGAAAGCGGGTCACTCCGCTCGTCAGCGCCTCCGCCCGGCGCTGCGAGACACCGTAGGTCTCGAAGCACAGGGACCATGCCCGCACCTCGTTGATGCGGATCGAGGCCAGTTCGGCCTCACAGCCGGCCCCGTCGGTTCCGTCGAGTTGGTAGCGCCGCGTGTAGATGTCCTTGTGGACCTCGACGTGGGTGTCTTCGAGGATCTCGTCTATGTCCATCACTGAGGGTGTGATCTTGAGCCAGTCCTCGACGTTGCCGGTCAAACTCGCAGCCAGGCCCACCGACTCCGCCCACCACAACCGGCGTTTGGAGTCGATCGCCCCCATGTTGCGCTGCTTGAACCCCAGGCCGCGACGGGCCGCATCGAGGTCGTAACGATCCTGGCGGTATTCCCGCTCCACGTCGGCTGCGCCCGTGAACCAGTCCACCACCTCGGCCGGCACCACCCCGTCGCGGAACCAGCGCACTTCTCTCGTCAGAATGGCACCCGGTGACCCAGCGTGTCCGTTCGGCGCTCCCACGAATCTGAAGTCTCGCATGTCACCCATCCATCTGGAAATGGGACGAACGTCGCAGATTCCAGCCCGAATCGATGATCAACGTCGTCCCCCCTCGGTCGACGGTCACGCTGAATTCGAACAATGCCCCGCCCGGGGCCATCAGCGTTCCCCTTCGACCTGGTCGCGCACCGTGTTGCACCCGCCCCGGATGTAGCGCGAAAAGCCCCGCTTGGCCCTGGCCGGCCCGGCCGTCCCAACCCTGGGTTGGGGCAGTCAGGCGGACTGGAAGGAGGCGATCAAATCGGCGGTGGCGTCGGGCCGCTCGAAGTGGGGGAGGCCAAGGTGGGGGGCCAGCCGCTCGTGGCGCCAGTTGTCCTTGCGCGCCACCAGGGCATCGAGGGCACCGAAGTCCGTGTAGGGGTCATGGTCGGCGATGACCAGCACCGGCTGGGTGAGAGGCTCGTACAGGCTGCTCACCGCCTGGGCAGTTAACAGCTCCCCTCCCAGGAACGAGGCCGGGGCGAATCGGGCGTTGGTGTGGCGGGCGGACAGGTGAGCGGCATTGCTCAAGGCGGCGTCGACCGGGCCCAGGAAGGACTTGCCCAGGAAGTAGTTGATCGAGACCCGCGAGGCCAGCATCCCGAAGATGGCCTCTCCCAGGATCTGGGACCGGACCACCTCGCCCAGCCAGGGAACGGCGAACGACCGGTCCTGATCGGACTGGAAACCGGTGGGGGAGATGAGCGTCAGCGAGCTCACCCGGTCGGGCCGGTCGAGGGCCGCCTGGGCGGCGAACTCACATCCCAGCGACAGGGCCACCACGTCGGCCGCCTCGTCGAGCTGGTCGAGGACCGCTTCGATCCCCGAGGTCATCAGGCGGGGCGAGTAGCGGATCCGGGGTCGGGAGGATCTCCCGTAGCCCAACAGGTCCGGGGCCAGCACCCGGCGGCTCTGGGACAGACGATCGAACAGGGGTCGCATCTCGGCCGCCGAAGCAGCAGCGTTGACGGCGTGGACCAGGACCACTGGCCGCTCCTGCTCCGGTCCCCGTTCGTAATAGGTCACCGACAGGTCGGGCTGCACGGCTACCTTCGCTTCCTTGGCGGCCAGCGAGCCGGGCACCGTTTCCAGAGTGGCCCTTCGGCGTAGTCTGACGGCCGCCGCCAAACCGGCGCCGGCCAGAAGTACGGTTCTCTTCATACCTCCAAAGGTATCGAGCCGTGCGTGCCAATTCAGCGGTCCAAAGGCCCTTGCACCCACCGCGACCGCATTCCGCTACGTCGTTCTGGCGCGTTCAGGGCGCGCCATGGCGCGCCCTAAACGCACGAAAAGGTGGGGTCAGGATTCGGCCGGAGCCGAGCCCTTCACTAGGCGGCCACCCATCCACATCACGCCGGCACCTACGAAGGCGAGCAGGAAGTAGAAGATGGTCCAACCCCGCAGCCAGCCCTGGATCAGGCCGTCCAACAGCTCCCAGACGGCCAAGATGGCCTCGATCACGCCTAGGACCATCAGAGTCCAGGCGTAGGGCAGCGGCGATGCATCACGGGCCTTCTTGGAAAAGACCAGCACCAGGGCGGCGATGGCGCCGAGGAAAGCCGAATCCCACAGGCTGTACTCGTTGAAGATGATGTTGCCGAAGACCTCGGAGATGACCAGCAGGATCGCCCCCACTGCCACCAGGGATTCTGCCGTCCCCATAGCCGGAGCTGGTCGAGCGGCTGGGGCGCCTCCTCCCGGTGTCTCGTCGGGTGTGCTCATTGCGCCTTCGTCGCTCATCGTTCCTCCTTGGGTGCGCGCACAAGGGTAGGGAAACGCTACGAACGATGTCGGACGGATCGGCCCGGCGTTTCCGGCAACCCAGATTGGGATTGACATGTAACTATTTGGTTTCCTATGGTCCTCGGCCATGGACACCGTGTTCAAGGCCATGGCCGACCCCACGCGACGGGCGCTGCTTGACGAGCTCTTCCGCCAGGACCCCCAGACCCTGGGGGCGCTGGCGAGTCAGTTCTCCATGACCCGAGTGGCGGTAGCCAAGCACCTACGCAAGCTCGAGGAGGCGGGCTTGGTGGTAACCAAACGGCAGGGCCGAGAGAAGCTCCACTTCCTCAACCCGGTGCCGATCCGCCTCATCCACGACCGCTGGGTGAGTAAGTACGCCGAACCCTGGGCCGCAGGCCTCAGCGAGCTCAAGTCAGAACTGGAGAGAACCATGGAGAAGATGTTCGAGATCTACATCCGCACCACCCCCGAGAAGCTGTGGGAGGCGATCACCGACCCCGAGATCAGGGCCAAGTACAACTTCGGGGCCGGGGTCTACTCCGACTGGACCCCGGGGTCCAGCTTCGAGATGCGCGGCCCCGGTGCCGACGGCCCTCTCGGGGAGGGCGAGAACCTGGAGGTCGACCCGCCCCGGCGCCTGGTCCAGACCATGCGGGCCCTGTGGGGCGAGTACGTAAGGAGCGAGGGGACGTCGCGGGTCACCTGGGAGATCGAGCCGGTGGGCGACTCCTGTCGCCTCACCGTCACCCACGACCAGTTGCGGGAGGGCGCCAACGATCAGATCTACGGCGGCTGGCCCATGATCCTGTCCGGGCTGAAGACGTGGCTGGAGACCGGGGAGTTGCTCACCACTCCCGGCTCCCTGATGTACACCTGAGGAGGCGGCGATGGACATGAAACTGGAATTGATCGTCATCCCCGTGTCCGACCTGGACCGGGCGAAGGAGTTTTACGTCGACAAGGCCGGGTTCACCCTCGACGTCGACTACCAGGGACCCGGCGAGCTCCGGGCCGTGCAGCTCACCCCGCCCGGGTCGGCCTGCTCGATTGCCTTGATGAAGAATCCCGAGCAGGCCGGTTCGGTCCAGGGCCTGCACCTGATCGTGACCGACATCGAGGCAGCCCGCCAGGAGCTGATGGATCGAGGCGCCGAGGCGAGCAACTACTTCCACTTCGGTGAGGCCGGCCAGACCCGCGGCCTGCACCCCGAGCGTGCGCGATACGGCTCCTACTTCGGCTTTCTCGACCCCGATGGAACCGGCTGGCTGGTCCAGGAGGTGGCGCCGGACTAGACGCCCGGATCAGAAGGGCGGGCTGTCGTCGACGAAGGCACGAAATATCCGCCGGGCCTCTTCGGCCTTCCGGCCCGGCGAGTAGCCCTCCGTCTGTCTGATGTGCTCACGGGCCCAGCCCGCCCACAGCTAGGCCGCTCACTTTGGGCTGGTTCTGTTGGGGCCGCCCCGGTTCTGACCGATCAACCGGCCTGGGCCAGGCACTCCTCGGGCCAGTCGGTGATCGTGATGGGCATCCAGCCCCGGTTGGGGGCGGCCTCCACCAGGTCCAACAGAGTGTCTTCGGCGCACAGGGGTCCGTTGGGAGTCATGAAACGGGCCTCGGCGCCGCAGCGCAGGCAGTGGGATGAGGGCAGGGCGACGGTGCGTTGAGCATCTTCCACGCCCCTCCTATCGGCATACCCAGGCTCGTTTCTTGAGCGGCTGTAGCGCCCCCTTCCCCCTCTCGGTTCGCTCGTGGGGGACAAAGCCACCCCTTTGTCCCCCTGCTTGCAGGGGGAAAGTCCCTGCCGCCGGAGCGAAGCGGAGGCGGGAGGTAAGGGGGTGGGCCCGAAGGGCCCGGGCAAACCCGTCTTTCAGCTTTCCTTGGCCATGGCCGTAGGCAGGGGGAGTCTCACCCGCCGATGGCGAACTCGACCTGGATCACCACCGACACCTGCTGCTCTCCGGGCTGGATGGGAGTGCTGGCGCCGCCCGCCATGTCTGAGGCTGCATAGGGAATCGGGGGCCCGCTGGGGGTGGTCGTCTCCTGGATGGAGACTGCCTTGCCCAGGTTGACCCCGGCCAGGTCGGCCAGCTGGGTGGCCTTGGCCAGGGCATCGTTCCAGGCTGCCTCCCGGGCCGACACCACCAGATCCTCGTTGGATTCGATGTCGAAGGAGATCCCCTGCACCACCACGTCGCTGCCTCCGGCGGAGGTGGCGGCATCGATGGTCTCCCCGGCCGTGTCCAGGTTGCGGATCTTGGCGGAGACGGTGTTGGTGACCCGATAGCCGATCAACTTCTGGGTGTTGGCCCGGTAGTCGTATTCGGGTGAGATGGAGTAGTTGGTGGTCTGGATGTCCTGCTCGGCCACACCATGGGAGGTGAGGGCGCCGATCAGGGCCTGGGCCAGGCCGGCGGCGTCGCCGGTGGCGGCGTCGATGCTGGGGCGTACCACCGACACGCCCAGGTTGGTGACCAGGGTGTCGGGCACACCGGCCACCTCGCCGGTGCCGGAAACGGAGATGGTGTTGATGGTGACGTTCCCCGATGCGTCGGTGGATGTGGTGGGTGCGGCGCCGGCTTCGGTGCCGTCACCGCACGCGGTGATGAGCAGAGTAAGGGCGACGACGGCGACCAGGGCGACGGCCCGGCGAGAGGTGGTTTTGGGTGACATGCCGTTTGGACGCCGGATCCCTCCGGCCGGTTCCCGCTGACCGTGGGCTGAACGACCCAGCCGGTTAGCGCCGACCGTTCCATAGCATCGTGGTGTGCGACGACTTCCGATCGCGGTCCTGACCGCCCTCATGCTGGCTGTGGCCGGGTGCGGCAACACCCCGGCCGCTTCCACCCGGGCCCCGGCTACCTCCGCCCCTGCCACAACGACCTCCACCACGACTTCCACCACCACCACCTCGACCTCCACGACCAGCACGACCACCACGACCACGCTGCCTCCCACCACCACCCGGCCCCCGCCCACCACCAGCACCCTGCCTCCGGTCAGCCCCGACGCTGCCTCGGTCACGATGCTGGTGATCGGTGACTTCGGGAGCGGCGTGTCGACCGAGGACCATGTCGCCGCCGCCATGGCCGACGTGGCCAAGACCCGCAACATCGACGCCTTCGTCACCACCGGCGACAACCTGTACAAGAACGACGTCGACAGCACCTGGAAGCAGCCCTTCGGGTGGGTTGACCAGGCCGGCATCCCCGTGTTCGCCGCCTGGGGCAACCACGACGTCGCATCGGGCGCCCGGGCCCGGGCGGTGCAAGACGCCCTCAACCCCCCCGGCAACTGGTACTGGGTGCGGATCGGTCCCGCCAACCTGGTGGTGCTGGACGGCAACGATCCCACCAACCAGGACCAGCTGGACTGGCTCGACGAGACCCTGCCGAACCTACCTCCCGGGCCGACCCTGGTGTCGTTCCACCAGCCCGCCTACTCGTGCGCCTCCCACGGAAGCACCAAGGCCATCGACGAAGAGTGGGTGCCCCGCTTCGAGAAAGCCGGCGTGGACCTGGTCCTCAACGGCCACGACCACGACTACCAACGCTTCGAGGTGTCGGGCATCACCTACGTAGTAACCGGTGCCGGAGGCCGCGGCCTGTACAGCGTGGGCTCCTGTCCCAAAGGAACCCCCGACCCGATCGCCTCCAACGACACCGACCACTCCTTCATGGTGATCACCGTCTCCGCCGACCAAATCCAGGCCCAGGCCATCTCCAACCACGGCGACACCCTGGACGACTTCTCCCTCCAAACCAGCTGAGTCTCCACGTGTCTCGCGCGTTCCGGATCCCCCTCCGTCTCGCTTCGCTCGTCTCGCGTAGGACCCGATTCTCCCCCCGACGGGGGGAGGGGCGTCTTCAGCGCCACGCGTGTTCTGGAGGCCCCCTACCCCGCAACCTTCGGCTGCGGGGCCCCCTTCCCCCTCTCGCTGCGCTCGTGGGGGACAAATCCTTGGCCTCTTCCCCCTCTCGCTGCGCTCGTGGGGGACAGAGACCTTTGTCCCCCTGCCGGAGGCAGGGGGAAGGTCCCTGCCGCCGCAGGCGGGAGGTAGGGGGGCGGGCCGAAGGCCCGGGTGAAGCCGAGGTGTAAGGTCGAACCCAGTACCCGATTGGCCGGACGCCGACCCAAACCACCATGTCCCAGACAGAACAGGCCCCCGTCCCTTCGGAGGCGGCCGTTCGGCTGGTGGGGCGGGCCGCCGAACTCGAGATCCTGGCCGCCGAGCTGCGCCGGTCCGCCTCGGGCAGCTTCCGTTTCGTCCTGATCGACGGCGCTGCCGGGGTGGGTAAGAGCCGGCTGATGAATGAGGCGCTGCGGCGACACGGCGAGGCAGCACAGATCCTCTCCGCCCGCTCTTACCGCCTCGGGGCCACCACCTCGTTCGGTCCCTGGCTGGAGGCGATGGATCGTCACGCCCTGTCCAGCGGCGACTCCGACCTCAGGCACGAGTTGGGAGTGGGCGCCACCCGAGAGCCCGACCGGGCCCGGCTGATGGAGGCCATGACCTCCATCCTGGCCCGCCTCGCAGACGAACAGCCCCTGGTGGTGGCCATCGACGACATCCACCTGGCCGACGACTCGTCGTGGGAGGCGCTGCGCTTCTTCACCCGCCGGCTTTGGAACCGGCCCATCGCCGTGCTGGCCACGGCTCGGGGCGGAGGGATTCGCTCCCGCCCCCTGACCGGCGACGTACTCAACGCCCTGGGCGACGACCAGGCCCTGCGCCGGGTCAACCTGCGGCCGCTCAACGCCACCGAGCTGGCCGAACTGGCCCGGGACCGCCTGCGCCGACTCCAACCGGAGGCATCATCGCTGCCTCACACCCTTCCCCGGTCACTGATCGAGTGGCTGATGCGACGCTCCCTCGGCCATCCCCTCTTCGCCCTCAGCCTGCTGGACGCCGTAGTCGAGGAGGGCGCGGACCTGGCCGACCCCGATCTGGGCCAGATCCCGGTCTCGCTGCGGGAGCGGGTGGCGGTCGAGCTACAGCTGCTGGAAGAATCCCAGCGCCAGGTGCTGGAGGTGCTGGCGGTGATGGATCAGCGGGCTGATCCCCGCGACCTGGCCGACGTGCTGGGCTGGGACCTGGCCAGGGTGGGGCGAGCCCTGGAGGAGCTGAGCCTGTCCCGGCTGGTGGTCGAAGGCCCGACCGGGACCGGCTTCGTATACGAGATCGCCCACCCCATCATCGCCGAGACGATCTACGAGTCGGTGGGCGGGGCCCGCCGAATGGCCCTGCACCGCAGCGTGGGCCGGGTGCTGTTGGCCCGGGACCGCTTCGGTGCCGCCGCCGCCCACCTGGCCCGCTCGTCGATGCAGGCCGACGAGGAGTCCCTCGACGCCCTGTGCCGGGCGATCCGGGAAGCGGAGGGCAAGGGCCTGTACCGGGAGGCGTTGGCGATCATGGGCGACCTGCCCGACCTCATCCCCCGGGGAGACCCCCGCTGGCTCCAGGTGCTGGACTCGGTCACCTGGCAGGCGGACTGGGTGATAGACCATCTGGCCGAAGGGGACGCCGAGGGCGCCATCACAGTCATGCGCCGCATCGAAGAGGTGTCGCGGGACCGAGCCGACCTGGTGGCCCAGGGCATCGTCCAGTTCCATCTGGCCAGCTTCCTCTCCATCGGAGCGGGCCGCCTCGACGAGGCCGAGGAGGCGTGCCGGCGGGCGATCGAGCTGTTCGAGGAGGCAGGCGAGGCCGACCGCAGCCTCCTGGCCCGCAACGAGATGGTGTGGATCCACGCCTGTGCTGGTCGTCTGGAGCACTCCAACCAGGTGGCGGCGGAGGTGCTGGCGGAGGTCGACTCCACCACTGACCCCCAGGTGGTCAACCAGGCCGCCGGTTCCCGGGCCTACGCCCTGAGCCTGATGGGACGGTTTTCGGATTCGCATGAGAGCTACGAGAAGGCCGGTCGGATCGCCGAGGAGGCCGACAGCACCTACCGGCAGATCTGGGGACAGGCCCAGCGCAGCCTGGCCCTGGCTCTGGAGGGGCGCCTGTCGGAGGCGGCGACTGCGGCTCAGGCGGCACTCGACACCGATTACACCCTGGCCGTCGACGCCCTGGGTCTGGAGCGGCGAGCCCAGGTGGCGTGGCTGGAAGGCGACCTCGACGACTGCGTCCGCCTCATCGACGAGTCCGGCGCCCGCAGGGCCTTTCGGGGCAGCCGGCGGAGAGCCTGGGGCCTGGCCGTGGCGGCCCGGGCGTTGGGGGAGATGGGCCAGATGGCCCGGGCCGAGCGCTACCTGGAACAGGCCGCCGACACCTACCAGGGGGACGAGATCCTCGACTGGAGCGGCTGGTGCCCGTGGGGAGAAGGGTTCCTGGCCTGCCTCAAGGGGGAGCACGACCAGGCCCTGACCCGGCTCGGCCACGCGGCGGACCGGTACCGGACCATGGGAGCCCTCGCCCTGGAGGGAATGGTCCTCTTCGACCTGATCGAGGCCGCCTACGACGCCGGCCGGGAGGAGACGGTTGCCTCCACGACTGACCGCCTGGTCGAGATCGCCGACCGGGTGGGGGGAAGGCTTCATCCGCTCATGGCCCGTCTGGCCACGGCCCTGGAGGAAGAAGAGCCGGAGGCGATGATCGAAGCGGCCGACAAGCTGGAGGAGCTGGGTTATCTGCTCATAGCCCAGAGCGGACTCCATCGGGCCGGACAGTTCCTGGCAGACGCATCGGATCCGGCGGCGACTCCGGTCCTGGAGAGGGCGGCCCGGTTGGCCGACCATGTCGGGACGGTGTGGCGGCGGGACCGCTCCCTTGGCGTGTTGGGCGAGACCGGAGCCGAGGGGAGACGGGCGGTGGGGGCGGTGCTCGGTCCCGAGTCGCTCACCCCCCGGGAGCGGGAGGTGGCGACCCTGGCCGCCCGGGGCCTCACCGCCCGCCAGATCGGCGAGCGCCTCTACATCGGCACCCGCACGGTGGAGAGCCACCTGGCCCACATCTATCCCAAGCTGGGGGTGACCTCCAAGCGGGAGCTGGTCACCAACGGGGCAGAACTGGGCCTGATCGAGGCCGGTTGACCGCCGTTCCGTAGCCGTTTCCGTATCCGCTACGGGTGTGCTCCGACCCGCCGCTCCATAGCTTCGCCATCGAAGTCGAGAGAAAAGCACGATGTCTCTGTATCAGGAACTGGGAGGAGCGGCGGCCTTGCAGATGGCCTTGGACCACTTCTACAAGAAGGTGCTGGCCGACCCCCGCCTGAGCGGCTACTTCGACGATGTGTCCCTCGACCAGCTCAAGGTGAAACAGCGCGCCTTCTTCGCCATGGCCTTCGGAGGCCCGAACGAGTATGAGGGCCGGGGACTGCGGGCCGCCCACGCCCGTTCCCGCCGGGCCGGCCTGGACGAGGCGCATTTCGAGCTGTTCATGGGCCATTTCCGCTCCACGCTGGAGGAGCTGGGTGTGGGAGAGGACCACGTGTCCCAGGTGATGGAGATCGCCTATTCGGGTAAGGACGACGTCCTGGCCCGGTGATCGGCCCTACCCATCGAGCATCGATTCCAGGTCGGTCAGCCTCAGCAGACGGCGAAAAGGCTCCGAAGTGGCGCCGATAACGACCTTGGGGTCCGACTCGACCGCATCGACGATGGGTTCGAGGCCGCCCAGAATCGACGAGCGTGACCCCCGACAGATCGAGGATCACCGACGTGTGGGCGCTCCGGACCCAGTTGAGCTTGTCCGCCAGCCGGGCGCCGGTGTCGAGGTCGAGCTCGCCCCTGATGTCGACGAAGGCGATGTCGTCTTCGACGTGAATGACGATCGAGAAGTGGCGTGTGCCCCCTTCTTCCCACAACAAGAATGTGACAGGTTGCGGTTGCTTGAAGGTGGTCATCTGCTCCTCTCAACCCTACATACCCCCCCGGACCCCTAGAAGGCTGCACCCCGCGCCGCCTTACCCCGTCCCGCTTCCCTTTGTCCCTCTGGCTTTGCCAGGGGCGGGGCCTCGGTCCCGCTTCCCTTTTGTTCTCCTGGTTTTGTCAAGGGGGAGGGGTCTCGGTCCCGCTTCCCTTTTGTTCTCCTGGTTTTGACGCTCCTATGTCTTGTCAAGTGGTGTGTTCGAGTTGTTTGAAGAGCTGACGGGCGATGTAGCGCTTGAGGCAACGTCGGATCTCGCGGTCAGTTTTCCCTTCGCTTCGTCGGCGGTCGGCGTAGGCGCGGGTTGCAGGGTCGGTGCGGAGTCTGGCGAGAGCGATGGTGTGGAGGGCCCGGTTGAGTTGGCGGTCGCCGGATCGGTTGAGGCGGTGTTTGGTGGTCAGCCCTGATGATGCTGGGATTGGTGCGGTGCCACTGAGGCTGGCGAAGGCTGCTTCGTTTCGACAGCGTCCCTGATGCGACCAGGCGCACAACACGTTGGCGGCAACGATTGGTCCCACGCCGCGTTTCTCGAGGAGGTCGGGTCGCCAATCTCGCACGACGGCCATGATCTGGCGTTCGTGGGTAGCAGCCTCGTCTTGGAGATGTTGGGAACGTTGCGCGACGGCGCGTAGTGCCTGCGCAGTCACGCGACTTTCCAGATCCCAGCTGGCGTTGATCCGCAGTTTGCTCGCAGCGGTCACGATCGCATGAGTGGTCATGCCGGTGAAGCGCTGGCGAAGGTGTTCGGGGGCGGACACGATCAGCGATTGGAGCTGACGTTGGGCATCACCGGCTGCTTGGACTGCCATGGCCCGCACCGTGATCAGCACTGACAGCGCTGCTCGTTGTCCACGATTGCGTGGTTGGGCGAGGTGTTTGCGGGCGAGCGCTTCGCGAGCAGCGCGGACAGCGTCGAGCGGGTCGGACTTGGCGCCTTGTCGACGGGCGGGCCGGTTCGGCCTGTCGAGTTCGATGACGACTTCGCCAAGCTCGATCAGATACTGGGCGAGACCGGCGCCATATCCGCCGGTTCCTTCGATGGCCCACACCCGAAGTGGCGAGTGACAGTCAGCCATCGCTACCAACTCGACGTAGCCGTCGTGATTGGCGGCGACCGTGCCATTTTCGACCTCGGCGCCGGTTGCTGCTTGGACAACAGCGGCGGTGTGGGTGTGTTTGTGGGTGTCGACACCGATGACAACATCAACGGTTTCTGACAGCATGGTCATTGTGTTTCTCCTTATCGAGAGGGGACGTGTGGTTCCGGTCCGGTTCGGAGTTCGGCAAGACTGTGATGGGACACACCAGATGCAACTGGTGGTCAAGCTCCTGATCAGGCCAGTTTCTTCGAGCCGGGCCGGCTCCAGGCGATAACGAACGGACAAGTCACAAACAGGACACTCCGAAGAGGTCAGTCAAGGGGAGAGCCACGCTCGCCATCACCCAGCGCCACAGCACAGCACACTCGCTGAACTGCAAAGTCAATACTCACAGTCAAGGGGGAGGGGTCTCGGTCCCGCTTCCCCTTTGTCTCCGTGGCTTTGTCAGGGGGAAGGGGCCTCTGTCCCGCTTCCCCCTTTGTCCCCCTGGCCTTGCCAGGGGGAAGGGGCCCCCGCTGCGGAGCAGTGGGGTAGGGGGGATGTCGCCGCCCCCGTGACGCGCAAAGGGGACCGACCGGAGCCGGTCCCCTCGACACGGATCTCTGAAGCCCTAGCTGCCTTCCTTGACCGGGACGATCTCGTCGGCCACCAGGCCGTGGGCGTCACGGTGGACGGCGTTCATCGCGTCCTTGGTGGGGGCGTCGGCCAGGCACCACACCTTCCCGGTGTCCTCGCTGTACCAGTACTTGAGGAAGTTGACCCCGTGGTTGCCCTGGACCTCCAGGTCGCGCTCGTGCGCCCCGGCCAGGGCATCGGGATCGATCGCGTCCATGGTGTGTACGTCCATGAAGAGCGGCATTCTTGTCTCCTTTCTCGTCGCTCGATTCCGAACGTATGAGAAGGGCGCCGCCCTGGCTTCCGTAGCGACTACGGATCCGATTACGGAGTCAGGTCCCGGCCGGTGGCGTATCAGACGGTCTACCCGTGAGGAGCCTCGAGCTCGAGCCGGCGCGGGGCGATCTCGGCCTGGGGGCTCCTCGGCGATCACCGGGACTCCGGGGTGAAAGACCGTGCGGCCGTGGTTTCGGTCATAGGTGAGCCTTCTCTCATCCGGCGAGCCAGTTCCCGGGACACGGCCACCCGGTCCCACCGACGGCGGTTTCGTGGCGGAAGTATCGGAGCAGCGTCCCGAAGATTCAGGACCAAAGCCTCCTCGCCTCGAATGCTGTCGTACCGATGAAGTATTCATGCCTGCAAAAGCTGCTATCGAGACTGTGGGGGAGAGCCTGCTCACGGCCGCCAAGACTCTGTGGTCGGTGGTGGGCCGCACTCGGGACGACTCCGTCGCCTCCGACGCATCCGACGAGGCGCAGGACCTGGTTCTGGATCTCAGTCGCCAAGGGTTCCACCGTGGCAAGCTCGATGACCTTTCTACGTGGCTGCCGGATTCCGAGCGGGTGCCTGCCATGTGGGGGAGCAAGTCGTCAGATCGCCAGGTGCACATGGCCGCCTGCAGCAACGCTGTGCGGGCGGCCGTGGGAACCTACGACGAAGTACTCCTGAATAGCCACCTGCCGGTCAATCTGGTTGCTTTTCTGGTCGATCAGAGAGACGCTCTTCTGTCCATGGACCTGCGCCTGCGGGCGTCTATCAGCGTTCCAGCCTGAGGCGATACGGCCATGCCCGACAAGTAGCAATAGCGAGCCAGAAACCCTCCCGATTTCGGTCAGCAAAGGGGGTGGAAACTGTCGGTGGGGTTTTGTATGTTCATCCTATGGGCGAACATGTGTTCGATTCGGGAGAGGACCGGGAGCCTGGGAATGGCCCCGAGTTGATGGAGGCGATCCAGGCCGCCACCTCCGGGTTGGATCACGCCCAGCTGGACCGTCTGGAACGCATCGCCGACCTCGACTCATCGCAAGGTTTCCACTACGACGGTTACACCTCGGTGTCTGCGTTTCTCTCTCATCGTTGTGGGATGGGGGTGCGGGAGGCCAACCGGACCGTGTTCCTGGCTAGGGCCCTGGGGGAGATGGCCTATTCGGTCAAGCTGGTCCGCTCGGGTGATCTGACCCTGTCCCAGTTCGAGGTCCTGGCTCACGCCTGGTCCAATCATCCTGAGGCGTTCGCTACCGACGAGGCCGCCTTGGCCGAATCGGTAGTCGGTTTGTCCTGGACGGATACTCGCCGGGCGGTCACCTACTGGCGTTGCCTGTATGACGAACCAGAAGAACTATCTGACCCTGACCCCTCCAGACTGCATTCGTCCAAGACGTTCGGGGGTAGGGGTCGCCTCGACGGTGACCTGGCTCCCGAGGATCACAACCTCCTGGAGACCGCCTTGGAGCCGCTGATCTCCGAGCTGGTCAACTCCACTCCCGAAGACCAGCTTCCTTCCCGCTCAATACTCAGAGCTATGGCGTTGACCGAGCTGATCCGCCGCCACCTCGCTTCTGACCAGTCTCCGTCCGATCACGGCAACCGGCCCCAAGTCGCTGTCATCGTCCCTTGGGACACCCTGCGGGGCGCAGATGACCAGCCTGCCGAGTTGGGAGACGGGACTCTGATCTCGGCTGCCGACGCCCGCCGACTGGCCTGCGACGCCCAGGTTTGCCGCCTCCTCACCGGACCCAACTCAGAAATCTTGGACTTGGGTAGGAGCCGACGCAGCGTATCTCCGGCCCAATGGCGGGCCCTGGTCATCCGGGACCGTCACTGCCGTTTTCCCGGCTGTAGACGTCCCGCCTCCTGGTGCGACGCACACCACACCCTGTCATGGACCGAACTAGGCCACACCGACCTGGGCGACCTGTGCCTTCTATGCCGTCACCACCACACCCTCATCCACCGGCAAGGCTGGACCATCACCAACCAAGGAAACGGCACCTTCGTCTTCACCCGACCCGACGCAACCACCCTGGCAAACGGGCCGCCGTAGCGACGGGTACCAGATAGGGGTCCGGCTCCAAACTCACTTTCCGTCACGTCGGCGACCCAAAGCGTATGCTCGGATTTGGTGGTCGCCCTGCGTACGTGCGGGTGTTTGCACCACACGCCGTCCGCGAGGGTGGGCCTCCAAGCCGACCGCTCCAAGGAGGCGCCGTGTCCAATACTGCCCAGATCCAACACGTCGATGGGTGGCTTGATCAGGCAGGTGATCTCGCTGGGATCCGCGTCGCGGGATCAGCCCCGGGTCATGACCACGTCACCGTCCAGATTCGCTGCTCGGCCGATGCCATCACCAAGCAAGCCGACGTCATCGATGACGAGTTCGTCGTCTCGGCAACTCGTGAGGAAGCTAGGGCCTTCGAATGCTTCTGTGGCGGTCCCATCGAGGTCCGCGTCCTCGACGACGACGGGGAGGACGTCGCCCCCGTATGGGAGGGAACCCTCGACTGCCGGCCTGGCGGCGGCGACGATTCGGAAACCCCCGGCGACAAGGGGTGCGTGGTCGATCCGGACGCACTCTTGGGCTGCGACCCCCCACCCGTTTCGCGGGGACCTCAATACACCCTCTTCTACAGCCAGCTGCTCCCGGTCGAGAAGGTCGGTCTGAAGGACCCGATTGAGGTGAGTGTGGCCAATCCGCGCCTGGGTCAACTGGAAGTGAGTTTGTCCGATCTCGACCTACACCTCGCTGCTCTGGTCCGCTTCGAACAGCGCTGGTTCTTCAAGGACTACAAGGTGAGCGACCTGGCATCGACCATCCCGCTCGCTCCTCATGAGTCGGTTCGACTCGCATTACGGAAGACACAACGCAAGCGACTTACCCAGAACACGATCGATTCGGTCGAAGAGCTCGATTCCCGAGAGAGCTCGCTGGTCGATCGCGACGTTCTCAACGTGGCCCGCTCCATGTCCACCACGGAGAACTGGCAGGTCAACGGAAACGGCTCCTTCTCTATCGGCCCGTTCAGCCTTGGGGCGTCGGGCGGCTACTCGAAGTCGGTCAATCACGCCGTGCAGAGCACCGACCAGCGCCTACGCGAATCAACCAAGAAGTCCGCGTCGACCCTGAAGACGCTCCAGAAGACGGAAGTCTCGGAGCTGTCGGAAGCAACGGAGGAGAACCTGAGAAGTCGACTTCTGGTCAACCCCTACTTCGACCGACCGCTCTTGATCCGGGTCTACGACCTGATCAAGACCTACTGCGTGGAGACCCATTTCGTGGGAGCCGTTCCGGCCCTTGCGATCGCCATCACAGACCTGCCCTTCAACCGGGCTTTCGTGCTCTCTTATGGAGACTTCCTTGCCGATGCGCTGTTGGACACCGCCCTCTCCCTCGAGCTAGGAGATGCGCTGGAAGCAGTCAACGAGCTCAGGGACGAGACCGAGGTTCAGCGGGCGGTAGAGGTGGCGAAGCTGGCTTTGGCCTATCTGTTCGAGAAGCCGCCGACAATCTTCAACGTGGGAGGTCTGGCGTTCCCCGTCCAGGGACCAGATGCCAACGATCCCGAGAACAGCTTCAACGCCCAGCTTCCTCGCAGTGGGCTGGGTGACGCCAATGACAACGATCTCGGCCTCGTCTTCACGACTCTCGCCTACTACTACCGGATCTACATCGAACGGCTGTCATCGCAAGCCAACCCCCCTGCAGGGACGGCATTGGACGACCGCTTCGCCGTGGATCTGGCCGTGTCCTTGGCCAAGTTCCTCACCCCGCTGTGGGTGGGCTTCGAGGATGCGGGGAAAATCTCGAACGTGCTCGACAGCAATGACCAGACCGAGGTGCTGCGGCGCCTGTCGGGATTCCTAAGTCTCGTATCGGGCATCCTGACTCCGTTGGTCGCCCCGGTGGAGGAGATGCGCGAGACGGAGATGAAGACCCGACGGGCCGAGAACGTGATCACTCGCACCGTCCAGCATCTCCAGGCCAATCAGTGGTATTACGCCAAGGCCTTCTTCGGGTACCTGCAGCGGACCGCTCGCTACGACCTGATGCTGCGCTTCGCCCTCCAGTGCGTCGACGCCACCACGCTGCAATCACCTGATCAGCTCATGGAGCAACTCGACATGGATGCCGCCTACATCGACGGCCTTACCCTGGTGATTCCGGCCGGCTTCGACAAGACGCCCCAGGACTTCGCTCCCTTCGGAGCCGCTCTGGTGGATGCCCAGGCCCAGCCTCTCCCCAAGCCTGGTCTCCTCTCGGTGATGGACGTCGAGGTCCCGTGTGAAGGCGCCTACTTCGATGCCAGCGCCGGACGCTGCGTGCTGGAGGACGTGCCCGATCGAACCGGCATCGGTGCTGGAGGCGACCGGCATGGACCGGGCCGCACCGAGTGCGATGACCATCGAAACCACCGTTAGGTCGGAGGAGCGGTCGTGGCAGCGATCCTCATCATCTATGCGGGCGGGTATCAACCGATTCAAGAGCGTGGCCCATGAGATCAGCACGATCGATGGCGGCTTCTGGATGCCCCAAACGGCGGATTTCGAGGCCACGGCCAACTTCACTCCCGGGGCGCTGCGGCTCCCCGCGAGCGACCCCGAATCGTTCTTCGGCGCACTGACCAAAGCCGGCCGCGCCAGGAGGATCATCTTCGTCGGCCACGGCAGCACCAGCGAGATTGGTCTGAAGGGGGCCGCTTTCATCTTCGACAAAGCGATCGGCGTCGACGAGCTGAACAAGTGGCACACCACGATCCAGAGCAAGATCAAGCCCCTGACCAAGGGCAAGGTGTTCGACTTGATCACCTGCAACGCCGGCGCTGGGACCCAGTTCCCCCAGCAGTTGGCCATCGGAGCTCGGCGTCACCGTCCGCGGCTTCAAAGGTGCGCTCACGTGGCACGTTGAGCACGACAAGGCCAAGAGAAGATCACCTCCAGGGGCCTCATCTGCGTCGACAAGGAGTGCAAGAAGAAGATCAGAGGTGCCCACAAGATCAAGCCGCCGGTGGAGTTCAAGCCCAAGCCGTGACCAGGTGAGACCTAGGCCAGCTCGATCGACGAGGCCTCACCTATAGCCCGCAGATCCCTCCTGACCTTCGATACGGGCAGGTTCATTTGCCGACTGAAGGACGTCAGGTCCATCTTCGACG
This sequence comes from uncultured Acidimicrobiia bacterium, assembly GCA_963772815.1. Lineage (GTDB taxonomy): Bacteria > Actinomycetota > Acidimicrobiia > Spongiisociales > ZC4RG35 > DATFFO01. Next base: position 377,232 of record CAVYYV010000002.1, on the reverse strand, counting down.
CGGCCGTTCCGCTGCCCTGCTCCTGGTCAGCGATCTCGGTCAGGTACCTCGCCATCTTGATGCTCTCGGAGGAGAGATTCCCCGGTTCGGCTGCGGCGTCGCCGGTCAGTTCATCCGTGACCAGCAGGTCCGAGATAGCCCGGGCGGCGCTATCGACCAGTGACGGGTCCGCGGCTATGGCTGGCTCCGGCTCCTCGTCGAGGGTGTCCCATCGCGTCCAGGCACCGTCGAGACGCAAGTGGGAAGCGGCCCTTTCGGCGATGGAGCCGTCTGCGATGAGCGTTCGCTCGTAGGCATCGTGGGCGATTACCGCCTGGTACGAGTTGTAAAGCATCGGAGGCAGCTCGAACTCGCTCACTCGCGACTTCGACTTGTCTCTCCGCTTTTCTTTGAGCAGCAGGAACAACGCATCTGCGTCGGGGTGACCTGGGACGAGTTGGCGCAGGTTGCGCACGACGATCTCGGCAGTTCCCCAACGAACATCTCGCTCCATGAGTAGGGCGTGGGCCGCGTAGATACCGAGCATGGGATTGCTGAACTTGTCGTACAGCATCCGGTTCAGCACATCTCGTGCAATACGAATGTCGCCGGAGCGGAGTCCTTGCAGGGCCGCCTCGGCGGCGAGCACCGACTCGGAGCCTTCTTGATAGGGGTCGAACTGGTTACCGAGACGTGTCATGTGAACGGTCATGGCATCGACCGAGATCTTCCAGAAGGCGGAGGACTCGTCCGGCTCCGGCCACACGGGAATGAACGCCAGAGTCGTCCAATCCGATGATGTGACGATCGTCTGGTCGACGGTGCCATGCGAAGCGTGCGACCGGAGTACGTAGGTACCCGGGTCGAGGTCGAGCGATATGGCTGAGTAGCCGGGTCCCAGCTCCCATGGAGCCACCTCGACCGGGGTCAGAACACTGTCGAGTAGTTTGACTCCGGGGTCACCGATGGTCTGTTGGGCCGCCTCGACCTCCGCCGAGAGGACGCGTACGAAGACGACCAGCCGGCTCCCACTGCCCGGTCGGGTTTGCGGCTGGCGACTGAGTCGCTGGGCCGCTTCACTGTGAAATTCGTGATTGGTGGTGGTGGACCGCACCGGTGTGGCCGCCTCGACCGAGACGTCGACGGCCCTACTCAGCGGCGAGTCGCCCTTGACCACGATCACCTCTTGGCGGGTCGAAGATCCGACGTTGACCTGGGCCGTGTAGAGCCCGGGTTCGGCCGTGGTCTGGAGGGAGCCAGAACCGGTGGCGAGCACTTTTCCGGCGTGATCGATCAGGTCTATTCGCGTGGATGGAAAGGCTGATGTGAGCGAGACTTCAGAGCGCGACAACGTGCTCTCCTTTCCCGACAGGTACGGCAAAGGCACCATCGGCGGCAAAGTTCGCGTGGTTCCCAACTGAGACGACCTGGTACAGGCTGGGCTCGAGGTTTACGGTCCAATCGCCGTCGTTGACGTCGGTGTGCATCTTCTTCTGGAAGCCGGCGTCGAGCAGATCCACCGGACCCGAGAACCCCGCTGGAAACACGATCTTTACCGGACGCCCTCGGGGCGCTGTCGGCGCCACGCCCTCTACCAGGACGAAGCTGGCGCCTACGGTGTCGGGTGGCACCTGTTTGCCGCCGGTTTCTTCCATGACCCGCTGGCGGGCATAGGCACCCAGATCGGTGGTTGTGATGGTTCCTCCCTCGCCTATCGGGGCACGTCCGCGCAGGCCTTCGAGGATCGCTTTGGTGAAGTAACCGCGCTGTCCGTCGGGATCGACGTCGGGTCGGGGCTCTCGGGCCGGATCCCCGTAGATGGTGGCGTAGAACTCGGCGAGTTTTACCTCACCGTTCTGGTTGCGTCTGGGATTCCAGGGCGGTGGCCCGGGCCGAATCCCGGCGGGAGGCTTGTTGCGGCAGCTGTCGGCCATCATCACCAGCTGGGCGAAGTCCTGCGCCTCCAGAAGCCATTCGACCAGTGCCTTGATCGACACGCTGTTGCCGTAGTGCTCGGGGCCTGCGTCGGCCGCCAGACCCGAAGCGTCGCGGGCGGATGGGGCGATGCCGTGCCCGGAGAAGAAGAAATAGAGGCGGCCTTCGGGCCATGCCGCGGGAGCGGTGTCGATGATCGAGCGTATCTTCGAGAGATATGCGAACAGCGCCTCCCAGATCTGCTTGGTGATCGGAACGGCGGTCTCCCGCGTGGTCCCCGGTGGGAGGTCGTCGGCCGTGATCAGCTTCACGTTCTCGGCCGGCACACCGGCTTCGGCTACCAGCCAATGGTGGAAGTCAGCCGCGTCCTGACGGGCATGGTTGAGATTCGAGAGGGCGGGGTACTGGTTGATGCCCACCGCGACACCGAAGTGAAGATCGGTTCTCATCCTGCCCATCCGTGGCTGATGAGGTGCTTGACACTGTTCATAGCAGCGTGGGGTTCACCGGGGTCGGTGTCATCGAAGCCGGCGTGGGTGATCGAGTCACCCTGGAACCCCGGCGGTGCCCCAGGTTCGGTCACCGACCAAACTGCCCGCCGCTTGTCGGCAGCCACGAAGCTGCGCACAGTGGTCACGCCGGGCAGAGCGGCGAAGGGGTCCTTCTGGTCTCTCCTCAGATGAAAGCGCTGCATGCCCACCACCGGGAGGTCGGCGGCGCCCTTGCCGTCCGGCTTCTGTTCGACAACGCCCGATACGAAATAGAGAAGTGAGCGTGGGTAGATGACCGGAACCAGGGTGTCGTCGACTTCGTGGTCGTCGTCCATGCTGAACATGCGGAATTCGTCGAACACAGACCGGTGGTCCTCCAGCACCTCGCCGAACTGCCTGAAGCTGCAGGCCGGAGCCAGAAAGACCACGTCGCCGAAACGGAACTGTTCGGGAAGGGGGTGAGTCGGGTCGTGGCGAGCCGCATCGGTTGCCGCCAGCAGGTTGTTGATGAAAACGGCACCGGTGCTGTGCCCTACCAGGGTGATCCGCTTCGGTCCGTGACCCTGGGCGCACAGCTCGCCCAATCGGACCAGAAATAGGTTTCCTCCTCGGCTCTGTCCCGGCACGGTCTGGAAGGTGTCCTCGGTTTCCTTCTTCATCGCTGACCACACGCCTGCGCCGATGTTGGCTACGTACAGGGCGCGCAGGGTCTCTTCGACGGTTGTCACGTACACACCGTGGTCGCGGCCGGTGACGAATCGGTGGACGACGCGTCCGAACACCCGGGCGGCCATCAGGGCCAGCTTGGCGGCAGACAGAATCCCGCGTTCGCCCGGCGCCGGGGCTTCGGCCGTCAGCTCCTCCACTATCTCGGGAGACATGAGCGTCGGTGCGGCCTCGACGTTGGGCCGGGCCGCCTTGAATTCGTCCGAACCCTCGAATTCGAGCCCCTGGAGTATCGCCTCTACCTCCCTGACGAAGTCTGGGTCCTCCTCCAGTTCGGCGCGAAACGCCTCCTCTTCGTCTGGTGTGACCTCTCCAACTTCGTCCGCCGGTAGGGGCTCGAATCCCTGGTACGGCTCCGTCGCCTCGGTCGGATCGGCCGCCTTGCGCAACTCGACTTTGTGCTGGATGTCGTTGGGGAGGTCGAGCTGACCTGGCCCGGCCTTCAACCCGATCTCGGTCTGGAGCTTGCCCACCGTCCATTTGGAGATCGTTTCAAGCAGATGTTTGAAGATCGCTTCGTTGATGATCTCACCGAGGGAGTGGCGGATGGTCTCGAGGAACCCCGACTCCCAGATGAAGAACACTGCGAGGGCCGGCTCGTAGACGGTCACCAGGCGTTCGGCGATGCGGCGGCCTGTGGCCTCGTTGATTAGTCCGCCGTGGAAGTGGAGGACCACATGGTCTTTGTCGGCCAAGCCCTGAACCAGAGCGTCTAGATCAGCGGGCGTTGTTTCACCGAGTCGTCCGTCCGCCTCGGTGTGGATGTAGTGGGATTTGTCGAGTGCCACGGCGGTTCCCCTTCACGCCATTGAACTCCGTCCGGCGGCCACCAGATGGACTCCACTTCTCCGCTCCAACCCTACGCGGGAGCGACGGCCGATGACGGAACCGGAAGTTCCCGGCTCGACACCACTAATCGTGGCCACGACCTCACTCTGAGTGAGATCCTGTGCAGCGACGCGGTGGTCGACCTCATCAACGACTGAGGAACTTCGTAGTCGAAAGCGCAAGGGTTGTGGAAAAGTTCTCCCAGGATTCGACATGGTCCGGCTTAGGGCGCTACGTTGAGCGGACAGGGAGCGGGGGCGGTCCGAATTCTCGCCGCCGCTGGCTACAACATGATGACACGAACCTATAGGTAGTGGGCGACGACAAACGCGAGAACCTCAACCCCAGCAATCGGGCCTGAAATAGATTCGCATCCTGCGGTTCCCCGACTAACGCGCAAAACCGTCTTCCTTTCTACATGCCAGCGCGCGTGAGTATATGCACAAGCGTTTCTGCCGCGCTTCTGGCGACGAAGGTTCGTCCCCTACCCGCCAGAGCCTCCACCTGCCGTATGGCCACGATCAGGGGCGCCAGGTCGTCGTCGGAGCCGGAGCGGAGGCGCTGGGTGAGGCGGGCCAGTCGGGCCAGGGCGTGGGCGTGTTCGGCCAGGAAGAAGTCGACGGCGTCGTCGCCTGAGCGGTTGCCGGCTTCCTCCAGCACTCGTTCTGCCACCGTTCTGCGGACGGCGATCAGGTCGTCCTCGATGGTCTGGGCGGCCCAGCGCTGCCACGAGTTGGCCATGATCATCCCGTTCAGGACCGACTTGAGCGCATCCAGTTGCAGCGCCTGGCCGATGCGGTAGAACATCCGGCCCACGTCGTTGAGGTCCCGTCCGTTCTCTTGGGCCAGGTCGATGATGTTGGGGGCGTGGATCAGGTCGGGCAGGCTGGCGATGCGCCGGGCCAGATCGGGGGGCACCCCGGCCGACTCCAGGTGGTGGACCTCGAGGCCCCGCTCCTCCTGCCACCGGGGCGGTCCCAGCTCGGCCGCAGCCTCCTCCAGGGTGTTGAAACTATCAGCCCACCGTTCCAACTGGGTCTCGCGGATCTCGCCGTCGGCGTGCTCGAGATACCAGCGGGTCAGGCTGGCCAGAAGCTGGTCGTTGGCGTTGATCATCGCCCGCCACGTCTCGGGCTCCACCTGTCCGAACAGCTCCTCCACCTCCCGGCGGCGGGCGGTGCCGGCCACCTCCCGGGCGGTGCGATAGGCCCGGACGATGTCGGCCGCTCCGGCCCCGGTGCGGGTCTCCAGGCGGGAAATGAACGTTGAGCCCTGGGCATTGATGACGTCGTTGGCGACGATGGTCGAGATCAGTTCCCGGCGCAGTGGGTGCTCGGGGACCAGATGTTCGAAGCGCTTGGAGATCTCCGAGGGGAAATACTCGGACAGGATGGCGGTGAGATGTGCGGAGTCGGGCAGGTCGGAGGCGAGAAGGGAATCGACCAGGATCCGCTTGGAGTAGGCCAACAGCACCGCCAGCTCCGGTGAGGTCATCCCCACCCCCGACTGGGCCCGCTCCACCATCTCCTCGGACGGGGGCAGGCCCTCCAGGGAGCGGACCAGCAGGTCCTTCTGCTCCAGGTTGACCATCAGCTGCTCGTAGGCGTCCATCCGACGCACCGACGACTGTCCCTCCAGGGCCAGCATCTGGGCCTGCTCCAGGCTGTCGTGGAGGATGGCGGCCACCACCTCGTCGGTGGCCGCCGCCAGCAGCTCGTCCCGCACGGAGCGGTCGATCTCTCCCCGGGTCTCGGCCAGGCCCAACAGGATCTTGAGGTTCACTTCCCGGTCCGAGCAGTTGACCCCGCCCGAGTTGTCGATGAAGTCGGTGTTGACCCTGCCGCCCGACCGGGCGTATTCCACCCGTCCCTGCTGGGTGAGGCCCAGGTTGCCTCCCTCCACCACGACTTCGCAGCGCAGCTCCGACCCGTTGATGCGCACTGCGTCGTTGGTGCGGTCGCCCACCGCTTCGTTGGACTCGTGGGTGCCCTTGACGTAGGTGCCGATGCCGCCATTCCACAACAGGTCGACCGGGGCGCGCAGGATGATCCCGATCAGCTGGTTGGGGTCGACGCTGGACTGGTCGGTGCCCAGGGCCTGGCGGGCCTGGGGGGAGAGCTCGATCTTCTTGGCTGAGCGGGGGAACACCCCGCCTCCCTCCGATATCAGGTCGGGGTCGTAGTCGGCCCAGGAGGACTTGGGCAGGTCGAACATGCGTTGGCGCTCGGCGAAGGAGGCGGCCGGGTCGGGGTCGGGGTCGACGAAGATGTGGCGGTGGTCGAAGGCGGCGATCAGGCGGGTCGTTTCCGACACCAGCATCCCGTTGCCGAACACGTCGCCCGACATGTCCCCGATCCCCACCGCCGTGAACGGCTCCCGGTGGGGGTCGATGCCCAGGTCGAGGAAGTGGCGCTCCAGGGACTTCCACGCCCCCCGGGCGGTGATGCCGAGCGCCTTGTGGTCGTAGCCCGACGAGCCACCCGAGGCGAAGGCGTCGCCCAGCCAGAACCCGAACCGGGCGGCGATCTGGTTGGCCAGGTCGGAGAAGGTGGCGGTTCCCTTGTCGGCCGCCACCACCAGGTAGGGGTCGTCGCCGTCGTGGATCCGCACCCGGTCGGGGTGGACCACCCCTCCGTCGACCAGGTTGTCGGTCACGTCCAGCAGCCCCTGGATGAAGATCTCATACGCCCCCGCGACCGCCTGTGGCATCTGCTGGGGGTCGGTGGGCGGGCGGCGCAGCACGAACCCGCCCTTGGCTCCGGTGGGGACGATCACGGCGTTCTTGGTGATCTGGGCTTTCAACAGCCCCAGCACCTCGGTGCGGTAGTCCTCGCGGCGATCCGACCAGCGGATCCCGCCCCGGGCCACCGGGCCACCCCGCAGGTGGATGCCCTCCACCTCGGGGGCCGCCACGAACACCTCCATGTAGGGGACGGGGGCGGGCATGTCGGGCACGTCGGCGGAGCGGAACTTGAACGACAGGGCCGGTGCGGTCGACCTGGTAGGCGTTGGTGCGCACCGTGGCGTCGATCAGGCGCAGGAAACCTCTAAGGATGCGGTCCTGGTCCAGGGACGGGACGTCGTCGAGGCGGCTCAGCACCTCGAAGCGCAGCTCCTCCAGGCCCGAGCCGTCCGAGTCGGGGTCGAAGCGCAGCTCGAAGATCCGCATCAGGCGCGAGGTGATGTCGGCATAGGAGACCAGGGTGTCGCTGAGGTATTTGAGGGTGAAGGTGGGGCTGACCCGGCGCCAGTAGGTGCGGTAGGCGCGGAGGATCTCCACCTGATGGAAGTCGAGGCCCCCGGCCAGGACCAGCCGGTTGAGCGAGTCGGTCTCGGTGTCTCCCTGCCACACCGCGGTCAGCGCCTCGGCGATGCGGCTGGAGGCCCGGTCCAGGTCGACCATGGTCCCGTCGGTCAGCACCCCGAAGTCGTGGATGAACAGGTCGCCCTCGCCGCCGAGGCGGGTGGGGACCTCCTCCACCACCTTCAGCCCCAGAGCCTCGAGGGCGGGGGTGAGCTCGGACAGGGAGCGCTTGCCACCCCTCCGGTACAGGGCTACCCGGGTCAGGGTCTCGGGCCCGGTCACCTCGTTCTGCAGCCCCACCAGCAGCGACCGGCCGCTCTCGGCCAGCTGCTCCAGGTGCTCGATGTCGCCCGCCGCCACCGACAGCTCCGTCGACGACGTGTAGTAGGCGGGGAAGCGGCCCACCCAGCGCTCTGTCATCGCCTTGGCCTTCTGGCGATCGTGGCGTTCGGCCAGGACGTCGCCCACCCGCTCCGCCCAGGAGCGGGTCAGGGCCTGTACCTCGGCTTCGAGCTCTTCGTAGGGCACGTCGGGCACCTGGCCCACCTGCACCCACACCCGGAAATGGAGATAGGCCATGTCGGCCGCTTCCAGGGTGAGGTGGTAGTCGACCGACTTGCCGTTGAATCTGTCCAGGAACACCTCCTGGAGGTGCTTGGCCAGGGTGGTGGAGTAGCGGTCCCGGGGCATGGCCACCAGCAGGCGCACCGAGCGGTCGAGCAGCTGGCGGCGGACGAACAGCTTCACCCGGGCCTTCTCCTGTACCGCCAGCAGTCCCATCAGGAGGCGGCGCAGGTCCTCGGCCGGGACGTCGAACAGCTCGTCCTTGGGGAACGATTCGAACAGGGCCACCACCGCTTTGAGGTCGTGGGTTCCCTCGATCAGGTTCTCGGCCGTGGCGATCTGATCCAGCTTGCGGCGCAGCAGCGGTGTGTGCGAGGCCCGCTCCATGTAGGCCTTGGAGGTGAACAGGCCGATTAGGCGGGCCTCTGCCACCGTCTTGCCCCCCTCGCCTATCACTCGCACCCCGACGTAGTCCATCTTGGCCCGGCGGTGGACGGTGGAGAAGCGGTTGGTCTTGGAGATAACCAACAGGTCGCCCTCCACGAACCGTTGTGCCAGCTCGGGCGACATCGACGACAACAGCACCGGCTGGGCCAGCTCCGAGCTGGAGTCGTCCGAGAGGATTCCCAGGCCCGAGTCGGGCACGCACTGGACGGCCTCCCCCTGAGGGGTGTCGAACATCCTGTACTCGCGGTAGCCCAAGAAGACGAAGTTGTCCTCCCTCAGCCACTCCAGGAAGGCGACCGCCTCCTCCACCTCCGGCCGGGGTGATAGGTGCCGCTCGCCCTGGCGGGTGAGCGTGATCATGCGGGGCACCTTCTCGAACATGGCGTCCCAGTCCCGGACCGCGGCCTCGACATCTCCCAGCACCCGCATCAGCGCCCGTTCCAGGGAGGGGAGGTCGCCGGAGAACAAGAGGCGGTCGGTGACGTAGTGCTCCACCGACTCCCGACCCTCGGAGCTGAGGGCTGGACCGATCTCCTTCAGGCGGCCTTGGTCGTCACGCTCGGTCCCGATGACCGGGTGCAGCACCCGGGTCACCTGGAGGCCGTGTGCCTCGAGCTCGTTGGTGATCGAGTCGACCAGGAAGGGGCTGTCGTCGGTGTGCACCTCCACCACGGTTCCGGCGGATTCGTAGCCGTGGTCGGCGGCGGTGGGGTTGAAGGCCCGCACCGCGATGGGGTGGTCCCGGGTCTCGATGAACTCGAACAGGCTCTGCACCTCGTGGAAGAGGGCCTCGGCCGAGGAGGGGCCGTCGGGGGTGAGGGTGAGCCGGCGCAGGTAGGTCCGGGCGAACTCGGCCATGAGAGGGGCACGAGGTTCGGGGAGGCGGGCGATCCTCTCCAGGACGCCGTCGACCAGCCCCATCACCTGTGGTTGTGCTTGCTCGATACTCACTCTTGGCTCAGCACACGATCCGTTCCCCTACACCGTACCCGGGTCCGGGTGGCGAGCAACGGCAACGTGTAGGAGACGCGACGTTTCTTCCCCGGCAGGGGTTCCGGGTCGCCCTGGGCGCGTGGGTGGGGGGGTCTGGATCACGCATGGCACCCACAGGGTGCTTTGCCTCTCTGTAGCCTGGCTGCGCTATGGAATGCGGCGCTTGTGGGACCCGGAACGGCGAGGAGTTCAACTTCTGCTCCAACTGTGGCGCTCCGCTGGCTCGTATCTGTCCGGCGTGTGGGACGAGCAACGGTCCCGACTTCAAGTTCTGCTCCAACTGTGGAACCGGATTGGCTGAGGAGTCTCCCCGGGCCGAAGCGGCCCCAGCGCCTCCCTCGGAGGATGCGGGGGAGCGTCGTTTCGTGTCGGTGTTGTTCGCCGACCTGGTCGGGTTCACCCCTTTCACCGAGGCGCACGACGCCGAGGAGGTGAGGGCGATGCTGACCCGCTACTTCGAGCGGGCCCAGCGGGTGGTGGAGCGATTCGGGGGAGAGGTAGACAAGTTCATCGGCGATGCGGTCACCGCCTTCTGGGGAGCCCGGGTGGCCCTGGAGGACGACGCCGAGCGAGCGGTGCGGGCGGCTCTGGAACTGGTGGATGAGGTGGCCGAGCTGGGTGAGGAGATCGGAGTGCCCGACCTGGCCCTGCGGGCCGGGGTGCTGTCGGGTGAGACCAGCGTCGGTCCCGGCGGCAACTCGACCGGTCTGGTGGTGGGCGACATCGTCAACACCGCCTCCCGGCTCCAGTCGGTTGCCCAGCCGGGCACCGTGTACGTCGGGGAGTCCACCAAGGATCTGGCCGGTGCCTCGGTCCGCTTCGAGCAGGTCGGTCCACACGATCTCAAGGGCAAGTCGGACGCAGTGGACGTGTGGCGGGCGGTGGAGGTGGTGGCGCAACGGGGTGGTCGGGGACGCACCGTGGGTCTGGAGCCGCATTTCGTGGGGCGCGAGTACGAGATGCGCCTGCTCAAGGACCAGCTCCACGCCACCGGCCACGAGCAGCGAGCCCGGCTCGTCTCGATCGTGGGCGAGGGCGGGATCGGCAAATCCCGTCTGGCCTGGGAGCTTTTGAAGTATGTGGACGGGCTGGCGGACACCTTCTTCTGGCATCAGGGGCGCTCCCCCGCCTACGGCGAAGGGGTGACTTTGTGGGCCCTGGGAGAGATGGTCCGACAGCGGGCCCGGATCGCCGAGACCGACGATGTGCTCAAGTCGCGCACGAAACTGCAGTCGGCGGTGGCCCAATACGTCTCCGATGCCGAGGACGTCCGCTGGATCACCCCTCGTCTGGCGGGGTTGCTGGGGCTCGATGAGATGCCGGAGGGGGATCGGGCCGACTTGTTCGGAGCCCTGCGCACCTTCTTCCAGCGCATCAGCGAGGCTGGATCCACCGTGCTGGTGTTCGAGGACCTCCACTGGGCCGATGAGGGCCTCCTCGAGTTCATCGTGGACCTGGTGGAGAAGTCACCCAGGCATCCCATTCTGGTGGTGACCCTGGCTCGCCCCGCCCTGCTCGAGCGGCGACCCGACTGGGGAGCGGCCCGCCGCGGCTTCACGTCCGCTCACATCGGCCCGCTCACCGACGCCGACATGGGCGAGCTGGTGATGGGGATGGCGCCAGGGATCGAGCCCGCGACTGTCGATCTGGTGGTGAGCTCGGCGGCAGGAGTGCCTCTCTACGCGGTCGAGTATGTGCGGATGCTGGTGGCGGCCGGCAACCTGGTGCGTGATGGGTCCGTGTATCGGCAGGTGGACGAGGTCGAGTCCCTGGCTTTGCCCGATTCGCTTCAGGCCATGGTCGGTGCCCGGTTGGATCGCCTGGATGGGCCGGAGCGGGCGCTGATCCAGGACGCTTCGGTGCTGGGTCAGTCGTTCACCCTCGAAGCCCTGACGGCTTCTTCGGAGAAGGAGGAATCCGACCTGGTCCCGGTCCTGGACAGGCTGGTCCGAAAGGAAGTCCTGCGTAGGGACGACGATCCCCGCTCGCCCGAGCGTGGCCAGCACCAATTCGTGCAGTCGATGATCCGTGAGGTGGCCTACGGGCGGCTGTCGAAGGCGGATCGACGACGACGCCACCTCAACGTTGCCCGTCGATTCGAGGCGATGGGGGCCACCGAATTCGCCGCCGTCATCGCCAGCCACTATTTGAGCGCTCTCGAAGCCGGTCACGACGACGAGGTGGCGGCCTCGGCCCGCAGGTCCCTGCTGTCGGCGGCGCGGCGGGCCGCCGATCTCCACTCCCACAAGCAGTGCCTGGCCCTGGTGCGCCAGGGACTCGACATCCCCGGCGACGAGGCAGGGCGGGTTCCGCTGTGGCAGCTGGGGGCCGTCGCGGCCAGCTCCCTGTTCGAAAACGACACCGCAGTGGAAATGGCCCGCAACGCATTGGCCCGGGAGGAGGCGCGGGGCGATCCCGCCGGAGTCACCAAGGCCGCCCAGGTCCTGGGATATGTGCTGAGCGGCGCCAACGAGACGGCCCAGGCCGTGGCGGCGATGGAGGGGCACTTCGATCCCAAACGGGCCTCCGAGCCGGCCATGATGGAGCTGGGAGCGGAGCTGGCCCGGGCCAACATGCTGGAGGGCTCCATGGAGACGGCAGCCGCCGTGGCGCGCGACACCATGATGGCGGCCGAAGAGGCCCACAACACGGAGCTGGTCATCGAGGCAATGAACACCCGGGGAACTGCCCTGTCGGGTCTGGGCCGGGTCCATGAGAGCATCGCCCTGTTGCGGGAGGCGGTTCGTCTGGCCAACGAGAGCGGATCGCCGGAAGCCGAGGCGCGGGCGATGAACAACTTCATGGTCTGCAACGGAGCCAACGGTCTTCTGGCCAATCTCGATGTGTCGGAACGTTATGCCGATCTCGCTGTACGGCTGGATATCGTCGACTACCGGGCGCGGGCGGCGATCCGTCGGGGCGGCGCCCTCGTGGCCAGTGGGCTGTTCGAGGCGGCGGCTGAGCTCTACGAGGATATGGCGGTCGGTCCGGATCACTTCTGGGGCTTGACGGTGAGTGCCGACATGGAGTCGCTGCGATGGATTCTCGACGGTGACAGGGTCCATCTCGCAGACGGGCAACGACTGCTCGAACAGGCGTTAAAGATGCTGCACGTTCCCCAGTTCGCGGCGTGGGTGCAATCACAGCAGTCGAGACTGGCGTTTCAGGGCGGGGAGTGGAGAGAGGCTCACGCCCGGGCGACCAGCATCGACAAAGCAGCGATGCTGCCCGAAACCGATGCATGGGTCATCCCGACGCTCGCTGCCATCCGCCTCCGAGATCCGGCCCTCCTGGAATCGGCCTGGGATAAGGATTCGGTTCCGATCGGGCGCCGGTTCGAGGCGATCGACATGGTGGCCGATGCTGCCCGTTCCCACTTCGAGGGGGCACCCATCGACATCACAGCGGAGAAGTTCCGCGCCGCCGTGGCGGCGACCGAAGCGGACGACGGGGTGGTTGCCGCCATGGTGCTGCGAGCGATCTTCGCCGGGCTGATGGAGGGCAGTGAGCAGGGCCGCGAGGCGGGCACTCAGGCCTACGAATGGTTCCGCTCCGCAGGTGCCGGCGGATACCTGGCTCTGTTCGAGGATGTGTGGCCTCGCACGCTAGGACAGGCCGAGGCCGGCTGAAGGCGTGGAGACTTCCTCTCGTCGTGCGCCGGAGGGGATGCCAGAAGAGGCTCGGCGCGTGGATAGCGAGGACCCCGGCAGCGTGGACGCCCGTTCGGGTGGGCGGCTGTGGGACAATGGGGCCCGGCCGCCACTCGGCGGCCAGCCTGGAGGCATTCATGGGAAGCAAGGACAAGGGCGGCAAAAGCACCAAGAAGGTGAGCGCCAAGGACCTGAAACAGAAGCGCCTCGACAAGAAGGCCAAGAGAGCCGCGGCAGTCGCTCAGCAGAATCGGATCGTCTGACCCTCGAAGCCCCCCCTGCTTCCGACAACGCCGGTGACGACGGTGCCGGAAGCATCCGTCGATGAGTGTACCTGGCCGGGCAAGGTAGCGCGGGTCATCTGAGGAGAATCTCCGGCTCGGTGTGAGAGCCTGACTTCTGCGTGTGGCGCTCAAGCAGGCCGGTTGAGGTTCCGATTCATTCCCCCTATGCCTTTACGAGGAGCGGCCGGAGAGCCGGACGTTGTCGCTCGGCACAGTCCGTGGCGGACGGCCGTCTGGGTGGGCCTAGTTGGCCTCGTCCTCACCACGGCTCTGGCGGCGCGAGTGTGGAGTCGGGAACAGCGGGAGGCTCAAGCCCGGGTCGACTCTGGTGGAGAGATGCTGGCGGCCTCGGCCCAGGATGCGGTCGACGGCGTCGCCGAGCGTCTGATCGCTTTGGGCGGGCTGTATCAAGCGTCCGAACTGGTGGAGAGGTCGGAGTTCCACCTATTCGTGTCGAACTTCGAGGCGATCCCGGGCATGGGGGGCATCGGATACATGCCGATCGTGGCCGACAAGGACCTGGATCGGTTCGTGGCCCAGGTGCGCAGGTCGATTCCCACCTACACGCCCTTCGAGATGGATGACGACGGGAACCGGGTCCCCGTCGATCGGACCCGCAAGGAACACATCCTGGTCCAGTGGTTCGACCCTCCCGACGCCTACGCCGGGCCGCAAGGGTACGACTCGGCATCGGACGTCACGAGGCGGTCGGCCCTGGACGAGGCCCGTACCACCAAGCAGATCGTCGCGACTCCTTTCGTGCGGCTTCTCTCCACCCAGGACACGGACGGGTTCCTCATGTACTGGCCGGTGACAGACCCCGGCTCGGGTGAAGTGGTCGGTTTCACCATGGCGCCGATGGGCCTGAGCGATCTCCTGGCCGGCCAGATCCCACCCGGTCTGTCGGAAAAGGTGAGCTGGCATGTGACCGACATCACCGGTTCTTCCGCCCCCGATCCGGATGGCGGAAACGCTTGGTTCCAGGACCTCGCCGTCGGAGGTCGCACGTGGAGGCTGGCGGTCACACCGCAGCCGGGGACTCTGTTGGTCACCAACCTGCTCCGGCCGCTGTTCGTGCTCGTAGTGGGCCTGGTCCTCACCGCTCTGATAGCCGCGGCCCTCTATCAGATCCGCCAACGGGTCCAGCAGCGCCAGGAGATCACTCGCCTCAAGGAACTCGCCCGAGCCAAGGACCAGTTCCTCGCCTCGGTCAGCCACGAGCTGCGCACCCCCCTCACCAGCGTGCTGGGATTCGCCGAGCTGCTCCGGGACCACGACGGGCAGCTGGAGCCGGACGAACGGCGTTCCATGATCACCAGCGTGGCCGACGAGGCGACGGATCTGGCCGCCATCATCGAGGACCTGTTGGTGGCGGCGCGGTCCGAGCTGGACCTGTTGGCCGTGACCAGGGTGCCGGTGGCGGTCGGTGCCCAGGTGGCCCAGGTGGTGGAAGGGCTGAGCGATGACATCCGCCGGCGGGTACGGGTCAGCGACCAAACCGGCGGCTCCTGTCGTGCGATGGGCGACCCGGCCCGGGTGAGACAGATCGTCCGTGGCCTGATTCAGAATGCCCGGCGCTACGGGGGGGATGAGGTCGAGATCCGGTTCTCTTCCACCGGGGACGGGATGATCTGCATCAGCGTGAACGACGACGGTGACGGTCTGGCGCCCGAGGAGTGGGAGAAGATCTTCGAGCCCTACTACCGGGCCCACAGTGCCGAGACCCAGCCGGCGGCGCTGGGGATCGGGCTGGCCGTGGCCCGCCAGTTGGCCCGCCTCATGGGCGGCGACCTCACCTACCGCTACGAGTCGGGCCGGAGCGTGTTCGAGCTGTCGCTCCCGGCGGCCGAGACGATCCGGGACCAGGCGGGGAGTCGGGAGCTGGCAGCAAAGGCCTGAGGGCCGAGAGTCCCCCCTATCTCCCGCCTCCTGATCCGACAACCAACTTGACGACGCCGCACCGCGGCCCAGACGACCGCCTCTGCGTCGGTCAGCTCGTCGCGCAGGCGGCGGGCGCGATAGATCCTGACGGCAGTGGTTGTGATCAGGGGTAGGCGGTCCGAACGGCACGGCATGTGTTGCCACCAGAGCGTAGGCTCCATTGCAGGCTCTCAATCGAGGGCGGGTAGGGCACTGGAGGTGCACTCATGGCGGAACATCCCAATCTTGAGCGGGCCCGGAAAGGATACGAGGCGTTCGGGAAGGGGGACATGGAGACGGTTAGCGAGTTGATGGACGACGGCATCGTCTGGCATGTCAGTGGCGACAACCCGCTCTCGGGCGATTACGAGGGCAAGGACGCCATCATGGGCTACTTCGGTCGTCTGATGCAGGAGACTGGAGGGACCTTCAAGAACGACGTTCATGACATGCTCGCCAACGACGAGCACGGTGTGGCGCTGGTGAACGTCTCTGCCACCAGGAGCGATAAGTCGATCGAGATGCCCAGCGTGCAGGTGTTCCATATGACGGACGGGAAGATGACCGAGTTCTGGGCGTTCAGTCAGGATACGGCAGCCTTCGACGACTTCTGGGCATAGCTCAAGGATCTGGCCCGACGGGTCGAGGGTGGCCGGTGGGGGCCTGCTTTCGGCCGGTGGGTCCGCACAGGTCCCCAGGTCACCCGGGGGCCCATACCCGGGTTGGGGGCCCGAACGGAGGCGAACCTGGACCGGTGGGAGCGAACCGGCCACCGCCTTGATGACCATGTCGAGCCCCGAACTGCCCGTGTTAGGGCGGCAAGGAACTGAGTCCCCATCGCGCCGAGCCCTTGTCCGGCATCGGAGAACTGTGCTCGTAACGTTTGTGTAACGGCCGATCTCGATCCTGGCTAGGTGATGCCCGGGGTGACGAGACGCGAGGAATACCTGTGGGTGTGGTCGGCCTTTGTCGCGCTGGCCACCCTGGTGTTCGTGGCCGGGGCCGGGTGGTCACCGCCCAGAGGTGAGCCGTTGGGCATGGGCCAGGTCGGCGTCTGGCTGATGCCGGCCCTGTTCACGGCCCTGGGAGCCGCTATCGCCGCCCGGGCTCCCGGCAATCGGATCTCCCTTCTCTTCCTGCTGGTCGGCGCCTCATTCTTGATCGGCTTGTGGGCTGACCAGAAGGTGACGACTGTCCCGCCCGAACCTGCCTCCCTGTGGGATGCCCTGGCGGTGATCTGGCACAACGTCGGCTTTATTGTCGGCGTGATCATCCCGCTCTGCCTTCTGATGTACCTGGTTCCCACCGGAAGGTTTCCCACCAGACGCTGGAAGTGGGCCGGGTGGGTGGCGCTGGTCAGTGTTGCAACGGCAGTCTTTGCGGAGGCGTTCCCGGCCCGGGTCAGCCCGGCGACCGAGGACTGGGCGATCGCCAACCCGATCGGGTTCCTCGATAGAGGAGGGATGGGAGAGCCTCCCTACATCTACATCCTCGCCCTGACCGTCATTCCCCTCGTAGTCGGTGGCGTGGTGGCGATGGTGGTCAGATATCGGAACTCGCCTGCCCCTGTGAGAGCCCAGATACGTTGGGTCGTCTACGCCCTCGGCCTGTTCGTCGCGTTCGGCGTGGCGCCGGCGCTGGCATTCGGCTGGTACGACGTCTCGTTGTTGGTCACGCTGATTCTGATCCCGGTGTCCGTCGTGGTGGCCATCACCCGGTACCGACTCTTCGACATCGATCGCCTGATCTCGCGGACCATTGGATACGCCGTCGTTGTAGGGGGATTTGTGCTCCTCTACGTGATCGGAGCGGTGTGGATTCCCGCCCGACTGATCGGCCGCCAGCCTCCGATCTTCGTCGCCGGTTCGACTCTGGCGGTGGCGATGCTGTTTAACCCGGTGAGGAGGCGAGTCCTGGTCTGGGTGGATCGCCGATTCAACCGGACTCGATACAACGCGCAGAGGGTCATCGAGGGATTCACGGCCCGGGTCGAAGACCAGATGGGTGTCGATGCCCTGACCGACGAATCGCTGGCCGTGGTCGTCGAGACGATGCAGCCTTCGACCGTGGGAGCGTGGATCAGGGAACCGGCGACCGATGACTGAGGGGATCCCGCCCTCGCTCTACATCTAGGCATCCGCCCGGGATACTGTTGGCACATGCCATCTGATGATCCGGCCATCTTCACCCGTATCAGTGATCTAGTCGAAGAGGAGAGGAAACTGCGCGAGAGCCACACCGGCACACCGCTGCGACAGGATGATCTGCGCCGTCTGGAGGTGGTGGAGGTGGAGCTGGACCAGTGCTGGGACCTGCTCAACCAGCGGCGGGCGCTGCGGGAGTACGGCGGCGACCCCGACGGGGCCACGGTGCGGAACGAATCCACCGTGGAGCGTTACCAGCAGTAGCCGCCTTCGGTGGCGTGGCCATCCGGTTGAGTGTGCCTACGCCGACCGTGACGGTTGATGGACGCACATTGAATGAGCGGTGGCGTGGGGGTCCGGTTGAGTGTGCCTGCGCCGACCGTGACGGTTGATGGACGCACACTGAATGAGCGGGTGGCCTCGCGGCACACAGCCGTTCAGCCGCTAGTCAGGTTTCCCTGGGACAATGAGCCGGTGAAGCTGCTCCTCGTGGAGGACGACAAGAAGATCGCCGCCGCCGTCAAACGAGGCCTGGAGGCGGAGGGGTTCACCGTCGAGGTTGCCCTGGACGGGACCCAGGGGCTGTGGCTGGCCCGGGAGGGCACCTACGACCTGATCATCCTCGACATCCTGCTGCCGGGCCGCAACGGCTATCTGATCTGCGCCGACTTGCGGGAAGAGGGCGACTGGACCCCGATCTTGATGCTGACTGCCAAGGACGGCGACCTGGATGAGGCCGAGGCGCTCGACACCGGGGCCGACGACTACCTGACCAAGCCCTTCTCCTTCCCGGTCCTGGTGGCCCGGATTCGGGCTCTGCTGCGACGGGCCGGCGGCCGCAGCCCCGCCCCGGTGCGGGCCGGGGACCTGCGCATCGACCCCGGCCAGCGACGGGCCTGGCGGGGAGAGACCGAGGTCGAGCTCACCGCTCGTCAGTTCGACGTCCTGGAGTTCCTGGTCCGGCGGGTGGGACAGGTCGTGTCGAAACGGGAGATCCTCGACGGGGTTTGGGAGTACGACTTCGAGGGGGACCCCAACATCGTCGAGGTCTACATCCGCCGTCTCCGCACCCGGGTCGACGAGCCGTTCGGGCGCAAGTCGATCGAGACGGTGCGCGGGGCCGGCTATCGCCTGGTCGCCTCCGGGGGCTGAGGAGGTTCCCGTGCGCCGCTCCTCGGTCCGCTTCCGCATCACGGTCGTGGCGGTGTTGGCCGTGGCCGCCGTCCTGGTGCTGGCCTCGGTGGGGCTGGTGGCGATCCAGCAGCGCCAGCTCACCTCGGGCGTCGACGCCGGCCTGGTGCAGCGAGCCGACGACCTCGCCTCGCTCATGGCCTCCGCCCCCTCCATTCCCGAGGTGATCTCCCGCAGCCAGCAGGAGGGCTTCGTGCAGGTGGTGGACGCCTCCGGCGCCGTGGTCGCCTCGACCCCCAACATCGAAGGCGAGCCGCCGCTCCCCATCTCCTATTCGGTCGGCCAGCCCGACACGGTGGCCAGCGTCACCGGCCTGGGCTTCGACCCCGACGCATTCCGGGTGCTGAGCCGCACGGTGACGGTCGGCTCCCAGGTCCTCGTCCTTCACGTCGGCAGCAGCTTCGACCTGGTGGAGCGCAGCTTCGCCATCCTCACCATTGCCCTGGGGGTGACGGTCCCGGTGGTGGTGGCCGTGGTGGGGGTGCTGGTGTGGTGGCTGGTGGGGCGCACCCTGGAGCCGGTGGAGGTGATCCGCTCCGAGGTGGCCGAAATCGGCAGCACCGACCTGCACCGTCGGGTCCCCGTTCCCGCCCACCAGGACGAGGTGCGGCGGCTGGCCGAGACCATGAACCAGATGCTGGCCCGGGTGGAGGCGGCGGTGGAGCGTCAGCGCCGCTTCGTGGCCGATGCCTCCCACGAGCTGCGCAGCCCCCTCACCCGGATGAGAACCGAGGTGGAGGTGTCGATGGGCGACGCCCAGGGTGAGGAGCGGGCCCTGCTGGACAGCCTGAGAGAGGAAGTGGTGGGGCTGCAGCAGCTGGTGGAGGACCTGTTGCACCTGGCCCGGGCCGACGCCGGGCAGGGGGCTCCCATCAGGCAGCCGGTCGACCTCGATGACATCGTCCTGGCCGAGGCCGATGCCATCCGACAGAACGGGCGGCTGGCCGTCGACATGTCGGGTGTGTCCGGAGCACAGGTTCTGGGCGATCCACACCAGTTGGCCCGGGCGGTTCGCAACCTGTGCGACAACGCCCGGCGGCACGCCAGGGGCAAGATCACCTTCGCCCTGACCGAACAGGACGGAACCGCCGTGCTGATCGTGGCCGACGACGGGCCCGGCGTTCCGGCCGGCAAGACCGAGGCGATCTTCGAGCGATTCGCACGTCTCGACGCCTCCCGAAGCCAGGAAACGGGCGGGGCGGGACTGGGCCTGGCCATCACCCGTGACATCGTCGAACGCCATGGCGGAACCATCCAGGTAGATCCCGACCACGGGACCGGAGCCAGGTTCGTGGTCACCCTCCCCATCGCCTGAGTTCGGTTCCCTGACTCCCCGCTGACCGTCGCCCACCGAGTCAGGCTGGGGTCAGGACCTCTCCCATATGTTGGCCGGGTGCGTCCTATGGAAACACTCTGAGCAGGCTGAGCCGTCTTTGGCAGGTCCTGAAGCGGCTGGGCCCGCTGGGCACCGCCCGGCTGGTTCGCGCCGCCCTGATCGAGCCGATCATGACTCCGATCCGTGTCTCCATCCTGGGTGCCTACCGTCGCCTCAAGGCCTGGAGTGGTCCTTTCCTCCGGCGACTCGAGTTGCGGCGGCAGCAGAAGGCGGCTCCCGGCTTGGTGTCTGCGGGAGCCGCCTGGACCCGGGTCGCGGTCGCCCATGCCAGCGTTGACCAAGCTTCGACCGTGAAAACCATGGACGGATCCCCCGACTCGGGAGATGGGCTCGTCGCCCCACGGGCCCCCTTCGACCCGGACATGGTGGCCACGGTCGATGGTCAAGGGAGGCGCACCCGCTACGGCAGCGACGCAGGAGCATTCCTGAACCAGCTGCGAGCGCTTCGCCGTCTGGGTGAGATCGGTCTCAGGGTCCCCGCCGTCCTCGACGTGGACTGGGCCGATCGCGCTCTGGTCGTATCCCATATCCCAGGGCCGACGATGGGAGAGGCAGCCCCGGCGGCGGCCGCATCGAGGATCAGTCCTTCCTCAGTACGGCCGCCGCCGACCTGCGTGCCATCCATCGAGCCGGCATCCTGGTGGGGGAGATCACCCCTGAGAGCGTGGTGGTCGGTCCCGACGGGATGCCCTGGTGGGTGTCGTTCGAGCACTCCGAGGACCACTCGGAGCTTTCGTGGAACAGCTTCCGGTTCCTGGCCGATACCGACGTCGTCCAGTTCAACCGGGTGTTCGGGACCGTGTTGCCGACCTACGAGGACCTGGCCAGGTCCCTGGGTGGCTCGACTCTCGGCGAGTGGTACTCACCCGCCTACATGGGGGCGGGTCTGCGCAGCGGCCCGCTCTGGAACCTGGGGGTGGGTTGGGGCCGCTGGGAGTTCCTCCTGCGCCGTGAGCTCCCCGACGTGGCGGGCCGGCGCATCCTCGAGATCGGCGCCAACAACGGCCACGACGCCTTGCAGATGCTGCGGGCCGGAGCCAAGTCGGTGGTGGGGATCGAGGCCAATCGACGGCGGGTCGAACAGGGCGATTTTCTCAAGAAGGCCTTCGAATGGGCCGACGGCGTCGACTACGAATACGAGTGTCTGTGGGCCGACATGCGGGACATCCCCGATATGGAGCTGGGCCCCTTCGACGTGGTCACTGCCTTCTGCTGCCTCTACTACCTGTCCGAGCCGGAGATGGCCGAGCTGGTCCGTTGGCTCAGTCACGCAACGCCTGTGATGGTGGTGGGCTGCAACGAGGGTCGTGACATGGGACGACAGCACCCCGACACGTACCGGCGGGCCTCCCTGGCCTTCAACGTCGAGCTGCTGCGAAACAACGGCTTCCCCCGGATCCAGGTGGTCGACCCACCCGCCTACGATCGCCCCCTCGTAATAGCCCACCGCGCCTGAGGGCAAAGCTTGTCCCCGACGTAGTGGGAAGGGGTTGAGTGTGCCTAGGCCAACCGTGACGGTTGATGGATGCACACTGAACGCCGGCAGGTGGGCCAGGCCGTGGTCAGCGTTGCACGGTGGTCAGCAGGACGAGGTGGATCCCCCCTCCAGCCGCCTTCGGCTGCAGTGAAGTTGCCTCTGCCTGTCGGCCGGGGGACGAAGGTTGGCGCTACTGGTTGCAGGTGAATTCGGCGGTGAAGTCGGACAGGGCGCCGTCGGGCTGGTGGGCCAACTGGCCGGTGGCGCTGAGCGTGTTGCCGCTCTTGGTGAGACTCGACACCGAGCCCACGTCGTTGCCGGTGAAACCAACGTTCGAGTACCACAGTTGCTGGCCGCCTTCGTCGTAGAGCACGATCTGCAGCCAGTCTTGCCCGTCGGGCGAGTTGTCGGCCAGGGCATAAAGGAAAGCAACCTGCCGTGTGGGGTCATCGACCATGAAACCCTGAGCGACGGTGGAGCCGTCGCCCGGTTCCAGCCCGCAACGCCCAGGAGGGTCGAAGGAGAATTCGAAGGTCTCGCCAGAGACTTCGACAGACCCGTCCCTGGTCGGGGTCCCCGAGCTGCCCTCTGAGACGGTGGCGGCCGTGTCGCCTCCGGTCGTGCTGTCTGCCGGCGTTCCGTCGGTGGCGTCGTCAGACCCACCGCTGCCGCCACAGGCGGTGAGGATCAAGCTCGTAGCCAGCACCATCGCGAAAGTCTTATCGCGTCTTCTCATCTTCCACCCATCCCGTCGTCGCTGCATCGCACCATATCCGAACGGCTGGTGCCACGGCTCCCGCCTTCGGCGTCAGGTGTGGCTTACATCGCCTCTTTGATGCCGGCGCGGATGAGCCAGGCGTTGACGAGCTGTCCAAGACCTCCCCCACCTTCTGGTTCATGATGCAGATCGCCATGCTGACCGGCTTCCTCACCGCCTACCTCCCGCCTCGCGGCGGCAGGGACCTTCCCCCTGCAAGCAGGGGGACAAAGGAAGAGCATCTTCTTTGTCCCCCACGAGCGGAGCGAGAGGGGGAAGGGGGCTCCGCTGCGGAGCAGTGGGGTAGGGGGGAGCCGCTACCCGAGCAGGCGGCGGGCGGCGGTCAGGATGCGGTCGGTGTTGGGGAGGATCTGGTGTTCCAGGCGGCGGGCGTAGGGGATCACGCCGGTGGCGGTGGCCCGGGCGAAGGGCACCCGGAGGCCGTGTTCGGCCAGGACGGCGGCGATCTCACCGGACAGCCCGAAAGGCCCGAAGTCCTCGTCCACCACCAGCACCCCCCGCTTGCCGGCGGCATGGCGCACCACGGCCTCGGTATCGAGGGGGGCGACGGTGCGCAGGTCGAGCACCGCCGTCTCTACTCCTTCCTCCGCCAAGACCTGGGCTGCGGTCAGAGAGCGGTGCACCCCGACGGCCAGCGACACCATGAGCAGGTCGGACCCGTCACGCCGGAGCGAGGCCTCGCCCCAGGCGATGGGCTCGGGTGGGTCGGGCACCTCGCCCCACATGCCTTCCTCCGGCACGTCGAGGTCCACTCCGGGACGGCTCGAGCCTCCCACCGTCTCGAGCCAGAACTCAGACAGGAGTTTGTGCTCCAGGAGGATGGCGGGGCCGTCGAGCTGGAAGGCGCCCAGGGTGAGCGCGGCCGCATCGGCCGGATTGGAGGGGACCGCGATAGCCAGCCCGGGGATCGAGCCCAGCATCCCCCACAACGCCTGCTCGTGCTGGCCGGCATCGCCGTAACCCCCGCCGCATGCCGACCGAACCAGCACGGGGGCCGACCAGGAGCCGCCCGAGAACGTCTCCACCATGGCCGCCTCGTTGCTGAGGGCGTGGAGGGCCACGGCCAGGAAGTCGACGAACATGATCTCCACTACCGGTCGCAGACCGCCCAGAGCGGCGCCGACACCCGCCCCCAGGAACGCCGACTCCGAGATCGGCGCCGCCTTCACCCGCTCGGGGCCGAAGCGGGCCGACAGGTTGGCCCTCATCAGAGGCACGTCCTCTCCGATCACCACGATCCTCGGGTCGGCTGCCATCGCCAGCTCCAGGGCGTGGTCGATGGCCTCGGTCAGGCCCCGTCTGGTGGTCGAGGTGCTCATCGGGCCACCTCGGCCAGGGCGGAGCGGAGGGCTGCGTCGACCTCCGCGGCTGCCTTCTCGTCGAGGCGGGTGGCCACCTCGTCGGGGAGTCGGCGCCGGGCCCGGGGGAGAGGATCCCAGCGCACCAGCCACTGGTCGATGGCCACCCGGGCCAGCGTGCGGACCAGGTGTCCCAGCGAGCGCATCCTCTGGCTCAGCGGTGCGTCGGAGTGCATGGCGTTTCCGATCAGCTCGGGCAGCATCCCCCACAGCTCGCCGGGGTGACGCACCGCCCTCACCAGCGGGTCGTCGGCGAAGTGGCCCTTGGGCCGACGACAACGCAGCAGGAGGAAGGTGGGACCCCTGCCCTTCCTGGCCCGATCCATCGCCTGCCCCGCCGTCTTCTGCACCCTGAGGACATCACGACCGTCGACCGATCTCGCCGGCAGGCCGAAGGCGCGGGCCCGGCGGATCAGGCTCCCCCCGGTCAGGTCCTTGGACCGGGTGGTGACGGCCCAGCCGTTGTCCTTGCACACGAAAACCACCGGCAGCTTCCACACCACGGCCAGGTTGAGGCTCTCCAGCACCATGCCCTGGTTGGCGGCGCCGTCCCCGAAGAAGGCCAGCGCCACGCTGGCGGATCTCAGGTGGTGACCGGCCAGGGCGAATCCGGTCGCCAGCGGGGCAGGGGATCCGACGATCCCGGTGGAGGCGGCCAGGTGATCGGGCGAGAAGAGGTGCATGTGCCCGCCGTGGCCGTGGCACAGGCCGCGCTCGGAGCCGAGCATCTCGAGGAACATCGACTCCAGGTCGACGCCCCGGCCCACCAGAGCAGGGGTGGGTCGATAGTCGAGGGCCATGGCATCGCCTTCTCGCAGGTGCGACGTGACCCCGGCGGCGATGGCCTCTTCGCCGATGCCCGGGTGCATCTCGCCCGAGATCCGCCCCTGGCTCCACAGGTCGGAGAGGGCCTCCTCGAAGAGGCGCATCCGCACCATCTCGAAGTAGAGGTCCTCGAGGCTCACCGCTTCACCCGCGACCCCACCTTGTAATGACCGGCGATGATCGGCGCGAACAGGCTGTAGGGGAGGAGTCGCTTCAACAGGACCGCCAGACGTTCGGTTGGCGAGCCCGCCATGTAGCGGAAGCGGGGCGATGGCGTGGCGATGATCTTGGCCAGGCGGCGGGCCACCACCTTGGGGTTGTCGCCTCCCATCTCGTCCGACTCGATCACGGCCAAGGAAGTGGCGAAGGCTTCGCGGTAGGCGCCCTGGTCGGCGCCCTTCGCCATGCGCCGGGCGGCGGTGAACCCGGTGCGGATGTCGGCCGGCTCCAGGAGCGCCACCTCCACTCCAGTCGAGGCCACCTCCATTCGCAGCGCCTCCGACACGCCCTCCAGGGCGAACTTGGAGGCGCTGTACAGGCCCTGGAAGGGGAGGGAGATCAAGCCGCCGATCGAGGTCACGTTGACGATCAGCCCCGAGCCCTGCCGGCGCATGTGGGGCAACACCGTCTTGATGACACGGACCGCGCCGAAGAAGTTCGTGTCGAGCTGGGCTCGGGCCTCGTCCATCGATGTGTCCTCGATGGACCCGGCGATCCCGAATCCGGCATTGTTGACCACCACGTCGATCCGACCGACCCGGCTCAAAACCTCGTCGACTGCCGCCGCCACCGAGTCGTCGTCGTTCACGTCCATGAGCAACGGAGTGACCTCGGCCGAGATGGTGGCCGTACTCCGATCGCCGCCGAACACGCGGTAGCCGCGGCGGGCGAGGTGCTCGGCACAGGCCTGGCCGATGCCCGACGCCGCCCCCGTGATAACAACGACCTTGGAGGTGGGGTCGCCGGTCACGCTCCCAGCCGCTTCCTGGCCCGCCACAGCCGGATCATGGTCCACGGACCGAACACGAGCGAGAACCCGTTGATCAATGTCTCCAGGCCCATCTCGGAGTTCATCTTGCGGTACTTGCCGTGTTGGACGTTGTAGAGGATGTCCATTCCCGCCAGGTAGACCATGGCGCTGCCGGCGGCGATCCCGGCCGGAACCGCCCCGGGGCGCTCCTTGCGCAGGAGGCGGGCCGAAACGAGCAGGCAGACCGCCATGTAGCCGTCGGCGAGGGGGAATGCGTTCTCGAACTCCACGTAGGCGGGGTCGTCGGATGTGCGCACATTGCCGCTGGTGAAGTACTCCGTCCAGTACCCGATGGTGAAGAGGGCCGCCACCCGCATCAGGACTGCATGCCAGAAATCGGCGGTTTTGACGCTCATGGTCCCCATCCTGGGATCGTCCGCCCCCC
The DNA here is from genome assembly GCA_963772815.1 of uncultured Acidimicrobiia bacterium. Taxonomy (GTDB): domain Bacteria; phylum Actinomycetota; class Acidimicrobiia; order Spongiisociales; family ZC4RG35; genus DATFFO01. Next base: position 351,527 of record CAVYYV010000002.1, on the reverse strand, counting down.
CAGTCCAGGGGCGAAGGACCCTGTGGAGTGGGAGAGACGTGGCGGGTGGGTATGCGGTACCCCCCTACCTCCCGCCTGCGATGGTTTGTCCCCCACGAAGTGGGGGAAGGGGACCCTGCTGCGGAGCAGCGGGGTAGGGGGGCGTCGCCGCGCCCGTCCGTGCGCGTGGGTATGAGGTACCCCCCTACGTCCCGCCTGCGATGGTTTGTCCCCCATGAAGTGGGGGAAGGGGACCCTGCTGCGGAGCAGCGGGGTAGGGGGGCGTCGCCGCGCCCGTCCGTGCGTGTGGGTATGAGGTACCCCCCTACCTCCCGCCTCCGCTTCGCTGCGGCGGCAGGGACTTTCCCCCTGCAAGCAGGGGGACAAAGCAGACTTCGCTCTCGGCTTCGGCGGTGGAGGATATGGTCTTCTGTTTTGTCCCCCACGAAGTGGGGGAAGGGGACCCTGCTGCGGAGCAGCGGGGTAGGGGGGCGTCGCCGTGCCCGTCCGTGGCGCGTGGGTATGAGGTACCCCCCTACCTCCCGCCTCCGCTTCGCTGCGGCGGCAGGGACTGTCCCCCTGCAAGCAGGGGGACAAAGGTAGCCTTCCGGCATGCCGACGCTTTCTGGAGGGCGGCCCGAAACCCGCTACGTGGAGACCCCGCTCGGTTATCTGGCCTATCAGGTCTTTGGGGAGGGCGAGCGGGACATCGCTTTCGTAACCGGCGGCGTATCCAACATCGATGCCCTCTGGGACGAGCCGTCCGCCGTCCGCTTCTTCGATCGCCTGGCTCGCATGGGCCGGGTGCTCATCTACGACATGCGCGGATCGGGCGTGTCGGATCCGATCCCGGGCGACACCATCTGGCTGCCTCTGGAGGGGAACATGGAGGATCTCCGGGCGGTGCTCGATGCCGCGGGCTTCGAACGCCCGGTCGTGTATGGCGACACAGAAGGTGGCCTCTGGGTGATGATGCTGGCCGCGACTCATCCCGATCGGGTCGGTGCGCTGGTCCTGGCCAACTGCTACCCGCGTCTTCTCCGCGCCGATGACTACCCGATCGGCATGCCGGGTCGTGTGGCTGACGAGCTGTCCAGCCAGTACGTCGCCCAACACGGGACCAGCGGCGACATGCTGGACCTGACTGCTCCCTCTGTCGCCAATGATCCCCGCTTTCGTAACTGGTTCACCCGCTACCAGCGCCTCTCGGTGCCTCTCGGTCTGGTCCGGAGGACCTTCGATTGGTTCACCGAGGTGGACGTGCGCTCGACCCTCCCGCTCATTCATGCCCCGACACTGGTCGTGGGCCGTAGGGACGCCCTCTTCCATCGGCTGGCGCTGTCCGAGTATCTCGCCTCCCACATCGAAGGGGCGCGGCTGCGGGTGGTGGAAGGCGCCGACACGCTTCCCTTCCATGCCGGCAACTTCGGGCCGGTGCTCGACCATGTGGAGGAGTTCCTCACCGGACGGGCCGAGTCCGGGCCAATCGATCGGGTTCTGTCCACCGTCCTGTTCACCGACATCGTCGGCTCGACGTCCCGGGCGGCATCCCTGGGGGACCAACGCTGGCTCGACCTCCTGGCCGAGCACGATCGAATCGTTCGAGGCCAGTTAGGGCGTTTCCGTGGCCGGGAGATCAAGATGACCGGCGACGGCTGCCTGGCCACCTTCGACGGCCCGGCCCGGGCGGTGGCGTGTGCCCTCGCCATTCGTGACGACCTGGAACCCCTGGGGATACGAATGCGGGCCGGGATCCACACGGCGAGGTCGAGATGCGTGACGACGAGATAGGCGGGATCGGGGTTCACATCGCTTCCCGCGTCATGGACCAGGCGGAGCAGGGAGGAGTACTGGTGTCCGGCACGGTCAAGGATCTGGTGGTGGGATCCGGGATCGAGTTCGAGCCGTGCGAGTCGGTCACCCTCAAGGGCGTGCCCGGCGAGTGGCGCCTCTTCGAGGTGCTCGGCCTGGGCGTGTCCTAGCCCCCCCCTACCTCCCGCCTTCGGCGGCAGGGACTTTCCCCCTGCCTTCGGCAGGGGGACAAAGGGTTCGGCCTGGGCGTGTCCTAGTGCTCCCGCCTTCGGCGGCAGGGACTTTCCCCCTGCCTTCGGCAGGGGGACAAAGGGTTCGGCCTGGGGGCCTCCGGCAGGGGGGACAAAGGGCTCGCCTCATGTCTCCCAGTGGGCCGATTTGCCGGGGGCGATCATGTGGGTCTGGCCGTCGAGTTCGACGGGGATGGGGGGCTTTCCCTTGGAAAGGGCGGTGACCGTGGTGAGGTGCTTCTCGATCCGCACCCGTAGCCAGCTGCCCCGGTAGAGCAGGGGGAACTCCAGGACATTCAGCTCCGCCGGGAGATCGGGGTTGAGGCGGAGGACCTTTTGGCGGGGCTCGAGGCCCGAATAGCAGCGCATCATCAGGTCTACGGTGCCCGCCATGGCGCCGAGATGTATTCCCTCGCGGGTGGTTCCACCCTGGATGTCGGTCAGGTCACTGGTCAGGGCGGTGGTGAACAGAGCCCATGACTCGGACCGGTGGGAGCGGGAGAGGACCCAGGCGTGGACCACCCGGGAAAGGGTGGAACCATGCGAGGTGCGTCGGTAGTAGTAGTCGACGTTGCGCGGGATCAGGTCCTGGTCCCATTGGTACCCGAGCCGGGAGAACATCTCGGCCAGCTCATCGGCGCTGAACAGGTAGAACAGCATCAGGACGTCGGCCTGTTTCGAAGCCTTGTAGCGGTTGGGTGTGTCGTCCTCGGCCTGGAGGATCCGATCCAGGCGCTGAATGTCCCCGTACTTGCGGCGGTGTCCCTCCCAGTCGAATTCCTCCAGGTCGTCGTAGTCGTCGAACTGGCTGATGATCCCGTCTCCATGGAACGGGACCCGCATCTTCTGGGTGATCTCGTCCCACTTCTCCAGCTCCTCAGCTTCGAGGCCCAGGCGCTCAGATAGCCGCACCCGGGCCGCATCGGAGAGCAGAGCCAGCGCCTCACGGGCTCGCATCATCACCCACACGGCCATCACGTTGGTGTAGGCGTTGTCGTCCAGTCCGGGCGTGTCCCGGTCCGGGTAGGCGTCGTGATACTCGTCGGGTCCCATCACTCCCAGGATGCGAAAGCGGCCGAGCCGGGCGTCGAAGGTGGCCCTGGAGGCCCAGAAGCGGGCAATCTCGACCAGCATCTCCGTGCCGTACACCGCAACGAAGTCGGTGTCATCGGTGGCCTGGTAATAACGCCAGACGTTGTAGGCGACGGCCAGGCCGATGTGGCGCTGCAGCTGGGAGTTGTCGGGGATCCACTCACCGGAGCGTGGGTTGAGGTGCAGGATCTGGCTCTCCTCCCGTCCGCTGCTGCCGCTCTGCCAGGGGAACATGGCGCCACGCCATCCCTCCGCCCGGGCCGCCCAGCGGGCCTCGGGCAGGCGCCGATAGCGGTACAGAAGCAGGGCACGGGTCAGTTCGGGAAGTCGGTAGTCGAGGAAGGGAAAGATGAACAGCTCGTCCCAGAAGATGTGGCCCCGGTATGCCTCACCGTGCAGTCCCCGGGCGGGGACGCCCACGTCGAGATCCACACTGTGGGGCGACACGGTCTGGAGTAGATGGAAGATGTGCAGGTTGAGGATGCGCTGGTCGGCCTCGGGGCCGTCGACTTCGAGCCGGCACCGCTGCCAAAGATGGTCCCAGGCCTGGGCGTGGGAGGCGAGGAGGGCTTCGAAGTCGCCTGCCCGCCTGACCCAGGCCCGTGCCGCGACGAAAGGCTCGGAGATGGCGGCGTCCCGGGAGGTGAAGAGCGAGACCACCTTCTCGATTCGAACCGCGGTGCCGTCGCTCACGTCCATGGTGAAGACCTGGGCGGCATAGCCCGGTTCCTCCTCCAGTTGCAGGTCCACGTCGACCCGCTCGCTTCCCCGGAACACCCGCAGCCGGGCTGCCTCGGCGACGCGGATGTGGGACTGGTTGGTCTCCACCTCCACGAACAGCGACTCGTCGTCGATCGGGCCCTGGTCGACCGGGACCAGGTGCTGGGAGTTGAGCTGAGCTGTAGCGGGGAACGCCGGCGTTTTCGATCCGGCCATCGAGAGCAGAGCGGACCTCGAGGCGCCCCGACCAGCCCAGCGGGGTGATGGACGTCTCCAGGGCGGCCAGCCACGGGGTTTCCATGTGGACCAGCCGTCGCTGCTCCAACCGGCTGCGGCCCCCTCCCTCATGGCCGAACACCATCCGGCGCACCAGGATGCCCCGGCGCAGGTCCAGTTCCTGGTGGAACTCCTCGATAGCCACCTCGTCGACCGAAAACCAGGGCTCGTCGTCGACTCGAAACTCGAGCGGCAGCCAGTTGGGCAGGTTGACCAGGTCTTCGTTCTCCACCTCCCGGCCCTCGATCTCGGTCACGAGGCGGTTGTAGACCCCGCCGGCGTAGGTGCCCGGGTAGTGCACGCCGTCGGCGGGGGTCTCCGGCGCGGCCCCCCGGGTGGCGAAGACGCCGTTGCCGAGAGTGCACAGCGCCTCTCGGACCCCTTCCGCTCCGGGGACGTAGGACTCGTACACGATCGACCAGACGTTCATGTCGGCGCCGGCCCGGTCATCTCTGCATCTCGGCCAGCCGCTCCAGGAACCGGCGAACCTCGTCGGGGTCGGCCAGCTCGTATCGGGCCAGGGTGGGGCGATCCTCGACACCCACACACACGCCGATGCCCCGGCTCTCCAGAGCCCGGAAGGCGTCTTCGTCGGTCTCGTCGTCACCCAGGTACAGGGGAACCACCTCGGGCCGGTCGAGGCCCATCTCGTCCAGGAGGAGCAGCAGGGCCCGGCCCTTGTCCCAGTCGAAGTCGGGCCGGATCTCGAAAATCTTCTTGCCTCCGAACATGCGCAGGTTTCCTGCTCGTTGGGCCACCCCGGCCACGATATCTCGCAGCGGCTCCTCGTCGGCTGGGTCGGCCTGACGGAAGTGAACCGCCAGGGCGAGGCGCTTGTGCTCGACCCAGGCCCCGTCTACGTCCTCGACTGCCTCATCCAGGGATCTCCCCGCTTCTGCCAGGGCGGGAACGAACTCCTCGCCCAGCCGGCGGCGGAAACCGTTCGGGCCGGTGATGTCGAACCCGTGGCTTCCGGCGTAGTAGACGTCGTCGAGGCCGACCAGGCTCTCGACGTCGGCTCGGTCCCTCCCGCTGATGATCGCCACGGGAAGCCGGCCGGCCAGAGTCGACAGGACCTCCCGCGTTTCCGGCGTCAGGATGGCCTGGGAGGGATGGGGGACGATGGGGGTGAGGGTTCCGTCGTAGTCGGCGAAGACGGCCGGGCGACGGCCCGCAAGCTCGGCCTCGACTCCCCCGTCCAGGGCCGATGGGAGCGAGCCCATCAGGACGGGCCCGGGAGGAGCTCGCCCAGGTCGGACACCACCACGTCGGCGCCGTGAGCCGCCAGCTGGTCCGCCTGGTCGCCCCGATCCACGCCCACCACCAGGCCAAAGCCGCCCCGGCGGCCGGCTTCGACCCCCGAGAGGGCGTCCTCTACGACCACCGCCCGACCCGGCTCGATGCCCAGTCGTCGGGTCGCCTCGAGGAAGATGGCGGGGTCGGGCTTTCCGGCCAGGCCCAACTGGGCCGAATCGATTCCGTCGACCTTGACCGCGAACAAACTCCTCACCCCGGCCGCCTCCAGCACCGCTTCACAGTTGCGGCTGGATGAGATGACGGCCGTGGCGATATCGCGGGAGTGGAGTTCTTCGATCAGCGCGATCGTCGTCTGGTAGGGGACCGCACCCTGGTCACGCAGCACCTGGAGGAAGCGCTCGTTCTTGCGGTTCCCCAGACCCCGCACCGACTCGGCCGAGGGGGGATCGTCGCTGCTGCCTTCCGGGAGGGTGATGTCTCGAGACTGAAGGAAGCTGCGCACCCCGTCGTAGCGGGGCTTGCCGTCCACGTAACGCAGGTAGTCCTCTTCCGTGAAGGGCCGGAAGGGCTCGCCGGTGGCCCGGGAGTGCTCCTCCAGGTACTCATCGAACATCTCTTTCCAGGCCTCCGAGTGCACGCCGGCGGTGTCGGTGATGACTCCGTCAGTGTCGAAGACCACCGCCTCCATCTGCCACAACTTGTCTCTCATATCAACCATCGTGCCATTTCGGGAGGGTAGAGAACGTGACCGTCGGGGATCACCAGGCTCGATCCTCTTCGATCCTGACCCCGCGCACCACCTCGATCTCAGGCGGCGTTCCGCTGATGTCGACGTGCCCGTCGGCCACATCGATCGTGACCCGGCCTCCCGCCAGGGGGATCCCTTCGACGTGGAGACGCGTGATCTCGGCGGGGAGTACCGGATCGACGAATAGCTTGCCCAAGGAAACGGCCGGATCGAATCTGAGCAGGGTGCGGAGCAGCAGAATCGGAGAGGCAGCCGCCCAGGCCTGAGGGGAGCAGGAGGTCGGGTAGGGAACCGGCAGCGGGAACTCTTGGCGCGAGAAACCCGCCACCAGCTCAGGCAGCCGGCCCTCCTCGGTGGATGCCAGGTCGAGCAGGCCCAGGATGAGTCGATGCGACTCCTCGACCAGCCCGTAGCGCATCAGACCGGCGGCGGCGATGGCCGTGTCGTGGGGCCACACCGAGCCGCAGTGGTAGCTGACCGGGTTGTAGGCCGGGTTGGTTGAGGCGAGAGTGCGGACCCCCCAGCCCGAGAACATGGGCGAGGAGAGGAGATGGCGGGCCACAGTGGGCGCCCGGTCCTCGTCGACGATCCCGGTCCACAGGCAGTGGCCCATGTTGGAGGCGAGCGCATCGACCGGCCGGTGGTCGCCGTCCAGGGCCATGGCGTACCAGCCCCGGTTCTCCAGCCAGAAGTCGCGATTGAACGCGGCCTTGAGTCGGGAGGCCCGGTCCCGGTAGTGCCGGGCCGTCTCCCCATCCCCCGCCTCGTCGGCGAAACGAGCCCGGGCCATGTAGGCGGCAAACACGTAGCCCTGCACTTCGCACAGGGCCAGGGGAGGTTCGGCCTGCTCGCCTCCGGCGTAACGGAGGGCGTCCCAGGAGTCTTTCCAGCCTTGATGGAGAAGGCCGCGGGGGTTGATCCGCCGGTACTCCAAGTATCCGTCTCCGTCGGCGTCGCCGAACTCGTCGATCCAGCCCAGAGCCCGGTCCACGTGGGGAAGGAGGCGCTCGACGGTGGCGTCGGCCAGCCCCCATCCGCGCAGCTCGCCCAGCAGCATCACGAACAGGGGAGTGGAATCGATCGATCCGAAGTAGGTGTTGCCCCCGCCCAGGGAGAGAGAGGGTGCCTTGCCGAATCGGACCTCGTGCAGGATGCGGCCCGGCTGCTCCTCGGTAATCGGGTCGATCTCTGTTCCCTGCAGCTCGGCCAGGGTCTCGAGCACCCCCTGGGCCAGGACCGGATCGACCAGCAAGGCCATCCAGGCGGTGATAAGCGAGTCGCGCCCGAACAGGGTCATGAACCAGGGGGCTCCCGCTGCCACGACTACCCGGTCTGGGTGATCGGGGTCGAAGATCCGCAGGGAGCCCAGATCCTCGGCCGCTTTCCGCACGGCCACCACCAGCGGGCTGTGGTCGCTGGTCACCCGGGGAGCGGTCTGTCGCCAGAGGGCGAGACGGGCGGCGGGGATGGCGTGTTCCACTGGCAGCCCACAGGGATGGCTCAGCTCGATGGGACTGCCGTCCAGCCACAGCGCCACCTCGGTGCACAGGCTCCAGGAGCCTCCCGGCTCCAGGTGGACCCGCCAGGTGGCGGAGCCGGGCTCGGTCTTGTCGGGGAGCGGGTCGAAGCTGACCGACACATGCCGGGACAACCCGTCTGCCCGGGTGCGAAACACCAGCCCCCGCTCGTCCACGTCGGCCTCACGGGGGCGGGCAGGATGGGGCTGGCCCCCCTTTACCGCGAAGAGGTCGGCGAAGTCTGCGTCGACGGCCAGACCGACCTCGAACTCGGCCGGCTCCGGCCCGTAGTTGTGGATCGTGGTGTCGTCCCGCATGCCGCGGCCGACGTAGCGGCGCCGGGTGACCAGCACGGGGACGTCGGCCACCCCGGGAGGTGGTCGCCGACGCCCGATGTGGACGGCCGAGAATGGATCCTCGATCAGGACCGACAGCGGCTCGATGGACTGTCCGTCCACCTCCAGCTCCAGGCGGGACACCAGCCTCGTGTCGAGGAAGAACAAGCCCTGGGTCCGTCCGGGCGTGATGTCGGCCGAGCGCCCTGCCACGCAAAAGGTAGAGCCCTCGACCAGGGTGACCAGGCCCGCTCGGCCTTCGCTGGGCGACCCGAACCAGCCGCCATCGGCGAGGTCCACGTCCGTCATTTGCTCTCCATGGCTCGCTTGTGCGGTGCCGACGCCGACCGTAGCCGGGGCGGCGCCGTTTCCTGGGGAGGATCATCGCGCTGGTGGTCGTGCTTCCCCCAGGGCCGAACGGCTCCATCACGACAAGGGACCAATGACCCTGGCGCATCCCGATCGGTTTCCCACAGTTGGGACATGGAGGGACCAACCCGGCGTACCCACGACCCCCCTGGCTCGGACCTGTTCTCGTGCCCGTTTTGCGAGGCGTCGAACACGATCACCATTCAAGAGATAGACATGGTGGCGTTCCTGTGCGAGAGCTGTGGCGAGGTGTGGAGGATCGAACTGGGTTACGTTCATCGGCGTCCGGGACGGGGGAAGGGCCCGGGCCCGGTCAAGGGCTGAAGCGTCCGTCGACGGGCACCAGCAGCACCGGAATCGGGGTGTCACTCAACACCCGTCGCACCACCTCGGCACGCCCCGGCTCCAGGTCTCGCGACCAGCCCAGGGCGATCAGGTCCACTTCCTCTTTCTCGGCGGTGCTGACCACCCCGTGGTGGGGCGGGCCGGTGCGGAGAGTGAATCTGGCCTCCACATCGTCCAAGAACCGGGCCAGAAAGGCCTCCCCGAATGCCTCTCTGTCGTATTGGGGATTCTCCCAGAAGCGGGGTGTGGTCTCCTGGTCGAAGACGTGTACCACGACTATCTCCACCCCTCTCTCGGCAAACGTGTCGCACACCTCGACGACGGCGGCGGCGCTCTCCTCGGTGCCGTCGAGGGGCACCAGGATCCGGGCCAGGGTGCCCGGGGCGGGGATCCTCGCGTCCGGTGGGACCACAGCCACCATCTTGTCCACGTCGGTGATCACCTCGAAGGCGATGTGGCCCACCGGACGGGGGCCGATCGGGTGCCGGCGCGACCCCACCACACCGGCTCTCACCTCGGGGGCCTCCATCTGAGCCACGATCTGGCGGGTCGGTTCACCGGGGATGGTGTGCAGGGGGATCCCAGCCGACCTGGTCGCTGCCGCGACGGCCGGTCCGGTCCCGTTTGCCACGTGGACGGCTTCGACCGACGCATCGAGCACCTGGCCGAGAACCGAGGCCATGGCCAGCACGGGGGCGGCGGCGGGGCTCTCGTCCACGAAGGCGACAACTGCTCCAGTCATTGGACTTTCCTCCATGTTGTGTCCGTCCGGGCGAATCGGGCGCTGGTGGACGGGGAATCGCTACCGGCGGTCCCGCAGCGGAATACCAGAGGGCGCTCGGATTCGATTTCCACTTCCTCATGGCTCACCGTCAGTCGGATCCCACTTCCCGCGCCAGCAGGTTCTGGGTGACCGAGGCCCATTCGTCGGGGAGATGGGGGTCGACGGAGATTCCCGTGTCGTCCACTTCCACGCCGAGGAACCCGAAGGTGAATGCTTGCCACAGCCCACCCATGGTGGCCAGGTGGATGCCGCCGGCGGTGGTCCCGGTCAGGTCGTCTAGGTCGAGTCGGGCGGTGAGCCGGAACCATTCCAACGCCTTGGCCGGGTGCCCGGCACGGGCCAGTAGAGAGGCGTGGACGGGTGGTGAGAGGGAGCTGCCGTGGGCGGTGCGGGGGAGGTAGTAGTCCAGGTTGGGTCCCAGCGATCCCTCGTCGACCTGGTCGGGTACCAGGTGGTGGAGCATGAGAACGTCGGCCTGCTTGATGATCTGTGTCTCCGCGACCCGGTCCGGGCCCAACACCAGATCGGCGGCGATCGGGGGAGGGGCCAGGGACTCGACGAGGAGCGGCTCGAGCCGGGAGTACCCGGCGAATTGCTCGTAGATCCGCGTCTGGCGGTCGTAGCCGTCGACCAACGCATCGGCCATCTTGGACCAGGTCGCGATCTCTTCGGGGTCGGCCCCGCCCTGGACGCCGGCCAGCCCTGCTGCCCAGCGCAGATTGGCCCGCGCCATCACGTTGGTGTATGCGTTGTCGTCGACCAGGGCGTGATACTCGTCGGGACCGATCACCTCCCGGATGTGGCCGTCTCCGTCGGCGTCGATCGCTACCCGGGAGGCCCAGAAGCGGGCCGTGTCCAGCAGCAGTTCCCGCCCGGCACCGGCCAGGACCGCATCGTCACCCGTCCAGCGGGCGTAGTGGCGTGCCGCCCAGGCCACGTCGGCCACGATGTGCTCCTCGTGAGCGCCGGTCAGGATGGGTATCTCGCCGCCCTCGGGGTCGGTCCAGGACGGGGGAGTGACGTCGTTGCCTTCGTCGGCGGATTCCCACGGGAAACGGGCTCCGCCGGTGTGGCGACGCCGTGCCTCCTCACGGGCGGCCGGGAGCCGGCGAATGCGGTACTCGAGGACGGCCCGGGCCGCGCCCGGCAGAGTGGCGGCGAGAGCGGGCAGAACGAACACGTCGGTGTCCCAGAACACGTGGCCCCGGTAGGCCCTGCCGGTCAGACCTCTCGCTCCGATCGCAGCCTCGCCTTCCGTCGGAGCCGACGACATCAGGTGGAACAGGGCCAGCCGCAGAGCCAGTTCGGCATCGGGGTCGCCTTCGATGGCGATGTCGGCGTTCCGCCACCGGGCCGCCCATGCCCGGCGGTGCTCGGCCAGGAGCCGATCGGACCCGAGCGAGCTGAGATCGGACAGGTCGGCATCCGCAGCCTCCTTGTCCGGTTGTCGGCCCGGCTGGCTCACATAGGCGGCGATTCGTTCGACGGTGACCAGGCCCTCTTGGGTCGCGGGCAGGTCGGCCATGGACATCACCATTCCGCCCCGGGAGCTGAATCGGGACGCCCGGGTCTCTCCCGAAGGGACATCGGCCAGCAGGCCCTCGGGCGCCTCGGCTCGCAGCACACAGCACCCGGGATGGGTGAGCGAGACGAAACGGAGGCTCCGTACCGGTCCGTCAGGAGTCTCCCTCTCTCCGGCAAGAAGCCCGTTTCGCAGGTCGAGAGTCCACCATTCGCGGTGGGCTTCGGTGGTCTGAAAGGGGAGATGGGTCCACCCGGGGCCCTCCAGGAGACCGGGAGGGCGACGGTCGTCGTACACACCGATGCTCACGACCATGGGGTCGGACCCGGGGGGCTCGTCTTCAGGAGAGCCACGGGTGCCGATGTGGCCGTTGGCCAAAGCGCAAAGAGTCTCCCGAACCCGCAACGGTGAAGTTCCGGGTTCGAACTCGATGACCCAGCCGGAATCACGTGTCGTTTCCGGAACCCGCCGCAGCCGGCGCCGGTCGATCTGCTCTCTCAGCCGCGTCGCCAGCCCGGGATCCACGTCCCAGCGGAGGATCCGCTCGTCGAGGTGCGGCAGCTTTGTTCCAACCGTGACGATGAGCCCGGGCCCGATGCCTTCGGCGTCCAACCTGTCCAGCAGCGCCCGGCCGGCCCGGGTCGGGTCGGGCGTACTTTCCCACAACAGGGCTGGGGCGTCGCCGCCGAACTCCGACAGCCTGCTGTCTCTCTCGACGGCCAGGCGGAGCGGGTTACCCGGTGGCCCGAGGCGTCGCATCGGCTCCTGGGGCGGATAGTCCGACCACAGCGCCAGGGCCACGCCTCGAGAGTGAAGCTGTTCGATCAGGTCCACCACCGGGTTCGAGCCCGCCTCGATCACCTCGTCCCAGGAGACGATCAGCGCTTCGACGGTTTGACCGACGGCCCGGGGGGAAGAGTCCATCGACAACACCATGCCAGGCCGGGCCGGGTCACTCCAGGGACATAGGTCCGCGATTCGGGAAGGAAGACCCTATCGGGAGGGGAGCCGGGCGACCCATGATCGGGCCACAGCGAGGAAGGAGGCGAGGATGCGGGTCGGACTGATCGCCCCACCGTGGCTTCCCGTCCCGCCTCATGCCTATGGGGGGACGGAGGTCGTGGTGGACGTGCTCGCCCGGGGTTTGAGGAAGGCCGGGGTGGAGGTGCGGCTGTTCGCCACCGGAGACTCTATCTGCCCGGTTCCCTGCTCGTTCGCGTACCTCATCTCGCAGCGGGAGCGGATGAACCAGACCGTGCCCGAGTTGTACCAGGCTCTGTCGGCATACGAGTGCCTGACCGACGTCGACCTCATTCATGACCACACGACGGTGGGTCCGGTGGTCTCGAGCCTCATGGGAGGAGTCCCGGTCGTCACCACCAATCACGGGCCCTTCACCGACGAGGTCCGCAGGATCTATCGCTCGGTGGACGACCGGGTCGAGATCGTGGCGATATCTCATGCTCAAGCCTCTCAGGCCGGAGAGGTGCGGATTTCCCGGGTCATTCACCACGGACTGGATCGGGATACCTACCGGGCCGGTCCGGGCACAGGCGGTTACCTGCTCTTCCTGGGCCGGATGGCTGCCGACAAGGGCGTCCACATCGCCGCCCGGGTTGCCCGTGCCTCCGGGCGCCGGCTCCTCATCGCCGCCCGCATGCGTGAGCGGCTCGAGCGCCGATACTTCCGCGAGCAGGTCGAGCCTCTTTTGGGGGGCGACGTGGTCTTTCTCGGGGAGGCGGATCAACAGACCAAGAACCGGCTGTTGGCCGATGCGATAGCACTCATCAATCCCATCCATTGGGACGAGCCGTTCGGTCTGGTCATGATCGAGGCGCTGGCATCGGCCACCCCCGTGATCGCCTTCCCGGAAGGTGCCGCCCCGGAGATCGTCGACGACGGCGTGACCGGATTCCTCCCCCGCGATGAGGCGGAGATGGTCCAGGCGGTGGGTGATTTGGGCACGATCGACCGGGACGCCTGCCGTCACAGCTTCGAAGAGCGGTTCTCGGCCGAGAGGATGGTGGCGGAGTATCTCGACCTATACGAGAGCGTGCTGAGAAAAAGCCTCGACCCGGCCGGTGCCCCCGCCTGACAACCCTTCTGGCATCCCGCACCGAGCGCCCCTCCCGGGTTTCTTTGGACCGTGACCAACGCCCCTACCGTTCTCGGACCGTGACGAACGCATGGCGACGGCGACCGTCCAGAGAAGCGTGCAACCGTTCCCCCAACGTCCAAGGAGGCAGCCGGACGGCGCTCAGCGACGGGCCGGGAAGGGTCACCCGACATAGGGTCCTCCGACTCTGGCTTCGTGCGACCGGTTGGCGTAGATGTGGAGGGGAAACGAGATAGCCGGTCCCAGGCGAATCCGCAGGGCCAGAAGAGAGCGCTTGCGATGCACGAGAACGACTTGGTGGCAGAGGCCCTGGAGACGCTTCGGAGCCTGGCCGGTGGCGAGTCCATTACCACGGTCGAGATCGTCCTGGGCCCGGGCATCGATCGGGCCCAGGCGGCCCGGGCGTGGCAGACCCTGGCCGAGGGCACTCCCTTGGAGGGAGTGCACGTCACCTGGGAACAGGGCCTCGACCTGCTTCGTTGCGGGGATTGTGGTCACGAGTACACGGGCGACGAGCTGGATGCCTGCCCCTATTGCGGTGGTGACGGGACCGTGGTCGAGTCGGCCGTACCCATCGAGATCGGCCGCTGGTCGGTGGAAGCCGCCGGCCTGGCCCGGGCCTGATCGGTCGCCCGGCCTTCACCGCCCCCGAGGATGGTCACCGTGACCGAGCCGGGCCACTAGATGATCCTCTGTGCCGAATCTTCCGCCAGCGCCAACTGGACCGTGGCCAGAACCTGATCGGGGTCGTCCACCTCGACCACGAGCTCGTCGAAATGCTCGTCCTGGAGGTCGATGATGACCGTGCCGTCGGGGTCGTGGACGTCGAAGAAGATCCGCTTTCCGTCGTGGTAGAAGGTGCCGGCGGCCTTGATCACTCCCGGTAGCTCGGTCCCGGGGCCGCGCAGCCCATTCCAGAAGCCACGAGTCTCGTCGGGGTCACGGCGAACCGCGGTGATGTGCCCGAGCGGCACGTCGATGTGGCTGCGCATGCTCCAAAGCTTGTCGGCGCCCTTCATCTCGACTGCGAGTGTGTGGTCTTCGACGGTGATGATGGTCATCTGGTCTCGTTCCTTTCAATGCTCAGAGCGACTGGTCGGGGCCGGTCAGGAAGCGGGCGATTGTGGGAACCAGCGTCGGGGCCAGCGGCAGATTCGGGTCGCCGTAGGTGGCCATGTTGGCCCTGGCTTCGATCGGGGCGAGCTTGAGAACGTGGTTCATACCCGCGATCTCGGCCAGATGGGTGCGGTCGTTGGCCGCCACCAGGCGCTGGGCGTCGGCGTCGCCCACCTGGAGGTCGGTAGTGCCCTGGACGATGAGGATGGGGATGTCGAGACGGGCCAGGACGGCGGCCGGGTCGTACTCGAACCACGCCATGAGGTAGGGCTGGACGTCGGGCCGGAACATCGTTGCCAGGGCAGGAATGGCGGCCACGGAGGCCGGAATCTCCTCCGTCTCGCCGCCGGCGGCGAGACGGTCGATAATCTCCTTCACCTCGGCTAGGAGCGGGGCGGGGAGCTGGGCACGGAGCTGGCGCACGATCGTCTCCTGGGCGGTGTGCCCCGCCCCCTCGAGCGACACGAATCTCCCCACGGGGAAGCTCTCCGCCACCAGCATGCCCACCAGAGAGCCTTCGCTGTGGCCGACGATGCTGAATCGGCGGAACCCGAACTCACTCTTGAGATGATCCAGCCAGGCCACTCCGTCGTCGACGTATGTCTCGAAACGGAGATTTCGCTCGGGGGTGGCGACACTGTCCCCGATCCCTCGCTTGTCGACGCGCAGGGTGGCCAGCCCGGCCCCGTTCAGCCCGGCCGCCAGGAGCTTGAGGCTGTTGTTCTTGCCCGGAAGGGCGGGCGAGTTCCCATCTCGGTCGGTCGGCCCGGAACCGGAGATGATGAAGACGACGTGGTCGGTCTCTCGCTCCGCAGGCATCGACAACGTGCCAGCCAGGGTCCCGGTGGGCGTATCGAGGGTGAGGCCGCGTTCGGCAGCGGCGAGGGGCGGATGTGTGCTGGCGATGACGAAGCCTCCTGATGACGTAATCACCACCTTGACTCCCCGCCACTAAACCGGGCGTAAACCAGGGAGCTCTCGCCCCCTCAGACCCCTTCGTCCAGGAAGGCGCGGGTCGGGGCGCCGATCTCGGTGGGGAAGTCGAGCCAGGGGAGATGGCCGGATCCGGGGATCATCTCCAACCGCGCCTCGGGAATCAGTCGCTCCAGGTTGCGTGCCACATTCTCGCCGCCGAACCCGTCGTCGGATCCCCACGGGTAGAGGGTGGGAGTCTTCACCGAGCCCAGCAGGTCCTCGGAGAGCGTCAGGCCAGGGTTGATGCGGGCGCCGCGGGCCAGGGAGCCGATCGTCTCGCCGTCGTTCTTCATCGTGTCCGTGTGGCGCTGCAGTTCCATGTGCCAGTCCGTGAGCGACCTGGGCATCCTGCCGGCGTCGAGGCTGGCGCCGTGCCCGAGCTGTCGGAGGATCGAGTCGGATGTCCGCTGGTTGGGCGGGAACACGCCGGTGAGCCTGCGGAACCACGTCCGGGTGGTGAGACGCATGAACGTCGGCATCAGCATGTCGGGCACCAGAGCCGGGCACGCCATCTGCACCATGCGCTCGAAACGTTGCGGGGTGGCTGTCGCCGAGCGGAGCGCAATGAAGCCGCCGAAGGACGATGCCACCACGTGTGCCGTCTCCAGGCCGATACCCGTCAGCACATCCTCAACGAACCGGTCGGCGACGCCGAGCAGGGTCTGGTTGTCGGCCAGGTCGGGGCAGACCTGGCTGAGGCCGGTACCGGGTCGGTCGACGATCAGGCGGGTGTACCCGTCGAGGGAGGCGACGATCGGCGCCCAGGTCGATCCGGCGTTGGGAGCACCGTGGATGAACAGCACCGGTGGCCCGTCGCCCACCACCTGGATCCGGACCTCGGTCCCGGTGCAGGGGAGGGTGACGGTCTTCTCGTCGGGCCGGATCCCAACGCTCCGCCACAGGCTCTCCTCCGCCCGGCGATAGGCCGCTTCGTTCATGGCATCCTCCTTCAAAGTGCGTCACTCGTCTTGAGAAGCTTGACATAAGGTATGACATGATGACATACTCTATGCCTTCATGACAAACGATATGACATGAACCAGAGGACCCAGCAGATCGATCGCACCCGCAGCACCATCCTCGACGCCGCCGAGGAGATGGTGTTCGGGACGGCCAATCCGGAGGACTTCACCATGCAGAACGTGGCCGACGCCGCCGGGGTCTCACATCGCACCCTGTATCGCTACTTCCCCAGCCGCCAGGAGCTGATCGACGCGGTGGGGGAGCGCTACGACGTCCGGCTGGAAGGCTCAGTGGCGGCCGAGGTGCTCGACTCGTTCGAGGCCTGGGTGGGAGGTGTGGACCAGTTGCTGGCCTTCGGCGCACTCCACAGCGACATGCTCCGCAGGACCATCTCGCTCTCGGTACTGGGCGGGGAGTGGCGTCGGGACCGCGATCGGGCCTACTGGAAGCTGTTCCGCTCGCGGTTTCCTCATCTGTCCGAGGCTGAGGCCCGCCAGGACTTCGCCGTCCTGCGCCACGTGCTGTGGGCCTCCAACGCCGTGTTGATCGGGCAGCGATTCGACCTCAACACCGAGGAGCTCAGCGCGGCGGTGGAGCGGGCCGTCCACGCCCTGGTGTCGGACATTTCCGAACGGGATCGGGCGGCGGAGAGATCAGAGACAGAAAGGAAGAGCTCATGATGGCTGCCGATGCCGACGTCCGGGTGATCGACCTCCATGCCGATGCCCCGGATGGGCTGACCATCGGCGGCAAGGCAGCCGGGCTGGCCCGGCTGGCCCGGGCCGGTCTCCCGGTGCCGTCCGCGCTGGTGATACCGGCCGAGGCGACCGACCAGATGATCGACTCCCTGGCCGCCGACGTGGCCGACAGGTTCGCCGGGGCCTTCCTGGCGGTGCGCTCGTCGGGCGTCGCCGAGGACCTGGAACAGGCCTCCTTTGCCGGTCAGTACGAGACACTGCTCCACGTCCCGGCCCGTCCCACCGAGCTGGCCCGGGCGATGAGGCGGGTGCGGGCATCGGTGGAAGGGGCAGGCGTGTCGTCCTATCAGGGGCGGCACTCGACGGCCATGGCGGTCCTGGTCATGTCCATGGTCGAGGCAGACGCAGCGGGAATAGCCTTCACCCGCGATCCCATTACCGCCCAGAGGGTGGTGGTGATCGAGGCGGTGGCCGGACTGGGAGACCGCCTCGCCGCCGGGGAGGAGACCGGAGAGATCTGGAGGGTCGATCAGGCGGCCCGACGCCAGCAGGAACTAGGCGTTCTGTCCGAAGAGCAGGCCCGGGTCGTGGCCGAGCTGGCGTTGAGATGCGAGGCCGCCGAAGGCGTGCCCCAGGACGTGGAGTGGGCCCTGGCGGGTGGTGAGGTGATCCTGCTCCAGGCCCGGCCCATCACCACCGTCGACGGTGTCGAGCCGGTGCCGATGGACGAGGAGCCGCCGCCGGGGCCATGGGAGTGGGACTCGACCCACAACCGCCACCCCGTCACCCCTCTGACCGCCTCGGTCTTCATCCCGGCGATAGAGCGGGCCAGTCGGCAGCTGGTCGAGCTGTACGGAGCGCCTATCAAACAGCTCCGCATGCGGCCGATCAACGGCTACCTCTACCTCCAGGTGGTGCCACCGGCCGGAAAGCCGGGCGCTCCCATGCCGCCCAAGCCGATCATGAGAGCACTGTTCAAGCTGGTGCCCTCGATGCGAAAGCGGGCCCGGGCCGCCCGCCGGGCCGCCTCCGAGCGGCTGGACCGCAGGCTGTTCGACCGTTGGCACGAGGAAGTCAAGCCGGAGATCGAGGCCACCATCGATGAATGGTGGAACCTGGATCTGGCCACCCTCCAGGACGATCACCTGGCCCGGCTGGTGGAAGAGGCCGTCGAGCTTCAGCGGAAGACTTTCGAGTGGAACATGATCACCGACCCGGCCTATGTCATGCCCCTGGCAGATCTCAACCGCTTGCTGGAGACGGAGCTCGGCGAGGGCATGGTCGTGACCACGCGCCTCTTGGCGGGAGCCGCCCGGTCGGACTACCAGGCCTCGGTCGCCGCCCTCAACGAGGCGGTCACTGCCGAGGGACGGGATGTGATCCTGGCGGCCAAGCCCGACCTGATCGACCAGCTGGAGGCCGTCGACCCTGCCTTCGTCGCCTCCTATCGGTCTCATCTTCGAAGCCACGGCCTGCGGGTCCTGGGCTTCGACTTGTCCAGTCCCGTCGTCGCCGAGGACCCGGCCCTGGAGCTGTCACGCATTGCCACCATGCCCGGGTGGCGAGACCCGCTCACCGACGCCGAAGCTTTGGCGGAAGCCTTGAGAGGGCGGCTCGGTGGCGACACAGCCCAACGCTTCGACCGGCTCCTGGCCGAGGCTCGTCGCACCTACCCGATACGGGAGGACGGGGAAGCGGTCTACGGCAAGGCGATGGGGATCCTGCGGCTCTTGGCCCTGGAGGCGGGCCGGCGCATGACCGAGTCGGGCCACCTGGAGGAAGCGCACCACGTCGTGTTCCTGGAACTGGACCAGCTGTTGGGCTGGCTGGCCGCTCCTGGCGACCTGCGTCCGTCGGCTCGGCGGCGCCGGGGCCAGCACCTCTGGGCCCGGGGCCAGTCCCCCGCCCCATTCCTGGGCGGGCAGGCAGTGATGCCGGACCCGGACATCTTCCCCCCCGAGGTGCAGCGGATCATGAGGGTCTTGGCCCTGATCGTGGCCCACGATCAGCGACCAGCCCATCTCGACGGAGAGGCCGACGGAGTGGCAGCCTCGCCCGGCGTCCACACCGGCACGGCCAGGATCGTCACCGGCCCCGACCAATTCGGCAAGGTCCAGGCGGGAGACATCCTGATCGCCCCCATCACCACCTCGCCCTGGGAGGTCCTGTTCCCTCACATCGGGGCTCTGGTGACCGAGGGGGGCGGGTTGCTGTCGCACCCGGCCATCGTCGCCCGCGAATACGGGCTGGCGGCGGTGGTGGGCTGCGAGGGTGCCACCTCCCGCTTCCACGACGGGCAGATGGTGCGGGTGGACGGATCGGCCGGGACCGTGAGGCCGGTGGGAGAGCCCGGACAGCCATGACGGTGGCGGTGGGCCAGTCCCGGCGGGTGGGTCATGCCGCAGCGGGAGCAGTCTCCGGCGTGATTTCCACCGCGACGTTCACCGTCGTCCACTACTACACGATCAGCAACATCTGGCCCATGTTCGTGCCGATGGCGGTGGTCGGGGCCGTGTGCGGGGCCACCATCGCCGCCTCCTTCACCCGGCTGACCCGGCGTGAGTCCGCCGCCGCCTGGGCCGGCTACAACCTGGCCTACCTGGTCATGCTCGGGTCCCTGGCGGCGGCGTCGGTGGCCGTGTTCGAGCCCGTCACGGCCATGGCCGCCGTTACAGACGCCGGTGGACCGGTGGGCGACCTCATCGCCCGGGCGCTGCCCCTCACGGTCGGTTTCGTAGTCGTGGCGGGCGGCGTCATCGGCGCGGTCCTGGCCCGTCGACCGACCGACTACCTGTGGGCATTGCTGTGCACGACCGTGCTGACGATCTTCGTGGGACTGAATGTATCGGTGCTCGGCATGATCGATTTCACCGGAGCCCCTCTGGGCCCGGTGGTCGAGTTCTTCGGCCTGATCGTGCTGCTGGACGCGGTATTTGCCGTGAGCTATCTGGTCGTTCGTCGAGGGGCGACCCCCTAGCTGCCCTCTTGGCGCGACATCCAGCGCGTTTGCGCCGGGATTGTCGCGCTAGAGCGCATAGCCCCGTCGCCGTTCGGGCTTCATAGGCTGTGCTTCCATGAGTGAGCCGCAGCCAGTGGTCGAAGGTGGGGACACCCTGGGCGAGGGCCCAGTGTGGGACGCGGCGGCCGGTCATCTGTGGTGGGTCGACATCAAGCGGTTGCTGCTTCAGCGATACCGGCCCAAGACGGGCGATGTCCGGCGCTGGGACTTGCCGGAGACCCCGGGGGCGTTGGCGGTCCGCTCCGACGGGAGCCTGCTCCTGGCGGTCCGGTCCGGGTTCGCCACTTTCGAACCGGGGTCGGGAGCCTTCTCGATCCTCCATCGTCCCGAGCCGGAGCGGACCGGTAACCGATTCAACGACGGCAAGTGTGATCCCCGGGGCCGATTCTGGGCCGCGTCCATGGACGACTCAGAGCAGCAACGAACCGGAGCCCTGTATCGCTACGAGCCCGACGGCTCCTGCGCCCGGGTCCTGGACGGGCTTGGGATCCCCAACACATTCGCCTGGACGCCCGACGCAGCCACGTTCTACTTCGCCGAGACGATGGACCGGGTCATCCACACCTTCGACATGGATCCGGAGTCGGGTGAGATCGCAAACCGGACGGTCTTCGCTCAGATTGCCGAGCCTGCCTATCCCGACGGCTCCGCAATCGACGCGGAAGGGTTCCTCTGGAACGCCCATTGGGACGGTTGGCGCCTGGTTCGATATCGGCCCGACGGCACGCTGGATCGGGTGGTCGAGATGCCCGTGC
Source organism: uncultured Acidimicrobiia bacterium (assembly GCA_963772815.1). Lineage (GTDB taxonomy): Bacteria > Actinomycetota > Acidimicrobiia > Spongiisociales > ZC4RG35 > DATFFO01. The sequence goes on along the minus strand of CAVYYV010000002.1, from coordinate 330,899 downwards.
AGCGCCCCACCTCGTGTGCTTTCGGGGGTTCGGATCTGGGCGTGCTCTTCATTACGTCGGCCCGCAAGGGGCTGTCGGCCGAGGAATTGTCGCGACAGCCCTCGGCGGGAGCGCTCTTCGCCCTGGACGTCGACGTGCCGGGAGCACCCGTGCCCGGGTTCGACGAGGGCGACGGGTAGAGTCGCCGCCGTGAGTCCCGAGGGTGGAAAGGTGGCATTGGTCACCGGGGCGGCCGGGTCCCTCGGTGGTGCGGTATCGCTGCGTCTGGCGGCCGATGGTCATGCGGTGGCCGTGGTGGACATCGCCGACGGCACCGGAACCGCAGACGCGATCACCCGGGCGGGCGGCCGGGCCGTGCCCTATCGATGCGACCTGCGCTCCGAAGAAGAGATCGGGGAGGTCTTCGCGGCCGTGCAAGAGCAGTTGGGCACGGTGTCGGTGCTGGTCAACAACGCTGCCGTGTTCCCGTCGGCTCCATTCGTAGACGTCACCGTGACCCAGCACGACGACACCATCGCCGTCAACCAGCGGGCCTACTTCCTGTGTGCTCAGCGGGCCGCCCGGGCCATGATCGAGGCCGGCGATGGTGGGGTCATAGTCAACGTGGCCTCGATCACCTGGCATGGCTATTGGGCCGACATGTCCCCCTACGTGGCGACCAAGGGAGCCATCGTCGCCATGACCAGGGCCATGGCGCGGGAGTTGGGCGCCCACGAGATCCGGGTCAACGCAGTGGCTCCGGGCGCTTTCCCCAGCGAGGCCGAACGGCTCCAGCATCCCGACCTCGAGGCGTACGAGCGCAGGATCCTGGAATCTCAGGCTCTGAAACGACGGGGCACTTTCGCCGAGCTGGCGGCGGTGGTGTCGTTCCTGGCCGGCCCCGAGTCGTCGTTCATCACGGGACAGACCCTCAACGTGGACGGCGGCTGGGTCATGGTCTGAGCCGGGCCCGTCTCAAGGACCGGTGGGTGGATCGAAGAGGGGATTGGCCGGGGAGAGGCGGGCGTGGGTGAGACGGGCCTGTGCCTGGTGGCGCTCCAGCAGCCCGAGCAGGTCGTCGAGGGCGGCGGCGGTGTCCCCTTCGGCGTCTTCGTGGTGGCCCTCGACCGTGATCAGCACCTCGGTGGTGGTTGGCTTGGTGGCGCTCTGGGCGCTCTGTCGCCAGCACCAGCGGCGGGCGTTCACCAGGTCGGTCTCGTCGGCGAAGATCACCTCGCCTGGTTCGGGGTTGGTGGGTGCATCGGAGCCGAGGTCCGTGAAGCTCTCGGTGCCGCGAGCGAACCGGACCGTCGTGGAGCCGGTCGTTTGAGCCCGGTCGAATACCGCCACCGGGAGCGAGTAGCGGATCGCCACCAGGTTGCCGATGTCCACCAGGCGGTTGAGGCTGGGGATGTCGCCCTGCTTGGTGAGCCGGCGCAGCAGGGCTTCGGCGGCGTTTCGATACTGGGTCGGCTTGACGCCGAAGCGGGAGAAGACCCTCCTCCAGGCGGCGATGGAGGGGAGCTCGGCCAGCGACGCGCCTTCCAGTCTCTCCCGGGTGAGTCGCTGTTGGGCCCGGTACTCCTCTTCGAGGTCGGCGGAGCCTGGCCCGCACCCGACGCCCACGGCGTGGATCACCCCGGCCCGGATGGTGGGGAACGTGTCGATGATCTGGGGGTCGTAGCCGAACACCAGGTTGGGTTCTATCGCCTCCTGCGGGTGCCTCCAAAACCGCCCCCGAACAGGATCCCCGCCCCGAGCACGAACCCGAAGTCGTACCAGTTGCCGCTGTTGTGGATCTCGTAGAGGTTCACGTGGTCGGTGAACAGCGAGATGATGAAGGTGACCGGCGAGATGAACCCGTGCCAGATCCCCTGCCAGAACCCGGCCACGTTCCCTCCCGATGCGGCGGTGCCTACGTCCGGGTTGACCCCCGGGGCGCAAGCGGCCAGCACCACCAGCATCAGGCCCAGCAGTAGCGCCCACCTCACCGTGGACGCGGAGAGCCGTCCGCCCATCTGACTTCCTCCTCGGTCGATCAGCCTGCCCCACCAGCGTACCGGCCCGGGGCGGGGCGGGTCGGCGTGGCGGGGGCCGAACCCTGGGTTGCAGGCGTCGCTGGGCGACGCTCACCGCCCCAGGTTGGTGTGGGGTGCTTGGCGGGGCCGAACCCTGGGTTGCAGGCGTCGCTGGGCGACGCTCACCGCCCCAGGTTGGTGTGGGGTGCTTGGCGGGGCCGAACCCTGGGTTGCAGGCGTCGCTGGGCGACGCTCACCGCCCCAGGTTGGTGTGGTCGGCGTGGCGGGGGCCGACTCGGTGTCGGATCGATCACGACTGGATGTCGGGGCACCGGTGTGGTTCGGTCTTCTCCCCGACCCAAGGAGCGCTAGACGGTATGGATTACGTAGCCCTGTTGCCGGTTGTGACCACGATCCTCTCGGCGGTGTTCGCCACCATCCTGTGGAGACACTGGAGCCGCAAACGAGATGCCCGCTATCTGATGTGGTGGGCCATCGGGGTCACCGTGTACGGATTGGGTACCTTCGCCGAGGGCGTGACCGGCATATTCGGCTGGTCCGAGCCCATCTTCCGCCTGTGGTACATCTCGGGTGCCCTCTTGGGCGGGTGGCCGCTGGCCCAGGGCACCGTCTACCTCCTCATGAAGAGGAGGACGGCCAACTGGCTGACCGGGATCTCCCTGACCTACATCACCTTCGCCGCCATCGCCGTGCTGGTGGTACCCGTGCTGCCTGAACTGGCCGAACAGCACCGTCTCTCCGGTTCGGTCATGCAGTGGCATTGGGTTCGGCTGCTTTCCCCGTTCATCAACACCTACGCCGTGATCTTCCTGATCGGAGGGGCCTTCTGGTCCGCCTGGCGCTATTGGCGGCGATCCGACCGGCCCGGGTCCCGCGTGCTGGGCAACGTGCTGATCGCCGTGGGCGCCATCCTGCCCGGTGTGGGCGGCTCCTTCGCCCGGGCCGGCATGGTCGGCGTGCTCTACGTCACCGAACTGATCGGCCTGACGTTGATCTGGGGCGGCTACACGGTCATGCGACGCGAAACGGTGACGTCCATCCACGCCGCCCAGGCAACCGACCGCCTGACGGCCTAGGGCAACAGCCTTCTAGCCGCGTGCCAGGGCGACGGCGCGCTCGACGATGTTGCGGAGGGGCCGGGGGACGTCCTCGTCCGCCAGGTCGGCCAGCCCGCGCCAGGCCCGGGCCGGCTTGTGGTGATGGCCCCGGAGCCCGGTGGCGCCCTCGAAGTCGGGGATGAGCTGCACCCGATTCTCGTCGCCCGCCAGCTCGACGATGATCCGATTCAGCCGCCGCTCCGCCTGATTCGGCTTCGATCCCGACGGGGCGTCCCGATCGTGGACGGCCACGAAGGGCACTCCGACCGCCTTCGCGATCCGGGCCACCAGGGGGATGTTGGACTTGCCACCGCATTCGATGATCGAGATCCGCTCCCGGTCCGGGTCGTGGCCCAGGGCATGGAAAGCGAACGGCAGGGCCAGCTTCTCGGTCAGCCCCTCCACCAGCACGGCGGCCTTGGCCAGGAACAGCTCGCCCCGGGCGGCATCGAACTCCGAGTAGGCACGGAACTCGTCGTCCTCGGGGAGCGGTTCGGGCTGGAGCAGCTTGGTCCCCGTTGCGGGGAGATGCTCCGTCAGAACCAATTCCTGCAGCCGGGCTACGTTGAGAAAAGACGGAGAGTGGGTGCTGTACATGATCTGGTTCCCGCCGGCCAGCGTGCGAAGCAGGCGATACAGGTAGCGCTGGGTCTGGGGAGGAAGGAACAGCTCGGGCTCCTCGACGAGGATGATGAGACCTCTCACTCCGGCGGCCAGCGAGGCCTCCAGCCCGCCCACGAGGCCTCGGGCCGATCGGGTGGTAGCCCGTCCCTGGGGCACCTGGCGCGGAGCGATCTCGTGGCGCAGAATGTCGGCCGCCCGGGCAGCCTCGTCGCCGCCGTTGGAGAACGGGGCGACGACCGGCCCGGTGCGGAGCCGAGCCGGGAGGAACAGGGTGGCCGGGGGCGAGCCGTCGGGGTGTCGACCCGGCGCCGTGGCATCGGACTCGATGAGGCGTGTGGAACCATCACTGAGGTGGGCGGTGATTCGAGTCGGTCCCTCGTAGTCGCGGGCCAGGTCCTCGGGTGTGAGTTGGGCAGCGTCTGGGTCCAGCACCGCCCTGACGGCATTGAGCAGATTGGACTTGCCGGTCCCGGACTCCCCGATCAGGGCGGCCAGGCTGCCGGGACGGAAGCGCGCGTCACGGATCGACCGGAAGCCCTCCACCCGCACGTCGGTGATGCGGACCGGCCCTTTTCGTGCCTCGGTGTCGGGGCCGCTCACAGCCAGCCCCGGTTCCGTCCCCGGCGGAGCAGTACGGCTCCCACGGGCAATGGCAGCCAGAAGGTGACCAGACGGAACGTGAGTGTGGCGGCCACGGCGGGGCCCGAGGCTACTCCCAGGCGGACCAGCGCAGCCACCAGAGCGGCCTCCATCGCACCCAGCCCGCCAGGCGTGGGCGAGATGGCGGCGACCGTGGCCGCCAGCATGTAGGCGACGAGGATCCCAAACCACGAGGGGATGGGGGCGTAGGTGGCGACAGACCCGCCCAGAGCCACGGCGAAGGCCAGGTTGCCGGCCACGGCGGCGCCGACCATGACTGCGGAGCGGCGGGGATTGCCGAGCACCGATGGCACCGCCCTCATCATCTCCATCAGGCCGGCCAGGATTCGCCGTCTCGAGGCAGGGATCCAGAACGCCACGCCCAGGACCACCAATACAACCAGCGTGACCTCGACGATCACCTGCGGGGCGGGAAGCTGGATGCGAGGAAGGCTGAGGGTGGGAAGAAGGGGTACCAGGATCACCAGCAACGCCAGGTGTGAGACGAAGGTCATGAGCATGTCCAACGCCGTGGCGGCGCGAGCGGTGGGCTCATCGATCCCGGACCGCTCCAGATAACCCTCGGTGACGCCGATCCAGCCGATTCCTCCCGGCGTGACCGTGGCCATGAACGATGCCGCCACCTGGCCGAGCACCGTCCTGGTGAAGGGCAGCTTGCGGTCGGTGGACGCAGTGACCATCCATCCTCCGGTCACGTAGGTCAGAAAGGCGCCTGCCAGCGCCACGGGAAGGTAGCGCCATCGTCCCGATCGCAGGGCACGGAATGCCTGCCCTACCTCGCCCACCTGGGGCAGGAGGACGTGTACGGCGAATCCGAGGATCAGGATGGTCAGCACCCAGCGGACGGTCCGCCGTCGGTCGGTCCGCTGCGTCATCGCCCGCCGGTGTCAATCATCGATTCACAGGGTATTCACGGCGTCCGAAACCCCGTAGCGGTCTCGGGTCGAATGGCCCTGGCCGGGATCGGCTACGGGTCCGATGCTGGCAGGAACGGGGTGAGCCAAAGGAGCAATCATGACCGTCGACACTGACCCGGACGGCGCCGGCCTCGGGTGGCAGCGAAGGGGTGGGCTTCGCCATTCCCATCACGTCTGCCGAGCACGTGGCCGATCTGCTGGTTGGGGGCCAGCCCATCCAGGTGGCGTTCCTGGGGGTGTCGGGAAACGAGCCCACCCAGGGCCGATCCGGAGCCCTGATCACCGCCGTGGTGCCCGGGTCGCCGGCCGCCTAGAGCGGCATTGAGGTGGGCGATTTGATCACCTCCTTCGGGAGCGTCAAAGTGGACACCATGGTGGATCTGGCAGCACAGATCCGGACCCATCAGCCCGGAGCCGACGTCACGCTCCATCTGATCAGAGGGGGCGGTGGCATGGATCCCCATGTCACGCTCTCGGCCGTAGGCTGAACCGATGAGCCCCGGCCCGGACGAAAGGAGCGCACTCTGCCGTCTGTGAGGGACATCCTGCTGCGGTTCCGACGCAGTGTTACCCCGCCCGGACCTGCCCTGGTGCGGATGGCTCCACCCGCCGATTCGCGCTCGGCTCTCGAGGCCGAGCTGGCGCCACTCTTCGGCGCCATCGACCGGGCCCGATCGGATCTGGCCTCGCCCGAAGACGCACAGCAACGCGCCGCCGAGGTGGTTGACCGGGCGCGGGCGGAGGCCGACGAGCTGCTGCGGCACACCGACGAGGGCCTGGCCCGGCTACGGGTCGAGGCCGCACGGCAGCGTCGTGAGAAGGTAGGCGAGGAGATCGGCCGGATCGGCGAGGAGGCCGAGTCCGAGGTTGCCCGCATTCGCCAGCAGGCCGAATCACGTCTACCCGGATTGGTCGATCGGGTGGTGACCTGCGTAAGGACAGGGGCGCAGGATTGAGGCCGGGCTGGGTGTCGGGAGCGCTGCGGGGCCGGATGCTCGCTTCCCGTCGACTCGACGCCGGGTCGCGACACGTGCTCGATAACGCCCGGGGTCTCGAAGAGGCGCTGTCGGTCCTCGCCAGGACCACCTACGCCCATCGTCTTCAACCCGGCGTGAGCCTGGACGAAGCGCAGCATCAGGTGGGAGAGACGACCCTGTGGCATCTGCGGGTGCTGGCGGGCTGGCTGCCACCCGGGGGAGGCGAGGACGTCAGGGTCGTGGCCGGCTGGTTCGAGATGCACGACATGATCGACTACTTCGCCGCCCTCTCGCTTTCGGCCCCGATCCCCACCCCCTACCGGTTGGCCGGGCTGGCGACCGTGTGGCGCAAGGTCGCCGGCACCACGACTCTGGAGGAGGCGCGGGCGATCCTCGCCGTCTCAGAATGGGGCAACCCCGGGGACGGCGACTTCCTGCACATGGTTCGGGGTGTGCGGGTGGGGTGGGGCCACAGACTGACCGAGGCCTTTCAGGATCAGCCGCACTGGGGTGCCGGGTACATGGCCATAGAGCTGGCGAAGGATCTGTTCCTACAGCCACGGATATCGGGCCGCCGGTTGCGTTGGCCCATGGACAAGCCAAGCGAGATGGCTGTGTCCGACATGTCCGACCTGATCGGAGCCTTGCCCCGTCGGGCCTCCTGGGTCTTGAAGGGGTCCGAGGACCCCGACGAGCTGTGGCGGGCCGAGGACCGATGGTGGGCTCGGGTGTCCGACGACACCGAGACCATGGTCTGGGACAGTGATCTGGGTAGGAACACCGTGATCGGGGCTGCGATGGCGTTGCTGGCCGACTGTCGCAGCACGCAGGGATTGTTGGCGGCGGCATGGCGCCGGGGATCGGAACGGGAGGAGGTGGCGAATGCCCACGCTTGAGCTGCCGTCACCGGAGCCCATGAAGAGGATCGCCATCCTCGGGCCCACCGACCGCCTCCGCCAGGTGCTCCTCAGGCTGGGCGAGATGGGCCGGGTCGAGCCCGTGGGCGAGGTCCCACCACCGCAGGGGCCGGCTGCCGACGCCCTTCGTCGACTCTTGCGGGATCGGCCCGGCACGAGCCCCACACCCGTGGCCGGTCCCGAGCCGCTCGACGTCTCGACCGCCGCAGAGCACGACGACCTCGAACGCCTGGCCGGCGAGGTCGAACTGGACCGCTACGGGCGCATGGCCCTCGAGCACGATGCCCTGTTCGGCCTGGTGGCATGGACCCCGTCGAGCGATGTGGGGGATGTGCAGAAGGCGCTCGCCTCTCTGGGGACGGCGGTGACGCCTGTCGACGTCCCGCGTGGCGTAGAACCTCCCACCCAGGTGCGGCGGACCAAGGTCGCCTCCCGCTTCGCTCCGCTCATCGACACGTATGGAGTCCTTCCCTACTCGGACGTGGATCCGACCTGGTTCGCCGCCCTGGCCTTTGTCGTCATGTTCGGGATGATGTTCGGGGACCTGGGCCACGGGCTGATCCTGGCCGCCGCCGGTGTGGTCGTGGCCCGGGCCTCCCGGGGTCGTCTGGCCCGGTTCCGTCCTGCCTGGCCCTTGCTGGTGGCGACGGGTATCAGCGGGGCTGTGTTCGGAGTCGCATACGGTGAGGCGTTCGGCCCCACCGGCTTGGTACCGGCCCTGTGGATCGGGCCGCTCGATGACCCCATCCGCCTCCTGACCGCGGCAGTGATAGTCGGCAGCGCTCTCCTCGCCATCAGCTACCTGCTCGGGACCATCAACCGGTGGCGGGAGGGAGGCCTGCGGGCAGCCCTGTATGGGCCGGCCGGCCTGGGTGGGTCATCGATATTCGCCGGCCTGGCCCTGGCGGTGCTGGGCACCGCCTATCAGGCGGCCCCTTTGTGGGTGGCTGGTGCTCTCCTGGCCGGGTTGGGCCTGGTGAGCGTCTTCGGGGGGGCCGTGGTGGCCGGCGGAGGTGGCGGGGCGGGGATCGCCCGGGGAGTGGTGGAGGCGTTCGACACCGTTCTGGGGATCTTCACGAGTGCCGTCTCCTTCGTCCGTCTAGCCGCCTTCGGCATGACCCACGCCGCCCTGAGCCTGGTGGTGTGGAACGGGACGGTCGGCCTCGCCGGAATGGGCGGGTTGGGCTGGATCGGGGCTGTCATCCTGTTCGTGGTCGGCACCGCCGCCACCCTGGCTCTGGAGGGACTGGTGGCCTTCGTCCAGGCGCTGCGTCTCGAGTACTACGAGCTGTTCTCGCGAGTCTTCGCCGGTGAGGGGCGTCCCTTCCGGCCCTTCACCATCGCCCAGATCAAACCCAACGACCAGGAGGAATCATGACAACTTGGATGCTGGCCCTACCCGTTTTGGCGGTGGTGGCACCGCTCCTGATTGCGGCGCGTCGGCGGCCCCGGAGATGGCTGACCCGACTCCTGGTGATCGACGGTCTCCTCGTGACCCTGGGCGCGGTTTTCCTGGCCCTGGCCCTGATGGCCGGCCCTGCTTCGGCATCGACAGCCCCAGCCCCCACCACCGTCACCGCCCAGGCAGCCACCACAGCCTCCGGATCGGGCACCGCCTTCCTGGCAGCCGCCATCGCCGTCGGAGCATCCGCCATCGGCGGGGCCATTGCCGTTGCCTATACGGGGGCGGCCGCCCTAGCCGCCCTCAGCGAGAAGCCCGAGCTGTTCGGAAGGGCGATCGTGATCGTGGGCCTGGCGGAGGGGATCGCCATTTATGGGCTGATCGTCGCCGTACTCATCCTGTTGCGCACATGAGTGCCGTAGTGGCCATCGGTGAACCGGGCCTCTTGGAGGGCTTCTCCCTGGCCGGGGTGCGCGTCGAGCGCGCCTCGAGTCCTGATGAGTGTCGTCGAGCCCTGGCCGAGATCGACGACGATGTGGGCCTGCTGGTCCTGACTCCCGCGAGCCGGACGGCCCTGGAGCCGATGCTCGAGAGGCGACCGAACCTGTTATGGACGGTGGTGTTCGGATGAACCCCGACCTTGGTCCTCTCAAGCACGAGCTGGAGAGGAGAGCGGCCGACGAGGTAGCGAGGATCCAAGAGGATGCCCAGCGCTCGAGAAAGGAAACTGAGGAGGAGGCACGGGCCGAGGTCGTTCGGCGCCAGGACGCGGCCCGACGCCAGGGCGAGGCCACGGCCGAGGCAGAGTCCAGGCGTCGGATACTGACGGAGCGGCGTGAGGCAGGACGGCGGGTGCTCGGGGCGCGTGTAAGGCAGCGTTGGAAGAGCTCCGCCAGCGATGCCTTCAAGCGGTGGACGAGCTCCGTGATTCACCCGACTATGCCGACATCGAGGAGCGACTCGTCGGCGAGGCGCGCCGGGTGCTGGGCGATGAGCACTGTGATGTGGAGCGTGATCCAGGTGGAAGCGGAGGTGTCCGGGCCACCTCCGGCACCCGGCTGGTGGACCTCAGCTTCCCTGCCCTGGTCGACGGGTGTCTGGCCGTGCTGGGTGCCCGGGCCGAGGAGTTGTGGGCATGACCTCTCCTGACCAGGGTCGGGGAGGATTGGTGACCAGGGTCGATGGTCCGGTGGTCGAGGTCGAGGGGCTGGAAGATGTCGCCATGTTCGATCTGGTCAGAGTGGGCCCGATGCGGCTGCCCGGAGAGGTGATCGGTCTCGACGGCACCAGCGCCACCGCCCAGGTCTACGAGTACACAGGCGGCCTCCAACCCGGCGACCCGGCCACCTGCGATCGGGCGCCGCTGTCGGTCGAGCTGGGCCCCAGCCTTCTGGGTGGGGTGTTCGATGGCCTGATGCGGGATTTGTCGGGGGGAGAGGACATGATCCGCCCGGGCGAGATCGCGATGGGGCTTCCCAAGTCGGGCACCTATCACTTCACCCCGGCGGTCCAGGAGGGGAGCGACGTCGGCGGTGGTACCTCTCTGGGCACCGTAGGCAATGACACGGATGTGGCGCTCCGGGCCCTGGTTCCGCCCCGGGTGGAAGGCGTGGTCGAGCATCTGGTGGGCGAGGGAGACTACGGGCCGGACGCGGTACTGGCCCGGGTGGGTGATCGGGAGGTGACCATGGTGCACAACTGGCCGGTGCGGGTTCCCCGCCCCGCTCAGGCGCGCCGTAACAGTGGAGGCGCCTCTGATCACCGGACAGAGGGTCCTCGACCTGCTCTTCCCGATCGGCCTTGGCAGCACCGCGGCCATCCCGGGGGGCTTCGGGACCGGCAAGACCGTCACGCTGCAGCAGATCGCCAAGTGGTGCGATGTGGACGTGATCGTGTACGTCGGATGCGGCGAACGCGGCAACGAGATGGCCGACGTGGTGGGCGACATGTCCCGGCTGGAGAATCCACGCACCGGACGATCGCTCCTGGAGCGGGTGGTCCTGGTGGCCAACACTTCCAACATGCCGGTCATCGCCCGGGAGGTGAGCATTCACGTCGGCGTCACGGTGGCCGAATACTTCCGCGACATGGGTTTGGCCACGGTGGTGATCGCCGACTCCACCAGCCGCTGGGCGGAGGCGCTGCGGGAGATCGCATCTCGGACGGGCCAACTGCCCGCCGAGGAAGGGTTTCCCGCCACACTGGCGTCTTCCCTGGCGGCTTTCTACGAACGGGCGGGTCGGTTCCGCACCCTGTCGGGGGAGGAGGGCTCGGTCTCCATCATGGGCGCGGTGTCCCCCCCGGGAGGGGACATGACCGAGCCGGTCACGGCCCACACCCGGCGGTTCGCTCGAGCGGTGTGGTCGCTCGATCGTGACCTGGCCTACGCCCGGCACTATCCGGCGGTGAGCTGGCGGGAGTCGTTCACCCGTGACGCCGAGCAAATCGAAGCATGGTTCGCCGAGCATGACGATCCCGGTTGGGCAGACCGACGCCGGGAACTGCTCGACCTGCTGGCCGAGGCGGACCGCCTCTCCTCGATGGCTGAGTTGGTCGGTGTCACCACCCTGCCGGATCGTGAGCGCGTCACCCTGCTCCTGGCTCGCCTGGTGCGGGAGGGAGTGCTGCAACAGAACGCTCTGGTGAGCAACGACGAGACCTCGGCCCCGGCCAAGGGCCGCGCCCTCACCGAGGTGATGGTGGCCATCCGTGAGTCTTGCCTGCGCCTGCTGGAGCACAACGTACCCGCCTCGGTGCTGGAGGAGTTCGACTTCTCCCCGGTGCTGCGAGTGCGCGAGGAGGTTGGACCGGGTGACGCTGAAATGGTCAAGAAGGCCGGGGATCGGGTGCTGAAAGACCTGGAGGCCCTGGCATGAGCGGCTCGGCCTCGTCGGTGTGGTATCGGAAGATCGAACGGGTGCACGGGCCATTGGTGGTGGTGGGAGACGTCGCAGGAGTCGGCTTCGACGAGATGGCGGTGCTGCGCCTCGAGGACGGCACGGAACGGCAAGGAGTGGTCCTGGAGGTGGACCGGGACCTGGCCGTCGTCCAGGTGTTCGAAGGCACGTCGGGCATCGGCACGTCCGGGGTGGAGGTGTCCTTCGCCGGCACGCCGATGCGGATTCCGGGGGGAGAAGGATGGCTGGGCCGGGTGTGCAATGGGCGCGGCGAGCCGATCGACGGAGGCCCTCCCGTGATGGGAGAGGAGAGTCTCTCGGTCAACGGGGCCCCCCTCAACCCGGCCCACCGCATCGGCCCCGCCGACCCGATCGTGACCGGGATCTCCGCCATCGATGGTCTGGCCACCCTGGTCCGGGGCCAGAAGCTCCCCGTGTTCTCGCAGGGCGGGCTGCCGCATCTGGAGCTGGCGGCCCAGATCGCCGTCCAGGCCCGAACCGCAGAAGGATCGCTGCGGATCGTTTTCTGTGCGATGGGCGTAACCCATGCAGACGCGGAGATGGTCAGGACCGTGCTCGAAGGGGGAGCGGGGACCCGGCCGCTGGCCGTGTTCATCAACACTGCCGAGGACCCTGCCATCGAGCGCATCCTCACCCCTCGCCTGGCGTTGACGGTGGCCGAGGACCTGGCGTTCAGAGCGGGGGACGACGTCCTGGTGGTGATGGCCGACATGACCAGCTACTGCGAGGCGGTGCGAGAGATCTCGGCCCGTCGGGGCGAGGTGCCCGGCCGACGGGGCTATCCCGGTTTCCTCTATTCGGACCTGGCTTCGCTCTATGAGCGCAGCGGCCGGATCCGGGGCCGTCCCGGATCTGTGACCCAGATTCCTGTCCTGACCATGCCCGGTGGCGACCAGACCCACCCGGTGCCCGACCTGACCGGCTACATAACCGAGGGCCAGATAGTGCTCTCTCCAGAGGTGTGGGCCCGTTCGGTCTACCCGCCCTTCGATGCCCTGGCGTCCCTGTCCCGCCTGATGAGGCGGGGAGCCGGTCCAGGCCGCACCCGTGACGACCACCTGGCCGTTTCTTCCCAGGTGTATGCCGCCATCGCCAGGGCCCGCCAGGCACGCGAGCTCGGAGAGCTGGTCGGCCCGGATGCCCTGTCGGAGACCGACCGTCGCTATCTCGATTTCGTCGACGACCTGGAGGCGAGGTTCCTCTCTCAGGGCAGGGAAGAGGACCGCAGCGTGGACGAGACGCTGGACCTGGCCTGGGCCACCCTGGGCAAGCTGCCCCGCCGGGAGCTCACCATGCTCTCGGAGAAGCTGTTGGACGCCCACTATCGGAAGGCAGGAGATGAGGCTGCGGATACCTCCGGGTAGGAGCGGGCGGCTGTGGCTGCGTCACCGGATCGAATCGGCCACCCGGGCCCAGGATCTGTTGGATCACAAGCAGCGGGAGCTCATGTCCGAGGTGCGCCGGCTCCGGACCGTCAGGGAGAGGGCGGGGGAGGCCTGGGAGCAGGCCCTGCACGATACCCGTCAGAAGATGAAGGGAGTGGATTCGGAGGGCGGATCCACCCTGGTGCGGTTGGCAGCGACGTTGGGTGGGGAGCCCGCCGGCGTTGAGGTCGACTGGCACACCGTCATGGGCGTCCATTACCCGATCGGTGCCCGGGCGATCCTCCCCGAGCCGACTCCCCTGGGGCCCCTGCCAGGTGGCGCGGCTCTCAGTGCGGCCCGGGATGCCTTTCGCACTGCGCTGGAGGCGGCGGTGGCCGTGGCTGCCGTCGATGCGGCATTCGGTCGTATTCAGTCCGAGTTGACCCGGACCACTCGAGCTCTTCGGGCGCTGGACCGGCGCGCCATACCGGCATATCGGGGCGCTCTCGCCGAAGTGGAGCTGCGTCTGGACGAGGCGGAACGGGAGGACATGATCAGGGTGCGATGGGCAGCTGGTGGTGCGAAGGGAGGTGACATCTAGATGAACGAGAAGATCCGTCTGTTGGTGGCGAGCGACAGCTCCCCGGCCGCCCTGGAGGCGGTCCGCTGTGCGATGAGCCTGGCCACGCGCTGCGGCGGGATGGTGCGTGTGACCGCCGTGACCTCGGACGACGGCTCCGTCGAGGGCTCCAGCCGGGGCCGGGAGGACGAGGAGAGGGTCCTGGCCTACGTGACCCGCCTCGGCCAGGAGCGCGGGCTCGAGGTTGAGGTCGAGACCATCGCGGCGGCCGGCCAGGACCCCTATGAGGTGATTCTGGACGAATCGGCCAGATGGGGAGCCGACTTCGTTTTCATGGGACGAACCGGCCATCGGGGCCCGGGGCGGGCTCTGATGGGGAGCCAGACCGAGCACGTGCTGGAGTTCTCCGAGGTGCCGGTGGTGGTCGTACCGACCACCGTCGTCGCCTGATCTTCCCCCCGAGACCCTCCCTCCCCGCGCAGGGGAGGGTGGGCGGGCGAGCAAGCGGAGGCGATCCGGAACATGGATAGCCGGCTCGTGGGCGTTTGACTTCCGGCCGGCCCGGGCAGGTTTGGACCACAACCGCCAAGGGAAGGCTCCCAATGCCCGATCTGCCACCGATGGATCCCAACACCGATGAGGCCACGGCCGAGCAACTCGACCATGCCCGAGCTCAGGGTGAGGCATATGGCGACGCCCTCGACCTGATGACCCAGAAGATCGCCCACGACGGGGGAGAGAAGCATGACGGCGATTACCTGATCGGCTACGCCATCGAGGAGGCCGAGGGCCTGTATCGATTCGACGGCGACGAGCTGATCTGGGAGGAGCCTTCCGAGAGAAACGTCCACGTCGAGGTGTCGGTCAGAGATGCGGCCGACGGACGCTTCATCCCAGGACTCGAGGTCGAGGTGACCCTGCGGCGGGACGGAGAGGACCTCGGCACTCACAGCCAGGACCTGGTCTGGCACCCGATGTTGTACCACTACGCCCACAACTGGACGGTGACCGGTGACGCCGGAACCTACGAGATGGAGGTCCGCTTCGATCCGCCCCGCTTCCGCCGCCACGACCGGATCAACGGGCGCCGATTTACCCAGCCCGGCCACGTCGTCTTCGAAGACGTCGCCATCGGGGCCGAAACCGGTTGACTCGCCGGAGGGACGAGCGCGGCGGTTCGAGACTCAGTGGGTCAGAGTGGCTGACCGTTCGGGGGCGGCTCGTGGAGGGGCGGCGATCGGCGGCGTCGCTGGCGTCGGGCGATGGCCACACCCAGTACCGGCCCGGCGATGAGGACCAACAGGGTCACCACTCCGGCGGCAACGCTCCGGTCGAACACTTCGCCCAGGCTGGCCTGATAACCCTGGTCGACCCCAACCAGAATCACGAAGTTGACCGCCACGATGGCGCCCACGATGGCACCAACGATCCCGCCCACAAGGACGTCGATCAGCCATCCCACCCAGCCGGGTGCACTGTCCTTTCGCGTTGGTGATCCCATGATTCCCCCTTTTTAGTGGTGTGTCACCCAAATGATGGCGCGGCCTCTCCGGGCGACGGCTGGCCATCGTGGGAGTTGTGTCGGGGCTCTGTTTCGTTGCTGGCTTCTACCTGGGGGTGTACGCCCTGCTGGCGCTGGCGGGCTTCGGCGATTTGCATGGATGGCTCTTCCTGGTGGTGACCGTTCCTCTCGGCGGCCTTCTGGCGGGTCTGGGAGCCGCCGCCGCCGGACCGGTGACCAGGGCGCTGCTGGGACCGGCAGTCGTCTCGAGCCTGCTCACCTCAGCAGTGGCCACGGCGGGTCTGGTGGCATTGGACGCCGGGTTCGCGCAGGCGATATCGATCGGTGGCGTTATCTCCCTGGTGGCGGCCACGCTGGCGGAGTGGTCCACCGTCCGCAGTCGGAACCCCTCTGCTTGACTCCGATCCCGATCGGGATCGAGAACCAACTTTCGACCCTGGTAGGGACGCGCCCATGAGCCGATCGTAGGGGCATGAGAAAGGGAGGAACCGACCTCATCGCCCCACGCGACCGGGCGCGACCGGTTCGCCGAGTGCCGGAGACCGGTACGGGGCGAAGCCGACTCCGCATGGCCGAGGTGGTGCTGGTGATGGCGATGGTGGCGGTAGCGACGCTCTTGGGTGTGGCGCTGGCACGGGGATGGTTGGGATTGCCGGGCCTCTCCGGACCAGACGATGGCCCGACCGCGCCCGGCGTGAGCCCAACCCCCGACGCCTACTACGACCTGGACGGAGGGGTGCCCCAGGCCTATCCCGACACGCGATTGGCGGTGGGATTCCTCACCCTGGACGACCCTCTCCAAAGAGCGATCGACGTGCTGGGGCCGCCCCCATCGACCGGGCCTGACATCTTCGGCACTGCCTACACGTGGGCCTTGCCCGGAGGGGCCTTTCTTCTGGTCAGCGCCGACGACGGCATGTCGATCGGCGGTGTCGTGGTGGTGGCTCCGAGCGAGAGCCCGGTCCGCTTCTCCGCCTTCGGGGGAGTGGTGGTCGGGAGCTCCAGCCTGAGAGACGTCGTGGCCGCCTGGGGGCCCGGGTATGTGTCCGCCGCTCACCCCGAGGACGATTTCAGCATCAGCTACGTCGCGTGTGTCGGTCTGTACCCAGTCATCGTGAAGTTCGATCAGCAGGCCCGCACCCAGCACACCTATGCGCCCGCCTCGGGATCGCGGCTCTGGGATGCTCCCGTAACGAGCCTGCTCGTCGCCTATGCCGACGAGCCGCCCGGTAGCGAAGGCTGCTCCTTGCCGGCGCCGACGGCCGGGTTCCTCTTCCCGCCGGCCTTCGGGCCGGGCCGCTACCGGTAGCCTGGCCCCGATGTCAACGCCCGCCGATAGGCCCGACCCCGCCTGGGTAGCGGCCAACACGATCACCGTCACTCTCGAGGATGGCACCCGGGTCTTGATCCGGCCCGTGGTCCCCGAAGACAAGGACCGTCTGGCCGCGGGCCTGGAGCGGTTGTCTCCCGAGTCTCGCCATCTCCGCTTTCACCACGGGGTGGCGCGCCTGGGCGAGGACGAACTGCGGTACCTCACGGTCCTCGACTACCACGATCATTTCGCCTGGGGAGCCGAGGCGGTCAACGACCCTTCCAGCCCGGGTGTCGGAGTGGCGCGCTATATCCGGGAGGAGCCGGGCTCCGATCGGGCCGAGGCGGCGGTGGTGGTTGCGGACGATTACCAGGGGAGGGGATTGGGGAAGCTGCTCCTGGCCAAGCTGGTCGAGACCGCCTGGGCGAACGGGGTCCGCACGTTCGTGGCCTACGTGGCCCCAGCCAACGCCAAGGTGATGACGCTCGTGAGGGAGGCAGAGGGCTCCCTGGCTTATCAGGACGGGATGCTCGTGGTCGAGATCCCCCTGGCCGAGATCCACGAAGGATCAGCTATTCGTGCCGTGCTGCGAGCGGCGGCCGCCGGCGACATCGCGGTTCGTCCCCGGGCCCCCGACCGGTCTGATCCTCGAGCCTGATCGTCGGACGGTGCGGGAGACAGCACAGTGGCCAGGGCCGAAGCATTGGCCGACTGGGCCACGGCTGGCACCGCCTCACCGGATCGTCAGTCGAGTACGGCGTCTATGACCCAGCCGACGATGGCGACGACGATGGCTCCCAGGAAGGTGGCCCAGAAGAAGCCGGTAGAAGACAGACCGAGGCTGAACGCGTTCGGGCCGGCCAGCCAGATCACGAGTTGTAGCACCACGGCGTTGACGACCAGCAGGAACAGTCCCATGGTGAGCAGGATCAGCGGGAAGCTGAAGAACTTGAGGATCGGCTTCACCACCGCGTTGGCGATGCCCATGATCGCCGCTGCGATGAGGAACTGCCACCAGGTGCCGGTGAAGTCGAGACCCCCCACGATCCACACCGCTACCCACAGGCTGGCGGCCGTGGCCAAGAAGCTGAGTACGAAGCGTTGCATTGCTGGAAGCCTACACAAAGCGTGGTCGTGGGTCCCTCCGCGTGCCTCGGGCAGGGAGATATCCCCTTTGTCCCCAACGAGCGGGGCGAGAGGGGGAACGTTTCTCCCGCCGGAGGCGGGAGATAGGGGGTCTCCTACTGGTCCATGTGGAGGACGGCGGCTCCGTTGACGCGGTCGTGGGCCAGGTCGGACAGGGCCTGGTCGGCTTCCTCCAGGGGGTAGGGAGTGGTGGTGGGGCGGATAGGGATGGCAGCGGCCACGGTCAGGAACTCCTTGCCGTCGGCGCGGGTGTTGGCGGTGACGGAGCGAATCTGGCGCTCCTCGAACAACCACGGGTATTCGATGGTGGGGATGTCGCTCAGGTGTATCCCGGCGATGGCCAGGGTCCCGCCCTTGTCGAGGGCTCTCAGCGCCACCGGAACCAGATCACCCACTGGAGCGAAGAGAATGGCCGAGTCGAGCTTCTCCGGTGGTTCGTCGTATGCACCGGCAGCGGAGGCACACCCAAGTTCGAGGGCCAGGGCTTGCGCATCGGGTGACCTGGTCAGCACGTGGACCGTGGCTCCTCTTCGGATTGCCACCTGGGCGGTGAGATGCGCCGAGCCGCCGAAACCGTAGATCCCCAGTTTTCCTCCCGTGGGCAGGTCGGCCCTTCGCAAGGCCCGATAGCCGATTATCCCGGCGCACAGCAGTGGAGCCGCCTCCTCGTCCTCGAACACGTCGGGTATGGGATAGGCGTATGTCTGGTCGACCACCGCCATCTCCGCGTAGCCACCATCCTCGTCCCAGCCGGTGAACCGAGGTGCCACGCACAGGTTCTCGGCTCCTCGCCGACACCAGCGGCACACACCGCAGGTGTGGCGCAGCCAGGCGATGCCGACCCGATCCCCCAGCGAGAACCGGTCGGCGTCGGGGCCGAGACGCTCCACCACTCCCACGATCTCATGACCGGGCACGACCCGTTCCTTGTGCGGGGCGAGATCGCCTTCCGCCACGTGGAGATCGGTGCGGCACACCCCGCACACCGATATCCGGACCCTTATCTCCCCCGGGCCCGGTTCGGGCTCGGGCATGTCGACCAGCTCCAGGGGGGACTCGTCGATCGGGCCGGGTGCCTTCACCCGCCAGGCTCTCATCGGTCTGGCCGATTCCTCATGCTTCCGACGCTAGTGGTGCGTCGCCCAAATGATGGCGCGGTCTCTCCGGCCCTCGACGCCCCGGGCTGATTGAGCGACACACACTAGGAGCCCGTTGAGATGAGAGTCCCCGCCTCGCCGGCCACAACGGCCGCCACCTCCTCCAGCCGACCGACGGCGGCAGGCCTGCCGGTGGCTTCCACGAATCTGCACGCCGCCTCGACCTTGGGTGCCATTGATCCCGGCGCGAAACTCATCGAGCGCAGAGTCGGTGGATCGGCATGTCTCATCACGCGGGCACCAGGCTCACCCCAGTCCTCCATCACTCCCGCGACGTCGGTCAGACACACCAGCATCTCGGCCTGGAGCTGGCGGGCCAGGAGAGAGGAGGCGAGGTCCTTGTCCACGACCGCTTCCACGCCCCGACGGCGCTCGCCCTCATCCACCACCGGGATCCCACCCCCGCCTGCGCAGATCACCAAGATGCCCTGGTCGATGAGGGAGCGGATCAGAGGCGCCTGCACCATCCGGACGGGGTCGGGCGAAGCCACCAGCCGTCTCAACGAGTCCCCGTCATGGCCCAGCGCCCAGCCCTTGGCCTCGGCCACGGAGCGCAGCTCGGGTGTGTCGGGGTAGAGAGGTCCGATCGGCTTGCTGGGATGGAGGAAAGCTTCGTCGTCTGCTCGCACCACAGTCCTGGTGAGGATGGTGAGGGTGGGCACCTGGGTCACCCGGTCCAGCTCGTTTTCGAGGATGTAGCCGATCATGCCCTCCGACTCGGCGACGAGTACGTCGAGCGGATACCCGGCCACCTCCCGGTAAGCCTCTGACTGCAGTGCCAGCAAACCCACCTGGGGGCCGTTTCCATGAGTCACCACCACCTGGTGGCGGCCGATGACCGGGGCCAGCGCCGCCGCGGCCGCGGCTGCGCTTCGCTGCTGGACGGCGAACGTGAGCGGCTCACCTCTGGGGAGGAGGGCATTGCCTCCCAGGGCGACGACGATCCTCACGGGTGCAGTCCTGGCCCCGGCTTCGGGCGGGAGCGGTCACGAGACTGGTGGTACATCGGGGGCTGACGCCAAGGTATCGGCGAGTCGGTGTGCACCAACAGCGCCAAAGTGCTCGGGTGCTTGTGACCTAGTGCTCTTGCGGGGGGCCCCAGCCCGGCAGACGATCACCCTGTTGGGCCCGTTAAGGAGGTCTCCGGTGGCTACGCGCAGTCACAACAAGAGGAGGGCCCTGGGATTGTGGTTGGCCACCGCCCTGGTCGTGGGCAACATGATCGGGTCGGGAGTCTTCCTGCTCCCAGCGGCATTGGCAGATTACGGGGGAATCAGCATCGTCGGCTGGCTCTTCACCGGAGCCGGGGCGGTGCTCCTGGCTCTGGTGTTCGCCCGATTGGGCCGGACCTATCCCCGAACCGGAGGTCCATATGAGTACAGCCGCCGGGCGTTCGGGGAATTCATCGGTTTCCAGACGGCATGGGGCTACTGGATCGCCATCTGGGCGGGTAACGCCGCCATTGCCATCGCCTTCGTCGGATATCTGGCCGTGTTCTGGAAGGGCCTGGCCGACAACGCGCTTCTGGCGGTCGGGGTGGCGGCAGCCGCCATCTGGATCCTGACCGCCCTCAACAGCTTCGGTGTCAAATACGGAGGATGGGCTCAGGCCGTGACCACCGTGCTCAAGGTGATACCTCTGCTGGCCATGGCGACCGTGGGCCTCTTCTTCATCAACTCGGCCAACTTCACCCCGTTCAACCTGAGTGGGGGGTCGGCCTTCGGAGCCGTGACCGCGGTGGCGGCCCTGACTCTGTGGGCCTTCATCGGCCTGGAGTCGGCCACCGTCCCGGCCGATGATGTGGTGAGGCCCGAGCGGAACATCCCCCGGGCCACCATCTGGGGCACCATCGGCACCACGATCCTCTACATACTCAGCACCGTGGCGGTGCTGGGCATCATCCCCGCCGCCGCCCTGGCCGGCTCCACCGCTCCCTTCGCGGACGCCGCCAGCGCTGCTTTCGGCGGGTGGGCGGGCAACCTGGTGGCAATCGGCGCCATCATCGCCACGTTCGGGGCGCTGAACGGCTGGATCCTTCTCCAGGGGCAGATCCCCATGGCGGCCGCCCACGATCGCCTCTTTCCGAGGAGCTTCGGCTTCACCAACAAGGCGGGCGTCCCGGTGTTCGGTCTGGTGGTCTCCAGCGTTCTCATCACGTTGCTCATGGCCAGCAACTACACCCGGGGGCTGGTCGACCTCTTCACCTACACGCTGCTGCTGGCCACGTTGACCACCCTCATCCCCTATGCCTACTCGGCCGGAGCCGAGCTGATGTTGCTGGTCAAGGACCGGGGAAGCTTCTCGGGCAGGCGGCTGGTCAAGGACGTCGTCATATCCGGTCTGGCCTTCGCCTACTCGGTGTGGGCGATCTTCGGTGCCGGACAGGAGGTCGTCTTCTTCGGCCTGCTCCTGCTGCTGGCCGGTATCCCCGTCTACGTGTGGATGAAGTGGCGCTACCACGAGGCCGACGAAAGGATCATCCGCAGCGTCGTGATACCCGACAGCCCCGCGGCGCTGATCGACAACCCGGGCAACGACAGGAACGAGGAGCAATGAGACGGGTCATCATCATGGGGGCGGGGGGCGGGACTTCCACGACTTCAACGTCGTGTTCCGCGACGACCCGGAGGTGAAGGTGGTGGCCTTCACCGCCGCCCAGATCCCCGGCATCGGGGGGCGCGTCTACTCGCCAGCGCTGGCGGGCCCGCTCTATCCCGGAGGGATCCCGATCGTGGACGAGGCCGAGCTGGGCGACCTGATCGCCCGCGAGGATGTCGACGAAGTGGTCCTGGCGTACTCGGACCTGTCCCACGTCGATGTGATGCACAAGGCCTCCCAGGTGATGGCGGCAGGAGCCGACTTCACGCTCCTCGGCCCCGATCACACCATGTTGTCAAGCATCAAGCCGGTGGTGGCAGTGTCCGCGGTCCGCACGGGTTGTGGGAAAAGCCAGACCAGCCGTCTGGTGGGGCGCCTGTTGCGAGAGGCGGGCCTGGACGTGTCGCTGATCAGGCATCCGATGCCGTACGGGAACCTGGAGCGGATGCGCCTACAACGCTTCGAGACCCTGGCCGACATCGATGCCTCCGATCCGACCATCGAGGAGAGGGAGGAATACGAGGCCCCCGTCCGTGAGGGCCTGCTGATCTGGGCCGGCGTCGATTACGACGAGATCCTCCATGCGGCCGAGAACGAGTCGGACATCATCATCTGGGACGGAGGGAACAACGACTTCTCCTTCTACCGACCGGATCTGCTCATCACCGTCCTCGACCCCCTGCGAGCAGGACATGAGCTGGCCTATCACCCCGGGGAGATGAACCTGCGCATGGCGGACGTGGCGGTGATCAACAAAGTCGACTCGGCCACCCCCGGCAACATCGACTGGGTGATTGAGAGCATCCGCTCGGTCAACCCCGGAGCCACCATCATCCAGACTGCCTCCCCGGTCCGTCTCGAGCCCGGCCCGGACCTGGCCGGCAAGAGGGTGCTGGTTGTCGAAGACGGTCCCACGCTGACCCACGGAGGCATGCCTTTCGGAGCCGGTTCGGTGGCCGTCCGGCAGTCCGGCGGGGCAACGATGGTGGATCCCCGTCCCTTCGCGGTGGGCTCGATAGTGGAGACGTTCCGCAAATACCCGAAGGTGGGACCGGTGTTGCCCGCCATGGGGTACGGCGCCGAGCAGCTGGCTGACCTGGCCGACACCATCAACAGGGTGCCCTGTGACCTGGTCGTGACCGGGACACCCATCGACCTGGGCCGGCTCATCGATGTGCGCCATCCCATTCGACACGCGATATACGAGTCGGTCGAGGTCGGCGAGCCGGGGTTGGGGAAAGCCCTGGCACCTATGATTGAAGATGCGCTCAACCTCAAAGCCTCCGATGATGTCCCTGAGATCCTCGCCTACTGACCAGACTGCTACGTCTTGAGCGCTCGCGCCGTGACCGGCTCGGCCCTGGGAGCGGCCGCATCCGGACTGGCTGCGGGCGGCGTGCTGTGGTGGCTCGACCAACCCACGCCGGCCAACGTCTGCTTCGTGCTCGCCGGAGTGCTCCCCGCCCTGCCCCTGCTAGGGGAGGTGGTCGGCAAGATCCGTCGCCGGCAACCAGGAGTCGACATCATCGCTCTTCTGGCGGTGGCGGCGGCGCTGGCCCTGGGCGAGTTCCTGACTGCGGCCATCATCGGCCTGATGCTGGCCACCGGCAGATTCCTGGAGGAGTATGCGGCCGGGAGGGCGGAGCGGGAATTGACCTCGCTCATCAACCGGGTGCCACGGTCGGCCAGCCTGGTCCTCGATGGGGAGGTCCGAATGGTCGACGTGGAATCCGTTCGGTCCGGCGATCGCCTCCTGGTGAGGGCGGCCGAGGTGGTCCCGGTCGACGGGGTCCTGTTGAGCAAGGTCGCAATGCTGGACGAATCGAGCCTGACCGGCGAGCCCCTCCCGGTTGAGCGCCAGAAAGGCGATCTCGTCTCGAGCGGCACTGTCAACGGTGCCGACGTGTTCGAGATCCAGGCCACCGCCACGTCGGAGCACAGCACCTACGCCGGCATCGTCCGGCTCGTCAAGGAGGCACGTGAGGAGAGGGCACCGTCGATGCGGCTGGCCGATCGCTGGGCGGGATGGTTCGTTCCCCTGGCGCTGGGCATGTCGGGACTGGCGTGGGCCGTTTCGGGTGACCCCGTTCGGGCGTTGGCGGTGCTGGTCGTGGCCACGCCTTGCCCACTCTTGCTGGCGGTGCCCATCGCCGTCGTATCGGGTATATCCAGGGCGGCCCGGAGAGGAGTCGTGTTCAGGGGCGGAGGCTCGCTCGAGACCCTGGCCCATACTCGGGGCCTGCTGATCGACAAGACCGGAACGGTGACGGTCGGTCGGCCCACCCTGCGCACCACCGTCTGCTTCGACGGTTCCGTCTCCGACGAGGAGGCGCTCAGATTGGCGGCTTCGGTCGATCAGACCTCCACCCATGTCCTGGCTCGCTCGATCGTGGAGGCAGCCCGGGGTCGGGGACTGGATCTGGTCATCCCTCAAGACGTCACCGAGGTGGCGGGCTCGGGGGTGGCCGCCAAGGTGGAGGGCCGGGAGGTGGCGGTGGGAAGGCTCGAGTGGCTTCTGGAGGGGAGGCAACCCTCACCGAATGTGGCCGCCTTCAAGCGGCGCACCACCAGGCTGGGGCCGCTGGCCGTGTACGTGTCGATAGACGGGGAGGTGCGGGCAGCGCTGACCTTCGACGACACCATCCGTCCCGATGCGGCGGGGACGATCCGTGCCCTGCGGCGGATGGGGATACGCAAGATCATCATGGCAACCGGCGACCATCCGGTCGTGGCCCAATCGGTTGGCATGGCGATCGACGTGGACGAGGTTCTGGCAGAGTGCACACCCCGCGAGAAGGTCGAGGCCCTGGAGGATTTGAAATCGATCGGAGTGACTTCGATGGTGGGCGATGGCATCAACGACGCTCCTGCCCTGGCCGCCGCCGACGTAGGGGTGGCGATGGGGGCCAGGGGAGCCAGCGCCACCTCGGAGACGGCCGATGTGGTGCTGATGGTCGACAGGCTGGAGCGACTGGTCGACGCCATCTCTATCTCCCAGCGTTCGCGCCGGATCGCCGGTCAGAGCGCAGCAGTCGGGATGGGCCTCTCCCTCGTGGCCATGGGTTTTGCGTCCTTCGGGCTGATCTTGCCGATCGTCGGAGCCGTGATCCAGGAGGGCATCGACGTGATCGCCATCTTGAGCGCCCTGCGGGCGCTGTCCGGGAAGGTGCCGTCACAGGAGGGGCCCAGGCTCCCCGCCGAGCTTTCGTCACGTCTCCGAGCCGAGCACGACCAGCTCATTCCCAGGCTCTCCTCGATCCGGGAGACGGCGGACCGCCTGGACATGGTGCCGCCCGCTCAGGCCATGGATGAACTCGTATCGGTGCGCGACCTCCTCGCAGACGAGATCCTCCCCCACGAGATGGACGACGAGAAGGTGGTCTATCCGCAAGTGGCGCAGCTGTTGGGTGGAGAGGATCCGCTGGCCGTGATGAGCCGAACCCATCGCGAGATCTTTCACCTGGTCGATGTCTATCGACGTCAACTGACAGAGTTGGGCCCGGATGGGCCCGAGGCGGCCGACGTGCGGGACCTGCGGCGAATCCTCTACGCGCTCCATGCCATCGTAAAGCTCCATTTCGACCAGGAGGAGGAGCTGTACTCCTCTCTCCAGAGCGACTGAGGATCTCAGTCGGAAGGCGGTACCCGACACAGCGGGGGAGGGAGACGGGTGGTAGGGGAAATGGACCAACTCCTGTCTACGGGCATGACCTAGGTCCCTAGGTTTTATGCCGTCGGAAACGGACCATGGGGGGTGGAATGTTCGAAATCGTGTCCGCTCAGCTCATCGCTCCCGATGTGAAACGATTCCAGATTCGTGCTCCCCGGGTGGCCCGGTACTGGTCGCCGGGCCAGTTCGTGATCATCAGGGTCGATTCCGAGGGCGAGCGCATTCCCCTGACCGTGGCCGACGTGGACGCCGACCAGGGGCTGATCACCCTCATCGTCCAGGGGGTAGGCAAGACCACACGAACCCTCAACGCCCTGGAGGCGGGAGGAGAGATCGCCGACGTTTCGGGTCCGCTCGGGCTGGCATCCGAGGTCGAGGATTACGGAACGGTGGTCGTGGTGGGTGGTGGCGTGGGCACCGCAATCGCCTACCCCACAGCCCGGGCGATGGCCGACGCCGGAAACCGGGTGATCGCGATCGTGGGAGGGCGCACGGCGGATCTTGTGATCCTGACCGAGGAGATCTCTGCCTTTGCCGACGAGGTGGTGATCACTACCGACGATGGCTCCCTGGGGCGCAAGGGCCTGGTCACCGATGCCCTGGCCGAGATCATGGGACGGGAGCCGGTGGACCGGGTAGTGGCGATCGGACCCATCCCGATGATGGCTGCCGTTGCCGAGCTCACCCGACGCGAAGAGGTACCGACCCTGGTCAGCGTCAACCCGATCATGGTGGACGGGACCGGTATGTGTGGAGGCTGTCGGGTACTGGTGGGCGGGAAGACGAGATTCGCCTGTGTGGACGGCCCCGAGTTCGATGCCCATCAGGTGGACTTTCAGGTTCTGGCTACCCGCAATCGCGCCTACCGGGAGTTCGAGGCCCGGCGGCTGGCGGACCTGGAGGCGGGCTGATGAGTGAGCCCAGCCGCAAGGAGCGGATGGCCATGAAGCGTACCGGGATGCCGGAGCTGCCCGGGCGCGAGCGAGCCGAGAGCTTCGACGAGGTCAACCTGGGCTACACGGCTCAGCTGGCCATGCTGGAGGCGAGCCGCTGCCTGCAGTGCCCGCGCCCCAAATGTGTCGACGGGTGCCCGGTCGGCGTCCGGATCGACGACTTCATCAGGGCGGTGGCGGAGGGCGACTTCGTCAAGGCGGCCGAAGTGGTGATCGCAGACAATTCCCTGCCTGCGGTGTGCGGGCGGGTCTGTCCCCAGGAGGCCCAGTGCGAGGGTGCCTGCGTGTTGGCCAGGCAGGAGAAACCCATCGCCATCGGCCACCTGGAGCGTTTCGTGGCCGATGTGGCCCGATTGGATTGGCTGACGGGGCCCGTGCAGCCGGTGGAGCCTTCCGGCAAGTCTGTCGGGGTGGTCGGCAGCGGTCCGGCCGGGCTGGCGTGCGCCTCCGACCTGGTGCGGACGGGCCACGCCGTCACGGTCTACGAGGCTCTGCACGAGCCCGGCGGCGTGCTGGTGTACGGGATCCCAGAATACCGGTTGCCCAAGGATGTGGTGGCAGCCGAGGTGGCGGTTCTTCAACGACACGGAGTGGAGTTCGAGCTCGACACGCCGATCGGAAGGGCCGAGACCATCGACGACCTGCTCGAGCGTCACGACGCCGTCTTCGTGGGTGTGGGAGCCGGCCTGCCCCGGTTTCTCGAGGTGCCGGGAGAACATCTGGTCGGTGTGCTGTCGGCCAATGAGTTCCTGACCCGCGTGAACCTCATCCGCGGCTATCAGAGCGGGTCAGAGACCCCCGTTTCCGAAGTGACCGGCAAGAGGGTGGCGGTCATGGGTGGCGGCAACACTGCCATGGATGCGGTTCGCACCGCTCTGCGCCTGGGTGCTCGGGATGCCACGATCTACTACCGCCGCACCGAGGACGAAATGCCAGCCCGCCGCGAGGAGATCCGTCACGCCCGCGAGGAGGGGGTCCATTTCGAGTTCCTGCTCAGCCCGGTCGCCTTCCTGGGCGACGAGGGATGGCTCCACACAATGAGGCTGCAGCGGATGCGCCTCGTCACCCCCGAAGGCGGCGGGCGACCCCGGCCGGTGCCGATCGAGGGAGCGACGGTCGAGGTGCCGGTGGACGTCGTGGTGATCGCGGTGGGCAACGCGCCCAACCCGATGCTGTCGCGCACACCGGGTCTGACGGTCTCCGACCGGGGAACCATCGTCGCCGACGACGCCACCGGTCGGACCGAACGGGAAGGGGTGTTCGCCGGAGGCGACATCGTCACCGGAGGAGCGACCGTGATCCTGGCGATGGGAGCAGGGCGCAAGGCGGCGGCCTCGATCGATGAGTACCTGCACAGCGGGGTGTGGGCCCCCGAGCCGGCGTCGGTCTGAGTGACGGCCCGGACCGATTTGGGCCCGACATCGCTCGGCTGGCGTAGCCTGAAGGGTGAAGAGGTGCGTGGTGCGTTTCGTCCTGATACATGGTGCCTATCACGGGCCGTGGTGCTGGGACCGGTTGGTTCCCGAGCTGGAGAATCTCGGTCATGCCGCATTGACGGTGGATCTGCCCATCGGCGACTCGGCGGCCGGAGCGGACCGATACGCCGCGGCCACGGCTGAAGCCATCGGCGCCGTCGGTTGGGATCGGGAGGAGCCGGCGCCGGTGGTGGTGGCCCACTCCATGAGTGGCCTCATGCTGCCGCTCGTGGCACAACGCAGCCCGACGTCGATGCTGGTGTTCTTGTGTGCTTTCATCCCCCAACCGGGGCGCAGCTTCAACCAGCAGCGGCAGACAGAGGCCATCGAACCTGAGGTCGAGCCGGCCGCCCTCCACTTCGACGATCTGGGTGATGGTGTGTGGATGATCGGCCCGGACACGGCCGCCCAGCTCTTCTTCCACGACGCGTCCTCGGAGCTGCGCTCTTGGGCGGCCGCCCGGCTCCGCCCCCAGGCGCTTCTGGTCATGGACGAGGCCTCTCCACTGACCTCCTGGCCGGACGTCCCCAGCGCCTACATTCTGTGCCGGGACGATCGGGCGGTGAACGCCGAGTGGGCCAGGTCGGCCGCCCGGGAGAGGCTGGGCGTGGAGGCGATCGAGATGGAGGGGGGCCATTCCCCCTTCCTCACCCGTCCCGCCGAGTTGGCCCCCATCCTGGATGGCCTGGTCCGCTGGCGAATCGATTGAGTCCCCGCCGGTACGCCTCGCCATCCGTGATTGTGCCCCCGGCTATCTTGGATGGATGCGCTTGGGAACGGTGGAATCTTGATCCTCCCGAGAGATCGCGATCCCCGATTCGTCACCATTCGCCGTGGGGGAACCCTCACCGACTCGGATCATCGGTTGCTGGCATTGTGGGCCGCCGAGTGCGCCGAGCACGTTTTGCACTTCTTCGAATCCGGGCAGCCAACCCACCCTCGCCCCGCCCGGGCCATCGAGCAGATTCGGGCGTGGACGCGAGGCGAGGTCAGGATGTCCGAGTCCCGAGCTGCAGGTGGGCATGCGATGGCTGCGGCCAGAGAATTGAGCGGAGCCGCTCGGCATGCCGCATTCGCCGCCGGCCAGGCGGGAGCGGTGGCGCACGTTGCTGCACACGAGCTCGGTGCTGCGGCCTATGCCATCAAGGCGGTGCGTGCGGCGGCAACCGAGGGCGAGGCTGAGAGCGCCGGCCGACGCGAGTGCGTATGGCAGCGCCAACAGCTCCCCGAAGCGATCTGCGAGTTGGTCCTGGACGATCAACGATTGCGAAACGAGATTTGCTGGTCGGTGTTTGACTGTTGACGGGATAGACCGCTTGTCTGCTCTGCCCAAGCGTTTCGACGAGAGGATCATGGATCGATGACAACCAGGGCCGACTTTCCGGAGGGGTTCTCGTGGGGGGTGGCGACCTCCGCCTATCAGATCGAGGGCGCCGTGGCCGAGGACGGGCGAAGACCCAGCATCTGGGACACCTTCTCGCATATGCCCGGGACGACTCACGACGGAGAGACGGGCGACGTTGCCGACGATCACTATCACCGCTATCGGGAGGACGTGGACCTGCTGCGGGAGATAGGGGTCGATGCCTACCGTTTTTCCATCTCGTGGTCCCGGGTCCTCCCCGAAGGCACCGGGCAGGTCAACGAGGAGGGCATGGCCTTCTATCGCAACCTGTGCCGGGCCCTGGTCGAGGCGGGTATCGAGCCCGTCGTGACCCTGTATCACTGGGATCTGCCACAGGCGCTCCAGGACGTGGGCGGGTGGCTGGACGTCAGGTCCGCCACCTGGTTCGCCGAGTACGCCTCCGTGGTCAAACAACGCCTCGGTGACCTGGTCCGCACCTGGACAACGCTCAACGAGCCCTGGTGTTCGGCCTACCTCGGGCACAGCAAGGGCATCTTCGCCCCCGGATTGACCGATCCCGGCAGCGCCTATGTCGCCGCCCACAACCTCATGTTGGCCCATCATCGGGCCGTCGCCGCCCTTCGTGAGACCTCTCCCCGGGCCGACGATCAGGTGGGGATCGTCCTCAACCTCATCCCTGCCTGGCCTGTCGAGGACACCCCTGAGGATCGCCGAGCGGCGGCGGCGGTGGACACCATCCAGAACCGCCAGTTCGCCGATGCCGTCTTCTTCGGGACCTATCCCGATGAGGTCCTGGAAGCCCATTCGCGCTTCCGAATCGACGGCATCATCGACCCCGCCGACCTGGCGGCGGAGCGCCAGGACATCGACCTGCTGGGGGTCAACTACTACAACATCCATCACGTGGCTCACTCGAACGGTGCTCCGGCCCCGCCTGAGTGGCCGGCCGCAGACGGAGCCGTCATCGTCAGGCCCCCCGGGGACCTGACCGAGACGGGCTGGGGGGTGGAGCCCGAGGGCCTGGTGTGGATTTTGAAGCGGCTCAAGGCCGAGTATCCGCCCATCCCGCTGCTGATCACCGAGAACGGCGCCGCCTACCACGACCAGGTGTCGGCGGACGGTTCGATTCACGACCCCGATCGGGTGCGCTATCTCCAGCTACACATCGATGCCACGGCGGATGCCATCTCTGAGGGCGTGGACGTGCGGGGATACTTCGCCTGGTCGCTGCTGGACAACTTCGAATGGGCCGAGGGCTACAGCAAACGCTTCGGGCTGGTCCGTGTGGACTACGACACCCAGGAGCGAACCATCAAGGACAGCGGAGATTGGTATCGACGCTTCCTGGCTGGACAGGAGAGGATCCCCCCCGGCTGATCCCCAGGCCGGTCAGGGAGCTTCGGGTGCTTCGATGGTGGTTATGGGCCCGGTCGTGTCGTAGGTGACGTCATTCCAGTTCTCGTCGGAAGTCTTGATCTTGGTCACCGTGATCTCGATGGAAACCACTCCGCTCTTGACCTTGCCCTTCTTGTTGGTCGACAGCTCGTTGTTCCACACCGTGTAGTCGGCGGTCCCGTTGGCGGGGATGTAGAAGCTGTTCACGGTCTCGGTCTCGGTGGAGCCGTCGGCCATGGTCCTGGTCACCTCGAGGGTCAGGTACTGGTGACGGTTGTAGTCGTTGCTGTAGCTGGAGGATCCCTTCCAGGCTCCCTCGCCGCCCTTCTTGGTGTCGTTCCACCAATAGAACCCGGCGGACGTATCGGTGGAATCGACGCTGGATCCGGGTCCCTGGGCTTGCTCGCCTCCGCCGTTCCCGTTCCCATTGTTGGCGACGGTGGTGGTGGTGGTGGTGCTGCTGCTGCTGGTGCCGTTCCCGCTCCCGTTCCCGTTGTTGTTGGCGACGGTGGTGGTGGTCGTGGGGTTGTTGTTGCCGCCGTTGTTGTTGGAAATGGTGGTGGTCGTGGTGGGGTTGTTGTTGCCGCCGTTGTTGTTGGAAATGGTGGTGGTCGTGGTCGTGGTGGTGGGGTTGTTGTTGCCGCCGTTGTTGCCCGATTGGCCGGCCGATTGCGAGGCCTGGGAGCCGTCCGAGGTGGTCAGGGAGGCGGCCACCGTGTCGAACTGTCCACTCGTGGTATTGCCCACGGAAAGGACTACTCCGATCGAGGTGACCACGATCAAAGCCAGTAGCAATGCGTACTCGACCATTGCTGCTCCAGCCTCGCGGTCGATGCGGGGACGAAGTTCATCTCTCATAACGACGGGTACATCGGGCCGCTCGGTTGCGGGCTTGATGAGTCGTTCGGCCTCCCGTCTCTCGCGGCTATCTGTCGTTACAGAAAGAATTCGAATGACCTTGGCGGGCCGATCGCATTGGCTGTGACCCGGGTAACGCCGCCTTCATAACCGCTCGCGTCACCTTCGTCACCTTGTTGCACCGGTCCCAGCTGCGGGAGGCGCGCAACGGTGCACATCCATCGATAGAAGACCATCGATTCGCACCGAACCCGCAGCACCGATGCGGGTGCTTCTCATGTCAGGAGCACGATGACGACGATCTCACCAACGGCACTCGAGACCAGCGCCGAGCTGCGTCGCTACTACGACATCAGGTGCTTGTGCAAGTGGACGAAGGACGCGGCCACGCCGCCCGTTCCCGAGTTCCTCGACATGGTCCGCTTCCTCGGTGTTCGGATCTTCGCTTGCTCGACAACGATGGGAGTGATGGGGTCGAAGGGGCCGATCTGGTCGAGGGTTGCGAGATCGCCGGGGCCGCCTCCGTGGACTTCGCCGCCGACGCCGACGTCCAGCTCTACGTGTGACGGCCAGGGGGTTTGTGCCCGCCTGCCGGGTCACGGGAGAAACAGGCAGGAGTCTCCGAATTCGTGCCACAGATAGCCTTGGTCCAGAGCGGCCCGGTAGGCGACGCCGACCAGTCCCGGGCCGGCTACGGCCTCCAGCAGGAGCATGTGCGACGCCTCGGGTGGATGCCATCCTGTGATCAGGCCATTCACCAGCCGGGCGGGTCGGTCCCGACTCAGGACCAGATCGGTCCATCCCTCCCCGGCGTGAACCCGGCCGTCGGCCGAGGTCACCGTCTCCAGCGCCCTGGTCGCGGTCGTCCCAACCGCGACGACGCGGCCACCCCGTCGTCGGGTCAACTCGGCCAGCTCCGCCGTATGGGCCGGAACCAGGAAGCGCTCGGGGTGGGGAGGCTCGTGTCGCTCGGGCGACGAGACACCGGCGTGGAGGGTGATCGTGGCCACCATCATCCCACGGGCAACCAGGTCGACCAGCAATTGGGAGGTGAAGGGACGCCCGGCGCTGGGCATCTCGGCGCTGGCGCCGGCCAGGGGCCCGGGGCGGGCGAAGATGGTCTGGTAGAAGTGCAGCGGCCAGCTCCGGGACTGGTAGCCGTAGGCAATTGGGTGACCATGGCGATGAAGATGCGTCTCGGTCGGGGCGGGAAGCACCAACCGGGCTCGCCACAGCCGCTCCGCGTTCGGATCGAAAGGCTCGTCGAGAAACGCCTGGCCCCCACCCACGAGGTGGAGGCGGTCGCCCGGGGCGCCATCCTGGATCGGTCCCTTGCCGTCCCGACGGCGCAGCTCGACCAGCCATCTCCCGTCGTCGAGGTCGGTGGACAGATGGAGCGTGATCTCCCGCCCCCGCCAGGTGGCACCGAGAGCGGCGGGGCGGGTGGCGCTTGTGTTGACGACCAGGAGATCGCCCTCCTCCAGATAGTCGGCCAGCCGCTCAAACCGGGTATGGGTCAGACGATCGGGATGGCAAACGAGGAGCCGTACCTCCTCACGCCCCAAGCCCCGCGCTTGCGATGGGGCGGCGGCAGATCGATCCTCGGGGAGGTCGAAGGAGGGGATGGGGGAGAGGGTCACGACGCCTGCTGGAGCTCGGCCGCGGTGACCCTACCGCTGGGTGGGCGAGCCTCGATGAGTGACAACAGGGCCGGGACGACGGTTTCCGGCTCCGGCCGATCGGAGATGTCCTCGCCCGGGAAGGCGTCTTGTTGCATCCGGGTCCGCATGTCTCCCGGGTCCAAGGCGTACACGGCCAGGTCTGGCCGTTCGGCGGCCAGGATGGCCGAAAGCTGGTCGAGCGCCGCCTTGGAGGCTCCGTAGACGCCCCACCCCTCGTAGGCCTCGACCGAGGCGTCGGAGGTGATGTTGACCACGAGACCATCGTCGGAGAGGTAGGGGGCCACGATCTGGAAGATGGCGAGCGGCGCCACGACATTGGTGCGGAGGACCGACTCGAACTCGCCTGACCCCACCTGCTGGAGGGACACCAGAGGAGACGGGCCCAGGGCGCTGGCGTTGTTCACCAGGAGGTCGAGGGTGGTGCCGAGCTGCGACACGGCCTCACCCAGGTCGGCACGATGGCGCGGGTCGGTGACGTCCCCGGCAATGGCGACGACGCGGGTGCCGGCGGCGAGGCCCGCGACGGTGGCAGACAAAGCCCCGCCGTCGCGAGCGTCGACGACCAGGTCCCACCCTCTTTCGGCCAGGGCGAAGGCCAGGGCCCTGCCCAGACCTCTCGAGGCACCGGTGATCAGTGCGGTAGGCATTGGTGTGGCTCCCGTCTGTTTGCTGATCGCAATATACAAGTTAAAGTCAGCTTTAAGTCAAGTCTCCACGGGACCTCACATGAAGACCGACGACATGCTGACGGTGGGCGAGGTCGCCCACCGGAGCGGCTTCGCCACCTCGGCGCTGCGTTACTACGAGGACATGGGTCTGGTGGCGGCGGTTCGGACCCGGGGCGGCCAACGGCGCTACGAGAGGGGTGTGCTACGTCGTCTGGCCTTCATCGCCGCCGCTCGCCACATCGGGCTGAGCCTGGACGAGATCAAGGAGGCCTTCGACCTCCTCCCGGCGTCCCGCACCCCGACCAAAGCCGACTGGTCCAGGCTCTCGAAGTCGTGGAGGACTCGCCTCGATGCCGAGATCGAGGCTCTTCAGCAGCTGCGTGACGGCCTCGACAGCTGCATCGGGTGTGGCTGCCTGAGCCTCAAGCAATGCGCTATCAGCAACCCCGATGACCTGGTCGGTCGAAGGGCCCCGGGCGCCCGTTTCCTTCCCGAGCCCCTCCGGCCCCGACCCGAGTGATCTCGGCGTCGTCGGGGCACTCCCGTCTCGTCCGGGCCGTTGCGAGCACCCTTCTCCGGACGTCAGCGGAGCTCCATGAACCCGGCCGCCCGGCAGGTGTCGAGCATGCGGCGAACGTCCTGGTAGGTGTCGGGGCCGACGGGCACGAATCGGTCCACCAGCGAGCCGGCCAGGCGGGGCGCAACCCGGGAGTCGGAGTGGAGTGCCACCAGGGTGGCCACGATTCGCGACCTCAGGTCCGGGGGGATACGGGTGGACAACGTGACCGGTTGGATCGTCGAGGGCCCGAGCCGGTCGACGACCCGGATACGTTCTCTCAGGCCGGGCTCGCGGCGCAGGGCCATCTCGAGTACCTGGGAGTCGATAGCGGATCCATCGACCTCACCAGCCGCCACCATGCGGATGGCAGTTGCGTGGGAGCCGGCTCCCACCACCTCGCTGAAGAAGCCTCCGGTCTCACCCAGGCTGGTCAGGTGGTATCTGGTGATCCCATACCCCGATTGCGACAGGGGCTCGTTGTAGGCCCAGGTCCGTCCACGAAGGTCGAGAAAGCGGCCGGCGTCGCTGCGCCGGGACACGATCACATCTGAGAAGTAGAGCGGCCGGCCCCCATAGCGGGCGCCGGACAGGATCGGGGCGGCGATGGGTGATGCTGAGGTCGCCCCGAGATCCTGGTAGTGGATCCAGGCCAGGCTGCAGACGAAGCTCATGTCGGGCCGGTCGGCCCTGAAACTGTCGTAGCTGCGCTCACCGGTCAACTCCACGTCCAAGCCCAGACGAGCGGCAAGGGCTTCTGCCACGGCTTCATAGAGGGGAAAGACGCTCGGAGCGAGATAGCTGGCGATGTGGAGGTCCGCCATCCCATGGATCCTATGCGTGCGGGGCCGGCCAATCTCGTCGGCGAGGCTGACGCCGGACGTGGTGATCCAAACACGCTGGGGTTTGATCGGTCCGAAGTGTGTAATCTTGTAATGATGAAAGGAGCACAAATGAAGGCGAACGAGATATCTGCCTGGTTGGCGGGACGGTTGCCGGACGACTGGTTCGTCGAGCCGCCGGAGATCAAGTTCGACCGGGAAGAGGTGCTGGTGGTCGGCCGCCTCGCCCAGCCTTCCCTGGGCGAGGAGGCAGATCCGGAAGATCGCGTCACAGGCGACCGCTCCCGCATCGAGGGCTGGCGCGAAGAGACCCGCCGGGTCCGAATGGCCATAGCCCGCCAGGTCGAGCGCACCTTCGACCGCTCCCTGTCGTGGGGTGCGCGCTGTGGTGAGGAGGCCGTCCTGTTCACCACCGTTGCTGCCCCTGCCATGACCCGCCTGCGCATGCCCGAGCGGCGCGTTCTCGACACGCTAATCGACGCCGGGGTTGCCCGCTCCAGATCGGAAGCTCTGGCCTGGTGCGTGAAGCTGGTGGCCGACAACCAGGACGAGTGGCTGGCCGACCTCCGCGAGGCGATCGAGAAGGTCCACGAAGTACGGCGCCAGGGCCCGGCCGCCTGAGATCGACTCGCGGCAACCACCCAATAGAGCGCCCGCCTCGCGAGCCCTGAACCACGCAACAGACTCCTAGAGTCGAGGTATGGGCATCCCCACGATCTCGATCCGGATGCTGGGCGGCTTCGAAGTCCTGATCGACGGCCACCTGCTCCCCGCCAGGAGTTGGAGCCGACGGCGCGCCGCCGATCTGGTCAAGCTCCTCGCCCTGGCTCCCGGGCACCGCCTCGCGCGTGAGCAGGTGATGGAAGCGTTGTGGCCAGGGCTGGCTCCCGCCCGGGCCGGCGCCAATCTACGCAAGGCTGCCTATCACGCTCGGCGGGCGATGGGCCTGGCCGATGCGGTGACGCTCGACGGGTCCACCGTCAGGCTGGGTGGCAGGGTCGACACCGATGCCGAATCCTTCGCCGAGGAATCGGCTCTCGCCCTGGAATCGGGTGACCCCGAAGCCTGCCGCAGGACGGCGGCCGCCTATCCGGGAGACCTGCTTCCCGACGACCTCTACGCGGACTGGTGCGTCGACGAGCGAGCTCGCCTCAGGGCTCGGTTCCTGCAACTCCTGGAACAGGGTGCCTTGTGGGGTCGTCTCGTGGAAGAGGAGCCCGTCAACGAGGTGGCCCATCAGGAGATAATCGCCGCCCACCTCCAGACCGGTGATCGGGCAGCCGCACTGCGCCAATTCGAGGAGCTGCGCCGCTCGCTGCGCTCCCGTCTCGGGGTCTCGCCCAACCCGGCGAGCATGGACCTCTACGACCGGGCCCTGACCATGGACGCACCGGATGCCCCCACCCCGGCCGAGCGAGCCCGGGCACTGCTGGCCTGGGGTGTAGTGCATTGGGAGCGCCGGGACGTGGCCGAGGTACAGCGTACGGCCACGCATGCCAGGGCACTGGCGATCGACGCCGGACTGGGTCGGGAGCTGGTGGAGGCAAACGAGCTGCTGGCTCTGGTCGCCTATGCTCAGGGAGCCTGGCGGCGACTCTTCGCAGAGCAGGTGACCGAGACTCTCCACGCCACCCCGGAGATGGCGCCGTTTCTGCTCGACGCTCACATATGCATGGCCGAGTTCGCCCTGAACGAGGAAGACGGAGTCAGGGACATGACGCAGCTGGCTGAGGATGTGCTGGCTATCGCGGGCCGCGCCGCATCCACTCAGGGCGAGGCAATCGGGCGGCTGATGCGGGGCGAATCGAATTTGGTGGGCGAAATCGACCTGACCGAGGCCAGGGAGGACCTCGAGCGGGCGAAGGCACTGTTCGGGCGCACCGCAACCGAGACCGGGCTGGTGGTCGCTGTCGAGCGGCTGGCCCAGATCGACGATCTTGCGGGCGATCGCGCGGCCGGTGCCGGGCATCGACGCGCCCTGGAGCTGGCATCCCGCTCACCGGTTCGCCAGCACCTGCTGCCCTTCGTTTATGGAGGGATGCTGGGTGCCATGGCACCATCCGAGGCCCTCGGCCTGATCGAGGAGGCGGAGAGAGCCACGAGAGAGATGAAATTGTGCGACCCGTGCTCGATGACGTTCAGGGTGAGGGCGGCCCAGGCCGCCATCGAGGAGGATGAGCTCGATCGCGCCAAGTCCTACCTGACTGTGGTGGAGCAGGTCTCACAGATGTGGACCGCTGGTCCCTGGCATGGGGCCGTGTCCGAGATTCGGGCCCGGCTCCTTCTCGAGGAAAACCCCGACGACGTCCGAATCGCTCCTCTCCTGGAAGATGCCGCTAGCCGGTTCGAAGCCGGATCCCGGACCCGCGATGCGGCTCGCTGTCGGAAGCTGCTGGCGAGGGGAACGCCGGGGAACGCGCCGTTTCTTAGGCTGACGACGCGAGAGCGAACCGCGCTCTGTATTCGAAGGGAGACAGCAATGCCACTGTTCATGGACGTCCACGAACAACTGCCCGAAGAGGCGGATGAGGACGCACTGGCTCATGCCCATGAGGCCGATCTGAGTGTTCAGGACAAGTACGACACTCGCTACATCCACTACTGGTTCGATCGGAGCGCTCACAAGGCGTTCTGCCTGGTGGATGCACCCGATGCCGAATCCGCTCGGGCGGTGCACCGGGAGGCGCACGGGTTGGTGGCAGACCACATCTATCCGGTCGTCCAGGGCTGACATCAGGCTCGATCGCCTTTCGGGCGCGCTGGGCATGCTCCAGTTGTGGGAGTATGTGACGACCGAGAGCCGGAGGACCCGTTGACGCCTGACCCTGCCAGATGGCGTGAGAACTTCATCGAGGAGATCAACGCCGCATATCTGTACCGGGTGGCGGCCGATGTGGAGGAGGACTCCACCATCGCAGGCGTCTACGGACGGCTGGCCGAGACCGAAGACAGGCATGCCGACCTGTGGGAGAAGACCCTGCGCGAGGCCGGTGAGGAAGTTCCCGGGCGTCGTGCGGATCTCCGCTCCCGCATCCTGGGCTGGCTGGCCAAGAGGATGGGTTCGTGGGTGCTGGCCCAGGTCATGGCCACCACCGAGATGTCCACGCGGACCATGTACGACCGTCAGCCCGAGGCAGCCGGTACCTCGCTTCCGGCCGACGAGCGTTCACATGCCGTGATGCTCGATGCCCTGCGCCGGGAAGCCACAGGAGGAGTTCGGGGAGGCGTGCTGGCCCGCCTCGAGAGCCGGCACAAGGCGGTGCGGGGCAATGCCCTTCGGGCGGCCGTGCTGGGGGCGAACGACGGCCTGGTCTCCAACACCTCTCTGGTGATGGGAGTGGCGGGGGCCGCCTTCTCTGCCACGGCGGTGCTTCTCTCGGGCCTGGCCGGACTGCTGGCCGGGGCCATATCGATGGCTCTGGGCGAGTGGCTGTCCGTGCAGAGCTCACGGGAGCTGCACCAGTCCCAAATCAGGGTGGAGCGAGAAGAGATCATCGCCATGCCCGAGGAAGAGGCCGAAGAGTTGGCGCTGATCTACCAGGCCAAGGGGATGTCGCAAGAAGAGGCCGAGAGAGCCGCCAAGGACGTGATGGATGACCCGGACGCCTTCCTGGACACCAAGGTGCGCGAGGAGCTGGGAATCGACCCCGAGGAGCTGGGTGGGTCGGCCTGGGAGGCGGCCACCGCCTCGTTCTTTCTGTTCGCGGTCGGGGCAATCGTCCCGGTTGTCCCGTTCTTCTTCCTCACCGGCGCGTCGGCTGTGTTGCTCAGCCTGGGCCTGGCCGGTGTGGGTCTCTTCCTGTTGGGTGCCACCACGGCACTGATCACGGGCACCGGGTTCCTGCGCACGGGGCTTCGCTCCCTGGTGCTGGGGTTGTTGGCGGCGGGAGTCACCTACGGGATCGGGTCGCTGCTGGGAACTGCGGTGGGTTGATCGTGACGCTCCCCAACCCCACCCTGATCGATCAGTCCGGAGCTGGCTGGATGCTCTCGGACCATCTCGACGGCGGTGTGCTGTTGGTATTCCTCCGTGGGGACTGGTGACCGTACTGCAACGGCCAGCTGGTCAGCTTGGCTCGGGTCCATATCGACTTCCTGGGCGCTGGGGTGCGGATCTTCGCCATCTCGATCGATTCCCCGGGCCAGCACGCCGCCATGGTCGAGAAGCTGTCGCTGCCGTTTCCCATGTTGTCGGATCCCGACCGCAGCCTCGCCATCGAGCCATTCGGTGTTGCTGATCCCAAGGACAGGCGGAGCCTCTCCCGGCCGGCGATGGTATTGATCGGCCCGGATCGCCAGGAGCAGTGGCGCTTCGTCTCCCGTGACTTCGCTGATCGCCTGCCCGAGGAGGACGCTTTGGAGCAGGCGCGATCCCTGGGCCTTCCCGCCGTCACGCAGGACCCTCCCATTCCCGGGAACCCGACTCCGGGCCCCAGGGCCATGCCGTACGACCAGTTCCTCACCTACTTCCGGGGAGCCCGATTTGCCGCCCTGGCCATGGGTCTGCGCCATGGCCACCTCGACGAATCGGTCAAGGAGGACTCCAAGGCGTATGTGGCGGAGATGGATCGTTTCATTGAGGCCATCAAGGAGCTCGAGGAGCGTCGATCGGGCTGAGCGACGCCCCCTGGTCGGTGCTCAGCCCTTGAGGCGATCCTTCATCCAGTTGAGCAGACCGCCGGCCGCCACCAATTCGGCCTCGCGCTCGGTGAGGTCGCTGTGCACGGGGATCGATGCGCCGGTGCGTTGGTTGCCAACCTCCGGCGCACTGCCGGAGGAGAGAGCCTCGTGGATCCCTTCGACCACCAGCGGGTCGCCCTGGGAAATGGACTCCAGGTCGGATGGAACGGCGAAGGTGAGCGGGAGAACCCCGAAGTTGGGCAGGTTCTGTCGGTGGATTCGTGAGAAGTCAGCCGCCAGTAGGACCCTCAATCCCAGATAGCGCGGGGCGATGGCGG
The DNA here is from genome assembly GCA_963772815.1 of uncultured Acidimicrobiia bacterium. Lineage (GTDB taxonomy): Bacteria > Actinomycetota > Acidimicrobiia > Spongiisociales > ZC4RG35 > DATFFO01. Next base: position 291,267 of record CAVYYV010000002.1, on the reverse strand, counting down.
CGTGCTCCCGGCTCGATCCCTGGCCGTAGTTGTGCCCGGCGACGATGGCGTGGCCGTCGGCGCCCTCTTCCTTCAGGGCGCGGGCCCGTTTGGCGTAGCTGTCGTCGATGATGTCGAAGCAGAAGTCGGAGATCCTGACCACGTTGGAGCGGAAGGGCAGGACCCGGGCCCCGGCCGGCATTATCTCGTCCGTGGAGATGTCGTCACCCAGCGCGAGGAGCACGGGAAGCTCGAGCCGGTCTGGAATTGCCTCGAACCGGGGTAGGGAGACGATGTTGGGCCCCTTCTCCAGTTCCACCACCGCCGCCTCGGCGGGTGGGAGAGGTGCCACGAACAGGTCGGTGGACAGAATCGGCGAGGCCGGGTCGACCACGTTGGGGTACTCCATGTCCAGGGTGCGCGGGTCGGTTATGACGCCGGTGAGCGCCGAAGCGGCGGCCGTTTCGGGGCTGCACAGATAGACGGAGTCCTCCCTGGTTCCTGAGCGGCCCGGGAAATTCCGGGGCACCGTCCGAAGGCTGATGCGGCCGGTGGCGGGAGCCTGGCCCATCCCGATGCAGCCGTTGCAGCCGGCCTGATGCAATCGGGCTCCGGCTGCAACCAGTGACAGGACATGGCCGTCGGCGATCAGGTTCTCGAGTATCTGGCGGGATGTGGGGTTCACGTCGAAGGACACCCGATCGTCGACGGTGCGTGCCTTGACCATCTCCGCCGCCACCGCGAAGTCGCGATAGCCCGGATTGGCCGATGAGCCGATATAGGCCTGGAAGATCGGCTCGCCCGCCACCTCGGCCACGGGCACGACGTTGCCCGGGCTGGAGGGGAGGGCGATCAGCGGCTGAAGGGACGAGAGGTCGATTTCCTCGGTGACGTCGTAGGCGGTGTCGTCGTCGGCCGCCAACTCGGAGAAGTCCTCACCCCTGCCCTGAGATTCGAGGAAGCGGCGGACGGCGTCGTCGGCCGGGAACACGGTGGTGGTGGCACCCAGTTCGGCACCCATGTTGGCCATGACGTGACGGTCCATGGCCGACAGATGCGTCAGGCCGGGCCCGTGGTACTCGATGATCCTGCCCACTCCGCCCGAGACGCCGTGACGGCGAAGCATCTCGAGGATGATGTCTTTGGCGCTCACCCAGTCGGGAAGCGACCCCGTCAGCCGCACGCCCCACACCTCGGGCATCTCCAGCCAGAACGGCTGGCCGGCCATGGCCATGGCCACGTCCAGGCCGCCCGCTCCGATCGCCAGCATCCCCAGGGAACCGGCGGCCGGCGTGTGGGAATCCGAGCCCAGCATGGTGCGGCCGGGCCTGCCGAAATGCTCCATGTGCACCGGATGGCTCACCCCGTTTCCGGGGCGGCTGTACCAGATCCCCCACTTGCGGCAGGCGCTGCGCAGGAACAGGTGATCGTCGGGGTTCTTGTTGTCTTCCTGGATGAGGTTGTGGTCGAGGTATTGGGCGGACAGCTCGGTCTTGACCCGGTCGAGTCCCAGTGCCTCCAGCTCCAGCATCACCAGGGTCCCGGTGGCGTCCTGTGTCAGCGTCTGGTCGATGTGCAGGGCGATCTCCGAGCCGGGAGTCGTCTCGCCGCCCACCAGGTGGGATTCGATCAGCTTGTGGGCTACTGAAGCCAAAGTGGGGTTCCTCGTGTCGATTCGACCGTTCCTGGTCTGTCACCGATGCTATCGGCGCCCGGTTGCTGTCTCCCTTGTCGGCGGTCCCCCTGCGGCTCAGATGCCCAGCTGGCGAGCGGCCAGGTCGCGCATGATCTCCTCAGAACCGCCACCGATGGCGTTGACCCTCACCTCTCGGTAGATGCGCTCCACGGGGTTGCCCCGCAGGTACGACGCCCCACCCAGGATCTGAGCCGCCTCCCGGGCGCAGGCTTCCATGGTGAGGCTCGCCTGGACCTTGCACTCGGCCAGCTCTGCCACCGGCTTGTCACCCTGGTCGAGGCGCCAGGCGAGCTGTTCCATCCAGGCGCGGGTGGCGTTGATCATCCGGTCCATCTCCACGAGCTTGTGGCGAATCACCTGATGGTCGGCCAGGCGGGCGCCGAATGTGTGACGCGCCCGGGCCCAGGCCAGCGCCTCGTCGTAGCATGTGCGGGATGCGCCCATCATCCCGGCGATCAGAACGAGCCGCTCGTAGTTGAAGTTTTCCATGATGAGGCTGAAACCCGCGTTCTCGGTTCCCAGCAGATACTGAGCCGGGACCCGGCAATCGTCGAAATACAGGGTTGCAGTGTCAGACGACCACCATCCCATCTTGGTGAGAGGGCTGGCGCTGAACCCAGGAGTCGAGGAGGGGATCACCAGCAAAGACACACCCCGGGCCCCCGGCCCCCCGGTGCGCACGGCGGTGGTGACGTAGTCCGCCCTGATTCCCGACGTGATGAACGTCTTTTGCCCGTTCACGATGAAGTGATCGCCGTCCAGGCGGGCGGTGGTTTGTAGGTTCGCCACGTCGGAGCCGCCCTCGGGCTCGGTGACGGCTAGGGCACATATCAGGTCCCCGGTCATCATTCCCGGCAGGATTTCGGCCTTGACGTCATCGGACCCTCCCGCCTGGATCGGCGCAGCGCCGATGTAGTTGGAGAACAGGGAGGCGGGCACCCCACCCGCTCCACACCTGCCAAACTCCTCGGCGACGATGCTCAGGAGTCGGGCGTCGTGATGGCCCAGTCCCCCGTACTCGGCGGCGAAACCGATCCCGAACAATCCCAGCTCCCCCGCCTTTCGATACAGCGAGAGGGGAAACTCACCGGCTTCATCCCACTCGTCGACGAATGGTGTCACCTCGGTCGACACGAAGCGGCGAACGGTGCTGCGGAAGAGCAGATGTTCCTCGTCGTATATGGGCAGAATCGCCATGGTGAGTCCCTCTCTGGCGGTCCAAGTTAGCGGTGGGTTGGGGTAGGGTCGCCCCTGATGCAGACGTCAGCCCCAGCCGCGGGTCGGCCCGGCCCTGCCGACTCGACCCGGCGCTGGGTGGAGACGGCCAACGGGGCGAGCCTCTCGGTCATCGAGCGTCCCGGCGATTCCGAACGGCCGCCATTCCTCCTCGTGCATGGCCTGGCCTCCAACGCACGGCTCTGGGATGGGGTGGCGGCGCGCCTGGCCGAAACGGGACATGCATCGGTGGCCGTCGACCAGCGCGGCCACGGCCAGTCGGCGCCGGGCGAGGCGCGCTTCGACTTCGCCACCCTGGTGGAGGATCTGGCGGAGGTGGTCACATCGACGCTGGGCAGGCCGGTGGTGGCGGTAGGCCAATCCTGGGGCGGAAACGTCGTCCTCGAGTTGGCGGTGAGGCGCCCGGACCTGGTGGAGGCGCTGGCTTTGATCGATGGCGGCTTCCTCACCCTTTCCGAGGCGTTTCCGGATTGGCCGGAAGCCGAGCGGGTACTGGCCCCTCCTGATCTCACCTCGCTGACGGCCGTGGAGCTGGAGACGGAGATGCGGGCCAGATTGGAAGGGTGGCCGGAGGAAGGCATCCGTGGGCAGTTGGCCAACTTCGAGGTTCTTCCCGACGGAAAGGTGCGCCCCCATCTGAGCCGTGGCAACCACATGGCCATCCTTCGCCATCTCTGGGAGCATCACCCCGATGCCATCGTCCCCGGAGTGAAGTGCCCGGTGCTGGTGCTGGCGGTCGGGGAGGGCTCGTCGGACAAGGCGGCCCGTGTGGAAGCGTTCGCTCGGGGGCTGGCACACGCCAACGTCCGCTGGGTGAGCGGGCATCACGACGTCCATGCCCAGATGCCCGGCCTGGTGGCCGACTGCCTTGTCGAGCTGGCCGGAGGCCTGACGTGAAGGGTCGCTTGCTTCTGATGGGCTCGGGGGAGACCGCCCCCAGTATGGTCTCCACCCACAGGCGGGCCCTGCGCAAGGCCGGCGCGGACTCGGTCACCGTGCTCGACACGCCTTATGGGTTTCAGGAGAACGCCGACGAGTTGACCGAGCGGATCGGTTCGTACTTCACCACCAGCCTGGGAGCGGATGTCGAAGTGGCTTCCCTGCGTTCGTCCGATCCCGGGGCGGCCGCCCGGGAGCGTTTCCTGGCCGCGGTGGTCCGAGCCGACTACCTCTTCTCGGGGCCTGGCTCGCCGACCTACGCGCTCGGTATCTGGCGGCAGGTGGATCTGGGCAAGCTCTTGCGAAATCGCCTGGCGTCCGGCGCCACCGTGGTCATGGCCTCGGCGGCGGCCCTGACCGTGGGGCTCATGACCATTCCCGTGTACGAGATCTACAAGGTGGGCCAGGACCCCTACTGGGTCGAGGGCCTGGACGTCACCAGCGAACTGGGCTTGCGGATGGTGGTGGTCCCGCACTGGAACAATGCCGAAGGCGGCACCCACGACACGAGCCACTGCTACATCGGAAAGCGGCGCTTCAACGCCATGGCGAGAGAGCTCGAAGTCGGCGTGCTGGGCATCGACGAGCACACGGCGGCGGCGATAGACGTCGAGGCTGGTGTGCTCGAGGTGTCGGGTGCCGGGGAGGTGACCGTCCTGGGCGACCGCCAGATCTCGATCGAGTCGGGTCAATCGGTGCCGCTGGAGGAAGTGGCGGAGATCGTGGGCCGCCCGCCGGTCGTGGACACCCAAGCTCCACCCGAGCCGGCCGCCGGCAACTTCGACGCCGCCCTTGCCAGCGGCGACAGCGATGGCGCTCTCGCCGCCGTGCTCGAGGTGGAGGCGAGCGCGGCGGCGGGGGAGGCGACGGCCAGGCGCGAGCTGAGGCGCATGCTGGCCGAGTTGACCAGGGTGGCCCGCCGCGGGTTGCGGGATCCTCGCCAGGACCTGGAGCCGTTGGTCGACATGATGCTGGAGTGGCGGTCTCGGGCGAGAGCCGAGGAGCGTTGGGCGGAGTCCGATGCCATCAGAGACGGCCTGGCCGAAGTGGGGATCGAAGTCAGGGACACCGCCGCGGGGGTGGAGTGGGAGCTGCGCACCAGGGCGTGACCGACGCTTGTACACTCGGGTCGACCTGCGGCTCGCGGTAGGTGGGTGCCGGTCGTGCAAGCGCTCACTTGAGTGATCCAGCTTCATCAGATGAGGTCGACGATGGACGAGGCAAGTCATGCGGACTGGGAGAGAGCTTGCTCGCTCCCTGCGCCTGCTGGCGCGTCGGCGACCCCGGCACGCTGAGCAGTACCTAAAGGAGCACGCCTCCGAGTGGACGGCGGTCGCTCTGGCCAGCCCGGGGGACGCGGCCGACATCCTCGAGGCGATAAGCGGTGAGACGGCCGGAGAGCTGATAGCCGACCTGGGCCTCGACGGCGCTGCCGACCTGCTGGAGGAGATGCGCGACGACCTGGCCGCGGACCTCCTCGGGGAGCTCCCCGCCGACGAAGCCGCTCGCCTGCTCGACGAGATGGCGCCCGACGAGGCCGCCGACGTGTTGGCCGAAGTCGAGGACGAGGAGCGCCGGCGCCAACTGTTGGCGTCGATGGACACCGAGACGGTCGAAGAGGTTCGTGAGCTTCTCGGATATCACCCGGAGTCGGCCGGCGGCCTGATGACCACCGACATCGCGGCTCTCCCTGTGGGGTTGACCGTCGGCGAGGCCATGGAGCGGGTCCGGAACCTCCATGACGAGTTCGAGGATCTCTCCTACGTCTACGTCGTGGACGACGAGGAGCATCTGGTGGGGGTGCTCTCATTCCGTGACATGGTCTTCCTGCGTCCCGGCCAGGGACTCGACCAGGCCATGGTCCCGGACCCCGTATCGGTGGAGGCGTCGGCCGATCGGGAGGAGGTGGCGGCCCTGGTGCAGCGGTACCACCTCTTCGGCGTGCCGGTGGTAGACGAGGAGCATCGGCTGGTGGGAATGGTCACCACCGAGGCCGTCCTGGCGTCGGTCCAGGAGGAGGCGTCGGAGGACTTCGCCGTTGCGGTCGGCACCGCCGCAGAGGACTCCGTCTATTCGCCGCTGCGCCGCTCCATCGGCCAGCGCCTGCCCTGGATCGCCTTCGACGTGGTGATCTCCTCTCTGGTCGTGTTCGCCGTGTCCCAATTCGAGGGCATACTCACCGCGTTCGTGGTCCTGGCTGCGTTGATGCCGCTGGTGGCTCGGATCGGAGGCGATGCCGGTGCTCAGACCCTGGCCGTGGTGATCAGGGGTCTGGCCACGGACGGGATCCCCAGAGGCCAGGTGATGCGGGTGCTGGGACGTGAGACTGCCATCGGGGCCGTCAACGGCTTTCTGGTCGGCATCCTGGCCGGCCTGCTGGGGTTCGCTCTGCAGACGTTCAAGGGCGGCATCGACCCGGTGCGGGTGGGCAGCGCCATGATGCTGGCTGCCTGGGCCAACGTCGTGCTGGCCGGGCTGTCCGGGGCCGCCATCCCCCTCACCCTGCGCCGCCTCGGGTTCGACCCGGCCCTGGGCTCGAACCTGTTCCTCACCACCCTGACGGATCTTCTTGGATTCGCCGGCTTCCTGGCAGTCGCCACCGCCCTCCTCTAGGTCGGGAACGCCTACGAACCTCAGTCCCCCTGGCGCAGCTTTGTCCCCCTCGCGAAGCAGGGCCGAGGGGGCCCCCGCTGCGCAGCAGTGGGGTAGGGGGCAGAAGGGCCCAGCCCCGGGTAGGGCTCAGGCGACTCCGACCGAGGGCCCACGTGCCATACGCCGCTCCCCACCGCCACCGGACCCACGGTCACGATCACTCCCCACAGCCATCGATGCGGTGTCCCCTCAGAAGATGGCGGGAGTCACTAGTCACGGCCGAGACGCCTGGTGTTCCGTCGTCCGTAGCCGGCGCCTCCGGTCGGGTCCCAGCGCCTGCCCCGTGCGGGTCGCCTACCCCGCACGAAGGCGGAGGTGCTGAGGCCGGGATTCATCCTGATCACCAGGCCCACCACCACCCCGAACACGAACCCGCCCACATGCGCCGCCCATGCGATGCCGCTGTTGGGGTTGGTGAAGAACTGGCTCACGAACCAGAACAACAGCAACCATTTGGCCCGGATGTCCACCAGGAATATGAAGAAGACGAAAACGGCCGTGCGCACCGGAGCGTCCGGGAACCAAACGAGATAGGCGCCCATCACGGCGGCGATGGCTCCGGAAGCCCCCACGATGGGCACGGTTGAGCCGGCGTTGGCCAGGATGTAGGCGCCGGCGGCGACCAATCCGCCGAGGAGATAGAAGACCAGGAACCTGAAGTGGCCCAGGTGGTCCTCGATGTTGTTGCCGAACACCCACAGGAACAACAGGTTGCCCCCGATGTGCAGCAGCCCTCCATGCAGGAACATCGACACCACCACCGCCAGCCACACGTTCTTGTGCGGGAACACTTCCGGGCTGGCGGCGGAGCCGGCCCCGCAGCGGTCCGTGGAGGCGCCCGGAGATTGGTTACCCAGCGTCGCCACGACCTCGTCCACGGTGAGCGAATGGGCCTCGATCACCTCGCACGGGATGGCGGCGTACTGGTAGTTGAAGGCGGTGGTCTCGTCGAAACGGAGCGTCCCCGCCGGGGTAGCGACGTCGACCTCCCGGTTCGTCGCCAGCCACGGCTGCCAAACGAAGAACACCACCAGACAGGCGGCGATGATGCCTACGGTTACCACCGGCCTGCGGTAGGTGGGATTGGCGTCCTTGAGGGGAATCATGTGGACCGGAGACTACGGCCCTATCGTCGTGTCGTCAGCGGCGACGGATTACCCGACATGACCGATTCCATACCCGACATACCCGTCCTGATCATCGGGGCCGGGCCTGCCGGTCTCGCCGTGGCGGGTCGCCTGACCGATTGCGGCCTCGAGTTCGAGATCGTGGAGGGAAGCGACCAGGTGGCCCACTCGTGGCAGAACCACTACGACCGTCTCCATCTCCACACCGTCAAGGACCTGTCTCATCTCCCTCTCCTCCCGTTCCCCGCCGATTACCCCCGATATGTGCCCCGGCAGCGTCTGGTGGACTATTACGAGACCTATGCCCGCCACTTCGGGATCCATCCCCATTTCGGCCAGGAAGTGACCGCGATAGCCCGAAAGGGCGACGGATTCGTGACTTCGACCTCTACCGGTCGCCACTGTCGGTCCTCCCGGGTGGTGGTGGCCACCGGGCTCAACCGGGTCCCGAATCGACCCTCGCTGCCCGGCGAGGACGGCTTTGCCGGCCGTGTCAGCCACTCCCGCTCGTATCGGAATCCCGACCCGTTCCTGGGCTCGAAGGTGCTGGTTGTGGGCATGGGCAATACAGGCGCAGAGATCGCTCTCGACCTGTGCGAAAAGGGCGTCGACGTGTGCCTGTCTGTACGGGGCCCGGTCAATGTCGTGCCCCGTGATGTGCTGGGCAGGCCCACCCAGTTGACCGGCCTGACACTGAGTCGCCTGCCCGAGTGGCTCGGGGATCGGATCGGTGTGGCGTTGCGCCGATTGACGGTGGGCGATCTGTCCCGGTTCGGGCTGGTCACCCCTGACCTCCCACCCAACGCCCAGCTGCGAGAGGAGGGCAGGACTCCTGTCATCGACGTCGGCACGCTGGACAGGATCCGGTCCGGAGAAATCGAGGTGCTCGGGGCCATCGACCGATTGGACGGAGCCGACGTGGTCTTTGCCGATGGGAGGCGAATGCCTTTCGACGCCGTGATCCTCGCCACCGGGTATCGACCGTTGCTCTCCGATCTCCTCTCCGGGATCGCTCCCCGGCTTTCCGACCCTCCTCCGGTGGTGGGGACCGGCGCACTGGAGGGTCTCTACTTCATCGGCTTCGACAACCACCATCCGGGTGGGGTGCTCGGAGCGATCTTTCGCGAGTCGGGGGCGATCGTCGACGACATCACCGCCGACCGCGCCACCGTCTGAGGGTCCCAGAGCCCGATCTGGACAAATCTGGGAATTAGTTAGGGTGGCGAAAATGCAGTCGAAATATCGTCGAATGTTGATCGTCGTCGCCGTCGTGGCCCTGGCCCTGGCAGCGTGTGGGGGTGGAGGGGAGGTCTCGTCGGGCACGGGATCGGGTGTGTCGTCGACCGAGGCCCAGCCCACGACCACGGCGTCTTCGTCTACGACATCGACGAGCTCGACCACCACGGCCACGACCATGGTGCCCACTACCGAGGTTCCCAGCACCGCTCCACCTACCACGGGCGCGGGCGGCGACCAATGCCTGATCGGTCACTGGAGCCTGGACTCACCGTCCTTCGTCGATTCGCTCAATGGGACCATGGGCTCCAGCGTTCCGGGAAAGTTCGAGTACCAGAGTGGCGATTACACAATGGACATATCGGCTCCCGACCAGATTTCGAACCAGCGGCAGGACTGGAAGCTGAAGATCACCAGTTCCCAGGGCGACCTGATCATGACCGTCAACGACCCGAACCCGGCCACGGGCACATGGACGGCCGATCCCGCCGCCGGGACCCTCTCGGTTCAGATGTCGGGGTCAAAACCCGACATCACGATGCAGGCGAGCGTCAACGGGAACCTGGTCGAAATCCCCATGGGAAGCGCCAACGTGCAGACGCCACAGGAGGCGCTCAGCGGTCAGGGCGCATACGAGTGTTCGGGAGACACGCTCACCGTGACGAATCAAGGTGTCCAATCCATCTGGAATCGTCAGTCCTGACCTGGGTCGGACCCGTCAGCCCCAGGAGACCGGCAGGGACTCGACTCCGCGCAGGACCAGTGAGGGCTTCCATTCCAGGTGCGACAAGTCTGCCTCCAGGTCCGGGAAGGACTCCAGGAGGGCATTGAGGGCGATGCGTCCCTCCAACCGGGCTAGGGGAGCGCCCAGGCAGAAGTGAATGCCGTGACCGAACGAGACGTGAGAAGAGGCGTTGGCCCGGGTCAGATCGAGCCGATCCGGCTCCTCGAAGGCGGCCGGGTCGTGGTTGGCGGCGCCCAGGAGGAGGACGGCCAGGTCGCCCGGCATCATCGTCACCCCGCCGATCTCCGCCGACTGGGTCGCCACGCGGCTCGTGCGTTGAACCGGAGAGTCGTATCGCAGCAGCTCCTCGACCGCCTGGGGGGCCATGCCCGGGTCGGCCGCCAATCGCCCGCGCTGGTCGGGATGGCGGGTGAGGGCAATCACGGAGTTGCCGATCAGATTGGTGGTTGTCTCGTGGCCCGCCGCAACCAGCAGCACCACCAGCGCGAACAGCTCGTCGTCGTCCAGCGAATCCTGTCCGTCCCGGGCCGCCACCAGGGCACCTATGAGATCATCCCGCCGGCTTCGCCGTCTTGGCATCGAACTGGTCGTCCAGGTAGGCCCTGAACTCGTCGCTGGTGGCGCCGAACCGTGTCAGGGCATCGGGAGCGGGCAGAGGCTCGAGGAGGAGGGCAACGTCATCAGACCACTTCTTGAGTGCCTCTCGATCCCCCGCGGGGAGGCCCAGCAACTCGGAGATCACCACGACCGGGAGGGGATAGGCGAACCGCCTCACCAGGTCGACGCCCTCGCCCTCCTCGCGCATCTCCTCGATCAGCTCGTAGGCGATCGCCGTCACCCGGTCCTCCATCTCGGCGATCCGACGAGGGGTGAAGGCGTGGCCCACCAGGCGACGCAGACGGGTGTGGGTCGGTGGGTCGAGGGTGAGGAGCATCCGGTCGAACAGGGTCAGCTTCTCGTCCAGCTCGGGGTCACCCGTCGTCTCGGGCATGATCTGGACGATGGTGGCCCGGCTTCGGTCGGCGGAGAAGGAACGATCGGCCAGGATTCGGCGCACGTCCTCCCAGCGGGGCACTACCCAGGCGGCGGGGAAGTCGGCCGCTATTGCGCCGGGCTCGGCCAGGATCCGGGCATAACCGGGATAGGGGTCGGCGATCGTGCTGGGATCGAACGGGTTGAAGCCGACCGGTTGAGTCGTCACGTCTTCAATTCTCGCATCACGGGCTGACGAGCGTGAGCCGGTTGATGTCCCGTCTCCCTGCTTGGGAGCCAATGCCAGCCTCGAAAGAGAGCACAGGGGCGACCCCGATGGGGCCACCCCTGGCGGGTGGGTTCGAGCGAGCCGGGGTTTCAGCCGGCGATCAGGTCGGCCTTGACGATCCAGTCCTCGACCTCGGAGAGGCCGGGCACGTTGTCGACTACCTTGGCGGTCCGGTTGGTCTCGACCAGGCTCTCGTGGAGAGACTCGGCGCTGCGTCGCCGCAACTGCTTGAGGCTGGACACGCCGGCCGCGTCGAGCAGGGCGGCATAGCGGGGGCCGATTGACTTGACCCGCATCAGGTCGGCCTTCTTGGCCCAGTCGGACAACAGGTCGGTGTTGATGCCGGTAATCCCCGACAGGTTCGACCTGCCGGTCCGGTCGCCGGCCTGGGCCCACATGTCCTGGACCGAGTTCACGCCGGCCCGGCGCAGCTTGGCGGCCGCACGGGGATCGATCCCGACGATGTCGGTGACGGGCTGGGTGGCCATGTTGGCCGCTCCCAGCAACTTGGCCGCCCCCGGCACACGGGCCAGGACGTTGCGGCCTTCCTCGGCCGAGGTGCTGATGAAGCTCTCGGTGGCCTCAGACAGCTCTCGACGGGCGTCCTCGACTCGATGGCCTATCTGGCGGGCAGCCTGGCTGGCGGCGCCAACCGCCGCCAGGGGCAGGGTGGACAACTTTGTCATGTAAACCTCCATCTGGGTGGGTTCGAGCTAGTCCCCATTGTGCTAGCTGTCGCGAGCAATACCAACTCGAATGCTTGCACCAGCTAGCGACTGTGGCATACTGAGCAGCCCTTCGCATCACCCCTTCTCTGGAGGCTGCCCTGCGCAGACTCATATCCCTCTTCATGGGCGTCCTCGTTGTCGCCGTTCTCTTCTCGATCGGGTTCTCCGGCTCGGGCGTGTCGTCGACGCCGCCGGGGACCGTTCCCGACACCACGGTCGCCTCGGTGACCGCGCCGACGTCGGAAACGGTTGCCGGACCCGTGCCTCCCGCCTTGTCCGAAGCGGCCACCGAGGCGCCCGAGTCGGTCGGGTGCCGTCCTGTCACGCCGCTCGTGTCTCCGTGCGCCTACCCGCCGGGCATGGCCACCGGGGTGCTGGTGGGTGTGGAGCGGTGGCGGCCTCTGGTGCAGAAGTACTTCCGGGCGGAGGACGTGGACCGGGCCATGGCCGTAATCCGCTGTGAGTCGGGCGGCGACCCGCGCGCCGCAAATCCCCGGTCCAGCGCTCGCGGGCTCTTCCAGCATCTGGCCCGGCTGTGGCCGAAGCGAGCAGCCGCCGCTGGCCGTCCGGGAGCCGACATATTCAATCCCGAGGACAACGTGGTCGTGGCGGCCTGGCTGGTCTACCACGGCGGAGGATGGAGCCATTGGAATCCGAGCCGCTCCTGCTGGTAGCCGGGTAGGCTCGCCCAGCGGTGATCCGTCGGCTGTTCCCTCAACCCGACCCTTTCGTGCACGACGTGATGGCCCTCGTCGCCTCGGATCGGCGGGAAGGGCGGCGACCGTGGGTGATGGTGAACATGATCACTTCGATCGACGGCGCCACGGCGTCGTCCGGAAGCGCCTCCGGGCTGACCGGGCCCGACGACCAGGCCCTCTTCCACGCCTTCCGGGCTGTGGCCGACGTGGTGCTGGTGGGGGCCGCAACGGTGCGCGCTGAGGGTTATGGACCCGTAGCGCTCCCCGAGGAGGTGAGGCGCCGGCGCCTCCAATCGGGCCGTACGGCCGTGCCCCGTCTGGCTGTGCTGTCGCGCCGCCTGGACCTCGACCCTGATGCGCGCTTCTTTCGATCCGGAGCAGCCGTCATGTTTTGGGTGGGCTGGTGGTCGACGTCTCACAGGTGGTGGAGGCCCTGGCGGACGCCGATGTCGTTCTGTGCGAGGGAGGGCCCTCTATCAATGGTCAGCTGGCTGCTGCGGATCTGATCGACGAGATCAACGTCAGCACCGCTCCCGTTGTGGTGGGTGGGCAGTCCGCGAGGCTGGCTCACTCCCCCTCGGAACTCGCTCTGCCCCTGCCGTTTCGTCTCGACCGCGTTCTGGCCGGAGATCGCACGCTGTTCACCCGCTATCTGCGGGAGCGTTGGCGACTGGCCGCTCGAGAGCCTTCGCTCCGGCCGATCGCCACCGTCACGGGCAGTTCGCCGACCGTGACTGTGGTCCCGTCGACGGTTACGCCCACCGGTCGGCCGTCGGCCTTCAGGAGCACCCGGTCGTGGTCCATGTCCACCGAAAGGACCGTGTCGCGAACCCTGAGCTTGAACCGAAGGCCGCCCCAATCTCTCGGCAGCCCCGGCTCGAAGCGGATCTCGCCGTTGCGGTCGGAGAGTCCTGCCATCCCGTACACGAGGGCCATCCAGACTCCCCCCGCGGAAGCCAGGTGCACCCCGTCGGTTGTGTTGTGGTGGAGATCGGCCAGGTCGGTGAAGAGGGCAGTGCGGAAGTAGTGCATCGCCAGCTCTGCCTCGCCGATCTGGGCTGCGGCGATGGCCTGCACACAGGCAGAGAGCGACGAATCACCGGTGGTGAGAGGGTCGTAGTAATCGAAGTTGGCGCGTTTGAGGTCGTCGCTGAACTTCTCTCCCGACAGCACCGTCGCCAACACCACATCGGCCTGTTTCAGGACCTGATAGCGATAGATGGTCAGGGGGTGGAAGTGCAACAGCAGGGGATACCTGTCCTCGGGGACCGACTCGAAGTCCCACCGCTCCTTGGCGAGGAAGCTCTCGTCCTGCTTGGTGATCCCGAAACCCTCGTCGTAGGGGAAATGCATCTCGGTCCCGGCCCGTCGCCACTCTTCGATCTCCTCGTCGGTGACTGCGAGGCGCTCGTCGAGTTCCGCCCAACGGGTGGGCTGTTGCTTTCTCATCTTCTCCACCGAGTCGATCGCATAGAGGAGGTTCATCTGCGCCATGAGGTTCGTGTAGGCGTTGTCGTCGACGATGGCCGTGTACTCGTCGGGGCCGGTGACGCCGTAGATGTGGAAGGCACCGTCACGATGGAAACCCAGCCTGGCCCACATGCGGGCGGTCTCGACCAGGATCTCGACGCCCACGTCCCACAGCAGGTCCAGGTCGCCGGTCACCTCGACGTACTTGCGGATGGCATAGGCGACGTCGGCGTTGATGTGGTACTGGGCGGTCCCGGCCACGAAGTAGGCGCTGGCCTCGTTGCCGTTGATGGTCCGCCACGGGAACAGCGCTCCGGCCAGGTTCAGCTCGGAGGCACGGGCCCGGGCCTCGTCCAACATCTGGTAGCGAAAGCGCAGCAGCCCGGCCACCACCTCGGGTCGGGTGTAGAGGAGAAACGGGAGCACGAAGATCTCCGTGTCCCAGAAGTAGTGCCCCTCGTAGGCCTGTCCGGTGACGCCCTTGGCGGCAATTCCCGTCCCGTCCAGGTGGGCCGAGGCCTGATGCAGCTGGAGCAGGATCCAGCGCGTGGCCTGCTGGACCGCCTCGTCGGCACCGATGTGGATGTCGGCCATGTCCCAGAACTCGTCCCAGGCGGCGTCATGGGCCTTGACGGCCGCCTCGAACCCGGCGGCCGACACCATGGCGGCCTGGTCTTCGGTGTGGTCGATGCCCCGGGCGTTGTCGGCGTGGTAGACGGTGAACTTGTCGAGCGTGAGCGTTTCGCCGTCGGCCAGGCTGGTCCGGAAGATCGTGTGGGGGTGGTCGGGGTGCTCCTCAGAGGTTGCTTCCGCAGGACGATCCACGGTCTGGGCCATCGAGACGGCCAGCCTCAGATGTGAGCGGACCGTCTCGTAGGAGGCCGAGATCATCTCGGGCCGGATGCGCAGGGCGGTGGGCTCGAGCACGCGCCGCCCGAAGTTTCGGGCACGACGCGGGTCGAGCTCGGTTGCCGCCGGTTCCAGATATTCGGTGTCCTGCCGGTTGAGGAGGCCGGAGCTGATCTCGATCTCTGCGTCGGTGTCGACCGAGATCACCAGCTGGCAAGCGACCAGCTCGGGTCGGGCAACCGAGACCAGCCGGGTGGCGGTGACCTGGACGCCTATGCCGTCTTCGCTGGTCCACCGGTACCGATGAACCAGGGTCCCCCGGCGGAAGTCGAGGCGCCTCTCCCAATCCTCGATGGTCGGGGAGGAGTAGTCGATCGGCTCGCCGTTCACTTTGACCACCGATTCCGTCGAGTCTGGGACGTAGACGATCGTCTGACCGGCGGTGGCGAAGCCGAACGCCGACTCGGGGTAGACGATCGGCCAGGCTTCGTAATACCCGTTGATGAGGGCACCGGGCTGGTGGGCGGGCCGGCCCTGATGGAACGATCCTCGCACCCCGACGTATCCGTTGCCCAGGGCGAAGACGGTCTCGAGCAGCTCGGTCAGCTCGGGGGTGAACCGGGTCTCGACGATGGCCCAGGGGTCGACCGGGTAGACGCTGTGGGGCAGCTCAGAGACGATCGGCCGTCGCCGTGACAGGTGACGGTGTCTCACGACGCCGACCAACTCGGAGTCGATCCCGGAGTCGATCCCTGAGACGATCCCCTGGTTCCCCTCCCTGAAAATCGTGCGTGCCCCCCGATCGGGGCTGTCAAGTGCTGATCCTCCGGTCCGCGGGTGATGTGGTGCCCGGAGTCACGTGGAATCAGCCGGCGCTCGACGCGGTGTTCGGTGACAGATCGGGCTCCGAGTGCTCGTCTACGACGGCTCCAGCCGGGAACTGGACGGTTCGCCCTGCCATGCCGAACGGCTCGGTCAGCAGCATCTCCATCGTGCCCGGTCCACGGCAAACGATGTGGCCGGTGTAGGTGTTCGGGCCGTCTTCGGTCTCAATCGTAACGGTGACTGCCATGTCGTTCCTCTGTGATGCCCATTGATCGTATGCGATGCCTCGGACGACTTATCGGCATTTCGGGCCGCCAGCCGAAGCGCCGTTCGACATGATGCCAGGGGATGCGAGGTTTTGAAGGCTATGGGTCGGGGCCGTACGACCCATCATCGCAAAGCCAGGTCTGACCAGAGGCCCGTGGAAACCCGGCCCGTTTAACCATTAGTTATGCCTTCGCCGATACCGTATGCAGCATCGTGCGTCTTCTGATAGTCGAGGACGAGCTGGATCTGGCCAACGCCGTCGCCCGCGGGTTACGGCGTGAGGGTCATGCCGTCGACATGGCCGAGAACGCCAACGAGGCGGAGCTCAAGATCACATCGGCCGGGTATGACCTGTTGCTGTTGGACTGGAACCTGCCGGACGGGGCCGGGGTGGAGATCTGCCGCCGGTTGAGCAACGGCACGCTGGAGCCGTTCGAGGAGCGCCCCCGGGTTCTGATGCTCACAGCCCGCGACGACGTCGATGACCGGGTTTCGGGTCTCGATGCCGGCGCCGACGACTATCTGGTGAAACCCTTCGCCTTTGCCGAGTTGGCCGCCCGAGTCCGGGCCCTCCTTCGTCGCGAGGATGCCGTTAGCCCGGTGATCGAAGCCGGGGGCATACGCCTCGATCCGGCTCGATTCGAAGCCACGCTGGCGGGGAAGCAGCTCGAGCTGACCGCCAAAGAGTTCTCACTGCTCCATTACTTCATGCTCAACGCCGGCAAGGTGATACCTCAGGAGACGCTCCTCGAGCACGTTTGGGACGAGATGGCGGATCCGTTCACCAATGTCGTGCGCGTGACCATCTCCAATCTGCGCAAGAAGCTCGGCCGACCCGAGCTGATCCAGACCGTCCCCGGGCGCGGCTATCGATTGGCGGCCGAGTGAGCGGTCCCGTCTCCTTCGTCCACTCGATCCGCTTTCGGCTCTCGGTGCTCTATTCGTCGGTGGTGTTTGGGCTCGCCGGTGCCATCCTCGGTGTCACCTACTACTTCGTCCGTCGCAACCTCCGGCGCCTGCCTCTGACCCTCGACAGCCGGGTGGCCACCATCAACGGGCACCCGATGATCGTCCAACAGCTCGACGTGGATACCGCTCAACTCGTCCAGCAGTCGATCACCCAGCGAGCCTTGACCCTGCTGTCGCACTATTCGTTGGTGGCGTTGATCGCCCTGTTCCTGATCTCGTTCATCGTTGGCTGGATCATCTCGGGAAGAGCCCTGCGCCCGGTGGCTCGGATCACATCGGTGGCCAAGGAGATCACCGCCTCCGACCTGTCCAGGCGGATCGCCTACGACAGCACCGGCGACGAGCTGAGCCAATTGGCGGAGACCTTCGACGACATGCTCGAACGCCTCGACACGGCCTTCAGCACCCAGCGGCGCTTCCTGGCCGACACCTCACACGATCTGCGCACGCCGTTGGCCATCATTCGCTCCAACATCGATGTCCTGGCCGACGACCCATCCGCCTCTCTCGAGGATTGGCAGGTGGCCGGGGGGATCGTGCAGCGCAACGCCGAACGAATGGCCGACATGATCGACGATCTGCTGGCCGCCGCCCGCCTCGAGGTGCGGTCGGCAGCCGCCGTTCACATCAACCTGGGCGACCTGGTGGCCGAGGCGGCGGACGAGTTGAGCGCCCGGGGGGCAGCGGCGGGGGTCACCATCGAGGCGCGACCGGGATCCGCCTCCATCGAGGGCGTCCCCTCGTCGCTACGCCGTGCGATCGAGAACCTGGCGGACAATGCGGTCAAGGCCTCCCCCCGGGGAGGCAGAGTGGTGCTCGCCTCGGGGGTCGACACCAATTGGGCCTGGGTTGCGGTGGCCGATCAGGGAGAGGGGATCGACCCATCGGCCGTGCAGCGGGCGGGACGGCGCGGACTGGGTCTGGCCATCGTCCGTCAGATCGCCCAGGCGCACGGAGGAGCACTCGAGGCGCACCGGGGTCGCGAACCGGGGATCGGTCCTGGTCATCTGGCTCCCCCTGACCGACGCGCCGGGCCCGCCGCCCTCGGATAGCCCTTTACAGAAGGTTTAAGAACCGGGTCCTAAGTTTGGGTGCGGTATCACCCAGGAGGATTTCCATGACCGCACCGTTAGCGCCCACCTCTTCGGCTGACGAGGCTCCTTTCAGCCCCCAGCCCCCCTCGCCACCGCCCCCTCCGCGACGCTCGTCGGGCGGAGCCTGGGCGTGGATCCTCGTCTCGGTAGGCATGGTCCTGGTTGGGTTGGCTATCGGCTGGCTCGTGTTCTCCACACCCGGCCAGCAGGCAGCCGCTTCCACGGCCACCACCACCGTCACATCTTCCACCGGGGCGGCCGGACAGACCCCGCCGGCCATCCAGTCCACCGACGAGCCGGTAGCGGACGTAGCCAAGGCCCTCCTGCCCTCGGTGGTCCAGATCGAGACCCCGGCCGGCGCCCTGGGTAGCGGCGTCATCTACGACTCCAACGGCCTCATCCTCACCGCCGCCCATGTGGTCGACGGGCAAACCCAGGTGAGGGTGCGCCTCTCCGATGGCACCCAGTACGACGGCACGGTCGTGGGACAGGACGACTCCTATGACATCGGTGTCGTCCGGATCGACGCCACCGGTCTACCGGCCGCCTCGCTAGCCACCGATAGCCAACCCGAGGTCGGCCAGCTGGCCGTGGCCATCGGCAGCCCCTTCGGCCTCGACTCGACCGTTACCTCGGGCGTGGTCTCGGCTGTCAACCAGTCGGTGCCCGAGAACGGTCGCTATCGCTCGCTGATCCAGACCGATGCTGCAATCAACCCGGGCAACTCGGGTGGCGCCCTCGCCAACCGTCAGGGACAGCTCATCGGCATCAACGTGTCGATCTTCTCTACCTCGGGTGGTAACAACGGGATCGGCTTTGCGGTTCCCATCAACGTGGGCAAGGAAGTGGCGGACTCGATCGTTTCCGGCCAGCCGCTCACCATGGCAGTGCTCGGTGTGCAGGGAGCGGATGCCCAGACCGGTCCAGCCGGTGCCCTGATCACAGGAGTCCAACCTGGATCGGGAGCAGCCAACGTCGGGCTCCAGGTGGGTGATGTGGTGACCGCGGTCGACGGTGTACACGTCGACGGCATAGGTGACCTGGCCGCCCAGATCCAGAGCCACCAACCCGGTGACAAGGTGCAGCTCGAGGTCCTCAGAGGTGGACAGACTCTGACCCTCGCGGCCACCCTCGGGTCTTCCTGACCGGCAAGAAGCAGGCGGCACCCTCCGGGTGCCGGCTCAGAGCCCGACCGGATCCGATCCGGTCGGGCTCTTTCCATGAGCCATGGTCGCCCGACCTTCACGGTCGGCGTTGTGCCGCCAGCTCGAACAGGCGGGCAGCGCCCTCTCCCATGTCGGCGAAACGCCGATCAGAGGTCTGTCCACGCAGATACCGGATGTAGATCTGCTGGAGGACAACGCCCAACTTCCAGGTCCCGAAGACCACGTACCAGCCCATGCCGGAGACATCCTGCCCCGACACCGCGCCGTAGCGTCGGATCGCCTCGCCGCGTGGTATCCATCCGGGCACGGTCACCGGCATGAGGGAGTGGGTTCGGGCGTCGATCTCCTCGGGATCGTGCCATGACCCGAGCAGGGTGCCCAGATCACACAGGGGGTCGCCCCGGGTGGCCATGTCCCAGTCGTAGACCGCCACGCAGACCCCGGGGTCCTCGGGAGACACGGCCATGTTGTCCAGGCGCCAGTCGTTGTGCAGCAGGGTGGCCCCGGGAGAGTCGGGCAGGGTCTCGGACAGCCACTGCCCGACTTCATCGGCCAGTGGGTTGGCCTCGTGCCGGGCTCGCTCCCACCTCCCCAGCCAGCCGTCCACCTGCCTGCGGAGGAAACCCTTGGGGTGGCCCAGGTCGCCCAGGCCGCATTCGTCGGCGTCGACGGCGTGGAACTCGGCCAGTGCGTCGATCACGACCCCGGCCAAGGCGCGGTTCGCTTCGGGATCCGTCCCGCTCCCGAACACCTCGGGAATGCTGCCGCGCACCACGACCCCTTCCCGCCGCTCCATGACGAAGAACGGGGCGCCGATCACCGTCTCGTCGTCGCAGAACAGCACAGCGTGGGGTGCCTTGTCGAAAGCCTTCCACAGTCGGGACAAGACCCGGTATTCGCGCTCCATGTCATGTGCTCCGGGCGCCACCGGACCGAGGGGCGGTCGGCGCAGCACATACTCGACGCCGCCCTCGAACTCCAGCAGGTAGGTGAGGTTGGCCCTGCCCCCTCCGAACTGGCGAACCCGCAGGCCCGCCCGGGCTCCGTCGAGTCGATCGCGGAGATAATGGGCCAGGGCGTCCTCGTCGAATCTCTCCTCCGGTCTGACTTCGATCACGTCGCCCATGACGGATCAATGTACCCGCTGCTCCGGCGGAGGCCCGTTGCTGCGTTAGTCTCTCACGGCCGTTCGAGGGAGACCATTGACCCCGTTTGAGATAGCTGACCGTTTTGTCGACGACTACCTGGCGCTGAGCCCCATGACCTGTACCTCGTTGGGGATGCCGGGTGCCGATGACCGCTGGGACGATCTCTCACTCGATGGCGTGGCGCGGACCCAGGATCTCCTGCGGGGTTGCCGGGCCGAGGTCGCCGAGCATCTCGAGGGCGAGGACGAGGACGAGGACGAGGGCGAGGGCGAGGATCAGCGCCACGCCGCCCGGGTGCTGACCGCTTTCCTCGACACTGAAATCGGCGAGCACGAAAGCGGCGATTATCTCTACGACTTGAACCACATCCACTGCGGCTTCTCCACCGTGCGGGACATCTTCGACATCATGTCGCGCGACTCTGCGTCGGCCTGGTCCAACATCACCGCCCGGTTGGGCACGGTGGGCGAGCCGTGGTCGGGTTGGCAGGAGGTGCTGGGACGGGGGATAGAGCAGGGGAGAGTGGTGGCTCGCCGTCAGGTCGAGTCGGTGATGGAACAGGCTGAAAGCCTGGCCGGGCCCGAGTCGAGGTTTCTGGATCTCCTCGAGCAGGCGCGAATGGCTGGTCTCGACAGCCGTGATCTGGAGGAAGCCGTCGGTGTGGCCCGCCAGAAGGCGGGGGAGCTGGTCGAATGGCTGCGAGACGAGTATCTGCCGCACAGCGAGAGGGCGGACGGTGTCGGCGAGGACCGCTACCTGCGGGCCACGGAGCGCTTCCTGGGGATGACGATCGATCCCGCCGAAACGTACCGATGGGGTTGGCGGGAGATCAGTCGGATCCGATCGGAGATGGAGGCCGTGGCACGCTCCGTGGATCCCGATCGCAGCCTCGAGGAGGTCATCGAGCTCCTCGAGCACGATCCCGCCCACGCTGTTTCCCGCCAGGAGTTCTGCGACTTCATTGAGGCGAGGCTCGGCCAGGCCGTGGCCGACCTGTCCGGTGCGCATTTCGATGTACCTGATCCGATTCGTCCCATCACCGTCAACATCGCCCCTCCCGGCGGAGCGCTGGGTGCGTGGTACATCAATCCCTCCACCGATTGGAAGAGGCCCGGTTCTGTCTGGTACTCACTCGGGGAGAAGACGCAGATCCCCACGTGGCAGGAGGTGACCACCGCCTATCACGAGGGCTTCCCGGGCCATCATCTGCAGGTGGCGACGGCCATGTACCAGTCCGAGCATCTGTCGAGGGCGCATCGGTTGTTCATCTGGTACCCCGGTTACGGGGAAGGCTGGGCTCTGTACGCCGAGCGGCTCATGGACGAGCTGGGCTACTTCGAGGCACCTGAGTATCGCCTCGGCATGCTCGCCTCACAGCTGTTCAGGGCCGTGCGCGTGGTGGTCGACGTCGGATCCCATATGAGCTACCCCATCCCGCCGGATGCTCCTCTCCATGGTGGCGAGACATGGAACTACTCGGTTGCGGTCGACTACGTGAATCGGATCGGGCTCCAGTCAAGGGACGTGTCCGAGAGCGAGGTGAAGCGCTATCTGGGATGGCCGGGCCAGGCCATCTCCTACAAGGTGGGCGAGAAGGAGATCCTCGATATCCGCAGCTCTCTCGAGCGATTGCCCGGTTTCGAGCTGAAAGACTTCCACCGGCGCATCCTGGAAGGGGGCGAGCTCCGCCTGGACTATCTCCGGGAGCGGATGACTCTGTGAACGTTCTCCGCGCCAAACGCCGCTCTTCCGTTCACAGTGTGCTCGCTACGTGAGCGCCGCGGTTGAGCCACCAGGAGGGCTCAGCAGCCGTTCTCTTGCAAGGTGGGGAAGGGGTTGACCGCTGCTCCGTCGCTGGGATGCATCTCGAAGTGAAGATGGGTGGGGCCGCCGCGGGCGTTGCCGGTGTCGCCAACGTATCCGATCACTTCGCCGGCACTGACCGATCCGGAACGCCCGAACGCATCGAGGTGGGAGCCGATGTAGGTGACTCCGTCGTCCCCGTAGAGGAAGAACTGGAATCCACCGACCGTACCGGTCACGGGCTTCAGCGTTCCGCTCACCGGGGCGTGAACCTCCGTGCCGCGGGGAGCCATCAGATCGTTGCCTTCGTGGAAGCGCCCACCCGACCGGGGAAAACCCCAGTCATTGACATAGGAAGCGCCGGGAACCGGGCAAACCCAGCTCGTCGCGCCCGGGATATCGAGCTTCTGGCCGATGTGGATCAGATTGGTGTTCTTGATCCCGTTGGCCTTGGCGAGTTGGCTGACCGAAACCCCATATTTGGCTGCGATCGAGCCGAGAGTCTCTCCGGCTGCCACCACATGGGTCGATCCGCCGGGCTCGCCTGCTGCCACGAAGCCCTTCCCGCTCAGGGCCAGGCGGGCGCCCACATAGATGAGGGAGGGGTTGGTGATCCCGTTGGCGGAGGCCAACTGTTGGACCGATACCCCGTATTTGGCTGCGATGGAGGCCAGCGTTTCGCCTGCCTTCACCACGTGATAGCCGGAGACGGCGGTCCCGCCGCCGCTGCTCCCACCGGGGATCTTCAGCTTCTGGCCGATGCGGATCAGGTTGATGTTGTTGATCTCGTTCAGGCGAGCCAACTCGGATGTCTTGGTTCCGTAGTGGGCGGCGATGCTGCCCAGGGTCTCACCCGCGGCGACGACGTGCACCTGGGCGGGTTCTCCATCGTGTCCGGGGATCACGAGGCTCTGGCCGATCCAGATCAGATCAGGGTTGGTGATGTTGTTGGCCTTGAGGATGGCCGACACCGACACGCCGTACTCGTCGGCGATCGAGGAGAGTGTGTCACCCTTCTTGACCGTGTAGTTGAGGGAACCGACGAGCACGATCAGGGCGACGACCGCTCCGACGAGATACGCTCGGGCTCTCTTGTCCGTCGACAGAAGATACATCGACGCGAACATGGGACTTCCTCCCGGCCCCTGATCCGCCCGAGAGGGTGTGAAGGCTACCTGAGACGGGGCGACTATGCGAGCTTTGACGTGATCTCGACCGGGTCCGGGGTGGGTGTTGAGTGTCTGGCTCGCAGTTGTCCGCAGGCGGCGTCGATGTCCTGCCCTCTCGTGTTCCGGACCGTGGCGTTGACGCCCAGGTCGTGAAGAACGGAGGCGAATCGCTGGATGGTCTCCTTGGGTGAAGGCTGCTCTGGCGACAAGGGTGTGGGGTTGAGGGCGATCAGGTTCACATGTGCCCGGACCCGGCGGGCAATGTCGGCCAGGCGGCGGGCCTGCTCGACGCTGTCGTTGACTCCTTCCATCATGGTCCATTCGATAGACACCCGCCGGCCGGTTCTCTCGAAGTATTCGGTGGCGGCCCGCTCCAGCTCGGCGATCGGGTATCGGCGGTTGATGGGGACGAGTTTCGAGCGGAGGTCGTCGTCTGCGGCGTGGAGGCTGATGGCCAGGTTGACCGACCATCCCTCGGCGGCCAGACGCCGGATCCCGGGCACCATCCCCACCGTCGAGACGGTGAGGGACCGCTGCGACATGCCCATGACTTCGATCATTCGGCGAATCGACTCCCGCACCCGGTCGTAGTTGGCCAGCGGCTCGCCCATTCCCATGAAGACGACGTTGGTGAGGCGCTCACCGACGCCGGGCATGCCGATCTGGCGCAGGAAGGCGGAGGCATAGGCGACCTGAGCCACGATCTCACCCGGTTCGAGATGGCGCTCGAAACCGAACTGTCCGGTGGCGCAGAAGGTGCAGCCCAGGGCGCATCCGGCCTGGGACGAGATGCAGAGCGTCGCCCGGCGGGGATAGCCCATCAGCACTGACTCGATGCCTGCCCCGTCCGGGGCCCGGAAGAGCCACTTGCGAGTCAGGCCACCGTCTCCCACCAGCTCCGCCTCCACTTCGAAGGGCCACAAGCGATCCTCTAGCTCGGCTCGCAGGGAGGTGGGCAGGTTCGTCATGTCGGACGCATGCAGGACCGGGTTCTCATACAGCCATGAGCGCAACTGGTCGGCTCGGAACCGTGGCTCTCCTTCGAGCATGTCGGCCAGGCGATTGGGATCGGTGAGATACGGCACAGTCCCAGATGGTAGGGATGGGCCGGCCGGTGTCGCCCTAGACTCACGGCCGATGTTCCGAGCCGTCAACCAGACCTGGAGCCGCGACGCCGTCGGTTACCGGCGGGGAGAGCTCGAGGAGGGGGATGGGGTGGCCACGATGGTCGCCACGACCATCGGTGGGCCGGCCCTCGTCATAGGGGCTCTGCTCTACACCCATGACGGGTTGGACATCGCCCAAATCCTCCTCGCGGCGCCGATCGCCGCCGTCATCGGAGGGGCCCTGGTGGGTGGTTCGGCCCGAATGGCCGCCAGCACCGGCGCCGATGGCGCCTGGTTGTCTTATCCGTCGCTCGGGAGAGTCGGATCCTGGTTCATCTCCTGGCTGCGCCTGGCCATGATCGCCCTGTGGGCGGCGGTGGGCTTGCGATTGGTGGGGGATTGGGGGTCGGGGGCGATGTCTGCCGCCGGCTTCAGCTTCACCAGCCCGGTGCTGGCCATGGCGGTAGTGGCTGCCCTCGGAGTGCTTCTCACTTATCTCGGGCTCGTCATCACCATCAAGGTCGTCATCCGGCGGCCCATCTTCTGGCTATCCGTGATCCTGATCGTGGGCCTGGGTTGGAAGTTGGCGTCTTTGGGCGGCGTATCGCTCACCGGAACGTTCGCCCCCTTCTGGCCCGGTGTGCAGAGAGCCGTGGAGATGTCGGCCCTGTTCATTCCCTTCGTAGAGTCGGTAGCCAGGCGCATGCACAATGACGAGGAGGCGATGATCAGCTTCGGGGTGGGTTACACGATTCCCGTGGTCCTGATGCTGCTGGCCGGCGCAGTGCTGGCCCTGCGAATGGGCGGGTTGCCCACAGACTTGACTCCTATCGCCGCCGGCGCCACAGGCGTAGTCCTGGCCGTCGCCTGGCTGCTCTTCGCTGAGTCAGATCAGGTGTTCGCCTCCCTGGTGGCAGCCGGCACCGAGGCGATCGGGATAGTGCCGGCAGGTTCGCCCGTGGTGATCGGCACCCTGTCCACGGCCGGCGTTCTGGCGTTGGCTTTCGCGGTTCCTGACCCTCCACTTGCCTGGGCTTCGCTGGCCACTGCCCTGGTGTTCCCGGCGGTCGTCATCGCCGCGGCAGACTTCTACCTGGTCAAGGGTCGTTACTACGCCGAGTCGGAGACCTACGGGGCCTCGGCCGACGCGTCCGCCTGGAACCTGGTCGGGATCGGCATGTGGATCTTGGCCGTGTCTCTCGGCCAGATGCTCAACCCGGTCGGACCCCAGGCCTACCTCGACTTCATCCCCTCGATCGCCACGTCGTCCGACTTGCCCTGGCGCCTACTCATGGTGCTGGTAGCAGGGATCGGGTATGTGATCCTGAGCAGATGGCAGGCGCGTCGCGACGCATTGGTGTACGAGTTGAGAGGGGTCTGAGGCTCAGCCCATCTTGCGGGCTGCCTCGACCCAGCCCGCAGCTCGCGAAAGGGCGACCTCGGCGGCTGCGGCCACCTTCTCGGGACGGGTCGCAGCGAGCTGAGCGACGTCCGTGATACCGGCATCGGCTAGACGGCCGGCGAAGACCGGCCCGATCCCCTTGACGGACTTGATGTCCGCGTCTGATTGCGCAGGTGGGTTCGCGTCGGGCGACGAGTCATCCGCCGCAATGGGCGCAGGAGCGATGTTGCTCTTGCGTGGAGAAGGTTTCTGCTCCAATGGCCTGGGTGGTTCGTGGGTCCGGAAGGCCGGGGGCTCGGGCTCTCTAGAGATAGCCACCGACACGAACCGGTCACGCATCGCCCAGATGACGGCGATGATGCCGGCTATCACACCGATGATTCTGGCAAGTCGTTTCACGGGCCTAAGCGTACTGGGTTCGTCCCGACGATAAGGTGACGGCATGAAGGTCGATTTCTACCTCTCGCCATCGGATCTCCACGATGTTGCCCAGGCGGCACACACGGCTGCGCGTATCGGATACGACGGGTTCTTCAGTGCCGAGACCCAGCACGACCCCTTCATGCCCCTGGCGTTCGCGGCTCAGGCCGAGCCCGATCTCGATCTGGGCACGGCCATCACCGTGGCGTTCCCCCGGTCGCCGATGGTGATGGCTATGACCGCCTGGGACCTGGCAGCCATGTCGGGAGGACGCTTCATACTCGGCCTGGGTACCCAGGTCCGTGCCCACATCACCCGGCGATTCTCCACCGTCTGGGACAGCCCGGGGCCGCGACTGCGAGACTACATACTTTCTATGCGAGCCATCTGGGACACGTGGCAGAACGGAACTCCGCTGCGCCACCAAGGGGATTTCTATCAGTTCACGCTCATGACCCCCTTCTTCAACCCCGGGCCGATCGCTCATCCTGAGATTCCGATCGCCATCGCCGGGGTGGGTCCCTATCTGAGCCGTCTGGCGGGTGAGGTCTGTGAGGGATTCCACGTGCATCCCTTCCACACCATCTCCTATCTGGACGAGTTGGTCATTCCCCAGATCAAGGAGGGCGCCGAGTCCGCCGGCCGCACTTTGGATGATTGCGACCGGATCACCACGGTGTTCGTGGTCACGGGCCAGGATCAGGCCGAGATCGAGAAGGCGATGTCGGCGGTGAAGCAGCAGATGGCCTTCTACGCTTCCACCCCCTCCTACGCTCCCGTGCTCGAGTCGAGCGACTGGGACTTCGGTCCCAAGCTCACAGCCATGAGCAAACGTGGCAAGTGGGCCGAAATGGCCGGGGTCATCACCGACGAGGTCGTTTCGGAAGTCGGGGTAGTGGCGCCGGTCGACCAGCTGGGGAAGGCGATCGCAGCTCGGTATGGCGATCGCGTCCAGCGAATCGGCCTGTACGCGGTCGGTGATGTGCCGGTCTTCGACGACGAGGACGCCCTGAGCCAGATCATCAGCGACATTCGCGGTTGAGGCCGGATGCGTGTGCCGGATCCACCTCCGCCTCGTACGGCTCGGCACCTGCCCTTACGGAGGAGACCGGGTCGCGCCGCCCCTGACTTCTAGTTCAAGACCGGTGTGACTGCGCCAAGGCTCGAACTGACCAAAGGCCATATCCTCGCCTTTCGGCGAGCTGACGAAGGGAATTCCGGCAAGTTCAGCGATCGATGGCGCGGCGTATTGGTGGGCGTTGGCCCCGACGATCACGTAGCAGCCGTCGGCCGCCTGCTCGATCGTGTCGAACTGATGCGTGATCAGGTCCGGCATCGATTAGCGCATTCGCCGAAGCTGCTCAGGCGTGGGGGTGTTGCCGAGTTCGAGCTGACTGCCGTGACGCTGGGTCTGGTGTCGTCCGTTCCAACCGGGGTCAGACCTCTTCGAACGGGAGGCGATGGTCGGGGCGGGCGGCCAGATGGCCCACGTCGTTGAAGGCGAGAAGACGCGGGCCGGGCTCGATGATCGTCACAGAGGCATTCCCGAGCGAAGCCAATCTTCCCCGGAATATGTTGCCCTCGACCGGTATCCCCGACGCCCAGGTCGCCATGATCAGCACCGGGCCGCCGTGACTGGCTACAACGACCGTTCCGTCGGTGGCCAGCAGCTCCTCCGCCACGGGAATCACGCGTCCTGCGACATCGATCCATCTCTCTCCTCCCGGGCGCGGCACGTCTCCACCGGCCACGTACTGCGACCACATTTCCGGCCACCCCTGCCGTATCTCCTCCGGCAGGAGCCCCGTCCACTCGCCGTTGTCGATCTCCCGGAGCCCCGGATCTGTCTCGACCGGGAGGCCGGCCACTCTGGCGAGGGGTTCCAATGTGGCGATGCACCTCACCAGATCAGACGACACGAGCCTCGTCACGGGTAGAGACGAAAGACGGGCCGCGAGCACCTCGGCCTGGCGGTGCCCTTCCTCGGTCAGCTTCATTTGGGATTGGCCGATGAAGCGGTGGGAGTGATTGCCCTCCGCTTCTCCGTGGCGGACCACTACGAGGGTGGCCATCAGCCGACTCCGACGGCAGCCGTGTCCACGCGGGGATCGGCCGCCCCGGTCCGTAGGCCGCCTTCGCTCACCCGAATTACCGACATCGGTCCCCAGCCCGGCTGTGGCTCCGAATGAACCTGAACGAGATGACCGCGCTCCTGCAAGCCGGAGATGACGGCTTGCGGCGTTCCCGGCTCCAGCTCGACCCGCGACTCTGCGCCGTGCGGGGAACCGAGCTTCCAACGAGGCACCGCCATCGCTCGACCCGGTGGAAGGTCACGACCCATCAAAGATGCCGCCAGCTGCATCACCAGCTGAGGCTGGGCGTCTCCACCGCGGGTTCCGAGGATGGTGTCGATTCGGCCCGAGCGGGTCCAGAGCGTTGGCGACAGGGTATGCATGGGTCGCCTGCCTGCTCTCAGCTCGTTGGGATGTCCGGCTTCGAGGCTGAACCCTCGTCCCCGGTCGTGGAGTATGAAGCCGCCGTCCGGCACTGCCCGGGAGCTCCCGATGCCGTGGTAGTTGGACTGGATCAGCGACACGGCGACGCCGTCGGAGTCGGTTACGCACATGTAGGCCGTCCCGCCCGGCAGCCTGGAGCGCGGCTCGGTCGCCATGACTCGGGCAGGATCGATCCGGTCTGCGAGTTGAGCGATCCGAGATGGTGCCAGGAGTCCCCCGGAGTCAACGTCGGCCGAGTCGGGATCCGCCAGGATGCGATCTCGGTCGGCGGCAGCCTGTCGCGTTGATTCGATGGCTAGATGCCACCAGTCGGCCTCGTCTTCAAAGCTCCCTGCAACCGACTCGAAGACGGCGCCGGCCAGGAGAGCGATATACCCCTGCGAGTTGGGTGGCACCGTCCATGCAGTTAGGCCGTAGATGTCCGTAGAGATGGGTTCGACCCATTCAGGGTGTGAAGACTCGATGTCATCCAGAGTGATCATTCCCTCCACGGCGGAGGAGATTGCGGCGGCGATGGGTCCTTCATAGAAGGCTGCCCTTCCCCGTCCGGCTATCTCGGACAACAGACGCGCCAGTGCAGGGCGGGCGACCCGACTACCCGGCGTGGCGGCGACCCCGCCCGGATACATATCGGTTGCTCCGGGCCGCGATGCGAAGTCGGCCGCTCTGAGGGAGAAGGCGGTGGCCAGCTGGCTGCTGGCAGGGAACCCGTCGGTGGCCAAATGGATCGCCGGTTTCAGCGAGATCCCCAGTTCGAGCTTGCCGTGGCGTCGGCTCAGCTCGATCCAGCCATCCACGCAACCGGGCACCGAGACCGCAGCAGGATGGGATTGGGGTATTGCATCGAGACCGGTCTGACGCAACGAGGCGGCGTCGGCACCGGATCCGGCCCGGCCGGATGCATTCAACGCTGCCGGGACTTCGATGCCGGGATGATGAATCAGGGCAAAGAGATCGCCGCCTACCCCGCATGTCTCGGGCGCCACGACGCCCTGGACAGCGTTGGCGGCAACTGCGGCGTCCACGGCGTTTCCACCCTGGGTCACGGCCCACATAGCGGCGTGGGTCGACAAGTAGTGGGGGGTCACTGCCATCGCACCGAACGTTTCGGCCTGACGTGGTTCGAGGGGTATGGATGGAGCGGTCAAGTGGCTGGGGTCGTCGGTTCGATCAGGATCATCGGCGAAGATCGGGGACCACCCGGTTTAGAGCATCGAGAACCGCTCGAACCACCGCCCGAGCTTCGTCCTCGTCCACAAGCGACGAGCCGACCATCAGGCGCTCCGACTGGTTGGTGACCAGGACGATCTGGGCTATGGCCACCGGTCGGGATCCGAGCGCGGGAACGTCCACGGACGCCACCGCGAAGGATGCCTCTGCGTTGAGCGCCTGTCCCAGGGCGGCCAGGGTGGCTTCGGCCACGAGTCGGTTGCGAGTGACGGCGGCTGCCGCTCCCGTGGTCTCACCAACTAGCGAGTCGTCGTGCCACTCGAGCGTGACCTTCATCGCTGAGCGAGAACCGTCTGTGGTCTCGGCGATGTCGACGATCGCGGGCCGGTCTCCGCTGGCTATGTCACCATCGGCAAGCTGGACCACCGAGACGATTCGACGATCGATGTCGATGTCGAAAAGGGCCGCCGCGAGGGACTGCACATCACGAACGATCTGCTTGGGTGGCTTCGACTTGCGGGCCAGTACATGGATCTCGTCAATGTGCGACCCGGAGCCCACCACGCGCACTGCCTCGACACCCTCGAGCCGTGACAGTTTGGTCTGAAGCGCAGCCAGGTCCATTGGCAATGAGCGTACCCCACGGCGCTCGATTTGCCCCTAACTGTGGTTGAGAAAGCGTTGAGCCTGTTGAGCGGAGAGAGGTTTGTCGCTAGATTGTCATCGTCGCCGGAAAAGGCGAATCATCTCTCAGGTTTGGCATCCTTGTGACGATGAGGTTTCGAAGCGGGCGAGTCAGGGGTCGCAAATTGACATCTAAGGGTTCCCGGTTAATACCGGGAGCAAGCGGGGGTAACCCGGCGAAGCGGCCAGCCACCACCACCTAACCCAAGCGGAGCGGATCGGAACGCTTGGCAAGAGTGCCAAGTGAACCCACACCGACAGGTGGTCGAGAATATGAGAGGCAAGCTAATTCGTATCCTTGCCGCAGCCGGCAGCCTGGCGGCTCTTATTGCCGCCGGTTCCGCCTCAATGAAGATCGGCTGACTGTGCCGCCGGGACACCCCTCTCTCTTCCCATGAAACCGATTACTAAGCGCCAGATTCGGATCGCGGGCCTCTACGCGGGTCTGGGTCTACTCGTCGTCGGGTTGTCGGTTGCCTACGGAGAGGCACCTCCATGGGGTATTTGGGGTCTTTTCGCGGCCACCTTCGTCACTCTCGAGCTCAATGCTGTCGAAGTAAATGACCGGATGTTCCAGAGCTCGAGCATCATGGTGGTGCTCACGGCTGGAACGTTCTTTGCGCTACGAGATGGGAGCACGGCTGCCTTCGCCATGGTCTTGATGGCCGCAGCGGGCCCACTTACCCCGGACGACATACGACGACGACGTTGGTTCCAGCCACTCGCAAACATGGGTCAGTTGGTGGTGGCGGCAGGCGCGGCCGGGTGGATCCTCGACGTAATGCTGCGCGACGTCGACCCCTCCGACAAGTCCGTGCTCCTATTGGTTGCCCTTGCCGGCGCAGCGGCATCGCTGGTCTACACCCTCATCAATCTTGTGATGGTTCGGACAGCGGTTAAGCACGTATACGGTGCACGCAACCTGCTGCCGTGGAGTGGGTTGCATGTGCTATTCAGCAGTCAGGTGATCATGGGTTTGATCGGCGGGCTTCTGGGTGCCGCACTTCAAATCGTGGATAAACCCGCCGTTGTCCTCTTGATCCTCGTCGTCTATCTGATCGGACACCTGTCGCTGTCCTCCTACTCGCAATTGCGAGAGGCGCATCAGTCGGCCTTGCGTGGTTTTGTCAAGGTGCTTGAAGCTCGGGACATGTACACGCGGGGCCACACCGAGCGGGTCGCCTATTTCTCGCAACTGATTGGTGAGGAGCTTCGCTTCACCGGCACCCAGTTGGAGCGTCTCCGGTGGGCCTCCCTGATCCACGACCTCGGGAAACTGGCCATCTCCGGTGAGTTGCTGGGCAAGCGAGGCGCCGTGACGGCGGCCGAGAGATCTCGGATGCGGGAAGCGGCTCGTCAAGTGGACGAGATCATGGCCGAGGTCGATTTCCTCCGGCCCATGGTCGGCCTGTCCGGAGTTCACTACATCGACGTCGAGGAGTCCGACCCCGCCGACTGGTCGCTCGAGGCGTCGATCGTGGCGGTGGCGGATTCGTTCGACGTCATGACTTCGACCAGGAGCTACCGGATGGCACTCACCCAGTCCGAGGCACTCACGGAGTTGCGTGCCGATGACTCGGGGCGCTTCTTCCCCGATGTGGTCGATGCTTTGGAGCGGGGCCTGGTCCGGACCGGAGAGGTCTATGGCGGCTCGAGCATGCACTCAGAGGCGGTCGAACAGGTGGGAGTGGCGGGTGCCTGAGAATCGAGTCTATGCCGCCGGCGCCGTTGTCGCTCTCCTGATTGCGCCCTTCGGGGCCGCTTATCTCATCGTCCAGGGGGACACACCACTGCCGGCGGTGGGTGGCGCGATTCTGGCCATGGTCGCCGGAGCCGTAATCACTCCTTCTGTTTCGAGCGGGAACCGGCTCAGCTTCACGATGGCGGTTGCGGCAGCTCTGCCGTTCGTGTACGTGACCAATGACATCGTCGATTTGCGTGGGGTGGTGGGCACATACATGGCGGCCCTGGTCTTCATCGCCATCGCTGAGGGAATCCGTAGCGGTCAGATCGTCCGTTCCATCGGTTACGCCCTCCGTCAGCTGGTGGGGTTCACGGTCTTCGCGGTGGTGTTCGCTTTCGTCCGCCGTTGGGTGGGCAGCTCGCTGGGCTTCTCAGGGTGGGAGATTCTGGTTCCGTTCCTGGCCGGAGGGCTCACCTGGTTCTTCGTGGAGGTGGGGGTGTGGTCGGTCTTCGCCTCCCCCGATCGCAGCGTTTCCCCCCGCTATCTCGCCAGGGCCGGCCTGGCGGATATCAACGTGTTCATGAGCCTCATCGCAACCGGGGGTCTCTTCGGTCTCATGTTCGACGCCCTCAGCTGGTGGGCTCTCCCGGTGGCCCTTCTTCCCTACAGCTTCGCCCATGGAGCCTTCCATCGCTTCCAGGAGACCCGGACCACCTACAAGCAGACGATCCGCGCCCTGTCCCAGATTCCTGAGGCATCAGGTTTGAGCCTGACAGGTCATGCCGATCGCACATCGGAACTGTCCGTGGCCATGGCCAAGGACCTGGGGTTGAGCCCGGTCGATGTCGAGGACGTGGACATCGCCGCTCTCATGCACGACATCGGCCGAATAACCCTGAACGAGCCCACCGTGATGGAGCAGGGTTGGACCGATGAAGACCTGGCTCGCTGGGGGTCAGAAATCATCGCGGGTGCCCCGTCGCTGAGCAGGGTGGCCGGCTACGTGCGCCGTCAGTACGAGCCATTCCGCAAGCCGGGTGAGACCACCGACCCGAGTCTGAGCACGGTGTCGAGGATCATCAAGGTCGCCAGTGCATACGATGCCGGCAACGCTCGCGGGCTCACGCCGCTGCAGGCAATCGAGGAGCTCCATCAGGGAGCCGCCTACGAGTACGACCCGGAGGTGGTCGGCTCGCTGCGACGTGTCCTGGGCGTCTGACGGGCAAGATCAACCCGTCCAAGCAATGGTCAGCGCTTCACCGACGCGGATCCCGCCTGAGCTCTGGCACCCCGTTTGAACCAGCGCACCGGGCGCCGCAACTCGCTCTCCAGGAATCGGCCCAGTCCCACGGCTAGGAACACGTCGCCAATCGACACGACCTGACCCTGGTTGAACATTCGGACGGGAATCACATCGGCCAGGAAACTGAGCCTGGTCGAGGCATCCATCATCACGTGCTTGTAGCTCTGAGCTACCGACAGGACGCTGCCCTGGAACCCTCCCGCAGCCTCTGCCGCCCCGGCCAGGACCGGCATCCCGCCGTTGAGGACGATCACCGAGAAGTTCATCAGCACCCCCACTCCGGCCAGCCACATGCCGGTACGGCCTCGATTGAGGATCACCAACAGCAGAAGCGGCGCGAACGAGGCAAGGATCATTGCCAGCCCGACCGACGCCGACCAGGAGGCGGAGTCGGGAAGCCAGGCGGTAGCGATCTGGAGCAGGAAGCCCAGTGGTAGCAGCCACCACAACCGAAGCTGGATGTCGCCTAGGTTGGCTAGCCGGCCCCCTCTGAGAACTGCGATCGTCATCGCCAGGAACAGGACGAGCGCGAGCCATAACATGTTGCCGTCCCGACGGTATCACAGCCCGGCTCGCAAACCATTGGAGAAGAATGATGATTCGATACGAAACAGGCAGGTCGCGGGCCACGATCACCATCGACGATCCTGAGCACCGCAACCCCCTCTCGGCGGGTGCCATGGCCGACCTGGCGAAGGCCACCAAACGAGCCCTGGACGACTCCGACGTCCGGGTCATCGTGTACACCGGAGCCGGGGACAGGGCCTTCTCTGCGGGAGGTGACCTGTCCTCGGGATTCGTGGATGATCCGATCGGGCTCCACGCTTCCCGGGGAGAGCTGGCCGACTTGTTCCGTTCCATGTGGCGGGGCGGCAAGCCCACCATTGCCCGGGTCAACGGTCACGCTTTGGCCGGAGGTTTCGGCCTGGCCGTCGCCTGTGACATCGTTGTCTGTGTCGACGACGCCAAGTTGGGAGCTCCTGAGGTCAACGTGGGACTGTGGCCGATGATGATCTCCGCCATCCTGTTGCGAGCCATGCCGCGCAAGGCGGTCCTCGACCTGATGATGACCGGGCGGATCATCACTCCCGAGGAGGCGCAGCGACTGGGAGCGGTATCGAGAGTGGTCGCCCGCGACCGCCTCGACGCCGAAGTGGACGAGATCGTCGACGCGCTCGCGTCTAAGAGTGCCGCCACCCTGGAGTTGGGGAGGGACAGCTTCTACGCCGTCTCCGAAATGGACGTCGACGCAGCTCTCGACCGGCTTCAGAGCGGGTTGACCGCGGTGGCCCTGACGGAAGACTCGCGGGAAGGCATCCGGGCCTTCATCGAGAAGCGTGCCCCCACCTGGTCCGATCGCTGAGCCGCGTGGTGAGCCGGCTCAATCCTTGATGCCCACCAGCCACATGGCCAGCAGGTTGAGCAGCAGACCGAAGGCCACGATCACG
The DNA here is from genome assembly GCA_963772815.1 of uncultured Acidimicrobiia bacterium. Classification (GTDB taxonomy): domain Bacteria; phylum Actinomycetota; class Acidimicrobiia; order Spongiisociales; family ZC4RG35; genus DATFFO01. Next base: position 256,477 of record CAVYYV010000002.1, on the reverse strand, counting down.
ATCACGTCCTGGGCGACTGTCTCTGGACGATGGCCGTACACCGTCGGGGCATGCTGATAGAACAAGACCCCGACGGGATCATCCGATTTCGACTCCCAGCCGACACCCGCGCCCCATCCTGACACCTTGGTCCTCCTGCCGTCAGGCAGGGGGAAAGTCTCTGCCGCCGAAGGCGGGAGGTAAGGGGAATGCCACAGCCCCGTTCAATAGCCGACCGCCTCGGATGGGAGTCCTTTGTCGCATCATCTTGATTCTGGCCGGGCGCAGGTAGCCTGATGGTCAGTGGCGCGTGTCGTAATACGTCGCATCGGCTGGGGGTTGATCTGGCTCTCCCTGCTGATATTTCTCTTCCTCGGTTACCAGCTGGTCGTAACCGATGTGCTCAATCACCGCGTCCAAACCCAGGCGAAGGCGGACCTGGAGGCGGATCTGGCCGCGCGCCGGGTGGAGCTCCCGGCACCCGAAATGGTAACGGTCGAACCCGACCCGACCCCCACCACACAACCTGAGAAGACACCACCGACCACGGAGCCGAACGTTTCTTTCGTGCCCGAGCAGGCCGGTCCGGAGGGCTCCACGCTGGGGCGCATCGTCATTGCCAAGATCGAGCTCGACGACGTCATGTTCGAGGGGGTGACGCGCGACACTCTCAAGAAAGGCCCGGGTCACATGCCCGGGACCCCCGTTCCGGGCCAGCCCGGGAATGCCGTCGTCTCGGGCCACCGCACGACCTACGGCCGTCCCTTCTACGACCTGGATGCCCTTAGTTACGGCGATCCGATCGAGGTTGAGACTGCGACCGGCATGCACGTGTACGAGGTGCGCAAGACCCTCATCGTCGACCCCACCGACGTGTCGGTGACCGAGCCCATCGCCGGCGCCTGGTTGACGCTCACCACCTGCAATCCGCGGTTCTCAGCCGCCGAGAGACTGGTTGTCCAGGCCGTCCTCGTGTCCGGCCCGAACCTCGACTATGCCAACCTGCTGGCCAAGCAGGCGGATGGATCGGAGAAGAGCACATGAAGCGCTGGCTCACCAGGCTGCCCGGCCCTCCGCTGGTTCAGGTCGTCGAGGCGCTGGTGATCGTTGCGGTAGTCCTGGTGCTACTTGCGTTGTTGTTCGAGTGGGGTGGGAACCTGCTGGACTCCGGCGGAGCCATCGCCCGTTGATCAGCTGGAGAAGTCGATCCCGGCCAAACGATCGGGCGTGAGCTCAGCCAGGATGACGTCTACCACGACGCCGTCCGCGTCGATCACATAGGAAGCGGGGAGGCCGAAGGACGGATATGCGGCACGGACCGATCCGTCGTCATCCCAGCTCACCAGGTAGGAGGGCTCCATCTGGCTCGCGAAGGCACGGGCGTCGTTCTCGGTGTCCTCGACGGCGACACCCACCACGGTCACCTCAGGATGATCGGCCGCCCACTGGGAGAGCGTCGGGAACTCGCGTCGGCAAGGCTCGCACCAGGAGGCCCACAGGTTCAGCAACACCGGCCCCCGACCGTCTGTAGTCTGTTCGGCGAGGTCGAATCGCTCGCCCTCGAACGACTGGACTGAGAATTCGGGTGCACGACCGCCCACCTCCGCCGTGGCCGGTGCCCCCCGAAGGAGGGCTACGGCGGCCCCGATGGCAACGACGCCCACGAACACCGCGGTCAGGATCCCGCCCGACAACCCGGCCCGTGAGGCCGACTTCTGTGCCGTGTCTTCGGTGTCCGTCACTCTTCAGATGCCATGCGGCGCAGCACGTAGTGCAGTATCCCTCCGTTCCTCAGATACTCGACCTCGATCGGAGTGTCGACCCTGGCAATGGCCTCGAATTCCCTGGCCTCCCCATCCTGGGTCGTGGCGGTCACCTTCAGCGTCTGATGGGGAGAAAGGTCGTCGCCGACATCGATATCGAAGGTCTCGGTTCCATCCAGACCCAGGGTGTTGGCGTCCTCTCCATCTCGGAACTGGAGGGGAAGGACGCCCATCATCACCAGGTTGGATCGGTGGATTCGCTCGAACGACGTGGCGACCACGGCTTTGACGCCGAGGAGGAACGTGCCCTTGGCTGCCCAGTCGCGCGAGGAGCCCATTCCGTAATCGATGCCCGCCAGCACCACGAGGGGGATCTGCTGCTGTTGATAAGCCATCGACGCTTCGTAGATCGAAGTGACCTCGCCATTGAGGAGGTTGGTGGTCCAGCCACCCTCGGTCCCGGGAGCCAGCTGGTTTCGCACCCTGATGTTGGCGAAGGTTCCTCTGGTCATTACCCGGTCGTTCCCGCGCCTGGAGCCATAGGAGTTGAACATCGGGGGCTGGACACCCTTGGAGATCAGGTAGCGGCCGGCCGGGGAGTCGGCGGCGATGTTCCCGGCCGGGCTTATGTGGTCGGTGGTAACCGAGTCGCCCAGCTTCGCCAGCACCCGGGCCCCATGGATGGGCTCGATCGGCGCTGGGTCGGGGGTCAGGTTCACGAAGAAGGGCGGTTCCTGGATGTAGGTGGAGTCGTCCGACCAGCGATACAGGGCTGATCCGGTGGTTTCGATCTCCCGCCACTCGTCGGATCCACTGAACACATCGGCGTACTTCTGGCGGAACTTCTTCTCGTCGACGTTCGCGGCCACAACCGCCGCGATCTCAGCCTGGGTAGGCCAGATGTCGCGCAGGTACACCGCATTGCCGTCACGATCGATGCCGAGCGGCTCCTCGACAGGGTCCCAGTCGATCGTGCCGGCGAGTGCATACGCCACCACCAGAGGAGGGGACGCCAGATAGTTGGCCTGCACGTCCGGCGAGATTCGTCCCTCGAAGTTGCGGTTACCCGAGAGCACCGCCGCCGCCACGATGTCGTTGGCGTGAATGGCCTCGGAGATGGGCTGCTGGAGCGGCCCGGAGTTGCCGATGCAGGTGGTGCATCCATACCCGACCAGGTAGAAACCCAGTGCCTCCAGATCGTCCAGCAGTCCCGAGGACTCGAGGTACTCGGTCACCACTTTCGAGCCGGGAGCCAGAGAAGTCTTGACCCATGGTTTGCGAGTGAGGCCGAGCTGGGCCGCTTTACGGGCCACCAGACCCGCTCCCACCATGACGTCAGGATTGGAGGTGTTGGTGCACGAGGTGATGGCTGCGATGACCACCGACCCGTCCGAGATGGTGAAGGTCTGGCCGTCCATCTCGACCACCGCCGAGCTGGCCCTCTCCAGAACCGCGGTGCTGGTGGGTGCAGGGGATCCGCCCTCGTCCGACCACTCCGTCAGACTTCCGGGACCGTTGCCGACCGCCTTGCCGAACGTGATCTCGAGGTCCTGGCGCCACTGGCTCTTCATGGCCGACAGGTCGATCCGGTCCTGAGGGCGCTTCGGCCCGGCCAGAGCCGGCAGGACCGTGGACAGATCCAGGGTCAGGTCGCTCGAGTAGTTGATCTCATGGTCGTCGTCGCGCCACAATCCCTGTGTCTTGTAGTACTTCTCGACTGTCTCGACCAGGTCTTCGTCCCGTCCGGTCAGCCTCAGGTAGCGCAGCGTCTGTTCGTCGACGGGGAAGAAGCCGACCGTCGCCCCGTACTCGGGTGCCATGTTGGCGATGGTGGCCCGGTTGGCGACCGGCATGGAGGCAAGGCCGGGGCCGTGGAACTCGACGAACTTGCCGACGACGCCGTGCTCGCGGAGCATCTGGGTCACCCTAAGCACCAAGTCCGTGGCGGTTGCGCCCTCGGGCAGCTTCCCGGTGAGCCGGAATCCGACCACCTCGGGGAGGAGCATGTAGATGGGCTGGCCCACCATGGCGGCTTCGGCTTCGATTCCGCCCACACCCCAACCCACGACTCCCAGGCCGTTGATCATGGTGGTGTGGCTGTCGGTCCCAACCAGGGAGTCGGGGTACAGCCACTCGCCGTCGTCCCAGACCACCTTGGCCAGGTACTCGAGGTTGACCTGGTGCACGATGCCGGTGGCGGGGGGAACCACCCGGAAGTTCTGGAAGGCCGATCGGCCCCACTTGAGAAACTCGTAGCGCTCCTGGTTGCGCTCGAACTCTTTGTGGGAGTTGATGATGAGGGCGTCGGGGCGGGCGAAGGCATCGACCTGAACCGAGTGATCCACGACCAGGTCGGCCGGGATCAGCGGGTTGACTTTCTGGGCTGCCGACTCGTCGCCGGTCATGACAGCGATTGCCGAGCGCATGGCGGCCAGGTCCACCAGGGCGGGGACGCCGGTGAAGTCCTGGAGCACGACACGGCCCGGTATGAAGGCGATTTCGGTGTCCCCAACGTTGCGGGCGTCGTAGGCGGCGATGGCCGACACGTCGTCCTGGGTCACCGCCTTGCCATCCATGTTTCGCAGGGCGGATTCCAGGAGAGCCTTGATCGAGTAAGGCAGGTTCTCGACGCCGTCGATGGAGTCGAGGCGGGCTACCCGACGCTCGCCGAGGGGTGTCTGGAGAGTGGCGTTGGCCTGTTCAGCGGACATGGACGTCCTTTCATCGTGTTATGAGCCCGAGTCTATTCGGCCCCCATCTGTCCCCCACGAAGTGGGAGACGGGTTCGGCTCCCCCCTACCTCCCGCCTCCGCTTCGCTCCGGCGGCAGGGACTTTCCCCCTGCAAGCAGGGGGACAAAGCTTTGCAAGGGAGACCGGTTCGGCTCCCCCCTACCTCCCGCCTCCGCTTCGCTCCGGCGGCAGGGACTTTCCCCCTACAAGCAGGGGGACAAAGCTTTGCAAGGAGACGGGTTCGGCCACCCACCCCAAGAATGACACATAGGGACAAAGGTTGGTTTGTCCCCCTTGCAAAGCAAGGGGGAAGGGGACCCCGCAGCCGAAGGCTGTGGGGTAGGGGGGAAGGGCCCGAAGGGCCCGGGCACAGCCGAGCTGTCAGGGTGTGACGGCGTTTAGCCTCGGCCGATGGTGACTGGAACCCGTGTGACGCAGTCGTCTTCGGGCTGGGTGTGAGGAATGAGGACCGGGGTGCAGCCCGACGCCAGGGCCCCCACGAGCCCGGTGACGATGCCTCGGTCGAGGGAGCACACCACGTCGGGGTGATCGGCGGCCGCCTCGCCGAAGGGGCAATGGGACGTGAGCAGCTGTTCGCCGTCCAGATCGGGGTCCATGCTGAACCCGAGACCGGTCATGGCGATTGCCACCGCTTCGACCGCTTCGCTGTACCCGGAATCTTCGGGCGCTCCGATCTCCGCAGCCAGCTCTCGCCCGTACTCGGCGCCGACCCGCTCCGCCACTGTTCCCAGCTCGGCCGGCGCCACCTCGGCCAGGACCCGCATCAACAGCTCGACCAGCAGCTCGTAGCGCCGGGGGGCGAAATGGACCGATACTTCCCGCTTGGAGGCCTCGTAGGTCTTGGCGGGCCGTCCCGCTCCCGGGCCCGACTTGCCGCGGGGTCGCCGGTGGGAGACGATCAGCCAACCATCGTCGGCAAGCTTGTCGAGGTGGTGGCGGGCGACGTTGGGATGTAGGCCAAACAGCTCTGCCACCCGTGACGTGGTGAGGGGCTCGGCCGATTCCCGGACCGCGACATAGATCGCCCTGCGGGTTGGGTCACCGAGAGCCGAGGTCAGGTCGGAGATACGATCGTCTAGAGACTGGTCCATGTTTGGTCCGTTGCCACTCGAACTATAGTTCGCGCCGGCCTTCTAGACACTATCGCGGTAGGGGAAAACCCTCGTGACCGATACACCTCCAGCATCGCTACGCGCCGCCCTGGAAGCGGTGGAAGAACCCATCCTGGGCCGCTCTCTCGGTGAGTTGGGTCTGATTCGCGACGCCGCCGAGAAACGCTTCGGAGCCGACTCGGTCACCGTCGCGGTTCCGGTGCCGAATCATCCCTCGCTGGGCATCCTCGATCACGACCTCAAGGAAGCGGCCGGCTCACGACGGCTCACGGTCGAATACGAGGTGATGGACGACGAGGGTCGTCATGAGTTGATGGAGAAGCTCCGCGCCGAGCTGGGTGCACCGGTCGGTCAGCCCGGTAACCGGACCCGGGTGGTGGCCGTTTCCTCCGGAAAAGGGGGAGTGGGCAAGTCGTCGGTGAGCACCAACCTGGCCGTCACGCTGGCGGCATCCGGTCAACGGGTTGGAATCATCGACGGCGATATCTGGGGTTTCTCGATTCCTCGCATGTTCGGCGTCGACGGCCCTCCGGTGGTGATCGACCAGTCGATCATCCCGCCTCGATCCCACGGTGTCCAGGTGATGTCGATGGACTACTTCGTCCCCGATGACAAGGCGGTCATCTGGCGGGGACCGATGCTGCACAAGGCGATCGAGCAGTTCCTAACCGACGTGTTCTGGGACTCCCCGGATTTCCTGATCGTCGACATGCCTCCCGGCACCGGCGACATCGCCATATCGATGGCGCAGTTCCTGCCCCGAGCCCAGGTGCTCCTGGTCACCACCCCCCAGCCGACCGCTCAGCGAGTGGCCCGCAGGGCAGCCCTGATGGCCGAGCAGGTCGATCAAGAGGTGATCGGCGTGGTGGAGAACATGTCGTGGTTCACCGGCGATGACGGGACCCGGTACGAGTTGTTCGGGGCCGGGGGAGGGGCGGCGCTGGCGGACGAGCTGGGCGTGCCTCTCATGGTCCGGGTGCCTCTGGTTCCCGCCATGCGGGAGGGGGCCGATCAGGGCCAGCCCGTGTCCGTGGCCGCCCCGGACTCCGAGGCGGCGACCGCCTTCGAAGAGCTGGCACGGGCCGTGCAGGAGGCCCGGCCCCGCGTGAGGACCCATCCCGATCTGGTGATTCGCTGACCGCCGATGGCTAGTGGGGCGTCCACTAGGAGTGTTCTCCTGGCCTTGGTCCTGTGGGTGTACGGGATCTCGATCAGCATCACCCTGGTTTCCTTGTGGGGGCGCGCCGTGGTGGCCGACACAGGCCTCTTGGCGGCCGGCGCCGGGGACGCGGCCGGCTCCGACGTCGTGTCTCAGAGGATCGAGTCTTGGCTCGTGGGTGAGCTGAGCGACGTGCCCGGAGTGGACCGGCCCATCGCCGAGCAGGCAGCGTCGGCGGTGGTGGCGGATCCAGCCCTGACCCACACGATGGACCAATTGGTGAGCCAGATCGTGTTGGCGGCGGCGGCGCCGGTCGGCCGCCCGGCATCCGTGGACGTGGCCGGCGCTCTCCTGCCCGCGGTTCCGACCATCAGCCGCGCCCTCAGCGGCGCCGGCATGAACGTCACCGACTCCCGGGTCGCCTCGGTGGTTGGGAGCCTCGACCCTTTGGTGGTGAGGAATCCCAACACTCCTCCGATCCTCGGAAGGGGCTCGACGGCGGCCAATGCCCTGTCCCTGGCCACGGCGCTCGGTGTCTTGGCGGCTGGCGCCTCGGGGGTTGCGGCCGTGCGACTGGCGGAGAATCGTCGCAAGATGATGAAGGACCTCCTGGTCAGGATCGCCGTTTCCGCCCTGGGCTTCGCAGTGATGTTCCGTCTCGGGGCCTGGATCCTCGATCCGGGAGCCGGGCGATCGCCGGTCCGGATGGCTCTGGCCAGGGTGGTGGGAGCCAAGTTGTGGCTACCGCTGATTCTGTCGGCTTTGGCGGCCGGGGCCGCCTGGCTATTGCGCACCAAATCGCAACGAACCGGGCTCAGCCCTCCCTAGAAGGCTGTTGATTTAATCGCTGATTTGGTGCTCGCGATCGCGAGCGTGGTTTGGGAGAATGTAGCGTATGCAGGGTTCTTCTCGACCGGAGCGGATGTTGTTGGATGCGGCGGCGTTGTGTCGGCAGCTGGTCTCGGAGGGGTCGGTCTATGCGTTTTTGGCCGACCATCGGGCTGAGCTGTTTCCCGATGTGATGTTCTCGGACTTGTTTCCGTCGGGTCGGGGACGTCCCTCGATTCCGGTGGATGTGATGGCCTCGGCGATGATCCTCAAGGAGTTGGAGGGCCTGTCGGATCGGGAGGCGGCTGATGCTCTCCGCTGTGATATCCGTTGGAAGGTGGCCTGTGGGCTGGCTCTCGACGATGAGGGTCCTCATTACACGGTGTTCACCTATTGGCGGCAGCGGCTGGCCGGATCGGAGCGTCCCGATCGGATCCGTGAGACGGTCACCGAGGTGGTGGAGGCGACGGGTGTGTTGGCGGGGAGACGTCGCAGGGCGTTGGATTCGACGCTTTTGGATGATGCGGTGGCCACCCAGGACACGGTCACCCAACTGGTATCTCAGATCCGCCGGGTGCGTCGTCTCATCCCCGAAGCCGCCGCAGTGGTGGTGTCGGCGCATGATTACGACACTTCAGGCAAGCCGGTGTGCGCTTGGGACGACCCCGAAGCGAAGGCCGCTCTGGTGTCTGCCCTGGTCAACGATGCTCTGGCCCTGATCACAGCGTTGGAAGGAGTCGATCTCACCGAGGATCAGGCTGATGCGGTGGGATTGTTGGCGTTGGTTTCTGGCCAGGATGTCGAACCCGGCGACACTGAGGGCACCTGGCGGATCACCGAAGGCACCGTCGCGGACGGGGTGATCTCCACGGTCGACCCTGAGGCCCGTCATATGCACAAGTCGACCAGCCAATACCGGGACGGCTACAAGGCGCATGTCGCGGTCGAACCTGAAACAGGGATCGTCACCGCCTCTCAGCTCACCCCAGCCAACGCCGGCGACGGACCCACCGGATTGGAGCTGCTGGAAGGTGAGGAACCGGGTCTTCAGGTGCTGGCCGACTCCGCCTACGGGTCGGGAGAAACAAGAGCCCGGATCCGGGAGGCGGGACACGACCTGGCGATCAAACCCATCCCGCTGGCCCGTCCCAGAATCGAAGGAGGGCTCACCCGAGACGACTTCTGTGTCGACCACGACAACCGCACCGTCACCTGCCCGGGAGGACACACAGTCCACATCGCCGCCAAAGGCTCCGCCAGTTTCGGAAAACACTGCCTCGGCTGTCCCCTCCAAAGCCGATGCACCACCGCCAAAGGCGGACGGGTTCTAAATATCTCGACACACGACGCCGAGCTGGTCGCTGCCCGTCGAGCATGGGCAGCCGGCGAGTTCACCGACGACTACCGACAGTTCCGGCCCATGGTGGAACGGTCCATCGCCTGGCTGGTCGGCAAACACCACCGGCGTCTCCGATACCGGGGAGTCGAAGCCAACCGAGGCCAACTCGCCCTCCGCGTCGCCGCCATCAACCTGAGACGGCTCGTCAACCTCGGACTCAACCACGACGGCACCACCTGGGCCCTCACCGGCTGACCCAATCCCCCAATCCCGCCTGAACCATCTAGCTCACCCTGCGACAAGAACCGCTGGAATCGCAGATCACGTCACCCGCGACGCCGACAGAACCCGAAACCAGGCCCATGGCCAGTGACGCAGCAACACTCAGGGCCCCCTAACCCGAGTTGTTCAACAGCCTTCTAGGAGCCCGTTGAACAATGCATGTCACCCATCTTGACGACCATGCATCACCACCCGCTGCGTTCTCGGCCCCGCCATTCCGGCACAGGGAGTGGCGAAACCTCGGCCTTGCGGCTGGCGCGCCCGGCCGCCAATCCGAGCACCGGCATTATCCAACAGACTCCTCTAGTGCTGCGTCGCTAGATCGGCGGCAGGGTTCCCGTCGCCATTCGGACCAGCCAGGTAACGACGAACAGGGCGGCCGTCACCCAGAGGAGTCGGTCCACCACCTTCCGCTCGAGGCGAATGTCCACGCCCCTTCGCCGGGCCACCGCCACCAACCACGCTCCGGCGAACCAGGCCAGGACTACCCCCACCAGAGGATGGAAGGCGATAGCCGAGGTGAGATCCCCGTGGCCGAGGGCAACCACGGCTCTGGTCAGGCCACAGCCAGGGCAGGGAATGCCGGTCATGAGGGCGAACGGGCAGATCGTCGGGGCGGGTCCGAAGGGAACAGCGAAAATGGCAACGACGCCGGCGAGTGGCGCCAGGAGCAGCCAGTTGCGTCGCATCCTCCCCTGGGGGCGGATGTGGGTGTGTGCGGGGGCTGAGAGGGTCACTGGCCTACGGGTTGGTGACCTGGCTGAGGAAGCCGAGACCGGCGCCGGCCGCAATGAGGATGATGATCACCACGATGCCGAGCGCGGCCAGGACTCCCACGACGATGGCGATTATTCGGGCCGCGTTGGCGGTGCCCTGGTTCATGGGGTCCCGTCGTCCGCCTTGAATCGCCTGTAATTCGTTGTTGGCCTGGATGTACCCGACGATGGCGGCCGGAGCACAACAGACCAGCCCCACGATGCTCCAGACCAGGGCGCTGGTGGCCTGGCTGGCTTCGGGATAGGTTCCGGGCACGGTCATGGGCTCTCCTTCAGTGTGGTCTCGCCGTCGTCGCTGTCCGCCCGCCGAAGGCTAACCGAACCATCTCACAGGGAGCTGAGACCGGCATGGAAGCGTTCTGCCATTTCGGTCACTTCGGCCGGAGTCATGGTGAGAGGTGGCGAGACCTGAAGGCCGCCGCCTCCCACTGCCCTGGTGAGTACGCCGGCGTCACGGCAGGCGGCGGCGGCCCGATAGGGGAGCTTCTCGTCTGACGTGTCTAGCTGGACCGCTGCCAGTGCCCCCACCCCTCCCCGGATCTCCGTCACAGTGTCGAGCTCCGTGAGGGGGCTCAGGGCTGTGGGGATCTCCTCTTCGAGCTGGCGGGCCCGTTCTAGCAGGCCTTCGGATTCGAGGATGTCCATCACGGCCAGGCCGGCGGCGCAAGCGGCGGCGTGGCCCGAATACGTGTAGCCGTGGCGGAACATGTTCCCGGGTTGGTCGAAAAAGGGAGCCGCCACCTTCGAGGAGGCCACCACGCCCCCAAGTGGCAGGTAGCCACATGTCACGCCCTTGGCGAACGTGATCAAGTCGGGCTCGAGATCGAAACGAACTGCGGCGAACCAATCTCCTACCCGACCGAAGCCGGTGATCACTTCGTCGGACACATAGAGCCCGCCGGCGGCGCGTACTGCCTCCCTGACCCGGTGGAGGTAGTCGACCGGGACCGGTCGCACACCGCCGGCGCCAATTACAGCCTCCACGAAGATCCCGGCGATTCGCTCCGGTCCAGCGTGGTCTATGGCCTTTTCGACCGCCTCGGCGTCGTCATGGGGAACGAAGACGATGTCTCCCACCATCTCGCCGTAACCAAGCCGGTTGGGCTCCATGCCCCCGAGTGACGTGCCGTAGGTGTGCATGCCGTGGTAGGCCCACTCGCGAGCGATGAACACCGATCGCTCCGGCTGCCCAATGGCGTGGAAGTAGCGCCGGGCGAGCTTGGCAGCCGTGTCGACGGCATCCGAGCCGCCGGAGCCGAAGAAGACCTTCGAGCCCGGGTCGGGTGAGACTGCCGCGATCCGGTTGGCCAGGTCGATGGGCGGTCGGGTGGCGTAGTCGATGAAGCAGTGGAAAGCGGGAAGGATCGTCATCTGCCGGTGGACTGCCTCGACCACCTCGGTGCGACCGTGGCCGATGTTGGCGTACCACAAGCTGGCGGTGGCATCGAGATACCGCTTCCCGGTTTCGTCGTACACATACACCCCCTCCCCATGGTCGACCACGAAAGGATCGTGCTGGACGGTGTGCATGTCGGCGAAGGGATGCCAGAAGGCGCTCATGGCGGGCAGGGTACTGCCCTTTCGCCGAGGCCGCCTGTTGGGCGGGATAAGGTGCGGCGACCATGAACGTCGTCTTCGTCAACGGCAAGGTGTTCACGGCCGATTCGGCTCGTTCCTGGGCAAGGGCGGTGGCCGTGTCGGGCGGCCGCATCGTCGCCGTGGGTAACGAAGCCGAGATGACGCCGCATCTCGGGCACAGCGAAGTGATCGACCTGGCCGGGAGACTCCTTACCCCAGGCTTCACCGACGCCCATGTCCATCCCGCACACGGGGGCGAAAAGCTGATGGGATGCAATCTGCTGGAGGCCAACGGAGCCGAGGAGGCGGTCGAGATCGTCGCTCGCTACGCCCGCCGGCATCCCGAGAAGGAGTGGATCAAGGGCGGTGGCTGGTCCCAGGATTGGTTTGCGCGCGGATGCCCGTCGGCTTCCGTGCTGGACGATGCGGTGGGTGATCGTCTGGTGACACTGGTAAACCGGGACGGTCACGGTGCGTGGGTGAGCAGTGCCGCCCTTCGAGCCGCCCGGGTCACGGCTTCCACCCCGGATCCGCCCGATGGGAGGATCGAGCGGTTGGAGGACGGATCCCCCCAGGGGACCCTTCACGAGGGGGCGATGAGCCTGGTGGAGCCCGCCATGCCTCCCGTGACCGTTGCCGAGCTCGATGAGGCGCTGCTGGCCGGACAGGCGCATCTGCTCTCTCTCGGCATCACGGGATGGTTCGACGCCTCGGTCGACGAGGCTCTCCATCGTGCCTACCGCCGTTTGGCCGAGCGGGGGGACCTGTTGGGGTCGGTGGAGGGGGCTCTGCTGTGGGATCACCGCCTCGGCATGGAACAGATCGAGCGGCTCGAGGAGTGGCGGCACCAGCCGGCTCCCGGCTACCGGCCGCACAGCGTGAAGCTGGTGCTGGACGGCGTTTTCGAGAACCACACGGCCGTCATGCTCGACCCCTACGAGAAGGTGGGCGGGCACGGGATCGCCATGATCGACCCGGACCTGCTCAACGAGATAGTCCCGGCCCTGGACGCGGCCGGGTTCCGGTGTCATTTCCACGCCATCGGCGACGGAGCGGTACGCAACGCCCTCGCCGCTGTGGAGATGGCCAGGATCCGCAACGGTTGGACGTCCCTCCGGCACAGTATCTGTCATCTCCAGGTGATTCATCCAGATGACTTGCCTCGTTTCCATCGTCTGGGTGTCACGGCCAACATCCAGCCCGTTTGGGCGTGCGAGGACGGCTATCAGGAAGAGCTGACCCTTCCGTTCCTCGGGACGACCCGGGCGGCCTGGCAGTATCAATTCGCCTCGCTTCTGCGGGCCGGTGCCACCCTGGTGGGGGGCTCGGACTGGTCCGTCTCCACGTGCGACGTGATGGAACAGGTCGAGGTGGCCACGACCCGGATCCCGGTACACGACCGGTCGCTCGAGCCGCTCGATTCAGCCGAGCGGTTGGACCCAGTCACAGCTCTGGCGGCTTTCACGGCCGGATCGGCCTGGCACAACCACGAAGAGGGACGACGCGGTTCTATAGCCGTGGGTAACGTGTCGGACCTGGCGGTGATGGACAGGGACCCGTTTGCCGACGGCCCCTTTGCGGAAGCGAGTGTTGATTTGGTGATGACGGGCAGTGGATGGGCGGCCGGCAGGGAGGCGTCGTGAGCTCCGCAGCGGTGGAGCTGATGGGGGTGACCAAACGGTTCGGGGAGGTCACGGCTGTCGATCAGATGGACCTGTCGGTGGGAGAAGGCGAGTTCTTCTCATTGCTGGGCCCTTCCGGCTGTGGCAAGACCACCACTCTGCGCATGATCGCCGGATTCGAGTACCCGACAGAGGGCTCGCTGCGGATTCAGGGTGAGGAGATGGGCCTGCTTTCCGCCAACCAGCGCCCCGTAAACACCGTCTTCCAGTCCTACGCCCTCTTTCCCCACATGACGGTGTCGGAGAACGTGGCCTTCGGCCTGCAGATGAAAAAGGTCCCCTCGGCCGAGATCGCCGAGAAGGTCGACCGGGTCCTCGACCAGGTTCAGTTGCGCCATCGGTCGAAGGCCAAGCCCTCCCAGCTCTCCGGCGGCCAGGCTCAACGGGTGGCGCTGGCACGGGCCCTGGTAAATGAGCCCCAGGTGCTGTTGCTGGACGAGCCGCTCGGAGCCCTCGACCTCAAGCTGCGCCAGAACATGGAGGTGGAGCTCAAGGACCTGCAGGCTCGGGTGGGAATCACCTTCGTCTATGTGACCCACGACCAGGAAGAGGCTCTGACCATGTCCGATCGGATCGGAGTGATGGACAGGGGCCGCCTCCTCCAGGTGGGCGCCCCCGCCGCGATCTACGAGCACCCCAACTCCCGCTTCGTGGCCGACTTCATAGGAGACATCAACCTGATCGACGGCAAGGTCAAGTCCGCCCAGGAGGTGGAGCTGACCAACGGTTTCGTCTTGAGCGTGCGTGCGAACCAGCCGCTCGGGTCTTCGGTGACCCTGGCCCTGCGCCCCGAGCGCCTGGAGCTGTACGACCCCGACGAGGCCATACCCGGCGACCATCTCCGTCTGCCCGGGAAGGTCACTCGCAAGCTCTACTACGGCGACGCCTTCTACTACGACGTGGAGGTGGGCCTGGGGGTGCCGCTCGAGGTCAAGGAAGAGAATCGTCCCGAGGTGGAGACCTACGAGCTCGGGGACGAGACCCTCGTCGCCTGGGATCCGTCCTCGACCAACGTGGTCGTGGACTGATGGTCACCACCGAGGAGTCGACCCGGCTGGAGGTAGACGCCGGCAAGGCGGAAAGCCGGAGAGGCTTCTTCATCGGCTCGCCGGCCTACGTCTACCTGATCGTCTTCTTCGCCGTTCCCCTGGTCATCGTCCTCGTCTACTCGTTCGCAACACGAACGAGTACCGGGGCAACGTCCCTGTCGGGGTGGAATCTCAAGTCGTGGGCCAAAGTGTTCGAATCGCTCACGCTCCAAGTGGCATTCCGGTCCCTGTGGATGGCTGCGCTGGCCACGCTGCTGAGCCTGGTCGCCGCGTACCCGTTCGCCTACTGGATCGCCACGCGCGCCCCTCGCACCAGGGCAATCCTCCTCGTGATGGTGATGATCCCCTTTTGGTCCAACTTCCTCGTGAGAACGTACGCCATGAAGTTCCTCATGGGCTCCGACGGTCCACTTTCGGTCATCAGCCAAGCGCTCGGTGGTGAGCCGGTCCGGATCCTGTTCACGTTGCCGGCCGTATTCATAGGGCTCGTCTACGGCTACATGCCGTTCATGATCCTTCCCCTCTACGCCGCTCTGGAGCGGATGGACTGGGAGCTGGTCGAGGCCGCCCGTGACCTGTATGCCAGCGGATGGGCCGCTTTCAGACGGGTGACGCTGCCTCTATCGATGCCGGGTGTGGTAGCGGGAAGCGTGCTGGTCTTCATCCCCGCCCTGGGGGCGTACGTCACGCCGGTGATCCTGGGAGGAGGTCGGCCCCCGCTTCTGGGGGACTACATCGTCAGCCAGTTCCAGCAGGCCCGCAACTACCCCTTCGGGTCGGCGATCTCGGTGACGGTGATGGTGATAATGCTCGTGACCACCATGATCTACTTTCGGAAGGGAGGCAGAACGGTTTGAACCGGGCCACCTCTCCCCGCCCTTTGGTGGACCGCCTGCTGGCGGCCAATGGCTGGCTCGTCTACCTCTTCTTCTATGCGCCGATCGTGGTTCTGACGGTGTTCTCGTTCAACGACAATCGCCGAGTCGGAGTGTGGACCAGGCCTTCTCTCCGCTGGTACGGCGAGATGCTGCACAACGACGCCATCCTTCGCTCCCTGCGCAACACCCTGATCGTGGCCGCCATATCCACTACTGCGTCCGTGATCCTGGGCACAGCCGCCGCCATTTCGATGGAGCGTTTCAGGTTCCGGGGTCAGCGCTCGTTGGATGGCCTGATGTACCTGCCCATCATCATTCCGGATGTGACGATGGCCGTGATGATGCTGCTCTTCTTCACCCAGGCGTTCGGGCTCCTCGACAGTCTGACCGGGATACGGGTGGATCTGGGTCTGGGCTCCATCTCGCTGTCGCACATCGCCTTCAACATCTCTTTCGTGGCCGTCGTGGTCCGGGCGCGTCTGGCAGGAATGGATCCGACACTGGACGAAGCTGCAGCCGACTTGTATGCGTCGCGCTGGCAGACGTTCCGAAGGATCACGCTGCCGCTGATCGTGCCGGGGGTCGCCGGGGGTGCCTTGTTGGCGTTGACATTGTCACTCGATGATGTGGTGGTGACCAGCTTCGTCACCGGCCCCGGCTCCACGACTCTTCCGGTGTACGTCTTCGGTCTGGTCAAGCGTGGAGTGACTCCGCTCATCAACGCTGTCTCGACCGCCATGCTCGTTGCTTCGATACTCCTGATTGGCGTGTCGCTGGCCTTCCAGCGGCGCTCTGGGAGTGTGGGAGCAGCGATCGAACCATGAACCAAGGAGGTAATTCATGTACAAGAGACTGAAATGGCTGGTCCTTCTGGCCGCCCTCGCAATGGTTGTCGTCGCATGCGGCGGTTCGACCACCTCGGAGACCACCGCAGGAGGGTCGCCCGCAACCACTGGTGGCGGCGGCAGCGAGACCACCGCGGCACCCGGCTCGACGATGACATCGACTCCATCTGGGGGAGGTTCCGCGGTCGATCAGACCGACGGTGACCTCAACTTCTACAACTGGTCGGACTACATCGACCCGGATCTGGTCACGGCCTTCGAGGACCAGTACGGAGTGAATGTCGTGGAGGACTTCTACGACTCCAACGAGACGATGCTGGCCCAGATCCAGGCCGGGGTGAACTACGACCTGATCGTCCCATCGGACTACATGGTCAACGTCATGATCGGTGAGGACCTGCTCCTGCCCCTGCAGAAGGATGCCATCCCCAACCTGGCCAATCTCGACCCGAAGTTCACCAATCTGCCTTACGACCCCGAAGGCGCCTACTCGGTGCCCTACCAGTGGGGAACCACCGGTATCGGGGTGGACCTGTCGGTGGTTGGAGAGAACTTCGACCCGAGCTGGGCTTTGGTGTTGGATGCGGACACGACCAAGAACTATCCGGGTGGCGTGTCCCTCCTGAATGACGCGCGCGAAACGATGGGCGCGGCCCTCAAGTACCTGGGATACAGCCTCAACGAGACCTCCGACGACGCCCTCCAGGCGGCGGCGGACGTGATCGCGAAGGACAACGTGACCGTGTTCGATTCGGACACGTTTGGGGACAACCTCGTGAACGGTGAGGTTTCGGTGGCCCACGGCTATTCCGGGGACTTCTTCACCGCATTCGACGGAGCCGACAACCCTGACAACTTCGAGTACATAATCCCGAAGGAAGGTGCCACGTTGTGGACCGACAACATGGCAGTGACCGCCAACGCCGAGCACCCTTGCACGGCGCAGACGTTCATCAACTTCATCATGGATGCGCACAACGGTGCCCAGTTGACCAACTGGACCTACTACGCCAGCCCGAACGGGGCCGCGAAGGAGTTCATCGACCCCGAGGTGCTGGACGACCCGGCCATCTACCCCGATGAGGCCACCTTCGAAAAGCTCGAGGCGATTCACGACACCGGCGACGCCGAGATCAAGTTCACCGACTACTTCAACCAGGCCAAGAGCGGCTGAGCGCGCCGCCGAAGGGCCCCGGCCGGTACCGGCCGGGGCCCTTCTTGGTTTTCCGCCAGAAGGGCCCGGTCAGGCGTCGGCCGGCTCGCCCGCCGAGGTGGGTCGGACGAAGCGGCGGCGCAGGCGCCACGCCACCAGGATGGGCACGACCAGCACCACCAGAGCGATGGGAAGCACGTAGACGACGAGGCGGATGGCGACATCGCCCGCCTTCTGTAGCGCTCCGACCAGGTCCTGGAGCGCCTCCTTGGCGACTGCCAGGGGCTGCCACTCCTCGGCCACGACGGGCGTCAGAGCCGGGGTGGGGGCGATGGTGACGTCAACCGTGGCCAGGCTGGTCAGGTCGTCCAGGACCTGGCGCCGCCCCTGGAGCTGTTCGATCTGTCCTCGGACGTCGCTGATCTGGTTGAACACCTGCAGGAGCTTGGCGGGGTCGGCCTCGGGCTGCTTGCGGACCTCGGCCAGCAGGGCTCGCAGCTCCACTTCGAGCGCACTGAGGTTGTCGATCCGGGCCTGCACGTCGACATACTCCTCGGTCACGTCCTGACCCTGTTGGCTCTGGGAGACAACCCTGCTGCCGAGACCGGCGATCGACTCAAGGGTCTGGGTCAATGAGTCGGCGGGAACCCGGATCGTCATCGCGATCCGGGGTTGGTCTTCACCCTGGCCTGGGTTGGCGATGTCGGCGGACTGGATGAAACCACCTGCCTGGTCGACCAGACGCAGGATGGCGCCGTGCGCCGAACGGGTGTCGTCGGCCTCGATGGAGATGGTGGCCGAGCGGACCACCTTGCGGTCTTGAGTGGAGGGCAGCGCCACGGAATCCCCGACCAAAGCTCCTTCGCGAGAGGCCTGAGCCATGGTCGTCGCCGTCCCGCCGGCCGTCACCTCCGTCTCCGCCGCCATTCTCTCCTTGGGTGCGAGTTCGGTGGAGGCTGCGCCGCCGCACGCCACCACCCCCATCCCCAACAGCGCGACCACCATGATCATCGGTTTCACTCGTCTCATCTGGGGCACCACCTCCTCTGTGGTTGCAACTACGACGGTGGGAAGGCGGCGTGGGGTTCCTCGTTTTCGCGCGACATTCAGGACGCTGGCACCCTGAATGTCGCGCGAGAACCCCTGGGTCAGGGATCCGGGCACTCAAAGTGGAACGGTTCAGGGGCGGTGTTGAGCATTCGACCGAACCGTTGGATCTGCTCGATGACGTGGTCGCCATTGTGAAAGGCCTGGTAATCCCAGATCGTCATCACCGATCGTCCCATGGAGATGAGGGAGTCGAAGCGTTCTCGGTCAGCGGCGGCACTGAGCGGAGACGAGTGATATGTGAGCGACTGCGCCTCGAGAACGCCCGGCCTGTCGACTATCTCGAAGTCGACCCGACCGATGAATTCGTCGTCGCCCAGAGGAACCTGGGTTCGAAGCGACAGCCCGGCCTTGTCTGCCAGCCAGAGCACCCGTCTCTCCAGTCCGCTCTCAGGAGGTGCCTTCCCAAAGGACTCACGAGCCAATTCCCGGGCGAACCTCGTGCCGTTACGGCCGCTGCCGCCGATTTCATCGACCAGCCTGCTCAAGCGTCCGGCCGAGGTCAGGTGGCGAACCTGCAGGTGATCGAAGGCGCGAGCCACGCGAGCCGGGTGCTCTCTGGCGGCGAGATGGAACGTGAGGAGGGTGGGAGAAGTGACAGGGATGGACTTGTGGACGACTGTCTCCGCGAGAGGCAGGTCCTTCTGGAAGTGGACCACAGCGAGCCTTCCGCGCTTGCGTATGCCCTGGCGTGGCACCGTGACGTGTAGCTCTCCTCGCAGATCGAACCCCGGCACCCCCCACAGCCCGGCGGCGGATCGGTGTGAGAGGACGGCCCCAATCGGCGAGTCCAACACGGCCGCCATGGCTCGGCTGAGATCAGACAGCGGAGCGCCTCGCAGATGCATAACTTCCGGGGAGAGGTGTTCGACCGCTGCTCGGCGATCGAGTGTGTCGAGGTGATCGTCGTTGAAGCCCCGTCTCTGCAGCTGGCGTCGACCAACTACGCCGTGTTGTGACTCCGCCAATCCCCAAACCACCCTTTCCAGCTCCATGCCCCGATCCTGCGTGACGGCGAAGCGGATGTGAAGACCCTCGTACTCGCGCGACATTCGGGGCGCTGACGGCCCGAATGTCGCGCCAAAACCGCTCGGGCTGGCCGCGTCGCCGCTTTCGCGCGCCAATCGGGGCGTATGTGCCTTGAATGTCGCGCCAAAACGGGGGGTCAGGCCCGGCGACGCTCCGCCATTCCGTTGAGGAGCTCAAGGACGACGCGGTTGGCGAGGTAGGCCGTGGTCTGGCTGCGGTCGTCGTAGGGGGGAGACACCTCGACGATGTCGGCCCCGAGGACCGGAAGCTCCCGGGCCAGGCGGCGCAAGGTATCGAGCAGCTGGCGGGAGGTGAGCCCACCCGGCTCCGGGGTGCCGGTGGCGGGGGCGAATCCGGGGTCGACGACGTCGATGTCGACCGAGATGAAGACGCCTGCCACCGAGCCGCTGGAAGCCGCCTGCACCGCCTGGTCGGTCACCTCATCCAGCCCCATGTCCTGGATCTGGTCCATGCGGTAGCTGCGCATCTTCTGGGTTCGCATCCACTCCACCACATTCGGCTCCGGCCAGTATCCGCGCAGGCCGATCTGCACGAAACGATGCCCGGGCACGGCCCCCGACTCGATCAGACGCCTCATCGGCGTGCCGTGGCCGATCAGCGACCCGTTCTGCATGTAGCCGGTGTCGGCGTGGGCATCGAAATGGATCAGGGCAACCTTGCCGAACCCGTGCACCCGCGCCACCCCCCAGGCGTCCGGCCAGGCGATGGTGTGATCGCCGCCCAGGACGATGGGGACCTTACCTGCCCGGGCGATGGTCTCGACCGTGTCGGCGATGCGATGGATGGAGGTCTCGGCGTCGCCGGGGACCACGTACACGTCGCCGATGTCGACCACTCCCAGCTCTCCCAGTGGATCGATGCCGGTGGGCAGGTGGGGGCGGTATCCATCCATCGCGCCGTAGTCGGCTGAGCGGATGGCGGCAGGGCCGAAGCGAGCGCCGGAGCGATAGGAGGTGCCCAGGTCGAACGGAGCCCCCAGGATCACCACCTCTCCGTCGCCCAGGTCGTCCAGGCGGCGGGCCGGAACACCCAGGAACGAGGCGCGGGAGGCGAAGCTGATGTACTCCGCCGATGCCAGAGGGATCTGGGAGGCGCGTTCGTCATAGGGGATATGCATGTGTGCATGACGCTAACCGGCGTGGTGGCATGGGGAAACCAACGTGCCATCATGGGGGCCGAACAGGACGGAGGCGACCAGTGGAAGTCGAAGCGCACGACACGGATCAGTCGGCTGAGGACACGGATCGACGCTTGGGCCGGGGCATCGCCCGTGGGGCCGCCATCGGGGTTCCCGTCTCGATCATCTTCCTCATGTTGTCGGTCTGGCTCATCACCGGGAACGACATCTTCGACTCCCTCGCCACGGCCCTCCTCCCGGGTGTCCTCCTGGGCGTGTTCGGCGGTGGATTCGTGGGGATGATCGCCTCGTCGGCGTGATCGCCGCCTCGTCGACCGAAGCTCACATCTCCCGTAGGTTGAAACTCACGGTCTGCAGGTCCGTGAACTCCTCGATCCGCTGACGACCCCAACCGGTGTCGGTGCCGGCAGCGCCGCCGAACGGCTGGAAGGTCTCCCAGAAGTCGGTCGAGTCGTTGACGACGACGGTGCCCGATCGGATCCGATCCGCATACCACCACGCCTTGGACAGATCGTTGGTGAACACCGCTGCCTGGAGCCCGAGATGTGTGCGGTTGGCGATCTCGATCGCCTCGGCGTCGTCGCGGGCGATGAGTATCGGGACGACGGGACCGAACGACTCTTCCCTCGAGATCATGGAGTCCTCGGGGACGTGATCGATGATCGTGAACTGGTAGTACAGGTCCGTCGGGAAACCGGGCGCCCTGGCCCCGCCGCTGAGCACCTCGGCCCCACGTTTGGCGGCGTCTTCGACGTGTCGGTCCATCTTGGCGGCCGTGGGCGGGTTGTTGAGGGGACCCATGGTCGTCTCGTCGTCGAATGGGTCTCCCAGCTTGACCACCTCCGACGCCTTGAGCGTGGCCTCCACGAACTGGTCGTGGACCTCGTCGAGAACGATGACCCGTTCCGTGGCACAGCACACCTGACCGGCGTTGTAATAGGCGCCGTACACCGCCGCCTCCGCGGCCGCCTGCACGTCGGCGTCGCCGGTGACGACCAGCGGGCCGTTGCCCGACATCTCCATGATCGATCGCTTCAGGCCCATCTGAGAGACGATGTGCCGCCCGGTCTCCGACGATCCGGTGAAGCCGATGGCGTCGATGCCGTCGTGGGTCACCAGGGCTTCGCCGATCCGCCCGTCCCCGGGGATGATCTGGATTGCGCCCGGCGGAGCCCCCGCCTCGTCGAACACCTCAGCCATCTCCAGTAGCGCCATGCAGGTGAACTCCGGAGGCTTGACGATGATGGCGTTGCCTGTGGCCAGCCCCGGTCCCACGTACTCCATCGGGATCATGACCGGGAAGTTCCACGGCGTTATGGCCGCCCAAACCCCTACCGGGCGGCGAACGGTGAACATGCGCCGGCGCCGCTCCGTGGTGGGGATCAGCTCACCGCTCAGGCGCTTGACGTCCTCGGCGGCGATCTGGAAATAGTCCCCTGATTCGGCGATGTCGTCGATCGACTCCGTCCTGTACGGCTTGCCTTGTTCCAGGGTCAGGGTCCGGGCCACCGACTCGACCTTGTCCTGCCATAGCTCATGGATGCGCAGGCACAACTCGGCTCGTTCGAAGGCGGTCCACTGTCTCATCTCCTCAGCGGCCGACCGGGCGGCGACCACGGCCCGATCGATGTCGGCCTGAGATGCGACCGGAACATTGGCGATGTGCTCGCCGGTGACGGGGGAGTGGAGAGCATACGGCTCGTCGCCGGTTCCCTCGGTCCATTCGCCGGCGATGTAGAGCTTGAGGTCCTTGGCCATGGCTAGAGGATACGCTGGGATCGTGCCCTCCTGGGATCCTGCCCGGTATCTGTTGTTCGGCGACCTGCGCACTCGGCCGGCCCAGGATCTGCTGGCCCGGGTGCCGCTCGAGTCTCCCGCCCTGGTGATGGACGTCGGGTGCGGGCCGGGCAACTCGACCAACCTCCTGGTAGATCGGTGGCCCCAGGCCGACGTCGTGGGCCTGGATTCGTCGCCGGAGATGGTGGACAGGGCCCGCACAGCCGTTCCCAGGGCTACGTTCATCGAGGCGGATCTTCGCTTCTGGAAGCCGCCCCGGGCGGTCGACCTCGTCTTCTCCAACGCCACGCTCCACTGGGTGGCCGATCACGAGTCCATCTTCGAACGCCTCGTCTCCTGGCTGGCGCCCGGCGGGGTCCTGGCCGTCCAGATGCCGGCCAATTTCGATTGGCCCAGCCATGTGCTGATGCGCCGGCTTACGTCTTCAGAGCCCTGGCGAAACCTCCTGGGCGGTGTCCTGGGCTCGAGTCCGGTGTCTTCCCCCACCGACTACCACCGGCTGCTGGCCCGGCCCGACCGACTGGTGGACATCTGGACCACCGAGTACCTGCAGCACCTCACAGGAGAGGATCCGGTCGTGCAGTGGATGATGGGCTCGCGGCTCCGCCCCCTGCTCGATCTGCTCGACGACATCCAGGCGAGACAGTTCGTCTCGGCGTACACGAAGGCGATACGAGATGCCTATCCCCCCGACCCGGACGGCGTCACCCTGTTTCCCTTCCGCCGCCTGTTCATCGTCTGTGGGGTCTGAGCCCGACGCATGCCTTCCTGCGACGGTGAGGAACGCCTGGGGCTCGCAGCCGCCCAAGGAGCGGGGTTGGGAAAGCGGTAGGGGTCGTCTCAGCGTCCGTCGAAGCCGGGCGGCTGAGTCGCCAGGCGCTGGTTGGGGTCCTGCTCCCGGCGTCGGGCGGTGACGCCTCGCAGGTATTGGACCGGCCAAGGATGGCCCTCGTAGTCCTGGTCGATGGCCGAGTTGAGGGTCCAATAGGGGTCGATCAGATGAGGCCGGGCCAGCAGGCAGATGTCGGCCCTGCCGGCCACGAGGACCGTGTTCACGTCGTCCGCCGAGGCCACCGATCCCACGGTCATGGTCGGCACCCCCGTCTCGAGGCGAATCCGATCCGAATACGGCGTCTGCCACAGCCTTCCGTACCGGGGGCGCTGCTCGGGGACCACCTGGCCGGTCGACACGTCCATGATGTCGACCCCGTGTTCCCGAAACATCCTGGCCATGGCCACGGCATCGTCCCCGGTGGTGCCACCCTCGACCCAGTCGGTGGCCGAGATGCGCACCGACAGGGGGAGGCGGTCCGGCCAGACTCGGCGGACGGCGTCGACGATCTCCAGGGGATAACGCATGCGATTTTCGAGTGTCCCGCCGTAGGAGTCGCTGCGCTGGTTGGTTAGTGGACTGAGGAAGGTGGAGAGCAGATAACCGTGGGCCATGTGCAACTCGAGCAGGTCGAAGCCGAGTTGAAGCGCCCGGGTGGCCGCGGTCACATGCTGGTCCCGGACCAGGTCCATGTGGGCTCGGGTCATCTCCACCGGCTCAGGCCCGTCGGAGAGGTAGGGGATCGGAGATGGCGCGAGACGCTCCCAGGGCTGGTCGACCGGCACCAGCTCATCACCGTCCGCCTCCCAGGGGACCTTCATCCCACCCTTGCGCCCCGAGTGCCCAAGCTGCATCCCGAACACGGCCTCGCTGTTGTGATGGACGAAATCCACGATCGGCTCGAAGGCCTCGGCCTGGGTGTCGTTCCACAGCCCTGTGCAGCCCGGGGTGATTCGCCCCTCGGGAGAGACACATGTCATCTCCACCATCACCAACCCGGCGCCGCCCACCGCCCGGCTGCCCAGATGGACGAGATGCCAGGGGACGGGAACCCCGTCGACCGCCGAGTACTGGGCCATGGGCGAGACTCCGACCCGGTTGGGGAAGGTGACGCCCCGCAGGTTGAAAGGATGGAACATGGGCGGTGTGTGTGGTTGGGGCGCGGGAAGGCCCTGGGTGCTCCGCCACCACTCGACGATCTCCCCGGTGGCGGCCGGATCGCGCATCCGCAGGTTGTCGAGGGTGATGCGCTGGCTACGGGTGAGGAGCTGGAAGTCGAACTGGGGGCGGGGAAGGTCCCAGTAACGGTCGACCGATTCGAACCATGACTGTGAGGTGCGGGCGGCGCGTCGGGTCGACTCCACCTGAGGCTTCCGTTCAGCCTGGTAGGCCGCGAGAGCCTCGGCCAGGTCGTCGTGGGCTCGGAGCGCCTCGACCAGCTCGATGGCATCCTCCATCGCCAGCTTGGTCCCGGACCCGATGGAGAAGTGGGCCGTGTGGGCCGAATCTCCCAGGAGAACGTAGCGGTCCCACCACCACCTGCCCGCAGTCACCTCGGGGAAGCTGATCCAGCGGCTGTTGTTGCCGATCAGCTCGTGCCCCTTCAGATGCTCGCCGAACAACTTCTCGGCGAACGCCCGGGCGCCCGGGTCCGTCTCACCGGGGGCGAAGTCCCTGACCGGCTCCAGGCCGGCGGCCCGCCAGGTGTCCTCGGCCATTTCGATGATGAAGGTGGAGCGGTAGTCGCTGTAGGGATAGCAATGGGCCTGAACGACACCGTGCGGAGTCTCCTCGAACAGGAACGTGAAGATCCCGAAGTCGTAGTCGGTGCCGAACCAGGCGTACTTGGCCGATCCCGGGATGACGGACGGGAGGAAGATGTCGGACATGAGCTCGCGGGTCGCCGAGTTGACTCCCTCGGCCAGGACCACCAGGTCTGCTTCGAGCTCGGTGACATCGTCGACCCTCGAGCCGAAGCGCACGTCGACGCCCACCTCCTCGGCCCGGTCCGCCAGGATCTGGAGGAGCCTCAGGCGGGGAAATGCCGCGAAGCCGTGCCCGGTGGTACGGGTGACGGAATCGCCGCAGCGGATCTCCAGATCGGACCAGTAGCGAAACTCTGCCTGGATCCGCTCGAAGGCGATGGGGTCGGCGGCGGCGATGTTGGTGAGGGTCTCGTCTGAGAAGACGACGCCGAAGCCCCACGTCGTGTCGTAGGTGTTGCGTTCGTGGACGACCACCTGCGCGTCGTCGAGCGCCTGTTTGGCCAGGATGGCGGTGAAGAGGCCGGCCGGGCCCCCGCCGACGCACACGATGCGGGGCATGCTCGAATGGTAACGGCACCCGCTGGTCGTCCCCGGTCGGACGGGCCCGGTTGTGTTCAGACGCCTACGTCCCTCCGGTCGAACAGAGCCAACGCCACCAGGACGAAGAGCACGGAGAACCCCAGGAGGAGGCCGATGCCGGGGAGGCTGACTCCGTTCACGAGAGGGTCGTTGCCGTATGCCCAGTGAAAGGGCGAGATGGCCTCGAAGAGGCCTCCGGCCGAGGTCTTGGCCAGGATCGAGTTGCAGAGGTAGGCGAAGACCGCCACCACTCCGGTCACCGATAGGGCCAGGGCTCGCCGCCCGCTGATCGCGCCCACCAGCAGCGCGATGGAGCCGAACAGCAGCGACAGGGCGCCCAGCGCCAGCGTGGCCGCTGCGATCCCTCCGCTGGAGAGGCCGAGACTGGCAGCCACGCTCACCACCGCCACCAGGGCGCCGGCGATCACCGCCACGACGGCCGTCATCGTCAGCAGCGCCAGAGCTCGCTGCAACAAGAGCTGGGTCCGATCGACCCCATGGGCCATGGTCAGCTCGAGCGTCCCCGATTCCTCGTCGCCGGCGATCGCCCAGGCCCCGGAGCCGACCGCGAACGCCACCAGGACGAGCATGCCGACCAGGCCATAGATCGTGGCCTGGGCGTAGCCGGCGGCGCTGCCGACATCGGTGAAGTTGAGCGCCTCGACCAGGCTGTCGGGGAGGGCATCGAGCTTGGCCCCCAACAGGCCGCTCTGCGAGGCGGACTCGAACAGCGGCAGGTAGATGAGGATCACCGCCGAGATGCCGATGGTGAACCCGAGCCAGCGTCGCCGCTGATCGCTGAACATGCGGGAGAGCACCGTCATGAGGACACCTCCTGGTGACTGGGTAGGGCGCCGTTTCGATACATGTCGAGAACCGCCTGTTCGAGGTCCGGCTTCTCGGCCACCAGGTCGAGGACGCCGAATTCCACCGCCCGGCGAAGCACGTCGTTGAGAGATCCGTCCACGTCGAGGGAGATCCACCCGCCCTCGTCGTGAGCCCGAAGGACTCCGGGCATGGCGGCGAAGTCTGTCGCCGAGGCCTGCCCGGCCAGCTGGAGGCGCAGGCTGTGCATCGTGAACTGGCGAAGGCTGTCGACCGTGGACACCGTGATGATCTCGCCCTCCCTCAGGATGGCGACCCGGTCGGCGACGTGCTCGATCTCGCTCAGGACATGGGAGGAGAGGAAGACCGTTGCCCCGTCCTGGCGCGCCTCGCGAACCAAGTCGAGGAACTCCTGCTGGAGAAGGGGATCCAGGCCACTGGTGGGCTCATCGAGAATGAGCAGCTCGGGTCTGTGCATGAAAGCCTGGATGACTCCCACCTTCTGCTTGTTGCCCTTGGAGAGGGTTCGCACCTGGCGGCTCAGGTCCAGGTCGAACCGCTCGGCCAGCCGGCGAATGCGATCCTCGTCGACACCCCCCGACAGACGCCCGTAGAAGTCGAGCAGGCTGGCCACGTCGGTGCGGCCGGGCAGGGAGAGCTCACCGGGCAGGTAGCCGATGCGTTTCCGCAGGTTTCCCCCTCCGATCCGCGGATCGACCCCGAGCGCGGTGACCCGTCCCACGCTGGGACGGATGATGTCCACCAGAATGCGCATCGTGGTCGTCTTCCCGGCCCCGTTCGGCCCGATCACGCCAAAGATCTCTCCCTTCTGGATGGTCAGGTCTATGCCGCGCAGGGCGTGAACATCATCGAAGTCCTTGACCAAGCCGATGATCTCTATTGCAGCCGTCATGCTCCGCCTTTCCACTCGCTCCCGAACACACCGCGAAATCGGTCATCGGTGAACAGCCCGTCCGTGTAGATGTCGAGGGTCGGGATCGCCACCCGCATTGCCGCGGCAGCCATGTCCGGGCTCTCCAGCACCCTCATGGTGTGCCGACCGAGGACCAGGGTGGCCAGGCCCGAGTTGAGCAGGAAGGCCGCTCGCGCCCGTCGGTCCTCCCCCGAGCGGATCACATCATTCTTCTCCCCGATCTCCAGGTACTCGAGGGCGTCGGCGAACAGGCGGTCGTAGAAGCGGTTGCCGGCGTCGCTGTTGTCGGTCAGCGACCGGCTCATGTAGGCGAGGTAGGAGCCGTACGTGTCGACTATGTCGGCGTAGGCATCGGCAGATAGGAATCCGCCGGTCATGGCCGATAGCTTCCCCTGACGGATGACGTCGGCCACGTGGTCGTCTACCGCCTCACGGAGCCGGTCCTTGGAGCCGTAATGGTGCACGACCAGAGCGGGGGACACGCCGGCCCGACGGGCGATGGCACGGATCGTCGCCTTGTTGAAGCCGTCCCTGCCGAACAATTCCAGAGCGGCATCGCGGATGCGGGCCCGGGCGGTCTTGTCGGGGTCGGCGGCGGGCGCCGTGGCGGTCGATTCGGCCGGGGAGATGTCCGTCGAGCCCGTCGCCGGTGTGGCGTGTGATGCGGGTGTGCCTGAACGCATGTTCAGTATTATGAACGCGTGTTCGGTCATCTGTCAAGGGGGTGACCCGAGGCACTGTGGACGGCTAGCATGCGCCCAGGTGAGAGCTTGCCAGACCGGCTTCTACTGATCGACGGTTCGTTCGCGGATGGGGATGGCCCGCTCGTGGACGTGCTCGAACCATCGACCGGCCAGGTTCTGGTTTCCTGGCCCGATGCCTCGGCCGAGCAGGTGGATCAGGCCGTCGCCGCGGCCGGTGCCGCCTTTCCGGCCTGGAGGGATGCCACCCAGGATGAGCGCTCGGCGGCGCTCCGCGCAATTGCAGGGAGCCTGGAGGAGAGCCGCCAGGATCTCGCCATCGCCCTCACCCACGAAACGGGGAGAGCACTGAGCCGCAACGGCCTCTATGTCGACATGGCGGCATCCCTCTTCCGCCAGTATGCGGAGCTGGCCCGCCTGGAGGGGGGCCGCATCGCCCCATCCAACGACCCCGGCCAGCTCTCGCTGGTGGTCAGGGTGCCGTTCGGGGTTGTAGCCGCGCTCATCCCGTGGAATTACCCGTTGCTCCTCCTGGCGTTCAAGGTGGCGCCGGCCCTGGCGGCAGGCAACACCGTGGTCATCAAGGTGGCTCCCGACACGCCCCTGTCGCTGCAGATCCTGGCTGAGATCTTCCAGGCTCACCTTCCATCCGGGGTGGTCAACACGTTGCGCGGAGGAGCCGAGGTTGGGGAAAGGCTCGTGTCCCACACCGGCGTCGATCTGGTTGCTTTCACCGGGTCTACCGCGGTGGGGAAGGCGATCGCCTCCGCTTGTGCCACCAACGGGACCGCCACCCATTTGGAGCTGGGCGGCAAGGACCCGGCGATCGTGTTCGCGGATGCCGATCCCGACCTGGCCGCCGAGGCAGTCGTGTGGGCCGCTTTCCTCAACGCGGGACAAGTGTGCACTTCCACCGAGCGGGTATACGTGCATGAGTCGGTCTACGACCGGTTCCTCGACCGAGTGGTCCGGATGACCGAGAAGTTGAGAGTGGGGGACCCCTTCGATTCGGCCACCCAGGTCGGGCCTATGCGCACCGAGCGGGGGCGCCGGCGGGTCATCGATCAGTTGCACGAGGCCGTATCGGCGGGGGCGCGCCTGCTGGTGGGAGGCGAGCCGTTGGATCGCCCCGGATTCTTCCTGTCCCCGGCCGTACTGGCCGACGTCGACCACACGATGGCGCTGATGACGGAGGAAACCTTCGGCCCGATCATGCCCGTCATGGGTTTCGTCGACGAGGACGAGGCGTTTGCTCTTGCCTCCGACACGCCCTACGGGCTAGGGGCGAGCATCTACACACAGAGTTCGAAGCTGGTCGAACGTGTCTATCGGGAGCTCCGGGTGGGCACGGTTTGGGTGAACGATCCCGTGGTCGACAACCTGGCCGCACCCTTCGGGGGGATGCGTGCCAGCGGAGACGCCCGCGAGCTCGAGTCCCGAGGCCCTGGACAGCTTCACGAGACCGCGCCACGTCCACTGGAACCTGGATCTGGTGCGGAAAGACTGGTGGTTCCGAGAGGAGTGAGAGCATGGGCCTCCAAGGAAAAGCTTCCAAGGAATGGTTCCAGCGGGCCTCCCAGGCCCTGGTGAATGGCGTCTCGAGTCAATTCCGCTACTGGGGAGACGACGACACCCTGATTATCGAGCGGGGAGAGGGCGGATATCTGGTCGACGTCGACGGGAAGCGCTATCTCGATCTGCAATGTGGCTTCGGTCCCATCATCCTCGGCCATGGCGACGCCGCCGTGTCCGATGCGGTGGCCGAGGCTGCCCGCCAGGCAACCAGCTTCGCCATGACCTCACGTCGTGAGGTGGAGGCGGCCGAGAAGGTGATGGCTGCTCTGTCCTGGCCGGTGGGCATGCGCTTCACCAACACCGGCACGGAGGCCACCATGCACGCCCTGCGCCTGGCACGGGGGATGACCGGGCGGGACCTGGTCGTCAAGTTCGAAGGCCAGTACCACGGCGTGCACGATTACCTGCTCTTCTCCACGGCCGGAGGGCCGGCCGGGGCGCTCGGGTCGCGTTTCCGCCCCAACCCGTGGCAGACGTCTTCGGGCATACCCGACGCCATCCGCTCCTACATCAGGACCCTGCCGTACAACGACGTGGACTTGGTGGAGCGCACCTTCCGCAGCGAGGGAGGGGCCATCGCGGCGGTGATCGTGGAGCCGATGCTGGGCAATGCCTTCGGGATCATGCCCGCCGACGGCTACCTGGAGGGCCTGCGCCGCATCTGTGACGAGTACGGGGCCGTGCTGATCTTCGACGAGGTGAAGACCGGCTTCCGCATGGGGTTGGGCGGGGCGGTGGCTGATTTCGGCGTCACTCCCGACATCGGCACCTATGCCAAGGCCATGGGCAACGGGTTCCCGGTTGCCGCCATCGCCCTGGGGGACAAGGTGATCGAGGGATGGCGCCAGGGCGGCATCGCCCAGGCCGGCACGTATTCGGGCAACGGGGTGGCGGCGGCGGCCGCCGCGGCCACCGTCGACCGTCTGGCCGGCAGCGACGCCTATGAGCGGATCGGAAAGGCCGGAACCCGAATGATGGAAGGGCTGGCCAAGGTCCTGGCGGATCGGGGCGTCCCGGGCCACGTGGTAGGTCATCCCTCCATGTTCTCGGTCTTCCTGGCCGATGAGGCGCCCCGCGAGTTCCGGGACGTGGTCCACCACGACGCCGACACCTACGACACCGTGGCGATGAAGATGATCTCCAAGGGCGTCATGCCATGTCCCGACGCCCGCGAGCCGTGGTTCGTCTGCGCTGCCCACACTCTCGACGACGCCGATCGGGCGGTGGAGGCCTTCGGCGACAGCCTCGACGAAGTACTGGCCGGGTGAGCCAGGCCCCGACCCGATCCGACGGTACACCGCTGAGCCTGTGGCACGACCAGGGCCCGGTCCCCGTCGACCGGCCCCGGTTGGAGGGAGCGGTGGAGGCGGATGTGGTCGTACTGGGCGGTGGCTACACGGGCCTGTGGACCGCCTACTACCTGCTCGGCCTACGGCCGGAGCTGAAGGTGGTCGTGCTGGAAGCCGAGTTCTGCGGGTTCGGGGCATCGGGTCGCAATGGCGGCTGGGTGTCGCCCAAGTTCCCCGGGTCCAAGGAGACGATGGCCGCCGACGACGGCGCCGAGGCCGTGGTCGCCTACCAGCACGCCATGTTCGATTCCATCGACGAGATCGGTCGTGTGGCCGCGGCCGAGGGGATCGAGTGCAGCTACCGCAAAGGGGGGATGCTGCTCTTTGCCACTTCCCCGGCTCAGGTGCCTCGTCTGCGGGCGTATACGGAGGGGTTGCGACGGTGGGGGTTCGGTCACAGCGACCTGGAATGGCTGGAGGCCCCCCAAGCCCGAGAGCGGGCGGAGGTGGCGGGAGTGGAGGCCGCCATGTTCACCCCGTGGTGTGCCTCCATCCAGCCCTGGCGTCTCGTGTCGGGCCTGGCCCAGGCAGTCGAGCGGCGAGGCGGGACCATCTACGAGCACAGCCCGGTCCGCACCTACGGGACGGGAATCGCGGTGACCGAGCACGGGGTGGTGCGAGCACCCAAGGTGCTGCGCTGCACAGAGGCGTTCACGCCGGCGCTGCCCGGCCAGGAGAGACTCGTGGCGCCGGTCTACTCCCTGATGCTGGCGACGGAACCGCTTGGGGCGCAGTGGTGGGACGAGGTGGGGTTGCGTCACGGGGAGACCTTCTCCGACGAGCGCCATCTGATCGTCTACGGCCAGCGGACCACCGACGGTCGAATCGCCTTCGGTGGCAGGGGAGCGCCTTACCACTTCGGGTCGACGGTGCGTCCCGAGTGGGACCGCGACATCCGCACCCACGACCTGATCCGCCAGGTCCTGTGGGAGATGTTCCCCCAGCTCGGTGACGCCCGGGTCACCCACTACTGGGGTGGGGCAGTGGCGATTCCCAGAGACTGGCGGGTCTCGGTCGACTTCAACCCCGCCACGGGCCTGGGGCATGCCGGGGGTTACGTCGGTCAGGGCGTGACCAGTGCCAACCTGGCCGGGCGGGCGTTGGCGGACCTGGTCGGGAACACCGATACCGAGCGCACTCGCCTGCCCTTCGTGGGGCACCACTGGCGACGCTGGGAGCCCGAGCCGCTGCGCTGGGTCGGGATCAACCTGGGCCGCGCCCTCGCTCCCCTGGCGGATGCCGTCGAAGAGCGCAGCGGCCGGCCCTCCCGTCTCCTGGGAGGCGTGCTGGCCCGGCTCACCGGCAGCTGAGGCCCTATTCGCGCCAGAACGGTTCAGCCCACCTCGGAGGGGGAGAAGACCCAGACCTCTTCTTCTCCCAGCTCATCCTGGAGGTGGCGGGCCTGGCGGCCGATCAGGGTGTCGTCGCCGTCCCAGACCAGCACTGCCTCGTGGGCATGGCGGGCCAGCCAGGCATCGCGGCGCTTGAAGGCGGCCGAGGCCTTGGCGGTGGAATCGGGCTGGACGCTCTGGAGGGTGATGGTCTCGTCGGCCTGGTCGAGAAGCCGGCGGAAACGGAGCCGGGATTCGGACGGCCAGCGTTCGTCGAGGCGAGGGAAGGCCAGCACGGCGACGAACGGCACCTCCGCATCTCGGGCGGCCTCGGCGGCCAGTGTCTCGGTCCCCAGCCCCATGCCGGTCAGGATCTTCAGGTCGGGGTGCATGCGGTGCTTGGCGGTGAAGATGTCGATCAGATGGTCTCGCACTCCGCGGCTGATCTCGTTGTCGCCATATCCGCCCAGCTCTGTGGGACGGTGACCGGTCACGGCGATGAGGTGACCGGCCGGCCCATCGGCAGCGCGAGTCCGCTCCCGGCCGGCCACGTCTGGCGGTCCGACGTCGGTAGGGGGCTCGTCCCCCTTGCGACCCTCTTGGGCTTCGGCCGCCTCCACTGCCAGCCGGTCGGCCAGATCGTTCCAGGGATCACCCGAGTGCCCCTTGACCCAGCGGAACACGATGTCGCGTTGATTCACGACGTCGACCAGCGGTTCCCACAGGTCCCGGTTGGCGACCGGCTTGCGGTTGGAGTTCACCCACCCCCGGCGCTGCCACCCCTCCCACCAGCGGTCCCGGAAGCAGTTCACCACGTAGGTCGAGTCCGAGATCACCTCCAGGGCCCCGGGCAGCGTGGTGACCGCGTCCAGAGCCGCCGACAGCTCCATGCGCTGGTTGGTGGTCTCCGGTTCCGCCCCGCTGGCGAAGGGCCCGTCGGGCACTATCCAGGCCCAGCCACCCGGCCCCGGATTGCCCGAGCAGGCACCATCGGTGTACACGGTCGTGCGTTCGGTCACCGGGCGATGATGCCAGATCCCGGACGGCGGCCGGCCACGGGTCTCGAAAGACTCACTCTGATCGCCGGCGCCGACGATGGGCGGCCACGTGCTCGCGGTTCGAGCAGGTCGTGGAGCAGTGGCGTCGGGATCGATTGCGGGAAGTGTCGACGAAGGCGTCCTGGCAGTCGTGCGCCTGACACACTCCGAGCCGCCCCAGCCCGTAGTCGGCGAGCACGGTGGCCACCCCCATGGCGGTCACCACCGCCATCCAGGAGGCCAGGCCGGCGTCGGCAGGCTCGAAGTGCATGTGAGCCTGGCCGCCATGCAGCGAGAGATGGGGCCGGGCCCCGTTGACGGCCAGGATGTGGTTGAGGATGTCGGCCGCCTGCCCCGCGTCGTCGGCCATGAAGACGTCATGCAGGTCCACTCGAAGCCGGCGGACCGACTCCACATCCGCGGCAGTGGGCGAGGGAAGGCCATCGGTGAGGGACCCGGCCCGTTGGGACAGGAACCTCTCCAGGTCGGGCACCGAGGTCAGAGAGTCGGTGCCCGATACCCACCCGTAGGTGTTGACCAGGTCGACGGCCAGGGTGACGGGCACATCGGTGTAATGGTCGAAATTCATTTGACTCGTTACAGAGTAGTCGGTACGGTAAGGACTGTAAGAGAAAACGGCGATTACGGCAAGCTTGCCGTAATCGGGAGAAACGGAGATGCGCCGAATGCACCCGACAGCAGCCATTCTTCTGGCTCACACCATCCAGCACGCGCGACTGGGGGCGCTGGAGCGCAACCGAATGCCGAGGAAGGGCAAGAGAGGAGACCGGCGATGATTGCCGTGTACTGCGACCAAATGAACAAGCGGGTCCTCCTGGACCTGGGCTCGATCACCAGCATGGCCGGCGACAACGGCCGCCTGACTGTCAGCTATCAGTGCGTGTGCGGCCGGCGGGGCCGGATGCTGACGGGCCGGGACCGACGCGGTGGTGGCATGAGCGGGCACATCACGGTCTGATCGGGTAGGGCACTACCGTTCCACCATGGCCAAGATCCATGGTGGAACCATCATTGCCCGGGCCCTCAAGGCCGAGGGCGTAGATACCGTTTTCACCCTCACCGGCGGTCACATCGTCCCCATCCTGGACGGCTGCGTCCAGGAGGGAATCCGCATCATCGACATGCGCCACGAACAGGCGGCGGCGCATGCTGCCGAGGCCTACTCCCGCCTCACCGGGCGTCTGGGAGTGGCGGCGGTGACGGCGGGTCCCGGGGTCACCGATGCGGTTACCGG
This sequence comes from uncultured Acidimicrobiia bacterium, assembly GCA_963772815.1. Lineage (GTDB taxonomy): Bacteria > Actinomycetota > Acidimicrobiia > Spongiisociales > ZC4RG35 > DATFFO01. The sequence continues at coordinate 222,026 of CAVYYV010000002.1, read as the reverse complement.
GGTGGCCAACGCCTTCCACGCCAACACCCCGATGCTGCTGCTGGGTGGTCGCCACCTGGTCCGCCAGGAGCTGATGGGCGGGCTCCAGGAGATGGACCATCCGCGTCTGTTCGGCTCCATCACCACCTGGGCAGCAACCGCCTGGCAACTGGACCGTCTGGCCGACTACGTGGCGACCGCGGCCCGGAATGCCTTCGCCGGCCGGGGCGGGCCGGTCTTCCTGGATGTGCCCATGGACGTGCAGTTCGACATGGTGCAGGAGGATGCCGTGGATTTTCCGGTCGACTATCGGCCGATCTTGCCCCGAGGTGCAGATCAGGCAACTCTGGACGCCATCGTCGAGCGTCTGGCAGCGGCCGAACGGCCCATGATCTTCGCCGGGGCAGGATCCCGCCCCGGAGAAGGCAATCCCTATCCCGAGCTCGCTGAATCGCTGGGAGCCCCGACCTACCTGAACAGCCGGGCGCGGGGCTCGCTGCCCCACGGGCACCGGCTGTTGGGCAATCACTCCCGGTCCCAGGCAATGGCGGAGGCGGACGTGGTGCTGGCGCTGGGCGTGGACTGGGATTTTCGAACCGGGTACGGGCAGAAGATCGGGCCCGATGCGTTCGTTATCCAGGTCGACGCCGACGCCACCAAGATCGGTTGGAACCGCCCCGCCCACCTGGGTGTCGTGGCGGACCCGGCCGAAGTGGCTCGTCAGCTGGCCCGACGGGCTGATCTGGGTCTCGGCGAGATGAGCAGCTGGGCGGAGGGCGTGATGGAGGCCGACCGCGCCAAACAAGCCGAGTTCGCTGCGCTGGCCGAGGACGATTCGATCCCGGTGGTGCCGCACCGCTTCGCCCGGGACGTGGCGGAGTTCTTCGGCCCGGATTCCATCGTGGCCGTCGACGGTGGGGACATCGTGTCCACCACAGCCCGCTGGTTGCAGGTTTCCCATCCCGGCCACGTGCTCGACCCGGGCCCGTTCGGCACCCTGGGCACTGGCGCCCCGTTTGCCATCGCCGCCAAGGTGGTGTTTCCCGAGAAACGGGTCGGAATCGTCTACGGAGACGGCGGCTTCGGATTCAACGGGTTCGAGTACGACACAATGGTGAGGTTGGGGTTGCCCATCGTCGGGGTGATGGGCAACGACGGAGTCTGGAACAACATCAAGACCTTTCACCGGTTCAGCTTTCCCGACCGGCTGGTGGCGACCGATCTGGGCCGGCGGCCGTATCACGCCATGGTGTCGGGTCTGGGCGGCCATGGCGAGATGGTGCAGGATCCCACCGAGCTGGAGCCCGCCCTCAAACGCGCGGAGGCGTCGGCTCTGCCTGCCCTGGTTGACGTTCACCTGGCTGAAACGATGCGCATGTCGTCCAACTACAGCCAGTGAGCCCCGCGATGTCCGACCCGCCGTCGGCGGCGTCGGTGTCGGAGATGAACGACTTCGTCGCCGCCAACTACCCGGCGCTGAGCCGAACGAAGGTCAGGTGCACACGGGCCGTATCGGGCGAGGTAGGGACGGTATGGCCGTACCAGGAAGAGGAGCTACGACCCGGCGGCTACATCTCCGGCGTGACCCAGTTCGCACTGGCCGATGCCAGCCTGTGGTTCCTCACCTTCAGTCTCATCGGGCTCGAGCCGATGGCGGTGACGTCCGATCTGCAGCTCACCTTTCTGCGGCCGGCCCTGGGCGGTGACCTCCACGGCCTGGGCACGCTGCTCTCGAGGGGGCGGCGGCGCGTGCACGGGGCCGTGAAGCTGTGGGTGGGCGAGGATCCAGACCGGCTGGTAGCGCATGCAACCGGCACCTATGTGGTTCCCGATTGACGGGTAGCGGCGGGGGGATACCGGGCTAGATTGGGCATCGTGGGCGGGATGTCTCTCCAGGCCGCCACCCTGGGGCTGGGTGCGTTGCTGGCCGCGACCATGATCGCGGCGCTGCTCCTGTTCGCGCTCGCTGCGCGGGGCTCCAGGCCGGGTTTCTCCTGGCGAGCTGACCCTCTACCAGGTCGCCATGCTGGCCGGAGGCGCCTCCCGAGTCTGCGACACGGCCCTCGGCTATCTCACCTATGCCGGGTACATCGAAGTGCGAGAGTCGACCGATCGGCTGGTGCTGCGAGCGAATGCCCGAACCGCAGACGCCCTGCACCGCGTGGAGATCGCCATCCTCGCTGCGCTCGATCCTGTCGGTGTGCGCCCCGAAGCGGCGATGGGCGCCGGGCGGAAAGCGGCACGCGAGTTCGTCCACGTGCCTGACTCGCTGGTGCGTTCACCCGGGCGGATGGCGTTGGCCGACCTGGTCGTCCTGGGGGGCTCCAGCGCCGTGGTGGTCGCAGCCGCCTGGTGGGTGCTGGCGTCCGAAGTGGTCACTACGGGCTTTGTCCCGCTATTGGCCGGCCTGGGAGTCGTGCTGGCGGCCTGGTGGATCTGGGTCGGCCGTCCCCGTCTCTCCCGGAACGGCAAGGAGATCCTCGAGTATCTGCGGCAGGGTTTCGACTCCGACCTGACCGTGGCGTCCATCGGCGTGACCAGCCTGCCGATCGAGCGAGCCATGCGGATCATCGCCCTGTACGGCCGCGATGCCCTCACCGGCGGCCTGTCCGGCCTGCGCAAGGTGATGACCGGCAACCCCTCGCCGGTGCCGGGGGCGGGGTCCCTGGGGTCGGTCAGAGGAAGATGACGGTGGCCACGCCAACCAGAAAGGCGTAGATCGCAAAGGGCAACAGCCCTACCCGGGGCAGCAGTGCCAACAGGGCGGCGATAGCCACATAGCCCGCCACGGCCGCAACTGCCATCCCTACCCAGATCTCGGCGTGTATCCCGATTCCGTTGGAGACGTCGAGCATCGACTTGAGGCCTCCGCCGGCGATGGCGGGAATGCCGAGCAGGAACGAGTACCGGGCCGCCTCGGTCGGGGTGAGACCCAGGATGGAACCGGCAGAGATGGTCGAGCCCGAGCGGCTGATGCCCGGGATGAGGGCGAGCGCCTGAGAAAGGCCGATCATGAAGCCCTCCCTGGGTTTGGCATCGGTCAGTTGCCGCTTGCCGTTGGCGAATCTACTGCCGATCCAGAGGATGAGCGCGGTGCCGATCAGGGCGAACCCGACCCTTCGGGGATCGTTCTGAAAGCCCTGCAGGGCACCCTCGAGTGGCCAGCCCACCAGGGCGGGGATCGTCCCCACGATCAACAGCACCCACAGCCGCTTGGCCTCGGCGTCGGGATGGAGACGAAGCAGTCGGGCCAGGTCTGCCCGAAAGTAGACCAGGACCGCGATGAGAGTCCCCAGATGGAGAACGGCCGACACCTCGAGGGAGGGCTCGGCCAGGTTCATTCCCGCCTTGTCCAGAAAGGCGGGTACCACGACCAGATGGCCTGAGGATGAGATTGGTAGGAACTCGGTCAGTCCCTGGACGAGACCCCAGATGACGGCGGATAGCACGAGCGGTGACGTTACCGGTCCCTGGTTCTAACACCTACCACGAGTCGGCCTTCGGCGACGGCCTCACCTGCCTGGGCCACCCGGTCGGAGGGGACGGCGATCGACCCGGCGCCGGTTCCAAAGGCGTCCGGAGCGCCGGCTTCGACCACGATGGCCGGGAACTCGATGGGCGAGGCGCCTTCTCCGGTCGTGATCACCACCGCCACCGCCGCCTGTCCGGGTTGTGCCTGCTTGGGCAGCTCTGCGTCGATCGTCACCCACCCGGTGGGGACCACAACCTCAGACACCATCGTCGGCAGGAGGGGATCCCCCGCTTGAAGGTCGATGAGTGCCACGCCGTGAGGTGCCACCGTGTCGAAGCCGGGTTCGGGCACCCGGCGGGTTTGCACCAGGTCGGGGCCGAGGGTGGTCCCGGCCGACACGTCGCGGGCGAGGACGGTTATCTCGACCCCGGGCGGTGGAGCGAACTCAGACCAGGCTGCAGCGGCAATGAGAAGTCCGGCCGCCAGCCAGCGCAGGACGGGAGGTGGTTGGAGCCACAGCACCTCCTCAACGTAAGGGTGAGGGCGCCGGTTGGGAAGGGGGTCAGTCGCTGTCGGACTTGGAGGGCGACGATTTGGCGCTTTTCGCCTCGGCCTTGGCGTATCCGTCGGCCTTCTTGGCCCCGTTCGACTCGGAGGACTTGCCGTCGGAACTTGGTTTGGGCTGGGCGGCCGAGGCTTTGGATCGAGAGTCGGTCACGTAATAGCCCGACCCCTTGAACACGACCCCGCTGGGATGAAAGACCTTCTTGAGAGGTCCACCACATCCTTCATGCACCTTGAGAGGCTTGTCCTTGAAGGACTGGAACACCTCGAGGGTCTCCCCGCATTCGTCGCAGCGGTATTCGTATGTGGGCATAGTGGATCAGAGGGATCGAGAGCTTGTGGACCTCGCATGGTAAACGCCGTGGCCGGTCTCCCCATTCCCGGCGCGTCCCCGGGAGGTGGGTGAGCCATCCATTCCTAGACTTGGACGGGTTTGAGCGCATCAGTAGCCCTCGCCTTGATCTCGGCTTACGTCGTGGGGAGCATCGCTTTCACCCGCCTATTCGGCCGTCTCCACGGGATCGACGTGACCGACCCGATCGGCCCGTCCGAGCTCCTTCGTCACGTGGGCTGGGGACCGGCGGCCATGGCGGTCGTGGGCGACGTCTTCAAGGGACTGGTGGCGGCGGCGATGGGGACGGTCGCCTCCGGACAGGGGGACGCGGCGAGCGTTTGGGCCTTCGCGGTGGGAGCGATGGCGGTAGTGGGGGATTGCTATCCGCTCTTCTACCGGTTTCGCGGCGGGAGGGGCGTGGCGCCACTCGTGGGGGTCCTGGTGTTCACCACGCCGGTGGCGGGACTGTTGCTGTTGGCCCTCTGGGCAGTCCTGGCCGCCGTGCGTGCTCCCGACTGGCTGGGCCTGTCACTGCCCGTGGTCGCCATAGCCCTGGCCATGTGGCAGGGTGTCGGCGATGCCGCCCTGGGCGTCTTGATTGTCACTTGCGCTTTGGTTGCATGGCGCCACAGAAGCAGTCTTGTTCCTGCAACAGGACCGACAGGAAAGGTTGACGGATGAAGGTGGACGTAGCGGTGATCCCGGCGGCGGGGAGGGGAACGCGGATGCGGCCGGCGACGCGCGTCGTCCCCAAGGCACTGATAACGGTCGTCGACCGTCCGGCTATTCAGTACGGGGTGGAAGAAGCGGTGCGAGCCGGGGCCAAAGAGGTGATCGTGGTGGTGGACCTGGATGCGGGCCACCTGGTCCAACAGCACTTCCTGGTGGGGGGGAGGCTCCCCGGACTGGAGGACGTCAAGATCCGGCCCGTCGTCCAAGAAGAGGCACTGGGCTTGGGCCATGCGGTTCTGGAGGCTTCCCACATGGTGGGTGACCGGCCGTTCTTCTGCTTGCTGGCCGACAACATCGTCCGCCCGGGGACGGATGTCCTGTCGGGCCTAGCCGAGGCTGCGGGCGAGGACGACGTGTCGGTGGTTTCGCTTCGAAGGCTGACAGACGAGTTTCTCTCCAAGTACGGAGTGATCGTTCCGGGCTCCGAGGAGGCCAACGGTATCCTGGAAGTGGCGGGTGCGGTCGAGAAGCCGGGTGTCGACGACGCCCCCTCCCGGCTGGGTCTGATCGGCCGATACCTGTTCACGTCCGAGGTCTTCGATCTGCTGAGGGGGACCAAACCCGGACACGGCGGCGAGATTCAGCTCACCGATGCAATCGATGCTCTGGGCCGGTCGGGTCGCTGTCGCGGCTTCGTGGCCGAGGAGGACCTGCTCGACGTGGGAACGCCGGCGGGTTTGGTCCAGGCTTCCTACGAGTTGGGCATGGCGCGATTCGGGGACGAGCTGGCCGAGAAGATCTCGGGGAGCAGTTGATGCGACCCTTGGAGGAAGCCCGGGCCGAGGTCCTGGCGGCGATGCGCCGTCTCGAGCCCGAGCCCGTCGACATCACCGGGGCGGAAGGTCGGATCCTGGCCGAGGATGCGGTGGCTCCCAACGACGTGCCGCCGTTCGCCAATTCAGCCATGGACGGGTTCGCGGTTCTCGGGGCAGATCTGGGCTCGATGCCGGTCCGGCTTCGTGTGCTGGAAGATGTTCCGGCGGGGTCCGTGGCCGCCCACAGGGTGGTGCCGGGGACCGCCATCAAGATCATGACTGGCGCTCCCATGCCGGAGGGTGCCGACACGGTTGTGAAGGTGGAGCTGACCCGCCAACCCGAGCAGGGGATGGTCGAGATCCTGGAGGCGGTTGCCCCGGGCGAGGCGGTGCGACCGGCGGGGAGCGACTTTCCGGCGGGGACCACTGTGCTGGAGGCGGGAAGCTACCTGGGTGCGGCAGAGCTCGGCCTGCTGGCCAGCGTGGGAGTCGGCAAACCACTTGTGAGTCGTCGTCCCAAGGTGGCGGTGATGGCCACGGGCGATGAGCTTGAGCCACCCGACACACCGGCGCTGTCTCCCGGCCAGATCCGAGAATCCAACCGACCTCTGATGCGGGCCCTGGTGGCGGAGGCCGGGGGCGATGTGGTCGACTTCGGAATCGTGCGCGACACGGAGGAGGAGCTGACCGGAGCCCTGGATCGGGCGGCAGCCGAGGCCGATGTGATCATCACCTCGGGCGGGGTGTCGATGGGCGAATATGACCTGATCAAGCGCGTGCTGGCGGCCAGCGGACACGTGGGTTTCTGGCAGGTGGCCATGCAACCTGCCAAGCCGTTCGCCTTCGGTCGCATCGGCGACGTGCCCCTCTTCGGCCTTCCCGGAAATCCGGTGTCGGCCATGATCGCTTTCGAACAGTTTGCCCGCCCCGCTCTGCTGCGGATGCAGGGAGCCTCCGGAATTCTCCGCCCCCGGATTCGGATGCGAATGGCTCAGGCAGTGGAGACGGACCCGGAGAAGATCGTATTTGTGCGTGTGAGGATCGACCACGATGACGAGGAGCCGCAGGTGCGACTGTCTGGCGGGCAGTCCTCCCACGTGCTGTCGGCCGTGGTCGCTGCCGACGGCCTGGCCGTGATACCGGTCGGTGTCGGCTCGGTGGCGATGGGCGAGTGGGTGGACGTGGAGCTGTTTCGACATCCCTCCCGGAGCTGGGCCTGATGGAACGCTGCGGCTTCTGTGGCGGTAATCCCGAGGCGGTGGGTGCGCTGGCCCGGCACGAGAAGGTTGCCATCTGCGCCGGGTGTGCCGAGTCGTTCTCCCACCAGCTGGGCCACCAGGAGGGCCGCTGTAGCAACTGTGGCAGAGAGATGCCCGAGGCGCGCCGCCTCCACGGGGAAGGCGACGTGATCATCTGCGAAGTGTGCCTCGAGTCCGGTCCATCGGATTCAGAGGAGGCGCCCGCCCTGACCCACCTCGATGCGCAAGGGGAGGTCCACATGGTCGACGTGGGTCAGAAGGCGACCACTGAGCGTCGTGCGGTGGCCGAGGCCGTGGTGCAAATGTCGCCGGCCCTGGCGGACCGATTGTTCTCGGGTGGCCTCCCCAAGGGGGATGCTCTCGCCACGGTTCGTCTGGCCGGGATCATGGCGGCCAAACGGACTCCCGATCTGATCCCTCTGGCCCACCCCATCTCCCTCAGCTCGGTGGCCGTGACCGTCGAGCCGCATCCCGACGGTGCCCGCATCGAGGCCGACTGCTCGATCACGGACAGGACCGGGGTCGAGATGGAGGCGCTCACAGCAGCGTCGGTGGCCGCCCTGGCGCTGTACGACATGGTGAAATCCATCGAGCGCGGCGTGGTGATCGGGCCGATACGCCTCCTGCGAAAGAGTGGCGGTCGGTCTGGCTCATGGGAAGCGGATTAGCTAGCGTCGTTGGCCAAGAAACAAGATCCGGTTAGGCTTCTGGAAGCCTTTGGGAGTCAGATAACAAGATGGCAAGTCTCATCGTCGCCCTGCTGGTGATCGCCACAGTATGGGGTTTCTACCTTCTCCCGTCACTGATGGGCGATCGGCGCGATGCCCCTCTCAACTCGACGGAACAGTTCGACCGGTGGACCTCGTTGATGGCCGACGTGCAGCGTCGCCAGTACAACGCTTCGGTCGCCTCCACCCGGGTCACTGTCCGTGCTCGCCGCCGCCGGGCTTTGACGGCGCTGATCGCCATCGCCGCCGCCACCCTGGCACTGGCCTGGTGGAGAAACTCCCTCATTTGGCTGCTCATTCACCTGGGGGTCGACGTGCTCTTGGGGCTCTACGTGGCGGTGCTGGTACAGCTCCGGCAGCGGCGCGAATACCGAGTTGCCACCACCCATCTGCCCGAGCGGCAGGCCGAGCGTCAAGAGACGCAGGTCCGGGTCATCGCCAACTGACCTCTTCACAAGGTCCGGCGGCGGAACAGCCTTCTCTCGATCTGCCCTTCCTCGACGAGATCCGCGCCGAGCTCGATGACCGATTCCGTGCCCGGGAACTCGCCTTGACCCGTGGCAGGGTGGTCATCCGGGCGTCGGCCAACGCCATCCGTGCCCTTCACCGCCACCAGTGGGACCAGGCTGCGTCGGAGATCGGTCGGGCCGAGGAGGCCCGTGACGAGATACTGGCTGCCATGGAGGATCAACCGGCGATGATGGAGGCCCCGTTCGTCACAGACGCCGTCAAGGAGCTGGCCGAGGCGCAGCTGACCCGGGCCTTGTTCCTTGGCGAGCCGATTCCGGGACCGGAGGAGTTGGCCATCGACCCGATTCCCTGGCTGCACGGCCTCGGCGAGGCGGTGGGCGAGGTGAGGCGGCGACTCCTGGACATGTTGCGCGCGGGCGACGTGGAGGAGGCGGAGCGACTGTTACAGCTGATGGACGACATCGTCGACCAGCTCGCCACGGTGGACTATCCGGACGGCATGACCCACGGCCTGCGTCGAACCACCGATGTGGCGCGTTCGCTGGTGGAGCGATCCAGGGCAGATGTGACGACGGCTGCGGTTCAGGAGCGACTCCGCAGGCGCCTGGAGCAGGGCTAGGCGATGGATCGGCGGCGTCTCGGCCCCGGTGGGCCAGAGGTGGGGGCAGTCGGCTACGGAGCGATGCCGCTCAACTGGGAGTATGGGGTCCCGGTTGGGGAGCACGATGCCCGGAGCGTGATCTACCGGGCACTGGATCTAGGCATGAACCTGATCGACACGGCGGATGCCTACGGACCCAACGAGGAGCTGGTGGGAAGGGTCCTGGCGTCGAGGCGTGAGGAGGCGGTGATATCGACCAAGGTGGGACTGGTGATCACGGGAACCGACCCCGTCACCTATGAGCGCAATGGTCGGCCCGAGCACATCCGATCTTCCTGTGAGGCATCGCTGCGGCGCCTCCGTAGCGATTTCCTCGACCTGTACACGTTGCATCGAGTCGACCCCGAAGTCCCGGTGGAGGAGAGTGTGGGAGCGATGGCGGAGTTGGTTCGAGAGGGCAAGGTGGGGGCTCTGGGCCTGTCCGAGGTCGATGTCGAGACGCTCGAGCGAGCGGCGACCGCGCACCCGATTGCGTCGGTTCAGTCGGAGCTGTCGCTCTGGACGCGTGATGCCTTGGACGACGTCGTGCCCTGGTGTATGGAGAGGGGCATGGCCTTCCTGCCCTACTCCCCGCTGGGGCGTGGCTACCTCACTGGACTGCTGGATGCGACGGCGGTGGCGCCAGAGGACTTCCGCAGCACCTTGCCCAGGTTCGAGCGCCAAGCCATGGAGGCGAACCGAAACATCGTCGATGCCATCGAACGAGTGGCAGCGCGGCACGACGCCACCAACGCCCAGGTGGCACTGGCCTGGTTGCTGGCGCAGGGGCCCACGGTGATCCCCATCCCGGGCACGAAGACCCTGTCGTATCTCGAGGAGAACGCCAAGGCAGCATCGCTCGAGCTGGCCGACGCCGATCTGGCAGACCTCGATGCGATCCCACCCCCAGTAGGCGACCGCTACTAGCGCTTGGTCCCTGTGAGCGGAGCTTTGTCCCCCTTGAGCGGAGCGAAGGGGAGGTGGCGCTGCCTTCGGCTGGTTGCGGCGGCAGGGACTTTCCTGCTGCAGGCAGGGGGACAAAGGGAATTCAGGGTGGGGCTCGGGTGTCGGCGGGGAGTCGGAATCGGATGGTCCCGTCGGGGTCAGCTTCGATGACCATGCCTCGGCGATGAACGACGACATGGTGGTGGTACCAGCACAGGGTTATCAGGTTGTCGGGGTCGTGGTTGAGGGCGTGGGAGCGGGGGGTGATGTGGTGGGGTTGGAGCCGATAGGTGGAGTCACAGCCCCTTGCTCGGCATTTGCCGTCTCTCCAGAGGACGAAGTCACGGATCGACTGGGGAATCGTCTTGGCCGAATCGGTGGTGACGACGGGTTTGAGTTTCTCCAACCCGACGATGCGGACGGTGCCTTCGCAGAGGAGTTCTTGGAGGTAGTCGGGTCCGATGCGCGGCCCTGCCGCCAGCTCGGCTCCAGTCTCTCCCCCGGTCCCTGAGGCGGTGTCCATGTCCACGAAAGCGGTGATCGATGGACCAGACCCCGACCCCGACCCTGAGGTTTCGGTGTTGAGGGAGTCCAGACAGATCGTTTCCAGCGCCAACGCCTGACGATGAAGCTTCGATCCCCCCTCCTTGGGAAACTGGTCGGCTCTGCGGTCCAGAGCGTCGATGACGGTTTGTCCGGCCGGACCGGCCAGGCCACCGTTGATCTTGACCCAGGCCTCATCCAGGGAAGGTTGCAGCCACAGGTAGGAAGCCCGATTGCGCTCCCGCTCCTCAGCCCGTGTGATCCGCCTGTGACGGGCCACCACACGTTCGGTCCCCGCCAGGTCCCGACCCCAGGTCCTCTCCAGCCAGTCGCCCTCTGAATCCGCAGTCGCCACCTTGGCCAGCACCGCCGCCCGACCCAGCGAGATTTCGCCTTTGGTCAGCAGTCGACCGATGCCAGGCAGACCGGGCAGACGTTTGGAGAGCCGCTCCATCCTCTTGGCGTCGTCGGCCGACACGTCCAGGTTGGCGGCCACCCACTGAGCCGTATCCCGGCACCCGTCCCCCAGGGGGACCTGACGACGGTCCGCCTCAGACACCAAACCCAACTGAACAGCAGTCAACTGGGTCTTCAACGACTCCAAGCGGCACAACTCCGACTGCAACTCATCGGTCGACACCGAATCGAAATCGATTCCCAACCAGTTGGTTCCCTCCAACTCCATACCCACAACCTACAAACCACATGCGACACATTTCGATAGAAAAGACGCGACGAGAAGAGAAATTGCTCAGCGTCGGTAGCCGACCGTCGGAATACCGGATCGAGACCTGCGTGTAAACTGGTGGCCCCAGATTTTGGGGGTGTAGCTCAGCCCGGAAGAGCGCTTCCCTCGCACGGAAGAGGCCGTGGGTTCGAATCCCATCACCTCCACTGTCCCCGAAGCCTTGCCGTGCCTGGCTTCCTGTCGGTCAGAGTTCGAGGCCGATGTTCGGCGGGCGCTGGAGTGTCCGTCTGGTGTCCGTCAGGGAGCGGCGATAGAGCTGTTCGAGCCGGTCGGCGGCTTGGCGGTCTCTGCCTTTGAAGAGGTGTCCGTAGGTGGCGCGGATCGAGGCGTGACCGAGACGCTTTGAGATGACGTAGGGGTCTTTCTACGACGCGGTCGATCAGAGCGGAGATGGGGGAGCCGACATCTGGTTCACCACCCAGGAGACAGTCGACTATACGTTTCTTCCCCACTGGGGAGAAGCGGGGGAGTGCTCCACCTGCTGGTACGTGGACAACTCGGACAACGCCCAGCGAAATCAAGACTGGTCGGATGCCTTGAACGCCAATCCCGCCTGGACCCGCGGAACGGCTCATCCTCACCCCGAGTACAACGACAACGCCTTCGTTCTCCACGGTGCCGGGATCGTGGAGCTAGATGGTTCGAGCAGAGTCAGTTCTGACGACTACGGTCAACTACCGGAGGTCGGCTTCCTGGACGGCTTCTTTGCCAAACCCCGCAACGAAACCCGATTCACTCCCGTGGGCTACGGGCTGCAGTCCGGGTTCCCCTTCTATGAAGGTGGAGACACCCGCTATCAGGCGTCGGTGATGCTGGTCGATGCCACCGGGGTATTCGGGATCGGCCAGGCCCTGCCGGGAACGTCAGTGGTCTTCTCCAATAACGGCGGGAAGGCGCACAAGGGGGGAACGTGTTTCGGAGACTCTGGAGGCACGGTCTTCTATCAGGAGACAACGACGGTCGTGGCCGTCACCTCTTTCGGGATCAACCAGACCTGCACGGGAGTGGGCGGCGGGTACCGGATAGACCAACCCGACGATCTCGCATTCATCAACGGGTATCTGCCTTGAGAACCTTCGGTCAGCACGGGGGCCCCGGCGTTTAACGCCGGGGCCCCGTTCCTGCCATCCGGGACGGAGCCCTGAGGTTCTCCAGGTCGACCGCTGCGATCGAGCTCGCACCGGGTCTGACGGCCGGGGCCTTTGCCCTGGAGGCGAGGGCTAGTGCACGGGGGAGTTGGGTGGGTTCGGGCCCACGTGGAAGGGTCGGATCATTTCGTTGTCCTCGTGCTCGACGATGTGACAGTGCCACACGTAGAAGCCCTCGAGGTCGAACTTCCCTTTGATCCGCGTGATCTCGCCCGGGTAGGCGATCACGGTGTCTTTGAAACCCGCCTCCCACGGCAGAGGATCGTTGGTCCCGGCCACTGATGGTCCCCCGCCGATCGCCTCCCGGCCTACGACCTCGCTGCACCAGGTGGACGTGGATTGGATGGGCGTCTTCTGTGACGTTGTGGATAGCCCACTCCTCGGCGGCTCCCAGAGCCGGGATCTCGGTGATCGGATCGCTCCACAGCAGGGGAGTCGCCTCGCCCGTCCCGGAATCCCAGGTCCCCAGCAGAGCGGAGGTCGCCTCTTTGAGGACCGGGTCGTTGGCGAATGCCCGGGCGGCCGACCGTGATATCGACTGCTCAACCCTGCCGATGAGGCCGAAACCGCCACGGACGCGAACAAGCCCGGAGACCCCCTCCGTCCGTCCCCGGGCTTGATTTCGATGAGATCAGGTGCCGACGCACTCTGTCAGGTATACCCCGATCTCGGTCACTTCTCGGCAGGCGGGCCCGTTCAAGAGCGCCGGCTCAGCTACGGCCTCGCCCTCGGGACCCACGCCGACCCATGTGCTGGCATCAGGCATGTGGTCGCCGTCGCAGTCGAAGGCGATGATGCCGTGAAAGCCCTCACCTTCGTCTCCAATCCCCGATTCGGTCACGTGTCGTGTCGCCCTCGATTCAGGAACCTGCCGAGCGTTCCCCGGATGGCGGCGTTGTAGCGGACGTTTGCAAAGTTGCGCCACAGGCGGCGGCGATCGACCAGCCGAACTTCGATGACCGGCTCCCCATCGGCTCCGTGGTGGGAGGCGAGACCCCGGAGTACGTGTTGCCACATCTCGTCCTCGTGGCGGCCGCCCCCAAGGAACGTGAAGCCGAGGTCGTAGATCGGATCGCTCGCCCGGATCAGGAGGTCGATCTGGGCGATGGTGGTGTCTTCGTCCTGATGGGCACTGAATGTGATCCACCCCGACCAGGGATGCCCCAACGGGTTGATGAAGGCGAAGGAGCACTCGTCGGCATACATGACGTACACGCCGGTCTCCATGCGGACGGGTCCGTGGGCGCCGTCGATGACGCCCACCTCGCCCAGGGCCACCCCTTGTGCCGGCGAGCGAAACCGCTGGTTGTTGGGCCAGAGCTCACCGAAGTGTTCTTTCCAGTGGGAGATCACCGCCTCCGGGGAGTGGCCGGGGATAGGAATGCGATAGATCTTCTCGAACATGCGCCCGAAGCCCTGAAGAGGCCCCGCAATCTCTCGGCCCTCGAGCGTGGGCGGCAGGTTCGTGGCACTTTCTGCCGCCAGACGCCGGATGGCGGGGGCCCAGTTGTCGTGATCGTCTCTCATGTCCACTCCAGGTGGTCGCTGGTGGGTATTGTCGACGACGGCCGTTACGGATTCGCTACGGGGGCGGGTATTGAGCCAATTTCGGCCGGGGTGTCGAGGAAGCCCCACAACACGGACTCCTGTCTCCGACGAGCGGGCCGGGGATCTACCGAGGAACTCACGTTCCTCCGCCAGCGGCGAAGGCGGCCGGGCCTTCTGATAGACCCAATGGCGCAGCACCAGAGGTGGATGTCATATCCATCGAGGCATAGCCTCCAGCCCCACGTCTGCCTTCCCACGCGACGGGAAACCCGGTTCAGGAACCAGGGCCTCGAAGTTTGCATCGAAAAGGTCCGATGCTCTGTCGATTAATTCCGACCACGATGAGAATGGCCGGATGGTCGCTGGGCCGGGAAGACAGACGAGGCTGCAGAACCTGAGCCGCACCACGCCGCTGCTGGTGGTGGCCTCGATCGAGGCAATGGGCGCCTTCGCTCTCGCCCAGCCGCTGCTGGACCTGTTGGGACGCAACCCCGAGTTCTTCATCGCTCAGCGCTTTCCGGCGGGTGACATCGTGTTGCTGGCGATAGGCCTGATTTGCCTGCCTGTCCCGCTGTGGGCGCTTGTGTTGGGGTTGAGGCGGCTGAGCTCGTCGGCCGGGGCCATTGCTCATCTGGTGGTTATTGCCGTGCTCGCTGCGGTGGCGGCCGCCAACGCTATCGTCACGCTGGGCATGTCTGCATGGCCCACCGCAATCTTCTTCGCAGCGGCCGCCCTGGTCGGGTTGGCCGTTTCCTGGCTGTTTCTCCGCTACGCCGTGGTTCGCACCGGCTTCCTCTACCTGGGTCTGGCCCCGGTCGTGTTCGTGGCCTGGTTCCTGTTCTTCACCCCCACGGCACAACTCGTTCACGCCTCGTCCGCCGACCTCCCCGACGCCGAGGCGGTTGGAAACCCGGTGCCCATCATCATGATGATGTTCGACGAGTTCCCCGAAGCATCGATCATGCATGCCGACGGCAGCCTCGACTCGACCCACTATCCCAACTTCGCACGGCTGGCTGCCGACGGGGTGTGGTATCGGAACGCCATCAGCGTCAGCCAGCAGACCGAGCAGTCGCTGCCGTCCATGTTGACCGGGATGACGGCGCCCCAAAGCAGCATCCCCACCATCGCCGACCATCCCTTCAACCTGTTCACGCTCCTCTCCGACGCCTATGACGTCCAGGCCGTCGAGACGGTGACCAATCTGTGTCCGTCTTACGTCTGCTCCAATACCAGCCTCCCCACAAGGCCGTCCGGTGAGCGATGGGCCTCGGTGCTATCGGATCTGGACGTGGTGTACGGGCACCTGGTGCTGCCGATGTCCATCTCGGACCGGCTTCCACGAGTCGACCAGACCTGGAGCGATTTCAGCCAGCAGACTTCAGAGAAATTCGACATCATCGAGCGCTTCCTGTCCCAGGTGGATGACGATCGGCGGCTCGAGGTGGGCCGGTTTCTGGACATCATCGGAGACGTTGGCGCCCTGCCTCCGTTGCGATTTGCGCACTTCCTCTATCCCCACCATCCCTGGAACCTCACCGCCGATGGCCGGCTCGATGGAGCGCCCACCCCTCCCGGCCGTCTCTCGGTCGGCTGGGGCTCCGACCCTTGGCTGGTCGCTCAGGGATGGCAGCGCCATCTCATCCAGGCCCAGTACGCCGACAAGATGTTGGGCCAGGTCCTCGACGGGCTGAAGCAGGCCGGCCTCTACGACGATGCCTTGATCCTCGTGGTCGTCGATGAGGGCATAACGATCGCCCCCAACACCGAGCATCAGCGGATCATCACCCCGGAGACGATCGGCACCATCGCCGACGTGCCCCTGTTCGTGAAGTACCCCGACACGCTGGCGGGCGCACCGGTGGGCGTCGTCGACGACGTGCGGGCTGAAACCGTAGACCTACTCCCCACCGTCGCCGATGTGATCGACGTGAAAGTCCCCTGGAATATGGAAGGGATCCCCCTGCTCGACACGGCGGCCCGTTCGAAGCGCACCGGCTCGGTGATGCTGGGGTCGAAGGGAGCGGTGCAGATCCCCACCGATGAGAACCAGATGAGGGCGGTGGCGGCACAGAAGGAGAGCTGGTTCCGCAACGGCGATCCCTACGACTTCGCCCCACCCGGATGGGAGAGTCTGCTCGGAAAGAAGGGAATCACCGGCACAGATGAGCCCGACCTGAGCATCGTCCTCAACCAACAGGCCGCCATCCAGGCCTACGTACCGGGATCCGATCCCGTCCCCGCATATCTGTCCGGGACGATAACCACACCGGAGGCCGCCACCGGCCAGGAGGTCCTGGCCGTGGTGGTCGATGGTTCGGTTGCCGCCGTTACCCGAACCTACGACCCGCAGGGCCGCTCGGCGAGGTGGGAGGCGATGATCGATCCTCGCCTTCTCGACACCGGGTCCCACCAGGTCGAGGTGTGGATGGTGAAGGGGTCTGCTCATGACCCCGTCTTGACCCGCTGACCCCCAGCGCTCCGCCGGCGCAGCCCGGATCAGGGAGAGCGCCGGCTCACTTCCATTTGCTGACGCGTCCACTTTCTCTCATCCGTTCTCGGGGTGGCTCCGAATGGACCACACAAGAAGCGAGGCTGTCGAAGAACTCGACGGCGGAACAAAGGGAGAGAGAAAATGCGAAAGGTGATCATGGCTGCGACTGTCGGCTTGCTCGCCATCCTTCCCGCATCAGGGGCAATGGCCCAGAGCGGGGATGGACAGGTGATCGTGGTGCACGGCGTACCCGACCTCAACGTGGACGTCTACGTGAACGGTGATCTGACGCTCGAGGGCTTCGCCTTCGGCGATGTGGCGGGCCCGCTCACGCTGCCCGCCGGCACCTACGACGTGGAGATCTACGCCGCTGGTGCCGATCCGGCCACCGACGATCCTGCCCTCTCGGGCTCGACCGACCTCCCGGCAGGAGCGGTGGCGACGATCGCCGCCTACCTCCAGGAGGGCGGTACCCCGACCCTGGGTGTGTTCGTGGAAAACAACGACTCTACGTCCCCGGGTGATGCGCGGGTGACTGCCCGGCATCTGGCCGACTTCGGAGCGGTGGACGTCCTGGCCAACGACTCGGCGGTGTTCGAGGGTGTGACCAACGGACAGGGTGGTGACGCCGACGTCCCGGCCGACACCTACAACATCAAGATCACCGCTGCCGGCGATCCGGCCACGGTGGCTTTCGATGCCGACGTGCCCCTGGGCGAAGGTACCAACACCATCGCCTACGCCATCGGCTCGGTAGAGGGAGGCAGCTTCCAGGTGGTGACCTCGTCCATCTCGGGGCTGGCATCGGCACCGACCGGAGTTCCTTCGGGCAACGCCGGGCTGAGCACCACTCAGAGTGCCGCGCTTCCGGTGATGTTGGTGGGCCTAGCTCTGGCTGGCCTGGTCAGCGGCGGCTTCGTCCTGGCCAGGAACAACCGATAGGAGGGGGACCAGCCAGTATGTGAGGGGGGCCCGATAACTCCGGGCCCCCCTCACCACGTGTGGAGACACTCAATGGAGCGCAGAAAACCGATCGGCCTCATCATCATTGCCGCCAGCCTGGTGTTGGGGGCGATCGCCTTGGTGTTGGCGGTATCAGGGCCGGCCCACGAGGCGGGAGACCCGAAGGCCGTCGAGGCATCCTTGCGCCCCACTGTGGAGACGGTCTCGCCGACCACCGATCCTTCCGACACAACTGCCGAGCCGGGTGCGCACACATCTGCCCTCTGGCAGGCCAACCAGGACACACAGCTGGGGGAAGCGCCCGATCAAGCACCCCTCCCTACGCGGTTGCGAATAGGGGCCCTAGGGGTGGATGCTCCCATCGAGGCCGTGGGAGTCGACCCACGGACGGGGGAGATGGAGTTGCCGGCCACTGTGCGAGAGGTCGCCTGGTACCGGTTCGGTCCCAGTCCGGGTCAGGCAGGCTCGGCGGTTCTGGCCGCCCACGTCGACTTCAAGGACCAGGGCCCGGGTGTCTTCTTCGACCTGAAGACGCTGGAGCCGGGCGATCGGATCGAGGTCTCCCTCGAGGATGGAGAAGTCAAGAACTTCCGGGTAGCGGCTAGAGACATCTACCGGAAGGATGAACTTCCCCTCGCTGCGGTCTTCGCCCGGCAGGGAGCCCCGGTGCTGACCTTGATCACCTGCGGTGGTGGGTTCAATCCCAGCATCGGCCATTACGACAGCAACGTGGTCGTCTACGCCGTTCCGGATGGGATGGTCGACCCCGGTGGCGTGCCGGGCTGAGCCTCATCCGGACGTAGCCTCGGCTCCGAATAGAGGTCATGATGAATGACACCACCCACACACCAACCGGCTCCGTCGGGCGGGTTCACCGCTTGGCTGAGAAGCGCCTCGTTAGCCGTCCCAGACATGAGGTTTTCGAGTACACGGCCGACTTTGCCCACATAGACCAGTGGGACCCGGGCGTGGTGTCATCGACCCGGATCGACTCGGGGCCCCTGAGCGAAGGGGCTCGCTTCGAGGTCACGGTGAAGATGGGTCTCACCACCACCCAGATGATCTATGAGATCACCCAGCTGGTGCCCGACGAGCGGGTGGTGCTGGTCGGCACGGGCGGCAGTCTTCACGCGGTGGACGACATCCGATTCGGCGATGAGACCGGGAAGACACTGATCGACTACCAGGCCACCCTCACCTTCTCGGGAGTCATGGCCTGGTTCGGTCCGTTGCTGCGACCCGTGCTACGTCGTGTCGGGAAGAGGGCGCTGGATGGCCTGGCGGAGGCGCTGAAATGACCACCAAACTGGCCGTCGCCGGCTTCACCAACCTCGGTTATCTGGCTCACTCCCGGCGGTTTCGCCCCTTGCAGGCCGACATGACCGGCAAGAACGTCGTCATCACGGGCGGGACGTCCGGTCTGGGCCTGGCGGCGGCCGGCGCCCTTGTCGACCTGGGCGCCCGTGTCGTCGTGGTGGGTCGGAGCCCCGGTCACCTGGAAGAGGCAAGAGCGGAGCTAGGTGCCGGCGCGACCGGCTTGCAGGCCGATCTCAGCCTGATGTCGGAGGTCCGTCGTCTGGCCGATCAGCTCTTGGAGAAAGAAGACCACATCGACGTCCTCATCAACAACGTCGGTGTTCTACTGGCCGATCGCCGCCTTACCGGGGAGGGCCTGGAGGAGACGTTCGCCACCAACCTGGCCGGGCAGTTCCTGCTCACCGGCCTTCTGGCGGAGAGGCTGATCGAGTCCGCCCCGGCCCGTGTCGTCAACGTCAGTTCGGGCGGTATGTACACGGAGCGGATTCGACCAGACGACCTTCAGTTCGAGAAAGGCCGCTACACCGGAACCGCCGCCTACGCCCGGACCAAGCGAGGGCAGGTGATCCTCACCGAGATGTGGGCCGATCGGTTGAGGGGCTCCGGAGTGGCGGTCCACGCCATGCATCCCGGTTGGGCCAACACCCCCGGGGTTTCGAAGTCGCTCCCCACCTTCGACAAGTTGATGCGCCCGTTTCTCCGCACTCCCGAGCAGGGGGCCGACACCATGGTGTGGCTGGCGGCGGCGGCGCCGGAGCCGGGGATCTCGACTGGAGGGTTCTGGTTCGACCGGAGGCCCGCACCGACCCACCTAACGGACTCGACCCGGGAGAGCCCGGATGAACGGGACCGCTTGTGGCAAGCGCTGGTCGAGATGACCGGTGCGGAGATCGACCTGCGACGAGCGATCTCATGACACGGCTCGAGGGCCATGAGCATCGGTATCGGGCGGGCTCGTGCTCAACCGCCATGTCCGGCCAGTGTGGCCAGAGAACGGGAAAGCCTCTTCATGCCGCTGCGGATCCGGCTCTTGATGGTCCCCTCGGGTGCTCCCAGGCGAGCCGCAACCTCCACGTAGCTGAGGCCGCCGAAATAGGCCAGGGTGATGGCCTGGCGCTCGCCGTCGGGAAGTTCGTCGAGCGCGGCACGAACCGTTTCGGACAGCTGGCGACTGAGGGCTTCCCCCTCCACGTCGATGTGGACCGGATCCGGGGGCCGCTGCTCGCGTCTGGTGCGGGCAGTCTCGGAACGGACGATGTCCACGGCCTTCTTGTGGGCGATGCTGAGCAGGAAGGTGCGCAGGGAGCCCTTGGAAGCGTCGTAGCGCCCGGGGTCGTTCCAGAAGGCGAAGAACGTGTCCTGAACCACATCTTCGGCCAGGGTCTGGTCTCGCAGCACCCGCCGAGCGATGGAGCGCACGGGACCGGAGAAGTCCCCGAACAGGGCGTCGAACGCCTCCCTGTCCTGTTGGGCGACGCCTGCGGCCAAATCCGCATCGCGGCGGTTGGCGTCGCTCAAGGATCGATCCGGCAGGGCATCCACCGCTGATGATAGAGAAAGGCCCCCACCGGGTGTTTTCGGCTCCGGGTATCCTCGTCGCCGGTGTCCGGCAAATAGCGTGAGGTCACGCATGGAATCCCAGAGAATCTCTCAGGCCCAGCTGGCGGTGACCTCGACAGCCACTGCAGGCGATACAGGCACTCTGTACTACATCGTGTCCGGGCTTCTCGACGAAGGGATACCCCTCGAGACCGTCCTGTTCGACCTGCTGATCCCTACCGCAGCGCATATCGGCCAGAGGTGGCAACAGGGCGACTACTTGATCTCCCAGGAACACGCCGCCACGGCCGCCTTGGAGACGGTCGTGTCGCTGTTGGCCGGTTCCTTCGACCAACCCGACGACGGGCTGCACATCGTGGCGGCGACGGTCGATGGAGACGCCCATTCACTTCCCGCCCGGGCGGCGGCCGCTCACCTGCTCTTTCTGGGCTATCGGACCACATTTCTCGGCGCCAGCGTTCCGGCTCCGGACCTGAAGGAGTATCTGGCCGAGGAGCGTCCCGCCGTTGTTCTGCTGTCGGCTGCGATGGCGATGCACCTGCCGGCGGCGCGCGCGGCCATCAGGGCCAGTCACGAAGTCGGCGTGCCGGTCATCGTTGGTGGGCGGGCGTTTGGAGAGGTTGGACGCTGGGCATCGACCCTGGGAGCCGATGCCTGGGTGGCTTCCCCACGTGATGTGGCAGCGGTGTTCGAGAGCTGGAATCCGGATCCGATTCTGGCTGAGTCGCAGGCCCACGGTCCTTCAGGCGATCTGGAGGCGTTGTCACGCAGCCGACCGATGGTGCTGGCCGGTTCTTATTCGGATGTGGTCCAGGCGGTGTCCAATGGAGACGGCGGCCTACTCCTGAGTCAGTTGAAGGTGCTGTTGGGCGCCGTGGAGGGTGCCATGCTGGTGGAGGATCCGGATCCGTTGGTGGATACGCTCCGCTGGCAGCGCGACACGCTGGCCGCCCATGGACTCGAAGCTCAAGGAAGCGTCGTCGCGGCCGTTCGTTCCCACCTGGACGGGGGTTTCCCCACAGCCCTAACCGTGCTCGACGAGGCGCTGGAAGCGGAAGACTCTTAGGAGCCCGTTGAACAATGCATGTCACCCGTCTTGACGACCATGCATCGCCACCCGCTGCGTTCTCGGCCCCGCCATTCCGATACAAGTAGTGGCGAGACCTCGGCCTTGCGGTTGGCGCGCCTGGCCGCCAATCCGAGCAACGGCATTATCCAACAGACTCCTAGGATTTCTTGGTCTGGCTATCGAGTCCGGACATCCGTCTTGCAGCGGTGCTACGAATAGGGGGCATGACTGTTTCTGACTCCACGCACACGAAGACGGGTAGGCGAGATCGGCTCCGCCCATACAACCTGATGATGGGAGGTCTGCATGCGCTCCAGGGACTGGTAGTCGTCGCTCTCAGCAACGGCTTCGCGCTTCCGGTGGTAGGCACGTTCATGACGGGCCCGCCAGGGTCGGCGTCCCCCGAGGTGCAGCCGATGTTCGAGGTGAGCCTCGCCTGGGGCGTGGCCGTCTTTCTGTTTCTGTCGGCGGCGGCCCACTTCTTGATCGCTGCGCCGGGCATATATCAGTGGTACCGGAGGAACCTCGCTCGACAGCGCAATTACGCCCGCTGGATCGAGTACTCGTTGTCTTCGTCGGTGATGGTCGTCCTCATCGCCATGCTGGTGGGCATCGCCGACATCGCTGCGTTGCTGGCTCTGGCCGGTGTGAACGCCTCGATGGTCTTGTTCGGCTTGCTACAGGAGAAGTACGAAACGCCGGGGCGGTCGGTCGGCTGGCTCCCCTACTGGTTTGGCGTCCTGGCTGGGGCCATACCCTGGATCGCCATCGCCATCTACCTGGTGAGTCCGGGAGTAGCGGCCAGCCCTCCCGGATTCGTGTACGGGATCTTCTTCTCCCTGTTCGTGTTCTTCAATTGTTTCGCCATCGTCATGGTCCTGCAGTACCGACAGGTGGGACGCTGGGCTGACTATCAATTCGGGGAGTCGACCTACGTGCTCCTGAGCTTGGTTGCCAAGTCGGCCCTGGCTTGGCAGGTGTTCGCCGGCGCCCTGGCTTCGTGACTCAGTCGGTTCAGGTGTCGACGTAGATCTCGCCGTCGGATCCAAGCTGCACGGATATCTCGGGCAGGGGACGACGAGCAGGACCGCGTAACACCTGGCCGGTGGCCGGGTCGAAGGCCGCTCCGTGGCACGGGCAGGCCAGCGTGCTGCCCGAGTAGTTGACCATGCAACCGGCATGGGTGCAGAGGGCGCTATGGGCGCTGAACTGGTCCTGGGACACCCGGACCAGGATGGCCGGAGTCCCGGTGGCGGGATCTGTGAAGTACCCGGCCTGGCCCACCTGGAGCTTGTCGGCGGGCGCCAGCGCCACTCCCTTGCCGGTGGGGGAGCCGGTGGTCGTCGGAGGGCTGGTCGTCGGAGGGCTGGTCGTCGGAGGGCTGGTCGTCGAAGGGCTGGTCGTCGAAGGGCTGGTCGTCGGCGTGGTCTGGGTGGATGGTGTGGTCGTGGGGGAGGTGGCGCTGGTGGTGGGACTGGTGCTGGTCGTCGAGCGAAGCGTCGTGGCCGGGCTGCTGGAGGGGGCGCCCATGGCCTGGGTGGACGAGCCGGACGCGGTCGTGCCGGAGGAGAACAGGCGCCCGGCGGCCGCCGTGAGCCCGCCGCCGACCAGCGCGAACGCCGTGACCATGGCGGTGGCCGCTCCCCGGGCCAGCAACTGGCGACGGGCCAGATCGGGCCCGGTCTCGTGTGACTGGTGGGCGACGCGTTGATTCAGGTAGGCGTCGATGGAGAGGACGCCTCCGTCGCCGGCGATGGCGAGCGGGGTCCAGGCGAACAGGGAGATGATGTCGGGTCCGAGGTAGTAGGGCTGGGTGTGCCAGCTCACGGCCAGCAGGAAACCCAGAGACAGCAGCATGCCCCCCAGGGCGGCGATTCGGGTCCATAGCCCGAGCAGGGCACCGATGCCCACCGCAATCTCACCGAGCGCGATCAGCAGGCCGATCGGTGTGGCGAAGTGGGCGACGGATCCCAGCAAGCCCGCGATAGGGCTGGTGCGAACGGCAGCTTGGATCTGGGCACCGATAGAACCCGGATCGGAGGAGGAGAGGAAGGATGGATCGGCGAACTTCTGGAGCCCGGCATAGAGGAAGGTCACGCCCAGGAAGGCGCGCAGCGGAATGAGGATCGTTCCGGTATACCGAGGCGTGCGGGGCGACTGGAATCGAAGCGTGGGTGTCTGAGGCACGGTGGTCAAACTACGGGATGGGGCTTAAACCGCGTGGAAAGCCATGGTTAGGAATTGGTAAAGAAGACCGGACGGGGCCACGCCCCGGCGGCGGATCGAGGCCTGGAGTATCGGCCGGGCTTCGGTAGTCTCACGTTTTCATGCTCACCCGCCGCTGGGCCGTCGCAACGGTCGCGTTCGCTTTGTTATCCGCCTGCACCGTCGGTGGTGGTGCCGAGACCACCACAGGCTCGGTAGCTTCATCCACGCCCCCGACCTCCGCTGCGGTCACCACCGTTCCGCCCCCCACGACGACCATCACCACCCTTCCGGCCGGAACCGAGAACCTGCCCGAAGAGGTTCGAGCTCAGCTGGCGGATCTCATCGCTCAGACCGAGCAGGTGAGGGGCCTTCAGTTCCAGGAGCCTCCCACGGTCACCGTCGTCAGCAGCGATGAGCTGGCCCGAAGAGTCCGGGACCAGCTCACCGAGGACCTGGCCGATGTGCCGGCCGATCAGGCGCTCTACCGCCTCCTGGGCTTGATCACCAGCGACACCGACCTGACTTCTCTCTATTCGGACCTCTACTCCGAGCAGGTCGCCGGCTATTACGACGGCGATGCCAAGGAGTTGGTGGTGCCCATCTCGGAGGAGGGTTTTACGCCCACCCAGCAGGCCACCCTCATCCATGAACTGACTCATGCACTGACCGATCAGTACTACGGCTTCCACCAGCTGTACACGTCGATGATCGACCAGGACCATTTCGACCAATCCTCCGCCTATCAGGCACTGATCGAAGGGGACGCCGTCCTGGCCGAATTCCTCTACATTCAGGCCCTGTCACCCGAGCAGCAGGGGGAGTTCTTCGCCGATGCCTTCTCGGCCTCCACCGACGTGTTCCAGTCGGCCCCCAAGTTCATCCAGGACGCCCTGGTCTTCCCCTACGACTCGGGCTTCATCTTCGCCAACCGCCTTCACGACCAGGGTGGATTCGACGCGGTCGCCTCCGCCTACGAGAACCCACCCGCCTCCACCGAGCAGATCATCGACCCGTCCAACTACCCCGACGAGGTCCCCGTCTCGCTTCCGCCCGAGAACGTGACCATCGACGGGTACGATCTGGCCTATCGCTCAACGTGGGGTGAGCTCGGGTTCTCGCTGATGTTCAACCAGTTCCTGGACCCGACCGAGTCTGATTCTGCCTCCCGGGGGTGGGGTGGAGACACCTACGACCTGCTCTTCGACGGCACCGATGCGGCTTTGGCACTCCACTATCAGGGTGACACCGAGGACGATGCGGGCGAGATGGCCGCGGCTCTGGAGGACTATGTCGCCGCCGCCATGGACGCGGGCACGGGCCACGACCTGGAGGGGGGCACGGCCTACGAGGGCAACGACCACGCGTGGGTCCGGACGGACGGCTCCGACGTCTATTTCGTGGCGGCTTCCGCGGAGGACGCATTCCTCAGCGCGGTGGCCCAGGCGGTGCCGGCCTCCCCGACCGGCGACACGACCGCCACCACCGGCGGAGGTTGAGACCCTTCCCGACCGGCGGGTCTGGAGATAGGTTGAAGGGATGCGGGCTCGGGGCCGACACGGATACAGCCTGGACGGCCTTCGTGTGGCGCGTGGATTTGGTCAGCGTTGGCGGGGCCTGATGGCCCGGCGCCCGGCGCCTCTCCTCATCCGCACGCGATCGGTGCACGGGTTCTGGCTGCGCCGGCCGCTCCGGGTGGTCGGCCTCGACGGGGCGGGAACCGTGATCTCGGTCCGCGTGCTCCAGCCACGACGGATTCTCCTTCTCGCCGGAGCACGGTGGGTGCTGGAGCTTCCCGTCGAGATGACGCCTCCCCGGGTGGGAGATCGTTTGACCTTCGGGCCCGGGCCCGGCGAAGCTGACCTCGATGCCGGGAAAGCTCTACATCTGCGCCACCCCCATCGGGAATCTGGGTGATGCCTCGCCGCGTCTGATCGAGACTCTCGCCTCTGTGGACGTCGTGTACGCCGAGGACACCCGCCGGTCGGGGAAGCTGATGAACGCTCTGGGGGTTTCGGTTCCCCTGCGTTCCTTCTTCGTCGGAAACGAGAGACACAGAGCCCCTGAGCTGGCAAAGGACCTGGAGGACGGCAAGCGAATAGCGCTGATCACCGACGCGGGCATGCCGGCCATATCGGATCCGGGCAAGACGGCCGTTGAGGTGGCTCGTGGTTGCAACGCCGAGGTGATCGTCGTCCCCGGCCCCTCGGCCGTCACCGCAGCCGTGGCCGGCTCGGGCCTCGTGGAGGGCCCATTCGTGTTCGTGGGTTTCCTGGAGCGCAAGGGGGCCCGCCGGCGTGCACAACTGACGTCGGTCGCCGCCGACGAGCGGCCTTCGGTTCTGTTCTCCAGCCCTCATCGCTTCCGGGATGATCTCTCGGACATGGAACGGGCTTGCGGCGCCGACCGGTTGCTATGTGTCGGCCGCGAGCTCACCAAGCTGCATGAGGAGCTGTGGTGGGGAACCGTGTCGGAGGCGATGCGGCGCTGGTCCTCGGAGGAACCACGGGGTGAGTTCACCCTCGTCGTCTCGGGCGGACCGCCGCCCGCACTCGATCTGGACGAAGCGGTGCGGCAGGCGAAGCGGCTGGTGGAGGAGGGAATGACTCCGTCTCAGGCAGCCCGGGAGGCGGCCGCCCAAACCGGTGTGGGGCGGCGGGCCATCTACGAGAAGCTGGTGTCCTGAGTCGGGTCGGGCGCAGAGTCTCACGGGCGAAATCGATGGGGCTTGCGATCCAGGAGTCGTCAGTCGTTGAGCTGCTTGCGACAGGAAGAGCACACGCCCTTGCCCTTGAAATCCTGAACGTGTTCCTCAGCGCCACAGAAGGTGCAGGTGCTGGTCATCTTGCGCATCACGATGTGGGGACCATCGACCGAGATCAGGATGTGATCTCCCTCCCGGATGTTGAACAACCTCCGGGTCTCGGCGGGGATGACGACCCGTCCCAGGTCGTCGATCTTTCGTGCGATGCCAGCGTCCATGCTTCCCTCGTCAAGGCGTCTCCGGGTGATGGCGAGCCTACCGCCATCCCGTCATTGGTGCGGGCTAGAGCCGGGATGGCGCCGGGATCGGTAGCCTCTTTGGTCGTATGACCTGGGTAGACACGCATTGTCATCTCCAGTTGGACGAGCGGCCTACCACGGACCTTCTCGGGCGGGCAGCCGATGTGGACTGGCTCCTGGTCCCGGGCATCGACGCCGAGTCGTCCAGGGCCGCCGGCCGGCTGGCCGGACGACACCCCGATCTCATGGAGTGGAGCGCGGGTCTGCATCCCCACGAGGCCGAGCGGTGGCCGGAAGAAGGCGAGATGATCGCCGAGCTGGCGGCGGGCGCGGCCGCGGTGGGTGAGACCGGGCTCGATTTCTATCGTGATCTCTCGCCCCGGCCGACCCAGCTGGAGGCGTTCCGGCTACAGCTCGAGCTGGCCGCGTCACTTGACAAGCCCGTCATCGTTCATTGTCGGGATGCATTCGCGGAAGTACACCAGTTACTGGAAGAGACCGGATGCGGGGGGCGGGCCGTCCTCCACTGCTGGACGGGCGGGCGCAGGTGGACCCGCCGTTTCCTGGACCTGGGCGTGGTGTTCTCGTTCGCGGGCCCCCTCGCCTTTGCGACGGGTGAGACCATCAGGCTGGCGGCGGCTGAGGTCCCCCCGGACCGGGCGATGGTCGAGACCGACACGCCTTATCTGGCGCC
This sequence comes from uncultured Acidimicrobiia bacterium, assembly GCA_963772815.1. Taxonomy (GTDB): domain Bacteria; phylum Actinomycetota; class Acidimicrobiia; order Spongiisociales; family ZC4RG35; genus DATFFO01. The sequence goes on along the minus strand of CAVYYV010000002.1, from coordinate 194,855 downwards.
ACCTCCGCACCGGGGCGAGCCCAATGAGCCGGCCTGGGTGGCTCATACCGGAAGGGCCCTGGCCGAGGTGTGGGGCATGTCCGTCTCCGAGACAGCTCGATACACGTCCCGGACCGCGACGCGGGTCTTTCGATGAGCCAACCTCGTCGTGTCATCACCGATCTTCTGTCCCGGCATGGGATCCGCCCCCGCAAGGCGTATGGCCAGCACTTCCTCGCAGATCCCAACATCATCGACAAGGTGGTCTCCCTGGCCGGAGTGGAGCCGGGTGACCGGGTGGTGGAGGTGGGTGCAGGGACCGGCGCCCTGACCGCAGCTCTTGCGCGGACCGGCGCTCGGGTAGTCGCCTACGAGCTCGACGAGCGGCTCGGTCCCGTCCTCGAGGAGGCCCTGTCCGGACTCGAAGTCGATCTCCGAATGGCCGATGTGATGCATGTGGACCTGGCCGCCGACCTGGCGGGCGGACCCTGGAAGCTGGTGGCCAACCTCCCCTACAACGTCGGGACCCCCCTCGTCCTCGATGTGCTGCGGCGGGTCCCGGCCGTGGAATCGCTGGTGGTGATGATGCAGAAGGAGGTGGCCGATCGGCTGGTGGCGAGCCCCGGTTCTGCGGACTACGGCATGCCGTCCGTGGTGGTTTCCCTGACGGCAAGAGTCGATAGTCGCTTCGAAGTGCCTCCACAGGTGTTCGTACCCGCCCCCAGAGTGGAGTCGACGGTCCTTCGCCTGGACCGCACGCCCGCGCCCGCAGACCTCGAGGAGGGTCTCGAGCTGGCCCGGATGGCTTTCGGCCGGCGGCGCAAGATGCTGAGGGGTTCGCTGGCCGAACGGTGCGATCTGGCTGTGTTCGCCCGGGCCGGGATAGAGCCGACCGCCCGACCCGAACAGCTCGAGCCGCGACAATTCCTCGCCCTGGCCCGGAGTGCCCGGCATGGCTGAGCTGGAGGCTCCTGCCAAGGTCAACCTCGATCTCAGGGTGGGGTCGCGGGAGGAGAGCGGGCTGCATCCGGTGCGCTCGCTGATCCAGGCCGTCGACTGGTGTGACCGCATCAGCATGGAAGCGAGTGAGGAGGATCGGCTCACGGTCGTGGGGGAGGCCGGAGCCGGCCTATCGGTCGGTCCCGAGAACCTGATCTGGCGGGCCCTGGACGAGATGGATGCGGCCGGTCGACCGCCGCTCGACATCACGTTGTTCAAGCAGGTGGTGGTGGCGGCCGGTCTCGGAGGTGGCTCCTCAGACGCAGCCGCCGCCCTGGTGGCCATCGGCGAACTGATGGGAGTTCAGGACGCGGAGCTGCAACGCGCCGCCACCGCCACCGGCGCCGACGTGGCCTTTTTTCTCACCGGAGGGACGGCGCTGATGGAGGGGCACGGAGAGGTGATCACCCCGCAGGCACCGTTGAGGGGGTTCGCCCTTGCCATAGCCGTTCCACCTTTCCAACTGTCGACCGAGGAGGTCTACGGTCGATGGGATCGGATGGGCGAGCCTCGTGGGGAGCCGATTCTCGATTCACGCCTGCCCCCCGTCTTGCGCAGCAGGCTGGAAGGAGGCAACGACTTGCTGGCGGCGGCGCTGTCCCTCCGCCCCGAGTTGGGCGACTGGATGGCCGACCTGTCGGCAGGCTGGGAGAGGCCGGTGTCGATGTCGGGCTCGGGGCCTGCATGTTTCGCTTTCTTCGTAGACCTGGATGAGGCCTCCGATGCAGCCGGATCGGTGCCCGCGGTGCGAGCGGCCCGGGCGGCATCTCCGCGCCCGCGGGGAGTATCTAGGCTGGAGGCCTGAATTCCCTAGACTGCTGGCTCCCACTTCCGAGTTTTGGGGGGTGGTGTAATAGGTAGCACTACGGGTTTTGGTCCCGTCAGAGCGGGTTCGAGTCCTGCCCCCCCAGCCAGTCCCGACAGTGACCACACAGCAGAGGTAAGGCCGACCATCGTGTCCGACACCACAAGCCCAGCCACCGCCGTAATCCTCGCCGCCGGCAAGGGAACCAGGATGAAGTGCGATTATCCCAAGGTGCTTCACACCGCCGCCGGCCGTTCTCTCCTCGACTGGGTACTGGGCGCAGTGTCGGACGCCGGAATCGGGAAGACCGCGGTCGTGCTCGGGCATCAATCCGAGTGGGTCTCGGAGGGTCTGGAAGACCACATCGAGCAGGTGGTTCAAGTGCCACAGAATGGGACCGGTCACGCTGTAGTGGTTGCCCTGGAGCATCTTGGGGGGCTCCCGGACGGGTCGACGGTCGTAATCGGGTATGGAGACATGCCTCTAGTGCCTGCCGATGTCTATCGACGGCTGGCACAACGCGACCCCGACGTGGCCGTTGTCATGGCCACGGTCGATCCGGGGCCGGACGGGTACGGCCGAATCATTCGTGATCCCTCGGGTCGGGTGACGGGAATCGTCGAGGAGAGAGACTGCACACCCGACCAGGCCGCCGTCACCGAGCGCAATGCGGGGCTGTACGGATTCGACGCCGCACTTCTCGCCAAGGCCCTGGGCCGGATCGGGTACGACAACGAGCAGGGAGAGCTCTATCTGACCGACGTGATCGGCCTGATGGCCGCCGACGGGGAGCGGATCGAAGCCTTCGCCGTAGACCCGGCCGACGTGGTCGGGGTCAATTCCCATGATCAGCTGGCCGACGTGGAGGCCGTGTGCAGAGGGCGTATAAACCGCAGGCTGATGGAAGAGGGCGTGTGGATGCTCGATCCGACCCGGACCTATGTCGACGCCACCGCCCGGGTGGCCCCGGGCGTGGTGCTCTATCCGGGGACATACCTGCAAGGCTCCACCTCGGTCGAGTCGGGTGCCAACGTGGGACCGGACACGTTCATCGTCGATTCGGTGGTCGGTTCCGACGCCAGGGTTTGGTATTCGGCGGTCCGGAGTGCCCGGATCGGCCCCGGCGCCAACGTCGGCCCGTATGCCTCACTGCGCCCCGGGACCGTTCTCGAGAGGGGAGCCAAGGCGGGGACGTTCGTCGAGACCAAGAACACGACGGTTGGCGAGGGAGCCAAGGTCCCCCATCTCTCCTACATGGGGGACGCCCAGATCGGCCGGGGAGCGAACGTGGGCGCCGGCACGATCACCTGCAACTACGACGGGATAAGCAAGCACCGCACGGTGATCGGCGAGGGCGCCTTCATAGGCTCGGACACCATGTTGGTGGCTCCGGTGACCGTGGGAGACGGGGCCGTGACCGGAGCTGGATCGGTGATCACCGAGGACGTCGACCCGGGAGCCCTGGCGGTGGAGCGTTCGCCGCAGAGACAGGTGCCGGGCTACGCTGAACGGCGCGCCCAGCGCCAACGAGAAGCCCGGGAAGGCCCCTGATGGACATCGTGTCACGAAGCCGCCTGCTGCTGTTCACAGGTAGCGCCAACCCCGGTTTGGCCACCGAAGTGGCCGATCTGCTCGGCGCCCCCCTCGGCAAGCTGGAGCATTCCGTGTTCGCCAACGGCGAGATCTACGTCCGGCCCACTCAATCGGTGCGTGGAGCGGACTGCTTCGTTCTTCAGAGCCACTGCCACCCGATCAACGAGCACATCATGGAGCAGCTGCTCACGATCGACGCGCTCAGGCGCGCATCCGCCCGTCGCATAACGGCCGTCATGCCCTACTACGGATATGCCCGTCAGGACAAGAAGGTGCTTCCTCGCGAGCCGATCTCCGCCCGTCTCATGGGTGACCTGTTCATGACCGCGGGCGCCGATCGCCTCGTCTCCGTCGACCTGCACACGGGCCAGCTGCAGGGTTTCATCACCAAGCCGTTCGACCACCTGACTGCCCTCCCCATCATCACGGACTACCTGCGGGAGCGGATCACGGAGCACCCGGTGATCGTTTCCCCCGATGCCGGCGGTGTGAAACGCGCCGAGAAGTTCGCCAGGCGGCTGGACGCCTCGGTCGCCTTCGTCTACAAGAGGCGCGAGGCCGAGCTTCACAACGTCAGCGAGGCCCTCGACATCTCCGGCGACGTGAGCGGCCGCCATGTGGTGATCGTCGACGACATGATCGACACGGCCGGAACCGTGTGCAATGCGGCCGAGATGGCCCGGGCGGCCGGAGCCATATCGGTTCGGATCGCCGCCACCCACGCCATCATGTCGGGTCCCGCCCTGGATCGGATCAAGAACGCCCCGATCGATGAGGTGATCGTCACCAATACCCTGCCCGTCTCCGAAGACGTGGCCGCACTGGAATCGGTCAAGGTGCTGTCGATTGCTCCGATCGTGGCGGAGGCCCTTCAGGCCATCTTCATGGACAGCTCGGTCTCGGAGATCTTCCTGGGCGACAACGCATAGTGCCCTGTCTGGCGACCTCGCCCGGCAGACGATGTGCGGCGGGGCACTCTCGACCGTGATGGAGACCAAGGTCGTCGAGCTGACGACGGGCCGCACTGCAGGCGTGTTCGACCTGACCTCGGAAGTGAGCGAGTTCTGCCGGGGCCGGGGTGACGGGCTCGTCAACATCTTCGCTCCCCACGCCACCGCCGGCGTGGCCATCATCGAGATGGGGGCAGGCTCGGACCGTGACCTGATGTCGATCCTCGATGAGCTCCTGCCGCCGGACCATCCTTGGCGCCACTCTCACGGGTCGCCCGGCCACGGGCGGGACCATGTTCTGCCCGCCCTGGTGGCCCCGTCGATGACCGTTCCTGTGGTCGACGGCTCGCCGGCGCTCGGAACCTGGCAATCGATCGTTCTGGTCGACACCAACGTCGACAACCCGCAGCGGCGGGTCCGCCTCAGCTTTCTGGGCTGATCCGGGGAAGCAGTATCTCCTCACCCGGGTAGATGAGGTCGGGATCTCCGGAGCGGATCCGATCCCGATTGGCCTCCACCACCATCATCCAGTAGGGCGCGATCTCCTCCGCCGATTCCGCTCGGTGTCCCGAATGTTCGAGGTGTCGGGCCGCCAGTGTCCACAGGTTGTCGCCGGACTCAACCACGACTGTGGCGGACTCGCCGTGCGGCTGTGGCTCCGGGCTGGTCGCAGGCGGGCGCGTGGCAATGGGTGTGGGGAGGTCGCCTAGCGACTCGGTTGGAGCTGTGGTGGTGGGCTCGCCGTCGGCGGGGAGGGGGTATACCTCCCCGGCCGGGAAGGGGATGTACTCAGGTAGCACGATCTCGACGGGGGGCGAGGTGGTGGTGTCCTCGGCCAAGCCGGCGCCGGCCGGGAGGGACGGAGCGACCGTCCCGAGCAGGAGGGAGCCGGCCAGCAAGGCGTCTACGGCCCGTCTGATCGGCCCAATCGACAGCCAGCTGATCGAGGCCGGCCGAACCCCGGCCAGGCGTGCGATCAGGTAGACCAGGGAGGTGACTCCCACCCATCCGGCCAGGGCAAGACCGGTCAGGCGGGCCACGGCCGCCAGGGCTTGGTCGGCCTCGGCCCGGGCCAACCAGGCGCTCGGGTCGCTCCAGTCGATGCGGAGCCACGGCAGATTCCCCAGGCGGAACAGCATCCAAGCCCCGATGCCGAGGACCGTCACGCTCACCAGGCCCTGGCGGAGTGGTCGACGCATGTCTCCGAACCTACCCGGGGTCTCCGGCACATGGAAGGGGTGTGCCGGAGAGGGTCTACAGTTGGCTGTTGCCCACCTACGGAACAGGAGTAAATGGCGATGAAGGCCAGGATCGGTGTCGCCGAGAGCAGCAAGGTCATAGAGATCGAGATCGAGGATCCCGCCCAGTTCAGGCTGGAGGTCGAGGAGGCGGTTTCCTCCTCTCACCCGATGGCGTGGTTCACCGACTCGAAGAAGAGGACCGTGGGTGTGCCGGGCTCGAGGATAGCGTTCGTCGAGATCGAGTCAGAGAAGAATGCCCACACGATCGGCTTTGCGCCGGGGGACTGAGCGGGCTCAGCGTCGCCGGCGCTCTGCCAGCCACCTCTTGCGGAGCCGCCGCCGATCGTCCTCGGCGTACCCGCCCCACACTCCCGACTCCTGATTGGACTCGAGGGCGTACTGGAGACACGTCTCCTGGACCGGGCAGGCGCCGCAGATGGCGACGGCCCGCGAGATCTGCTGTACGGCGGTGCCGGTGGTGCCGATGGGAAAGAAGAGGGCGGGATCGGTGTCGCGGCAGGCGCCGAGCTCCTGCCAGTCCATGGTGGTGGGGACTGTGAGGGAATCGAATACGGTTGTGACCATGGCATCCTCCGGTATCAGGCCCGGGCTCGCACAGGTGATCAGTCGAGGCCGGCGTGGGACGGTGGGTAATTCAGAAGTTGGATGGGGCGATTTGATGGGCGACGCTGTCAATCGATTCCTTGTGAACCATTTCACAAGGTCACCCGGTGGCCGATACAATTCGTATTGGCCGGTCGAAGGAACGCTACTCCGCCCCGACCCGCTCTGCAATGGATTCTGAGGGGTTTTTCCGTTCCGATCTCACCCAGGCAATGGTGGTGGGCCATCGCGGCTCTCCCGATCGCCACCCCGACAACACCCTGGCCGGATTGATGCTCGGATTGGAGGCCGACGGTGCGGTCGAGACGGATGTTCGCATCAGCAAGGACGGCCGCCTGATCCTGGCTCACGATCCTCGACTGGGTGGCATGGTGGTTGCCGATTCCAACTGGCCGGAGCTGGCCCGCCTCGATCTGGGCTCCGGTCATCGCCCCTGTCTGCTCGACGAACTGCTGGCGATACCGGGTCGAGTGGATCTGGAGGTGAAGAACCTTCCCGGCCAGCCCGGGTTCGATCCCGACGGCAGGCTCGCCCTGCTAGTTGCAGCCCGGGCCCGGCCGGGCGACATCGTGACCAGCTTCTACTGGCCGGATGTGGACCTTGTGCGGAGTCGGGCGACGGGGTTCGCCACGGGGATCATCATCGGGGAAGGGGGTTCCTTCGAGGACGGGTTGCGCCACTGCCGGGAGCAGGGCCATGAGGGAATCGCCGCGCACTACTCCGTGCTGGACCGGGGTTGCTGCGACGATGCACGAGAGGCGGGAGTGGCCGTCTTGGCCTGGACCGTGAACGACCCCGACCGAGCCCGTGAGTTGTCGCATTGGGGTATCGCGGCGATCATTTCCGACCATCCTGAGATGATGACAGCAGCCTTCCGGGAGGAGGGACCATGAGTATCAAAGAAGAATTGACTGCCGAGCTCCGAGACGCCATGAAGTCCCAAGATCCGCTGCGTCGGGATGCGATTCGCCAGGTCGAGACCGAGGTCAGGAACGTGACCAGCCAGCCCGGTGTGGGCGACGCAACCGACGACGTCTACGAGGTGGTCATCGCCGCCTACGTGAAGAAGATGGCCAAGGCGCGTGACGAATACCGAGAGCTGGGAGAGCGGGGCGAGGCGATGGCCGACAAGCTGTCGTTCGAGGTCGACTATCTGTCTCGCTGGCTTCCGAGCAAGCTCGGCGTGGCCGAGACCACCAAACTGGTGCGCCAGACGATCGAGGACATGCGAGTGTGGAAGGATCCCAAAGCGGTCGGCCGCGTGGTGGGGGCGTTGATGAAGACGCGCGACGACCTGGACGGTGCCCTGGTGAACCGGCTGGCGCGAGAAGAGCTAGGAGCCGGTTGAGCCATGCGGAATCCAGACCTAGCGCCCGACGCGCCTGGCCGCCGATCTGAGGGAAGTCACCATCCAACCGACTCCTGGCCGGCCTGAGCCCGTTTCGAGAATGCAAGTGTGACCGCGACGTACCTTCCCATGCTGGCCACCCCGTGGCCGGATGCCTTCGACGACGATGACTGGTGGTTCGAGCTCAAGTGGGACGGTTACCGCTGCCTGGCCGACCATCGCCAGAGCGAGCTGCGGCTGAGGAGCAGAAGAGGTCTCGACCTATCCACCCGATTCCCCGAGATCGCCGACCTCGAGCTCCCGGCAGGTTGGGTCCTGGATGGTGAGGTGGTGGTCTTCGACGAGTCCGGTCGCCCGGACTTCTCGCTGCTCCAGGCGGGCGAGCCGGCCGGCTACGTCGTCTTCGACGTGCTGGAGACCCCGGCCGGTCCCCTCTTCGATCGCCCGTTGGAGGAGCGCCGGTCTCTGCTGGCCGAGGCCGATCTGCCCTCACAAGTGGTAACCGCCGAACCGGTGAAGGGTGATGGGGTGGCGTTGTTCGATGCGATCGTCGCCCAGGGCCTGGAGGGCATGATGGCCAAGCGCTCGGGCAGCCTCTACACGCCGGGGAGGCGTTCTCCCGACTGGCGCAAGATCGCGTATCGCAAACGGATGCGGGCGGTGGTGGGAGGGTGGTTGCCCGGTCAGGGAGGCCGGGCCTCCACGTTCGGTTCCCTTCTCATGGGTCTCGTGGCGGGGGACGACAGACTCCGGTACATCGGCGCCGTCGGATCTGGGTTCTCGGACTCGCAGCTGGGGCCAATCGCCAATGCCCTCCACACCCTGGAGCGTCCGATTTCTCCCTTCGGCGACCCATCCGCAGTCCCGGCCCGAGCGCATTGGACGGCGCCGGCCCTGGTCATCGCCATCGAATACCGGGAGTGGACTCGTGATCGCCGGCTGCGTGCCCCGGTGTTCAAGGGCGTCGAAACCGAGCCCTGGACCGAGGTGACGTGGGAGGCAGAGGCCCCTCCTGGACTGTCCGATTGATCTTCCGGTCTCCGCCGTCGGCCCGTCCTAGGCCGACTTCTGGCTCTTCGTCGCTTCGACCGAGGCCTTGAGCGCCTCCAGCAGATCGACCACCTTCGTGGGCTCGGGCGATTCGGGCGCCACGATCTCTTCACCGGCCACCTTGCGAGCCGCTGCCTCCTCGATGGCCTCCCGGGTGGTGTCGACGTACTCCTCGGCCTTGAATGGCCGGGTCAGGTTGTCGATCAGGCTCTCGGCCATGCCGACCTCCTCGTCCCGGATCTCGACCTCCCCCTCCAACTCCTCGAAGTCCGCCGCCCTGATCTCGTCGGGCCAGAACATCGTCTCCATGATGATCACGCCATCCTTGGCGCGGATGGTGGCGAGGTGCTGCTTTTCCCTGATCGCCACTTTGGCAACGGCAACCACGTCTCGCTCTTCCATGGCCTTGGCGAAGATGCGGTAGGCCTTCAGCCCGGTCTTGTCGGGCGCCAGGTAATAGGACTTCTGGTACATCATCGGGTCGATCTCGTCGGCGTCGACGAACTGGATTACGTCGACCAGCCGGCTGCCTCCGCCGGGGCTGGCCGCCTCCAACTCCTCGTCCGTGAAAACCACGTAGCGGCCCTTCTCGAACTCGTAGCCGCGAACGATGTCCTCCCACTGGGCTTCTTTGCCGTCTGACTCGGCCACCCGTCTGTAGCGGATGGGAGAGTGGTCTTGCTTGCGAAGCTGCTTGAAGCTGGGGCTTCGGTTCTCGGTGGCCGTGTATAGGCCGACCGGGATCGAGACCAGGCCAAAGCTGATGGCGCCTTTCCAGATGCTGCGGGGCATGCCGTCAGTCTATGGACTTTCGCGCTCTCATGGTGGCTGGCTGGAGAGCGGCTAGCTCCACACTCCTGCCAGAAGGTCCAGGAGGTCATCCATCTCGGCTCCGATATGGCTGAGGCGCTCGGGGAGGTCCTCGATGCCGGCCACGTCGCCGGGGAGCTCGGGCACTGTGCCGATGGCCTTTTTCACGACGGCGGCGAATTTGGCGGGGTGCGCCGTGCCGATCACCACGGTGGGACGGTCGGCGGGATGCTTTGAGGCCACACTCCACGCCACGGCGGTGTGCGGGTCGGCGATGATCCCGGTTTCCTCGTAGAGACGGCCGATGGCGTCGACGATTTCCTCATCGGAGCGCCATTCGGCGGAGAAGTCGCGCTGGAGGCGCTCTCTGGCAGCGGCGGGAAGCTCGAGCTCTCCGGTCCGACTCAGCCGCTCCTCCAGCTTCACCACCGCTTCCGGGTCCTCGCCCGCCACCTCGTATAGATACCGCTCGAGATTGGAGGGAATCTGGATGTCCATGGCCGGCGCATGCGTGGCGGTCACCGGGCTGACCCGAAGCCGACCCGTAGCGATCAAATCGGTCAGTCCTCGGTTGGCGTTGTTGGCGACCGTGAGCCGGCCCACGTTGGCGCCCATGCGGCGGGCGATGTGCCCGGAGAGGACGTTGCCGAAGTTGCCGGTCGGCACCACGAAATCGACCGGGTCCTCGAAGCGGGTCGACGCATACGCGTAATAGGAAGTCTGGGCCATGATTCGCCCCCAGTTGATCGAGTTGATCGCTGCCAGGGGAAAGGCAGTCCGGAGAAAGGCCATTTTGACCAGGCGCTGGCAGTCATCGAACGTCCCCTTCACCGCCACGGAATGGACGTTGGGGTCGGTCACCGTCGTCATCTGGCGCCGTTGCACCTCCGACACCGCTCCATCGGGGAAGAGGATCACGATCTCGATGCCGGGCCTGCCCCGGCAGGCCTCGATCGCCGCAGAGCCCGTGTCGCCTGACGTGGCGCCGAGCACCAGGATGCGCCGGCCGGTGCGGGCCAGGACCCGGTCGAAGAGCGCTCCCACCATCTGCAGGGCGTAGTCCTTGAAGGAGAGTGTGGGTCCCCAGAAGAGCTCCATGATGTGGAGGTTTCCCTCCACGTGGCGGATCGGCGCGACCTGGGGATGACGGAACCCGGCGAACACCTCCACCGCCATGTCTTCGATCTGCGCTTCCAGGGGGTCGGGCTCGATGAAGGGCCGCATCATGGTCGAGGCCACCAGGGCGTAGGTTCCGCCCGTGATCGGAGGCGCGGGCACCGAGTCGGGCACGTACAGTCCGCCATCGGGTGCCAGACCTTCGATGAGCACGTCGGCGAAGCCCTTCTCTCGGGCACCCCCGCGCGTGGACCGATACTGCATCAGGCCGATTCGCCCACCACACGGATGGTGGCGGCTATCTGACGCACGACGTCCAGGCTCTCCAGACGGTCCAGGGCCTTGCGATGGGCCGACTCTGCCGCCCGGTGGGTGATGAGGAGCAGGGTGGCTCCCTCGCCCCGACCCTCCTGCCACACGGAGCGGATCGAGACGCCGGCGTCGCCGAAAGTGCCGGCGATGGCCGCCAATACGCCGGGCGAGTCCTCCACCTCCAGCCTCACGTACTGCTCCGTGTCGACGACGCCGAAATCGACCAGGTCTCCAGCGCCGAACCGGACCCGGGGTGCCACCGGGGCATTTGCGAGGAGCTCCCGCGCGGCTGTGACGACGTCGCCCAAGACGGCCGTGGCGGTCGGCTCGCCCCCGGCGCCGGGACCAGAGAAGAGGAGCTGTCCGATGGAGGGGCCCTGGATGAAGATGGCGTTGTTGGCGCCCCGGATCGACGCCAGTGGATGGTTGGTGGGAATCATCGAAGGATGAACGCGGACACTGACGCCGCCAGCGACCCGATCGGCGATCCCCAGCAGCTTCACCACGTAACCCAGCCTGCGGGCGAATGCGAAGTCCTCCGCCGAGAGCCCCTCGATACCCTCGAGATGAACCCGGTCGACGTCGACCCACACCCCGAAGGCCAATCCGGCCAGGATGGCGGCCTTGGCGGCGGCGTCGGCTCCGGAGACATCGGAGCTGGGGTCGGCCTCGGCGAACCCGAGGCGCTGAGCCTCGGCCAGCACCTCGCCATAATCCGATCCCTCCTCGTACATCCTGGTCAGGATGTAGTTGGTGGTCCCGTTGACGATCCCCATCACCGAAGTGAGGCGTTCCCCGGCCAGGGATTCGGAGAGAGGCCGGATGATTGGAATGCCACCCCCGACCGCGGCCTCGAAGAGGATCGAGACGCCCTTGGCGGCAGCCAGATCGAACAGGGCAGGCCCTTCGGCGGCGACCAGCTGTTTGTTGGCCGTCACCACCGGCTTCCCCGCCTCCAGCGCAGACGTGATCAACGAATGGGCCGGCTCCACGCCCCCCATCAGCTCCACGACCAGATGGACCCCGGGATCCGCGACCACCTCTTCAGGCTTGTCGGTGGTGAACTCGGCCGGAAACAGGCGGGCCTTGTCGAGGTCGCGCACCGCCACCCGGACCAGCTCCAGGTCCAGGCCGGTCTTGGAGCGAATGCTGTCGTGCTCGCTGAGCAGCTTGTGAGCCAGGCTGCCACCGACCACGCCGCCGCCCAGAATTCCGATTCCGACACGCATGGGCTGGAAACGGTAGTCCGGTACCATGTCGTCCCAGCCCGCCCCCGTAGCTCAGGGGATAGAGCACTGGTCTCCGGAACCAGGTGCGCAGGTTCGAGTCCTGCCGGGGGCGCTCTGTTGATGGTCGGCCGACATGCTTCCGCCTTTGTCCCCCTGGCCAAAGCCAGGGGGAAGGTTCCTGCCGCCGGAGCGAAGCGAAGGCGGGAGGCAGGGGGGGGTTGGCCTGTCACGTCAGCTTTCGCGGTCAGGGGGACGGGGGTCCCGCAGCCAAAGGCTGTGGGGTGGGGGGGAGCACCGGTCGAACCTGTCGAGTCAGCCGTCCCACAGGAGGAAATCGACAGGTGCTTTGTGCTGGCGGGTGACCTGGGGTAAGATGCCTTCACCGGCGGAGTCTCCGTCCGCCGGGATTCAGTCCCACCCCGCGGATTCGCTGCGCCGGTTCGGGCACACCGATCACATCGGGTTGGGGTACGCCACCAAGGGTTCACATGACCACGAGAGCTCAATTGCAGGAGAAGTCGATCACCGAATTGCGGGAGATCGCCTCCGCGGTAGGTATCGAGACCAATGGACTTCAGAAGTCCAAGCTGATCTCCCAAATCATGGACAAGGACGGCTCAGATATGAAGCCGGATCCCACCGCCAATGTCGACTTGCCTACGGCCACGCCCCGCGAGGCCGGTGACGACTCCAGCGAAGCTGGAGATGACTCGGGCAGGGACTCGGCCAGGGAATCCAAGAAGGATTCGAACGAAGGGCAGTCGAACGGCCAGCGTGACTCCGACCGCAACGATCGGAGCGGGTCGGGTCGCGACGACAACGACGACGACGACAACGACGACGACGACGACGGACGGCAACGACAACCGCGGCAACCAGCGCGGTAACCGGAATCGTCGCAAGCGTAACCGAAACCGGGGCAACCAGAGCCAGGGCAACCAGAGCCAGGGCAACCAGGACCAGGGCGGCGAGCCCGAGGTCCGCGAGGGCCTGCTCGACATCCTCCCCGAGGGATACGGTTTCCTGCGCACCTCCGGCTACCTGTCGGGGGAGAGAGACGTCTACGTCTCCGCCGGTCAGATCCGCAAGTTCGGCCTGCGCAAGGGCGATCTCGTCTCCGGGCCGATCCGCTCGCCTCGGTCTCAGGAGAAGTTCCCCGCCCTGACCCGAATCGACTTGGTGAACGGCGGCGACCTCAACGACGCCCGCCAGCGGCCCCGCTTCGAGAACCTCACCCCGCTCTTCCCCGACCAGCGTCTGCGACTCGAGGTAGACGGCAAGGGCGACTCGACCCTCACCCGCATCGTGGACCTGATCGCCCCCATCGGCAAGGGACAGCGCGGTTTGATCGTGTCGCCCCCCAAGGCGGGAAAGACCACGGTCCTCAAGGAGATCGCGCAGGCCATCACGGCCAACAATCCAGAGTGCTATTTGATGGTGGTCCTGGTCGACGAGCGCCCTGAAGAGGTGACGGATATGCAGCGGTCGGTGAAGGGAGAGGTGATCTACTCCACCTTCGACCGACCGGCCGAGGAGCACACGCAGGTCTCGGAATTGGCTATCGAGCGGGCCAAGCGCCTGGTCGAACAGGGAACCGACGTGGTGATCCTCCTCGACTCGATCACTCGCCTGGCTCGGGCGCACAACCTGGCCACACCTGCTTCGGGCAGGATCCTTTCCGGTGGTGTCGACTCCACTGCCCTCTACCCGCCCAAGCGATTCTTCGGGGCGGCTCGCAACATCGAGGAGGGAGGCAGCCTGACCATCCTCGGAACGGCCCTGGTGGAGACGGGCTCCAAGATGGACGAGGTCATCTTCGAGGAGTTCAAGGGCACCGGCAACATGGAGTTGCGCCTCGATCGTAAGCTGGCTGACAAGCGGATCTATCCCGCCATCGACGTCGAGGCTTCGGGAACACGACGGGAGGAATTGCTGTTCGACCCTAAGGAGTTGACGCAGGTCTGGAAGCTGCGCCGGGTTCTTCTGGCCCTGGAATCGGGAGCGGCCCTCGAGTTGCTGATCGACCGGCTCAAGAACACGGCTTCCAACGCGGAGTTCCTGGCCGGAGTGGCCAAGAGCGGCAACTGACGATGACCACCACACCCGACCCCACCCACCACCCGGAAACGACTTCCAGCCCACCCGACCCCACCCACCACCCGGAAACGACTTCCAGCCCACCCGACCCCACCCACCACCCGGAAACGACGGAGCCTTCATGAAGACAGAGATTCACCCCCAGTACGCCGAGACCCGTGTGGTCTGTTCGTGCGGCAACACCTTCACCACCCGGTCCACCAAGCCGGGCGAGATGCGGGTGGAGTTGTGCAACGAGTGCCATCCCTTCTTCACCGGTAAACAGAAGCTGGTGGACACCGGCGGACGCGTCGAGCGCTTCAAGAAGCGCTACGGCACCGAGTCCTTCACCAAGAAGAAGGCCGAGGCAGAGACAACCACGGACTGATGACCTCCCAGCAACGGGGAGAGCAACCCAGCGAACGCGCGAGGCCGGGCATCAACCCGGCCTCGACCGTGGGTGGCCAGGCAGTCCTCGAGGGGGTGATGATGCGGGCGCCGGGGGCATGGGCCGTGGCGGTACGTCGGCCCGACGGAGTGATCCAGGCCATCCGCCAGGACCTGCCCCGCCTCTCCAGTCGCTCGGTACTCGCCCGGATACCGTTCGTGAGGGGGATCATGGTGCTGGGCGAGTCCCTCACCCTCGGGTTCAGGGCGCTGTCCTGGTCGGCCCAGAAGGCGGTCGACGAGGAGGAGGAAGAGCTCAGCAAGGGCCAGATCGCCCTCTCGATGAGTGTGGCCTTGGCCTTCTTCCTGGCGTTCTTCATCCTGGTCCCGGCGTTTGTTGCCCGATTCACCTCCGGTGACTCCACCATTCTCTTCAACGTCGTCGAGGGGGCGGTGCGGCTGGCTTTGTTCGTGGGTTACATCTGGGCGATCGGTCGCTCTTCCGAGATAGCCCGTGTGTTCGAGTTCCACGGTGCCGAGCACATGACCATCCACGCCTACGAGGCAGGAGACCCGCTCACGGTCGATTCCGTGGCCCGCTATCAGCCCGAGCACCCACGCTGTGGGACCAGCTTCCTCTTGATAGTGATCCTGGGCTCGATCCTTCTGTTCTCGCTCTTCCACCAGCCGGGGATCCTCTGGTTGATCGTGACCCGCCTGGTGGGAATTCCGCTCATCGCCGGCCTGGCATACGAAGTATTGCGGTTCTCGGGTCTGCGGCCCGGCTCACTCCTGGCCCGGTCGCTGGCTGCTCCCGGCATGTGGCTGCAGAAACTGACCACCGGCCGGCCGGCCACCGATCAGATCGAGGTGGCCATCGCATCGATCGTGACGGCCCTGGAGGAAGAGCAGGTGGCCGAGGTCCTGGGCCGCGGACCGATCCCGGTCGCCGCCATGCACGCCCGCGAGGGCGCCCTTTCGGCCTGATGGACGCCGGGCTGGCCGAGCGCCTCGCGGAGATCGAAGAGGCCTACGGAGCGGTCGAGGCCGATCTGACCGATCCCGAGGTGTTGTCGAACCCGGCCCGTCTCGCCTCACTGGGCAAGCGGCACTCCGAGTTGGGTGAGATAGTCGCTCTCTTGCGCCGTTGGCGCCGTGCCTCCCGGGATCGGGCGGAGGCGATCGAACTAGCGGAATCCGATCCCGACATGGCTCCCGAGTTGCAGCGAATGGCCGACGAGAAGGGTGCCGAGGCGGATCTGCTGGAGGAAGAGCTCCGGCGAGCGCTCATTCCCAAAGACCCCAACGACCAGAAGGACGTAATCGTGGAGATACGGGCCGCAGCCGGCGGAGACGAAGCGGCCATATGGGCCGGTGACCTGCTCCGCATGTACGAGAGGTACGCCGAGCGCCACCGTCTCAGAGTCGAACCGCTCGATTCCTCTCCGTCCGAATCGGGAGGCTTTTCTGGGGTCACCGTGGCCGTGAAGGGCACGGGCGCCTACTCCCGCTTCAAGTACGAGGCGGGCGTGCACCGGGTGCAGCGGGTTCCGAGGACCGAGTCTCAGGGTCGGATCCATACATCGACCGCAACCGTGGCCGTGCTCCCGGAGGCCGATGAGGTCGAGGTAGACGTGGACCCGGGTGAGGTGAAGGTGGACGTGTTCCGCTCTCAGGGACCCGGGGGACAGTCGGTGAACACCACCGATTCCGCCGTGCGTCTCACTCACCTGCCCACCGGCATGGTCGTCTCGGTTCAGGACGAGAAGAGCCAACTTCAGAACAAGGAGAAGGCCTATCGGATCCTGCGTGCC
Organism: uncultured Acidimicrobiia bacterium; assembly: GCA_963772815.1. Taxonomy (GTDB): domain Bacteria; phylum Actinomycetota; class Acidimicrobiia; order Spongiisociales; family ZC4RG35; genus DATFFO01. The sequence goes on along the minus strand of CAVYYV010000002.1, from coordinate 178,522 downwards.
CGGCTGCTGGCCATGCGCCGGGCGGAGCAGCAGGCCGAGGTGGCCGGGGAGCGACGCGCCCAGGTCGGAACGGGTGAGCGGTCGGAGAAGATCCGGACGTACAACTACAAGGAGAGCCGGGTGACCGATCACCGGATCGGCCTGACCGTGCGCCGTCTGGACTCCGTTCTCGACGGCGACCTGGATCAGTTCGTCGAAGCCCTCACCACCGAGGAAGAAGCGGAGCGGCTCTCGGCCGGGTGAGCGTCAACTCGAGGAGTTGGCCAACTGGGTCACGCCCCGCCGTTCCATGTTCCCCCACTCCTGGGTGCTGCGCCCGCCCATCATGGCCCGTATCCGCCACCACACCGTGATTTGGCGGAGACCCAGGTTTTCCACGAAAACCAGCCCCAGCAGCTTGAGTGTCTCGAGCGGGTCGTTGAAGTATCCGAAGCGCTCGTCGATGAGCAGGCCGAGCAGGGAGGTGAGCGAGCCCAGGAACAGGGCCATGAGGAAGGCGATCCCGGCCGTCAGCGGCGTGACGGCTCCCACCCAGAGGGCGATGGGAACCACCAGATAGCCGGTGAACTCGATGATGGGCGCCACGTACTCGAAGAGGACCTGGGTGGGCCACAGAAGCATCCCCACTGCTCCGTGCCGAGGATTGAAGAAGCTGCTCTTGAAGTCCTTGACCGCCCTCATCAGTCCGCGGTGCCAGCGGATCCGCTGGCGGCGCAGGATGGCTCTAGTGGGTGGGACCTCGGTCCATACCACTGCGGCCGGCGAGTATCGGATCCGGTACGGAATCTTGTTGTCCCGATAATGACGGTGGATGCGCATCGTCATGTCGAGGTCCTCGCCGAAATGGCCGGGCGTGTATCCACCGAGGTCCACCACCGTCTGTCGAAGGAGGATCCCGAAGGCGCCCGAGACGTTGGGAAGGCAGTTGATGGCCCCCCAGGCCGGCCGCGTGGAGACGAAAGCGCGGACATACTCGAGGATCTGATAGCGGGCCACGATCGAGTCCGGGATGGAGGCGTCGACGACATGGCCCAGACGCACGCTGCAACCGTTCAGGGGCCGGATGTTGCCACCTACTGCCACCGTCCTCTCCCGGTCCTCGGCCACCAACCGCATGGCATGTGCCAGGGCCAGGCCGTCGATCAGCACGTCGGCATCGGTGGCCATCACATAGGGGTACTTGGCAGCGTTGACGGCCGCGTTGAGGGCGTCGGCCCGGCCGCCGTTCTCCTTGTCGATCACGGTCAGATCGATGGGAAGAGTCGACTTGTAGACCGCCCGCACCGCAGCGGTGGGGATGACCGAGCGGAGCGGATAGGGCACCTGGATCATCTCGAATGCCTCGATCAGCTTGCCCAGCGTGTCGTCGGAGCTGCCGTCGTTGGCGACCACGATCTCGAGACGCGGATAGGAGACCATCGACATCGATCTGATGGCGTCGACGATCCCGACCGACTCGTTGTAGGCGGGAATCACCAGCGAGATCGGCGGCGCCAGCGACGAGGTGAGCATGTCCTCGACCCGTCCGAAGCGCTCGATGGCCTGGTGACGATGGAGCACGAAAGCCGAGCCGATCGCCAGCACGAACATGAGGGCCTGGATGGCGACGAAGAAGACCAGCACGATTATGGAGAAGCCCACCAGGAATCCGTGAAGGACGACGCTCATGAGGGGGCCATGGCCGAGAACGACGCGACCATCCGCTCGGCGTGGGAGAGCAGGTCCAGGTCGGTCACAGTGGCCGTTCCCGAGCCATACCGGTCGGCCGCCTCTTTCACGGCCCCCAGCATCGTCAGTTGATGCAGTGCGGCGTCGGCGGCGTAAGCATCGGATCCGCCCAGGGCCCGGATCAACTCCAAGCGCCCGCCGGGCAGGGATCCGATCGCCTTAGCGGTGTTCTGTCGCACCCACCACACAGGGTCGGTCAGTAGTGGAGCCAGTTTCCGCGACGAGGTCGGGTCGGCCAGTCGGCCAAGTCCTGCTGCGGCGCGGGCACGGACCGGCCAGTACTCGTCCTCGAGGGCCTTCTCCAGCGCGATGACCGCGTCCCGGCCTCCGCTTCGACCCAGTGCGGAGGCGGCCGCCACCCTCCATTCCGGCTCTGTGGATCCGAGCAGTTCGAGCAGGAGTGGCTCTGCCTCGGTGTCACCGATCCGACCCAGAATGCGTGCCGCCAGGGATACCGTGTCGACCGAAGGGTCGTCCTCGGACATCTCGTGGCGGATCCAGGTGCGCACGGCCGGCCCGGCCGGGAGCCCGAACCCCATCAAGGCGTCGGCGAGGCGAGCGGAATGCCACTCGGAGGCTTCCTTGACCTGGTCGAGGATGTTGGGCACCGATTCGAGGTCGTCGAGGCGGCTCAAACCCTTGGCGGCGTGAAGCGCCACATACTGATTGCGGTTCCCCAGTAGTGAGCGAAGGACAGGGATGGACGTGTCCGTGGCGAGGTCGACGAAGGTGGCCACTGCCCGCAGACGTCGCGAATGGGGCAGCCACCACCGGTCGACTCGCTTCCGCAGCACCCCCAGGATGCCCAGCGTCTCCACGAGGCGGTCGATGTATCGGTGCTCCTCGCCGCTCAGAGTGAGCCGGTACTCGGCCACCGCATCGTGGAACAGCGGATCCTCCGCCCACCCGGGTGTCGTCGCCTGGGGAACGACCTGGCGACTGATCATCTCTCCCAGGGCCGCGACATACCGTGCCTTTCTCACGCCTTGCCAACGCAGCAGGAGCCGATGGGTCAGCTTGGTGAGCGCGAGCGCGACGGATGCGACCAGTGATGCCGCGGCCGAGATGAGGAGCCACGTGAAGAACAGAGACTGCACAGTGTTTCCTTTATCGGCGGGCTATTCGACCCGGTTGAGTTCAACCGGTGCCCAGGAAACGCTCCACTCTCGCCTTCAGCTCACCCGGGCTGAAGGGTTTGCGGACGTAGTCTGCGGCGCCCATGTCGAGGGAGTTGATGACGGTGGTCTCGTCGTCCACCCCCGACAGCACCACCACCGGGAAGGTGATGCCCTCCTGACGCCACCGATGCAGCACGTCGATGCCCTTCAATCCCGGCATGAGCTGGTCGAGGATCGCAAGGTCGACGTCATCGGAGATTCCGCACTCGTAGGCGGCCATCCCATCTTCTGCCTCGATGACCTCGTGGCCGTCGGCCTGGAGATAGCGTTTGAGCAGAAGGCGGATGCTGGCGGCGTCGTCGGCAACCAGGATGCGTGCCATATAGCGCGATTCTGGCAGCATTGGCCCGTGTCCGTTGCCATTCTCGACCGTCTGCCTCCTCATGAGCGACGGCGTCTGGTTGCTCTGGGCCGGGCCGATGTGGAGGATCTGGCGCGTCGACGCCTGGAAGGAGAACCGCTCCAGTACCTGGAAGGGACGGCCCAATTCACCGACTTCGACGTCGACGTCGACCGTAGGGTCCTGATCCCCCGTCCCGAGACCGAGGGCCTGTTCGAGCTGGCGACGAGGCTGTCCGCCCGCCCCCGCACCATCGTCGATCTCGGCACCGGGTCGGGGGTGCTGGCCATTGCCCTGCAGCGTCGCTTTCCGCACGCCCGCGTACACGGGACCGACATCTCCGCAGATGCTCTCGAGGTTGCCCGCGCCAATGCCCTCCGGTTGAGGGCCCAAGCCGAGTTCCATCACGGGGACCTGTTCGAGGCTCTGGGGGCGCCCTTGCGGTGCCGGGTCGACTTGTTGGTCTCGAATCCCCCATACGTGTCGTCAAGAGAGTGGGCGTCGTTGCCCGAGGACGTCCGCCACGAGCCTCGCCGGGCCCTGGTGGCCGGCCCGACCGGCATGGAGGTTCTGGCCCGTATCGCCGCCTCGGCGGGGGAGTGGCTTGGTGAGGGGGGCGTGGTCGCTTGTGAGATCGGCGAGACTCAGAGTGAAGCTCTCGGGCCGGTGTTCGCCGACCTGGGCGAGGTCGAGGTCCGCCCGGATCTGGCCGGGAAGCCGAGATATCTGGTGGTGCGCACATGACCGGAGACTCCCTGCGGGGGGCCATCGAACAGCTGGCGGCCGGCCAGGTGGTAGGGGTGCCCACCGACACCGTGTACGGCCTGGCGGTCGATCCATGGAACGAGGACGCTGTCGCCCTTCTCTACGAGATGAAGGGCCGGCCCGCCCGAAAGCCGATCGGCCTGCTGGCCGCATCCGTAGAGCAGGTGGAAGAGATCGCCTATCTGAGTGCGGGAGCCGATCTGGGACGCCGGCACTGGCCGGGTGCCCTGACCCTGGTGGTGAGACCCCGAGTCGTGATTCCGGACTGGGTTGGAGACAAGGCGCTCGGGACCGTGGGTGTGCGGGTACCCGATCACCAGCTGTTGCGACGGCTCCTCGCCGCAACCGGCCCTCTCGCCGTCACCTCGGCTAACCGGTCGGGGGAACCAGACCTGGTGGACGACGCTTCTGCTCGAAAGGTATTCGGTGAGCGGGTGTCCGCCTATCTGCCGGGCAAGTCCCCTGGAGGAACGGCCTCAACCGTCGTCGACGTCTCCGGACGGCGAATGCGCCTTCTCCGACAGGGCCCGATCATCATCGACTGAGGGCGGCCTCTGTCTACCCACATCGACGGGAACCACTTCCATCGGATCGGCCAGGAGAGGGCCCTCGACGAGGTCTGCGTGCAATTCTCGGGCCCACTCGAGATGTCGATCCGTTCTCAGGTCGGTGGCTATCACCTCGACGTCATCCCCGTCACTGAGGAAGTCGGATGCCGAGCCGGGTTCGACGACGACGGCGTCGAACCCGGCTGCGGAGCTGACCCGCTGGCCTCTGATCGCCGCCCTGATGCCGATCCGGCGCGCCGATCGAGTGGCCTCCTCCAGCAGGTGCCACCTCTGGCCTACTCGGGCCGCCTCGAACACCAGGAGCAACCGATCGGAAGGGAGCGAGCCGGCCACGGCGGCGAAGGCGGGGCTGAGGATCGCCTCGGGTGCAAGTGTGAAAGCGACCGTGGCCGCGGGCTGAAGAAGGTCCACCGCCTCTACGGTCCATCGGAGGATGGCCAGGCTCTGGTCTGGTTCGACGGGGCCTCCGGATCGGCTGGCCTGGGCCAGGAACCCAGTGGCGTCGTTCAGGTCGGCGAGCTCGAAGAGGGGATGGAGCGACACCCGAAATGGGGCCAGGTGCCGGCGCGGGAGACGAAATGTGGTACTCGCTTCGATACCGAGACCGGAACCGGGCGGAGTTGGGTTGATGGGGGCTTGCATGTGCCTGTCTGCTGTGACACAGGTGGTATCGGCTCGGAGGCCGGGATATCTTGAGCCGGGCACCCACATTCGGCCGAGGAAGCCGCCCTGGGTACTGTCCACCCCAATCGAACCGGAGCTTGGCCCATGATCTCCCCACAGACCCTCGAAGAGTGCGATCCCGCCATCGCGGACTTGATTCGTCGCGATCTGGAGCGACAGAACTCCTCCATCCATCTCATCGCCTCAGAGAACTTCGCCTCCCCGGCCGTGATGGCCGCTTCCGGCTCGGTATTCACCAACAAATACGCCGAGGGCTATCCGGGTCGTCGCTACTACCAGGGGTGTGAGGTAGTCGACGAGATGGAGTCGCTGGCGATAGAGCGGGCCAAGGCGCTCTTCGGTGCTGCCCACGCCAACGTCCAGCCCCATTCGGGAGCCCAGGCCAACATGGGGGTCTACCTCGGCTTGCTGAGCCCGGGCGACACCGTCTTGGGGATGCGTCTCGATCAGGGCGGGCATCTGACCCACGGCTCGCCGGTCAATTTCTCGGGCAGCTATTACAACTTCGTCGCCTACGGGCTCGACCCCGACTCAGAGATGATCGACATGGATGAGGTGCGCCGGCTCGCAGTCGAGTCCCGTCCGAAGATCGTGCTGGCCGGCTACTCCGCCTACTCCCGCCATCTCGACTACGAGGCATTTCGGGCCATAGCCGACGAGGTGGGGGCGGTGTTCGTGGTGGATGCGGCTCACTTCATCGGCATGGTGGCAGGCAAGAGCATGCCCAACCCCATGGAGCACGCCGACATCGTCACCGCCACCACCCACAAGGCCCTGCGCGGGCCGTGCGGCGGCATGATCCTCTCCAACGACGAGCACGCCAAGGTGATCGACAAGGCCATCTTCCCGGGCGGTCAGGGCGGCCCGATCGAGAACCAGATCGCCGCCAAGGCGGTCTGCTTCCACGAGGCCACCCGGCCCGGGTTCTCTGACTACACGGACCAGATCGTGTCCAACGCATCCGCCATGGCTTCGGCCGTCGCCGAGGAGGGTGTGCGGGTGGTGTCGGGAGGGACCGACAACCATCTCTTCCTGGTCGATCTGCGCTCGGTCGACCCGGATCTGGATGGCCGCACGGCGGCGTCGATGCTCGACGACCTGGGCATCACCCTGAACTACAACGCCATCCCCAACGACCCCAGGCCACCGTTCCGGGCCTCGGGCCTGCGCATCGGGACTCCAGCCATGACCACCCAGGGAATGACCGAGCCCGAGGCCGACCAGGTGGCGCGCCTGATCGCCCGTGCCCTCCATCATCACTCCAACCAGGCGGTGCTGACCGAGATCTCCAACACGGTGGCCGACCTGGCCGCCGGCTTCCCCCCCTACCCCCCCGGCTTTCCCGGGTACGCGTGAGCATGGTCGGCCGGCTCCTGGGCCGGCGGCGGTGCCTGGCCGAAGTTGGGGCTCTGAGCGTCGCTGGGCGACGCTGGGAACCCTGGGTTGGCTCCGAGTGCCTCCGTCCTACGAGGTTGGGGCGGTGAGCGTCGCTGGGCGACGCTGGGAACCCTGGGTTGCTCTGAGCGAGGGCCTCGATCGGACAAGTTCGGTCACGACCCGCTAGGTTTTCGCAGCACACACCCAGCAGCGCCGGCACTTTGTGAGTCCGTTCACAAGCGCCCTACAATGTCCTCACACCAACCGCCGAAGAAGCCCAGATGAGAGACGAATCGGTTACCAAGCAGGTCTCAGCCGCCATGACCGGGGGATGGATGGAAGGCGGCTCGTTCCTTTCCTCGATCCTGGCCGGCACGCTGCTGGGCCTGGGCCTGGACTGGTGGCTGGGAACATCACCCTGGCTGGTCATCATTGGCGTGATCCTGGGCTCCTACTCAGGGTTCGCCCGGACCTGGACGCAGATCAAGAGCCAACCCGACCCGCCCGCCGTGACCCTTCAGGATCCCGACGAGGTGGGCAGATGACGGTGGAGAACAGCCAAACGCCGGTGGCGGGCGGGGTGCCCGTCGAGACGATCCTCTCCAGACACATCGTGGCCCGCGCCGTCTGGGTGGCTCCCGTCGTGATCGGCGTGTTCTGGTTGGCCCGGGGCGGTTCCGGTGCCCTGGCGGCGCTCATCGGTGTGGCCATCGTGGTAGGCAATTTCCTTCTGGCCGGCATGGTGCTGTCGATTTCGGCGCGTATCAGCCTGGCTGTTTATCATGCGGCCGCCCTGTTCGGCTTCTTCGTGCGGCTCGGACTGATCACGCTCACGATGTTTCTGATAGCGCGTCTGGTGGACGATCTCGATCGGCTCGCATTCGGGATCTCGGCGGTGATCGTCTACCTGGTGCTGCTGGGGTGGGAGGCGGTGGCGGTGGCCAAGGGACGAGAAAGGAACCTGGATTGGATCAGCTAGTAGTCGGAGCGTTCTCGCTCGGTCACTCCGTGATCTTGGCCGCTGAGGAGTGCGACGTCTCCCAGCCGGTGTGCGCACCGGCCAAAGTCACCGACCTCTTCGTTCTGCCCAACATCTTCGGCCAGGTGAATCGCACCATCATCCTCATGTTCCTGGCCGCCCTGATCGTCGTGGCAGTCTTGTGGGCCGCCTTTCGCAAGCCGAAGTTGGTGCCCACCAAGTTTCAGACGGCGGTCGAAGCCCTGGTCGGATTCGTACGCGGACGACGTGGCGATCGGGATCATCGGGCCGGAGGGGATCAAGTACTTCCCCTATCTGCTATCGATCTTCATGTTCATCCTGGTCGGCAACCTGTTCGAGGTCACGCCTCTGATCAACTTCCCGATTACGTCTCGCATGGCGATCCCGGCGTTCCTGGCCCTGGTCACCTATGTGATCTTCATCATCGTGGGATTCTGGAAGAATGGCTTCCGCTATCTGGCCGGGGTCGTATGGCCCACTCACGTCCCGGTCGGCCTGCGTCCGCTGGTGGGCGTGATCGAGTTCTTCTCGTACTTCTTCATCCGTCCCTTCTCGCTGGCAGTCCGGCTCTTCGCCAACCTGGTGGCCGGGCACGTGATGCTGACGCTCTTGCTCACCACCGGTGTGATCTTCGTGGCCGGCGTCTTCACGGGGATGTGAGCGTCCTCAAGGGTGGGGCGGGATTGCTGTGGTTCGTGTTGGGCCTGGGGATCTTCGCCTTCGAGATCCTGGTGGCGGTGATCCAGGCCTACATCTTCACCTTGCTGTCCGCCTTCTACATCCAGTCCTCCGTTCACCCCGAGCACTGACCTTTGCAAGTCACCGAACTCAGGTAAGAAAGGAAAGAGAGAATGGACGAAATACTGGCCGCCGTGACGGCTTTCGTCCAGGTGCTGGCCCAGCAGGCAACCGGCGTGTCCGGTAGCACCGGGGTGATCGGCTACGGCCTCGCCGCCATCGGCCCGGGCATCGGCATCGGCATCGTGGTGGGTAACGCCATCACAGCGATGGCCCGCCAGCCCGAGGCGGCGGGGATGGTCCGCACCACCATGTTCCTGGGCATCGCCTTCACCGAGGCGCTCGCCCTGATCGGCTTCGTCTTGTACTTCCTGGGCTGATGAGATGCTGCGACATGTCGTCCGTTCTGAGCTCCAGCGGCCGAGTCATCCGGTGCCCGGGGCAGTGAGGGCATCGACCTCCTGTTCCGGACCCCTCGGAGTTGATCGCGGGCATCATCGCCTTCATCATCATCTTCGTCTTCGTCTGGAGTGGTCGCCGCCCCGCGCTCCACCGGATCTCGAGAAACGCCAGCGGCCATCAAAGCCGACAGTCGGCCGAGCCGAGACCGCCAAAGCGAGGCCGAGAACCTCCTGGCCGACTATCGCGCCCAGCTCGCCGAGGCCAGGGACGAAGGCCAACCGCATCGTGCAGGACGCCCGCACCCAGGCCGAACAGGTTCGTCAAGCGACATCGTCGCCCAGGCCGAGGCTCGAGGCTGCCGACATCGCTCCGGGCCTCGCCGATGACGCACCAGAACGAGCCACCCGCCGCCCTGGCCGACGCCCGCAGGAGGTGGCCACCTCTCCATCGACCTGGCCGAGAAGGTGGTCGGCGAGAGCCTCGACCGCAAGACCCAGCTGGGCCTGGTGGAGCGCTACATCAAGCGAGTTGGAGCAGAAGTAAGTGTCGATCGGATCTCCGGATATGCGGCCGGATCTTCGAGCTTCGCGCCCGCGCCGACGTACCAGTCGGAGCGGGTGGAGGAGCGAGCTGTACGAGCTGGGCCGACGATCGAGGGCTCAGCCCGAGCTACATTCGACCGCTCACCGATCCTCAGCTTCCTCTCGAGCGCAAGCGAGGCGTGCTGAGCCGACCTGTTGCAAGGCCGTGCCTCTGTCCCTCACCCTGGGTTTGGTCGACTTTCTGCTCGGCCGGCGCATGGCACCGAGCTGGGTGAAATCGCCTCCGCTCTGGCGCGAGAAGGCCGCTGCCTCCCGGAATCGCCGGTGTTGCGGAAATCCGATCCGCCATCACCGTGGAGACGCCGACCATCGAACGATTGACCGCCAGGCCCTGGTCGGGCCACCGGTGCCACCCTGGAGGTCAAGTCGATCGTGGACCCATCCGTCGTGGGCGGGATCATCGCTCGGGTCGGTGACGTGGTCATCGACGGATCGGTGGCTGCACAAACCGAATCTCTAGGCAACCCTCCAGTCTTCCTGGAGCTGACACCAATGGCCGACTTGACGCATCACCGCCGACGACATCACCGCATCGCTGCGCAAGAACCTGGAGGGCTGGGCGCCCGGTCAAAGGAGACGGTGGGCTATGTCACCTCGGTCGCCGACGGCGTCGCCCGTGTCACCGGGCTTCCCGTCCGCGCTGCCTGCGAGTTGCTCGAGTTCCCGGCGGGCTCACCGGCGTCACACTCAACATCAACGAGATCGACCTCGGTGTGGTGATCATGGGCGAGGCGTCACCATCCAGGAAGGCGACCGGTCCAGCAGACCGGCCACGTGTTCTCGGTCCCGGTCGGCGACGCCCTGTTGGGCCGAGTGATCGACCCTTGGGCAACCCCATCGACGGCAAGGGCCCGATCGAGACCAGCGAGACGCCGCCTCCTCGAGACCCAGGCCCCGTCGGTCGTGCAGCGCCAGCCCGTCAAAGAGCCCCTCCAGACCGGCATCAAGGCAATCGACTCCATGACCCCTATCGGGCGGGGGCAGCGCCAGCTGATCATCGGCGACCGCCAGACCGGGAAGACCGCCCTCCTCGTCGACACCATCATCAATCAGAAGCAGTACGAGGGCACGGACCAGGAAGTCAAGTGTGTCTACGTGGCCATTGGCCAGAAGGCCTCCACCGTGGCCGAGGTGGTGGACGTGCTCACCGAACACGGGGCCATGGAGTACACGGTGGTGGTGAGCGCAACCGCCTCCGATTCGCCCCGCGCTACAGATTTACGCCCCTTACGCCGGTTCCGCCATGGGCCAGTACTGGATGTACAAGGGCCAGCACGCCCTGGTCATGTTCGACGACCTCACAAAGCAGGCCATCGCTTATCGGGAGATCTCGCTGCTGCTGCGGCGACCGCCCGGGCGTGAGGCCTACCCGGGAGACGTGTTCTACCTCCACTCCCGCCTCCTGGAGCGTTGCGCCAAGCTCTCGGACGAGCTGGGAGGAGGTTCGCTCACCGGCCTTCCCGTGATCGAGACCAAGGCCAACGACATCTCCGCCTACATCCCCACCAATGTCATCTCCATCACCGACGGTCAGGTGTTCCTGGAGACCGACCTCTTCTATCAGGGCGTTCGCCCAGCAGTCAACGCCGGGACGTCGGTCTCGCGGGTCGGCGGCGATGCGCAGATCAAGGCGATGAAGAAGATCGCCGGGCCTTTGCGACTCAATCTCGCCCAGTACCGAGACCTGGCCGCGTTCGCCGAGTTCGGCTCCGATCTCGATGCTGCCTCCCTGGCCCAGCTGGAGCGGGGTCGTCGGGTGGTCGAGGTTCTGAAGCAGCCCCAGTACCGGCCCGTCCCCGTCGAGGAACAGGTGTTGGTCATCTTCGCCGTCACCGAGGGCCTGTTGGACGATGTCGAGGTGGACGATGTTCAGCGCTTCGAGCGAGGACTGCGCGATTACATGCGCACCCGGCACAGCGGCATCCTGGAAGGGATCCACTCCACCGGCGAGATCGCCGATACCAATGCCCTGAAGAGCGCCATCTCCGACTTCGGCGAGACGTTCTCACAGAGCGAGGAGTGACCCGCTTGCGGTTGTATGTCGATCCGATCGATCGGGTGGTCTAGATGCCCAGTGCCGCCCTCCGCGATACGCGTCGTCGTATACGAAGCATCGAGTCGACCAAGAAGATCACCCGCTCGTTCGAGCTGATCGCCGCCTCCCGCATCCCCCGGGCCATCGCCCGGGTCAACGCTTCCAAGCCCTATACCGCCAAGCTGGTCGAGGTGATCGAGAACATCGGCGGCACGTCGGCGGGAGCCTCCCATCTGTTGCTGGAGCAGCGGTCGATCCAGATGGTGGGCGTGCTGGTCATCGCCTCCGACCGGGGCCTGGCTGGCGCCTTCGCAACGAACATCATTCGCATGGCCGAGCACGCCATCGTCGACCAACGCAACGCCGGTCACGACGTGGCGCTCTACGTAGTGGGCAAGAAGGCCCAGTCGTATTTCCGCTACCGGGGCTATCGGATCGAGCGGTCCTGGCTCGGGAGTCACAGACACCCCCGGTTATGGAGACGCCCGGTCGATCGCCAACACGATCATGGATGCCTACGCCTCCCTGGAGATCGACAAGCTCGAGGCCTACTTCACCACCTTCCAGTCAGCCTTGAACCAGGTCCCCACGGTCTTCGATCTGCTCCCCATCGTCCCGCCGGACGGATCCGAGGACAAGGCCCCGGTGTCGTACGAGTTCGAGCCTTCGCCGGAGGAGATCCTCGATAGGCTTCTACCCAAGTACGTGGAGGCGACGGTCTTCAGCATGCTGCTGGAGTCCTCGGCATCGGAGCACTCCGCCCGGAGGAGGGCGATGAAGGCCGCCACCGACAACGCCGAGGAGTTGATCCGGGTCCTGAGGGTGCAGGCCAACCGAGCCCGGCAGGCCGAGATCACCACAGCCATCACCGAGATCGTGGGCGGCGCCGAGGCGCTGGCCGAATAGCAGACCGAGGAGCGAGATACGACAATGACAGAGAAGCAAGCTCAGCACCCGGCCGGATCGTCAAGGTTGCCGGCCCGGTGGTCGACATCGAGTTCCCACCCGATGAGTTGCCCGAAGTCCTCTTTGCGGTGGAGTTCGAGTTCGAGTTGAGCGGCGAGACGCACCATGTGGTGGCGGAGGTTGCCCAGCACCTGGGCGACAACAAGGTTCGCGCCATCGCCATGGCGCCCACCGACGGCCTGACCCGAGGGGCACCGGTCGTCAACACCGGCGGGCCGATAACCGTTCCGGTCGGCAACCAGGTCTTGGGCCACATCTTCAACGTGTTGGGCGAGTCCCTCGATGCTCCCGACCAAGAGTTTGGCGAGCGAGTGCTGGCCGATCCACCGCGACCCGCCCCTCTTCGAGGACGTGGAGCCCCAGCGCAAGGTGTTCGAGACCGGGATCAAGGTGCTCGACCTGGTCTCGCCCTATCTGGAGGGCGGCAAGATCGGCCTCTTCGGCGGAGCCGGAGTAGGCAAGACGGTCCTCATCCAGGAGATGATCAACCGGGTGGCGGGCCAGCACGGCGGTGTCTCGGTGTTCGCCGGAGTGGGCGAGCGCACCCGTGAAGGGACAGATCTCTTCCTGGAGATGGAAGAGGCCGAGGTGCTGGACAAGACCGCCTTGGTCTTTGGCCAGATGGACGAGCCGCCCGGGGTGCGTTTCGGGTGGCCCTGTCGGCCCTGACCATGGCCGAGTACTTCCGGGACGAGCAGAACCAGGACGTGCTCTTGTTCATCGACAACATCTTCCGTTTTACGCAGGCCGGCTCAGAGGTGTCGACCCTGCTGGGTCGCATGCCCTCAGAGGTGGGCTACCAGCCCACGCTGGCCGACGAGATGGGCTTCCTCCAGGAGAGAATCACCTCACTGAAGGGCAAGTCGATCACCTCCCTGCAGGCGATCTATGTCCCCGCCGACGACATCACCGACCCGGCGCCCCACACTGCCTTCGCCCATCTCGACGCCACCACTGTATTGAGCAGGCCCGCTGACCGCCCTGGGTATCTACCCGGCAGTCGACCCGCTCGATTCCACCAGCCGGGCTCTCGACCCACAGCTGATCGGTGAGGAGCATTACTTCGTGGCGACCGAGGTGCAGCGGATCCTGCAGCGGTTCAAGGATCTTCAGGACATCATCGCCATCCTCGGCGTGGACGAGCTCTCCGAAGAGGACAAACTGGTGGTGGGCCGGGCCCGACGCATCCAGCGCTTTCTGGCCCAGCCCATGTTCGTGGCCGAGAAGTTCACCGGTCAGGCGGGCATTTACACTCCGCTCGAGGAGACCATCAGCTCCTTCAAGGCCGTCATCGACGGTGAGATGGACGAGTTCCCCGAGCAGGCCTTCTACATGGTGGGCGGCCGACGAGGACGTCGAACGCAAGGCGGCCGAGATCGCCAAGGAGGGCGAGGCGGCGTGACCCCCGCCCTCTACCGAACGGGGAGAAGCGATGGCTAAGAGCTTCCAGGTGGACGTGGTCTCGCCCGAGGGGACGATCTGGTCGGGCGAGGCGGACTACGTCATTGCCCGCACCCCCGACGGGGAGATCGGGATCCTGGCCGATCACGAGTCGGTCATGGGCGCACTGGAGACGGGAGCGGTGGTGGTCCGGTCGGGCAGCGACCGCACCACGATCGGTGTGCACGGAGGCTTCCTCCAGGTCCTGGACAACCAGGTGACGCTGCTCACCGATCGGGCCACGGTGGCCCAAGGGGGCAAGGACGAGGCGGCCCGTCTGGCCGAAGAGTTGGCCGAGCTGGAGGCCGCCGAACAGGAGCTGGAGGCGTCCGCCGAGAGCCCGGTGGAGGAAAGCGGTTAGCGACGACCGGCTGGTGGGGGCTCATCCCGACGGAGCGGTCATCTCCTGCTGGGTGGTTCCGGGTGCTTCCAGGTCAGAGATCAGCGGGATACACGGCTCATCTCTCAAGGTGCGCGTCTCGTCCCCACCGGAGGCCGGGCGTGCCAACGCAGAGCTGATACGGGTGTTGGCGGGCGCTTTCGGATGCCGTGCGAGGCTGCTCGCGGGCACCACGGGTCGCCACAAGCAGGTTCTGTTGGAGGGGATCGACCCGGCCCGAGCCCGAAGGGTCGTGGCCGGCTGGTGATCGGGTCAGTCTTCGCTCAACTCTGCCGCCAGACGTTCCACTGAATCGGTGAAGTTGCGCGAGACGGCGGCCGTCACCACGGGGAACGCCACCGCTCCCAGCATTCCCGCCGGACGCATCACCATGGTGACGTCGACCTCGACGCCGGACGGTGTGGTCATCGGGCTGACGGTTATCGTCCCGAGGACCTCGCTCGACTTGATGGACAAGGTCATGGAGGTGTGAGGCTGGGACTCGACCACCCGGGCCCTTCCCCGGTAGGGAACTCCACCGATCATCGCCTGGAATCCGAAGCTCACCAGTGACGACCCGTTGAAGCGGTGCTCGTTCGTGCCGTCGACTCCGGCCACCGTCGCCCAGGTGGCCGGGTCCTGGAGACGGTTCCACACCGTGGCAAGCGAGGCGCTGGTCGTGGCCCGGTGTTGGTGGCGACTCTCGAGCATCGCCAGGGACCTTACCGAGCGAAGAGCGATCTCAGGTCGTGGTGCCGTGCTGGTACCTTTGTGAGCCATGTCCGGCCTGCTCTCATTTCACGCCCATCCCGACGACGAGGTCATCCAGACCGGGGGCCTGCTTGCCCAGGCCGCCTCTGACGGACGGCCCACGATGGTCCTGACGGCCACCGATGGGGCCGAGGGTGAGATCCACAACTACGACGACCCCGATGCCATCCGACCCCGGTTGGCCGAGGTTCGGGCCGAGGAGATCGCCGATGCCATGGCGATCCTGGGCGTGGGCCATCAGAAGTTCCTGGGCTATCGCGACTCGGGAATGATGGGCGAGGATTCGAACTTTCACCCGGGCTCGTTCTGGCAGGCGGATTTCGACGAGGCGGTGGGCAAGGTGATTTCCCACATTCGCCGGTTCCGCCCCGACGTCATGACCATCTACGACCCCTATGGCGGCTACGGGCATCCGGACCACATCCAGGTGCATCGGGTGGGCCTGGCCGCGGTCTGGGCCAGCACCGACATGGCTCGCTATCCCCTGGGGGAGGAAGAGGCGCCGTGGATGATCCCCAAGGTCTACTGGTCGTCGTGGCCGCGTAGTCGCCGGCGTCGGTTCGCCGAGATGCGACTGGCAGCAGGTGAGATCAGCCAGGAGGAATTCGATCGGGCCTCGGTGAGCGGGACCCCCGACGAGTTGCTCACGTTCATCGACACCTCGAAATGGATCGACGCCAAGCTGAAGGCCCTGAGGGCTCACAGAAGTCAGATTCCCGACGACTGGTTCATGCTGCGTGTCGACGAGGACATGCGCGAAGAAGTGGTGGGCCTGGAGTCGTTCTACCGGGTCCATACCTCGGTGGACGCCGACGACCGAGGCGACGTGTTCGCCGGGCTCTGATCGCTCGACTCGAGGAGGGCGCGTGGCGAATCGAAACCAGTATCAGCAGCAGCTGGGAACCCAGTCCCGGTGGGATTTCTCGGACCTTCGCGCGGTATTCATCAATTGCACGCTGAAGAGGACGCCCGAGCTGTCCCACACGGCGGGGATGATGGAGATGTCCATGGAGATCATGAGGGAGCAGGGGGTAGACGTGGAGTTCTTTCGCGCCGTCGACCGCGACATACCGCCCGGGGTTTGGCCCGACATGACCGAGCACGGTTTCGATCACGACGATTGGCCCGGAATCTTCGACCTGGTCATAGCCGCCGACATCCTCGTTCTGGGCACGCCGATTTGGCTGGGGGAGAAGTCCTCGGTCTGCACCCGGGTGATCGAGCGGCTCTATGGCAACAGCAGCCTCCTCAATGCCGACGGCCAGTACGCCTATTACGGTCGCGTCGGGGGTTGTCTCGTCACGGGCAACGAGGACGGCATAAAGCACTGCTCGATGAACATCCTCTACTCTCTCCAGCATCTTGGCTTCGCCATTCCACCCCAGGCGGACGCAGGTTGGATCGGTGAGGCGGGCCCGGGGCCGTCCTATCTCGATCCCGGATCGGGAGGTCCCGAGAACGACTTCACCAACCGCAACACGACTTTCATGAGCTGGAACCTGCTCCACGTTGCGCGGATGCTCAAGGATCGGGGCGGCATACCCGCCCACGGGAATCAGAGGCGCGAATGGGATGCCGGTTGCAGCTCGGACTTCGACAATCCCGAGTACCGCTGAGCGCTAAAGCGGTAGCGGCTTCGCCGGTCGTGACCATAACCTGACCGCCGTGTTCGTCGTCAAGGATCTCCGTATCGACGTCGGCCCCGTCACTCTGATAGACGGGGTCTCCTTCAGCGTGCAGCCGGGCGACAAAGTGGGGCTGGTGGGCCGAAACGGAGCAGGGAAGTCGACCCTGATCAAGACCCTGGTGGGCTATCTGCCGGCTGCAGCCGGCTCCATCGTCCGCACCGGCAACCTGGGCTATTTCTCCCAGGAGAGCGACCCGCCCGATCTCGAGCGTGGGGACCTGACGGCCCTGGAGCGCATCCTGGCCGCCCGCCAGATCGGGGCAATACTCCGCAAGATGGAGGAGACCAGACGCAAGATCGAACGTCTCGAAGGAGAGGCTCGGGACGGGGCAATCCGCCGCTTCGGCCGGCTTCACGACGAGTTCGAGGCCAAGGGTGGTTTCGTGGCCGAGGCCGAGGCGAAGAGAGTGGCCGCTTCGCTCGGAATCGCGTCGGGGGATCTCCTCCAGCCCATCGCCACCATGTCGGGAGGTCAGAGACGGCGGGTTGAACTGGCGCGGATCCTCTTTGCCGAGACCGACACACTCCTCCTCGACGAGCCTACCAACCATCTGGATCTCGACGCCAAGGCATGGTTGATCGAGTATCTGAGGTCCTACCGGGGCGGTCTCCTCCTGGTCAGCCACGACCTTCCCCTGCTCGACGAGGCCATCACCTCCGTTCTGGCGTTGGAAGCGGGCGAGGTCGACGCCTATCGGGGCAACTACACCCACTATCTGACCGAGCGGGAGCGCCGGCGCGAGCAGAAGGAGAGGGAGAGGCGCCGCCAGGACGACGAGATCGCCCGGCTGGAGTCGAACATTCGCCGGTTCAAGGGGTCGAGCGAGAAGATGGCCAAGGTGGCTCGATCGATGGAGTCGCGTGTGGAGCGAATGAAGCATGAGCTGGTCGAGGTGCAACGACGGGGAAAGGGGGTGGCGGTGGCGTTTCCCCAGCCTGAGCCATCGGGCCGGACTCCCATCTTGGCCCGCGGCCTGGCCAAGGCCTACGGGGACAATCTGGTGTTCGTCGACGTGGAGGTCGACACGAACCGGGGAGAGCGGCTACTGATCTTGGGGCTCAACGGTGCGGGCAAGACCACGCTGTTGCGCATCCTGGCGGGGGTGGAGAACGCTGACCTGGGGTCGGTCGAGCTGGGCCACAATGCCTCGTTGGGCTACTACGCCCAGGAGCACGAGCAGATCGTGGTCGGCAAGTCGGTGCTGGATCATCTCCGCTCGGTGAGTGACCAACCCGACCAGCTGCTGAGGACGGTGCTGGGCCATTTTCTGCTGGCCGACCGCATCGAACAGGACGCCGCCACCCTGTCCGGAGGCGAGAAAACCAAGCTGGCCCTGGCCATGGTGGTCATGTCCCGCCCCAACGTGCTGTTGCTCGACGAGCCCACCAACAACCTCGATCCCCAGGCCAAGGAGGCGCTGCTGGCGGCGCTGGGCCAGTATCAGGGCACGATCGTGCTGGTCAGCCACGACACCGACTTCGTGGCTCGCCTCGGTCCCGAGCGGGCGATCATCATGCCCGAGGGTCAGACCTCGTTCTTCGACGACTCGATGCTGGATCTGGTCTCCCTGGCCTAGGCACCAGCGGGCCCTACTCGCCGGCCACCATCTTCAGCCACGGCGCGGCGGTGTCGTCGAAGGGTGGGTGCCGGCTCTCCAGGGCGATGACCAGTCGGGCGGCCACGGTGCGGGCCGTGTCTGCCATCGCGGGTGGATAGCCCAGACTCAGCCGATGCTCCTCGAACTCGTCCTCGTCGTCGACGTAGACGGTCCCGTTCGTCCGGCGGACCACGTCGAGATCCAGATCGATCATCTCAACCCGGTCCGGACTGGGCCAGGTCGGAGGTGTCGCCACGTCGACATATACGTCGAGGTCTTGGCGGTTAGGGCCGTTGAAGAGCGCACTCCACCAGGCCCCGGGTGCTATGAGCTGAACGAAGTAGCGGGTCATGGTTCGAAGCGGCTCCACCCCCCGCTGCACCACTGCGCCTACCGGGGTCCCTAGCCAGATGCCATAGTCGTCCTGGCCCAGGTAGGTGAGCTCGTGGCGCCAGTGGAGGCTGTCGGGATACTTGAAGTACTGGACCGTGACCGGCCGGCTCACTCTTCGCTTTCCACCAACGGAACCAGGATGGCCCTCTGATAGGCGTGCTTGGGGTAGGTGCCGACCACCTGGGGCTTGTGCTCGGCCCGCCCGCAGACGGCGCAGGCCTCGCGTCCGGCGGCGGTACCCAGCGCCACCGATGAGATGGCGTGGAGGAGACGCCCCCAACACCCCCACTTCTTCGGCGTCGAAGCTGGTGCCGGTGCCGCGCTCGACGGCGCGCAGAAGGCGGTCGGATGCGGTCTGAAGGATCTCTCGGTCGTTGGCCACACAACCAGGGTAGATGGCGGCTCGAATGATTCGGTGGCAAGCCCATCTACTCTCCTGGGAATGCTTCAGCCCATTGGCTCTCGTTTCATGGACCTGGCCGATGGCCCCGTCCACGTGGCCGACTTCGGCGGACGGGGCAATCCGGTCGTGTGCGTGCACGGACTGGGCGGCTCTCACGTCAACTGGGTGGCATGTGCTGAGGATTTGCGGGCACTGGGCCACGTGACCGCGATCGACCTGGTCGGCTTCGGCCTCACACCAGCGCTGGGTCGCTCGGCCTCGGTCGAGTCCAACCGGGCCGTCCTGGGACGGTATCTGGCCGGTCTAGAGCAGCCGGCGCTGGTGGTGGCCAACTCGATGGGTGGTGCCATCGCCATGGCCCAGGCGGCGGTGGCGCCCGAGACCGTCAAGGGTCTGGTGCTCATCTCCCCTGCCGTTCCCCGTCCTCGTCACCTCACCCTCGATCCCAAGGTGGTGGCAGGCTTTGGAGTGGTCCTGGTGCCGGGACTCGCCAAGGTTGCCGTAGCCGGCCGGCGTGTTGCCATGACGCCGGAGGAGTCGGTTCGGTTCACCCTCGATCTGTGCGCCGCGCAGCCACAACGCCTCTCGACCGAGGTGCTCGAGGCGCACGTCGACCTGGCTCGCCGGCGGGTCGAGGTGGGAGGCTGGGACGAAGCGTTCATCGAAGCCACCCGCACCCTCATCGCCATGTTGCTGCGTCGCCTCACGTTCGCCCGGATGATCAGCCAGATTCAGGCACCCACCCTGCTGGTCCAGGGCAGGCAGGATCGCCTCGTGCCATACCAGGCGGCAGAGTGGGTCGGGTCCCTGCGCCCCGATTGGGAGATACGGATCCTCGACGACGTGGGGCACATCGCCATGCTCGAAGTCCCCCGGGCGTTCAGCGATCTGGCTCGGGGCTGGCTGGTCCGGGCGGCGGCTTGAGGATCCTGGTCACCAACGACGATGGGATCGACGCTCCTGCCCTGGTCCCGCTGGCGCGGGCGTTGGGCTCAATGGGGGAGGTCACGGTGGTGGTGCCGGATCAGGAGAGGTCCTGGGTGGGCAAGGCCATCACCCGATTCGAGCCGGTCACCCTCTCTCAGACCGAGCGGGGCGGGGTGCCCATGTTCACCACGAGCGGGTACCCGGCGGACGCGGTCCAGTTGGGCGTGCATTCGCTGGGAGGGCCCGCACCGGACCTGGTGGTGTCGGGCATCAATCTGGGTTACAACCACGGTGCCGGGTTTCTGATGTCGTCGGGAACCGTGGGTGCGGCAGTCGAGGCCTGGATCTCGGGAATTCCGGCCGTCGCTGTGTCGACAGGCACCATGAGCGACTGGCACGCTTGGCGTGCCCTTGCAGAGTCACCCGACTCACAACCGAGCTGGAAGCGTTTGGCCGATCTGACCGTGGTGCTGGTCGAGGCGGTGGAACGATCGGGCCTCTATCGCTACGCCGATGTCGTGTCGGTCAATGTCCCTTTCGACGCCGAAGAGAACACGCCCCGCCGCGTCACGACCATCGCCCGGGTGGGCTACGACCGTCTCTTCACCCCCGAGGGCGAGGGGCGCTTCGTTCACGGCTACGGGGGCGGGATCACTGAGTTCGAAACGGTCGAGGGCAGCGACATCGACGCCGCCCACGACGGCGTGATCTCCATCACCCCCATCCGCATGCCGGCCGCCGCCGTCGTGCCCGCCGACGTCAGGGCGGCGTTGGAGTCCTGACTCTGGCGCGGCAATCCCGGCACAATCGCCCCGCATGGCGCGCCAAGACGGGGATCACCCCACCACGGCCAGGAGGTCGTCGCCGTAGCGATCGAGACGGGAGGGCCCGATCCCATCGCATCGGGCCAGCTCCTCGAGTGTCGTGGGTCGTCGGGAGGCGATCGACTCCAGGTGGGCGTCGTGGGCGATGACGTAGGCGGGCACCCCGTCGTCCTGGGCTCTCCTCCGCCGCCACTCCTTGAGCCGGTCCAGCAGCGCCTGGTCGAGCCCGGGCCCTGTCGGCTCGACCAGTCGGGCCCGCTTGTCTCCTACGGTGACCGTCTCTCCCCACGGAACCCGGATCAGCGAGGCGTTGCCCACCCGAACCAGGGCGGCCTTGGACTCCACCGAGACAACGCTGGCGCGATAGCCCTGCCAGGTGAGCTCGAGGCCCGGTTCGGCCTCCACCTCGTCCGAGACGGGCCGCCTGGCCTCCTCCTCGGTCGCGGGCCGGTACAACTCACCCACGAAGGGGGAGGGCGAATCCGCCCGGGAGATGATGGTGACGGTCTCCGAGCAGCGGGTGAGCGCCACATGGAAGATGCGTCGCTCCTCCTCCACGTCGGAGGCCAGACGGTGAGGCATCAACCCCACAGATGCGTCCCAGACGACGACATGGGGCCACTCGAGTCCCTTGACCCGATGGACGGTGGAGAGGTTCACGATCTCGCCATGGGGCTGCTGGTGCTGGAGGCTGGAGCGGAGCCACGGCTCGAAGGCCTCGACTCGCGGATGGGTGTGAGCCAGAACGATAAGAGCGTCCAGATCGTCGGAATGCCCGCCGGTGGGGTGGGCCCGGGAGTTGTCGAGGCGGTCCAGCACGCTGCCCAGGCCGATCCTGTCGCGGACGGCGCTCAGCTGATCGGCCACCGAAGCTTGGTCGGAGACCATGGCCGCCAGGTAGGAGACATCATCGACCAGTCCCTCGAGCCGATCCCGGGTGCGGGTGTCGTTGGATCCGGCCGCGAACGAGGCCAGACGGTCGATGGTCCAGAAGCCGTTGCCCAGGGCGGAGCGGACCCCTGGGGAGAGGCTGCGAGGGGGGCGGCGAATTGCTTCCGCCAGGTCGGATCCCTCCATGGGCTCGTGCAGCGCCACCGATGATGCGAGGCGAAGCCAGGCAAGGGCCGCCCGCACCCCCGACCTGTGCAGGAGGGTGTCGTCGAGCACGGTGGAAGCCGGGATCTCGGCCTCCATCAGGCTGATCTGGGGGACGAGGAGCCCCACATTGACCCTGGAAAGCACCGCCACGGAGGACGGACCGTCCCGATCGACCAGGTCCGACACGACGGAGATGAGCTGGCTTCCCATGTCGGACTCCGGGACCCGGATGGTCTCGAGGCCGGTGGTGGAACGGGAGTCTGCCCGGGTCTTCTTTGGGACGCGGCGGCGGTTGTGGCTTAGCAGGGTCGTGGCCGCTTCGACCACCGGAGCGGGGCACCGGTAGTTGACCTCGAGCTGGTGATGGTCGGCACCGGGGAAGAACTTGTGGTAGTCGATCAGGAACTCCGGCGTGGCGCCGGCGTAGCCGTATATGACCTGGTCGTCGTCCCCGACTCCGAACACGTCATATGAGGGTGCGGCCAGGAGCCGAACCAGGAGCAGATGGGCGGGGGTGAGGTCCTGGAACTCATCCACCAACAGGTGCCGGCACCTGGACTGGGCCCAGGACCGCAGCCGCGCATCTCCGAGCAGGGCCTCTATGGCGCCGTATATCTGCTCGTCGTGGTCGATGGCTCCTTGGCTGGTCATCGCCTGGCGGTACGGCTCGAACAGCTCGGCCAGACCGGGCACGTCGTCGCGCTCGGCTTCGACATCGTCGGGGGCGCGAAGGGCGCTCCGTACCTCGGAAAGAGCCTCGATGTACGGAGCGTGAACGTCCTCGTTGGCCCGGGGCTTGACGGGAGTCAGACGGTCCAGAAGGCGTCGAACGTCTCTTTCTCCGAGCAACCTGGGACGGCCGTTTCGGGCCCGGCCCAGTATCTCGTAGCCGAAGGCGTGCAGGGTTCGCACGTGGGTATCGCCCGCCTCCGACAACCGGGTGCGCATCTCGGCCGCGGCCCGGCGGTTGTATGCCAGGGCGGTCACACAGTCGGAGTTCCAACCTCGGTCCACGACGAGGTGGTGGAAACGCTCGGTCAGCACCCTGGTCTTGCCCGAGCCGGCCGGGGCGATGATGCGGGCCGGGCCACCGGGATGGGTGACTGCGACCAACTGATCGGGCGCCAGATCGGACGATGGTGCGGGGGAGCGGTCCGGGTCCAGGCGGTCCGACCAGACGGCCTCGACGTGGACGACGGCCAGGCCGTCGGTGCGGGAGGTGCGTGGCCCTCCATCCACCCATCGAGGCTCACCGCCTACCGCCACATCGCCATCGGTCCCGGTGGCGGGCTCGGCTCCCGTCCGGAGGGCTCGCTCGCCGTGGTGCCAGCGCAGCTCACCACCCCTCCCGTCATAGCGGTTGACCCAGACCAGGTAGTGCAGCCGCTCTCTGGTGAATTCGAACGAGGGCTCGAGCGCATAGGGGGCGATGAAGGCGGACTCCGGCTCCCGAAGCGTCGCAAACGGGACGGCCAGCTCGACCACGGACGGCACGCGGTGGCGCCAGAAGTGGTCGAGACGGTTGAGGGCTTCGCCGGGATCCGCCAGGACGTCGGGATCGATGGCGAGGCGGGGCCAGGAGGCGGCCGGCTCCGGAATCGGGTCGCCGGGCTCGACCACCAGGCCGCGTCCCAGCGTCGCCGGGCCGGGGAAGGGGATCTGGGGGGGCACGGCTCCGAGCTTACGGATCACCTATGACGCCGAGAAGATGGCCGGGCCTGGGGATCAGCCGTAGGCCGTGGATTGGCGCAGGGGGCGCAGGGTTCCCAGCGACTCGGCCACGACGACCAGGTCGTCGTCGATCGCTACCGCGAAGTCGGCTTCCGGATTGGTGAACGTGGAGCCGTTGCGAGACACCGCCAGGATGGTGGCGGAGTGCTTGGCCCGCATCATGGCCGAGACCTCATCGATCGACTTGCCGACGCACTCCTCGGGTAGCTTGACCCGGTACAGCTCCGATCCCGTGCCGCCCGAGACGATGTCGGTGACGAGCTCGCTCAGGCCCGGGTAGATGGCGGAGCGGGCCAGGAGCCGGGAGGCCAGTCGGGACGTGACCAGGATCTCGTCGACGTGGGCCCGGCGGAAATGCTGTACGTGGTTGGGATTGTTCACCTCGACCACGGTGCGAACCTGGGGAGCCAGGGTCTCGATGGCCAGGACGGTCAGAATCGAGTGCATGTCGGCCTCATTGGAGGCGTCGGCCGGGCACACGATGGCCGAACGGGCATCCATGATCCCGGCCCGCCTGAGGTCGGCGTCGTTGGTGGTGTCCCCCTTGACGTAGTACACGCCGTGCCCGGCCGGGCTGTGATCGGCGCTGTGCATGAGAACCACGTCGCCGTCGTAGGCGTCGGTGGCCAGCTCGGCGAGCAGATCTCGGGCGGTGGTGTTCCAGCCACACACGATGATGTGGTCTCGATATCCGGCAGCTCCCATTCCCTGTCCTTCCTTCAGTAGGAAATCGATCACGAACCCGACCAGGGCGCCCGTGATGGTGGCCACGATCGCCACCCCGAACAGCCCCAGAAGCCATCCCATGGCCCAGCCGACCGGGCCCGACACATAGGAGGCGTCGCCTTGGCCCAGGACCGTGGTCAAAGACCAGTAGAAGGCTGCGCCCAGCGAAACGCCCGTTCGGTCGGTTTCGGTGATCCACACCACCACCGAGACGGCCGACAAGATGATGAGCAGCCCGGCGAGGAGCGACATGAAGAAGCGCCGGTCCATCTTGTCGGCCACTCGCCGCAGATGCCACCTGACCCTGGTCAAGAAGGCCGATTGGAAAAGGCCGGCCACTCGCTTCCTCATCATCCTCCCGTGTCGACCCGGACGATACGAGATTCGCGCCGGATTGGGAGCCGCGACGGGGAAAGATGTGCAGGGTTCCGGAAGGTTCCCCAGTTCACAAACGAACGTTCGTTGGCTTATGATGGGACTCGACCTACCGAGGAGAAAGCGTGGCGGCTTCGACCGACACCGTCATCGACCCCCAGACCCGATTCGACGCCATCGTCGACGCCGAGGACAAGATCGAGCCGACGGACTGGATGCCCGACGGCTATCGCAAGACGTTGATTCGCCAGATCGCCCAACACGCGCACTCCGAGGTGATCGGGATGCAGCCCGAGGGGAACTGGATCTCACGGGCCCCCAGCCTGCGTCGCAAGGCCATCCTGATGGCCAAGGTGCAGGACGAGGCGGGCCATGGGCTCTACCTCTACTCGGCAGCCGAGACCCTGGGCATCAGCCGGGACCAGATGATGGACCTCCTCCACCATGGCAAGCACAAGTACTCGTCGATCTTCAACTACCCGGCTCTCACATGGGCAGACATGGGGGCGATCGGCTGGCTGGTGGACGGCGCTGCCATCACCAATCAGGTCATGCTGACCCGCTGCTCCTACGGCCCCTACTCGCGGGCCATGGTCCGGATCTGCAAGGAGGAGTCGTTCCATCAACGACAGGGTTACGAGATCCTCCTCACCCTGTGCCGGGGGACCCACCAACAGAGGGCCATGGCTCAGGATGCGGTCAACCGCTGGTGGTGGCCCTCGCTGATGATGTTCGGCCCCAACGACTCCGAGTCGGATCACACGGCACAGTCGATGGCCTGGAAGATCAAGCGGGTGTCCAATGATGCCCTGCGGCAGCAATTCGTCGACATGACGGTGCCCCAGGCCGACTTTCTGGGCGTGTCAGTCCCCGACCCGGATCTGCGCTGGAACGCAGAGCGGGGACACTACGACTTCGGCCAGATCGACTGGGACGAGTTCTGGTCGGTGGTGAAGGGCAACGGGCCCATGAATCGGGAGCGTCTCGAGCACAAGGTCGGGGTCTGGGAAGACAACGCCTGGGTTCGGGAAGCGGCCCGCGCATACGAGTCCAAACGGCGCCGGCGCCAGGTGGCATAGGAGCGGATCCATGAGTTACGACGTACCCCATATCGCAGGCGAGGAATTCGCCACCCACTCCGATGCCGAGGAGGGCTATCCGCTCTGGGAAGTCTTCGTCCGCCAGCGGCGTGGCCTGTCCCATGTCCACTCCGGCTCGTTGCACGCTCCCGACCCGGAAGCGGCGCTGCAGGCGGCTCGGGACGTCTACACCCGCCGTCAGGAGGGAGTGAGCATCTGGGTGGTCCCGTCGTCTGCGATACATGCCTTTGAGCCCGAGGCGGCTCTCGAGTTCTACGACGCCTCGCACAAGGACTATCGCCAAGCCACCTACTACCAGATCCCCGATGAAGTGGGGCAGATGTGACCGTGTCGGGACCGCCACAGGGGACCCCGGGCCTGGCCCTCGATCCCCACTTCGCCTACCTGCTGCGGCTCGGGGACGACAACCTCGTCCTCGCCCAGCGGCTTGGTGAGTGGATCAGCCGCGGTCCCGACCTGGAAGAGGACATCGCCCTGGGCAACATCGGCCTCGACCATCTGGGTGTGGCCCGGAACCTGCTGACTCACGCCGGGGAGATCGAGGGTAAGGGGCGGACCGAGGACGACCTGGCCATGACCCGGACCGAGCGGGAGTTCCTCAACCTCATCCTGTGCGAGCAGCCGAACGGCGACTTCGCCCACACGATGGCCCGCCAGTTGTTGGTCGACGCCTTCCAGGTACCACTGTGGGAGGCGCTGTCCGGTTCGTCCGATGCCCAGTTGGCCGGAATCGCCGCCAAGGCCAAGAAAGAGGCCGACTACCACCTGCGCCACTCCAGCACCTGGGTGATCCGCCTGGGCGACGGCACCCCCGAGAGCCACCGCCGTATACAGGCGGCCATCGACCGCCTGTGGCGCTTCACCGGCGAGCCCTTCGTCGGTGACGGGGTGGACGAGGCTGTGGTGTCGGCCGGGATCGGAATCGACCCTTGCGGCCTCCGCCCGGCCTGGGCCTCCGTGATCGAAGCGGTACTAGCCGAAGCGGGCCTGGAGCGTCCCGGCGACGACTACGAGCGCCTGGGCGGGCGGGTGGGGTTTCACGGCGAGGCCCTGGGCCACATGCTGGGCGAGATGCAGTGGATGGCCCGAACCTATCCGGGGTCGATGTGGTGAGCACGCTGAAGGCAAGAGCCAACGCCTGGGCGGTGGCGGCCAGCGTGGAAGACCCTGAGCTGCCCTTCGTGACCATCGAGGAGCTGGGGATCCTGCGCCGGGTGGATCTCGACGAGCAAGGGAATGTGACGGTGACCGTCACCCCCACCTACTCGGGATGCCCGGCCACCGAGGTGATCCGGGATTCGATCGTCGAGGCGCTGCACAACGCCGGATTCGAGGGGACGCGGGTCGAAACCGAGCTCTCCCCTCCCTGGACGACCGACGACATCAGCGCCGAGGGTCGTCGCAAGCTGGACGAGGCGGGCATAGCCCCGCCCCGCGATCTGAGCGAGGTCTCCTCCCAGCCCATCCTTTGTCCCCGCTGTCGGGAAGCCTCCACTCGGGTCGTGGCGGCTTTCGGCTCCACCGCCTGCAAGGCGCTGATGGTGTGCGAGAACTGTGGGGAGCCCTTCGACCACTTCAAGGAGATTTAGTGCCCCGCCCCACCTCCACGGTCACCTCCACCTCCGTCGAGTTCTATCCGCTCAGCGTGGCCTCCCTGGATCGCCTCACCGAAGATGCGGTGGCGGTCACGTTCGAGGTGCCGGAGGATCTGGCCGACCGCTTCCGTTACCTGCCCGGCCAGCACGTCACGGTGAAAGCCGAAATCGACGACCACGACGTCCGCCGGAGCTACTCGGTGTGCGCCAACGCCAACACCGGCGCCTTGCGGGTGGGTGTGAAGCGCCTGGAAGGGGGGCTCTTCTCGACCTGGGCCACCTCCGAGCTCCGGGAGGGCGCGGTGCTGGAGGTCATGCCGCCGGTGGGGGAGTTCACCATCGACCCCGACCCGTCCCTGTCCCGCCACTACGCCGCGATCGCGGCCGGATCAGGGATCACCCCTGTGCTGTCGCTCGTCTCGACGACGCTCGAGTCGGAGCCCCACAGCCGTTGGACGGTGATACTCGGAAACCGCAGTGCAAACTCGATCATGTTCCTGGACGAGATCGAGGGGCTCAAGGACAGCTACCCCGACCGTTTCCACCTGATCCACGTACTTTCCCGCGAGACCCCCGACGTGGATCTGTATGCGGGGCGGATCGATGCCGGGAAGCTGGAACGGCTCTTCTCGACGGTGGTAGACGCCGACTCGGTAGACGAGTGGTTCCTGTGCGGGCCCTACGACCTGGTGGCCACCGCCCGCAAGTTCATCGAGGGCAACGGCGTGGGCTCCGACCGCGTCCACGACGAGCTGTTCTTCGCCGGTCCGCTGGAGCCCTCCCAGATCTCCGAGCCGAAAGAGATCCAGGGATCCGTCTCGCTGCGTGTGACCCTGGGCGGACGGGCCACCGAGACCCGCATGGACCCGGAGATGGCCATTCTCGATGCCGGGAGCCGGGTTCGCACCGAGCTGCCCTTCTCCTGCAAGGGCGGCATGTGTGCCACCTGCAAAGCCCGCCTCACGGAAGGCGAGGTGCGGATGGACAAGAACTACGCCCTCACCGACGCCGAGCTGGAGGCGGGCTACATCCTCACCTGCCAATCCCACCCCACCACCGACCAGGTGGCCGTGGACTACGACGTATGACCCCCCAGGCCGCCGCCCATGACCACCACGCGTAACAGCCGGGAGGACGTGGTGGCGGCGGCGGGAAGGCTGTTCGCGGGGCGGGGTTATCACGGCACGTCCATGCGCGACCTCGGCAATGAGCTCGGGTTGCTGGGATCGTCGCTCTACTCCCACGTGACCTCCAAGGAGGACCTGCTGGTCGAGGTCGTTGAGCGAGGCGCCGAGCTGTTCGAAGGTGTGGCCAAACGAGCGGCCGCCCTCGATGGCACAGGTGCCGAAAGGCTGCGGGTGCTGATCCGGGGGCACGTGGCCGTGGTGGTCGACCACATCGACGAGGTGCGCACCTTCCTCAACGAGGCCCGCTTCCTGGAGCGACCCCACCGGCGCCACATCGTGAAGGCGAGAGACGCCTACGAGGCCGAGTTCCGCGCCGCCATCGCCCAGGGCCTGGCAGACGGCTCCCTGGACTGGACGATCGATCCCAAGATGGGCGGGATCATGGTCCTTTCCATCCTCAACGCCCTCGAGCGCTGGTACGACCCCAAAGGTGAGCTCGACGAAACGGCCCTGGCCGACCGCATCTGGGACTTCATCGCCCCGCGGGGCTGAGTGGGCGGTCGAAGGGGCTCAGGGGCCTGAGCCATCCACATTCGTACTGTCTCCAATTGGAGACTTTCCAATCGGAGCCACAGAGCTTGCCACACTCTCCCAGGTGCCTGCTGCCGCGTCAGCATGGCGGGAAGACCGATCGTTGAAGAACGCATTCGTACCGAACACCTCCAGCAAAGAGCCGAGTCGTGGAATCGTCAGCGCCACTCTTCCTACCACGTGGATGTCGACGCCGGTCCAATCATCGGCTGTCTGGTTCGCATCTCCCTGGGTAGCAAAGCTGCCGTCGGTTGCCACCTCTACGACTCGGTGCGTGACCAGCGTGTCGTTGGCTTGCAAGGTCACTACGTCGCCTACGCTGAGCCGCTCGGGGGGACGTACGAGGACGATGGCATCGCCGGGGCGAATCGAAGGTTGCATGCTTCCCCCCTCGACCGATACCACCCGGTACCAGCGGTTGTCGATCAGTCCGTAGCCCAACGCCATGACCGCCAGCAGGGCCAGGACCAGGGCGGCGGTCAGGATCTGATCCTTGGAGCCGGACCTTGGAGAGATGTGTCGCCCGCTCATTGGGTGTCCTCCGGATCTGGGGAGGGTGGGGGCTCACCCTCCCCAGAAGGGGACCCTCACTGCGACCAGCCGGGGTTGTCCGGTTGTGTTGCGTCGGCAACGAGATTGAACGTGGCGGTGTTGCCCTGGTATTGGTTGCCTGCTGTGCTGGGAAGACCGAAGCACAGGTCGTAATCGTGGGTAGTGTTATCGCCGAGAGTGGCGGCGATGGCGTAGGTGGGCGAGTCGATCAGGAGGTCCTTGAGCTTGCCTTCCCATATGGGGTTTGTTTCACACCAGTTGTGTGGCGTACTGACGGGGAAGGTGTGGCCCACCCGAACCATTATTTGGTTGTAGAACCCGGGATCACTGGTCACCTTCTCGGCGTAGAACCGGTATTTGACCTCGGTGCTGCCCGGCTTGTTGAGGATGGCGAACAAATAGGGTCCGGTCCATTCACCGGGCAAAAGGTCGTTGATCGAGAACGGCGTTGCATAGGGCGAGTCGATGTCGAGCACGGCCGATGCTGCGGTGTTGGTTGGGGTTGTGACCGAGTCGGTGAACCATGCCCCTGACCCGATAGCTCCGAATGCCATGACACCCAGCAGGGACCCTGCCAGCAGTGTCGTGAGCCAGCGCTTACTCATGATGCCTCCCGTTTTGTATCGAGCGTGCTCACGTGAGCACGCCCCACTTCCTGGTGCC
This sequence comes from uncultured Acidimicrobiia bacterium, assembly GCA_963772815.1. GTDB lineage: Bacteria > Actinomycetota > Acidimicrobiia > Spongiisociales > ZC4RG35 > DATFFO01. The sequence goes on along the minus strand of CAVYYV010000002.1, from coordinate 148,158 downwards.
GATCATGTCGCAGCCGGCTCGGCGCGCTAGGGCCTAAATGCCCGATCTCGCGGCCCGGCCACGCCGCACCCGGCCCATTCAGTTACCGTCGAGGTCATGAGATTGCCACCTCCCATCCCCACCCCCCGCCCATGATGACTCCACCTCCCATCCCCACCCCCCGCCCATGATGACTCCACCTCCCATCCCCACCCCCCGCCCATGATGAGTCCTGCTTACACCTCAGATTTGACCGGGCGGATCGAGGAACTTCGCTCCGAGGGGCTCTACAAGGAGGAGCGGGTCATCGCATCACCCCAGGGTGCCGACATTCGCCTCGACGACGGCTCCGAGGTGATCAACTTCTGCGCCAACAACTACCTGGGCCTGGCCGACCATCCCGCCCTGGTGGCGGCGGCGCAGGAAGCTCTCGAGAGCTACGGATACGGGATGGCCTCGGTTAGGTTCATTTGCGGTACCCAGACCGTCCATCGCCGCCTCGAGGCTCGCATCTCCAGCTTCCTGGGCACAGAGGACACGATCCTCTACTCCTCCTGCTTCGATGCCAACACCGGCCTCTTCGAGACCATCCTCGACGAGGAGGATGCCGTGATATCCGACGCCCTCAACCATGCCTCGATCATCGATGGGATCCGGCTCTGCAAGGCGCAGCGATACCGATACGCCAACAGCGACATGGCCGAGCTGGAAGCCTGCCTGAAAGAAGCTCAAGATGCCCGCTACCGGCTGATCGCCACCGACGGCGTCTTCTCCATGGACGGGGTGGTGGCCGATCTGGCCTCGATCTGTGACCTGGCCGAACGCCACGACGCCCTGGTCATGGTCGACGACTCCCATGCGGTCGGCTTCGTGGGGGAACGGGGCGGCGGCACCCCCGAGCTGACCGGCTCCCGGGGCCGGGTCGACATCATCACCGGCACCCTGGGCAAGGCGCTGGGGGGAGCCTCGGGCGGCTATACGTCGGGCAGGGGCGAGATCGTGGAGTGGCTGCGTCAGCGCTCGCGGCCGTATCTGTTCTCCAACAGCCTCGCTCCGGTCATCGCTGCCACGTCACTCACCGTCTTCGACTTGCTGGAGGCCTCCGACGAACTGAGGGTGCGTCTGCGCGACAACGCCCACAGGTTCCGGAAGGGGATGACGGCGGCCGGCTTCAGTCTGGCCGGCGCCGACCATCCCATTATCCCGGTGATGGTGGGCGATGCCCGCCTGGCCGGTGCCATGGCGGCCGCCCTGCTCCAGCGGGGCATCTACGTGATCGGGTTCTCGTTCCCCGTCGTGCCCAAGGGCCAGGCTCGAATCAGGGCCCAGATGTCTGCTGCTCACACCCCGGACCAGATCGACCAGGCGGTGGAGGCGTTCACCGCGGTGGGCCGGGACCTGGGTGTTATCGGATGAGGGCCCTGGTCAAGGCCCGGCCCGAGCCGGGGCTGTGGCTGGAAGACGTGCCGGAGCCCGAGATCGGGCCGGACGACGTGCTGATCAGGGTCAAGAAAACGTCCATCTGTGGGACCGACCTGCACATCCTCGCCTGGGACCCGTGGGCCAGCCAGACCATACCCGTGCCGATGGTGGTGGGCCACGAGTTCACCGGCGTCATCGAGGCTCTGGGTGCCAACGTCGAAGGTCTGGCGATCGGAGAGCGGGTGTCGGGGGAGGGTCACATCACCTGCGGTCACTGTCGCAATTGCCGGGGCGGCCGACGCGAGTTCTGCCACAACCATCGCTCGGTTGGCGTCAGTCGGCCCGGGGCCTTCGCCGAGTACCTGTCGCTGCCGGCCTCCAACGTGTTCCCGGTCCCGGATCACATCTCCGACGACGTGGCGGCGGTTCTCGACCCTTTGGGAAATGCCACCCACACGGCGCTCGCATTCGATGTGGTGGGAGAGGACGTCCTCATCACCGGTGCCGGGCCGATCGGGATCATGTCTGCCGCCATCGTGCGCCACATCGGGGCTCGCTTCGTCGTGATCACCGACGTGAACCGGTATCGCCTGGACCTGGCGAGCCAGATGGGAGCCGACCGGGCTGTTGACGTGACCCGTCAAAGTCCGGCCGAGACCATGGAGTCGCTGGGCATGACGGAGGGATTCGACGTGGGTCTGGAGATGTCGGGCAACGAGTCGGCCATAAATCAGCTCCTGGAGGCGATGAACCACGGAGGTCGCGTCGCCGTCCTGGGAATTCCGACCGACAACGTGAGGCTCGAGCTCAACGAGGTCATCTTCAAGGGGCTGACCATGCGCGGCATCTACGGAAGGCGGATCTTCGAGACCTGGTACAAGATGTCCGCCATGCTCCAGAGCGGCCTGGACGTGGATTCGGTCATCACGCATCGCTTTGCGGCCGAGGAGTTTCAGAAGGCATTCGACCTGGTCGGCTCGGGCCAATCGGGCAAGGTCCTGTTGGAATGGTGACGGGGCTCACGGAGCGCTCAACCGATCAGGGTTCGCACCACAGGGCCGAGGGCGGCCACGGCGCACAAGGTCAGGATCGCCATTCGCAGCCTAGCCCCTTCCACCCGCCCTTGTAGGCGCCGGGCCAGCAGATAGCCCGGCCAAACCACCGGAGCCAGCCACAGCGCAACCACCAGGTCGGATGTGGCGACATGGCCCGGCACTGCCCGGGCGGCCAGGATCACCGAGATCCCCACCGCGAAGATGGCCGACAGGCTGGATCGCATGGTCGGTGCACTGTTATAGCGATAGAGGAGGGCGAGGGGTGGGCCGCCGATGGAGGCGATGGTTCCGTTTGTGCCCGAGATGGCGCCGGCCACCAACTCGGAGACCCGGTTGCGCGAGATCAGCCGCCGTTGGCGGGAGCGCTCTTGTGCCCGTTTGTGCCACCGTTGGGGTGGCCGCTGGCGTCGACGGTCCAAGTGCCGCGGGAGCGGATCAGCTCGGCCAGGTCTCCCGGTCCCTGCTTGTCCTCGGCGTCGGCCACCTGCCGCTCGAGGACGCTTTCGTAGGTGGGGCGCTTGACACGCCGGAAGATCCCCAGCGGGGTCGGCCCGTACGGGCCGTGTGAGAGACGCGACAGGGCAAACGCCACAGAGGGGTCGGTCCGGGTCTCGTCGTGGACCAGGATCCGGGATCGGTCGACGCTCTCCGTGTCTACGATCCGGGCCTCCAGTCCTTCGATGATGACAGCCTTCTCGTTGTCGGGGCCGAAGGTGATGGGCTTTCCGTGCTCCAGGTTGATCCGGTTGTAGGCCCGCTCTTCCTTGCCCGTCAGCTGGATGAATGCCTTGTCGTTGAACACGTTGCAGTTCTGGTAGATCTCGATGAAGGCGGTCCCCTCGTGTTCATAGGCAGCCTCGAGGATTTCGGTCGTGTGGGTGCGGTCCATGTCCAGGGTGCGAGCCACGAACGAGGCCTCTGCCCCCAGGGCGAGGCTGACGGGGTTGAAGGGATGATCGATCGATCCCATCGGGGACGACTTGGTCCGCTTCCCCTCTTCGGAGGTGGGCGAGTACTGGCCCTTGGTCAGCCCGTAGATCTGGTTGTTGAACAGCAGGATCTTCAGGTTGACGTTGCGGCGCAGGACGTGGATGAGGTGATTGCCGCCTATCGACAGCGCGTCGCCGTCACCTGTGATCACCCACACCGACAGGTCGGGACGGGTGGTGGCGATCCCGGTGGCGATGGCCGGGGCCCGGCCGTGGATCGAGTGCATCCCGTAGGTGTTCACGTAATAGGGGAACCGCGACGAGCACCCGATGCCCGAGATGAAGACGAAGTCCTCCCGGGGGCGGTCGAGCGTGGTCAGGAAGTTCTGCACCGAGGCGAGGATCGTGTAGTCCCCGCAGCCCGGGCACCACCGGACCTCCTGGTCGGTTTGGAAGTCGGCCCGGGTGTGGGTCGTAGGTGTCTGAATCGTTGTCTGAGTAGTGGTCATCGTGCCTGCTCCAGGAGTTGGTGGATCTTGGCTTCGATCTCCGAGATGTGGAAGGGCTCTCCCGCAACCTTGTTGAGCCCATGCGCGTCGATCAGGAACTCGGCCCTGATCAATCGCAGAAGATGGCCGGTATTGAGTTCGGGGATGAGAACGCTGCCATACCGACGCAGCACCTCGCCCAGGTTGGCCGGGAAGGGGTTGAGGTGGCGTAGATGCGCCATGTCCACGGCCATGCCGTTGTTGCGGCACCGCCGCACCGCGGCCCGATTGGAGCCGTAGGTCGAGCCCCAGCCCAACACCAGGATGTCGCCGTCGGCATCGGGGTTGGCGCGGTCCACCGTGACCGGGTCGATGTCGTTGGCGATGTTCGCGATCTTCCAGCCCCGGCTGTCCGTCATCAGTTGGTGGTTGGCCGGGTCGTAGCTGACGTTGCCGGTGTTGGCCTCCTTCTCCAGCCCGCCCAGTCGATGTTCGAGCCCGGGTGTGCCGGGGATGGCCCAGGGGCGGGAGAAGGTCTCGAAGTCCCGCAGGTAGGGGAGGAAGCCGTTGTCGGTGTTGGAGGTGGTGGCGAAAGGAACCGAGATGTCGGGCAACTCGGACAGGTCGGGAAGCAGCCACGGTTCGGACCCGTTGGCGATGTGGTTGTCGGACAGCAGCAACACCGGTGTCATGTACTTGACCGCCAGCCGCGCCGCCTCGACCGCGGTGAGGAACGCATCGGCGGGAGAGGCCACGGCCACGACCGGCAGAGGCGATTCCCCGTGTCTTCCGTAGATCGAGAAGAGGAGATCGGACTGTTCGGGCTTGGTGGGCATGCCCGTGGACGGACCCGCCCGCTGCACGTCCACGACGATCATCGGCAGCTCGACCTGGATGGCGAGGGAGATGCCCTCTGACTTGAGGGCGATGCCGGGCCCGGAGGACCCGGTGACGGCCAGGTTGCCGGCGAAGGCGGCTCCCACCACCGAGCCGATGGCGGCGATCTCGTCTTCGGCCTGGAAGGTCTTGACCCCGAAGTTTCTTTGCCGAGAGAGCTCGTGGAGTATGTCGGAGGCGGGTGTGATCGGATAGGTCCCGTAGAACAGCGGTAGGTCGGCGGCCTTGGCGGCGGCTATCAACCCCCAGGCCAGCGCAGTGTTGCCGGTCACATTGGTGTATGTGCCGGGGGGAAGGGTGGCCGGCTTGACCTCGAAGGTGACCCGCGTGGCCTCGGTGGTTATGCCGAAGTTGTAGCCCGCTTTGAATGCGGCGACGTTGGCGGCGGCCACCTCAGGCTTGGCCTTGAACTTGGCCTCGGCCCATTCGATTGTGGGCTCGGTCGGGCGGTGGAAGAGCCATGCCAACAGGCCGAGGGCGAAGAAGTTCTTCGATCGCAGCACCTCGCGCCCGGTGACCCCGGTGTCCTTGACGGCTTCCTTGGTGAGCGACTCCATCGGAACCTCGATGACCCGGTAGCCGGTCAGGGTCCCGTCCTCGAGGGGGTTGGCCTCGAACCCGGCCTTGGCCAGGTTGCGCTCGTCGAATGCCTCCGTGTTGACGATGAGGGTTCCACCGTCGCGCAGATCACCCAGATTCTTCTGCAAGGCGGCCGGATTCATGGCCACCAGGCAGTCGGGAGCGTCACCTGCGGTGAGAATGTCGAAGTCGGCGATCTGCACCTGGAACGACGAGACACCGGGAAGGGTGCCGGCGGGGGCGCGGATCTCGGCCGGGAACACCGGCAGGGTCGCCAGATCGTTGCCGAAGGCGGCTGATGCATCGGTGAACCGGGCCCCGGCCACCTGCATCCCGTCGCCGGAGTCACCGGCGAAACGGATGACGACTTTGTCCAGCGTGGTGGAGGCTTCGGCAGGTTGAGTGTTCAAGGGCTCTGTAGCGGGGGCTTCGGTGGCTTGATCTGCCACGTCAATCACTTCCTTGTAGCTGAAGCGTGGTCGAACGCGGTGTGAGTATCGGCAGCAACTGGCTGCGACTCGACCGCTTCGCCACGCACCAACGCGCATTGTAAGGCGGTTGCTGCCTCATTCAGAAGATCATTCGGAGGACCATTGACCCAGGCGCCCTTCGGGCGAGCCCGGCACCACGAGCAGACCGCTTTCTTCCAGGCTCCGGGCCGCGGCCAGCAGCCTGGACTCGGACTGGCGGGCGCCGATCAGCTGGACGGAGGGGGGTCGCCCCGGCCCGCTCGCCAGGGGCATGCTCAGGGCGGGGAGGCCGGCCGTGTTGACCAGGGCGGTGAACCAGGAGAGGACACTTCGATGGTGGTGCCCGCCGATGTCGTCCCGTCCGATCACCTTGTCGAGGGCAGGCACCGTCGGCGTTGCGAGGATGGCGCCGTCGGCCGTGGCCCGGGCCATGGCTTCGGCCACAGTCCGCTGCCAGGCTCGGGCCGAGTGGGCCTCGGGCTCGGTGACGGACAGGGCCAAGTCGATGCGAGCGCCCACGTCGTCCCCATAGGGACGCCCGGCCGTGCGCCAGGCGCCGTGGATCTCCTTCACCTCGGGCCCGATGAGATCGGCCTGGAAGGGTGAGGGCATGAGGTCGTCGAGGTCTTCTTCCGTCACGACTACGCCTTCGTCGGCTGCGCCATCGAGGAAGGCGCGGAAAGCCGTGGCCACCCGATCGGTCATGGGTGCGGTCGCAACCCATTCACCGGGCACTACCAGCCGGAGGCCGTCGACCGCTTCTCGAGGTTCGGCCCATCGGGTGCCGGCCATGATCCGGGTGGCGGTGCCCAGATCGGCCAGAGACCCGGCTATCGCACCCACGGTGTCCAGTGACGGTACGAGAGGGAACACGCCGTCGAGGGGGATGAGACCATGAGTCACCTTCAGACCCACAACCGCACACAGGGCGGCCGGGACGCGAATGGATCCGCCCGTGTCGGTGCCGAGGGCGATGGGGACCGCCCCCGAGGCGACGGCGACGGCCGATCCTCCCGATGAGCCACCTGGAGACAGTCGAGCGTCCCAGGGATTGCGGACAGGGCCGAACCAGGGATTCTCGGAGCTGAACCCGAAGGCGAATTCATGCAGCCCGGTTCGGCCTATCACCACCGCTCCCTCGTCTTCCAGGCGAACCAGGGCGGGGGCGGTGCGTTCGGCGCGGTGGCGATAGAAGGCGGATCCGGCCGTGGTTACCCGTCCGGCGTGATCGATCAGGTCCTTCACGGCGATGGGCACGCCGGCCAGTGCGCCCCCCGGATCTGTCCCCAGCCGGCGGGCCCGCTCCGGAGTGGCTTCGTCGACCGAGGTGAACGCGTTGTCCGGGTCGGCGCCGGCGGCCTCCAAGGCGTCATTCACGGCCTGGGTGGCCGGGACCTCGCCTCCCCGGACCCGGCGGGCCAGCTCGGTCCCGCTCGGTTTCACCCGCCGCCGGTGGTGGATGTGACGGTGGTCGAGGTGGTTGTCACCGGTGGGTTGTCCCAGGCGACCTCACCCGTGTCCGGCACGATGGAGATCCAGGGCATGCCGGGCGGCACGAGAAGGTCCTGTCCGTCGTCGGTGGTCAAAGTGAACCCGTCGGTGGCCGTCTCTCGGGACCACGTCCCACTCACGACCTTGCCGTCGGCGAAAACGTAGGCCGGGCCGGTGCCGGTCGTCTCGGTGGCGGGCACCGAGGAGCCCGAGTATCCCGACGGTGGAGAGGCGGTGTATTGATGGCCGACGATCGCCACCATCAGATCGACGTGGATCCGCTCGGTGTTGCCGTCGGGCTTGACCCAATCGGATTCGTCGCCGTTGATGGAACGCAGGTACTGGCTCCCATCCCAGGTCCACGTGGTCTTGGTGGATCCGGAGAAGGTGAACGAGATCTCGCTGGCGGGCTCGCCTCCGGAGGGAAGATCGCCGAACTTCCACAGCGCTACCGGGGGAGGGTCGTCGGAGATTCCGCGATCGTCGGCCACCTGGCGTAGCTCGGTGGTGTTCCCGTACAGGTTGTGAGGGGCGAAGCGAGTGTCGATGCGGAACATGCCGGGACGGGGATCAGAGATGTAGGGGACTCCCAGTGCCTTGATCCCCGCCTTGACCCAGGCCTGGCCGCCGCTGATGAACAGCGTGGCGTCGAGCGGGCGGACGATGGCGGCGTCGGCGGGCCGCCCGGATCGTATCGGCCCGAGCATCTCGGAGTCGGCGTCGTGAAAGACGGGCATGAACCGGGTCAGGCCGCCCTCGACCCGGATCTCGAACACGCCGTCGGCCTGGAGGATGCCCGACTGGGGCCGGGCATCCCAGTGGTTGTCGATCTTCACCGCCAGGACGCGACGGTCGAGGAGAGACGGATCGTCGACCGGGAGGCCGTTGATCGGGGAGCGGGGCCTGGTGTCGACGGTGGTGGTCGTGGCCCGGGTGGTGGTCGTGGTGGGCCGGGTGGTCGATGTTGTGGTGGAGGAGGTGGCGGTCGTCGTCAGGGTCGTTTCGGCGGCGGCGCCGCTGCAGGCGGCCAGGACGACGACGAGCCCCACCAGGAGTCGGGTACGCATCGCAGCGATGCTAGTGGTGCGTCGCCCAAATGATGGCGCGGTCTCTCCGGCCCTCGACGCCCCTGGCTACGTCGAAGCGCTCGCCGCAGCTCCCCGGCTGTTAGTGCGCCCTTCTCCTTGCCCGATGACACCGATGACTCGGAGCTACGCGCACCACAGTTGAGCGACGGACCACTAGATGCCGGGCCTGTGGTAGGAGAACTATCTGGGCTCGTTGGAGCCGGCAGAATCGATCAGATCGCCCCGTGAACCGGCAGGCCCGGGACGGCGCTGAGATCGCCGTCCAGAGCCATGGCCACCTCGATGCCGTCGGGCGAGGTCGCCAGGACATATAGGGCCTCGATGTTGACGTCGGCGTCGGCCAGGCGCCGGGTCAACGCGGCCAGAGCCCCGGGCTCGTTTGGGAGCTGGGCCGTCAGCACGGTGTGCTCGCTGACCCGAAGCCCTGTCTCGGTCAGGACCCGCCGGGCGGCGCGGGCATCGTCGACGATCAACCGCAACACGCCCTCGCCGTCCTGTCCATAAGCGGCCAGCGCCTCGATGTTGACGCCGGCCTCACCCAGGATCTCGGTGATAGTGGCCAGTCGGCCGGGGCGATTCTCGACGTTGACGATCAGTTCCGTCATGTGGCCGAGCCTACGCCGCTTCCCGGGAGGATGTGGTGTGGAAGCGTCACGCGCCGCAGCCGTACCCACCTCCGATGGACGTGACCTGACCTTGAGGAGAGGCGGAGGTGAGTGTTCCAGCCAGCACGCTCGGCCCGCCCGTGTCGACCACGAAGGTGATTCCGAAGCCGACCGAGTCGTCGATGGTCAGGCTGTCGGCGTATACCCGGCGCAGGTCTCTGACGGTAGAGCCGAGGCGGATCCCATCGTCCGTGGCCACATCGATTTGCTGGTCGGTGTCGACGATGGACTGGTTGTAGTAGAAGAAGTGGCGGGTGTCCTCCCCGAACTCTGTTGGCCCGTCGCCGAAGTAGAGCCGCAGGCTGTGCCATTGCACGACTCTGACGACGGTCCCCGGACAGGTGCCGACCTGGGCCGAGTCAGAGCGGATCCAGCCGGTGTCGTGATTGGGCTTGCCCAGGCGCTCGGTCACGGCCGCCACCGTGTCGTCGTATGGGTCTCCCAGCCGGGCAGCCTCCAGCCCGTAGGCAGACATGACCAGCGGGGCGAGAGTGGTTCCGGTGGTGGTGGGGGTTGTGCCGGTGGTGGTGGGGTTGTGCCGGTGGTGGTGGGGGTTGTGCCGGTGGTGGTGGGGGTTGTGCCGGTGGTGGTGGGGGTTGTGCCGGTGGTGGTGGGGGTTGTGCCGGTGGTGGTGGGGGCCTGGTTGGTGGTCGTGGCCTGGGCGGAGAGGAGCATGGTGGGAGGGGTCACGGCGGGGGCAGGGCGAAGCCACCACAAGGAGAGGGCCAGGGTGACGACGGTCAACCAGCCCAGGATTCCGCCTGCCAGTCGGCGTCGGAAGCTCCTCCCCGACTCCTGGCGAGCCATGGCTCAACTGGGCCGGGCGGCCACCTCGGCAGAGGGAGCGGGACAGGTGGCCGCCGTGTCCCCCGAGCAGCATTCATCCTGGTTGAGGCCGAACATGGCGCAGGAGCCGTCCACGCAGGCCGCGTGCCCGTGGAGGTAGGCAAGCGGCTTGCGACACCAGGCGCAGATCATTGGTGGGACGGTAATCACCTCATCGGCTCCAATCGGGGATCAGGCCGGCCCGGCCCGATTCCGTTGCAGCGGCAGCCGCCCGCCAGCCATCCGAAAGCCGGAAGACAGCCGCTGGGCCCGCGGCTCGGTGGTCGACGACTCCCCTACTGGCCGGAGGCAAGGCGTCGCAGTAGAGGGTCCGCCACCGCTCACTGCATTGAGACCGGCCGCGGATTCCGCTCCGAGCCCGGTCATGAGCGCAGAGCGGCCAGAGTTCACTGCCTGGGACGAGGGCCGGTTCGTCACCGCAGGTCTCGAGCCTCCAGGCGTGACGTACCCCGAGGAGTGGGGAGGGCGCGGATCCGACCGTAGAGTGCTCGCCCGAGGCGGTTCATGGCCTTGCCACCTCGCCGGGAAGGCCGGATCCGTCCGTTCCTGCGCCACCACCCACCCCGAGGGTGGACGAGTCTCAGCCCAGTCCTGCGACGACGGTCTCGGCACGACCTCTTCTGGCCAGGTAGTCGTGCCAGATGAGTCGGGCCGCCACCGATCGCCAGGGTTGCCAACGGTCTCCGATCTGTTCCAGCTCGTGTGGCGTTGGGATGGCGGCATGGCCGATGAGCTCTGTGGTTCCAACCTGTAGCGCGCGATCCCCCACCGGCCATATGTCGGGTCTGCGCAGAGCAGAGAGCAGGTACACGTCCGCCGTCCACGGCCCGATCCCGGTCACGGAGAGAAGTCTCCGGCGAGCCTCGCTGTCTGCCAGCGCGGCGAGGCCGTCCAGGTCCAGGGTGCCGTCCACCACTTGCTGGGAGAGAAGCCGAAGATAGCGCAGCTTCTGGCGCGTGAGGCCACATCGGCGTAGCTCCTCGATCGAGGCAGCCAGGAGGTTGTGTGCGGTCACCCTCCCGACTAGCGCGAGCAGTCGTTCGAACACTGCTTTGGCCGAGGCGAGTGAGACCTGTTGTTCGATTATGAACAGCGAGAGGGTGGCGAAACCGGGAGGACGGTGCCAGAAGTCGGGCACTCCGTGCTCTCTCACCACTCGAGCCAGATGGAGATCGTCGGCGGCCAGGCGACCGACCGCCTCTTCGAACTCACGGCCGGTCAGTGCAGCGGTCACCGGGTCTCCGTCTCGCGCTCATCACCCCGCCAGTAGCGCAGGAAGGCCAGATGGGCGCTTTGGATGGGCACGGGGCCGAAGATGCGCGAGTCGGCCAGGGTGCGATGGCGGGCGTCGGAGAGGACGAACACCCTGCCGGGCTCGATGTCCCACGCGCCGTCCGGCCCGGTGGCGCCCACCGCCCACGGCTCGGCCAGCTCGACTCCGTTCACCAGCACGAGTCCCCCGGCGATGGCCACGGTCTCCTCGGGCAGTCCAACCACCCGTTTGATCAGCCAGAAGTCGGTCTTGTCCGGGTGCGGGAAGAGGACCACCTGACCCCGATGTGGGCGGCGCAGTCTACGGGTCAGGAACCGGTCACCAGGGGACAGGGCCGGGGACATGGAGAGGCCTGAGACGACGAAGCGGCGCATGTTTGAGTTGCTCTGAGATTGAGTATGGTCAGATAGACAGCAACAGGAGGCTCCATGTTCCGTTCTCCCACCGTCGCCCACGCTCACTGCGACCTGTACTGCGGGGTCTACGACCCGGCTCAGGCCAAGATCGAAGCGATGAGCGTCCTCAAGTCGGCCGAGAAGTACCAGGCGTCCGATGACGAGGTGTTCCGCGACCGTGCCATCCTCATCAAGGAGGAGCGAGCCGAGCTGGCCAAGCATCACCTGATGGTGTTGTGGGCGGACTTCTTCAGCGCCGATCACCGTGAGCAGTTTCCCAATCTCGACGATCTGTTCTGGCGTGCAATCCATCAGGCGGGCGTGGCCAAGAAGTCCATGGACCCGGCCGACGGTCAGAAGCTGGTCGACCTGATCGACGAGATCGCGGGCATCTTCTGGCAGACCGAGAAGGCCAAGGGCATGGGGGTCTACCCGCCCAGCTGAGCGCAGGCGGCGCACAGGCCGCTGACCAGCAGGTCGACGCTCTCGACCTCGAACCCATGACCCGAGCCCAGATGGCGCCTGATCTGCTCCACCTGGTTTCCAACATGGTGTTCGACGCGTCCGCAGTTGCGGCACACCAGATGGAAGTGATCGTCGGGATGGGCGATCTCCCAAAGTGACGCCCCGTCCGAGTCGAAACTCGACTCCCGCACCAAGTCCAGCTCGGTGAACAGGGTCAGCGACCGGTAGATGGACGACAGGTTGACCGAGGGGTCCATCTCGCTCACCCGTGCGGCGATCGCCTCGGCAGTCAGGTGGGCGTCGGCCGATTGGAGCACCGACCAGACCAGGCGGCGGGGAGAGGTCACCCGATGGCCGCGTTGGCGGAGGAGGGTGCCTAGATCCAGCTCGGTGTCCATCGGGCAATCCTAGGCCGGGTCCGTAGCTTGTTGCGAGTGGTTCGCAACTAAGCCTATTCTGCAAATGATTCGCAGTCAGGCGGACAGAGCAGAAAGGGTCTCGACGAATGCACGCTCCGGACGGCTTCCTCAACGCCGGGACGGCGGTGGCGACCGGGGCGCTGAGTGCGGGCACCATCGGGGCGTCCCTGCGCCGGGCCCGGGCCAGGCTGATGGACAAGCAGGTGCCTCTGGCGGGTCTGGCGGCCGCGTTCATCTTCGCCGCCCAGATGTTCAACTTCCCTGTGGCGGCCGGTACGACCGGCCACCTGCTGGGGGGTGCGCTGGCGGCGATCCTGCTCGGCCCCAGTGTCGGCTCGATCGTGGTAGCCGTGGTGATCGTGGTCCAGGCCCTGGCCTTCGCCGACGGAGGACTGACCGCTCTGGGTTACAACATCCTGGACATGGCGATCGTCACGTCCTTCGGTGGCTACGCCCTGTTCCGGGGTTTTCGCAAGCTGATGCCCAAGACGACGGGCGGGGTGATGGCGGCCACCGGGCTCTCGTCGGCCCTCTCGGTGGTGCTGGCGGCGATGACGTTCTCGCTCCTCTGGTTGTTCGGGGCGACGGCGCCGGTGCCCTTCGACAAGGTGTTCGCCTCGATGGTCGGGGTGCACGCTCTGATCGGGATCGGTGAGGGCGTGCTCTCGGCGCTGGCCGTGGGGGCGGTGATTGCCTCCCGACCCGACCTGGTCTACGGGATCCGGGACATGGATCATTCCCGGCTGGGTGAGCGAAGGCCGGTGAAGACGCGGGCGTTCTTGTTGTCGGGTCTGGCGGTCGCCCTGGTTCTCGCCGTGGTGGTGAGTCAATTCGCCGCCTCGGCCCCGGACGGGTTACAGAAGGTGGCCGAGGACAGCGGTTTCGCCGCTTCCGCCCAGGGCCATGCCATGGGGGGCTCGATGTTCGCCCACTACGCCACGGCCGGAGTGGCCAACCCGACATTGAGTCTCGCCATCGCCGGTGCCGCGGGCGTCGTCATCACCCTGGCCGTTGGGGCCGGGATCCTGTATGCGGTCCGGGAGAGAAGAAGCGAGGAACCCGACCTGACCCAGGCCGTGGAGGGCTGATGGGGGCCGGTCACGCCCATGCTCTCTATGTGCACGAGCACACGGCGCTGCACAAGCTGGCTCCCGAGGTCAAGGTGGCGGCGGCCTTCGTGTTCGTGATCGCCGTGGCGCTCACCCACCGTCGAGCGGTGTGGGTCTTCGTCGTTGACCTGGCGGTGTTGGCCATCCTGGCTCGCCTGGCCCGTCTTCGCCTCCGCTTCGTCCTGGCCCGGGCGACTGTGATCCTTCCGTTTCTTTTGCTGGCCGTGATGATCCCCTTCGTCGCATCCGGGCCCCGGGTGGACGTGATGGGTCTGTCCGTGTCCGAGGAGGGCCTGTGGGGAGCGTGGAACATCTTCGCCAAGGCTTCCCTGGGAGTCACGACCTCCATCATCCTGGCCGGCACGACCGAGATCGCCGAGATCCTGCGGGGTCTGTCCCGTCTGCGGGTGCCGGCGGCCTTCACCGCCATCGCCGGGTTCATGGTGCGCTACCTGGAGGTGATCGCGGGAGAGCTCAGGCGTATGCGCATCGCCATGACCGCCCGGGGCTACGACCCGCGCTGGCTGTGGCAAGCCAAGCCCATCGCTGCCTCCGCCGGCGCCCTGTTCATTCGCTCCTACGAGCGAGGCGAGCGAGTCCACGGCGCCATGGCCGCACGCGGATACTCGGGCGTGATGCCCGACCTTGGCCATCGCCGGGCGGACGGCGCCGATTGGCTCCGGGCGGCACTGGTGCCGGCGGTTGCCATTGCCGGTGCCCTCGTGGGGGCCATGGTGGTGGCATGAGAGCGGCCCCGCTCGCCGTCCGTGACCTGGGCTTCGCCTATCCCGACGGGCACGAGGCGATACGGGGCGTCGACCTGACCCTGAAGGGGGGCGAGCGGGTGGCCCTGCTGGGTCCCAACGGCGCCGGTAAGACCACCCTGGCCCTGCACCTCAACGGCATTCTCACCGCCAGGCAGGGGAGCATCACGGTGGGCGAGATCGACCTCGGCCCGGCAACCGTGAGAGAGATCCGCCGCATGGTGGGACTGGTGTTCCAGGACCCCGACGACCAGCTCTTCATGCCGTCGGTGGGCGAGGACGTCGCATTCGGTCCTGCCAATGCCGGGATGTCGGGGACCGAGCTGGACGCTCGGGTCGATGAGGCCCTGGCCGAGGTTGACGCCCTCCATCTGAAGGCCCGACCGCCCCATCATCTCAGTGGAGGTGAGAGACGCCGGGCGGCGCTGGCCACCGTCCTCTCTATGCGTCCCGGGATCCTGGTTCTCGACGAGCCCACCTCCGGTTTGGATCCGGCCGGCCGGCGGGAGCTGATCGGCGTGTTGGAGAGCCTGTCCGTAACCCAGCTCGTCATCACCCACGATCTCCCTCTGGCCCTGGAGCTGTGTCCCCGGGCGGTGATCATGGACGGCGGGCAAGTCGTGGCGGATGGCCCGACCCCCCGAATCCTGGCCGACCAGGAGCTGCTGGCGGCCCACCGCCTGGAGATGCCGTACGGCTTCGTCGGCCCGGTCGGCTCAGTCGGAGAGAACGTCGCTGTCGAGCTTGGTGAACAATGGGCTGACGTCGCCGAGGAGTGAGCCGGCCCCAACCTGGGGACGCTCCCACGCCTCCACGTCGCCTAGGCCCAGAGTGTCGCCCAGAGTCCGGGTCGAGAAAGGCAGGTAAGGCGCGAAAGCCGCCCGGACACCGGCTACGGCCTGAATCGCGACCCAGAGCACCGTGGCCGCTCGTTCCGGATTGGACTTGACCAGCTTCCAGGGCTCGGTGGCGTTGAGGTAGACGTTGACCGCCGCCGCAGCTTCCATTGCCGAGCGGAGCCCCGCTCTCAGCTCCACTGCCTCGATGTGGGCGGCTTCTTCGACCAGGCCCTCGTCGACCTGATTCAGCAGGGCCTGGTCGCCGGGGATGATCTCGGCAGGCACCGGCACCCGTCCATCGAAGTTGCGGACGACGAGATTGAGAACCCGGTTGACGAGGTTGCCCCAGGTCGCCACCAGCTCGTCATTCACCCGGCGCACGATCTCGTCGTCGAAGAGGTCGGTGTCGTTCTGTTCGGGGAGCACCGACGCCAGCGCGAAGCGGAGGGCATCGGGCTCGAGTCGCTCCAGGTACCAATCCAGGGAACGTCCAACCCCTCTCGACTTGGATGCCTTGGCGCCTCCGAACGTCACGTACTGGTTGGCGGGGACATTGGTGGGTAAGTCGAGCCCGCCGTGGCCCATCAGGAGTGCCGGCCAGTAGACGGCGTGGAAAGGGATGTTGTCCTTGCCGACGAAGTAGTAGCTCTCGGCATCGGGATTGGTCCACCACGCCTTCCAGGCATCGGGCTCGCCCCGCAGGCGCGCCCACTCCTGGGGAGCGGAGTAATAGCCCATCACCGCCTCCCACCACACATAGATCGACTTGCCCGGGCCGATGTCATCGACGGGTATGGGGATCCCCCAGTCGAGATCGCGGGTGAAGGCCCGATCGTGGAGGCCCTCACGGACCATGCCCAGGGCGAAGTTGAGCACGTGGGGACGCCAACCCTGCCGGGTCGACAGCCACTCCTCCAACTGCTGGTTGAACGCGGATAGGCGCCAGTAGTAGTGCTCGGTCTGGCGCAGGACGGGAGGGGTGCCGGTCAGCTTGGATCGGGGGTCGATGAGATCGCTCGGGTCCAGGGTCCGCCCGCAGTTGTCACACTGGTCCCCACGGGCGTTGTGGTAGCCACAATGCGGGCAGGTGCCCTCGATGTAGCGGTCGGGAAGGAACTGCCGGCGCTCGGGGTCGTAGAACTGGTCGGTGACCTTGGCGTAGAGGTAGCCGTTCTCCAACAGCCTGGTGAAGAAATCGTGGGCGACCCGGATGTGGGTGTCGGTCCCGGTGGTGGTGAAGAGGTCGAAGGCGATCCCCATCTTCTCCCAGTAGCCGAGAAACTGGGGGTGGTAGCGATCGACGATCTCCTCGGGGGTGACCCCCTCCTGGTCTGCCTTCACGGTGATGGGAGTGCCGTGCACATCGGAGCCGGAAACCATCAGCACCCGGTTGCCGGCGATGCGGTGGTAGCGGGCGAAGATATCGGGAGGCAGGTAGGCGCCGGCGATGTGGCCCAGATGGAGGGGGCCTTGGGCATAGGGCCAGGCAACGGCGACGAGAATGTGGCGGCTTGTCATGAGGGGCGAAGCGTAACGGGGTCCCGGGGGCGTTCCGCTAGATATTCCCGGCCCGTACCCTGACTGCGGTGCCCAGACATCGCTTCCATCTGCTGACGGCCCTCGTCGTATCCCTCGCCCTCATCCCAGCGGCCTGCACCTCCGACTCCGGGGCCGAACCGACGGCCTCGTCGAGCTCGTCTCCGTCCACGGCACCTTCCCAGGCGGTCGAGTTGCGCTACGGGTTCACCGCCGGTGACAGCTACACCTACAGCCTGGACATGAGCGAGCACGTCGTGCTCGACACCCAGGGTGTCGCCTCGGCGGTCACCGACCAGCAGATCCCGGGCACGGCGGACGTTCAGATCGATGCGACCGGCACCTTCGTGTACACGGTGGCCGCCGGCACCGATCCTGGTACCTACCAGCTGACCATCGAGGGTGATTTCAGCGACATCGGGGTGAGTGGCACGGCCGATGGCCAGAAGGTGACCCAGCCCTCCGATCTCCCCGGGTTGGGCAGCATCTCTCCGGTGTCCAAGACGATCGTGGTGGATTCGCGAGGTCAAGTACTGGACCAGTCTCAGGACCCCCAGGACCTGTTCGGCCTGGGCGGGACGCCGCTGGCCAGCCTGTCGGGCGACCTGGGTCAGTTCGTCGGCCCGGTGCTTCCGGCCGATCCAGTGGCACAGGGGGACACGTGGAATCTGGAGTACTCCAATCCGGATCTGGGAGACGAGCCGGTCAAGACCTCGACCACGGCAACCCTGAGCGGGACCGAGACCGTCGACGGGGTCGACGCGGTGGTCATCTCCAGCGAGACGAAGACCGACCAGGGCACCGTCGACCTGGCCGACTTCTTCAAGGGATTCCTGGGTGCGTTCGGCGGGGGATCGACGCCCGATTCGACCAGCCTCCCCAACCTGGACCAGCTGGTGTTCCGCATCACCACCGCCCCTTCGACCGGCAACTCCCAGTCGTGGTTCGACCCTGGTCGGGGGCTGGTGGTCCGTTCGACCAGTAGCGGGCCCACGTCGCTGACGATGGACGTGAGCCTGCCCGGCGACAACGGTGACCTGAACCAGTTCACGATGAACCTGGACACCCAGCAGGAGCTCGACTACCGGCTGGTCGACTCGGCATCCGGCTGAGCGTGCCGTTAGCGACGGCTCAGGGGCCTCGGTAGCATCGGAGGGTGACCTTGGCACCGTCGGCCCGCCAGTCGATCCTCCCCGACCGTCTCACCAACGCCACCCTGGCCTCTTTCGTCCGCTCCATCCCCAGTGTGGACGAGGTTGGGGCAGCCGAACGCGTCGCCGACCTCTCGACTCGCTCGATAAAGCGTGAGTCCAAGGCGAGCGCTCTTCGGCTGGCCGTTCAGATGATCGATCTCACCACCCTGGAGGGCATGGACACGCCCGGCAAGATCGCCCAGATTTCTGCCAAAGCCATCCACCCGGATCCGACCGACACCTCGATCCCGTCGGTGGCCGCCGTGTGCGTCTACCCATCGATGGTCCGCTACGCCCGGCAGGCCGTGGAGGGGTCGAGGGTCAAAGTGGCGTCGGTGGCGACCTACTTCCCGTCCGGCCAGGCCGAACTGGGTATTCGCTTGGCCGAGGTTGGCGCAGCCCTCGAAGCGGGGGCGGACGAGATCGACATGGTGATCAGCCGCGGCTCTTTTCTCGCCGGCGACTACTTCGCGGTCTTCGATGAGGTGCGACGGGTGAAGGAGGAGTGTGGCGAGACGCACCTGAAGGTGATCCTGGAGACGGGGGAGTTGCATACTCTCGACAACGTGCGCCGGGCATCGATGCTCGCCATGGCGGCCGGTGCCGATTTCATCAAGACGTCCACCGGCAAGGTCTCACCCGCCGCCACTCTCCCTGTCACCCTGGTGATGCTGGAGGCGATCCGTGACTTCCACGCCGCCACCGGCGTCAAGGTGGGCATGAAGCCCGCCGGGGGCATCCGCACCGCCAAGGACGCCATCCGCTACCTGGTGGTGCTCAATGAGACACTGGGTAGTGAGTGGATGAGCCCCGACTGGTTCCGCTTCGGTGCTTCCTCCCTCCTCAACGACGTCCTCATGCAGATCCGCTGGCTGGAAACCGGCCGCTACCAGAACCCCGACTACTTCACCAAGGACTGATGACGAATGAGTACCTGCGTTGTCCCACGGAGCGAAGCTTCGTCCCCCGGAGCGAAGCGAGGGGGGAAGGGGCCCCCGCTGCGTAGAAGTGGGGTAGGGGGCGGGCCGAAGGCCCGGGTGAGCCCGCGGGTGCCGGGTCCTGTCTCATGACTGATGTCGCTGTACCGGAGACGGACTGGAAGTACGTCAAGTCGACCGAGTCGACCGACATCGTCAGCCTGGACGATCGCTACGGGCTCTTCATCGATGGTGAGTTCCGCTCCCCCAAGAGCCGCAAGCATTTCGAGACCCTCAACCCGGCAACCGAGGAGCCGTTGGCGGAGGTGGCGGAAGCCGGCAGCGCCGACATCGACGGCGCCGTGGGGGCGGCTCGCCAGGCGTTCGAGTCAGAGTGGGCGAAAATGCCAGGCTCGGAGCGGGCCAAGTACATCTTCCGCATCGCTCGAATGGTCCAGGAGCGCTCTCGTGAGCTGGCCGTGCTGGAGACGATGGACGGCGGCAAGCCGATCAAGGAGTCGCGCGACGTCGACCTGCCCCAGGTAGCCGCCAACTTCTTCTACTACGGCGGATGGGCCGACAAGCTCGAGTATGCGTTCCCGGGGCTGGACCCTGAGCCCATCGGCGTGGCCGGGCAGGTCATACCGTGGAACTTCCCACTCTTGATGCTGGCCTGGAAGGTGGCGCCCGCCCTCGCCACCGGCAACACGGTGGTCCTGAAGCCGGCCGAGACCACTCCGTTGACGGCCCTGGCCTTCGCCGAGCTCACCGCCGAAGCGGAGTTGCCTCCGGGTGTGTTCAACGTGGTGACCGGGGCGGGTGAGACCGGGGCAACCCTGGTGGGTCACTCCGGCGTTGACAAGGTCGCCTTCACGGGATCCACCGCGGTTGGGAAGCTGATTCGAGCACAGCTGGCGGGCCGCGACACGCGGCTCTCGCTGGAGCTGGGCGGCAAGGCGGCCCATGTCATCTTCGAGGACGCCCCCATCGACCAGGCAATCGAAGGTGTGGTCAACGGCATTTTCTTCAACCAGGGCCACGTTTGTTGTGCCGGCTCGCGCCTGTTCGTGCAGGAGAACATCCACGATTTGTTCGTGGACAAGCTCAAGGCGCGCCTATCCACGCTCCGTGTCGGAGATCCGCTCGACAAGAACACCGATGTGGGCGCCATCAACAGTCGCCAGCAGTTGGACAAGATCACCGAGCTGGTGGATGCCGGTGTGTCGGAGGGCGCTGAGATCTACCAGCCCGTCTGTGATCTGCCCACCCGTGGCTACTGGTTCGTGCCCACCCTCTTCACCGGCGTGGCCCAGTCGCACCGGATCGCCCAGGAGGAGATCTTCGGGCCGGTGCTGTCGATCATGAGTTTCCGCACGCCACAAGAGGCGGTGGAAAAAGCCAACAACACCCCCTACGGGCTGTCGGCGGGGGTCTGGACCTCCAAGGGGTCCCGCATCTTGTGGATGGCCGATCAGATGAAGGCCGGTGTTGTCTGGGCCAACACCTACAACAAGTTCGACCCCGGCTCACCATTCGGTGGCTACAAGGAGTCCGGTTTCGGCCGCGAGGGAGGCCGACACGGTCTGCTCAATTATCTGAAGGGGATCCACTGATGACCCGTTTCGGCGCGACATTCAGGGAGTCGGCGCCGGGAATGTCGCGCGAAAGGGGAATTCAGTGAGCCGCCTCGACGTCCGCAAGACCTACAAGCTGTACATCGGGGGGGAGTTTCCCCGGTCCGAGTCGGGACGGTCGTACCCGGCACTCGACCACGAGGGGACGGTGGCGGCGCGGGTTTCCAGCGCCTCGCGCAAGGATCTGCGCATGGCGGTTCGCCACGCCCGCAAGGCGCAGCCCGGCTGGGCGGGGCGCAGCGGCTACAACCGGGGACAGATCCTGTATCGGGTAGCCGAGATGATCCAGGACCGATTCGAGACCTTTGTGGGCCAGGTGCAGATCGCCGATCCGGACAGGCGGCGAGCCCGTCGTCAGGTCGAAGAATCGATCGACACGCTGGTGTGGTACGCCGGCTGGGCAGACAAGTTTGCCCAGATCTACGGGAATCTGAACCCGGTGGCGGGGTCGTTCTTCAACGTCTCCGCCCCGGAGCCGACCGGCGTGGTGGGAATAGTCGCCCCACCGGAACCGGGCCTCCTGGGCCTCGTCGTCCGGCTGGCTCCGGTCCTGGTGCCCGGCAACACGGTGGTCGTGCTCGCCTCGGAGTCACGGCCGATGCCGGCGGTGACCCTGGCCGAGGTGCTGGAGACATCCGACGTGCCGGCCGGGGTGGTCAACATCCTCACTGGGGTGACGGCCGATCTGGCTCCTTGGCTGGCCGATCACATGGACGTGAACGCCGTGGATGCCGCCGGGGCGGGCCCGGAGCTACGCCGGCGAATAGACGAGGGCGCGGTCCACAACGTGAAGCGGGTAGTCGGTGGTGACCCGGTGGCTCGCTCGCCGTACACCATCGCCGCCTTCACAGAGATCAAGACCGTGTGGCATCCCAAGGGCCTGTGACGCCCGCTCCGGTCGAGACGCTGATCCGGGTCGGATTCCCGCTCGACCTTCGACGCACGCTGCGACCTCTGGGCGGCAGGTTCCTCGACGACGGGTGGTGGCGCCCGGCCCGGACACCGGTCGGCCCTGCCACCCTTCACGTGCGGCGCAGCGCCGAGGGGATCCATGCCTCGGCGTGGGGTGAGGGCGACGCCTGGCTCTTGGATCGTGTCCCATCGCTGATCGGGTCCGCGGACCATCCCGAGCTCCTCGTCACAGATCATCCACTCGTCTCGGAGCTCGCCCGGCGGCATGGCGGCTTTCGCTTTGGTGCCACCCAACTGGTGTGGGAAGCCCTGGTCATCGCCATCGTCGCCCAGAAGGTGACCGGCAAGGAGGCGGGCCGTTCGCTGAAGGCATTGGCCGGCAGGTTCTCGGGACCTGCACCAGGGCCCAAGGGCCTGCGCCTGCCCCCGGATCCCGAGCCGATGGCAGGCTCTCCCTACTGGGAGTACCACACTCTGGGGATCGAGAAGCGCCGGGCGGATGTTCTAAGGCGAGCCGCCGTCGAGTCGGGCCGCATTCAGTCCCTTTCCCAACGCCCCTCGACCGACGCCGCCGCTTGGCTGATGCGTCTGAACGGGGTCGGGGAGTGGACCGCGGCCGAGACCGTGGCGGTCAGCCACGGAGACGCCGACGCGGTTTCCGTGGGCGATTACCACCTCAAGAACGTGGTGGCCTGGCATCTCACCGGGCGGCCCCGGGGGACCGACGAGGAGATGCTTGCCCTCCTGGAGCCGTTCCGGCCGCACCGGGGAAGGGTGCTCCGCCTGCTGGAGACGTTGGGAGGAGCGCCGGCCTTCGGGCCCCGCCGGCCTCTGCGCTCGTTCATCGATCGCTGATCGGGGCCGAGATGCGCGTCGTCGTGGTCGGGACCTCGGGAGCGGGCAAGAGCACGGCCGCCCGGCGGATCGGCCAACGGTTGGGTCTCGAGGTGATCGAGCTCGATTCGCTGTTCCACCTGCCGGGCTGGAGTCAGCGGCCAGAGGAGGAGTTCCGGTCCCTGGTGGCCGAGGCGACGGCGGGCGAATCCTGGGTGGTGGACGGAAACTACGCGGTGGTGCGCGACGTCATCTGGCCCCGGGCCGATGTGGTCATTTGGCTGGACTATGCCCGGTGGCGGGTCATGGCCCGGGTGATTCGCCGAACGTTGAAGCGCCTCGTGACCCGGGAGCTGCTGTGGGGCAAGGTAACCGAGCCCTGGTCGAACGTCCTCTCCCTGGACCCCGAGAAGTCGATCATCGCCTGGGCATGGTCCACCTACGGCGACCGCCGGAGATACTACGGGGTCCTCGCGGCAGACCCTGCCTTCGCACACATCGAATTCCACCACCTTTCCCATCCTGGGGATCTGGGAAGGGTTTTCGAGCGTTTGGAGTACGAGGACCTCCCCAATGAACCGACATAGCATCAGCAAATCTGCAAGCATGCTTCTGCGTGAGCGGCTGTTGTCAATGAAGGCCGGTGCCACCTCCCTGTCGCAGCGACGGAACAGGGTCCGAATGCGTCGATTGGTGCTGGTCTGGGTGTCTGCCGTCTTGGTCGGTGTCGGGGCGACCACGGCGGCAGCCACCACACCTCAATCGGAGCCGTCGGTCGTGGCGTACCAGCGGGTGCTGGCCACGTCCGGCTTTTACCGGGGCGAGATCGACGGGCTGGCCGGCCCCCAGACCCGGACGGCGGTCCTGTCGTTCCAGAAGGCGGCCGGTCTGGAGACGGATGGCATCTGGCGACCCCTCTACTTCCGCTACCTCCGTGAGTACGAGCCCGATCTGGCGGCCCGGAAGGGAGAGCCGGATCGCCTCGAGATCGACCTCACCAACCAGGTCGGGTATCTGATCGCCGACGACGAGGTGGTCGCCATCTTCGGGGTCAGCTCGGGGAGCGGGAAGATCTATCATCATCCCCGCGGTTACAAGGCTCGAGCCACCACACCCCAGGGTGACTTCACTCTCTACCGCCACTACGAAGGCCTGCGCCATTCGGCGCTGGGATTTCTCTACAGGCCCTGGTATTTCCGGGGAGGCTTTGCCCTGCATGGCTCGTCGTCTGTGCCTGCCTATCCGGCCAGCCACGGCTGCATACGGGTCACCAACTGGGACATCGATTGGCTTTCGGCGCGGCTCTTTATCGGGATGCCGATCCACGTCTGGGCCGGCTCCGAGATCACCCCGGCCACTCTCCATTATGAGAGGCCCGATTGGCCCGCCCCCGGGCTGCGGCCCACCTGATCAGGGCAGTATCAGGTCGGTGGTGATCGCCCCCGAGACCATGTCCATGTGCCCGGCGCCGTCTACCAACTCCAGATCGACTCGGGCACCGGCATCTTCCAGAGCGGCCGCGAACTGCTCGGAAGCGGCGGCCGGGACGATCGTGTCGTCGGTTCCGTGCACCAGGGTCATGTCCATGCCGGCGGCGGCGTCGAGGTGGGCAAAGGGATCGGCTGCCTCCCACGCATCGGGAGCTTCCGACCTGTCCCCGCCCAGGAACACGTCCATCACTGGAGCGACTGCGTCGATCTCGTACAGGCCCGCCAGTCCGACGAATCGCTCGGGGGTCGATGAACCCTCCCATGGGCAGTCCGGGCCCAAGGCATCCTCCGACAGCGCCACCACCGCTGAGATGTGGGCGCCGGCCGAGTGGCCGGCCAGGATCAGCTCCCCCGAGCCCCCCAGCTCTCCCAGCCGGGAACGGGCAAAGCGGACTGCACAGGCGACGTCGTCGAAGGTGGCCGGATAGCCGCCGCCCGTGAGAGCCGTCCGGTAGCTGGCGTTGAAGACGATGGCCCCGGCGTCGGACAGGGACTTGGCCAGGGAGGCCGTCGATCCGGGGGTGCCGGCCACCCAGCCTCCCCCGTGCACCAGCACTACTGAGGGAGCGCCCAGCGGCTGATCGGGTAGGTAGATCTCCACCCCCGTCGGACCGGGCCCGTTCTCGGTGTCGAGCGGCGGCGAGGTAGTGGACGCGGTAGCCGAGGAGGTGGCCGGCGTGGACGGCGTCGAGGTGGATGGGAGGGAAGTCGGGGGGGTCGCAGTGGTCGACGTCGGTATGGTCGAAGAGGTAGGTGAGGCTGGTGGCCGGGTCATAGGTGAGGATGACGTGGGCGTCTCAGACACCGGGGCGCCGGTTGTGCCGGGTTGTCCGGCGCAGGCCGTGGCCGTCACGACCAGGAGCGCCAGCGGCAGGGAGCGCCGGGCCAGGATCACCCACCTCAATCGGCAGGGCTCGTCTCGGTGCGGTCCAGCTGGGAGGCAGCGGCCTCGTCCACCAGCCAGGTGACGTCGGCCTCGCCACCGATGATGCCCGCCGCCGGCAACGTCTTCTCTCCTTCGTTTGGTTCGAGAACCTGGCGCAAGGCAGCCGCCTTGGATTCCCCAGCCACCAGGAAGAAGACTCGGTGAGCCTGGCGCAGGAACGAGTACGTGGCCGTGAGCCTCTCCGCGTCCAGCTTGGGGACGTGGTTGGCCACATACCAGCGGCGCTCTTCTGCTTCCAGGGCGGCGGTTCCGGGGAAGAGAGAGGCGGTGTGGCCGTCGTCGCCCATGCCGAGCAGGACCAGGTCGGCGCGGCCATCGGGGTGAATCGAACGCAGGGTGGCTTCGTAGTGGGCAGCCGAGTCGGCCGCCTCCAGCCATGGGGCCCAGCGGGGACGGTAGAAGCGGGCATTGGTGGCGCTGAGCAGAAGGTCCGCCGCCATCTTCCCGTTGGAGTCGGGGTGGTCGTGTGGCACCCACCTCTCATCGGAGAGCCATGCATCCACCCCATCCCAGCGGATGTCCGCCTCGGCCAGCAGCCGGTACGTCCCCGCCGGTGTCGATCCTCCCGACAGGCCGAATGAGAAACGAACGGCACCGGCCTCGAGCGATTCGCCGATCAGCCCGGCGATCCGACCGGCGGCGGAATGGGAGATGTGTTCGAGGTCACGGTGGGTGATTATCTGCACCTCCGTGACGGTATCAGGGTCTCGTCGCCTCGGGCTACCGGCCGGCCGGAGCGGACGTTGGCCGTTGAAGGGACCACACTCAGGACATGACGAATCCGGACATGACGAATCCGGACATGACGAATCCGGCCAGGACGATCCGGCTGGGCGTGCTGGGCGCCGCCAGGATCACACCCACCGCCGTGATCCGGCCGTCCGCGGAGGTGGGGGAGGTGGAGGTGGTGGCGGTGGCCGCCCGGGACCCGGCCCGGGCCCACAGCTTCGCGACTCGGCACGGAATCCCGCGGGTTCTTCCAAGCTACGAGGCTCTTGTGACCGATCCGGACATCGACGCCGTCTACAACGCCCTGCCCAATGGGCTCCACGGCCGCTGGACCATCGCCTCGGTGAGGGCGGGCAAGCACGTGCTGTGCGAGAAGCCCTTCACGGCCAACGCCGAGGAGGCCCGGGAAGTGGCCGATGTGGTCGGCCGGTCCGATCGGGTGGTGATGGAGGCCTTTCACTATCGGTACCACCCGATGATCAAGCGGGCGTTGGAGGTGATCCACGACGGCCAGCTAGGCGAGATTCGGCGGGTCGATGCCTGGATGTGCTTTCCGCTCCTGCGTCGGGGTGACATTCGCTGGCGCCTCGACCTGGCGGGCGGCTCGCTCATGGACGCCGGCTGCTACACCATCCATCAGGCTCGAACCTTCGCTGGAGACGAGCCCTCGGTGACGTCTGCCCGGGCCAAGCTCCTCAGGCTCGGGGTCGACCGCTGGTTCCGGGCCGAGCTGTCGTTCTCCGATGGGCCGACGGGTCAGATCACGGCTTCCATGTTGAGCGGGCGTCTCCTCTCGATCGGGGCCCGGGTGGAGGGATCCTCGGGCGTGATGAGGCTCCACAACCCTCTGGCTCCCCACATCAGGGGAAAGATCTCGATTCGAACCCGAAACGGTGCCTCGGTGGAGAGGGCCGACTCCAGGCCCACCTATCTGTTCCAGCTGCGGGCGTTCGCCGCCGCCGTGCTGGAGGGCCGCCCCTTCCCCACCGATGTCGACGACGCCGTGGCCAACATGACGGTCATCGACGCCTGCTATCGAGCGGCCGGGTTGGAGCCTCGCCGTCCGGCCGCGGTGGCCTGATGGAATCGTTCGAGCTGAACACTCCGGCCGGCCCGGTCCCGGCCCGGATCGAGGGAACCGGGAGCGTGGGGGCCCTACTCGCCACCGGGGCGGGCACGGGTCAGGACCACCCGGGCGTGACGGGGCTGCGTTCCCGTCTGGCCCGGGCCGGCCTGATGGTCATGACCTTTGAGTATGCCTATCGGGCGGCTGGGCGCTCCTTCCCCGATCCGGTCCCCAAGCTGTTGTCGGTACATCGGGCGGCCGCCGCCCATCTGCGGGAACATGTGGGGTCCGGCCTGGTCCTGGCCGGGCGTTCGATGGGAGGACGGATGTCGACGATGCTGGCAGCCGAGGGAGAGCCCTGTGCGGCCGTCGTCGTGTACGGATACCCGCTCCATCCGCCCGGGAGAACCGACAAGCTCAGGGTCGAGCATCTGACCGATGTGGACGTGCCGATGTTGCTGGTGACCGGGACGCGTGACGCACTCGCCCAGGGCGATCTGGTCGCCGCCCATCTGGCCCCTCTGCCCACTGCGACCCTGGAGCTGATCGAGGGAGCCGACCACTCCTTTCGCCGGCGCGGATCCACTCAAGACGAGATGCTCGACCTGCTGGCCGCCAAGACCGTTCGATGGCTCGAGGGCTTGGCCGGGCTTGGCGATTCCGTTCCAGAACCGCCATAATTGGGGCTCACCGCCTCATCCGCAAGGAGTCTCTGATGGAACAACTGAGTCTGCGCGCCCACACGGGCAGGGCTCCGGGCTCACGCTCGTCGCGGCGCCTCCGTCGCCAGGGCCAGGTTCCGGCCGTCGTTTACGGGCGGGACATGGAGCCGATCACCATCTCGGTCGATGGTCACGAGCTGTATGCAGCGCTGCACACGGATCTGGGCACCAACGCCCTCATCCACCTGGAAGTGGAGGGGGGCGACGATGTGCTCACCCTGGCCCGCGAGGTGACTCGTCATCCTTTCCGGCCCGAGTACCAGCACGTCGACTTCGTCAAAGTGTCGCTCACCGAGAAGGTGACCACCGAGGTAACCCTGCACTTCGAAGGCGAGCCGATTGGAGTTCAAGAGGGCGGTGTGTTCAGCCCCCGCCGCACCACGGTCCACATCTCGGCATTGGTGACCAACATCCCCGGGCACATCGAACTAGACGTGTCTGGCATCGAGATCGGTGGGTCGTTGCGGGTCAGTGACCTGCCGGCCATCGAGAGCGTGGAGTATCTGGACGATCCCGAGGCGGTCCTGATGAGCGTGACGCTCCCCGCCGCCGAGATCGAAGAAGAGGTACCCGAGGCCGAGGAGCTGGAAGGCGAGGAGCTGGAAGGACTCGAGGGAGAGGTGCCCGAAGCCGGCGAAGAGGGCGAGACCTCCGAAGAGACGGCCGAGGCCGGCGAAGAGACCGAGTAGCGAGTGAAGGCCGTCGTCGGGCTGGGCAACCCCGGTCCCGAATACGAGCGAACCCGCCACAACGTCGGCTCCGAAGTGGTTGTGGCCCTGGCCGACCACAACCACGTGCGCTTTTCTCGGGGGCCCAGTCGCACCCGGTGCCTCACCGGCGATGTCACCATCGGCGGGGAGAGGGTCGTCCTGGCGATGCCCCTCACCTACATGAACGAGTCGGGGGGCCCGGTCGCCGCCCTCCTGTCGTACTTCGGTATCGAGGCAGACGACCTGCTCGTGGTCCACGACGACATCGACCTTCCCTTCGGGCGGCTCCGCCTCCAGATAGGGGGTGGCACGGGAGGCCACAATGGGCTTCGGTCGATCGAGGCGGCCCTGGGTGATCGATCCTTCGTCCGCCTCAAGATCGGGGTGGGTCGGCCGCCGGGACGCATGGATCCCGCCGACTTCGTCCTGCGTCGATTCGCCAAGGCCGAACGGGCCGAAGTCGACCTGGTGGTGGAGGATGCCGTGGAAGTGGTGACGGAATGGGTGAGAGACCTCGAGGCGGCCACCCGCACGGCGGGGGAGCGGCGGCCCGGCTGACACTTCCCCGGGTGGCATCGGCGACCCGGCACACTTCCTACGCCCCCTCGTCGGCGACGGGCGAGGGATCCGGTTCGTGATGGCCGGTATGATCGGCCGTCGTCAGTCTTTTGGAGGCCTCGATCTCGTTTCCGGACTATCTAGCCCTGGCCCGTGTGGTGGCGGTGCCCCTGGTCATGGCACTCACCCGCGCCGGCGACAACCTGGCCCACAACCTCGGTCTGGCGGCCGTCGTGTTCGCGGCCGCGGCAGTGACGGATTTTCTCGACGGGTACCTGGCCCGGCGATGGAAGCAGGAATCGGTGCTTGGGGCCTTCCTCGACACCACGGCAGACAAGATCCTGGTCACCGGCGCCCTGTTGGCCCTCGTCTCGATCGACCGGGTCTCGATCTGGGCGGCCGTGGTGATCATCTTCCGCGAGTTCGCGGTCATGGCGCTGCGAGGCGTGGTTGCTACCAGCGGTGGTCTGATCCGGCCCTCCACCTGGGGCAAGATCAAGGCCGCGGCTCAGTTCGGGGCGATATTCGCCGCCTTCCTCCGCCTTCCGACACGCTGGGGCCCCTGGTACTTCGACCAATGGCTGATGTGGGTGGCCGTGGTAGTGACAATCGCCTCCTTCTGGGGATACCTCACCGCCTTTTGGGACGTGGTCCGCAAACCGGCGGCGACGGCGTGACCTCTGATGTGGCGATAACGGGGGGGACCGGCGTGGTGGGGACTGCGGTCCTGCGGCACCTGGTCGAAGCCGGGGATGATGTGCGAGGCCTCTCCCGTTCCGAGGCCTCGGACGGCGTCATCGCCGGCCTCGGTGCCCGCCCGGTACGCGGAGACGTGCTCGATCATTCCACCCTGGTCGATGCCTTCTCGGGATGCGAGGTGGTCTACCACGTGGCGGGCATCAACGAGATGTGCTCGTCGGATCCCCGCCGTATGTACCGGGTCAACGTCGAAGGCACCCGCACGGTCCTCCGTGCATGCGCCGCCGCCGGGGTACGGCGCCTCGTCTACACGTCGTCGGCGGTGACCATCGGGGAGGAGGCCGGCGTCCGGGCCACCGAGGACACCCTGCATCGCGGGTCCTACCTGTCCGCCTACGAGCGGTCCAAGCACCACGCCGAGCAGGTGGTTTTCGCGGAGGAGACTTCGGTGGAGGTAGTGGCGGTCAACCCCAGCTCCGTGCAGGGCCCGGGACGGGCCACCGGCACCGGCGGGCTCATACTGGATGTGTTGAGGGGGAAGCTCCCGTTTCTGATCGATTCGACGGTTTCGATGGTCGACATCGATGACTGTGCCCGGGGCCACCTACTTGCGGCTCGCAATGGTGTGGTGGGCCGGCGTTACCTGTTGAGTGGTTTCACCACCACGGTGTCGGATGCCGTGGGGGATGCCGCTGGGGTGCTGGGCCGTCCGGTCGAGGTTCGAATGGCACCGCTATGGCTGGTGCGGGCGGTGGTGGCCGTTGCCTACGCCGGGGCCCGGTTGATAGGTCGAAGTGTCCCGATTTGCCCCGAGATGATCCGGGTTGTGGCCCATGGGACCGACTACGACGGCTCGCGGGCGAAGAGGGAACTGGGCCTCGAGTACACGGCCGCAGAGGAGACGATATCTCGGATGGTGGAGTGGTTCCGGGCCGAGGGACTGCTTTGACACCGCTGGCCGGGCTCATAGGGCGGCTCCCTGCCGCCGGGCTACCGTCGCCTCCCGGCCGGTGGGCGGTCTCGCCGGGGGGTCGGGCCTTCGCCCTGGCGGCCCTCGCCGCCCATCACGAGGGACCAGTGCTGGTCATCACCCCCCGTGAGCGGGAAGCCGAAGAACTGGTCGACGATCTGGCGCTGTTCACCGACGACGTGGTGCTGCTGCCGGCCTGGGAGACGCTGCCGTTCGAGCACGTATCACCCAACGCCCACACCATGGCCATGCGGAGCGAGGCCCGGCATCGCCTGAGCCGGCCCGAGCGCCCCGTGGTGGTCGTCGGGTCGGTGCGGGCCGTCGTGCAGCGGGTCAGCCCTTCGTCCTCCGAGCCCGTGTCGCTCACGGCCCATGCGGAGGCTGAATTGACCGATCTGGCGCGGCGTCTGGCCGACCTGGGATATCACCGGACCGATCGCGTGGAAGGCAGGGGTGAGTTCGCTGTCCGGGGCGGTATTCTCGACGTGTTCCCCGCCCAGTCGGACACCCCGGTGCGGGTCGACTTCTGGGGAGACGAGGTGGAGGAGTTGCGACGGTTCTCGGTTGCTTCACAGCGCTCTCGAGATCCGGTGGAAGAAGCGGAGATCTACCCCGCCCGGGAGGTGCGTCCGCAGGGCGAGATTCGTGACCGGGCCGGGGAGCTGGTCGAATCCGAGCCCTGGGCAGCGGGGACGTTCGAGCGGATCGCCCAAGGGCAGATGTTCGCAGGCATGGAATCGTGGCTGCCATGGGTGGCTCCCCGGCGATCGCTCCTGGACGAAGCCGCGCAATCGGGGGCGCTGTTGGCCCTCATCGACCCGGTCCGGGCCCGGGATCGGGGCCGAGACCTGGTCAAGGAGGAAGAAGAGCTGGCTGCCGCCCTCGCCCCGACCTGGGGAGAGAGGGCTCCAGAGGCGGGCGAGCACCCGCTTCTCTTCGGCGAGCTGGAGCCCGATCCGGCCGTCACCGTGGAGCTGCCGGGGGTCCCGACCGGCCCGGACGACCCGGTGCTGGAGATCAGGGGCTTCGATGCTGTGGCAGGTGATGCCGATTCGGTCGTGGCGGAACTGACACGTCTCATCGGCTTGGGCATGTCGGTCGTGGTGGCCATGGATGGGCAGGGTGCGGCCGAGCGGGTGTCGAGGGTGATGTCCGAGCACGGGCTGGCGCTCGAAGTGGCAGAGGAGGCGGGTGACCGGGCGGTGGTCATCCCGATCGGGATTCATCACGGCTTCGTGGCCCCCGGGTTGGGCGTAGCTGTGCTGGGAGAGCAAGAGATCGCCGGTCGACGCCGATCGCACCGTCGCGCGCTGGGCGGGTGGCGGCCGCCCCTCCCCAGCAGTACCGGGATCTGACCGAGGGGGACTACGTCGTCCACCATCAGCACGGGATCGGCCGCTTCGAAGGCCTGGTGTCACGGACCATGGCCGGGGTGGAGCGCGAGTACCTGATCATCGGGTACGCGGGTGGCGACCGGCTCTACGTTCCCACCGATCAGCTGGCGGCGGTGACCAAATACACGGGAGGTGAAACTCCGCGCGTGTCGCGGATGGGTGGGAAGGACTGGTCCGAGCAACGGTCTCGGGTACGCAAGGCGGTAGCCGCCGTCGCCCAGCAGGTCGTCGAGTTGCACCGCCGCCGGGCCCGGGCGACCGGTTTCTCGTATCCGCCCGACACCCCGTGGCAGCACGAGATGGAGGGTGCATTCCCCTATGAGGAGACGGTGGACCAGGACTCGGCCATCGTCGACGTGAAGTCCGACATGGAGGGCGGCGACGTCATGGACCGCCTGGTGTTCGGCGACGTCGGCTTCGGCAAGACGGAAGTGGCGCTCAGGGCCGCCTTCAAGGCCGTACAGGCCGGGAAGCAGGTCGCCGTGCTCTGCCCCACCACCCTCCTCGCTCAGCAGCATCATCAGACCTTCTCCGAACGAATGGCGCCGTATCCGATACGGGTCGCCGTCCTGTCGCGCTTTCTCACCCAACGCCAGCAGGCGGAGGTGCTGGCGGGTCTCGCCACCGGTGAGGTGGACGTCGTGATCGGCACCCATCGCCTGCTCTCCGAAGACGTCCGATTCAAGGATCTGGGACTGGTGGTGATCGACGAAGAGCAGCGCTTCGGGGTCAACGCCAAGGATGCTCTCAAACGGCTCCGGGTGGGCGTGGACGTGCTGACACTCACTGCCACTCCCATACCCCGAACGCTGGAAATGGCGCTGACAGGCATCAGGGACGTGTCGCACATTCGCACACCCCCCGAGGACCGTCATCCCATCCTCACCTACGTCGGCCCCTACGACTCCCAGACCGTGTCGGCCGCCATCAGGCGCGAGTTGCTGCGCGATGGCCAGGTGTTCTACGTGCACAACCGGGTCCAGTCGATCGATCGGGCCGTGG
The DNA here is from genome assembly GCA_963772815.1 of uncultured Acidimicrobiia bacterium. Classification (GTDB taxonomy): domain Bacteria; phylum Actinomycetota; class Acidimicrobiia; order Spongiisociales; family ZC4RG35; genus DATFFO01. The sequence continues at coordinate 115,673 of CAVYYV010000002.1, read as the reverse complement.
CTCGACTGCGCCAGCTGGTGCCCGATGCTCGTCTTGCCGTCGCCCATGGTCAGATGTCGGAGGGCCAGCTGGAGCAGGTGATGCTCGACTTCTGGTCGGGTGAGTACGACGTGCTGGTGGCCACCACGATCATCGAGTCGGGCCTGGACCTTCCTCAGGTCAACACTCTCATCGTCGAACGGGCCGATCTCTTGGGCCTGGCCCAGTTGTATCAGCTCAGGGGTCGCGTGGGCAGGTCGAGCCAACGCGCTTACGCCTACTTGTTCCATCCGGCCGACCGATCGCTGTCCGAGGAGGCGCATCGGCGGTTGGAGGCGATCGGAGAGGCCACCGACCTCGGTTCCGGCTTCCAGCTGGCGCTGAAGGACCTCGAGATCCGAGGAGCGGGATCCATTCTGGGCGAGGTGCAGTCGGGCCACGTGGCCGCAGTCGGCTTCGATCTCTATGTGGAGCTGGTTGCCGAGGCCGTGTCCGAACTGGAGGGACGCCCCTCGCCGGTCGACCGCCCCTCCGAGGTGCGTATCGACCTTCCCGTCGACGCCCATCTGCCCGAGGACTACGTGTCCGATCAGTCGCTTCGGTTGGAGGCTTACCGACGCCTGGCCGTCACCACCACGGTGGCCGAGATCGAGGACGTAACCGAGGAGTGGAAGGACCGTTTCGGCCCCCTCCCGGAGCCGGTGGATGCACTCTTGGACATTGCTCGGATCCGGGTGGAGGCGCTGCGGGTAGGACTGACCGAAGTGGTGAAGCTCAAGGACGAGATCCGGCTGTCGCCCCTCGATCTGTCCGTGTCCCAGGAAGTTCGATTGCAGCGGCTGGCTCCCCGTTCGGTGTTGCGAGCCGGTGAGGAAGTCCTCTTCATCCCCGCCCCACGCCCGCTCGTGGAAGGGATCCTGGGATTCCTGCGGAAGATGTGGCCGGCCGACAAGCAGCCCTGAATCGCTGTACACGGCGCACGTCTATACCATTGTTCTCTCTCGACGACTCTTGCGAGGTTCTCCCGTGAAGAAACTGGTCTCGGGCGCCGTCGTGGCCGCCCTTCTCCTTTCCGCCTGCGGTGGTGGCGGGATCGCCGCCACGGTGGGCCAGTCCGAGCTCACCGTCGACGACGTACAGGCGTTCCCCTATTCGACCGACGGTGCCATCCCGGCCGACCAGTTCGCCCGCTACCTGGGTGCCCTCATCCAGTGGCAGATCCTCGACGACGCTGCCAAGGCCGAGTTCGACATCGACCCGACCGCGGACGAGGTCGACAGTGAGCTCACCACCCTTCTCGCCGCCCAAGCGGCGGGCCTGACGGCCGACCAGGTTGCCCAGCAGCAAAACGTGTCGATTGACGTGCTTCACCGTCTGGCCCGGGTCAGCCTCATCCAGCAGCAGATCGTCGATCAGTTCGCCCAACAGGCGGATGAGCCCACCTCCGACGAGGTGGCCCAGGCGATGTCCGACGCTGCCGATGGCCTGACCAACGTCTGTGTGCGCCATGTGCTGGTCGACACCGAAGAGGCGGCCAACCAGGCCAAGCAGCGTCTCGAAGCGGGAGAGGACTTCGCCACCGTCGCCAAGGATGTGTCGACCGATCCGAGTGTGGCTGACAACGGAGGCGACCTCGGCTGCGCCCTCGCCCAGCAATATGTGACGGAATTCGCCCAGGCGGCCGTATCGGCGGACCTGAATGCCATCACCGGTCCGGTGCAGACCCAGTACGGCTATCACATCCTCCAGGTCTATGACCGGACCCCGCCGGCCCCGTCGGATATGCCCACCGAAGACGAGATCAAGAATCAGATCCGCCAGCAGAAGGGCTCGGCCGCCCTTCAGGACTGGCTGGTCGAGAAGGTCGATAACGCCGACGTGACCGTGGAGGCGGAGTACGGAACGTGGACGACGGACCCGACACCACAAGTGCAGCCACCGGCCAGCTGATCCTCATCGGCCTGGGGCCGGGTGACCTGGACCGGGTCCCGGCCGCACACCGGCGCCTGCTCACCGACCCCGATCACCGGGTGGTGGTGCGCACCCTGCATCACCCAGCCGCCGCGGAGTTGGCCGATTTGCGGGAAATCGTGACCTGCGACGACCTCTATCAGGAAGGGTCCAGCTTCGAAGAGGTGTACTCGGCCATCGTCGACCGGGTCCTGGACATGGCGAGCCAGGGGCTCACCATCTACGCCGTTCCCGGGAGTCCCATGGTGGGGGAGTTCGCGGCGCGGGAGCTGATGAAGCGAGTGCCGCAGGTGGAAGTGATTCCCTCCGAGTCGTTCGTCGACGCTGTGCTGGCCGCAGTGGGCTGTGATCCCTTCGCGGCAGGCCTGCGGATCATCAACGGGCACGAGATGGGAGACCCTCTGGTTCTCGACTGCCCCACCATCATCGGCCACCTCGATGCCCCCGCCGTTCTCGCAGACGTGGGAGCGTCTCTCTCCCGCGTCCTGCCGGAAGGTGCCAGGGTCACGCTCTGCGTCGGGTTGGGATCCTCGGATGAACAGGTGCTGGAAGTGGATGTGGATCGGATCCCGGCTGAGCTGGCCGGGTTCCGCACCTCGCTGTTCATCGATGCCGAGCCGGCCGGGCTGTTTGGTCTGATCTCCGTGAGCCGGCGCCTGCGCAAGGAGTGCCCGTGGGACGCCCAGCAGACCCATACCTCCTTGGTTCGCCACCTTCTGGAGGAGGCCTACGAGCTGGCGGAGGCGATAGCAGCGCTGCCGGATGAGGCGGGCGATCCGGACTACGTCGCCTACGACGGGCTCGAGGAGGAGCTGGGCGATGTTCTCTTGCAGGTGCTGTTTCACGCCAACATCGCTGCGGAGAGGGGAGTGTTCGGCATCGACGACGTCGCCTCCCGGCTCAGAGCCAAGCTGGTCCACCGTCACCCCCACGTCTTCGGTGACGTGACCGTGGCCGGAGCCGAGGAGGTGGCATCGAACTGGGAGAGGATCAAGGCGGACGAGAAGCCCTCCCGGTCGCTGATGGACGGTGTGCCCGAAGGCATGCCGGCCCTGGAACGCGCCCTGAAGCTGCAGGAGCGGGTCGCCACGGTGGGATTCGACTGGGACGACTCCTCCCAGATCATGGAGGTGCTCGGGGGCGAGCTTCAGGAGCTCGAGCGGGCGAGGGCAGGCGACGGTGACGTGGCCCACGAGCTGGGAGATGTGCTGTTCACCGTCGTCAACCTGGCCCGTCGGCTCGGCCTCGACCCCGAAGTGGTCCTGCGGCGAGCGACGGCTCGATTTCAACGCCGTTTCCGGGCCATGGAGGACCGGGCTCCACTGACCGGCCTCTCTCCGGACCAACTGGAAGAGCTGTGGGAGGCAGCCAAGGCCGAGGAGCAGCAGTAAACACTGAACATTCGTCCACCGCTGCTAGCGTCGCGTTCTGTAACAAGGAGGGCTTGGATGTCTACTGAGATCAGAAACGTCCGAGCCCGTGAGATCCTCGACTCCCGGGGAAACCCGACCGTTGAGGCCGAGGTGCTGCTGGCTGGCGGCGGCTTCGGCCGGGCCGCGGCACCTTCGGGAGCGTCCACGGGGACACTTGAAGCGATCGAGCTTCGAGACGGCGGGGACCGCTTCGGAGGGAAGGGTGTCTCGCGGGCCGTGGCTGCCGTCAACGACGTGATAGGTTCCGCCCTGGTCGGAATGGATGCCACCCGCCAGCAGGCGATCGACCGGATCATGTGCGATCTGGACGGCACCCCCAACAAGGCGTCACTGGGAGCAAACGCAATTCTGGCCGTTTCCCTCGCCACGGCTCGGGCGGCCGCGGCCGGTGTCGGCCTCCCCTTGTTCCGCTATCTGGGAGGCCCGGGAGCCCGGGTGCTACCCGTCCCGTGCCTCAACGTGCTCAATGGCGGCGTCCACGCCGCCAACGCGGTCGACATCCAAGAGTTCATGGTCGTGCCCGGAGGTCTGCCTTCCTTCGGCGAGGCTCTGCGGGCAGGGGTGGAGGTCTACCAGGCGCTGAAGAAGGTGCTGGGGGGACGTGGACTGTCCACCAACGTGGGGGACGAGGGTGGTTTCGCTCCCAACCTGCCCACCAACCGGGCCGCCCTGGAGCTGCTCGTGGAGGCGATCGAGGCGGCCGGGTATGAGCTGGGAGGTGAGGTGGCCCTCGCCCTCGACCCCGCCGCCTCCGAGTTCTATCGCGAGGGCCACTACGAGTTCGAGGGAACCGACCGCAGCTCAGCCGACATGATCGAGTTCTACGAGGGGCTGGTGGAGGACTTCCCCCTGGTCTCGATCGAGGACGGCCTGGCCGAGGACGACTGGGATGGGTGGGTGGCCATGACCAAGACGTTGGGCTCCAAGGTGCAGCTGGTGGGCGACGACCTGTTCGTCACCAACTCCGAGATCCTCGCCAAGGGAATCGAGCGGAAGGCCGCCAACGCCATCTTGATCAAGGTCAACCAGATCGGCACCCTTTCGGAGACGCTGGCCACGATGGAGATGGCTGCCCAGTCCTCATACGGCCGAATGATCTCCCATCGATCGGGCGAGACCGAAGACTCCTTCATCGCCCACCTGGTGGTGGCCACCAACGCCGGGCAGATCAAGAGCGGTGCCCCGGCTCGCTCGGAGCGGACCGCCAAGTACAACCAGCTGCTCCGCATCGAGGAGCAGCTCGGTGACGAGGCCCGCTTTGGAGGCTGGGGGGTCTTTCGGAGACGGGGCTCATGAGATTGCGCCGCCTGGCGGTGCTCGCCTTCACCATCGCCCTGGTGGTGGTCGGCGCGGCGCTCCTCACCAACGTTGTCCCCTACCGCCAGATCGTCGAACAGCGTCACAAGGTCGAGGAGGCCACCGCCAAGCTGGAGTCGTTGCAGGCCGAGAACGCCCTTCTGGCCACCCAGCGCGATGCCTTGCAGACGCCGGTGGAGATCGAGCGCCTGGCCCGCGAGAAGCTGGGCTATGTGCGCCCCGGTGAGGTGGCATACGTGGTCCTCGACCCACCCGACGTAGGGGTGGCGGCCAGCAACTACCCCGGCAGCGACCCTTCGGGCGCAGCGGACACGGCCCCCGACGACCTCAAGGACGAATCCCTTCTGCAGACGGTGTGGAACTTCATCACCGGGGCCGACCTGTCGCGGTGAGCGACGGGACCACGGTCGAGGCACAGATACAGCGGCCGCTGCGGGCCGAATCAACCGTGGTGGCTCGGTGTCACCTTGGGCTTCCGGTGGCCGTGGCGGTGCCTCCCATCCTCGACGACGGGACTCCCTTTCCCACCCGCTACTGGCTCACATGTCCCCTGGCGGTGACCCGCATCGGCCGGCTCGAGGCGGCCGGGGGCGTCAAGCGGATGGAGGCAAAGGCCGAGGCGGACCCCGATTTCGGGGCGGGGCTGGCGGAGGCTCATCGCATCTACAGAAGCGAACGCGATGCCCTGGTGCCCGATGATGCCGAGCCTCGCCCTTCTGGCGGGGTGGGAGGCGTCCTCGTACGGGAGGGGACTACGCCCAGGGTGAAGTGTCTCCATGCCCATTACGCTCATCATGTGGCGACGGAGTCGGCGGCGGCGAATCCCGTCGGTGAGCTGGTGGCAGGGTGGATCGAGCCGCTCGACTGTGAGATTCCCTGCGTTGTCGGGGGGACCAGAAACCCGGAGTGGAAGGTGCGGCCCTGACCAATGGCACAGCCGGTCGCTGCCATCGACATAGGGACCAACACCGTCCGGCTGTTGATATCGGACGGGAAATCGGATCTCGAACGGATGACGGCCGTCGTGGGCCTGGGACGGGGGATCTCGCGGACCGGCCATCTCGATCCCGTAGGCCGGGAGCGGGCCAAAACGGCCCTGGGACGGTATGCCGAAGCCATCTCCCGGCACCATGTCGACCGGCTCCGTGCCGTCGCCACCTCGGCCAGCCGCGAAGCGTCCGACGCCGGCGACTTCCTGAGCGAGGTGGCCGAGATCCTGGGTGTGGCTCCCGAGGTCATCACCGGCGATACAGAGGCGGCCCTCTCCTACGCCGGAGCCACCTCCGATCTGGGCCACGGAACCTGGACTGTGGTGGACATCGGGGGCGGCAGCACCGAGGTGATCACGGCCAAAGGGGGCCGATCCTTCGATGTGGGCTCGGTCCGGATCACCGACCTCTACCTGGGGGAGGAGCCGACCGCTGGAGGCCTGGACGAGGCTCTGAGCTGGACGGCCTCGATGTTGGAAGAAGTGCCGGGCCAGTCGAGCGAGGTGGTGGGCGTGGCCGGCACGTGGACCAGCCTGGCCGCCATGGAACAGGAACTGGAGCCGTATGACCCGGCCCGGGTCCACCACTTCGCCCTGACCAGAGGTGCCGTGTCCCGCTGGTGCTCCAGACTGGGGAGGCTCACGCTGTCGGAGACGGAGGCGCTTCCGGGACTCGATCCCAATCGCGCCCCGGTCATACTGGGTGGTGCGGTCGTCGCCCAGGCCGTGATGGAACACCTCGGCGCCGACGCCACCCTGGTGTCGGAGAGGGACCTTCTCGACGGGGTCGTCATGGGCCTTGTCGGCGGCTGATACCGTCACTGAGACCCGCCTGCCCGGGTGGCGGAATAGGTCAGACGCGGAGGTCTTAAACACCTCTGTTCCATCAGGAACGTGTGGGTTCGACTCCCACCCCGGGCACCGCAGAAAAGCCAGGTAACCGGCCCACAGGGGCTGCTGGAATTGGTCCAAGCGCTCCGAATCCACCTTTGGACGCCTCCCGAGCGCCAAACGCCATTTGGTCACCCCACGGCCGGACCCCCTCGACGACATATACTCTTGACATGAGTCTGTACCGGGTGAGGAGGCGGCGAATCGATCCTCAGGCTCCTGCTCAGCCGCTGCCTCTGCTCAGGCGGACGGCGGGCGGGCTCCTCAAGGCGGTCGGGTTGGGCCTGGCGATCGTGGGAGTGAGTTTGATTGCCGTTCACTGGGTATGGACCGTGGTGGCCGTGTTATCCGGAATCGGCCTGACGATCGTCGGTGAGCGCCTGGCGCCAGGGGACCAAACGGGGGCGTTCACCGCCCGATATACGATGGAGGCGGGCGGCTGGGGCGACATGCACTATGTGAAGCCGCCGGGCGGCAACGTATCCGATCCCATGCCAGGATCAGAAGGCCGCCGCTTCACGGGTCGGTGATGTGCGTCGACTCAAAGTCGGTGCCCTAGCCTCGGCCGTCGAAGCCGAGCCGAAGCTGTAGTTCGCTCCGATTGGGGGCACGCCTGCTTACTCGCAGACATGGCTTGTGACCCGCGGGGTGCCGGAGTTCGACTCCCACGCCGGCGCTGCGCCGGTGGCTCTCCGTCTTGCGGGGCGGCGCCGGGCCGTTCAAGCTGAGGTGCACATGTCCACCGTTGCCGACCAGACCCCGCTGTCAGACTCCCGCCTGGCCAACCTCGGCGCCAGACTGATCTCCGACGCCTATGGCGACCTGGAGCGCCGCTTTCGCATAGTCACTCGCAGGGCCCGGATCCGATTTCGGGAGAGGGACTGGGCGGGAATGGCGGCCGACGCCACGGAGCGGTTGGATCTGTACGAGGCTTCGTCGGAGGGTGGGGCTGAGGCGATCGCCGGGCTGCTGGGCGACCGCAGCCACGACAAGATGGTGTGGGCGGGGATGAAGGCCGTGTACTCGGGCATGATCCAGGGCCGGGACGAGTGGGAGCTGGCGGAGACCTTCTTCAACTCTGTCACCCGCAAGATCTTCACCACCGTCGGTGTGGATCCGCGCATCGAGTTCGTCGACACCGACTACGACGCCCCGCCCGCCGAGGCGGAAACCCCGCTGCACAGGAGCTATGAGTCGGTGCCGCTTCCCGACCTGGTGAGCTCGGTGCTGGTCGATGCCGATCTCGGAGTCGAGTTCGCCCATCTCGAATCCGATGCCGAGGACGCCGCCGCCAAGATCGCCGACCATCTGCGGTCGATCGGTGCCCTGAGGGTGGTCGATCGCACCGAGATCATCGATGCCGTCTTCTATCGAGGGAAGGGCGCCTACATCATCGGGCGCATGTATTCGGGCTCTCACGTGGTGCCCCTGGTCCTCGCTCTGCTGCATCCTGGCCAGGGCCTCGTGGTCGACGCCCTCCTGCTGACCGAGAACCAGGTGTCGATCCTCTTTTCGTTCACCCGCTCTTACTTCCACGTGGACGTCGACCGCTCGTGGGAGCTGATCCGCTTTCTGCGCACCCTCATGCCGCGCAAGCGTCTGGCCGAGCTGTACATCAGCCTGGGCCACAACAAGCACGGCAAGACCGCCCTGTACCGGGAGCTGCGTGCCCACATCCTCACGTCGGGAGACCACTTCACGATCGCCCGCGGGGAGCGGGGCCTGGTGATGGTCGTGTTCACGCTCCCCGGATTCGATGTGGTGTTCAAGGTCATCAAGGACCGGTTCCCTCCCCAGAAGACCACCACCCGTTCCCAGGTGAAGGAGAAATACCGTTTCGTTTTCCACCACGATCGGGCCGGCCGCCTGGTCGACGCCCAGGAGTTTGCCTATCTGGCCCTGCCCCGGGACCGCTTCGACCAGGAGGTGCTCGAGGCCCTGACCGAAGAGTGCGGCCGGTCGGTCGAGGTTGCGGAAGACTCGGTCACCATCACCCACGCTTACGTCGAGAGGCGTGTCATCCCGCTCGACCTGTATCTGCGGGACGCCGATCCCACCCTGGCCCGGGAGGCGACCATCGACTACGGGAACGCCATCCGGGACCTGGCCGCCTCCGACATCTTCCCCGGCGACCTCCTCCTCAAGAACTTCGGTGTCACCCGGCATGGGCGAGTCGTTTTCTACGACTACGACGAGCTGGGCCCGCTCGGAGCGTGCCACTTCAGGGAGATGGTCGATGTTCCCGGGCCGGAGCTGGTGTCCGAGCCGTGGTTCGCCATCGGCCCCAACGACGTGTTCCCGGCCGAGTTCGCCACCTTCCTCGGGGTGCACGGCGAGGCTCGCCATGCCTTCGTGGCCCACCACGCCGATCTCTTCGACCCCGGCTGGTGGCAGTCGATGCAGAAACGACTGGAGAGCGGGGAGTTGGTCGAGGTGTATCCCTACGAGGAGAGGGCCCGGCTGCATCCCGGCGTCGGTTAGCCTCGTAGGTCGTGACCGACACCGAATCCTCAGACGCCGGCGCAGGCGGGGATGGCCGCCCTCCCGGTTACCCGGCCGAGTACGAACTGAACGTGGTCTTGCGGGACGGAACCGGGGCGATGGTCCGTCCCATTCGCCCCGATGACGCCGATCTGCTGGTCGAGTTCTTCGACGGCATGGGCCCCGAGAGCCGCTACTTCCGCTTCTTCCGGGTCAAGAAGGCCCTGGAGCCGGAGGAGATCAGATACTTCACGGCCGTCGACTACGTCGATCGCATGGCGCTCATCGCCACCGTGGCGGGAAAGATGGTGGCGGTGGGCCGATACGACCGGATGCCCTCGGACCACACCACGGCCGAGGTCGCCTTCGCCGTTACCGACGATCAGCAGGGGAGGGGACTGGGGACCGAGCTGCTGCAGCTGCTCACGACCTACGCCCGCAGCCATGGCGTGGCCCGTTTCCGTGCTTTCGTCCTCCCCGAGAACAAGCAGATGATGAGGGTGTTCCGCAACTCCGGCTACGAGCTGGCCCGCACCATCGAGGACGGTGTCTACACGGTCGACTTCCCCGTCGACGAGTCGGAGGCTTCCATCTCCCTGTGGGGTGAACGGGAACGCCGGGCCGTCACGGCCTCCCTGTTGCCCCTGTTCTTTCCCCGCTCGGTGGCGGTCGTGGGCGCCTCAACAGATCCCGATTCGATCGGCAACAAGCTGTTTCGCAACCTTCTCAACGAGGGCTTCACCGGACCGCTCTACCCGGTCAACCCGCGGGCACGGGTGGTCAACTCGGTCCGGGCCTATGTGAGTGTGGAAGAGATCCCCGACACCGTCGACCTGGCCTTCATCGTCGTTCCGGCCACGCTGGTCATCGACGTGGTGCGCCAGTGCGCGGCAGCGGGGGTGCGAGGGGTGGTGGTCATCTCGGCCGGGTTCTCCGAGGTGGGGCCGGAAGGTGCTGCCCTGGAAAAGGAGCTCCTCTCGATCGTGCGAGAGGCGGGAATGCGGATGGTGGGCCCCAATTGTATGGGGTTGCTCAACACGGCGCCCTCAGTGGTGCTCAACGGAACCTTCGCCCCCGTCTATCCGCCCCGGGGCAACATAGCCATGTCGTCGCAGTCGGGGGCGCTCGGGATAGCCATCCTCGACTATGCCCGGTCGGTCGGTGTGGGGATCTCCCAATTCGTCTCGGTGGGCAACAAGGCCGACGTCTCCGGTAACGATCTGCTGCTGACCTGGGAGGACGATCCCCAGACCGATGTGATCCTCCTCTACCTGGAGTCGTTCGGAAACCCGAAGAAGTTCTCCCGCATCGCCCGCCGCATCGGGCGAACCAAGCCAATCGTGGCGGTCAAGTCCGGACGCACACAGGCGGGCAGCAGGGCCGCCTCGAGCCACACCGGCGCCCTTGCCTCCTCAGACGTGGCAGTCGACGCCCTGTTCCATCAGGCAGGCGTGATCAGGGTCGACACCATCGAGGAGCTGTTCGGCGTGGGCTCGCTGCTGGCCGACCAGCCCCTGCCGACGGGCAAGCGGGTCGCCATCGTTACCAACGCCGGCGGCCCGGGGATCCTGGCGGCGGATTCGCTCGAGGCCCACGGACTGGAGCTTCCCGCCCTGAGCGAGGACCTCCGGGCCCAGATTGCCTCCAAGCTGCCCGCCGAAGCGTCCACCGGGAACCCCGTCGACCTGATCGCCTCGGGCGGTCCCGAGGAGTTCGAGCACGCCACGTCGCTCCTGTTGGGCTCGGGTGAGGTGGACGCGGTGATGGTGATCTACGTTCCCGTCAAGCCCGATGCCCTGGAGCCTGTGGCTGCCGCCATCCGCCGCAGCCAGGACGCCCACGTCGAGGCGGGGGGCGAGGTGACGCTGCTGACCGTGTTCATGCAGGCTTCCGACGTCGCCTCCCTGCTGGGTGGCGCTGACGGGGCCCGCTCCATCCCCTCCTTCCTATTCCCCGAGCAGGCCTCGACCGCCCTGGCGAGGGCGATTCGCTACGCCGAGTGGAGACGGCGCGACCATGGCCATTTGCCGGTCCTCGACGGCAACGATCCCGATTCCGCCCGGCGGATAGTCAGCGACGCCCTGGCTCGGCTGGGCACGGAGGGCGGTTGGCTGGAGGCGGACGAGGTGACCGGGGTCCTGACTGCTTTCGGCCTGACGGTGCCGGTCACCGAAGTGGTGCACACCGCGGAGGAGGCCGTCGAGGCTGCGGCCGCCATCGGCAAGCCAGTGGTGCTCAAGGTGCTGTCTCCGTCCGCCCTGCACAAGAGCGACGTCGGAGGCGTGGTGCTCGATGTGACGGGTGCGGAAGAGGTCGGGGAGGCGTTTCGCCGTGTGTGGGCGGCGGTGGACGATCCCGAGGGGGTCATGGTGCAGACCTTCGTCCCGGCCGGGCACGAGGTCCTGATCGGGTCGACCGAAGACCCCAACTTCGGGCCCCTGGTCGGATTCGGGTTGGGTGGCATCACCGTGGAGCTGTTGGGCGACGTCACCTTTCGTATCCATCCTCTCACCGACGCCGATGCCGCCGAGATGATCCGCTCTATCAAGGGGTTCCCGCTCCTCAACGGATACCGCAATCAGCCCCAGGGTGACATCGCGGCCCTGGAGGAGGCCCTGCTGCGGGTGTCGGCGATGATCTCCGCCCTGCCCGAGATCTCGGAGATGGACATGAACCCGGTGAAGGTGCTGGCCCCCGGCCAGGGCGTGGTCGTTGTGGATGCTCGCATGCGGGTCGAACCGCTCGACCCGGGGGAGCGCCCCGAGCTGGCCGATCTCCCCTCGGTCACCAGCTGACCCGGGGCCGGCCGTTCGCCAACCCTGGGTTGAGGGTGTCGGTTTTCGGGGTCCGTGGCCCAAAGAAACCTCGACCGGCCGGGTGCCGTCGCGTACCCGGTACAGTCCTCACCAAGCCATATCTTGCGGAGGTCAAATGTCCCTGGTCGACTTCACCCGCGACGGAGCCGTCGCCCTCGTCCGACTCAACCGGCCCCCGGTCAATGCTCTCAGCGCCGAGCTTTCGGGTGACCTGCTCGAGGCCTTCCGCCATTGCCAGGACCAGGAGATTCGGGCCGTCGTCGTCACCGGCGAGCCGCACTTCGCCGCCGGAGCCGACATAACCGGCTTCCAGGCCGCCTTCGACTCAGGTGAGGACGACGCCCTCGCCAACGCTCTCACCGAGGCGGTATGGGCACTGGAGCGGCTTCCGAAGCCGACCATCGCCGCGGTTCGCGGCTACGCCCTCGGCGGTGGCCTGGAGCTGGCGATGGGAGCCGACTTTCGCTATCTGTCGACCGACGCCAAGGTCGGCCAGCCCGAGATCAACCTGGGCATCATCCCCGGGTCGGGCGGCACGCAGCGCCTCCCTCGCATCGTTGGTTACCAGGCGGCGAAGGAGATCGTGTACTCGGGTCGCCACGTCACTGCCCAGGAGGCCCTGTCCCTGGGCCTGGCCGACAAGATGCTTACCCCTGACGAGCTCGAGTCGGTGGCGGTGGCGGACGCCGCCAAGTGGGCCGAAGGCCCAACCGTGGCCCTGGCGGCCGCCAAGCGCGCCATCAACGACGGCTGGGGTCAGCCCCTGGCCAAGGGGATGCAGGTCGAGGCGGAGAACTTCGCCACGGCCTTCTCAACCGAGGATGCCAAGGAGGGTGTGGCCGCCTTCTTGAACAAGAGGGCGGCCGAGTTCAGCGGCAGATGAGAACGTGATCCGGGTCGACGTGTTGATCGACGCACCGAAATCGGTCGTATGGGAGCACCTGGCAGATCTGGGGTCACACGCGGAGTGGATGGCGGACGCCGAGAGCATTGGGTTCCGCTCCCGGGAGCAGTCCGGCGTGGGGGCTGTGATGGAGGTCGCCACCAGGGTCGGGCCGCTCCGCACCACGGACGTGATCGAGGTGACCGGATGGATCGAGGGCGAATCCATCGAGGTGGAACACCGCGGCCTGGTCAGCGGTCGCGGCCGTTTCGATCTGGATGCGGTGGCCGGCGGCACCCGATTCACCTGGACCGAGCACCTCACTTTTCCGTGGTGGCTGGGCGGGCCCTTCACCGCTTTCTTCGCCACCCCGATCCTGGCCTGGATCTGGCGCAGGAACCTCTTGCGGTTGCGGTTGCGGGTGGAACGGTCCCTTCTGTGAACCTTTTCGCGGCTTTCGGCTGGAAGAACGTTCACAGAGTCCGCGTTCACTCACGAAGACGGTGAGCCCGCAGAGGAGCGTGTGTGCGAGCACTGGTTGTGGAGCATGATGAATACGAGAAGGCGGCCGCCGTGGGGCGCGAGCTGGAACTACGTGGTTTCGAGCTGGTCTCGCTCGTGGTCCAGGCGGATCGGACCGTGCCCGGGGGGATCTCCTCTTTCCCCGACCCAACCGATTTCGACCTGATCGTTCCGCTGGGCTCGCCCTGGTCGGTTCACGACCGGCGGATCGCTTCCTGGTTGGATCCCGAGCTCGAGATGCTCAGAGTGGCGATGGACGCGTCGGTACCGGTGCTCGGCATCTGCTTCGGCTCACAGGCCCTGGCGGCAGCCGCAGGTGGGGAGGTGTGGCGGGCGCCCGCCCCGGAGATCGGATGGCACGAGGTCGACTCCGACAATCCCCGCATCTCAGGCTTCTGGTTCGAGTGGCACAAGGACGTGTTCGACGTTCCTCCTGGGGGCGAGCTGATCGCCGCCAACTCGGTAGGCCCCCAACTGTTCCGGGTGGGCAATTCGATCGGCGCCCAGTTCCATCCCGAGGTGGACTACGACCACCTGTCGATGTGGATGTCCACCGGTGGCGCCTCGGCCCTTCGAGCCCTGGGGGGCAACCCCGAGGAATTGCTCGTGGAGACCAAGCAGCGGAACCCCGAGGTGGACCAGCGGGTCGGCGACCTGGTGGGCTGGTTCCTGGACGAGGTGGCCTGAGTCTTCCCCGACCGCCGGCCGGTCGTTCAGCGCCCGCTGGGCGATTCGCCCAGCGCCAGCGAGGTTCGGTTCTCGATCGTGAAGCGGGCATCCGGCCGCCATCGCCCGGTCGCCATGCCCGCCACATACTCGCCGATGACGGGGCCGTGCTTGAAGATGCCCCCGGAGCCTCCCCCGGCCAGGATGATGTCGGGGTGCTCGGGGTGGAAGTCGAACAGGAAATGTGTGTCGGGCGTCATCACGATGTGGCACACTTTCTGGTCGGTGATGGGCTGATCGACCAGTTCGGGGAATCGATACGACAGATACTGGCGGCTGCGGACCAGGGCGCCCCGGTCCACCACCCGGTCGTCCGAGTCGAGGTCGATGTCGGACTGATGCCAGGCGATCACCGCCTTGAACCCGTGCCCCTCCACCGCCGGGATCCCATAGCCGGGATAGCCGTGGTCGATCCACACCGGATGGCGATCGGCGTCGTAGGTGCGTGACCCCTCGGGCGGGGAGATGAAGATGACGTCCTGGCGCACGACCTCCAGCATGTGACCCACCGTGCGTCTGAACATCTCTCTCATCCACGATCCCGTCGATACCACGGTGACATCGGCGTTGAGGGGCGAACCGTTGACCTCCAGCCTCTCACCCGGGGTGGTGCGGGGGCGGGCACGGACGAACTCGCCTCCCATCTCCCGGAATCGCTTGAAGCCGGTAACCAGCGCTCGTCTCGACCAAAGGAACCCGGCGTGGGGCTCGTAGAGTCCGAATTCGACCCGCTGGAAGTTCATGTGCGGCCAGCGAGCCGACAACTCGGCGGGGCTGAGACGCAGGGCGGGGATACCCAGTCGAGCCAGGGTGGGGAGGGCGGCCGCCTCCCAGCCGGAGCGCCCGGTCTCGGCCAACACGAGGCCCCCGGTTTCGTGGAACAGCTCGACGCCCCACTCGGCCTGCAGCTCCAGCCAGCGCATGCGAGCCTCCCACTGCCAGCGGGTGTAGAGCTCGTCGGCGCCGTGGGCGGATCTGGTCACCCGGTGGGTGCCGGAGGATGCCGCTCTGGTGTGCCCGGGCTCCCACCCGTCGTAGAGCGTGACGGAATGACCCTGTTTACGCAGCTCCAGGGCCGTCATCACGCCTACGATGCCAGCGCCTACAACGGCGAATCGCGATCCGGACATTTCTCCCTCGGGTTCGCTTGAGTACTGTATACAGTCTCACTAGGGTCTCGCCAACGAGCCGGAGAGGAGCATCGACAATGGCCGGTCTTCCCGAGGGGATCACCACCGTGGTGTTGGGTGTGGGCGATCTCAACGGTCTGTTCCGCGGCAAGCGGATCCCCGCCTCACACTGGCCGGTGATCCTGGAGGAGGGGATGGCCATGTCCAACGCCATCTTCGCCATGGACATGACCTGTGACGTGTGGGACACCCCCTACACGAGCATGGGAACCGGCTATCCCGACATCAAGGTCCGCCCCCTCACCGAGCACCTCCATTCCATGCCCTGGGATCCCGGGGCTGCCTTTGTCTTCGGCCGCGTCGAGACCGAGCACGGTGACCCAGTCGAGGTCGATCCCCGTAATGCCCTCATCAAGGTGGTCGCCAAGGCCGAGGACATGGGCTACGAGGTCTCTATCGGCGCCGAGCTCGAGTTCTTCCTCCTCGATCCCGAGACTCTGCGACCCCGCGACACCGGAATTCAGGTGTATGGGTTGGAGCGGGCCATGGAGCTCGAGCATGTTCTGGGTCCGATCCGCAACGACCTGGTGGCGGCCGGAATCCCGATCGAACAGTCCAATCCCGAATACGCACCCGGGCAGGTCGAGGTCAACATCCGCTATGCGAACGCGGTGGAGACGGCCGACCGGGTGGTGGCATTCCGGGGCATGGTCAAGCAGCTAGCCATAGCCCATGGCTATGTGGCCACCTTCATGGCCAAGCCCTTCATCGACCTGTCGGGCAACAGCTTCCACGTGCACCACTCCATTCACCAGAATGGCAAGAACCTATTCGCCGACAGGGGCCACCTCTCCCGTCTCGGCAAGCAGTATCTGGCCGGGATGCAGCGGCACATGTGCGAGGCGGCGGCCTTCTCCGCTCCTACTCCCAACGCCTACCGGCGCCGCCGCCCCTACACCTTCTGTCCGGTCAACAACGCCTGGGGCGTCGACAACCGCACGGTGGGCTTGCGGGTGATCGAGGGCCCCAACCCGGCGGTACGTGTCGAGCAGAGGGACGGATCCGCCGACGCCAATCCGTATCTGCTGCTGGCGGTTCAGATCGCTTCGGGGCTCAAGGGGATCGAAGAGGGCCTCAAGCCCATGCCCAGGGAGACCGGGGACGGATACGCCAACGAGGATGCGGATCCCCTCCCCACTGATCTGGCCACCGCCATCGAGCTGGCCCGGGACTCGAAGCTGGTGGCCGAGGTGATCGACCCGGATCTGTTGAGCATCTACCTCAGCCAGGCCGAGCGGGAGCTGGGCTTCATGGCCGACCAGGTGACCCAGGTGGAGCAAGCCCGGTATCTGAGGAATTTCTGATGCGGCTGGGCCGGGTGGTGGGCACGGTCACCGGCACCGTGAAAGACCAGAGCCTGACCGGGCACCGGATGCTCATCGTGGATCTCGTCACCACCGACGGCAAGGTGGTCGAGCCGGAGGTTGTTGCGCTCGACGCGGTGGGCGCCGGCGAGGGTGACGTGGTGCTGGTGGCGAGCGGTTCGGCCGCCCGCCAGTCCGCCCGGACCATGGGTGTGCCGACCGACCTGGCCGTCGTCGTGATAGTCGAAGACGTCACCGTGGGGGGTCGGGCCGTAGATCCTGCCAAAGTGAAGACGAGCACTTCAAAGAAGAGCTAGAGAGGAGAGCATCGATGTCCGAACAGATCGCCCTCGGGATGATCGAGACACGGGGAGTGGTGGCCGCCATCGAGGCGGCCGATGCCATGGTGAAGGCAGCCAACGTGTCGTTGATGGGTCAGGAGAATGTCGGAGGCGGCCTGGTCGCCATGTTCGTGCGTGGAGAAGTCGGGGCGGTCAAGGCGGCGGTGGACGCCGGCGCCGTGGCAGCCAACAAGGTGGGCGAGGTCATCGCCGTTCACGTCATCCCCCGGCCTTCGTCTGAGCTCGAGGGCATCCTTCCCCAGACCGCCTGACCTGATCCATGACCACGGCAGGCTTCCACGACGTGGTGGCGGCGCTGTCTGCGCCGGCTCCACGCCGCGCCGACCCCCGCACCCCGGCCCGGGTCACAGTGCTGGGCTCGGGTGTTGAAGGTCGTGCTCTGGCAGCGTGGTTCCTGGCCGAGGGAGCCGACGAGGTCCGCCTCTTCACCGTCTACAACGACGAGGTCGAAGCGCTCCAACGCGGCTCGATCACGTTGCGCGGCGAGGGGCCGATCGGCACCTTCCGGGTTGGTGGAGACCGACCTTCGATCGAAGTCACCTCGGTGCTCGATGCCGCCGTGGCGGCCTCGGACATGGTGGTGGTCTCCGGTCCGGTGCTCAAGCAACGGACGTACGGCCTGGTCCTGGCCCAGCAGGTCCAGGACGGCCAGCTCATCGTGGTCACGCCCGCCCGCACGTTCGGGGGGCTGGAACTCGCCTATTGGCTGGGCGTGGGAGGCTCGACGGCCGACGTCACCATCGTGGAGGTGCAGTCGCTTCCCTTCGACATCCTCGAGGAGGGAGGGACTCTGCACCTGAGCCGCCGCCGGCCTACTCCCGCCGCCGCCCTGCCCCAGTCGGCGTCGTCGAGCATCGAGCGGGTAGCCGGATACCTGTCCGATTTGACCCCGGCGCCGACCTCGTTGCACTCCTCTCTCACGGACGCCTCGGCGCTGGTGGAGATCCCGGCACTGCTACTCGGGGGTCCTGCCGCCCCTGCCGACCGATCCGCCCGGTTGCCCGGAGCGATCCCGGTGGAGTCGGGCACCTTCGCCGGCCTCCTCGGAGATCGACACCGGGCCCTGATCGCCGACCTCGCCGCAGAACGGCGCCGGGTAGCGGCCTCGTTCGGGGTGCGGGATTTCCCCACCGATGCAGAGCTGATCGAAGCGGTGGCCGGCACGGTCGACGGTGACGACGTTCGGGCTGTGCCTCCCGAGGATGCAGCCCGCTCCCTGGTCCGTGACGGGGTCCTCGGCTCTCTGGTGCCGCTGATCTCGGCCGCCGACGCCGCCGGCGTTCCCGCTCCCACCTCGCGGGCGGTGCTTCGGCTGGCCGAGTCGGTGCTGGGAGGGGATCTCTCCGCCGCCGGCAGGGCCCTGGATCGAATCGGGTTCTCGGGCATGGATGCCGCCGCCGTTCGCAACCGCCTGGCTCAGGGAGTTGGGTGATGAGCACCATCGACGCCGACCTCCGCAGCATGGCCGAAGCCCGTCGGGCGGTGGAGGCGGCACACGAGGCGCAACAACGATTCCTGGGCACGGACCCCGAGCAGATCGACCGGATGGTCATGGCCATGGCCCGGGCCATCGAGGTCGACGCCGCCCGCCTGGGTGCGATGGCCGCCGAGGAGACCGGGTACGGCAACGCCGAGGACAAGCGCATCAAGAACCTGTTCAACTCGATCGGTGTGGCCGACTGGCTCCGCAACGTGAAGACGCTGGGTGTGCTGTGGACAGACCCGGCCACGGGGGTGATGGGGGTGGGCGAGCCCATGGGAGTAGTGGCCGCCCTGATTCCGGTCACCAACCCGACATCGACGGTGATCTTCAAGGTCCTCTCGGCGGTCAAGTCCGGCAATGCCATCGTGTGCGCCCCCCACCCCCGCGGGGTGAAGTGCGGAGCCGAGACGGCGCGGGTGATGATGGACGCCGCTCGGGAGTTGGGTGCTCCGGACAACCTCATCCAGTGCCTGACCGAGGTAACTCTGGAAGGCACCCAGGAGCTGATGCGCCACAGGAGGACCGCTGTGGTCATGGCGACCGGGGGATCGGCGATGGTCCAGGTCGCCTACTCGTCGGGCAAGCCCACCCTGGCGGTTGGACCGGGCAACGTGCCCGTCTACGTCCACGCCTCGATGCGGGACGACCTGACCGAGATCGCCGACCAGATTCTCACGTCCAAGTCATTCGACTACGGAACCGCCTGTGCCTCCGAGCAGGCGGTGATCGTGGACCGGGCAGTGGCCGATCTGCTGGAGCAGGAGGTCCGGCGATTGGGTGGCTACTTCTGCACGGAGAGCGAAGCCAATCGCCTGGCCGATGCGATCTTCGACGAGAGCGGCGTCATCCGTCCCGGAAACGTGGGACAGTCCGCCGCCGAGCTGGCGCGGCGGGCCGACTTCGGGATCCCACCGGGGACCCGCGTTTTGATCTCGCGAGAGACCGAGGTGGGTAGGAGGAGGCCCCTTTCGCGGGAGAAGCTCAACCCGGTACTGGCCTGGTATCAGGTGCCCGGGCCCGACCAGGGATATGACCTGTGCTATCAGGTGCTCCGCTTCGGGGGCCGGGGTCACACCTTCGCCCTCCACACCCGGGACTCCGACATCGTCACCCGCTTCTCCCACCTGCCCACCGGCCGGGTGCTGATAAACCAGCCCGCTCTGCACGGAGCCATGGGCTATTCGGCCGACCTGGAGCCCAGTTTCATGCTTGGCACCGGGACCGTGTCGGGGTCGATCGTGTCCGACAACGTGACGGCCCTGCATCTGATCAACATCAAACGGGTTGCCTACGAGTCACGTCCGTGGCGATCCATCTACGACGTCTACGGAGCGTGAGTAGATGGCCTCGGTAACCGTCCGCGCCCTGCTCCAGATCGACCGCCTCCAGCCGAAGTTCGCCGCCTACAACGGAGCCACCGTGCAGGGCTCCATTCCGCTGGCGGGTGACACGATCCTGGTGGGCGAGCTGGCGCCGGGCAACGAGGTGTTCCGTCTGATGGACGTTGCCCTCAAGGCCGCCACCATCGAGGCGACCAGCCAGATCGTCGAGCGCGAATTCGGGTTCTTCATCTTGCGCTCGCCGATCAACGCGGAGATCGTCGCCGCCCGCGAAGCCGTCCTCGCCCACCTGGGCATCTCCATGTCGGATCGAATGAAGCCGCGGGTGGAGTCGACCCAGATCATCACCTCGGTGGAGCCATATCAGGCCCAGCTGCTCAACAAGTGGCGTAAGGGATCGTTGCTGGTGCCCGGCCAAACCCTGGGAATCATCGAGTGCGCCCCCGCCGCCTACATATCGATCGCGGCCAACGAGGCCGAGAAGGCGTCCACGATCGACATTGTCGAGGTTCGAGCGGTGGGACGCTTCGGACGCTTCTTCATGTCGGGATCGGAGTCGGAGGTGGAGACGGCGATGGAGGCGGCCGTGGCCGCCGTCAACGCAGTCGAGGGCCACTCCGAATGACGAGCGAGGGCCGCCCGGCCATCCAGCCCGGGGCGGGCGTGATCGGCGAGGAGGACATCCTCGACGCCTGGCGGAAGGGACGGCGAAGAGTCCACGTGCTCCAGGGATCCCTGGTCACACATCAGGCCCGCGAAGCGGCCGAGCGCCTGGGAATGGTGATCATCGAGGGCCCACCTGACGAGCAGGTGGTGCCGCTGCCGGACGGCGCTTCGATTCTGAGGCGAGTCTTGTTGAAGAGCAGCCCCCGCTGGGTCTCGTCGGGGCCTAGCCGGGGGTCGGATCCGATCACGTTCGGGAAGCTGGTGGTGGTCGGGGCCGGAGGAGTCGGGGCCAATACGGCCCACCTGGCGGCCAACGCCTCGGTGGCCCACGAGGTGGTGATGGTGGATGTAGTCCCCGGTGTTGCCCGGGCCACCGCACTCGACCTGGAGCACGCCTCGGGCATCACGGGATCGATCTCACACATCTCCGGCGGGGAGTCCCTCGACCTGGTGGCCGACGCCGACGTGGTGGTGATCACCGCCGGACGACCTCGAATGCCGGGGATGAGCCGGGCCGACCTGGTCGGGGTCAACGGCCGGGTGGTGCGTCAGGTGGCCGAGCAGGTGCGTGAGCACGCCCCACGGGCCATCGTGGTGGTGGTGACCAACCCTCTCGACGAGATGACCATGGAGGCGCACCGGACGACCGGGTTCCCCCGGGAGCGGGTGATTGGCATGGCGGGCACCCTCGACTCGTCTCGCTTCCGCCGTGCCCTGGCAAGGGCCGCCGGCGTGGACCCGATCGACGTGTCGGCCTTCACGTTGGGAAGCCACGGTGACGAGATGGTTCCTATCGTCAGCCAGGCGACGATCAAGGGCCGGGCATTGGGAGACTTCCTGTCCGCCGAGCAGATAGCCGCCTGCGTTCAGGACACGGTCACCGCCGGAGGGCAGGTGGTGGCGCTCCGCCATACGGGTTCGGCCACTCTGGCTCCTGCCCACGCCGTGCTGGAAGTGCTCGACGCTCTCCGCGGCGCCCGGGCCGGTGCCGTGCCCGTGTCGGTAGTCCTGGAGGGTGAGTACGGGATCGAAGGGGTGGTGGTGGGAGTGCCCTGCCTGCTGGGCCCCTCGGGCGTGCAGGAGGTGGTCGAGCTGCCCCTCCCCGCCGACGAGCTCGAAGCCCTACGTGCGGCGGCTCGGGCTGTGGCCGACCGGCTCGCTGGTGCCCGGTGAGCACGGTGAGGTTTGGGTTGTGAGCGTCGCTGGGCGACGCTGTGAACCCTGGGTTGGACGGCATGGAGGTGTTGGGTTCCAACTTTGGGTTGTGAGCGTCGCTGGGCGACGCTGTGAACCCTGGGTTGGGCGGAGTCGCGGCCGGGGCGTAGGCCGATGAGGGTGGGTGCCGTGCAGGCAGCGCCGAGGTGGCTCGATCGGCCCGGCACCATCGATCTCGTCACCTCCAAGATCGAAGAGGCGGCGGCGGGAGGGGCGGAGCTAGTCGTCTTCCCGGAGACCTTCATCCCCGGCTATCCGGCGTGGGCCGATCTCACCAACACGGCAGCTTGGGAGGATCCGGACCAACAGCAGGCGTTCGCCTGGTATCTGGACCAGGCGGTCGACGTGAACGGGCCTGAGTTCGCCCGGGTGGTCGAGGCCTGCCGTGACAACGGGGTGTTTTCCTACGTCGGCGTGGCCGAACGCTCGCGCTCGGGAGGGTCGGTCTACTGCGCATTGGCCGCCATCCACCCCGAGCAGGGAATCGTGAGCGTGCACCGCAAGCTCAAGCCAACCTTCGCCGAGCGGCTCATATGGGCGGACGGGGACGGGGCCGGACTGGTCGTCCACGATTGGAAGGGCACTCGGTTGTCCGGCCTGAACTGCTGGGAGAACTGGATGCCACTTGCCCGCACGGCCATGTACGCGCAAGGGACCCAAATCCACATCGCGGTTTGGCCCGGCTCGGTGAGGCTGACCGAGGACATCTCCCGCTTCATTGCCCGGGAGGGTCGTGTCTTCGTGGTCAGTGTGGGAGCCGTCTACCGGTCCGAGCACATTCCGGAGGGATTCCCGCTGGCCGACCAGCTCCGGGCCCACGGGGACCGCTACTACAACGGCGGCACGATTGTGGTAGCACCCACGGGTGATGCGCTGGCCGGGCCGGTGCGCCACGAGGAGACGATCGTCTACGCCGATCTCGATCTCTCCCTGGTCAGGCGCCAGCGTCAGAACTTCGACCCGGCCGGCCACTACTCGCGACCCGACGTCCTCCACCTGGAGGTAAACCGGACGAGATCCTGATGGTCGGGGGCGCCGAACCCGAGGTGTCAGGCGGTGGCGCGACGGGTGTGACACCCCTCCACCTCCCGCCTTCGGCGGCAGGGACTTTCCCCCGCCACGTGGGGGACAAAGCTTCCTCCCCCTGGGATCGCCAGGTGGAAGGGGCCCCCACTGCGTGGGGGCATAGCGTCTGCCGACGTTCTACCAGGTGAAGGGGCGGTCGATGCCCGCCATCTTCACCCCGGTGAAGGCGCTGGCGTCGGTGCTGAGGGCGCGCGAGATCCTCGACCTCGAGGTTGTGGACCGAGCTCTTGCCGCATGCCTTGGCGAGAAGGGTGATCTCCATGGTCATGGCGGTCAGGAACCGGGCCACGCGCTCCGCCCCGGCCGGGACGTGCATGCGCTTTTCCAGCTCCGGATCCTGGGTGGTGATGCCCACCGGGCAACGGCCCGTGTGACAATGGTGGCACTGCCCGGGAGCCGTCCCTAAAGCCTGGTAGCCCTCCAGATAACGCGGGCTGTTGCAACCCAGCGCCATCAGGGCCGCTGTCCCGATCATGACGCAGTCGGCTCCCAGGGCGAGGCACTTGGCGGCATCCACCCCGGAGCGAATCCCGCCCGAGGCCACCAGCTTGACCTCATCGGCCATCCCGGCGTCCTCCAGAGCCTGGCGAGCGGCTCGAACGGCGGAGATGGTGGGAATGCCGGTGTGGTTCAGCAGCAGCTCAGGGGAGGCTCCGGTGCCGCCTTCGGCCCCGTCTACCACGATCACGTCGGCGCCCGCCTTGGCGGCGATGGCCACGTCGAAACGGGGGCGTGTGGCTCCCATCTTGACGAAGATCGGGACCCGGTAGTCGGTCGCCTCACGCAACTCCTCGATCTTGACCTGGAGATCGTCGGCTCCGAGAAAGTCGGGATGGCGGACCGTGGAGCGCTGATCAACGCCGATCGGCAACGAGCGCATCTTCGCCACCCGGTCGGACACCTTCATCCCCAGCAGCAAGCCGCCGGTCCCGGGCTTGGCACCCTGGCCCACCACGATCTCGATGGCGTCGGCCATCCTCAGATGCTCCAGGTCGAGCATGTAGCGGGACGGGGTCATCTGGTAGACGAGGCGGTCGCTCGCCTCCCGCTCGTCTTCCAGCATGCCCCCCTCACCGGTGCAGGTCATCGACCCCACCTTGGAGGCTCCGTAACCCAGGGCAGCCTTGGCGGAGGCCGACAGCGCCCCGAACGACATGGAAGCGATGTAGATGGGGATGGCCAGTTCGAGAGGCTCCGAGACCAGACCGGGGCGATCGCCCAGAACCGTCTTGGTGTCACAGCTCTCCCGGTAGCCCTCCAGTGGGAGGCGGGTCATCGACGCGGGGACGAAGACCAGATCGTCGAAGGTCGGGAAGCGGTCGTTGTCGGTGGTGAAGCCGCGGATCTGGTAGCGGCCCAGCCGGGACAGGGCATGGACCTCGGCGATCGAGTCGGGGGTCCAGCGGATCGACTTGCCCCTCTCGTAGGAGGACGGCACCCCGGGCGAGCGTCCGGCGATGGCCCCGTCGGCGAAGGCGACGTCGTCCTCATCGGGCATGTCGAAGGGGTAGGAGTATTTGGTCAGATCATCAGCCATGCGCCGGCATCCCTGCTCTCGAAGTGCCACAGTCGCTGCCCGGACACGATCTTCTTCCAGTCGTGGCCGCCACCGAGGCCCAGCTCCTTGAGGAGCCGCTCCACGTCGTCGACCTCGCCGGGCTCGGGCTCGACCACCTCGGTGTCGACACCCAGGGACTTGATCGGACCGGCCACCCACACCTCGCCTCCCCACAGGGAGTCACCACAGGCGTCTTCGGCTCCGCCCAGGGCAATGATGCGCCCCTCGTGGGCCATGAAGCCGGTCAGGAAGCCCACCTTCCCCTCGACCACAATGTCGCCCCCCTTCATCGCCACTCCGCAGCGAGGCCCGGCAGAGCCCTTGACGTGGATCAGGCCGCCCCGCATGGAGGCGCCGACGCTCATGCCGGCATAGCCATCGACGGTGATCTTGCCCCTGGCCATCGCCTCACCTGTCCCCCATCCGGCGTTGTGGGTTACGCGGATGGTGGCCCCGTCGTTGAGGCCCCCGCAGTAGTAGCCCACCGAGCCTTCGAAGATCACGTCGGCTCCTTCCGGAAGACCGACTCCCAGGTTGTGCCGGGAGAGGGTCTCGCGGACGATGACCGGCTCGCCCTCGGCGACGGCGGTGCGGATGTCGGCGTTGATCTGGCGGATCCAGCGGTCGCCGACTATCACCTCGACCCGACCGGTCATGCCGGGACTCCCGCCTTCACCTGCCAGGTGGTCGACTGGAGCGGCCCGTCGTAGTTGATCACCTCCACCTCATCGTGGTAGAGCTTGCGGATCGCCTGCTCCTCGGTGGCGATGGCGATGGTGCCGCTGTCCTCTTCCACCACGACCAGCGGTTTGATGGCGAACTTGTCCTTGGCGAACCCGATCAGGTCGGACGTGGCGAGGATGTAGGTGAAGCAGCCGTCGAGGGCGGTCTTGGACAGTTCGAGAGCGTCAATGAGCGGCATCCCGTCCGCCATTTGGTCGGAAAGCCAGATGGCGATCACTTCCGAGTCGTTCTGGGTCTTGACCTCGTATCCCTCCCGCAGGAGTCGCTCGGTGAGCAGGTAGTAGTTGGTGAGCTGGCCGTTGTGGACGATGGCGATGTCGGGATAGGGCCGGGCCCAGAATGGATGGGAGGCGGTGGGCGATACGAACGATTCGGTCGCCATACGGGCGTTGGCCAGCCCGTGGGTCCCGACGAAGTCACGTACGCCGTGCTTGTCGGCCACGTTGTAGGCATCGCCCAGGTCCTTGACGATCTCCAGCGAGCGACCTACCGACTGGATCTCGAAGCTGGAGATGTGGTCGGTGTCGGACAGCCAGTCCTCGAGGGTGGAGGCGGGATCGTCCACCACCATCCGCACCGAGACGTGCTTCTGGTCGAGGTCGTCCCAGGTGGGGTCCTCGAGGAAGTCGGAGCCGTGCTGGCGGCTGGCGGCCAGGAAGTCGTCGAGCTGACCAGAGATTTGGCTGCGATCGTCGGCCACGGCCCGGACCACGTAGCCCCGATCACGGGCCGGTCCGTACAGGCCGAATCCGGTGGAATCGCTTCCCCGATGGCGCATGGCCTCCATCATCTCCACCAGGTCGTGGCCGACCCGCCCGGGCGGCGAGCAGATCCTGCCGGCGATCCCACACATGTTTTCCTCCGCGTCCCTATCGGGTTCTGTGTACTGAATACACTCTAGCGGCAAGGAGCGGGTTGAGAGACGTGGATCAGGCTTTGCGAAGGAGATGCAAGACCAGCTCGATGTGGTCGTCGGCCTCCTCGGGCT
The DNA here is from genome assembly GCA_963772815.1 of uncultured Acidimicrobiia bacterium. Lineage (GTDB taxonomy): Bacteria > Actinomycetota > Acidimicrobiia > Spongiisociales > ZC4RG35 > DATFFO01. The sequence continues at coordinate 89,730 of CAVYYV010000002.1, read as the reverse complement.
TGATCGGGACCGAGTAGGGAGGCATCGGGGGCAGGTAGACGGCGGTGATGGTCCCGGCCAGCGGGGTGATTACCACCCGGCGGCTCTCGGGCCCGTCCTCGACCCGGATCGACTTGAGCTCGGACCGCTTGGCGAGACGTTTCGTCTTGGCGTCGTTGAGGCGGTCGGCCAGGGCGGTTCCCGATCCCTGCTTGGTGGCGAACTCCATCTTGTCGAAGCGGAACTCGAGGACCGTTTCCGGCTCGCCGGGAGTTCCGGTCACCCCCACCCACTGGGTGTCGATCAGGGCCCCGAACATCCGGAACAAGCCTGAGAACCCCATCTCGACGACGGCGTCGTCCAGGGTGACGCGGGCCGAGCGGGCCTCCTCTTCATCGACCACGACGTTGTTGGGACCGAAGCGGCGTCGCAGTGCCTCGCTGGGCACCTCCAGCAGGCGCTTGCGTCGCGCCCGGTACATCCTCTTGGCCCGGCTGCGCGGGCTGAAAGGCAGGGGGCCGGCCTTGCGGCCGGCCCCCTGGGTCGGGTCGGGGTTGGTCATGCCTCCTGGTGCACCTCTTGCTCCAGATGGGATTGGACGCCGGACGACTTCTCCAGGGCGATGCCGATGATCGCCACCACGATGGCGCCTCCGATCATCCACAGGGCCCTGCCGCCAAAGAAGGAGTGGCCGGTGGGCCCGCCCTCTTCGATCGGGTCCTTGAAGGCTGCCCAGAACATGTACAGGGTGACCAGGAAACCGACCACAGGCACGTATATGGGCAGCTTGAACGGCCGGGCCACGTTGGGATTCACGTAGCGGCTCACAACCACCAGCAGGCTATACACCACATAGAGCAGCAGCCACACATATGCGGCGGTGAAGATCAACTCCGCCACGCTGCCGTAGGCGATGGCGGTGAGGGTGTAAACCACGCCCGTGAAGAAGATCGCCACCCACGGAGTGCGGAAACGGGGATGGACGGTGCCGAACCAGCGACTAAGAGGGCCAAAGAAGTGCCCATTACGTGACATCCCGTAAAGGATGCGGGGCATCGAGGCGTACACGATCGTCATCGACGAGTACGTGGCCAGCACCGAGGCGATGGCCATCAGTATCCGCCCTCCATCTCCGAACATCTCTTGGCCCACGGCTAGCTGCGGGGCGTCGAGGCTGATCTGGGAGGCCCAATCGGGGTTGAGGCCCGCCACGCCGATGCCCATCAGGAGGGACGTGCCCAGGATGGCAAGCAACCCGAGGACGATGCCGCGCGGGATCGACCTGGCGGGGTCGCGGGTCTCCTCCGCCAGCGGGGCGACGAACTCGATCCCCACGAAGGACCAGAATGCATATGCCCCTCCCAGCGCAATGATCCCGGCGAAGCTCAGCTCACCTCCGGGGATGTTGGACCAGGACCAGTTCCCGACATTGTTGGTTCCGAGGAATCCGGTCACGCCGAAGAACCAGCGGATGGCCAGCATCACTATGACCGTGTACAGCTCCACCTTGGCCAGCAGCGATATCCCGAACAGGTTGGGGAGGATGGCGAGTACCGAAAGGATGACGACCCACATGGCCAGCGGCCCGCCGTTGAACAGGCCTTGAGCGCCGGAGGCACCGGCCACCGTCTCACCGCCGCCGGCGAAGGCGAACATGATGTAGAACAGGGCGCCGAGGAAAATGCCCACGAAGGCCTTCGTCCGCTCACTGCCCCCCACGGCCGCCGCGCCGAAGTCGTACAGAGCTCCCGCCTTGGGATAGGTGGTTGCTAGCTCCGAGGCCGCCAGGCCCAGGAACAGGTTCACCACGAACATGGCGATGAGGGCGACGGCGAAAGCCCGCCCCGCCGTGAACCATCCCACGAAATCGGACACGAGCGTGCTCGCTGCCACCACCAGGCCCACGCCGGCGATGAACACGTCCAGCGTGGTGAGGGATCTGACCAATCCGCCCGAATCCGAGCTGCCCGTGATCATGCCTTCTGACTGTGTGTCTGCCATGCTGCTCCTCCGTCGCCGGAACGCCGGACTCGACCCGCCCCGAGGCAACCGAATCCTGTATACAGCGCGCAAACATAGTCCTTCCTCACGCGGCGGGCTGGGAAAAACGGGGGGAAATGTCGGAGGCGATTTTCCGACTGCTAGCACTCCCGGGCGATTGAGCCCCGGCTAGCGCGGGCTCACAGCAAGGAGGACACGATGGCGTCGACTTCGACCTCGACCATCATGCCCGGGGTAGTGAGACCGACCTGACAGCCGGTGGTGACGGGCAGGATGCCGGCGAACACCTCGCCGTGGGCGCGTACGGCGTCCCCGGCGGCGCTCATGTCCGAGAAGTACATCCGGGTGCGGACCACATCGGAGATCGAGGCCCCCACTTCCTCCAGTGCCCGGGCCACCCGGGCCAGGGCGTAGATGGTCTGGGCGTAGGCGTCGTAGGGAGCGTGGAGCTTGCCGGAGGGCTCGATGGCTGTCGTTCCGGCTACGTAGACGAACGGCCCCACCCGCTTGGCGCGTGAGTAGGAGCCGATCTGCTCGAAGCGGCCTCCGCCCGAAGTCGTGACGATCTCGACCATCACCGGGAGGCTAGTGCCTGAGGGTCTGACCTACCCCGCCCAGCGCCTGGGCTAGCCGGTGGCGTTGGGCATCATCGACGGAGGGGTCGAGCTCCGGGACGGAGCTCAAGCAGGGAGACCCTGGCCGAGGGTGACAGCCCAGTAGAACACGATCCTCCGTGAAAGGAGATCCGATGATCATCCAGATCGTTCGTTACAAGTCCGGCCTTTCCCACGATGAGGTCGATCGACGCTTCAGAGATCGTTCGGACCGCTATCGAGAGGTTCCGGGGTTGGCTCAGAAGTACTACGTCAGATTTCCAGGAACAGGTGAGTACGGAGGCATCTATGTGTGGGATTCACCCGAGTCGCGCGATGCTTGGAGAGCCGGCAATCTATCCGAGACACTGGCCGAGACCTACCAGGTCGAAGGCGAGCCGGAGAAGGAGCTTGCTGAGGTGATGCTGGTGCTCCGTGGGGGCTGAGCCAAGTCGGGCCATCTCAGGCTGAAGCGTGACAAGACGGGGCCCAGGCCTCGTCCGTCCACTGGTGATAGCTTTGAATCCTGCGTACTGTATGCACCCAGAACCGTTGGGAGGACGATGACGTTCGAGCGCTTCGAGCGGAGCTCTGCGAGGTTGGCGGACTTCGTCTACCGCCAGATCTTCGATGCCGTCGTGGCCGGCAAGATCCCTCCCGGGGAGCGTCTGGTCCAGGAGATCCTGGCCGAGGAGATGGATGTGTCACGCACCCCGGTCCGAGAGGCGCTGCTGCGGCTGGAGGCGGAGGGGATCCTGGAGTCGAGCGAGCGGGGCGGCTTCCTGGTTCGCTCGGTGGACCTGCACGAGGCTCGGGAGATCTACGAGCTGCGGGCCGCGGTGGAGGGATACGCGGCCCGGATGGTGGCCGAGCGAGGGGACCCCGAGGCGATTCAGATGATCCGCAAGGCTGTTCAGGCCGCCGCCGGTGGGGCACGGTCGGTGGAGGAGGGATACGAGTTGAACCGCCTCGTTCATCGGTCCATCGTCAAGGCCACCGGCAACGCCATGTTCCTCGAATCCGTCGACTCGATCTGGGGCCGGAGTCAGGCGTTTCGCATGTTCGCCGAGTTACACGACGCCAAGCTCCACTTCCTCGAGGCCGAGCCCACCCACGAGGACGTGCTGGCTGCCATCGAGTCAGGTGACGGCGCCGCTGCCCAGGAGGCATTGGTGGCGCACATCATCTCGGGTCTCGATCTCCAACTCGAAGTTCTAGAGGGAGCCGTAGCGCAGGCCGAGGCCGCCGAGGGTTGAGGGGCGCGTTCGTGAACAAGGACGCGTGGCTGCGACAATCGGGTTGAGATGCTGTATCTGGACCATGCTGCCACCACTCCGATGCGGCCGGGGGTGGATGAGGCGATGGCGCCGTTCCATCGCGAGACGTTCGGTAATCCGTCCGGAATCCACGCCGTCTCCCGAAGGGCCAAGGACGCTCTGGAGGACGCCCGTGAGCGTGTGGCGGTCCTGCTCGGGTGTCATCCGCTGGAAGTCGTGTTCACCGGCGGGGGTACCGAGGCGGACAACCTGGCCCTGAAGGGGCCTGCTCTGGCCGGTGGGGGGCGAGGCGGGGTGGTGACCGTGGCCACCGAGCACGAGGCGGTGCTCGAGTCGGCCCACTTCCTGGAGCGCTTGGGCTGTCCGGTCTCGATCGTGGGTGTGGATGCCATGGGCAGAGTCGACCCCGAGCGGGTCGCCGCGGCCGTCGACTCGGACACGGCTGTGGTATCGGTCATGTGGGCCAACAACGAGACGGGGGTGATCCAGCCGGTCGCCGGGGTGGCGGAAGCCGTGCACCGGGTCAATCCCGACGTGGTGGTCCACACGGACGCCGTGCAGGCGGCCGTCTCTGAGAACGTAGCCGGCTACGGGGTTGATCTGCTCAGCATCGCCGCCCACAAGCTGGGCGGGCCCAAGGGTGTCGGAGCTCTCGTTGTTCCCCAGGGTGTGGCCCTGGAGCCCGTCTTGCACGGTGGGGGCCAGGAGCTGGGTAGGCGTTCGGGAACTCACAATGTGGCGGCGGCGGTGGGCCTGGCCACAGCCCTCGAGCTGGCCGTGGCAGATCGGTCTCGGTTTCGCGGTGTCGTATCCGAGACACGGGCGCGCTTCGAGGAGACGGTCATCGCCAAGCTGGAGGGAGTCACGGTCAACGCTCCCCTCGATGCACGTCTAGTCCAGCACAGCCACCTGCGCTTCCCCGGGATCCGAAACGAGACGGTGCTCATCCGTCTCGACCAGGCAGGGGTGGCGGCATCAGCCGGCTCGGCATGCCAGTCGGGGGCTTCGTCTCCCAGTCACGTGCTGACCGCGATGGGGATGTCCTCCGAAGAGGGCCGTCAGTGCCTGCGATTCACCTTTGGCTGGACGACCACCCCCGAGGAGGGGGACCGGGCCGCCCTGGCGCTGATCGAGGCCATCGGCTGACCAGGCGCGCCCTGATGTCCCTTCCATCGCACCGTTCTCTGGATCTCTGCGAACGGATATCGACGGCGTGTTGTTGCGGGGCGGCTCGCCCTCAGATCTCCACCATGCGACCGATCTCGATCACGCGCTCGGGAGGAAGTCGGAAGTGGCGGGCGGCGTCGGAGGCATTGCGGTGGAAGAAGGTGAACATGCGCTCGCGCAATCGGCTGATCGTGAAGCGGCGGGCTGTGGAGCGGATGGTCTCCCGACCCAGCATGAACACGGTGTCCTCGGGGTCGTAGGCGGGCTCGTCTATCTCTCTCAACGCCTGGATCACGTCGGGTTCTTCGCTGAAGCCGAAATGGAGCACTATCTGGCTGAAGCCTTGACCCAGCTCGGTGACCTCGGTCCGCCCGGCAGGTGGGACGTGGGGACGCTCCTCCACCTTCACCGCCACGAGCCACACGGACTCATGGACGGTGTGGTTGGCCCGGATATTGGTGAGCAGCGCCGGCGGCATCATTCCCACCTCAGGAAACAGATAGACGGCGGTTCCGGGCACCCGGGGAAGCGGCCGGTCCTCCCACGTCTTGAAGACCACCTTCACCGGGACCTCGTCGCGGCGGATCAGCTTGCGAACCAGACGTCTCCCGGCTTGCCAGGTGGTCATGACGAAGAACACCAGGCCCGCCACGACCAGCGGGAACCACCCTCCGGCGGGAATCTTGAGGATGTTGGCGCCGAAGAAAGCAAGATCGACGGCCAGGAGGGGGATGGCCATCGCCGCCGCCTGCCACGGCCTCCAACCGAACCGATCCACGACGACGGTGGCGAAGATGAGGGTGGTGACCACCATCGTGGCGGTGACGGCCACGCCGTAGGCGGCCGCAAGGGCCGACGAGGTGCGGAAAGAGATCACGAGGCCCACACAGGCGATCATCAGGGCCCAGTTGACGGCGGGAAGGTAGATCTGGCCGGCCTCCTCCGACGAGGTGTGGCGGATGAGCATGCGCGGTAGGTAGTCGAGCTGAATGGCCTGCATCGTCAGGGAATAGGCCCCTGAGATCAGGGCCTGGCTGGCGATGACCGTGGCGGACGTGGCCAGGACCACCAGGGGTATCAAGGCCCAGTCTGGAGCCATGTGATAGAAGGGATTGTCGAGGGCGCCCGGGTTGGACATCAGCAGCGCCCCCTGTCCCAGATACGTGATTATCAGGGCGGGCATCACCATCGTGTACCAGCCGATCCGGATCGGCCCGGACCCGAAGTGGCCCATGTCCGCATAGAGGGCCTCGCCACCCGTCACGACGAGGAACACTGAACCCAGGGATCTGAAGGCGGGGAATCCATTTCTGCCGAAATAGGCCACGGCGTGCACGGGATTGAAGGCTGCCAGGACGCCGGGGGCATCGAATATGTGGACCATCCCGAGCAGGGTCAGCGCCGCGAACCAGACCAGCATCACCATGCCGAAGACCCGACCGATCGCGCCAGTGCCCCGCCACTGGACGGCGAAGAGGACTACCAGGATGGCGATCGAGATCGGGATGATGTACGGAGCGAAGACCGGTGTGGCCACCTCGAGGCCCTCGACGGCCGACAGAACCGAGATGGCGGGAGTGATCGCCCCGTCGCCGTAGAGGAGAGCGGTGCCGAACAGCCCGAACAGGAAGAGCCCGGTGCGCCACTTCTTGTTGGGGTCGTTCTTCATCAGGGAGGTGAGGGCCAGGATCCCGCCCTCGCCGTGGTTGTCGGCCCTCATCACCAGCGCCACGTACTTGATGGCGATGACGATGATCAGGGCCCAGATGATCAGGGACAGCACTCCGACGATATTGGCCTGGGTGGCGACTACCTCGTGCTCCTCGGCCAGGGATTCGCGGAGGGCGTAGAGGGGAGAGGTGCCGATGTCCCCGTATACGACGCCCAGGGCGGCGATTACGAGCCCGACCCTCTTTCCATTGGTTCCATGACCCTCAGCCACGAACGAGCAGCGTACTCCCACCACCGTCCCAGCCCGTATCGGGGGCCGGGCCGTAGTGGGCAGCGGCCAGGCGCAGCCCTAGCCTGGAGGGGGTGAGGAACAAGACGTGAGCCGGGTCCTGGCGGCGATGTCGGGCGGTGTCGACTCGTCGGTGGCCGCCGCCCTGATGGTCGAGCAGGGCCACAGCGTCATCGGTGTGACCATGAAGATGTGGGCGGGGCCCAATGGAGAGGCGCCGACGTCCGGTTGCTGCACGGTCTCCGATGCCGAGGACGCACGCCGGGTGGCGGCCAGGCTGGGGATCCCGTACTACGTCGTGGACTACACGGACCACTTCTCGGCCGGTGTCATCGACACATTCGTGGGTGATTATCTGGCAGGCCGCACGCCCAACCCCTGTGTGGAATGCAATCGGGCGGTCAAGTTCTCGGCGCTGCTGGAACATGCCTCCGAGCTGGGGTGCGACCTGGTCGTCACCGGCCACTATGCCCGAACCGAGCATCGCGCCGACGGTTGGCACCTTTGGCGGGGGGTAGACAAGGCCAAGGATCAGTCGTATGTCCTGTCGATGCTCGGTCAGGACCAGTTGGAGCGGGTTCGATTTCCGGTGGGCCGCCTGACCAAGGGGGAGACACGGGCCCAGGCCGACCGGCTCGGGTTGCGGACCGCACACAAGTCCGAATCGATGGATATCTGCTTCGTCCGGGGTGGCGATTATCGCAGCTTCCTGGCTCGGGTGGCCCCCCAGGGATTTCGTCCGGGGCCGATACTCGATCGTGACGGGACCGAGCTGGGTCGTCACGAGGGCGTGGTGGGCTTCACCATCGGCCAGCGTCGAGGGCTGGGTGTGGCGGTGGGGGAGCCGCGCTATGTGACCTCGATCGACGCCGGCACTTCCACCGTCATCCTCGGCCGTCGAGCCGACCTAGCGGTCTCCCGTCTGCGCGTCACCGACCTCGCGTCCGTCTCCGGAGGCGGGATCGAAGGCGAAGTGGCGGCCCAGTTTCGGGCTCACGGAGAGGCCGCAGCGGCCTTCTTGGAGGACGACACCGTGATCTTCGAAGATCCTCAGGAAGCTGTGGCGGCCGGCCAAACCGTGAGTCTCTACCACGGCGACGAAGTGCTGGGGGGAGCCGTCATCGTCGAAACCCGACCGTGACCCAGGCAGCCGAGCTGGCCCAGGTGTTCGGTCAGGTTGCCCAACGCTACGAGCGCTGGCGACCGTCCTATCCGGGTGAGGTGATCGACTGGGTGGCGGAGCGCTGCCCAGGAAAGTCGGCCCTGGAAGTGGGAGCCGGCACCGGCAAGGCCACCCGCTCGTTCGTGGAACGCGGGTTCCACGTCGTCGCCTCCGATCCGGATTCCGCCATGGTGGACGTGGGCAGAAGCCGGGTGCCCCGGGCGCGCTGGGTAGTGGCCGACGCGCTCGAGGTCACCATCGAGTCGGACCTGGACCTCGTGTACGGGGCGCAGGTGTGGCACTGGCTACCCAACCGAGCCGACCCGGTGCTGGCGGCGAAGCTGAGACCTTGCGGCGTGATGGCCTGGATATGGAATCTCCCCGATATCGAGGAAGACTCCGGGCTCTTCGGCGATCTCTATGGCCGCTTCCTGCCCGACGCCGAGGCCGCTTCCCGTCGCCGGCATCGTCGCCGAGATTCGCAAATGTGGCGAAATCGTCTGGCTGAGGCCACCGGAGAGGTGGAGGTCTTGGAGCATCATTGGTCCCAGCCGATGACTGCCGAGCAGTATGTGGGCATGTCGGGGACCTTCAGCGATCACGTGGCCCTGCCACACGATCGTCGGCGGGCGCTGATGGAGGCCATCGCCGAGCGGATCAATTCGCTGGGTGGCGTCATCGACCTGTCCTATGTGACCAGAGTATTCCTCGGGTACAGGGGTGGGCAGGAGTCGGGTTCGACCCGGAATGACAGAGGGCCGCTCCCGGAGGAGCGGCCCTCACGTCGATCGTAATTCGGGCTCAGCTGGCCGCCGTGCCCTCCTCGGACTTCTGCTCGGCGATCTGGTGCCGCACGTCGTCCATGTCCAATGCCTCGACCTGGGTGATCAGGTCGTCGAGGGCCGCCGGGGGGAGCGCGCCGGGCTGGCTGTAGAGCAGGATCTGGTCGCGGAACACCATCAGCGTGGGGATGGAGCGGATACCGAACGCCTCGGCCAACTCGGGTTGAGCCTCGGTGTCGACCTTGGCGAACACCATGTCGGTGTGCTCGTCCGATGCCTTCTCATAGTTGGGCGCAAAGGAGCGGCACGGGCCGCACCATTCGGCCCAGAAGTCGATGAGCACCGTGTCGTTGTCGGCGATGGTCTCGTTGAACGTCTCTTTAGTCAGGGCGATAGTCGCCATTGGCTTACCTCTCGATTCGTGTGACGGCTTGTCCAACGGCTTGCGATGTCGGATAATTCCAACACTCACCGGGCAAATCGGTGCGGACTGGGCAGGGAAGAGAGAAACGAGTGTCTAGACCTTCGGACGGGATCGACAATGACGCCTCGGTGTTGCACGACACAACACGCCCGGATCGGCGCGGAGCAGCGATCATGGGAGCTCCGCTGCTGGAGCCGTTCCCCCCTCGACCCTGGACTCCGGAAGGCAGATTCAGCGCTTGGCTGTCTCGTCGGGAAACGTTCGCGGCAGATGTGCTGCGTCGCCTCACCCGTCGGTGGCGGCCGTTGGCCAGCTTCATCGTCGTCAACTTCCTCCATCCCGAGATGGGACTCGCCGGGGCGCTGGTCAACCTTGATCCGACCCTGGATCTCAAGGGCAGGCAAGAGCGCCTCAGGCGGGCCAGTGTCATACCCATGACCGAGTTGAGCGCCCACGTCCCCATCTGGACGGCCGGAGAGACCGTTCTCGTCCACGTCGACGACATGGAAGAGCCGCTCCGTCGCCGTTACTACGGAACGGACACGCGGTGGTCTCTCAACGTTCCCGTCTTGATCGGGTCCGCTTGGGTGGGGCTCATCGGAGCCGCCGCCGACGATTCCGGCTTCGGTCGAGATGCGGTGAGCAGCTACGAATGTGCCGCCGAGGTTCTCGAGCGGGAGTTCGACGCCGACCAATATTGGGCAGCGTTCGCGGATGGTCTGGAGACGGTTAGGCTTGCAGATCTCTGGCTCCCTGATGTACAGGAACCAGTATTCGAAAGTGAATGAGCCGTCAACCTCCGACCTATCCGGGGGTAGGGGACACCGGCGTAACCGAGATGGGAGAACGAGATCGATGAACCCCGCCAAGGCTGACCACGACGAGGAAGCAGTCTTCAACATCGGCACGGCGGCCCGCAAGTCGGGTCTGTCCGTCACCACGATCCGCACGTGGGAAGATCGCTACGGAACGGTCACGCCCACCCGCGATCGATCGGGCCGACGCCTCTACAGCAACCACCAAATCGCCCAGCTGACCTGGCTTCGCCAGCAAGTCGACGCGGGGTTACGTGCCTCTGAGGCGCACCGTCTCCTGGAGAGTCAGCCGGTCGATGCCGTTGACCCCGGCACTTCGGACCTCGGTGACCTGGAAGTTTCGTGGGCCACCTTCCTCAGTCGTGCTGAGAGCGAGCGCGGATGGCTGGATGGGATGCTGGGCGACCTGCGCTCCAGCCTGAACGCAGCGGCCGTAGTGCTTGGCCCGGTAGTGGACAACCCCATCTTCGGCTCGGTCGTGTCTGCCTTCTTCGGATCCTTCGCCGACGAGGAGACAACCGCTGCCTTGCGGCCCCTGGCCGGGCTGGTGCTCGAAGGGGGCAAAGAGCCTCTACGCTCGCTGCTGGATCACCGGGCCTCCGCATGTGCGGGATCGGACCTGGGAGTGGCCTCGGACCACCTCGAGCTGGCCCCGATCCAGGTCGATCGTGTCCTGGTGGGTGTGCTGGCCATCGTCGATCCGGGTCGGTCAGATTCCACCGAGCTGGCTGAGCACGCAGCCCGGGTGATCGAGTCGAGAATCGAAGCAGACCTGGCCCGCTCGGCTTTCACCGAGCTCCTGCACTGAACGGGAGGGGCGAGTCCCCTCCTGAGCTCATTCGTCGGCGATTCGTGCCAGATGCCTGAACGATGACAGGCGGTGCTCGGCATGGATCCGGCGGGCCAGCTCGGCATCGCCGTCTATGCATGCCTGGGCGAAGCGCCGATGTTCCTCTATGGCGCTGGATTTCAAGGCCATGTCGCTGTCGAAGAACAGGAGCCGGTAATGCTCGTACTGGTCCCAGAGCCGGTTCACCACGTCGAGGAAGATGTTGAGGCCCGATGCCTCGAAAGGGATGAAGTGCAATCGACGGTGGGCCGTCAGCACGTCGCGTTTGTCGCCCCCCTCTCGACCCACCACCTCCCGCGCGGCCAGCATCTCAGCCTTATGCTCGGACGTCATCTTTGGCACGCCGGTGGCGAGGAGCTCGTCTTCGAGCATGGCGGAGAGTTGGTTGACCTGCACCATCTCTTCATGGGACAGGCGACGCACGTAGTAGCCCCGGCCCCGCTCATGCACCAGGCGCCCCTCGCTCTGGAGGATCTTGATCGCCTCGCGAACTGGTACTGCCGAAACCCCGAGCCGGGCAGCTACCTCACGAATGTTGAGCTGCGATCCGGGTGGAAACGTTCCGTCCAATAGTCGCTCCCGCAGGTTCTCCAGGACTGCGTCCTGAAGAAGGGGGACGTGAAGCTCGGTTTCGGTGTGATCGTTCATCTTCCTCGTTGACCTGGCCGCCGGGATGGTAATGCCGGGGAGGGGGTTAACCCCCCCCCGGCGTGGTAACGGCCGATTGGATCAACCTCCCAGGTTGGTCAGTTCCTCGGCGGGATAGAACCGGACATCTGCCCAGGCTCCGCCCTGCACCTGCTGCACCGAGTAGGAGTTGACGACACTCCCGGTCTCATCCAGGTCCACAGGACCGGATGCGCCCTGGTAGTCGATGTCTTCTCCCTGGGCGAGTAGCTGCGCTCCCTCCTCGAAGGTGGTGACGGCCGTGCCGCCATCGGAAACGTCACGGATGGCACTGTTGATGCCGGTGCCGTCACAGGAGCCCGAGGCGACCATGGCCAGGCCGATCAGGTTCATCCCGTCGAAGGCGTTGGCCCCAAACGGTCCCGGATCCTCGCCGGTCACGTGCTGATGCAGGGTCACGAAGTTCTGATATTCGTCGGTCTGCTGGTCGGTGCTCGACACGACGGTGTAGGCGACGCTCTCCAGGATGTCGGCTCCTGCCGCCTGGATGGTCTCGTCGGTGGCGAGGTCGGCCGAGAAGAGCCAGTCGCCCCCGTAGCCCAGCTGGGCGGCCTCGTTGATGATGGTGAGGCTCGACTCCTGGCCTCCGGCCAGGTAGATCACGTCGGGCTGGGCGGCCAGGACCGTGGACAGGACGCCCGAGTAGCTGGCTTCGCCGGGGGTGAACTCCTGGTCGAAGACCACGTTGACGCCCAGATCACCCAGGGCGGCCCGGGCGGCGTTGCCCGCCGACTGCTGGGCCTCTTCCTGCTGGGTGAACGCGGCTACCGCCTCGTATCCCTGATCAGAGATCCACTTGGCGGCTGCGAGCCCGTCGTTGGTGTCGGGGCCGACCGTCCGGTAGACGAAGTCGCCTCCGAGGTCGTTGAGCGCAGTGCTCCCGGCGTAGGGGGACATGACGACCACCGATTCGGACTGGGCCACCGGGACCAGAGCCACCATCACGTCCGATGTGGGGCCGACGATGGCCACAGCACCGTCGGAGATCATCCGCTCGGCCTCCTGCCGGCCCACCTCCGGGTCGGTCTTGGAGTCGGCGGAGACGAACGAGATCGGTCCGCATTTGAGCATCCCGGTGTCATTTATCGTCTCTGCGGCGGTGCGGTACCCGTTTCCGACGTATTCTCCGAACGAGCCCAGCTCACCCGAGAGGGGAGCTAGCAACCCAACCGTCACTCCCTCTCCGCCGTCCGCGGCGGAGGTGTCGGTGGGTTCAGTGGCTGGTGGAGCCGTGGTCTCCGACCCCGACGGCGCCGTTGTACCCGGTGCCTCCGTGGTGTCGGTGGCCGCGGTTCCACCGCAGGCGGCCACGGTCATCAATAGGGCCGTGGTTACGGCCCAGGTGCGTTTGCGCATCCTTCTTTCCTTTCCTTTGCTGGTGCGGTGTTCAACCGAGCAGGACCTGTCGGACCAACTCGGAATCTGTGAGACTCGATGCGGGGCGTTCCTGGCCGATCTCCCCGCCGGCCATGAAGTAGGCGCGGGAGGCGGCCTCGATGACGGGTTCGGGGTTCTGCTCGACCACCCACAGCACTCCTCGACCGTCCCCGGTCACCTCGGACATCCACTGAACGATCTCGGCTACGAAGCGGGGAGCCAGGCCGGCGGTGGGCTCATCGAGCAGGAGGAGGCGGGGATCGCCCACCATGGCCGATCCCACCGCCAACATCTGACGCTCTCCACCCGACAGGGTCGAGGCTCGCTGGGTTCTACGCTCTTCGAGGCGAGGGAAGCGGTCCAGGATAGGGCGGGTCCGGTCAATGAGGTCGGGGCGGAACAGAGTCGCCGAGGCTAGGTTCTCGGCCACCGTGAGCGGTCCGAAGACGTTGCCTTCCTGGGGCACGTACCCGATTCCTTTCGACGAGCGCTGATAGGCGGAGGTGGTTGTGACGTCCTCCCCGTCCAGGAGGATCTGGCCCGACCCGACGGGGAGATGGCCACTGACGGTGCGGAGCAACGTCGTCTTCCCGGCTCCGTTCGGGCCCATCAGCAGAACGATCTCGCCTGCCTCCACTCTCAGGCTCACGTCGTGCACGACCATCAACTTTTCGTAGCCGGCTTCCAGCGACGAGACCTCAAGCAACATCGTTCTGCTCTCCCAGGTAGGCGGCGACGACCTTTGGGTCGCGCCGTATCTCGTCGGGAGTCCCGTCGGCGATGATCTCTCCCGCCGCCATGCAGATCACCCGCGCCACCAGGTTCAACAGGAACCCGAGGTTGTGCTCGACGATGAGGATCGTGGTTCCCTCGCCGTTGACCGATTGGATCAGGTCCCCTAGCCGAGATTGGAGCCCCGGCGCCACCCCGGCCGTGGGCTCGTCCAGGAGGAGCAGCTCGGGCCGTCCCATCAGTTGACGGGCCACCTCGAGCATGCGGAGCTCGCCCCCCGACAGGTCCCCGGCAGCGTGGTCGGCACGCGCCGCCAGGCCCACCTGCTCCAGCAGTTCGTTGGCGCGTCGGCACCGCTGTCTCTCCTGGGGCCGCCAACGGCCCAACAGGGCCTGACCCAGCGGGCGTGGGAGCGGCTGGCCCACCATCACGTTCTCGGCCACGGAAAGATCGGGAAATGCCACAGGGGTCTGGAAGGTCCTGCCCAGGCCGCGCCTGGCCAGCTCGGACGGGTGGCTATCGGCGATGCTCTCCCCCTTGAAGCGGACGATTCCGTCGGTGGGGGCCAGGTAGCCGCAGGCCAGGTTGAAGGTGGTCGACTTACCGGCCCCGTTGGGTCCCACCAGCCCGACCAGCTCGCCCGGGTCGAGGGTGAGACTGGCCTCGGATACGGCGATGAGACCGCCGAAGGCCCGGGTGACCCGATCCATCTCCAGTATCGGAGCGGTCATCTCAGTGCTCCCTTGGGAGCCCGCCACCGCAAGACAACGATGAAGAGGAGCCCGGTGAGGATGCCTTGGGCGGCATCGACCAGTTGCACCGCTCGGATCGATTCGAGGGGCAGCTGGCCTACCACCTCGTCCAGCACGGTCAGGCCGAGGATGCCGGCCAGCACGCCCCAGTTGTTCCCCTCACCGCCCAGGATCATGGCGATCCACACGTAGAAAGTGATCTCCGCCCCGAATGTGGAAGGGCGGGCCAAGGACAGCCAGACCACGTAGATCACGCCCGCCACAGCGATGAAGAAGGCCGAGAGCAGGAAGACCTGGCGACGATAGGTCTCGGGTCGCTCCCCGGCAGCCACGACGCCGATCTCATTGTCCTTGATGGCACGCAGCGTCCTTCCATAAGGCGACGACACCAGTCTCTGGAAGAACCAGAACGTGAAGGTCAGGAATGCCACCGCCACCACGAACAGAAACAGGTTGTAGTTGCCGACCGTGTCACGTAGGGGCTGGGTGATGTTGGAGAAACCCGAGGTCCCGTTGGTGATGGCGGGTGTGTTGAGGAGGAAGGACTGGAAGACTTCGGCGAAGGCGAAGGTGGTGAGGGCCAGGTACTCGCCGCGCAGCCTCAGCGCCGGCCAGCCCGAGATGAGGGCGAACACCACCCCGACCCCTCCGGCGATGACGGCGGCCAGGAGCGGATTCAGGTCCCACCCCCACCGGTACTGGTCGAGCGAGTCGGGGTTGGGTGCCCCGGCGGTGAGGATGGCGTATGTGTAGGCGCCCACGGCGAAGTAGGCCACCACGCCGAAGTTGATCAGCCCGGCCTCGCCATACTGGAAGTTGAGCGCCAGGGCCACGACGCCGTAGATACCGACCAGGATTCCCACCGTGAGCACGGCCGAGAGCAGAGGAGTCATTCGGTCCTCCCTGAGAGCCCGTTGGGAAGAAAGATGAGCACCAGGATCACGATCCCGAAGGCGATGATGTCACGGAAGCCCGACGGGAGCCACAGCAGAGAGATCTCACGGGCCACTCCGATCATCAGAGCCGAAACGGCCACCGTGGTGACCGAGCCGATGCCTGCTAGTAGTGCCACGGCCAGGATGATCAGGATCTGATCGAATCCCTTGTCGGGGGTGAGGGCTCCCAGCACCGCCAGGGCCACCCCCGCCACCCCAGCCAGCCCGGCCGAAATGAGCCACGTGGCGCTGGCGGCCCGGTCGACATTCACTCCCCGCGACGCACCCAGCCGCCGATCGAGGGCAGTGATGCGGATGGCGGTTCCGAGTCGGGTGTGGCGCAGGAAGGCGGCGGTTCCGCCGCCCACCAGGAGCGCCACGGCCACCACCATCGCCTGGTAGGTGGTCAGTACCACCGGACCCAGCCGTACCGGTGCGATGCGGGGAAGGCTGACCAGGAACGAGCCGGTTCCGACCAGGGCGTGGATCAGCCCGTCGAGCACGTATACCACCCCCACCGAGGTGATCAGAGCCACGGCCGGCCCGTAGTTGCGGATGGGTTCGAACACGACCCTCCCCACCAGCAGCCCGAACAGGGTGGTCACGGCGACTCCGACCAAGGCTGAGACCACGAAGTGGAGGCCGGCCGTGTTGTTGAGGTAGAAGGTGACGAAGGCGGCGATGGAGAGGTATTGAGCGTGAGCGATGTTCAAGAAGCCCTCCACCCGGCGGGTGAGAGAGAAACCGAGAGCGGCTAGGAGCAAGAAGGCGCCCTGAGCCACACCGATAGCGGTGAGCTGGAGGAACTGGGTCATATCCTCAGATCAGATTCCGCACTTCGAAGACCACGCAACCCAGCTCCGACGTCCAGGAACCATCCAGGAGGTTCACGTCGAGGTTGCCGTAGGTGCCTGCGGGGTGCACGTGCTCGTCTCCGTCCCACAGGTCGCCCGACACCACCCACAGCTCGCTCCGACCCACCTCCCCCTTTAGTGCTGCAGGGGAAGTGGCCCCGGGATGGAGCTTCACGAGCCTTCCGTACGAGCCGGTATCGGGGCAGGAGGTGAGGGTCTTCACGTACACTCCGGCCTGATCGTCCCGGCCATCCCAGAGGCGCAAGGCCGGGTCGAAGAACTCGAGTTGGTCCTTGCCGATCTTGTGTTCGGGATCGTTGTCTCGCAGCTCGAAGGTGATGGCCCCGCCGGCCGCAACCCAGGGGCCGTGGTCCATGCCGTAGAGCCGGTTGGCGTACATGCCCTTCGTGAAGTTCTCCTGCAGGGTCACGTCGAAGATGGCGCCCTCGACGATCCACAGCTCTTCGAGGTGGTCGTGGGCCTGGACGCCGGACCGGGAGGTGTCCGTGCCGGGGAGGAACTTGAGGAGCCGCGTGTAGCTGCCCGTTTCGGAACAGCGAGCCAGAGTCTTGGAATAGAGGCCGTCGATTCCCGCCTCGGGCTCCCAGGGGGTTAGGTCGGGGTCGGCGAAACCGATGGGGGACTTGTCGATCATGACTCCTCCAGGGGTAGGGCGTGGTAAGTGAACTCGATGAAGCGATCCAGCACGGGGTCGGTCAGTCGGCCGGTGAAGACGGGGTCGAAGTCGAATCCGCCCCCGATTGAAGAGACGGTGCCCCCGAAGATGACTGTGCCGTTGTCGGCCGGAACCAGGTCGAGTATGTCCCGGGGCGGGAGGAAGAAGTCCGCTCCGGTCTCTTGGTAGGGGCGGCGATCCTCTCCCACCCACGCCTCCAGGCGCAGGCTGTCCCAGTGGTCCTCGATCTCCTCCAGGCGCCACGCCTCTCCGGCCACCACCTTGGGGACGGCCTGCTTGGCCAGGGGAATCGAGGTTTGTTCCAGGGCTCGGTCGGTGTGGTCGGAGCCGACGGTGACGTGCACTCCTTGATCGGTGACCAACAGCACGAACTCGACCTCGCCACAGGTCTCGGAGCCGGTCACGTCGATCGTCTCGTGGGCCACCACCCGGTCCGCCCCGACCCTGAAAAGTGAGGGGATGGAGGCGGGCGGGGCGATCCCCTCGTCCTCCAGCTTGGCCACGTAGCGGTCGACGGCGGCCCGGTCCCGCCCGGTGTAGCCGGCGATGTCGACCCGGGTGACGCTCATCATCAGGGGGCGCTCCGCGGGGCGGCGGAAGGCAAGCCGGGGGCGGGTAGGAGAGAGGAGGCGACGGTCGGCCAGTTGGCGCAGGCGACCCCGGGCGTCCTTTACGGCGGCCAGGTCGACGGTGGCGGTGATGGTGGCAGGCTCGTCGCCGGCCCGAGCCACCGGCACCCCCCAGGGGTCGTGAATCACGGAGTGTCCGCACAGGCTTGGGCCGGACAGGGTGGGACCGACTCCGTTGGCCGCCACCAGGAAGGCCTGGTTCTCGGTGGCCCGGGCCGCGGCCAGGGTGCTCCACGCCTCCACCCGGGGATGGGGCCAGGCTGAAGCCACCAGCAGGAGCTCGGCCCCCCGGTCGGTCATCTCCCGGAACAGCTCAGGGAATCGCAGGTCATAGCACACCGCCATGCCCACCCGGCCCAGGTCGGTGTCGACCACGGTGGATGAGGTGCCGGGGGTGAGTACCTCCGGTTCGCGGGAGCCGTAGCCGAACAGGTGGATCTTGGAGTATTCGGCCGCTACCGAGCCATCGGGCGCGAACAGGACACTGGTGTTGTACAGGTTCCCGTGGCGCCGTTCCACGAAGGATCCTCCGTGGAGATGGATGCCATGACGGCGGGCCAGCCTGCCAGGCGATCCCGCATCGTGGCGGCCTCCTCGGCGGCATCGGCGTAGTCGTCGAAGGCGAAGTACCCGGGGGTCCAGATCTCGGGCAGCACCACCAGGTCGGCGCCAGCGTTGACGGCTTCGTCCACGGCTTCGGCGGCGGTGGCGAAGGCCTCGTCCAGGGTCTTGCCCTCCTGGGAGCCCAACTGTATGGCCGAAACGGTAATGCGGCTCATGACTCCGACCTCCTCGCCTCTTCGATGTGGCCCAGGACCCGTTCGGGGGTGAGCGGAACCTGTGAAACCCAGACCGTGCCCAGCTCGCTCAGTGCGTCCTCCACCGCGCCGGCAACGACCGCGGCGGGAGCGATGGCGCCGCCCTCGCCCATTCCCTTGATGCCGCCGATGGTGGACGGCGAGGGTGTCTCCAGATGTCTGGTGGCGATATGGGGGACGTCGAGGGAGCTGGGCATCAGGTAGTCCATGAAGGTGGTGGTGAGGAGCTGGCCGTCTTCGTCGTAGACCATCTCCTCGAGCAGTGCCGAGCCGATCCCCTGGGCGACACCTCCGTGGATCTGGCCTTCGACGATCATCGGGTTGATCATCACTCCACAGTCTTCGACCACCCAGTAGTTGTCCAGGGTCACCTTGCCGGTAGCAGGATCGACCTCCACCGTTCCCATGTGCAGGGCGTTGGTATATGTGCCGGTCCCGGGCGGGGCGTCGTAGGTGTGGGTCGACTCGAGGATCGGAGTGACTCCCGACGGGAGCAGGTCGGGTCGTTGATAGGTGATGCGGCACAGCTCGGCCATGGAGATGCTGGCCGAGGGCGCCCCCCGCACCTGCACTCCTTCCGGTGTGAAGATGAGGTCCTCCTCTGAGGCCTCGAGGAGATGCCCGGCGATGACTGATAGCTTCTGACGCAGATCGGTGGCGGCCAGGCGGGCCGCCCCGCCTGCTAGGACGGCCGAGCGGCTGGCGAAAGTGCCGGCACCGTAGGCCACCTGGTCGGTGTCCCCGAACACCACCTCGATCCGGTCGAGGGGGATGCCCAGGGTTTGGCCGGCGAACTGAGCCAGGGTGGTCTCCAGCCCCTGGCCGTGGTTGTGGATGGAGGCGGCGATGGTGAGATAGCCGGTCGAGTCGAGTCGCAGGGAGGCGGTCTCGTACCCGAACACGATTGGTACGCCGCGCTTCTTGAACTCCTCGGTGGTGTGGGCGCTTTGCTCGGTGAAGATGGCCATACCCAGGCCGCGCATCCGTCCCCGACGGCGATCCTCGGCCAGTTCCGCCTGGAGGCTCTCGTAGCCGATCCACTCTTTCATGACTTCGATGGACTCGACCATCGATCCACCGTCGTAGACCAGCCCTCCCGGGTTGGTCCATGGGTAGTCGGTGGTCGTGACCAGGTTGAGGCGACGGGCTTCGAGCCGGTCCAGACCCCGCTCCCGCGCCATCCAGTCGACCAGGCGCTCGATGGTGAAACACGCCGCCGGACGGGACACGCCCCGGTAGGCTCCGTAGGGGGTCTTGTTGGTGCAGGTGGGGTAGCCGTCGACAAGGTAGCCGGTGAAGCGGTAGGGCCCGGGGAGGATGCCCATCGCCATGCCCGTGTCCATGGTCGAGGTCCAGGGGAACACCGAATAGGCGCCCATGTCCACGTACACCGAGGCCGCCAATGCCTTTATATGCCCGCCCTCGTCGTAGTGGAGCGTGGCGTCGTGGGTGTGTTGACGTGAGTGGTGGCTGGCCAAGAAGTGCTCGCGGCGATCCTCGATCCACTTGACGGGGTGGCCGAGCGCCATGGCGGCCAGGGCGCAGGCCACCTCCTCGGGATAGGCCTGGGCCTTGACCCCGAAGCCCCCGCCTACGTCGGGCGAAACCACCCGAACCCGGCTCTCGGGCAGACCCATAGCGGCCGCGACAGCCGTGCGGATCAGGTGGGGGATCTGGGTAGCCGTGTAGACCACCACGCCCTCGCCATCGGGGTGGGCCAGCACTGCCCGACCTTCCATGGGGATGCCGGAATGGCGGCTGTTGACGAACCTTCCCGCTACCTCGCGTGTGTCCTTCCTCTGCTCCTCGAAATCGGGGGACTGGTAGTGCCGAGGCACATAGAGGTTTGAGTCCCATTCGTCGTGGACCAGGGGCGCATCCTCGGCCAGTGCCCCCTCGACAGACGTGACCGGGTCGAGAGGCTCGTAGTCGACTGCCACCATCTCGGCGGCATCCTCGGCCGCATAGGCGTCGTTGGCGACCACCATCGCCACGGGCTCTCCGGCGTAGCGCACCTTCCCCACGGCCAGGACGGGCATCGCTGCGGCCTGGAAGCCCTCGTAGCGGCTGGTCGACTCGATCCCGTTGTCGGGCCAGTCGGAGCCTGTGAAGACGTTCACCCCCTCGGGGACTCCCGAGGCGTCGATGGAGGTGATCCGGGCGTGAGCCAAGGGGGAGCGCACGAAGCGGGCCACCCGGGTCCCGGCCGGTTTCATGTTGGCGATGTATCTGCCCCGCCCGGTCAGGAATCGGGGATCCTCGAGCCGGGCTACCCGGGCTCCCACGAAGCGGGGCTCGGCGGAGGTCATGAGCTCGCCTTCTCTCGGGCCGCGGCCAGGATGGCCTCCACGATGTGCACATAGCCGGTGCAGCGGCAGATGTTGCCGGCCAGTGCCCGGCGCACCGACTCCTCGTCCAGACGGTCTCACCCGAGTCCAGTAACTCGGTAGCGGTCATGAGAATGCCCGGCGTGCAGTAGCCGCACTGGAGGCCGTGGTGCTCCTGAAAGGCGGATTGCAGGGCTCCGAGACGTTCGATGTCGGGAGCCAGGCCCTCCACCGTGGTGACCTCGCTCCCATCGGCGGTGGCGGCCAGCATCAGGCAGCTGCGTACGGTTTCCCCATCGACGATCACCGTGCAGGCTCCGCAGTAGCCGTGCTCACACCCCAGGTTGGTGCCGGTCAGCCCCAGATGCTCCCGGAGCAGGTCGGAGAGGAGCGTGCGGGGCTCGACTTCGGTTCGATGGGCCCGGCCGTTCACGGTCAGATCGACGGTGATCCGCTCGCCGGGGGACACAATGGTCATGCCGCCTCCTCCAGCCGGATCAATGCCCGCCGGACCATCTCGGTGCCGACGTGGAGTCTGTAGTCGGCGGAGCCGTGGATGTCGGAGCTGGGGGAGGTGGCCTGAGCCAACAGCTCGGGGGTGGCGGCCTCGACGGCCCTCGACGGGCCTTGCTCGGCGAGGACGCTCTCCAGGGAACGAAGGCGGCGGGGCCGCACATCCAGGCCACCCACTGCGATTCGGGCTTTCCGATCCAGGCCGTCTCCCCAGGTTGCGACGGCGCACAGGGCCAGGGCGAAGTCACCCGGGCGTCGGCTGAACTCGGCGAACCCGGTGCGGAGACCGTCGGGGGTGGGGATCTCGACCCGGGTGAGCAGCTCGTCCGGCCTGCGGGCGGTGGAGTAGTAGCCGACCAGGAAGTCATCTGCAGCCAGGTCCCGCTCGCCCGATGTCGAGGTGAGGGTGATGGTGGCATCGAGGGCCAGGAGGAGGGTGGGCAGCTCTGCGGCCGGGTCGGCGTGGGCCAGACTCCCTCCCAGTGTCCCCCGGTGGCGGATGGCCTGGAAACCGATCTCGGATACGGCGTCCGGGAGGGCGGCGATGGCGGCTAGCCGGGCATGACGGGCGAGACCATGATGGGTGACCCGGGCGCCCACCGTCACCGAGGAGGGGACGGCCTCGATGCCGTTGAGGGTGGGCACCCGGGAAAGATCGACGATCGTGTCGGGACGGACCAGGCGCATGTTGAGCATCGGTACCAGGCTCTGCCCCCCGGCCAGGGGGAGGGTGTCCCCGGGGCCGGCCAGGATGGCCAGCGCCTCGTCGAGGGAGGCGGGTCGGGCATATGCGAACGGTGGTGGCTTCATCTTTCCTGGCAACCGGGCGCCGGTCAGGTATTGAGACTACGATATATCATATTGCTAGGCCATGTCGCCAACCGTGGCCGTTTTCTGACCGCCGACAAGGAAAGGACCCCGACCGGAATGCAGTTCGCAGCCTGGATCCCCTCGTTCACCTACCCGGACCTCGACTATGCCCGGGTCAAACAGGACGTGGACGGCTTCTCCCGTAAGGCCAACGACTACGGAATCGACCTGTGGACCATCGACCACCTGCTCCACGCCCCCGGCCTATACGGCATGTCCTGGCTGGAGCCTCTCCACGTGTGCACCTGGGCGGCGGCGGTTGCCCCGGACGTGCTGATCGGGACAGGAATCCTGGTGCTGCCCACCCGCCACCCGGTGATGCTGGCCAAGGAGATTGCCACCATGGACTTCCTGTACGGGGGTCGCTACCAGTTCGGCATCGGTCCGGGGTGGTACGGGCCCGAGTTCGAGGCGACCGGCTCCAAGCTGTCTGAGCGTGGTAGGCGCACCGACGAGATCCTGGCGGCCGTGCGGAGGCTGCTGACCGAGGACGACGTCACCTTCGAGGGCGAGTTCTATCAGTTCTCCGACGTGACCATCGAGCCCCGACCGCCCAAGATGCCGGATGTATGGGTGGCGGGGGGATCCCGCATCCCCGACGGCGCCTACGACAACGACGTGCCGGTTCTGGCCAAGTCGGTTGAGAGACGCATCCTCGATGCCGACTGGTGGCTGTCGCGTTGTTCGGGCAAGCAGGAGTGGGTGAAGCGGGACTGGGAGAACCTGCAAGCGGCGGCCGCCGCCCAGGGCACGGAGCCGCCCCGGTTCGGCCATACCAACTTCACCATGTTGGTCGACACGGCCGACAGCGAGAAGGCCAAAGAGATCCAGCACAAGTATTTCGTTGAGGTGATGGGATCCCACCGTGATCCCGACCATCTCGAGCAGTCCTATATATTCGGCTCCATCGACGACATCGTCGCCCGTCTGGTGGACCTCAAGGAGGCCGGGTGCGAATACGTGGTGCTGGGCCCGACTTCGGACGACCCCGCCCAGCTCGACCTGCTCGCCAACCTGGTCATCCCCCAGGTGAACGGGTAGGGCCTCTCCGTTCTGGCGCGACATTCAGGATGCCATTCGCCCGAATGTCGCGCGGAAAAGGACCTTCTCGGGACATCGTCTGACCTTCGACCCGACCGGCAGCCCGTTCGGCGGCGCTAGGTTCGGGGGGCGACGCGCGTCGACCGCCACCGAGAGGAAACACGTGAACATCGCCGACACTCTCTATGACAAGCCGGTTTCTGATCTGGACCTGGGTCGGTTCGTGGAGGTGACGCCGGACCGATCTGTCGCTGAGACCATCGCTGCCATGAACCAGGCCGCTCGATCGATCGCCTTCGTCACGGAAGATGCCCGGTTGGCGGGGATATTCACCCAGCGGGACGTGCTGATGAAGGTGATCGGAGGCGACGAGGTGTGCCATCGCTCGGTGAGCGAAGTGATGACTACGTCGCCGTTCACGGTCAAGGCGAGCGCCTCGGTGGCTCAGGGCATGGCCGTGATGACCGAGCAGTGGGTCAGGAGCGTCCCGGTTATCGGGCCGGACGAAATGGTGCTGGGCAACTTCTCCTTCTACACGGTGATGCACCTGGTGTCGGAGCTGTTGGCGGAGAAAGCAAGCAGGTCGGAGTCGGAGTTGTCTGCTCAACACGGCCTGATGTTCGTAGACCTCACCGGGCTGCAGACCACACCGGCGTTGACGGTGAGCCCCGACGACACGGTCGAGACTGCTGTTCACCAGATGAGGGCCCGCGCCCGGGGAAGCCTGATGGTCATCGACGAGCGACATCACGTGGTGGGGACGCTGAGCGAATTCGACCTCCAGAACAAGGTGGCGTGCCGCAGATCCGATCTCGAACAGGTGACCGTGGCAGCGGTGATGGACAACGATCCGGTCACTCTCTCTGTGCGCTCTCCGGTGGCCGAAGCCGTCACCACCATGGCCGAGAAAGAGATCTCTCACGTCGGCCTGCTCGGAGAGTCGGGGCGCCTGGTCGGCATCGCCTCATTCCGCGAGGTGGCCGATTACTTCGACTCCAGCCTGGCCGTCCTGGGCTGATTTCCAGGGGTGCACCACCACCGCGCAGGGTGGTGCTGGCCTACTTCACCTTTGGGCGCCGATCGGCCAAGCTGGAGGTCAGTGGACAAGACACGTGTGCTGATCGTGGACGACCAGGCCCCGTTCCGCCTCACTGCCCGAATGGTGGTGGAGGCGACCGACGGGTTCGTCGTGGTGGGGGAGACCGAGACCGGTGAAGGTTCGGTCGAGGAGGCGCGCCGTCTCGATCCCGACCTGGTGCTGATGGACGTCAACCTGCCCGGGATCGACGGGCTGGAGGCCACCCGCCGCATCCTCTCGGAGTCACAGCGGGCGGTGATCCTGCTTCTCTCCACCTATGAGATGGAGGAGTACGCCCCCCGTGCCGATGAGTGTGGAGCCGCCGCCTACATCCCCAAGTCGGACTTTTCGCCGGATTCGCTCGCCACGGCCTGGACCGCGGCGACCGGCTCGGCCGCCTGAGGATCCAGCGGAAGGCTGAGCGACACCAGCGCCACCCCGTTCGACCGGTCGATGCTGAGCTTGCCCCCGCGGCGGCAGCCCGATCCACGGCCAGCCGCATACTCGCATCGTCCCATGCCGGCCCCGGCCCGTCCTCTTCCATCGCCACGTCCAGCCGGCCATCGCTGGAGGTCAAATCCACGGCCGCCCGAGCGGAGCCGCTGTTCTCGGCGGCCGAGAGTATCTCCCGGCAGCAGAAGTAGGCGGTGGAGGCGAAGGGGCCCTTGATGGCCTCGTCCAGCCTGGCATTGATGCTCACCGAGAGGTTCAGCTTCCGCACCTCGGCTTCCAGGGCGGCGACCAGCCCCTTGTCTGCCAGAAGCGGCGGGTACACACCCCGGGCCATGGCACGGAGCTCATCTAGAGCCTCCGTGGTGACGCCCCGGAGCCGTTCCAGCTCGGAGGCCGTCTCCGCTCCGTCGGCCGATTCGACGGTGACCCGGCGGAGCCCACGCTCCACGGCATCCAGCGAAGGACCGATGCGCCGTTCGATCTCCTCGCTGAGCCGTCGCCGCTCGGTGTCGCGTGCCGTGACCAACCGGCGACCAGAAGCGGCCAGGTCCGCAGCCTGGTGGTTCAGCTCCTCCAGGCGGGCCTCCAGCTGGGCCGCCAGGCGAAGGTTGGCCAGAGCCACACCTGACTGCTCCGCCAGTCGCGCCAGCAGTGCCCGATCGGCGGGACGCAGGAATTCGCCTGGTGCGGGGATGATCGCGACCTCGCCCAGCACCTCTCCGTGACGGACCACCGGCACCACCTCCTCTCGGGCTCCACCATCTGCCGCTGATGGCCAGGAGGCGCTGACGGTCTGGTTCTCGGGGAGTCTCAGGGTCACGCGTCCGGCCACACCTCCCACCGCACGGGCGACGGTTTCAGCGATTCGGGGCAGGGTCTCCGCCGGGGTGAGAGCGTCGCTCAATCGCTGCGACAGCTGGGTGAGAACCTCGTAGGGAGTGGCCCGGGCGCCGAACACGAGCCGATTGGCAAGTCGCTCCAGCCGGCGTCGGGCCGGGTCGAAGGCGATGGCCACGACCACAGTGGCGGCCAGGGTGAGACCGAGGTTCGGCCCTTCCGCGTCGGCCAAACGTCCGACTCCTGCCACAACGGCCACGTAGACCGCCCCGATCATCACCGCCAGGGATCCGTAGACGATCGTCTTGGAGATGACGACGTCGATGTCGTACAGGCGGTGGCGGAGAATGGCGATCCCGATCCCGGCTACCGCTGCCAGGCCCGACACCGGACCGAGCACTCCCAGGTCGAAGCTCGGCGAAGGCACGTGGGCGACGATCATGGCATTGATCAGCACCGCCGGTATCCCGAGGTAGACGAACCACTTGATCTGCTGGCGGGTGTCCAGGTCGGAGCGGCGATATCGCACCACCAGCGAGAGGCCGGACAGGGTCATAGTGAAGATGATGGCGACGAAGGCGAAGCCGTACAGGGCCTGGCCAAGGCGGAGGGACCAGCCTGTCGCCACCCACGGATCGGTAGCCCAGGCACTGGCTTCCCAAATCGAGTCGGCGAAGGCGTCGATGAGCAGCAAGCCGACTTCGGCGGCTACCGCTGCAGCCACCGTGAGCCAGATGACGGGTCGCCATCGCGGCGAGGGGAGTCGCCCGTCGGGAAAGAGCAGGGGCAGAAAGACGAAGGCGACCGCAAAGCCGGGGGCGATGATCATCGGCTGGAGCAGTCCGGCCAGGTTGGCGCCGGGCAGGCTATGGCCTGCCAGACCAAGGCCGCGATAGCTGTACAGGAGGGCCGCTGCCTCCAGGCCGGCCCAGAAGCCGAACCAGGCCAGTATCCGCGCCACGGTGTGTCCGGGATGGCGGCGGTCGATCAGCCAGGCAGTGGCTGACGCGAGTAGCACCAGCAGCGCCGCGGCCGATCGGTCGAAGAAGAAGGAGGGAAGAGGGCGCGCCGCCAGAGGCGCGGTGGATAGGACCAGTACGATGGCTAACACTGCCAGCAGCACATCGATTGCCAGGGCCCCCTGGAATCCAACCCGTCGTCTTTGCTCTGTCATGCCGGCACCATGTCTCTCGTTGGTATCCGGCCCGTGATCGTGGTTCCCCGTCCGGGGGTTGATTCGATCTGGATGCTCCCGCCCAGCGAGCCGATTCGGTCCGACATTCCTTGCATGCCGGTTCCTCCTGCAGTCGTCGGTGGGTCGAATCCGTTTCCGTTGTCGGTGACCGAGAAGACCAGATCTCCGTCCTCTTCGGTGAGGCGAACCCAGACGTTCGTCGGGCGGCCGTGCTTGACGGCGTTTTGGATCGCCTCGAGGGAGCAGAAGAAGGCGGCGGCTTCTATCGGTTCAGCGAAACGCAGGCCGGTCTCGTCGTCCACCTCCACCGGAATGGGGCTGGCCGCGACTTCTGCTTCCAGGGCCGCAGCCACACCTCCGGCAGTTAGCGCCGCCGGATAGACCCCATGGGCCAGCCGGGACAGGGTCGGCACGAGCGCGTGCGGTTTCCTGGATCAGACTCTGGATCGCTTCGGACGCGGCAGCCGGGTTTCGCTTGGCCTGGGAGCGGGCCAGACCCAGCCGCACCGCCAGGGCTACGAGATGCTGCTGAGCTCCATCGTGTATGTCCCGCTCCAGGCGCTGGCGCTCGGCGTCGTGGGCCTCGACGACCCTGCGCCGGGCCTCAGCTAGCGCCGCGGCCCGCCTTCCCACTTCGGCCACCCGGGCGGCGAGGGCGTCGGTCAGGACCCGGTTGCGCAGCCCATGAGCGGCCTGTCGGGCGAGGTTCGCCAGGAGGGCATCCTCGAGCGGTGTGAGGGGATCCCCGGCCTCCTCGTAGACCACAATCGCCCCGAGCAAGTCGCCCTGATCGAGAATCGGCACCGCTGCTGTGGCCTGGGGGAAGGCATCCGCCAGATCGGTAACCGCCGGGACCGGATCCGGAGACGGTGCCGGGACGGAGGTTGCGGCCCGGGCCACCACCTCGCCGGAGGCGAGCCACACCTCGGCCCTGCGGGCGCCGGTGGCTGCTGCGACGACGGTCGAGATCTGTTGCACAACCCGGTCGGGGTCGGCCACACTCATCGAGTCCCCCAGCTCTGTCACGGCCTCGAGGGGCGTGAGCCGATACCCGTAGACGATCCGATTGGCGAATCTCTGCAGGCGCTCCCTGGCCGGTTGAAACGCCACCGCTACCACCGTCGTGGCCAGGATCGCCAGCGCCGTGTTGGGTCGGCCGTTGGTGCCTATCAACGTGCCTAGTCCCACCACCACCGCCACGTACACCGCCCCGATGAGAACGGCCAGCGAGCCGTAGACGAACGTCCTGGAGATGACCAGGTTGATGTCGTATAGGCGGTGACGCAGGATGCCTATGGCGATGGCGACATCCCAAAGGATCACGGTATATGGAGCGACGACGTCTAGTGATTGGATCCTCGCTGGATCACGTAGGAGCAGGGGAACCAAGTTGACCACGACCACCGGGACGGCGAAGTAGGCGAACCACTTGAGCTGAAGGCGCACCCGACGCGTGGCGTTGCGATACCGAGACACGGCTGATGCCATCGCCACCAGCAGTCCAGCCGACAAAACCACGAGCGCAAACTGTGACATGCCCAGACCGAATGCCTGCAGCGTTGGTGATGAAGCGACAAAAGGATCGACGGCCCAGCGCCTGCTTTCCATCGGTGCAAGGCGGTAGATGTCTGCCATGAAGACTCCCACCAGCATCATGAGCGGGCCGGCGATCAGGAGCCAGACGGCGGGGCGCCAGCGTCGGGATGGCAATCGACCATCAGGGTAGA
This sequence comes from uncultured Acidimicrobiia bacterium, assembly GCA_963772815.1. Taxonomy (GTDB): domain Bacteria; phylum Actinomycetota; class Acidimicrobiia; order Spongiisociales; family ZC4RG35; genus DATFFO01. The sequence goes on along the minus strand of CAVYYV010000002.1, from coordinate 61,198 downwards.
GGAGGGGTAGGAGCCCGAGCAGGAGGGGGTATCCGAAGATGGGGAGGAGTACCTGGCTCCATGCAGCCACATTTCCGCCCGGAAGCGAGCCGGGTGAGACCTCTAGGGCGTGGTAGCTGTAGAGAAGTCCAGCCGCCTCCTGGTTGCCCAACAGGGCTATCCACAGGAGTATCCATCCGATCCGGTGGCCAGGATGGCGCCGGAGGATCAATAAGCCCATCCCCGCCTCGACGACGGCGGTGAGGGCCACCACTGATCGGTTGACCAGCCAGGACGGCCCGGTTCCCGCGACCCGGGTTGCCGCCAGGGCCGCCATCACCCAGATGGCGATAGAGGTGGCGACCACGGCGCCGGCCAGTACCCACGCCCAGGGGCTGGGGCCTTTTCGACGATCGGACTCCATGGCCCCATTGTTCACCTTTCCGACTATCCGTGACGAGGGTGGAGTCGGGTCCCCTGCGCGGTGGGGTCCTCCGCTTGAGCGGGGGTGCCTCCACCCCCGGTATGGGGCGAGCTATCCGCCCGGCAATGAAGGTCGATGCGGTCTACCCTCGGGCCATGGCCCTCAAGCTGGTACTCGCCGAGGATGATTTCCTCGTGCGCGAGGGCATCCAGGGGATCCTCTCCACCCTCGACGACATGGAGCTGGTGGGGGCCTGTGAGGACTACGACTCTCTTATCGAGGCGGTGGAGCGGGAGAAGCCCGACGTGGTGCTGACCGACATCCGCATGCCACCCACCGGGACCGATGAGGGGATCCGGGCTGCCAAGCAGCTGGCCGAGTCGTCACCCGAGGTGGGGGTGGTGGTCCTCTCTCAGTACGACGAGCCCGATTATGTCCTGGCCCTGCTCGAGCACGGATCCGAAGGGCGGGCCTATCTCCTCAAGGAGCGGGTGTCGGATGCCTTCCACCTCACCCGGGCCATCCGCGAGGTGGCAGGTGGTGGATCGGTGATCGATCCCAAGGTGGTGGAGACGCTGGTGGCGGCCCGCTCCCGACACCGGTCTCCCCTGGAGTGGCTCACCGCCCGCGAGACCGACGTCATGTCCGAGATGGCTCAGGGGCGGAACAACGCCGGGATCGCCGAGGCGCTGGATCTGTCGGTTCGGGCAGTTGAGAAGCACATCAACTCGATCTTCTCCAAACTCGCCCTGAGTGAGGAGGAGAACGTGCACAAGCGGGTGCGGGCCGTCCTCATGTTCTTGTCTGAGACCGGTTGAGCCGGAGCCCTTAGGCGGCGGGGACGCTCTGGTTGCCCATCCGGTACGCCTCGACGGGCTGGGTGCGCCCTCTGACCTGGGCGGGATCGAGCCGATCCGCTTGCACCGGTTTGGTCAGAGCCTCGAAGGTGGCCCGGGTCATGACTATGTCGCCGGGCTCGGCCCATTGCTGGATGCGCTGGGTGAGATTGACCACGTCTCCCACCACCGAATACTCGAGATGCTCGTCGGACCCCAACAAGGCCACGGCTACCCGGCCCGTGGAGAGGCCTATTCCCACGTCGAAGGGCACCAGGCCCTGGTTGGCCCAGCGCTGGTTCACTTTGGCCTGGGCGCGATGCATGGCCCGGGCCGCAGCCACGGCCCGGTCGGCGTGATCGGGAGCGGGCAGGGGAGCCCCGAATACCGCCATCACCGCGTCGCCCACGAACTGCATCAGAGTGCCTCCGCCTGCAAGGACCTCCCGGTTCATGGCGGCGCGATGCTCGTGGAGCTGAAGGGCGAGCTGGGAGGGGTCGGAGTGCTCGGCGATGCCCGAGTAGCCGCGGATGTCCGACATGAGCACGGTGACGGTGGCCGGCTTGGGCTCGCCCACCTTCCATCCTCCCCGGCGTAGCTCCTCGGCCAGGCCGGTGGGGATCATCCGCGACAGAGTCTCACCTTGCTCCTCCAGGGAGACGGTGGCGGCGTGCAGCCTGGTCAGAAGACGCAGGGCTTCGGGATCGCCACTTCCCACCGCCTCTCCCAGGGTGACGAAGAGCCGCTCGACCTGGGACGCCGCCGCCTCCGGGGTGGTGTGCAGGGACACCGCGATCGCCTTGACCGGTCGTCCCTCCGCCACCATCTTCAGCAGTTGCTGTTGGTCGTCCGTCAGCAGTGAGGGCGAGGAGACGGGACGGACCATCGCCTCGACGATGCGGGGATCGAGCATTGATCCACCCGATGCGACCTCGCGCACCGCCCGGACCAGTTGGTCGCCCTCGGCCACCCGATCCTTGAGCAGATAGGCGCAGCCGGCTGCCCCCTCCTCGAGCAGGGCGACGGCGTATTCGGGCTCGTCGTACTGGGAGAGCACCACGATCCCGGTGCCCGGATGACGCTTGCGCACCTCCCGGGCCGCTTCGATCCCTTCCTGCTGAAAGGTGGGAGGCATGCGGATATCGGTGACCAGCACCTGGGGCGTGTGGCGATCTGCGGCGTGGATCAGCTCCTCGTAATCGGAGGCGGCCGCCAGGACCTTCAGGTCGGGCTCCGACTCCAGCAGCGTACGCACTCCCTCGCGCACCAGCAGGTTGTCGTCGGCCAGGAGAATCCCGATTCGCGCCATGAGCGCATTGTCATGGTTCGGCGTGGGCGGAGCGATGGGGTCTGCCTACCCGGTCCGGTCGTGACACCACCACCCCGCTTGCGCTGAGCCACTTGTGGTGGCCCTACTTCTTGGGGATGGGCCTCCACCGTTGGCGGGCTCTCGTCGAGCTCATACGTTCGGGGCAAGCCGAGGAAGGAGAAGCGATGACGGCGGTGGCTCAACCCGAGACGAGGACAAGCAAGTACATATTCATGGGCCTGGTGGTGGTGATGGCCGCCTTGACGATCCCCATGTTCTGGGCGGCTCTCGCCTTCCCGGTGATCGCCTGGCTGCCGAGCTCTGTGCTCGACAAGCTGTTCGGGGTGGCCGGCGCCGAGATCCATCGCATCCACGGAGTGGGGTTCTCCGTCCAGCTTTGGCTGATGGTGGGCAGCGTCGTAGTCCAACTGCATCGCCCGCGGCGCAAGGTGGCTCTGATGTGGGCGGCGGGCTCGGCCATGGCCATCTCGGTGGTGATCGAGATCATCATCGGCACCTTCGACCCATTTGCGCTGATGATCGTGATCATGTTCGCGGTGCTGGCCTGGATCCACCCGGGCGACTTGACCGAGCGGCCTCAGTTCGCCGACGGCCCGCTGAAGAGCATGGCCTGGTTGGGTGCAGTCGGCACGGCGATATTCGCCGGGATCCAGCTCCATCTCCAGTTGAGCGGAGGGCCCGCCAATCCGCACGTGGCCATGGGCCACTACGGGGGCATGGCCGAGACCGGCCTGATGATCGGGGTGGCGGCCCTGATCGCCGCCACGGACACCGTCGGAGCGCGCCTCGTGGCCTGGTTCGTGGGGCTTGGCACTGTGTTCTACGGGGTGGCGTCGGTGGCATACCCCGACCATGCATCGTCTCTGGGTGTTGTGTGGGGCCTTGTGGCGGCCGTCTGGGGAGTGGCTTTCCTGGTCCTGTCCGAGCGCGAGGCGAGGGCACGCCAGCCCGGAAGCGGGACCGTGCTGGAGGGCGTCCGATGAGGCACGAGTCGTCGGTCACCTCCATCACCTGGATTCCGTCGGAGGCGGTGAGCGGCCTGATTCGATCTGGGTTCGAGCTGCTGGGCCACTATGACTCCACCCCGCCGGATGGGCTGACGGACCTGGGTGAGCTCCAGCATGCCGATCGGTTCCGTTTCGCCAACCAGCTCGAGGCGTGGATCGAGGTCGAGGACGGACGGGTGGTCGGCCACGGCCAGACTGGCCGGGGCTGGATTGGGTCCACCACCCTTCACCTCGGATCCCGGACCGCCACCGTGGCGGCGGTGCAGTATCCGGACCTGCGGCCCGCGGACGAGGTGGCGGAGACGTCGGTCCGCTTCGTACAAACCGCCGGGGGTCGCATCGGGGTCCCCCTCCCGCGCCCCATCCGACGCCCGCCGTTCGTGGCGGTGACGGCGCCCCCAGCCTGGACCACCCTCGCTCTGACCATCCACGCGGATGGCAGCAGCCGGGCCGAGATGGTGGGTGCCAGCCCCTTCCCTCGTCACTGGATCTACGACCACACGGGGGATCTGGTCGAGAAGACGGGAGTGATCGACTTCGAAACCTGGATCGGCGACGTGTCGCTGCAGACCTCACCCTGGAACGACACCGAGATGGAGGCGGTGACGGCCGAAGCGGTGCGAGAGGTCGAGCGGGAGGTGTCGGCCCGGCTCATGGCCGAGGACCGGGCCGGGGCCCTGCGGGTGCTGGAGGTGGGCGAGGTCCTGGTGGATCAGGGCAGTTCGGGCACCGAGCTGTATCTGGTTCTGGACGGGGTGCTCGATGTCTCGGTGGATGGAACCGAGGTGGCTCGGGTGGGCCCGGGAGCGGTGCTGGGGGAGAGGGCCCTGTTGGAAGGAGGGCATCGCACCTCCACACTGCGCGCCGCCAGCAGATGCCGGGTGGCGGTGTTCCCGGTCAGCAAACTCGAAGCCGAAACCCTGGCCGAGGTCCGCCTGGGCCACCAACGCGAGGCCAGAACCGCGCTCGAAGGGCGTCGTCGGGTCGCCCACGTCGGGTGAACCGCGCTGAAGGGCGTCGTCGGGTCGCCCACGTCGGGTGAAATGGTGGGTCTGTGAACGGTTTCTCGGCTGAACGCCTCGAAACCGTTCACAAAAGTGGGCTGCAATACCCGGGTTGTGCGCGAGGTCGTCGAAACTGGGGTTTGCCAACCCAGGTGAGGAGGAGGTCCACCGTGAAGCGCATCGTCGCAGTCGCATCCGTCATGGCACTGCTTGCCGCATGCAGTTCGTCCAGCTCCCAGACCACGACTTCGAGCACGCCCACCACCTCCTCGACGAGTTCGTCGACATCCCTTGCCACGACGACCAGCGTCACCACCTCATCGACTACCACCACCACGCCGACGCCGTCCACGACGACCACGACCACTCCCCAGAACATCGACCTGTCGGCCTTCTTCCTCATCGACGAGGCAGGCCATGACCAGCGACCCGGCCCGTTCCTCGTCCCCGTCAGCCGCACCGTCCCCTTTACCTTGGGCGTGGCGCGGGCGGCTACCGAGCAACTCCTGGACGGCCCCACCGAGGGAGAGCTGGTTCGGTCCCGGCCATCTCCAGTAAAGTACCGCAGAGCTCGGAGCTCAACGACATCAGCATCTCCGATGGGACCGCCATCATCGACCTGAACGCAGCTTTCGGGGCCTCGGATCAGGTGGCGGCGGCGGCGATGCGGGTAGCCCAGGTCGTCTTTACCCTCACCCAGTTCCCCACCGTCGATGACGTCCAGTTCCTCCAGGATGGCCAGGCCGTATCGGCCCAAACTTCCCAGGGTGACCAGGTCAGTCGACCGGTGAGCCGCGACGATTACCGGGAGTTCGAGGCCATCGTGTCGGTCGTCCAGCCCGCCTATGGCGGCAGTGCCGACAATCCCATGCGGGTTGTGGGGGAGGGAGCGGTATTCGAGGCCGTGTTTCAGTACGCCCTGACCGATTCTGACGGCAGGATCCTCACCGAGGGGACCGCCATGACCACCGAAGGCAACACCTGGGCACCCTTCGAATTCACCATCGACTATTCAGTCGTCAGCCCCAGTTGGGCTCCCTGATCGTGTGGGTCGACTCGGCCAAGGACGGGAGCCGCATCGACATCCGCGAGTACCCGGTCCATCTCAGTCCCTGAGGCGGGACATCATCCGGTGACAGTCACCGTCGCGGTCATGCCCAGTGCCTGGTGGAACCGACAGAAGAACGTGTATACGCCGGGGGTGGTGGGGGTCACCTCGACCTCACTCACCGGTGGGCAGGTCGGTGAGATCGAAGCTGCCACCCAGCTGAGTAGGAACAAGCCCGATAAAACTGAATGCAGTTACTTCAGTGCCGGCTATCAGGACTCTCTGGGGTACTACTTCCAATTCGTCGAGTTGGCCCCAATCGATGCGTCTTCGGTGCAAGAGTTCTGTCTGGATCACTTCAACGACCGAGAAACCTGAGGATCAGCGGTGCTCCCACGGGAGCCCAGGACCGGAGCGGGAGAACCCCACCGCCCGAGGGGAGCGCGCCCCAAAGAAAGAGCGACGAACTGGCCTCCGCCCCGGCAGGCTCGGAGCGGAGGCCATAGGCTTGTGGGCCATGGACCGGATCAGAGCCTCTCGCGGTGTCACCACCCTGCTGGCTGCGCTCATCTTTCTCCAGGGCATGGAGATGGTGCGCTTTCAGTTCGCCTCGCTGGGCTGGTATCAGCGCGACACCCTCGCCACTCCCACCCTCAACCTGATCCCTCTTGCCCTGGCCCCATTCCTGATCGGTGCCTTACTCCCGATCCTCTCCCGCTTCCTCACCCTGAGATCCTCACTTTGGGCCGGGTCCGTGCTCCTGGTGGGGGCCCGCATCGTCAACCAGATCGTGGTCAACGCCGCGGTCGATCACTGGGCGTCGGCGGTGGCGGTAGCCGCCTTCGTGGGGACGCTGGCGGTTGTGGCCGGGCTGGGCCGTGGTGCCCTGGTGGGCGGCGTGCTGTTGGGGATCACAATCGACACAGCCATCAAGGGTCTCGGGTCCAGCCTCGATCTGGCCTATCAGGGTGGAATCGGCTCTCTGGCCGCCACCGTGGCCATCTCAGCCGTCATTCTGTATCTGGTTGCCACCGTCGAAGTAGTCCGAAGACAAGGTCCGTCGTGGGGCCGGGCCATCACCCTGCTGGGCATCGGCCCGTACCTGTTCATCCAGTATCTGATGCTCCAATCCTCAGGATGGACCGCACAGGTCTCCCAGAGCGGCGCCCCGCTCACGGCGCTGCGGATCGTCGCCCTGGACATCATCGCCCTGTGGCTGGCCATCCGGCTGGGACGCTCCCAGAGCGGGATGGCCATCTGCGCTCTGATCGTGGGGGGCACTGTCGTCGCTGCCGCCGGTGACGCCTTCAGCTTCAGTGTCCTGGCACTGTTCGCCGTCCCCGCAGCCGGGCCGCTGTGGGCGGCGATGGTTCCCGACCACGATGAGGTCTCCATCGGACCTGCGGCGACCTATGTGGTGGGCGGAATGGTGCTGTTGCTGATCCTCGGCCTCGCCTATTACCTGCCCCTCGACCTGCATCTCGGATTCACCCAGGATTACGTGCGCTACGCCGGGGCCGGCCTCGTGGTGCTGTTCGGGCTGATCGGCGCCACCCGCCGGGTCCCGTCCCAGGAGGGGGTCCGGGCCGGAATCCCCGCCCTGGCGGTAGTAGCCCTGGTGCTCCCCGCGGTTGGCCTGCTGGGCGGCAACACGCTGCCGGCCGCCCCCACCTCGGGGCCGATCAGGGTCCTGGATTACAACCTCCATCAGGCCTTCGCCACAGACGGGGAGATGGATCCCGAGGCGATCGCCCAGGAGATTCTGGACTCGGGTGCCACGGTTGTGGGACTCGAAGAGGTGGCCAGGGGCGGGCTGTTGAACGCCGGTACCGATCTCCTCGCTCTGCTCGGAGACCGACTCGGTTGGGAGCACGTCGAGTTCATCGGCACCACCGATCCGGTATGGGGCAATGCCATCTTGAGCCGCTATCCGCTGGGAGACGTGGAGCGGCGGCTGCTTCCCCTCGAGGGCACCCCGTATCGGCGTGGTTACCTGGCGGCACCGGTGCAGGCACCGACCGGTGAGTTCCTGTTCATCACCACCCACCTCCAGCAGATCAACGACCCCGACGTGGCCGAGACCGATCCCGAGGGCGACCTGTACCCGGTCCACCACGCCCAGCTGGCGGTCGTCCTGGACGAGTGGGGAGGGCGCATGCCGGCCGTCCTGGTGGGCGACATGAACGCCCGGCCGGACTGGAAGCAGATCCGCGAGATAATCGATGCCGGCTGGGTCGACTCCTGGGAGGAGGCGGGGTCTGGTGCCGGCTACACGTCCAACGCCGCCGATCCCCTGTACCGGATCGACTACATCTTCCACACTCCCGACCTGGAGGCGACCCAGATGCAGGTGATCCAATCGCAGGCCTCCGACCACTTCGCCGTCGTGGCCGACCTGGCCCCGGCCGGAGGCTGATCGGGCCTTTCCGGATCCGCCTGGATTGCTCCGGGTGGTCACGGGAGAAGACCCAAGACATCTCAGAGAAGGCCGATCAGCGCCGGTCCGTCGGAGTTGTCGATCAGGAACTTCCAACTTCCGTCCGTCTGTCGGCGCAGGACCTCCGCGCTGGTGCCTTCAATGGGGGAGCCATCGCCACGCCGAACCGTCCAGGACCAGTGGACGAGGGCGATGTCACCTGATTGAAGCGTCACCGAGTCGTTCAACTCCAGGGTGAAGCCCGAGGCGAGGAAGTCCCGATGGGCGGCGGCTATGTCGGCAGATCCTTTGACCGCGCCGGCCAGATCGGCGAAGACGGCGTCATCCTCGTAGAGATCCAGGACCGCGTCTGATGTCCCCTTGCCCGAGAAACCTCTCGAGAAGGCGGCTTGCCATTTCGGGGCTGCTTGCACCCACTCGGTTCTCCTCCGATGAAATGAGCTGTGAGATCCTAGGCCACGACGGGTTTCGGGTCGGCACCGGCCCCGGCGGCTGAGACTGCTCCGGTCAATTCGTCGTATCTCGGGTGTAGGTTGGGTGGCAGGTGCCCGGCGTGCCGCAGGGGATCAAAGGGGGCGGTGTGCCGGGCGCCGACCGACCTTCGTTGCCGGCCGACCCGGCTGGCCTACCCAGCCCGGCGGCTTGGCCTACCATCGGTCCATGTCTCCCAAGCCCTTCGCCTCCTCCGCCGATATGGCGGAAAAGGAGGCCACGCTCGAGCATCTGGCCCCCGGCGTCTACGCCTTCACCGCCCAGGGTGACCCGAATGTGGGCTGCGTCATCGGTCCCGACGGGATCCTGGCCATCGAGGCCCGGGCCACGCCTTTCATGGCCCAGCGCTGGATCGACGTGGTTCGCACTCTGTCCGACGCCCCCTTCGACGACCTGGTCCTGACCCACTACCACGCGGTCCGGGTGTTGGGTGCGGCGGCTTTCGACGCCAGGCGGATCATCGCCACGCGGATGACCGCCGACCTGTTGGAGGAGCGGGGCCAAGAGGACTGGGAGAGCGAGCAGGGTCGCATGCCCCGCCTGTTCCAGGGCGCCGAGACCATTCCCGGCCTGACCCACCCCACCGATACCTTCGAGGAGAGTCTGGATCTGACCGTAGGCGAGCACCGCGTAGAGCTGCGCTACCTGGGCCGGGGCCACACTTCGGGCGACCTGGTCGTGTGGCTGCCCGACGACGGGGTCCTGTTTGCCGGCGACTTGGTCGAGGCACAGGCCGCCCCCTATATGGGTGACTCTCACGTCGCCGACTGGTCCAGCACGACGCTCGACAATGTCAAGGCCCTGGGGGCTGAGGCACTGGTGGGCGGCCGGGGCGACGTGGTCCGCGGCGAGGCCGTGAAACGGGCCATCGAGGACACCCGCGCCTTCCTCCGTACCACCCTGGAGGGAACCGCCTCGGTGCGTGACCGGGGAGGCACGCTCAAGGAGGCCTACGAGCTGGTGTACGACAAGCTGGCTCCACGCTACGCCGGCTATCCCATCTTCGACCACACCATGCCCTTCAACATCCAGCGAACCTGGGACGAGCTGGACGGGATCGACCACCCCCGCATCTGGACCGCGCAGCGGGATCGGCAGGTGTGGGACGCCCTGGCCGACTGACCGGTCCCGAGTGACCGCTCCCCGACCGGCCCGATTCGACACCGACGTGGCGATCGTCGGGGCCGGTCCGGTGGGCCAGACCCTGGCCGCTCGACTCGCCCAGCACGGGGTGGGGACTGTGCTCTTGGACCAGACCCCCGAGCACACCGGCGAGGGCTCCAAGGCGCTGTGCATGCAACGAGAGACCTTGGAGATCTGGTCCCGGATCGGGGTGGGGGAGCGGGTGGCGGCCCGCGGGGTGCAGTGGCACACCGGCCGCACCTACTACGGGACCCGTGAGCTATTCAACGTCCTGTTGTCTGGAGGGAGGTCCGAGCACTTCCCGCCTTTCGTCAACATCAGCCAGACCGAGGTAGAGGAGCTGCTCCTGGGTCGGCTGACCGAGCTGGGGGTGGATCTGCGCTGGGGGCATCGGCTCACCGCCCTACGTGACACCGGCGACGGGGTCGAGATGGAGCTGGAAACAGAAGGCGGGCCGACCTGGCTGCGGGCTCGTTATGTGGCGGGCACCGACGGGGCCGGTTCGACGGTGCGCCACCTGCTGGGGATCGACTTTCCGGGCCATAGCTTCGACGACCACTTCCTCATCTGTGATATCCGGGCCAAACTCGACTTCCCCAGTGAACGGCGCTTCTTCTTCGACCCGCCCTGGAATCCGGGCCGACAGGTGCTGATCCATCCCCAGCCAGACGACGTCTGGCGTATCGACTGGCAGATACCACCCGATACCGATATCGAATCGGAACGAGCCACAGGAGGCCTCGACCGGCGCATTCGCGATGTCATCGGCCCGAACACCGAATACGAGGTCGTGTGGATGAGCGTGTACCGGTTCCACCAACGCATCGCCGACCGCTTCCGGGTGGGGCGGGTGTTCCTGGTGGGCGACGCCGCCCACCTCTACAGCCCCTTCGGCGCCCGGGGCCTCAACTCGGGGGCCCCCGACGCCGAGAACCTGGCCTGGAAACTGGCCCTGGTACTCAGGGGAGAAGCTCCCGACTCCCTGCTGGACACCTATCACGACGAACGCCACGACGCCGCCGAGGAGAACCTGGCGGTGACCGATGCCACCATGCGCTTCATGGTGCCGCACGGTGCCCGGCGCCGGTTTGTGCGCAATCTCACACTGCGGGCCAGTCAGCGGTTCGCCTTCATGCGGCGCAGGGTCAACTCGGGGCACCTGGCCGAGCCCTTCATCTACCGGCCGTCGGAGGTGGTCGAGCCGGGACCGTATGATCCCGACCTGCCCCGTCACGGGGCCGTCGCTCCCGACCTGACGTTGAGCGACGGGACCCGCCTCAAGGAGCATTTCGGGCGGGGTTTCGTGGTGCTGGTGGCGGGTTCAGACCCGGACACGGCCGACGCCATTCGATCCCTGGACTGGCCCCATGCGGTGGAGGTGATCGCCGATCCGGTCCTGGATGGCACCTATGCCCGGTTCAGCCCCAGGGCCTGGGTGGTCCGCCCCGACGGCCATCTATCCGCCAGCACCCCCCTCGACGAGGGGGCGTTGCCCCTCCTCTCTGCCCTGGTCGCCCGCTCGGCGAGCTCGTCGGCGGACACCATGGTGGGTCGCTCGAACCCCGGGTTCGGGCCTCGCTGAGCGAGGCTGACGGCCCAAAGTTCACCCCTATTTCATCGCCCCCCTTGGTAGGGTCCGGGGTGCTGGCTAGGAGGTCACGCCGCGACAACCGCCGAACTAACGCGACGGAACGACATCTTCGTGGGCCGGGACCGGGAACTGGACATGTTGGCCAGGCTCTTGGGCGACGGCGCCCCCCGCGTCCTGTTCCTCCACGGCCCGGCCGGGTCGGGAAAGTCGAGCCTCCTGAGACGCTTCGCCCGGGACCGGTCGGGCGAGGCCGGCATCATCATCCTGGACTGTCGGCAAGTCGAACCCACCGAGCACGGATTCCTGGCTGCCCTGGCCGCCCATCCTTCGGCTTCGCTCACCGTCGACCTCACCCGGGGCAAAGAGCACATCTCCTGGTCCCTGTCCAAACGAACCGTGCTTTGTCTGGATCAATATGAGACTGCTCGACTGCTCGACACTTGGCTCCGTCAATCCCAGGTCCCGAATCTCCCCTCCCAGGTCTCGCTCATCCTCTCCGGCCGCGACGAGCCCCACACCGTGTGGAGACGCCTGCCGCCGGGAAGCTTCGAGGCGATGCATCTGGGGCCACTAGCCCCCCAGGATGGGCGGAGACTGGTGACCGAGACGGGCGCTTCCCCCGAGCGGGCCGATGCCATAACCCATGTGGTCGGCGGTCATCCCCTTGCCCTGCTGATGGGGTCGATGGCCCTTCCCGAGGAATCCGAACGACCGTCCCGCGATGCGACGATGAGCCAGCTGCTCGATGAGCTCACCCGGGCATACCTGGCCGACCTCGATCTTTCTACGCTGCACCTACTCGAGGCGGCGGCGGTGGTGAGGTGGGTGACCACTTCGCTGCTCGGTTCGATGCTGCCCGGCGTCGACTCCGTAGAGGCGACACAGACTCTGGGCGAGCTTCCGTTCATGGAATCCATCGACGGTCATCTGGCCCTGCCTGAGCCATTGCGACCGGCCATCCTGGCCCGGCTCCGGGAGACCAAGCCGTCCACAGCCCTCTACCTGCGCCGACGAGCATGGGACTACCTCCGTTCTCGTGCGGCACGGGAGGCCGGTGCGACGCCATGGAGCGACGCGGCCGACATGATCTACCTGCTGGAGAACTCGACGGTGCGGGGTGCCTTCCTCCCCACCGACATGCATCGTTTCGCCATCGAGCCCGCCGACCCCATCGACGGCGCCGCCATCGACGAGATTCTCGACCGCCACGATTCCGCCGAGAGCGCAGAACTGCTCCGCTCGTGGTGGTACCGCCACCCCGAAGCGTTCCGGGTGGCCCGGGGCTGGGGAGGCGAGGTGGTCGGGTTCTCGGTTGTCCTGCCTGCCGCCCGCCTCGACCTGGACCGGTTCAGCTACGACCCGGTCGTCGCCGCCTGGGCGTCGCACCTCCGGGACCATCCCGTGCCCCATGGCCAGGAAGTGCTGTTCTTTCGTCGCTGGCTGACCCAGGAATCGGGGGGCCGCCCGGGTGACGTCCAGGCCGCCCTGTGGGGAGACCTGCAGCGCTCTCTCCTGGAGTTGCGCCCCCGCCTACGCCGCCTCTATCTATCCACCGACCATCCCGACGACTACACGGAGCTCATCGGTGGGATGTCGGGTAGCTCGATTCCAACTGGCGAGGTAGAGATGGGCGGCGGCCCCCCGTTCCAGAGTCTGGTCGTGGATTTCGGCCCCGCCTCGGTGGCGGGGTGGCTGGTCAAGCTGGTGGGCGAGGAGCTTGGTGTGGAAGAGGACGACCTGATCGACGTGATCCAGCGTCAGGTCGTGCTCGGGGCGGGCCGGGTCGACTTGACGCCACGAGAGTTCGAGGTGATGAGCTACCTGCGCAGCCACACCGGCGAGGTGGTCTCGCGTCAGGAATTGTTGAAAGACGTATGGGGAGCCGATTCCCGCCTGGCGCCGAGTGCTGTGGATGGGGTCATCTACACGCTGCGCAAGAAGCTGGGCCCGAAGGCAAAGTTGATCGAGACGGTGCGAGGCGTCGGGTACCGCTTGTCAGAAGACTGATCCGACAGCCGCTTACGGTCGGCTGTGGGCGATGGTCGCGTCAGTGAGTCTGCCCGAGGAGGCTTCGGGCGATCGCCCCGACCAGTAGGCCGAGTGCGGCTCCGATGGCACCGCCGATCGCCATCCCGGATCCACCACCCACCACCAATCCGAGCGTGCCCCCCAGGCCGGCTCCGATAACGAGTCCGACGCCGACCATGGTGTCTCGCCATGCCGTGCTGGTTTTCGGAGTCACTGATCTCCTTTCGTCGTCTTTGCCAGCATCGTCAGCGACCGAGTCGCCCACCACGGGAGTTGGTCACATTCGACCCCGGTACTTCGTCAGGCTCGGGGTTGATCGCCGGGTGGATTGGGTGCGGCTACGTTGGGTCACCCCAGCTAGGAGATCCGATGCAGCTTCAGCCCGCTCTCGATTTCGTCATTGACCGCCATTTGGGCGTCCTCCTCACCGTCAAAGCCGACGGCCGCCCTCATGCCACCAACATCGGATATGCCACCTGGGACGGGGCCGTACACATCTCCACCCGGGCTCATCAGGTCAAGATCGCCAATCTGAGTCGCGACGATCGTGCCGGGCTCCACGTCACCTCCGACGACTTCGGCTCGTGGGCTGTAGTCGAGGGCAGGGCCACCCTGTCCCCCGTCACCACCAGTCCCGACGATGACACCGCCGCCTTGTTGCGCAGGGTCTATGAAGCGATCCGGGGGCCGCACCCCGATTGGGACGAATTCAACCAGGCCATGATCGACCAGAGGCGTCTGGTCGTCTTGCTGGCGGCGGAATCGGCCTATGGCCGCATCGGCTGAGCGCCCGGCCCATCGTTCAACGCCGGCTCTGGTCTCCACAGGTCGCCTCAAGCGAGCCCGACACCTGCTCGGAGGTGAGCATATTCTGGAGCGTGCCCTGGGCGGTGATCGAGTAGCCGTCGATGGTGATGCCCTCGGGGGCGTTCATCTCCAGGTCGACGGCCGGGTTTTCGAAGTCCTCGACGTCCTGGACATAGACCTCGTGGGTCAGGTCGGGACCATCGAAGCGGCCCGAACCGGACTCGTCGCGGATGTTGGCCTGCATCTGCACCCGGGTGCCCTGGTATTCGCCGAACGAATTGGAGCTGAACGCGTATACGTCGCTCTGGGTGGCGTCGTGGCCGAAAGCGCACAGGAAGTTGTCGAATTCGAAGGTCTGGTCGCCCACGGTGAGCGTGGCGCTGCCCGGGTCGAGGCTGGACTGGATCAGGTCGAGCGTCTCCTGCTCCAGGTTCGAGGCGGTGGGATTGTCCTGTATGGCGACCCAGTCCACCTGGCTGAGGTCGAGGTTGGCCCAGTCGATGGTGGTCAGGTCGACCGTGGCCCAATCCACCGAGGAGAGGTCCTGGTTGGCCTCCGGCGCAGAGGTCGTAGCCGGTGCCGTTTGGGTGGTGGAAGTGGGGGATTTCGTGTCGTCTGTCTGGGCCATGGTGGTGGGGGAGGAGGGGCTGGCGGCCACGGCCGGGCTGGTCTCGTTGCTGGCTCCCGATCCGCAGGCGGCCAGGATCAGGATCGATCCGGCCAGGGACGTCAGCAGTCGTGCACGGGCTCTCATCTTGTCTCCTCCATCGGCTCGAGCCCGCCAGACCCGACGCGCCCGCGATGAACTTAACCGGCCGGCGCAGCCGATGCCGAGCCGGGCGTCACTCGTCGCTGCCCTCGCCCAGGATCTGGTACAGCTTTCGCCGGGTCTCCTCGAGCACCTGGCGTGCCTGGCGGACCTGGTCATCGGATCCGGCCCGGGCCACCTGCATCACGGCAGCCACGAGTTGGAATCCCACCTCCCGCAGGGCGTCCAGCCGAGAGTGAGCCTCACCCAGGAACTGCTCCCAGGGTGGAGTCTCGTTCTCCGCCTCAAGCTGGGCCCGTCCCTCGGCGGTCAGCGCATAGACCTTCTTGCCTTCCGTCTCCTCGGGTTTGACCAGGCCTTCGTCCTCTAGCTGCTGGAGAGTGGGGTAGATGGATCCCGGGCTGGGCCGCCACGCTCCGCCGGAGCGCTGGTTCAGCTCCTGCATGATCTGGTAACCGTGCATCGGCTCCTCGGCCAGGAGGTGGAGGATGGCGGTGCGAACGTCACCACGGCCGGCTCTCGGCCCACCGGGAAAGAATGGACCGTTGCCCATGTGGAAGGCCCCTCCCCGGGGTCCGAATCCCCAGCCGGACCCACGGCCGGCCATGGCCATCATCTTGAGTTTCAACGCCCACGGTGGGGGGCATGCATAACCCATGTCTGCCTCCTTGTAGATATGTCACGATATATCGTAACACATCGAATAGACCACGACATGTCTGGGTGAACTCTGGGACCTCAGCCCGCCGAATCGCCCGATCGGGCACCACCCGAAGGGCTCAGCCGGAGATGAAGGTCTTTGGCCTTTGGCACGTGGGGGGCGGCGCTTGGCGGGCACCGGAGAGTCCCGGTTGGCGCCCCCAGCGCCCGCCTGCGCCGACGGAAAGATCGGCTACTACTTGGCCGGTCGGTAGGCGACCTGGACCTGCACGGCGATCCCCGGCGCCGAGAATCCGAGCAGATCTGTGGTTGTGTAGTGGCCCGCTTTGGCCCGGATCCCGGTGTCCACGTTCTCGATCGGGTAGGTCACCTTGGTCCCGTGGGGGCCGAAATCGGTTTCCGTTCCGGTGACGAAGAACGTCTCCGGTCCTGCGGAGCCCTCTTCGATCGTCCAGCTGGTCACCTCGATTCGTTGATGGAACGCGCCTGCGGCGCCCGGACCGCCGCTCCCGACGGTGTGGTCACACTCCGCGAGTTCGGCGTCGCCCCACGTCTCCTGGCCGTCGGCGGATCGGTCGAACTCGGCCCACCCCCAAGAGCCGCCCACCTCTCCGAGCTCGGTGCAGAGCGAGGGGTTGTTGCAGTTGAACGAGAGCCCGACCTGCCACATGTCATGATGGGCACCACCTCCGTAGGCCAGAGCCGGCCCCACTGGCAGAGCCATCAGTGCCGCAGCCACTACGGCGGCGGTCATCAACGCGCTGAGTCGTTTCACGAATACCTCCATTCGATTTGTCGACGCGTTCTGATATGCCTCAGCGTCTCGCGAGCCATCGCCGCTGTCGACGATGTCATCACCTCGCCACACGGTGGTGCCGGTTGCCCGAGGCAGGTGGTGGAAGCGCGTACGGCGCGGCGGGTGGAGGCATCACCTAGGTGGTCCTGTGTCCCGCACACCCGAGCAAGATTTGCCGTCAGGTGTGGCCGGGCCAATGGGCGGATCAGATTCTGTAGGCCAGAACGGGTTGGGGGAGACCTTTGAGGGTGAGAGAGTCTGGTAGCAGGGTGGCGTCGATGCCGGCGGCGGCGATTGTTCGTTGGGCGGCGAGGATCGATCCTGCTTCCGCTTGGGCGCACAGACGCGATGCGAGGTTGACGGTTGTGCCTATCGGCGAGTAGTCGTAGCGGCCTTCGAATCCGATTCTTCCCAATGTGGCGTATCCGGTGGCTACACCGATCCCGAGTCCGAGGCGGAATCCTCTACGTTCCCAGCTCTCGGCGAGAGGGACGAAGCCTCGACTCATGTCTTTGGCCATCGCCACCGCCCTCGCCGCATGTTCGGGAGCAGGGATTGGGTCATTGAAATAGACCATTGGACCGTCGCCTTCGAACCCGGCGAGGGTTCCTTCGTGTCTGGTGACGTGCTTGCCCATTTCGTGGTGGTAGTCACCGAGCACCGATAACCTCCTCAGGCTCAGCCAGCACTCCGAACTCGGTGAAGCCACGAAGGTCGGCGAGGACAACGGTGATCTCGGCCCGATGGCCGGCGAGGAGTGCCGCCCCGTCCGAAGAGGAGATCAGCGCTGCCACTTGTTCGGGCAGATACCGGGCCAACTCCACTCTCTGCCGGTCCACTGTGGCTACCAGCTGGCTGGTCACAGTCGCCAACGCAGCCTGTTCGGCGAACATCGCCAACAGGTCGATCTCGACATCGGTGAACGGCAGAAGTTCGCTGCGGAACACCGGGAGCACTCCAATGACCTCCTCCCGGTGACTCGTCCCGCAAAGCTAAACGACCACCACCACCTCTGTTCCACGACCGGGGATATCGCGCGGCTGAGCGAGAGTGCTTCCGGAACCCCTCCGAAGGGGCCTTTTCTTACCGGTTCATCCTTTGCCCGCTGTTAATGTCGAGGCGTTCGACCTAACAAGATATCGTGACCTGTCCTAACTGCGGACATGAGAACCCTCCGGGAGCGAAGTTCTGCGCGCAGTGTGGTCACGCGCTCCCGATCATCTGTTCGGTCTGCTCGCACCAGTCCCCACCCGACGCCAACTTCTGCAGCAACTGCGGCCATTCGTTCGCCGACGACTCCGCTCCCGCCGCGAGCCAGGACGCCACCAGGTACGTGCCGCCCGAGATGAAAGAGAAGATCGAGGAGGCACGCCGCACCAATCCTATGCGGGGGGAGCGCCGCACCGTCACGATGCTCTTCGCCGACATCAAGGGATCCACTGCCGCCGCCGAGGGCCTCGACCCCGAGGACTGGAGCGAAATCATCAACGGCGCCTTCGAGCACATGATCGCTCCCGTCTATCGCTACGAGGGGACACTGGCTCGCCTGATGGGCGATGCGGTTCTGGCCTTCTTCGGAGCGCCGATCGCCCACGAGGACGACCCGGTGCGGGCGGTCCGGGCCGGGCTGGAGATCGCCGATGCCATGGGCGGTTATAAAGCCGAGATCAGCCGGCGCTGGGGTATCGACATCGACGTGCGGGTGGGGATCAACACCGGCCTTGTGGTGGTCGGGGAGGTGGGGTCGGACTTGCGGGTGGAGTACACGGCTCTGGGCGACGCCGTGAATGTTGCGGCCCGGATGGAACAGACCGCCGATCCGGGCACGGTGCGGGTGACTGCCGAGACCTGGTCCCTTGTGTCCGACCAATTCGAGGGCGAAAGCATCGGCGGGGTGGAGGTAAAGGGCAAGTCCGAGCCGGTCGAGGCGGTGCGGGTCCTTTCCCGCAGGAGCGGTCGTCCATCGAGCGTGGAACGGGCCATGATCGGCCGGGCGTCCGAGCTGGGAGAGCTGCAGTCTCTGCGCCCTCGGCTAGAGGCGGGAGCCGGCTGGGTGGCCTCGATCATGGGTGAGGCCGGGTTGGGTAAGTCGTGCCTGCTGGCCGCCTTCCGGAGCTCGATGCCGAAGGCGACCGTGATGGATGCTCCCGAGGCTGACGGGAGGCTGGCCTGGTTGTCGGCCTTCAACGAGTCCTACGACTCTTCCATCCCTTACTCCTGCGTTCGCCAGCTCCTTCGCCGCTGGTGGGACGTGGACGGGGCCGAGGACCCCTACCAGACCGTAGAGCCACTCGTCACCGAGCTGCTGCCCGATTTGTCCGACGCCGCGGCCTATCTGGGTCACGTCGCCTCCCTGCCCCTGCCGGATTCGGTATCCGATTTCTTGGGAGGGCTCCAACCGCCGGTGTTGGACGGGCGCGTGCAGAGCGCGGTTCTGTCGTATCTAGGGGCCGAGGCAGCCCGTCGGCCTCTGGTGGTGGCGGTGGAGGACATTCATTGGGCCGACCCCAAGTCGCTGGGGCTGATCGAAGAGTTGTTGCAACTAACCGAGACCGTCCCGGTGGGAGTGCTCTTCACGATGCGGCCCTACCGGGATGAGCCGGCCTGGCATGTGCACGAGGTGGCCCAGCGCGATCACCCCCACCGATATCACCCTATCGATCTTTCCTATCTGGAGCCTGATGCGGCCCGGGCACTATTCGACAGGCTGGTCGACGGCTCCAACGTTCCGGCTGAGCTTCGGGAGCGAATCCTGACCCGATCCGAAGGCAACCCCCTCTTCATCGAGCAGATGGCGCGGGCGATGGGTGAGGCCGGAGGCCCGGTAGTGACGGCCACCGTTCCCACCGGGCTGAGGTCCCTGCTCACGGCTCGGCTCGATCGTCTCGGCCCCGAGTCGAAGCTGGTAGCTCAGATGGCCTCGGTGATCGGAAACGAGTTCAATCGGACCACCCTGGTCTCGCTGGTGGGTCAGGATGCCGACCTCAACCGCTCCCTGGTCGACCTGTTGCGGAGAGAGATCTTTGTGGAGAGCCGTGACGAGGCGGGGGTGCTGGGTTTTCACCACGCCCTGATGCAGGAAGCTGCCTATTCGACGATCCTGCTCCGCCATCGGCGTCAGCTGCACGCCCGCCTGGCCCATCACCTGGTCGAGACTGCACCTGATGCGGTTCAGGAAATCGCCCGTCATTTCATGGAGGCAGATGAGGCCGACCATGCCTTCCCCTATCTGGTCGCCGCCGGAGAGCAGGCCTCCCGATCGATGGCGCTGTCAGATGCCATCCGTCTTTTCGCCACCGCTCTGGACAACATCCCCGCCGAAGCCGACCCCGAACTGGTCATCAGGGGCCACGATGGCCTGGGTCTCGCCTACACCCTGGTCCCCGATCTCTCCCTGTCCGAGGCGACTTACCAGCGACTGCTCGACTATGCCGACAGCTCGGATCGGCCCTCGGCCAAGGTGACGGCTCTCAACCGCATGGCCATGAACACAGCAGCGCTGGCAGGTGATTTCGCCGGGGCCCAGCGCTACCTCGACCAGGCCAAAGCCCTGGCGCTGGAGGTGGGGGACGAGTTCGGTCTGGCCGAGTACCACATGAACGCCTGTTCGATCGCCGGGATGGGGGGAGACGTCGGGACGGCGGCCTTCCACGACGAGGAGACCGTCCGGCAGGGTGAGGAGATGGGTGTGGACTCGATTCGGCTCGAGGGTCTTTCCCGTCTCGCTGCGAATCGGGTGTGGTTGATGGATTTCGACCAGGCCATGCCGGTTGCGGACGAAGCCATGGATGCGGCTCGGAAGGCAGGCGACGAACACAGCGTGGCGCTGCTCAACGCCCTGGTCGTGTCCCAGCTCGAGTTCCGAAAAGGCGACCGGCAGGCAGCGCTGGACCTGGCGGTCATTAGCGAGACGACTCTGGGTCGATATGCCTCGTATTTCACTCCTCTGGTGTGGGCCCAGATTGCTCAGTATCAATACGAACTGGGTCGGATCGAGGAGGCCCTTGACAAGCTGCAATCGGTTCAAGCGATGGGGTCATTTGGGCCCAACCGTGCCTTCGTAGCGGTGGCACTGGCACGGCGGGCCCGCGTCTACGCCACTCTGGGAATGGAGCAGGCGATGAACGAGTCCCGCTCGATGGCCCTGGAGGCGGGCAGCGGCTCACTGGGCGCGTACATGATCTCCACCGTGTGGGCGGAGGTCGGCACGGCGGCTCGCGCCCTGGGCGATCTGTCCGCCGCTGAAGCCGATTTCGACCAGGGCCTGCAAGTGTCGTCAGCCTCCATGTACTGGGAGAAGCCACGTCTGCTGATCGGCAAGGCTCGGGTCAGGGCAGCACTGGATGACCCGGCCGAGGCACACCGTTTGTTGGACGAGGCCCAGACATTCCTTCTGGATAAGGAAGTGCGCGCCTACGACGCCCACCTCGAGCACGCCCGGGGCGAGGCCCTTTTGGCTGAAGGCAACGCCGAGGAAGCCATAGGCCGTCTCGCCTCCGCCCTCGATGTGGCCCGAGCGGAAGGCCTACGCATTTTCGCCATCGAGATTTCGGCTACCGCCGCCCGGGCGGCAACGGCCCTGGGCGACGGTGAGGCCGCCCGCAAGCACACCGAGACGGCCCGGGCCGATATGGAAGAGGTCGCCAAACAGATCGCCGACCCCGAGCTCAAATCCGCCTTCATAACCGCCTGGTCGACCCGCCTCGGCCTAACCACCGCCGACTGACCACCTCCTCGCTGTCCCCCTGCCTCCGCCGATCTTTCCGCTAAGGCCCAGGCCTGGGGTCGGGCCCGGGCCGGCCGGGGGGCGCCGCTCAGGCGAATCGCGCAACGGTGAGGATGAGCCCGCCCAGGCCCAAAGCCAACAGATAGACCAGAACCAGGCGGGTATCGCCTATCAGGCATCGGCTCCGCAGCAGCCCACGTCGATATGCCTTCCAGTAGGCGACGATGCCCAGAGATGCGAAGACGGCTACGGCCAGAGCCGGGGTGACGAGCCAGGCGATGGCGGCCACCGTCGCCGCCACGCAGAACTTGAGCGGGTCGACCGCGCGGCTGACCTCGGTCACGGGCCGGTCGGTCAGCGCTCTCGGTGGCCTCCGGGTCACGGCCTCTCTCCCAGGTGAACGGGCACAGCGGGGGGTGCCGGGGTGGTGGGCAGTTTCATCCGAGCCAGGGGAGACCAGGCCTGGACCGCACAGAAGGGGGCACACTGGTCGCCGTCTCGAGAGCGAGTCCCGACGTGGACGCAGCATTGGAGCAGGCGCTCCTCGATCATGGTGCTGATGTCCATGAACGGCTTGATGGTGATCCGCTTCACCCTCCGGGCGAGCATCTCCCGCAGCTTGTTCTGGTTTCCCACCCGGGTGCCGGCCAGCCGAAGCAGGCTGGAGATGCCCAGGTCGCAGCTGTCACAGATCGTATGCCATAACTCTCCCACGGCGGGATGACTCAGGGAGGATTGCTCGCTGAAGAGGCCCAGGAGTGACTCCTTAACCAGCACCTTCAGGTCGGCGTCGAGGAGTGGGTCGACGATGCGGTTGGAAACCAGGTCCAGGTGCTGGAGGAGGCGATCGTGACCGATGATGGCGCACAGCGACTTCCAACTCCCGTCGTCGGTCATCAACATGTATCCGACCGAGCAGCAGTGGGGATGCGAGCAGGGGAGGGCGATGAGATCCTGCCAACTCACCACGCCCGACGTTTGCGGTCCGAGACGGGCCAAGACGCCGGTGTGGGTGAGACGGTCCAGCGGATCGATAGTCGCCGACCGTCCAGACCCGAACGTGGGTTGGATCGATACCCCGCCCACGAAAGGGGTGTCGAGGGCATGCATGACCACGTCACCGATTTCGTCGTCGTTGACGCCCAGCGAGGCAGTCATGGTCAGGGTGGTGAACACGCCGGCATCGGATAGACGCTCGATGGCTCGTTGCTTCATGGCCCGCAGGTCGGCGCGACGGTGATGGAGGTAGGTCTCCTTGCGGAACCCGTCGAATTGGAGATACACCTCGACCCGGGAGCGATTGCGCCGGAACCATTGCAGCAATTGGTCGTCGCGGGACAACTCGATGCCGTTGGTGTTGACCAGGACCCTGACGATGTCGCGTTCGAGCACCCGGTCGAGCAGCTCGGTGAATCCCGGGTAGATGGTGGGCTCTCCGCCCGAGATCATCACCACGTCGAGCCGTCCATTCTCCCGGGAGAGGCGAGCATCGATGTTGGCCAGCACCGTTTCAGGCGATGCCATCCCCGTCATGGCAGGAGCGGAGTCGGCGAAACAGGTCGGGCAGCGGAGGTTGCACGACTCGGTGATGTCTTCGAGCAGGATACAGGTGTGCTGGGTCTGCATCTCGCCCAGCCCGCGCAGGTAGGCAGCCGGGACCGGGTCGAAGTTTCCTGCCAGATCGGGTAGGTGATGCTTGGTAGGTGCGGTCCACTGCTCCAGGTAGGTGAGGATCTCGGGGTTCTCGTCATAGAGGGTGATGACCTTGCCGTGGCGGGAACAGCCCCGCACCAGCCAGACTCGCCCTTCCGCCTCGGCCAGGTAACCGGACAAGCGCTGAATCTCATCGAGGGGCCGTTCGGGCTCCTCTTCGTGACAATGAGGGCAGAAGGCGACTACGTAGCGATGGATCCGATCCTCGCGCACCGGCATACCAGTAGTCATGCCGTCGCCATCCGGTAGGCGCCGCGGCGGGTTTGGGCGAGGAAATGCTTAGCCAGGAGCGGCATGGTCAGGATCAGGAAAACCTGGGAGCCTGACAGGGGCCCGAGCATGGGTGGGTTGCCGCGGACGAACTCGACCAGGAAGCGGAAGACCGCGTAGGTCCCGAGGAAGATCTTGAACAGCTCCCCATCGGGAAGGGGACGTTTTCGCACAGCCATCAGCACCCCGAACAAGATCAGTAGAAAGGCTATCTCGTATAGGAAACTGGGGTGGAGAGGGACTCCCAGTCTGCATTGGGGGCACGACTCCATGCTGGCCGCCGTCTCCGTCGAGACTCGGATTCCCCAGGGCATGGTGGTGGGGGTTCCGATCTGTTCGGTCAGAAAGCAACCCACACGACCCACCGCCATGCCCAGGGCGACGGCGGGAGCGAAGAAGTCGCCGGTGTGCGACCGATAGCCCACCAGCCGTTTGGTGGCGACGGCACCCACATAGGCGCCAGCCAGCCCGCCCAGCACGGATTTTCCTCCGTACAGCCAAATACCGAGCAAGCTCGGGTCGGGTTCTGCCGCCAGGTATCTCCACACAGTCGAGACCCGGGCGAAGATCGCACCGGTGAGGATGGCACCCGCCACCACCCAACCCAGTCGGCGGTCGTAGGCGCCCCGTCTTCTGATCTCGAGACCGAACACCGCCACAGCCACGAGCACCCCGAGGACAACGAAGAAATCGTGGGTGGGTACGGCGAACCCGCCGACGTGGAACAAGACGGGTCTCATCCAAAGACTCCGGCGTTTCCCAGGACGAAGCACACGCCGCCGGACAGGATCAGCAACGCCACCACGCCGATGATCACCCAGGTCAGGACGCGGAGCGAGGTCCAAAGCCAGTCCCAACGGCTGTGCGTCTCAGGTTCCATCGCCGCTCAGCTCCTGGTCGGGTTAGATACCGACTCGATGAACACTACGAACCCGACCCTTCCGGTGGAGGGGGCGGAGAGAGGCGGTCCGGACCGACCAGGCACTATTTTGCGAGACCGAGCATGTCGTCCGAGGGTCCGGGTCGGGGACTGCCTCCAAGGCGGGAACCACCCTTCGTAACGTCGCGGTCAGCGTGTAGGCGACTGCCACGAGAATCAGGTGGTCGTCGGGAAGGTAGGCCAATGCAATCCGGGGGGCGATATCTCCTCGGCCGCCCCCGAAGGCACCCCCGTGCATTCCGGTCGTCTCCATGTCGCCATGTTGAGGACGGATCGCGCCACGGGTCAATGGGGGAATACCCCCACCCCCTGGCCGACTCTTGCGAGGCTATGGAGAGGCGCCGTGCAGCCGGAAAGGACTCAGACCCATCCCAGGATCATCGCCGACGTGGAGGCCTCATCTAGCTTGCGCCCCGCCTCGATGGCTTCCTCCCATCCTCCGGAATCCAAGCCTTCCCGGACGACCCGGTTGACCTCGTCAAGGCGCATCTGGTGCGCCCAGTCGGGCGGGGAGCCCTTCTCCTCCAGAGCGAGAGACGCACCCAGGAGCGTGGCGGCGCGGTCCAGGTTCCCGGCCCGGGTTTCGATGTAGGCGCGGAATGAGATGAACATCTGGCGGTTGATCGGGTGGGTCGCCAGGTCGGGATCCTCGAATGCCTCGGCCAGGGCTCGATCGAATCGTTCCAGCGCATCGGGATCCCCGCCCTCCAGGTCACACATGGCCATCTGAATCCGACCCAACAGAACGTAGAAAGGAAGCCGGGCCTCTTCGCCCAGCTGCACCACCCTCTGAAAGGCTGATCGGGCTAGATCCAGCGATCCCTCCGCCAGCTCGAACTGCCCGATCTGGAGATTCTGCTCGATCAGCCTTTGACGGGAACCCAGGGCGGCGGAGGTAGCCAACGCCTCCTCGAACCGCTCCCTAGCCTCTTCGACATCACCCGCAACGGCGGCGGATTCCGCCAAGTTGCCCAGGGCCACGGCTACGCCTGCCTCGTCTCCAATCCTCCGGGCCACCTCCAAAGCTCGCCGATTGAGATCGGCCACTTCCTGCTGTTCGCCACCGGCTTGCTGGACCGCCACCGACAGGTTGATGAACGAAGCCGGGTAGCTGCTCATCAGGATCGAATTGTCTGCCCCTTCTTGCTCAAGCTCGGTGTACAGCTCGATCGTCTTCCGAAGATGCTCGACCGCTTCCAGGTGACGGTCGGTGCCCTCGAGCAGTGATCCCAGCCCCAGACGTCCCGCTGCCCGTAGATGCTTGGAAGCATCGGGGCCGGCGGCAGCGTAGGTACGCTCCAGCCATGTGGCACCCTCGCTCCAGCGGGCTTTGAACCACCAGAAACGCCAAAAGCCGGCTGCGGTCTCGAGCGCCACTTCAGGCTGGTCCGATTCCATCGCCCAGGTCATGGCCTGGCGCAGGTTGTCCAGCTCGGTGTCGATCCGGGCCCACCAGATAGCCTCGTCGGGCCCTCTGATGTGCTTGCCGGCCTCCAGCGCCAGATCCCGGTAGAAGGTGGCGTGGCGGCGACGGAACTCATCGGCACTGCCACTCTCGTCCAGAAGGTCCCTGGCGAACTGGCGCAGGGTTTCCAAAAGGCGATAGCGCGCCTCCTCGGCGTCGACGTCGGCCGCTACGAGGGATTTGTCGACCAGCGAGGGCAGTAACTCCCAGATCTGGAACTCGTCCAGGTCATCGTCGGTACACACCTGACTGACTGCTTCCAGAGTGAAACCGCCCTGGAACACGGAGAGCCGCTCGAACAGGCGCCGCTCGGGCTCGTCGAGGAGGCGGTAGGACCAGTCGATGGCGGCGGCCAGAGTCTGCTGGCGGGGGAGCGCAGTGCGGCTTCCCCCGGTGAGAAGGCGGAACCGCTGGTCGAGGTTGGCGGCGATCTGTTGGGGGCTGAACGAGCGCAGGCGGGCGGCGGCCAGCTCCAGGGCGAGAGGCATTCCGTCGAGGCGACGGCAGATCTCTGCGACGGCCGGGGCGGTTTGGGCGCTGAGGTGGAAGTCGGGTTTGGCTGCTTGGGCCCGCTCGAGGAAGAGGCGGATGGCGTCGTGGCGCAGCAGCTCGGCAGCGGGCAAGAGATCCGTTTGCGATGGCATAGTCATCGAACGCAGCCCGTAGGCCACCTCGCCGCTGACGCCCAACAGCTCGCGGCTGGTGGCGATGATCCGCACGTCGGGAGTGTGGGTGAGGACATCGGTGACGAAGTCGGCAGCCCCGTCGATGAGATGCTCGCAGTTGTCGAGAATCAGCAGGAGCGTTCGGTCGGCTAGGTAGTCGAGCACGCCTTTGCGGAGGCTCTGTTCGGTGGCTTGGGCCACGCCGAGGGCGTCGGCGGTGGCGTCGTCGATCAGATCCGGGTCGTTGATGGTGGCCAGTTCGATCAGCCAGTTCCCGTCGGGAAACTCGGCTCCGATGTCGGCGGAGGTCTGGAGGGCGAGGCGGGTCTTGCCGGCGCCACCCACACCGGTGAGGGTGACGAGGCGAGCGCCACGCACCAGCTTGGTGACCTCGGCCAGGTCCTGGTCCCGGCCCACGAAGGAGGTGGGCTGGGTGGGGAGGTTGTTGGGCACCAGGTCAGGTGTTGCGAGCGGGGGAAAGTCGCGGGGGAGCCCATCGATGTCGAGCTGGAAGACCTCCTCCAGCCGGGCCAGGTCCCGCAGCCGGTACTCGCCGAGCGGCCGTAGGCGGAGTGACTCGTCGAGCCCGGAGCCGGCCAGACGTTCGGTTACCAGGCTCACCAGGACCTGGCCGCCGTGGGCCACCGACATCAGTCGGGCGGTGCGGTTGAGGGGCGGCCCGAAATAGTCGCCGTCGCGTTCATCGACCTCGCCGGTGTGGACCGCCATCCGCAGCCGAAGCACGCCGACGTCGGGATGCGTGGTCTCGTTCATCCGATTCTGGATCCCCGCCGCCGCGTTGAGGGCGTCCACCGCCGATCCGAAGGCGGCCAGGGCTCCGTCGCCGGTGTGCTTGAACACGGTGCCGTGGTCGGCCTCGACCTCTTTGCGGATCAGCTCGTCGTGGGTCTCGAGTGCCTGGCGCATCGCCTGGGGATGCGCCTCCCACAGCCGTGTCGAACCCTCGATGTCAGTGAAGAGAAAAGTGACGGCCGGCACCGGGTGAAGGGTAGTGGCCGGTCGCCGGCCAGTGCCTGGGGCGAGCGGGTGGTTTGGGACGGTTCAACTTTGCTCGTGCGGGACCGATGCAATACCTTAGAAGGAGGTGCGCATATGCACCGAACCGCACTGGCCACGATCGTGGCCCTCCTGCTCGCAGTGGCCTTGCCTGCCGGAGCTGCCACGGTGACGCACAACGGTGACAACACCGTGACCGTCGCCAACGACACCCAATCCCCACACACCTACGCCGTGCAGGCCTACGACGGAGCCGCCCAGGTGGTCCTCGCCCCGGGAGAGTCGTTCATCTTCGACAACACCGGGTTCGACACGGCCTCGTCACAGGCCTGGGCGGTGTGGGAAGACAGCGAACTGGTCGCCAGCGGCGAATTCGTCGCCACCGGCACCCAGCCCGAACAGGACCCGATCCTCGACGTCGACCAAGCCCCGCCGACTACCCAGCCTGTAGCCACCACGACCCAGCCCGAGGAAGTCCCCGAGCCCACCCCTCTGCCCTACGGAGTGGTCCCCTGCTGAGCGTTTCCTCTCTCCGCCCGACGGGCGAGTACCGCCCGGAGGACGGGGAGGGGGATCACGACGCCTTGCGCGTGTCCCCCTCCGGTTTGCTTCGCTCGTCTAGCCCACCTGGGCCTGTTGTCGTAGCTCCCGGCGGAGGATCTTTCCCAGCTGGTTCTTGGGCAGCTCGTCGATGAAGCGGACCTGCTTGGGGACCTTGTAGCGGGCGAGGTGCTGGCTGCAGGCCTCGATGATGGTGGCCTCGTCCAGGTCGGCGCCATCCTCGAGCACCACGAAAGCGATCGGGACCTCGCCCCACTTCTCGTCGGGGACTCCGATCACGGCCGACTCCTCCACACCGTCGACGGCGTCGACGGCCATCTCCACCTCGGCCGGGTAGACGTTCTCGCCGCCCGTGATGAGCATGTCGTTGCGACGATCGACCAGGTACAGATAGCCCTGGTCGTCCATCCACCCGACGTCGCCGGTGCGCAGCCATCCTTCGGTGATGGCCTTTTCGGTGGCCTCGGGCTTCCCCCAGTACTCGGTCATCACGCTCTCGCCTTTGATGCACACCTCGCCCCAGTCAGTGGCCGCGACCCATTCGTCGTCGGTGTCTCGGACGGCGACCTCGATGCCGATCAGGGGTCGGCCGACGGAGGTGTCGCGCAGGACCTCGTCGAAATGGTCGGCCGGGTCGAGGCTGGTTACCACGCCGCCTCCCTCGGTCAGCCCATACACCTGGCGGAAGTTGCAGCCGAACGCCTCCATGGCCTGGCTCAGGACCGAGGGACGCATCGGGGCGGCGCCGTAGCCGATCTCCAGCAGGCTGTTGAAATCGCGGCTGCGGACGTCGGCGCCCTGGACCAGGAATTGGATCACCGTCGGGGCGGTGATGAAGTGGGTGACCCGCTCGCCCTCCATCAGGTCGAGGACCTCGTTGGGGACGAAGTCCCGGTAGAAGACGGTCGAACCACCGGCGGCGAGGAAGCTGGTGGCGACCGTGATGCCGATATGGAACAGGGGGGTGCCCTGCATGAAGCGGCTGTTGCGGTCCATGCGGATGGTGTCGACCATCCCCATGAACTGGGCTCGGAGGGCTCGCTGGCGTACGATCGAGCCCTTGGGGTGACCGGTGGTGCCCGACGTATACAGGATTGCGAACGGATCGTCCAGGTCGCCGACGGGCAGGGAGATCTGGTCGTCATCACCCTGTCCCAGCGCCAGGCGCTCATACTCGAGCGAGCCCAGCGCCACGTTCAGCTTGAGGTCCATGTCGTCGAAAGCGCTGCCCAGGGTCTCGAACGGCTCCGGCTCGTAGAGCAAGGCGGTGATGCCGGAGTCATCGGCGGCGTAACGGATCTCGGGTGGGGTCCAGCGGAAGTTGAAGGGGACGGCGATCGCTCCGGCCCGGGATATGGCCATGTAGGCCTCGAACATGTCGACCGAGTTACGCGACAGCATCCCCACCCGGTCCCCAGCTCCGATTCCGATCCGCGCCAGGCCGCGGGCCAGGGCCCGGCTGCGGGTGTTTAGCTCCCGATGGGTGAGCCGGCGCCGAACGTCGACCGAAGCCGTCTCGTCGGGACCCAGCCGCTCGTTGCGGTCCAGGAAGTAGTCGAGCCACATGGTCGTTCTCCTATTCAGGTGGTGGTAGGGCGAGCGGTCGGAGTTCGACTTCGCCTATTTGGGTTGTTCCCACTCCCTGAAAGGCATCACCGGATGCTGGCTCCCTCGAGTTCGGGGCGGTCGAGGCGACCCAGGCTGAAGTCATCGCCTCCGTCAGCCGCCCAGAACTCAGTGCAACATTAATCGAATAACTCGGTCGGGTTACTTCTAACAGGTCTGGACCCTCCGGGTCGACTCCGGTGAGATTTCGCGCCTTTGGTTCGCGTTCTCGCCACCTAGGCTTGAACGATGGGCCGCCTCGAGGAGATCAGGGATCTGCTGGCCAGGCGTCGAGCCGAGCTGGAAGCAGAGCTGGAGCGCCTCACCGCCCCTCCCACGGCCACTGCGTCCGTGTCCTTCGGCAAACGAATCGGAGACGGGACCACCGAGGCGGTGGAGAGGCTGTCGACCACGGCCACGGCCAGGTCGATCGCGGCATCCATCACCGAGATCGACCACGCCCTCGACAAGCTCGACGCAGGAAGCTACGGCATTTGCGACAACTGCGGTCGGGTCATCCCAGAGGATCGGCTCGAGGTCAGACCTGCGGCCGGTCGGTGTGTCGCCTGCGCGTCCTAGACGGTCAGCGCGACTCGGTACCTCGCGGACGCTGCGGACAGTCAAAGCGGACCGCGGTTGGGATGTTCACATTTCAGGGTTCCCGGAGTTCGCTCCGGGAACCTTCAGAGATCATCGATGAATCGATTGAGTCAGATGCGCAGGTGGTCCCGGCTCTCGATGTTGTCGGGAGTCGCTCGCACCGGGCCGCACCAACCACCAACGGGCGGCGGAGCGAGGAGCACGTTGATGGTCAGCAGCAGGAGAGTCTGCTTGGTGAGCCGGCGACGGTCGGGTTGGAATGGCACGACCTCTCCCGTCCTGGTGTTTCAGAAGACCCGACCCTGGGCGAATCCGATCACCTTGCGGCAGTGAGGGCAGAAGTACATGTAGGTCCGCCCCTGCCCGAGTGGGAAGCCGCGCGCCTTGGCATAGACCTCCGTGATCTCCTCATCGCAGTACGGGCAGGTGGGCCTGAGGTCGTCACGTTCCACGACCGTGAAGGGGGTCTGAGTCTCTCGCGTCATTCGTTCTCCTCCCGTTGTTTCCACCCTGACCGCAGCCATCCGCTCTGTGTAGGGTCGGATGGCCCGTTCCATCTCCGGGGGCGCGTCCGACCACTGGTCTCGGGAATGGAACCGGCTCGACGACATCGGCCGCGGCAACTCGAGCTAGGTGATGTCGCTGATCGGCGTTGTTGACGCAGAGCCAAACCGGACGGCCGACCGGCCGATCGGGATCGACGGCGAAGCTATCGCAGACCGTCTCGACCAAATTTGGATTGCGAGCTCTCATAGGCGATTGGGTCGGCGAGCAGGCCGTCTTCAGCAATCGGGCAAATACCCGTATCGCTCGACGGCGGCACGTATTGAACGCCGGTCCTGGTTGGAGACGGAGACGCCGTTTCCGAAGCGGGGGCCATGACAACCCGAGACCTGATCTTCCAAGATCCCCGGCCGGTCAACTCCTGCTCGATCTAGGTCGCCTCGAGAGGTGGCCCCTCGGGACCGCAGGGCTGCGGGGAAGCTGTGTCAGACCCAAAACGGTCGGAAATACCGATGAGGGAGACTGCCGACTCAGCTGAAAGCACCGGCAACCACCGCCTTCCGTTTGGCAAGACCTCCGGGACCGCTTCTCAGGCACCACAACCGAGCAGTCGGGGCTACCGTTCCGGGATCTAACGATCCGGAGGCTCCGTGTCAGGCCCTATGCAGATGTACCTCTACGTACACGACGCCATCTTGCGCGAGGTGCAGAACTTCGAAGAAGAGGCCAAGGAGCTGAACCGGGATTCGGCGGAGGAGATCTCTGAGTTCGCCAATCGCATGTCGTGGTTCAACAAGATGATCAAGGTGCATGAGCGCGCCGAAGAGGACGTGCTGTTCCCGGCCCTGGATGCCCGACACCCCTTCGTGGCGGAGACGTACACGTTCGATCACGACGATTCGGACATGTACGTCTTCCGTGACATCGATCGGGCCCTGAAGGGTCTGAAACAAGGGGAGAACGGCGGTCGCAAGGATCACGCCGAGCTCCTATGGCGCCAGGCGGTCGCTCTTCACGAGCACATGCGGCTTCATATCACCAAGGAGAACGAGCTGCTCCTGCCCAAGTTCGAGGCGGAGTTCGACATCCCCGAACAGGCCGAAATGGCCGGGGCGATGGCGGGGATGATCGAGCCGAAGCTGATGGCCGAGATGGTGGGTTGGATGTATCGAGGCCAGACGAATCAGGATCGAGAGGGCATGGTCAGGTTCCTCATGCAGATACTCCCGCCCGAGCCGCTCGCAGCTTTGACCGGGATGCTGGCCGGCATGGACCCGACGGCCTGGACCGGCATGCAGCGTCGAATACCAGAGCTGGGGCGCTGAGTCGGGGCGTGGGGTAGGAGATGCCTGGCTGAGGGCGCCATCAATCCTCTGGGGTAACGACCGGAGGAGTGGCTATTTTCAGCCTCCACCGAGTTGGCGAGGGGTCTCGTCCTCGAGCATCGGGACGGAGGAAACGACGACGCTGCCAACCGGGCTCGCCTGAAGACTCGATAGCGGCACGATCTGCTTGCCAAAGGGCGCCAATGCGAGGCCCGCCATCTTGATGTTGGCGATTCCCAGGGGGATCCCGACGATGGTCAGCATCAGCAACAGGCCAGTGAGGAGATGCATGAGGACGAGGAACCAGCCCCCCAGGAAGAACCAGACGACATTGCCGAGGGTCGAGATGGCGACGTCGGCATCGGGCCTCCGCACCACCGCCCGACCGAAGGGCCAGAGCGCATAGCCGCCCAGCTTGAACGCCTGGATCCCGAAGGGGATGCCGATGATGGTGATGAGGTTGAGGAGCCCTGCGACGGCGTACCCGATCGCCAGCCACAAGCCCGCCAGGACGAACCAGAGGATGTTGCCCAGTGTTCTCATCGTGCGCACATCCTCTCACAGGCCACACTCCGTTGGCGAAGGGACGGGCTCGACATGGCCCACCGCCGGAAGGCCCCGCGGATGCGCCGGCTTGCGATTGCGGGGATACTTGGGCCCAGCATGGAGAAGAACAGGCTGGAAGCGTTCAGCGACGCGGTGCTCGCCATCGTGATCACGATCATGGTGCTGGAGCTGGCGGTGCCCGACGGGCCGAGCCTCTCGGCGCTGCGGGACCTGTGGCCGGTGCTGGTGGGCTATGTGCTCAGCTTCGTCTATCTGGCCATCTACTGGAACAACCACCATCACATGCTGGCGGCGACCCATCGGGTGAGCGGGGCGATCCTGTGGGCCAACATGCATCTGCTCTTCTGGCTGTCTTTGGTTCCGTTCGTGACCGGGTGGATGGGGGAGAACCATTTCGCCGCCACCCCCACCGCCGCCTACGGGGTTGTGCTGCTCCTGGCCGCCATCGCCTACTACATATTGCAGGGTCGGATCCTGGCCCAGGAGGGTCCCGACTCGGTTCTGGCGAGGGCGGTCGGCTCGGACTGGAAGGGGAAGGTGTCACCCGCCCTCTACGCCGTGGCCATCCCCTCGGCGTTCCTCCATCCGGCTATCGCCGGCGGCATCTACGTCCTGGTTGCCCTGATCTGGCTCATCCCCGACCGGCGCATCGAACGCGCCCTGGCCGCGGCCGAACGACCGGATTGAGATCTGATGGCGTAGAGCCTCACCATGCGCTCTCCTGGGGACTCTCAAATGTGGCGAACCCAGCAGCTCCGGGGCCTCGGCGAATCCCCAGGGACGGTTGCTGCTCTGTTTGTCTTTCGTGTTCAGTCGTGCCGACCCGGTCGGATCACGCCGGGGTTTCTGAACACGTTCTGGTTCCGTCCGGTGTACGCCCCTTGCGCGGCGTGGGGTCAGTCGACGGGGGCGGATTCGGTGCACGATGTTGAGAAGGTCGCCTTCGCTCGATCGATTCGACGTAGGTGAAGCGCTCTCCGGCCTGACCTGGAAGTTGGACATACAGCGCTGTATACTGCGCTGTATGTCGACGAGAACTCAGATCTATCTGACAGACGAGCAGAAGCGCCGTATCCAGGAGCTGGCCTCGGCTGAGGGGGTCTCAATGGCGGAAGTCATTCGTAGGGCTCTGGACGGCTACTTGGACGAACAGGCCGATCCGGAAGACGCTCTGGCGGCGACTTTCGGAGTCGCCAAAGACTTCGAAGTCCCCTCCAGAGACGAGTGGGACCGTGGCTGACTTCCTTGTTGACACCGATGTGTTCGTCGATCACCTGAGGGGTGCTAGGCGATTGAGTCCAAAATCGCACAGGATCAACTACTCGGTTGTCACAAGGGCTGAGCTATTCGCAGGGAACTCGGCTAGTGAGGAGGTTCGGGTCCTGCTTGCTCCCTTCCGTGAGCTCGATGTGGACCGCCCTATTGCTGAGCACGCCGGCCGACTTCGGCGTGAGACTCCAATACGCCTGCCCGATGCGCTCATTGCGGCTACCGCCATAGAGCACAAGTTGAGTCTCTTCACCCGAAATCGGTCTGACTTTGAGAGGGTTCGTGGACTCCGGCTTCGAGAGATCGGCTGACCAGCGTACGACGCGCCTGGAGGTGGAACGTGTGGGGACCGAGAAGGCGTGAATGATAGAGCCCACTCGAAGCTGCCGAACCTTGTCATACGGCTGGAATATTCTGTATGACGATGTTCAGCTTCAGGGTTGACGAGGACGAGGCGGAGGAGGCTCGTCTGTGGGCGGATCGGTTGGGTATCGATCGTTCAGAGCTACTCCGGGAGGCGCTGCACCGTCATCTGGTCAAACTGCGTGCCGAGTCGGAGATCGAGGCCTGGATCAAGAGTCCCCTCTGACGTGGGGAGTCGAGCCTGGCCGAGATTGCGGATTGGGGGCCGGCGGAGGATTGGTCGGATTGGGCCGATGCAACGGGGTGAGGTGTGGTTCGCCAAGACTCCCGGTGGTGACGGGCCGGTGCTGGTGTTGACCCGTGATCCTGTTGCCGACCGGATCGGATCTGTGGTGGTGGCTGCCCTGATGCGCACCCGTCGAGATCTCGTGTCGGAACTCGAGCTGACTCCCCAGGTCGATGGTGGGCCCACCGAGTGTGTCGTGAATCTTGGCAACATCCATACTCTTCCCAGGTCGGCGGTTCGTAGACGCGTCGTGCAGCTAGATGCCGATCGGCTAGCCGCGGTTGCGGAGTCCTTCGGGACGCCATGGGTTGCTGAACGGGCCTCGAAGCAGGTCGGACTCGTCGTCGGGGGATGGAGCGTCGGCCTAGGGGATCCTCCCCGATGCCGCCGGTGATCGATCTGACCCTTTGTATTGTCCGTGCCGTATGACGGAGCCAGGGCGGGAGCTTCCCAGCGGGACCATAACCTTCCTGTTCTCGGACATCGAGGGGTCGACACCCCTGCTCGAGCGGCTCGGCACCGGCACGTATCAGGAGTTGATCGAGCATCACAACCGTCTCCTCCGTGAGGTCTTTCCGCGTTTCGGGGGCGTCGAACGGGGCACGGAGGGCGACAGCTTCATGGTGGCCTTCGAGAGCGCTCCGTCGGCGGTGTTGGCCGCCGTCTCGACCCAGAAGGCGATAGCGGACGCAGATTGGCCCGCATCGGCCGAGGTCCGCGTCCGTATCGGGCTTCACACCGGGGAGGGGATACGGGGTGCTGACGACTACGTCGGCATCGACATCAACCGGGCCGCCAGGGTCTCCTCGGCCGCTCACGGCGGTCAGATCCTCCTCTCCGACGCCACCCGGGTGCTCAGCGAGCACGCCCTTCCGGAGGGTGTCAGGGTTCGGGATCTGGGCGAGTACCGCCTGAAAGGTCTGGAGCGATCCGAGCGGCTGTTCGAGGTGGTGGTGGACGGCCTGGCGGCTGACTTCTCTCCGCCCCGCACAGCCGAGGTCGGCGGCATCCACGTGCCGTCCCGCCTGACCAGCTTCGTCGGCCGCCAAGCCGAGATCGAGGCGCTGCTCGCACTCCTCGCTCAGAGCAGGCTGATCACCCTGACCGGACCCGGAGGAACCGGGAAAACGAGCCTGGCGGTCGAGGTTGGGCGACAGGCCGCGGCCCAATTCAGTGACGGGGTCTGGTTCGTGGACCTGGCACCACTGGATGACGCCGACCAGCTGGAGCTGGCAGTGACGAGCGCCCTCGGTCTGTCGACCAAATCGCATCGACCGGCTATCGAGATCCTACAAGACCACCTGTCGGGTCGTGAGATCCTGGTGATCCTCGACAACTTCGAACATCTCCTGCCCGGAGCGGACCTGGTCATGAGGCTGATCGACACGGCCCAGCACCTCAAGGTCGTGGTCACCAGCCGCTCGGGCTTGAGTCTGTATGGCGAGCAGGTCTTCCCCGTTCCCCCTCTCGGTGTGCCCGAGTCCGCTGCCGCAGGAGATGTCGACCAGGTGGCCGAAGCGGGCGCCGTTTCGCTCTTCGTCGAACGGGCCCGGACAGTGCGGCCTGACTTCTCACTGAACGCCCACAACGCCGACACCGTGTCCGAAATCTGTCGACGGCTCGATGGCCTGCCCCTGGCCATCGAATTGGCGGCCAGTCGTGTCCGGATTCTCGATGTCGACGAGATCCTCGAAAGGCTCGACCAGCACCTGCCCGTGCTCCCGACTGGTGAGACCAATCGCCCCCTGCGACACCAGACTCTCGAGCGACTGATCGGTTGGAGCTATGAGCTGTTGAGCCCGAGCGAAAAGGCCCTGTTCAGGCGGCTGTCGATCTTCGTCGGGGGACACACGATCGAGGCCGCCGAATCCGTGTGCAACCCCGCCGGAGAGGTGGGGATCGACACTCTCGAGGGCATCGCGTCGTTGGAGGGCCACAGCCTCATACGCCGGATCCCGACTGCCGCACCGGCTCGGTTCGAGATGCTGGAAACCATTCGCGACCATGCCCTGAGCCTCCTGAGGGAGACTGAGGACTGGACGACTCAGGCCAAGAGGCATCTTCGCTACTACCGCGACCTGGCCGAGCTGGCCGGGACGCACCTGATGTCCGCGTCCCATGTGGATTGGCTGGAACGTCTGGACCGAGAACACGCCAACCTGCGACGGGCGCTGCGCACCGCCCTCGACTCCGGCTTGGAGGAGGACGGCCTGCGGCTCGCCTCCAGCATCTGGAGGTACTGGTTCGACCGCGGCTACCTGCGGGAGGGGCGGGATTGGCTGGAGTCGCTTCTGGCCGGCGAGCACAACACCGAATCGATGGCGCTAGGCAAGGGATACACGGCTCTGGGTGGTCTTCTGTACTGGTTGTCCGATACGGAAGGAACCGAACGAGCCTACGAACGAGCCCTGGGCATCTATCGGGCGCTCGGCGACGAGGAGGCGATAGCCGAAGGGTTGTACGACTATGCCTTTTCGGCCAATCTGAGAGGTGACCTCGCCGAGGGGGAGAAGCGGTTCGAGGCCAGCCTCGATGCCGCCAGGAAGGCCGGGTTGTCGAACCTGATCGCTCGAAATGAGATGTCCTTCGCCTTGCACGCCACCGTCGAAGGACGGCTCGAGGAAGCGGTTGCGGACCTGGAGCGGGTCCTGGAGGTGTTTCGGGAGACCCAAGATCCTCTCCACACCGCCTGGGCCCTGGAAGCTCTCGGTCAGGCCCACATCGCCCTGGGGGATTTCGATCGGGGAAAGGCTCGGATCCAGGAGGCACTGCGACTGGCGACCCAGACGATGAACCTGCCCATCATCGCCGCGAACGTCCGGGCCATCGCCAATATCCAGTCCAGGATCGGCAATCACCTTGAATCCGTCCGTCTCACCGGTGCCGCCGAAGCGTTGGAGGCAGAGACGGGGGGCAGGTCCCCGCTCCTGGACAGCGAGACCGCCGACCTGGAGGCGGCACGCGCTGTCCTCGGTGAGGTGGTGTACCAGAGGGCGCTGGACGAGGGGAGCGCCATGAGCACCCAGGAGGCAATCGACTACCTGTGGAGAGTTATCGCGGCGTTCGGCTGAACAGCCCCCTTGTTGCGGCGACCGCAATTGAGCGCAAGCTGAGTCTTCACTCGAAACCATTTTGACTCTGAGCAGGTTCAGGACCTGGGGCCTCGAGAGATCGGCTGACCCGCGGGCGGCGCGACCTGGAAAGGGAACGTCACTGAATTGACAGCCAGTGATCCGCGGGCCGAATCGGCCGGCCGGAGGAGTGGTGTCAGAGGAACTTGCCTATTGGACGTCGAATCGGACTCGGTCATGGAGCCACCGCGCAACCCATCCCTCGTCAACTTCGCCCGCAGCGATCGCCAGCATGGCTTGTTCAGCTTCGTCAACCACGGGTGGGTCGGGGTCCCAGGTGCCACCGTTCAAATCGACGAACATAACGAGAGCTACCCAAGCGGCCCGCTTGTTTCCGTCCGGAAGAGGGTGATTCCATGTCAGCCGGCAGACAAGCACTGCTGCTTTTTCGTAGATGTCGGGATAGAACTCTTTATCGCCGAATTCGGCCTGGGGTGCATGGAGGGCCGACTCGGCCAGGTCTCCTCTCGATGCCTTGATCAGGACTTCGGCATCGATCCCGGTTACCTGGTCAGCCAACCAGAAGCACTCCCCGAGAGTCAGATACCGGGTCACCTGGCGAGACGTTCCAAGAGCTCCTTGTCCCGTTCGAGGAGCTCCTTCGCCCGACTGGTGAAGTCTTTGTCACTGCGGACTCGCTCGATCTCGTTCTTGAGGGCGTCGACGATCAGGGCATTGACACTTCTGCCCTCCACACGCGCCACGGTCTCGACGTCATCGGCCAGGTCGTCTGGTAGGCGAACCGTTGTCTGCTTGGTCATGATTGCATGATATCATGATATCATGCAATCACAACCTCAGTCCTGACCTCTGCTTCTAGGGCTGCGAGACCGTCCCGGATCGCCGGGAAATAGAACGCCCTGACGAGTCAGGATCGAGAGGGAATGGTCAGGTTCCTCATGCAGATACTCCCGCCGGAGCCGTTCTCTGCAATCACCCCCATGCTCGCCGCCGTGGACCGGACCGCCTGGACCGGCGTGCAGCGCCGCTTACCAGAGCTGGGGTGCTGAGACGGGGCAGCACGCGGCCCTGAGCCACTGGGGCGACGAGGAGCCGCCCGTCGAGCGTCGGCTCGCCCAACTGATGGGGTTCTCGGGGCTGGGGAGGACCGATGTGGGCGAGAGGGGAGCCGGTGATCTCTTCGTCGTGGGAGGGTTCCCCGAGGTCGAGATCGGAGACACCTTCGCCGACCCGGCCAAGGCCAAGCAGCTCACCAACATCCGGACCCATGCCTCCGACGAGGCGGAGCCATCTTCCCGGGAGCACTCACAGTCCGGACGGCTGCACAGCGCTCCACCGACGTACTGGATGAACCAGCCGTGCCGACGGATGACGTCGGTCACCAGCGCATCCTCCTGATCGAGCCACGCCTGGGTGGCAGCGTCCATGGTCACCGCCTCGGATCGATTCCAGGGGCCCTATGGGGTGGCTGTGACAGGAAACCAGGACCTGGCTGGGTCTGGTATCCGACTCTTGACAACTGTCCCGTCTTGGGTCAATATACAACCATATGGTTGTAGATCAGCTTGCCGGCGAATTGACGGATGAGGAGGTCAACCGGATCTTCCGGGCCCTGGCCGACAGCACCCGTCGCGACATCATTCGCCGCACCCTGAGCGGGGAGGCGACGGTGTCGCAGCTGGCCGGCTCCTACGACATGTCGTGGGCGGCGGTGCAAAAGCACGTCGCCGTGCTGGAAGGAGCAGGACTGGTGACCAAGCATCCCCAAGGGCGGGAACGAATCGTGAGGGGCAACCCCGAGACGATCGCCCAGGCTCAGGCCCTCCTCGACGCCTACGAGGAGTTGTGGCGGTCGCGGGTTGCCCGCCTCGACGCCCTGCTCGCCGACCGAGACTGACCGAACCCGACCGAAAGGCCCCCCATCATGCCCGTAACCTCCGTCACCAAGGACCCCGCCGCCCTCACCATGACCGTGGCGGCCGACTTTCCCCACCCGGTGGCCCGAGTGTGGGACGCCTACGCCGACCCCCGTCAACTGGAGAAGTTCTGGGGCCCGCCCACCTACCCGGCCACATTCTACCGCCACGACATGTTCACCGGTGGGCGGTCGGATTACGTCATGACCGGCCCCGACGGCGACCAGTCCCGTGGCTACTGGGTGTTCCTCGACGTCCAGCCGCACCGGTCGTTCGAGGTGCGTGACGGGTTCGCCAACCCGGACGGCACCGAGAACGCCGACATGCCGTCCATGCGCATGAGCTTCCGCTTCGCTTCCACCGACACCGGGACCCGGGTAACCACCACCACCCACTTCAACTCGGCCACAGAGCTCGCCCAGCTCCTGGAGATGGGGATGGAGGAGGGCATGAACCTGGCGATGGGCCAGATGGACGCCGTCCTCGACGACCTGGCCGCCTTCGCCGCCGGACTGGCCACCGCCTCCCAGATCCTCAGCGACACCCAGGTCAGGGTGAGCCGGATCATCAGGGGCTCGGTGGAGGAGGTGTGGGAGGCTCACCATCGGGCCGATCTGATGCGGCGCTGGCTGTTGGGTCCTGACGGGTGGACGATGCCGGTGTGCGAGGTGGCGACCCGGGTGGGTGACTCCTACCGATACGAGTGGTCGGAGACCGACGGCGATGGTCAGTTCGGGTTCACCGGTGAGCTGGTGGCGTCCGATCCACCCCGCCGGGCGGTAACCACCGAGCGGATGATCGGAACCGACGGCCCCGAGACGATCAACGAGATGACCTTGACTCCGGTGGAGGGTGGGACGCTACTGAGCATCGTCATCACTTACTCCGACGCCGCCACCCGGGACACGGTGCTGGCCACGGGCATGACCGACGGGATGGAGACCAGCTACGCCCGACTGGAGACCGACGTGCTGGCCACCTCGCCGGCGTAGGAGGCGTACGAAGGACAGACGGGCGGGACGGGTCAGACGCTCTCGTCCGGGCCGTCCTCGAGCGCCGGGTAGTCGTTGGGGTAGAGACCGGCCACTAAGGCGAAGACGGTCTCGCCCGAGCGGGGGAGCTGGCCGTATTCCTGGACCAGCGCCAGGACCCGGTCCCAGAACTCCGCTGCCGCCTCGGCGGACATCCGGGCTCGTCTCAGGATGGCCCGGAGCTGGTCGGCCTCGTGGGCGGGAATCGGGCGACGGAGGCCCGCCCGTCGTGCGATCTGGCAGGGCGATCCGAATCAGCCTCATGTTCGCCACCTGGCATGACGCCATCCTCGCCAACGCCCACCTAATGGCCGGTGAATACACCGAAGCGGCCGAGCTGGCCGAGAGCGTCGTCGCCGCGGACGATTCCGGACTCGAAGCCCTGCTCACTGTCGCTGCCGCCCGGGCCGCCCTGGGCCAGGAACGTCAGGCGGCTGCAGTCATCGAGCAGGCTGGGAGGGCGAGTCCCGACCTCGAGTATCGAGACCCTGCGTCACGACCTTCTCTATCGCGACGAGGTTCTTGATCGCTTCATGGCACACCTCCGGACATCCGGTCTCGTCCGAGAGCGGAGCGGGAGCTGGGTGAGCTCGACCGCCCCACGAGTCTTCAGATCCACACCATCGATTGCGTCGTATGCTCTTCGTCGAACCTCAGACGGATATTCGAAGTGTCGATATGGGGGTCCCGATGAATCCCGGCATCGTCTCGGGTCTGGCCGCCACTCTGGCGGGTCTGGCGGGGGCAATTGCGGCGGTCAGAACCGAGCGTGGGGCGTTGTTGTACATCGCCAAGCCCACTGCCTCGGTGGGATTCGTCGTTGTCGCCCTGGGCTCTGGAGGGCTCGACGGCTCCTACGGGAGACGGATTCTGCTCGGGCTGGGCCTGTCGCTGATCGGGGATGTGCTCCTGATGTTCGGGGCTCGGCGCAGTTCCGCATCGGCCTGGTCTCTTTTCTCCTGGCCCATGTGGCCTACGCGGTGGCTTTCCTCGACGCCGACATCTCGGTGCCGTGGTGGCTGGTTGCGCGGCGGCTGCGCTCCTGGCGGCGCTGGTTGTGACCCGGTGGCTGCGCCCACATGTCGAAGGTGACATGCGTACGCCGGTGCTTGCCTACGTCGTGGTGATCAGTGTCATGGTTTCCCTGGCGGTCGGGGTGAGCGGTGCCGGCCGCACCCTGCTGGTCGCGGCGGGTGCCGGGCTGTTCTATCTCTCGGACCTGTTCGTGGCCAGAGATCGGTTCGTCACTCCGATCGTTCGCCAACACCATGATCGGCCTGCCGCTCTACTACGGGGGTCAGATCCTCCTTGCCCTGTCGGTGGGGGTGTGATGGGGGCGAGCCGGCAGTCTCTCCAGCGATGGTCATCGAAGCGATTGGCTCCGGGCGAATGCCCCAGCCCGGGAACGCCGGTCACCTGGAAATAGAAGGTGACTGAGCGTCGAGCCCGGTAACGACAGGCCAAATCGGGGTGCCGAACCTTGTCATACGGCTGGAATATTCTGTATGACGATGTTCAGCTTCAGGGTTGACGAGGACGAGGCGGAGGAGGCTCGTCTGTGGGCGGATCGGTTGGGTATCGATCGTTCAGAGCTACTCCGGGAGGCGCTGCACCGTCATCTGGTCAAACTGCGTGCCGAGTCGGAGATCGAGGCCTGGATCAAGAGTCCCCTCTGACGTGGGGAGTCGAGCCTGGCCGAGATTGCGGATTGGGGGCCGGCGGAGGATTGGTCGGATTGGGCCGATGCGACGGGGTGAGGTGTGGTTCGCCAAGATTCCCGGTGGTGACGGGCCGGTGCTGGTGTTGACCCGTGATCCTGTTGCCGACCGGATCGGATCTGTGGTGGTGGCTGCCCTGATGCGCACCCGTCGAGATCTCGTGTCGGAACTCGAGCTGACTCCCCAGGTCGATGGTGGGCCCACCAAGTGTGTCGTGAATCTTGGCAACATCCATACTCTTCCCAGGTCGGCGGTTCGTAGACGCGTCGTGCAGCTAGATGCCGATCGGCTAGCCGCGGTTGCGGACTCCTTCGGGACGCCATGGGTTGCTGAACGGGCCTCGAAGTCAGAACTTCACTGAGCTCGATTCTCGATCAGGTCGAGAGCCTCGGCGGGGGAGTAGACGGGAATTCGTCCGGCCAGCTCGAGTAGGTCCTTGTCGCCGGAGATGAGGATCGATTGTGACTGAGCTGCCAGCGCGATCAGGTAGTCGTCGTCGGGATCAGGCGCCGAAACTTGAGGGGGTCGGTCCGGGTCCTGTGTGAGAGTGGCTGCCCGAGCCAGAAGTGCGACCAGCCCTTCGGCATCCTGGGGTGGGATCCGGTCGGCGAGCTTGGGGTGGCTCAGGGCCCGGCGAAGTTCTTGCAGGAGCAATGGTGAGACGACGACGTCATAGGCGCCCTCAAGCCAGTGCCGAAAGAGCCTTCCCGGCGCGCCGCGCGGTGACAGGGCGGCTGAGATGATCACATTGGGGTCGAAAACCGCCCTCAACGCCTGGCTTCTCGGCGTGCATTCCGTTGCGCCTCAAGGGCCAGGTTCATGGCTTCGCCCTCTGCCATGTCGTTCCTGGCCCACAGTCGCTCCATCAGGTCGAGACCGAGATCCTTGCGGACCGCTTCCTCGATCACTTCGCTTTCGCCCTTGCCTATTCGCGCAGCCCGTATCTTGACGGCCCTCAGTACGTCTTCGTCGATGGTGAGGGTGGTTCGCGTCTTCGGCATAACAGCATAATAGCATCATGATGCGGGAGGTGTGGAAGACCGTAGTCCTCAGCGACCCGGGAAATCGAATGTGTAGCGCCGTATCAGAACGTCACTGGGCGAACAGCCCGTAACTACCGGGCGAAATCGGTCGGCCGGCGGCGCGGTGCGAAACTGACGTCCATCCTGCGAGTCGGGTCAGTTTCGCGCTCGGATTCTCCCTCCCCTTGGGAGGCTGCAAGGGTGATGCGGCGCCAGACCTCAAACCTATGCCCGGTGACCCGCTGGGGCACCCGCCCACACTCTCGGGTCGAAGAGTACGGTTGGGAGAGAGAAGCTGAGGGAGAAGAATGCGACGCATATCGATCGTCACGGCCGTTGTTGCCCTGCTGGTCCTGACCCTAGGCCCGGTTTCGGCTCTCGGAACCGGTTGGGGTCCCAACGGGCCCCCTCAACCCGAACCGGCCTGGTTCGTCGATCAAGCCAAGCTTCCCTTCGATCCTCTTCCCGGATTCGAAGACACCACCAGGGTGTGGGGAGTGAACCAGGGCGCGGGCTATCGCATCGAGGTGCCCGCCAACTGGAACGGGTCCCTGGTGATGTGGGCCCATGGCTACAGAGGAACGGGCCTGGAGCTCACGGTGGACAATCACCCGCTGCGCCCCTACCTCCTCGCCAACGGCTTCGCCTGGGCGGCGTCGAGCTTCTCCTCCAACGACTACAACGTGGGTGACGGTGTAAGGGATACAAAGGCGCTGGTCCGCTTGTTCGGCCAGCAGTTCGGTCATCCTGAAACCACCTACATGACCGGTGGGTCGATGGGTGGCCACGTGACCGCACGCTCTATCGAGCAGTACCCCCAGACCTACGACGGAGCCCTGGCCGTGTGCGGAGTCCTGGGAGATTATGAGCTGTTCGACTACTTCCTGGACTTCAACGTGGCCGCCCAGCAGCTCGGCTTGGGCAAGTCGCGCTTTCCCGTCACCGATGGGGCCACCTACATAGGGACGGACGTGCCGGCCATCAAGGCCAACCTGGAGTCGACCCCCGGAGGGTGGCCTCTCGCCCTGAACCCGACCGGCCAGGCTTTCAAGCAGCTGGTCGAGCTGCGTTCGGGCGGAGACCGTCCCAATTTCGACCAGGCCTGGTACTTCTGGAACACATTCCCCGCCTTTGCGTCCGGAGCCGGCAACTTCCTGTTCGACCTCGGTGTCAGCGACGGAACCGTGGCGGGCAAGCCCGGGACGGTCCCGGACAACCGGGATGCCCAATATCAGATGGACCTCGATCCGACGATCTCGACCGCCGAGCAGCAGTTGAACGACCAGATCGTGCGGGTCGATGCCGCCCCCTGGTTGCGTCGGTCCGAGACACTTAATCCGATACCGGTGGTGCGAGGGGACATCCGTGTTCCGGTGCTGACACTCCACAACCTGGGTGACTTGTTCGTGCCCTTCCTCAACGAAGTGGTCTACGCGGGAGAGGTGCAGCGAGCCGGTAGAAGCGATCTCCTGGTGCAGAGGGCGATACGCGGGGTGAATCATTGCGGTTTCACTCCCACCGAACTGGCGACGGCTTTCGCAGACCTGGTGAATTGGGTTCAGAACGGCGTCAAACCCGCCGGCGACATCGTGGTCGACCCCTCGGTCGTGGCGGAGGACGACTACGGGTGCCGGTTCACCGACTTCACGACTCCGGGAGGGCATTTGTTGGCCGCACCGTGTCCGTCCGGTCCCTGAGCGAGACCGGGTCGTCTGTCGCCAGGGTGGGGGCGCCAGGCTGAAGTCGGTGATCAGGCCGACCCGTCCGGACCTATCAACACGGTGGCGCCACCGCCACTGATCTGGTAACTGACCGGGTCCTGCCTCTAGTTGCATGTCGGCGCTGGAGCGGGGGCGGGGAGTT
The DNA here is from genome assembly GCA_963772815.1 of uncultured Acidimicrobiia bacterium. Classification (GTDB taxonomy): domain Bacteria; phylum Actinomycetota; class Acidimicrobiia; order Spongiisociales; family ZC4RG35; genus DATFFO01. The sequence continues at coordinate 16,329 of CAVYYV010000002.1, read as the reverse complement.
ACAGAACTCCCCCCTTGCGTCCTCACGCTGAGTGGTAGTCTGCCACTGAGAGTAAGGCCCGTGGGGCGCGAGGGTCGACAATGCGAAGATATGTGATCCTGACCGCCCTGGTCACGATGGCGCTGGCCGCCCCGGCCCTGGCTGCCGGCCCAGTTGATCTCTCTGGCTGGACCGGGGAGTCTGCCCCGGCACCCGCCGGTGTGTACACCCAGCCGGGGGAGTGGCAGGTTCAGTCCGGCAACGAGGTGGTCACCCAGGTGGTCAACGGTGCACCCACCTTCTTCGCCAGCGGCCACCCGGCCGACGACTACCTGATCACGGTCGATTTCACCATGCCGGACGGTTTCGACGACGACTTCTTCGGCCTGGCGCTTGGATACGACCCCGGTGACATCACCAACCCGGGCGCCGACTATCTGCTGGTCGACTGGCGCAAGGCGGCCCAGTCGATTAGCTGGTTCGACTTGCCGGATCCGGTCCAGGGCACGCCGGGACTGGCCCTGACCCGGATCAACGGAGTCCCCCTATGGGGGGAGTTGTGGAGCCACGCTTCGGTGGGAGGGGGAGCAGCGGTGGAGGAGTTGGCACGGGGGTCCAACCTCGGAGACGCAGGGTGGGTGAACGGCTCCACCTATCACTTCGTCATCGAGTACGAGACCGACCGCCTCCGGTTGTGGGTCAACGACCAGCTCGAGTTCGATCAGACCGGAACCTTCCCGACAGGCGGGTTCGCCCTGTACGCCTTCTCCCAGGCCGGTGTGCACTTTGGCCCTGTGACCTTCGAACAGATCAACGATCCTCCCCAGGTGGAGTCGGGAGCTTCCGACGTGATCGTCCCCGAGGGGTCTATGGCCTCCACCTCGGGATCGTTCTCGGATCCGGACGGGGACCCTCTCGATCTGAGCTGCTCGGGTTTCTGCGCCGGCTTCGTCGACAACGGAGACGGCTCGTGGAGATGGTCGCGCTTGGAGCCCGACGACGCCGATGATCGACCGACGGTGGTCACGGCCGACGACGGCCTGCTCACTGTCAACGACGGGTTCACGGTCACGGTCACGAACCTTGCACCGGTGATCACATCGACATCCGGAGTACCGACCCTCTCGTCCCTGGCGACAGGGGTCACTGCCTCTGCGGACTTCACCGACGCCGGATTCGAAGACACCCATGTCGCCACTTTCAATTGGGGAGACGGTTCTTCGTCGCCGGGAGCGGTGAGCGAGTCGGGCGGTGCCGGCAACGCCACGGCGTCCCATCAGTATCAGGTACCGGGAACCTACCCGGTCGCGGTCACGGTCACCGACGACGACGGCGGCTCCGACACGGCCCAGATCGGCACCGTGTTCGTGTTCGACCCCGACACCTTCCTCACCGGGGGAGGGTGGGTCAGCTCTCCGGTCGGATCGTTGCCGGGCCAGCCCGAAGCCTCACCCAAGGCCACCTTCGGATTCGTGGCCCGCTGGACCCGATCGGGAACCGTGGCCGGCAATCTGGAGCTGCAGGCCGGACGTGGCTTCAACCTGCACGCCACTTCTCTGCGTGACCTGCGGATCGTCGACGGTATCGCACGTTTCTCGGGCACGGCGCGCCTGAATGGAGAAGCCGGCTTCAGCTTCGACGTGGTGGCGACGGACGAACGTCTGGCCACATCCGACCGCGATCTGTTCTGGATCACAGTCAGGGCCCCGGGTGGGTCGCTGGTCTACGGCGGGCCGGCCTATCCATCAGATGGACTCCCCGTCAGGGGTCGGGGCATCCAGATCCACCGTTCGTAAGCCGAGCGCCGGAACGAGGTGACCGGCGACGCTGCAGTCCCCGTTGTAAGGACTAGTTTTGGGTCCGGTGGCTGATGGCGTACGCCAGGTTGGAAAACCACGGTCGGATCGACGTCTTCTATCTCGACGAGGGCGAGGGGCCTCCCGTCGTTCTCATCGGGGGCTCGGCCAGCACGGCCGAGGTGTGGGACCCGATCGCTCCCGCCCTGGCCGAGCGCCATCGAGTGCTGCGCCCCGATAAGAGGGGCAGCGGCCGCACCGTGATGCACGAAGACGACGGGGTGCGGAGCGCGCAGCGAATGGCGGGGGACGTCCTCGGCCTCTTCGACTTCCTGGGAAAAAGAGCCCACGTGCTGGGTGGTTCGATGGGCGGCTACGTCGCCCAGGAGTTGGCGCTCAGTCGGCCCGACCGGATCCTGAGCCTGGTTCTGGCCTGCGCCGGCCACGGCGGGCCAGACGCCATCCGTCCCGGTCCGGAGGTTGGCTCCATCCTGAGCAAATCCGTGGCGCTTGACGCCACCGACGCCGATAGGGAGGCAGTGCTCGGTATCGGATTCCACCCCGACACCCTGCGTCACTACCCCGAGGTGGGGGAGTGGTTCCTGCGGAGCAAGCAAACGTACCCTCATTCGCTCGAGGAACTGGGTCGTAGCTCGCAGGCGATGAGGTCGTTCGATGCCTCGGATCGGTTGGCGACACTCGAAGTGCCACTGCTGGTCATGGCCGGTGACAGCGACCGGTTGGTCCCGACCGACAATGCCCGATCCATAGCCCGCCGCGCCCCCAACTCCGAGCTGCTCATCTTCGAAAGGACCGGACACGTTTTCCATGCCGAGCATCCAGCGGCAGTGGTAGAGGCGTTGGTCGACTTCTTCGCCCGAACCGGATAAGCCGGGCCCACTCGTCGAGCCCGTGACATGGCGTTGTCTGCGGCTCGGACGTAGCCAGGGTCAGTCGTCTGCGCGGATCCGATCGACGATGTCGATGATCATGTGGGCTTCATCGTCCGTGATGTGGCTCGAGAAGTTGTCTTCGACGCTGGCCATGTGGACCTTGGCCGCCGACCGGAACAGGGCGTATCCCTCGTCGGTGATGGCGATGCGAATCGCTCGCCGGTCGTCGGGGTCGGGGACCCGCCGGAGTAGGCCCCGTCTCTCGAGGCGGTCGATGATGGTGGTGAGTCCAGACTTGCTGACCAACAGTCTCTCGGAGAGGTCGGTCATGCGGATCCCTTCCGGTCCTGACTCATAGACGTGGAGCAGAGCGTCGTAGGTCGAAATGTCGATGTCGCATTGGTCCCGGAATTCGGTGTCGAAGAGCGAGGTGAGCTCCATGTGGAGTTCCATCAGCGCGCGCCAGGCCCGTAGGCCGGGGTCGTTGCGGCCGCCTGGGAGAGTGGGGGGTTGACTCATCGTCTCCTCTAGTATATAGTTCGAAAGCGAATAATCGAGATTCGTATTATCGGAAAGTAGATAGTGCGATACAAGATGATAGCCGATGTGGTTCGAAAGTCGAGACACGAAGGCGGAAAGGATGCACATGGGAACCATCGCAGTTATAGGGGCAACGGGGACGATCGGTGGGCGACTGGTGCGGCGCCTGGTGGCGAGCGGCAGCCAGGTACGGGCGATCTGTCGGCATCCGGGGGAGTGGGAAGGTAGCGTCGACGCGGTCGCAGCCGACCTGACCGACCCCCAGCAGGCACTCGACGCTCTGGAGGGAGCCGACGGTGTGTACCTCACGCCGATGGAGGGAGGCGACGACCTCTACGCCACCGAGCGGACCGTCGCTGCCAACGTCCTCGACGCCGTCCTCAAGCACGACGTGGCGCACATCGTCATGCACACTGCGGTCGGGGCCGACCGGGGCGATACCGGGGCACGGCTCCTCGACAACAAGACGCCGATCGAACGGCGACTTGCCGATTCGGGAGCCGGGTACACCATTCTGCGGCCGGCGTGGTTCCTCCAGAACCTGTGGGCGGCCCGCGATTACATCGACCAGGGAGTGGTGAGCATGCCCTGGGCCGGGGACATGTTGTGGGCGGCGACCGACGTCGAGGACATCGTCACTGCTGCGGTGGCGTTCTTCGACCGGGGCCCGGCCAACCGTGGATTCGACATCCACATCCCCGGCGGGATCACCGGCCACCAGATCGCCGAAGCCGCCACATCGGTGCTCGGTCGACCGGTGGCCTATCAGCAGGCGCCGGTGTCGAGCCGGGAGTATGTGGCGGGGTTCCCGTTGAGCGAGGCGCACAAGGACGCCTACGCCGAGCTCTTCGACTATTTCCAGGCGACAACCTATCTAGGTGATCCGCAGCCGATCACCGAGACGCTGACCGGGTTCCGGCCACGCGGCATCGAACAGTTCCTTGGTGAGGAGCTGTTCGCCGGCTGAAGCGGCAACCAGGCCGCGACGTACGAGCAGGATCCGGAAACGGGTCAGGAAGGAGAAAAGCATGCAGATGCTCGCCATCAACCACGAGGTCGAGGACTACGACCGCTGGAAGGCCGTCTTCGACGAGTTCCCGCCGGCCAAGGGAGGTGCGTTGTTCCACCGCATCAACCGCAACGTCGACGATCCCAACAACATCACGGTCGTGGCCGGCTTCGACACAACCGAGGCTGCCCGGGCCTTCGTCGACAACGCCGACCTCAAAGAGACGATGCACCGGGCCGGTGTCACCAACCAGCCCAGGATTGAGATCTTCGAAGAGGTCGAGGCGATCCAGTACTGACCAGCACCAACCGGGTGACAGGAGAGCGCGGGATGTTGTCCCGCGCTCTCCTGGTGCGGCCAGGTTGCTGGACGGGCCTGGAAAACAGAATGTGCCAACACTATTGCATGCAAATCTGGTAGACTCCATTGTATGCCAAGCACGAGTGTCCGTATCGATCGAAAGACACACGAAGAGTTAAAACGACTCGCAAACGCCCTCGGGACGACGGTTGGCGAGGCCGTAGCGATTGCCGCCCGTAGGCTGCGTCAGGAGCAGATCGGAAAACAGCTCAACACGCCGCTCAGCGAAGACGAGATCGACTGGTTGGATGCTGAACTCGGGTGATGTAGTGAACCTCGATTTCGGCGTCCCATCTGGTCGAGAAGCTGGGTTCGGCCATCCGGCCGTCGTCGTTACAGCCCAAGCGGTGCTTGACGAATCTCCCAATGTCGTCCAGGTCGTTCCCGTGACCAAAACACTCCGCGGCTTCGGATCGGAGGTTGTCATCACGGCGGACGACCACAACGGACTCACTGCCGATTCGGCCGCTCAGTGTCAACACGTCCGACCGGTGTCGATCGAACGAGTCGAGTCTGTGAGGGGCAACGTGGGATCGGCCATTCTCACTGAGATCCGCCGGGTGCTTGGAATTCTTATCGACGTCACCTGAATCAGGAACGGGTTGAGGTTCCGCCTGAAATAGAACGCGTCGCGCTGAATCATCTCGCCCCAAGGGGCTGCGGCGTGATGCGGCGCCAAACCTCAAACCTATGCCCAACACTCTTGGATCTGAAGATGTGTGCGCGGGACGCTTGTCCGGTGGTGGCGTTGGCTCCCGTCGGGTGACCCGCCGTCCCCGCGAGGTGGTCGCCACCAGGCTCCCGCGACGGGGAGCAATAGCATCAAGGCGACACCCCCGAACCTCATTTCCGACCCACCAAACGGGGTGTCAGCGCCACAGCAGGTCGCCGAGACCGGAAGCGCGCTGAACCGAGCGGTGGATCGCCTGGCGGATCACCGCCTCGCCACCAACTACCCACACCCTCTTCCTGGCCCGGGTCACCGCCGTGTAGAGCAGTTCCCGGGTGAGCAGGCGCGACTCCTCGTCGGGGAGGATCACCACCACCTGGTCGAACTGGGATCCTTGGCTCTTGTGGATGGTCATGGCGTGGACGGTGGTGTGCTCGGTGAGGTGGCTGAGCGGGAACGTGCGCAGCTCGCCCCGTTCGAACACCGCCCTCATCCGCTCGGGCGGACCCACCGCCACCCCGATGTCGCCGTTGTAGAGGTCGAGTGTGTAGTCGTTGCGTGTGATCATCACCGGCCGTCCCGGATACCACTCGCCCTTCCAGCGCAGCCCCGGGTAACGCTCGTCGAGGGCCGCCTCGATGCGGCGGCTCCACCCCGAAACCCCGGCCGGCCCCTGGCGGTGGGCGCACAACACCGCCACCTCGCCCAGGGCGGCCAGGGCGCCGGCGGCGTCGTCGTGTTGGGCCAGGTCGACGAGCCGGGCCCGCTGGTCGGTGATCGTGGCCCACATCTCCTCGAAGCCCTCTCCGGTCGGGGCCTGCACCCACCGCAGCCGGTCGGTGCCCGCCAGGAGGTCGAGGGCGGTGTCGCCGTCGCCCCGGCGGACGGCCTCGGCGAAGGCGGCGATGGGGCTGTCCTCCTCGAAGCGGTACACCCGCTCCAGCACCGTCACCCGCTCCCGTATCGGGGCGGGGGGAGGCTCGGGGTCGGCGGCGGGACCGACGATGTCGGCCATCACGGTTCCGGCCTCGATCGATTCCAGCTGGAAGGGGTCGCCTACCAGCACGACGGTGGCGTCGTCGCGCACCGCCGCCAGCAGCCGGGCCGCCAGCGGCAATGACACCATCGACATCTCGTCGACGACCACCAGGTCGTGGGGTAGACGGTTGTGCTCGTTGCGGGCGAAGCGGCTCCGCCCCCAGGTCCATCCGAGCAGGCGGTGGATGGTGCTCGGATCGACCCGGGCCAGGGTCTCGACCACGGCCGGGTTCTCGGTGGCGGCGGCCTGGTCGTGGAGCGCCTCGCCGAGGCGGGCGGCCGCCTTGCCGGTCGGAGCGCACACGGCCACCAGCGGGAATCGGGCCGGGTCGGCCTCGGCCAGCGCCACCAGCAGCGCCCCGACGGTGTAGGTCTTGCCGGTGCCGGGGCCACCGGCGATCACCGCCAGTCTCCCCTCCAGGGCCCGAAGGGCGGCCCGATGCTGGCTGGTCGAGTCCCCGAGGAGGCGATCGAGTGCATCCCGGGTGGCGGCAGCCAACGACCCGGACGGCACCCCGAGGCGGGAGCGGATCAGCGACGCCACCTGCTGTTCGAATCGGTAGTAGCGCTCCAGATAGAGCCGGTCGTCGACCAGCACCAGCGGGCGGTCGTCCCCACCGTCGCCCACCAGCGGGCTTTCGGCCACGGCCGCGGTCCACGCTTGGGAGTCGGGCCAGGGGAGGGCATCGATCTCGGCCGGGTCGCCGCCGTCGACCACCACCGCCTCCCGCAGCCTGGGCAGGCGCACGCACACGTGGCCGTAGCGGGTGGAGCGCACCGCCAGCGCCGCCGCCAGCGTCACCGTCTCGTCGGTCTCGCCATGGAGCCGGCCCACGGTCTGGGCGGCGGTGACGTCGAGGGGAGCGAGGACGCCGGCGTCGTTGAAGCGCGCCAGCAGCCCCGACGCTCCCACCACGGTGTGGGGGCTGTGGGCGGCGAGGCGGGTGCGCTCGGTCATCGACCACCCCCGGCCAGCAGCTGCGACAGGGCCACGATCATCCCGGCGGGCGGTTGCCAGCGGGTCACGCCGCACCGCTCTCCGTCCACGACCGGGGTGTCGGGACCGATCATGCCCCGCACGAACAGGTAGCGGGATCCGCCCAGGTTGAGAACGGCGTCGTAGCCGGGGAGGCGCCACTGGAGGTAGCGGTGGAGCGCCACCTGGTACAGCGTGGTCTGGAGGACGTAGCGGTGGCTCACCATCTCGCCCGCCAGCACCGCCGGCCCGTAGTCGACGGGCCCCGCCACCGGCCCCAGGGCGGGGAGGGCATTGGTCTTGTAGTCCATCACCACGTAGCGGTCGCCGGGCAGCACGCCGACCAGGTCGATGGCGCCGCTCATGAAGCCGCGGAAGGGCAGTGTGGTCGAGGCGAGCAGCTGGTCGACGTAGGGCCGGTAGGGGTCGTCGCCGGGGAGATGCTCCGCCATCACGGCTCCGATCTCGGCCAGGGTGACGGGGTCGTGGCCGGTGCACACCGGCAGCTCGAAGGCCAGTTCCCGGGCCAGGCCCCCCGCCTCCAGACTGCCCAGGGTGGTGTCGGCCGGGTCGGGCCCCAGCGGGGTGGCCACCACCGCCGCCAGACCCTCAGCCAGCCGGGCGGGCTCGAAGTCCCATCCGGAGCGAGCCACCTCGACCTCCACCAGCCGGCGCGCCGTCGCCTCCAGGTCGGGATCGTCGAATCGGACCCGCTCCAGGACGTCGTGGACCAGGGTGCCGAAGCGGGCCCCGGCAGGAAGGTCGGCCAGGGGAAGCAGCGGCGCCGGCACCGGGTTTTCCAGTTCTTCCTCGTCGACCGCCTCCGCCTCGTCGAGACGGGGGAGGTGCTCGGCGCGCTCGTCGGCGGCGCGTGAGGGGCTGGTCGGCCGACAGCGACGAGAACGACACCCGCCGCCAGGTGCGGTCGGTGGGGCGATCGAAGCGGGCCACCTCCAGCTTCACCGGCACCCGGGGTTGGGGTCGGTACAGGTCGAGACCGGCGAGCTCGGACATGGTCGACACCTCGACCGTGCCTCTGGAGGCCTCGGCCAGCCCCGCCGGGGAGCGGCCGTTGCCGGTGAGCAGCTCGGTGAGTTTGGCCTCGCCGATGACAGCGTGGTTCTCGACCCACCACACCTCGAGATGGTGCTGGGCCCGGGTGAGGGCGACGTAGAGCAACCGGCTCTCCTCTCCCACGTCCTCGGCATCGGCCAGTCCACAATGCTGGTCGAATCCCGGCCACCCGTCTCCGGCCACGTCGATGAGCCGTCGCCGCGGTGTGTCGGTGGTGTCGTCGCCGGGAGCATGGAAGACCGGAAAGTGGGTCTTGCCGGTGGGCACGTCCCAGGCGAAAGGCACCATCACTACCCGATACTGCAGGCCCTTGGCGGCATGGACGGTCTGGACGGTGACGGCGTCGGCATCGGTCTCGAGCCGGCGCTGGCGGGAGTCGGGTTCTTCGGCGCTGCGGGCGTCCCGGGCCGCTGCCTCCTGCATGGCCGTCTCCAGCCAGGCCGTCAGCGACCCCTGCCGTCCCCGGCGCGACACGGCATGCATCTCCTCGGCGATGTGGACCAGGTCGGTGAGCAGGCGTTCGCCGTCGGGCCGGGCCAGTATCCGCCCGGTGAGGTCGGTGTCGCGGTTCAGGTCCGCCAGCAAGGCCGGTACGCCTCCAGCCTGGAGGGTGTCGTGCCATCCCCGCATCCGCCGTTGCAGGTCGAGTGCCCCTTCGTCGTCGAGGGCGGCCAGGTCGGTCAACCGGGTGCCGACCAGACACGTAGTCGCCGCCATCCGCACCAGGTCGAGACGGTCGGGTCGCTCCACCGCCATCAGGAATCGGCGCCACTCCTCGGCCGCGGTCGTGACCAGGACCGACCCGTTACGGGCCGCCACGGAGGGGACGCCTCGCATGCGCAGGCTGGAGCGCACCATCTCGACCTGGGTCCGGGTCCGGCACAGCACGGCGATGTCCTCGGGTCCCAGTGCCCTGCCTTCGTGGGCCACGGTCACCGAGCCCCCCAGCAGCCGCACCACCTCGGCAGCGACGTCGTCGGCCACCGCCAGACGGCAATCGCCGACCCGGTAGAAGCCGTCACCCCGGCACGGGATGTCGAGGTCGGAGGCGACCAGACGAAGGCGGAGCGGGGCGGAGAGGCCTTCCAGTCTCGCTTGGGGATGGGCGGCCTCGACCGGACGGTAGGCGATGGCGTCGTCCCCGAAGGTGGTCCCCGAGAAGAGCACGTCGAGGGCCGCCACCAGGGGGCCGTCGCTACGCCAGTTGGTGGCCAGCGTCCGGTGGGCCGAGGCGCCCCGCACCGCCGCCAGGTACGACTCGATGTCGGCGCCGCGGAAGGCGTAGATGGACTGTTTGGGGTCGCCGATCACGACCAGGCGGGAGTCGTCGAAGATGCGGCGGATGATCTGCCACTGGATGGGATCGGTGTCCTGGGACTCGTCGATCAGCCCGACGTCGTAGCGGCGCCGCAGCATATCGGTGGCCGCCTCGCCCACCGTCCGGTCCGAGAGGGCGTCGCGAACCTCGATCAGGCCGTCGTCGAAGGTCATCGCACCGGTCAGGCGCATCCGGTGCCGCGTCTCGGCCGCCACCGCCGTGGCCAGTTCCACCCGCAGGCGGGCCTCGCCGTCCACCTCGTCCGGATCCGGCACCACCTCGGCGTCGGGGTGACCGATCACCTCCATTCCCAGGCGCGCCGCCAACCCGGGGGAGATGATCGGGTCGTCGGGCCCGGCCCGGAAGAACCGCGTCACCGTGAGGTCGCTGGCCACCTGCCTGAGGAGGAGGTCGTCGATCTCGCCCGGTTCCAGCGTTTCGGGGAGCCGTACCCGGAACCCGAGTTGTCCGAGCAGGCGATGGGCGAAACCGTGAATGGTGAAGATCTGGGCGCGGTCGAACTCGGTCAGTGCCCGGCGCAGCCGAACGATCGCCTCCTGTCTCTCCCGGTCACCGAGCTCGAGCAGCACCCGCAGGTGACGATCGACCTCGGCGACCGGACGGCCCTCCAGGGCGGCGAGAGTGTCCACCATCCGCTCCCGGACCCGTCCTTTCAGCTCGGCGGTGGCGGCCCGGGTGAAGGTGACGACGAGGATCCGCTCCAGGGGCATGGCGTCGGCGGCCACCAGCCGGGCAACGGTGGCGGCGATGGTGAACGTCTTGCCGGTCCCGGCTGAGGCCTCGATGATCGTGCGGTCCGGGCCGAGCGGCTCGGCGGGATCGAAGGGGGGCACGGTGGTCACAGGTTGCGCTCCGAGCTCAGGGCGATGACCGGCAGCCACAACCGTTCGCAGAAGTCGGTGAACCCTTCCTGTTCCAGGGCATCGAGGGAGGTGATGTCGGGGAGGACGAGGGAGAAGGCGGGGTCGTTCACCTCGCCGAAGCGTCCGCTGAACGCTTCAGTCGCGTCTCGTCGCGCCTTCCATTGGTTGTTGCCGATCCACCGCTGCCACGCGAAGCCGGTCTCGCAGGGCAGGGGGAGAGGCCTCTCCCGTCCCTGCTGGTAGAGGTCGACCAGCTCGGCCAGCATCTCCCGGGCCGTCTCCTTTCGGGCTCCCGGCCCTCCCCGGATCGGCCCGATGGTGACGGCCACGTGCCTGCCACCGGAGGGGCGGCGGCCCAGGAGCGACGCCGTCCACGCCACCTCGGGGTGGAGGGCGGTGAGGAAGGCGAGGCGGATGAACGAATCGAGCCGCTGCTTGCCCCTGATCCTCGAGGGGGTGACCGTGGCCAGATGGGCCCGTTCGGGGTCGGCGGTAACCGTTCCTTCGATCATGAGGTCGTCGGCCAAGACCACTCCGGCGAAGGGGAGATGGGAACCGGGGTCGTAGCCGAGCTCCAGGGCGGCTTCGTGCAGGGTGCGGGCGGCGTCGAGGGCCTGGGCCAGGTCGTCGTCACCCAGTGACCCGGGCGGAAGGGCGTCGCTGCCCCGTTCGCGGGCCAACAGGTCGTCGACGGAGTGGCCCTCGATGAGGCCGTCGAGTAGCCGGGACTTGACGCCCCAGAGGGAGAGGCTGTCGAGGTCGGCGGGGAGGGTGTCATCGGCGATGTCGCCCCGATCGGGGACGGAGAAGCCGAGGCGGGTGGATACGAAGCGCCCCACCGGGTCCTGGAGGAACCGGACCAGGTCTGCCAGGCGGACGGTGTCGCTCTCGATCGGCGGCGGCCAGTCGAACGGGAGCGGGTCGGGATTCTTCCCCGATGCAAGGCGGCGGTCGCCCCCCGATACTGGGCGGGATCGAAGCCCCAGGGTCCGTCCACCTCGAGCTCGCCCGCCATGAAGTTGCGCGGGCTGAACGACTGGAGGGGGTGTTCGGTGATGATGTCTTCCATGGCCTCCTTGCCCACCATGGCGGTGAGGGTGTCGATCAGCTCCGCCACCGGAACCGACGGGGGGATCTCGGCGTTGGTGAGCTCGTCGCGGCCCGAGTAGGTGACGATGAGCCGGTCGCCGGCCGCCATCGCCGCGTCGAGCAGCAGCTGGCGGTCCATCGCCCCCGGGTCGCGGTCGCCCACCAGCTCGTGGTCGGCGAGCAGGTCGTCGCCGTCGACCCCGCCCCGGCGGGGGAAGCGATCCTCGTCCATTCCCAGCAGGGCCACCACCCGATAGGGGACCGAACGCATCGGCACCAGCGTGCACAACGTGATGTCGCCCGTCCCGAAATGCAGCGGGCTGGGCCGGTCCTCGGTCCAGGCTCTCACCGCCTGGCGCACCTCGCCCAGGCCCACCTCGGGATCGGCGGCGGTCCCGGGAGGCGGAAAGGTCTCGGCGAGGAGGCGGTCGAGCTGCTCGAGCTGCCACTCGTCGCCCCACTCGGGAGCGGCCAGCATCCGCACCGCCTCGGCCACGGTCGCCGCCCACTGCGACAGGGGGCGGGGCCGGCCCAGCTCGTCACGGATGGCGGTTAGCCGGTCGAGGAGGGCGGCCAGGATCCCGGCCGGAATGGCCTCCTGGCCTTCGACACCGTCCAGCGGCGACATCCCTCCCACCGTCCGCACCGGGCTGTCGGAGTAGAAGACCCCGGTCAGGGTCCGGTCCAGTCCTCGCCGCCAGGTGCGCTCGGCGATGGAGACATGCCATTCACGACGATGGTCCTCGTCGACGCCCCACGAGACGTTGGCGTCCTCGACCAGGGACACGATCGACCCGGCGGTGTCGGCATCGAATCCGAACTTGTGCTGGACGGGACGCCGGTCGACCAGGTCCCGGATCACGGCCGCCTCCAACCGGCCGTCGGCCACCTGAAGCAGTCGGGCGGTGAAGGCGACCAGCGGGTTGGTGGCGGCGGGGGCACGGTCGGCGATGCGGAGCCGGAGGTCGGGGAGGCCGCCGTCGTCGGAGCGGGGAAAGGCCGTCTCCAGCAGCGGGGCGAAGGTGGCCAGGTCGGGCGTCATGATCACCACGTCCCGGGGTTCGAGTTCGGGGCGGTCGGCGAGCACGTGGAGGATGGCGTCGCGCAGCACCTCCACCTGGCGCCGGGCGCCGTGGCAGACGTGGATCTGCACCGAACGGTCTGCGGCGGCCCGCCCCGGCTCGAGATTGTCCCGGATCCCCTCCTGCAGTAGCCGCAGCAGCGATGCCGCCGAACCTTTGTCCCCCACGAAGTGGGGGAAGGGGCCGCCGCCGCCAGGCGGGGTAGGGGGATCCGCTGGCGCCTGGCCACCCGGCTCGTGCAGGAGGGAGCCACCGGAGGCTTTGTCCCCCACGAAGTGGGGGAAGGGGCCCCCGCCGTCAGGCGGGGTAGGGGGGTCATACCACGTCGCCCCCGCCCCGAGCCCCGCCGCCGCCAGCACCGTCTGCAGTTCCCGGGCGTCCCGTCCCCAGGCTTTGAGGATGGGATGGACGGCCAGGTCGACGGTGGGATCCTCCACCCGCGGCACCAGTCCTTGCGGGCCGGTCTCGGCCACCTCGTGCCACAGGGCGGGGGAGGGATGGAGCACGTAGAGGTCGACCCGGTGGTGTTCGCCCAGAGCGGTGAGCACCTCGAGGTCGAGGGGGTCGGTGGAGGTGAGCCCGTAGACGGCCAGGCGGTGGGGAAGGTCGACCCGGACGGTCCCGTTGCGGATCGGATCTAGGGCGCCGGGCAGCAACTCGGGCAACGACGGCACTCCGATCCGGTCCCGGAGCCGGCGCCACAACTGAGGCTGCCAGGCGAACCCGTCGGCCAGCGGCGCGCCGTCGGGACCGAGACCCTCGCCCGCCGCCCAGGCCCGGACCATCGCCGGGCGGCGCCGGGCATAGCGTGTGAACAGGCCCGCCAGCTTGGCCGCCGCCGCCATCCGGTTGGAACCCGCCACGCCCCCGGTGTCGAGGTAGCGGGCGAGGAGGCCGAGCCAGGGCTGGTCGAGATGGGCGTCGATCGTATCGATCAGGGCGGCGGTGAGAGCGGGACCATCCCAGGCCAGAGCCGATTCGGCCAGGTCGGGCACCGCCCCCAGCACCCGGTGGACCAGCCGGCGGGGGGAGGGGAACTCCACGCCGGCACAGATCCCGTCGCCCGCCCCCCGTTCCGCCATGCCCGAGGCGATGCGTTGGGTGAGCCAGCGTTCGATGCCCCGCGAGGGCACCGCCACCAGCTCGGTGTCGAACAAGCTGCCCCCCGGCCGGGCCAGCTCGTCGCAGAGCCGCCCAACCAGGGAATCGGGATGAGAAGCTATATGAACCTGCACCCCCACGGCCGCCAACCTATCAGGTAGGTGTGACATCCAGTGTGCGACAGACGGTCGGCGGGGTCGTCGAGGCAACTACCCGACGGGGGTCTAGTGCTACAGCAGGCGATCGCTTTGACGGCCGCCGAGGTGGCTCATTTCCAGAACCCTGAGGCCGTAGCCGCTCTCGAGCAGGGGCTAGCGGACCTCAAAACCGGTCGCCTTCGGGAAGGTCGCCTTCGCTCGAGGGAGTAGATGTGGGAGATGCTCGGCCGTCCTTGGCGGGCCTGGAAAGAGGACGTCACTGTGCGAACGACCAACGATTAGGGGCGACCAACCTCATTCCAATTGTGGTGTCATACGATTACAGTGTTACGTATGACGATGTTCAGTTTCAGGGTCGACGAGGATGAGGCGGAGGAGGCCCGTCTGTGGGCTGATCGGTTGGGTATCGACCGCTCAGAACTCCTTCGGGAAGCGCTGCACGGCTACCTCATCAGGCTGCGTGCCGAATCGGACATCGAGAGTTGGATCAAGAGGCCTCTCTCGGATGAGGAGTCCCAGCTCGCCGAGATCGCTGATTGGGGTCCGGCGGAGGACTGGTCGGATTGGGCCGATGCATAGGGGTGAGGTTTGGTTCGCCAAAACCCCCGGGGGCGATAGGCCGGTCCTGGTGTTGACCCGTGACCCTGTTGCCGACCGGATCGGATCTGTGGTTGTGGCTGCCCTGACGCGCACACGTCGCGATCTCGTCTCGGAGCTCGAACTCGACCCCATGAACGATGGTGTGCCAACGGAGTGTGTTGTGAATTTCGACAACATCCACACTCTCCCAAGGAACGCTTTTCGTCGACGGGTTGCCCAACTCGACCCAGATCGCCTGGCCCAGGCCTGTCGGGTACTCCGAGACGCGATGGGCTGCTGAACACCACCGCGCCGTGGACTCAGTCTCGACAGATCGGCTGATCCGGCCGGCTTGACGCGACTGGATCGGATATGTAGCGCTGTATACTGCGATGTATATCCACGAGAACCCAGATCTATCTGACCGACGAGCAGAAACGCCGTGTCCAGGAGCTAGCCTCGGCCGAGGGGATCTCTATGGCCGAGGTCATTCGAAGGGCTCTGGACGGCTACTTGGACGAACAGGCCGATCTGGAAGGGGCTCTGGCGGCGACCTTCGGTGCCGCCAAAGACTTCGCAGTCCCGTCCAGAGACGAATGGGAACGTGGCTGACTTCCTCGTTGACACCGACGTGTTCGTCGATCACTTAAGAGGTGCCAGGCGATTGAATCCGGGTTCGCACAGGCTCAACTACTCCGTTGTCACGAGGGCTGAGCTGTTGGCGGGGAATTCAGCCGGCGATGTGGTGCGGGTCCTGCTTGCCCCCTTTCGTGAGCTCGTCGTTGATCGCCCAATTGCCGAGCGGGCCGGCCGAGTTCGACGCGAGACCCCGATGCGTCTCCCCGGATGCCTTGATTGCGGCCACCGCCATAGAGCACAAACTGAGTCTCTTCACCCGAAATCGATCTGACTTCGAGAAGGTCCGTGGACTCAGGCGTCGAGAGATCGGCTGAGACGGGACGACGCGCCTGGAAATGGAACGGTTGACATCTACCAAACAATGTGTTACTTGTAGCACATGACGCGGATCGGTATTAGAGAGCTTCGTCAGAGGGCAAGTGAGTATCTGCGTCGAGTGGAGGCGGGTGAGACGATCGAGGTCACCGACCGCGGCCGTCCCGTTGCCCTACTCACGCCGATCCCGGTGGCGCCGCCCATCGAGAGACTGCGCGCTTCTGGGAACGTTGTGGAAGCCTCAGGGGACTTGACCGATCTTCCGGCCCCGCTGACATTGAATCGGGACCAGGAGTCACCTTCGACCGTCCTCCAGCGGCTACGCGAAGATGAACGCTGAGGCGGTCTGGTATCTGGATTCGTCGGCCATCGTCAAGCTTGTCGCAATGGAGGCCGAAACCCAGCCGTTGCTTGAGTTTCTCAGGCCGCGCCAGACTCTGGTGAGCAGCGCCCTGGCCACGACGGAGGTCACCAGAGCCGTCCTGGCGCTGGGCGATCGTTTCATCCGTCGAGCGGATGAGGTTCTTGGCCGCGTCGAGCTCGTCCGAGTCAGCGACAAGATTCTGCAGGACGCAGCGCTCCTAGAACCGGCAACCTTACGGTCCTTGGATGCTATTCACCTCGCAACGGCGTCATTGTTCGAAGAGACCCTGAGCGGCCTCGTGACCTACGATCGTCGCATGTACCAGGCGGCCGAAGATCTCGGCTGGAGTGTCTACCAGCCGGCTTGACCTGGAAATAGAACGTCACTGGGCGTCGAGCCCGTAGGTACACAGGCGAAATCGGCCGGCCGGGGGAGCGGTGTCAAACCGGTGTCAAACGAGCGGGG
>CAVYYV010000001.1:0-111441 GCA_963772815.1 uncultured Acidimicrobiia bacterium | reverse complement strand
ACCGAAGAGAAGCATGAAGAGCAGCGGTGCAACGATGGCGAACTCCACCAGCGTTGCACCCCGTTCCCTATTGGCGTTCACATGGCCCCGCAGGCGTGCCATTTTCATCCAGACCCTCGCGTTCCTCAGGCAAGCACTAGATGAGTGCCAGCCTGGCCGTCTATATCGGCATGCAGCTCAGGAGACTTGAGAGGGTGCAGTGGGGCAGTAAGCCGATCGGACAGATCTCGGTGGCTCTGCTCAGCGTGTGAGGCTCAGTTCGCGATTGACCGCCTGCCCCGGAAGAAGTCGGTTATCGAGGTAGGGAGCATTCCTAGATCGAGCTCAAAGGCCGTCAAGGCTTCCACGCTGTAATTGCCGTTGACGTTCCATCCGCAATTGGTGATGCCAGGAGTAATCGGATTGGGGCAGGCGCCGACCGGACCGGCTTCACCCGGAGAGTGGACTGTGGTACATCGGTTCGCGTTGCAGTTCGTGTAGATGGTTTCGAGCCAAACAGGTGCGAAGTGGTCGATCAGATAATTCCCGGGTGCGTTTGGCTGGGTCGTGAAGATTGGTACAGCGACGAACCGAGGGTTGTCGCCGATCGACGAATCGAAGATCACTCCACTCGACCAACCATCAAGGCAGCCCTTCATCCCGGCGTGAGTGTCGGTCCCAGGGCAGGCGCCGTTCAAGTAGTGCCACAGGCCCGTGTGGTCGAGACTCGTGCCCTTGACTGTCTGACAGTCGGCTGAGGCACTGTTGCACCGCAGTCTCCCAGTTGCTGATGGAATCGGCTGGCCATTGATCTGTCCCGATATTCCGCTGATCAACCCGTTGGTCAGCGAGGTGTTGACCGAACTCCCTGTCTGAACCTGAAGTTGGTTGACGTCCTCAGACCGGTTGGGGCAGGCACCGTGGTCATTGATGATCGGATCCCCGCTCGAGTAGGTGGCCAAGACGTGATCGGAGCCAATCGCGAGGTTCAACACGACACTGCGCGTTCGTATTGCCATGGGCGCACGTTGAGGGTGTGCTCAAGTCATCGTCTCCAAAAAGAGCCAGATCCAGATATCCGAAGAATCCGGAGCCCGGACCGCTGCAAGGAGGAACCGACTGAGGTGCTTGGTTGGAGAAGAGGCACAGCTCTGCCCCTGTGGCGGCGGTAGGCGTCAGTGGAATCACGACGCTTGTCTGCTTGTCGAGGCTTTGTCCGGCCTCGGCGAACACGCCCGTCGTCAGCTGATCGAATCCGATCACTCTGGCGAAGTTGGTTGGGATGACATCAGCCGGCAAGACAACGCGCGCCTTGTCGATATTGGAAGTGAATGAAATGCAGTCGGTCAGCGAACTGACTCGTGTGTATTCGGCGGGCCGGCTGGGATCGGTGCACGCTAACCAGTCGAGACTAGGCCGGGCAGGTTTCCCGCAACAACGTTCTGGGCTTCGGCGGCGCCGTTGTCGACGGCGTCGCCGATGTTGCAGCTCGTTCGCAACTAGTGGCGAATTGGAGGGCGGCCAGCACGCTGAAATCTGCGGCAGATTGCGCCTGGCGGCGTTCGTTGAACCCAAGTCCACCATCGACCACCAATGCCGCGACACCCATCAAGGCAATCAATGAAGCGGCCACGACGAGTATGGTCGCGGCCGCGTTCGCCCGTTTTCGCGATCACGGACAAGTCGTTCCGGTCCACGTCGGAGGTCCTGCTCCAGCCGGATTTCAACGGTTGAGGTCAGGTTCCCTATACCTGCAAATGCCCAACTGAAAAACCCGGTGATCTGGTTGAAGTTCGCGGTCACCATCACAGTGGCGGCGTCCCCTGCGCTGGTTCCACCGCTAGGCGTTCCGTCGATGACGTCTGCGATGGTCCCGCCGCAGAGCACGCTCGGTATCTCGCCGTCCGGATCATTGACAGTGGCGAGTCTTCCCACCCCTCGCGGGCAATGTGCTTGACCTTGAGGTTCGGGCGAGCGCCCATCCGAACTCGATGATCCCGAATAACAGCATCACCAGCAGCGGGAGGACGATGGCGAACTCAACCAGGCTGGCGCCCCGTTCAGCTCCCTTTTGCCTGAGTTGTATCGACATGCCCGCGACCCCTTCAGTTGATCACCTTGAAGGGCATCTCGGTTCCGAGATAGCTAGACCCCAAACCCAGTTGACCCCAACCGGGATACTAACAGTCAGCGGTCATCAATTGATCGGTGGATGTCAGGGTGACGAGGAGTACCGACTGGATCTGAACGCCGGTTTGGTTGAAGTTGATGGGTGCTCCACCGCAGGTTGATCCGGGGCCCAGATAGATGATGTCGGCCTCGATGGGACCCGACCCTACCTCTCCGGGGGTATTGGGCTCGCGGATGTAGACCGTGTAGAAGCCGATGATCTTCATCTCCTTCTTCCCGTTGGGCCAGCTTTCCGGAGCGTCGCCAATGTCCCAGTTGAGCGGGTCGTGGTTCTTGCTGAGTCCGACAATCGGCACCAATCCGAGCCGGGGCGAGTCACAGTGCGCGATGTCGCCCGAGAAGTAGTACTGATTGGTCAGGGCCTTGGCGTCGTCATAGGGGCCGTAGAGGCTCTCCTCCCACCACGAAGGTTCGCTGGACGAGTAGTCCTCCAGTTGCTCGGGGGACGACCCGAACACGTCGGAGAGCGAGTCGCAGTTGAAGGGGCCCGAACAGAGTGCATCTGCTCCGTCCACGCCGAGCCGCGTCGACAATCCCTGACGGAAGGGGCCACTCAATTACCGGTCTCGGAGTTGTCGGCGCTACACGGTCCGGAGGACGGGCAGTAGATCACTGCGTCGCCAGTGTTTGGATCGGGGTTGGTTTCAACGCCATGGTGTTTCTCGAGTTGCTGGTCCCATCCGTAGGCGATGGAGTCTCTGAAGGCGTTGGCTCCGGAGCCGCTGTCAAGGGCTCCGCAGTTTCCGGTCACCTTGGCCGAGCAGTCGAACAGGTCGCCGCTGAAAGTGCCGGCCAAAGCGCCGAGAGGCAGAGCGCCTGGCCCGCCGAGCTTGGTGTCTTGTCGGCACGCCGCTTCCTGCCTGATATCGACAGATGTCACTCCGACCACCTTGCCGAAGGTGGTCGGGTCCCGATCGGTTACTGCGACGTACATGACGTCAGGGTCGCCACCGTGGTTCACCTCGTAAGTGACGGTGTTGCCTTGTCCATCGCTCAGTGTGCCTGTGTCACCGCTGACTGACAACGAGGCTGAATTCATCTCCGGCCAATTGGCCTTGGTGTAGGCGACGGCCGTGTCGATAGCCTGGCTCGTGTCGGGCAGTTCGGCCACACCCGCCAAACAGGACAGGTCGGCCGTGGTTTGGTCGACGCGGGCAGTTTGATAGAACCCGGACCCGTCGACAGCCAAAGCGGCGAAGCCGAACAGCGCTATTAATGAAGCAGCCACGATCACCATCGTGGCGCCACGCTCGGATGAGACGGTCTCATTCATGCTCGTACCTGGCGAAAGCCGTCGCATGCAGGTCGATGGTCATGGAGAAGAAGACAAATTCCAGCTGGTAGTTCGGGTAGGTGATCTGCACCGCCACCTGGTCGGTATCGAGGACCTGTGGCTGCCCGCACGGGGTAGGACCTTTGCCGATGCAGAAGGACAAGGATCCGGTCGGCACAGAGGCAGCCTGTATTTCGGCCAAAGCGACGTTCTCGACCTCTTGATCGGAGGCTCCGGGCGTGTCGTCCCATGGATCGACCGTGGCTCCGTAGCGCGCTGCCTCCCGGGCGGCATGATCCAGCACGTTGTGGACCTGCCACCCGCGGGCGGTGGCGAAGATGCCCAACAGCAGCATGACGAGCAATGGCAGAACGATCGCCATCTCGATTAGCGCCGCTCCCGTTTCCCCCCGGCGCCGGCCAGACCCATGTGTCATCGTCACTCCCGGTTCGGTTTCTCTAATACATCGCCGCATGCGGCGGTGTACCCCGAGTTCTCCAGAAATGACCCTCAGAGAATGATCGGCAAGAGATTAACGATTCTCAATGGGATAATTGGACCATTCGGTATCGCCCGGCCCGATCAGTTCTCGGGCGGAGGCTCCAGATGCAGGACGGCGTCGTCGCTCCAGGTGGCGGTGCTCTCCATGCGGAGGCGCCGGTGATCCAGTGGTAGTCGAAGACCACCCGGACGCCTATCCAGCCCCGATCGTCACCTGGTTGTCCCGCGCCGACGGGGACCATGACTACTGAAGAGAGAACCAACCGCCGTTGATGGTGGCACCGAGCACGTTGGCGACTCCGATGAGCACCTGACAGTCGGCATCGGCGGGCATCACCCACGAAAGCGGCGATCTGTGCTTGCTCACGGCAGGCAGCAGAGGCTGTCGGGTAGCCGTTGAAGCCACGCCCAGTTCAGCGATGGCGATGATCACGAAGTTGAGGATCGGAAACGCAAAGGTCATCTCGACGATGGCCGCACCGTCGTCTTTACCGGCTTTGCCGCGCCGGGCACCCCTCTTCTTCACCCATCCCACATCTGTCGAAGCATGCCGACACTGACAGCGAATTGAAGTACCACGCGTAGGCCTGGCGTCGGATTCTTTCTCAGGAGCTGGGGGTGAGGTGGATAGGGTTCCCGACGATATAGGCCCGCCATGTGGTGGTGTCGTTCACCGCCGACGGATAGGCGTAGTTCATCTTCCACCAGCAGTTGGAGCAGGTGTATGAGGAGGGCACGTCCATCTCGAACTTGAGCCAACGCCCGTTGTATTCCCCGGGGGAGACCGACTCCTGACAGTTGGAGGGCGTCGACTGGAGGGTCCAGTTGTCGGTTGGATTGGTTCGTGAGTAGATGCGGCAGTTCCCGCTGTTGAACACGCCACCGCTGGGGTCGATCACCTGCAACAGGCCGGTCTGGGAGGACTCACCCGGGTCGTACAGCTCCACCACGAAGGTCTTGCCGGCGTAGTACTGGTCGACCTGAGCCAGGTAGAACTGCGTGGTGCTCCCCGAGGCGTTGTTGTAGATCGAGAAGTCGCCCAGCCCGAACAGGCTGGTCCCGCTCGATGACCTTATAGAGTACCGGTTGAGCCCGTCTCCGCTGCCGCTCACCACCTTGACCTGCACTACGTAGGTGCCCGCCTGTGGGTTGGTGACCGTGAAGCAGCTCCTAGGGCTCGACCAGCCGTACGAGGCACCGGGCGCGACCTGCGGTACTGGGGCCACCGTCTGTGAGCACAACAGGGTGTTGTTGGAGACATCGAGCGGGTCGGCGTCGGGGGCGTAGAGCGCCACGTACATGGTCGGGCCGCAGCTGGAGCTGTTGTTGCCCCAGTCCTCGCAGCCCCGGTCACCCGTGCGGATGTAGTCACTGGTGGTCTGGCCGTCGGAGATGTTGTGGAAGGCGAGATCGTTGAATTCGACCGTGAAACTGCCGGCTCCGTTGGCATCGATGCCATACAGGTAGCCGCGGTCTCTCCAGACAGCGTTCTGGGCGCAGCCAGGGTTCCCGCTGCCGGCCCCGCCGGCACACCGAGATGAGTATGCATCGCCCATGCGGGTGTCGGTGTACTCGCCGTGGATGTTGGCCCAGAAGTTGGCCTGTCCAGAACAACCCGGTTGGCTGGGGTCACACGAGTTGCCGAATTGGTTGCTCGGGCTTCCCAGCTTCAGAGGTGGTACGAATTCGCCTCGAGCCTTGCGGCTGATAGTGACGGTTTCGAACCCGAGTACGCGGGCAAAGAAGGTTGGGATGGTGTCTGTGACGGTCACGTCCAACTGGTTCGGCTGCCCGGTGACTTTGGACACAGTGACGACGGCATTGTCGACCCCGTCTTCGTAGGTGTTGGCCTTGGTTGTGGCTTTGGCGTCGGCGGTTGCCTGGGGAAAGTCAGTTGGCATGCGGATCACGCCGGCCAGGGCACCGGCATCGGCCGCCCGCTGGATCCGGCTGGCGTTGAGATAGATCCAGCCCAGGTCGACACCGAAGGCGGTCAGACCCAGTAGGACCACCAGCAATAGGGCCACAAGCGGGAGGGTGGCGCCTTCGTCCCGGCGAAATCGACGAATCAGTTTGCGCATCATCTCACCCTCTCGTATCCGGCTCGAGCCGCATCACGGCTTCCTCGTTCCAGGTGACGGTGGGTAATGGCACGAAGCCGATCACGTTGTCGTGTTCGAACGTGATCTTGACCCCCAGATTGTCGAGGCCGGGCAGCTTGCGGTCACGGGTGGCAACGGCCCAGGGACAGCCATTGATGCAGGCCAGTGCGGTGGAGGAGGTGGAGCACTGGAGCGGGCCCAGAGGTTTGTAGTCGTTGAGCTCGTTGGAGGGGTCGACCGGGTTGCCGTCGGCGTCGGCCTTGAAGATCTCGACCTCCTTGAGGCTTCCGTATTGGAGGTTGCAGGCCACCTGCTCGACCGCCTCCAGGATGAGGTCGTCGGCCGTAGTCCCGCTGATGGGGTCGACGTAGTCTCCGGCGGCGGCGCCGGTGCGGGCGCCCTCGCGGGCGGCGTTGGTGACGGTCAAGTAGTCGATGACCAGGAATCCGATCTCGGCCATCCCCAGCGAGAGAATGAGCAGCAGGGGCAGCACCAGAGAGGTCTCGATGAGGGCGGTGCCCTTCTCGCGACGCCGGCGGAAGATCCTCATGAGCTGAACACCTGCGGCTCGATCTGGAAGTCGGCCTCAGCCGAGAAGTTGGTGGTGTCGGCGAAGAACCCGGTCACCCATTTATGGGCAAACGTCACCTCCACGGCGAGGCGGTCGGTGAATGGGGCGTCGACGTCGCGATTCACGGGATCCCAGTTGGGGACCTGATAGGGCGGAGACGGGCGGGCCGGGTCTGGACAGGGATTCCAGTCGCACCCCGATCCGTAGCCGGCCTGGTAGGCGTAGGTCGTGCTACTGGAGGTGTTGTTGGGGTCGAAGATCTTTACTGTGACCCCGTCCGCGATTCCTATGGCCGACAGGGTGCCTTCGACGTCGAGCAGGATCAGATAATCGGCCGCGTCGTCGTTGCCGTATGTAGCGCCGGCTCGGGCTCCATCTCGGGCGGCATGGCTGATGGAGAGATAGTCGCGGAAGGCGAGGCTGAACTCCACGATGGCGAAGATGCAAGCGAAGAGTATCGGCGCAACCAGCGCCATCTCGACCATGGTTGCACCACGGTCTCGGCCGGACCGCCTACGTCCCCTGTTTCCGATTCTGCCGACCATGCTGTTCCAGTCTTGCCTGAGAGAAAATTCTTTCAAGTACCCAAATGGACGGGAGCGTTACAGCTCCATCTAGCGATCGAGCTCAGCTGTCTACTCCACCACTCAGGTGCTTGTCGCTGGTATCGGTCGGCAGACGGCAGGAGCTTTAGGTGGCCAGCGGCTCATTGTCGGAAACGCAAAGGAACTAGTCAGACGTCGGTCAGGCCATCTGCTCGAAGTCTCAGCTGTGCTGGGCCGTGAGTCGGCGGTTCTTCCACTTGGCCTTGGCGTAGTCCAGATTCATCATGGCGATGAAGTCGATCGAGATCGACTTCGGACACGCCTTCTCGCACTCACCGTGATTGGTGCAGGATCCGAAGTAACGCTCCATCGTGTCCACCATGGCCTGGGTGCGTTCCCACCGCTCGGCCTGGCCCTGGGGCAGCATGTTGAGATGGGCGATCTTGGCGGAGGTGAAGAGATTTGCGGCGCCGTTGGGGCAGGCCGCCACGCAAGCGCCGCATCCTATGCAGGCAGCAGCGTCGAAAGCCGTGTCGGCCACTTCCTTGGGGACCGGGGTCAGGTTGGCGTCGGGGGCCGAGCCGGTGTCGACCGAGATGTATCCACCCGCCTCGATGATGTCATCGAAGGCGCTTCGGTCCACCACCAGATCCTTGACGATGGGGAAGCCGGATGCCCGCCACGGCTCCACCACGATCGTGTCGCCGTCGCTGAACTTACGCATGTGCAGCTGGCAGGTTGCGGTTCCCAGCTGGGGGCCGTGGGCCTGACCGTCGATCATGACTCCGCACGTGCCACAAATGCCCTCGCGGCAATCGTGGTCGAAGGTGACCGGCTCCTCTCCCTGATGCACCAGACGTTCATTGAGCACGTCCAACATCTCAAGGAAGGACATCTCGGGTTGCACATCGTTGACCTGGTAGGTCTCGAACCGGCCCCTTCGCTCGGGTCCGTCCTGGCGCCAGACCTGGAGGGTGATGTTCATCGCTGGGCTCCCCCCCTACCCCACTTCGTGGGGGCCCCTTCCCCCTTCGCTTCGCTCAGGGGGACAAAGCGCGGCCACTCCGTGGGGGTGCCTTGTCCTTTGGATTCGCTCACGGGGACAGACGGCGGCCACTCCGTGGGGGTCCCTTGTCCCTTCGCTTCGCTCAGGGGGACAAAGCGCGGCCACTCCGTGGGGGTGCCTTGTCCTTTGGATTCGCTCACGGGGACAGACGGCGGCCACTCCGTGGGGGTCCCTTGTCCCTTCGCTTCGCTCAGGGGGACAAAGCGCGGCCACTCCGTGGGGGTGCCTTGTCCTTTGGATTCGCTCACGGGGACAGAGCGCCTGTTTGTCCCCCTGCCCAAGGCAGGGGGAAGGTCCCTGCCGACGGAGCCGGTGGTGGTGGGGCAGTACCACAGCGGAGTCGGGAGGTAGGGGGGCTGATTCACTTGTAGCTCCTGGTGGTCAGCTTGACGTTCTCGAACTCGAGCGGCTCTTTGACGAGCTCGGGTGAGCCCGGATCCCCCGTCCAGTTCCATGCGGACACGTAGGCGAACTCGTCGTCCCGGCGAAGGGCCTCCCCTTCGGGCGTTTGGTACTCCTCGCGGAAGTGGCCTCCACAGGATTCCTCACGGTCCTTGGCGTCGATGCACATGACCTGGGCCAACTGGAAGAAGTCATCGACCCGTCCGGCCCGCTCCAGGCTCTGATTGAGCGACTCGCTCTCGCCCAGAATTCGCAGGTCGTTACGGAATTCCTCGTACAGGGCCGGGATCTCGGTGAGCGCCTTGTCAAGGCTCGCCTCGCTGCGAGACATGCCGCACTTTTCGAGCATGATCTTGCCCAGCTCCCTATGGAACCAGTCCACGGTGCGCGTGCCTTTGATCGACAGGTAGCCATTGATCCGCTCCCGGACTTCCTCTTCCACGGCGGCGAAGGCGCCGTCCGAGGTGGGGACGGGATCGGTGTTGAGGTAGTCGGCCAGGTAGTCGCCGATGGTGTAGGGCAGAACGAAGTATCCGTCGGCCAAGCCCTGCATCAGGGCTGACGCCCCGAGGCGATTGGCCCCATGGTCGGAGAAGTTGGCCTCGCCGATGGCGTACAGCCCGGGGACAGAGGTCATCAGGTTGTAGTCGACCCACAGCCCGCCCATCGTGTAGTGGGGAGCGGGATAGATTCGCATCGGGACCTTGTACGGGTTCTCGTCGGTGATCCGCTCGTACATCTCGAACAGGTTTCCGTACCGATCGGCGATCACATCCGCTCCCACCCGTTCGATGGCGCTGGCGAAGTCGAGGTAAACGCCGTTCTTGAGGGGCCCAACGCCCTTGCCCGAGTCGACCATGCGCTTGGCGGACCTGGACGCAACGTCGCGGGGGACCAGGTTTCCAAATGCCGGGTAGATGCGCTCCAGGTAGTAGTCGCGGTCCTCGGGGGGGATCTCGTTGGGAGGGCGATTGTCGTCGGCCCGTTTTGGTACCCAGATGCGCCCATCGTTCCGAAGCGACTCGGACATGAGGGTGAGCTTGGACTGGAACTCATCCGACTGGGGAATGCAGGTGGGATGGATCTGGGTGTAACACGGGTTGGCAAAGGCCGCTCCCCGCCGGTGCGCCCGCCAGGCGGCAGTGACGTTGCATGCCATGGCGTTGGTGGACAGGTAGTAGACGTTGGAGTAGCCCCCGGTGGCAAGCACGACCGTGTGACCGGAGTGGCTCTCGATGGCTCCGGTGATGAGGTCCCGCGTGACGATGCCCACCGCCCTTCCGTCGACCACGACGATGTCCAAGAGCTCCGTGCGGGTGTGGAGCTTGACGCTGCCGGCGTGGACCTGGCGCATCAGGGCCTGGTAGGCGCCAAGGAGCAGCTGCTGGCCGGTCTGTCCGCGGGCATAGAAAGTGCGAGACACCTGGGCGCCCCCGAAGGAGCGGTTGTCGAGCAAGCCGCCGTACTCGCGAGCGAAGGGCACGCCCTGGGCCGTTGCCTGGTCAATGATGTTGAGCGAGACCTCCGCCAGGCGATACGTGTTGGCCTCGCGGCTGCGATAGTCGCCGCCCTTGATGGTGTCGTAGAAGAGGCGGTAGACGCTGTCGCCGTCATTGCGGTAGTTCTTGGCCGCGTTGATACCGCCCTGGGCGGCGATCGAGTGGGCCCGGCGGGGTGTGTCGTGGAAGGTGAATGCCTCGACGTTGTAGCCCAACTCGCCCAGGGTGGCTGCGGCCGAGGCGCCGGCGAGGCCGGTCCCAATCACGATGATCTTGAACTTCCGCTTGTTGTTTGGGTTCACCAGCCGGACGTCGAACTTGTGATTGGTCCATTTTTCGGCCAGCGCGCCGTCGGGCACCTTGCTGTTCAGCTCTGTAGCCATCTCAACCTCCTACCAGCCCGAACAGCACCGCCAGAGGCATCACCACGTTGCCCGCGGTGATGACTCCGGCCAGCGTCCAGGCGAAGTATCGGCGCCATTTGTTGAAGCGAGGGTTGTTGGCGCCCATGCTCTGGAACATCGACCAGGCCCCATGGAAGATGTGCAATCCCACGGCCAGGTTGGCGATGACGTAGAAGGTCGTCACCCAGGGCCGGGAGAAGGTGGCGATGAAATTGGCATAGACCGCGCCGTGCTCCCAGGAGGCAGGGGCGAGGGGTTTGATGCCCCAGGTCAGGTCTGCCAGGTGGAAGAGGACGAACAGCAGGACGATCACACCCGACCAGCGCATGGTGCGGCTGGCGTAGTTGGCTACCAGGTAGTGGCGGGGCCCGGCGTAGTCGACCGGCCGAGCATGATGGTTCATGATCGTCAGAGAGTAAGCGGCGTGGATGTGGAGAACGGCTGCGATCAGGAGCCCGGTGCGCAGGATCCACAGGGTCACGTAGCGGGGCATGATGGGGAAGAGGAGTGAGCGCAGGGCCTCGGCATAGAGGTTTATGTCGGGGACGCCGTTCTCGGCCGGGAGGAAGATTTTCAGATTCCCGATCATGTGGGCCAGCAGGTAGCCCAGCAAGGCGATGCCGGTGAGGGCCATGACCCACTTCTTGCCTACCGCCGAGCGGTAGAATCTCGACCGGCCAGGGAAGCCGCCTTCGTTCTGCTGTCGTCGTCAACCTCGTCCCTTCGCTCGGCCGCCCCATTATGGCAAGCCGATCGCAGCCCCGAATCGTTACCCGTCCGGGGGTTGACGGCGCGGCGTAAGACGGCTTAATCTCAAACTTGTAATTACACGCGTGTGAGGGGATGCCCCAGGTATGCAAGGCAAGCTCATTGAAGCGCTCGCAATTGGGGAGTTGTCGTGGCAGGACTATGCCAACTGCAGAGGGGCCGACGCCGATCTGTTCTTCCCCGAGCGTGGAGCCTCGACCCGCAAGGCCAAGGCGATCTGCGCCGAATGCCAGGTGCGGGCGGAGTGTCTCGACTTCGCCATCGAGATCGGCGAGAAGTTCGGCATCTGGGGCGGCATGTCCGAGCGGGAGCGGCGCCGGGTGAGACGAGAGCGTCAGATCGCCTCCCGTCGCGCCGGCTGACCCGGCACTCCTGCGCCGGACCCTCGGTCGTTGGGTCCAGCGCAGGTCTGTGAACCGAAACTCGGCCGGTCTCGCCGAAAGCGTTCACAGAGTGTGCGTTTACGCCCCACGTCGAAAACCTCCACTCTGGTGCCGGAGCAGACGATGATTGGGGTATGCCTGTCTACTTCGGTGAGATGCAGATCCCCGATGAGCCATCTGTGCTACCGGCGGCGGTGACGATCGAGCAGGGCACGATCCGGCTCACCTCCGGTCGCACGGAGCTGGGCTCATGGAAGCTGTATGAGGTGGCCATCCGCCCTCGTGACGAGGGGAGCGTGGTCTTCAGCGCCGACGGTGAGGAACTGATTCTGCGGCTCAACGAGCACGACAGTTTCCTGGCCGAGACCGCCCCCTACAGAAGGGGAGAGAAGAGGGTTCAGCGCGAACGGGTGCATGAGGCCTTCCGCGGTGGACGAGGAGCCCGGTCCGTCGCTGGCTGATGACCTGCGCCAGGACGTTGACGATGTACGTCAGGATCTGACCAAGGAGCTCTCCTCGGTTGGGGTCGAGGCCAAGCAGCTTTGGAGTCAGGTCAGGTCCGGGCCCTGGGTCTGGGTTGGCCTGGGTGTCCTGATCGTCCTGGCCATCTTCCTGCAGGGTGTCGTCACCGCGTTGACGCTGATCGTGGGCCTCGTCGCCCTGGTGGTGGGCGCGCTCGGCCTGGTCGAGGAGACGATCGAAGAGTGGCTCCCCGCCGTGCTGAACCCGATACGGCTGATCCTCATCGGGGTAGCGCTACTGGTGCTGGGGATCCTCTTGGGGATCGTTCTCTGACGAGGGGGCCCAGGCTGCATCCGCGTGTGAGAGGTCCTCAGGTCACCGATCCTCGGCGATCAACTCCTGTACTGCCTCTTCGAACAAAACTTGAGGGCGCCACCCCAATCGCTCGGTGATGAGATCTGAGCTGACGAGTGCGCTGGGGACGTCTCCTGTTCGTGCCGGACCGTACGTCAACTCGGTGGGTAGCGACTCGACGACCAGGTCCGCCAGCTGCTTGATGGTCACGAGGTCGTCGGCCACGGTGTTGAAGGCGAAGCCCGAGATGTCCGACCGGGCGGCCAGGTCGAAGGCCCGCGCTATGTCCGAGGCGTGGGTGAACTGACGGCCCTGCGCACCGCCACCCTGGACGGTGATCGGCTCACCCCGTCGGGCCTTGTCGATGAAAATGCGGAACACCGAATTGGGCCGCAGCCCCACCCCGTAGGCGGTGCCGAGCCGAAGCGCTACCGCCGGGAGGCCCCGGAGCTCGGCAGCAGAGAGGAGGAGGCTCTCGCCGGCCAGCTTGGTGATGTTGTAGGGGTGGTCCGGCCGGCAACGGTGGTTCTCGTCGATCGGCTCGTACTCCGGCTCGCCGTAGACCTCCCAGGTGGACGCATACACCACCCGGGTCCCGAGGTGGAGGGCGGCATCGATCACGTTGGCCGTGCCGACCACGTTGACCCCCGCCGCCAGAGCGGGCTTCTCGCCCGCCAGGTATACGTCCCCGATTGCCCCCAGGTGGCACACGACATCGACTCCGTCGAGGGCGCCACGCAGAGACTCCGGGTCCAGCAGGTCACCCTGCACGGCTTCGACTCCGCTGATGTCGACAGGTGCCTGGTCGAATCCGACTACGTCCCATCCGCCATCACGAAAGTGGCGGGCGACATGGCCGCCCAGGAAACCGGCGGCACCGGTGACTACTGCCTTCATGGTTGCTCCCAGCTCGTTGCGTACATCCCCGTGGGACCCCGAGTCCCCTTCCATCGACAGGCTACCCCGGCCCCTAGAGCGCACAACAGGGGACTCAAGTCCCATTCGGGTCGCCGCGGGCAAAGATGCTTCACAGGTCATCGCCAAGAGTCGCGGAGCATCGTGGATGGAAGTGTCGCGAAAGGCTGGAGAGTGTTTCCACACCCTTCATCGTTGGGTCCAGGGACCCAACGTGACCAAGGTCTCTAGTTCAACTTCATGGCTATGGCATACTGCTGATGGGGCAGTTGGAACTGGGCAATCTACTGGGAGTGATTTCATGGCGCAGGAAGGCGTCGTCTTTGGTGGGCGTGGTGTCGCGCGTGAAGGTTGGAGTGGGGCATGGGGCCAGATCAGGCGCAAGCGAGTATTCGACGTGGTCGTAGGCGCGATCCTGCTGGCACTGGGATCACCGCTGTTCGCCCTGATCGGCCTGGCTATAAAGCTGGATTCGAGGGGCTCGGTCTTCTTTCGTCAGGTGCGAATCGGAGCCCGTCCCCGGCTTTCCGATGGATCGGTGGTCTGGGACATACGCCAGTTCTCTGTGTTCAAGTTCCGCTCTATGCGGGCCGCTTCGGACGAGTCGATCCATGCAGCCCATGTGAGGGCCTTCGTAGAGGGGAGGCTGGATCCGTCGCACGGTTCCTTCAAACTCCAGGACGACGACCGGATCACTCGGGTGGGCCGCGTCCTGCGGAGGACCAGCCTGGATGAGCTGCCCCAGCTGATCAATGTCGTGCGAGGCGAGATGAGCCTTGTCGGGCCCCGACCGGTTCCTCCCTATGAGGTCGACCTATACGAAGACTGGCAGATGGAACGCTTGTCGGCCATGCCCGGCGTTACCGGCGCTTGGCAGGTCAGCGGACGAGGGCGCGTCACCTTCGACGAGATGATTCGGATGGACATCGACTACGTGCGCCGTCACAGTTTCCTCGGGGACCTCAAGCTCCTCGCCCAAACAGTGCCGGCCATTCTCTCGGGAGCGGGTGCCGAATGAGCCCGGTAGTGGAATCGAATGGATCGACTGTGAACGTGGCCGTCGTTGGGGTGGGCTACTGGGGCGTCAACTACATCAGGCTCCTCAACGAGTTGCCCCGAGTGGATCGAGTCGTGGCCTGTGATCCCCGCCCCGAAGCCCTTGGTCCCCTCGAGGCTCGCTACCCGAAGATGGAGACCGTCGGCTCGATCGAGGCGTTGAGTCGGATCGAAGGAATCGATGCCGCCATCGTCTGCACGCCCGCAGCAACCCATCATCAGGTGGCATCCAGCCTGCTCGAATCCGGGCTGCATTTGCTGGTCGAGAAGCCGTTCACCGAGACCTCGGTCGATGCGATCGACCTGATCCGGCTCGCGGAGGAGACGGGTTTGACGGTGGCCGTCGGCCACACCTTCCTCCACAACCCGGCCGTCAAGATTTTGTCCGAGCTCCTCGGCTCCGGTCGTTTCGGCCAGCTGTACTACATGTACGCCAGGCGCACGAACCTGGGGCCGATTCGGACCGACGTGAATGCGCTCTGGGATCTGGCCCCCCACGACATCTCCGTCTTCAACCATTTGATGGGCGGGGCTCCAATCTCGGTGAGTGCAGTCGGGCATCGGGCGCTGCGCACCAACCGCGAGGACGTCGGCTTCATCAGCATGACCTATCCGGGGAATGTGGTGGCTCACATCCACGTGAGCTGGGCCGACCCGAGCAAGGTGCGTGAGATGGTGCTGGTGGGTCAGGACTGCCGGGCCGTGTTCAACGATCTCGACGCCACCGAGAGAATCAGGATCTTCGAGAAGGGTGTGGATCCGGTCCCGATCGAGGGCGGTACCTTCGCCGAGCACGCCCTCCAGATCCGCGACGGCGACATCATCAGTCCCCACATCCCGTGGCGCGAGCCGCTTTCCGACCAGGTGAACGACTTCTTCGATGCCATCTCTGAGGGTCGGCCGCCGCTTTCGCCCCCGGCAGCGGGTTATGACGTGGTGAGGGTGATGGAAGCGATCGACCGTTCGGTGGCGGGCCATGGAGTACCCACCCGGGTGGAGGGTCCCGACATCAAGCTGGGAGACCAGGGCAACGTGATAGAGCTGGTTCCGGAAACGGGCCGAGCCGATTCCCCCATGATCACGGTAGGGGGAGAGGCCATGAGGAGGAAGTGATGCCACCGGTGGTTCCCGTCCCGTTCGTGGACCTCTCTCTTCAGCATGCCGAGATCGATCCCCCCCTCTCGTCACAGATCCAGTCGGTGCTCGACCGGGGCGACTTCATCCTGGGCAGCGACGTCTCGGGATTCGAAGAGGAATTCGCCCGCTACTGCGGAGCGGCTCACGACGGTCGGGGTCGACTCGGGGACCTCGGCTCTCGAGCTTGCCCTGAGGGGTCTGGGCCTGGGGCCGGGCGACGAGGTGATAACGCCCGCCAACACGTTCATCGCCACCGTGCTCGCCATAATCCACGCCGGCTGCACTCCGGTCCTGGTCGATATCGATCCAGACACCTACCTGATGGACGTGGAGGCCACGAGGGCGGCGATCACATCTCGAACGGCCGCTCTGCTACCCGTGCATCTCTACGGCCAGCCTGCGGACATGGACCGGCTCAATGCCCTCGCCGCCGAGCACGGCCTGGTCGTCATCGAAGACGCATCCCAGGCCCACGGGGCCAGGTACAGGGGACGCCGAACCGGCTCCCTGGCAGAGATCGCCGCCTTCAGCCTCTACCCGGCCAAGAATCTCGGCGCCGTAGGTGACGCCGGGGTGGTGGTGACATCGAATCCGGATCTGGCCGGGTCGATCAGGTTGCTGCGCAACTACGGCTCTCCTCAGAAGTACGTGCACGATCTGCTGGGTTTCAATCGCCGCCTCGATACGATCCAGGCTCGCGTCCTGAGGGCCAAGTTGCCTCATCTCGACCGATGGAACGCCTCCCGACGCGCAACGGCCGGGCTGTACCGCCAGGCCCTAACCGACCTGCCGATGAAGCTGCCCGGCGAGCTCGAGGGTGCGGAGCCTGTCTATCACCTGTTCGTGGTGGAAGTTGACGATCGAGACGGTCTGATGGCGCACCTGGCTTCCCGGCAGATAACGGCACTGGTCCACTATCCGATCCCGGTCCATCTGCAGAAGGCCTGCGCCGGCCTGGGTTACGGCCCCGGGGACTTCCCGGCTGCCGAACGGTCCGCCCGGAGGGTGCTGTCGCTACCGATCTATCCCGGCATGCCCGACGAGTTCGTGGGCCGGGTGGCGGATGCCATCCGGGATCACGTCCGGCGCGGCTTGGCCGTGCCCGCCAGCTGATGACCGGCGTCCCGTCCGAGCCCGTTTCTTCGGGCGGCTCGCCCACCCTGGAAGACCCCTTTCTCGGTGCTGCCACTCGCCTCCACGGCTACCTCCTTGGCCGGCATTGGAGGGAGGGGGCGCTGGTTGGGCCCGACGTCGGCATCCGGTTCAATGCCCGCATCGGCAGATTCGTCAAAGGTTATCTGCCTTTTCTGCCCTGGTCCGATGACATGGCCTACATGCAGGCTCAGGGTTACTGGATCATGGCCAACGCCGCTTTGGCCGGGCGGACAGGCGACGCCTCGTATCGGCGGTTGGTCGATGAGTGTGCCGCGTTCGTGCGGGACCAGCAGGTGGAGGGCCACTGGCGGTATCCGAATCAGGAATGGGGATCAGCGCGTGGCCACGGTCGAGGGATGCTTCGGCGGCCTGGGGCTGTTGGCGGCTCATGACATCGTCGCCACGCCCGGGACGCTCGACGCCGCCATCGCCTGGTTCGACTACCTGGTGTCGACGACCGGTTTCAGAGATCAGGGTGGTTCGACCGAGCTGGCCGTGAATTACTTCTCCTTCGAGGAAGGTCGTCATGGAGGCGTACCGAACAACAGCACCCTTCTCCTTTGGTTCCTCGCCCGGATGTGGGAGGTGACGGGCGACCAGCGATACCTGGACCGATCCGAGCGGCTGATCAATTGGCTGAGCAATGCCCAGCAGCCAAGTGGGGAGCTGCCCTACGCCCTGGGTGAGGAGGCGGGACGGGACCGTGTCCACTTCCTGTGCCACCAATACAACGCCTTCGAGTTCCTCGACCTCGTCCATTACCGGCGGATCACGGGTGACGACCGCGTCGACGGGATCACCGAACCACTGGCCGGCTTCCTCCTTTCCGGCCTGGACGAAGCAGGGCGCCCCGCCTATGACTGTCATCGCTCGTCGCCTCGCGTTCTCTACTACGCCGTGGCAATAGCTCGGGCTCTGAGCGAGGCTGCTCGATTGGGGCTTGCCGATAGCTCGCTCCGGGCGATGGCCGGGTTCGAATGGGCCCTCGCCCATCAGCGAACCGACGGATCGTTCGGTCCGTACTCTCAAGGTGACTACAGGATGCTGCACGACGACCGCTCGTACCCAAGGGCGAGCTCGATGATCTTGACGCACCTGGTGCAGGAGAGCGTTGCCCGACAGGAGGGTCCCTCTTGAGCCCGGCCGAGTTCGGTCACCTTCGCGTCCTATTCGTAGTGATTGCCGATCGGGATGTGCCCATCGAAATCCAGCGGGACGACTCGGCTGTGATCGTCGCCGCCCGACAACAGAAGAAGGGTCTGGAGAGTCAGGGAGTCGAGGTCGACTACCTGCCCGTTCCGGGGCGATTCTCCCGGCTCAACTTCCTCAGAGCGGGCTGGAAGATCTTCCTCCTCGGTCTGCGCGGGGCCCTCGACGGGTACGACCTGGTCCACGCCCACTACGGGTTCAATGGGGTGGTGGCCCGGTGTCAACTCCGCCGGCCCGTGGTGATCACCTTCATGGGCTCCGACGTCTACCTGAAGTGGGAGCGACGCCTGGCCAAACTGCTGGCCAGAGTCGTGTCGGCCGTCATCGTCCCCGAGGGGGAGATGGCCCGGCTTCTGAGCAGCGCCAGGACGCGCGTGATTCCATACGGGGTGGACCTCGAGACCTTCGTCCCCGAGGATCGGGCGACGGCACGATCTGTCTTGGGGCTCGATCCAGATCGCAAGTTGGTGCTGTTTCCCTACGACCCGGCCCGCCTCGTCAAGAGACACGACCTGGTGGCAGAAGCTGTATCGCGTCTGTCCGGGGCCGAGCTCGTGACCCTGCACGGCCGGCCACCGGATCAGGTCGCCAAGTACATGAACGCATGCGATGTTCTGGTGCTGGCTTCCGATCGGGAGGGATCGCCGGTGGCGATTCGCGAGGCTTTGGCGTGCAATCTGCCCATCGTCTCGGTAGACGTGGGCGATGTGGCTCGGTTGATCGGAGATGTGCCCGGCTGTCGTATCTGCCGCCAGGACGTCGCCGAGATCGCCGGTGCCCTCGATCAGGCCCTCGACCGGCGAGAGCGACTGGCCGAGGGTCGCTCCACGGTGATGCATTTCGGATTGGAGCCCGTCGCGGACCAGGTCAGAGAGGTCTACGAGAGCGTTGCGTCACGACACCGGGCCGGCCAGGTTTACCCGACCGCGCGGGGTACCGAGACGGCAGGCCGAGGGGGCCACCCGTGACCCGCCTCAGCGTCTTTGGCCTGGGATATGTTGGTTGTGTCAGCGCCGCGTTGCTGGCTGAATCCGGACACGACGTGGTAGGGGTGGACGTCAACCCCTCCAAGCTCGAGGCGATCAGGGCGGGGTTGTCGCCCGTCACCGAGGCGGGCCTCGACGCCATCGTGGCCTCGGTGGTGGCAGATGGCCGACTCCAGGTGACCGACGACGCCGCAGACGCGGTCGCCCGATCGGAGGCGAGCCTGATCTGTGTGGGAACACCCAGCAACCGCAACGGCAGCCTCGACCTGACGGCTGTGCGACGGGTGGTGACCGAGATCGGTCATGCGATGACAGTGAAGGCGTCGCCCCACACGGTCGTGATGCGGAGCACCGTGCTCCCGGGCACGGCCCGGGACGTGGTCGTGCCGCTGTTGGAGAGCGCCTCGGGCCTCGAGGCCGGATCGGGCTTCGGTTATGTCTCCAACCCCGAGTTCCTGCGCGAAGGGTCGGCAGTTGCAGACTTCCACGCCCCGGCCTTCACCGTCATCGGCGAGTGGGAGCCCGGTAGCGGTGACATAGTCGCCGGCCTCTACTCGGGCATCGCTGCACCGCTGGTCAGCGTGGATGTCGAGACGGCCGAGATGGTCAAGTACGCCACCAATGCTTTCCATGCGCTCAAGGTGGCCTTCGCCAACGAGATCGGTGGCCTGTCCAAGAGTCAGGGTGTAGACGGGCGGACCGTGATGGACATCCTGTGCATGGACCGAAAACTCAACATCTCCCCGGCCTACCTGCGGCCCGGCTTTGCCTTCGGCGGATCGTGTCTGCCCAAGGACGCCCGGGCACTCGTGTATCGGGCCCGGGAACTCGATGTCGAAGTTCCGCTGCTGGCCGCGTTGCTCCCCAGCAATGAGGCCCGGGTCAGGAAGGCCATCGAGCTGGTCGAGGATCTGGGCGCCAAGCAGGTCGGGATCCTCGGGCTGTCCTTCAAAGCCGGCACCGACGACGTCAGGGAGAGCCCGATGGTGGCGGTGATCGAGACCCTGCTGGGAAAGGGGTACGACCTTCGCGTGTACGACGAGGAGATCAAGCTCACCCGGCTCACCGGGACCAACAAGGCATTTCTCGAATCGGTGATTCCCCACATCGCCTCGCTCATGGTCGACGACGTCGATGAGGTGGTTCGCAAGAGCGATGTCCTGATCGTGGGCAACTCGAACAGTCGCTTCGCCCGGATCGGCGCCTCGATGGAGCCGAGCCAGGTCCTGATCGACCTGGTCGGTGCGGTGGATCCGGCCT
Organism: uncultured Acidimicrobiia bacterium; assembly: GCA_963772815.1. GTDB lineage: Bacteria > Actinomycetota > Acidimicrobiia > Spongiisociales > ZC4RG35 > DATFFO01. The sequence continues at coordinate 91,224 of CAVYYV010000001.1, read as the reverse complement.
CGCTTCCTGGAGAGGGGTACCACGGCAGTGGCTGGTGAGCGGATCCTCATGTGGCTCGAGAACAACACCTACCCGCAGGACAGTCGTGTCCGCAGGGAGGCGACGGCTCTGGCCTCGGCGGGCTACGACGTGACCGTGGTCTGCCCCAAGCGCGGGCGCCAACGCTTCAGGGACAGGGTCGATGGAGTGAGCGTCCTGCGTTATCCGGAAGTTCGAGGTGGCCAGGGACTGGCCGGCTTCGTGTTCGAGTACGCCGCCTCGATGGCGGCGACCTTCTTCCTGTCCGTGTGGCACGTCTTCCGCCATGGCGCCGACGTGATCCACGCCCACAACCCTCCCGACACATTTGCCGTCGTCGCCTTGCCGTTCAAGCTGGCGAAGATCCGCTTCGTCTTCGACCACCACGACCTGTCCCCGGAGATGTACGACGCGCGCTTCGAGGGCGAGTCCTCCCCGCTGGTTCGCCGCGTGTTGCTGTGGATGGAGTGGATCACGTTCCGGGTGGCGGATCATGTGATCGCTACCAACGAGTCGTACCGCCGGGTCGCCATCGACCGAGGCAAGGTGGATCCCGGTCGCGTCACCGTGGTTCGCAACGGCCCGGAAATGGACCGAGTCAAGCCGACGCCCCCCGATCCCGAGCTGCGTCGACGGGCGGGGGCGATCCTCGGTTACGTGGGCCAGATCGGCCCCCAGGACGGAGTCGACCACCTCATCCGGGCCGCATATCATCTCGTCCACGATCTCGGGCGCCAGGATCTGCTGTGCGTCATCATGGGTGCGGGTGAGGCGGTCGAGGGACTGAGGCGTCTGGTGTCCGACCTCGACCTGGATCGCCATGTGGAGTTGACCGGCCTGGTTTCCGATGAGCGACTCATGTCGTGGCTCTCGACTGCGGATGTGTGTGTTGTACCCGATCCCTCCAACCCCTTCACCGATCGCTCGACCATGGTGAAGATCAGCGAGTACATGGCTCTGGGAAAGCCCATAGTCGCCTATGACCTTCCCGAGCATCGGGTCACGGCCCAGGATGCGGCGGTCTATGCCAGCGCCAACGACCCATGGTCGCTCGCCAAGGCGCTGGACGAGTTGCTCGAGGATCGAGCCCATAAGAACGAGATGGGCGCGGTGGGACGCCAACGCGCTCTGGATGTGCTGGCTTGGCATCATCAGGTACCACACCTGATCGCGGCCTACCGGACCCTCCTATCGGGCGGCGCGGATGACTGAGCTGGGAGTCGAAGTGAGCTCGTCTCAGGTGGTCGATCTGGATCCGCTGGTTGATCCCAGGTGGGCCGGGGTGCTGTCTCGTCACCGCGCCGACGTTTTCCATTCGCCTGCTTGGTTGTCGGTGCTCGACTACTACGAATTCTCGCCTCGGGCGAGAGTGGTGCTGTCCGAAGATGGAGATCCGGTGGCCGGTCTGGTCTATTGCAGCCTGGCCCGTGGTGAGGCCACCAGGATCGTCGCTCTTCCCTTCTCGGATTTCGCCGATCCCCTCGTCTCGTCCCGCCAGGAATGGGATGCGATAGTCGGGGCGTTCGGTTCCGGCGACATCCTCGAGGTCAAGGCGCTGCGGGATCAGCACAGCCGCGACGATGCAGGCTTCGAGATGGTGTCACGGGCGAAATGGCACCGACTCGACCTGCGAGCGGGGACCGACGCCGTGTGGGACGGCATGCACGGGAGCGGGCGACGGGCCATTCGAAAGGCGATGGACGCCCCCGTCGACGTAGTGGTGGCCCGGTCGACCCACGATCTGCGGTCGTTCTTCGAGTTGCACCTGTCGGTGCGCAAGAACAAATATCGCCTGCTTGCCCAGCCCTATGGCTTTCTTCGGGCCATCTGGGACGCCTTCATCGCAGAGCAGCGGGGTGTGTTGCTACTGGCCCGGCACGAGGGCTCGATCATTGCCGGGACCATGTTGCTGGAGTGGGGGGACACGCTCTACTACAAATTCAACGCCTCAGACTTTCGCTATCTCGAGTACTTCCCCAACGACGCTCTCGTGTGGGAGGCGATCGCCCACGCCTATCGGCGCGGCTTGAGCTATCTGGACTTTGGCCTCTCGGACTGGGACCAGGAGGGCCTGCACCGGTTCAAAGCCAAATTCGGGGCCGAGGAGGGGCAGATCGATCGCTTGCGGAGATCGACCGCAGAGGTTCGTCCGGACCCGCTCTCGGTGCAGTTGGGAGAGGTGACGAGGATCCTCACGGCACCCGACGTGCCCGACGAGGTCACCGAATCGGCGGGCGAAGCCTTCTATCGCTATTTCGCGTGATGAGGAGGAGCATTCCGATGCATCACAAGCTCCGGCCACTGGTAGCGTGCCGTGGGTAGCCGAGGTCGGCACCTGAGCGACGCCGCCCCACAGTTCGCCGTCGAGTCCCCGAAACGAAACAAGATGGCCTCACTGTTCTCCAACAACATCTTCAGGGGTGGCCTGGCCGTGTCTCTCATAGCGCTCGTGGTGGTTGCCGCGAACTTTTTCGTGGACGACAACAACTCGGTCCACGAGAACTCCATCAACGCCATCGCCGCTCAGGGCATCACTCGAGGATGCAACCCTCCGGTGGACGACAAGTTCTGTCCCACCGACCCGGTCACCAGAGGGGAGATGGCGGCCTTCCTCGACCGTGCTCTCAACCTCCAGCCCGCTACTCGTGACTACTTCTCCGACGATGACGGCTCGGTCTTCGAGGGAGACGTCGATGCTCTGGCCGCGGCCGGAATTACGTTGGGCTGCAACCCTCCCGCCAACGACCGGTATTGCCCGGATCGCCCGGTGAACAGAGGGGAGATGGCGGTCTTCCTCCAGCGGGCGTTCAAGCTGCCTCTCTCGAGCAGCGACTACTTTGCCGACGATGACGGCTCGATCTACGAGAGTGCCATCAATGCCCTGGCCAAGGCGGGTGTGACCCAGAGTTGTGATCCGCCCTACAACGACCGGTTCTGCCCTGTGAATGATGTCAGCAGAGAGCAGATGGCGAGCTTCATCGCCCGGGCGCTCGACCTGGTTCCCTCCACTCCGCTGTCTCCTCCGAATGCCCCGTCCAACGACGGCCTGCTGTGGCGCGCCGGCCTCGAGGGGGGCGATGTCTCGGAGTGGTCCTTCGTGGCGATCTCCGGCGACGCCTCGGCTCAAGTCAGCAGCCAGCAGGCCCACACAGGCTCCAAGTCCCTGGAACTGCAGATCCGCAACGCCGACGGTTCCGGCGTGAGCCCGGGTGTGCGAATGGAGAAGCACAACGGCATACCGGGATACGGGGGAGCCACCAACCTGCCCGACGAAGCCTATTACAGCGTCTACTACTACTTCCCCGAGACGGTGTCGCAGTCGGGCTGGTTCTGGAACGTGTTCCAATGGAAGAAGGCTTACATCACCGACTCAGGCCAGCAGAGCCGCTACCCGGTGTGGGTTGTCAACGTGGACGGCGATCGCAGCGGCCACATGAGGTTCCTTCTCTCCAAGGCGGTCGATGACAACAACCACTACGACCCGGAGGGGGTGGAGGTGCGCCAGTCCGCCATCGACGTGCCTGCCGGGAGATGGGTCCATCTCGAGTGCTTCTATCGCTGGTCACTGGAGCCCAAGGGTCGCATCACCTGCTGGCAGGATGGAGTGAAGATCTGGGACGTCATCGGGGTTAGAACCGACATGTCTTATGACTATGAGCAGGACCCGCGCCAGTGGTCGGTAGACAACTATGCCGCCGATCTCAACCCGTCCACTGTTTCGATCTGGGTCGATGACGCCGCCATCAGCCTGACCAGGCTGGGCCCGGACTGGACGGAAACCGCCGGCTAGGAGCCCGTTGAACAATGCATGTCACCCATCTTGACGACCATGCATCACCACCCGCTGCGTTCTCGGCCCCCCATTCCGGCACAAGGAGTGGCGAAACCTCGGCCTTGCGGCTGGCGCCCCTGGCCGCCAATCCGAGCAACGGCATTATCCAACAGACTCCTAGGGCTCGTAGCGCCTCAGTACCACACCGGTGGGGACGGCACCGGCCGACTTGAGCTGGGCCAATCCGGAAGCGATATTACGACGGTGGGTACGGCCCTCGTGCACCACCAGGACTACCTCATCGGCCAGGCCGGCCAGCACCAGGGCATCGGGTGAGGTCTCCAGGTCGGGCGCATTGATCACTACCAGGTCGTAATGGTCCTGGAGCCACGTGATCAGGCTCTTCACTCCGGGATGGTCCACCACCAGCTCCGGGTCGTCCACCTTGGGCCCGCTGCCGATCACGTCGAGGTTGTCGATCTTGCAAGGACGGGTGAGCCGGTCGAAATCGATCCAGGAGCTGATCTCGGGATCGACGGTGTTGGTGAACCCGAAGTCGTCGTCGATCTCGAACATCTCTGCCACCGAGGGGCTGTGCAGGTTCGCATCGACCAGAACCGTCATCTGCCCCGATCGGGCGGCGGATACGGCGATCTGTGCTGCCACCTCGTTCGACCGGTCCCGGGGCGAAATCGATGCCACGAGCAACGGCGAAGCACCCGCCGCCGCCCTGAGGCGTCGGGCCGAGGCGAACTCCTGGTCGGCGAAGACCGGACGAGGTTCGACCTTACGTCTGCGGAGCAGTGGTGGGCGGGCGCTGGAGAACACGCCCAGCACCGGGAGGGCGGTGAGAGTGGCCAGTTGCTCTTCGGTTTGCAGGCGGGGGTCGACCGTGTCCCACCAGAAGGCCAACGCCGTGCCGGCAACCAACCCGACGAATCCGCCCAGCACCAGGTTGATCATCAGGTTGGGAGAGGCAGGCGAGGTCGGTGTCTCGGCGGCTTGCATGACGGCCAGGGTCGGGGCCTGGAGCGCCTGTCTGGTCTCGATCTGGAGGGTGAGGTCGTTGAGGTTGTTGCGTAGGTTGGTCAGATTGTCGGCCGCTTCCTGAAGCCGGGCCGAGCCGGCCGGGAGTGTCGTGGCCAGGCGATTGAAGTCCGTCTCTGCGGCGGCCACCTGCTGTTGCAGTTGATCTCGCTGATTGGTCAAGGCGGTGATGGTGGCGTCACTTCTTGCTCCCGAGGCCTCGGCCTGGTCGATCAACACTGCGGCAGTGTCGGCGGCAATCGTGGTGGCCAGCTCGGCGGAGGAGGCGCTGGCGGTGATGGCGAGGAGCTCGGTGTTGGGCATGATGTCCACCTTGACGTCGGGCAGATCCGACAGGCCGTTGCGGTCCTGGACCTCTCTCAGCAACGCATCGCTGGTGGCGATCTGCGAGTAGGTATTCATGAGCCGGTCGGCGTACTGGATGTCGTAGTCGACGGCGTTGATGGATCCACTCACGGTCGTGCCCAGACGCAGTGTTGCCGTGCTCTCGTATTTGGTGGGCAGCACCGCTGTGGCCAGGGCGGTGAGCAGCAACGTGAGGGCGAACGTGAAAAAGATGGTGGTGAATCGTCGTCTCACGAACGACATCGTCTTGCCTCCCTGCCCGCACGGGGCAACCTGATGATGGACGCCGTTGAACAAGCCGACCGTCCGGCGGGCGCCCAAAGTTGGAGAGTACTCACGATGTCCACTCGTTCAATAGGCATAGGTACCTATCGATCATGACCTTGAGCTCGAACTGGCTCGCTGCCCGGCGATATCCGGCTTCACCCATCGCCTCGGCATGGTCGGGGTCCGAGAGGATGCGATCGATCCCGTCGGCCAGGGCCGTGGCCGAGAGGGCGGGGACCAGGTAGCCCGTCACGGAGTCCTCGGCCAGATCGGGGATGCTCCCCACGTTGGTGGCGACGACCGGTAGGTGGGCCGCCATGGCCTCGATGATCACTGTGGGCAGAGCTTCGCTGTGTGATGAGACGACGAGCACCGTGGACTGGACCAGAATCTCGGGCACGTCGTTCACCAGCCCCAGAAAGTGGGTCCGGGATTCGAGGCCCAGAGTGCGAGCCAGATTCTCGAGTTCTTCTCGCTGGGGGCCGTCGCCGACGATCACGAAGTGCGTCTTGGGATGTCGCGGGCTCAGCTCGCCCGCCGCCTCCAGGAACAGGTCTATGGACTTCCAGGGCTGGAGGGCGGCAACGATCACGACCAGGGGAGAGTCGGCTTCCGCCCCGAGACGCTGTCGGAGATCCGGGGCGGCAGCCGCGGCGTCATCGAACCGACCCAGGTCGATCCCGTTGGGCACCACCTCGATCTTGTCGGGGTCGAGGTTCTTTTGTCTGACCAGATAGTCGCGGTGAGACTCGGCCAGAGCCACGTAGTGGTCGAACCTGGGGTGAAACAGCCGGTCGGACACTCCCAGGGCAAGCCTACGGAGTAGGCCGGCGTCGCGGTGCATCTCCGGCCCATATGAGTGGAAGGAGAGTATCTTCGCGTCAGTGCCCGCCAGGGCGGCTGCCAACCGACCTACCACCATGTTTGCGAATCCGTCCGTGGCCCACATGATGACCGCCCTCTCGTCCTCGAGGATTCGGGCGAGTCGTCTGATACCGGCCACATCTGACCGGGAGCTCATGATCCTGGAGTGGGTTGCCCCGCCCTCGGCGGCGAAGCGCTCTCCGAGCCCGCCCAGTTCGTACATGCAGCACAGAACGGGCCGAAATTCGCTGTCCTGGAGCCCGTGCATGAGCTGATACACGATGTTCTCGCTACCGCCCCCGAACTCGAGGGAGTGATGCACGAAAGCGATGGTCTTGGTTTCCATGCCTCAGATGTCCCCGCCGACGGCCATTCGGTACACGTCCAGAACGCGGGCCGCCACCTGGCTGCTCCGGAACCGTTCGCTAGCCACCTCCCTGGCCTTGGTTCCGAGCTCGGCTCTCAGATCGGGCTGATTCACCAGATGCTCGATCGCCTCGGCCAGCAGCTTCGGTTCGGCGGGGGGAACCACAAGGCCTGTTACCCCATCCGCCAACAGGCTGGTCACGCCTCCCACGTCTGTGGCGACCACGGGCACTCCTGCCGCCATCGCTTCGGCTATGACCATCGGGCTCGTCTCCTGACCAGAGGGGAGGACCAGCGTCGTGCACCGGGCCAGCTCCGCCTCTACCTGATCCTGGTTCAGTAGACCCAGCATGGCCACCCGGTCCTCGAGACCCTGTCGGGAGACGGCAGTGCGAACCTCACCGACGTACCGTGCCTCCGCTTCCGGACCAGCCACCCGCAGCCGCAGGTCACGCCCACGCCGGGAGAGGATGGCGAGCGCCTCCACCAGATCGACCAATCGCTTGCGACGGATCACCGCCCCGATGTAGAGGACCGTGTCGGCAAGAGGCCGGCGCTCCACGGAGAAGAACCTGTCCGAGATGGCATTGCCCGTGTCGTGCCACTGCCCCGTCGTCAGAGCCCCCAGGCGCTGCTGGGGGTAGCCGGTAGGTTGGATCAGGTGGCTCGCCCGGGCCACCGTCCTCCGCTGGGAGAAGGCGTGGACTCGGCCGCGCAGACGGTCCCGCCAACCGCTCGTGTGGGCCAGCTCCTCGGAGATGATTCCATGGACCGACACCACCGCCGGGTACCCGGAGTCAAGGCAGATGGGACCGTACATCGGAGTGGTTTGGGCGTGCACCACGTCCGGGTTGATCGAGTCGAGCTCTGCCAGGATTCGCCGCCGGGTCAGTCTGTACATGGTGATCGTGTTGAGCCTCCTCTGTCCGGGGAGGTAGTGGTACTCGACTCCCCCCGAGTGAAAGATGAGGCGCTCCCTCAACGCAAGGGATGTAGTCACGACATGCACCTCCACCGAGCCCAGCGCAACCAGCCCCTCGATCAAATGCCAGGTGGAGGTGACAACCCCGCCGCCGAAACGCAGCGGATGCATCGGGAATTCGCCCACAAGCGCCACCCGCAATGAGGGTGCTCGGCCGTGTTGATCGAGTCTGCTGGAGGTGTCGGGCTGCGTCATTTCTCCACCGAGGACGTGACCTCTTCGGCGCGTCGGCGGAAGGTCGAGCGGATTCGGGCCAGCTCGGGCACCTTGAGCAGGTGCGCTGCCACGAGGTAGACGGGGATGGCGATCAACAACGCGAAGCCCAGCATGGCCGCAGATGAGAGGCCGGTCCGGGTCAGGAAGAAAGCAGGGAGAGCGGCGGCCACGGACAGAACCAGGATCCGCCCGACCCGGCGCATCAGGCTGGGGACGTCAACGTCCAGGCCCGCCTTCCCCAGTCGCTTGATCATCACGATGCTGGACACCAGGTACATCAGCGCCGTCGACAGCGCCAGGCCCGGAGCCCCGAAGGGGATCAGCAGCAAGGGGCTGAAGACCGCCTTGCTGACCAGGTTGACTCCGGCACCCCAGAGGGCGGGGGTGCGAGTGTCTTCGATGGACTTGAACACGGTGGAGATGGTCACGGCCATGGCCTCGGGAACCAGTGCCACCGCGTAAGCGGCCATGACCAGCGTCGTCAGGTTTGTGGCGCTGGCATCGAAGGCGCCTCGCTCGAAGAGGAGGCGGGTGACGGGGAGGCGGAGTGCGATCAGCAGAAATGTGGCCGGCGCCAGCACGAAGACCACCGTGCCCAGCGTGTCTTCGACGGATCTCGCCAACGCCTTCATCCCACGCTTGGCGGCCTGCCAGGAGAAGATCGGGAGTCCGACGATGACCAGTGATTGGATTCCGACCCGCTCGACAACCGCCACCGGCCGGTTCCCGAACGACAACGCAGACACCGCCCCGGCCGGAAGATAGGAGGCGAGAGCCTTGTCGATCACCGGGGTCATCCACAGGATCACGGCGCCGATCAGCCCGGGCCAGAGGAGGCTGAAGAATCGGGTCAAATCGGGATGGCGCAGGTTGAAAGCAGGTCGATAGCGCACACCGGCGCGGTGGAGCCAGAACATCACCCAGGCCAGCTGCGCCACCGCTGCCACGGTCAGCCCCACCGCGATCGAGTACCCACCCAGCCTGTCGGCCAGATAGAGAACGCCGGCAATCACTCCGATGGAGATGATCACCTGGGAGATCTGGGAGACGAAGAAGCGGTTCTCGGCTTCCAACAGGGCCTTGAAGATTCCGGTCGCCCCGAGGAGGGTGATGGCGGGCGCCAGGATCTGCAGTGTGGTTGCAGCCAATGCTTGGCCGGGCTGATCGAACCCTCCCCCGACGAGTCGGACGATGGTGCCCGAGGTCACCATCGTCGTCAGCGTCAGCCCGATCAGCGTGATTCCCAGGATGCTCACCACGGTGTTGACCAGGCGCTCCCGCTGTTCGGGGGTGGAAGCCCTGATGTAGAGGGGAATCAGCGCCGCCGTCACCGCCGGGATGACGAACTCGGGAAATCGGACCGTTAGATCGTTGGCAAAGTAGAAGGCGTCGGTACTGCGCTCGGCTCCGAAGGTTGCCGCTACCACCATCTCCCGGGCGAGCCCGAACACGGCTGCGGTGAGAGCCACTGCCGCGGTGATGGCTGCCGCCCGGAGGATCCTCACCGCACCACCTCGAGTTGGCGGGCGGATGTCGGTGGGGCCGGGGTTTTGTCGAGGGCGACCATCTCGATCATGGCGCCGGCCATCCAGATGAGGGAGGTGAAGTAGGGGAACCACTTCAGCTCGAGCGCCATCCCCGACAAGAGGTAGATGATGATGATGCCCACCAGAGCGGCGATGATGGGGCGGTCCGGGTCGTCAACGGACGAGTCCCTCAAACGTGTCACAGACGCCACCGCCCACGAGTTGAAAACGCCGGCAAAGACGAGGGCGACGATGACGCCACTGTCGACGAGGATGGTCAGATAGGTGTTGTGAGAGGTGTCGAACCCCTCCCCGGCGAACTTCGCTCCGATCCGGGCGTCGAGTGCCCCCGGACCAGCCCCGATCACGGGATGCTCCAGGAAGACCTGCCACGAGTAGGACGCACGGCTGGAACGGCCCGTCACGTTGCCCGTCTCGAGGACCCGGTTCTGCAGAAGATCGTTTCCCGACAGGATTTCAGGGGAGAAGACCATCAGCGTCAGCAGGCCAAGCGTGACAACGGTACCGGCGATGAGCAAAGGCTTTCGCACCAGTCGGCTGACGACGGCGGCGACGGCAAAGCCGGCCGCCGCCGATACCCAGGCGGACCTGGTGTATGAGACCACCAGCCCATAGCTCAGGAGCAAACCGGTGGCCAGCAGCACCCCCTGGCGGACGCGGGTGCGCGCGCTATTCCAGAGGGCGAACACCAGCAGCACCCCGACCCCCATCAGCGCCCCATAGATGGCCGGGTTTCCGACTATTCCGCCGGCCCGCCCGTGAGGCACATCGAGGTAGCGGAGACCCGAAGCGGTTCCCAGGGTCACCGGGAACGGTGATGCGACGGCGTTGATCAGACGCTCGTAGATGCCGGTCAGGAACACCAGCACGATCCCGATCAGGGTCGCCACCATGACGCGCACCCGATCGCGTGCCGAGATGCCGTACACCTTCGTGAGCCAATAGACACCGACGGGCAGCAGGGTCGAGTTCATCAGGATGGAGAGCTCTGGCGGCACGAGGGGATCGCCCAGGGACCAGAACAGGTAGGTCCCGATCTGGAGTATGAGGTAGGCGGAGACCCACCATCCCAGGCCGGGCATCGCACGACGGGACCCGACCAGGATCACCACGGACATGACCACCAGCAACGCCACCGAGACCCGCTCGTAATTGAGGTCGGGTAGAGGGCCGGGCACGGCCAGGATCAAGTAAGGCGCCAGCATGGCCCAGGAGGCGAGCAGGAAGAGGAAGATCCTCTCGGGGAAGCGAAGCTGGGTGAGCGCCACCGCAGCCACGGCCACGCCGACGGCGCCGATCACCCCACCCACCACCACCGCGCCCGTCGCCACGAGTCCAACCGTGGCGGTGACCAGCAACGTTCTCCTCAGGCCGTCGCCGCCGTAGTCGGAGCGCCAGTCCAGCCTCGGTAGAGAGGTGGCTGCCGTCTGGCGCAGGGCATATCGCAGCGATCCGGGGTGGCCACGGCGCCAGTCCGGCCAGCGGCGCACGACCCACACGAACAAGACGGCCACACAGGCGGCCGTCAGGCATGGAAGCAGGATGTCACTGATTTGGCTGGTGTCGATCGGCACCGGTTGCCTTCGGCTGGGTCATTTGATCGGCACCAAAGGGCCGGGTAGATCCCTCCCCGCATCCCACTGCGCCGCCCACGGCGATCAGGATAATCGCACCATGGACATGACGAATGAGCCCGCCGTCCCACCCGCCTAGTGTCCCCGGGTGGCAGCAAACCTCTCTCACACCATCCAGGTCATGTCGGATGGGCCAGCGACGCCCATATGAGCGGTCACGTCGCCGGCTCCCATCTGCCCGCAGCGCCCGGATTGGGGGAGGTTCGGCTGTGGACGGTCAGACTGGACGTCGAACCTGCCGATATGCCCCAGCGGCTCTCCGATGACGAGCTCGAGCGAGCGGGGAGGCTGCTCCGGGCGGAGGACCGGCGTCGCTTCGTGTGTGGCCGCCTGGCGCTGCGGCGGGTCCTGGGTGCATGGCTCGCGGTCGACCCCGCCCGGCTCGTCTTTTCCTACGGGGAGCAGGGGCGTCCCGAACTGGCCTCTCCCTCGGCCGGCATCTCGTTCAATGTCAGCCATTCCGGAGATATCGGCCTGTGCGCCGCCGGCCGCGGAATGAAGGTGGGCGTGGATCTCGAGCAACTGGATCGTCGGACCGACTTCGAAACGCTGATGAGGAGCTTCTTCACGCCGGCCGAGGCGGCGTCGGTGGAGTCCCTGTCGCCGCGCGATCGTTGGCATCGGTTCCTTGGGCTGTGGACCGCCAAGGAGGCCCTGCTGAAGGCTTGGGGCCGGGGGCTCTCCGGTGGCGCCGACGCTTTCGAGCTGGACATGGTCGACACCGAGCTTCGGCTGGTCTCGGTGCCCGACGGGCTGGATCTCCGGGAGTGGCAGGTTGTCGGGGGAATGGTTACGCCACGTGCGGTGGGGGCGGTGGCGATTTGGGGCGAACCGGGCACGGTGAGCCTGAACTGGCCCGATCCCGTCTTCGGCCCGGTCAGCCCAACCGGTTAGGCGATCGCCGCGGAGGGCTCTACAGGTAGAGGCCGGGTCCCTGATCCTGGTCGGCCTGGGGGCGCTGAAGTGCCCGGCGTTGCATCTCTGCCAGTTGATTCTGGGCGGCGAGCTGCTGAGAGAAAAGCGATGCCTGGATGCCGTGGAAGAGTCCTTCCAGCCAGCCGATCAGCTGGGCCTGGGCGATGCGGATCTCTCCTTCGCTGCTCTCCTGTTTCTTGAGGGGAACCATGAGCTGGTCGAATTCCTCCAGCAAATCGTCCGACAGCACGCCCCGCAGCTCGTCGACCGACTGCCGGTGCACCTCGGCCAAACGGGCTCGACCCTGCTCGTCGATGGGAGCTTGGCGAACCTCGTCCAGCATGGCCCTCGTCATCGTCGCGATTCTGATCAGCTTGGAAGGGTGGGTCAGTCGCTCCCCGCCTCCGTCCTGTTCGACCTCGGCTTCGACCTCTGCCGGCTCGACCGAATCGGGTTTGAGGGCTTCTTGCTGGGTCGCTTGCTGGGCGGCTTTGTCGTTCATCTGTACCAAGCCTAAGAGACCTGCGTCGCTGGTGGAACCGAGTCGTCAATTTGTAGCGGCCGGGCTGCTGTCACGCCCTGAGTGGACCGTGTGGGGCAGGGAGGGACGCCTTGAAGGGTCGATGGGAGCCCTTTGGCCGGACAAGGGGCAACAAGTCCCTTCACGTAGCCGTACCCATCCCATACGATGGCGATGTAAGTCATTGGAGGACGACACATGGCGAATGAGGATCTCCCTCCCATTCTGGATGCGGCCCAAGTTGCGGATTTGCTGGGCATGAACGTGCAGATGGTCCGGAGATATGCTCGGGAGGGTCGCCTCCCTGCCTACAAGCTGCCCGGAGGCAGGACTTTCAAGTTCTTCCGGGACGAGGTCTTCGAGTTCATCCGCGCTCATCCGGTGGTCCCGGATAGCGAGGAAGCCCCTGAAGAGGTCAACCAGGTGCGGGGCCAGGCCGACTGAGCACCGCCCCAACCAACGAGATCGGGACCAGGCGAGCCCCTGTTTCCCCGGCGGCGATCACCAGGTGGTCGGTCGCCACAACGTGGATCACACCGCGGACTCGGTCCCCCGTGTCGAGGATCAGCTCGACCGGCCTTCGGGTTTGCTCGTGTTCGGCCAGGCGTGCCTTGAAGGTCCATGCCGCCGGTTTCCCGGTCCTTCCGCCGCGTGGCCGACGCTCGATGGTGAGTACCGCACGTGGCAGGTGCACATCTACCACGGACTCGGGTGTTGCCATTGTCAGGTAGTCGGCACCTATCGACTCGATCGGGTCGCCAAACGTAGTTCCCGCCACTCTTATCGTGACCCTGTCTCCCCGGTGCATGGCCTCCCGGGTGGCATCGGAGAGGTCCCGACTGCGGTGTCGCTGGAGCTCTGTCAGGGTCTCGTCTTCGGCCGCTTCCTCCCGGACGTCGCGACCCGCCCCCTCTCGCAGTTCTCGAGCGAGGTCGTCGAACTCATCCACGAATTTCGCGGTTTCCGGCACTCCGCACAACTACAGCGTAGGTTCGTCGACAGCACGGGTTGGGAGTGGATGTGACCGTGGGGTGGAGAGAGGGGCAGCCGGAGCCGGCGTCGTCCAGGGCCCGGCGCTTGCCCAGGCTGAGCCTGGGTCATGTCGCCGTGGCCCTGGCGGCTCTCCTCGCCTTCGTGGCCAACGTGGCGCTGCTTCGTTCCCACGACGACACCACCTCCGTCGTGGTGGCTGCTCGCGTCATCGAACCAGGCGAGTTGGTGCAGGTCGCCGATTTGGGCATGGCACGGGTTCGTGGGGATGCCTCGGTCATGGCGGGGTTGCTTACGTCACTCGACGGGCTGGAGGGCCGGGTTGCTCGCAGACGGCTGGAGGCGGGCGAGCTCATCGGAAGCCGGGATCTGCTGACCGAGCCCGCCCCTCGAGGTCTGCGGTCGATGGCAGTTCCGGTGAGCCCGGCTCACGCCGCCGGTGGTGCGATACGGGTAGGCGATCGGGTCGACCTCGTCGACGTGGGATCGGACGGCGTAGCTGCCTATGTGGTCCGCGGTGCACCTGTGATCTCGGTGTCGACCGGGGAGACCGGCGCTCTCACCAGCTCGATCCGGGAGCACATAGTGATCGGGGTCGGGGCCCAGGAAGCCCTCGCTGTAGCTGCCGCCATTGAAGATGGGGCAATAGATGTGATCGTCACGACCGGGTCCGACAGTGGCTGAAGTCGAGTTGGCAATGGCCGCTTCCGCCCGTGGCTGGTCGGGTCGTCTTCATAGGTTCCTCACCGATCACGGCGGTGCCCGGGTGCGGGCGGTGGTGATGAGCTCCGAACAGGCGACGGATGAGGCGTACGACGTCCTGCTGATCGACGACGTGTGCTCGTTTCTGACCCCACGCCTCGTGGAGCAGGTTCGGCTCAGAGGTCGTCTGGTGGTTGGGGTGTTCGACGGAGGTGATGGGGCCGACGCCAAGCGGCGACTCCTCGACTGCGGTGTCGACGATGTGGTCGAGGCCGACGCCTCCCCTGATGAGATCCTCCAGGTCGTGGCCGCCGCCCGAAGGCTGGTTCCCGTTTCGGTCGAGCCTCCGTCAGAGGGGTCGAGAGCGGCCCGAGGTGAAGTTGTGGTGGTCGGAGCCCCACCCGGAGGCAGTGGCGCCAGCGAGATCTCGCTGGAATTGGCAGAGCTTCTCGGGGCGGGCTTGGTGGACGCCGACGATCTCGCGCCGTCTCTGGCTCAGCGTCGAGGTGTCGACCTCCATCCCAACCTTCGAACGGCTATTGACCTGGTCCATCATCGATCGGGTGACATTGGGGAGGCGTTCACCCACGTGGGGAACGTCGCTCTACTGGCGGGTCTGGCAGCGGGGGAGGACTGGGCCCAAGTCCATGCGGGCGAGGTCGAGGCGGTAATCGACGAGATCGCCGGGGTCTCGCGGCATGTGGTCGTAAACATCGGATCGGGACTCGAGAGGGCCGAGTTCGGCGAGGGCAGGTTCGGCCTCGGTCGGCGTCTTGTGGCGTCGGCAGACGTGATCGTGGCCGTCGGACTCCCAACCCCGGTGGGAGTGACTCGTCTGGCGCGCTGGGTGGAGGAAGCCGCCACACTCAATGAAACAGCCCGTGTGCGCATCGTCGTGAATCGAGTGCGCAGATCCGGGTTCGAGCGCTCGGAAGTGGCCTCCGAGCTGGAGCGCCTCTTTCCTGGGGCGGGAATCGACTTTGTTCCCGATGACCAGAGAGTCATCGAGGCAGCCTGGGCAGGGACCCGGGTTGCTCGCGGCCCGTTCAGGCGGGCCTTGGCCCGCATGGCCCAGGAGATCCCTCGATGAACGACGCCTACGAGGAAATCCGCCGTCGGGTCGTAGGCCTGGTGGAGGAGCGGGGCATCGACGTGAGCGCCGATCGTCAGGCGGCCAAGACTCTTGTCAACGGAGCCGTCGAGGAATATCAACGGAGCGCCCACCTCGGTCAGGGCCGGGCGCTGGCGGACCCGGTTGGCATGGCGGAGCGCATCATGCGCTCCGTGGCCGCCTTCGGTCCGCTCACCGAGCTCCTGGAGCGCTCCGATCTCGAGGAAGTCTTCATTGAGGGAAGTCGAGTCAGCTATCTCGACTCCGCAGGCCATCTGAGGGCTCTCGATCAGCCCACGTCCGAGCGCGAGAACCGTCAGGTTCTGGACCGACTGCTGGCCGATTCCGACCGGCGGCTCGATGCTTCTGCACCCATGGTCCAGGCCCGGGTCCTGGACGACTCCGCCCGTCTGACCGCCGTGATCCCTCCTGTAGCCGATCGCCTGTCCGCCACGATTCGTCGCTATGCCCTCCGCCGGGAATCGCTCGACACCATGGTCGAGCGAGAAGCTCTCTCCTCGGCTGCGGCCCGGTTCCTCTGGGCTTGCATGCAGGCAACCACCTCAGTCGTCGTGTCCGGCCCTCCCGGGGCGGGTAAGACCTCGCTTCTCTCCGCGCTGATCGGCGCCGTGCCGGCCGGGCACTGTGTGCGCTGTTGTGAGGAGGTGAGGGAGCTCCATGTCCCCCTGGTGCATGGCTCGTTCTATGAAGCCCGACCACCCGGGTTGGACGGCAAGGGCGAAATCAGCTTGCGGGATCTCGTCAAGCTGATCCTGGCCATGCGGCCGGATCGAATCGTTGTGGGCGAAGTTCGTGGAGCCGAGTCTTTCGAGCTCACGCGTGCGGTGAACGCGGGGTGTGGGTTCGCCTGCACCGTCCATGCCAATTCGGCGTCCGATGCGCTCGACGCCCTCGTCAATGCGGCGCTCATGGCCGGCGAGAACGTGACCGAGCGAGTGGTCAGAAAGGTGTTCGCCTCCGCTCTCGACTTCGTCGTCCACTTGGATCGGGATGCGGTCGCTGATGGCCCGATCCGGCGCCGTGTGATGGAGATACTTGCCGTCGTCCCATCACTTCGAGACGACTTCACTACCCAGCCCATCTTCCACCGCGAGCACATCGGGGCTCCTCTGGAATGGACTGGAGCCCTTCCGCCCCAGAGTCTGATCGATCGGATCGATCGTGCGGCTCCCGCCACTGAGGGTCTGCGCGGGCTGGTTCGACCTGGCGAGGGGGTGGCGTGAGGTTGTTCGCCCCGTTCGTGTCTGCCGTGGCAGCCGGCGGACTGGTCGCCGCCGGCCTGGGCATGTTGCGACGTTCGGGCCTGGTGGCCCAGCGGCCGGATCGGGCCGGTGTCTGGATGAGTCAGGCGGGACTGACGGCCACCCCACTTCAATTCTGGGCCTCCTCGGTCGGTGCTGGGCTGAGCACCTTTCTGCTCGTCTCTCTGATCACAAGCGGGTGGGTGGTGGCAGTCGTGCCGGCTGTGCTGATCGGGATGCTTCCGCGGCTTTACTTCGGGGCGCAGCGCCGCAAGAGGCTGGCCGCGGTCCGACAGTCCTGGCCGGACGGACTCCGCGACCTGGTGGCTTCGATCTCGGCTGGGCGCTCCCTCCAGCGTGCAATCGAAGACCTGGCCGATTCCGGCCCGGGCCCTCTCCGTCGGGCGTTCTCCAGCTTTGCCTTTCGTTCGCGAAGCCTGGGGGTCGTGCCTGCCCTCGAAGCCATACGCGACGAGCTGGCCGATCCCACCACCGATCGTGTCATCGAGGTCCTCATCGTTGCCCACCGTCGAGGCGGCTCGATCGTTCCCGAGATACTGCGTGATCTGGCGGAGGCGACCGCACGGGATATCTGGGTTTCAGAGGAGATCGACAGTGCCGCTCTCGAGCACAAGATCAACGCCGGGGCGGTGTTCGTGTTGCCCTGGCTGGTGCTCGTGGCCATGACGGCCCGCCCTGGTCCGTTCCGGGACTTCTACGGAACCCGGCTCGGCCTTGTTGTGATCCTGCTGGGCGGGATTCTGTCTCTGAGTGGGTCACTGATCGTGAGCCGCCTCGGCAAGCAACCAGACGAGCCGCGCATCCTCGGAGGGCCGTGATGAGCCCGCTCCAGGTGGCAGCCGCACTGCTGTCCGGTGTGGCGGCAGCGGGGGTGATGTGGTGGCTCCTTCCACCGACGCCTCGCCTGGGGAAGAGGGTCAGGCCCTATCTCTTCCCTTCTGGCTCGTCAGCCGCGGCGCCGAGTCAGCCGGTGCCGATTCGAGTCTTCGGACCGATGCTGAGCCGAGTGGCAAGTGCCGTTGTTCGCAGAGTCGATCCCTCTGCTGAGTCGACTCTTGGGCTTCGGCTGCGACAAGCCGGGCTGTTTCCCGAACTCGGTGACGAAGAGCGGGTGAGCGCCTACCGGATCCGCCAGCTGCGCACGCTGGCCTTGTCCATGGGCGCGGCGGGTGCTGTAGGGGTGGTCCTCGGCCTGTCGACTCAGGCTCTCGTGGCACTGGTCGTCGTCGGGGCCGTGGCCGGGTACGGGCGCACCCGGGGTGCAGTCGAACGGGCCATTGATCGTCGCATGACCCTGATGCGGATCGAGATCTACACCGTGGACCAGGTGCTGGCGTTGCGGATCCGTGCTGGTGGGGGCGTGGTCCAGGCCGTCGGCGAAGTGGTGAGGCGGGGGCGAGGCGAGGTCGTCAGAGAGCTTGGGGAGGCCCTTCGTCTTCACAGGGCGGGCATGAGCCTCGGGGAGGCGTTCAAGCACGTGGCAGACATGAGTCCGGAACCGGCTTGTGCCAGGACCTACCGGCTCCTGGCCGTCGCCGACCAACGGGGTGTCGACCTAGCCGAGGGTCTATTGGCCCTTGCAGAGGATGTGCGCGAGACCCGACGGGAAGCGATGAAAAGGTCCGCGACCAAACGGCGGGCCGCCATGCTCGTCCCGACCATCGCTCTTCTCGCCCCCACCTTGTTGTTGTTCGTGGCGGCTCCGCTGCCATATCTGCTGACCGGCTGGCGATAGAAAGGAGAACAGCAAGATGCAGAATCTGATGGTCCGACTGGTCGGCTTCGTTGCGACCCTCAACCGGGACGAGCGAGGCCTGAACACGGCCGAGCTTATGGGCAACGCGGCTCTGGCGATCGGGGCACTGGTCGTCATCTGGGCCGCATTGCAGGCTCTGGGCCTAGACGTGGTCAATTGGATCCGCGGCCAGCTCCTGGGCGGCTGATAGCCCAACGCTCCAACGACGCCGGGCTGGCGTCTCTTGAGTTCGTGGTGGCGGCCGCGCTGGCCATGGTCTTCGTCGTAGGCCTGGTCCAGCTGGTGGCTTACCAGTACACCAAGGGGGCCGTAACCGCCGGGTTGGAGCGGGCTGCTCGCGCCGCGACCGTGGCTGGAGCCGGCGAATCGGAGTGCCTGACAACTCTGGAAGATTCATTGGCCGACGTCCTCGGTGGGGCGGTGGGTGGCGATCTAACGGCAACCTGCACTGTGGACTCCGAGTCGGTGCGGGCCCACGCCTTCGGGTCGGTTCCCTCCTGGCTGCCCGGCCCAAGTCTCGCCTTCGACATCGAGATCTCCGCTACACGGGAGTTGGATCCGTGAGAGATCGGGGGGCTGCCTCCCTGGAGTTGGCGCTCGGCGCGGGCCTTTTGGTCATCCCGGCCTTGCTCGTGGTCGTCTCGTTCGGTCCGTGGCTGGAGGGACGGGCGTTCGCTCGTGCCGCCGCTGCCGAGGCAGCAAGAGCCGCCGTCCTGTCACAGGGCGACCCGGCCGTGGCGGGCTCGGAGCTGGTGGCGGACATGGTGGCAGGAAGGGGAATCGATCCCGCGCTGGTCAGAGTCTCCATGTGTGGGGGGCCCTCGCTCCCTCCGGGATCTGGTCAAAGCTCCTGTGTCCTCGCCCGGGGAGCGATGGTGACGGCAAGCGTGAGCGTGACCGTGCCCCTGATCTCCACTCCATGGGGCCCCGTCGGTGGATTGACCGTTGCGGCTTCGCACGCCGAGCCGGTCGACGCCTACCGGAGCCTCCCATGAGTGAAGAGCGCGGATCGATCACGCTGTGGATGGTGGGAATGATGCTGGTTGTGCTGGTGGTGGGAGGCATCGCCGTGGATCTGTGGCGTGCCCTGGCCATGCATCGTCTTGTTGCGGCCGTGGTCGATTCGGCCGCGGTGGCAGCCGGTTCGGGCATCGATGAGACTCTGTGGCGTTCCGCCGGGAGTCTGGCCCTGGACCCGGCACGGGTGGATGAGCGGGTTGCGCTGGCGGTCTCCGCTCAAGACGAGGCCGACCGGATTCGAATTTGGGTGGTTACTGCGGGAGATGGGTCGGCAGCAACCGTTACCGGAACCGCCGGGGTGGAGTTGACCTTGCTCAAGCTGGTCGCACCGGGGGGCATCGAGGTCTCGGCCATTGCCACCGCCGTACCCCAACTCTCACCCTGATGAGGCCGACCAGGGTCCTGGCCGGTGGGCTGATCGCCGCTTTGGCAGTCGTGATACTGGGTACCTGGAAGGCTGGTCCGGGCGAGGCCCGGTCGCAGAGCGATCGATCGGTAGTCGTCGGCTCGGTAACGACCTCATCGGTGCCCCGGGATCCAGTTTCGAGTGCGAGCGTGACGACGCGGCCGGCAGGTCTTGTCGACGTGGTCCGCCGCGGACTCAGTGCCTGGGGGCGGTTTGCCGTCACGGGCGATCTCGGGGAGGTGGAGCTCTGGTTTGCTACCGATGGCCCCCAATACGCCCGCTTCGTCGACGAGGCCGGTGGCGCCCGAGTAGGCGGACCCGCCTACTCGGTCGACCTCCAAAGCCCGGAGGTGGAGGTGAAGGGCTCCACAGCGTTCGTGCGAGGCCAAGTGACCTTCGCCAGGGCCGAGGAGCCGTCGCGCAGCTACGACTGGACGGTGGTTCTCGAGCGAAGGGAAGAATCCTGGGTCATCTGGACGGTGAAGCCCGGATGAAGAGGCATGCGGCCTCTCAGGCTATCTCCGACTTTCTGACGCCTGGCCTCCGCCCGGAGGCGATACCGGCTCAGTCGGGGCAGGTACGAAGGATCCCCATCTCACAAGCTCCCCGAAACGGGCTGGGGAACCCGTGTCGCGGGCGGCTCGTCCAAATTGTGATGCGAGTTTCGATGGTCGTCGTTGCCCTTCTTCTGGCTCTGGTGGCCTGCCATGCGGGAACGACTGTGGAGGTGCGGGGTGTGCTCGTGGCCGGGCCGAACTGCCCGGTCGAGAAGCAGCCGCCCGATCCCAACTGCTTGCCACGGCAGGTGGAGGGCGCAACCGTGAAAGCGAGCGATAGTGCCGGGTCAGAGCAGGCGAGGGCTGTCAGTGACGCGGACGGAACCTTCGTGCTCGAACTAGAGCCGGGCGAGTACACCATCGCCTTCGATCCGGTTGAGGGGCTGCTCGGTGCGCCTCAGCCCATCGAGGTGACAGTGGCGTCACAGCCGGTCGATCTCGGCACCGTGGCGTACGACACAGGGATCCGTTGAATCCGATCAGGTGGCGACGAAGGGATCCGGTTCGTCCGGAAGCGGCTCGCCGCAGAACTGGCAGGCTGAGAGGCCAACCGCGACTTTCGATCCGCACTTTCCGCATGTGGCGGGCATTTGGGTGTGGCGGCCGTCGGCGACACCGTCGGCCTCGTCCAGTTCCACGAGTTTGGCCGTCAATGCCTCCTCGGAGTAGCCGGCCTCCTCGAGCAGTCCCCACATTGCCTGTACCAGGAGCAAGAGCCGGTCGATTCGGTCATCCAGTCCGTTGAGCTCCGTGCGGGTGGAAGCAGCTTGGGCCGACCCGGCCGACCGAGCGAAGGCGGAGGCCTGGGCGGCGGAGCGCTGGCCCATGACGTATCCCCACATGAACTCGAACATGACCCAAGAGCCTAACTTCGGGTGGGCGGCAGGCCCGGGTATGACGGAGGGCATGGTGACCGCTACAATTTCGTTCCCGCCGCTCGTCAAGTGATCTTCGACCACTGTTCGCAGCGCGTTCGGGGGTGGTGTAATTGGTAACACAGCAGGTTCTGGTCCTGTCATTGAGGGTTCGAGTCCTTCCCCCCGAGCTACCGGCCCCCTCTTTGCGGGGGACCGCGCCTGGCCCCGTCGTCTAGTGGCCTAGGACGCCGGCCTCTCAAGCCGGTAACGCCGGTTCGAATCCGGTCGGGGCTACCACTGCAGAACCCGCCTCCGGGCGGGTGTCTGAGGTGGGCCGGCGCTGTCGGTCGGCCGGTTTATGGTGGCCCCGTGATCGCCAAAGTGCGCTGGCTCAATGTGGGACTCCGGTCCTTCATGGAGTTCGGCATCGTCCTTGCCCTGGCCATGTGGGGTTACCACGTGGGGTCCTCCACCTGGTCCCGGATCGCTCTGGCGGTTGTCGCACCGCTGGTCGGCTTCGGGTTCTGGGGCATGGTCGACTTCCACCAGGCGGGCCGTTGGGCCGAGCCGCTTCGCTTCACTCAGGAGTTGATCGTGTCGGCCCTGGCCGCCTGGGCCTGGTATGTGGCGGGACAGCACGTCCTGGGCTGGACGCTGGCCGGCCTGTCCCTCGTCTATCACGCCCTGGTCTATCTGATAGGAGACCGATTGCTGACGGACTCCGCACAGACGGAGGCGGTGTGATCGTTGGCTTGGGGCCGGGCGATCAGGAAGGGCCGGCTTGGCGGGCCAGCTTCACGGCTTCCCGTACGCCACCGGTCCACGGATCGCCATGTCCGGGCAGCACCAGGTCCGCGGAAATCCCCTCGAGGGCCCCGAGCGACTGAAGCGCCTGGGAGGTGTCCTGGTTCATGGCCGAGGGCATGATCTGGGGGCCGCTGCGTCCGGTGAATGCGTTCCATGTGGACAGCACGTCACCGGCGAAGAGGACGCTCTTCTCGTCCAGCAGCAGAGCGCAACTGCCGACCGTATGCCCAGGGGCATGGATCACGCGTGGCTTCCCGGGGACATCGATTCTCTCGCCGTCGTCGAATGTCGACGCCTCTGCCACAGGCACGATCTTGGTGGCGCCTCGTCGACCCAGCGACAGCATGGTCTTGTACATCTGCAATTTGAGCAGGTAGCCGCCCATGCCGCCATCCGGCTTGGCCGTTTGACCCGTCCTGAGTGCCTGCTCGTCGTTGCGGTGGATCCACACGGGCGCTGCCGCAGTGGTTCGAGCCTTTTCGGCAAAGCCCGTGTGGTCGGAGTGGGCGTGGGTGAGTAATACAGCATCGAGGTCGTGCAGCTGGTGGGACATCTGGGCGACGGTCGCCGCCAACAGCCCCCAGTCACCAGGGGTACCCGCATCGACCAGGACGAGCTTGCCTCCCTCCTCGATCAGGTAGAAGTTTGTGACACCCTGGGTCAGTCGGTACACGCCTGGCGCAGTTTCCATCTCGTCCTCGTCGGTAGCGTTTCGCGGGCTGCTAGAGGACGAGACCCGAGAGGGTCGCCCTCACGAAGCACGACCCGAGGACCATAGAGCTGCGGGCGCTTTTGACGAAGCCCGACCGGCGGGATCCGCGTTCTCCCCTGCAGAACGGACCCCTGAGGGGTCCGTTCTGCTGATAAAAACGCGATTCAGGTCCGGCCGTACACCCGCACCATGGCGCCGTTCATGACGCCGGACTCGTCGGACAGGATGAATTCGGCCACGGCTGCGATCTCGTCGGGGGTGGGCCAGTGCACGTAGTCGGCGTAGGGCAGTGCGGCCCGGGTGGCAGGAGTGTCGATCACCGACGGCATGAGGCAGTTGGCGGTCACCTCCGACCCCTCCAGCTCCGCGGCGACCGTCTTGGCCAGCGCCACCACCCCCGCCTTGGCGATGTTGAAGGCGGCCTGGCCCGGAGGTGTGTCCTCCACTGCCCGGCTGCCGATCAGGAGGATTCGGCCCCAGCCGGACCTGCGCATGTGGGGGACGGCGGCCCGGACCGCATAGAAGGCGGAGCGGAGGTTGAGATCGAGCATTCGCTCGAGTCGGACGTCGTCCGTCTCTTCCACGTCACGGCCCCCGGCCCAACCTCCCACCAGGGAGCACAGCTGGTGTATCTCGCCCCAGGTGTCGGCGACTTCCTTCATGAACGAGGTGACCGCCTCAGGGTTGGTGGCATCCACCCGTCGCAGGATGACCCGGCTCTCGTCGAGATCCAGCCGCTCCTCGAAGGCGCGCGCCTCGTCGGGGAGTAAGTAGGTGATGGCCAGACGCAGGTCGTGGTTCAACAATCGGCTTACCAGGGCGGTACCCAGGCCCCCGGTCCCACCGGTGATTACGGCCACTCTCTCGGCCACAAATGCCTCCTACAGGGTCATGAATCCGCCTCACATGCTAGGTTCTGGGCAAGCGTCACGGAAGGAGACCCAGTTGGCTTCAATCACCTTCGAGGACATCGGCAAGGTGTACCCCGGCGGAACCCGTGCCATTTCGGACGTGACCATCGAGGTCGAAGACGGTGAATTCGTAGTCTTGGTCGGTCCTTCCGGATGTGGCAAGTCCACCCTGCTACGCATGGCGGCCGGTCTCGAAGAGGTGACCGAAGGCAAGCTCAGCATCGGAGACCGGGTGGTGAACGACGTTCCTCCCAAGGACCGCGACATCGCCATGGTGTTTCAGAACTACGCCCTCTACCCCCACATGTCCGTGTACGACAACATGGCGTTCGGCCTCAAGCTGCGCAAGATGAGCCAGGAGGAGATCGATCGCCGGGTGCAGGAGGCGGCCAAGATCCTCGAGATCTCCGAGTATCTGGATCGGCGCCCCAAGGCCCTGTCCGGCGGCCAGCGTCAGCGGGTGGCCATGGGACGAGCCATCGTCCGTGAGCCCGCTGCCTTCCTGATGGACGAGCCGCTCTCCAACCTCGATGCCAAGTTGAGAGTGCAGATGCGCTCTGAAATTGGACTGCTGCAGGAGCGTCTGGGCACCACGACGCTCTACGTCACCCATGATCAGGTCGAAGCCATGACGATGGGTGACCGGGTGGCGGTGCTGAGGGCGATCACCGGAAGCGAATCGAACCTGCAGCAGATCGACACCCCGCGCAATCTCTACGACAAGCCGGGCAATCTCTTCGTGGCCGGGTTCATCGGCAGCCCGTCGATGAACTTCGTCTACGGCACCCTCCAGGAGGAAGACGGCGACCTTTTGGTCAAGTTCGCCGACGAGGCTCTCCAAGTGGACCGCCAGACGGTGGCCGAACGCCATGGGCTGGACCAGCAAATCGGAAAGGAGCTGGTGATCGGGCTCCGTCCCGAAGCCTTCGAGATCGACAAGGCGGTGTCGAACGCGCCTTCCAATCGGACCATGACGGCCCAGGTAGGCCTGGTCGAACAGCTCGGATCGGAGGCGTTCATCCACTTCTACAAGGATGCGCCCCCTGTCCTCACCCCCGAGATCAAGGAGCTCTTGGCCGACCAGGGCGGTGATCCCGATTCGCTCGGCCATGAGACCAAGTTCACCGCGCGCGTCAACCCAGATATGGCTCCTCGAACGGGAACCGAGGCTGGTTTGGTGGTCGATACGTCGAAGATCCATTTCTTCGACAAGAACACTGGACTTGCCATCCGCTGAAGAGCGCGGGCTAACGGATGAAGGGCGGTCGTTGGCCGCCCTTCATCACGTTCGCTATCGGTCTTCATCCGGCACAGCAGCCGGTGGGTGAGTTGTCCATGACCGGGGAGTCGCCCAGGACGGCATAGATCTCCCACGGTGCCCCGTCTGGATCGGTCACCCATGCCTTGTCTTGACGGGCGTAGCAACACTCGACGGCCTCTTCGACGCGGGTCTCGAGCCCGGCAAGGTCGAGGCGTTGGATGGCGTCGGTGACCTCAGCAGTGCTGGCCACTTCGACTCCCAGATGATTGAGCTTGCCGGCCTCCGCCCCTTCGATCAGCACCAGCTTGAGGGGAGGGTCGGCCAGGGCGAAGTTGGCGTAACCGGGACGTCGCTTGGCCGGCTCGGCGCCGAACATGCGGCTGTAGAAGCTGGTGGCTGCATCCACGTCGCTCACTGTGAGGGCCAGTTGAAGGCGTGACATCTCTTCCTCCTTCATATCGATGGATGTCGATATGATCTTGGCACATACATCGATATCTGTCAATATGAGGGGTGATCATGGCACAAGTGCTTTGCTGTAGACCGATACTCGACGAAGTGATATCACCCGACGAGGCCGAAGCCCTGGCTCGACGCCTGGCCGTGCTGGCCGAACCGGCTCGCCTGAGGATCATCTCGCTGGTGAGGCAGGCGGGAGAGATGTGTGGGTGCGACCTGGAAGAGCCCCTCGGCCTGTCCCAGCCCACCGTGAGTCACCACCTCAAAGTGCTGGTGGACGGCGGCTTTCTGGACCGCGAGAGAAGAGGCAAGTGGGCCTGGTACCGGGTCGCCCCGGCGGCCACGGCAGAGGTGGCCGCGGCTCTCAGCCGGCGACAGACTACGGGCGGATGAGCTTGAAGCCCTCGGCCAGGGCCAGACCGGCTGTCTGGCCGGCTTGACTGGCGCGAGCGTGCATCCGGTCGACGAATGCCCGGCGGGCCTCTTCGGACCGGGCAGCATCGCTCATCGTTGTCGAGGCCTGCGACGAGTGGCACAACAGGGCCTCGATCTTGGTGTCGAAGGTGGCGGAGATGTCTTCGTGGTGGTCGACCTGTTCAGCCTGCCAGAGGAGAATTGCGTCTGGTCGGTGCTTTTCCAGGCCCTGATCCGAAAAGAAGAGATGGTCCCGGGCTGCCACCACACCGTCGATGAGGCCCATCCCGGCGGCACGGTGGTCGGGATGCAGCATGTAGTGCCGCCAGGGGTCGTGGCCCAACACCACCTGTGGTCTGATGGTGCGGATCCACCGGCACAGCTCCTCGCGGAAAGCCATGGAGTACTCCAACTCGCCGTCCACGTGGTCTAGATGGACGACACGATTGGCACCAATGACATCCGCAGCGGCCCTCTGTTCCCGCTTGCGGTGCTCGACCAGGTCCTCGCTGGCGAGGTCCTCGTCCCAAGTGCCCTTCGAACCATCGGTCACGATCAGCATCGTCACATCGCACCCTTGGCGGGCCCAGCGGGCCAGCGTCCCGGCCGCGCCGAACTCGGCGTCGTCGGGGTGAGCGCCGATCGTCAGTGCCGAGGCAGGGGTGGGCAGGCCTGTGTTTCCCGGACGGGCATCGTCGTAGAGGTTGGTCACGAGCCGACAGCGTATCTGCGCAGCCAGCTGCCGCGGTGGTGGGAGCGGGCGGCCATGAGGTCGGCGGAGTCGTCGAGGTCGAGACTCAGACCGAGGCTGATCAGGACCTGGCCCTCGGTCAGTCGAGCGAGATGTCGATGGAAGCTGGCCGGGCCGTACGCAAAGCGCATTTCGCCGGTTCCGCCCACAAGGGAGGTCCCACCGTCATCGGCGGGAGCAATGGGCGACCTCCCAGCTTCCAGGACCGTCAGCGCCTGGCGAACGTCGGCAGGCGTCACGAGAGGGAGGTCGGCGTGAACCACGAGCCATGGGCGGTGTGTCGCCCTGGCTTCGGCGACCAGCCCGGCGGCGGCGTCGTCCAGCCCTCCCCGCCGATCGATGAGCACAGACACCCCGCGGGCGGTTGCCCAGTGAGCCACCTGGTGGTCCGCCGCCAGGACGACCGGCTCGGCGCCGGCCTCCTGGACGGCCAGGAGGGTTCGAGCGGCGAGATCCCTGCCCAGGCGGGACCGTTCCCGCGCAGACAGGACGGGCGCCAGTCGTTGCTTGGCAACGTAGAAACGCTTCACCGGTATCCCGGCAAGAACCGACACCTGCTCACACTATTCGGACAGCAAGGCCCGGTCGGGCCTCGGGCGGGCAGTAGTCAGGATCCGGCCATGACCAGCCGGGTCTCGCGGGCCCGTCGGTTCGTGTCCTGACCGGGTCCGAGGTGGTGTCCGTGTCCGGGGACGATCGCCTCGCCGGAGTCACCATTCACTCCCCAGCGGGCGGAGAGACAGTTTCGGCTGCCGCCATGTTCGTGTTCATCGGGGCGCGCCCTCGGACGGAGTGGCTCAAAGGCATCGCCACGAGGGACGAAGCCGGCTTTGTCCGGACCGGACCAGATCTGGTCCCAGTTGAGCGGTGGGGGCTGGAGCGGGATCCCATGCTGCTCGAGACCAGCATGGCGGGGGTGCTCGCGGTCGGGGACGTGAGGTCGGACTCGATCAAGGGGGTGGCCTCGGCGGTCGGGGAGGGGTCGGTTGCGGTCTATCTGGTTCACGCCTACCTGGCCGGGTCCTGATTTGCTTGGGCTGAGCTTTCTCTAAGGTCCGTCCCATGAGATTCGGAGCATTCATTCCACAGGGCTGGACTCTCGACCTGGCGGGCATCGACGTGCGCCACCAGTGGGAAACGATGTTGGGCGTGGCGCGAACGCTGGAACGGTCCGGGTTCGAGTCCGGCTGGGTGTTCGACCACTTCCACACAGTCCCCGAGCCGACCCAGGAGCCCACCTACGAGGCCTGGACGATGATGGCCGCTCTGTCCGCCGCCACCGACAGCCTTCGCCTTGGCCAGATGTGCACCTGCAACTCCTATAGGCCTCCTGCCTACCTGGCTCACGTTGCCGCTTCGACCGATGTCATCTCGGGCGGGCGCCTGGAGATGGGGATCGGCGCCGGGTGGTACGAAGCCGAGTACCGGGCCCACGGTTACGACTTTCCCAAGCCCTCCGTCCGAATCGGCCAACTCGGCGACGGGATCGAGATCATGAAGCGCATGTGGACCGAGGAGCGGGCCAGCTACGACGGCGATTACTTCTCGATCGACGGTGCCATCTGCACCCCCAAGCCCCTCCAGCATCCTCACATACCGCTCTGGGTCGCAGGTGGTGGCGAGCAGCTCACCCTGCGCCTCGTGGCCCGTCATGCCGACTACGCCAACTTCGCCGGCTCCCCGGAGCAGTTCGCTCACAAGTCGGATGTCCTACGGAGCCATTGCGCCGAAGTCGGCACCGACTTCGGCTCCATCACCCGGTCCATGAACATGAGCCTCGTCTGCGCCCCGACCGAGGCCGAGGCCATGCAGCGGCTCGACGACGTAGCCGGGCGCCTAGAGGGAATCGTGAGTGACTCGGACCGCCTGGAGCGGTTCCTGAAGGAGGCTCGCCGCCGTTCCGGGCCCCCGGAGAAGATCATCGAGGAGATCCGTCCCTATGCGAACCTGGGGATGGGCTATCTGATCGTCCGATTCCCGGACGCCGCTTACGACTCCTCAGGGATCGAGCTGTTCGGCAAAGCGGTCATCGGCAACATCTGAGCCGCCGTGGGTTGGTCAGGGGGAGAGGATTATGGCGAACTGTCGCGATCTGGCCACCAGGTGCCCCTCGGAATCCCAGATGTCGGACGATTCGTCGTGGAAGCCCTCCTCGATGACGCCGCTGCGGAGCCACACGGTGAGCGGGCCGGGGGCGGGATTTCTCCAGAAATGGACGGTCATCTCCACCGTGGGCGTCCAACTGGTATAGCCGAGGTTGAAGACGACGGGGGCGAAGCCGTCGGCGATCACCGGCATGCACAACAGGTCGGGAGGACGCCCGTCGGCGAAGGCGATGGTCCCGCCGATCTCGGGGTGGCCGGTCGGCTCGCCGATGGCTCCGCCTGCCACCGCCTTCGGGATGAGATATTCGAAGTTGTGAGGGAAGTCCTGGAGAAGGGGGCTGCGGCGAGTCTCGAACGGGCCCTCCATCTCGGGCGGCGTCAGGTACCCGTGAGTAGGCCCTCTGCGAACGGACAGATCACCCATGGTGGTGAGCATTCGGATCCGCTCCCGACCCTCCTGGTGAAGAGCGAGCATGATCGTCGACGTCGAGCGTCCCGCCTTGACCACTTCTGAGCGGACCTCGACGGGTCCGGCCGCGGTGGGAGACAGAAAATGGGCCGTGGTGGTGAGGGGATCGGGGTGCCGGGCTTCGTGGCGAGCGGCCTGGAGCATGACCGACATGGCATAGCCCCCGTTGGGCACGCCGGCGATGGTCCAGCGTTGATGGAGATGGCCCCGGTAGAGGTGTGGGCCGTCGGGGGTCACGGAGGTGTCGGTGTCAAAGACGAAGTCGTGCGCCATCGGGATGAGTATGGCTGATTGGGCACTGCACTCGACGGGCGGCACAATTCAGTCGAACGTCATCTCGAGGAGTCGATGAAAGCGAAAGTGGTAGTGGCCGAGAAGATCGCCGAGGCGGGCGTGGCCGTGCTCGCCGAGGAGTGTGAGGTGGATGTGGCGATCGATTGTGACCGTGAGGAGCTGTTGGGACGCCTGGTCGACGCCGAAGCCCTCGTGGTGCGCTCCGCCACGTCGGTCGACGCCGAGTTGATCGCTGCGGCTCCCCGGCTGCGAGTGGTGGGCCGGGCCGGGATCGGCGTCGACAACATCGATCTCGAAGCTGCCACCGCGGCCGGCATAGTGGTGGTGAACGCTCCCCACGCCAACATCATTTCCGCCGCCGAGCATGCCCTCGCCCTGCTACTCGCCCAGGCTCGCAACATCGCCCGCGCCGACGCCACCTTGCGAGCCCATGTGTGGGACAGGTCCAGGTTCCAGGGGGTCGAGTTGCACGGCAAGACGCTGGGTGTCATCGGCCTGGGCCGCATAGGCACACTCGTTGCGCAGCGGGCCCTCGCCTTCGGAATGCATCTCACCGCCTATGACCCCTATGTGTCCGAGGATCGTGCCCACCGCCTGGGGGTGGAGCTGTTGGACCTGGACACCCTCCTCGCCACATCGGATTTCATAACCATCCATCTTCCCAAGACGCCCGACACCGCCGGTCTGATCGGCAAGGAGGTGCTGGCCAAGGTCAAGCCCGGTGTGAGGATCATCAATGCCTCTCGGGGAGGCATCATCGACGAAGACGCCCTGGCCGAGGCGGTCCGGGACGGGCGTGTGGCTGGGGCCGGGCTGGATGTGTATGCCAATGAGCCGCTCACCGACTCTCCCCTCTTCGAGCTGGAGAGCGTGGTCATGACGCCCCATCTGGGCGCCTCGACGGCCGAGGCCCAGGACAAGGCCGGCATGGACGTGGCCGAGGCGGTCGCGGCGGCACTGCGTGGGGAACTCGTCCTTTCGGCCGTGAATGTGGATATGGGGACGTCGGTCCCCGACGACGTGGCAGCGATCCTGCCCACGGCCGAGCAGCTCGGCCAGATCTTCACCTTCCTGGCTGAGGGCCTCCCGGACAAGCTCATAGTTCGCGCCGAGGGGCGGATCGGCTCCGGAGAGATGCGCCCCATCACTCTGGCGGTCCTCAAGGGCGCCCTCTCGGTGGTGTCCTCGCGCACCATCACCTACGTCAACGCCCCGGCCCTGGCCGAGCAGCACGGGATGGGGGTTGATCAGGAGAGCTCAGAGACGGCCGAGGACTATCAATCGGTTATCGGCGTGCGCGGGTCGGTGGGAGGCAGGCAGATCTCGGCGTCGGCGACCCTCAGCCGCAACGGCCCGATCCTCACCGAGATAATGGGCCACGACGTGGAGTTGCCGGTTTCCTCCCATATGTTGATCGTCCGCAACCTGGACGTCCCCGGCATGATCGGCAGGGTTGGCTCGTTCCTGGGTGATCTGGGAGTGAACATCGCCAACATGGTGGTGGGCCGGTCCCGGGTGACCGGCGACGCCGCCATGATGGGGCTCAATCTCGACCAGCCGATCACCGAGAGCCAGCTAGCGGAGCTGCGCAGCATCGACGGGATCGCAGAAGCCCGCTACGTGTCGGTCGACTGAGGGCCTCAGTCAACCGGATCCGGTCGCCTCGAAGGTGGGTTCCTCGTCGAAGGCCCCACGCCGCGCCGCTCGGCGCAGGGCCCCCATCACCAAGGGGCCCAGGAGGACTATGCAGGCAACGGTGGTCAGGGCCCGTCCCAGGTCCCAGCCCAGGGAAGTCGCCAACGAGAACAGGAAGAATCGGTGCAGATTGTCGGCCACCGGGGCGCCGGCCACGAAGGAGAGGGCGGTCTCGCCTCCCAGTGTGAAAGGCCAGAAGGAAAGGTTCATCAATAGGCCGAACAGCACCGAGGACACGGTGCCGTATCCGGCCAGCATCGCGATCTCCGTGCGCCCCTTTGCCGGTGGCAGGAGCCCGGCGCCCAGACCCACCCAGGCGGCGGCCATCATCTGGTAGGGGAGCCAGGGGCCAACCCCGGCCGTGAGGAACGCCGAGGTGAGCAGGGTCGTGGAGCCGAGAACGAACCCGAAGCCGGGACCGAACGCCCGGCCGGCGAGGATGATGAGAAAGAAGATTGGCTCGATGCCCCCCGTGCCGGCTCCGAGAGGGCGCAGGGCCGCACCGAGCGCCGACAAGACTCCCAGCATGGCGACGGACTTGGCATCGAGGCCTCCTTCGCTCACCTCGGCGATGGAGATGAGAGCCAGCAGTCCCAGGATCAGGGCGAAGAGCATCGGGGTCGCATCAGCCTGGGCCAATGAGCTTCCGTCGCCTGTCAACAGTGGCCAGCAGAAGGCTCCGGCGGTGACGATGAACGAGGCTGCCAGCACCCATCTCGCCGCTGAACGGAGGGGGACCCGGTTGCTCATGCCGGCTCCCCGGTCAGTGCCGCTGCTACCTCGGACACGGTCAGGTAGGGATCGGGCGCCATGATCTTGGCGATCTGGGGAGCGAAGGCCGGCGAGGCGGTCAGCACCGATTCGGCGCCACCGCTGGCCACGACCTCGCCGTCGGCCAGCACCAGCACCCGATGGGCGGTTTCGGCCACGAACTCGACATCGTGGGTGGCGACTGCCACCGCCACATCGTCGTCGGTGAGGTCCTCGAGGAGGCGGCCCAGCCGTCTCTTTGCGTTGTAGTCCAAGCCACGGGTGGGCTCGTCCAGCAGCACCACGCGGGGAGAGGAAGTGAGCTGGATCGCCAGCACGAGCCCCAATCTCTCGCCCTCGGACAGGTCAGCCGGGTGGGCGTCGTGGTTGAGGTTCGGGATCAGGCGCCGAGCCAACTCCGCACAAGTGCCGGATCGAGCGTCGGATTGCGAGTCGGCTTGTCGGCACTCTTCAGCCACAGTGTCGAGATAGAGCAGGTCGGTCGGGTTCTGGGGAACGAGGGCGACCAGGCGCTTGGCCTCGGCGGGTCTCAGGGCGGCAGGATCGGTGCCGACCAGCTCGATCGATCCGCCGCTTCGTGCGCCCGAGCCCTGCAGCGCCCACAGGAGGGATGACTTTCCCGCTCCGTTTCGGCCCATGACCGCGGTCACGGTCCCCGCCACCAGGTGCATGTCGACCTCTCTCAAGGCAATCACGTCGCCGTGGACGACGCTCACCCGGTGGGCAGAGGCCAGCGCCGGGCCGTGCTGGGCCGGCAGGCGCTCGCCCGGTGTGAGCCGATCACGCAACCCCGCGGCGGCGCGCCGGGCGTCTCGCACCGACAGTGGAGGCGGAGACCAGCCCATCAAGCGGGCCAGCTCGACCACGGGCGGGGCGACGGGCGAGGTTCGCATCATCTCCGCCGGCGACCCCCTGCTCACCTTGCCGTCCCCGTCGACAAAAACCACTGTGTCCGCGTGGTGGATTACCCGCTCCAGGCGATGCTCGGCCATGAGAATGGTCAGTCCCACGTCGTGGACCAGCCGCACCACGGCGGCCAGGACCTCTTCGGCGGCGGTGGGGTCGAGGGCCGAGGTGGGCTCGTCGAGCACCAGCACGCGGGGATGGGCCGTGAGGACCGCACCGATGGCGACCCGCTGAGCCTCGCCCGCCGACAGCTGGAGCAGGCGTCGGTTTCGGAGCGGGGCCAGGCCCAAGAGGTCGAGCGTCTCCTCGACTCGCTTGCGCATCGCCTGGGGGTCCACGCCCAGCTGCTCCATCGTGTAGGCGAGCTCGTCCTCGACCGTCTCGGTGACGAATCCACGACGCGGGTCCTGGGCCACCCACCCGACCACATCGGCCATCTCCCTCAACTTGTGGCTGCTGGTGTCGCGGCCTGCCACCGTGACTGATCCCCGCAAGGTTCCGCCGCTGAACCTGGGGACCAGTCCGTTGACGGTGGCCAGCAGTGTCGACTTGCCGGCTCCAGTCGGTCCGGTCACCAGGCAGAGTGAGCCTTCTTCCACCTCGAGGTCCACGTCGACGAGAGCAGGCACGGCGGTGTCCGGGTAGGTGAACGTGACATCGCGGAAGGTGATCAAGGCGTCGCCTCCCCGGGTCGACCGCCTCGTCGCAAGCGGGCCCCGGAAGTCGGGGGCGTCAACCAAGCGGGCAGGGCGCCGAGCGCAATTCCCAGCAAGGCTCCCAGGGGAAGTGCCGGCCAGGAGAGGGGTATCAGAGGTGGAGCCATTGCCGTGGGAGCGATCAGGCCGCTCGACCACACGGCGACCGCCGCGGTCACGCCCGAGCCGGCCACCAGCCACTCTTCGGACCGCCACATCGAAGGTCGATAGATGGTCCGCTTGACGGTTCGGCCCGATCGCATCATGGCTACTGCCCCTAGGGCGGCAGACAGGGTAAGGATCGAGAGGGAGGTACCCACGCCCAGCGCGGATCCCATCAGGCCGAACATGCCCAGACACAACCCGGCCGCCGCCAGCAGCGTCACAGGTGCTGAAGGGGCTCCGGTCGAGGCGTCGGGATGGCGGCCGTATCCGCGGCTGTCCATGGCCGCGGCCATGGACAGGGAGCGTTGCATGGCGTCCTCTATGACAGGGGCAATGAGTGATCTGCGAACCGACCGCCGGCTCGGCCGGCCGCGGAGCTTCTCGGCGCGTCGGATGCGAACGAAGGACTCGACGAGTTGTGGGGCCAGCGACAGGGCTACTGCCGCTGCGTTGCCTACGTCGTACAGCGCCCGGGGCAGGGAACGCAGAAGACGGCGCGGGTCGGCCAGGGTATTGGCGCTCCCGACGCAGACGACGATGGCTGCCAGACGCATGCCGTCGTAGAGGGCGGCGAGAATCGTCTCCACGGTGACCGGTCCCCCGAGGGAGATGCCTCCCGCCCAGATCGGCAGGACCAAGTGGGGCAGGGTCACCAACAGATGAGTCCCGTATCCGCCACCCAGGGCCACTCTGAACAGGACGCGGATGACGATCACCGCCAGGGCCACGATCAGGTAGGCACCGAACCCCCCTGCCCAGTCCGCAGCAGGCCGACGGGCTGCCACCACCAGGATCGCTGCCGTGATGATCAGACCCAGGAGCAGGGGATTGGTGGTGCGGGTGGCCGCCGCTCCCAGCCCGAGGGCCCACAGCCACCATGTGCCCGCGTGAAGACGACGAGGAAGCCGGCGTTGGGCTCTCATCATCCTCCTCCTCCCCGACGGGCGAACCACAGGGCCCCTGCACTGCCGGCCAGGATCAGCCCCACCCCGACCAGGACCGGCGCCGGCGAGCCGCCCCCCGCAGACCCACGGCTGCTACTGGTCCCGACGCCGGTGGGCGAGGTCGTGCCAGTGCCGGTGGTGGTGGGGTGTGTGCCGGTGGTGGTGGGGTGTGTGCCGGTGGTGGTGGGGTGTGTGCCGGTGGTGGTGGCGGTGTGTGCCGGTGGTGGTGGGGTGTGTGCCGGTGGTGGTGGGGTGTGTGCCGGTGACCGGCGCTGTGGTTGTGGTCGAGGTGGTGGTGGTCGTGCCGTCGGCGGGAAGCGTGGTTGTGGTCGTGCTGGTGGCGGTCGAGGTGCTGGTGGTGGAAAGTGTGGTAACCGGCGCCGGTGGGACGACGAACCCGGGTGGAGTGGCAGTACCAACCGCGAACGACCATCCGACGAAAGCGGCGCTGAGCGCAGACCCGGCTCCTAGCTGGCTCAGCTTCCAGTTCCCACCTTCCTGAGCAGTCCACAAGGACCAGAATGCAGAGGCGGGAGGGGTGTCTGCGCAGTCTTCGTCGGCGGGACCCGGGTAGCCGTTGATTCGACACACGAATCCGGGGCTGGACTGGACAGGCGTGATCTCGAACCCCGCTTGGTCCGTGGCGGCCAAGCCCGAGGCGGGTTGGCCGGAGGCGCATCCGACCCCCACATCACCACCGAATGCGGCGAAGTCGACGACGACGGTTACGCCCTCGCCAGGAGAGCAGCCGGCGGCCGCCATCACCGGGAGGCCGGACAAGAGCGACCAGGCCAGGACGGCCACGACGACGACAACGACTCGGAGGGGAAGGGGCGTGGTCAGGGTCCTTCCGCTCGGAAGAGGAATGCGGCCATTTGCCCTCGGGTGACGGGCTGGTCGGGGCAGTATCTGTCGTTTTGGGGTGGGTTGCAGCCTTTGGTTATCCCGGCGGCGGCGATGTGGGCGATGTCGTTGGTGAAGATTGATGTGCTGGTGTCGGTGAAGGGGTTGGGGTCGTTTCCGGTGAGGTGGAGGGCGCGGGTGAGGAATGCGGCCATTTGCCCTCGGGTGACCGGCTGGTCGGGGCAGTATCTGTCGTTTTGAGGTGGGTTGCAGCCTTTGGTTATCCCGGCGGCGGCGATGTGGGCGATGTCGTTGGTGAAGATTGATGTGCTGGTGTCGGTGAAGGGGTTGGGGTCGTTTCCGGTGAGGTGGAGGGCGCGGGTGAGGAATGCGGCCATTTGCCCTCGGGTGACCGGCTGGTCGGGGCAGTATCTGTTGCCGTCGCCGTCGCATCCCGCCGTGATCCCGGAGTCGCCCAGCCAATCGATTGCTTGGGCGAAGGTGTCGGACCAGGCAACGTCGGAGTAGGGCGGGACCGACAAGGCGAAATAGGGCGGAGCACCGAGTGCCAGGATGCCCTGCAGAGTGGCGAAGCCGTTGGCGACGTTGTCGGACTCCAAGAATCGAATTCCCCCGTCGGGGAGCTGCAGGGAGATCACGAAGTTGGCGGCGAGGTCCGCCGCTTCCAGCTCCCCGGTCGCACGGAGCGACTGACCGGCGATACCGGCCGTGTTTGCGTTCGGCTCACCGTATGGATTGGGGAACGAACCGTCCGCGTTCTGTACCCCGGCCATCCACCTTGCTGCCCGGGCGGCGGCACTGCCGCGGCCGGCGCCCAGGAGCGCCTGGGTGGCGAGGGCCGTCGAGTCCACGTCGGGAGCCGTTGCCGGGCAAGTGCCGTCGAAGGTGAATTCGCCACTGTCGCACTGCAGCTGCGCCAGGGCGGTGGCGGCCTCGTCGGGGACACCCGACGGCGTGGTGCCGAGAGCGATGACGGCCAGCGATTGGTTGAAGACGTCGGCAGCGAACATGCCGTCGGATCCCATCGACTCCCGCAACTCAGCCTCTAGGTCTCGGCCCGGTATGAAATCGGAGGGGCTCTCGTGGGTGATCTCGATGGAGAGGAGCACCTTGGCCAGTGCTCCCGTATCGGTGGAGCCCTGCTGGCCGACATATTCGGCGGCACCTGTTTGCAACTCCGACAGTCCCCGGCGGACGGCTCCCTCATGGCCGCCGGCTCCCGCCAGGGCATAGATCACGTCGTTGCGCGCTGCCGTCTTGCCAAAGACGTCGAAGCTCGGTTCTGGAGCGCTCAGCTCCTGGGAGATCCAGCCGGCCGCCGAGGTGGCGGAGTCGGCCTGGCCCAGAGCGGGGAGGTTTGCGAAGAGGCTCACCGCCAACACGAGTGCGGTGAGGGATGCGCAGGCCCTAAGGCCTCGATTGGGTGCCATGCCTTTTGTCCTCTCTCGTCGATGCGCTTAGAACCCAGCGACGAGAGGAGCTCACATCCCTCGAGGAGGTGGAGAGCCATGGACGTCCCGGGCTCCGCCCGCAGTCCACGACGGGTATGTGGAGCCGTGATCTCCAGGTGGTAGTCCGACTTGCCGCCATGGCGGCCTACGGTTGCGGGTCAGTGCCGGACTTCGACCGGCTTTCCCACATGGAGACCCGTTCTGATGTCAAGGCAGCCGGGAGCGGATGCCGGTGCCCGACTCTAGTGCGTCGCCCAAATGATGGCACCCTTATTGAGCCACACACCACTGGCGGCTTTGTCCTCCCGGCTTTGCCGGGGGGAGGGGGGGCGATCCGACCGAACCTGCCAGGTCAGCCTTCCGAGGTGGAAACCCCTCTCAGCGGAGAAGAGCAGTTGTCAGCAACCCGGCCAGGAGGCCGTACGCCCCCGCCACGAGGTCGTCCGCCATGACGCCCGTCGCGCCCGGCAATCGCTCGGCGGCGGCCACTCCCGGAAACCAATTCTTCTGGATGTCGGCCAGACGAAAGACCACCCAGGCCACGAGGGCAGCCGGCACGCCCAGACCCAGGGTGGCGAGGAACGTCCCGGCCACTTCATCGACCACTATCCAGGCGGGATCGGCGTTGTCACGAGCGAATGGCTTCACGGCGGGAAAGGCGGCTGCCAGGGTGAGGGCCAGGGCGGCCGCCTGAGCGACCGGTCCCACGGGGCGCAGTGCCAGGGCGACGGCCAGCGCAACAGCCGACCCGACGGTCCCGGAGCCCATGTCGCTGTGTCTGATCTTTTCCAGGATGAGACCGGTGCCGAAGAAGGAAGCAACGAGCCGGGCCACGGCAGCAGGGTAGGGTTTTGGCGCCCAGGAGGAAATGACCGCCTTGAAACCAGAACTGAACGGCCTGACAACCCCCAATGCACCGAGCATCTCGCCGGACGGCTCCGTCGTGGCCTTCGCGGTGAGCCGGATAGACGTCGACGAGGATCGGTACGAGCGCTGCATCTGGCTTGCCGATGGCAATGGCTCCCGACGGTTCACGAGTGGGCCGGGGGACTCGATGCCCCGCTTCTCTCCTGACGGACGCTGGATCGCCTTTCTACGGGCGGGGGAGAAGTCGCCGCCCCAGCTCGCCCTGATCCCCGCCGATGGAGGGGAGGCGACCCAAGTGACCGACTTCGACTGCGGCGTGCTCGGAGCCCCCGTGTGGTCGCCCGACGGAGCCACCCTGGCAGTAGTGGGCTCCGTGTATGCCGAAGGCTGGTCCGAGCTGGACGACGAAGAGCGGTCGCGTCGGCCCAGACGTATCACCACCCGCGCCTACCGGGCCGACAATCGGGGGTGGATTCACGATCGACACCACCATGTGTACCTGGTCGATCGTCCCGGCCAGGCCCGGCCCCGACGCTTGACCTCGTCGGCGGCGCAGGAATCCGAGCCGGTGTTCTCTCCCGACGGAGGCCGAGTCGCCTTTCTGGTCGAGTCGACAGAGAATCCGGGTTTCGATCCCCGTGTGTCGATTTGGGAGGCGGACCCCGATACCGGAGAGGCCAATGAGGTGGCCCGCCCGGGTATGTGGGTCAAGCCGTCCTATCGGCCCGACGGAGCTCTCTTCGCCATCGGATCTCCCGGCGAGGCGTTCCCCGAGTTGGAGATGCTGTTTCGTCTGGGCGCCGAGCCCGAGCTGTTCAACCGTGATCATGACCGGTCGATTCACTCCTTCGCCGCGGGGCCGCCTCAGATCGCATGGGACGAGGAGACCGCCATCGTCACCCTGGTCGACTCGGGTTCGGTCGCACTGGCCCGGATCGGCCCCGACGGGTCGGTGGCCCCACTCGGGCCTGATCGGGCCATGGTCACGGGTTTCGACGCCAAGGGCGGCACCATCGCCTACACGCTGTCGGAAGTGAATGACCCGGGTCGCCTGGTGATCATTCGGGACGCAGAGGCAGAAGAGCTCGGCGACTTCGGCGGTGTCGAGGTGGACGCCGTGGCACCCGAGCACTTTCAGGTGGAGGGCCCGGGAGCGGTGTTGGATTGCTGGGTCTACCTCCCCGACGGAGACGCGAAGGTGCCCTTGCTGCTCAACATCCACGGCGGGCCCGCCAGCCAGTACGGCTGGGGATTCTTCGATGAGTTCCAGGTCTATGTCGATGCGGGCTATGGGATCGTAGCCACCAATCCCCGGGGATCGGCCGGTCGGGATCGGGCCTTCCTGCGCGCCGTCGCCGGCCAAGGCTGGGGGAGGGTCGACGTCGATGACATCGATGCCGTGGTCGAGGCGGCGCTCGGCCGCTTTCCCCGCCTCGACGCCGAGCGGATGGGGGTGATGGGCGGCTCTTACGGAGGGTTCCTCACCGCCTGGTTGATCGCCCATGAGTCACGGTGGAAGCGGGCGGTGGTGGAGCGAGCCCTCCTGTCCTGGCCCAGCT
This sequence comes from uncultured Acidimicrobiia bacterium, assembly GCA_963772815.1. GTDB lineage: Bacteria > Actinomycetota > Acidimicrobiia > Spongiisociales > ZC4RG35 > DATFFO01. The sequence continues at coordinate 51,949 of CAVYYV010000001.1, read as the reverse complement.
TCGCCGGGACGTCGGACATCGGAGGGTGGTTCGGCGACAAATACCTGGCGGCCCCTGAGCTGGAATGGGATCGGAGTCCGCTCCGTCTGGCCGGCAACATCACCACTCCGACGCTCATCCTCCACTCCGAGAACGACTTCCGGTGCCCGATCGAGCAGGCGGAACAGCTGTACAACACGTTGGCCGCCAACGGCGTGGAGACCGAGCTCGTGCGTTTTCCGGGTGAGGGCCACGAGTTGAGCCGCAGTGGGAGCCCACGTCATCGGGAGGAACGCTTCCAGATAATCCTGGAGTGGCTGAGCGCACTCTGACTGGTTGGAGAGCGGCCACGGGCGGCGAAACGGCACCCCATCCGACCTGCCAAACTGAGGGGCATGGAGAACGCTCGCACGATCTGGATGGATGGGGAGTTCGTCGATTGGGACGATGCCCAGGTCCACTTCCTTACCCATGCCCTGCATTACGGCTCGGCCGTGTTCGAGGGCATCCGCGCCTACGACACTCCGGAGGGGACTGCAATCTTCCGTCTGGAGGATCACATCCGCCGCCTGGCCCGCTCCGCCAAGGCCTATCGCATTCCATGGACCCTGGATTTGGAAGAGATCATGGAGGTATGTCGGGAGGTGCTCCGGGTCAACGACCTGGAGTCCGGCTACATCCGGCCCCTGGTGTTCTACGGCCTGGGCTCGATCGGGCTCAATCCTGCTGCCGCTGAGGTACGCACCGGTGTGGCCGCCTGGCGCTGGGGCGCGTATCTGGGCGAGGAGGGCATCCAGAACGGGATACGGGTCAGGGTCTCCAGCTGGCGCCGGATCAGCGCCGAGAGTTTCGTGCCGATCGCGAAGGGGAGTGGCCAGTATCTCAACAGCATTCAGGCCAAGCAGGAAGCGGTGGTCACCGGATACGACGAGGCCCTGATGATGAATACCGACGGCAACATCTCAGAGGGCTCGGGCGAAAACGTGTTCGTGGTGCGAGACGGCATCGTCCACACGCCTCCCATCTCGTCGGGGATCCTGGACGGGATCACCCGGGCGTCGGTAGTGGACCTGCTTCGCTCTGAGGATGTGGAGGTGGCCGAGAGCACGCTGACTCGGGGTGATCTCTACGGAGCGGACGAGATCTTCTTGACCGGGACCGCGGCGGAGGTGACACCGATCCGCGAGGTCGACGACCGGCCGGTCGGCACGGGGCATCCCGGCCCGATCACCCGTCGTGCCCAGCAGCTATATGCGGACGCGGTTTCCGGCAAGCTCGATGAGTGGCGACACTGGCTCGATTACATCTGAGGGGTCACCATGGCACAGGAACCAAACGTCGAGATCACCGAGGACGACCTGCCCCGCCCGATGCTCCAACCCGGAGTCCCACGGCGCTGGGCACCGCCGCCGGGAACCATCACCAAGCCAGACGAGAAGCCGAGCGGGGGCAGTTTCGGCACCCCCGGCCCTGACACCGGTTGGGCGCTGAAGATCATCAACCGAAGTGAGATCCCCGAGGACGGTTCTCGGATTCGTAAGGTGCTGGCTGCCCTGATGTCGGCTCGTGCTGCTCATTTCGGGCGGGCTCCCGTCCCTGCCGATCTGTCAGTGGCTCTGTTGCTGGCGGGCCTGGGCCGCCAGAAGTCGGAGTCGTTGGACGAGCGACGCGACCGATGGGTGGAGGCGGCCGCCCAGGAGCGCACACCGGGTCGGAGCGCGGTGGCGGAGGTGGGCAGCGTCCTGTTCCAGGACCTGGCACACGCCGACATGCTGATGCGTCGTTGACCCGGTGGCCTTCAAGTATCTGACGGGGGCGGTCGTACCCATCGAGGACCGGGAATGGGCACTCTCCATGCCCAAGGAGCATCTGCCCAACTGCTTCGGGTGCGGGTCGGACAACCCGGCTCGACTCGGCATCGAGCCGCGGATAGAGGGAGACAAAGTGGTGGCAGAGCTCGAGTTCGAGTCACGGTTCGAGGGTGGCCCGGGGCTGGTGCACGGAGGGGCAACGGCTGCCTTCTTCGACGATCTGATCGGATTCGTATCGATGGCCCATCAGAAGCCGGCGGTCACCGGCAACCTGCAAGTCGACTATCTCCTACCCATACCGCTGGGCGTGACGGTGCGCGGTGAGGCCTGGCTGACCGACGTCCAGGACCGCAAGCTCTACGCCGAGGCAGTGGGTTACCTCCCCGATGGATCCCGTTGTGTCGAGGTACGGAGCCTGTTCATCCGGGTTGGCATCGAGCATTTTCAGAAGCCGGCCGGGCGTGAGGCGCCCTATCAATCCGACGAGTACTACCCGTGAGTGCTGGAAATGATCCTCACCACCCCCTTCCATTCCCGCCTCGAACCTCTCAATCGGACCGGCTTGTGGAGCCACTGGGAGGGATATCTGGTGGCCGAGAAGTACCAGATGGCCGAGAAGACCGAATACTTCTCCATTCGCAACTCGGCCGCCTTGTTCGACACCTCGCCTCTCTACAAGTACCGGATTTTCGGTCCTGACGCCGAAGGTTTCCTGGCCGGGGTACTGACCCGTGACGTGCGCAAATGCCCACCCGGTCACGCCCAGTACACGATCTGGTGTGACGAGGACGGCCACGTCCTCGAGGACGGGGTGGTCTTCCGGCTGAGTGAGACCGAGTTCATGCTCACGACCGCCCGTCCCAACATGGGCTACTTCGCGGACCTGGCCGGAAGCCGAGCAGTGGAACTCGAGGACGTCTCCACCGCATACGCGGCTCTGGCGGTGCAGGGCCCCCGATCCCGGGCTCTTCTCGGCCAGATATTCGACGGGGTGGCGCACCTTTCCTATTTCGATCTGTTGATGACCCATCTGGACGGATCGGCGGTTCTGGTTTCCAGGACCGGCTTCACGGGGGATCTCGGGTATGAGTTGTGGGTCGAAGCGGATGCGGCTGAATCCCTCTGGGACGTGATAGTCGAGCGCGCCTCGGGATGGGGAGTCGCGCCGGTTGGCCAGGTCGCCCAGCTGATGGCCCGCATCGAGGCGGGCCTGCTCCTGATTGACGTCGACTTCCGTTCAGCGCGACTGGCGTGGACCGACAGCGAGCGGTCCACACCGTTCGAGCTGGGACTGGGCTGGATGATCAGGGACTTGGATCGGGCCTTCATCGGCCGACGCGCCCTCCAGCACCACATGGAGGAGCGAACGGCGCGCTGGGTGTTCACCGGTCTGGTGGTCGACCCGGCCGAGTGGGCAGAGCGCCACGACCGGGCCGGGCTGATCCCGCCCAAGGACCATCGCCCCCGCCATGGCGACCTGATGATCTACGACGACGATGGTGTCCGGGCGGGGTGGGCATCCAGCTTCATGTACTCGCCCATGCTTCAGCGCCATATCGCCCTGGCACGGGTGCGCCCTTCGTTGGCGTCACCCGGGACCAAGGTGCGGCTCGAGGTCACCATCGACCACGACTACGACACCGTGGGGGCCGGGGTGGCACGGTTGCCGCTCTACGACCCCGAACAAAGAACCTCTCGAGGAGGAAGCGCGATGAACAACTCGCCCCGGTCGAGGCTCCACGATGGCTGACCGATATGACGCCATCGTCATTGGGGGTGGGCACAACGGATTGGTCAACGGCGCCTATCTGGCCAGGGCCGGCCTCGAGACGCTCATCCTGGAACAGCGCCATGTAGTGGGAGGGGCCGCCATCACCGAGGAGCTCCACCCCGGCTTCCAGTTCACGACCTTCTCTTACGCGCTGAGCCTGCTGCGCCCGGAGATCATTCACGAGCTCGACCTGACCAGCCACGGCTTCATGCCTCTGGAGATGCCCAACAGTTTCGTACCGGGTGAGAACGGGGAATATCTGGTTCTGGGCAACGACGAAGGAGAGAACCTGCGTCAGATCGCTCGCATCTCGCCCCGCGACGCCGACGGGTATCGTCGCTACAAGCACGACATCAAACGGGTGTGCCAGGCCATCAAGCCGCTCCTGGACCGCATCCCTCCCAACCCTTTTTCCGACGATCCCGCCGAGCTGGCACGGATGGCGGAGCTGGCCGGTCATTTCCGGGATCTCGACAAGAAGGTCTTCCATGACGCCGTGCGGCTCCTGGCCGGGAGCGCGGCCGACTTCCTCGATGGGTACTTCCAGAACGAGCTGATCAAGGGCTATCTGGCCAGCTCGAGCATCATCGGAACCAAGGTGGGTCCGCGCTCACAAGGGTCGGGGCTGGTGCTCTTGTATCACGTGATCGGAGAACACGACGGTGAGTTCGGGTCCTGGGCGTTCCACAAGGGCGGAAACGGGGGATTCACCCAGGTGCTGGCCCGGGCCGCACAGGCTCTGGGGGCGGAGATTCGCCTGAACTCGCCGGTCGAGGCCGTCATCACGCGGGATGGGCGGGCGCGGGGTGTCGCCCTGGCCGATGGGACCGAGGTCGAGGCAACCACGGTTGTGTCGGGGCTCGATCCCCGTCACACGTTCCTGGAATTGGTCGACCCCCGACAACTCCCCTCCGACCTGGTGGACGACATCCGTCGATTGCGTTACGACGGTGTGTCCTCCAAGGTCAACTTCGCTCTGGACGGGTTGCCTCATTACCCGCCGCTGGCGGAGCAAGGGGGTCACCACTTCCGCGGGTTCACCAACATCGGTCCTTCCCTCGACTACCTGGAGAGGGCCTTCGACGAGGCCAAATACGGCTGGTACAGCCCCCGTCCCTATATCGACGGCGCTGTGCAGTCGACCATCGATCCCGACATGGCTCCGCCGGGCAAACATGTCATGTCGTGTTTTGTGCAGTACACGCCCTATCACCTCCGCGACAGCGATTGGGACACCGAGCGGCAGCATCTGGGGGACACCGTGCAGGCCACCCTGGAGTCGTTCTTTCCCGGCTTTGGTGAACTCGTCTTGCATCGGGAGGTAGTGACCCCCCTGGATATCGAGCGCACGGTCGGCCTGACTGAAGGAAACATCTTCGGCGGGGAGTTCCTGGCGCCCCAGATGTTCTTCTTCCGCCCGGCCCCGGGTTGGAACCAGTACCGGACCCCGATCTCAGGCTATTACCAGTGCGGGTCGGGGACCCACCCCGGCGGGTGCGTGATGGGTGCACCCGGTCGGCTGGCCGCTCAGCAGATCATCGGTGATCTGAAGCGGTGACGGCCCGATCCTGCCGGTCACCAATACTTCTCGGAATGCACGTTGCCCACGTGGCCGGACCGGTCGAGATCGAATCCGCGTTCGGCCAGGAGCTGACACACGCCGACCGGTTGGGGAAACACCGGCCTGTCGTCCTCCCAGCGGGGCAGCCCGATCATGGCCGGGTTGCCGCACAAGTAGACGTGAGTCGTGCCGGGATCGAGTGTGATCCCGACCTCTTTGGCCAGTAGGTCCCGTTGGATGACGTCCTGGACGTAGAGCTTCTCCTGGCTGGGGTCGCGGGTGACGAGCGGCAGATAGTGATAGTTGGGGAATCGCTTCTCCAACCGGCGATGCGTGGCCAGATAGGCAAGATCGGGCCTGTAGCGGACCGACACGACCGACACGATAGGGCCGCTGTGGCCCTTGCGGAACAGCTCGGCGACCATCGCATTGTGGGGTGCCTCACCGGTTCCGGTGGCCAGGAGCAGGACGGTCGACTCGGGGTTGGTGACCGGAGCGAGGGTGTAGCGGCCCGCGATGCGCGGACCCACGTAGATGCGGTCGTCCGGTTGGCGAAGGGCAAGCCGGGGAGTGAAGGCCGGCACACGGTCGCGGGAGGCGGGCACCAGGACGATGTAGAACTCGAGCGTCTCCGCCCGGGCCGGATCAGACAGGTAACCGTGCCCGTCGAATATGGGGCTGGAGATTGAATACGAGCGCCGTACCAGCCGTTCCCATTTCCGGTCCAGCGCCCGATCGCGAGCGGCATCGGCGCGCGGCTCCCAGTAGCCCAGGCCGAGTGAGGCGTACTGGCCGGCTTCGTGGGCGACGTCGCCGTGGTCGGGCTTCACTCTCAGCAGCCACAGGTCGGAATGGGCCCGGTCGAAGTGGGTGATGGTGGCGTTGTAGTGGGTGTGTCGCAACGCCTCGGCCTCGGCGTCGTCGTGGCGGTGGGGCGGTCGGGGTGTGGGAGCCAGCTGGGGGAAGGAGCCTCTCCTTATGGCCTCCCACGCCTTGCCGGCTGTCAGGCCGCCGTCGCCCAGGCGATAGATGGGCCCGTCCTGGTCGGGTCCATCGGCATCGTCACCCATGAAGACGATGTGGTCGAAGACGAGGTCGGGAGTGCCGGCGTCATCGAAGGTAACCATGGGCTCGCCTCCCAGGTCCTCGATCGCTCTCAGCCGCGAGTGCCAGAGGATGGTGAGCCGTCGCTCGGCTTCACGTCGCAACAGATCACCCCGCGTGATCCGGGAGAAGGCCTCCGGGTGTGCTCCACCCAGGGCGAGAACGGTCCCGGTACCGGCTCGAGCCAGTTCGATGGCCAGCTCTGCGGCACGCTCCGACCCTCCCACCACGAGCACATCCACGTCCCAGAGGTCCGGGGGCAATTCGCCCGAGTGCACCCGATCAGCGATGGCAGGAGGTACGGCAAGGGGGATCTCGACGGCCGCTGGTTCTGCCGCGACCGCGGCCGCAGTGGCCTCGAGCGTCTGATCGTCGAACGCAATCGCCACGCGACCGGGCCCCGCATCGACCCGGGCCGGCCCGGGTCGACTCACGACTCCGGGCAGACCAGCCTCTCTGGCCTCCACCGCCAGGGAACGGGCCGCAGCCGAGTCGCCCACGATGACCAGGTCGGCAGGATCCATAGACCCGAATTGTGCCATACCACTCCCTGCCCCCCGCCGGGTCGGTGAAGACGAAGGGTGCAGGGGGATGAGCAGAAACCGATGTTGGGCTACGGTGGATCGGAATCGATAGGAGGAATCCAGTCATGGGCGGCACCGTCCCGGCCGACATCGACATTGCCCGAGCTGCCACTCTCCGTCCCCTGGGAGAGATAGCTGAACGTATCGGTCTCCTTCCCGATGAGCTCATCCCTTACGGGCCGACCAAGGCCAAGGTCCACCTGGATGCTCTCAAGCGGATCGGCGCAAACCCTCGCGGCAAGTACATCGACGTGACGGCCATCACGCCCACCCCGCTTGGCGAGGGCAAGACGACCACGACCGTCGGGCTGACTCAGGCGCTGGGTGCCATCGGCAAAGAGGCCATCGCCTGCATCCGCCAGCCGTCGATGGGCCCCACATTCGGCATCAAGGGTGGTGCGGCCGGTGGTGGTTACAGCCAGGTGGTCCCGATGGACGAGTTCAACCTCCATCTCACCGGCGACATTCACGCCATCGGCGCTGCCCACAACATGGTGGCGGCGGCAATCGACGCCCGCTGGTACCACGAGTCCCGGCTCACCGACGCCCATCTAGCCGAGCTGGGATTGAAACGGCTGGGGATAGACGTCTTCAACCTGCAGTGGAACCGGGTCGTCGACATCAACGACCGTGCTCTGCGGCAGGTGATCGTGGGCCTGGGCGGCAAGGCCGATGGTCGACCCCGTGAAACCGGCTTCGATATCACCGTCGCCTCCGAATTGATGGCGATCCTCGCCCTGGTGGACGGCGACTCCTACGCCCCCGCGCTACGCAATCTCCGCGAACGTGTGTCCCGGGTCGTATTCGGGACCGCCAAGTCCGGTGAGCCTCTGACGCTGGCCGACCTGGGCATTGCGGGAGCGGTGACGGTTCTCATGAAGGACACGCTCCATCCCACCCTGATGCAGACCCTGGAAGGCCAGGCCGCCTTCGTCCATGCCGGGCCGTTCGCCAATATCGCTCACGGCAACTCCTCCATTCTCGCCGACCGGGTCGCTCTCCATCTCGGTGACTACGTCGTGACCGAATCGGGTTTCGGTGCCGACATGGGTATGGAGAAGTTCATGGACATCAAGTGCCGCACCTCCGGGCTCAGCCCCGACTGCGTGGTGTTGGTGGCCACGGTCCGGGCCCTCAAGACCCACGGCGGCGGACCGAAGGTGGTTCTGGGCAGGCCCATGGACAAGGCCTACACGGAAGAGAACCTCTCACTGCTCCAGGCCGGCATGCCCAACCTGGAGGCGCACATCCACAACGCCAAGCGGTACGGAGTCCCGGTGGTGGTGGCGATCAACTCCTTCCCCACGGACACGTGGGCAGAGATCGACCTGATCCGAAAGGAGGCCCTCGAGGCCGGCGCCTTCGACGCCGTGCTGGCCGAGCACTGGGCCCAGGGCGGGCAAGGGGCGACCGCGCTGGCCGAGTCGGTGGTGCAGGCATGCGAGGAGCCCAACGAGTTCGCGTACCTGTACCCGCTCAACATGTCGATCAAGGAGAAGATCGAGATCATCTCCAAGGAGATCTACGGGGCGGCCGCCGTGGAATACTCGCCGACCGCCGAACGGCAGGTGGCCGACTTCGAGAAGGCCGGATTCGGCTATCTCCCCATCTGCATGGCCAAGACCCACCTCTCCATTTCCCACGATCCGTCCCTCAAGGGAGCTCCCAAGGGCTTCACGGTCCCAGTGCGCGAGGTGAGGGCATCGGTGGGAGCCGGTTTCATCTACCCCCTCCTGGGCGAGATGCGCACCATGCCCGGCCTGGGAGCCACACCCGCCTTCATGAAGGTCGACATCGACGACAACGGCAACGTGGTAGGCCTGTTTTGATTGGAGTGGGGCCCCCTTCCCTCGGCGCCGGAAGGCGCCTCGGTCACTGACCCCAGGCCGCGCCCGGGTAAACCCGTCTCTCAGGATGCGTGGCGCCGTGGGAAGGGGCAGCCGCCTACCCTTTGGGGTCGCATGAAGATCGTGAGATTCAAAGCCGGCGAGGACATCGCCTACGGGTTGGCGGAGGCCGAGGGCGTGACCCTCTATCAGGGTTCACCGTTCGTCGCCTGGGAGCCGACTGAAACGCTCATACCGTGGGAGTCGGTCCAACTGCTGGCCCCGGTGCTGCCCTCCAAGGTTGTGTGCGTGGGCAAGAACTACGTCGAGCACGCCGAGGATATGGGCTCGGACGTTCCCTCCGAGCCCATCATCTTCTTGAAGCCGGCCACATCGGTGGTAGGGCCCAACGCCCCGGTCGTCTACCCACCAATCAGCCAGGAGGTCCATCATGAGGCAGAACTGGCCGTGGTTATCGGACGGGTGGCCCACAACATTCGGGCCGAGGACGCCTCCCGGTATGTGTTCGGCTACACCGCCGGCAACGACGTCACCGCTCGCGACCTGCAGCGGCGCGACGGGCAGTGGACCAGGGCCAAGGGCTTCGACACCTTCTGTCCGCTGGGACCGGCCATCGAGACCGAGCTCGACCCGTTGGAGCGGTTGGCGGTGATCTCACGAGTGAATGGGGAGGTTCGGCAAGCCGGATTCACCGCCGACATGGTGTTTGGTGTTGCCGAGATCCTGGAATTCGTGACGGCCGTCATGACCCTTCTCCCGGGAGACGTGGTGATGACCGGGACTCCGTCGGGTGTGGGCCCGGTCGAGCCCGGTGATTTGATGGAAGTCGAGGTGGACGGGATCGGGACCCTCGCCAATCGGGTGGTGGCTCCCGGGGCCAGGCAGCTGTGACCGTCAGGGTTCGCGTGGCGCCGTCCCCGACCGGCAATCTCCACGTCGGCACCGCCCGGGCGGCGCTCTTCAATTGGCTGTATGCGCGCCACTGCGATGGCACGTTCATCGTTCGCATCGACGACACCGACCGGGCTCGCTCCACCGCGGAATTCGAGGAGAACATCCTCGACAGCCTGCGATGGCTGGGTCTGGATTGGGACGAGGGCGTGGACGTGGGCGGCCCCCACGGCGAGTATCGCCAATCCACCAGGTTCGATCGCTATCACGCTGTCGCACTGGCGCTGGTCGAGGAGGGCTATGCCTACCACGACGACCGCACTGCCGATGAGCTGGATGCGCTCCGATCGCGGGCCCAGAAGGAAGGCAGACACCCGGGCCATTACATCCGACGGCCCGAGCACGCGGTCGACTCCGGGGCCATTCGCTTCTCGATACCACAGGACGATGCGGTCACTTTCGTCGACCTCGTTCGGGGGGAGATGACCTTCGAGCCCAACTCGATCGACGACTTCATCATCGTGCGTAGTGACGGCACTCCCACCTATCAGTTGGCCTCCACCGTCGACGACGTGGATTATGAGATATCTCATGTGGCTCGAGGTGAGGATCTCCTCTCCTCCACCCCCAAACACATCCTCATCACCAGGGCGTTGGGGGCACCCGAGGCCACCTATGCCCATCTTCCGCTCCTGTTCGGGCCGGACGGGAAGAAGCTGTCGAAACGCCACGGCGCCACTTCTGTCATCGACTTTCGCGCTGGCGGCTACCTGGCCGAAGCGATCGTCAATTACCTCAGCCTGCTGGGATGGTCGCCAGGGAACGATCAGACGATCTTCCCGCCCAGCCTCGCCATCGACCGGTTCGATCTGGCCAACGTGCAGAAGAACCCGGCCGTGTTCGACCTCGACAAACTGGTTTGGATGAACGGCGAGTACATCCGGGCCATGGATGCCGGGGAGTTCTCTCGGCGTGTTAGGCCGCTGGTCGAGGAGAGAGTGGGCCCGATCGACGATGAGTGCTGGCACGCCTTCGTCGAGTTGGCTCCCCTGGTGCAGGAGCGAACCAAACTGCTGCCGGAGGCGGTCGACCAGGCCGAATTCCTCTTTCGCGACGCGATCTCATACGACGCGAGGTCGTGGGACAAGGTGATGAGGAAGGAGGGTGTGGACCTCGTCCTGGAAACCGTGTGCGGCACCCTGGAGGCGATCGAGTCCTGGGAGTCGGGCGTGATCGAGGCGGCGATGAGGGCCCTTCCCGAGAAGCTCGATCGGGGAGCGGGGAAGGTCTTCCAGCCGGTGAGGGTTGCCGTTACCGGGTCCTCGGTCAGCCCACCACTGTTCGAGTCACTGGCCGCCCTGGGTCGGCGCGCTTCGCTCGAGAGAATCTCCCAAGCTCGGCAACTCCTGGCGTCGGAATAGCGCCGTTGTGCGCTCAGGTCGGGGGCCAGATACCATTCCCGCCGCAGGGCCCCGTCGTCCAGAGGCCTAGGACGCCGGCCTTTCAAGCCGGAAACGCCGGTTCGAATCCGGTCGGGGCTGCCCCCGAGACATACCGCAGGTGTCTTCAGACATGGATGTGATCGCCTACAGCGAATTCACCGCCGCCATGGCGCTGGTCGCCGTGGCGCTGGCGCTGGTCATGATCGGCGTTCGTTTCCTGGCCCCGCCCGAGAGCCGGGCCGGTATTTCCGGTGTCGGCCGCTGGCTGGCCTGGTTGGTGGCGCTGACCTCCATGGTGGGGTCGCTGATCTACTCCGAGGGGTATGGGTTCACCCCCTGCAAGCTGTGCTGGTACCAGCGGATCGCTATGTACTCGCTGGCCGTCATCCTCCTCGTCGGTGCGCTCCGTCGGGACCGGATGGTTCGCCTCTATGGCCTCCCGCTGTCCCTGATCGGGCTCGGGATCAGCATCTGGCACATCCTGGTCCAGAACGTGGTGGGGCTGTCAGGCGGGTTCGCCTGCGATCCGGTCAACCCCTGTTCGGCCAAGTGGGTGAATGCCTTCGGGTTCGTTTCCATACCCGTCATGGCTGCGGCTGGATTTCTCCTTATCACCGTGCTCTTGGCATCCTTCAGTTCCGACTCCGATCCTGTGAGCAATAGACCATGAACAGCAAACTCATCTTGGGAATCCTCGGCGGTGTCCTCGCTTTGGGCCTGATAGTCGCCATAGCCATCTCCGCCACCAGCGGGGGCCAGGTCAACCCGGCCGATGCTTACAAACCGGTGACGGTGGACGGCCCCGACCTCCCCAAATTCGACGGTGACCCGGCCAATGACCCGGCGGTGGGAATGACGGCGCCCAGGGTGACCGGAACCGACTTCGACGGGTCCACGGTCACCATCGGGCCCGACGGTCGCCACAAGGTGGTCATCCTGATCGCCCACTGGTGCCCTCACTGCCAGGCCGAGGTTCCCCGCATAGTTTCCTGGCTGGGGACAGGGAGCAAGCCGGCCGACGTCGACTTCTACTCGGTTTCGACGCTGGTGGCCCAGGTGCGTGGCAACTGGCCCCCCCAGCAATGGCTGGAAGGCGAAGGATGGCCGGTTCCGGTGATTCAGGACGATGAGAACAATTCGGCCGCCTCTGCCTTCGGCCTGGCCAGCACTCCCGAGTGGGTCCTGCTGGACGGCGACAACAACCTGATCGCCAGAGTGGCGGGAGAGATCCCTACGTCCGGGTTGTCGACTCTGTTCCAAACCGCCCAAGCCGGCTGAGCCAAACGGCCGCCCGGTCACTCTTCCAGAGCCTGGACCTTTTCCAGACGGCGCCGGTGGCGCTCCTCTCCGCTGAACTTGGCGTTGAGGAAGGATTGGACCACGGACTCGGCCAGCAGCTCGCCGATCACGCGTGAACCGAGGCACAGCACATTGGCGTTGTCATGTTCGACCATCTGGTGGGCGGTGTACGTGTCGTGAGCGATCGAGGCCCGTATCCCGTGCAGCTTGTTGGCCGCGATGCAGGCTCCGGCTCCGGACCCGCACACGACGATCGCCCGGTTGGCCCGCCCGTCCAGGACCGCCCGGGCCGCGGCTGCCGCGTAGTCGGGGTAGTCGACCGGCTCGGTGGAGTGGGTCCCGAGGTCGTACACGGCATGACCCGCCCCGGTTAGCCAGGACGACAGGTGCTCCTTTAGCTCGTACCCGGCATGATCGGAGGCGAGAGCGATGCGCATACGGGCAGGGTAGTGACGGCCGCGATCTCTCCCGCCAGGGTGGGCAACCGTCGTCCAGCCCGTACACTCCTGCCAATGGCCCAGATCATCGTCGAGGGCGGTCCCGCCGTCCATGGGACCGTCGGCGTCCTCGGAGCCAAGAACGCCGTTCTGAAGGAGATGGCGGCCTCGCTCCTGGCCCCGGGGCGCCATCGGCTCGGGAATGTGCCCGACATCCTCGACGTCTCACTGATGGGGGAGGTGCTGGCCCACGTCGGATGCCATGTGGAACGAGAAGGCCACGATCTGTTGATCGTCGTTCCCGACGCCCCCCGTCCCGAGGCGCCTCTGCACCTGGTACGTCAGATGAGGGCCTCGATCATCGTCCTCGGGCCTCTCCTGGCGCGGTGCGGGACGGCGCGTGTGGCACAACCGGGCGGCGACGATCTGGGTGCCCGTCCCATCGATTTCCACCTGGAGGGTCTGGAACGGATGGGGGCCTCATTCGAGCTGGTGCATGGTGAGCTGATCGGCGACGTGGGGGGACGGCTGGAAGGAGCCGAAATCGAACTGCCGTTTCCGTCCGTCGGGGCCACCGAGAACCTGCTGTTCGCCTCGGTGCTCGCTCGGGGTCACACCGCCATCGTCAACGCGGCACGCGAACCCGAGATTCAGGACCTGGTTCGTCTGCTGCGAGCGATGGGGGCGGAGATACAGGGAGAGGGCCAGGCCATCATCCACATAGACGGGGTGGATAGTTTGAATCCAGCGTCCCACGAGGTCGTGCCGGACCGGCTGGAGGCCGGGACCTACGCGGTGGCCGGGGCCATCACGGGCGGCGATGTCACGGTCACCGGCTGTGTGCCGGATCACCTGCGGATGGAACTGCGCAAGCTGGCCGACAGCGGCTCAGAGGTGGATCGCGGGGAGGGCTGGTTGCGGGTCCGCGGCCCGGAGCGGCCCGATGCAGTCGATTTCGCCACGCTGCCCTTTCCCGGGTTCCACACAGACATGCATCCCCAGATGGTGGCGTTGCTGACCGTGGCCCGGGGCACATCGATCGTCACCGAGAACATATACGACGCACGGTTCCGCTACATCGGCGAGTTGACCCGCATGGGGGCGGACATAACGACGGAATGGCAGCACGCCGTGGTGCGCGGCGTCGAGCAACTCTCGGGCTGTCCGGTACTCGCCCACGACATCCGGGCCGGTGCAGCCGTGGTGCTGGCGGGATTACGGGCGGACGGCACGACCGTCGTCGAGGGCATCGAGCATATCGATCGCGGATACGAAGACTTCGTCGGCCGGCTCGCCTCACTGGGAGCCAAGATCACCAGGGTCGACGACTGAGTGGGGAGTCTCGACAGGGCCCTGGCCGTCGGCATGCTGGTCGGGGCGCTGATCTCGGTCCCGATGGCCGCCGGCGCCCGCCAGGAACCGGAGATCATCCGTGCTCACACCGTGGAGATCGAGGCCGGCTCGGGTGCCTCTGTTGTCTTCGACGGGAGGCATTACTCGGGACCGATCAGGGTGTCGGGGCACGGGAGCGGCATGGCCGTAGTGGAAGAGGTCTCCATCGACGACTATCTCAGCGGCATCCAGGAGGTGCCCTTCTCCTGGGACATGGCCGCCCTCCAGGCCCAGGCGATCGCAGCACGCACCTATCTCGCCTGGACTCTGAGCCGCGGGCGCACCCAGACGCAACGGCGACTCGACTACGACATCTGTGCCACCAGCGCCTGCCAGGTGTATGCCGGTCAAGAAGCCGGTTTGACCCCTTCGGGACTCCGCTGGTTGGACGCGGTCCAATCCACGGCCGACGAGATCCTCGTCTATGACGGTGCGCCCGCTGCCACCTACTACTCGTCCACGAGTGGGGGAAGGACCCGCACCGCAAGCGATATCTGGCCCGATGTCGACCTTCCATACCTTCAGGCGGTGGCATCGCCGGGAGAGGAATCGTCGTTTGCCGATTGGTCGTGGAGGCTCCCCCAGCAGGCAATGCAGAAGGTCCTCTTGGAGGCGGGTCTGGCCGAGGGAGACCTGGAAGCCATGACCACACACGTGACCGAGGACGGGCAGGGCCCCTGGACGGTCGGCATCACATCCACAGGCAAGGAGGAGACCCTCTCCACCTGGGATCTCCGCTCCTACCTCAACCGTGCCGGGCCCTCGGCCCTGCGGGGTGTCCTTCCCGCTCTGCGCCCCGATGGGAAGCCATACCCGCAGGTCATCCTCTCACCCAGCTACACGATCTCCTCTGTGGGGGTTCCACTGCCGGGAGTGGCGGGGGCCACGGGCACGACCATCTACCAGGTCGACGGCCACGGCTGGGGCCATCTGGTGGGGATGAGCCAGTACGGAGCCCAGGCCATGGCAGAGCGAGGAGCAGGTCCGGACGAGATCCTGGCCCACTACTACGGCGGTCTGAAGCCCCAAGTTCGCCCGGATCTGCTTCCGGCGACGGTTGAGGTCGCCCTGACCACAGGCGCCGGCCAGGCGGGTTTCGCCGTCACGGGCCCCACCACGGTGGTGATCGATGGCCAGGAGGTGGCCACTGATGAGCTGGGCAGTTGGTCGTTCGCGGCGGACGCCGGGTCGGTGGTGGTAGCCGCTCCAACCGGCCTCGGCCTCCCGCCCCAGCTCCGCCCCGGGCTCATCGGCCTGGAGAACGGGGGCTTGGTCGTGCGTATCGAGCTCACTGCCGCCGCCCGTGTGCAGTGGACGCTCGACGTGGCGGGACAGAAGGTGGCTGAGTTCGGGCCGGCCAACCTCGACGCAGGGTTCGTCAGCGTTCCCGTCCCCCTCCGGGGGGGCAAAGTGCACATGGAGGTGAGAGCCTCCAACCGGCACGGGGGAGACGGCTTGGTCTTCGACTTCCCGGGCCATTCCTGAGTGGATCAGGTCACTGGTAACGTCGGTGGAACACACGATCCCTCCCTGTTGTTGTATGGATTGGAATGACTGAAACCCTGAACCAGAGCCCGGTTGCCGAGCAGGCGACGTCCACGCCGGTTCGCATCAACTCGACCAGCCACCAGGATGCTGCCCAAGACGGCGACGTGGACATGAAGTTGCTCGAGTCCACGCTCGATTACATTCGCCCCGCGATCCAGATGGATGGTGGCGACATCATCCTCCAGGGAGTCGAAGACGGGGTAGTCAATCTCCAGATGGTGGGAGCGTGCGGAGGCTGCCCATTGTCGATGATGACCCTCAAGGCCGGCATCGAGCGCATCCTCACCGACCGGGTGCCGGGTGTGCGATCGGTGAACGCCGAAGCCTGATCCCCCCTACCATCGCCACGCGATGGATGCCACGCGACTCCTGCACCTCGCCATTCACGGTGACCGCCGCGCCCTGGCTCGAATCTTGCGAACCGTCGAGGATCACAGGGTCGGCTGGCAGACGGCTCTGGGTGGCGCCTGGGAGGAGGCTGGCAAGGCCCACCTCATCGGCATCACCGGCGCCCCGGGCAGCGGCAAATCCACCCTGACCAACAGCCTGATCTCCTCCTGGCGCATGCTGGAGAGGACCGTGGCCGTGGTTGCGGTGGACCCATCCAGCCCCTTCAGCGGCGGCGCCCTTCTCGGTGATCGGATACGGATGCAACAGCACATCGAGGATACGGACGTGTTCATACGCTCGATGTCGAGCCGGGGCCGGCTGGGTGGCGTGGCAGACACCACCGCCGGCCTGGTCACGATCCTCGACGCGGCGCATTTCGACCCGGTGGTGTTGGAGACGGTTGGTGTGGGCCAATCCGAGGTCGATGTCATCGATCACTCCGACACCGTGGTGGTGGTGGTAACACCCGGCTGGGGCGACGATGTCCAGACGGACAAGGCGGGGCTGCTGGAGATCGGCGACGTGTTCGTGATCAACAAGGCCGATCGCAGGGGGGTCGGTCGAACTCGACGCAACCTGGCCACCATGCTCGAGATGGGCAAGGCTCGGGAGTGGTCCCCGCCGATCGTCGAGACGGTCGCCACCTCGGACGGCGGAACCGACCAGCTGGTCGACGCCCTGGACCGTCATCGCCGGTTCCTGGCATCCTCGGACGAGGGAAGTCTCAGATTGCGGCGCAGGGCGCGCTCCTACACCGAGCGCGCTTTGACGCAACGGATCCGGGATCGCCTGGCCCTGCCCGACGTGGAAGAGGTTTTAGACCGGATCGTCGCCCGCAGCACCGATCCGTGGGCGGCGGCCGAGATGATCGGGCAAGCTTCGCCCCCCTGAATCAGCTGCGGCCGGGGGGCCTATTCCTCGCGTCCTTCGTGGCAGGATCCCCCGCCCGGCACCTCTCCCTCGGGGAGGAGACGCCTGGCGAGTTCTGCCTCGTCCTTTCAGACGCTGGAGGGAACGGCCTCGTGCTCCTGGGATTGAAGGGCGGCCTGGGCGGCTGCCAGGCGGGCCCCCTCGATCCGGGGCGGGCTGGCCGAAACGTAGTCGAGCCCCAGGGTCAGGCAGAAGGCGATCGACGCCGGGTCCCCGCCGTGCTCGCCGCACACGCCGACGACCAGGTTCTCGTTCGCTTCCCGACCCTCATTCGTGGCCAAGCGGATCAACCGTCCCACCCCTTCGATGTCGAGTGTCTGGAAGGGATTGAAGTCGAGGATGCCCCTCTCCAGATAGTCACGGAGGAACAGTCCCTCCGCATCATCGCGGCTGAGGCCGTAGGTCATCTGGGTCAGGTCGTTGGTACCGAAGCTGAAGAAATCGGCCTGGCGGGCGATCTCACCGGCGGTGAGGGCGGCACGGGGAAGCTCGATCATGGTTCCGATCGGGACCCGAAGATCCAGATCCGCCTCGGACGCGGCCAATGCCACCTCTTCTTCCACCATCGTGCGCATGAGGCCGAACTCGTGGGCATCGGCCACCAGTGGGATCATGATCTCCAGATGGGGGTCTCCGCCCGCCCGGATCCGGCGCACCAGGGCCGCTACCGCGGCCCTGGCTTGCAGCCGATACAGCTCGGGAACCATGAGTCCTAGACGGACTCCGCGCAAGCCCAGCATCGGGTTGTCCTCTTCCCAGCGGGATACCTCTTCGGACATGCGCTGGAGGTCGGCCACCGAGCGACCCGCCCAAACCCGGCGCAGGATCTCGTGCTCCAGGTCCATCCGGTTGGGGAGGAACTCGTGCAGCGGCGGGTCGAGCAGGCGAACGATAACCGGCAGGCCATCCATGGCCTCCAGCAAGCCCTCGAAGTCATCCACCTGCTGGCGTTCGAGGCGGCTCAGGGCGGCGTCGCGTTCGCCCTTATCGTCGGAGAGGATCACCCTCTGCACGATCTCCAGCCGCTCGCCCATGAACATGTGCTCCGTGCGGGCCAGGCCGATTCCCTCGGCTCCCAGCTCGCGAGCCTTGGCCGCGTCACCGGGGGTGTCGGCATTGGCCCTCACCCCGATCGTCCGATACTCGTCGGCCCATGCCAGGAGCTGGAGGAGCTCGGGCGTCTCCTTGGGCTCCACCAGAGCCACCTCGCCCACGTACACCGCCCCGGTCGTGCCATCGATGGTGACTATGTCGCCCCTGGAAATGTCGACGTCACCGGCCAGGGCGGTTCCGGTCGAGACGTCGACCACGAGGCTCGCCGCGCCCGTGACGGCGGGCTTGCCCATGCCCCTCGCCACGACGGCTGCGTGAGAAGTCTTTCCGCCCTGCGAGGTGAGGATTCCAACCGCCGCCGCCATCCCGTGGATGTCGTTGGGTGTGGTTTCGGGTGTGATCAAAAGGACATCCTGGCCCTCGGCGGCCATGGTCACCGCTTCGTCGGCATCGAAAACGGCTATCCCCGAAGCGGCTCCCGGGGAGGCTGCCACTCCAGTGGCCACGACTATGGCGTCGGAGTTCTCGTCGATGCGGGGTCGGTGCAACTGCTCGAGGGAGTCGGGATCGACCCTCAGCACCGCTTGTGGTTTGTCGATCAGCCCATCGTCCACCATCTGGACGGCGAGCCGCACCGCCGCCTGGGCGGTCCGCTTGCCGATCCGGGTCTGGAGAACGTACAGCACGCCCTTTTCGATGGTGAATTCGATGTCACACATGTCCCGGTAGTGATTCTCCAGGCCCGACATGATGTCGAGCAGCTGGGCATGGGGACCGGGATGCAGCTCGCCCAGTTGGTCCAGGGTAAGCGTGTTGCGGATGCCGGCCACCACGTCTTCTCCCTGTGCCATGGGCAGGTAGTCGCCATAGGCCCCGGGGCTGCCGGTGGACGGGTCGCGGGTGAAGCACACGCCGGTCCCCGAATCCATCCCCAGGTCGCCGAAGACCATCATCTGGATGTTGCAGGCCGTTCCCAGGTCGTCGGGAATGTCGTTTATCCGCCGATAGTCCTGAGCGCGCTTGTTGTTCCACGAGCCGAACACCGCCTGGATCGCTCCTCTGAGCTGATCGCGGGGGTTAGTTGGCAGAGAGTGGCTGGCATGGTCGCGAACGATGGCCTTGAATCGCCGGGTTACCTCCTGCAGATCGGAAGTGGCCAGGTCCGCATCGCTCTCCGCCCCGGTGGTTCCCCTCAGTTCCGAGAGAACCGCCTGGAAGTGCCGGTCGGGCACTCCCATGACCACGTCGGCATACATCTGGACGAAGCGGCGGTAGGCATCCCAGGCGAAATGCTCATCGTCAGACCAATCGGCCAGGGCCTCTACTACATCGTCGTTGATGCCCAGGTTGAGAACCGTGTCCATCATCCCCGGCATGGAGAAGACGGCCCCGGACCGCACCGATACCAGGAGCGGCACCGGCCCGGAGCCCTGCCGGCGGTTGGTCTGCTCCTCGAGGCGCGCCACAGCGGCGTCGACTTCCTCCCACATCTCGGCCGGCAGCTCGCCGTCCCGCATCAACGCCCGACAGGCCTCTGTGGTGATCGTGAACCCAAGGGGGACGGGCAGACCAAGCCGGGTCATCTCGGCCAGTCCGGCCCCTTTGCCGCCGAGGAGCTGTTTGTCGGCTTCTTCGGTCTCACCGAAGTCGAATACGTAGGGCACTCTGTCGATCTCCTGGTCGTAGAACATCTCGAAGGTTACCGCCGCCACATCGGTGGTAACCCGTCTGCATCGCCGCTCGCTCATCCGGCGTGGCGCCTCCGGCCCGTTTAGCCTTCTGGTATCCGCCAGACCAAACAGGAGCATTCGATATGAAGGTCCGCGTCAGTGACGTGATGACCAGGAAGGTCATCACCATCGGCTCTTCGACTCCGCTCAAGGACGCTGCCCTCACCATGGCCCACAGCCGGGTGTCCGGTCTCCCTGTGGTGGACGAGGATCGCCTGGTCGGGATGGTGACGGAATCGGATTTCGTGTCCCGGCTGGCTGAGGATGACACAGGGCTGATGGCCATCCTGTTCAACCGGGAGCGTCACGAGACCCGAGGATCGGTGGGCGAGGTCATGTCCGGTGAGCCGGTGACCTGCGGGCCCGACGACACGGTGACGGTGGCAGCCCGGCTCATGTCCAAGAACAACGTGAAGAGGCTGCCCGTCGTGGATGCCGCCGGGAGCCTGGTGGGGATTGTCTCCCGAGCCGATCTCATGTCCGTCTTTGCCCGCCCCGATGAGCGGATCGCTGCGGATATTCGCCTCGGTGGTGTGGAGGACCTGGTGGGAGCGGGCGGCTCCGTGGAGGTGGATGTCAAAGACGGCGTGGTTCACCTCGACGGCAATGTGGGGACGACCACCGAGAAGCGCATGCTGGAGGAGTACGCCCGTCAAGCGGCGGGGGTCGTGTCGGTCGAGAGCTCGCTGGAGGTGTCCTTCGACGACACCCGTCTCCCTCCTCCCTGATCCCAGGGGCGCCGGGGCCTCAGACCGCTCGGTTGGCTCGTCTAACGAACTCGACGATGGCGGTACGGACCTCATCGGGCTGGTCACGATGAGGAGAGTGCCCGCACTCCTCCAGCCACAGACTCCCGACAGTCCCGGGGATGCCTGATTCCACCGCCTCCACCTGGGCGATCGTCCCGTACTCGTCATCCGCTCCCTGGATCACCAGGACCGGACAGCTGATCTGGCCCAGTACGTGCTCGATGTTCCAGTCCCGGAACCCGGGACTGCGCCAGATGTCGAACCATCCGTAGAAGGTGGCAGCCGGCTCGTGGTGGTAGCGGGACATCTTCTCTGCCATGTCGCCGGACAGGAACGACTCCTCCAGGGCCGCAGCTGCAGTCTGGGCTTCCGGCTCGACGAAGACGTGAGGTGCCATGGCCACCACTCCCCGAACGTGGGGGAACGTTCCGGCGTAGATGAGTGCGATGGAGGCTCCGTCCGAATGGCCGATCAGGATCGGGTCCTTCACTCCGAGTTCTGCCAGCAGGGCGGGCAATGTCACAGTCGCCTCGTCCTGGAGGAACTGAGGCGAGCGGGGCGAGTCGATGGGATCGGACCGCCCATATCCGCGCCGCGAGTAGACCAGGGCGGCGTTGCCGGTGCCCTCGGCCACCTCCCGGGGGAAGTCCTTCCACAGTTCGACGCTGCCCAGGCCCTCGTGCAAGAACACCAAGGTTGGGCGGGCCGGGTCGCCTTCCAGATGGCGATACTCGAGCTGAACGCCCGAAATCGTGGCGAAGGCCACCGCAGATCTCACCAGGCGGAGTAGCCGCCGTCGATGACGAGCTCGGCGCCGGTCATGAACGAAGATGCCCGTGAGGCGAGGAACACCGCCGCCCCTTCGAAGTCCTCCGCCGTGCCCCAGCGACGCATCGGTACCCTGGTTTGCAGGCTCGACTCGAACCGGTCGTGTCCTTGGAGCTCATCGGTCATCTCCGTGGCGACCCACCCGGGCGCGATGACATTGACCCTGATGTCGTGTCGGGCCAGGCGTACCGCCAGGGCCCGGGCCATGGCGGTGGCTGCGCCCTTCGACGCCGAGTAGTGGGGGGCCGTCGGCAGCCCGTGGCTGGCGGCAATCGAAGAAGTGATGATGATGGAGCCTCCGCTGTTTCGGGCGATGAGGTGCCGGGCGACCTCGCGGGCCACCAGGAACACCCCGCCGACGTTGACCTCGAACAGTGACTCGAGCTCCGCAAGTTCCATCTCGGGAAATGACACGCCCCAGGTGGTGCCGGCGTTGGCAAAGACCGAATCGACCTTGCCGAACCGATCGACCGTGGCCTCGAGCGCCTCCAACACAGACTTCTCCTTGGAAACATCACAGGCAAACGAGTCGGCGTCGGGCGCCCCCAGCTCGAGCAGGCCGGCCACGGCCTCATCGGCGGTGGCCAGGTCCCGGGCCCACACTCCGACCGTGGCCCCCGCACGGGCCAATCCACGCGCCAGACCGAGGCCGATGCCCCGGTTCCCACCCGTGACCACGCTGACATGACTGTGGAGATCGAATAGATCCATGATGCCCAAGGGTAGATGGAGATTGGAGGGCTCAGGCGAGTGCCGCCGCCAGGCCCAGGACCACGCCGGTCCACAATTCGAGGCGGGCGGTCTGGCCCAGTACCGGGATCAGGGCCAGTCCCTCGGCTTCGCCGGAGATGATCCGGTTGGGACCGATAGCGAAGGGAGCAAGCAGGGCGGCGAACAGGGTCGGGAGTGGAGTCCAGCCGGCCAGAGCCGCAACCGCGATGAGGACGAAGGCGCCGTAGGTCAGCACGGCGTAGAGCACGGCGGTGCGGCGGCGACCCAGGATGACGGCCAGCGTGCGTTTGCCGGTTGCGGCATCGGTGTCGATATCGCGGCGGTTGTTGGCCACCAGAATGGCCGCTGCCAAGGCTCCCATCACCATGGCCAGGATCCACGAATCCATTGGGGCGCTGCGGTCGTGCACGTAACGGCTTCCCACCGTCGCCACCAGGCCGAAGAAGACGAAGACGAACACCTCGCCCAGCCCCCGGTATCCGTACGGGATGGGTCCTCCCACATAGGTCAACATGGCCATCAGGGAGGCGACTCCGATCACGGCTACCACCCAACCGGCCATATGGATGAGCGCCACCCCACAGACCACGGCCACGCCCACTGCGCCGGCGGTGGCGGCCCACATCTGACGAGGCGTTATCACCCCCTGCGCCACCATGCGAGGGGGCCCGACCCGCTCGGCAGTGTCCGCCCCGCGGGCGGCATCGGAGGCGTCGTTGGCGAAGTTGGCCGCTACCTGAATGGCCAGCGCACCGATCAGAGCGGCCACGAATGCGGCCAGGCGGAAGACGCCGTCACCCGCGGCCAGCCCCGAGCCGACGAAGACCGGAGCGGCGGCAGCTGGAAGAGTGCGAGGCCGGGCCGCCTCAACCCAAGGACTCACCAAGGGGCCCCTGCTGCGCTGTTTTCCTCGCGGGAGGAGGCGTGTGAAGGTTTGTCCTCCTTGTTTAGCAAGTGGGAAGGGGCCTCTGTTGCGCTGTTTTCCTCGTGGGAGGAGGCGTGTGAAGGTTTGTCCTCCTTGTTTAGCAAGTGGGAAGGGGCCCCTGCTGCGCTGTTCCCCCCGTGGGAGGAGGCGTGTGAAGGTTTGTCCTCCTTGCGCAGCAAGGGGGAAGGGGTCCCCGCTGCGCAGCAGCGGGGTAGGGGGGCAGGCCCCGGAGGGGCCGGGTGAAGCTGAGAAACCAGATTGCCCGAGGGGGACGAAGTGGCCGTCAGTACATCCATGGGAAGCGGTCGAAACGAGGGGGCCGCTTCTCGAGGAAGGCGTCTCTTCCTTCCTGGGCCTCGTCGGTCATGTAGCCCAACCGGGTTGCCTCACCGGCGAAGACCTGTTGTCCGACCAGCCCGTCGTCGACCAGGTTGAAGGCGAACTTGAGCATCCGCTGGGCGGTGGGGGACTTGGCGGTTATCTCTTTCGCCCACTGCAGCGCCGTCGCCTCCAGTTCCTCATGAGGGACGACGGCGTTGACCATCCCCATCTGGAAGGCCTCGTCGGCGTTGTAGTCGCGGCCCAGGAAGAAGATCTCGCGTGCTCTCTTCTGGCCCACCATGCGGGCCAGGTAGGCGGAGCCATAGCCGGCGTCGAAGGAGGCTACGTCGGCGTCGGTCTGCTTGAACACGGCATGTTCGGCGGAGGCGATGGTGAGGTCGCACACCACATGCAGCGAGTGCCCGCCACCCACGGCCCATCCCGGGACGACTGCGATGACCACCTTGGGCATGAAACGGATCAGACGCTGCACCTCGAGGATGTGGAGTCTTCCCAGTCGGGCCGGGTCGACACTGTCGGCGGTCTCTCCCTCGGCATAGCGGTACCCGTCTCTTCCCCTGATGCGCTGATCGCCTCCGGAGCAGAAGGCCCACTTGCCGTCCTTGGGTGAGGGGCCGTTCCCGGTGAGGAGAACGCATCCGACGTCCGACCACTGTCGGGCATGGTCGAGAGCCATGTAGAGCTCGTCGACCGTCTGAGGTCGGAAGGCGTTCCGCACTTCGGGACGATCGAAGGCGATGCGGACCGCGCCGACCTGCCGTGCCCGGTGGTAGGTGATGTCCGCGAAACGTTGTCCGGGGACCGGCTCCCAGGCGGATTCGTCGAAGAGGTCCGAGACCATGGCGGGGAGGATAGGAGGTGGAATCGAGCGGTGGGCGCACCCCGGAGGTCATCATCAGTTGGCTTGCCACCAGAAATACACGATTATGTAACCGGGCGGACACGTCATTGCCGGCCAATGAGAAGGGAACCACCAATGATTCTTGCCTATCTCGATCCGGGCTCTGGAAGCCTCATCCTCCAGGCTGTGCTGGGAGGCGCGGCCGGGCTGGGCGTTGCCGCCAAGGCTATGAGGAGCCGCTGGCGCAGACGCAAGGAGGGGACTGACGGTGAGCCCGAAGAGAGCTCCGTCGAAGAAGAGACTGCTCCAGCCGAGACCGGCGAGGCCTGAGCTAGGCAGTGGATCGGGCTGATCCCGGGTCCTTTCGCGATCCGGCTTCTCGCGTCGTCCTCGGTGATGACACAGTCACACGGCTGCTGGACGAGCGTGGCCTGGAGGATTGGCGCGCCCTGAAGGCGGCCCCCTTCTTTCCTCGTGCCCTGGCGGATGGCCGCGTGATCGGTACCGAACAGGTCGATCCTCCGGAGGAGGCAGCCGGTGCGTTGCGGCATCCCCGTTTGAGCGTGATCACCTACCCGTTCGAATGGACCTTCTCGATGCTGCGCGATGCTGCGCTGTTGCAGCTGGAGCTGATGACGGAGGCTCTGGCAGACGGCATGGTCCTGAAGGACGCCACTCCCTACAACATCCAGTTCGTCGGCGGCCGGCCGCAGTTCATCGACGTGGGCTCGTTCGAGCGCTACCGCAAGGGAGACCCCTGGATCGGTTATCGGCAGTTCTGCCGTCAATTTCTCTACCCGCTCATGCTGCGAGCGTGGGTGGGAGTCCCCTTTCAACCCTGGCTGCGGGGCGACCCCGAGGGCCCGACCGCCCCCGACATGCGCCGGATGCTTCCTGCTCGAAGGCGTTTCTCACCGGCCGGGTTGGGCCACGTCGAGCTCCAGGCCCGGGCCGAGGCCCGGCTGCAGGGCCGCGAGGTTCGCTCGTCTCTGGCAGAGGCGGGCTTCTCGGCCGACTTGATCCTGGCCAACGTTCGCAAACTCCATGCCCTGGTCGAGTCCATGTCGTGGGACGGATCAGACGAGACCTGGACCGGTTATCGCGACTGCGCCCACGTGGGCCGGGACCGCAGTGCCAAGACAGACTTCCTGACCGAGGCGCTGGAGAAGATCGATCCAGGGGTGGTCCTCGATCTGGGGGCAAATGACGGCCACTTCTCCCGGCTGGCGGCCGAGGCCGGCGCCTTGGCGGTGGCCGTCGACTCCGACGAGGCGGTGCTGGATGCCCTGTACCGGTCCTTGGGATCGGCCTCGGTGGTTCCCGTGTTCACGGATCTCGCCAATCCCTCGCCCGCCCAGGGATGGGGGGGAGTGGAGCGGCCGGCGCTGTTCTCCCGGATCGCTCCGGACCTGGTGGTCGCCTACGGCCTGATCCATCACCTCGTCTACACGGCCTCCGTGCCGCCCCCGGTGGTTGTGGATTGGTTGGCCTCGTTCGGGGCTCCGGCGGTCGTCGAGTTCGTTGCCCCCGACGACCCGATGGTGGCGCGTCTCACTGCCAACAAGCGTCCCGAAGAGCTTCATCCCGGTCGTGACAGGGAGACGTTCGAACGACTGATCGGGTCCCTCTTCAGCGTCGACGGCCAACTCGCCCTGGAGGGAGGGACTCGCTGGATCTACCGCCTCGTCCCCAGGTCATGAGGCGGTACTTCGAGGATCTGAGCCGTGTACCCGCGCTCTGGGTCGTGGCCTCGATTGGCGGGGTGGCGTCGTTCGCCCTGGCCCAGCCCCTGTTTGACCTGCTGGGCCGCAATCCCGAGTTCTTCATCGCCCGACGCTTTCCGGCCGGGGACATCGTCCTTCTGGCGGTGGCCCTGGTCCTCCTCCCCGTCCTTCTGGCGATACCGCCTCTGGTGGCTCGGCGATTCAGCCGGGCGGCGGCGGGCGCCATCCATGCCGTCGTCTTCGGTGCCCTGGTGGGGGTGGTGGCCGCCACGGTGTTGGTGATCCTGGGTCTCTCCAGTTGGCCGCCGGCCGTGTTCTTCACCGCCGTCGCAATCTTGGGCGTGGCCGCCTCGTGGCTGTTCGTGCGGTTCTCGCCGGTGAGGACGGGTTTCGTCTATCTGGGATTCGCCCCGCTGGTGTTCGCGGTCTGGTTCCTCTACTTCACCTCCGTGGCTCAACTGGTGCGCGCCTCGTCCGCCGAGCTGCCCGAGGCCGGCGCGATCGCCAATCCGGTCCCGGTGGTCATGGTGGTGTTTGACGAGTTCCCTGAAGCCTCGATCATGCATGCCGACGGCACCCTCGACAGCGATCACTACCCGAACTTCGCCCGGCTGGCAGCAGATGGTGTGTGGTACAGGAACGCGGTTGGGGTGCGCCAGCAGACCGAGGAGGCCCTTCCCTCGATCATGACGGGGCACGGGGTGTCGCTGGGAAGCATCCCCACACTGGCGGATCACCCCTTCAACATCTTCACGCTCCTATCGGAGGGCTATGACGTCAAGGCGGTGGAGAGCGTCACGGACATGTGCCCGCCGTTCGTCTGCTCCAACACCAGCCGGCCGCTGAAGCCGTTGGCAGAGAGGTGGTCGGCGGTGACCTCCGACCTGGAGGTCGTTTACGGGCATCTGACATTGCCGAAGGCGATGTCTGACGCGCTCCCCGCAATTGACCAGACCTGGGGTGGATTCGATCAGCCCACGGCCGAGCAATTCGACATCATCGAGCGCTTCCTGAATCAGGTCGACGATGATCGGCGTAAGGAGGTAGGTCGCTTCGTGGCCACTTTTGACGACCTGGGAGACAAGCCTCCGCTCCGGTTCGCTCACTTCCTGTACCCACACCACCCTTGGGATCTGACCGCCGATGGAAAGGTACACGGCGCTCCGACGCCTCCCGGCCGCTACACGGTGGGCTGGGGTCCGGACGACTATCTGGTGGCGCAGGGCTGGCAACGCCATCTGATCCAGACCCAATGGGCCGACCACATGCTGGGTTCCGTGCTGGACAAGGTCAAACAGACCGGGATTTACGACCAGGCCCTGATCCTCGTGGTTGCGGACCATGGAATAACCATTCACCCCAACACCGAGCATCAGCGGGTGATCACTCCGGAAACGATCGGCTCGGTCGCCTCGGTGCCCATGTTCGTCAAGTATCCGAGCTCCTTGAGCGGGGCCCCGTCGGGCGTCATCGACGATCTCCACGCTGAGACCACCGACCTCCTCCCCACCATCGCCGACGTGGTAGGGGTGAACGTGCCCTGGAAGATGGACGGGGTCTCGCTTCTCGACACCGAGGCCCGGGCCGACCGGAGCTCCTCGGTGATGCTGGGCTCCAAGGGGCCGGTGACGATTCCCAACGACGAAACGCGAGTCGAGGCCGTAGCCGCCGAGAAGGAGAGCTGGTTTCCGGACGGAGAGCCTTATGCCCTGGCTCCCAGGGGATGGGAAGGGCTGCTGGGGCTCAACCACGTGAGCGGATCAGATGACCCCGATGTGCGGATCAGCGTGGCTCAGGCCTCGGCGCTCGCCGCCTACACGCCTGGAGACGACCGCGTTCCCTCCTATCTGTCAGGGTCGATCGTGGTACCGGGCAATGCGACAGGACAGGAGATCCTGGCCGTGACGGTCGACGGAACCGTGGCAGCCGTGACCCGGACATTCGGCCCACAGGGCAGTTCCGCCTCGTGGGAGGCGATGATCGACCCCCATTTGCTCGACTCGGGCCACGCCCAGGTCGAGGTGTGGCAGGTGACCGGCTCCCTCGAGTCGCCTGCGTTCATATCCTGAGCCCGTGAGCTCGATGATCGCCCGCTGGGTCGCCCGCCATGACCCTCGCTCGACCTTCCTCCGTGGCCCAGGTGGGAGTATCACCTACGGAGAGCTGGCGGAGTGGAGATCGAGCCACGATACGAAGCAGGTCGTGGTCGTTCCCCGAGAGGACCTTGCCGCGGTGAAACAGCTGATGTCGGTGCCGGGCGAAGGGCATCAGCTGGTGTTGATGGATCCGAGTCTTCCCCCTGATGAGAAAGGCCGGCGACTCGACGGGGCACGTCAGGCAGAGGACCGCGGACGCGGCCACGATCGTCTTCACATCCGGCACCACCGGTCCCGCCAAGGCGGCCCGGCTCACGGTCGCCAACTGGGAGGCGGCGGTGGCGGCCTCCGCTCAACACCTCGAGCACGATGCCGGGGACATCTGGTTGGCGGCGATGCCGCTCCATCACGTCGGCGGTCTCTCCATTCTCTACCGGTCGGCCTTCGTGGGCGCCGGCGTTTCTTGGCTTCCACGTTTCTCCGTAACCGACGTCGTGGACGCGCTCAGGGGTGAGGTCACCCTGGCCTCGTTCGTGCCGACCATGCTGAGACGGGTGCTGGACCACGATGGCAAGCCATTCGAAGGCGTACGAGCCGTTCTCGTCGGCGGAGGCCCTATCCCGCCAGGTTTGCTGGAGGAGGCACACGAGCGAGGTCTGCCTGCTCTGCCCACCTACGGGATGACCGAGACCTGCGCCCAGGTGGCGACCCTGCGACCCGGGTCAGATCCGCGCTACGCGGCTCACCCTCTGCCGGGCGTGGAGATCCGCCTGGAAGACGACGGCCGAGTGGCTCTGCGTGGTGGACAGGTGTCGCCCGGATACGCTGACGAGCCCGACCGGCCCGACGGCGAGTGGTTCGTCACCCCGGATCTGGGAGCCCTGGATCCCGATGGGGCAGTGCGGATCCTGGGCCGGGCAGACGACGTGATAATCACCGGCGGTGAGAATGTCGATCCGGGGCGGGTGGAGGCAGTCTTGATGGACCATCCGCGGGTCCTGGCGGTGGCGGTGGTGGGTGTAGCCGACTCGGAGTGGGGTCAGAGGGTGGCTGCGATCTACGAAGGCGATGCGGAACCCGAGGACCTCGATCTCTGGGCGCGGGAGAGGCTGGCCCGTTACGAGGTGCCGGGGCTGTGGCGAGCGCGTTGCTTCCCTTCCGGTTACTCCCCTGGGCAAGCCAAACCGCATCCAGGCGCGGAAGCTGATCGACTGACCCCCTTTGGCCCGGGGTGTTTTGTGGTGGGGTTGAAGCCGGTGGGTCGAATGGCGGCTCCGGGCTCGGCATTGGCCGTCCGGCCACACGACGAAATCACGGATCGACGGGGGAATCGTCTTGGCGGAGTCGGAGGCGACGAGGTTTGGGCCCGTCCAGGCTGACGATTCGAACCGACCCCTAACACCAGAGCTCTCCCGGGGTGAACCTATCCGGGGAGGTTCACCATACCCACAACCTCCGAAGCAGCTACCACAGAAAACGGATCTTGAGACGCGTCAGCGACGTGGATCGATCACCAGTCGGGGTTCTTGCGGAGACGCTTCTTCTCCGAATGGCGGCGTTTCGATTCGAGTCGCTTTCGACGGGCGGTTGCGCTGGGCTTGGTGGGCCGGCGGCGCTTGGGCGGCCTGATCGCCTCTTCCAGCCGCTCAGCCAGTCGTTGCCTGGCCAGGGCACGGTTACGCCATTGTGATCGGGACTCAGAAGAGGAGGCGGAGACGACGGGCCCAAGCCGGGTGATCAGACGATCCCGGACGGGATCGGGGAAGGCGGTCGTGGCCCGGAGGTCGAAGTGGATCTCCACCGCCGTGTTGGACCGGTTGGCGTGTTGGCCACCTGGTCCGCCCGAAGTGGTGAAGTCCTCCTCCAGTTCGGCGTCAGGAATCGTGTAGTCCCCGATTGTCAGATCGTCCATGGTTCCGACGATATCGAGCCGTGCGGGGGACCCCCCACCGTCAGTCCAAATGGAGCCGGATCCCTGCCAGGGCGATGGGCACCCAATTGGGGCGGTTGTTGAGCTCGTAGGCCAGCTCGTACACTGCCTTCTCTAGCAGATAGGCGTCGAGCAGCACCCGGGTGTCGTTCCGGTCGGTGGGGATGATGGCCGCTCCGTCCATGATCTCGAGATAGCCGGCCAGGAACGAGGACGCCGTCCAGCGGAACCAGGCGTCGACCCAGGGCTCGAGTGAGGAGATGACGTCGGGATCCCGAGTCACTACGCCCTCGTCGACCCGCATCGCCAGCCCGGATCGGGCCGCGTAGTGGTAGGAGCGGACCATCCCCGCCACGTCTCGCAGTGGAGACCGCTTGATGCGCCGCTCGCTCAGGGGGCGCAGCGGCTCTCCCTCGAAGTCGATGATGACGAAGTCGTTGCCGGTGAAGAGGGTCTGACCGAGGTGATAGTCTCCGTGGATTCGTGTCCTCAGAGCGTCGATCTTGTGGGTTGACACCTGACGGAGCCGTTCCAGGAGCTCCTGCTCGCGGTCGAGGAGGGCGTTGGCGGCGTCGAGCGTTTCTTCGGCCAGCGAAGACCGGCGCCGTCGCAACAGAGCGAGGGTTTCCCGCACGGACGACCGCATCGCCTGATAGAGGGATCGTTGATACAGGGTCGTCATCGCCTCGGGCTTGAAGGCCGGGTCGTCGGTGGGCCGCCCCAGGGCGAGATGGAGCTCGGCGGTACGCCGACCCAGCAACTCGGCGGCCGGAGCCGCCGGGGTGATCATGTCGGTCAGAGGCTGCGGCGCCTCGCTGCCGATCAGGTCGAGAGGGTGCCGGGGTCGCCCGGGAGCGGATCGCCGGGCATCTCCGTCGGGAAGGGTCATGACGCGATCGATGAACTGCCCCACCAGAGAGACGGTTTGGCTCCAGGCGTCGCCCTGATTGGCCACGTAATCCTGGATCAGGCCCACAGAGGCCCGGCCGCCGTCGATGTCCGCCGAGATCACTCCCCGGACCGGGGCCATGTGGGGGAACCGTCGCCTTTTGCTCAGGAAGCGGCTGATCTCCACGTCGGGATTCTCTCCCTCTTCGAGCTTGCGGAACAGCTTCAGGATCAGGTCCTGGTCGAACACCAGCGAGGTGTTGGATTGCTCGGCGCCCAGCAGTGTCACGGAAGCGTCGACTGCCCGACCCCTTCCGATGTTGCCGGACCCGCTCAGCTCGGTCCGGGATCCCTTGAGCTTGCGGCGGCGTCGGACCAGGTCGAGGAGGACATGGCCCACCTGTTCGCGGCCGGCGGCATCCACCAGCAAGGCGGTGGTGTCATCCGGGCCCGAAACCGTGGCCACGATCGTCTCGGGCTTGTGCTCCTCCAGCCAGAAGGCCTCCTCCCCGGTGACCACGGACACGGGCATGAGATATGTCTCGGCGTCCTGTTCGACATAGTCGACCTGAGCTATGACCAGTCGGGTGGCCGGGTCGTCGAGAGGGATCACGTCGATGATCTGCGTGTCGGAGATGGTCCCGGCTTTGGACCGGAACCAACGACGCCGGGGGAGGTCCTCGCCGATGGACCGGGCCAGCTGGCCACGGGCGCGGAACACGGAGTCCGGGTCGACCTCGTTGCGGAGCCGGATCCTGGGCAGCTCGTGCTCCTCCGCTCCTCCCTGCTCGTGATCGAGGAGGAACCAGTAGAACTGATAAGGGCCGGGCGTGAGAAAGTAGGGCAGCTCTCCCACGGTGGGGAAGGGGGTCCGACCGAAGATCTCCACCGGCGCGATGCCCTCGTGGTGGGCCAGGTCTATCTCCACGGCCTGGGTTCGGGCGGAGAGGTTGGCCACAACTAGCACCGTCTTGGAGCCATGAGTTCGCTCAAAGGCCAGGACCTTGGGGTTGTCGGGCGAGAGAAAGCGAAGATCCCCCTGGGAGAGGGCGGGAAGGGCGCGACGTTGGGCGAGCATTCGCTTCATCCACCACCACAACGACGATGGATTGGCCTGCTCCGCCTCGACGTTGACCGACTCGTAGTGGTATTCGGGGTCGGTGTTGACCGGAAAGTAGAGGCGCTGGGGGTTGGCGCGGGAGAAGCCGGCGTTGCGATCGGGCGACCACTGCATCGGGGTGCGGACGCCGTTGCGGTCGCCGAGGTAGATGTTGTCCCCCATCCCGATCTCGTCTCCGTAGTAGAGAACCGGGGTCCCGGGGAGGGAGAGGAGGAGGGCGTTGAGCAGCTCGATCAGGCGGCGGTCGCTGCGAAGGAGCGGCGCCAAGCGCCTACGGATTCCCAGGTTGATGCGTGCTTGGGGATCGTCGGCGTAGACGCGATACATGAAGTCCCGCTCCTCGTCGGTCACCATCTCCAGGGTCAGCTCGTCGTGGTTGCGGAGAAAGATTGCCCATGCGGCCGAGTCGGGAATGGCCGGTGTCTGGTCGAGTATGTCGATGATGGGGAACCGGTTCTCCATCTTCACGGCCATGAACAGACGGGGCATGAGTGGGAAGTGGAAGCACATGTGGCACTCGTCCCCGTCGCCGAAATATGCCACGGCGTCCTCGGGCCATTGGTTGGCCTCCGCCAGCAGCATCCGGTCGGCGAACTTGGCATCCACCCGGGCCCGGAGGCTCTTGAGGAAGGCGTGGGTCTCGGGGAGGTTCTCGCACATGGTCCCCTCCCGTTCGTACAGGTACGGCACGGCATCGAGCCGCAGGCCGTCCACCCCTTTGTCGAGCCAGAAGTCGAGCAGGTCGAACACCGCCTCCTGCACGGCTGTGCTTTCGAAGTTGAGATCGGGCTGATGCGAGAAGAATCGGTGCCAGTAGTAGGCATTGGCGACCGGATCCCACGCCCAGTTGCTGGGCTCCGTGTCGGTGAAGATGATCCGGGCGTCCTGGTAACGCTCGGGAGTGTCGGACCAGACGTAGAAGTCGCGTTCAGGAGAGCCGGGCGCTGCCCGCCGGGCCCGCTGGAACCATTCGTGCTGGTCGGAGGTGTGGTTGATCACCAGTTCGGTGATGACCTTCAGCCCTCGTTCATGGGCAGCGTGGAGGAACCGGTCGAAGTCGCGCATGGTCCCGTAGCTGGGGTGGATGCTCTTGTAGTCGGCGATGTCGTAGCCGTCGTCCTTCAAGGGCGAGGGGTAGAAGGGCAGCAGCCAAACCGCCGTGACCCCGAGATCCTGGAGATAGTCGAGCCGCTGGGTCAATCCCCGGAAATCGCCGATGCCGTCCCCATTCGAGTCCTGGAAGGCGCGGACGTGGACCTGATAGATGACGGCGTCCTGATACCAGCGGGGTGACCCTTCGGTTGCGGCGTCGTTCATAGGTAGTAGTCGAAGTCCTGTTCGGTCCGCACCCGGCGGCGAACGGCGAAGACGTGACCCGGAACCCCGCTCGGGTCGATTTGAATGAAGTTGTGGGGTCCGTGCCACATGTAGCGTCGGTCCACCAGCAGGTCGTGAACCTGGAAGGGTCGATCGTGCTCGATGCCCAGCTCGTCGAGCGGGAGATTGGTCCAACCGGATTGCACATGCTGGGGGTCGAGGCTGATCACCATCAGCAGCAGGTCGGCGCCGGCCTGTTTCGAAAAACACATGAGGGCTTCGTTGTCGGTGGGATGGAAGGCGACGTTGTTGGTCTGTTGGAGAGCGGGGTGCTCCCGGCGGATCTGGTTGACGCGAGTGATGATGGGAGCCAGCGAATCACTTCTGGTCAAGTCCCAGTTGCGGATCTGGTACTTCTCCGAGTCGTGGTACTCCTCCGACCCGAGACGAAGGGGGGTGCTCTCCATCAGCTCGAACGCGGGCCCGTAGATCCCGTAGCTGGAGGACAGGGTGGCCGCCAGCAGGAGGCGGATGATGAAGGCGGGCCGCCCGTCGGCCTGCAGGAACTCGGTGAGGATGTCGGGGGTGTTGGGCCAGAAGTTGGGTCTGAAGAACTGAGCCGGTGCTCCCTGAGTCAGCTCGTTCATGTACTCACGCAGCTCCCAGGCCGTGTTGCGCCAGGCGAAGTAGGTGTACGACTGGGTGAAGCCCAGTTTGGCGAGCCGGTACATCACTTTGGGGCGAGTGAAGGCCTCGGCCAGGAACATGAGGTCTGGATCATTTTGGCGAAGGTCATTGATCACCCATTCCCAAAAGGGGAATGCCTTGGTGTGAGGATTGTCCACCCTGAAGATCCGCACGCCTTGGTCTGCCCAGAACCTGAACACGTCGCGCAGGGCCTCCCACAGGCCCAGGGGATCGGACGTCTCGAAGTTGATCGGGTAGATGTCCTCGTATTTCTTGGGCGGGTTCTCGGCGTACTGGATCGAGCCGTCGGGCCGATGCGGAAACCACTCTGGATGCTCTTGTACCCAAGGGTGATCGGGAGAGCACTGGAAAGCGATGTCTAGTGCCATCTCCATTCCCAGGTCGAGGGCGCGATCGCGTAGCTTGCGGAACCCGGCCATCGTGCCCAGGTCGGGGTGGATTGCGGTGTGTCCTCCGGCGGGGCCGCCGATGGCCCAGGGAACTCCGGGGTCTCCCTTGGAGGCGTCCAGTGCGTTGTTGGGCCCCTTGCGGTAGCTGGTTCCGATGGGATGGATCGGTGGTAGATAGAGCACGTCGAAGCCCATGTCGGCCACGTAGTCGAGCTTGTCGGCCACATCGTTGAAGGTTCCATGGGCGCTGGCTTCGCCCCACGAGCGCGGGAACAGCTCGTACCAGGCGGAGAATCGCGCCCGTTCCCTGTCCACCTGGACCTCGTATGTCCGGTCGAAGACGGTCGAGTTGCTCCGGTCGGGGAATGCCCTCATGGCGGCCACCACATTCTCGTCCACGGACCGGGCGACCCGCTCGGCCAGGTCGAGCGTTGGGTCGCGCATGGCCTGGGCGGTCTCGCTGAGATGCAGGGAGGCGGCTCCGGTGGCCCGGGAGGCTCCGGCCTCGATGAGAACCGTTCCGGTCTCCAGGTCGGTCTCTGTGGCGACCTCGGCATCGAGCTTCTTGACGATGGCCCTCACCCATCCGGCGAAGTGGTCTACCCATCCCTCGACGGTGAAGGAGTATCTCCCCATCTCCTCCACCGTGAACGACGCGGACCAGCGGTCGTTGATCAGGGCCGTCATTGGCGTGCGCTGCCAGGTCTTCTCGCCGACACGCCGATACCGCACCAGGGCCGCAACGACATCGTGGCCGTCGGCGAAGACGTCTGCCTGCACCTCGACCCGGTCGCCGACGACCCGCTTGACGGGAAAACGGCCGGCGTCCACGCAAGGGGTGACGTGTTCTATCACGACGCGGCTGGTAGTGGCGGGTATCGGCATCACAGAGTCACTTCCGATGACGTCCTCAACCATAGGCAGGTCCGAAGCGCCGCTATCCGCTGCAGCCGGTCATGGCAGTCATGCTTCATCGGGGCGGGGCCTGCGAAGAACCACGGTCGAGCGAGCCCCGACGACGATGACCTGACCAACGGATCGGGCCGGATCGAGGAAGCCGCCCCGACCGGTATCGATGACCATCTCCCATCCCTTGCCCAGGCGTCGGGCGAGCTTCCAGTCGATCTCGTCGGGACTGGCGTTGAGGATCATGAGGTAGGAGTCGTCGACGACTGGCCGGCCGCGTCGGTCGCGTTGGTCTATGGCGTCCCCGTTGAGGAACATGCCCAGGGCCGGCTTGTGTCCCGACTCCCAGTCCTCGTCGGTCATCGAGGTGCCGTCCGGCTTGAGCCACTCGATGTCCGGTACCCCTCGAATCTGGCGCCCGTGGAACCAGCCCCGCCGTCGGAAGGCGGGTGAGCTGGCTCGCAGGTCGATGAGTCGGGCCGTGTACTCCACCAGGTCCTCGTCGATCACCCCCCAGTCCAGCCACGAGATCTCGTTGTCCTGGCAGTAGGCGTTGTTGTTGCCGTCCTGGGTGCGGCCCAGCTCGTCACCCCCCAAGAGCATGGGCACGCCCTGGGAGAGCATGAGCGTGGCCAGGAAGTTGCGCAGCTGGCGGCGTCGGCACTCATTCACCTCGGCGTCGGTGGAGGGCCCCTCCTCGCCACAGTTCCAGGAACGGTTGTGAGACTCCCCGTCGGCGTTGTTCTCGCCGTTGGCCTCGTTGTGCTTCTCGTTGTAGGACACCAGGTCCGCCAGAGTGAAGCCGTCGTGGGCGGTGACGAAGTTGACGCTGGCCACGGGGGTACGCCCGTTGGCCTGATACAGGTCCGAGCTGCCGGTAAGGCGGTAGGCCATCTCGCCCAGGGTGGCCGGCTCGTGGCGCCAGAAGTCGCGGACCGTGTCCCGGTAGCGTCCGTTCCATTCCGACCACTGGATGGGGAAGTTGCCCACCTGATAGCCGCCCTCACCCACGTCCCAGGGCTCGGCGATCAGTTTGACGGGGGAGAGGATCGGGTCCTGGTGGATGATGTCGAAAAACGTGGAGAGGCGGTCCACTTCGTACAGCTCCCGGGCCAGGGTGGCGGCAAGGTCGAAACGGAAGCCGTCCACATGCATCTCGGTCACCCAGTATCGCAGTGAGTCCATGATGAGCTGGAGGGTCTGGGGGTGGCGCATGTTGAGGCTGTTTCCCGTTCCCGTGGTGTCGAAGTGGTAGCGTTTGTCCTCGGGCACCAGCCGGTAGTAGGCGGAGTTGTCGATGCCCCGGAACGACAGCATCGGCCCCAGGTGGTTGCCTTCGGCGGTGTGGTTGTAGACCACGTCGAGGATTACCTCGATGCCCGCCGCGTGCAGGGCTTTCACCATGCCCTTGAACTCGGACACCTGCTCGCCCCGGGTACCCGAGGAGGAATACTCGGCGTGGGGGGCGAAGTAGCCGATGGAGTTGTATCCCCAGTAGTTGACCAGCCCCCGCTGGACGAGGTGGTGGTCGTGGACGAAGTGATGGACGGGGAGAAGCTCCACGGCCGTGATTCCCAGGCGCTGGAGGTGCTCGATGGCGGCGGGGTGGGCCAGGCCCGAGTAGGTGCCGCGCTGGGCCGTGGGGACCTCCGGATGCTGGACGGTGAATCCCTTGACGTGGACCTCGTAGATGACGGTGTCGTCCATGGCGGTGTCCGGTCTTCGGTCCCCTTCCCAGTCGAAGAAGGGGTTCGCCACCACCGACTTGGGCATGTGGGGCCCGCTGTCGGTGTCATCGGCCACATCCGGGTCGTCTTCCACGTACGGGAAGCAGGACGGATCCCAGTCGATGCCGCCGTCGATGGCCCGGGCGTAGGGGTCGATCAGTAGCTTGGCCGGATTGCAGCGCTGCCCCTTCTCCGGGGCCCACGGCCCGTGGACCCTGTAGCCGTAGCGCTGGCCCGCTCCTATGTTGGGGAGGTAGACGTGCCAGCAGTGCGCGTCGGACTCCTCGATCGGGATCCGGGTCTCGGTGTCACCGTCGAACAGGCACAGCTCGACCGACTCGGCAACCTCGGAGAAGATCGAGAAGTTTGTCCCCGAACCGTCCCAGTTGGCCCCGAGGGGGTAGGGGCGTCCCGGCCAGACCTCCGACTGATTCATCTCATTGCCGGCCATCGCCTGCACCCGGTTCGGTCGGAGGATGGACGGCCCGCTTGAGAACCCCGGCCACAGCCGGGGCGATGGCCCCCTCGACGATGTCCTCGATGGACCGGGGCAATGCCAGACACCAGTTGGGACGTCCCGGGTCCGAGCCCGGGATATTGGGTCGCCGCCGGGTGGCGGTGGCG
Source organism: uncultured Acidimicrobiia bacterium (assembly GCA_963772815.1). GTDB lineage: Bacteria > Actinomycetota > Acidimicrobiia > Spongiisociales > ZC4RG35 > DATFFO01. Next base: position 14,334 of record CAVYYV010000001.1, on the reverse strand, counting down.
TCCTCGAGGGTGGCGGTGAGCAGGCGGGACGGGGCTCGGGCCAATCGCCGGTGCACGGCCAGCACCAAGTCCTGGGGAGATGAGCCCTCGTCGACTCCATGCAGGGCTGCCACCGACGAGCGAATTCGTTTGATCGATTCCACGTTGGGCTCCAAGCCGAGACTGCGTTGTTCCTCGAGGTCGGCTCCCGTCCACAACCCCATGACGGTGGGGAGGTCGTGGGTGGTGATCGAAGCCATGGACAACTCCGGCCAGCTGGACGGCTCGGCTTCTTCGAACCACAGCAGCCGGTACGAGAGGATATTACGGGCGGCCAGCTCATCCCGCAGCCCGGGCTCGACCGTCCCCAGGTCTTCGCCCACGACCAGGCTCCGGGCCCGGCAGCTCTCCAGAGCGATGATGTCGAGCAGATCCGATTGGGGATAGCGCACGTAGGCGCCGTCGGCGGGAGATGATTCATCCGGTACCCAGAAGAGCCGGGAGAGACCCATCACGTGGTCGATCCGGAGCCCGCCCCGTGTAGTCATGGCCGACCTGATGGTCTGGATGAAAGGTTCGTAGCCGTCCGCCCGGAAGCGGTGGGGGATGAACGGAGGCAGGCCCCATACCTGTCCCAGCCTGTTGAACTCGTCGGGTGGCGCTCCCACGCTGACCCCCTGGGCGAGAACGTCTTGCCAAACCCAGGCATCGGCGCCGCCCGGGTCGAAGCCCACCGGAAGGTCCTGGACCAGCGTAAGGTCGCCGGTCGCCTCGTCCAGCTGGCGGGAGCAATGCCATTGCAGCCACTGGTGGTACTCGACCCGATCGGCCCGTTCGTGCACAACCCGGGCGACGTCGGGGCTCTCGGGGTGGCGCAACCCGGTGGGCCATCTCCGCCAATCGCCGCCGTGCTCTTCCGCCAGGACGCAGTAGGCGGCGAAGGTGTCCAGTGCAGAGCCCTGCGCTGAGCGCCACTCACGAAAGGCACCCCGCGGGCCGATCTCCCACAGCCGTTCCAATAGCTCCGACTTGAGCCGCCACACTTCGTCCCGGTGCACCAGAGGGTCCTGGTTCAGGGCACGGCCGGCGGCGGCGGTGCGGGCCAGCTCGTCGGCAACCAGCTCGGTCCCCGGGATGTCCTCAACCCTCAGGTAGATCGGATCCAGGAACAGCCGGCTGGTGGGGTAATAGGGGCTGGCCTGGCGAGGCGACACGGGGGCTACCGCCATGAGAGGATTCACCATCATCATCTCCGCCCCGAGGCGGGTGGACCAGCCGGCCAGCACGCTCAGATCGCCCAGGTCGCCCATTCCCCAGCTATGTCGCGAACGGGTGGAGTAGAGTTGCGCCGCCCACCCCCACATGCGCCCATCGGGAAGATGGCAACGGCCCGGGCTGACGATGAGCCTCCTTGTTTCATCGTCGAATTCCAGGCGGTGGTAGCCGAGGGGTATGTCCGGCGGGAGCCGCGAATCGACCGGGAGTGCGGTGCCGTCCTCGAGTACCAGCCGGCAGGGGCCAACCGGAGCCCGGGTGCCGGATCTGATCACGGTGGGCCCGCCGGAGACCGGCTCCCCGATCACCTCTCGCAGAAGGTCGATCGTAGGAGCGGGAACCCGTTTGGTTTGGCGCCAGGCGTCTTCGTATGTGTGCTCGATGCCCCAGGCATCGGGAGTGCCGTCCGCCGGGGCCGGCCCGGTTCCACTCATCGGCTCTCCTTTCGGCTCCTGTGCAGGATGGCTACTGAGGCGGCGGGCAGCTCGAGTCTCCCTCTCGGGCTCCCGATCTCCGCCGAGGCCATCACCAGTACCGCATCTGGCGGGGTCTCGACACTCGCCGTCACCTCGGAGACGTTGGCGACGACCATCATCGAGCCCCGCTCGACCACCAGGGTGCCGTTGGGTTCATCGGCTGTGGCCTTGACCCGATCGAGTCGCCCGTCGGTCAGGTCGGGGCTCGACCTTCGCAGGGAGATCATGGTGCGGTACCAGTCCAGGACATCGGCGTGGCCCGGCTGGTCCGTCTCCGACCAGTCCAGCTTGGCGGCAGCGAAAGTGGCCGGGTCCTGGGGATCCGGAATCTGGTCCGGATCCCATCCGAAGGCGGCAAACTCACCGCGGCGACCCCGGCGCACTGCCGCCCCCAGCCCGGGCTCGTGATCGGTGAAGTATGGGAATGGAGCCGATGCAGCCCACTCTTCACCCTGAAAGATCATGGGGACGAACGGTGAGATGAGCACCAGGGCGGCGCCGACCTTCTGCAGTTCGGTCCCGGCGATGTGAGAGATCCGATCCCCGCGGGCCCGATTGCCCACTTGGTCGTGGTTCTGGAGGTAGCCGAGGAAGGCCGACCCGGACAGCCCCCGGGTGGACCGCCCGTGGCGGCGACGGCGGTGGGGCGAGAATCGGCCGTCGTACACGTACCCATTCTCGAGTGCCTTGGACACGTCGGCGAGCTCGCCGAAGTCCTCGTAATACCCGGTCCGTTCGCCGGTGAGGAGCGCATGCAGGGCATGGTGGAAGTCGTCGCTCCACGAGGCTGCCAGCCCGTAGCCACCGCGGTTCCGGGGCCACACCAGGCGGGGATCGTTGAGGTCGGATTCGGCGATGAGCCGATAACGACGTCCGGTCTCGTTCTCGAGCCGGGAGACGTGCACTGCCAGCTCCTCCAGGAAGTGGATGGCAGAGCGGTCGAAGAACGCATGTACGGCGTCGATCCGCAGACCATCCACCCCGTATTCACCCAGCCACATGAGGGCGTTGTCGATGAAGAATCTCCGGACCTGGTCGCTGTCGGGCCCGTCGAGGTTCACGGCGTCGCCCCATCCCGTCCGGTAGCGGTCGGTGAAGTAGGGGCCGAAACGTCCCAGATGATTCCCGTCGGGGCCGAGATGGTTGTAGACCACGTCGAGCAGGACCTTGAGCCCGCGCCGATGACAGGCTTCGACGAATCCACGCATGCCCTCGGGTCCTCCGTAGGGGTCGTGGACGGCGTAAAGGGCAACACCGTCGTATCCCCAGCCGTGATGGCCGGCGTAGGCGTTGACCGGCATGACCTCGAGCACGTCCACTCCCAGGTCGACGAGGTGATCCAGCCGGTGCTGGGCGGCACCAAAGGTGCCCTCCTCGGTGAAGGTGCCGATGTGCAGTTCGTAGACCACGGCCTGACGCAGGTCGATGCCGTCGGGTTCCCGTCCCTGTGAGTCATGGCCTGCAGCTACCACCCGACTCGGACCGTGGACGCCCTTCGGCTGGTGTCGGGACCTGGGGTCGGGGAGTCCCGGCTCACCATCGAGGGAGAACTCGTACTCGGTCCCGGGCTCGAGGTCGAGATCGGAAGCCCACCATCCCCGCTTCCCGGCTCTCATCGGGTGGCGAGAGTCGCCGGTCAGCAAGTCCACCCGTTCCGCGAATGGTGCCCACACACTCGGTCTCATGAGCCCATTCTCTCCAGGACGGACACCGGAAACGACTCCACCAGTGCGTCGATCTCGGCCCGGCCGGATCGCTCGGTACCGGAGAACACGTCGCGCCATTGGCCGTCGGGCAGTTCCAGAAACGTCCCGGCCCAACCGCCGTCTCGGGCCAGCCGGGTGGTGAGTCTCGGCACCACTACCACCACCTCTTCCCCCCTCCGGTACGCGACGACATGGCGCCAGGCGGAGCCGGTGGCCAGGAGGGGCTGGTAGCCGCCCCGGTCCCCGAACGCGTCGAAGTGACGGCGGCGAAGTTCGAGTAGCACCATGATCAGCCACAACTTGGGCAGGCCCGCATCCATTCGCGCCAGCGCCTGCCGTGGCTCGATCCGGCCCTGACCCAGCTCAGCAACCAGACGGCGGCGAAGGGCATGGTCGACCGGTCGCCGGTTGTCCGGGTCCACCAGGCTCAGGTCCCACAGCTCGGTTCCCTGGTAGAGGTCGGGGACCCCGGGGGCGGTCAGCTGGATGGTCTTTTGGGCGAGCGAGACCGTCCTGCCTGCTTCGACAAGGGGCCGGACGAAGTCTCTCAGGTGATCCTGGAAGACCGCGTCGTCGTCGAGTCGGCGGGCGAAGGACTCCACCGCCTGGTCGTACTGGGGATCGGGGTCGGTCCAGGAGGTGTGCACCTTGGCTTCTTTGGTCGCCTTCTCCAGGTATGGGACGAGGCGGTCCGGGCCGATCGGATACGCCCCGACCAGCGTCTGGTAGATGAGGTACTCGGTGGCGCCGTCCAGTCGCTCAGGTCGATGTTGCTCGGTGAGATGGTGCCAGTTCCGAACGGTGTCCGCCCAGATCTCGGGTATTTCGCTCAGCACGCACAGCCTGGCCCGGACGTCCTCGGACCGCTTCGTGTCGTGGGTGGACAGGGAGAGCATCGTCGTGGGCCACTCCGCGGCCACCACCTCGCAGCGGTCGTGGAAGCCGGCGGCGTCGATCCTGCCGAAGCGGCCCGGGTCACCTCCCACCTCACACAGGGCGGCCAGGCGGACGTAGCGATAGAAGGCCGTGTCTTCTACGCCTTTGGCCATCACCGAGCCGCTCAGCTGCTGGAAACGCATTCGCAGCTCGGCTTCCATCGGGCCGGACAGCTCGCCCACCAGGACGGCTCCGAGGAGGTCGAACAGCTCCGGATCGAGGTCCGGGGCGGCGGACCGGGCCCGGTGAAGGGCGGCATCGATCCGGGCCCGATCGGCCCCCGACGCCTCCCCGTCTTCGGTCACGTAAGTGCGGTATACGTCCAGGCAGGCCAGCGCCTGGGCGAGGGCATCGGTCAGCTCGGCCCGGGTGAAGTCTCGATAGCGCCGTCGTTCCTCACACAGCTCGGCGAATACGTTGCCGAGGCGGTTGAGGTCCGCTCCCAAGATGTCACGCAGCACCATTGCTTTCGACTCCGCCACCACCTCTTCCCAGGGAGCAACCATGCCGGACATCTCCTCCCACAGTTCGGTCAGCGGCTCCTCGCCGGCGGGATCGACGAACAGGTGGGTGACTTCGTTGAGAAATTCGTAGCCGGTGGTGCCATCGACGGGCCAACCGGGCAGAGCTTCACCATTAGCCAGGATCTTCTCGACAACGATCCAGCTCGTCGGGGCCGCCTCACGCAGCCTCCTCAGATACTGGCCCGGTCGGCGCAGGCCGTCGGGATGATCGATACGGAGGCCTGCGACCTCGCCCTCGGCCACCCATCGCAGCGGGAGCCGATGCGAGTCGAGGAACACGGAAGGCTCCTCCACTCGCAGCCCGATCAGCGTGTCGATGTCGAAGAACCGCCTGTAGCCCAGCTCCTGTCGCGCCGCTCGCCATCGCATCAGGCGATAGTTCTGGAGGTCCATCAGAGCGTCGATCTCGTCGGGATCGCGATTGATCTCGTCTACCACGCTGTCGATTGCCGAACGCAGCTCGGGCCGGGAAGCCAGATCGGCCACCAGCCGTCCCAGGACGTCGGCGTCGGGGTGACGACGACGCCGGCTGGCATCGTCGGTGGCGCTGGCCGGGGGAAGGGCGGCCAGGGATCGGGCGACGAAGGCCAGCTCGTCCGAGTCGGTGCGGCGGGCGGCCCGGGCCAGGATGTGGGAGACCGATCGGGGGGAGGCGGGCATGACCTGGTCGTGATAGGCGATGGTGAACCGCCCCTCCCGGTGCCGCACCAGGATCATCCCGGCTTCCACCTCCCGCCCGTAGTGGTCGGCGAGAATGGGGAGAAGGACCTGGTTGGTGGACTGGGATTCCGCCGGGTCCCAGTCCACGTCGAAGTGGCCGGCGTACAGGCTCGACGGCCCGTGCTCCAGCACCTCCCAGAACCAATGATTGTGGGGGAGGCTCACCGCCATGTGATTGGGAACGAGGTCGATGACGAGTTCCATTCCCTGTTCTCTGGTCCGCTCCACCAGTCGACGGCGCCCTTCCTCACCCCCCAGGCCCGTATCGACCCGGCCCGGATCGACGACGGCATATCCGTGCCCTGCTGCTGGATCGGCCTGGAGGAACGGGGAGGTGTAGATGTGGCTGATCCCCAACCTGGCCAGGTGAGGCGCCAGCTCGGCCGCCTGATACAGGTCTAGATCCGATCCGAGCTGAAGCCGATAGGTGGCCCTGGGAGCGCTGATCAGCTCGCCCCTGCCGCCCCAGCCTGGTGACTCGCCGCCTCAGCCCGATCGCTCGAAGAGGTCTCCGCCGCAGTCTCCGACTCTCCTCTGTGGGCAAGCAGCACGACAGACAGGGGCGGGAGGACGATATCGATGCTGTGGGGACGCCCGTGGTAGGGCACGGGAAGGGGGCCTGTGTCGACGCCACCGAGGTTCCCTTGACCGCTGCCGCCGTAATGGGAGGCATCCGTATTGAGGATCTCCTCCCATCGGCCCGGATGTGGGATCCCCACCCGGTATCCGTGCCGGGCCTCGGGGGTGAAGTTGGCCGCCACCAGCACCGCCTCTCCGGAGGGGGAGAGACGCAGGAAGGTGAGCACGCTGTTGGCACTGTCGTTGGCGTCCACCCACTCGAATCCCGAGGCTTCGCAGTCGAGATCGTGGAGGGCCGGTTCGGAGCGGTAGACCCGATTGAGGTCTCCCACCAGACGTTGCAGGGCGCTGTGGGCGTCATCGTCGAGGAGATGCCAGTCGAGGCCCCGCGTCGTGGGTCCATTCGCGACCAGCTGGCCGAACTCTCCGCCCATGAAGAGGAGCTTCTTGCCGGGCTGGCCGTACATGTAGCCGAATAGGAGCCGCAGGTTGGCGAACTTCTGCCAGCGATCGCCCGGCATCTTGCTCGAGCAGCGAGCCTTTGCCGTGTACCACCTCGTCGTGGGAGAGCGGGAGCATGAAGTTCTCGCTGAAGGCGTAGATATGCGGAACGTGAGCTCGTCCGTGGTGGTAGTTGCCGGTGGATCGGGATCTCGGCACAAGTAGTCGAGGGTGTCGTGCATCCATCCCATGTCCCACTTGAAGCCGAAGCCCAGGCCACCGACGTACAGGGGACGAGAGACCATCGGCCAGGCGGTCGATTCCTCGGCCACGGTCAGCGTGTCGGGGTACTGGCGTAGACCGTCTCGTTCAGCCGGCGCAGGAACTCGATCGCCTCCAGGTTCTCCCGACCGCCGTAGACTGTTGGGGATCCACTCGCCTTCTTTGCGGGAGTAATCCAGGTAGAGCATCGAGGCCACCGCGTCGACCCGCAGCCCGTCGATGTGGTAGCTGGTCGAGCCAGAAGATGGCGCTGGAGATGAGGAACTGCGGCACCTCGTTGCGGCCGTAATTGAAGATCGACGCTCTTCCAGTCGGGATGAAAGCCCTGGCGGGGATCGGCGTGCTCGTAGAGGTGGGTGCCGTCGAAGTAGCCCAGGCCGTGCTCGTCGGTGGGGAAGTGCGACGGCACCCAGTCGAGGATGACGCCGATCCCGGCCTGTGCAGCTGTCGATCAGGTACATGAAGTCCTGGGGTGTGCCGTAGCGGCTGGTGGGGGCGAAATAGCCGGTCGTCTGGTAGCCCCAGGACCCGTAGAAGGGGTGTTCCATCACGGGCAGGAACTCGACGTGGGTGAAACCGATGTCTCCGCTAGATACTCGGCGAGTCGTGGGGCGAGCTCGCGGTAGCTCAAGAAGCGCTCGGTGTCCGCCGGGTCCCGCATCCATGAGCCCAAATGCATCTCGTACACGCTGATCGGATCGCTGAGGCGCTGGCGTGAGGAGCGCTCGGACATCCAGCTCGAATCTCCCCACTCGTAGCTGAGGTCCCATACCTTGGATGCGGTCCGCGGCGGGGTCTCATGGTGAAAGCCGAATGGGTCGGCCTTGTCCACCAGGTAGTCGCCGTTTCGTATCCGATACTTATAGGCATTGGTGGGAACGGCGTCCTCGATGCGGGCGGCCCACACCCCCGAGCTGCCTATGGCTGCGAGAGGGTTGGCGTCCGAATCCCACCCGTTCCAATCGCCCACCACCGCGACCGAATCGGCGTTGGGGGCCCAAACGGCGAAGTAGGTCCCTTCAGGGGCGGGATGTGATCCCATCTTCTCGTACAGGCGGTAGTGGGACCCCTCGTTCCACAGGTAAATGTCTTGATCGGTCAGCAATGTGGCTTCCCTGGCGGTGGTCATGGCCGCTCCTCGGTTCCGGCTAGAGGCCAAGGTTGGGTGCCCGCCCCCCGGTCGTCAAGCCGGATGTCGGGCCCGCCGTCGTCTCCGCCGGCCCGAAAGAGCGGCTGAGCTCGCCCGGTCCTCAGTCCTCTTCGTAGTACTCGGTGCCCAGATGGGTGATGAGCTCCTCTCCCATCATGTGCCTGAGGTTGTTCTTTAGCTTCTTGGACTGGACGAAGAGGTCGTTCTCGGGGTAGAGGCCGGCTGCGTGCTGGGGGCTCTTGAAGTAGAACGACAGCCACTCCTGGATGCCTTTGCGTCCGGCGCGATGAGCCAGGTCCATGAACAGCGCCAGGTCCAGCACGAGCGGGGCGGCCAGGATCGAGTCACGGCACAGGAAGTCGATCTTGATCTGCATCGGATAGCCCAGCCAACCGAAGATGTCGATGTTGTCCCAGCCCTCCTTGTCGTCACCGCGCGGCGGGTAGTAGTTGATCCGCACCTTGTGGTAGAGATCCCCGTAGAGCTCGGATACAGCTCGGGCTGGAGGATGGTGCTCGAGCACGCCGAGCTTGGAGACTTCTTTGGTCTTGAAAGACTCGGGATCGTCGAGCACCTCGCCGTCGCGATTGCCGAGGATGTTGGTCGAGAACCAGCCGTTCACGCCCAGCATGCGCGCCTTGAGCCCGGGGGCGAGGATGGTCTTCATCAGGGTCTGGCCGGTCTTGAAGTCCTTGCCCGCGATCGGGCACGCCTCTCCGGTCGGCCAGTTCGAGCATGGCCGGGACGTCCACCGTGAGATTGGGGGCGCCGTTGGCGAAGGGCACCTCCGCTTGAGTGCGGCGTAGGCGTAGATCTGGCGACGGTGAGATCTCGGGATGGGTGTCCTTGCAGCCCCTGCTCGAAGGCCTCCATGTCCTGTGGACCTCGCTGGGCTGTCGTACACCTCGGTCGAGCCGCACCACACGATGACGACTCGATCCAGCTCATGAGCGGAGCGAAAGGCGTCGATGTCCGCCATGAGCTACTCGGCCTGGTCCATCTTGTTGCCGGAGCTCCCTTCACGTTCTTCCCGTCGGGCTTCTTGACCCACTCCTTGTCGAAAACGGCGGGCATCGGCACGATCGCCTCATCTCGTCCCTGATGGGCAAGATGTCCTTCTCCTGCAGAACCCCGGCCGTCATTGCGGACTCGTAGGCGTTCATCCGAAACGGGTCCCAACCGCCGAACACCAGGTCATTGAGATGAGGGGTACGAAATCGCGGATGAGGGGCTGGCGGTCCTCGGTGCGGCTTGCCCAGACGGATGTGCCCCATTTGCGTGAGGGACCCGAAAGGTTCGCAGAGACGCTTGCGCGGCTAACACCCCGGCGTAGAAGGTGGTCGCCACCAGCTCCAAGACAATACGTAATGTTCCGTGTTATTGTCATTATTTACTGGCTCAGTTGCGTATTGCTCTCCTCGGCAGCGCGCGCGTTGATCTTGTCGTCGACGTCCGTGATGTTGCGGACATAGGTGACGTGGCTGTCGCCGTAGAGATGGCGCAGCAGGCGGAACAGCACGTCAAAAACGATCAGCGGCCGGGCGTTGCCGATATGGGCGAAGTCGTAGACCGTCGGCCCGCACACATACATGCGGACATTGCCCGGATCGATCGGGACAAAATCGTCCTTCGACCGCGTCAGCGTGTTGCTGAGGCGGAGACCCTTGAAGCCGTCTGGCGATCGATCGGACACGAATGATTCCTCCCGGGCCGGCCGGGGGCGTCCAACTCGATCTTCAAAGGTACAGGAGGACGGCCTCAGCCAGCGGGTTTGCTAGCGGATAATGATAATCCGACAGATGTTAATCGCGCGCGAAGGCGCCTTGGCCGGCATGGTCGTCATGGGCCAAGGTCTTCCTTCATTCCTCTGTCGAGGTCAAGCCGACAGCGGCCTGCCGACTAGGCGTGCGCGGTTTCGCCACCGCTGGCGCCGCGGATGAGGGCGACGATGACGGTTGCCGCAAGCGCTGCCAGCGAGCCGGCGAGAGCCAGCCATTTGAGGCCAGTGGTCGTCGAAGCCAAGGCAACGGCCGCGCTCGCCGGATCCTCGCCGGATCCCAGGATAATCCACAGCGCGACATCCTCGACCCAGTCGCAGGCAAAGGCGACGAAGGACAGGGCGACAACGACGAGCCGCACATTCTCGTGCAGCGGAACGGTGAAACGGTGACCTGGGCGCGTCAGCCAGAGGAACAGGCTCGACACCGCCAGGAACAGGAACGGCGCGAAGATGAAGTCGGTGATCAGCTGGCTGGTCGCATAGTAGGACCGGCCATCGGAGCCCAGCGCGGTGAGAAGCTCGACCGCCTCTTCAAGGGTGTAGCCGTTGAAGCGAATGTCGAACGTGTCCAGCCCGTTGGTGACGTCGCGGAGATGAGGGCCAGTCACCAGGCCGAGAATCGCCCCAAGGCCGACTGCAATGACGATAAACGCGAGGACGTGCCAGGGCTTCAGCCCCCTGTCGATCCGGTCAAAAACCACGGTATTGTCTCCCCCACACAGAGCGGCCCACTGGTCGCTCGGTCCATTCCGCGCCTTATTACCTACACGTAGCCAGCTTGACCAGCCTCCGCTTCGTCGCAGGCTGGTCATGGCGCTTGGCCAAACAACGCTGTTCGTCGTAGAACGATTCGGGCGTCTGGAGGTCATATTTCGCCATGCTTTGGCGGACCATTATCGCATTGGTTCTTCTCGTCGCGGCGACCGTGACGATAACGACCCCGGTGACGGCCCAGCAGCAGCAGATCTGCCTGACGCTGGAGTCGCAGCTGGCTGCGCTGGAACGGCAGAATCCGGCGACCGTCTATCAGAACCTCCAGGCGCAATATTCACAGCTTCAGCAGACCTATAACCAGACCTATGCCCAGGCGCAGCAAATGGGTTGTATCCGTCTGTTCCAGTTCAACGTACCGGCGAGCTGCAGCGGCATCCTCGCCCAGTTGAACAGCCAGGAGACACAGCTGAATTCGCTGCGCCAGCAATTGCAGCAGGCCAATCCGACCCAGAATACGGCAGCGCGGAACAACATCCTGCGGGCGCTGGCAGCCAATAATTGCGGCCCGCAATACGCCCCTTACGCCAATCAGGCGGGCAATGGCGGCCTGCTCGACCGGCTTTTCGGCGTGCCGCAAAACGGCCCCGCCGTCGGCGACAATCTGATCCCGCTGGTGACGACCTACCGAACGATCTGCGTGCGTGGCTGCGACGGCTACTACTTCCCGCTCAGCTTCTCGACGACGCCGGCTCATTTCCAGACCGACCAGCAGCTGTGCGAAGCGCAATGCCCCGGGGCGCAGCTTTACTATTACGAGAACCCTGGGGCGACGCCTGAGACGGCTCTATCGCTGACCGGTCAGCCGATCACCGATCTGCCGAACGCCTTCGCCTATCGGCTCGCCTATCATCCCGAATGCGGGTGTCAGCCGGTAACGCCGATCCCGACCAACACGGCAGACAATTTCACGCCGCTGACGCAAGAGGCGACGCAAATCATCGCCGCCGCCACGCCCGTCATTCCGCTGCCGGTGATGCGGCCCGATCCGAGCGAAGATCCCGAGACGATCGCCAACCGCCTGGCCGGCTTCACGCCGGGTCCCTTCACGCTCGATCAGGCCGACGCAACGGCGGCGATGATGGTCACCGATGACGGGACGCGGCTAATCGGGCCAGCGTATCTTTACGCCCAATAAGGGGCAGCAGCGCCGCCAGTTCCGGCCCGTGATCGAAGCCGGTCAAGGCCTGGCGAAGGGGCATGAACAGCGCCCTTCCCTTGCGTCCTGTCGCTGCCTTGATCGCTCCGGCCCAGGCGCCGAAGGTCGCCTCGTCCCACGGCTCGGGCGGCAGAAGATCGGCGGCAGCGGCGAGGAAACCTTCGTCGTCGGCAGAAGCCGTCCCTATCTCGAGCGGGCCGGATACGACGCGCCACCACAGCGCGGCGTCGGCAAGCTTGGTGCAGTTGGCGCGGATCGCGAGCCAAAATCGCTCGCCGCCTGCGACGCCCATTTCGGCGAGGCGGTCGGCGACCGTTGAGTATGGCGCGATGTGCAATTGGCGGGCGTTGAGCAAATCGAGCTCGGCAAGGTCGAAGCGCGCCGGGGCGCGCGAGACCACGTCGGGCGAGAAGGCCGCAGCAAGGTCGTCGAGGCTTGCCATCGGCTCGACCGCGGCCGACGTGCCGATGAGCACCGCCAGCGTCGCCACCGCCATCGGCTCATAGCCGGCCTCGCGAAGGCTGGCGATCGACCGCGCCCCGGTGCGCTTTGAGAGGCCCTCGCCGCCTTCCGCGGTGAGGAGATTGTGATGGCCGAAGATCGGCGCGGAGGAGCCGAGCGCCTCGAACAAAGCGATCTGCACAGCCGTGTTGGTGACGTGATCCTCGCCGCGGACGATATGGGTAATCGCCTTGTCGATATCGTCGACGACGGAAGGCAGCGTGTAGAGGAAGCTGTCGTCCTCGCGGATGAGGACCGGATCGGAGAGAGCGGCAAGATCGATCGTCTGTGACCCGCGGAAGAGATCGGTCCAACCAACCTCCCGACCCGCCTCGTCCGCCTCGGTTAGCAGGAAGCGCCAATGGGGCTTGCGGCCGGACGCAAGGAGCGCCTCGCGCTCGGCGTCGGTGAGCTTCAGCGCGGCGCGGTCATAGACGGGCGGCAGGCCGCGGCGGCGCTGGCTCTGCCGCTTCGCCTCCAGCTCCTCCGGCGTTTCGAAGCAAGGATAGAGCCGCCCTGCCGCTTTCAAGCCTTCGGCGGCGGTGCGATAGCGCTCGAGGCGCGCGGACTGATGGAAGATGTCATCTGGCTTGACGCCGATCCACAGGAGGTCCGCGTAAATCGCTTCGGCGAAGGCGGGGCGTGATCGTTCCGCATCAGTGTCGTCAAAGCGCAACAGGAACTGACCGTCTTCCCGCTTGGCGATAAGCCAGTTGAACAGCGCGGTGCGCAGATTCCCAACGTGAATCAGCCCTGTCGGCGACGGTGCAAAGCGAAGGCGGGCTGTCATGTTTTTAGCGTAAACGGACCGTTAACGGAGGATCATCAATCTTATCTGCGAGCGTCGCCGGCTACGTGTCGGTTTCTTCAACTGATTCGGCGTCGGCAGCTCGAACTGATATTTCTTTTCATTGGACTGCATTGGGGTCATGCATGTCGCAGGGGGCGATTACTGAAACGGAGCGCGTCGGACCGGTAGGACTGACGCGCCGCGGGCTGCTCATCGGGCTGCCGCTGACCTTGGCCGCATGCCAAGTCGGACCGGCCGCGCTGAATAATCCTTATGACATCTACGGGCCGATCACCACGGAGCCATTTCCGATTCCGGCGGTCGACCTGTCTCAGATCAATCCGGCCTATTATCGCCGCGTGGTGCCGGTGCCGGGACATATCCCGAACAATCCGGGTGAGATCGTCGTCGATCCGTTCAACCGCTACCTCTTCCTCGTCCTGCCGGAAAACATGTGCATCCAATATGGCTGCGGCGTCGGGCGCGAAGGCTTCGGCTGGTCCGGGCACGCCTATGTCGGACGCAAGGCGGAATGGCCGACCTGGACGCCGCCCGCGGAGATGGTGGCGCGCGATCCGCTCGCCCGGCCGTGGGCAAACGGCATGCCGGGTGGGCCGCAGAACCCGCTCGGGGCGCGGGCGCTCTATCTCTATGAGGGCTATCACGACACCCTCTACCGCATCCACGGCACCAACCAGCCGGCGAGCATTGGCCTTGCCATGTCGTCGGGCTGCATCCGCCTGCTCAATCAGGACGCCATCCATCTCTACAGCCTCGTCCCGGTCGGGACGAAGGTGACGGTGCTGCCGTCCTGACCGGCGGCCTCAGTCCTCGACGAAGCTGTTGGTGATCGGGTAGCGCCGACCGCGGCCGAAATTGCGCTCGGTCACCTTCACGCCGGGCGGCGCCTGGCGGCGCTTGTATTCGGCGATGGCGACCATGCGGGCAATGCGGCGGACGACGGCCGGGTCGAAGCCCTTGGCAGTGATCTCAGCGAGGCTCTTCTCGTGCTCGATGAGATCGACGAGGATGGCGTCCAACGTCTCGTAAGGCGGCAGGCTGTCCTGATCGGTCTGGTTCTCGCGCAGCTCGGCCGTCGGAGGCTTGGAGATGATCGTTGTCGGAATCACCTCCCCGGTGGGCCCGAGAAACCCGTCCGGATGGTGGGTGTTCCGCCACCGCGCCAAGCGATAGACCTCGGTCTTGAACAGGTCCTTCAGCGGGTTGAAGCCGCCATTCATGTCGCCATAGAGCGTGGCGTAGCC